>NZ_CP085241.1:0-3625435 GCF_044809155.1 Vreelandella venusta
GTGTCACTCGCGCTTTGGCAACAGTGCCTGGACTACCTGCAGGACGAACTGAATTCTCAGCAGTTCAATACCTGGATACGTCCGTTGCAGGCAGAAGAAGGAGAGTCTAACGAGCTATGCTTGTTGGCGCCGAACCGCTTTGTGCGCGACTGGGTGAGTGATAAGTACGCCAAACGAATCAGCGAATTGATTCGTGAGCTGGCCCCCGGTAAGCCTCCCAAAGTCAGTTTAACGGTGGGTAGCCGACGTGTAGCGGCACCTGCGCCACAGCCGCGTGATTTAGGTAACCCGGTGTCGGCAGCACCTGCGCAACGAATAGCACCCGCCGTTCACACGTCACCCCGGGGTAATGTTTCCGATGAGCGAGAAATTAGCCAGCTAAGGGAAGAGGCGCCGGTACGTCGTAGTAATGAACGTCAGGTGCAGGTTGAAGGTAGTTTAAAGCACGGTAGTGGCCTCAATCCTAATTTCACGTTTGATAAGTTCGTTGAGGGTAAGTCGAACCAATTGGCCCGTGCGGCGTCCCGTCAGGTCTCGGAAAATCCAGGTGGTGCTTATAACCCCTTGTTTTTATACGGCGGTGTTGGCTTAGGTAAAACGCACTTGATGCACGCGGTAGGTAATGCACTGGCCGAGCGGCGTGAAAATGCTCAAGTGGTCTACCTGCACTCGGAGCGCTTTGTTGCAGATATGGTGAAAGCGCTGCAGCTAAATGCCATTAATGATTTTAAGCGCTTTTATCGCAGTGTTGATGCGCTCCTCATCGATGATATCCAGTTTTTTGCGGGTAAAGAGCGCTCTCAGGAAGAGTTTTTTCACACCTTCAATGCGCTGTTAGAAGGGGGGCAACAGATGATTCTCACCTCTGACCGCTACCCCAAAGAGATCAGTGGCGTTGAAGAGCGCTTGAAGTCACGCTTCGGGTGGGGGCTTACCGTCGCGATAGAGCCGCCTGAATTAGAAACCCGCGTTGCCATTTTGATGAAGAAGGCCGATCAAGCAAAAGTCGACCTCCCTCATGATGCTGCTTTTTTCATTGCTCAGAAAATTCGCTCAAATGTCCGTGAGCTTGAGGGAGCGCTGAAAAAAGTTATTGCCGATTCGCATTTTATGGGCAAAACCATTACCCAAGACTTTATTCGTGAGTCGCTTAAGGACTTGCTTGCGCTTCAGGATAAGCAGGTAGGGGTCGATAATATTCAGCGCACGGTGGCTGAGTATTACAAAATTAAGGTCGCAGATTTGCTGTCCAAGCGGCGTTCGCGCTCAGTGGCAAGGCCTCGGCAGGTCGCTATGGCGCTTGCCAAAGAACTCACCAATCACAGCCTGCCTGAGATAGGTGATGCGTTTGGCGGACGTGACCATACGACCGTATTGCACGCATGCCGAAAGGTAAAAGCACTGCAGGAAGAGAGTGCGGATATACGCGAAGATTATAAAAATCTGCTGCGTCTGTTAACCAGTTAACCACTATTGTTGGGTCTGAAGTAGAGAGGCCTTTCAGGATATATAACCGGAGTATTGATGAAATTCTCAATTTCCCGAGAGGCGCTGCTGCGCCCGCTGACACTGGTGGCGGGCGTGGTAGAACGGCGCCAAACGCTGCCTGTGCTCTCTAACGTATTGATTCAAGTAGAAGGTGATCAAGTTTCACTGACCGGCACCGATCTTGAAGTTGAGCTGATAGGGCGCACGGTGGCCAACCAGGTGGATCAGGAAGGTGCGGCAACAGTGCCCGCACGCAAGTTAATGGATATCTGTAAGTCACTGCCCGACCAGTCAGATATTCAGCTTGCTGTTGAAGAGGGGAGGGCTGTTCTGCGTAGCGGCCGCTCGCGCTTCACGCTTTCAACCCTGCCGGTAGCTGAATTCCCCAATATTGAGGATGCGGACGGTAGCCAAGAGCTAAGCGTTCCACGTGGCACGTTAAAACATCTTATTGAAGCCACCTCGTTTGCGATGGCCCAGCAAGATGTTCGCTACTATCTGAACGGTATGTTGCTTGAGATTCAGAGCAACTTATTGAGGACCGTAGCGACCGATGGACACCGCTTGGCCATGTGTTCACGACCTATTGATATTTCTGTTAGCCAGTCGCAAAAGCTTATTGTGCCGCGTAAAGGGATTCTTGAACTGTCGCGCTTACTAGATGACAGTGACGAGCCGGTTAGTTTGACGCTGGGGGCCACGCATGTTCGTGCTCATACGGGTGATTTTACCTTTACGTCTAAGTTAATCGACGGCAAGTTTCCCGATTACGAGCGCGTTGTGCCACGCAACGGTGACAAGGTACTGATTGCCGAGCGTGCTGAACTCCGCCAGGTTCTTTCGCGTACCGCTATTCTTTCTAACGAGAAGTATCGTGGTGTACGTCTCTACCTTGAGGAAAATAATCTTAAGGTGATGGCCAATAATCCGGAGCAGGAAGAAGCAGAAGAGAACGTAGCGGTTGAATACAACGGCGGCGCTATGGAAGTAGGCTTCAACGTAGGCTATTTAGTCGACATACTCTCTGTGTTGAACGAAGACCGCGTACAGGTCACTTTAGCTGACCCCAACAGCAGCGCATTGTTAGAAGAGCCAGGCGGTGGCGATGCACTGTACGTTGTTATGCCCATGCGTCTATAACACGCGTTAGCCCCATGAAAAAACGGCGCTTCTGATAGCAGAAGCGCCGTTTTCACGTTTAATCCTTCAATCTGGTGGCGACTGTTAATGAGCCTAATTCAGCTACACCTGCAAGGCTTGCGTAATCTCGCACCCGTAGAAATGCGCCCTTCTCCGCGTATAAATGTGGTTTACGGGGTTAATGGCAGTGGGAAAACCAGTTTGTTGGAAGGCATCCATATATTGGGGATGGGGCGCTCATTTCGGACACGCCAGCTTAAGAATGCTATTCAAATAGAAGCTCCGTATATGACGCTTTACGGGCGTTTAGCCGGTAGCCCTGAGGTGACCCTTGGCGTTAGGCGCTTACGTGCAGAGAGAGAGCTTGAGCTGCGTTTAAGGGGTGAGAAAGGCGTGCGTTTGGCTGAGTTGGTAGAGGCCATGCCGCTGCAGTTAATAAACCCCGATGCGTTTCGTTTATTAGAAGGGTCACCAGCCGGCCGTAGAGAGTTTCTCGACTGGGGTGTGTTTCACGTGAAACATCACTTCTTAGAGGCATGGAAGCGAACGCGTCGAGCGGTGAAACATCGGAATGCGCTGCTCAGGCGTGGTAGAATAGTACCCGGTGAAATTGCAGTGTGGGAGCAGGAATTAGCGACCTGGGGCGAGCAGATGGACACGCTTCGTCAAAACTGGTTTAGCGAGTTTTTACCTGTTTTTGAGGAAACGCTAGCACGATTACTGCCATTGCCGGGGTTAACGCTTCGGTATGCCAGAGGCTGGGATAAGCAGAAGCCCTTGGTTGAGGTATTACAAAGCAGCCGCGAAACAGATCAGCAAATGGGGTTTACCCAGCAAGGCCCCCAGCGCGCCGATTTGCGCATTCGGCTAAATAAACAGCCAGCAGTTGAAGTGCTTTCCAGAGGCCAGCAAAAGCTGGTGGTCAGTGCGCTTAAGCTAGCCCAAGGGCGGCTTCTGGAAAGCACAGCAAGGCGGCACTGTGTGTATTTGATAGATGATTTGCCTGCGGAGCTGGATGAACAGCACCGCCAGCGATTCTGCAAATTGCTTGAAGAGATGCAGTGCCAAGCATTTATTACCAGCGTCGACCCGGCCGCTTTAAACGGCATGTGGCAGCCAGAGACACCGCTTGGAATGTTTCACGTGAAACATTCCGGGCAGGGCCTGAGCCAGTTAATAACGGATGGGTAGGCGACACGGAATGAGACAGACTTCACGACGGAGTGGTCAATGAGCGAGCAGGCTTACGATTCATCAAGCATCAAGGTGCTCAAAGGGCTAGACGCAGTACGCAAGCGCCCAGGTATGTACATCGGTGACACCGACGACGGTACCGGTCTGCACCATATGGTTTTCGAGCTGGTGGATAACTCCATCGATGAGGCTTTAGCAGGTCACTGCAGTGAAATCCGAGTCGTTATCCATCCTGATGAGTCGATAACGGTCAGTGATAACGGCCGAGGTATTCCTACTGAGCTTCATGAAGGAGAAGGGGTATCTGCGGCAGAAGTGATCATGACGGTGTTGCATGCTGGCGGTAAGTTTGATGACAACTCCTATAAAGTCTCAGGCGGACTTCACGGTGTAGGGGTTTCAGTTGTCAACGCCTTATCGGAAGAGCTGCGCCTCACCATTTGGCGTCAAAATGAGGTATTTGAGCAGATTTATCGCCATGGTGTGCCACAGGCACCGCTTGGCGTAGTTGGAAAAACTGAAAAAAGCGGTACCAGTGTCCACTTCCGTCCTTCGCCGGCAACGTTTGCTAATATCGAATTCCATTACGATATTTTAGCCAAACGTTTGCGCGAGCTCTCTTTCTTGAATTCCGGTGTTGCTATCCGGCTGATGGATGAGCGCAGCGGTAAAGAAGAGTTATTCCATTATGAAGGGGGTCTTAAAGCATTTGTTGACCACCTAAATAAAAACAAGACCGTATTGAATCCGGTTTTTCATTTTAATGCCGTTCGCGAAGATGGCGTTGAAGTCGAAGTTGCCATGCAGTGGAGCGAAGCATTCACTGAAAACATCTTTTGCTATACCAATAATATTCCCCAGCGTGATGGCGGTACTCACCTGGCTGGTTTCCGCGCGGCGCTCACCCGCACGTTGAACCACTATATTGAAGCAGAAGGGCTGCTGAAAAAATCTAAGGTAAATACCTCGGGTGACGATGCGCGTGAAGGTTTGACGGCAGTCATCTCCGTAAAGGTACCGGATCCGAAGTTTTCATCTCAAACCAAAGAGAAGCTCGTCTCTTCTGAGGTGAAAACGGCCGTTGAGCAGGAGATGGGGCGGCTCTTTTCAGAGTACCTGATTGAAAAGCCTAATGAAGCAAAATCTATCGTCAATAAGATGCTAGATGCTGCTCGTGCGCGTGAAGCGGCCCGTAAAGCGCGAGATATGACTCGCCGTAAAGGTGCGCTAGATATTGCTGGCTTACCGGGCAAGCTTGCCGACTGCCAAGAGAAAGACCCCAGCCAGTCAGAACTTTACCTGGTGGAGGGTGACTCAGCAGGCGGCAGCGCCAAACAGGGGCGCGACCGCCGTACCCAAGCGATATTACCGCTGAAAGGTAAAATTCTTAACGTTGAGAAAGCACGCTTCGACAAAATGCTCTCATCGGCGGAAGTGGGCACCTTAATCACCGCGCTGGGCTGTGGCATTGGCCGCGAAGAGTTTAATCCTGATAAGCTGCGCTACCACTCGGTTATCATCATGACCGATGCCGATGTCGACGGTTCTCACATTCGTACGCTGCTGCTCACGTTCTTCTTCCGCCAAATGCCGGAGCTGATTGAGCGAGGCCATATTTTTATTGCCCAGCCGCCGTTGTATAAAATCAAGCGTGGCAAGCAAGAGCTTTATCTGAAAGACGAGCAAGCCATGGTCGACTACCTAACGACCACCGCGCTGGATGGGGCGGGGCTACACGTGAATGCCGATGCGCCGGGCATCACCGGTTCGCAGCTGGAAGCACTGGTGAATCAGTACCGCAATGTAATGAAGCGCATCGACCGCCTTGCCCGTGTCTATCCGATTGAAGTGCTCAAGCAGACAGTGCATACAACGGCACTACAAGGCGAAACGAGCCTGAAAGATCGCGTAACGATGGAGAACTGGATCGCTGAGTTACAAAAAGCGATGGATGATAAAGTGGCGTATGAAGGTGGTCCCCGCTACCAGTTCTACCTCCATGAAGATACGGAGCGTGGCCTGCACTTGCCGGCGGTGTCGCTGATTGCCCATGGAGTAACCACAGAGTATGTCTGGGGCTTAGACTTCTTTGAAAGTGCCGACTACCGCGCTATTGCTGGTCTAGGGGATACGCTGAATGGACTCCTGGAAGAAGGCGCTTATATCGCCCGTGGTGAGCGGCAAAAGCCGGTTTCACACTTCTCAGAGGTGCTGGCGTGGTTAATGCAAGAAGGTCAACGTGGGCTCTCTTTCCAGCGTTACAAAGGCTTGGGTGAAATGAACCCTGACCAGCTCTGGGAAACCACTATGGATCCAGACAGCCGCCGCATGCTGCGCGTTACTATCGAAGATGCTGTAGCCGCCGATATGATGTTCAATACGCTGATGGGGGATGAAGTGGAACCCCGTCGTGAGTTTATTGAGACCAACGCGTTAGTGGCGAATCTCGATATCTAAAATATCTTCAATGTGTTTCACGTGAAACATAGCAACGTAAAAACCGCAGGCGTAATGCCTGCGGTTTTTTTGCGTGAGGCCATTCAATACATTGAGAAAAATGCATAAAGGCTAGTCCAGTACATTTGCCAGCAAGTCGTCGACAAATGTAGCCAAGTCAGCGTAAATCAAAGCATGCTCTAGTCCGATGCCTTTTGCTAAGGTCTTTTCACCTTTGCCCGTTTTTACGAGAACGCTACGACATCCCACTGCTTCACCGGCTTGCAGATCTCGTAAGCTGTCGCCTACCATCCAACTGCCCTTTAAGCTGGAAAGATGCAGCTGCTGCTGTATATCGGTTAGCAGTCCAGGGAGTGGTTTTCGGCAGTGGCATTGATCGTCTGGCCCGTGGGGACAGTAGGCGATGCGAGCAATACGGCCTCCTTCTGCTTCTACAAGTTCACACATCCGCTGATGCATGACACTCAACGTTTCCTCATCATAATAGCCGCGAGCAATGCCTGACTGATTGGTCGCGACAGCGACGGTATAGCCTGCCTGAGTGAGCCGTGCAATTGAGCTAATCGAGGAAGGGTAGGGAATAAACTCGGCCAATGATTTGATGTAGGCGTCGGAGTCGTGATTAATCACGCCATCACGGTCTAAAATCACAAGCTTTTTTAACGGTGTGGACGTGAGTGGTGAAGAGAGCATACCTTTCCTATTTTGTGCGCAAGTGTTGATCTAGTAACGCCAGCGCCTTCAGCGTATGAGCAATTTTTTTGCCATCACTGCCAAACCGTTGGAACGGTATTTTTTGTAGTCGCTTGAGGCGGGGCAGAGTGGTTATGAAGCGCTCACGTACGTCTTCTCGAGCGTATTGCAGGCCATCCATTAGGGCAATGGTTAAACGCTCCCGATGCAACGGGCGTTGGCTCAGTTTGCCGTAAAGCGAAAAAATAAAGCAATGCCAATCGCGGACCATACAGTCGGTAAGCTTATGATAGTGGCCAGGATCGGTTTCAAAGTCGATAAACACAACTCTTTCTTTATTGACGAGGATATTGCGCGCGAAGGCCTCACTAAGATAACAGCTTCGTTTATGCACATCGTTCAACGCTGAGATACCCATAATCAGAAGATGGTCAATTTCATCTGGTGTTTCTGCTTGTGCCAGGCTGTCCAGTAGCGTTTGTGTAGGTGTTTCTTCAGCACTAGCATCTGCGAGTAAGAGTGCGTCAGGAGTTTCTGCCAGAATAGTAGGAACCGCAATACCCGCAGCGCAAAGCGCTCTAATTCTTGCAGCTTCCAGTGCCAAACTTTGTACGCCTCCTAGGTTGGGTACGGGCCTGAGTGCGTCGATGTTTAAACATCGGGCTAGCAGCGTTAGTGGTAGATAGGCCCAGCGTGAATTGCGCTTAGCGGCTTTTTTCAGCCACACTTTTTGGCCATCTAGCTGATAAGACGCTATGTTGGATTGCTGCTGAGGAAGGGTATCGAAAAGAAAAATATCGTACACAAGCCAACTCCTTGGCGGGCAAATTGCCAATGCGTATATTGTTAAAGCGTGGTAAGAATTAAAAATGTTTCATTTATTTTACATTGATGTTTCACGTGAAACATCACACCGCAGCAAAAAGCCCGGCTTTTAAAAAGCCGGGCTACGAGCTGTCTAACGGTTACGACTTCAGGGTGTGATAAGTCGCTTTTGAGAGGCTAAGCCGTGTTACTGAGGGAGCTGAGAAATATCGGCTACTTCCAGGAACAGCGCCTGCAGGCTGGCAAGTAGAGCAAGGCGGTTACGACGAATAGCATCGTCATCTGCCATGACCATCACCTGATCAAAGAAGGCATCGACTGGCTCGCGCAGCGTGGCCAGTGCGTCTAATGCCTGCTGGTAATCGCCTTTGGCAAACAACGGGGCTACCTGCTGTTGGCTAGCCGTGACAGCTTCAAACAGAGCTTTTTCCGCCGCTTCTTGAAGAAGCGAGGCCTCTACCTGAGTGCTGCCGTCATGTTCCTGTTTGCTCAGGATGTTAGAAACACGCTTGTTGGCAGCGGCCAGGGCAGCGGCTTCTTCACGTTGAGCAAAGGCTTTGACGGCACGTAAGCGACGCGCAAAATCCAGCGGTTTGGTGACCGGGCGTGCGCGAACCGCGAGGTACATCTCTGCAGAGACACCCTCTTCCTGGCCCCAGGCGCGGAAGCGGTCGAGCATATACGTCAGTACGTCTTCTACCAGGCCGTCGGCTTTCGGCAGGTTCTGGTGCTGATCAGCAGCCACTTGCAGCAGTTCACGCAAGTCGAGGTTCAACTCGCCTTTCACCAGAATGTTCAGCACGCCAATGGAGGCGCGGCGCAGGGCGAAGGGGTCTTTCGCGCCCGTGGGGCGTTGGCCGATACCGAAGATGCCCACCAGGGTATCCAAGCGATCGGCTAGTGCCAGGGCTTGGCCGGTCAGGCTTTGCGGAATCGCATCGCTGGCAAAGCGGGGCAGGTATTGCTCTTCTAACGCCTGGGCGACTTCCGCAGGCTCGCCATCCTGCTCGGCGTAGTAACGACCCATGATGCCCTGGAGTTCAGGGAATTCGAGCACCATCTCGGTGACGAGGTCACATTTTGCCAGTGCCACGGCACGCTGCGCGTGGGCCACATCGCCGTGAATACGCTCGGCGATAAAGGTCGCAATGGCCGTGCTACGGCGGGCTTTATCTGCCAGCGTGCCCAGCTGCTGCTGGAAGACCACGCTTTCTAATTGCGGAATGCGCGAAGCCAGCGTGTGCTTGCGGTCGGTGTCGTAGAAAAAGGCCGCATCCGCCAAGCGCGGACGAATAACCTTTTCATTGCCGGAGATCACCTGATCAGGGTCTTGGCTCTCAATGTTCGAGATAGTGATGAACAGCGGCTTCAGCTTGCCCTGGTCATCTAACAGGTGGAAGTACTTCTGGTTGGCCTTCATGGAGGAGATCAGACACTCCGCGGGCACTTCCAAAAAGCGCTCGTCGAAGCTGCCGGTCAGTGCGACGGGCCACTCCACCAAACCGCTGACCTCTACCAGCAGGTCCTCGTCGATGACGGCGTTGGCTTCCTGAACTTCGGCCTCGGCGAGCACCTGTTCACGAATACGCTCCCGGCGACGCTGGCGGTCTGCCAATACGTAGGCGCTTTCCAGTGCTGCCAGATAGTCGTCGGCATGCTCAAGTTGAATCGCATCCGGCGAGTGGAAGCGATGGCCGTAGGTGGTACGGCTGGCTTGAAGGCCAAGGGCTTCGGCGGCAACAACTTGGCTACCGTACAGTGCTACCAACCAGTGAACCGGACGGGAGAACTCAACGCGGGACGCACCCCAGCGCATGTTCTTGGGCACCGGCAGCGACTGGAGCGTTTTACGCACCATCTCAGGTAGTAGCGCTTGAACGCTGTCACCCTGCTGCTGTTCGCGGTAGCCAAGCCAGGTGCCTTTGTCGGTTTCCAGATGGATCAGATCATCCACGCTGACACCGCAGGAGCGCGCAAAGCCTTCGGCCGCTTTGGTGGGGGCGCCGTCTTTAAACGCGGCGGCCAGGGCAGGGCCACGGCGCTCTACTTCACGGTCTGGCTGCTTGTCGGCAAGCCCGGTGACTTGCACGGCTAAGCGTCGCGGCGTGGCGTAAGCGGTCACCGCTTGGAAGGGAATCTCGGCTTCCTGTAGGCCTTTTTCAATGCCGGCAGCAAAGGCGTCTGAAAGCGCGTCCAGCGCGGTCGGCGGAAGCTCTTCTGCGCCCAGTTCTAATAAAAGCGTATCAACAGCCATTATGCGTCTCCCTGCTCAGCGAGCTTTTCTTGTAACAGTTCACGGCGTAATTCTTCCGATGCCATGGGGAAGCCTGCTGCTTTACGAGACTCGAAGTAGGCGGTAGCGACATCACGCGCCATGGTGCGTACACGCAGGATGAAGCGCTGACGTTCCGTGACGGAGATCGCGTGGCGGGCATCCAGCAGGTTGAACGTATGGGACGCTTTCAGCACCTGCTCGTAAGCGGGCAGCGGCAGGCTCGCGGCCAACAGCTTGCTGCACTCTTTTTCCTGGTGATCAAACGCCGCGAAGAGCTGATCCACATCTGCGTGCTCAAAGTTATACGCCGACTGCTCGCGCTCGTTTTGCAGGTAGACATCGCCGTAACTAACTTTGCTGCCGTCCGGCGCAATGGCCCATACCAGATCATAAACGCTGTCGACGTTCTGCAGGTACATAGCGATACGCTCAAGCCCGTAGGTCAGCTCGCCGGTGACGGGGTAGCATTCGATGCCGCCCGCTTGCTGGAAGTAGGTAAACTGAGTCACTTCCATGCCGTTGAGCCATACTTCCCAACCAAGGCCCCAGGCACCTAAAGTGGGGGACTCCCAGTTATCTTCCACGAAGCGTACGTCGTGAATCAGCGGGTCGAGCCCGAGGCGCTTTAACGAACCTAGGTAAAGATCCTGCAGGTTGCTGGGGGAGGGCTTCATCACCACCTGGAACTGGTAGTAGTGCTGCAAGCGGTTAGGGTTTTCGCCGTAGCGGCCGTCCGTTGGGCGGCGGGAAGGCTGAACGTAGGCAGCGTTCCAGGTTTCTGGGCCAATCGCCCGCAGGAAGGTGGCGGGGTGGAAGGTGCCCGCGCCGACTTCCATATCGAGGGGTTGAAGGATGACACAGCCCTGTTCTGCCCAGTACTGTTGCAGAGCAAGGATCAAGCCTTGAAAGGTCGACACATCGGGTGTCGATTGGTTTGTCGAAACACTCATCGCGGAAAGCACCGTTGGCCATGAATTCATAAGCCGTCAAGTATACAATCACAGGCAGATGGGTTATAGGCACGATAGCCAAAGAGCCGCTTTTGGTAAGGAGAACGAGATGATCGTTGTAACAGGCGGTGCCGGGTTTATCGGCGCCAATATTGTCAAAGCGCTGAATGCTCGTGGTCGTGAAGATGTGATGGTGGTCGATGACCTTCGCGATGGCACTAAGTTTGTCAATTTGGCGGACTGCACCCTCGCCGATTATCTGGATAAAGAAGATTTTATTGCTCGCGTTAAAGCAGCATTGCGCGGTGAGACGGTCGACCTACCGACCATCGATGCGATTTTCCATGAAGGAGCCTGTTCGGACACCACTGAGTGGGACGGGCACTACATGATGGAGAATAATTTCGAGTACTCCAAAGTGCTGCTCAACTACTGTGAAAAACTGAGCATTCCTTTTCTGTACGCGTCGTCAGCAGCGACCTACGGCGGCAGCGAGGTGTTCAAGGAAGCGCCTGAGCATGAAAAACCGCTCAACGTCTACGGTTACTCTAAGCTGCTGTTTGATCAGCACGTGCGCTCGCGCTGGAGTGAGTTAACCACCCAGGTGGTGGGCTTCCGCTACTTCAACGTTTACGGGCCGCGAGAGCAGCATAAAGGCAAGATGGCCAGCGTGGCGTACCACAACCACCTGCAGATCCGTAACGGCGAAACGCTGAAGCTTTTTGGTGCTTACGGTGGCTACGAGGCGGGCATGCAAAGCCGCGATTTTGTCTACGTGGGCGATGTGGTCGATGTGAATCTCTGGTTTTTGGATAACCCCAGCGCATCAGGTATCTTCAATTTGGGCACTGGCCGTGCCGAGCCGTTCAAGGCGATTGGCGAGGCGGTCATCGACTTTTATGGCCAGGGAGAGATTGATTATATTCCCTTCCCCCAAGAGCTGAAGGGGCGTTACCAGAGCTACACCCGCGCTGATATTAGCAACCTGCGAGCGTCTGGCTGCGATGTGGAGTTCAAAACCGTTGCTCAAGGCGTTAGAGCTTACTTGGAGTGGTTAAATGGCTAATTCTACCAAGCGGCTGCTGGTAGTAGGCCCCTCCTGGGTAGGGGATATGGTCATGGCCCAGAGCCTGTTTATGACCTTAAAAGCGCGCTACCCAGGTGCCACGCTTGGGGTCGTTGCCCCTGCCTGGTCCCAGCCGATTCTTGAGCGCATGCCGCAAGTGGATGAAGTATTGCCGCTGGCGGTAGGCCACGGGGAGTTCGGCCTTGCTAGCCGCCGCGAGCTGGCGGCTCGGCTACGGGGCCGCTTTGATCGTGCCATTGTGCTGCCGCGCTCTTGGAAAGCGGCGCTGGTGCCCTTTATGGCCCGCATTCCTGAGCGGGTGGGCTTTTTAGGCGAACACCGCTACGGCCTGTTAAAAGAGCGTCGTAAGTTAGACAAGCAGGTGCTGGATCAGACCGTCAAACGGTTTGTGTCGCTAGGGCTACCCTTGGAAGAGGCGCAAACCGGCCAGTTCTCAATTCCCACACCGCGTCTCACTATCGATCGAGATAACCTGGTGAATTTGCGTCTTAGCCATGCGCTTTCGTCTCGACCCGCGATTGGTATGATGCCTGGCGCAGAGTATGGGCCAGCCAAACAGTGGCCGCTGGCATACTTTCATCAACTTTCAGAAAGGCTGGTCAAAGATGGCTTTGAAGTGCGGGTGCTGGGCGGAGCGAAGGATCATGCGGCGGGACAGGCCATCGTGGAGGGACTGCCCCATGCGCATAATTTATGTGGCAAAACGCAGTTGGCGGACGCGGTAGACTTACTTGCTGACTGCCGCCAAGTGGTCACGAACGATTCTGGATTGATGCACGTAGCGGCCGCTGTAGGCGTGCGCATACACGCACTTTATGGTTCCTCCTCACCGGCATACACACCACCGCTCACCGATAATGCCGTCATCCACTATTTAGGACTCTCCTGCTCGCCATGTTTTCAGCGAACGTGCCCCTTGGGACACACAAACTGCTTGAACGAGTTAGACGTAGAGCGCGTCTATCAGGCCATGCGTGCTGATGGGCAGAACGCGCAAGGCGTCATTGTTAGCGCATAATCTCCACTTCGTTGGCCCGGTCAGTAGGCGTTTCGGTGACCTGCTCGGCAGTCGCTTCTTGTTCACGTCGCTGTGGGGCCAGCCCTTCCCAAAGTCGTTGCTGAAGAGCGGTCTCTTCGCGTAATCGCTCATTCAGCGTCTCAAGCCCATGAGTTTCGACCAGCGTGGGCTGACTGCTGAGTAAGGAAGCGCCTAATCCAGCGCGGTTCTCGTTCAATGTTAACCCCATGGCGTCCAGAATCGTGGGGAACACGTCTAACATGGTGGCACTCCGCTGCACTCGTTGCGGCCTGATGCCATTGCCCAGCATGATAAACGTGTTATCACGATCTAGTGCGATGAGCTGATCCCATACGGATACTCGCATGGTGAGATGGTCGCTGAGCACTACGATCAAGGTGTTTTCCAGCAGCCCCTCTTGCTTTAACTGTTCGATCAAGTCCCGCGCTTGGCGAGCAGAACACTCCACCGAGTAGAGAATATCCTGGCCGTCGAACTCGCCCTGGCGGTCCAGGCAGGTTTGGGAAGGGAAACCGCTGGGAGCGTGACCAGCGATACTCAGGTTAACCACAGCCCACGGGCCGTCGTCTTGTTCGTGCAGGCGGCGTACTTCGTTGGCGGTAATGTCATAGAGCGTATCGTCGTAAAGCCCCCAACTGTTTATATAATCGGGATCCTCAAGTTCAGGCATCAGCTCCTCTTTCCCCTTAACGGTATTGAACTGATGGCCTCGATAGAAAAGCCCTTTGCCCGCAAACTGCGTACTGGCGCCGCCTAAAAAGCTGAGCCGATAGCCCCGCTTAGCCAGCACATCCCCCAAGCAGTCAACGCCTGGTACCACCTTGGAGAGCGGTTCAAACTGGCTATCGTGGAGTAGCCCCGCAGGCATCAGCGGCACGCCGCACTGGCTGGCAATCATCCCCGCCATTGTCCAGCCAGTATTTTCCATCTGGCGGACGCCTTCGAAAACAGCGCCACCTTCTCCTAAAGCACTAAGATCAGCATATGCCTCTCCAAATGCTTCATTCGCATAGGTGCGCTCAATGCTCTCTAAATAGAGAAGCAATAAATTAGGCGGGTCGGCCAGTTCAGTACTAGGCGGTGCGATGTAGCTGCGGTCTAACCAAGAGCCATCGTCAGTCACAATCGAGGCACTGCGCTGGCCGATGCCGTAGAGCAGTGGATTGGCCGCCAGCAGTGCAATAGCAAAAAAGCGCTCGGTTAACCGCCAACGTTGGTCATGGCGTGACAGCCATGTAACTGACGCTAGCACAGCCGACACGGTTAGGACATAAGTGAGCGCTAGCAGCATTTTCCCCGCGCCACCGTGCTCCGCCATGCCTGCCTGAAGGTGAAAAAACACCGCACCAAGGTCAACATTGCCAAAACTATCGGCTAAATAGACATAGATACCAAGCAGGCTGATCGGCAACAGCGACCAAGGCCATACTTTCCGGTAACGGGCATTGGCAGGTCGCCCCCAGCGCAGCTTCAGTCCCACACCAACCCAGGTGGCGGCAATAAAAAATAGTGCCCACCAGGGGAGGCGAGTTATTACCGTAGTGGAATAGCCCAGGCAGATGCCAGTAATTACTAGAGGTAGCCATGGGGTAACTTTTGGTGTTGATAGCCGTGTCATATGTTAAATACTCATTTATAAATATTTTTCTTAATATCTATATTTGATTTTATTGACAGCCCAGTAAAATACACATATCGGGTTTTTTGCTTTCTTACCTTTCTTTCTATTAGCAATGCTGGTAAGTGACTGGTCTCTTTTTGCAATAGTTATATGGCTAACAAAAGCATAACAGCCACATAGCTTGGGTATTGATAACCATTTGTCAACAGGCATAACATAAGCCGTTTTTTTCATTGCAGATACTAGATTAAAAGCCCTTTCTGGCGTTATTCCGTAACATACTATTGGTAAAGGCTTTTTCTCTTTTATTGAAGATATTAAAAATGGTTGATATGGATGCTTTTTATATGAAAAGTCAGTAAATGAGACGAGTCCACAGTTTTCAATTTGATTAATAATTTCTTGATCAAATAATGTCTTTGGGTCTTTAATGAAATGAATATTGTCTTCAATTATTATTGATGGTTTGTTTGATTGAATAATTTTTTCCCATGCGGCCGCATGTGTTTTGAATGCGCCTACTTCTCCAGCCATGATGGCTTTTTGTCTAAATTTGTGCGACTTTTTTTTATGCTCTTTAGCTAAAAAATTGAGATCATCAATGCTATCAGAGTACACATAGTTAAATTTAATTTCTTCTAACAAGTTTTCAATTCTTTTTGATCTTTGTGCATCTCCTGTTGTTATTACATATATGTCTATTTCTTTTTGCGTATCCATTTCACTATGCATCATTTTTCTCTTTTGAAAATCATGTTTATTTAGATTAAATTAGAAATAGTATGAGTGTGTTCATAGAGGTGCTTTTATATGTTGGCCACTCATTAATAAATATTTCTGGGCCACTAAGTAAGATATTAGATTTTCACGATCATGATTTAAAAACTGTTTGATATAATCATTTGCATTTTCAATTATTCTAACTGCTGCATCTTCGTTTTTTAAGTAAAAATTAATCTTTTCGTCAAGATCCGAATAATCTTCTTTTAATTCAACATAGTGAAAATTGGGGATGAGCAGTCCTTCCATGAACCAGGTTTCAAATTTAGGTTTCACCATAAAGCATAGAGAGTTAGACGACATAATCCATTTTAGATTGCTGGCTACCTCATTGCCTTCAATGCTTAAGATAAATTTATATGTTAACTGTTCTTGTATGCTCATGAACGGTTTTTTTCCCAGCTCAGCATCTCTGCTGGTATCTCCAGCATTGCAAAGTGGGTGCGAGTGAAAGTTTTCAATAAAATAGCGACGATGAGGTTGATAACAGGCCCCCCGCCAAACAAGTAAGTCTTTTTTTTCTGCGTAATGAAAAGGATCTTTTATAAAATTAAAATGCCTGATTGTGTTTAATTTCAATAAGACAGAGTTTTTATTTTCTTGAGATATAGGTCTACTTTTAACAAAGGTTGGTGTGTCAGGAATGGTTTGCACATCACCAGGGAGGTAGTGAAATAATGAGTTTTCTGTAAAAGCAGCCAATTGCATCGTTAAATCATAATGATAAAACCAGCTGCCTGTTTTCTTAATGTTTAAGGTTTGGTAAGTACTCAATTCCTTATTTATATAAAATTTATCGTCTAATTTGTTGTAGTAGTCTACTCTTTGAAGTATGTTTTTCCTTTCGTAGGCGTTTGCTTTTTTATAATATAATTCAAAAAGCCGGTTTATTTTTTTCTTTTGATAGGTTTTAGGTGTGAGCTTCAATATCGCATACTTGTAGTAGCGCTTTAATTTTTCTAAATTTTTTCTAGGTTTTTGTACACGCTTAGACAAGTTCATTGCTTTCCTTTGACATGATATTCATTCCAGATTTGCAATAAGTCGTTCCCTTCTCTAAAGAGATTTGGAATTTTGAATAGTTTTCACTTTCATTAAGGCGCGAAGCTTCCTTATGATGAAGGTGCATAACGTAACTATAAAATTTGCCATCTTTTCTATAGATCTTGTTGTTTATTAACCTGATTACCAAGTCGCTATCTTCTAAACCCCAGCCTATAAAGTCGTTATTAAAACCATTAATGTCTATAAAATCCTTCCGCCATAGCGAAAGATTGCATGTAACGGCACCTTGCCACTTATTTTTTCTTCGAAAACGAAACGAAGAGTCAGCAGGCATTTTAAAAATGGGGTGAACTCTTTTTATTTTTCTTTTTAGCCACAGCTTCAGAATTTCGCTGCGCTGAAAGTTATATGATGCCCCGTTGGCAATTAGTTGACGAGTGTAATCTTTAGTGATTTTTAATCTTGAGCCTGGTACAAAAAAACCGTGTTGCGATAAATTGACATGATCTGTAATAAACGTTTTAGGAAGAATGCAATCACCATCAATAAATATAAGGTACTCTCCATCAGATATAGAAACCGCTTTATTTCGTATCCTGGCAGCTCGAAAGCCTGCATCTTCCTGCCAAGCATGCTTTATAGTAACGTTGCTTGATTTAGTAAATTTTTTAATGCATGAAGTTGTTTTGTCATCGGAGCCATCATCAGCAATAACGATTTCAAAATCCTGATAGTCTTGTTTTAAGGCGCTCCTAATAACAAGCTTTAGAGCCTCTGGCCAATTGTACGTGGTGACTATTAAGCTGACTTTCATTTTTTAACCTCAGCCTTTTGATATACCTTGGCATATTTGAAGAAAACGCCGATTGCATCGCCAAAGGAAATAACAAAACCGCGCCAGCCTGATAATAAACCTAGTTTTAATAAGTAGGAGCGAATAAATGCAAAGCCTGTTTTTAAAACGATGATTGGGAATGGATAAAGCTTTGCTTTTTCTGAGTTAGCATAAATCTCAGAATAAAGTTGTGCTTTTTCTAGTATTTGTTTTAAGTCAGTAATGGCGGTATGTTGGAGCTTACCTGGTAGCTTTGTTTTATTAGAGTTATCACGCAGTTCTAATTTTTCATGCACTTGGCTTTTAGTGAAGCGATGCGTTCCTTTGTTATAAAGCCTTATTAAAAAATCGTTGCCCCAACCGTTGGTTTTGATTGGTTTTCCACAAAAGAAGTTTTCCCGATGAACTTCAACAACGCAGTTGTCATCTTGTGGATGCCAAGCTGCTATATTATGAATGAGCGTTTGATCAGGCACCTCGTCACAGTCCAGCGAAAAAATCCATTCCGTGTCAGCATGGCTGGCAGCTACATTCTTGGTGATTCCAAAACCGAAGAACTCACCCTGAATGAGTTGAACATTATCAAACTCATTGGCTATTGATAAAGTACGGTCTTCAGAGCCATTGTCATAAACAACCACTTTTTTAAATGCGGAGAGGGCATTTAACGTATCACCAATGGTGGCTTCTCCATTTTTGACGATCAAGACAGGTGTTACATAACTTATTTCCATAGCGCTACCTATATCTAATCCATGTTAGGTCTTTTGGTTATACCCTGTCTTTATGACGTGAATAGTTGAGCCTGCTTGCAACTTCTCCAATGAGCGAGCTAGCCGCTTCAAGTTTCGCTTTTGCCACGTACCTGCCGTACGCAGCCGGCAGCGATCCAAGTCAATCAGCCAAGGTTCGCCGTTAAGATCGATTAAGATATTGCGAGCGTTAAGGTCTACATGATCAAGCCCTGCCTGATGGAAGCGCTTGATCATCACCCCTACACGCCTCAATAACGCTTCATCTGCCGCATTATCAGAAAGCAACGATGCCAGAGCCTGGGCACCAGGAATGCGCACGGTTATCAGCGCTGCCTCATAAGTGAGGCCAAAACGGGTGACGCAGCAGGCGACTGGGCGAGGCACCGGCAAGCCCTGTTCATAGAGCATAGCGGTTAAGCGCAGCTCACGAAACGCTCGGGTGCGCTCTCTCCCAAGCCATAAGTATCGCTTATGACTGAGTTTAGCGACCAGCCCACCCCGGCGGTAGGGGCGCAGTACCCACTGCTCGTGATCACTAGCCTGTAAAAACAGACTGCTGCCCCGCCCAGGCGCTTCACCAACGATGAGTCCCTGCCGACGCCAGTACTTCTCTTCAAACAGCGTTGGGTTGAGTTGGTGTGATGTGGACACGTCACTTAAACTGTCTACATCGTGTAAAATCAGCCCATTTTTCTGCTGGAGTGCCGCTAAGCGCATGAAGCCCTCTCTGCCTGCTCAACCTAACCATATTGCCATTTTGCGCCTCTCCGCTCTGGGAGACGTGTGCAATCTCGTGCCCACGGTGCGGGCCTTGCAGCGCCAGTGGCCCCAAACACGCATTACCTGGATTATCGGCAAGGGGGAGCACAGTTTACTGGCGGGGCTTTCTGGGGTCGAGTTTGTTGTATACGACAAATCGACGGGGCTTTCAGGCATGCGTGCCATCTGGCGTGAGCTGGCTAAGACCCACTTTGACGTGCTGCTACACATGCAGCAAGCCATTCGCGCCAGCGTGCTGTCACTGGGTCTCAAAGCTAACGTGCGAATAGGGTACGACAAAGCCCGCGCCAAAGATGCCCAACACTGGTTTACCCAGCGCCAGCTTATGCCGCATCCCAATGCCCATGTGCTGGAGTCGTTTATGGACTTCGCTCGCTTGCTGGGCGTAGAAGACGACCGTTTGGAGTGGAACCTGGCGGTTCCCCCCGTTGCGTATGACGAGGCACGAGCCATCAGTGGCGATGGGCCTTATATCGTCATTAACCCCTGCAGCAACGCACGGCTACGTAACTTTCGAAACTGGTCAGTAGAAGGTTATGCAAGCGTCATAGAGCACGCCTGGGTGCGGCATGGCCTAAAGAGCGTATTGACCGGCGGGGGAAGCTCCCTCGAGCGTGAGGTCAGCGACCAGATTGAAGCGCTATGCCAGCCAGGTAGCGTGATTAACGCTATCGGCGGCACTTCCTTAAAAGGAGTGCTGGCACTGATCGATAATGCCCGGGCAGTGATTGCCCCGGATACCGGCCCTGCCCACATGGGCAACGCTATGGGTACGCCGACGCTTGGCCTCTATGCCACCACTAATCCGCAGCGGGCAGCGCCTTATTTATGGCGCGATTTTGCCGTCAATGCCTACCCCGATGCAGTGCGCACGTACCTACATAAATCGGTAGAGGAAGTGAGCTGGGGGCAGCGGGTGCGCCATGCCGATGCAATGGATCTGATCAAAGTTGATGATGTAATTACGAAGCTAGACGCGCTGCTGGCGCATACCGCAGCGCAGCCAACAACAGGACCCATGGATGAAAGTTGATTTAACCGCACTGGAGCACGCCCGCGTGCTGGTGGTGGGAGACGTTATGCTCGACCGCTACTGGCATGGTGGCACAACGCGTATTTCACCCGAAGCGCCGGTGCCAGTTGTGCGTGTTGAGAACGCGGACGACCGCCCGGGCGGCGCGGCCAACGTAGCGCTTAATGTGGCCTCCTTGGGCGGTCATGCTGCTTTAGCAGGCGTTGTGGGCGAGGATGAGAATGCTGAGCTGCTGGTGTCGCGTTTAGCGGCTTCAAATGTAAGCACTTACTTTCAGCACAGCCCTGATGTTCCCACCATTACAAAGTTGCGGGTGATGAGCCGCAACCAGCAGCTGCTGCGTCTGGATTTTGAGCAGCGCCTCAACGGTGTCGACACGACGGCGCTGCTGGAGCACGTCGAAAAAGCGCTGCCTGAGTGCGATGTGGTAATTCTTTCTGATTACGGTAAAGGCACGCTCAACCAGGTGGAGGCGCTGATTGCGATGGCCCGCGCCCAGGGTAAACGGGTGCTGATTGACCCCAAGGGGCAAGACTTCAGCAAGTACCGCGGCGCCAGCTTGATCACCCCCAACGTAACCGAATTTGAAGCTGTTGTTGGGCTATGTGCCACCGATGAAGAACTAGCCCAACGCGGTGAGGTGCTGCGCAGCGAGCTTGAGTTGGAAGCGCTGCTGATTACCCGTAGTGAAAAAGGCATGACCCTCATTCGTGAAGGTCACGCTCCGCTGCACCTGCCCACCCGCGCCCAGGAGGTGTTTGACGTAACCGGCGCGGGCGATACGGTGATTGGCTTGATGGGCCTTGCCTTGGCGGCCGGCCACGCGTTCCCGGAAGCCATGATGCTGGCCAACCTAGGCGCAGGCCTTGTGGTGGCTAAGCCGGGAACGGCAACGCTCTCGATAGCAGAACTCTACACCGCTCTGCACGGTGACAAGTTGGCGGAGTTCGGGGTGATTGACCCAGTACCGCTGGTCGAGGCCGTGCGTGCAGCCCAGCTGCGCGGCGAGCGCGTCGTCATGACCAACGGCTGTTTCGATATTCTTCATGCAGGCCACGTGGCTTATTTAGAACAGGCCAAACGCCTGGGGGATCGGCTTATCGTGGCAGTGAATGACGATGCTTCGATTGGCCGTTTAAAAGGCCCTAAGCGGCCAATCAATCCGCTTAACCGTCGAATGCAGGTGCTGGCAGGCTTAGGCGCCGTCGATTGGGTCGTGCCCTTTAGTGACGATACGCCCCAGGCACTTATTGAAACCGTTTTGCCGGATATTTTGGTGAAAGGTGGCGACTACCGTCCAGAAGATATTGCCGGTGGCGAAGCGGTGATGGCCAACGGTGGCGAGGTGAAAGTACTGGGCTTTGAGGATGGCGTGTCCACCACGGCGATGATTAGCTCAATCCTGGATCGCGAAAGCTAATGGCAGCCTCTTGCTGGCCAAGGTTGGCCTATTCTGCGGCGCTCTATCTACTCTCCCCGCTGATTGGCTGGCGTATTTGGCGAGAGCAAGTGCTTACTTACTCTCGCTTGCAGCGGCTTGGCATACGCTTAGGTTCGCTTCCTTCTACACCGCGCATTTGGCTGCACTGCGCCTCGGTGGGGGAAGTGCGCGCTGCCCGCCCGCTAATAGAGGGCTTGCTGGCGCGTTACCCCAAGCACAGCCTGCTGCTGACCACCATGACCGCAACCGGCGCTGAGCAGGTGCGGGCGATAATGAGCGAGCAAACCGCGCCGGATCAAACAAGGCTTGCCCACTGTTTCCTTCCCTTGGATTTTCCGGGGGGTGCCAAGCGCTTTATGACGCGCGTGCAGCCTTCGCTTGCCATTCTGTTTGAAACCGAGCTGTGGCCCAATTTGCTGAATGCTTGCCACCAGCAAGCGGTACCTGTTGTGGTGGTCAACGGCCGCTTATCACCACGCGCCTTTGCGCGCTATCAGCGCCTACGGCCGCTGATGGCGAGCGCGTTAGCGAATGTCACGTGGGTGGCCGCAAAATCGGCCGCCGATGCCGAGCGCTTTCAAGCGCTCGGCGCGCGGGCCGAGAGCACGACGGTGGTGGGGTCGTTAAAATTTGAGCTTGCCCGCCAGGATAAAGCGATTGCAGAGAGTGAGCGCTTACTTCGCGAGTGGGGGAGGCGGCCTGTATGGGTAGCCGGTTCCACGCGTGAAGGAGAAGAAGCGCTGTTGTTAGACGCACATCGCAAGCTATGTCAGCGTTTTCCTAATGCGCTGTTGGTTATCGTGCCGCGTCACCCTCAGCGCTTTGAGGAGGTAGCAAACCTCTGCACTGCGGATGGGTGGGTACTCAGCCGCCGCAGCCAGCAGCAGCCCGTTACGCCTCAAACGCAGGTCTACCTGGGGGATACTCTAGGGGAGCTGGCAACGCTGTATGCAGCAGCGCATGTGGCCTATGTTGGCGGTAGTTTGGTGCCAGTGGGCGGCCATAACGTGTTAGAGCCTGCTGCGTTAGCCAAACCAGTGCTGTGTGGCCCTTCGCTGGAGAACTTTAGCGATGTGGCAGAGCCGCTGCTAGCAGCAGGCGCATTAAGTGTAGTGGAAACAGCGGACGCCTTGGCCAACGCGCTGTCAGAGCTGCTAGCACGGCCTCTACGTGCCCAGCAAATCGGGCAGGCGGGGCGAGAGGTGATTGAGGCCCACCGAGGCGCGCTGGCGCGCACGCTTGATGGGCTCAGTCAGTGGCTAACGTAACGCAGTTCGCTCTACGCCGTCTGCCTTGCCTAGCAGCAGGACATCCGCACCGCGCTGGGCGAATAAACCGTTCGTTACCACACCTACGATAGCGTTAATACGCGCCTCCATTGAGGCAGGATCGTCGATCATAAAATCAAAGCAGTCGATGATTTGATTGCCGTTATCGGTGATAACCCCCTGCCGGTAGACGGGATCTGCGCCTAGTTTTACCAGCTCTCGAGCGACGTACGAGCGCGCCATCGGGATGACCTCAACCGGCAGCGGGAAGTTGCCAAGCTGACCGACATATTTAGAGCCGTCGGCAATGCAAATAAATCGCTTGGCACAGGCGGCGACGATCTTTTCCCGGGTCAGCGCTGCGCCACCCCCTTTAATCATTTGTAAGTTAGCGTTTACTTCGTCTGCGCCATCGATGTAAAAAGGTACATCGCCAACATTGTTTAATTCGAATATCTCGATACCTAGCGCTTGTAGGCGCTTAGCACTGGCTTCCGAGCTGGCAACAGCGCCTTTGAAACGGTCACGCAGCGGGCCTAAACGATCAATAAACAGGTTGGCCGTTGAGCCGGTACCAATTCCCAGCACAGTGTCTTTTTCGAGATGAGGCTCAATCTCTTTAATCGCCGCGTCAGCTACCGCTGCTTTCAGTTCATCTTGGGTCATCGTGTTTTTCCGCGTCAGGGTTAGGCAGTGCTGCCTAGTATAACGGCCTTGACGCCCACTGCCGATGGAAACGCCGCTAGACGCCGCTAGGCGTAATCTGCTACCAATAAGGGCTTTGCCCGCATCCTGTTAGGGCCACGCTATTTTTCTGGGAATTCCGCATGCTCGAAGCAACCGTCAAAAAGATCCTCCAAGCCCGCGTTTATGAAGCCGCTTGTGAGACCCCTATTTCACCCGCTCCCTTTTTGTCGCGTCGTTTCAATAACCAAATTTTGATTAAGCGCGAAGACCTTCAGCCAGTATTCTCTTTTAAGATTCGTGGTGCTTACAACAAAATGGCCCAGCTATCTGAAGAGCAGAAGGCTAAAGGTGTGATTGCCGCATCAGCGGGAAATCATGCCCAGGGGCTAGCCATGGCCGCCAAGCTGATGGGTGTGAAAGCGGTTATTGTGATGCCGCGTATTACGCCCGATATCAAAGTTCAGGCAGTGCGTGCCCGCGGTGCCAAGGTCATTTTGAAAGGTGACGCCTTCGCTGCTGCTGCCGAGCATGCCCAAGAACTCATTAAAGAGCATGGCTACACCTACATTCCTCCGTTTGATGATATCGATGTGGTCGCAGGCCAGGGCACTATCGGGGTGGAAATTCTGCGCCAGCACAGCGGGCCGTTAGACGCGATTTTTATCCCCGTAGGCGGCGGCGGGTTAATCGCAGGCGTCGCGGCATACGTGAAGTATTTACGCCCAGATATCAAAATCATCGGCGTAGAGGCTGAAGATAGCGCTTGTTTGAAAGCCGCTTTGGAAGCCGGCGAGCGAGTGGTATTAGACCAGGTAGGTGTGTTTGCGGAAGGGGTGGCCGTTGCGCAAATTGGTGAAGTGCCTTTCTCGTTGGTGCGCGACTTGATAGACGAGGTCATTACCGTTAATACCGACGAAATGTGCGCGGCGGTGAAGGATATATTTGAAGATACGCGCGCGGTGGCGGAAACCTCGGGTGCACTCTCCTTGGCAGGCCTAAAAAAATACGTGCAGCAAACCGGTGTTGAAGGCCAAACGCTGCTGTGTATCAACTCGGGAGCTAACACCAACTTTGACCGCCTTCAGCATATCGCCGAGCGTACCGAGCTTGGGGAGCAGCGCGAAGCGATCTTGGCGGTGACGATTTCCGAAAAACCAGGCAGCTTTAAAAAGTTCTGCCGCACCCTGGGTAAGCGCATGGTGACTGAGTTTAGCTATCGCTATGCGGATAATAGCGAAGCGCATATTTTTGTGGGTGTTCAAGTTAAACCGGGTGGAGAAGATCGTCAGGCGGTGATTGATAAGCTCCGCGAAGGGGGCTACCAAGTAGAAGACCTTACCGATAACGAGCTAGCGAAACTGCATATTCGTCACCTGAGTGGCGGCCGCCCTAGCGAGCGCTTTGAAGAAGAGCTTTACCGTTTTGAATTTCCCGAGCGCCCCGGCGCGTTGATGAACTTCTTAACCCAGTTGCCCCATGACTGGAATATTTCGCTGTTCCATTATCGTAATCACGGCGCCGCCTACGGTCGTGTGTTAGTGGGCATGCAGGTGCCAAACGGGGATCGTATCCATGTGACTGAATACTTGGATGCCATTGGTTACCGTTACTGGCAGGAAAGCGATAACCCAGCCTATCGTTTGTTTATGGCTTAATTGTAAGTGAGTATTCACTAACGCGTTGAGGGAGAGCAGCCAAGCAATTCAAACACAACAAAACGTTTAATTGACCGTCAAAAATAGCGCTTATCGCAGTTGTCAGTAGGTCTCTATAGCCCTATAGTCATGAGCGAAATTAATACAGTGTGTCTCCTTTCCAAAGGTAAAGCCTTGGCGACGCACTGAGGGGTTTTGGGCAACTGCGAAAGACGTTGGAGAAGAGGCATGCGGCGGAAGAAGCCTGATATGGTGATGGCGTTAACAGTGGTTTTTTTACTCGGCGTACTCGCCACTGGATATGCGCAAGCGGTGTCGGGGAGCTAATTCACTACATGACCCCGCAGCGTATTCGGCATAACGCTGCTGCACCTATGGTATTAAACGTGTTGAAAGCGGGCTGGCTCATAGAGTCAGCCCGCTTTTTTTGGGCGCACTGTCGACTGGTCGCTAACGACCGCGCTGAGCGGGATATCCCAGGGTTCCACGGGAAGCGCTTCTACCTGTTGGCAGGCATGGGCCACGCCAATGAGTGTAGGCGCAGGTCCTGGGCGACGCATAAAGGCGAGGCTACGGTCGTAAAAGCCGCCGCCCATGCCCATACGGTTTGCACGAGCATCAAAACCCACCAGTGGGACAATCAGCGTATCCAATGCCCAGGCAGGTAACCGATGGCGTTTTTTAGCTGCAAAGCGTGGGCATGGCTCGGCAATGCCAAAGCGGTTTTTAACCATCGGTGTTGTGGCCCGGTAAGTAACAAACCAGAGACTATTGGCACTAAAAGGGCGCAGCACAGGTAGATAAATCTCGACATTACGCTGGCGTAGCCAAGGCAGGAGCGGTGTTGGGTCAATCTCACCATTCACCGGTAGATAGAGACTAATGCGTTTAGCACGACGAATTTCGGGCAGTCGCTTTAGCCGCTGACACAGAGCAATGGCCGCCTGGCGCTGTTGATAAGGAGAAAGTGCGCGTCGTTTCTGCTTAAGCTCACGCCGCAGGGTGCGCTTATCATCCCAGCGCTGAAAAGAGGTGATATAACAAGAAGAGAGGTCGTGCATGACAAAGTGTTCCCCAGAGTGCCGCTGTCGTTCTGGCCCTGAACCTACTGGTTCAGGTGGGTGGCCGCAGCCAGACCGTCAGGCTTTCCGACGCACGGACATGCACACGGGCCTGGCTAGCATTTGGCCCCCTGGGTACTGCGCATAGGCTCGAGGGACTATAACGACTGGCGTACACCCCAGAGAACACCGCTATCCTACCAGAGCCTGGGCTAATGCCAAAGTATCGCGTTAAGGTTCTTCACCCCGTCGCGTGTTGGCCAGTGCCTTTTCAAGCCGATCATTCAAGCGGCTGAGGTTCGCTTCGCTGGCGCGGTGTTCGTCTAACGTTTCCAACAGCTCGTGGGTGATATTGAGCGCCGCCATGATGGCTATGCGTTCACTGCCCAGCACGCTGCTTTGGGAGTGAATGCCCTGCATGGCGCGGTCTAAATAGCGAGCAGCGCGCTCAAGCTTGGCTTCTTCACCGGTGTCGCAGGCAATTACATAGTGGCGACCCAGTAGGGTGACTTCTTTCGTTGGCCGCTTAGCGTTACTCATCAAAGACTCCAGCACCGGTCATTTTGTTGGCCGATGCGTTAACATCACTGCATAGAAAGGATAGACGGCATCCACTATAAGAGAGCCGCTTATGCGGGGTCAACGCGAAGGCACTGACCGCTGTCGTAACGTATTTTTCTTTAATTAAGCTAACGCGAGTTATCACCATGTCTCTTATTGATGAGCGCCAGGACTTTTCTGATGTTGCAGATGTGTTTCTTTTGCATGGCAGTATGCAGTCCCCGGCCTTTTTAGATGGCCGCCTATCGGCCCTGTTGGCGCTGCGCGATATTACTGCCCAAGCGTGGTTGGAAGAGGTCTGCCTCAGCTTAGGCGTTGAACAGCCCCGTGACGCCGCCAGCGCAGAACGCTTGCTCGGCTGGCGAAAGCAAACGTTAGGCGCACTGAGTGCCAGCGATTTGAATTACGCGCCGCTGCTGCCGGATGAGTTGTTTTCATTAGCCGAACAGGCTCAAGGCCTAAAAGAGTGGACACTAGGCTTTATGGAAGTGGTCGAAGATGTCGCCGACGACACGTTGCGCGAGCGCTGGTCGCAAACCCTGCGTGAAGCCATCGAGGATTTGGCAGGGCTTGCGCAGATCGAAACCGATATCGACGATAGCTCAGAAAACGAGAATGACCTATTTGCGCTGACTGAGCATGCGCGTATGGCGGCCATGCTGCTGTATACCGAACAGCACCCCGGCATGCCCCAGGTTGAGCAAGCTGACGCCCCCGTTCACTGATCTCTGCCTTTTCCAAACGTCTTGACAGGAGCTGTTATGTTGCCTGAGTTACTGCCACGTCCCGCCGCGATTGAACCCGCTGAGTATCAAAAGCGGCGGGAAGCGCTGATAGCGCAATTGCCGCACAATGCTGCCATGGTGGTGCCGGGGGCGTCCTTGGTCACGCGCTCTCACGATAGCGAGTACGCGTTTCGCCAGCAGAGCGACTTCTACTACTTAACCGGCATTCAAGAGCCAGACGGTCTGTTAGTGCTGTTGCCCAGCCGCGAGGAGGGGCAAAGCGTGGTGTTTTGCCAAGACCGTGAGCCCACTCTAGAAGCCTGGACGGGAAGGCGGCTGGGCGCCCAGGGTGTCGAGCGCCTGCATGGTATTGACCAAGCGTATGAAAATGCCCACCGTGATGAACTGTTGCCACGCCTATTGGAAGGCCGTGAGCTGCTCTACGTACCGCTGGATAATCCTGACGCCCTCAGCATCGCTGACGACGCATTAGGCCATGCTCAGGCAGGCTTGCGGCGGGGCAAGCCTGCACTAAAAGGCTGGCTGGATAGCCGTCCGCTCATTCACCAAATGCGTTTGATTAAGAGCCCGGCAGAAATCGCGCTGCTACGCCACGCCGCGGCTATTTCTGTCCAGGCCCATGCACGGGCCATGCGGGCCTGCCAGCCGGGGTTAAGTGAGTATCAACTTCAGGCAGAGCTTGAGCATGAATTTAGGTTCCAAGGAGCCAGCGGGCCAGCCTACAGTACGATTGTGGGCGGTGGCGCGAACGCTTGCGTACTGCACTATATTGAAAACAGCGATGAGCTAGAGGCCGATACGCTGGTGCTGATTGATGCCGGCGCCGAGTTCGATCTCTATGCTGGCGACATTACGCGCACCTTCCCCGTTAGCGGACGCTTTAATGATGCCCAGCGGGCGCTCTACCAAGTGGTGTTAGACGCCCAGGTGCGTGCTGTTGAAGCCGTTGCTCCCGGCGCTACGCTGGCCGATATCCATCAAGGCGTTGTGCATGACCTGACCGCCGGCCTGATTGCGCTGGGGTTGTTAGAGGGCGAAATTCAAGCGCGTATAGATGATGAGAGCTATCGGCGCTTCTACCTGCACTCCACTTCTCACTGGTTAGGGCTGGATGTTCACGATGTGGGCACTTACCGGCTTGATGAGCAAACCCCGCGCCCGCTAACGGAAGGCATGGTGCTGACCGTTGAGCCCGGGCTCTATATACCTGACGAAGACGATATACCCACGGCTTATCGCGGCATGGGCATTCGTATTGAAGACAATGTCGTGGTGACGTCCGCGGGGCATGAGGTGCTGACCTCTGCGGTGCCTAAACAGGTAGCAGAAATAGAGCAGTTAATGGGCAATAAATAACCCGTCTTAAACACGTTGTTTCTGCATTATGTAATTTACGTTACGGTTTACGTTAAGAGTTCAGGAGAGGCCAATGCAAAGCGCTAAGCAGGAGAAACAAACGCTCAGCCACGATATCGTGATAGTCGGCGGTGGCCTGGTAGGGGCAAGCTTAGGCTGTGCATTGGCGCCGCTGATTGAGCGTTACGGTTGGCGTGTGGCGATTATTGAAGCGGCGTCGTTGCCTGAAAACGCACAGGATATGCCCTGGCAGCCTAGCTTTGATGCCAGGGCTAGCGCCATTGCCGAAGGCTCTGCCCAGCGCTTTCGCCAACTAGGCGTGTGGGAAGCCATGCAGCACGAAGCAGCCCCCATTGAGCGTATTCATATTAGTGAGCGTGGGCGCTTAGGCGCTGCACGGTTAAGCGCCAAGGAGCTGGGTGTGACAGCACTAGGGCATGTCATCCCCAATGCGTGGATGGGGCGCGTGCTTCATCAGCAGCTCCAGCGGTTACCCATTGAGTGGTACTGCCCAGCGAAGGTTGACCAGCTAACACCGCAAGCCTACGGCCACCACTTGGTGCTCTCTGACGGGAGTGAGCTAACCGCCGCGCTAACGATTTTGGCAGACGGCGGTCGCTCCGGCCTTAAAGAGCAGCTAGGTATTAGCAGCCGCCGCCACTCCTACGACCAAACCGCACTGATCGCTCATGTTGGAGTGAGTCAACCCCATCAAGGCGTTGCCTATGAGCGTTTTACAGCAGAGGGCCCCATTGCGCTGTTGCCGTTACCCGGCCAAGCCATGGAACTCGTATGGACCCACGCCAGCGGCACCGAGCAAGCGCGGCTAGCCTTGTCTGATCGGGCGTTCTTGCAGCAGCTGCAAAACGCCTTTGGCGACCGCGTTGGGCGTTTTACTCGGGTGGGAGAGCGTTACAGCTACCCCCTTTCGCTGATCACCGCTGAAGAGTCCGTTCGGCCTGGGTTGGCGGTGCTGGGCAATGCGGCACATGCGCTTCATCCTGTCGCAGGCCAGGGGTTCAATCTTGCGTTACGCTCGGTGATAGATTTGGTAGAGGCGTTGGAGCAGGGGGCTGAACACCAGCGGGCACTGGGTGATATGCCCACGCTGCTTGCCTTTGAACAGCGGCGCGCTCGGGATCGGGCCAACGTTATTCGTTTCAGTGACGGCCTGGTGCGCCTATTTGGTTACTCATTACCCCTGTTGCCGCATGCACGGGCGGCGGGGTTGATTGGGCTGAATCTGGTCGGCCCGCTACGCCGTGGCCTCGCGCGCCGGGCAATGGGTCTTGAGCGTTGATTTTACGAAGCCATTAAGGAACATGCGATGACAACGCAAACAGCGGCAAACAAGGCATCGGTTGAAAACTTTGACGCGGTGATTGTTGGAGCGGGCATGGTAGGAACGGCGTTGGCAGGGCTGCTTGCAAAGGCGGGTATGCAGGTGGCGCTGGTGGAAGCTAAGGCATCGCCGCTAGCGCTTAGCGCGTTTGGAGATCACCCCCCTGAACCCAGAGTGAGCGCACTTACACCCGTTTCGCAGCGGTTGCTGACCCACCTAGGGGCGTGGCCTGCCATGGCAACAACGCGGGTAACAGCGTATCGCTATATGCAGGTGTGGGATGCAGAAGGCAGCGGCAGCATTGATTTTTCTGCTGATGAAGCGGGCGCGCCGGTACTGGGCCATATTGTGGAAAACGTTGTGACGCTAGCAGCGCTCAATGAACAAGTGCTTCGCCTACCCGGTGTCCATGCGTTTTTTGGTGCGCGTATCCAGGCGCTCCAGACCAGCAGTGGCGGACGCTGGCTGGTGCTGGAGGGGGGGCGCCAGCTGCACACTCCGCTGTTAGTCGCCGCAGATGGTGCGCGCTCTGCCCTGCGTGAGCTGGCAGGGATTGAGGTCGCAGAAGAGGCGATGAAGCAGGATGCGCTAGTGACGACGGTTTTGTGCGAAAAAACGCATGGTGCCACGGCGCGTCAGGCCTTTATCGCGGGAAGCCCCTTAGCATTTTTACCGCTGACGGTGAAGGGCGATGATCGTTACTGCTCGATTGTTTGGTCTACCACGCCCGCGCATGCAGAGGAGCTTGCATCTCTTTCACGGGAGCAATTAGGTGACGCGCTAGGCAGTGCGTTTAACCACCGGCTAGGCAAGGTCACCGTTGTGGATAGTGCCCACCGCTTTCCACTGGTGCAGCGGCATGCGGCACACTATGTACAGCCCAACTTTGCCTTAGTGGGGGATGCTGCCCACAGTATCCACCCGCTCGCCGGGCAGGGCGTGAACCTGGGCTTTATGGACGCGGCGGTACTGGCCGAAGAAGTGATCACGGCGTGGCAGCGTGGCGCTCCGTGGGGAGCGCTAACCACCTTGACCCGCTACGAGCGGCGTCGGCGGTTTGATAACAGCGCCATGTTAGGGCTGATGAAAGGCTTTAAGGTGCTGTTTGGTAGCCATATGCCGGTGTTTACGCTGGCGCGCAATATCGGGATGAGCGGTATGAATCAACTGGTGCCGTTAAAGCGCGTGATTATGCGGCAGGCCACCGGAGAGCGGGGGCGCCTGCCGCTGTCGTGCCGTTAGCGGCGGCGGCGATCCACGACGTTGAGCGCTTTAAGCAGATTAAGCGCTTCGCTAAGCTGATAATCATCCTGAAGCCGCTGGGTAGACGCAGAGCGTTCGCGAGGTAGCGCCGACTGGCCGCCGAGGTGGCCGTCGAGGTCAGCTTCGCGGATTTCGCGGCGGCTTTCGGCAACTTCCAGTCGCCCTCGAACGACCTCGACATCCGGTGTGATGCCTTGTGCTTGAATCGAGCGGCCGTTGGGCGTGTAGTAAAGCGCGGTGGTGAGCTTAAGGCCCTCGCCGTTACCGAGCGGCATAATCTGCTGCACGGAGCCTTTGCCGAAGCTTTCGGTTCCCATTATCACGCCCCGGCGTTGGTCTTGCAGGGCACCGGCGACAATTTCAGCCGCTGAGGCGCTGCCGCTGTTAATCAATACCACTAGCGGTACGTCGCCAGCCGGCGTGGCGGGTGAGGCTGAAAAGGACATTTCGGTGTCGGAGAGCCGTCCCTCGGTATACACAATCAGCCCTTCATCCAGAAACAGGTCAGCGACTCCGACAGCGGCCTGGAGTACACCGCCGGGATTATTACGCAGGTCGAGAATTAAGCCTTCAAGGGGCTGTTCGCGGCCCATACGCTCAATCGCCTGACGCGCTTGTTCGGTAGTACGTGACTGGAATTGGCTGATGCGCAGGTAGCCATAGCCAGGTGCTAACACCTCATGCTTAACGCTTTCGCTACGAATGATTTCCCGGGTCAGTGTGAACTCGCGCGGTGCATCTTCCCCTGCTCGCAGCACAGAGATGCGCAGCTGGCTGCCGGGTTCACCGCGCATCATGCCCACCGCTTCTTGGAGCGACATGCTGTCAGTGGGCGTGCCGTCAATGCCAATAATAATATCCCGGGAAAGAAGCCCGGCCCGGGAAGCGGGGGTGTCGTCAATGGGCGTGATGACCATTAACTGGCCATTCTCAGTACCTACTTCAATGCCAATGCCGCCAAACTCGCCCTGGGTAGATTCACGCAGACTCTGGTACTCGTCTTCGTCTAGGTACGCCGAGTGAGGGTCGAGCTCGCTGAGCATGCCGCGCATGGCATTACGCAGCAGCGTTCGGTCATCAACTTCTTCGACATAGCCGCGTTTAATGCGCTCAAATACTTCGGCAAAGGTCTGTATCTCTTCTAAAGGAAGATCGTCAACCGCGCTGTTACCTGTGGGCTGAGCCGCCAGCGGTAGCGGCGCTAACAACAGGACAAACGGTAGCAGGGTGGCCAAGAAGCGCTTGGCGGGGGCCGGTACCTCGGTAACAGTTAGCGTCATGCAGACTCCGCTAGGCGAAAGGCAGCGCGTCTCTGCGCTGCGCAAAGTTAGACGTTAAAGCTGGATAGAGTAGTGAGACACGTCAGCTTATCCCGTCAGCGGCGTGCAATCCAACGTTGTGGGTTAATTGGTTCACCGCCACGGCGCACTTCGAAGTAGAGCGCCGAACGGGACTGGCCACCACTGGTGCCCACCCGACCAATTTCATCGCCTCGGTTGACTTGCTGGCCAGGCCGGGCACTGAACTGCTGTAAGTGGGCGTGCAAAGTCATGATCTGGTCACCGTGGTCAATGATCAGCAGGTTGCCAAAACCACGCATCCATTCAGCAAAAACGACGCGGCCGCTGTGAACCGCCGTTACCGCCGTGCCTTCGTTGGCCTGAATGACAATGCCGTTATAGTGTACGCCGTCGCGGCGTTGGAAATCCGCGGTAATGGAGCCCTGCACTGGCCAGGGCAAATCGCCTTGGGTGCGCGTGATATGGGTGGTAGGGGTGGGTTGCGATAACCGGGCAAGCTCTGCCTGAATGGCGCGCAGCTGCTGCTCGGCCTGTTCACGGCTTTGGTTAAGGTCCGCCAGGCGGTCAGCTTCGCTGCCGTAGCGGTCATCGAGCGTTTCTACAACGCCGCGTCGTTCAGCGGTGCGTTGGGCGAGTAGGGCGCCTTGGGTCTCCAGCTCGTCTGCCAGTGTATCAAGCCGTGATTGGCGTTGGCGTAAGGCCTGCTGTGTATCCGCCAGCGCGGCATCTAAGCGCCCAATATCTGTTAAACGCTGTTGGCGCGCTTGGGTAAGCCGGTTTAAGTAGGCTTGCATGCGATCTAGCTCGGCAGGGTCGTTTTGGTTCAGCAGCAGTTTAAGCTGAGGCGTAGGGCCAAGGCGGTAGAGCGCGGCCAGCTGTTGGGCGAGCGCAGCATACTGAGCATCGCGCTCGCTCTCTAAGCGTTCCCGATGCGCGAGGAGCTGTGTGGTTTCGTCGGTTAACTGGCGGCGTTCGGCTTGCAGCGTGTCGAGACGTTGGTGCGTTCGGGCAAGCTCTGTTTCCACTTCTCTTAGCTCGCGCTCAGCGCTGTCGCGTGCTCGCTCGGTGGCGCTGAGGCGCTCAGCCATTGAGTTGATTTCTTGGCCTAGGGCATCTAGCTGCTGGCGTGCGGCGCGTTCATCAGATTGGGCAAACGCGACCGCCGGCGCATACCCTAGCACCAGCATGAGAAGAAGCATTAAGCTGCGCCGCATAGGCATTAACGAAAGCGTAGCATCGGCTTCCCGGTCATCGCCTCGGGAATGGGTTGATTCATCATGGTTAAAAGCGTGGGGGCTAAATCACATAGGCTGCCGTCTTTTAACGCGCCGTCTCGCTCACCTACGTAGATCAGCGGCACCGTAAAGGTGGTATGAGCCGTTTGAGGGGCGCCGGTTTCGGGATGCACCATTTGTTCAGCGTTGCCGTGATCGGCGGTGATCAAACAGGCGCCGCCAGCTCGCTCAATGGCGTCTACTACGCGGCCAACACAGGTGTCGACGGTCTCAATCGCTTTCACCGCCGCATCGAAATCACCGGTATGGCCGACCATATCGCCGTTGGCGTAGTTGCACACTATCAAGTCAAAGCGGCCGCTGTCGATCGCTTCCACCAGCTTGTCCGTGATCTCAAAGGCGCTCATTTCGGGCTTTTCGTCGTAGGTTTTGACGTCCCGCGGTGAGGGGACGAGAATGCGCTCTTCGCCTTCGTACTCGGTTTCGTTGCCACCTGAAAAGAAGAACGTTACGTGGGGGTATTTCTCGGTTTCGGCAATGCGTAGCTGGGTAAGGCCGCGTTTAGCAACCACTTCACCGAGAGTGTCGCTCAGATCTGACGGCGGAAACGCCGCTGGCGCGGGAATGTCGGCAGCGTACTGGGTCATCATCACCAAGCCGTCGCCTGCGAGCTTCGGGCAAGCGCGACGCTCGAAACCACGGAAGCCGGGTTCGGTGAAGGCGCGGGTCAGTTCGCGGGCGCGGTCGGAGCGGAAATTGAGAAAAATCGCTGCATCGCCATCTTGCAGCGTAATCGCATCACCGTTGAGTGGGATACTGCTAGAGGCGACAAACTCGTCGGTTTCACCGCGCTGGTAGGCGTCGCGCAGCGCCGTTTCCGCGCTAGAAGCGATAAAGTCCGCGTGGCCGTCGGTGAGCAGACGGTAGGCTTGCTCAACACGCTCCCAGCGGTTGTCTCGATCCATGGCGTAAAAGCGGCCAATGATAGAGGCAACAAAGCCGTTGTCTGCGCCCACCAGCTCCGCTAAGCGGGCATTGGCACGCTCAAGCGAGCGTAGCGCACTTTGCGGCGGCATATCGCGGCCGTCCAAAAACGCGTGTATATAGATACGCTGAGCGCCACGGCGGGCAGCCAATTCCGCCATGGCAATAAAATGATCTTCATGGCTATGTACACCGCCTGGGGAGAGTAGCCCCAGCAGGTGGACAGGACGGCCGTTGGCGACGGCTTCATCAATCGGCTTGGTCAGCACCTCAATCGTATCTAGGTCGCCCTCTTCAATGGCTTTCGTGATACGAGTAAAGTCCTGATACACAACGCGCCCCGCGCCGATGTTCATATGGCCTACTTCGGAGTTGCCCATCTGACCTTCTGGCAAACCGACATGAAGGCCGTCGGTGTGGACGAAGGCGTGAGGGCGGCTGGCCCACAGTTTATCCATGGCGGGGGTGTGGGCGGCGGCCACGGCGTTGTGAGCGCTGTCTGGGTTATGGCCGTAGCCGTCTAAAATGATCAGTGCGACAGGGCGCGGAGTGGCAGTCGATGTAGCCATGGAAACACCTCGTTCAGTTGGCTCGCTAAAGTGCGAGAGGAGCGCTTTGAGACCTTATGAAAGGCTGCTCAAGCAGTCTTCAGACAACACCTATTGGTCGGGGTCGCGACGCTCGCGTGCATGGGGCATCATAACGCAGGCAGCCATCGGGCGTCATGACCTGCGCGTTATGCTGTGTGACGTGTATACTTGTCGCGTTTCTGACAGTGGCTAGGCCGCTTTTTTCTGCATAGACCAAGAGATTGTGTTCGCGATGATCGATCAGCTGTTCGAATTCGTAATGAATCACCCCCTATTAGTAGGGGCGTTTTTGCTGGTACTGATAGCGTGGCTTGCCTATGAAACGCGCAGTGCTGCCACTAATGCCGTGACTTCTACGGAAGCCACCCAGCTCATCAACCGTGAAGACGCGGTGGTACTGGATATTCGTGAAAGCAAAGACTTTAAAGCCGGGCATATCGCTGGCGCACGTAACATTCCCCAAAGCAGCCTCGACAGCCGCATGAGCGAACTGGAGAAAGTCAAAAGCCAGCCGATCATTGTGGTGTGCAAGCACGGTCAGAGTTCTGGCGCTGCGCAGGCAAAGCTCTCGAAAGCGGGCTTTGAGCGCGCGATTAAGCTGAAAGGCGGGATGGTGCAGTGGCAGGCCGATGGGTTACCGGTCGTCAAAAAGTAATCACGTGGTTGGTATACTCGCGTGCTTTTATCTATCGAATGAATTATCAGGAGCATTCCAATGGCGGAAGATAACAATACCCCCCAAGCTGGCGCCGCAGAAGGCGAAAAGCCACAGCTGAAGTTCTCTTTACAGCGTATCTACGTAAAAGATATCTCCTTTGAAGCGCCCAATTCCCCTTCTGTGTTTAAGCAGGCGTTCAAGCCGAAGGTCAACCTGGACCTTAACACCTCCAGCCAGAAAATCGCTGACGACCAGTACGAAGTTGTCGTAAAGGTAACGGCTCAGGTGAACGATAGCGAAACGGGCACCACGTCTTTCCTCGCTGAAGTCGAGCAAGCGGGCCTGTTCCGCATCTCAGGTATCGAAGGTGCACAGCTGGAACAAACGTTGGGTGCGTTCTGCCCTAACCTACTGTTCCCTTACGCCCGTGAGTGTGTCGATAACTTGGTCAACCGTGGTGGTTTCCCCCCGCTGATGCTGGCGCCGGTGAACTTTGAAGCCATGTACGCTCAGCGCAAGCAGCGTGAAGCGCAGCAGGCTCAACAAGCCGCAGAGAACACGCACTAAGCTATGTCGGAAACGTTGCGTGCTGCTGACTGGATTGCCTTGCACGGCAAAATGCCGCGTCTCTATGTGCCGGCTGAGTTTTCAGTCGGCGCAACGCTGCCGCTACCCGAAGGCCCCGCGCGACATGTCACGCGGGTGCTGCGGATGGGCGAAGGCACGCCGCTGATGCTGTTTGACGGCCAGGGGCGAGAGGCGGGTGTGCGTCTGGCTGAGGTCAGTCGCAAGCAGACCACTGCCACTGTTGAGGCGGTATGGCTAGGCAGCGGAGAGTCACCGTTGGCGGTTCATCTTGGGCAAGCCATTTCCAAGGGCGACCGGATGGATTACGCCATTCAAAAAGCCGTTGAGTTAGGCGTTGCCGCGATCACTCCGCTCTACACCGAGCGGGGTGATGTACGCCTCAAAGGCGATCGTGAAGAGAAAAAGCTGGCGCATTGGCAGGCAGTGGCTGCCAGCGCCTGCGAGCAGAGTGGGCGTGCGGTAGTCCCCCCGGTTTATCCACCCAAATCGCTTGATGCGTGGCTCGTCGAGCGCCAAGAGCCGCTGCGCCTGATGCTCCACTTAGCGACAGGCAACGCATTTAACCAGGTGTCTCGCCCTGAGGCAGCGGCGCTGCTGATTGGCCCCGAAGGTGGCTTGAGTGAGGCGGATGTGAGCGCCGCTGTTGCCAGTGGTTTTACGCCGCTAACGTTAGGGCCTAGGGTGCTGCGCACTGAAACCGCCCCGGTGGTGGCGTTAACGCTACTGCAACACCACTTCGGCGATTTGTAAGCGCTTACTATCAAGCCGCTGTCGTCTTTGCTGCGGCAGCGGTTTTTTTATACCCAGCGAAGACACCTAACGGGACCACTTTGAAGGGCGCCGCTTTGCCTTGTGTTATTCAGGCTCCATAATGAAGCTCTACTTTCTGTAAGGACGCCAGCTATGGCACGTGAGTCACACTCCTCTCCCCGCTCCGCAAGCGATACATCTGCCCAAATAGGGGATGTGGCGTACTTAACCGTGACGGCGGTGAATGACACGGGCGCTTTTCTACAGTGGGGGCAGCCTAAAGATGTGCTGCTGCCCTACAGCGAGCAGCGCTTTCGCCCTGACCCTGGTAAACGAGTGCTGGTCATGCTGTATAGCGACGACCAAGGGCGCCCTGTGGCCACCATGCGTCTTGACCGTTTTTTGACTGATGATGCCTGGGCGCTGGAGAAGGGAGATGAAGTCTCTGTGGTGGTCGCCGACCGAACGGATTTAGGCATGAAGGTCGTGGTTAATCACCGCTACTGGGGGCTGATTTATCAAGATGATATTACTCAGCCGCTGCGCCGCGGGCAGTCGCTTAAGGGCTATGTGAAGCAGCGCCGTGAAGATGGCCGAGTTGACATTTCCTTGTTGCCGCCAGGTGCGGCCCGCTTAGACGTGGTGGGTGATAAGGTGCTAAAAGCGCTGCGCGAAAGCGGCGGTTACCTGCCCTTGGGTGATAAAAGCTCAGCCCACGAGATTAAAACACGGCTGGGGGTGAGCAAGAGCGCTTATAAACAGGCGATAGGGCGTCTTTATAAGCAGCAGTTAATCACCTTGGAGCCGGGTGCTGTGCGTCTTGTGCCCGGCGCGCTCTCCGATGAGCAAGCTGAGTAGCCGCTAGTCACGGCGGTTGGAGCCGTTCGGGCAGTGCGGCATACTGACGGCTACTGTTCATGTATAGATAGGTACCTCAATGAGCCAGGCAACGTTGCATCTCGGTGTGGTGATGGATCCCATCAGCGACATCGCTTACAAGAAAGATACCACTATGGCGATGTTGTGGGCGGCTCAAGCGCGCGGCTACACACTGCATTATATGGAGCAGGACGATCTCTTCTTGAACGCGGGGCACGCCTATGCGCGGATGCGCCCGCTGACGGTGCACCGTGACCCCGGCCACTGGTACGATTTGGGAGAAGCGGCGCAGCGCCCGCTCGCTGAGTTAGACGTGATCCTCATGCGCAAAGACCCGCCGGTAGATGCTGATTTTACCAATGCGGTTCATCTATTAGGGTTTGCCGAGCGAGAAGGCGTGCTAGTGGTCAATCCCACCGCAGCGCTTTTGCAGTGTAACGAAAAACTGTTTGCCCAGCAGTTCCCGCACTGCTGTGCCCCCACCATCGTTGCCAGCCGCGATGACGTATTGCGCGCCTTCCACGCCGAACACGGCGATGTGATCTTTAAGCCGCTGGACGGTATGGGCGGCACCGGTATTTTTCATATTGGCCCCGATGGCCGTAACATCGGTGCCGTGATTGAGCAACTGACACTGAGAGGTCAGCGGCAAATTATGGCGCAGCGCTATTTGCCGGAAATCAAAGATGGCGACACGCGGATTCTTTTGGTAGATGGTGAGCCGGTGCCCTATGGGTTGGCACGCATTCCATCCGCTGGAGAAACGCGAGGCAATCTTGCCGCCGGTGGGCGGGGCGTCAGCCGCGAGCTGACCGAGCGTGATCACTGGTTGATTCAGCAGGTTCAGCCCATGATTCGTGAGAAAGGGCTGATGTTTGTTGGTTTAGACGTGATTGGCGATTACATCACCGAAATTAACGTCACCAGCCCGACCTGCGTGCGTGAAATCGATGATCAGCGTGGTACCGATATTGCTGGCATGCTGCTAGACGCGATTGAGCGTCGGCTGGCCTAAAGGTTGAACGTTCTAGTCGCTAAACAATTCGAGGCTTGTCGAGTTACTGGCGAGCCGTAGGAGACGCATGCAAAGTTTAAAGCACCACTTTTTAATGGCTATGCCGCACTTAGAAGACCCTAATTTTGCTGGCAGCCTGATCTACCTTTGTGACCATGATAATAACGGCTGCATGGGCGTTATCGCTAATCGACCGCTGGAAATCACGTTAGACGCCCTGTTCGAGCAGCTCTCGCTTGGCGGTGATGACAGCCCGCACCGTAATGCGCCGGTCTACTACGGCGGCCCCATGCACAAAGACCGTGGCTTCATTCTGCATATAGGTGACAGCCAAGAGTGGGACTCCAGTGTCCAGGTGGAAGATAACATTGCGCTCACCACCTCCATGGATATTCTCCAGGCGCTAGCTGATGGCACAGGGCCTGATCATTTTCTGGTTTGCCTAGGCTGTGCTGGCTGGGATGTAGGGCAGCTGGAAGATGAATTAAAAGAGAACGCTTGGCTGACCGTTGAGGGCCAGGGAGGCGTGCTGTTTGATACGCCACCTGCCGAGCGCTTAACGGCCGCCGCGGGAATTTTGGGCGTTGACCTCAATCTGATGACCCGTGATGCAGGGCATGCGTGATGGTGACGTGTTATGGCTGATAGCGGGCAGCGGCTAATCCTCGGGTTTGATTTTGGCACCCGGCGTATAGGGGTTGCGGTGGCTAACGAGCTGCTAAAAAGCGCGCGGGAGCTATCGCCGCTTACTGCACGCGACGGCATTCCTGACTGGAACCTTGTCACGCGCTTAGTCAAAGAGTGGCAGCCTGATCTGTTTGTAGTGGGTTTGCCGCTGAATATGGATGGCACTGAATCAGCGATGAGCACGCGGGCACGTAAGTTTGCGAATCGTCTTCATGGGCGTTACGGCAAGCCGATTGAAATGGTCGATGAGCGCGGCTCTACTCGCGAAGCCAAGCAAATTGCACATGCGGCGGGCCATCGTGGTAACTACCGAGAAGAGAGCGTGGACGGCATCGCCGCCGTGCTTATTTTAGAGGGCTGGTTTGCCCACCAGGAAGGTCTACCCGGCGGGCGTAGCGCTTATTAACGCGGTATAGAAATAGAAAATTATCGATCTAGCGTACCGGTTTGAGACGGTACGAACCAGCGTACCGAGCGCAGGTCTTTCTCAATCAAGTCGTCAACTTTCAGAAGCGTTGCGAAAATTGCCATGCGCATGGGGATGCCGTTATCTGTCTGGCGGAAAATCGCCAAACGCGGGTCGCCGTTCAAGTCCACATTCAGGTCGTTGGCGCCCGGGCGGCTATCCCGGGGCAGTGGGTGCATGACAATCGTGCTCTGATTGCAACGATGGTCAAGAAATTCGCGATTGACCATAAAGTCATCGGAAAGCCCCTGGAAGCTCTCGTTCATCTCGTCGGTAAAGCGCTCTTTCTGAATCCGTGTGGTGTAAACCACGTCCAGGTCTGAGAAATCGCTGGCCAATGAGTCACGCTGCTCAATGCGGTGCCCGCGTGAGGTCACTAAGTCAATCAGCGTTGAAGGCATCTCAAGCCCAGGCGGAGACACCAGGGTAATGCGCAACGGATCATAAAGAGATAGCAGCTTGATCAGCGAATGTACGGTACGGCCATACTTTAAATCGCCGGTCAGTAAGATATGCGCGCCACTGAGCGATTTACCCAACCGCTGAAACTCTTTATCAATCGTATAAAGGTCTAGCAGTGCTTGGCTTGGGTGCTCACCTGGACCATCCCCACCGTTAATCACTGGCACGTTGGTCGCCGCTGCAAACTCTGCCACTGAGCCTTGGTCAGGATGGCGCATCACAATCGCATCGCAGTAACCGCTCATCACTCGGCTAGTGTCATACAGCGACTCCCCCTTCGCCATAGAAGAGAACGTAAAGCCGGTGGTATCGCACACGCTGCCCCCTAAACGGCAGAACGCAGCATTAAAGCTCACCCGTGTCCGTGTGCTGGCCTCAAAGAATAAATTACCGAGCACCGCACCCTCCAGCACGCGTGTCACCTGCTGACGTTGAGCAATCGGCTCCATGCGTGCGGCAACACGTAATAAGTGATCAACGCTTTCGCGGCTTAATGAATCGACGGTTAATAAGTGCTGGCTCATCGTAAACCTCAAAGTAGATAGGCGTTCGGGCAGGCCTTAAGTGTAACTGCCAATGCAGTGGCGCCGAAGTGCTTTCAAAAGCCAAATCTGAGCCTACTGAAACTTTCTTCCCCTTATTTTCTAAAAGCCCTTGCCAACCCGGCCGCGAATCCGTAAAGTACGCATCCGCTGCCGGGGACGCCAAGCGTTACCAGCGGTGCATGAGGGTGAAAACCTTCGGTTTGTCAGTAGGTTAGAGCGGTTGTACGGCTCGCCTCATTCGCTGAATTCAGTCACTGAAAACAGCGGTTGACAACCACCAGGAAATGCGTAGAATACGCCTTCCTCGCTGAGGCAACACGGTTCAGGTCACCGAGCCAGCACAGCGAAACAGCTCTTTAACAATTTGATCAGGTAATTCATGTGGGCGCTTGCCGATGAGGGTGATAAATCACCAAATATCAAGGCAAGCGGTCATGAGAACGAAAGTTTGAATGAATTCGTTTGAACCTTGAGCCAAGTTTGATGCGCTTTTGTTACCTTCGGGTGACGAGTAAGCATCACAATGATTTTAAACTGAAGAGTTTGATCATGGCTCAGATTGAACGCTGGCGGCAGGCCTAACACATGCAAGTCGAGCGGTAACAGATCTAGCTTGCTAGATGCTGACGAGCGGCGGACGGGTGAGTAATGCATAGGAATCTGCCCGGTAGTGGGGGATAACCTGGGGAAACCCAGGCTAATACCGCATACGTCCTACGGGAGAAAGGGGGCTTCGGCTCCCGCTATTGGATGAGCCTATGTCGGATTAGCTAGTTGGTGAGGTAAAGGCTCACCAAGGCAACGATCCGTAGCTGGTCTGAGAGGATGATCAGCCACATCGGGACTGAGACACGGCCCGAACTCCTACGGGAGGCAGCAGTGGGGAATATTGGACAATGGGCGCAAGCCTGATCCAGCCATGCCGCGTGTGTGAAGAAGGCCCTCGGGTTGTAAAGCACTTTCAGCGAGGAAGAACGCCTAGTGGTTAATACCCATTAGGAAAGACATCACTCGCAGAAGAAGCACCGGCTAACTCCGTGCCAGCAGCCGCGGTAATACGGAGGGTGCAAGCGTTAATCGGAATTACTGGGCGTAAAGCGCGCGTAGGTGGCTTGATAAGCCGGTTGTGAAAGCCCCGGGCTCAACCTGGGAACGGCATCCGGAACTGTCAAGCTAGAGTGCAGGAGAGGAAGGTAGAATTCCCGGTGTAGCGGTGAAATGCGTAGAGATCGGGAGGAATACCAGTGGCGAAGGCGGCCTTCTGGACTGACACTGACACTGAGGTGCGAAAGCGTGGGTAGCAAACAGGATTAGATACCCTGGTAGTCCACGCCGTAAACGATGTCGACCAGCCGTTGGGTGCCTAGCGCACTTTGTGGCGAAGTTAACGCGATAAGTCGACCGCCTGGGGAGTACGGCCGCAAGGTTAAAACTCAAATGAATTGACGGGGGCCCGCACAAGCGGTGGAGCATGTGGTTTAATTCGATGCAACGCGAAGAACCTTACCTACTCTTGACATCCTGCGAACTTGTGAGAGATCACTTGGTGCCTTCGGGAACGCAGAGACAGGTGCTGCATGGCTGTCGTCAGCTCGTGTTGTGAAATGTTGGGTTAAGTCCCGTAACGAGCGCAACCCTTGTCCTTATTTGCCAGCACGTAATGGTGGGAACTCTAAGGAGACTGCCGGTGACAAACCGGAGGAAGGTGGGGACGACGTCAAGTCATCATGGCCCTTACGAGTAGGGCTACACACGTGCTACAATGGCCGGTACAAAGGGTTGCCAACTCGCGAGAGTGAGCTAATCCCGAAAAGCCGGTCTCAGTCCGGATCGGAGTCTGCAACTCGACTCCGTGAAGTCGGAATCGCTAGTAATCGTGAATCAGAATGTCACGGTGAATACGTTCCCGGGCCTTGTACACACCGCCCGTCACACCATGGGAGTGGACTGCACCAGAAGTGGTTAGCCTAACGCAAGAGGGCGATCACCACGGTGTGGTTCATGACTGGGGTGAAGTCGTAACAAGGTAGCCGTAGGGGAACCTGCGGCTGGATCACCTCCTTAAACGATGCATCACTCTCGCGGTAAGCGCTCACAATGAATTACCTGATCAGAATGCTGTTGATACGCAGTGATAAGCGAATGCTTTTTTCACATTAAAAGAAAAAAAGGTCTTTTCTCTTTTTTTAACGTGAAAGAACGCTTATCACTGCGCATAGCAGTCGCTCTTTAACAATGTATATCATGCTGACATAAATACTTCTTCGAAGTGTTTATACGTAATTGTTTTGTGATACGTCTCAAGCGTATCCGGCAATCGTTATCATTGCGAGATACCAGACTCCTTCGGGTTATAGGGTCAAGCAATGAAGCGCACACGGTGGATGCCTAGGCAGCCAGAGGCGATGAAAGACGTGGTAGCCTGCGATAAGGCTCGGCGAGGTGGCAAACAACCTGTGACCCGGGCATTTCTGAATGGGGAAACCCACTCAGCATAAGCTGAGTATCCTGCACTGAATATATAGGTGTAGGAGGCGAACCAGGGGAACTGAAACATCTAAGTACCCTGAGGAAAAGAAATCAACCGAGATTCCCCTAGTAGCGGCGAGCGAACGGGGAGCAGCCCTTAAGCATGCAACTGATTAGACGAACGTGCTGGGAAGCACGGCCGTAGCGGGTGATAGCCCCGTAGTCGAAAATCTGCGTATGTGAAATCGAGTAGGTCGGGGCACGAGAAACCTTGACTGAAGACGGGGGGACCATCCTCCAAGGCTAAATACTCCTGGCTGACCGATAGTGAACCAGTACCGTGAGGGAAAGGCGAAAAGAACCCCGGAGAGGGGAGTGAAATAGATCCTGAAACCGTGTGCGTACAAGCAGTAGGAGCAGACTTGTTCTGTGACTGCGTACCTTTTGTATAATGGGTCAGCGACTTATATTCAGTGGCGAGGTTAACCGTTTAGGGGAGCCGTAGGGAAACCGAGTCTTAACTGGGCGACACAGTCGCTGGATATAGACCCGAAACCGAGCGATCTATCCATGAGCAGGGTGAAGGTTGAGTAACATCAACTGGAGGCCCGAACCAGGATCTGTTGAAAAAGATTTGGATGACTTGTGGATCGGAGTGAAAGGCTAATCAAGCTCGGAGATAGCTGGTTCTCCTCGAAAGCTATTTAGGTAGCGCCTCACGTATTACCGCCGGGGGTAGAGCACTGTTTCGGCTAGGGGGTCATCCCGACTTACCAACCCGAGGCAAACTCCGAATACCGGCGAGTATGAGCGTGGGAGACACACGGCGGGTGCTAACGTCCGTCGTGAAAAGGGAAACAACCCAGACCGTCAGCTAAGGTCCCCAAATCCTGGTTAAGTGGGAAACGATGTGGGAAGGCTCAGACAGCTAGGAGGTTGGCTTAGAAGCAGCCATCCTTTAAAGAAAGCGTAATAGCTCACTAGTCGAGTCGGCCTGCGCGGAAGATGTAACGGGGCTAAACCAGGTACCGAAGCTACGGGTTCATCCTATGGATGAGCGGTAGAGGAGCGTCGTGTAAGCCGATGAAGGTGAATTGAGAAGTTCGCTGGAGGTATCACGAGTGCGAATGCTGACATGAGTAACGATAAAGGGAGTGAAAAACTCCCTCGCCGGAAGACCAAGGGTTTCTGTTCGACGCTAATCGGAGCAGAGTGAGTCGGCCCCTAAGGCGAGGCCGAAAGGCGTAGTCGATGGGAAACGGGTCAATATTCCCGTACCGGACATGATTGCGATGGGGGGACGGAGAAGGCTAGGTGAGCCAGGCGTTGGTTGTCCTGGTGAAAGTGAGTAGGCCGAGGTGCTAGGAAAATCCGGCACCTTAAAGCCGAGACACGAGATGAACTGACCACGGTCAGGAAGTCACTGATGCCACGCTTCCAGGAAAAGCCTCTAAGCTTCAGATCATGTGCGACCGTACCCCAAACCGACACAGGTGGTCAGGGTGAGAATCCCAAGGCGCTTGAGAGAACTCGGGTGAAGGAACTAGGCAAAATGGTGCCGTAACTTCGGGAGAAGGCACGCCGGCGTAGGGTGATGAGACTTGCTCTCTAAGCCCGAACCGGTCGAAGATACCAGGTGGCTGCAACTGTTTAGTAAAAACACAGCACTCTGCTAACTCGTAAGAGGACGTATAGGGTGTGACGCCTGCCCGGTGCCGGAAGGTTAAATGATGGTGTTAGTCCTCGGACGAAGCTCTTGATTGAAGCCCCGGTAAACGGCGGCCGTAACTATAACGGTCCTAAGGTAGCGAAATTCCTTGTCGGGTAAGTTCCGACCTGCACGAATGGCGTAATGATGGCCACGCTGTCTCCACCCGAGACTCAGTGAAATTGAAATCGCCGTGAAGATGCGGTGTACCCGCGGCTAGACGGAAAGACCCCGTGAACCTTTACTATAGCTTCACACTGGACGCTGATGTTGCCTGTGTAGGATAGCTGGGAGGCTTTGAAACCCGGACGCCAGTTCGGGTGGAGCCAACCTTGAAATACCAGCCTGGCATCATTGGCGTTCTCACTCAGGTCCGTTATCCGGATCGAGGACAGTGTGTGGTGGGTAGTTTGACTGGGGCGGTCTCCTCCCAAAGAGTAACGGAGGAGCACGAAGGTACCCTCAGCACGGTCGGACATCGTGCAATGAGTGCAAGAGCATAAGGGTGCTTGACTGCGAGACAGACACGTCGAGCAGGTGCGAAAGCAGGTTCTAGTGATCCGGTGGTTCTGTATGGAAGGGCCATCGCTCAACGGATAAAAGGTACTCCGGGGATAACAGGCTGATACCGCCCAAGAGTTCACATCGACGGCGGTGTTTGGCACCTCGATGTCGGCTCATCACATCCTGGGGCTGAAGTCGGTCCCAAGGGTATGGCTGTTCGCCATTTAAAGTGGTACGCGAGCTGGGTTTAGAACGTCGTGAGACAGTTCGGTCCCTATCTGCCGTGGGCGTTGGATGTTTGAGAAGAGCTGCTCCTAGTACGAGAGGACCGGAGTGGACGACCCTCTGGTGTTCCGGTTGTCACGCCAGTGGCATTGCCGGGTAGCTATGGTCGGACAGGATAACCGCTGAAAGCATCTAAGCGGGAAGCCCCCTTCAAGATGAGACATCCCCGAGGACTTGATCCTCCTAAAGGGCCCAGCGAGACCAGCTGGTTGATAGGCACGGTGTGGAAGCGCTGCAAGGCGTTGAGCTAACGTGTACTAATGGCCCGTGAGGCTTGACCCTATAACACCCAAGGGGTCTGGTCGTAGTGATAACGAAAACCGGATACGCAGCAGTGAGCCAAAGCGCTTGCTGACAAGAGACGATCACAAAACACGTCAATGACGCCCAGCATGATGTACATTACCTGTTACGCCTGACGACCATAGCGAGCGTGAACCACCTGATCCCTTGCCGAACTCAGCAGTGAAACCGCTTAGCGCCGATGGTAGTGTGGGGTCTCCCCATGCGAGAGTAGGTCATCGTCAGGCACTTATTAAGAAAAGCCCCGAGCACAATGTGCTCGGGGCTTTTTGTTTGTCTATCTGTTATTTTATGCCAGCGTTTTTATGTCAGAATGTGCACTCCAAGGAGGAGCGCTATGACACAAATGCAATGGGATCAGTTACTTTCCCCTCGACGCCTTCACGATAAACGAACGGACAGCACCCGGGAAATTGGGCGCAGCCCCTTTCATAAAGATCATGATCGCATTGTCTTTTCCGGTTCTTTTCGGCGCTTGGGCCGCAAAACCCAAGTGCACCCTCTGACTGAAAATGACCACATCCATACACGCTTAACCCACTCTCTTGAAGTTGGCTGTGTTGGCCGCTCACTGGGGATGATTGTGGGTGAGCTACTGCGCGATCGTCTCCCTGAATGGATTACCCCTGCTGATCTGGGCGTGATCGTGCAAACGGCCTGTTTGGGGCATGATATTGGTAACCCGCCTTTCGGTCACGCCGGTGAGTACGCTATTCGCGATTGGTTCCTGCGCGCTCAAGGAAGTGGACTACTGGACGGACTTTCAAAAGCTGAGCGTGAAGACCTGTTGACCTACGAAGGCAACGCTCAGGGCTTTCGCGTGATTACCCAGATTGAATACAACCAGTTCAACGGTGGTATGCGCTTATCAGCGGCGACGCTGGGCACGCTGCTCAAATATCCGTGGACAGTTCGCTATAGCGGACGAGCGGGCAAGTTCGGGGCTTATCAATCTGAGCAGATACTGCTAAAAGAGGTGGCTGACGCCGTTGGCTTGCTACCTCAGGGAGAACAGCGCTGGTGTCGTCATCCGCTGGCCTGGCTGGTCGAAGCGGCGGATGATATTTGTTATGCCCTCCTGGACTTAGAGGATGGCCTAGAGATGGGCATTCTGCGCTACGAGGAAGTCGTCGAGATTCTGCGTCAAATTGCCGGTGAATTTCCGCCCGAGTATGCCGAGATGCAGCGCAAAAATGTCTCGCAACGTCGCCGAATAGCCCTACTCAGAGGAGCGGCTATGGAGCGAGCCGTGAACGATGTGGGGGCGGTCTTTGTACAGCATGAGCAAGCGCTGCTCAGCGGCACGTTGAGCGATGATCTGTTGGAGCTTTGCCATCCTGATTTGGGTTGGGGCGTTCAGGCAGCGAAACAGCTAGCGCGGGAGCGTATTTTCCAGAACGAGCGTAAAGCAAAGCTTGAGATTGGTGCTTACACAACGCTGGGTATACTGCTTGAGGCCTTTATCGGCGCGGCTCACGAGCTGCACCATACCGGTCAAAGCTCTTTTAAGCACCAGCGAGTGCTAGCGTTAATTGGTGAAAACACACCGCTACCTTCCTGGACACTCTATGACAGCTACCGACGTATGCTGGACTTCATCGGCGGCATGACGGATCACTACGCGGTTGATCTTGCTCAGGAGATGGGCGGACGCCTACGCGGTGACTGAACCGCGTTTATACTGACGGTTGACGGAGATGTTTAAGCTCCATCAGTCGTGCTCGCTCAAGCAGGATATGGATGACTCGATCGTGGATGGCATCGCTCATTTGTCCAGGTGTTAATTCGGTCAACTGGCGCGCAAGGTGCTCACCGCTGACCACTAAAATATCCGGCGATGCTTCGCTACTATCAATTTGCCAGCCGGGCAGGACGAGTACCCCTTTGACAGGCACGGGCACGCCACAGCGTCGCTCCAGCCACTGGGATAACCAACTGACTCCTTGGCGAGTTTTATGTAAGGGGCGTCGCTCTTGCCAATGAGGGAAGCGCAGACGTTCGCGCTCGACCGCGACGCTGTTTATCTCTTTGCCATCGGTTCCGATCGCAAGCGCTCGCGCCCGGGTCTCTACAACAAAAATACCATGGGGAGTCACGACGACATGGTCAATCGTAAAGCTATCGGTAGGGACGTCGTGAAAGACGTAGTAAGGGTGCGCTTCGGGCCTTACTAAGCGCTCTAGCTCTTGACCAACGGCTAATTCACAAGCTAGCCCCAGCTTAAGCCGACGAATACGCTGGTAATCACGGATTAATAGCAGGGAAAACGCTAGCACCAAGAGAGTGCTAAGTAAGCCATAAAGCGCCCACTCCACCCAGTCCTGCTGCTCGACAAACAGCATCCTACCCATGCCATAAACCAATGGCGCAAGGCTTATAATCGGGCCCAATGCACCGTTTAGAAATAGGCTTGAGAAAGCTTTGTCCAGGCGGTGCCTTAGTGCTTGGCCAGGCTCGCGCAGCGGCGCGTCAAACGGGGAGTGAACGCGGGCATCGTGCAGGCTGCGTAGTACCAGTACAATGCCGCCCATGGCTGCCATGGGGAACAGAAAAATAAGCGGTAGCAGGTATTCCAGCCAAACCATTGCAGTGCCTTACCCTTTAGCGATTTACCTACGTAAACCGGCATTATAGAGGTGTGTTAGCCGCCCGCCAGCTTTACTTGGTAGCCGAGTGACGTGAGTGCTTGCTGCAGCGTCTCGCGGTGATCGCCCTGAATTTCAATAATCCCATCTTTAACAGCACCGCCTGTGCCACAACGCTGCTTGAGGGTTTTGGCGAGTGTCTTGAGTTCCGCTTGGGGCAAAGGCACGCCGCTAATGGTGGTGACTCCCTTTCCTTTACGACCGCTTGTTTCACGGCGGATGCGGACAATACCATCTAATCTGGCAAGCCGCTCTTGCTCGCTGGTGTCTTCACAGCGACAGTCGTCAACCGGCGCTCGGCATTCGGGGCACGTTTTTCCATGCTCGGTTGAGTATACAAGTCCTCCAAGCTGGTCACGTAAAGAAGCCATGCTAATTTCCTATAGATTGTTGAGGCACAGATGCTTGCTGCCACTCTTGCGACAGGCGCTTCACCACCGCCGGTAGCTGGTACATACTGCTGATCATGATAGCGCCTTCAGGGGTGTTTTCGGCATCTGGAAAACGGTTTAGATGAATCACTGTCATCCCCGCCTGCAGCGCAGCACGCACACCTACCAACGCGTCGTCTATCGCAATGCAGTCTTGTGCAGCGTAGCCCATGATACTGGCTGCGTGCAGATGTAAACAGGGCTCGGGTTTCCAGCAATTGGCGGTATAGCCGCTAAATAGTCGATTGCCAAAATAGTGGGAGAGGCCGGTGGTTTGTAAAGCGGTATGAATTTTACTCTCAGGGCCATTAGAAACAACCGCACTGGGAAAGTGGCTGAGTGCGTCGAGCGATTCACGGGCACCTGGGATAGTCGTCAGCTCAGTGGCGAGGCGTTCTGCCAGCTTAGCGCGCATTGAATGTTCCATACGGTCAAGCTGCTCGGCTTCTACTTCACCATAGCGGTGCTGCAGCTCAGCCACGATGCGTCGGAAGCGCGTGCCGCGAAACTCTCCAAGATAATCAGACGTAGCAAACGGCAAGCCGACAGAGTTAAGGCCAACGGCCATCTCTTCGGCCAAAAGAGGCTCGCTATCAACGAGGGTGCCATCACAGTCAAAGAGCAAAAGTGGAAGCGGCATTGTCGTTCCTTGGAGCGCTAAAGGCGCTGCCCATGTTAGTTGAAGCCGACACACTGCTATTGAACGAGATTTTACGCCTTTTGTGAACACTGTTTCATAATTTTTATAAGATAGCGCTGGTCGGTGGTTATGCAAGGAGCCGGTTTTAACGTACTTTCTTCAAGGTTCTTCTGTAGGTATGCGCTGTATAGGCTACGCTTGTGATTATCATAAACAGGAGGCTTCTATGCGACTTACCCCTTGGTTGCTGTCGATTATGTTGGGCGGCTTGCTATTAACAGCGGGCCCTCTTTTAGCTGAGCAGACGGAATCAGAGGCAGCTCCGAACGAGGCGTTAGACGATGCTGCGCTGGAGGAAAAGTATGGCATTAAGGCAGGCGCACTGCATCGCGAGGAAGCTACCCCTAGCGATACCGAGGAGGCCTCCAGCGATAATAACCGTGATGAGGAGGAGGATGCTGAAGGAGGGACGGGAGGTACGGGTAGTGCTGAAGACGCTATCGTAGAGGGTGAAGATGAAGCGAGCGAGTACGATAGCGAACAGCGCTAGCGCGATAAACGCCGTGAGTTAGCGCTGCTGCGACGTTGATAGGGCTTCATTGTCTTTTGGCTGGTTACCCACCACGGAGCGTAGTTGCCGCTCATAGCGCTCAATAACGTTTTTTGGATGACGAGGCCAGCTTCCATGCTGGCCTCGATTTTTTCAGTCACCATACGTTGGTTTTCACGCATCATCGCAGGGCTGAAGAATGGCTTTGTTTGCCAAAGCTGTTGGCGCATTGCGATTGTTGATAGCGAAGAGCTCCAAAGCTCAAACGCCATAAAATTCGCTTTCCAAATATCCAGCATTGCCATGGGTGGCGCTGATAAGGTCGCAGGGGAGTGCTTCATAAAACGAATGCCTATTAGGTGAAACGTGTGCATGACCCGGAGGTTGCTTCAGGGGTAAGTGCTTTTTATAAATAAAACGTTGATCAGCGTCTGGCACTACGTATAAAAGCCCCTACTTTAAGTAATAGTACAATTGTGCTGCATTGCAACAATTATATATTAAAAAAGGCGCCCATTTGGGCGCCTTTGCAGAGATATACCCCGTTACACTTACTTCACTTTAGGGTCCAGCTCACCGCGCGCGTAGCGCTCAAACATCGCTTCGAGGTTAATCGGTTTGATTTTGCTCGCATTACCCGCTGTGCCAAAGGCCTCGTAACGAGCGATGCAAAGATCACGCATGGCAGAGACCGTTTCTTTCAAGAATTTGCGAGGATCGAACTCCGAGGGGTTTTCGGCCAGGAAGCGACGCACTGCGCCAGTAGAGGCGAGTCGCAAGTCGGTGTCGATATTGACCTTACGCACACCGTGCTTGATGCCCTCAACGATCTCTTCTACGGGTACCCCGTAGGTTTCAGGGATGTTGCCGCCGTATTGATTAATGACTTCCAGCCACTCCTGAGGCACAGAAGAGGAGCCGTGCATGACCAGATGGGTGTCAGGAATCCGCGCATGAATTTCTTTAATGCGCTGAATGGAGAGGGTGTCGCCCGTGGGCGGCTTAGTGAATTTATAAGCGCCGTGACTGGTGCCAATGGCGATAGCAAGTGCATCAACCTGAGTGGCCTTCACAAACGCGGCGGCCTCTTCGGGATCGGTTAGCAGCTGTTCCATATCCAGCTTGCCTTCAGCACCAATACCATCTTCTTCGCCAGCCATGCCGGTTTCCAGGCTGCCTAGACAACCTAGCTCGCCCTCAACAGAAACGCCGCAAGCATGCGCCATGTCGACGGTACGGCGGGTAACATCAACGTTGTAGTCGTAGTCCATGGGCGTTTTGCCATCTTCACCCAAAGAGCCGTCCATCATTACAGAGGAGAAGCCCAGCTGGATGGAGCGCTGGCAAACCGCAGGGCTAGTGCCGTGATCCTGGTGCATCACCACCGGAATATGCGGAAACTCTTCGACCGCTGCCAAAATCAGATGGCGTAAGAAAGGAGCACCCGCGTACTTACGTGCGCCAGCAGAAGCCTGCACGATCACCGGAGAGTCGGTAGCGTCAGCGGCTTCCATAATGGCGCGCATCTGCTCAAGGTTGTTAACGTTGAATGCCGGAATGCCGTAGCCATATTCGGCAGCGTGGTCGAGCATTTGACGCATGCTGATCAAAGCCATGGGGTCACCTTATGTATGTTTTTAAATGAGATCGTCTATGTGCATAGAGGCAGTGAGCGCACAGGTTTAGCGCTGAGCGACTTAATTGCGCAGAGCAGCAGCTTCGAGCGCGGTGACGGCAGGCAGCGGCTTACCTTCAACGTACTCAAGAAATGCACCGCCACCTGTGGAAATATAGGAAACACGGTCAGCAATGGCATATTTATCGATAGCCGCTAAGGTATCACCGCCACCGGCAATCGAGAAACCCGCGCTATCGGCGATGGCATGAGCGATTACCTGGGTACCTTTACCGAACTGGTCAATTTCAAATACACCCACCGGGCCGTTCCACAAGATGGTGCCGGCATCTTTTAGCAGGCTGGCCAGATGGGCTGCTGTGTCAGGGCCAATATCGAGAATCATCTCGTTATCCGCAACTTGATCCACGGGCTTGACCACGGCTTCCGCTGATTCAGAGAATTCTGTGGCCACCACCACATCGGTAGGCAACGGTATGGAAACCTTGTCCATCAGCGCCTTAGCCTGACCAATCAAATCGGCTTCATAGAGCGATTTGCCTACATTATAGCCTGCCGCCGCAATAAAGGTGTTGGCGATGCCGCCACCTACAATCAGTTGGTCGCACTTATCGGCAAGCGCGGTGAGCACATCTAGCTTAGTGGAGACTTTGGAGCCGCCGACAATCGCGGCCATGGGGCGCGCTGGATTTGCCAGTGCTTTCTCAAGAGCGTCAAGTTCCTGGGCCAGTAGTGGGCCTGCACAGGCTTGAGGTGCAAAGCGAGCGACGCCATGGGTGGATGCCTGAGCGCGGTGGGCGGTGCCGAAGGCATCCATCACAAACACGTCACACAGTGCCGCATACTGCTTGGCCAGCTGCTCGTCGTCTTTCTTCTCGCCACGGTTGAAGCGTACGTTCTCAAGCAGCACCACATCGCCATTATTGAGCGACGGGGCAGTGTCAAGGTAGTCGTTGATTAAGTTGACCGGGCTGCCCAGTAATTTGCCCAGATGCTCGGCCACCGGGGCTAGCGAGAACTCTTCAGCGGGCTCTCCTTCGGTGGGGCGACCTAAATGGCTCATCAGCATGACTTTTGCGCCTGCTTTGGCGGCGGCTTGAATGGTGGGCAGCGCTGCTCGCAGGCGCGCATCGCTGGAAACACGGCCATGCTTGATGGGTACATTCAAATCTTCACGAATTAGCACGCGCTGCCCTTCCAGGGGCAGGTCAGTCATTTTTTGCACGTTCATGCGAGCGATTTCCTCGTGTTTAGACAGGTGAAAAGTAGTGATGTAGCCCTAGTCAGCGTGTCCCGCTTCTAGAGACGCCAACCGCTGGCTGATATCCAGCATGCGGTTGGCGAAGCCCCACTCGTTGTCAAACCAGCACAGCAGTTTAATCAAGCGCGTGCCTGCAACCCGTGTTTGGGTGGCGTCTAGGATGCCAGAGCGCGGGTCGTGATTAAAATCAATCGACGCCATGGGTGCTTCCGTATAGCCGAGTACACCGGCAAGCCGCTCGGCACTGGCGGTACGCAGCAGAACGTTGACCTGTTCGGCAGTGGTATCTCGGCGCACACTTAATGCCACATCCATCGCTGATACATTGATGGTCGGTACACGCACATGCAAGCACTCAAAGCGCCCGGCTAAGCTTGGCATTAGGCGGCTGATGCCCACGGCTAAGCCGGTGTCTACCGGTACAATCGACTGCATGGCGGATCGGGTCAGCCGCAGGTCGGTTTGATGATAAGCATCAATCACCGGCTGGTCATTCATGGCTGAGTGGATGGTGGTGGTGACGCCGTGCTCCAGCTCAAGCGCCTCATCCAGTACGGTAAGCAGCGGCACCAAGCAGTTAGTTGTGCAGGAGGCGGCCGACAGAATGCGCTGGGAAAGCGCTATCTTGTGCTCGTTAATGCCCCACACAATTGTGGCATCCACATCACTTTCAGCGGGCTGAGAAAACAGTAGCCGCTTAGCGCCCGCTGCTAGGTGCAGTTCCGCCGTGGCACGATCTTTAAAGCTGCCAGAGCACTCGAGCACTAGGTCGATATCCAGTGCTGCCCAGGGCAGTGCTGTGGGGTCTCGCTCGCAAAGTACGCGGATACGCTGACCGTTGATCAACAGCGCTTCGCCATCGTGATCCACGTCGCCTGGAAAACGGCCGTGGGTGGTGTCGTAGCGGGTTAGGTAGGTAATGGTCGCGAGATCAGAAAGCTCATTAATGGCGACCACCTCAAGCTCGGGATGGTTGCGCTCAACCAGCGCCCTAAGCACGCATTGACCAATACGCCCATAGCCATTGATGGCGATGCGATACGTGGGTGTTGAGTTAGCCATGAGACAGAGCGGCTCTTAAATAAAGTGGCGAGATGATAGCGTATTTCAACCGGCGATGCCGATAAGCCGCCAAGCAAGCGGTAGCAGCAGAGCGGTTAAGATGCCAGTTAAGCTCATGCCGAGCGAGGCAAACGCCCCCGCCGTTGGGCTGAGTTCAAATGCCCGCACGGTGCCAATGGCATGGCCGTTCAGGCCAAGAGCGAAGCCGATAATTCGCTCATCGTCGATGTTTAGCAATTTTGCGCACAAGCTGACAAACGGAATAGTGACCACGCCAGTCAACAACAGAGCCCCCATCAGCAGCGCCACGCTGCCACCCAGCTGTTCGGTAATGCCAATAGCGATAGGCGCGGTGACCGACTTAGCGGCAATCGAGGCGAGAATATGCTGACTGCTGCCCATCAACCAACCGATTAGTAAGGCGTAGCTGGCCGCAAGCATGGCCGCGATAGGTAGGCACACTACCAGTGGGCGCCATAGCTCACGAATGCGCGGCAACTGCTGGTAGAGCGGCATGCCCAATGCAACGGTCGCGGGGCCTAACAGTATGGTGAGCCACGTAGCTCCCTGCTGATACGTCGCGTAGGGCACGCCGAACACTGCGAGGGTCGCTGCTAATAGCAGCGCGGCAATTAAAATTGCCGGTAGCCACGAAGGCTTTTTCAGACGATTGAAGAGTGCGCTGCCAAGTAAAAAAGCGGCAAGCGTTAAACCGACAGCAAACAGAGGGGTAGCGGTTAGGGTACTCAGAAGACTAGCGGGCATTTGGGCGTCCAATGAGACGTTTGAGCAGCCATAGCGTGGTCATAACGCTAAGCAGCGTGCCTAGCAGCAGCGCTGTTAGCACCGCGAGCCATTCGCCAGCTAGCGCATCCAGCATAAAAAACACGCCGACGACGCCGGGCATAATCAGCATAGCGAGCAGGGCAATTAACGGTTGAGCAGCGGCGGCAAGGCTTGCGGGTACGCGTCTAAGTAGTGCCAGGGTGGCGCACAGCAGCAGCATGCCCACCACCCCTGAAGAAACAGGGAGACCGGAGAAGTGGATCACCACCTCTCCGATTAACCAATAACTAATCAGCCATAGCAGACCATTTAACGCGGGCATTGCATAACCCGCGCTAGAACAGCCTGCTTAGCGTTAGCCGAGCAGTTCATTAGCCTGTTTGACGATATTATCAACCGTAAAGCCAAAGTGCTTGAACAGCTCGCCCGCCGGGGCGGATTCGCCGTAGGTGGTCATGCCAATCACACGACCATCGAGGCCCACGTATTTGTACCAATAGTCGGCGTGGCCCGCTTCGATGGCAATACGCTTAGTCACCGCTTTAGGTAGCACGCTTTCACGGTAATCAGCATCTTGGCCGTTATAACGGTAGGTAGAAGGCATGGAAACAACGCGTACGGCTTTGCCTTGCTTTTCCAACTCAGCGGCAGCGTCCATCGCTAGAGAAACTTCTGAACCCGTGGCAATCAGAATTAATTCTGGTGTGCCTTTGCTATCTTTTAGAACGTAACCGCCGCGCTGAATAGACGCCAGCTGCGTCTTAGTACGCGGCTGGTGGGGCAGGTTTTGACGTGAAAGCACCAGCGCAGTGGGGCCGGAGTGGCGTTTAACGGCGGCATCCCAAGAGGCGGCGGTTTCCACGGCGTCACAGGGGCGCCAAGTGTTCAAGTTAGGCGTAGTGCGCAGGCTGGTCAGCTGCTCGATCGGCTGGTGGGTCGGGCCATCTTCACCCAGGCCAATTGAGTCGTGGGTAAATACGTAAATAGCCTGCTTTTCCATCAGCGCTGCCATACGCACCGCGTTACGCATGTACTCCATGAAGATCAGGAAGGTGGCGCCGTACGGCACAAAGCCGCCGTGCAGCGCAATGCCGTTCATTACGGCACCCATACCGAACTCGCGTACCCCGTAGTGCAGGTAGTTGCCGCTGGCATCTTCGGGAGTGATCGCTTTTGCACCCTTCCAAAACGTCAGATTAGACGGCGCTAAGTCGGCGCTGCCGCCGAGTAGTTCGGGCATTTGCGGGCCAATCACGTTCAGCGCTTCAAATGAGGCTTTGCGTGACGCGATGCTTTCGCCTTTCTCTTGGGCCTGCTCAATCAGCGCCTCTGTGGTTAAGTCGGCGGGCAGTTGAGCTTTCATGCGGCGCTTAAATTCACGCGCCTCGGCGGGGTAAGCCTCAGCATAGCGGGCAAAGCGTACTTCCCACTCCTGCTGGCGGGTTTTACCTGCGTTACGCGCATCCCAGGCGGAGTAAATCGGCTCGGGGATGTGGAACGGCGCGTGCTCCCAGCCAAGCTCTTTACGCGCCAGGGCCACTTCTTCGTCACCTAGCGGTGCGCCATGGGCTTCTTCTTTACCCTGCTTGTTCGGGGCGCCAAAACCAATAATAGTTTTGCAGATAATCAGGCTTGGCTTGTCGTCGTGGCTTTTGGCCAGTTCAATCGCGGCTTTGATCTCTTCCGGGTTGTGACCATCGACGTTCGGTACCACGTGCCAGCCGTAAGCTTCAAAGCGCTTGGCGGTATCGTCGGTGAACCAGCCTTCCACTTCGCCATCAATAGAGATGCCGTTGTCGTCATACAGAGCAACCAGTTTACCTAGCTGCTGAGTGCCGGCTAATGACGCCGCTTCATGGGAGATACCTTCCATCAAGCAGCCATCGCCTAAGAAACACCAAGTGGTGTGGTCAACAATGGTGTGGCCCGGGCGGTTGAACTGTGCGGCTAAGGTTTTCTCAGCAATCGCAAAGCCTACGGCGTTGGCAAACCCTTGGCCCAGTGGGCCAGTCGTGGTTTCGATGCCCGGCGCGTAGCCGTACTCTGGATGACCTGCGGTGGGCGAGTGCAGCTGGCGGAAATTTTGCAGCTGTTCCAGGCTTAATTCATAGCCGCTAAGGTGCAGCAGTGAGTAGAGCAGCATGGAGCCGTGACCATTAGACAGCACGAACCGGTCACGATCGGCCCACTTGGGGTCTTCGGGGTTGTGCTTGAGGTAGTCATTCCACAGCACCTCGGCGATATCAGCCATACCCATGGGGGCGCCAGGGTGGCCAGACTTGGCCTTCTGTACGGCATCCATGGAAAGGGCGCGAATGGCATTGGCCAGCTCAAAACGGGACGGCATGGGGGTGCTCCTCGCCTGAAAACAGAAATAATAAAGCCTCTATTGTCGCTGACTTCCCTCGCGGCGGCAAATTCTGCGGGCCGCTTCTGTGAAGAACCCCCAACAGCGTGTAGACTCTGCCTCCCGAAGTGGCCGTGAAAGTTCTTGAGCCGCTTCTATATACGGGCAGGGAACCTCCTGCCATGATTTCCTGCTGATGCTGCGGTCACGATGCAGCCGTCATACAGAGGGTCGAGTGCGCGATGAGCGAATATTCCCTGTTTACCTCTGAGTCCGTCTCAGAAGGCCATCCCGATAAGATTGCCGACCAAATTTCCGACGCGGTGCTAGATGCTATTATCGCGCGTGATAAACAGGCCCGCGTTGCCTGTGAAACGATGGTAAAAACCGGCGTGGCGATTATTGCCGGTGAGATCACTACGTCTGCGTGGGTCGATTTGGAAGCACTGGTACGGGATGTGATTACCGATATCGGTTACACCTCATCCGACGTGGGCTTTGATGGCGCCACCTGCGGGGTAATTAACCTGATCGGCAAGCAGAGCGTTGATATTGCCCAGGGCGTTGACCGCTCTAAGCCTGAAGACCAGGGTGCCGGTGACCAAGGGCTTATGTTTGGTTACGCCACCAACGAAACCGATTCGTTTATGCCAGCGCCAATTCACTACTCGCACCGCTTAGTTGAGCGTCAGGCTGAATTGCGTAAAAATGGCCTGCTGCCGTGGCTGCGGCCAGATGCCAAGAGCCAGGTCACTTTCCGCTATAACGCCGAAGGCCAGCCCTGTGGCGTGGATGCGATTGTCCTATCGACCCAGCACGATCCGGAAATCGATCAAGAAGACCTGCGCAAAATGATTAAGCGTGAAGTCATTGAGCAGGTGATTCCCGCTGAGTGGCTGGATGCCAACACCCAGTACCACATCAACCCGACCGGCAAGTTCGTGATTGGCGGCCCGGTGGGCGACTGTGGCTTGACTGGCCGTAAAATCATCGTCGATACCTATGGCGGCATGGCTCGTCACGGTGGCGGCGCGTTCTCGGGTAAAGATCCGTCGAAAGTAGACCGCAGCGCCGCGTACGCCGGCCGCTATGTAGCGAAAAATGTCGTCGCTGCAGGCTTGGCTGATAAGTGCGAGATTCAAGTCTCCTACGCCATTGGTGTTGCAGAGCCTACCTCGGTGTCTATCGACACTTTCGGTACCGGCAAAATCGACGACGCGAAAATCGTTGATCTGGTGCGCGAGCACTTCGATCTGCGCCCCTACGCGATCACCAAGATGCTGGATCTACTGCACCCGATGTACCGCCTGACAGCGGCTTACGGCCACTTTGGCCGCGAGCCGTTCGAGCACAGCTATCGCTGGGTGGACGACAAAGGCGAAACGCACACCGAGACGTTTACAGCCTTCCCGTGGGAAAAAACTGACAAAGCAGACGCGCTGCGTCAGGCCGCTGGCCTATAAGCTTCCTGCTAGCGCAATGAGCGCCACGGGTTAGCGAAAAGCGCCCCCAGGTTTACGCCTGGGGGCGCTTTTTTATGGGTCGAACACGGCAGTCGCGCATTGCATATCCGCCAGTTTCATATAAGTTAAATTTAATGTGTGCTGAGAAATCTCCCGTTTACCGCGAGAGGATGCGTATGCCGGGTTGGCGAATGAATGGAATAGCAGGCTTGGCGGCAGCCTGGTTCATGAGTGTCACCTTTTCCGCACAGGCCGACACCTGCCCCGACTGGCCTGCCGAGCGGCTGGCGCTGGAAACCCAGGCGCTAGCTGAACATATCGAAGTGTGGGACCGCGCTTACCATGATGACGGCGAATCGCTGATTGCCGATGAGCTGTACGACCAAGCGCTGGCGCGGCTGGAAAACTGGCAAGCCTGCCTGGATACCCCGACGCCCCATCGGCCACTGACCCGCGTCACGAGCAGCAGCGGTACCCGCACGCATCCGGCTGCTCAAACGGGGCTCACTAAAGCCGATGAGGACGGTATTCGACGCTTTACCAGCCGCCGCGAAGACTTGTGGATTCAACCCAAGGTGGATGGCGTGGCGGTGACGCTGCGTTACCAGAGTGGGGAGCTTGTCGAGGCGGTTAGCCGGGGAGATGGCGAGCGGGGGCAGGATTGGACGGCGCGGGTTCAGCAACTGCCCGGTGTGCCTGCATCGCTCCCTGAGTCCGTCTCTGCGGTGCTGCAGGGTGAGCTTTACTGGCGGCTGGAGAATCACGTGCAGGCACGCCAGCCCGACTCGGGAGCCCGAGGTGCCGTGGCCGGTGCCATGGCGCAGCGAGCGCCTAGCCAAGCGACGCTGGATCGCATCGGGCTATTCGTATGGGATTGGCCGGATGGCCCGACGCAGATGACCGAACGGCTGGCGCAACTGACGGCGCTGGGGTTCGATACGGCCGATTACACCCATTCGATCAGCGGCCAGGAGGCGGCCGCCGAGTGGCGCGAGCGGTGGTTTAACGGCCCGCTGCCGTTTGCCACCGACGGCGTGGTATTAAAACAGGCTGAGCGCCCTGGCGTGCGCCGCTGGTCGTCATCGCCCCCTGAGTGGGCGGTGGCATGGAAGTATCCGTCTCAGCAGGCGCTTGCTCAGGTGCGCGGGGTCGAGTTTCGGGTGGGGCGCACCGGGCGCGTAACGCCGCTGCTATGGCTCTACCCGGTGACTCTGGAAGGGCGGCGTATCAGCCGCGTGTCGCTTGGCTCATTGGAGCGCTGGCAGGAGTGGGACGTGCGCCCAGGCGACCAAGTGGCGGTGACACTGGCGGGCTTGACGATTCCTCGGGTAGACAGCGTGGTGTGGCAAACCCGTGAAAGGGCCGCCCTTAGTGCCCCGACGCCCGAGCGCTACCATCTGTTGAGCTGCTTTACGCTAACGCCAGAGCGAGCGTCAGAACTCACATCAGAGCTAGCGCCAGAATGCAGTGCCCAGCTGCTGGCCCGCTTAACCTATCTCAGCGAGCAGCTGGGCATGCGAGGGATTGGCGAAGGCACGTGGCAGGCGCTGATGGAGGCCGGTGTGGTCACGGAACTATTGGGTTGGTTGGCACTAACGCCAGAGCAGCTACAGCAAGCCCACGGTATTGGCGCGACCACCGCCGCAGCGTTGATGGCACAGTTCGACACGGCGCGCCAAGCGCCCTATGCGACATGGCTGACGGCGCTGGGAATGCCCCCCGGTGGCGACGCTGGGCTGGGTGATTGGTACACCCTCGCGAGTTACTCTCGATCCGACTGGCAAGCCGTGCCCGGCGTTGGCACGGTGCGAAGCGAGGCGCTCGTTGCCTTCTTCAACCACCCAGACGTTCAGCGCATGGCCCGCCAACTGCAGCAGGCGGGCGTCGATGGCTTTTAACTCAGCCCAGTTAAGCGCAGCATCAGGCCCAAATAGAGCGGAATCAACAGCGGTGCCAGCAGCGTGGTGGTGAGCACCGCTAAAGCGCCTTTCTGTGGCTGAATGCCTAGTTCCATCGCCACGACCACCACGTTGGAGGCCATGGGCACCACGCCCAGCAGCAGCAGCGCCATCGCAAGCTCCGGCGCCAGCGGCGTGAACGATTGGAGCACCAGCACCGCCCCCAGCATCACCAGCGGCCACAGCAGATAGCGCAGGCCCACGCAGGTCGCCACAAAGCGCGTATCCCACGCGGCGAGGGTGACCTGGCTTAACGTCATGCCAATAATCATCATGCCCAGCAGGGTATAGGTCGCGGGAAAGACCGCTAATGAACTCATCAGTGACTCAGGCAGCGTGACGTTGAGCGCGCTGAGCAGCAGCGCCAAGAAAAAGGCATAGACCAGCGGCAGACGAACAAGTTTGGCCAAGCTCTGGCGTACCGAGAAGTGGCCCCGGGCGCTCAAATAAAATCCCACAGTGAACTCATACAGGTTGATGCCCAGCATACAGAAAAGGTAAAGCGTCACGCCTTCAGGCGATAGCAAAATCAGCGCCACCGGCAGCCCAAAGTAGCCGGTGTTGCCAGTGCCAGAGGAGAATGCCAGCAGCGCGCCTTCCTGTGGGCCGAAGCGGTGTTGGGTCGCCCAGCGCACGGCCAGTGCCATGGTGCTGACCAACAGAAACATCGCCAAGGTAAGGACGAGGTACTCGGCGGTGGGGCCGCCATTCATCAGCGCGCGGAAAATCGTCAGCGGAGCGATCAGGTACACCAGCAGCGTGGCGATGGGGCGCGGGTCTATTTTCAACCGCTGAGCGGCAATAAAGCCCAGCCCCACATACCCTAACAGCATGAGCAGTGGGCCCATTAAAGTGCTGGGTGCTAAGTCCATATATCCTCCTTGATAGACGCGATAGTGCCAACATGAGCCGAATTGAAGGTCGACCGTGGAATCTTTCATTAGCCGCTGCGCGGCGAAGCAGCGAGAATACCCTAAATAATGATCACGTTACCGCACTGCGAGGACAAACCATGAGCAGCCAAGAGCATCCGTTAGGTATTAGCTTTGAATTCTTTCCGCCCAACACCGATGCAGGCCGGGAGAAGCTAATTCACGTGCGTGATGAGCTGGCCGCTCGTAACCCGCGTTTTTTCTCGGTCACCTACGGCGCGGGTGGCTCCACCCAGGCGCGCACTCGGGATATCGTGCGCACCGTTAGCCAAAGTGGCATCACCACGGCGCCGCACCTCTCCTGCATCGGCAGTGAAAAAGCCCAGCTGCGCGATTTACTGGCGCAGTACCGGGAAGAGGGCGTCGATAGCCTTGTGGCTCTGCGCGGTGATATGCCCTCTGGGATGGCCAGTATTGGCGAGCTGCGGTATGCCAATGAACTGGTGGAGTTTATTCGCGCAGAAACCGGTGATCACTTTGAAATTGCTGTGGCGGCGTACCCGGAATCTCATCCACAGGCCCCTAATCTCGACAAGGATGTGGAAAACTTCGCCCGTAAGATGAACGCGGGTGCCAATATGGCGATTACCCAGTACTTCTTTACCGCTGATGCCTACTTCCACTTTGTTGATAAAGCGCGGGCGCTGGGCGTCGAACAGCCGATTATTCCCGGCATCATGCCCATCACCAATTACACCAAGCTGGCGCGCTTCTCCGATGCCTGCGGCGCCGAGATTCCGCGCTGGATTCGCAAGCAGTTAGAAGCTTACGGCGATGACAGCGAGGCCATTGCCGCGTTTGGTACCGATGTCGTGACTCGCCTGTGCGAGCGCCTGTTGGAAGGCGGCGCGCCAGGACTGCATTTCTACACGCTGAATCAAGCGGCACCAGTGCTGAAAGTGGTCGACAACCTAAGCTAACGCTATCGCCTATCGGTCTCATACCGGCCTGCACTACTTGATGCAGGCCGGTTTTTTATGGTGGTTCTAAAGGTACGAAAAAAAGCCGGAACCTCTCGGTTCCAGCGTTGGTTTTTACGGGGGGGGCTGCACCGCGGTAGATTAAGAGGCGTTTGCTGCTGTTTTGCCTTTGCCGCCATGCTGCTTGCGCTGCAAGATAAACAGTGTCGTACCAATTGCCAGGCCCGCCACGTCGGTATAGATACCGCCGTAAATCAGGAAGAGCGCGCCTACTAGCATGACCAGGCGCTGTACCAGGTTCACGGGGCCGAAGAACCACTTTTGTACCACACCTGAGAGCAGTACGATCCCCAGCGTTGCGGTCAGGCCTACGCGCAGTATCTGCATTGCGGAGCCTTCCATCAGCATGGCCGGGCTGTAGAAGAACATAAACGGCACGATAAACGCGGCCAGGCCAATCTTGAACGAAGCGACCGATGTACCCATGGGATTATCCCCAGAAATACCGGCGGCTGCGTAAGACGCAAGCGCCACGGGCGGGGTAATTGCTGAAACCACGGCGAAGTAAAACACGAAGAAGTGGGCGACGAGTGGTTCGATACCAATGTTGATCAAGCCCGGTGCAACGACCGAAGCCGCCACGGCGTACGCCGCAGTGGTAGGCATACCCATTCCCAGCAAGATGCTGATCAGCATGGCAAACACTAGCGCCAGTAGCTGGCTAACGCCTGCAAGGCCAAGCAGCAACGATGAGAAGCGCGCGCCAACGCCGGTGAGCGAGATAACGCCCACAATCAGGCCCGCGCAGGCACACACGGCGATGATCTGGATGGACATCGTACCTGCTAGCTGAAGGGCCCTTAAAATGGCGCGAATGCCCATTTTATTGGGTGAAATCCAGCTAACGACCGCTGCTGATGCGGTGGCCAGCGTACCGGCACGAATCACTGAGTAGCCCATAAAGAGAGCGGCAATCAGAATAATAATCGGCGCAAACAGGTAGACCTGTTTCACCAGCTTCGAAAATAGCGGAATCTCATCCTTACGCATTCCCCGCATGCCTTTACGCGCGGCTTCAAAATCCACCATGAAGTAGATAGAGGCGAAGTACAGAATGGCAGGAATCAAGGCAGCAACGGCAATTTCGGTATAAGGAATGCCGGTGACCTCTGCCATGATGAAGGCACCTGCCCCCATGATGGGCGGCATAATCTGTCCACCGGTAGAAGCGGCTGCTTCAATGGCACCGGCGCTACGTGCCGGATAACCAACTTTCTTCATCAGAGGAATAGTGAGTGAGCCTGTCGATACCACGTTGCCTGCGGAGGTACCGTTGATCATTCCCATTAAGCCAGAAGCAAAGATAGACACCTTAGCCGGGCCACCACGAGCACGGCCAGCGGCTGCAAAGGCGAAGTTGACGAAGTAATCGCCTACTTTAGAGGCCTGTAGAAATGCCGCAAAAATAATGAACAGAATGATGTAGGTTGACGATACGGCGGTAGTGGGGCCAAGAATCCCCGCATCGGTATACACCTGACTGAAAAAGCGCTGCACAGACAAACCTGGGTAGCCTAGAAAACCCGGTAGGTGCTGACCTGTAAACACGTAGGTCAAAAAAACCGCGGAAATGACCACCAGTGCCAAACCGGCCACGCGGCGAGTAAGCTCTAGAATCAATAGTGACCCCGCAATTGCCGCCCAGGCAATGCCCGGAGGCGCGAACGAGGTGCCGGTCGACATGCGCATATTGGTGTTAAAGGCCATTAATAAATAGCCTGCGCTGGCAATAGCGCACACCATCAGCACTAAGTCTGCCGGGTTAAAGCGGTGACGCGCTTGACGATAGAACCAGGACAGCACAATTGCTCCTGCGGTGGTGGCCATTAGCGGGTAGCCGTAGTGCAGGGTCTCAATGCTTGGGTCGATGCGCATAGCGCCGCCACTCAGCGTTTGCTGCATCAGGAACACTTGTACCAGAGAGTAAATAGCGGGGATTAGCAGCGCATAGCTCACCCACTTGAGCCAGGCAGGAGAAGCCTGTTGGTCATCTTCAGCGAAGCGGGCGCCTGCATACAACCCGTACCCTAAAATCAGCGCACCGGCAATGTGTACGATGCGAAACGACCAAGTTTCCATGGGGTACACATTGAGCGAAAACAGGTGAAAGCTCGAATAGCCAATGGCTAAAACGGCGAACAAAACGAACTGCCAACCAACAAATACACGGCGGTTGGACTCGACAACCTCCTCATCGACACCCTCGGCGATTGACTCGGGTATCGATGAAGCAGTCTGGGCATCATCCTTGAAGCCGCTGGGATCTTGGTCGGTTTTGTGACTCATCAGAGGTCACCCTCACAGCAAAAGCAGGGAAAGGGGGTAAAAATACTGCCCCGCCCGACTATCGGGAAACAGGGCAGCGGGAAGAGGCGTATGGCTTAGTTAATCATGTCATCTTCGATTTCGTAGCCATTCTCTTCGTACCAGCGTGCAGCACCCGGGTGGAAGGGCAGTACGGTGTTGTGCACGATGTTTTCCGGAATGGTGGTTTCAGCACTGCGGTGAACGGAGCGCATGCGGTCGTTGTTCTCCATAGTGGCTTTGGTGACTTCGTAGACGAAGTCTTCCGGCAGATCACAACCCGCAATGGCAAAGTTCCACATGGAAACGGCACGAGCGTCTTCTTCAAGCGTGGTGTAGGTGCTAGCGGGAATAGAGAACTCTGCGACTGGGAAGTTCTCCAGCACAGTGTTCATCTCTTCTTCGGTAAACTCGATGATGTTGACATCGGTTTGAACTTCTAGCTGGCTAACCGCAGGGATCGGAATGCCTGCAGCGAAGGCGATAACATCAAGCAAACCGTCTTGGAGCTGGCCGCCCAGGTCAGACCAGCCGCCGTTACGGCGATCAAACTCTACCCCCAGGGTTTCGAGAATAGCCGGGAAATAGGTATCAGACGTGGAGGCCGCAGGGCCAAAACCAATGCGAGCGCCGGCTGGAATGTCAGCAATGGATTCAATACCGGAGCTTGAAAGCGCAGTAATGGAGAACGGTGTTTCATACATGGGGAACAACGCACAGACGTTGTCCATCTGAAGGCCAGGCGCGAGTGGGCTTTCACCGTTAACGGCATCTGAAGCCGGGCCCATCGTGGTGAGGCCAAAAGCCATATCACCGCTATGTACCAGCGCCAAGTTCTGTGTCGGGCCGCCTGTGACTTCGCCACCACCAGAAACACCCAGCTCGTCTGAAATGAAATTGGCCCAGCCAGAGCCGTAAACGAAGTAAGTGCCGCCTTGGCTTGCGGTTCCTACGGTGAAATTGTTGGGCCAATCAGAGCGGTCTGCGTGGGCAGTGCCTGCAGCAAGTAGTGCGCTGCTAGCAAGAAGAGCAAACGTTTTCGGCATCATGTTGCGCATGGCGAGGTTTCCTAAGCTGTTATTGAATTATCGTCTGGCAGATATGCAGTGCCAGTAGCTTTATCGTTAAGCAGTCTTCAGGAAGCGAGAGTTGTGCCACATGTCATTTATTTTTTATTAATCAATAATTTACTTTTTTTGCATTAAACTTTGGTAGAAATTCAAATCGCGGAGAGTGTCTGGTTTCACGCACACATCAATTGATAGCTGTGCGGTTTTTCGCACATAAAGAGGGTGGCTAAAGGTATAGAGCCTTTTACGTCTGGCAACTCATAAGCAGCCTCTTAGGTTAAGAGGCTACTGTAGCGCGGTAGAGAGTGGCCGATTAGGTTTTCTTAGCGTTTCTTGCCAGGATCGAGAATGCGTACCGGCTGAATATCCTGGACTTTTTGCTCGTCACGCACTTGGTTAACGCGTGTGGTCAGCTCGGGTGACGACTCATCCTCAATAGGTAACTGTTCGAAGAAATCACAGTTAACGCATTCCCGATAGCGGATGTTGTTTTGTTCCCAGGCGCGGATTCGATCCATCGCGGCACAGCGTGGGCAGGTTACCCCGGCGATAAAACGTTTGACGCTTGACATAGTAAACTCCATTAGCGCGCGACGGCATCAGGGCCGTCGCGCTGGGCAATGACAGGAAAAGTACCGGCTAAGCCGCTCGGATCCCGCTATGGCGCAATAGCGGCTCAACGCTGGGCTCGCGGCCACGGAAACGGCGAAATAGCTCTGCCGCATCCTGGGCACCGCCCTGTTCTAAAATTTCTTGGCGAAAGCGTTGGCCCGTTTCAGGGTCAAAAATTCCAGCCTCTTCAAAAGCGCTCCAGGCATCGGCAGAGAGCACTTCGGCCCATTTGTAGCTGTAGTACCCGGCTGCGTATCCGCCGGCGAAAATATGACTAAAGCTATTCTGGAAGCGGTTGAAACCTACCACGGGGACAACGGACGTTTGGCTGCGTATCTCATCTAACAGCGTCTGCACATCGCTGGCGCTGGGCGCCGTCAGCTCGTGGTGCAGGCGTAAATCGAAGAGCGAAAACTCGATTTGGCGCACCATCCCCATCGCCGACTGGAAGTTTTTAGCGGCCTGCAGGCGCTCTAAGAGCTCCGCCGGTAGCGGCTCGCCAGTATCGACATGCTGGGCGAGTAGGTCTAATCCTTCACGCTCCCAACAGTAGTTCTCCATAAATTGGCTGGGTAGCTCAACGGCATCCCAGGCGACGCCGTTAATGCCAGACACATCGGCAATCTGCTGCTTGGTCAGCATATGGTGTAGGCCGTGACCAAACTCATGAAAGAGTGTCGTCACTTCATCGTGGGTGAGCAGTGCGGGTTTGCCGCCTACCGGTGCGGTAAAGTTACAGGTCAAAAACGCGACGGGTAGCTGTAGACCGTCGCTCGTTTGCCGGCGCACTCGGCAGTCGGCCATCCAGGCGCCGCCGCGCTTACCTTCGCGGGCATAGAGATCCAGGTAGAAGCCTGCAATGGGCTTGCCCTGCTCGGTAATTCGGAAGAAGCGTACATCGCTGTGATAGCTTGGTGCGGTGCTGTCTTCTTTCACTTGAACGCCAAAAAGGCGCTCAACAACGTGGAATAGCCCGTCTACCACGCGCGGTGCAGAAAAATAGGGGCGCAACTGCTCTTGGGAAATGGCATGGCGCGCTTCACGCAGTTTCTCGCTTACGTAAGCCACATCCCATGGCTCAAGGGTATCGATCTTAAGTTCATCACGGGCGTAGGCGCTCAGCTCAGCAAACTCTTCTTTCGCCTGAGGAACCGCGCGGCGAGCAAGATCGTTTAAGAAGGTAAGCACCTGCTCGGGTGAGTCCGCCATTTTGGTCGTTAGCGAGTAGTCGGCGTACGTATCAAAGCCGAGCAGTTCGGACACCTCATGGCGCAGAGCTAGAATCTCTTCCAGAATCGGCGCGTTGTCGAACGTACCAGCATCCGGGCCTTGGTCTGAAGCGCGAGTAACAAACGCTGTATACACCTCCCGGCGCAGCTCGCGGTTATCGGCATAGCTGACAATAGGAAAAAAACTCGGGAAATCAAGAGTAATGCGGTAGCCCTGCACACCTTTTGCTTCAGCGGTCGCCTTTAGCGTATCAAGCGCACTTTCCGGCACGCCGGCTAGCTCATGCAGGTTTTCAATATCTTTATGCCAAGCCTGGGTGGCATCCAGGACATTATTGGAAAACTGGTTAGACAGGGTCGAGAGGCGTGACTGAATCTCACCGTAGCGGGCTTTTTTATCAGTGGGTAGATCGACACCCGCTAGGCGGAAATCGCGCAGGGCGTTATCGACCGTGCGTTGCTGCGCGGTATCCAGCTGTGCCCATTGATGCTCTTTTAACGCCTGCCAGCTGTGAAACAGGCCTTCATGTTGGCCGACCCAAGTACTAAAGGCTGACAGCTGCTCTAAACAGGCTTGGTAGGCGTCGCGCAGTTCAGGCGTATTCATTGTGCCATTCAGGTGTGATATCGGTGACCACGCCTGGGAAAGGCGATCGTTCACCGTTTCCAGCGGTGCCGCAAAGTTTTCCCACGTGGGCGGGGTGTGCGCTGCTTGCTGGGCAAGGTGATCGATCGCTTCCCGGCTTTCGCTAAGCAGTGTTTCTATGGCGGGCACCACGTGTTCGGCGCGAATCTCGGCGAAAGGGGGGAGTTCATGGCTCTCTAGCAGCGGATTGCGGGACATAGGCACCTCAATGGCATCGTTGTAAAACGTTTAGGGGGCGCATCAAACGCGCGATAATGATGACACAGTGTGGGCAGGGGGGCGCTCTTTCAATGCCAAGGTTTGGCCTGGGTGAAAGCGCCTGCTAGTCTTGCCGACTTTTAGTGCCACTAACGGCAGGAGCATACAATGAGTGAAACGCTAGAGCGCTGGGGGTCGAATCGGGCCTTTATCTTAGCGGTAACCGGGGCAGCGGTGGGGCTAGGCAACATCTGGCGCTTCCCTTATGTGGCCGGCGAAAACGGCGGCGCGGCCTTTTTATTGATTTATGTCGCGTTTGTGCTGCTGCTGGGCATTCCGGTGATGATGGCGGAAATTTTAATCGGCCGGGCAGGTCGGCGTGGCCCCATGCAATCGCTGGGTGCGCTTGCGGCGGAGGCGGGGGCTTCTCGCCACTGGCGTTGGTTGGGGTTATTTGGTGCCTTTACGGTGTTCTGTATTTTGTCGTTTTATTCGGTGGTCTCGGGTTGGTCGATCGAATTCTTGGTGGCCTCGATAAACGGTAATTTTGAGGGAGCAAGCGCTGCTGATGTTGGGGCCGGATTCGAGGCGTTCTTAGCAAACCCAGGCCTGCTGGTTTTCAACCACTCGCTGTTTCTCTTCATGACCATGACGGTGGTCGCCGCCGGCGTTGCCAAAGGGCTTGAGCGATTAAATAACTTATTAATGCCACTGCTGTACGGCTTATTGTTGCTGCTGGCGATTTATGCAACCACCACCGATGGGTTTGGTACGGCGCTTGCGTGGCTGTTTTTGCCCTCGTTTGGTGATGTCACGACCAGCGTTATACTCCATGCCATGGGCCACGCTTTCTTTACGCTTGCGGTGGGGGCGTGTGCCTTAATGGCGTATGGCGCCTATATGCCCGATGAGCAAAGCCTGCCAAAGGCTGCCTTCGCTGTGGCGGTGCTGGATATTAGTGTGGCTTTGCTAGCGGGTATTGCCATCTTTTCGGTGGTGTTTGCCCAAGGCTTGGACCCGGCGGATGGCCCTGGGCTCATGTTTGTGACGCTCCCCATTGCGTTTTCTGAGCTGCCTTGGGGGTCGTTGTGGTTAAGCGTGTTTTTCTTACTGCTGCTACTGGCCACCTGGACATCGGCGATCAACCTTGCTGAGCCTATGGTGTCAACACTGCAGGGACTTGGCTGGCGGCGCGGTACGGCAACGGCGGCGGTAGCGCTCAGCGTATGGTTAATCGGCTTGCTATCAGCGTTCTCGTTTTCAACCCTGGCAGAATTCAGGCCGCTGTTTGGGCGTAACGTATTTGAGCTTGTAAGCAGTATTCCCCCTGATATTTTCCTCCCCATGGGAGGGCTGTTAATCGCGATTTTTGCCGCATGGGTGATGCCACAAGCGCGTGTCATTAGCGCATTGGGCGCGGGGGGGCGCGGCTATTTACTATGGCGCACGACGATTCGCTGGGTGTCGATTCCGCTGACGTTTATCGTCTTACTCGGTGGGTTGCTATAGTGCGCCTTCCAGCCCCCTTATCGTGTTAAGGAGATAATCATGAGCAGTGCCTTACGAACGTATCAAGGCGTTTCGCCGCAGCTTGGCGAGCGTGTCTATATTGACCCAGCAAGCGTCGTAATTGGCGATGTGGTGTTGGGTGATGACTGCTCTGTGTGGCCGATGACCGTTATCCGTGGTGATATGCATCGGATTCGTATTGGCGCACGAACGAGCGTGCAGGATGGCAGCGTGCTGCACATTACCCACGCCAGCGATTTCAATCCGGATGGTTTCCCGCTCACGATTGGCGACGATGTGACCATTGGCCACAAGGCAATTTTGCACGGTTGCACCCTGGGCAGCCGCATTCTGGTGGGTATGGGCGCCATTGTGATGGATGGCGCGGTGGTTGAGGACGAGGTGATTATTGCCGCTGGCGCGGTGGTAACGCCGGGTAAGCGGCTTGAGAGTGGCTATGTGTATGCCGGTAACCCTGCCAAAGCGCTGCGCCCGCTTAAAGACAAAGAGCGTGCCTTCTTCCCCTACACGGCAGGTAACTATGTAAAGTTAAAGGAGTCGTTTCTTGCCCAGGCGGCGGATTGACCAGCAGGCCTAAATAGTTGGCTAACCACTCTTTTTTCTAACGCAATCGTGTTGCGGCAGCCGAGAATCTGTTAATTTATCCAGTTTTCTAGGGTGCCGCGTTATGGCTAATTTTCGCACGCATATAACGGTAGCAGCAGCGGGCGGCACGCTACTCGCTTATATGGGCTGGCAAGCGGAGTGGTGGCCCGTCAGTCAGGCGCTTTTGGTGATTGCGCTGGTCGCGTTTGGCGGTATTTTGCCAGATATTGATGCTGACCGTTCTCGCTCTATCCGGTTGATTTTTAATCTATTGTCAGTGCCTTCCTTGGTGCTGGGTGTGCTCTTACTGCAGCCGTGGTTAACGCCGGGGTTACTGCTGGTGGCCTGCGGCGGGATTTACTTCAGTGTGCGCTACTTGGCAGCCGTGCTTTTTTCACGCCTGACAGTGCATCGGGGTATCTGGCATTCACTCATGGCGGCAGGGCTGTGTGCGTTGGCTACGGCTGCGCTAAGCTTTCACTTGCTTGCCCAGCCTGCCTGGCTGGCGTGGAGCCACGGGGCTGCAGTACTGTTTGGGTTTATTATTCACTTGAGTTTGGATGAACTGTTTAGCGTCGACCTCGAAGGGGCGCGCTTAAAGCGCTCTTTCGGTACTGCGCTAAAGCTTGGTGATAGCCGCCGTCCACTTTCCAACCTATTAATGTTGATCGCCATGCTTATCTTGGTGCCCTGGGTGCCGCCTTGGGGGGTGCTGGTTGAGCTATTTCATCAGGGTTCGCTGCTGTGGCGATAGTCGCCAGCGCTTAAACCGTGCTTTTTGAGCTTGTCATAAAACGTTTTGCGGGGGATGCCTAAATGATGGCAAACATCCGTCACTCGTCCTTGGTGGCGCGCTAGCGACTGACTAATCAGGCTCTTTTCAAACAGCTCTACTTGGCGGGGTAGCGTTGGCTCTTGAGTGTCGGCAGCGACACCCTCCAGCAGGGCATCAAGACGGTAGTCAAACGCGGCTCCCAGCAGTACATAGCGCTCGGCTAGGTTACGCAGTTCACGCACATTACCCGGCCAGTCGTGGGCCAAGAGGGCGGCAATGGCGTGGCTATCTAGAGTGGGCGCTTCAAGCCCGCTGCGATTCGCCGCCACCACGGCAAAGTGTTGGAACAGTAAGGGAATGTCTTCTCGCCGTTCGCGTAACGCAGGCAGTGGTAAGGTAACAACGTTTAGCCGGTAGTAGAGATCTTCGCGAAAGCGCCCCTCTTCGGCGGCGATTTTGAGGTCGACTTTGGTGGCAGCAATCACGCGAATATTGAGCGGCACAGCTTCGTTGGCGCCTAACCGTTCTACGCTACGCTCCTGAAGCACTCGCAGCAATTTCACCTGAAGTGCCAGGGGCATGGACTCAATCTCATCTAAAAAGACAGTGCCGCCGTTAGCGTGCTCAAACTTACCAATTCGCCGCTCTACCGCCCCTGTAAAGGCGCCTTTCTCATGGCCGAACAGCTCGGACTCGATGGTGTTTTCCGGCACCGCGCCGCAGTTGATGGCCATAAACGGGCTGTTGCGCCGTGCGCTGCGCTCATGGATGGCACGGGCCACGAGATCTTTTCCGGTGCCTGTTTCACCAAACAGCAGCACATCGGCTTCAACTTGGCTAATGCGCTGAATCATTGCGGCAAGGCGAGAAATGACCGGCGTTCGGCCTACCAGTCGAGGGCCAAGAGCAGCGTGCTGAACTTCAAGCTCTGCTTTAAGGCGTAAGTTTTCGAGGCTGAGCTGGCGCTTTTCAATCCCGCGTCTCACCACATCTAATAATTGATCGCCTGCGAAAGGCTTTTCTAGAAAGTCCCACGCGCCTGCACGCATGGCTTCTACGGCGGTCGAAATGTCGCCGTGACCGGTAATCAGAATAATCGGCAGCGTGGCGTCGCGGCTATGTAGCTCATGCAGCAGCGCCATGCCGTCCATCCCAGGCATGCGAATATCACTCACAATGACCCCGGGAAAGTCATTCGGCAGCGCGGCAAGCGCCTGTTCGGCGGACTCAAAGCAGTAGGGCGTATAACCGGCAAGTTCGAGTGTTTGGCTAGCGGTGATGCGCAGGTGCGGTTCGTCGTCAATCACCATCACCGGGAGCGTCGACGGCTCATGCATGGTTATTATTCTCCTTCACTTTTGAGGCCGTAAACGAGTCAGGCGGTAACGAGTAGGGCAGTGTTACGGTGAAACATGCGCCGCCAGCGTTAGCGTTGCTGGCCTGCAGCTTGCCGCCGAGGTCGTCCATGATACGTGAGGAGATGGAAAGTCCTAGACCTAATCCGCTGCCCGGGGCTTTGGTGGTAAAAAAAGGCTCAAAAATTTGCCCAAGATGCTGCTTGGCAATGCCGGGGCCGTTGTCGGCGACGCTGATGACCACCTGATCTTTGATCACTTCTGCGCTCAGCGTGAGCACCGGCGAAGGCGTCTCTTTCATCGCCTGCAGTGCATTGCCGATCAGGTTAACCAGTACCTGCTCTAGGCGGACTAAATCAGCGTTTACCCAAAGCGTTGCTTCTGCCCATTGCTGCTCCACCTGAACGCTACCCTCTTTCAGGCGGCTATGAAACAGGCGCAAGGCATACTCGATGCAGGCTTGTACGGAGATGGTCTCCTGCCGCTCGCTGCTCTTGCGGGAGAACTGGCGTAGCTGGGCGCTAATATCGGCCATGCGCTGAGTAAGCTCGACAATGTGTGCGAGGTTAGCATCAGCTTTTTCAACCCTAGCCAGCTCAATGAACCTCCGCGCATTTTCAGCGTAGGCGCGAATCGCCGCTAAAGGCTGATTGAGCTCGTGATTAATACCCGCGGCCAGTTGGCCGAGTACGGCAAGTTTGGCCGCTTGGATTAGTTCATCTTGGGTTTGGCGCAGGTTTGCTTCGGCGCGGCGGCGTACTTCAATTTCGCCGGATAAGCGCTGATTGCTGGCAACTAAGTCTCGGGTGCGGCGCTCAACGCTCACTTCAAGCTCATCGCGCACTCGGGCTAAGGTTTGGCGCTCGCGTTCTGCAAACGCCTCACGCTCGCGGCGTAACCGCAAGCGCTGCCAGCCAATGCCAACGCCAAGGGCCACAATGCCGTATAGCCCACCAGCCATCAGTGCAGCGATCCACTGGGCGCTGATGACCGGGGTCAGGGGTTTTAGAATGTGCATTTGCCAGCCAAACTCAGGAATGGGGCGCGTGAGGCTCAAGTAGCGTTCACCGCTAAGCGGCCCGTGGGAGAAGCTGACCAGATGGCTATCAGGTTCGTAAGGCATATCAATTTCAATACCCGACGGTGCTAATGGCTCGATAGCGTAGCGCCGCGTGGCTCGTAAGGCGTCACGCTCCTCATCGCTAAGTGGGTGAAGAGCATTCATGCGCAGCGCCGGATGGCTAGCCATAAAGATGATGTTGTCGCTGTCGGTTACCAGGAGCTCTGCATCTTGTTCAGCCCAACTGGCTTCGACATCATCCAGCAACACTTTAATGACCAGTACGCCGTCGGGCTGTGCATCCGGTGACGTGTCATCTAGCCAGACCGGCGAGGAGAAGTAGTAGCCGCGCTCCAGGGATTGAACGCCGAGCCCGTAAAAGCGCCCCTGTCCGCCTTTAATGGCATCCGTGTAGTAGCTACGAAACGCGTAATTTTGACCAATAAACGTATTGGGGCGGTGCCAGTTACTCGCGGCAAGGGTATCGGCGTTTCGATCAAGTAGATAGATATCGGACACCCCGGCGGTGAAGCGAAAGCGGTCAAGCAGCAGGTTAAGCGGCATCGGATCTTGGCTATCCGGAGAGGCAAGAAAGCGCTGAATACCCTCTCGGGTGGCGAGCATTTGCGGCAGGTAGTCGTAACGCAGCAGGTAGCCATTCAGGTTCGCTGCTGACAAGCGCAGCTCGTTTTCTGCGTCGTCTTGTAGGTTGCTCAGCGCTTGATCACGAGCCAGTAGCGACGCCTGCCACATGCAGACGAGCAGCCCCAGGGGAATCGCTATCACCCACAGCAAGCGCCAACGTAGCGGCCAGCGAGTCATGCGGGCGTGCTGGTGCCCTGGGCACGACGTAGCGCTCGTTGGGCGCGGGTTTCTGCACGAGCCATTTCCAGTAGACCTTCTTCAACGTATACCAAATGTTCGTGGGCACGGGCGCGAGCATCTTCGGCACGCCCTTCTAAAATCGCATCCAATAGAGCGCGGTGCTGCTTCATCAGCTGGGTGCGAGAGTCGGGCTTGGCAAACAGGTGCGCCAAGTTATCTACGATGCTCTGCTCTAACAGATGGAAAATTCCACGTATTGTGTGCAGTAGCAGTACGTTATGGGCGGCTTCGGCAATGGCGAGGTGGAAGGCGGCGTCTAACTTGGCCTCTTGAGCTGGGTTAGTGCCCACAAAGCCTCCATCAAGCTCTTCAAAGCGCTGAATCAAGACGGCTTTATCTGCAGGCGTCGAGCGTAGCGCGGCATAGTAAGCAGAAATACCCTCCATGGCGTCGCGAAACTCAAGCAGATCGAGATGAAATTCATTGTGGCGCGACATCATCTCTAATAGCGGATCTGTGTAACCATTGTTCAGCGTTTCATTGACAAACGTGCCACCACCCTGGCGGCTGGTGAGCAGGCCGCGAGCCGCAAGCTTTTGAATTGCTTCTCGAAGTGAGGGACGAGATACCCCGAAACGTTCGGCAAGTTCGCGCTCGGGTGGCAAGCGCTGACCCGGCTTCAGGCTGCCTTCCAGGATCATGGCTTCAAGGCGTTCAGTAATCACATCGGCTAAGCGCTGTTGGCGGAGCGGTGGGTAAGTCATTGGTGAGAGTCCCCGTAATTGGTAAGACCAATAGTAGGGGCTTCAATGATTTGTCTCAATAGTAAAAAGCTAACAAATGGATGGCTAACGGTACTGTTTATGCGGTTTGAAACTAAAGTATATAGCTGAAAAGCGCTATAGAGCGTGATGCTGGTTTGACACAGCGGTAACCTCTCACTAATGTTGAGTCTGATTTTTTGTAAATTGGTAAAACCAATTTTAATCTGAGGCGCTTAACACCAACGCTTCGATGACCGTTTGTAGATAGTACTTATAAATAGTGCATCTATTTATTGCATAGGGCCTGCCATGATCATTTCAGCACCGACGGACTACCGCCAAGCTGCCAAGCGCCGTATCCCTCCCTTTCTTTTTCATTATGCTGACGGTGGGTCATACGCAGAGCATACGCTGAACCGAAACGTTGAGGATCTCGCAGGCATCGCATTGCGGCAGCGTGTGCTGAAGGATATGTCGTCGCTCTCACTCGAAACCGAGCTGTTTGGCGAAAAAATGGCGATGCCTCTTGCGCTGGCGCCGGTGGGCTTGACGGGAATGTATGCAAGGCGTGGTGAAGTGCAGGCAGCCCGGGCGGCCACCAAAAAAGGCATACCGTTCACGCTCTCGACAGTATCGGTGTGCCCTATTGCGGAAGTGGCCGCGGCGGTTGATCGCCCCATCTGGTTTCAACTTTACGTGCTAAAAGACCGCGGCTTCATGAAGCATGTGCTGGAGCGTGCTAAGGCCGCAGGCGTGAAGACACTAATCTTTACGGTTGATATGCCGGTTCCAGGAGCGCGTTATCGTGATGCGCATTCAGGCATGAGCGGTAAGAGCGGGCCAATGAGGCGAATGCTGCAGGCCGCGCTGCATCCTTTATGGGCCTGGGATGTGGGGATTCATGGTCGTCCACATGATCTAGGTAATGTGTCTGATTATCGTGGTAAACCTACAGAGCTTGAAGACTATATAGCCTGGCTAGGTGACAACTTTGATCCCTCTATCTCTTGGAAAGACCTGGATTGGATTCGTGAGCAGTGGGATGGTCCGATGATCATTAAGGGGATTCTCGACGCTGAAGATGCGCGTGATGCGGTGCGTTTCGGCGCAGATGGTATTGTGGTTTCAAACCATGGCGGTCGTCAGTTAGATGGCGTTCCCTCTACTGCGCGTGCCCTTCCTGCTATTGCGGATGCGGTTAAAGGCGATCTGACGATCCTGGCCGACTCCGGGGTGCGCAACGGGTTGGATGTAGTAAGGATGATTGCTATGGGGGCTGATACAGCGTTGATTGGCCGTGCCTTTATTTACGCACTGGCGACTGCTGGGGAGGCGGGTGTCGCCAACTTGCTGGAGCTTTTCGATAAAGAGATGCGAGTTGCGATGACGTTGACAGGCGCGCGAACGATAGCTGACCTTAGCTCCGAATCATTAGTATCTGGCGCTATAAAAGAACTTGAGCACCCTGTTAGGTAGCCGGTAATCAGCTTGATAGAGCAGTGCTGGCATTTTTTTACAAAAGCCCTTGCCAACCCGGCCGCGAATCCGTAAAGTACGCATCCGCTGCCGGGGACGCCAAGCGTTACCAGCGGTGTATGAAGGTGAAAACCTTCGGTTTGTCAATAGGTTAGAGCGGTTGTATGGCTCGCCTCGTTCGCTGAATTCAGTCACTGAAAACAGCGGTTGACAACCACCAGGAAATGCGTAGAATACGCCTTCCTCGCTGAGGCAACACGGTTCAGGTCACCGAGCCAGCACAGCGAAACAGCTCTTTAACAATTTGATCAGGTAATTCATGTGGGCGCTTGCCGATGAGGGTGATAAATCACCAAATATCAAGGCAAGCGGTCATGAGAACGAAAGTTTGAATGAATTCGTTTGAACCTTGAGCCAAGTTTGATGCGCTTTTGTTACCTTCGGGTGACGAGTAAGCATCACAATGATTTTAAACTGAAGAGTTTGATCATGGCTCAGATTGAACGCTGGCGGCAGGCCTAACACATGCAAGTCGAGCGGTAACAGATCTAGCTTGCTAGATGCTGACGAGCGGCGGACGGGTGAGTAATGCATAGGAATCTGCCCGGTAGTGGGGGATAACCTGGGGAAACCCAGGCTAATACCGCATACGTCCTACGGGAGAAAGGGGGCTTCGGCTCCCGCTATTGGATGAGCCTATGTCGGATTAGCTAGTTGGTGAGGTAAAGGCTCACCAAGGCAACGATCCGTAGCTGGTCTGAGAGGATGATCAGCCACATCGGGACTGAGACACGGCCCGAACTCCTACGGGAGGCAGCAGTGGGGAATATTGGACAATGGGCGCAAGCCTGATCCAGCCATGCCGCGTGTGTGAAGAAGGCCCTCGGGTTGTAAAGCACTTTCAGCGAGGAAGAACGCCTAGTGGTTAATACCCATTAGGAAAGACATCACTCGCAGAAGAAGCACCGGCTAACTCCGTGCCAGCAGCCGCGGTAATACGGAGGGTGCAAGCGTTAATCGGAATTACTGGGCGTAAAGCGCGCGTAGGTGGCTTGATAAGCCGGTTGTGAAAGCCCCGGGCTCAACCTGGGAACGGCATCCGGAACTGTCAAGCTAGAGTGCAGGAGAGGAAGGTAGAATTCCCGGTGTAGCGGTGAAATGCGTAGAGATCGGGAGGAATACCAGTGGCGAAGGCGGCCTTCTGGACTGACACTGACACTGAGGTGCGAAAGCGTGGGTAGCAAACAGGATTAGATACCCTGGTAGTCCACGCCGTAAACGATGTCGACCAGCCGTTGGGTGCCTAGCGCACTTTGTGGCGAAGTTAACGCGATAAGTCGACCGCCTGGGGAGTACGGCCGCAAGGTTAAAACTCAAATGAATTGACGGGGGCCCGCACAAGCGGTGGAGCATGTGGTTTAATTCGATGCAACGCGAAGAACCTTACCTACTCTTGACATCCTGCGAACTTGTGAGAGATCACTTGGTGCCTTCGGGAACGCAGAGACAGGTGCTGCATGGCTGTCGTCAGCTCGTGTTGTGAAATGTTGGGTTAAGTCCCGTAACGAGCGCAACCCTTGTCCTTATTTGCCAGCACGTAATGGTGGGAACTCTAAGGAGACTGCCGGTGACAAACCGGAGGAAGGTGGGGACGACGTCAAGTCATCATGGCCCTTACGAGTAGGGCTACACACGTGCTACAATGGCCGGTACAAAGGGTTGCCAACTCGCGAGAGTGAGCTAATCCCGAAAAGCCGGTCTCAGTCCGGATCGGAGTCTGCAACTCGACTCCGTGAAGTCGGAATCGCTAGTAATCGTGAATCAGAATGTCACGGTGAATACGTTCCCGGGCCTTGTACACACCGCCCGTCACACCATGGGAGTGGACTGCACCAGAAGTGGTTAGCCTAACGCAAGAGGGCGATCACCACGGTGTGGTTCATGACTGGGGTGAAGTCGTAACAAGGTAGCCGTAGGGGAACCTGCGGCTGGATCACCTCCTTAAACGATGCATCACTCTCGCGGTAAGCGCTCACAATGAATTACCTGATCAGATAGTAGAGCAAACGGTTTAAGCACGATCCCCTCTTGGGTCTGTAGCTCAGTTGGTTAGAGCGCACCCCTGATAAGGGTGAGGTCGGCAGTTCAAGTCTGCCCAGACCCACCAAATTCCTGTGATACTGCGTTAAAATGCTCCTCGTATAGCAGGCTATACGTTGCTGCATCTTGGCTTTTCTCACAGAAATTAATGGCAAGAGGTAAGGTCAGCAAAAACAATGGGGCCATAGCTCAGCTGGGAGAGCGCCTGCCTTGCACGCAGGAGGTCAGCGGTTCGATCCCGCTTGGCTCCACCATTGTCTTAACGTGAAGTATAATACCCGTTTGTGATTGTTTCGTGACCATTGATAAGCACGACGTTAAACGTCTTCTTATCACTGTTCATTGAACAGCTGCTCTTTAACAATGTATATCATGCTGACATAAACATTTCTTTGAAGTGTTTATACGTAATTGTTTTGTGATACGTCTCAAGCGTATCCGGCAATCGTTATCATTGCGAGATACCAGACTCCTTCGGGTTATAGGGTCAAGCAATGAAGCGCACACGGTGGATGCCTAGGCAGCCAGAGGCGATGAAAGACGTGGTAGCCTGCGATAAGGCTCGGCGAGGTGGCAAACAACCTGTGACCCGGGCATTTCTGAATGGGGAAACCCACTCAGCATAAGCTGAGTATCCTGCACTGAATATATAGGTGTAGGAGGCGAACCAGGGGAACTGAAACATCTAAGTACCCTGAGGAAAAGAAATCAACCGAGATTCCCCTAGTAGCGGCGAGCGAACGGGGAGCAGCCCTTAAGCATGCAACTGATTAGACGAACGTGCTGGGAAGCACGGCCGTAGCGGGTGATAGCCCCGTAGTCGAAAATCTGCGTATGTGAAATCGAGTAGGTCGGGGCACGAGAAACCTTGACTGAAGACGGGGGGACCATCCTCCAAGGCTAAATACTCCTGGCTGACCGATAGTGAACCAGTACCGTGAGGGAAAGGCGAAAAGAACCCCGGAGAGGGGAGTGAAATAGATCCTGAAACCGTGTGCGTACAAGCAGTAGGAGCAGACTTGTTCTGTGACTGCGTACCTTTTGTATAATGGGTCAGCGACTTATATTCAGTGGCGAGGTTAACCGTTTAGGGGAGCCGTAGGGAAACCGAGTCTTAACTGGGCGACACAGTCGCTGGATATAGACCCGAAACCGAGCGATCTATCCATGAGCAGGGTGAAGGTTGAGTAACATCAACTGGAGGCCCGAACCAGGATCTGTTGAAAAAGATTTGGATGACTTGTGGATCGGAGTGAAAGGCTAATCAAGCTCGGAGATAGCTGGTTCTCCTCGAAAGCTATTTAGGTAGCGCCTCACGTATTACCGCCGGGGGTAGAGCACTGTTTCGGCTAGGGGGTCATCCCGACTTACCAACCCGAGGCAAACTCCGAATACCGGCGAGTATGAGCGTGGGAGACACACGGCGGGTGCTAACGTCCGTCGTGAAAAGGGAAACAACCCAGACCGTCAGCTAAGGTCCCCAAATCCTGGTTAAGTGGGAAACGATGTGGGAAGGCTCAGACAGCTAGGAGGTTGGCTTAGAAGCAGCCATCCTTTAAAGAAAGCGTAATAGCTCACTAGTCGAGTCGGCCTGCGCGGAAGATGTAACGGGGCTAAACCAGGTACCGAAGCTACGGGTTCATCCTATGGATGAGCGGTAGAGGAGCGTCGTGTAAGCCGATGAAGGTGAATTGAGAAGTTCGCTGGAGGTATCACGAGTGCGAATGCTGACATGAGTAACGATAAAGGGAGTGAAAAACTCCCTCGCCGGAAGACCAAGGGTTTCTGTTCGACGCTAATCGGAGCAGAGTGAGTCGGCCCCTAAGGCGAGGCCGAAAGGCGTAGTCGATGGGAAACGGGTCAATATTCCCGTACCGGACATGATTGCGATGGGGGGACGGAGAAGGCTAGGTGAGCCAGGCGTTGGTTGTCCTGGTGAAAGTGAGTAGGCCGAGGTGCTAGGAAAATCCGGCACCTTAAAGCCGAGACACGAGATGAACTGACCACGGTCAGGAAGTCACTGATGCCACGCTTCCAGGAAAAGCCTCTAAGCTTCAGATCATGTGCGACCGTACCCCAAACCGACACAGGTGGTCAGGGTGAGAATCCCAAGGCGCTTGAGAGAACTCGGGTGAAGGAACTAGGCAAAATGGTGCCGTAACTTCGGGAGAAGGCACGCCGGCGTAGGGTGATGAGACTTGCTCTCTAAGCCCGAACCGGTCGAAGATACCAGGTGGCTGCAACTGTTTAGTAAAAACACAGCACTCTGCTAACTCGTAAGAGGACGTATAGGGTGTGACGCCTGCCCGGTGCCGGAAGGTTAAATGATGGTGTTAGTCCTCGGACGAAGCTCTTGATTGAAGCCCCGGTAAACGGCGGCCGTAACTATAACGGTCCTAAGGTAGCGAAATTCCTTGTCGGGTAAGTTCCGACCTGCACGAATGGCGTAATGATGGCCACGCTGTCTCCACCCGAGACTCAGTGAAATTGAAATCGCCGTGAAGATGCGGTGTACCCGCGGCTAGACGGAAAGACCCCGTGAACCTTTACTATAGCTTCACACTGGACGCTGATGTTGCCTGTGTAGGATAGCTGGGAGGCTTTGAAACCCGGACGCCAGTTCGGGTGGAGCCAACCTTGAAATACCAGCCTGGCATCATTGGCGTTCTCACTCAGGTCCGTTATCCGGATCGAGGACAGTGTGTGGTGGGTAGTTTGACTGGGGCGGTCTCCTCCCAAAGAGTAACGGAGGAGCACGAAGGTACCCTCAGCACGGTCGGACATCGTGCAATGAGTGCAAGAGCATAAGGGTGCTTGACTGCGAGACAGACACGTCGAGCAGGTGCGAAAGCAGGTTCTAGTGATCCGGTGGTTCTGTATGGAAGGGCCATCGCTCAACGGATAAAAGGTACTCCGGGGATAACAGGCTGATACCGCCCAAGAGTTCACATCGACGGCGGTGTTTGGCACCTCGATGTCGGCTCATCACATCCTGGGGCTGAAGTCGGTCCCAAGGGTATGGCTGTTCGCCATTTAAAGTGGTACGCGAGCTGGGTTTAGAACGTCGTGAGACAGTTCGGTCCCTATCTGCCGTGGGCGTTGGATGTTTGAGAAGAGCTGCTCCTAGTACGAGAGGACCGGAGTGGACGACCCTCTGGTGTTCCGGTTGTCACGCCAGTGGCATTGCCGGGTAGCTATGGTCGGACAGGATAACCGCTGAAAGCATCTAAGCGGGAAGCCCCCTTCAAGATGAGACATCCCCGAGGACTTGATCCTCCTAAAGGGCCCAGCGAGACCAGCTGGTTGATAGGCACGGTGTGGAAGCGCTGCAAGGCGTTGAGCTAACGTGTACTAATGGCCCGTGAGGCTTGACCCTATAACACCCAAGGGGTCTGGTCGTAGTGATAACGAAAACCGGATACGCAGCAGTGAGCCAAAGCGCTTGCTGACAAGAGACGATCACAAAACACGTCAATGACGCCCAGCATGATGTACATTACCTGTTACGCCTGACGACCATAGCGAGCGTGAACCACCTGATCCCTTGCCGAACTCAGCAGTGAAACCGCTTAGCGCCGATGGTAGTGTGGGGTCTCCCCATGCGAGAGTAGGTCATCGTCAGGCACTTATTGAACAAAAAACCCAGCCCATCGGCTGGGTTTTTTGCTTGTATGGGAAAAAAACCAAAGGCTCCCCATAAAGAGCCCCAAGAGCCCCAAGAGCCCCAAGAGCCCCAAGAGCCCCAAGAGCCCCAAGAGCCCCAAGAGCCCCAAGAGCCCGGATCCTGCCCAGACATCGTCGGGCACTTATACGAAAAAATCTCCTAGGACTCATGCCCTGGGGGATTTTTTTGCGTGAGGGGTAAGGGTAGAGAGAGCATCGTGAGTCGGAAATTCACCATTCAATAGGTTCACCCGCCCAGTCCCAAAAGCTGCCGCTATCTTCTGGGGTGCGTTTGGACATTACCTGTAGCAACTGCTCTGCTACAAAGTCAGGCGTAAATAATTTTTCATTGGGAACACGCGCTTGAAAGGGCTTTGAAAGCGCAGTGTCTGTAGTGCCAGGATGGAGGCATAGCACGATTAACTGTTTGTTCAGTCTAGCCAATTCGATTGAGGCAGTTTTCATCAGCATATTATGCGCTGCCTTACTGGCTCGGTAGCTATACCAGCCGCCAAAGCCGTTATCAGTAATCGAGCCAACGCGAGCAGACAGACTGGCAATAATCGCTGGATGCGTCCCTTGCAAGGATGGCTTAAGCGCTGTAATGAGCCTCGTAGGCGTAGCAGCATTAATATGCATAACGTGAGCAAACGAGGCAGCATCAAATTGTTCAAGGCGTTTTTCAGGCTGAAGATGAAGGTCATCGTTGTGAAGAGTGCCGATTGCATTGAACAATAAGTGTACTGGACGTTTGTTTACCAGCTGGGCAAGTTCTTCAATGCCGCGCTCGGTAGTGACATCAGCAGTAAGCACTGTCAGACGGGGAGCATCATACGGAAGTGGAGAACGACTTACTGCAATGACTTCACCGGCTTGTTCAGAGTCTAGTAAGGCTTTAACAACGGCACTGCCAATGCCTCCGCCAGCGCCAGTGACAATAGCTGTGAAGTCTTTAGGAAGATGAGAAAGCATAGACACACTCCAAAAAAAGAGAACAATATGGTTCTCATTGAAGCTTCTTGTACAGTTTTTGTCTATGTTTTAATTGCGGATTGAGTCACTAAGCAGAAGCATTGATGCGTCCTGGCTGTGCACTGTTACGACCATTGGGCTTATAGAGGGTTTTTTCAGCAATTTGCCGAATATAATCCAACATTTGCTGATTATGCTTCATACGTAGAGAAAGCATTTGCCCTGTCAGCTCATTCATACGCGAAACACGCGCACTTTTATCAACCAGGCTTTCCCAAGCTGCCTTGCAGTTTGCGTCAGTCGCTGCGGCAAGCGCGCCAGCAGCACCATCGTCATAGCCAAGCTGCTTTTGTACAGAGCGGCGCACTCCCTCAATACGTTCCAGTTCGCCAAGCAGAGCCTGCTTAGTATGCGCAATATTGGTCAGTGCATCACCATCAATATCGCCCTTCGTTAACTGGGCTTGCTCATTAGAGAGCAGAGCCTCTAGCTCATCAAGGCGGCTTTTCTGGTCATTGAGTAAACGTGCAAGACTCATTATTTGTCTCTTAAGATTCGTTTAAATTAGCAATCAAGCCATCTGCAATGCGATCAGCGCGTATTTCAAGCCGACCTTCTCGAATAGCATCGCGGATTTCTTGGACTTTCGCCGTGTCAATATCTTGAGAGCTGTCAACACTAGATTGGCTAAGCTGCGTAGACTCTCGAGTCGCGCTGCCTGCCTCTGGCGGTTTAGCTCCATTTGCTTTCTGAACGTCATCACGCTGCTGGGTTTGGTTAGAACGGAGCAGTGGATTGATATTGTCGATTTTCACGTTGTTTGCCTCATCGTCAACGTTGGGGCGGCATGCGCTATGATATTAACTATCGGCCAGGCGGGAGCAGACTTTAGGCGCTGCGTTAAAAATCTACGACCAAAATGCCTTGACCAACCACGCGTGCCGTCACCAGTTCACGTGTGTCGAAGCGAACCCGAATACGCTCATCTTTTGCACCGTTAGCTAGTGCTTCGCCTTCACGGGATACGCGAAAGCCCATGCCTTGTGCGATCACCGTAACGGGCTGCCCCCTTTCTACCAGGTGGGGTGCTTGCAGGTAGTGGGCTTGGAAGGTGCTGCCGCTGCGAATAGGGCGCTGAGCAACCATGCCTATAATATCATCTAGCTCAGTGAGTGCTTGCGCTGCTAGGTCCCCTAGATTGCCTTCGCGCTGGCTTAACATATCGCGGGTAATCAGCGTGCCCCGCTCGATATCTCTATTAGCGACTGAATAACTGCCGATGATATCGATTTGAGCCTGGATATAGCGTACCTGACGCCGCCCTTCACCACATCGCACACCCACAGAGACACGCCCAATAGGTGTTTGGTTCGCATTAGGGAAAAAAGGCTCGGGCGCTACGCAGGCAGCAAGGTGGGGCGAGGGGGGGGAGATATCGATAACAACTTCCTGCCCCAGCGCCTGAGAATGGCTATAAAGAAACTGCTGTACAGCGTCTACCAGCTCCTGGTCGTTAGCCTGCGCCTGGAGAGATGTAAGAAAGGTGACAAAACAGACGAGTAGAAAACGTTTTAAAGCTGCCAAACAGCGTAATACTGGGCGCGAGGGGCTGGGCATGTGCGAATCGCTCAATCTTAAAGGCTGATGATAAACATCGACTAGAAAGTGTAGTGCAAAAGCTTGCTAGGCATCATGCGAAATGCTGGTGTAAACAGCAGCTGTTCCATGCTTTAGGCTGACTTAGCAACGCCTATTATTCATTATCAACAATTTCCGATTTATTTTTTGCCTCTCAGCGAGCGAGGGACGGCATGATTGACCAACTTAGTTCCGCCTTTAATTTTCATCAGCAGGCGCTGAACTTACGGCAAGAACGTCACGATGTGCTTGCCGCGAATATAGCAAATGCCGATACGCCTAACTATAAAGCGCGGGATATCGATTTTGCGAGCGAGCTTAAAAAAGCGGTAGGCAATGGTTCGGCTCCTCAGCAAAGCGGTGGTGTCGCGTTGGCACGTACTTCTGAACGTCATCTGGAAGGCCAGGGCGCCGCATGGCGTGGAGCAGGCAGTGCGGATCTGCTTTATCGAGTTCCTGACCAGCCAAGTCTAGATGGCAATACGGTGGATATGGACCGTGAGCGTACCCAGTTTGCTGATAATGCCGTTCGCTACCAAGCAGCACTAACAATTATGAACCGTCGAATTCAAGGCTTGAAAAATGCGATGCAGCCGGAATAACCCAGCGGTAGGAGAAAAGTAACTTATGTCGATGTTTTCAGCCTTTGATATTGCCAGTTCCGCGATGAGCTCCCAGGCGCAGCGGATGAACGTCACGGCTAGCAATATGGCCAATGCCGACAGCATTGCAGGGCCGGACGGGGAAACCTATCGAGCTAAGCAAGTTATGTTTCAAACTCAGGCGCAAAATAACCGCTACGGCGTTGGTGGTGTTCGTGTCACAGAGGTTGTGGAAGATGACTCCCCGCTTCGGCTGGAGTATATGCCCAATCACCCTGCCGCTGACGAAGATGGCTACGTTGCAAAGCCCAACGTAGAGCCAGTGCATGAAATGGTCAACATGATTTCGGCCTCCCGCTCCTACCAAGCTAATGTTGAAGTGTTCAACACAACCAAGCAAATGATGATGAAAACACTCTCGCTGGGAGAGGGCTAAGCCATGATGAACGGTATTGATACCTCTACGTTAAGCAACATCAATGGTAGTCGAGGCGGCGCGCAGCTGAATCAAAGCCAGTCTGACGAGCTGCGGAATAGTTTCATGACACTGCTTATTACGCAGCTACAGAACCAGGATCCGCTTAATCCGATGGAAAATGCGGAAATGACCTCGCAGCTGGCACAAATTAATACAGTAAGCGGTATTGAGCAGCTCAACGATACGCTCAGCGGCATTACCGAACAGATGAACGCCTCTCAGATGATTCAGGCATCCGGCTTAATTGGTAACGCCGTGCTCGTGCCGGGCAACAACGTTAAAGTCAATGTTGATGATGAAGGTAATAGCTTCGCTACTCCATTTGGTATTGAGCTTGAAAAGCCGGCTGAGAGCGTCGAAATCGTTATCCACAGTCGTGCTGGAGAAGTGGTTTACCGAAACGAAGTGAGCGGAGTAAAAGCGGGCGTTGAGTCTTTCCAATGGGATGGCAAAACTAACGACGGCGAAGCGCTACCCGCTGGCGACTACCGCGTTAGCTATGCCGCCAAAGATGCAGAAGGTAATGAGATAAGCGCCCAGCCGCTGAACTATGCCCTGGTACAAGGCGTGACGCCGCAAGAGAAAGGTCAAGAAGTGCGCCTGGATTTAGGCGCCATATATGGTCAGGTGACACTCGACCAGGTGAAACAAATTCTTTGATGGCGTTGCGCTAAGCAGTTGTACAACGCATTACATGACTAAATTCAGGGGAATAGCATGAGTTTTTCACAAGCACTCAGTGGTCTAAACGCACAGCAAACTAAGCTCGCCGTTACTGGCAACAACATTGCCAACTCGCAAACAGTGGGCTTTAAAGGTTCTAACGTGCAGTTTTCTGATGTTTATGCACAGCAGGTTGGGCTAGGTACGCGGGTTTCAGCGACCATGCAGAATTTTACCCAGGGCAATATTGAGTCGTCAGGCCGCAACTTAGACTTAGCGATTGCCGGCGAAGGCTTCTTACGCTTCCAGCTCCCCAATGGCGATATTGGCTACTCTCGCAACGGCCAGCTAAACCTGACCGCCGATGGTCGTTTGGTGAACTCTCAGGGCGCTCAGATTATGGGCTTTCCTGCTGAAGAAGGCGAAGTTCAAGCAGGCGGGGATGTTGAGCCGCTTACTGTACCCGCTGGCGATTTAGCGGCAAGTGCAACAAACGAGCTTGATGTGTCGCTTAACTTGGATGCGGGGGACGAAGTTATTGGAAGCGCTGCCACTGCTGCAGATATTGCAGAAGGTTTAAACCCAAGCGACTACTCATTTTCAACCAATGCCACCATTTACGATTCGCAGGGTAATGCGCGTAATTTGACGATGTACTTTACTAAAACTAATGATAATGAATGGCGTGTTGATGCCAGAATGAGCGGTGGACCTGCCGGTGCGCCTAACTATGGGTTTGCTGATATCGCGAATGGTTCTGACTTTGGCTTTACACCTGATGGTCGTCTAGATGAAAACTTTGCTGCCTTTGATTTAGAAATACACACTGCGGGTGCTGTAGTTGATGATGATGGAGTGGCTGCAACGACTGAATTTGACGATACTATTTTGGCTCAACAAACAGTAGCAATCGACTTTGCTGGCACCACACAGTTCGCCAATCAGTCCACCGTTAACAACATCAACCAAAATGGCTACACTTCTGGCGTACTTGTGGGCACTACCATTGAAGAAGATGGCACCGTGATGATGAACTACTCTAACGAGCAGTCACGTGCGGCGGGCCAGATTGCGATGGTGAGCTTCCGTAACCCGGAAGGCCTGAACCCCTCTGGTGATAACCTCTGGTCAGCCACCGCCTCCTCTGGCCCTGAGTTGGTGGGTGCGCCGGGTACCGGCCAGCGTGGGTTGATTCAGGCGAGCGCGATTGAAACCTCAAACGTCGACTTAGCCCGCGAGCTGGTGGATATGATCGTCGCCCAGCGTGCCTACCAGGCCAACTCGCAAACCATCAGCACCCAGGATGAGCTCCTGCAAACCATTATCAATATCTAATTAATGGCCGTGTAGGGAGTTAGCTATGGATCGAATGCTATATACCGCCATGAGCGGCGCGAAACACACGATGGACCAGCAGTCCGTGGTTAGCCAGAACTTGTCGAATGTCTCGACAGCTGGTTTTCGTGCCCAGCTGCAGGCAGCGCGCTCGGTGCCGGTGTTGGGGGATGGCGCACTGGCAACCCGCGTATCGGCGGTGACAACTACGCCTGGCACTGATTTTTCCCAGGGCCCTATCGAGCGCACGGGGCGCACCTTGGATGTCGCTATGCAGGACAATGCCTGGATGGCGGTATTAGCGGATGACGGCACTGAGACCTATACCCGACGCGGCGACTTACAGCTAGATAACGACGGCGTGCTGTTAAGCGTAGGTCGGCCGGTGATGGGCGACGGTGGCCCCATTGCTCTGCCGCAAGGGGCGCAAATATCGATTGGTGCCGACGGCACGATTAGTGCGATTCCCCAAGGCGAAGGGCCAGAGGCGCTGGTTGATGTTGGCCGTATTAAGCTAGTAACGCCGGATGAGCAAGGGCTAACACGCGGCGATGATGGCCTCTTTCGTGCACCTGTGAATGAAGAGGGGGCGCCTGGGGTACTGCAGGCAGATGAAGAAGCGCGGATCGTTAGCGGTGCGCTAGAGGGAAGCAACGTCAGCGCTGTGGATGCCATGGTGTCGATGATTGACGTGGCGCGCCGTTACGATATGCAGATGAAAATGCTCAGCACCGCCGATGAAAATGCTCAGCGGGCTAACAGTATTCTATCGATTCAAGGCTGATTAACGCCTCTCAGTTAAGGGAACACGAACATGATTTCGTCCTTGTGGACCGCTAAGACGGGGCTTGAGTCTCAGCAAACTAAGCTAGACGTTATTTCCAATAACCTAGCTAACGTCAGTACCAACGGCTTTAAGCGTTCGCGGCCGGTGTTTGAAGACCTGCTTTATCAAAATATGCGCCAACCCGGCGCACAGAACAATATTCAGGACAGGCTCCCTTCCGGTATGCAAATTGGCACAGGGGTACGAGCCGTTGCGACTGAGCGTCTGCATACTCAGGGTGGGTTGGAAGAAACCAGTAACTCCCGTGATCTAGCGATTAATGGCGAAGGCTTTTTCCAAGTGCTGCTGCCTGACGGCACGGTTGGCTATACCCGAGACGGTAGCTTTCAGCTAAATGAGAACGGTCAGATGGTGACCGCTAATGGCTACCCGCTAGAACCCGCTATTTTTATTCCAGAAAACGCGTTGTCGGTGACGATTGGTGAAGATGGCACGGTGAGTGTGCGTCAGCCGGGTATTGCCCAGGATGCGGATATTGGCCAAATCAACGTCGCTTCGTTTATTAATCCCGCTGGTCTGGAAAGTATTGGAGGGAACTTGTACCTGGAAACAGGCGCATCGGGTGCTCCTAACCAAAATGTTCCTGGCAATAACGGCGCTGGCCGGTTGTTTCAGGGATATGTAGAAACGTCCAACGTTAACGTCGTTGAAGAAATGGTCAATATGATTCAGACCCAGCGTGCTTATGAAATTAATAGTAAGGCAGTATCTACCAGCGATGAAATGTTGGCGCGCCTAAGTCAGCTCTAACATTGCTAACTCATAGGGCTTTTTTCACAGGGCGTACCATGCTGGAACTGCAAGCTATTTCTCGCAGGATAACGTTAATTGGTTTAGCGTTTTTTATTGTGCTTATTGCAGGATGCGCACAAATTCCCCGTGCTTCTGTGGTGGGAGAGCAAGAGCAAATTACCATTGTGGATCGGCCACCACCGGTCGCCAATGGCTCGATTTATCAAGTTCGCCGTGGCTATCAGCCACTGTTTGAAGACCGCCGCCCCCGCGCTATCGGCGATATTTTAACCATTGTGCTGGACGAAGAGGTGAGCGCGAGTAAAAACGCTCAATCGAATGCGAACCGTTCTGGCAGCGCAGGTCTTGAATTGGCGCAACTGCCGGATGTGCTAGACACTCTGGCGGAGTACGGCTTTGATGTGTCGGGAGAGAGCGACTTTGCGGGCGGTGGTGGCTCTCAAGCGAATAATACATTTACCGGTACGATTACGGTCTCTGTTTTGGAAGTGATGAATAATGGCAACTTGCGCGTGCGTGGTGAAAAGCAAATCGCGATTAATCAGGGAACTGAATTTATCCGCTTCTCTGGTGTGGTGAACCCGCGCACCATTACCGCACAAAATACCGTGCCTTCCACTCAGGTAGCCGATGCCCGCATAGAGTATGTGGGAGACGGCTATATCAATGAGGCGCAACATATGGGCTGGTTGCAGCGTTTCTTTATCAATGTGTCGCCATTCTAGGCGCGTTCAAGGCCCGACAAATAGAGGCTTAAAATGGCTATGCAGCAAAGCAATCAACAGACATTCAGGCGGTGGGGGCTGCGGTTAATAACGCTACTGTTGCTCTGTGCGGTTACCTCGGTCTCTGCGTCAGAGCGGGTGCGCGAGTTAGCCGGGTTTGCAGGCGTTCGAGACAACCAGCTGGTGGGCTACGGTTTGGTGGTGGGACTTGATAGCACGGGCGATCAAACCACGCAGGCGCCATTTACTAGCCAAAGTTTGACCAATATGTTGTCGCAGCTTGGTGTCACTGTACCGCCCGGCACCAACCTGCAGCTGCGTAACGTGGCTGCGGTGATGGTGACGGCTGACTTACCACCGTTCTCCCGTCCGGGCCAGCGCTTGGACATAGTCGTTTCGTCTATTGCCAATGCTCGTAGCCTTCGCGGTGGCACGCTGTTGATGACGCCCTTGAAAGGGGCTGATGGCGATACATACGCCATTGCTCAAGGCAATATGCTGGTCGGTGGCGCGGGTGCCCAAGCGGGTGGTAGCAGTGTTCAGGTGAACCAGCAGGCCTCTGGACGTATTCCTAATGGCGCGCTGGTAGAGCGTGAAGTGCCGCTAAATTTAGGCGGCAATGGAGGCGTTCTAGAGCTGCAGCTTAACGATTCTGATTTTGGTACTGCTCAGCGTGTGGTGACGGCGATTAATAACGAGTTCGGCCAAACCGTTGCCTATGCGCGCAATGGGCGTGTGATTGCGTTGGACGGCCCTATGGATGAAAATGCCCGGGTCAATTTTATGGCACGCGTTGAAAATGTACGCGTCACCCCGATGGATGCGCCGGCACGTGTGGTGCTTAATGCGCGTACGGGCTCTGTGGTGATGAATAGCGCGGTCACGTTGCGCCAGGCTGCCGTTGCTCATGGCAATCTATCCATTATGATTGACACGCAGTTTGGTGTTAGCCAGCCAGCACCCTTTGGCGAAGGTGAGACGGTCGTTGTGCCTGATACGGATATAGAAATTGAGCAGCAAGAAGCCTTTCTTCAGATTGTTGAAGGCGCGCAGCTTAACGAGGTGGTGAACGCACTGAACGCGCTGGGGGCGACCCCTCAAGATTTAATGTCGATTTTAGAAGCGCTAAAAGCCTCTGGTTCGCTGCGAGCTGAACTGGAGGTTATCTGATGAGCATGAACGATATGTCCAGTCAGTTTGCGCTTGATATGAACGGCTTTCAGCGACTTCAGCACAATGCGCGAATCGACCCGGAAGCCGGGGTACAAGGGGCCGCTCAGCAGTTTGAAGCCCTGTTCGTGCAGATGATGATGAAAAGCATGCGTGATGCGGTGCCATCCTCTGATTTGTTCAACAGCACGACAACGGATACCTATCAGCAAATGCTGGATCAGCAGTGGTCGCAGGTGGTCTCATCTAAAGGGATGGGGTTAGCGGACATGCTGGTGGAACAGCTACAACGCCAAGGAGCCGTTGGTAGTACGGCGAGCAGTGCGGATCAGGAGCTACAGGCGCTGATTGCGGGTATTCCCCGTGGCACACCGCGCGTGTTGGATGGCGCTTTACAGCCACAAGGGCAGAGTGAAACCGGCGGTCGCTTCCTGTCCGAGCTAGAGGCCATCAGGCAGAGTGCGGTGGGGGTTAGTACCGAAGCACATACTAAAGCAACCGCTGCGCCAGGCGCTGACGTACCTGTTTTCTCTAATGCGCCCGATCATGTTCAGCAGTTTCTGACACAGCTCTCCGCACCTGCACAGGCGGCAAGCCAGGCGAGTGGTGTACCTGCGGAATTGATTTTGGCACAAGCAGCGCTGGAAACAGGCTGGGGACGCCATGAAATTGCGACCCGCCAAGGCAGTAACAGCCATAACTTATTTGGTATCAAGTCAGGCAGCCACTGGCAGGGTAAGACCACCGATGTGGTTACTCATGAGTATATTAATGGCCAACGTACTCAGGTCGTGGATACTTTCCGCGTTTATGACTCGTTTGAGCACGCGTTTACCGACTATGCAAACCTGATCGGCAATAACCCTCGCTATGCCGGTGTGGTGCAAGCAGCTAATGCCGAGCAAGCGGCTCGCGAGCTACAGCAGGGCGGCTATGCGACAGACCCCCTCTATGCGGACAAGCTAGTGGCTATCATGAACACCATGGGGCCGTTGAACTCAGGGCGTCATCTGTTGGCAGATGCGCGTTAACGCCATTAGGCACTCAAGTTTTTCTGCTCGTTGCCGATAAGAAATTATCGGCCTAAGGAAGTGAATCATGAGCATGTTTTCAGTAGGACTAAGCGGTCTCAATGCTGCACAAAGCGCCCTGAACACAACCAGTAATAACATCAGTAACGTATATACGCCTGGCTATAATCGGGAAATTACTAAACTGGGCGAAGGTTTCGCGTCAACGGGTGGTGTTCAGGTCAATGATATTGAGCGCCAGTTCAACCAGTACGTGGCCACCCAGCTCAACAGCGCAAAAACCCAGTCAAGCGCGTTAAGCACTTACTACAATCAGGTATCGCAAATCGACAACCTGCTGGCGGATCGTGAAGCCGGTCTTGCGCCATTAATGCAGAACTTTTTTTCTTCATTAGAAGATTTGGCAAGTGCCCCTTCAGACCCAGCTGCCCGCCAAGGCGTACTGGGTACGGCGAACACATTAAGCGCTCAGTTCCGCTCGTTTGATGGCTATCTGCAGGATATGCAGAGCAACATCAATAATCAGATTAAAGACGAAATTACCCAAGTTAATAACACCACAGAGCAGATAGCGGGCTTAAACCGAGAAATAGCGCTGGCGCGTGCGCGCACTGGCGAAGCGCCTAATAGCTTGCTGAACCAACGGGATAACCTCGTCTCTGAACTGAATGAGCGGATGGATCTCCGTCTTAATATTCAAGATGGTAAAACCTATAACATCAGCTTACCCAATGGCCAGCCGCTGGTCACAGGGACGGACTCTTTCAAACTAGAGGCTGTGGAGTCGCCCAATGATCCTCAGCGTATCGTAGTAGGTTACAGGGACGGTGGTGGCAATCTATCGGCACTGAATGAAAACGTAATCTCAGGCGGTGCGTTAGGTGGGTTAATGTCCTTCCGGTCAGAAACTCTCGATAAAACGCAGAACCAAATCGGCCAGATGGCGGTTTCACTTTCGGTGGCGTTTAACGAACAGCATAAGCAGGGCGTGGATCTTAACGGTGAGCAGGGTGAAAATTTTTTCACCGTTCGCTCACCCGAAGCGTACAGCAATACCAACAATAGTGCAGAAGTAGCGTCTATTGAATTTGATGAGGCGAACATCGATCAGTTACGGGCTACCGACTATACCGTGCGCTTTGAGGGTACCCCTGGTGAGCCTGTCGTAACACGCAATGATAATGGTCAAGTGGTTGATTTCGATGAAGACGCGTGGGCTGATGAAAACGAGTTGAAGTTTGGTGGCGTTACGATGACATTTGACGGCACCCCGGCGAATGGGGACCGCTTTGAGATTCAGCCCGTTCGTCGAGCTGGTGCAGGCATGGAAGCGAATATCAGCGACTTGGATAAGATTGCAGCGGGTAGCTTTGATATCGCAGTTGGTTCGAACAGCGATATGGATATAAGTGGCTTAAAGGTATCGGGGGCTAATGCCTTCGCTAACTCAGAACCGCCACTAAAATTTAACTTAGATAATGGCGGCTTACTTACTGTAGAAAACTTTAACGGGGATACGATTCAGGTCGATGGTGAGACACGTTCAGTCAATGGCGCAGGTGTTGTTGTAGATGAAAATGATGATCCACTCGTGATTACAGAAGATAACGTCATCACTATAGATGGCGTAACATTTACGATTAACGATATTAGTGACTCATCTTTAACGCTTTCTCAAGCAACATCTGCTTCGGGCGATAACCGCAACGCCCTAGCGCTACAAAACCTTCAAGCTGAATCGATTGTGGGGGGCAAGGCATCGCTCAGCGGTGCTTATGGCGCGATGGTTAGCGATGTGGGTAACCGCACTAATATTACCCAGGTGAACTTAGATGCGCGCCAGGGGCTGACCGATCAGCTTCGTGCTGTGCAGCAGTCGGAGTCTGGCGTTAATCTCGATGAAGAGGCGGCCAACTTAATTCGCTTTCAGCAGTTTTACCAAGCGAATGCTCGTGTGATTGATACGGCTTCTAACATTTTCGATACGATTCTTGGCCTGCGCAGCTAACGTTTAGGAGTACCGCGACATGCGAATTAGCACCGTCACTATGTTCGAGCAGAGCACCGCGTCTCTTAACCGTCAGCAGGGTGATTTTTTAAAAGTTAGCCAGCAAATTGCCAGCGGCCGGCGAGTGGTTAATCCCTCGGATGATCCGCAAGCGGCCTCGCGCGCGGTGGGAGTTGATCAATCCAAAGCAGTAACGCAGCAGTATACGGACGCGCGGGTGTCTGCCCGTAACTCACTTGCGCAAACCGAAAGCATACTAAACAGTGTTAGCGATGCGGTGACTAGCGCTAAGACGCTGCTCATACAAGCCTCCAGCGATACGCTGAGCGATGTGGACCGTGAATCCATTGCCAGTGAACTCAAGGGCGTTTATGAAACGATGATCGGCCAGGCCAATGCCACCGATGGTAACGGCCGCTATCTGTTTGGTGGCTACGCAGACAACGCGCCGCCCTTCGCTAAAGATGCCGATGGTAATGTGCAGTATCAGGGTGACAGTAACGCCCGTGAACAGCGTGTGGATGCCTCGCGATTAATGCCCGTTACGGAAAACGGTAAGTCTATTTTCCAAAGCGTGCCTAGCGGCGCAGGTTATATTGCCAAAACGCCGCCTGTAGATATTGAGCTAAACACCGGTAACGGCGGCAATGTGACGTTCAAGGGGCCCAGTGTTGCTGATGTCAACGCGGCGGGCTATGGCGATAACTTTGAAATCACTTTTGGCGAAGATACTAGCACGCCTCCGGTGCCGACCTTTACTGTTAAAAATTTGGATACCGGCAACGATGTCATCACCGATCAGGCTTACACTGGTAATGGCGAAGACGGTCAGACTATCTCCTTTGGTGGCATGAATATTACCCTCGAGGGCGAGCCTGTCAGCGGGGATACCATCGCCGTGCAGAAGGCCGGCAGTAAGGATCATAACGCCGACCTGTTTAACAGCATGGAAGAGGCTATCCGCGTACTCGAAACGCCCATTGAAGATGATCGTGTCAAGGCCGATTTTCGTAATACGCTGAACACTGCCATGCGTAATTTGGACAATTCGCTAGACAACGTGCTGACTGTCCGTGCCTCAGCAGGTGCGCGCCTGAACGAGCTGGATGTGATTGACGCCGTCGGCGGCAATCGGATGTTGAACTACGAGCAGACGCTGTCGGACTTGGTTGATCTCGATTACGCCTCGGCGATTTCCGAGTACAGCCTGCGCCAAATTGGCCTGCAGGCTGCTCAAAAAGCCTTTGTCGATGTAAAAGGTATGTCACTGTTTGACTTTATGCGTTAAGCCAAGCGAGTGCAGACAAAAACCCCCTGTGCCATTGGCGCAGGGGGTTTTTAGCTTAATGGCGCCATGGTTTCGATCAAGCTCTGCATGAAGGTTAGCCCTTGGCTAAATAGCCGCTGCAAGAAGCGACCAATATCGGTCATTAGCACCATTAATAAGATTAGCCCAACGGTCAAGGAAGCGGGGAAGCCGATATTGAAGACGGTGAGCTGCGGAGCAGAGCGGTTAAGGATGCCGAGCGAGAGGCTAATAATTAATAATGAACTGACGAGCGGCAAGGCAAGCAGCATGCCAGACGCAAAAATAGTCCCCGCGTAGCGTGCCAACAGTTCAAAGGCATTGGGGTTCAGCGTGCCAATACCTACCGGTAGCGTTTGAAAGCTCATAACCAGCGTTTCTAGCACCATTAAGTGGCCGTTGAACGCAAGAAACATCAGCAGCGTAATCATATAAAGAATACGCGATAGCACCATGATGTTAGTGCCGCTGGAGAGGTCAAAAAAGCTCGCAAACGCCAAACCCATTTGCAAACCGATAAACTCCCCTGCTGCCTGTACAACCGCAAAAATGATGTGCATCACTAGGCCGATGGCCAGGCCAATCAATATTTGCTCGACCATAATGCCTACCCCCGCCCAAGACATAATGGGCACACTGGGCATTGTGGGCAGAACAGGAGCGATGACTACCGCAACAAGCGCGGCGATGCCTACCTTAGCTTGATTGGGAATACTGGAGTGTCCCCACAGGGGGGATGCCGCCATAAAGGCAGTAATTCGCGCGAACGGCCAAAAAAAAGCCACTAACCAACCGTGCAGCTGGGCAAATGTGACCTCAACCATTGGTTACATCACCATATTAGGAATATTGGTGAATAAGCGGTGGGTAAAATCGGTAATTAACCCGAGCAACCAAGGTCCAGCAAGAACGAGCACAGCAAATACGGCTAATATTTTGGGAATAAATGTCAGCGTCATTTCATTTATTTGCGTGGCAGCCTGAAATAAGCTGACCAATAGACCCGTAAAGAGGGCAGCCAATAGCAACGGGCCTGCAAGAAAAAGGGTCACGCGCATGCCCTGGTAAGCAATGCTCATTACCATTTCCGGGGTCATGGTCTGCTCCTTGTCGCCCGCTGCGACAGTTAAATCATGTAAAAGCTTTCAGCTAATGAACCAATAATTAGCTGCCAACCGTCTACCAGGATAAACAGCATCAACTTGAAAGGTAGTGAAATCGTAATAGGGGGCACCATCATCATACCTAGTGCCATCAAGGTACTGGCCACTACCAAGTCAATAATCAGAAACGGAATAAAAATCGTAAAGCCAATTTGAAAGGCAGTCTTTAGCTCGCTAGTCACAAAGGCAGGCAGCAACACACGCATCGGTAACTCTTCAGGGCCTTGCATGGGGCCAACATCGGCCAGTCGAACAAAAAGCGCAAGATCAGGCTCACGGGTTTGCGCGAGCATGAATTCGCGGAAGGGGTCTTGGGCAAGTAGCAAGAACTCTTCGAAATTGATGGTCTCTTCTGTGAGCGGCACCCAGGCATTGTCATATACCTGGGCCAAAACAGGAGACATAATAAAAAACGTTAGAAACAGGGCAATGCCTAATAGCACTTGGTTGGGCGGTGTGGCCTGTGTACCCATTGCGGTTCGCAGCAAACTAAGCACAATGATGATGCGCGTAAAGCTGGTCATCATGAGCAGCATCGCCGGCAAAAACGCCAGTGAGCTTAAAAAAAGCAGCGTTTGTAGTGAAAGCGACCATTGCTGGCCACCATCTTCAAGCGGCTGTGATACGAGTCCTGGTAACTGTTGCGCCTGAGTAGGGAAAGCGACTGTTAAACAGCCAGCAACAATAACGCTTAACAGCCACCAGCGATGCCGGTAAGGCCAGGAGAGGTGCATTGCATATCTCATGTTCTGTTCGGGTCAGAAGAGGGGGGAGCTTCACTGCTCCGTTTACCACGATGGCCTGCTAGCGCTTGAGCTAAGCGGTTTGAAAAGCGACTCTGAGGTGCTTGTGAGGTGGCGGCTGGGCGATCAGTAGGGGCATCACGCTCCTGTAACTTAGTAATACGTCCGCCGCTAACTCCTAAGACTAACCATGTGTCTTCGATCTCGACCACAACAACGCGCTCGCGGCTGCCCACCGCAGTGCTGTCCACAATGCGTAAGCGGGCACCTTGATGGTGACGCACAGTTTGCCAACGTTTCAATAATGCGGTGCATAGCAGAATAATTGCTATAACAAGCGCAAGCGCGGCGGCTGTTTTGCCGAGCATTGCCATCCCGATTAAGGCATCACCGCTGCCGCTTAGGGCGTCAATGGGCGTGTTTTGTGTGGTAGAGGTAGCGACGCTCATCGATTTAGTTTGTGGATACGCTCAGATGGAGTAATGATCTCTGTAATACGAATGCCATACTTATCTTCGACGACCACCACCTCGCCCTGAGCAATCAAGTAGCCATTGATCAAGATATCCATCGGTTCGCCAGCTAATCCTTCAAGTTCAATCACCGACCCTTGGGCAAGCTCAAGCAGTTGCTTAATAGTAAGCTTGGTGCGACCTAGCTCGACGGTAAGCTTAACCGGAATATCCATGATCATTTCAAGATCACGCGACTGGGCATTGCCACTTTCAGGGCCAAGCGGGCGAAACACCTCGTCACTCGCTGATTTGGCTACCGGCGCTTCTGGCTCGGACTCAGCGGCAGCCTCTGTTTGCTCTGCTGCCTCTTGCTCTGCCATGGCAGCTGCCCAAGGATCCTCGTCATTGCTGGTAGCGCTGGCCTCTTCTTGCTCCGCCATTGCGGCGGACCAGAGATCGTCCTCACCGGCATTATCGGCGTTGGCAGTAGGTTCTTCTTGCTCAGACATGGCGTCCGCCCAATCGTCAGTAGAGATTTTTTGATCGGGTTTGTTAGGATCAGTCATGCTTTGGGTTCCTTGGCTTTCTGTCGCGTTGAACCTTTAATAAAGTCCTTGGACGACACGTTATTCAATGCGGCATGGTCGATCATACGCAGGACACGTAACGCGCGCTGTTGAAGCTGGCTGCCGTACTCACACTCCATGACCGGTACACCGTCCACGCGCGCAGTGATGGTTTGTGGAATATCCATGGGCAGCACGTCACCTTTTTTCAGCCCCATCACATGGGCAATACGGCTAGGGATCTGAGCAAATTCTGCCACTAACTCGACTTCAGAGTGGCGTAGTTCGCTAGCCATACGCCGCGACCATGTACCGTCGTGGTCATGGTTACTGTCGTTAATAGGATTGACCAGCAAGTCACGAAGCGGCTCAATCATCGCGTAGGGCATGCATACCTGGAAGTTGCTGGACAGGTTGCCAACCTCGATATTGAACTTGGTGTTGACCACAATCTCATTAGGCGAGTTAGTGATATTGGCAAACTTTGACTGCACTTCAGAGCGTAAAAAATGCGCCTCGATAGGGTAAACCACTTTCCACGCTTCTTGATAGGCTTCAAGCGCAAGGTTCAGAAGCCGTTGAATAATGCGCTGTTCTGTATTGGTAAATTCGCGCCCATCAGATTTTGTGACAAAGCGTCCGTCTCCGCCAAACAGGTTATCCACCACCATAAAGACAAGATTAGGGGGAAAGACCACCAGTGCGGATCCGCGCAGCGGCTTCATGGACACCAAGTTCAAGTTGGTGGGCACCGGCACATTACGCGAAAAATCACTGAAGCTTTGATAGCGCACGGATTCAACGGTGATATCGGCGCTACGGCGAATCAAGTTAAATAAGCTGTTACGGAAGTAGCGTGCAAAGCGCTCGTTAATAAAATCAAGCGCGTGCAGGCGCTCACGGATGACCCGGTGCTGTGTGGCCGGGTCATAGGGGCGAATACGCGCTTCATTCTCAGAGTGGGAGGTCGAAGCCGATGGCTCGTCATCTCCGCTGACGCCCTTAAGAAGGGCATCAATTTCTTCCTGGGACAGTAGATCGTCCTGTGACATGAACGGCTCCAGTTCCCGAGGTTATTGCACAATGAATTCAGTGAAGAGCACTTCTCGCAAATCGAGAGGCGGCTGATTTTCTGTCAAAGGTACGTTAAGCCGACCAATAATCGCCTGCGCCAGCTCCTCTTTTCCTTCAGTAGAGGTCAGCTCACTCGCCTGTTTACCCGACAACAAAATTAGCAAACGGCTACGCACTTGTGGCATGTGCTCCTCAATAATGGTCTTGCTTTGCTCGTTGCCGACAAGAAGCGTAATGCCCGTGTACAGAAGGCGTGAGCCGTAGCGGTCGTCTGCGAGATTGACAGTAAAGGGCTCGATGCGGGTAAAGACAGGTGTTTCGCGCTCTACTACCTGCTGTATTTCGCCGCCTTCTGTGCCTCCTCGCTGGTCTAACACCATATATATCGCTGCCGCTGCGCCCGCAGACGACAACACTACTAGAATAATCATTATCCAGAGCAGTTTTTTGGATCCGCTGCTTGTTTCTGCCATTTACTGTTCCCATGATCTTGACGCATGACGCTAGCCAAGCATTATGCCTAACGCAGATGCTGATGATGAAATGAACAGACTCCTTTGGGGAGTCTATCTTTTGGTTTAGCTATCTAATCGTCTTGATGCCAGTATTTTCATACGAGCCACTCGGTGATGGCTTAAGCATATAGATCGACACGTCCATCAAGAACTAAAGGGTTACTCTTCTCTGAGGGCATGAGCACGCCATCGCCCTCTTCTAGGCTACCGCTGCCATCTACACTGCTGGAGGTACCCGTACCCTGTTGTGCAAAGGCCTGTTCATTTGGATTGTTGTGCTCCCCTACCGATGTTTCACCCAGTGAGATCCCTTGTTCAGCGAGGGCTTCACGCAGCTGAGGTATCGCCTGCTCAAGCACTTGGCGGACTTGGGCGTGAGCCGATAAAAAGTGCGCCTGTGTTCCGTTTTCGCTCACTTTAAGGGAAATAGAGAGTGGCCCTAGCTCTGCGGGATGAAGCTGCATCTTAACCTCATGCTCACCACCCCGCTGGGCAAACTGTATAAGCTGCTGACCAAGCTGAGAAGGCCATGCGGGGCTACTAACCGGCGTCGCGATTGAGGCTGAGGACATTAATCCCCCCGCTGCTGGCGTCAGGGTGCCGGACGGAGAGAAAAAGGACGGCTCGCCACCTCGACTAGCGCCTTGTGCAAGCTCCGCTAATGCAATGCTCGACATTTCACTGCCAACACGCAGCGGGCTAGCATTTACATCGACAGGGGGGGCCATGGCGCTGCGTGAAAAGGCAGCAAGTTGCTGGCTGTCAAAATCAGACGTTAAATTTATAGATGGCTGTGAACCATTGACAGGCAATGCTCGGGATAATGACGGGTTATTTTCCGTCATGACAGCGCTGGGCAGTAGGCTCGCAACTTGGCGGTGGATATCCACAAGGGCTGTGCCCTCTGGAGCAGCAGCGCGAAGAGCGTTAAAGGTGGCTAACAGCTCGGTGGCTTGACGTTCACTAATAGCGAGCTGTTGGGCAATATCCTGCACTTGGGGAGCTGTTTCGAGCCCAGAAGTGGTTGCCGCAGTGCCCGAGAAGGCGTCGACTAGTGATAAGCGTGCTGCAATCTCATCCAGTGGCGTGAGCGCAGGTGTTTCACCTTCACCCAGTGCACCTTCTAGAGCGATTGTAGGAAAAGTGTCTGTGCCAGCGGCCTTCAGCTGAGCTAGTAGGTCCGCTAATGCCTCCTCGTTTAGTTCGATGTCTAACGACGCTAACAGCTCGGCAAAACGAGTTAGCGGCTCAGGCGCGGTAGCGTCAGCTGTCGTGCTGGTTAACCGCTGCGGCTGAGCGCCGCTTGCTTGCGTTAATGCCTGGTGAAAAAGGGCTTGCGGCGCCCCTTTTGCGCCCAGCATCTGTGCCGGGGCGGACGACAGAGCGCTTTGACCCTGATTCGCTGAAAGCAGCAGCTGAATATTCATAAGTAGAGTTCCCCGGCGCGACGTTAGTGCGTTTTATCAGTTAGTTGGCGAGCCAGACGGCCAGTGACAAAATCATCGCTAGCTTTTTGCTCGTGGCGCTCTTGGCGGCGATGCTCTTCTAATAACCGGCGCGAAGCCAGTGTATCGTAGGAGGAGAGCTTACGCTGCTCTTGCTGCCAATGTTGTTGGCTTTCTTGAACACGTTTTTGTTGCGCAGCCAGCGCTTGCCTCGCACGGCTAAGGGCGGTGTCTAGCGAGGCCAGAAACTGTTGGTAATTGTACATGGTGGCTGGGTCAATGCCATCGCGCATAGCTTGTTGTAAACGCGTGGCATATTCGGTGCGGTAGCGACTAAGTGACTCCAGCTGAGCCTGTGTCTGTTGCTGTGTTTGACGCTCTTCTGCCAGTAGTTTTCCCGCTTGGTCTCTGGCATCTCGGGCTAAGCCGGTTAATATATCGAGCTGCGAATGACTCATGGTTAGCCTCCCACGGTGGCATGCAGCGCTTGGCGTGACGCTTCAAGCGTTGCGCATTCATCAATATTTTGCTGCAGAAAGCGTTCCAGAGCTGGAAATCGGTTCACCGCTTCGTCTAGTTTTGGGTCGTGGCCTGGGCTGTAAGCGCCTACGCTAATCAAGTCACGGTTACGCTGATAGCGTGAAAAAAGCTGCTTAAACGTACGTGCTTCCTGTAGCTGCTCCGGCGTCGCAATGGCAGTCATGGCGCGGCTAATAGAAGCCTCAATATCAATGGCAGGGTAGTGGCCAGCCTCAGCAAGCCCGCGTGAGAGCACAATATGGCCATCCAGAATCGCCCTTGCTGAATCAGCAATAGGGTCCTGTTGGTCATCACCTTCGGTCAGCACGGTATAAAAAGCGGTAATGGAGCCGCCGCCGCGTTCGGCATTGCCTGCCCGTTCCACTAGGCCGGGCAGTTTGGCAAATACCGAGGGTGGATAACCCTTGGTAGCGGGCGGCTCGCCGATCGCCAGGGCAATCTCGCGTTGTGCCATGGCATAGCGTGTTAATGAATCCATGATGAGGAGCACATTGCGGCCCGCATCACGGAATCCTTCCGCTAGCCGTGTTGCGTAGGCTGCTCCTTGGAGGCGCTGCAGCGGCGATGTATCAGCAGGAGCAGCAACGACAACGGCACGCCTGCGGCCCTCTGGGCCTAAAATATTATCTATAAAATCTTGTACTTCCCGGCCCCGCTCGCCGATGAGCCCGACCACAATGACATCCGCCTGGGTGTAGCGCGCCATCATGCCAAGCAGCACAGACTTACCTACCCCAGAGCCTGCAAATAGCCCCATCCGCTGGCCGCGGCCAACGCTTAGCAGCGCATTAATGGCGCGGATGCCCACATCGATCTGTGCGTCGATAGGTGCGCGGGAGAGAGGGTTCAATAGGGTCGCTTGAAGCGTGGCACGGGGTGCATCGTCAATGCTTTCTCGGTCATCTAACGGATTGCCGTTGCCATCTAGCACGCGCCCTAAAAGCTCGTCGCCAATCGGGAAGCGCCGTGCGCTGTGCCCGCTGCCATCGCTAAGGGGGGTCACCCTTGCCCCAGGCATCAAGCCGGTGATCTCTTCGAGAGGCATCAGAAACAGCTTATCGTTTGAGAAGCCAACCACTTCCGCTTCTGCGTGCTTTTCGCTGTCGTTAAGCCTTCCATCGGAGCCGGGTAACTCAATTCGACATGCACTGCCTACCGCGACGCGGAGGCCCACTACCTCGATCACCATCCCTGTGGCGCGAATTACCCTGCCGCTCGTGCGGTAGCGGGGCAACTGGCCAACGCGCTGCGTGGTGCGGTTCAGCGCTTTACGCCAGCGGTGGTGGTGTGGGCAAGTGGCATCGCTCATAGTAGTACCTACGAAGAGGTCGAAGTGTCGCTGCCGTGATGGCGCTTGCGAAGTTGGGCGTGTGCAGCCTGCCAACGGCTTTCAAACGTGGCATCAAGCTCACCTTGGGCGCTTGTAACACGGCAGCCGCCACGCGCGAGCTGGTCATCAGGTTGGAGCTGCCAGTTAGCGGCGCTTAGTTCGCTGCCCAGGTGCTCTTTTACCAATGCATGATCGTCCGGGTTTAACCATAAGCGCTGCTGCCCAACCAGCGGTGGCTCGGTGTGCAGGAGCTCGCGCACAATAGCTAGAATCTGTTCAGGTTTTTCTTGAAGGGCATTACCTGCCAGCTGTTTTCCAGTGGCAAGCGCCAGTTCGGTAAGGTCATGGGCGATGGTTTCGTCAATGCGTTCAAGGGCATCTGAAAACTGTTTAGCGAGTGCCTGAAGCGGGGTGACAGTTTGATGAACTTGCTGTTTCAGTGCTTCCTCGGCCTGTGCATGACCTTCTTGAAGGCCTTTTTCTAGCCCCTCTTGGTGTCCTCGCGCTAACCCCGCCTGATAGCCATCTTCTTCCGCTTGTTGACGAATACTCTCATAGAGGGCCTGGCGCTCTTGCTCTTCACGCTGGCGCGCTTGTTCTGCTGCGCGCTTCGCGGCCTCTACTTTGCGCTGCTGTGCAGAGGGAGCGGCAGCGACGCCCTCTTGGGAATGGGCGTTGCGCTGTGTTAGCTCATCCATCTGCCATCGCCGCCAGGCACCATGGCGATCAAATTCGGGTGCGTGAGTATTAGACATACTCATCATCTCCACCCGACAAGACGATCTCGCCAGAGTCCGCTAAGCGGCGCACCACTTGTAGAATAGCTTTTTGCTCGGTCTCCACCTGGGATACGCGGATGGGGCCGCGCGCTTCCATATCTTCGCGTACTAAATCCGCTGCCCGCTGGGACATATTGCGCAGGAACTTGTCGACCAGCGCATCTTGAGCGCCTTTGAGGGCCACCACCAGGGAGTTGGTTTCGACCTCTTGAAGCACCATCTGGATGGCACGGTTGTCCAGGTCGAGTAGGTTCTCGAACAGGAACATTTCGTCGATAATTTTCTGTGCCAGGTCTTCGCTGTGCGAACGCACGGTTTCGATAGCGACTTCTTCCTGAGAAGAGTTCATCAGGTTCAAGATTTCGGCCGCTGTTCTTACGCCGCCCATTTTGCTGCGCTTGAGGTTTTGACCATCCAGCATGCTGGTGAGTACCTCGGTTAGCTCCTGCAGTGCCGCTGGCTGTACACCACTGAAGGTGGCGATCCGTAGCACCACATCGTTGCGGAGCTTCTCCTCAAACAGTTCGAGAATATCGGCGGCCTGATGGCGATCCAAATGCACCAAAATGGTGGCAATAATCTGCGGATGCTCATCGCGAATAAGCTCGGACACCATGGAGGCTTCCATCAGGTTCAGCGCATCAATACCTGAGTTGCCTCCCGTCGTCTCAAGGATGTCCTCAATGAGGCTAGTGGCGCGCTCACTGCCAAGGGCCTTGGTAAGCACGGAGCGAATATGCTCGCTAGAGTTGAGGTTGAGCGCCACAAACTCTTCCGTCTCACGATGGAACGCTTCCAAGACCGCCTTCATATCTTCGTGGGAGACTTGTTGTAAGCGCGCCATTTCCATACTGATCTCTTGCACTTCGCCAGCGCTTAGAAACTTAAACACTTCGGCGGCGCTATCTTCATCAAGGGCAAGCAAGAGGATGGCGCTTTTACGCGATCCGCTCATTTCGGCAATAGAGCTACTCATGGGAATTCATCCAGCTGCGAATAATCATCGCGACCATACGGGGATCTTCCTGGGCCATTTCCCGCAGGTCGTTAAGATTGTGCTCGTACAGCGACGTTTTACGGCGACGTTTTGGCTTATTACTGTAGGTGTCATCTTCCTCTGAAGACGCTTCTTCCTCTTGATCATCATTTTCATCGCCGACGCTGGCGCTAAAGGTGCTGCCAGTGCCAGGCATAGCGGGGGCCATGACCGGTGTCTGCGTATAGCGTTTGATCAGCGGACGAAGTATCAGCAGGTAAAGCAGAAGCGCAGCAATAGCGACAAGTAGGTAGCGCCCCAGCGTGGATGCCAGCGAGAGCATCTCTGGCCGCTGCCACCATTCAGTTTCCTCTGTCGCCTCATCAGTACTGGCAAAGGGCGTGTTGACGACCTCAACTTGGTCGCCCCGTGCCAACGAGAAGCCCATCGCCTGTTGAACAAGGCGCTCAAGCTGAGCCACTTCTTCAGGGCTTAAAGCGACTTGCTCTACTTCGCCTTCTTCATTAACAACGCTACGGAAATTTACGACAACTGCCGCGGAGAGGCGCTGAACCTGCCCTAGCCGGTGCTGGATATGCTCGATGCTACGATCTACTTCGTAGTTAACGACATCGTCTTGGCGTAGGTTGCGCAGCGCGTTGTCTGGTAAGTCTTCTTCACCTTCATCACCTTCTTCAGCGTCTGGTTGATTAATGGGTGCAGGTGCTACCCCGGGCGGCGTATTGCTAAGTGCGCCGGGTATGCCCGTGGCTAACGGATCTTCTCCGTCATAAGAAAGACTTAATTGGCGGCTGCGCACGGCTGACTCATTGGGCGCTTGGTTAGGGCCATAGCGCTCTGACGTCTCTTCACGGCGTGAAAAATCGATCTGTGCTGCTACCTGGGCACGCACGTTGTCACTGCCGAGAATAGGCGAAAGAATATTTTCGATACGGCGCTGGTAGGAGCGCTCTACTTCTGTGATATAGGCAAGCTGTGTGCCATCAAGGTCGCTGCCCTGGGCGGAGTTAGCGGTCAGTAAACGTCCGTTTTGGTCGACAACGGTAACGTTTTCAGTGGCTAGCTCGGGAACGCTGCTGGAGACCATGTGCACAATGGCGCTGACTTGCCCTTCACCTAACACACGGCCGGGTGAGAGTGTCAGTACAATGGATGCTTTGGCAGGCTCTCTATCGCGAATGAAGACCGACGGCTTGGCCATGGAGAGATGAACGCGAACGTCTTCCACGGGGCCAAGTGATTCAATGGAGCGCGCTAACTCGCCCTCTAAGCCGCGTTGAAAGTTGACCTGTTCAGCAAACTGACTAATACCGAAGGCCTGGTTATCCATCAGCTCAAGGCCAATATTGCCGCCACGAGGCAGACCTTGCTCAGCAAGCTGAAGTCTAAGTGTGTGGACTTGTTCGCCTTGTACTAAAAGTGCTTGGCCGCCCTCGCTGAATTGATAAGGAATGCCTCGGCTATCAAGTTCGGCAATGATCCGCCCGCCGTCGGCTTCACTGAGATTACTGTAGAGCACGCGGTATTCAGGGCTGCTGGCCCACATGAACAGGGCTGCAATAATAGCAATAGACGCAGCAGCGGCGACCAATAACACGACCAGCGGGTTACTGCGCAGCTGCTTCAGCATGCGCTCAACCGCGGGCGTGTTTTTAGTCTGGTTCTCTGCCGTACCACTATGTGCGGCATTTTGTGTCGTACTGTTTTGACGGCCTGCCGTAGCACCAGTTTCGCTCATGCATCCCTCCTAGAGGGCAGGCAAAACCGATGACGGCCCAGGCGCATCACCAAAGAAGGCATAGGCTATATCCGTCAATCGCGGTTATCCGCTGAAAGTAGTAAGCGGAATTATGATGAACGCCATTATCCCGGCGCGCGTCGACCATAAATGAACGAAAAGCTTGGCTTTTCGTACCTATTTGTTCGTATGAGTCCTATCCTACCAGTGATAGGCTGCTGGTATTATTTTACTTTCATGCGACTGAGGCATACGTATGAGTTCTCCCCCGATTCAGGCTGCCCTGCAGCAGATGCAGACTATGGCTACTCAGGCGGCTCAGCCCATCAAGGGCGAGCAAGTCTCTACCGCTGTTGGCCAAGGCGGTTTTGGTAGCGAGCTTCAGGCTTCCATACAGCGCATTAATCGTCTTCAGCAAAGCGCTAATACGAAGGCGATGGCATTTCAGGCAGGCGAGCCTAACGTCGAGTTAAACGACGTCATGGTAGATATGCAAAAAGCGAGCGTTGCTTTCCAAATGGGGCTGCAAGTGCGTAATCGTCTTGTCTCGGCCTATCGAGACGTTATGAATATGCAGGTATAGGCAAGTGGTAGCTATGGGTAGCCATGCGTAGTATGAAACGCGGCATGGCGAACGCTGACTGACCATCTAAACCACATTTTAGACATTGCAGTATGCTGCTTAGCGTTCGCTTGCTGTCTATGACTGCCTTACGCATCTACGGAAATAAGTCGGCCTTGCATTTCCTCTAGTTTTTCGGCGAGCAGCAATACTTCTTCAGCGGGTATTTGGCGAATCACGTCGCCCGTATCGCGGTCCACCACGCGTGTAATGATGCGCGTCGACTGTTCGCTAACATCAAATTCCAGGCCGCGTGGTCGCATAACATCATTAATACGTTTTATTGGCTCAATGAGCTCTTCTTTTTTGATCGTGCTGCTTGCGGGGGCTTGGCTTTCTGCTGTTGTCAGCAAGCTCAGCTTGTTTTCAAACTCTTGGCGCGGCGTAAGCGTTTGCGTTGGCAGGGTGGGTAGCGCAGCAGACGCGCTATCTAATGGCAGTGGGCCCATAAGAGACGTTCCTCCAAAGGTAAGTAAGCCTAATGGCCAGGTAACGTTGCAATATCAAAGGCTGAGGCGGTTTATTGCTTAATTATTAGCCTCTTTGATAGCTATCGGCTGTTATCCATTAATCTTTATACGTGCATAGCGGTCGGCGGTATTTCTTTTTGTATATGAGCAAAAAGAAATACCGAAGTAGCCTGATGGGCGTATGTGGCATGCTGAAAGCTTCTGTTATGCTCTGCCGCTTCGGGTTGGGTGTCAAACAATAACGTGGTAGGGAAGGCGAAACGAGCATGGCCGTTCAGCAAGATGAATATGAAAGCGTAACCAGTGCCTCAACGATAAGCGCTTATTTAAATGCCATGATTGAAAGTGGTGGCGTCTCGCTCTGCTTGGCTGCGTCGGATGCGCGCCCTGAGCCTATCGTGTTAATGGAGCAGCACGCGGGTGAAACCCTGGTGATGGATCTCTCTTCCGTTGACTATTTGTTAGGTCGTTTGCAGCAGGGGGAGCAATTTTTTCTACGCGGTCAATCGCAGGGCAAGGTGTTGCGTACGCCGTTGCTTTCATTAACTGAAACGCGACGCTCCGGCGGGCGCTTTCTGTGCTGTAGCGACTATCCCGCCACGGTAGATGTGCTGCAGCGGCGCGAATCGTTTCGCGCAGAGCTGCGTATGGGCATGGTGGTGCCTGCCGCTGTGGTGAGTGCCGACGGGGAGAGTGCTCAGGGGGAGCTGCGTGATCTGTCCCAGGATGGCTGCCAGATAGAGCTGCCTTTAACAGCGAGTGGTGTACTTGCTGAGGCGGACAGCCCTCTTAAGCTCACCTATACGTTTCCTGATGGGACTTACTTTGAGGTGCAGGGCATACCTCGGCACCAAAAAACAGATCCTGAGCGCCATATTTTGCGCGTGGGGTTCCGTTTTGCCAACTGTACATCGGATCAAGAGCGCCAAATTTGGTACTTCGTTTGCGAAATAGAGCGTGAAGCGGCGCGCTATAAAAAAGAGACGCAAGAGGAGCGGCAGCCATCGCCGCTTTTTGAACAACCCGATAGGCGCGCGAAAGGTACAGAGCTTGTTGGGCGCCGTGATATCCGGCGTTACGCCACCCCAACGGCACGGCGCCTGGTGAAAGTGGCAGCTTACCTTGATGCCCAGTTGTTGCTGCTTCAGCAGGGGAGTGATATTGACTCTCGGCAGCTGTCACGCAACGCAGACAGAGTACTAATGCTGCATGAAGAAGATCGTGAAGCGCTGTTGTTTGCTTCGCGCTGTTTATCGCCTGAGCCGCTTCTGGTGCGTCATGGTATCGCCGTGGCCGTACACTTGTTGGATCTTGTGGGAAGCAACATGCCGCGCGATGTGCAAAAGGCAGTTGTGGCCAGTAGTTTGATTCATGATTTAGGCAAGGCGCTTATTCCTCAGGTGGTATTTAAGGCGCCTAATTTTGAAGCGACCCATCGGCAGGCGATGCGGGAGCATGTGTCTTTGCTGATGGATCGGCTGCACAGCTGCCAATGGCTCTCAGCCTCTGTTGCTCAGGCGGTCATTGGGGGAATTAACGAGCGGCTTGATGGTAGCGGCTACCCAGAGGGGTTGTCCGGTAATGATATCAATGAGTTAGCCAAGGCTAGCGCTATTGTTGATGTGGTTGAGGCAATGCGTCGTGACCGGGCCGACCGTCCGGCAAAAACGGCACAACAGATTTATAGGCACTTGCTGCGCCACCCTCACCAGTTTGACCCCCATTGGATCAAACGCTATATCGAGCACTTTAAAGCGCTCCCAGTTGGCTCGCTGGCCTATTTTTCAAGTGAGAAGCTGGCGTGGATTGTGCGTCTTAATAAAGATGGAACGCCTGCTGAGGTGGTGCTTGCCGAAGGCGCTGAGCCGCCACTGCGCGACACGCTGGGGGTATCCGTGCGAGGTGATGTTCTTGAGAGATTGGGCCGGCCCGTTAAAGAAGTGGCAGTGTCCACGTAACTTGCTGCGGCGCACGGCTATCTAACCGCTAGACAGCCCTCTACTACATGAACATTACTTTTATGAGATAAAGCGTGTTTGAGGGTTAAAGTCGGAGGTTATGGCGCCGATATAACTTCATAGCTGAGCGCGAAAGCGCATATTTTGAACCATTAGCAGCATGTGTTGGCCCTGCTATCACGGCTGTTGTGTTACCTAGTAAAGGAGTGCCCGCTTATGACATACACTCGCGGTGGCGCCGCCTATGGCCGTGGTGCTAAGGCATATGCCCGTGTCGGCGTAGAAAGCGGCGTGATGTCAGCTGACCCACACCAGCTTATCGTCATGCTATTTGATGGCGCCCAGGCCGCTATCCGAGCGGCGCGTATTCACTTGCAGGCAGGCAACACGGCCGAAAAGGGAAAATCGATATCCAAAGCACTGGATATTATTAACAATGGATTAGCGGCGGCATTGGATCAAGAGCAAGGCGGCGATATTGCTGAACGGCTTGCCTCGCTGTATGACTATATTGCTCGCTTGCTTCTGACTGCGAATCTACGTAATGACGAAGAGAGCCTAAATCAGGCGGAGCGGCTATTGGAAGATATCGCCTCAGCATGGCGTGAAATCGGCCAACAGCAGAGTGCGTGAGGCAATTATGTCGGGTTCTGAAGCGTTCCAAAGCACTGCACAGCACGCGCTGTTAGAGGCCTATGCCAAATTGCTTGTACGTGCAAAGCACATGCACGAGCTGGCCGATGCAGAGCAGTGGCCAGAGCTTATCGAGCAGCGTACGCATTACGTGACCTTAGTAGAGGAATTGCGTGAGCGTGATCAACAAGTCGTGTTAGATGCTTCTGCCAAGACCCGTAAGGCTGAACTGCTGGAAAGTATTCTGGAGCACGATGTAGAAATTCGACGTCGACTAGTAGCGCGGCGCGAAGAGCTAGGCAAGTTGATTGGCGTGTCCCAGCGCCAACGTGATTTGCACCGTGCCTATGCGCCTCAGCAAGGCAGTCAAAACGTTGACGGCGCAGAAGGTAAGGGCGCGCCGTGAGTGGCATCAACCCACTTATCGATACCCTTATGCACCAAGTGCTGGGGCGTCAAGGAGAAGCCTCTTTACAGCGCTCTTTGAATGCCCCGGTGCAGCCTGTTCCTCCGGGTGAAGGGCCGCGGGCATTGCAAGGCGATGCTAGCTTAGACGGGCGGCCTATGTCGCTACCGCTAAGTGATCTTAAGCGCTTGCCAACTGCTCCGGATGGGCAGCGTTTACCTACTCAAAACGGCGCCAATGCGGGGCCAAATTCTACTCAAACGCACTTAAGTCCTGCGGCACGCACCATTGCGGATGTGCTGCTACGGTTTCCCGCCCCGCCTACCGTAATGCGCGCAGAAGCGCCGCTGATGAGTGCACAGGATGCGCCGACAGCGGCAACGCTAGCGACGCGCCTAGAATCAAGCATACGCGATAGCGGTTTATTCTATGAATCGCATCTAAAGCGCTGGTTTCAGGGGGATGTCTCCCGCCAGCAGCTACTGCGTGAGCCACAAATGCAATTGGTTTCACGGCCTCTACAGCCTGCTAATTTACCGGTGCCCACCCCCGTATCGACGCCGCTTCAAGCGGGTTCATCGGCGCAAGTGCCAACAGCCTTGGTAGTGGGAGCTTCTGCGTCAGCAGCAGCGAATAACTTGGCTATTTTACCCAATACCACGCTGTTGCCGGTAGCAAGCGATAAGCCCATGCTTGAGCGTCCTGCGGTGCTTGTTGCGAATACGCCAACCTCACCTGCTGCTCCCTTACCGGCAGAGAGGCCAGAGGCAGCCCAGGCCAGAGTGGATGCAGGCGGCGTACGCGAGCTGACGGATATCGCCATCCAGCGTGGCGGTCGTGAGGTTGTGCATGAAAACCTGCAGAGCTTGGTGCGTCAGCAGTTGGAAATGCTCGTGATGCCGACCATTCGTTGGGAGGGTGACGTATGGGCTGGGATTTTTATGGCGTTAGTGGTTCACCTGCCCACGCGGGATGAGGGGCGCGAGGAAGCCCAGGGTGATGCGGAAGCAGAGGAGGGTTGGCGCTCTGAAATGCAGCTTGAGGTGCCTAATGTCGGGGCGTTTAGTATTGCGTTATCGCTCTACCAGGCAGTTCTTAGTATAGATCTTTCAACGGACGACCTAGCGACCTATCAACAGCTTGAGCAGGGGGTCGGAGCGTTAGAGCAGCGGTTGGGCGCCCTGGATTTTCGTAAAGTGCAGGTAAAAGCCCGTCATCTCAGTGGGGAGGGCAGCTATGAGGGCGCCCAGTGATCGTCGTCGTCAAGCTGTTGCGCTGGCCTACCAGGAAGGAGATCAGGCACCCCGGGTAGTGGCTAAAGGGTATGGAGAGCTGGCTGAACGGATTATGGCAGAAGCGCAGCGGCAAGGAATTTACGTGCACGATGCCCCTGAGCTGGTGGCCCTGTTGATGCAGCTAGATTTAGATGCTGAAGTGCCAGCGAGCCTATATCAAGTCGTGGCTGAGTTGCTAGTGTGGGTATTTGAGCTTTCTGAAGGGACAATAAGCCATCGTGAGTAGAGCAAGTAGCCAATGTAGACGTTGTGTGCAACCATGAGGCTTATGGAAAAAGTCACCCATGGCGTCATTATAAAGTTTATAAGGCCGCGCCTGTGTCGTTCGATGGAACACTATGAGCCAATCAAACTTTCTTGATGAAATTGAAGAATTAAACTTAGCGTACTTACTTCTTGCCCAGCGTCTACTGAGTGAAGATCGAGAGGCCGCCATGTTTCGCCTGAAAGTTGATAGCGAACTGGCAGATTTACTCGTTTCACTTAATGCATGGCAGCTGACGAAGTTGGCACGTACTAATCAATTAGTGTGTCGGTTTAGTCAAACTAGTGGGCAGCGTTTGCGGCAAATTATGGAAAACCCCAGGGATCAAGGGCTTTCTGGTTTGCATGCATCACTATTATCCGCCTGCGAACCGTTCGATTCATTACCCAATGGAGGGGCAGAGTGAGCCAGAAAAGCTTGGTTGATGAAATGCATCAAGTACAGCTGGCAATCGAATTGATTGAATTAGGCGCACGTTTACAGGTGTTAGAGACGGAAACGGATCTAAGCCGTACCCGCCTAATTAAGCTGTATAAGGAAGTGCGTGGCATGTCGCCTCCTAAAGGGATGTTGCCTTTTTCGGCAGATTGGTTTGTTACTTGGTTGCCCAATGTTCACTCATCCCTTTTTTATAATATTTATGCAAGTTTACAACAAGATACTTGCTGCGAGCGTATTGATGCGTTCGTTAAAGCGTATCGTCTTTATGAAGAACAAATCGCACTTGAAGACGTGGAGCCAGTGCTGGGGTTAACACGGGCATGGACACTGGTGCGTTTCTTTGAGAGTGACTTGCTGCAGCTAAATACATGCACTCGGTGTAGCGGACGCTTTGTGGCTCATGCGCACAGTCCTTCGCATGATTATGTGTGCGGTATTTGTCAGCCACCTTCGCGGGCCGGAAAAACACGCAAGACCCGGGAGCGCCCAGTATAGAAATATAGTCCTGCGCTACTTAAAGGTGGGCATATGGCTAATAGCAACAGCCGTTACTCTATAGTTAGCGTTAAAAGTCAGTGGTACTTTTTCATTAAACATTGCCTGTGAATGAGTATGATATGGCTAAGCTTCACTTGGGATGGGGTCTTCCAATGTCTTCATAATGATGAAGCAGGGGATGGCGTTCCGTTGATATAAAAATTGCTATCGCAAGGACACTGCTTGTGCTGATTCTCCTAGGTTATGTGGTCGTAATATTGTGCGTATTTGGCGGCTATGTGCTGGCAGGCGGTAGTTTAGGCCCCCTGTATCAACCCCTAGAGCTGCTCATTATTGGCGGTGCGGGCGTAGGCGCGTTCATCGCTGCCAATAACGGCAAGGCGATCAAAGCCACGTTTAAAATATTGCCTAGGCTCAAACGCACCAAAAAATATAACAAGGCTCTGTACATGGAGCTAATGGCGCTCCAGTTCAAGCTGCTTTCTAAAATTCGTCGCGAAGGGATGTTGGGTATCGAGCGCGACATCGATAACCCCCAGGAAAGCCCACTGTTCCAAGAGCACCCTGCGGTGCTTGCCGATCCCCACATCATGGATTTTTTGACCGACTATCTACGTTTAATGGTGAGCGGCGGCATGGAGCCGATGGAAATCGATGAGCTGATGCTGCACGAAATCGAAGTCTTCGAGCAAGAAGCCCATATTCCCGTTGATGCGATAGCTAAGGTAGGCGATGCCATGCCCGCGTTTGGTATCGTGGCGGCAGTCATGGGGGTTATTAAAGCGCTGACCTATGCCGATGCCAGCCCTGAGCAAATGGGTCAAATGATCGCAATGGCACTGGTGGGCACTTTCCTGGGTATTTTGATGGGCTACGGTTTTATTAGCCCGATCGCTAGCTATGCCGATCGACAGGCAAAAGAGGCGGAAAAAATGCTGCAGTGTATTCGCGTCACGTTGTTGGCGAGTTTGCATGGGTATGCGCCCCAGCTAGCCGTTGAGTTTGGTCGTAAAGCGCTGCATACCGCCGAACGGCCGAGCTTCTCAGAGCTTGAAGAGTATGTCCGCGATTCAAAAAAGGCCGGTAATGCATGAGTAAGGGCGGTGACAAACGCCCGATTGTTATTCGGCGTAAAAAAGTAGTTCATGCCCACCATGGTGGGGCATGGAAGATCGCATTAGCCGATTTTATGACCGCGCTAATGGCGCTGTTTTTGGTGATGTGGATTTTAAGTGTTTCCAGTGACGAAACACGCCAAGGTGTGGCGGACTACTTTAGCACGCCGCTGATCACCGCGATGACCGGTGATCGCGGCGGCAGTACGCGTGTTATCCCAGGTGGCGGGCCTGACCCAGCGCATAGCGATGGCGAGCGCGCCCAGGTAGATATGTCGTTGCAGCCGCGGCCTAGTTTGCAGGAACGGCGGTTTTTCTCTGATTTACAAGAGCGTATAGAGCGGGCTATAGAGCTAGATCCAGAGCTGCGCCAACTGCGCAACCAAATGCGCTTTGACCTTACCCGAGAAGGGCTGCGTATACAGCTGCTCGACACAGAGCAGCGGCCCATGTTCCAACTGGGTAGTGACCAGGTAGCGCCCTACATGCGCAACCTTTTACGCACCATCGCGCCGTTACTCAATGAATTGCCCAATGACCTTAGTATCAGTGGCCATACCGACAGCGTGCCCTATGCGGGTGGCTATCGGGGCTACAGCAACTGGGAGTTATCTAGTGACCGCGCTAATGCGTCGCGGCGCGAGCTGGTTGTTGGTGGACTTGACCCAGATCAACTACTGCGCGTATCAGGCTTTGCTGATCGGGTGCTGCTGCCTGACACTGCTCCTTCGGATCCTATTAATCGGCGTATTGAGCTTTTAGTGCTGTTGCCTGAAATTGCTGAGACGATTCGTGACCCAGGTATTCTTAGCACTGAGGTGCCGTTACCTGAGGCCGAAGTGCCCGAAGAGGCCTTACTGCCAGACATGCCACAGGCCGACATAGCCGAATGAGCGAAGCTGGTCACAAAAATATGATGATAATGTGGAGCGGTGCATGGATATAGCGGATTTTTTTGACACCTTTTTTGAAGAGGCGGAAGAGCTGCTAGCCGATATGGAGCAGCACTTATTGGAACTGGATGTCGATGATCCGGATAGCGAGCAGTTGAACGCTATTTTCCGTGCGGCCCACTCTATAAAAGGCGGTGCAGGAACGTTTGGGTTTAGCGTGCTGCAAAAGACCACGCATATTTTCGAAAACCTGCTGGATCATGCACGCAAAGGCGAACTGACCCTGCGCGCGGACCTCGTTGACACCTTTTTAGAGGCTAAAGACATCATGCATGAGCAACTCGATGCCTATCGCAACGAGGAAGAACCCAATCAAGAAGCGTATGAACGAATTTGCCAAGTTTTACAAAAGATCGCGCTAGAAGAGATTGGTCAAACGCTCGATGCACCTGCAGTGCCCGAGCCAACCATGCCGCAGCCGAGCAAGGCAGAAGCGAGTCAGAGCGATGCCCCGGAAGTGGGCGAAACACACTTATTAGTCGCCTTGCTGAACGTCAACGATAAAGATCGCACATTGTTGGTGGAAGAGCTGGAGCAACTGGGTGATATTCAGTCGCAGTCAGGCGATGACAAGCGCTATGAGGTCGTTCTCAAAGGTAATGTTAGCGCCGATGATATTGAGGCGGTGATGTGCTTTATCATTGAGCCTGAGCAGATCGCTATCAGCAGCGTCGCCGCCAGTGAGCAAGCATCGCCCCAGAAAGCTGAGGCCCCCGCCGCTGCTTCTGCGCCAGAGCAGGCCCCCGCAGCCAAACAAGAGAGCAGTTCTCCCGCGCCTGAAAAGCCGAGTGATAAAGCCGCACCTAAAGCGAGCGAAAAGCCTGCAAAAGCCGCGCCCAAAAAAGCCGCCGCTGAGTCCTCCTCAATCCGCGTCTCCGTTGACAAAGTTGACCAAATTATCAACCTGGTCGGCGAGCTGATTATTACTCAATCAATGCTCGATCAAACGGTGAGTGACCTTGATGATCACTCTGTAGGCAATAGCTCGCTTCAAAACGGCATGAGCTTGCTTCAGCGTAATGCCCGGGATCTCCAAGAAGCGGTGATGTCAATCCGCATGATTCCCATGGAGTTTGTCTTTAGCCGTTTCCCCCGCGTGGTGCGCGATACCGCCGGTAAGCTGAATAAAGAGATTGAGCTTATTACCGAAGGTAAATCCACCGAGCTGGATAAAAGTCTGGTGGAGCGTATCACCGACCCGCTCACACACTTAGTGCGCAACAGTTTAGACCACGGCATTGAAATGCCCGATGAGCGTGAGGCGGTTGGCAAGCCCCGGGTGGGTAAGCTGACGCTTTCGGCGCGCCACCAAGGCGGCAATATCCTGATTGAAGTGCGCGATGACGGGGCGGGCATGGACCGCGATCGGCTGTTAGATAAAGCCCGCGAAAATGGACTGAACGTCTCCGACTCAATGAGCGATGAAGACGTTTTTCAGCTGATTTTCGCCCCGGGTTTTTCGACCGCCAAAGAGGTGACCGACGTGTCAGGGCGCGGTGTCGGGATGGATGTTGTAAAGCGTAACATTCAAGGCATGGGCGGGCGTGTTGAAATACAGTCCAAGAAAGGAGAAGGCACCAATACGCGCATTGTGCTGCCGCTGACCCTGGCGATTCTTGACGGTATGTCAATCAAAGTAGGTGGCGAAACGTTCATTTTACCGCTCTCTACCGTGCTTGAGTCGCTTCAGCCTGCCAAAGAGGATATGTATGCCATGGCAGGCGACGATGTGGTCATTAAGGTACGCGATGAATACCTGCCTGTTATCGCCATTCATGAAGTGTTAGACGTCGAAAATGCGATTACTGACCCGACGAAGAGCATTGCCGTTATCGTACAGGGCGAAGGGCGTCGTTATGCCATGTTGGTCGATGAACTGATTGGCCAACAGCAGGTGGTCGTTAAAAACCTTGAAGATAATTACCGCAAAGTGCCGGGCGTTTCTGCGGCTACGATCCTTGGCGATGGTAGTGTCGCATTGATTTTGGACATCACGGGTTTGCATCGTTTGAGCCGTGCCAAAAAAGAAGCAGGTAAAGTAACCCATCATCCCCATCTCGCTTATTACAAGGAGGCTGAGCCGTCATGAGTCAAGCAGCTAATAAGGCGGTGCTAGCCGCTGCAGAGGCAGAAAATCGCGAATTCCTAGTGTTTTCGTTAGGCGAAGAAGAGTACGCCATCGATATTTTGAAGGTGCAGGAAATTCGTGGTTACGAAAATGTAACGCGTATAGCCAACGCACCGGATTTCATAAAAGGTGTGACGAATCTACGCGGCGTCATCGTGCCGATTGTTGATCTGCGCATTAAGTTTCATCTGGAAAATGTCGAGTATGGCGGTCAAACCGTGGTGATCGTGGTGAATGTCGCCGACCGTATCGTTGGGATTGTGGTCGACGGTGTTTCCGATGTGATGACCCTAACGCCAGAGCAGATTAAGCCTGCACCCGAGTTTGGGGTGACGCTTTCATCTGATTTCTTGAGCGGGCTAGGCAGCCTTGACGACCGAATGCTGGTGCTAGTGGATATTGATAAGCTTCTGACCAGCGAAGAAATGGCGCTAGTGGATAGCACTAGCCAATCTTAATAGTAGATCGCTAGGCACAAGGAGTGTGCCTAGTTGGAGCTAAACAGCCAAGCCCCGAGCGATGGAGTGCTGTGGCCTATTGGGTTGTGCTTGGAGTAATGCGTGTGACACAGCTAGTGCGTCAAATAATGGGCAATATGACCGTCCGTTTAAGCTGGGGACTGGTACTTGCTACGTTTTCACTCCTCATTGTCCTGGCGTGCGGCATAGGCCTTTACGCACTTCACCATGGCGCTGCCATTGTGCAAGCGACCAGCGACTTGCCGTCGCAGCAGGCCGCGTTTGCAGCATTTGCAACCCCCATCCGCTGGATACTTGTTGGTGTGGTCATCATGACGGTGCTCACCGTTGTGGCGGTTATTTGGGGGGTGACGGCGAACGTCTTGCGCCCGCTGGATAACTTGGTGGGTTATTTTGAGCGTATGGCGCAAGGCGATTTGAATCAGCAAATTACTTCGCCGGGTAATAACGAAATAGGCCGGCTGTATAGTGCGATGGCGCATATGCAGCGTTCACTCTCCGAGACGGTGGGGGTCGTTCGCCAAAGCGGCGCCTCAATTTTTGAGCGCTCACAGCATATCGCCAGCGGTAACAACGACCTATCTTCACGTACGGAGCAACAGGCCTCCTCGTTGGAAGAGACGGCTTCTAGCATGGAGCAATTAGCGTCTACGGTAGGCCATAACGCTGATAACGCGCGTCAAGCGAGTCAGCTGGCGGGTGACGCGACACTAACGGCCCGGCGTAGCGGTGAAGAGGTCGGCAATATTGTTGAAACGATGCAAGAAATCAGCGCTAGCTCCCATCAGGTGGCTGACATAATTACGCTGATCGACACCATCGCTTTCCAGACCAATATTTTAGCGCTGAACGCCTCGGTCGAGGCCGCACGGGCGGGTGAGCATGGTAAAGGGTTTGCGGTCGTGGCGCAGGAAGTTCGTAGCCTAGCGAGCCGCAGTGCCAATGCCGCAAAAGAAATACGCACGCTTATTGACGCCTCGCTGGGGAAAGTTGATACCGGAACGCAGCGCGTGAACCAAGCAAGGCAGACGATGCAAGATCTCGTCGCGGCGGTTCAGCGTGTTAGCGATATTATGGATGAAATTGCTGCCGCCTCAGAAGAGCAGAGCAATGGCATTGGTCAAGTCAATCAAGCGGTTGCTCAAATGGATCAGGTAGTTCAGCAGAATGCCCAGCTGGTGCAGCAGGCTGCGCGCAGTGCCAATGAGCTAGAGAGCGAGGCCGCACGCCTGCGCGAGGCGGTTGAACGTTTTCGTGTATCAGAGAGCGCCGTGCCGATAGCTACTCACACCCCCTTGCCCAGTGCCACGCCGCGACCGTCTAAAGCAGTTGCATCAACGGCGTCGGTAGATGAGTGGGAAGCGTTCTAAACCACTCTCCACATTGCGTATCGCTCTGTGAACTAATAACAATACCCTCCTGACAATAAGGCATATTAATGCGTAACAACCAACCAGTCTCCCAGCGCGAAGTTGAGCTACAGGGAGATGATTTTCTTGTCTCGCGTACGGATCTTAAAGGCCGCATTACGTATGCTAACCCGTCGTTTATCCATATTAGCGGCTTTCGTCATGACGAACTTATTGGTGCGCCCCATAACCTGATTCGGCATCCAGATATGCCGCCAGCGGCGTTTGCCAATTTATGGCAAACCGTTGAAGCCGGAGAAACCTGGCGCGGGTTAGTTAAAAACCGCTGCAAAAACGGGGATCACTACTGGGTAGATGCCAGCGTCACGCCGATTGTCGAAAACGAGCAGGTAGTGGGGTATGCCTCGGTGCGGGTTCAGGCATCGCGGGAGGCAATTGCTCATGCCGAGCAGGTTTATGCAGGCATCCGTGAGGGACGCCTGAAACAGGTTTATTTGGATAAGGGGCGCATACGTTATAAAGGGCTGATTCAGCGCCTTAAGCGGGTGCGCCTGGATACTATTCGCGCCAAGCTGGTAGGCATGATTGCCGTATCAGGCATCCTGCTACTGGTCAGTGGTGGGCTAGGGCTCTATGGGCTAAATATTGCTAGTGAACGGTTAGACCGACTCAATAATGATGGGTTGCGCGATGTTATTCGTTTGCAGCAGATCGACCAGACCATTGCCCAGACGCACCAGTCGATGGTTGAACCAGAGCGGATGCAGCTCATCAGCGAGCGGTTTGAGATAGGCGAAGCCGTGGCTGAACGCGCCGCTGAGGTGGCTGAGGTTTGGGAGGCCTACTACCAGCGTGACGTTAACGCTAGCCCGCTGGCAGATACCTTTAATCAGCAGCTCCAAGCCTTCTTGGCTAATGGTATGAGGCAAGCGGCTAATGTGCTACAGGCGGAAGATACCTATGAAGCGTTTACCGGTTTAGATGCCGTCATCCGCGTGATGAATACCGATGGAAGAGCGCTGTCAGGCATGGTGAATCAGCTGATTGCGCAAAAGCAGGCTGCTGCGGAAGACATGGCGGTAGAGGCTGAACAGGGGCAAACCACGATGCTGAGCGCCCAGGCGGGCGTGTTGGCAACAGGGTTATTGCTACTCATTCTGATTGGTGTGCTTACGCTACGTGCCATTGTCAGGCCTTTAAAAAGCGCCTCGCGCTTTACGCTACAGATAGCGGGGGGCAACTTGGCGGCTCCTGTGCCTGCGCGTCGTCGTGATGAAATTGGCATCCTGTTAGATTCGCTCAATACCATGCGTAAAAGCCTCAGCAGCATTATCGGTGAGGTCAAAAGCGGCATTGAAGTGGTCACCCCTGCAGCGCAGGATATTGCCAGTGGCAACGAAGAGCTTTCATCGCGGACGGAGCAGCAGGCAGCCTCGCTGCAGCAAACGGCTTCCAGCATGGAAGAGATCACCACCACCGTACGCCAAAATAGCGATAACGCTCAAGAAGCCCGCCGTCTTGCCGATAACAATGCTACACGGGTCACACAAACCGGCGAGCTGATGACGCAATTAGTCGACAACATGCAGCGTATTACCGAAAGCTCTCGCAAAATGACTGAGATTATTAATGTCATCGACTCTATTGCGTTTCAAACCAATATTTTAGCGCTTAATGCGTCGGTTGAAGCGGCCAGAGCAGGGGAGCACGGGCGCGGCTTTGCGGTGGTGGCAGAAGAGGTGCGTAATTTGGCGGGGCGCAGTGCAGGAGCCGCTCAAGAGATCCGCGTACTCATTGATGGTTCGAGTCAGGAAGTGAGCGCAGGCGCCGGATTAGTGGAAAAAGCTGAAATGGCCATGAGTGAAGTGGCTGAAGCGGCACGTAATGTAACGCAAATTATGCACGAGATTTCTTCGGCTTCAGAAGAGCAAAGCAGCGGTATTGCAGAAGTGAACCAAGCCGTAGCGGAAATGGATCAAGCGACCCAGCAAAATGCGGGCCGCATGCAGGAAACCGCGCGAGCGGCAGCGGCATTAGAGCATCAAGCGGGTTTGCTGGCGCTATCCGTGGAAGCCTTTCGGTTAAACCATCAACGATCGCTACAGCCCATGCCCGCCGCCATTGGGGCACCTGCTGCTGCGCATACACTGTCTGCGAAGCCAAATAGCGCGACATCCCCAGCGCCGCTTGTGAAGCGACAATCGGCCTCTGCAGAGGAGTGGGAAGAGTTTTGAGCGGACAACGCGAACGGGTAGCTGATGCCGGCCAATGGGCATCGAGTGGTCAAATTGAGCGCGACTTGCTGCTCACAGACGCCGATTTTTCACGCATCAGAGAACTGATCTACCAGCGTGCTGGTATTGTGCTTGCTGAGCACAAGCGTGAAATGGTTTATAGCCGCTTAGCCAAGCGGCTGCGCCACCATGGCATAACGCACTTTACCGACTATTTGTCTCGCTTAGAGCGCCAGCCGGATGCAAAAGAGTGGGAAGCCTTCACCAATGCACTGACGACGAATCTAACCGCATTTTTTCGTGAGGCGCATCACTTCCCCCTGTTGGCTGAGCACATTAAACATAAGCAGGAGCCAGTCACTATTTGGTGCTCTGCCGCTTCAACGGGGGAAGAGCCTTACTCTATCGCCATGACGCTGCTCGAAACGCTCGGCCCTAAAGCCTCACAAGCGAAGGTTATCGCCACCGATATTGATACCGAAGCGCTCAGTAAAGCCCGCGCGGGTATTTACCCTCAAGAGCAGGTGCGCAAGCTTGATGAAGTGCGGGTAAAACGTTTTTTTCAGAAAGGCACCGGCAATCATATCGGGCTAGCGCGCATTCGCCCTGAAGTTTCCGCATTAGTCGAGTTTTTGCCGCTTAACCTACTGGCGCCCCAATGGCCGATAAAGGGGCCCTTTGACGCTGTGTTTTGCCGCAACATCATGATTTATTTTGATAAAGACACCCAGGCGAAGATTTTAAAGCGGTTTGCACCGCTTATGAAGCCAGATGGTTTGCTGTTTGCCGGGCACTCTGAAAACTTCTCCTATATCAGTGATGCATTTAAGTTGCGTGGGCAGACGGTTTACACCCTCGCTAAAAAATAAAACCGTTTATGTGCTTAAGCTCCGTTAACAGGCAATGTTAGTGCGGAAGCGACATGGCACAGTAGGTAGCTACCGTAAAAGGAGGCGTGCTTTGAGCGCAGCCAAGATCAAAGTCTTATGTGTCGATGACTCGGCGCTGATTCGTGATTTATTAACCGAAATCATCAATTCACAGCCAGACATGGAAGTGGTTGCCGTTGCGCCCGATCCCATTGTGGCCAGGGATTTGATCAAGCAGCACAACCCCGATGTGTTGACGCTCGACGTGGAAATGCCACGGATGGATGGCTTGGACTTTCTTGAACGGCTAATGCGTCTGCGTCCCATGCCGGTACTAATGGTGTCATCACTGACACAAAGCGGCTCTGAAATCACCCTGCGGGCGCTTGAGCTAGGAGCTTTAGACTTTGTCGCGAAGCCGAGCCTAGGCATTCGCAACGGGATGATGGAGTACGCCAACGAAATTGCTGAAAAGTTGCGCGCTGCGGCACGCTCCCGCCCCCGCCAGGCCCGTCATAAAAACACGCCGCCTCCTGCACAGTTGAAAGCACCGTTAGTCACCAGTGAGAAGCTGATCATCATTGGCGCCTCTACCGGTGGTACTGAAGCTATACGTGCCGTGTTGGAACCCTTGCCCGCCAATGCGCCTGCTATTTTAATCACCCAACACATGCCGGGCGGTTTTACCCGCTCGTTTGCTGAACGGTTGGATCGGCTGTGCCGGATTACCGTGAAAGAAGCCACTGATGGTGAGCGTGTGCTGCCCGGCCATGCCTATATCGCACCGGGTGATCAGCACCTTGAACTCGTCCGCAGCGGCGCTAACTACGTGGCACGACTCAACGATGGCCCGCCGGTTAATCGTCACCGGCCATCGGTCGATGTGCTGTTTCACTCGGCCTCAAAACATGCCGGCAAGAACGCCATTGGGGTCATCCTGACCGGGATGGGAAAAGATGGCGCGGCGGGGCTATTAGAAATGCGCCAAGCGGGCGCACCAACGATTGCACAAAATGAAGAGAGCTGTGTGGTCTTTGGAATGCCCAGGGAGGCGATTGCCGTTGGGGGTGCCGTTGATGTTGTTGCGTTAGACGATATACCAGCGCGCTTGATGTCGCTGGTCGCGTCGTCTGGCCGCGCACAGCGGGTATAGCGGTAATAATTAAAACAATACGTTATTAAAAAAACGCACCATCAACACAATAAGGGCAACGGGGGAACGTTTATGGCTCGCTTATTTCGCAATATGAGTATTCATACAGCGGTTATCGCGGCGCTGATCAGTTTTATCGCCGTGATATTGATGTTAGCAGGAATCAACTTTGTAGCAGAACGCAACGCCCAGCAAAACATGGCGACATTAGACCTTATTAGCAGCGATCAGCTAAACGAAGTTAATCGTGCGGACTCATTGCTAAATCAAGCCATGCTCGCCATGGAAACAGCGTCAAATTTGCTAATGGTTGGGCAGACGCGCCAGTCGAACGAACAAGTCGCTATTGCCGCTGATCGTATTGAGCGCGCGGAGGAGCGATTTGAAAACTTTGCGGCGTCGCCGCGAACGCCTCAAGGTGAGGTGCTTGGCCGTGACTTGGTCGAAGATTTTCAAGCCGTGTTCGGGTTAGTAAATCAACAATTAATAAGCTTTGAAACCATGGATATCACCACGTACAACCGTCTTCGTGGTGAATTAACAGGGCCATTAGCCAGTTTAAATGAGAGTGCAACGGCCTTTATTCAATACGGGTTTCAACGTGTGGACGACATCCGCAGTGATGCCGATGCACAGGGAAATTTCTTTACCCTGATTAACGTGATCGCAACACTCTTTGCGCTGCTGCTAACGGTGCTGATGTATACCGGGCTACGCCGTACAGTGATTTCACCGCTGAACGATGCGACTCGTCGCTTAGATAAAATTGCCGAGGCCGACTTAACCGAACCGCTGCCAGCGTCAGGCAAAAACGAGATAGGGCAACTGTTTGCTGCCATGGCGGTGATGCAGCAAAACCTCACCGGTATCGTGTCTAAAGTGCGCGAGGGTAGCAGTGAAATTCATCACGGCACCCGAGAAATTGCCAGTGGCAATGCAGACTTATCATCGCGTACCGAGCAGCAGGCAGCCTCCATTGAGGAAACCGCTGCCAGCATGGAGCAGATGACGGCGACAGTGAAGCAGAACGCCGATAATGCGCGGCAAGCGAGCACTCTAGCCGCAGATGCATCCACCACCGCTGAGCAGGGCGGGCAAGTGGTTGAGCAGGTTGTGCAAACGATGCACGGTATCTCAACTAGCTCGCAAAAAGTTGCTGACATCACCAGCGTAATTGACTCGATTGCCTTTCAAACCAATATATTGGCCCTGAATGCGTCGGTAGAAGCAGCGCGCGCCGGTGAGCAAGGGCGCGGCTTTGCTGTTGTTGCCGGTGAAGTGCGTAACTTGGCTAGCCGTAGCGCGGATGCGGCTAAGGAGATCAAAACGCTGATTGATGCCTCGGTCTCGCAAATAAAGCAAGGCTCCACCCTGGTAGAGCAGGCGGGTAGCACAATGAGCGATGTGGTCACTGCCGTGCGTCGGGTTACCGACATCATGGATGAGATCTCCGCAGCGTCTCAGGAGCAGAGTGACGGTATTGTGCAGGTTAGCCAAGCGGTGGGACAAATGGACGAAGTGACCCAGCAAAACGCCGCCCTGGTTCAGCAAGCCACAGCGGCTGCTTCCTCACTTGAAGAGCAAGCGAGCCGGCTAGAAGAAGCTGTGGCTGTCTTTAAACTGCTGGAAGCTGAAGGACAGCGTTATGAGTTGCCGCGGTCTACCGCGCCGGCGCAGCTGGCATCTCAGGCACCTGCGGCACGACCTGTTGCCCAGAAAGGCACGCCCCAGAAAAATCACCACGATGAGTGGGAAGAGTTTTAACCCTAATCAACCCTGACTGAATTTCCAGTCACCCTAACCCATGTGTTTGATGAGAGGATGACCAATGGCCGATAAAAATATGAGTTTTCTGGTAGTTGATGACTTTCCCACCATGCGTCGGATTGTCCGTAGCTTGCTAAAAGAGCTGGGCTTTACCAACGTAGATGAGGCAGAAGATGGTCAGGACGCGTTGAATAAGCTGCGAGCAGGCAATTTTGAGTTTGTGGTCTCTGACTGGAATATGCCCAACCTGGACGGTTTGGAAATGCTCAAAGAGATTCGCCAAGATGCGGCGCTCAAAGATTTGCCGGTACTGATGGTGACGGCTGAAGCGAAAAAAGAGAACATTATTGCAGCTGCCCAAGCAGGCGCTAACGGCTATGTCGTTAAGCCGTTCACTGCCGCTACCCTAGAAGAGAAGCTGAATAAAATCTTCGACAAGATGGGTAAATAATGCGGCTGAGCCTTGGTGGCTCGGTGAGCAAGGAGACACGACAATGAGCCAGAATGAGCAGGAAAACACTGCCCAACTGCCTGAAGAAGCCGCTGAAGAGCTTATCCATCGCATCGGCAAGCTTACCCGTATGCTGCGCGATAATATGCGTGAGCTGGGGCTAGACAAAGAGATCGAAAAAGCGGCGGAAGCGATTCCTGATGCGCGTGACCGCCTTCACTACGTGGCGACCATGACGGAGCAGGCGGCCGACCGAGCGTTAAACGCTATCGACCGAGCGCAGCCGCTGCAGGATCAGCTGTCTGAGCGCGCTGAATCGCTAGATAAGCGTTGGGAAGCTTGGTTTGAGGCTCCCCAGGAGCTTGATGACGCTAAAGCACTGGTAAAAGAAACGCGCACTTACTTAAGCGATGTGCCCACCATTGCCGCAGCGACTAATAAAGAGCTGCTGGAAATCATGATGGCACAGGACTTCCAGGATCTGACCGGCCAAGTCATCAAGAAAATGATGGATGTGATTCGCGAGATCGAACATCAGCTGGTGCAGGTGTTGATTGACAACGTGCCGGGTGCACAAGCGCGCGAAAACATGCAGCGCAAGGCCGAAGATCAGTGGAAAAATGAGAACGCGCGTCGCAACGAGGACCTTCTCAATGGGCCTCAAGTGCAGGAGAATGCCCCAGATATCGTCACAGGCCAAGATCAGGTAGATGACTTATTGGACGAATTAGGCTTTTAATGCGTTGTTATTAAGACATTGTAACAAGCCGCATCTGGCACTATAGGCTTTTGTTCAGCCGCCTTTTAGGGCGGCTGAATTTATGGTGAGCCGCGTACGACAGGCCGGATAGTAGCATGGCAGATAATGACAGCGACCAGGAAAAAACCGAAGAGGCCACACCCAGGCGCTTGGATAAAGCGCGTGAAGAGGGCCAGGTCCCGCGTTCCCGAGAGCTCACTACCTTCATGCTGCTTTTAGGGGGCGTGATAGGCCTGTGGAGCATGGGGCAGATGCTCTATGACCAGTTGGGCATGGTGATGGAGCAGGCATTTTTGTTTGAGCGTCGCCAGGTAATGGAAAGTACTCCCATGCTGGTGAACGCATTGGATCTTGGTCAGCGCACCCTGTTTGCCATGATTCCGCTCTTTTTACTGCTTACCGTCGTGGCGCTGGCAGCACCTGCGCTGTTGGGGGGGTGGCTGGTATCAGCAAAATCGATGCAGCCCAAGCTCTCAAAACTGAATCCCATTAAAGGGGTGAAGCGCATATTTGGTGCTCAGGCACTGGTTGAGTTAGCCAAAGCGATTGCTAAGTCAGTGCTGGTCGGCAGCGTCGCGGCGGCTTTTTTGTACATTAATATCGGTAAGTTTATGGGGCTGATGGATCAGCCTATCCAGCAGGCGTTGGTCAGTACGCTCAATATGGCAGCGCTAGCAGCTGGGTTAATTGTGCTGTCACTGGTGGTGGTTATCCTCATCGACGTGCCTTTTCAGCTATGGAGCAATGCCAAAAAGCTGCGCATGAGCAAAGAAGAGGTAAAGCGAGAGCATAAAGAGTCCGAGGGCGACCCGCATGTCAAAGGCCGCATTCGTCAGCAGCAGCAGGCGATGGCGCGGGGCCGCATGATGAGCAAAGTGCCGGATGCTGACGTTATTATTACTAACCCTACCCACTATGCGGTCGCACTTTCGTACCAGGAGGGCAGTATGGGTGCGCCCCGGCTCGTTGCCAAAGGGGCCGATGCGGTGGCGGCGCGCATCCGTGACATTGGTGCAGAGGCGGGTGTGCCACGATTGGAGGCAGCGCCCTTGGCCCGTGCCCTGTATCATCATGTGGACTTAGAAGCCGAAGTGCCTGCGGAGTTGTATACCGCCGTAGCCGAAGTGATGGCCTGGGCTTACCGTCTAAAGCATGTTGCACAACAAGGAGGCGAGGTGCCCCCCACCCCTGATAATTTGCCGGTTCCCCCGGAAATGGCGAGTCCCGGCCCCCGCGCCGGTGGCAGTGAGGCGCAGTCATGAAAGGCTTAGGCCAATTGATCAATCAGCGTGACTGGATGGGCGATGTACGCATGAAGCTGCTCGCTGGCCCGCTGCTGATTTTAATGATTTTGGGCATGATGATTTTGCCCCTGCCGCCTTTTGCGCTGGATTTGCTCTTCACCTTCAATATTGCCCTGGCCATTATGGTGCTGTTGGTCAGCATGTTTGCGCAAAAGCCGCTGGACTTTGCGGCGTTTCCAGCCGTGTTGCTGTTTACCACGTTGCTGCGCTTGTCGCTTAACGTTGCGTCTACCCGTGTGGTTCTCATGGAAGGGCACCAAGGGGGTGACGCGGCAGGTAAAGTCATCGAGGCATTTGGTACCTTCTTAGTGGGGGGTAACTTTGCGGTTGGTCTGGTGGTCTTTTTAATCCTTGTGATTATCAACTTCATGGTAATTACCAAGGGGGCCGGGCGGATTGCCGAAGTGGGCGCCCGCTTTATGCTGGATGCTATGCCCGGTAAGCAGATGGCCATTGATGCCGACTTGAACGCAGGTTTGATTGGTGAAGAAGACGCTAAAAAGCGTCGTGCCGAAGTTGCCCAGGAAGCTGATTTTTACGGTTCAATGGACGGTGCTAGTAAATTCGTCCGCGGTGACGCCATGGCCGGTCTGGTCATTATGGTGGTCAATATTATCGGCGGCCTGCTGATCGGCATGATGCAGCACGATATGGGATTTGCCGATGCTGCCCGCACCTATACGTTATTGACCATCGGCGACGGCTTGGTCGCCCAAATACCGGCGCTGGTGATCTCAACTGCAGCGGGCGTCACGGTCTCGCGGGTGAATACCGAACAGGATGTTGGTCAGCAAATGATCGGCCAGCTGTTTGTTAATCCCCAGGTAATGATTCTATCTGCCATCGTGATGGGGCTGCTAGGCATGGTGCCAGGCATGCCCAACCTGGTTTTCCTGATTTTTACAGCACTGCTCGCTGGGCTAGCATGGCTGTTGATTCGCCAAAAAGACAAAGCACTGGTGAAGGAAGAAATTGCGGCGGCCCCGCCACCGGTACAGGAAACCCCCGAAGCGAGCTGGGAGGATGTCCAGCTAGTCGATACCCTGGGCCTGGAGGTGGGACACCGCTTGATTCCGCTGGTGGATTCGCGCCAAAAAGGGGAGCTGTTGGGCCGAATCAAAAGCGTGCGTAAAAAGTTTGCCCAGGAGGTGGGTTTTTTACCCCCGGTCGTGCATATACGCGATAACTTGGAGCTTTCCCCCAATACCTACGTGCTTTCGATGAAGGGCGCAGAGATTGGGCGCGCCGAAGCGCAGCCCGGCAAGTGGCTGGCCATCGACCCTGGGCAGGTTTCTGGCGAGCTGCAGGGGACGCCTACTCAAGAACCCGCGTTTGGCCTTCCCGCTGTCTGGATTGATGCCAGTCAGCGTGAGCACGCACAGGTGTATGGTTATACGGTAGTAGATGCCAGCACGGTAATTGCCACGCACTTAAATCACCTGCTGCATCGCCACTCGCCGGAAATGCTTGGTCGCCAGGAAGTACAGAAGCTGCTGGATAAGCTCGGTGATGAGCAAAAATCGCTGGTGGAAGAAGTGGTGCCAAAAGCGATTTCTCTGACGGTGCTTCAGCGCATCCTGCAGAACCTGTTGGATGAGGATGTTTCTATTCGCGATATGCGTACCGTGCTGGATACCCTGGCGGAGTATGCGGCGCAGCAGAAAGACCCCAATGAACTCACAGCGTTAGTACGCATTGCGCTAGGCCGTGCTATCACCCAGCAGTGGTTTGCTGGCCAGGAAACGCTCCATGTGATGGGATTGGATGCCCAGCTAGAACAAGTGCTTATTCAGGCGATGAACGGTAACGGGGCTATGGAGCCCGGCTTAGCAGATACCTTAATGAACCAGGCACAGCAAGCACTAGAGCAGCACGAAGCCAGTGGCGAAGCTCCGGTATTGGTGGTGCAACACTCGTTACGCGCAGTGCTGTCGCGTTTCCTGCGCCGCCGTATGCGCCATATGGTGGTGATGTCTCAGGCGGAAGTGCCGGATGATCGTACGCTACGGGTGACCACCATCGTGGGTGGACGCTAGCGAGCACAGATAGCCATAAACGCCGATGAAACGGTGGCAGCCATCCAAGCAGAGGCAAAAGGTAAAGCATGAGTGTTAGACGTTTTGTCGGAGCAAATAGTCGTGATGTGATGCGTCAGGTGCGCGAGGCGCTGGGCGATGACGCCCTGATCCTTGCTAACCGGCGCACCGAGGGCGGCGTTGAGATTTTGGCCATGGCAGATGAGGCGGTCGACCATTTCGACCCATCCCCCACGCCAGAGCCAGAGCGCGCCGCTACGCCTGCGTTCTCATCGCCCACCGCTGACCCGCTGCAGGCCATGAGCGAGCGCTTGTTGCGCGAAATGCAGGATATGCGGGAATTGTTGACCCGCCAGCAGTCAACACCCAGCGCAACAGCCGCCGATACGCCTACGCGGCTGCGCCAGCTACTCGCGCGCGTTGGTTTCAGCGATGAGTTGAGCAGCGAAGTGCTGGCGGGGCTGCCGGACGCGCTGGTCAATGCTTCCGCGGAGAACGATCAGCCGCTTGAGTGGCTGCGCGAACAGCTGATGGCTCGCTTACCCGTACTGGCCCAGGAAAACAGCTTTTTCGACCAAACGGGCATTGTTGCATTAGTGGGGCCAACGGGCGTGGGTAAAACCACCACCACCGCCAAGCTTGCGGCACGTTTCGTGATGCGCCACGGCACGCGTCCGGTCGCGCTTGTCACCACCGATAGCTTCCGTATTGGCGCCCATGAGCAGCTGCGTATTTATGCACGGCTGCTGGATACGCCCATGTATGCCCTCGATGCTGAGCAGCCGATTGACGATCTGTTAGGCCGGTTGCAGGGTAAACAGTGGGTGATTATCGATACCGTCGGTATGAGCCAGCGTGACCAGCGAGTGATTGAACAGATTGCCCATTTACAGGGAGGGCAGTCATCGGTGCGGTTAGTACTGCTATTAAATGCCGCCAGCCAGCCCGAAACCCTGGAAGAAGTCGTACTACGCTACCGGCAAGCGGCCCGCGCGGCGGGCGCCGAGTTAGACGACTGTATTATCACCAAACAGGATGAAGCCGGACGTCTAGCCCCGGTGCTCGATATTATCATGCGCCATGGAATGCGCGTGCTGTTTGGCTCCCATGGCCAGCAGGTGCCCGAAGATATGGCGGTGGCGAATCCGGCAGCGCTTATCGATCAGGCGCTGGACAGCCAAGCAACATCAGCTCGCCAGCCTGCTGCCGCGTCGTTAAGTTTGCCCCGCTGGTCGCGGGATGTGCTTGGGCAGGGGCGCCGGCTGTCATCGGTACTGACAAGGCTTCGCCAACGGGTAGCGGATTTTGCGCGCTTAGAAGCCGTATGGGATATAGCGGCGTTGCCAAGCGCCGTTCAGGATGAGCGGCTTGATCGTTTGCTGGCTGATCCATCCACGGCAAATAACATCCTGGGGATGGCATGGTCACCTCGCCGCAATGAGCGGGGCTGTGACTGGTCAATGCCCGATATTGGGCTAGACGCCAACGGGGCTTGGGCGGCGCTACCTTACTTGCAGCATCGCCAACCAGCGGGTTGGCAGCCCCGTTTGGCTGCGCAAGGCGACGCGCTTGGCGTAGCGGTTCATCTGCTGCCAACGCTCCCCGACACCGAGGCGCTGGCATGGCTGGAAGCCCAACACCTGACCTGGGTCAGCCTAGTGCCTGCCGGGCAGCGGGTATACTCCCAGAGCGCGCGTTATGCTCAGCGCCAGCTCTTTATCGACAGCACGCTGACACACCATATCAGCGTGCGTTTCCGTGGCCAGCCTATGCAGCTATGGAGTGCTTACGCCGAGGTGACTGACGCTGCGGGCAATGCGTTACTCGCTTGGTACGGTGAAATACGTGACCCCGAAAGCGCTAAACGCGTTGCCCGCAGATATTGGGTGACCCCTGCGCGGTTGGGAGCAGAGGCGGTTTCCCTGTTGGCGACCCAGCTGCAAGGCGAAGGGGTCACTGCCTTGACCAAGCGCGCATGGCAGCAGCTGAAAGAAGCCGATAGCGGTGATGTCAGCACAGAAGTGCGCTTGCTAATGGCAAGCGGCGCTGCTGCCGTGGCAGCGCATTTAGACAGTGCTGATGATGACGCTGCCTTGGCGCTGCGCACCGATATCATGTTGCTGTTAGGTACTCAGCGGAAGCGGCGAGACACCGCTTTGCTTGATGGCTTAATTCATGCCTTTATGGCCCGCGATGCGATTCGCCAGCTAGGCAGTGTTAGCCGAGAGGGTTTGGTATGAGCGGCCAGGATCAGGCGGCAGGGCTGCGTAAATGGGCAGATTTACAGCGCCAGCAGCGCGGAGAAATGCCTGAAGATGCGCTGATGGACGAGGTATCCCCCGCCGCGCCCGTCTCCAAGGAAGCGGCTGCCGTTTACGCTGCATCCGCCATGCAGCCTACTGTAGAGGTGCCGCCCGCGGTGAAGCAGCCGCTAGTGGTGGTGGGGTTATCCTCCCATCACTACCAGGTGGATAAAGTTAAAAGTCGCCTCAGCCAATGGTCGGCGTTGGGGCGCCGCTGGGCCGGCAACCCTGATGAGTGGGACATACATTTAATTGATCCTGCCACCGCTAACCTTCCATTGCTATCGGCGCGTTATTCACGCTGGGCACTGTGGGTTAATAGCGATGCGGATGCGTTTATGTCCATGTACCGGATTTTGCGGCAAGTGCATGACAACAAAGGCCCAAAGCGCTTGTTGGCGCTGCATGAACCTCACTTGCCACGCCAGGGATTACTCGATAACTTGCGAGAAGCAGCCGCCGGTTATTTAGACACCGAGCTGCTGTTGCTTGCCCGATAAGGGAGCCACAGCGCTCATAAGTCAGCGGGTATTGGCAGCGCGTGCGAGCCATTGCCTATCAGCGTTACCGGGGGAACCCATGCAGCGACAATGCCAGCAGGGCAAAATAAAGTTAAAGATTGTCGCGCTGAGTATGCTGATAATGCTCAATGCCATTGCGCTCGCCAGCCACGTGCAGGCAGCGCCTGGCAGTTGGAGCAGTCACGTTCCCAGCGTCATGGTTGCCATGAGCGATAGGGTCAGCAGCAGCGGCCCCATCGTGGCACCAAACGCAGCGCAAGTGGGCAATGCCGTTATCGACAGGATTCAGTGGCGGTATGAGGCACCACCTGCGGCGTTGGTCAATGCTTGGCTATGCCACCCAGAACAGTGCGTTCCGCTTAACAGCATGCGAGGCACCACCCTGGCGCTGGCAGGCAAGCACGCCGATGCGCCGCTGTATTTTCGTTTTGCCTTAATGCCTGGCCAGCAGCCGGTGCGGATACAGGGGCTACAAGCAATCGTGAATTACCAGTAACAAGTGGTTCAGCCGCGAGGCACGAGGATGTATACAGCACAAGGCAGGATCAAACAGAGTGAGCTGTTAACGCAATACATGCCGCTGGTGAGACGTCAGGCCTTAACGCTGCAGGTGAGACTGCCCGCAAGTATCGAGCTAGATGATCTGATCCAGGCGGGGATGGTGGGGCTATTAGAAGCCCTGGGGCGTTTTGATGCGGCGCAGGGAGCGACCTTTGCGACCTTTGCCAGCCAGCGAATCCGTGGTGCGATGATGGATGAGCTACGCACGCGAGATTGGCTCCCCCGCAGCGTGCGGCGTTCAGCTAGGGCAATGGATGAAGCGGTACGTCGGCTAGAGCAACAGCTAGGCCGCGCGCCTGACGAGGGGGAAATTGCCCGTGACTTAGGGATGCCGCTTAGCGACTATCAGCAGCTGCTTAATGATACGAATAGTGGCCAGCTGCTGCCGTTTGAAGAGCTGGTTGTAGAGGGGGGGGAGCCTAGCAGCAGTGACGCTGGCAATAGGCTGTTTGACCAGCTGCTGGGTGCCCAGCAGCGGCAAGCCCTGATTGAGGCGATTGAGGCGCTGCCCGAGCGAGAAAAGCTCTTAATGGCGCTGTACTACCAAGAAGAGATGAACTTAAAAGAGGTGGGCGCTGTGCTGGGAGTGACGGAGTCGCGTGTTTCCCAGCTGCATAGTCAGGCTGTTAGCCGTTTACGCGCCCGCCTGCACGATGCCCATTAATCTCTCACTCACGTATTTGAACCCGGCGAGGAGCCGTTGATGAACCCATCTACGCTAATCGGTATATCTGCCAGCATCCTACTGCTTGTCAGCGTACTGTTTTTTACCGCAGAGTCCCCCGAAAGCTTCCTGAATTTGCCAGGGCTTGCGATTGTCATCACCGGCACGCTGGCGGCGACGTTTATCAGCTACCCACTGAAAGAAGTGCTCAGGGTCGTGCGCTTGGTCGGCCTCGTGTTTCGTCGTGAAAACACCTACGTGCGAGACGACATTAATGAACTGGTATCAATGTCTCGGCTATGGTTTAAAGGCGACGTGCGGGCGGTGGAAAAAGAGCTAGAACACACCCGAAATCCGTTTCTACGCACGGGTATTCAGCTGGTGATTGCGAATACCAAAGAGGATGAGATTTTCGACATGCTGCGCTGGCGCATTGCACGCTTAAAAGCGCGCGAGCATGCAGAGGCACAAATTTTCCGCACGATGGCCACCTACGCGCCTGCCTTTGGCATGATTGGTACCTTGGTGGGGTTGGTCAATATGCTTGAAGTCATGGATGCAGGCGACCTAGAAGTCATTGGTCCGCGTATGGCCGTTGCCTTGCTCACCACGTTTTATGGCATTTTGCTGGCCAACTTAGTGTTTAAGCCGGTTGCAGTGAAGCTTGAGCGGCGTACCGAAGAGCGTCTTATCACCATGAACATGGTGCTCGAAGGCATATCGCTGATTACCAAGCGTCGCCTGCCTTCGTTTATTGAAGAAACACTCAACTCATTTGTTGCTAACTACCATGATGAAATCCGCGACGCTAACGTGAAGCCTCGCGAAACGCCTAGCCCAGCGACAAAAGGGTAGCGCTATGCTGAATAGTGAAGCCCGTCATGCGCTGGAAATGCCCATGGCTGCAGGGGAGGGTGATGAGAGCTGGTTAACGAGCTATCTGGATGTTTTGACGCTGTTGATCACCCTGTTTGTGCTACTGCTGGCGCTAACGCCACCAGGTGGAGGAGAGGCATCGGATAGCGACAACATGCGCTTGGCCAGCGCGGTGACATCGCTGCCCCTGGCGACCCTGGCCACGGGTATCAAGCCTCGTCATCAAGGGTTGCGGCCACAAATGGCGGGGCTAAACATTCCCGGTGTCAGTGTTTCCCAGGGGCGGGAAGGCGTCACCTTGCGTATCGATGATAGCCTTCTGTTTCCCAGCGGCGATGCTGTGCTAACGTCCCAAGGGCAGGATGTGCTAGAAAGCCTGACAGCCACGCTTGAGTCCTTTGAAGGCCAAATTTCAGTAGAAGGACATACTGATAATATACCTATTGCTACTTCACGATTCCCGTCGAATTGGGAGCTTTCTGTGGGGCGCGCGATTGCAGTTTTGCGCCACCTTGAACGCCAGGGAATCGCTGTTTCACGAATGCGGGCGGTCGGATATGCCGATACCCAACCCATGGAAAGCAACGCGACGCTAGAAGGTAGAGCAGCCAATCGTCGCGTTGAGCTGTTGCTAAAACAGCAGCTTGAGGGTGAATAGATTTTTTCGAGGCTATTTTTGTGTCGAAGTATCACCCTTTACTTCAGTCGTTTGGCGCACTGCTGGTGCTGGATGCGGACAGTTGGCGCATTCAGGCTGTCAGCAGCAACCTTGCGGCACTCGTTGGCACGGCCGTTACCAACGGCCGTGTTCAGACGCTGTCGGGGGTGCTGGGTAAGCGCTTAAGCCAACGGCTACGCCGAGAGCTAAAAGGCCAGCAACGCCTTGCTGGGCCACTAACCTTTACGCGTCCGGCTAGCGCAACGCGTTTTCAGCTTTATGCCTATCGTTCGGACGCCTTTGTCGTGGTGGAAGTGGAACCACTCACGCCGATCGCTAAACGGCGCCTCTTAGGCACTGTGAACGACCGCCTACTGAAGCTGACAGAAGCAAACCATCAAGAAGAGCTGCTCGACTACCTGGTGCGGACTGTTCAAGAGCTGACCGGTCACGATCGCGTATCGATCTGCCATTTTGACAGCGACTGGCACGGCCTTATCGTCGCAGAGGCATGCGATGGCAGCTTACCGCCGCTGCTTGGCCAACGTTTTCCCGCCAGTGATTTCCCTCTTTCTCTACGTCTTGCCTATGAGCGCCATCCGGTGCGCCTCATTGAAGATGTCGCGGCGCCAGGGGAGCATTTAGTTCCTAGCGACTGTTCTGTCGTTCTTAACGACAGTTTTTTGCGTGCGCCTGCTCCAGAGCGTCAACGCTATCTTCGACGCCTTGGCGTGCGCGGAGCATTAAGCGTTGCTATGCAGAGCGATACGGGTCTGTGGGGTCTGCTGTTTTGTCATTCGGCGACGCCTCATCCAGTGCCCCCTCCCGTGCGTGATGCGGTGCGCATGCTGGTGCAAATGGCGACTCAGCGCCTACTGCTGCTGCGGGCGCGTCAAGAAGCGCGCTATCTGCAGCGCGTGCAGGACAGCCTGGCACTTTCAACAAAGGCTCGCGTCGAGCCGCAAAGCCCACAGCAGCTGTTAGCTGACCAGGCGGATACCTGGATGGCACTGTTTCGCTCCCACGGTGTGGCGCTATGGGCGAAGGGCAGCGTTTTTCAGGCCGGCAATACGCCGGCTCCAGAGACCATTAGCCAGCTGGTGAAGCGTTTGGATAAAGCCCATGCCCACAGCGGGCCATGGTGCACCCGGCATATATCGAAAGAGCCGCTCACCGCGTCGTTGTGCATGCCCCAGCAGTGTGGTGTGCTCGCGGTTCCTCTGCCTGTTAATCCTGCTCAACGAGGTTGGCTGCTGTTTTTTCGTCCAGAACAGATAGAAAGCCTCTACTGGGCGATGCAGCCTAAAACGTTTCTGCAGGAGGCGGCGTTGGCCACCCCTTCAGCGGCATGGCATGAAGAGGTGGTGGATAAAAGCGAATCGTGGCAGCGGGTTGAGCGCCTAGCGGCGGTGGACTTGGGTGAGGACCTAACGCTGGCAATTTCGGCTTACGAAATCAGTACGCTTAACATGTACCTGGAGTGCGAACGCATAGCGCTGGCCGAAGCTAATCAGCGCTTAGAGCAGCTGGCGCATTTTGATCCGCTGACCCAAGTATGGAACCGCTACCGTATTGAGCAAGCCATCGATGCTGAACTGGTGGCGGCTAAACGTTACGGCGCGGTTTTTGCGGTGTTGCTCTTCGACGTCGATCACTTTAAGCAGATCAATGATAACCATGGCCATAGCTTAGGCGATGACGTGCTGGTATCGCTTGCCCGCTTAGTGGAAGGGTCATTACGCGGCTGTGATCATCTTGGCCGCTGGGGCGGCGAAGAGTTTATCGTGCTCGCGACGCACTCCGATATCGACGCGGCTGTTGGGTTGGCCGAGCGGCTACGCCACCTCGTAACAACGCTAGAGGTTGACGGGTTAACGCAGCCGGTGACGGTTAGTGTGGGCGTGGCGGCGTGGCACCCCGGGGACAGCTGTAAAACCATCGTGGCCCAAGCCGATAAGGCGATGTATCAGGCAAAACGCACCGGGCGTAATCGCGTTGAAGTTGCGATTAAGGAGCCATTTTGAGGCATTGGAATGATAAGTGGCGGCACCTCTCACCGCGTTGGGTAGGGTTTTTGGGAGGCTTATTACTGTTAAGTATCATTTCGCTGGTGGCATGGGAGATGCGTACCTACTACCTCGATCAGCGAGCTTCTGCGCAGTCGCGCACCGGCGCGAGTGCCGATGTGGTGGCGGAATGGCTAGGCAGCGCCCTTGATACCTCGCGCCATGCCCTTGAAAGTGTCGAAGCGCTTTATCGGCTCGCCCATGAGGAGCGCATGGACACCGCCGCGCTGACTCGCTATTTGATGCAGCAACGCGACCAAGTCGCCCTGTGGGACGAAGTGGGGCTGGTGGATCTGCGTGGTAACGTTTTAGCCTCAACGCTTCCGCGTCAGAACACACAGTTTGAGGTGGGGGTACCCGATATTTTGGCTGCGTTAGCTGAGCATGGCGACCGCCGCGATGCCGTCACTCGGCTTTATCAGTCAGAGCAAGCGGGAGGGCTACGCTTGCTGCACGTATTACGTGTAGAAAGCAGCGTTGGTGAGCCGGAGGCCTATATCGTTGCACGCCTAGATCCCGCTTATTTTGTGCAGCTGATGGGGCGTTTAACACTAAACAAAGGCGCTAGCCTAGCGCTGTTAGAGACAACGCCCCGCGTTATTATGCAGCGCTCCCAGAGAGGTGAGGAAGTGCCTGCCACGCTGGGCCGCGAGGTCAGCACGCCTGAGTTAACGCATTTTTTAGCCAGTGGTGACATAGAGGCCACCTGGGAACGCGTCTCACCGTTAGACAACACGCAGCGACTGTTTAGCGTGCGTCGCTTGAGTGATGCTCCCTGGTTAGTGATTAGTGGAGAAGACACAACCTTTTACTTATCCGACTGGTGGCGTCGCTTTTGGATTATCTTAGTGATTGTGGGGCTGTTAGTGGCATTAGGAGCAACGGCTTTTCATCACTACCGGCGCCTTTATGCCGCAGAGCAAGGCTTGCGTGAACACCGTTTTCAACTGACCCAGGAAGTGGCGGCACGAAAGAAAGCGCAGCAAGCCACCGAGCTTGAGGCTGCTCAGCTCAAAATCGCGGCCATGGCGTTTGAAACCCATCTAGGCATGTTTATTGCGGATGCGGATAACCGCATTGTGCAGGTGAATCACACGTTTAGTCAGATTACCGGTTACGCTGAGCAAGAGGTAGTAGGGCATACGCCCAGCATGTTGAATTCCGGCCGCCATGATGCGGCGTTTTATCGTCAGATGTGGCTATCTCTTAATCAGCAGGATAGCTGGCAAGGCGAAGTGTGGAATCGGCGTAAGAATGGCGAAATTTATCCCCAGTGGCTGACCATCAGCGTGGTGCGTAACGATGACGGAGCGATCACCCACTATGTCGCCACGTTAAGCGATATTACCCAGCGCAAAGCGGCGGAGCAGGAAATTCATCAGCTAGCGTTTTTTGATGCACTCACCGGGCTGCCCAACCGACGCCTCTTAATTGATCGCATTGAGGCCCGCCAGCGGGAGATACGGCAAGAGAGTCACTACAGTGCGGTGATGTTTATTGACCTGGACAACTTCAAAACCATTAACGACAGTCTTGGTCACTACCTCGGCGATGCGTTACTGGTATCGGTAGCTAAGCGGCTAGCGGGGATCGTGCGTGATAGCGATACCGCTGCTCGTCTAGGCGGTGACGAGTTTGTGGTGATGCTGCACGAGTTGGGATGTGATATGGCGACAGCGGCACAGCATGCAGAAGGTGTGGCGTATAAGCTACTGGCGGCACTCAGGGAGCCGCTGGTCATTGATGACCACCCGCTACAAATTTCAGGCAGTATCGGCGTGACGCTATTTGCTGGGCAGGAGGTGGGCGTAAGTGAAATCTTACAGCAGGCAGATTTGGCGATGTACCAAGCCAAAGCTTCTGGTCGTAATGCCCTATGCTTTTTTGACCCCTCTATGCAGACCGCCATTATGGAGCGTGCACAGTTAGAGTCTGACCTGCGCCATGTGGTTGAGCGGCAGCAGCTATCGCTTTATTACCAAACGCAAGTGAACGAGCATGGTCAGGTGGTGGGCGTTGAGGCGCTAGTGCGCTGGTGCCATCCCGAGCGTGGTATCGTCTCGCCGGGTGTTTTTATTCCACTAGCCGAAGAAACACACCTTATTGGCATGATTGGCGAGTGGGTGCTGGAAACCGCGTGTTGGCAGCTAGTAGCGTGGTCGCGGCAGCCGCACACCTCCGCACTCATTGCTGCGGTCAACGTTAGCCCTAACCAATTTCGTCAGGAGGGCTTTGTTGAGCAAGTCAAAGCCGTGTTGGCGCGCACGGGGGCGCAGCCGCAGCGGCTAAAGTTAGAGGTGACCGAATCGCTTTTAATGGAGGACATCGCTGAAGTGCGCTGCCGGATGGAGGCGTTGCGGCAGTTAGGGATTCGTTTCTCGCTGGATGATTTTGGTACCGGCTACTCGTCCCTGGCCTACCTCAAACAGCTCCCTCTGGATCAGCTTAAAATTGATCAGTCCTTTGTTCGAGACGTGCTGGAAGACCCGGCTGATGCCGCGATTGTGCGGACGGTGATTGCGTTGGCCCATAGCCTAGAGCTAGAGGTCATTGCCGAAGGGGTCGAGACGCAGGCGCACCGCGACTGGCTCAATGCGCAAGGGTGTCTTGCCTATCAGGGCTACTTCTTCTCACGGCCTCAACCTATTGAATATTTACAGCTACCAAACGCCGTGTAGGCATTAACGGCGTGTCTCGGTAGCTAAGGGCTGCTCGCACAGTGACTGCATGCGCGCAATCGCATCATCGGCGCCTGCAAGGCTAAACGTCATGTACCACGGCTCGCTAGCTTCTTGTTCAAAGCCGATAAATAGCTGTTCGCCCCGGCGCATATCGTCTATCAGGGGCGGCATGTCGCTGAGATAGAAGTGCGCGTAAAAGCCATCGTCACCGCGCTCGGTAATAAACTCGGCCATCGTCTCTACGATGGGTTGGTCATCAATGCGTAGCCGCGCCGGAACGAGATTCACCGCTTTGCTTTCGCCCTGCTGCTGCTCAAGGGTCACGCGCATCTCCAGCCAAGGCAGATCGCAGACGCCCTTTGTCGCGTTAAGGCTAAAGGTGGCATCCGAGTAGCTGTGGGTTTCCACTGCGCGAACATGTCGTTCGTCACCGAGCGCAAGCACCATCGACTGCCAATGTCCGTGGGCTTCGGGCTGCTCAATGTTAAAGGTGGCTGCCGTTGCCAAGGGGGCGGCAAGCCAAAAAGCGCTGCTCGCCATACCGCGAATGACAAGCGTTGGTAGAGATCTGAGGGTTTGCATGGAGCGTTTCACATAAGCAAAACCTTAGCCTATAGCGTGTTCACAGAGAACAAAAGCTAACGCGCTGATTTTCCTATATATGGTAGATGGGTTTAAATAAAGTGGCGTATATAGTGTGAAGTCAAGTCTATACTTCATTGCGATGCCACGTATAATCGCCCCATTTGAGAGCTGCACTCACCCCGCTGTGAAGGAGTTTTGCGATATGAGCACCGCTGCCAAGGCTATGAAGACTTCCAATGATGTTCCGATGCAGGCACCTTCGCGGGAGATCTGGGATGCCAAGTATCGCCTTAAAGATCGTCATAGCTGCCCTGTTGACCAGGACGTAGCGGCGACCTTCGAGCGGGTTGCACGGGCGCTTGCTGCCGTCGAGGGTGACAAAGCGCAAGAGTGGCTGCCCAAGTTTCGCTGGGCGCTGGAAAATGGCGCTATTCCCGCTGGGCGGATTTTGTCTAACGCAGGTGCCGAAGCCTATAAGCCTGCGGTAAGTTTAATTAACTGCACCGTATCGCGTACTATCCGCGACTCTATGCGCGATATCCTTGACTCCGTGGTGGATGCGGGCATGACGCTGAAGTCCGGCGCGGGCATTGGTTACGACTTCTCAACCCTGCGCCATAAAGGCGCCTTCGTATTTGGCGCTGGCGCCGGTACCAACGGCCCGCTGGCGTTTATGGATATCTACGACAAGATGTGTTTCACCGTCGCCTCTGCGGGTGGGCGCCGCGGTGCACAGATGGGCACCTTTGATGTCGGCCATCCAGATGTGCGTGAGTTTATCCAGGCCAAGCGCGAGGCGGGTCGCCTGCGTCAGTTCAACCTTAGCCTGTTGATCACTGATGAGTTTATGGAAGCGGTGAAAAACAACGCCGACTGGCCGCTGGCGTTTCCGCTCCACCCCGGTGAAAAAGAGGACGTTAAGGCCGAAGATCTTATTTACCGTGACTGGCCGGTTATCGAAGAGGGCTACACGGTAGATGCGCAAGGGCGTGTGGCCTGCCGTATTGTGGAAGTGATCAAAGCCCGCGAGCTGTGGGATACCATCATGTCCTCCACCTACGACTACGCCGAACCGGGCTTCATACTGATTGACCAAGTGAATCGTATGAACAACAACTGGTTCTGCGAAGATATCCGCGCCACAAACCCCTGTGGTGAACAGCCGCTGCCGCCGGAAGGCGCCTGTCTGCTAGGGTCGATCAACTTGACTCAGTTTGTGATCGAACCCTTTAGCGAGAAGCCGCGCTTCGACTGGGAGCGCTACCGTAAAGTAGTGGCGATCTTTACCCGCATGCTGGATAACGTGGTCGAGATTGCTGGCCTGCCACTTCCCCAGCAGCAGCGTGAAATTGAAGCGAAGCGTCGCCACGGCATGGGCTTTCTGGGGCTGGGCTCAACAATGACGATGCTCAAAATCCCCTATGGATCAAACGCGTCGCTAGCTTTCACGGAAGAGGTCAGCCGTCACCTTGCCCTGGAGGGATGGAAGCAGGCGTTAGAGCTTTCCAAAGAGAAAGGGATGGCGCCGGTGCTAGAGCAAGAGCACACCATCACGCCGAAGATGATGCGTGAGCGCCCGCAGCTGGCAAGCGATGGTTACGAAGTGGGCGACAAGGTGCCGGGGCGTATACTCCATGCCCGCTACAGCCAATATATGGCGAAACTCGCTGAGCTAGAGCCTGAGCTGGTGGCGGCACTGGCCGAACACGGCGCGCGCTTTACCCACCACAGCTCGATTGCGCCGACGGGGACCATTTCACTCTCCATGGGCAACAATGCGTCTAACGGTATTGAACCCTCGTTCTCACACCGCTACTTCCGCAATATTATTCAGTCGGGCAAGAAGACTAAAGAGCAGGTCGAAGTGGTGTCGTTTGAGCTGGCGGCGTACCGTCACTTTATCGCTGCGGATGCGGTAGAGAGTGATCTACCCGACTACTTTATTACCGCTGATTCCGTGTCACCCGAGCAGCACGTAGCTGTGCAGGCGGCCGCTCAGCAGTGGATTGACTCGGCTATTTCAAAAACGGTGAATGTTCCCACTGAGTTTCCGTTTGAGAAATTCCAGAACCTTTACCTGCAAGCCTACGAAAGCCGTTTAAAAGGCTGCACCACCTTCCGCTTTAACCCGGAAGCTTTCCAGGGCGTTCTCGTCCGCGAAGATGATCTTAAAAACACCACCTATGTCTTTGAGCTGGAAAATGGCGAAACCCTTGAGTTAACCGGCGATGAAACGGTGATTTACGACGGCGAAGAGCATAATGCCGCCAACTTGTTTGATGGCTTAAAAGAGGGCACCTACGGCAAATGGTAAGTGCGGGCAGCAACTTACTAATAACACCCTACGCCTACCGTTGCTTACGTGGAGAACACTATGGCTGTTGAAATTACGTCAAAAATCGTTGGTTATCGCATTAAGCAGCAGGAGCAGGCGGCACCTACTCCTGAGCTACTCGAAGAAGACCCGCTGACGGTGCGTATTCCCTCGCGCCCGGAAGGGACGTTGGAAGCCGTATCAGAAAAAATTTCCTACGTGGGGGCCGAAGGGCGCAAAAAAGTCTATTTACTGGTCTCCTTTATGCCCGTAGAGGGTGTGGTGGGTGGGCGCCAGGTGGTGATTGAGCGTCCTGTTGAGTTTTTCTTCCCTTCTGGCCAGCTTTCCAGCGAGCACCAGTGGATCACGGCGACCATGCGCAGCCTATCGCTGGCGGCCCGCGGTGGCTATGTGACCCAGGCTGTCGCCGACTTGCGCAAAGTGGCATGGGATAAAGGTTTAGTGCGCTGCGGGATGAACCGCTGGAATAAACCGATGTTCCACGATTCAGAAGTAGCCGCCATCGCATGGTCGATTCAGCAAATTCTCTACCGCCGTGGTTTTCTGGACCAGGATGGCAGCCAAGTGCCGGTGGAAACACTGGTAGAGCGCTATGCACACCGCATGCAGCATGGCCATGCCTGGCAGCCTGAAGAGACTACCCCTGTCGAACAGAGCGCGGTAGCGCCGATGGGCGGGTCAGATGCAGCGGCAAAAAAGCCTGAAGGCAGCGGCCCCGCCAGCGTAGGCAACTGCCCGGAGTGTCGCGGTGAGCTGATCATGATGGACGGCTGTCCCACCTGCTACGCAGGCTGCGGTTGGTCTAAGTGTGGTTAATAAAGGTGGGTAACAAAAAATAGGCAACTAACAAGCCGCGTGCCTTAGGCTCGCGGCTTTTTTTATACGGACTGCCCAATTAGAGGCCTTACGCTATCGGTAAGGTAACAGTCGTCAAACTCGCCTTCTGTGGCCAGGGCATCCAGGTCAGGAATGGTGACATGGTGGCGATCACGAAATACGAGCCCCTCCTCATTGAGCGCGCTAAACGTACGGCTAACATGCACAGGGCTTAGCCCCAAAATATCGGCGAGCTGCTCTTGTGAGAGGGGTAAACGGAACTGGCCGCCAATATCGCGGTTGGTTTGGCGCAGACGAAGGTACATTTCGTGAAGGAAATGCGCCATTTTCTGCTTTGCAGTGCGTCTTGCTATATTGACGAGGCGTTCGGTCAACAGCGCCTGTTGGCGGCTGCTGATGGCGAAGAGCACCGAGGTCAAAGTCAGCGATTGGCGAAATATTTCCAGCATGCGCCTGTGGGGGAAGTGGCATATGACACCATCCGTCATCATACGGACGCTGTCTAACCGCTGCGAAAAAGCAAATTCGCGCAGGCCAATAATATCGCCGGGCAGAAAGACTTCTAATATCTGCCGGTCGCCGTTTTCAAGATGGCGAAAGGAGTACGCCCAACCGCTCCTGATCGTGCAGAACTCGTCTGCCGAAGCACCTGCTTCCCACAGTAAGGCACCCGCCTTGATGTCGGTTGGGCTCTGCTCTAGGGAGTCCAGTAACTGTTTTTCCTCTTCGGTCAGTGAGCAGTAGTGACTAAAGTGGCGAATAATACAGCTTTTATCCTCTTCCACAGCTTACGTTCTCCTCAGGCGTTAACAGTCCTTATTACGTCTTATGCTCAATAATATAAACACAGCGCGCCAATGTTGCTCGCTCTTTTAGGTGTCCTAAAAATTAGTAGGGCAGGCGTCAGCCTGCCCGAGCGCTGTGGTTTAGGCGCCTTTGGCGGCGCGGCTTCGGCGGGCCAGTAGCGGGGCGAGGAAGCGTCCGGTGTGAGAAACCTCCTGCTTGGCAATCTGCTCTGGTGTGCCTTCGGCAATAATTCGCCCGCCACCAGAGCCCCCTTCCGGCCCAAGGTCAATAAGCCAGTCCGCAGTTTTGATAACGTCTAAATTGTGCTCAATCACGACAATGGTATTGCCGTGATCGCGCAGTCGGTGGAGCACCGTTAGCAGTTGACGAATATCCTCAAAGTGCAGGCCGGTGGTAGGTTCATCCAAGATGTACAGCGTTTTGCCGGTATCACGCTTAGCAAGCTCGCGGGCCAGTTTCACCCGCTGCGCTTCACCGCCAGATAGGGTGGTAGCGCTTTGCCCCAAGCGAATATAGGAAAGACCTACATCCAGAAGGGTTTGCAAGCGGCGGGCAATAGCGGGCACCGGGCTGAAAAATTCCAGCGCATCTTCCACCGTCATCTCCAGCACTTCATGGATGGTTTTGCCCTTATAGTGAATGTCCAGCGTTTCGCGGTTGTAGCGCTTGCCTTTACACACATCGCAAGGCACGTAAATGTCCGGTAGAAAGTGCATCTCGACCTTGATCATGCCTTCGCCCTGGCAGGCTTCGCAGCGCCCCCCCTTGACGTTAAAGCTGAAACGGCCCGGCTTATAGCCCCGTGAGCGCGCTTCCTGAGTACCGGCAAATAATTCGCGGATAGGGGTGAAAATACCGGTGTACGTCGCGGGATTGGAGCGCGGTGTACGTCCAATCGGACTTTGATCAATATCGATCACTTTATCCAGCTGATCCAGTCCCTCTATTTTTTCGTAAGGCGCGGCGGTCAGCGTGGTTGCGCGGTTTAATTCCCTCGCCGCAATCGGCATCAGCGTGCCGTTAATCAGGGTAGATTTACCCGAGCCGGAAACGCCCGTAATCGCGATAAACAGTCCCAGCGGGAGGCTCAACGTGACGTTTTGCAAGTTATTGCCCGTGGCGCCTCGCAGTATCAGCTGCTTTTCTGGGTTGCCAGGAATACGGTAGGGCGGTACCGCGATTTCCCGAGTGCCCGACAGGTACTGGCCGGTGAGCGAGTTGGGGTTATCCATCACATCTTGGGGCGTGCCCTGGGCGACGATTTCACCGCCGTGAACGCCCGCGCCAGGGCCAATGTCCAGCACGTGGTCTGCAGCGCGAATGGCGTCTTCGTCGTGCTCCACAACGATGACCGTATTGCCTAGATCACGCAGCCGCTCCAGGGTTTTCAACAGGCGGTCGTTATCCCGCTGGTGAAGACCAATAGAAGGCTCGTCAAGAATGTACATCACGCCCACTAGCCCCGCGCCGATTTGGCTGGCCAATCGAATCCGCTGGGCCTCGCCGCCGGAGAGTGTGTCGGCGCTGCGTTCAAGGTTCAGATAATCAAGCCCCACGTTGACCAAGAACTCTAAGCGGGCATGGATTTCACTAATGATTTTATCGGCAATTTCGCCTTTGCGGCCCGGTAGGCTCAGGTCTGCAAAGTAGCGCCACGCTTCGCCAATGGGCAGGCGCACGATATAGGCGATATTGTGGTCATCCACATAGACGTGGCGAGACTCTTTGCGTAGCCGTGAGCCGCTGCAGGTAGCACAGGGCTGCACGGCGATATACTTGGCGAGGTCGTCGCGGACCATGTTGGACTCGGTTTCCCGGTAGCGCCGCTGCATATTAGGCAGCACGCCTTCAAAGGCGTGTTCGCGCGTCACTTTGCGACCACGATCACCGACGTACACAAACGGAATTTGCTCGCTGCCGCTGCCGTTAAGAATGATCTCACGCTCGTGGCGGGCAAGCTCACTCCAGGGCGTTTCCAGCTCAAACCGGTAGTGCTTGGCCAGCGCCTGTAGCTGAGTAAAATAGTAAATGTTGCGCCGATCCCAGCCTTTAATCACCCCCTCCGCCAGAGAGAGCTCCGGGTGGCTGATGAGCTTGTCAGGATCGAAGTACTGCTCAACCCCTAAACCGTCGCAGGTAGGGCAGGCTCCGGCTGGGTTGTTGAAGGAGAACATGCGCGGCTCAAGCTCAGAGAGCGAGTAGCCGCACACCGGGCAGGCAAAGCGCGACGAGAAGGCGAGGTCTTCCTGCTCGCCATCCATAAAGTGGATCATTGCCGTGCCGTCGGCCAGGTTCAGCGCGGTCTCAAACGACTCCGCCAGGCGCTGGGCGATATCGTCACGCACTTTAAAGCGATCCACCACCACGCTGATATCGTGCTTTTTGCGCTTATCCAGCGGCGCGATATCGTCTAACTCCAGCACCTGGCCGTCGATTTGCACCCGCACAAAACCCTGGGCACGCAGTTCGGCGAGTAGCTGCAGATGCTCGCCTTTGCGTCCCTTCACCACCGGTGCCAGCAGCATTAGCTTGGTACCCTCGGCGAGGTTCATCACCTGGTCCACCATTTGCGAAATGGTTTGGGCTTCCAGGTCTTCGCCATGCTCAGGGCAGCGAGGTGTGCCAGCGCGGGCAAATAGTAAGCGTAGGTAATCGTAAATTTCGGTGATCGTACCGACCGTCGAACGGGGGTTGTGCGAGGTGGACTTCTGCTCGATGGAGATCGCCGGAGAGAGGCCTTCAATGTGATCTACATCGGGCTTCTCCATCATTGAGAGGAACTGGCGCGCGTAGGTAGAGAGCGATTCCACATAGCGGCGCTGCCCCTCGGCATAGAGCGTATCAAACGCCAGCGATGACTTGCCGGAACCGGAGAGTCCGGTAATGACAATCAGTTTGTCACGGGGCAGCTCCACATCGATCTGCTTGAGGTTGTGGGTGCGGGCACCCCTGACCAGAATGCTGTCCATCAACACCTCGAATCGCATGGCAAAAGCGTAATTATACGTTTCCTGTACCCCTCCCGGCAAAACTGCTTGCAGCGAAACGGCGGCACTGGGCGTTTCCAGCCTGAGTACAAAGCGCTAGAATGGGCGGTTATCTTAGGCCGTTCGGCCCATCCACCATACACAAGGGCATTATGCGCAAGGTTTCTGCACTGCTGATGGCCACTGAACGCCGTGCAATCAGCGGCTTGGCTGGCCTCTATGCGTCTCGTATGTTGGGGCTTTTCATGGTGTTGCCAGTGTTGGCGCTGTATGGCGATACGCTTGCAGGGTCGACACCGCTATTAATTGGCGTGGCGTTGGGAATGTATGGGCTGACCCAGGCGGCGCTGCAAATACCGTTTGGCCTGCTTTCCGACCGCATAGGGCGTAAGCGTGTCATTGCCATGGGGCTGGTCATTTTTGCGCTAGGTAGCGTTGTGGCGGCCATGGCAGACACTATTTGGGGCGTTATTTTAGGCCGGGCGCTACAGGGTAGCGGGGCCGTCGCCGCAGCAATTATGGCGCTTCTCGCGGATCAAACGCGGGAGCACGTGCGCACCGTGGCAATGGCTACGATCGGGTTATCGATTGGTGTGTCGTTTGCGATTGCCATGGTACTAGGCCCGTGGCTAGCGGCTTGGGCAGGTTTGTCGGCGGTGTTTTGGTTTACCGCCCTGCTCACCTTAGTGAGCTTGTTCGTGCTTTGGCGCTGGGTGCCACCCGCGCCGCGCCGTTTGCGTCACCGCGATGTCGGGCTGGATCGTCAGCAGTTGAAGTGTGTCATTACCCGTCCTGACCTATGGCGCTTAGATTTTTCCATCTTTGCTCTGCATCTGGTCCTGATGGCCATTTTTGTGGCGATTCCGTTTCGGCTACTCAATGCGGGGGTTGCGGTTGAGTACCATGGGTTGGCCTACTTGGTGGTCATGGCGCTCTCTTTTGTCGCCATGGTGCCGCTGGTGATTGTGGCTGAAAAGCGCTATCGGATGAAGATGATGTGCTTGCTTGCTATCGGCGCTATCGGGGTTAGCTTAGGAAGCTTAGGGCTGCCGCTCTCTCAAGGACACTGGCTATTCGTATGGCTGTTTGTGTTCTTTACTGGGTTTAATCTGCTGGAAGCGACGTTGCCTTCAATGCTCAGTAAGCTAGCCCCGGCTGGTGCGAAAGGCACCGCCATGGGCGTGTACTCCACTAGCCAGTTTTTAGGTGCGTTCCTGGGGGGCACCCTTGGAGGAGTGCTAGCGCATAACTGGGGTCTGAATGCGGTATTTATCGGCTGCGCGTGCTTGGCACTGGTATGGTGGCTGGCCATGCTGCGTATGCCATCGCCGCCGCCACTATCCAGCGAGGTCGTTGCGCTACACGATACGCAACCCGATACGTTAGATCTCTTAATGGAGCATCTAGCGGACGTTGTAGGGGTTGAGGACGTGATGGTAGTGCCCGAAGAGCGCCTTATGTACTTAAAAGTGAATCGTCAGCAGCTTGACCGGGCGGCTTTAACTAAGTTGATTTCGCCGCCCAATACTTAACCCTGCTAAGCTGCTCAGCAGGGGGCAGCCTGCAGTGAGGCCGATGATCCTGATATATCGTCGGCTCATTATTTTTATGATCGATTATTAAAGGAGCGAGCTATGGCGCGCGGCATTAACAAAGTCATTTTAATTGGCAATCTCGGGCAAGACCCGGAAGTACGGTTTACGCCTTCAGGTACCGCCGTTGCTAACTTGAACCTTGCGACCTCCGATACGTGGATGGATCGTCAGAGCGGCCAGCGACAAGAGCGCACCGAGTGGCACCGTATTGTACTGTTCAATAAAACCGCCGAGATTGCCCAGCAGTATTTGAAAAAAGGCTCCAAGGTTTACATTGAGGGACGCCTGCAAACCCGCAAGTGGCAAGACCAGAATGGTCAAGATCGCTACAGTACTGAAATTGTTGCCAATGACATGCAGATGCTGGATGGCCGCAGCGGTGATTTCCAGGGCGGCGGCGCACCGCAGGGGAATTACGCTCAAGGTAATACTGCCCAGAATAACTATGCTCAGGGCAATACCGCACCGGCGGGTCAGCCGCAAAATGCTCCTGGTCAAAACGGCTACGGGCAAAACAACCCAGGGCAGGTTCCGCCGGCTCAAAATGCACCCCAGCAGCCGGGTGGCTACCCACAGCAAGGCGGCGCCCAGCGTGGGCCACAGCCTGCTCCGCAGCAACATCAGCCTGCGCCCGGCAATCAAAACAGCAACTACGGCGCGCCGGACCCGGGTAACTTCGACGATTTTGATGACGAAATCCCGTTCTGAGCTGGTAAGCACTAGCATGTTCCTGGGTTGAGGGAGAGAGTCTGCCGTGAAGCTGCTGATATTAGATGCCGGGCACTGCCTAAGCTTGGCACTCGCCCGTGAGGCGAGTCGCCGCACCGACGCGGAGCTTGTTATTGAACAAGGTATGACCGTAACGGCGGAACAATTACAGGCAACCGCTCCAGACGCGGTCATTATTCCCCCGCTGGCGCATCCTCTTAGTATGACGCCGGCGGCGGTTAAGGCGCATGCGGATGCGGTCGATGTTTGTCTCGCAGCCTGCCAAGCCCAGGAAGTGGCCCTCGTATGGTGTGTCTCCGACCAGCTTTACGAAGACGGTTTTGATGTGCCGATTGATGAGCACGTGGTGCCCGCACCTCGGGATGAGTGCTTGCGGCGTTTAGTAGAGACTGGCGACCGTATTCGGGCCCAGTACCATCGCCATTTGATTGTGCGATTAGGGCCGTTGTTTGCTCTTGAGGGCAGTCTCGCGTGGCTAAGTGAAATTATCGATAGCCTGATTGTGGGGCAGGATGTCCGCGCGGCGGAGGATGTTATCTTCTGCCCTACCTCTGCGGATGCGGTCGCCATGGCCTTAATCGGCATGTTGCAGCAGCAGGTCTGCGGTGCGGAAGCCTGGGGGGCGTATCACTTGGCGGGTACTGAGCCGGTCAGCGCCTTCACATTTACCTCCATGGTGCGAACGCAGCTGGCCACCCATTTGGAAGGGCGGGGTGAGTCGATTAGCCTCGGCAATGTACAGGCGTTAAATCACCACCATGATGCCAAGTTGCGCCGGGTTTTAAACTGCCGCCGAGTCTTGGAGGTGTTCGGAGTGCATCAAAAGCCGTGGCGGCTTGAAGTAGGCCGCATGCTGGATGCGTGGTGTTTGACCCGTGATAGCCAAAGTGGCGCTGAAACAGGAGAGACGGCTTGATCAGTGTGGTTCGCAGCCTTTTGTTTTACCTGGGGTATTTCTCGGCCATGCTGGTGATTGGGGTGCTTTTTTTGCCGATAGCCCCTTTCCTGCCGCTTGCCGCCCGCTACCGCTTGCTCAACCTTTATAACTATTTTTTGATGGTGTGGTTCAAAATCGCTTGCGGCGTGCGCTACGACATCCAGGGGCGTGAGAACATTCCTGAGGGGCCCTGTGTTATCCAGGCCAACCACCAGTGCGAGTGGGAGACGGTGTTCTTGCAGGTCATGAAACCGCCGGTATGCACGGTGCTGAAGCAAGAGCTACTGAAAATACCGGTGTTTGGTTGGGGGTTAAGGCTGCTGCGGCCCATTAGCTTAGATCGCTCAAAGCCCGCCCGCGCCATGAAACAGGTGCTAACCCAAGGCGTCGCACGTCTCGGTACCGGGCTTTCAGTGCTGATTTTTCCAGAAGGCACCCGCGTTGATCCTGGCGTTCGCAAGCGCTACAACAAAAGCGGTAGTGTGGTGGCGTGCCGCGCAGGGGTGCCGGTACTGCCGGTGGCGCATAATGCGGGTGAGCGCTGGCCCGGACGGCATTGGGTAAAGCAGCCTGGGGTATTGCGAGTGCGTATAGGTAGGCCGATTGAAACCGCAGGACGCACCTCTGATGAGGTACTAGTAGATGTAGAAGCGTGGATAGAAGGGCAGCTGCAGGAGATTTCCGACGTGCCAAGGCCCACTACTCGCTAAGTCATCTCGCTATTTTCACTTAATAAAAACAGTAACGGCGCCATCAGGCGCCGTTACTGTTTCTTTCCGCGTTGTGCTTCGATCAATCGCTAAAGCGCTGGAAAACCAAACACGCGTTGGTGCCGCCAAAGCCAAAGCTGTTGGAAAGCACACGCTCAATGGTGACATCATCACGGCGTTGGGTAACGATATCAAAGCCATCAGCCTGTTCATCAAGCTGCTCAATATTGGCAGAGGCGGCAACGAAACGTTGCTGCATCATCAAGAGCGAGTAGATCGCTTCCTGAACGCCGGTCGCCCCTAGTGAGTGCCCGGTGAGCGATTTGGTTGAGCTCATGGCGGGGGTTGAATTACCAAACACCTCGCGGATGGCTTTGAGCTCGGCGACATCGCCAACCGGCGTTGAGGTGCCGTGGGTATTGATGTAATCAATATCCCCCGATACGGTTGCCATCGCTTGGCGCATACAGCGCATCGCGCCTTCGCCGGATGGTGCCACCATGTCATGGCCATCGGAAGTTGCGCCGTAGCCTACGAGTTCGCCGTAAATTTTGGCGCCCCGCGCTTTCGCGTGCTCTAACTCTTCAAGCACCAGCATGCCGCCGCCACCTGCAATGACGAAGCCATCGCGCGCCTGGTCGTAAGGGCGGGAAGCCTTCTCAGGGGTGTCGTTGTACTGCGTCGAAAGAGCACCCATCGCGTCGAATAGGCAGGAGAGTGTCCAGTGCTCTTCTTCACCACCGCCGGCAAACACGACATCCTGCTTGCCCAGCTGGATTTGCTCCATGGCGCTGCCGATACAGTGGGCAGAGGTCGCACAGGCGGAGGAGATCGAGTAATTAACTCCCTTAATTTTAAACGGCGTTGCCAAGCAAGCGGATACCGTGCTGCCCATAGTGCGGGTAACGCGGTATGGCCCTACCCGGCGCAAGCCTTTTTCGCGCATAACATCAGCGGCTTCCACTTGGTTGGCGCTAGAAGCGCCGCCAGACCCGGCAATAAGCCCGGTCCGTTCGTTGGAGACCTGCTCTTCTGTTAGGCCTGCGTCTTCGATGGCTTGGGCCATGGAAACGTAAGCATACGCCGCAGCGTCGCCCATAAAACGGCGCAGCTTGCGATCAATAAGGGCATCAAGGTCGATATCAACGCTGCCCGCTAAATGGCTACGAAAGCCGCGTTCGGCGTACTCTTCCTTAAAACGAATACCGCTGCGCCCGTTTTTGAGCGCGTCTAAGACCTGTTGTTGATCGTTGCCTAAACACGACACGATGCCAAGGCCGGTGACTACCACTCGTCGCATGGGAGCCTCCTGTTAGAAATTCGCAGTGGAGGTGAATAGGCCAACGCGTAGATCATTAGCCTGGTAAATATCGCGGCCGTCGACGGACACAGTGCCGTCGGCGATGCCTAGAATAAGCCGACGGGTAATAATGCGCTTCACATTAATGTGATACGTCACTTTTTTCGCGTCGGGTAGGATTTGGCCGCTGAATTTAACATCGCCGCAGCCCAGTGCCCGGCCACGGCCGGGGTGGCCAAGCCAGCCAAGGTAGAAGCCCACGAGTTGCCACATAGCGTCTAGCCCTAAACAGCCAGGCATTACCGGGTCACCTGGGAAGTGGCAATCAAAGAACCACAGGTCAGGGGTGATATCCAGCTCCGCAATCAGCTCCCCTTTGCCGTGCTCACCGCCCTCTTTGTGGATGTGTGAGATACGGTCAAGCATGAGCATGTTAGGGGCCGGAAGCTGTGCATTTCCGGGGCCAAATAGCTCGCCCCGCGAGCAAGCCAGCAGTTCTTCGCGATCAAAAGAGTGTTGCTTGGTCACTGAATCGTTCCGAGTATTAAAATGGTGGTTGAGCCTAGTCTACTTCTCGAAACCGCTGAATGCACGTCGTAGGCGACTTATCGTCTATTTCTACAGCTTTTTGTTTAGCGGCCGATAAACCATAACAAGGTGTTTTATTTCATAATTAGCGAATTTGCACAATAAACGTCCTGTTGACGTAATATGTAGCACGCAGGTTTTTTGATTGAGCAGCAAGGTGAGCGTGCCTGCTTCTCACCTCTATTTTGCTCATTTATAGGACACGATAACTTTACATGTGGCTGCCTGTTTCTCTTAATCGACCGCTGATGTGGATGGCGCTGATGGCCCTGCCCGCCTGCGTATGGATCCCCGATGCTGCGCTGCGTATTGTCGCGGCCAGTTTAGTGGCATTGGGTTTATGGGATGCTTGGCGCCAAGTGCGTCAGCAACGGTTGCGCCTGCGCCTTACCGAAGATGCCATGGGGCTGGCCAACGATGCCATGGTGATCAGCGACGTAGAGAACCGTGTGCTCGCTGTGAACCCCGCGTTTACCGATATTACCGGTTACGACAGCCAGGAAATGATTGGCCGTAAGCTAGAAACGCTCGCTGCGCCGCGCCACGATAAAGCGTTTTATCAAAGCTTTTGGAGCACTTTAAAAGCCACGGGCCGCTGGGAAGGCGAAATGTGGAACCGCCGTAAACACGGCGACGAGTATCCTGAGTGGTTGAAAGTAAGAGCCATTACGGATAAACGCGGCAATATCACCCATTTTATCAGCCTGTTTACCGATATTTCGGCACAAAAAGCCCGTGAACACGATTTGCGGCGCATCGGTTATGAAGACCCGCTGACGGGGCTGCCCAACCGGCGTCGCTTACATGACTTGATGTCGTCGCGACTGCGTGGTTTGCGTGCTGGCGAGAGTTTAGACATGGTGCTTATCGATATCGATGGGCTTAAATCAATCAACGATAGCCTAGGCGTTGAACAGGGCGACCGTCTGCTGGCGCGTTTTGGCCAGCGGCTGGCGAGCTATATGGCGGGAAGCGTTGTCGGCAGGCTAGGCGGCGATGAGTTCATGGTTATTCGCACAACGACCTTTGACGATCACGATAAGTGGGTCGCTAACTTGCGGGATCATATGTGCCGCCCGTTTGAAATTAACGAACAGTCGCTGCGTTTGGGGCTAACGTTTGGTACGTGCCGAGCGCCTGAGGATGGTCGTGATTCGGCTGTGCTTTTTCAGCGCTTAGAGTCCGCGCTCTACAGCGCTAAACGGCTAGGCCGCAATAATAGCCAGCGGTTTCGCCCAGCGCTGGATAAGCAGGATAATCCTCAGCTCGCGTTGGTTAGCGATTTGCGGGCGGCGCTGGTATCAGGTGACCAGCTGGAGCTGCACTATCAAACCCAGCACGACCCTGGTAGTGGCGAGTTAGTTGGGATGGAAGCGCTGCTGCGTTGGCGCCACCCTAGCGATGGCATGATATCGCCAGGAGATTTTATTCCTCTTGCCGAGCGCCACGGCCTGATGGCCGAGCTGGGCAGTTGGGTAATTGAAAAAGCGTGTGCCCAACAGGCTCACTGGCAAAACAGCGGCATGCCGAAAATTACCGTATGGATCAATATTTCGGCGCTTCAGCTCTTCCAAGGTGACCTGGAAACACAGCTGGCGACCTGCTTGGAGCGCTACCGGCTTAAGCCTGAGCAAATTGGCTTGGAACTGACCGAATCGGTACTGCTGGACGAGCGTGCCGGAGATATGGGGCCACGACTACAAACCTTACGCGAATTGGGCTATGCCATTGCGATTGATGATTTTGGCACCGGCTATTCATCGCTTGGCTACTTAAAGCGTTTACCGGTGGATAAAATTAAGCTGGATCGCGCGTTTATTCGCGAACTACCCAACGACCGGGCCGATGCAGCGATTGTAACGGCGGTGCTGGCGATGGCGGCGGGTATGGGGCTTGAGGTAGTGGCTGAAGGTGTGGAAACCAAAGAGCAGTGCGAGTTTTTGGTTAATGCGGGCTGTAAAGAGGTGCAGGGGTTCTATTTTGCACGACCTTTACCTGCCAGCGAATTAGAGCAGCGCTGGGCGTCGTTGCCGCAAGCGGTTGGGGCCAATTAAAACCAGCGTTAACTCAACGGCTAGAAAACCTAGCGGCTAGAAAAATTGGGCGTTACTGTGCGGGCCGCGTAGTGGCTAATTCCTAAACATAGCAGCGCCCAAATGGCTGCCTGAGTAGGAAGTAGCCACGGCGCTAAGCTGACGTTGGCAATGGCGGCGCCACCTAGGTAAGAGAGCGGGCCACTAATAGCGCCGCAGAGAGCCGCTACCCAGCGATAGCGCCATAGCCAGGCAAGCGAGTGGAACACGAGCGTGGCAAACAGCGGCCACAGCATCCACAGCCACAGCGGTAACAAGCCCGCCACTAGCGCATGCTCGCCAAAATCAAACCCTCCGGCTAAGTGTAAGCCGCCATCAATGGCTAGCCCAAGCAGTGCAAACACCCCAATAAAGCGCCATTCACCGGGGTGGGCACAGCGCCAAAAATGCCAGCCAAGCAGGGCAATACCCGTCGCGGCGGCTACCCACGAGCCACCGATGACGCATAGAAGCCAGCCCGCCTCGAACCGCAGCGCGTTAAACAGTAGATGACGCCAGCCCTGTGCGGCCACTTATAGCGCCCCCATTAGCGGCACTGGCTTGGCGGCCGGCTTAGCTAACAGCAGGTGACAGGTACCAATGGAGCGCTCGATAAAGCCCCCTTCGCAGTAGCAAAGGTAGTAGCGCCACATGCGGATGAAACGCTCGTCGTAGCCCTGTTGGCGCACCTGCTCAAGGCTTGCCTCAAACCGATGGCGCCACTCGCGTAGGGTGCGGGCATAGTGCTGACCAATCTCGTCTAAGGCGACTACGTTAAGCGATGTTTTACGCGTAACGCTGGCAAGCATGGCGTGATGAGAGGGTAGAAAGCCGCCAGGGAAAATGTAGCGCTTGATGAAGTCCATCTCCCGCTTGGCTTCTTCAAAGCGTTGATCACGTATGGTGATCGCCTGAAGCATGGCTTGGCCATCATCGGTCAACAGGCTGTCGACCTTTTCCAGGTAGGTGTTGAGGTACTGGTGGCCGACGGCTTCGATCATTTCGACCGAAATGAGCCGGTCGAAACGTCCTTCTAATGCACGGTAATCCTGTTTCAAGAGCGTAATTTGCTCTTCCAAGCCCTCTTCTTTAACGCGTCGTGCGGTGTGGGCATACTGCTCTTCGGAAATTGTCGTTGTAGTGACCCGGCAACCGCGGGTTTTAGCCGCGTGGATGGCCAGCCCACCCCAGCCGGTGCCAATTTCCAACAGGTGATGCTCGGGCTGAACATCCAGCTTTTCGAGCATGATATCCAGCTTGTAAGTGGAGGCTTCTTCTAAGCTGGCTTCTGGATAGGGGAAAACGGCGCTGGAGTACATCCAGTGACGCTGGTCTAAAAACGTGGCGAACAGGTCGTTGCCAATATCGTAGTGCGCCGAAATATTGCGCTTAGAGCCGGTGACGCTATTGCGCTGAAAGCGGTAGGCAAACCCTAACAGCCAGCGTGCTATGCGCGCGCTGCCGTTTTCCATTTTGCCGTTCACTTGTTCCAAGTTGGCGGCAAACAGGCGTACCAGCGCGACGAGATCATCAGCATCCCAGTCGCCATCCATGTAGGACTCTGCAGCGCCCACGGTGCCGCCAAACGCAAGGCGTTTCCAGGCGCGGGAGTGGCGAATAACAACCGTCACCTGCAGTGGCCCTGCCTGGCCAAGATGGTGACACTGGTCGCCCTCGATCAGTGTGATGCGGCCTCCCTGGAAAGCATCCAACTGGGCCATTAAGCGTGGTTTGATCCAGCGAGTGATGCGATCTTGGCGAGCGGCTTTGCTCGTAGGGGGCGTGGTACGCAGGGTCGTCATTTTGAAGTCTCCTTGCGCTTGGGGTGGTTATAAACGGGGATGCGCTTAAGCCACAGGCGAAGCGCTTCAAAATGGATTCCCGCGACTGTTTTTAGGCTCATAAAGGGTTGCCGTGCCAGCGTCGTCATCAGCACTTTGCGGGTCGCTGGCGCGGCCTCTAAGGTGAGCGTGGCATCAAAGTGACGCTCGCTGTCTTGCCAGTTTTCCATATGCAGGTAGAGCGTTTCTCCTGGCGAGTTAAATTTCCAGTGGTAGGTCATCTCCATTGGATTAAAGGGCGAGACGTGCATAACTTTCTCGAAGCTTGCGTGGTGGCTATGGCGGGCGGTGTCGACGCGGCATGCGTAGCAGGTACGCTCTTTCCACGGCATGTTAGTCACTTCGCCGAGCACCGCCGAGAGCCTGCCCACATGGTCGTACGCGTAGTACATCGAAACAGGGTTAAAGACCGAACCAAATGTGCGCAGTTGAGTGAGCACGTAAATTTTGCCGTCGGGTGCGCTGCCTAGTTGGCGGATTAACTCTTCGCGAACGGCAGTGCGTAAGGGGCGATCCGTCGGCCCCAAATAATCTTCACGACGAAAACGCGCCAAGGCAGGCCCGCGTGCGCTGAAGCCGGGCACGTTATCAAACAGGGTGGGTAGCTCGTCTAAATCCAGCCATGCCATCCAAACCTGATAGCTAAAGGCGTGCGCTTTGGGGGTAAAGCGCCGGTGGCGCAGCGTGCCACGATAGATGCGCGAGCGGGGCGCGGTTATCATCCCAGCCCCTCCCCAACGCTGTTGTTGGGTACGAGTTCGTGGGCAGGCAGCGCAGAGGGCATGGTGGGCGGCTCGGCGGCTTCATCACAGCCCAGCGCTTGAGCCACACGCAGCGCGCTCCAAACGCCGTCTTCATGAAAGCCGTTGCGCCAGTAAGCACCGCAGAAGTGCGTACGGCGAGCTACCGACGAGATCTCATTATGACGAAGCTGGGCGGCCTGGCCCGCCAGAGTGAACTGTGGATGCGCATAGGTGTAGCGCCCTAATATTTTCTCGGGATTGATGCTTTCTGAATCATTTAGCGTTACGCAGAAGGTTGTCTCACTCTCCAAGCGCTGCAAAATATTCATATTGTAGGTGACCGAAACCCGCTCCTCCGCCCCTCGGCCATCTAGCCGGTAGTTCCAGCTTGCCCAGGCGCGCTGACGGCGTGGCAGCAGGGATGTGTCAGTGTGCAGCACCACCTCGTTATCCTGATATGGCATCGCGCCAAGAATATCGCGCTCAGCGGGGGTTGCGTCACCCAGCATCGCCAGCGCTTGGTCGGCGTGGCAGGCTAGCACGACCTGATCAAAACGCTCTGTCCCCTGAGCGGTCGTAATCATCACGCCGGTATCGCTACGGGTAACGTTGCTGACAGGCGTGTTGAGCCGGATGCGGGTCGCATAGGGGGCCGTCAAGTTGGGAATGTAGCGCTTGGAGCCGCCCACCAGGGTATACCACTGCGGGCGGTGATTGACTGATAGCAGCCCGTGATTGCGGAAAAAACGCACAAAAAAGGTTAAGGGAAAGGCGCGCAGATCACCAATACTTGCCGACCAGATCGCCGCTCCCATCGGTAGCAGATAACGGCGCTGAAACGCTTCGCCGTAGCCGTTTTGATCCAAATATTCGCCCAAGGTCATGTCGCTAGGCAGGCGCTGGCTCTCTAGGTCGGCGGTGGCCTGTTTGTTAAAGCGCAAAATATCCCTAAGCAGGCGATAAAAGGCGGGCCGCAAAAGATTGCGCCGCTGGGCAAATAGCGAGGCCAGCGTATGGCCGTTATATTCAAAATCGACATCCGTTTCATGAACGGAAAAGCTCATCTCGGTGGCCTGGCTGGGTACGCCGAGCGTTTCCAGCAGGCGCTGAAAGTGCGGGTACGTCCAGTCGTTGAAGACGATGAAGCCGGTGTCGATGGCATACGGGGTGCCGTTGACTTCAACGTCCATCGTGGCGGTATGGCCCCCTAAGCGGCTATCGGCTTCAAATAGCGTCACCTCGTGCTGAGAGGAGAGATACCAGCCTGCTGCCATGCCGCTAATGCCGCTGCCAATAATCGCAATACGCTGGGATGCTGTGCCACTCATTGTGCTTCCTCTTGACGGCGCGTCATACGTAAGCCGATGTGGCGCCGTAGTGCGGGCGGTAGAATGCCCAAAAATTTAACGATGTAAGTAAAGCGACGGGGGAAATGAATATCCAGACGCCCTTTAACAAGGCCTGTGATAATGGCGTCGGCGGCGTCTTCAGCAGAGACTTGCATGGGCATTGGGAAATCGTTGCGATCGGTCAGTGGCGTTTTGACGAAGCCAGGATGGATCAGGCTCACGTCGATCCCCTCCTGGTGAAGATCCAGGCGCAGCGACTCTAAAAAATAGCTCACCGCTGCTTTCGAGGCACCATAAGCCTCTGCTCGCGGCAGCGGCAGGTAGGCCGACGCGCTCGATGTCGCGGCCAAGCGGGCTGGCTTGCCCTCTTTGCGAGCGGCACGCAGCAGCGGAAGCGCGGCTTCGACGCCGTACAGGGTGCCAAACAGGTTCGGCGTGAAGACGCGCTCCACAAGCGCCATATCAAAGTGGCGTGCATCGAGGTATTCGCAGGTGCCTGCGTTGAACAGTGCAATGTCCAGCGCGCCCAGCCACTCGCGAATCTGTTCACCCGCGGCCAGCACTGCTTGATGATCGCTCACATCCAGCGGCAGTGGGTAGGCATTGGCATGACCATCGCACAGCGCGTTTAGGGCTTCTTCATTGCGGGCGCTGAGTATCACGGTGTGTCCCTGGGCGATTAGCTGCTTGGCTAGCGCCTCGCCAATGCCGGACGTCGCGCCGGTTAACCAGATGCGCTGGGGCGTTTTCCATGTGCTCATTCTGCTCTCCTATAGCGGCCTGTTAGCACGCAACGTGCGTGCTCATAAACGAGGTCACACTGTTTTAGCCAAGGCGTTGCTTTAACCAGCGTATAACACGACCCATCACCGGAAGGTGTTCATATAGCATGGCCCCCGCGTCGAAATAGTCGCGGTGGTGCGATACCCTGCCATCCTCTGCAAATGTTAAGGCGCTGCAGCCCTCAACACTTACCGGCTTGCCACGGGCTAAGCGTGGGTGCACAAACTCCATGGTCCAAGTCACAAACGCTTGATTTCCCTGTTGCTGCTGCGTGTGATAAGTGAAACAGCAGCGCTCAACGTTCTCGTACATGGCGGCGAAATAGCGTTCAAGCGCTTCGCGTCCTTCAATGTGGTGTAGCGGATCGTTGAAGACAATTTCCTCAGTATATACCTCGTATAGCTTTTCTGTACATGTTTTGTCTAGTTTATTGAAGAAGGCACAAAACTTCACCACCGCGGGCGGGTTAGACATGCAGGACTCCTTGTTGATGGCGTGGCAAAACCTGTCGCTCGTGTGGCTATTATTGGGAGAGTGCTTTGAAGGCATCCAGTGCGCGTTGGCGCGCCGCTTTGTGGTCAACGATCGGTGCTGGATAGTCAATAGGAGTGAGCATGTCCCGAGGCGGCGCATGGCGCGCTTTGGCAGGCAGGGTTTTCAGTTCGGGTAGCCACTGAACAAGAAATTCACCGTCTGGGTCAAAGCGCGTGGACTGGGTAGTCGGGTTGAAAATACGGAAATAAGGCGCCGCATCGGTACCCGTTGAGGCCGCCCACTGCCAGCCGCCGTTGTTAGCGCAAAACTCGCCATCGACCAAATGGCGCAGGAAAAAGGCTTCGCCGCGGCGCCAGTCAATCAGCAGATGCTTGCTTAAAAACATCGCCGTAATCATGCGCAGACGGTTATGCATCCAGCCGGTTGTAACGAGCTGGCGCATGGCGGCATCCACAATAGGGTAGCCGGTGCGGCCTTCGCACCAAGCGGCAAACCCGTCGTCGTCATCGCGCCACTGCAACTGTTGGGTATGCGCTTGAAACGGCTGGTAGCGGCACACCTGGGGAAAGCCTACCGCCACGTGCTGATAAAACTCGCGCCAAATCAGTTCGTTGACCCAGGTCGTCAGGCCAGCATCGCCATCGGCAAGATGCCCGCCGTTTTCGCTCATCACCGCTTGCAGGCACTGCCGGTAGGAGATCATTCCCAGCGCCAAGTAGGGGGATAGCTCGCTGGTGCCCCGCACTTTAGGGATGTCACGCTGATCTTTGTAGTGGCGTCCACGGAAGCGTAAAAAGCGCTCCAGGTTGTCGCTGGCGGCGTTTTCACCTGCGGGCCAGTGGCGGCCATCGAGCGGTTCGTCGTCGAGGGAGGGCAGTGACGGTAGCGGGTCACTTTTGATATCGAGCGGCGACTGCACTTTGGGTGTGTCGCGCAGGGCAAGCTGCTCTGCTGTTATCTGCTTGTGCCACGCTTTTGAAAAGGGCGTAAAGACGCCGTAGTAATCGCCTTTGCCGGTGAGGAGGCTGCCAGGAGCAAAGGCAATGGCGTCGTGATGGCCGTGGGCGGCGATGTCGGCCTGCTGGAACGCCTCTAGCACCGCCTGATCGCGGCGCTGCTCGTTGAGCGGGTACTCGTAATTAAAGTGCAGCTGCTTGACGCCATGGGCGCGGGCAATCTCAAGTAGTGCCTGTGGGGCCTCATCAAAATGATTAATGTCGCGGTGTAGGAGGGGGATGTTAAGCCCGTTAAGTGACGCTTTAATGGCCGCTACGCCGCGTGCCCAAAAGTCGATTTTATTTGCGCCGTGGCCGTGGGCTTGCCACTGGGCGACACTGCGTAAAAAAACCGCTATCACGGGCCCCTTGGATGCTGCCGCCGCGAGCGCTGAATTATCGTGAATGCGCAGATCGCTGCGCAACCATACTAGCTGTAAGTTCATGGCGACTCCTGCAAAGGGCTTAAAGTGTGCTAAAAAATTGGCCGCTGCCCTGACGGGAAAGCGGCCAACTCATTCTTACCGGTACTTCGTTAACAACACCTCAGAGCTACAAACACGCTGTTAAAGAGTGCCCGATTCACGTAGCAGTGGGCGAAGCCGCGCGATTGCCTGGGGTAGGTCATCGCCTAGCATATGCACAGGGCCATCGTTTAATTCGCCCTCTCTTAAACGTGCCACTTCGCCGCATACGCCAATGGGCACGTTCAGCGCGTGGGCCGCTTGAGGGAGTGCGTGACGGATATAGTCATCGCTTTCCCGCTGTCCGCTAGAGAGCAGCACCATGGACGAGTGGAGCCGCGCTACTGCCTGGGGAAGGTCGGCCAGCGCCAGGGCGTGGTCAAGCAACTGCACTCGATAGCCCTGCTCACTAGCCATCAGGGCGCACATCAATACCCATAAGGGGCCTGGGTCCTCGGGCATTGCGCTCAGCAAAATCAGCGGCCCGCGGGTGGCTTGGTTAGCGTAATAAAGCCGAATACCTACTTGGCTACGTAAAAAGGCTTCCAGCGTGCGGCGAACAAGGTCATCAGGTTGGGTTGCCCACTTTGCTTCTAAGGACAAAATAACCGGTTGCCACAGCTCATTAATAGCCACGCTAAGAGGGTAGAGAGCTAAGCTCTGATGATACATCGCCTCTAATTTGGGCAGGTCGACTGCTTCAATGACGGCTTGCAGCTGTTGGCGCTGACTAGCCCAGTCGCCTGCGGCTGGCGCGGGCGTCTCTATCGCTTCAGGCTGGTCAAGCAGGTCAACCACTTGGCTGACCGGCACGCCACGGTTGAGCCACTGCAAGATGCGCTCAATTCGCGCGATGTCGTCTTGAGCGTAGAGTCGGTGGCCTTTAGGGGTACGTTGGGGGCGAATTAATCCATAGCGTCTCTCCCAGGCACGTAGGGTGACCGAGTTCACACCCGTTAGACGGGAAACTTCCCGGATCGGATAGAGAGGGGTGTCGGGTGGGTGGGTCGCCTTATTGCTCATGGGCGCCATTGCCTCTTGGTTGCCTACAGCCGGTGCTGCAGGGGTCTGTCTGTAATTGCTATGACGAGGTTATAGCGTATTGCTACGGTGTCCTGGTCACAAAAACGGATAGCGCTTAATCGACTAGATAGGGACACGCTATTATATGCCTCTTTGTACAACTTGTAGCTATTAGGTACAACCTTTGCTGTGATTTCGGGCAAATATGATAGCGCGCTGCTTTTAAACCGACCGGCCTAATAGTGCCTGTGCTAGCTCGTACCCTGAAAGCCATGCGTCTTCTACACGGCTGCCGCGAAAACTATCGCCGCACAGCGCTAGGCCCTGCTCACTGTATAAGTATGATTGCTGTCCAGCACTGGCAGGCTGGGCATAGCGCCAGCGGTGTGCGCCTAGGTCAATCAGCTCAGGCAGCGCCGTGCCTTCCGGGAACAGCGAGGTGAAAGCGGCAAGCAGCTGCTGGGCAGCATCGTCACTCGCGAGTTCAATATGGGTGTCACTCCACTCTAATTGCGCCAGTAGACTAATGCTTTCAGGCTGCTGCTCACGGCCAGGTTTGCTACTGTTGCGTGTCGCTAAGCGCAGCGCTGCGTGGTCTGTCTCAACGCTGTGCCAGTTGGGCACCACGCCTTCAATAGGTGGAAGCGGCTGGGCAAAAATGGCCCAGCCCGCCCAGCAGCCACGCTGGGGGGCGGCTTGGCAGGCAGCTGACAGGGCATCATCCCAATCGGCGATAAGTGTATAGGCTTGCGGGGGTGGGGCGCTGACGACGACCGCTGCAAAAGGCCCATGGGTGGCGCCGTGTTGGTCGGCGAGTAGCCAGCCATCTTCCTCCTTTGTTAACGCAACGATGGGGGTTTCAAAAGCCATGCTTGCGCCGGGTAGAGGGGAGAGCGTTTCGGTTATGTGGCGCGTGATGGCGCTCATGCGAGGCGCCCCCGTGTAGCGCAGCTGATCATCGTTGTGCGTTTGCCAACTACTTGAACTAGCCTGATAGCGGTGGGTGGGCCAAAGGGCTGCGCAACCCGCCAGCTGCCACTCTTTTACTGCTTTTGCAAAGCGCGGGTCACGCACGGTGAAGGCCTGGGCGCCTAAATCAAGCGTTGCCTGCGGACGCCGCTTGCTAGACATGCGGCCACCGGGGCCACGCGCCTTATCAAAGAGTGAGGTATTCATTCCCTCTTTTGTTAACTCGTAGGCGCAGGCAAGTCCGGACATACCTGCACCGATAACGGCGACAGAGCAAGGGGCCGAAAGAGTAGGAAGCGACGATGATACAGCCATAAAGCCTCGCAGCGCTAAAGATGAATAAAGCGAATAAAAGAGAGTGAGCTAACGCTCGCTAAAAGCTGAAAAGTCTTTTTGAGTATTTGATTGTAGCACTTGTGTATAAATATCGTACAATAAGTTTGTGCGCTCAACCAGTGTTCAATCAGGCGGCGCTTACTTCTTTTCATCCACAGGAGCGACACGATGCGGGTATTAATAACCGGAGGCAGCGGTTTTGTTGGTCAACGTCTATCTGAGCAGCTTGTAGCGTTAGGCCACGAGGTTCAGGTGGTCTCCCGCGCGCCGCACAAGGTACGCGATCGTTTGCCAGCGGCTTGCGATATCCGCGATAGTGCCCAGGCATTTGTGGATACGCCGCCGGATGCGCTGGTGAATTTGGCCGGTGAGTCGATTGCTGCCAAGCGCTGGAGCGACAGTCAAAAAAACGAGTTGATTCGTTCGCGTGTGGAGAGCACCGCGCAATTAGTGATGCTCTGCGAGCAGTTGAAAGCTAATGGCCAGTCGGTACCTAGCGTTATGGTGAGCGGCTCGGCGATGGGCTATTACGGCAACCAGGGTAGTAAGGTGGTGGATGAAACAACGCCGCCCCATGATGAGTTTGCCCATCGGCTGTGCGAACAGTGGGAGTCCGCGGCGAAGCCGGTTGAAGCGCTTGGCGTTCGCTTAGCGCTTCTGCGCATTGGCCTGGTGCTGGATGCTGGCGGCGGCACGCTACAGAAGATGGTGCCTCCATTTAAGCTGGGGTTGGGGGGCCGCTTTGGCGATGGCACACAGTTTATGCCGTGGATTCACCGCGATGATTTGGTTGCTGCGATTATTTTCCTGCTGAATGAGTCGGCGCTCTCTGGGGCCTTCAACGGTAGCGCGCCGCACCCGGTGACGAATGCGGAGTTTACCCAGACACTGGCCAAACAGCTGCATCGTCCCGCCATTTTTCCAGTGCCTGCCTTTGTGCTTAAAGCAGGTTTTGGTGAGATGTCGCAGCTGCTACTCACCGGTGCGGATATGCGCCCCTCGCGCCTTGTCGAGGCCGGTTTTACCTTCCAGTATCCGACTCTCGACAAAGCGTTAGCCGCCATCTTCTAACGCAGGCTGTTTTAGGAGGCGTTAGGCATTGGGGTCAACGGTGATGACAACCCGCACGGAGTCCAGCCGTAAGCGGGTGTTCTCAATCGCGTCGCTTAATGCCTGGCGCTCCTGTTTCAACGCTTCAAGCTCCTCGGTGCGCACCGCTGGATTGTGCTCCGCCAAGGCGGTCAAGCGGGCAAGCTCACTGTCCAGCTGGGCGCGCATGCGGATTTCGGCCGCTTCTATAATACTAGGCAGCTCACGTTCGGCTTCGCCCTCACCCTGAATCAACAGGTCGCGCAGCTGATCATGGCGGCTCTTGATCAGGTCCCGCGCCAGCGATTTATTAACCTTCTGCAGGTTCTTGCCTAGGCCCGTGAAGGAAATTTTGCTGGTTAGATTGGCGCCTGACTCATCCAGCAGTACGCGAATCGCCGTCGGCGGTAAGAAGCGGTTAAGGTGTAACGATTTTGGCGCCGGGCAGTGGGTGCGGAACACCAGTTCGGCCATTAGTCGTCCGCTGGGGATCGCCGGATGGCGCAGCAGTGCCAGCGCGGTATTGCCCATGGTGCCGTCTAATATGCGCTCCATCATTTCGCGCAGTAGTGGGTGCTCCCAGGAGAGCCGCTGCACGTCGTCACGCGCCAGCGCCTGAGCACGGCTGTAGGTCGCTGAAAAGCCCTCTTCGCCTTTCACTAGCCCGGGCAGGCCATCGAGCATGTGCTGGCTTGGCTGAAGGTGGAGCAAGCCGTTGCCGATTTCCTGGCTGTCAACGCCAAAAATATCCAGCGCCCGCTCGACAAATTTGGGCAGCGCGGGATCCTCATCGAGTTCGCGCACCGCCTCAATGACTTGCTGTGCGCGAGCCGGGCGGCAGGCATTAAGCTCTAGTAGGCGGTTGCGCCCGGCGTCCCGCTCAGCCAGTTTGGCGGTGAACATTTGCCGCGTCTCTTCAATGATTTCATCAAGCATTTCATCGTCGAGCAGAGCATCGGCAAGGGCATCGCCAAACGCATCGAAGAGCTCGCTACCGATACCGTGGGGCGCGCTAAAGGCCTCCATACCTTCGTGATACCAGCGCAGCAGCCGCTCGCCGGGGCTGCCGGTAAAGGTCGGCGCGTGAAGTTCGATAGCGTGGCGCTGGCCAATACGGTCGAGACGTCCAATGCGCTGCTCCAGCTGGTCGGGATGCTGGGGCATATCAAACATCACCAGGTGGCGGCAGAACTGGAAATTGCGCCCTTCGGAGCCAATCTCCGAGCACACCAACACTTGGCAGCCCTCCTCTTCGTCGGCAAACGCCGCGGCGGCGCGGTCGCGCTCCACCAGCGATAAGCCTTCGTGGAAGACCGGCGCGTGGTAGCCGCCGAGTACGCGCAGCGCCTCGGCAAGTCCTTCAGCCGTTTCGCGGTGGTGGGCAATCACCAGCACTTTATCGTTGGCAAAGCCCGCGTCACTATCGTCGCTGAGCTTCTCAAGCAGCCAGTTGACGCGTGGGTCGATGTGCCACCAGGGCTCGCTGTTCAGCGGGTCGTTGCTTAATTCCCGGTACATGGCGTCCGGGTAGATCAGCACATCGGGATGATCCATGCCGGTTTCGATCAGCAGTTCATCCAGATAGTCCTCATCGCGCTCCAGGCGGCGCAGCACTCGGCGATAGGCGGAGGGTAGCTCAAGCGCCTCAAGGTGCAGGCGGCGCTCGGGGAAGCCGCCTACGTGGCGGCGGCTATTGCGGAACATCACTCGGCCTGTGCCATGGCGGTCTAGCAGCGCATCGCGCAGCTGGGCGCGGGCGGCATCTTGCTGCTCAGCACTGGCTTCCAGGTTGCACAGCGTTGCCAACAGCGCTTGGCTATCGCGGTCATCTGCCGCTGCTGCAACGCGTTCACGAGCGCTGGCGGTGTGAGGCAACTCATCCAAAGCATCGATCGCGCTGGCCACCGCGACGTAGTGCTGCTCTTCGTCTTTGAAGCGTTCAATATCGTGATAACGCTCGGCATCCAGCAAGCGCAGTCGGGCAAAGTGGCTCTCAACGCCCATCTGCTCGGGCGTGGCGGTAAGCAGCAGCAGGCCGGGGATTTCGGCGGCAAGCTGTTCAACGCACTGATAGCCCGGGCCGCTGCCTTCGCTGCTCCAGTCCAGGTGGTGGGCTTCATCTACGATCAGCAGGTCAAAGCGGCTGGCCAGCGCCTGGTCTTGGCGATGAATGTTAGCGAACAGCCAGCCTTGGCTCGCCAGCACGATCTGGGCGCTCTCAAATGGGTTGGCGCTGCCGTGAGCTTGGCTTTGGTGTTCGTCCAGCAGGCTGACGTTGAGTGAGAAACGGCGTAAAAGCTCGACCAGCCATTGGTGAGTGAGGCTATCCGGCACCAGAATCAGCGCCCGCTCGATGCGGCCTGTGAGCAGCAGGCGGTGCAGTATCAGCCCGGCTTCGATGGTTTTACCTAGCCCGACTTCATCAGCCAGCAGTACCCGAGGTGCGTGGCGGCCAGCGACTTCGTCAGCAATATAGAGCTGGTGAGGAATCAGGTCGATACGCGGCCCGGCAAAGCCCAGCGCGCTGTGCTGCTCGATGCGCTGGTAGTGATGCAGGGTGCGAAAGCGTAGATCAAACCAGTCGTTACGGTCGACCTGGCCGGTCAATAAGCGATCCCGAGCCTGGTCGAACTGCATGGTATCTGCCAGCTTGGCTTCTGGCAGCTCGCGCAGATTACCTTCGCTGTCTTCGCCAATATACGTGATGAGACCGCCAGACTCTTTGCTGTCATCCACGAGTATCTGCCAACCATCGGCAGAGAGCACGCGGTCACCGCTGCCGAACATCACGCGAGTTAACGGTGCCTGACGCGTGTTGTAGGTACGGGTTTCCTGGCTGGCACTGAACAAAATGGTAACGCTACGGGCGTCGCAGTTAAGCACGGTGCCGAGTCCAAGCTCAGCCTCGCCGTCACTAATCCAGCGCTGGCCGGGAGAAAAATCGCTCATGATGCCTCAGGGAAGTCTTCAATACGGGTCATATGCCACCGGGATGCGCCGGTGGCAACAGGGCGGGGGATTCTAACGCAAAGCAGCGGGGGGATTAAGGTCTATCGGTGTCAATCTTCCAACCAGCCTGCTAATTGAGCACTGGTAAGCTCGCCCACATGCACATCCAGCGTGTTGCCCTGTCGATCAAACAACACCGTGGTGGGCAAGCCAGGCGCCTGGAACTGGGCCGTTAAGGTTTGGCTGGGGTCACGCAGCGCATAGCGAAATGTCAGCCCCTGCTCATCCAGGTAGCGCACGATAGGCAGCAAATCTTCGCCCTGGTTGGCGATAACGACGCTGACGCCATCACGCTGGTCGGCTTCTTCTAACAGCGGCATCTCCCGCAGGCAGGGGGGGCACCAGGTGGCCCATAGGTTGACGATAATCAGGTCGCCGCTTTCAGTCAGCGATGGCAAATGCACCGGGTTACCGTCGACATCTTCTAGGGTGACATCCGGCAATGCCTCAACGGAAAATTGATTGCCAATCGGCGCGAGCGTTACCACCACAAGCCACAGGCTAGAAGCGCCGACGAGCATCGCCAGGGCGCCGATCATCGACAGCAGGTGCCTGCGCAGCGACCATGCTGTCCAGAGTAACCCGGCCAGCAGCCCGCCCAGGCCGTGATAGCCAGGTTGCCACAGCTTTAAGGCGTCTACCGGGTCGGCGCTGAAACTTTCCCAGTTGAGTGCTACATACGTCGCCCGCGCACCCAATAGCCAGACAAGTAACAGCCCATTGAACCAACGGCCATGCTGACGCGCTGACACGCCAAGCAAATAGCGGCTGGCCAACAGGAGTAGCAGTGCGCAGCTAATGGCATAGAGCCGTGGCAGTGAAATGAGCAGTGGGCCAAGGGCAATCGCGTTCATGGTTTTCCCGTCAAATAGGTACACTGGCTAACCATACCATGCACCTTGGCTATTCCGGTGATGTCGATGCCGCGTTGCGACGTTAACATATGAAGGCGCTGAAGTTAGCGGATGGAGGCGCGTATCAAGTACCCATGCGCGCCGTTTTATTAAGGAGATAATACCCATGGATGCGCCGGAAAATGCCCTACATTGGCAGCGACGCAAAATCACCGTAGGGCTACTGGGCGGCCCCTTGTTAGCGGCGATATTGCTAATGTTAGAGGCGCCTGGCGACATGCCCATCGACGCATGGCGTGTTGTCGCTCTGACAGCGTGGATGGCCGTCTGGTGGATTTTAGAGCCGGTACCGATGCCGGTAACCGCACTGCTGCCCGTCGCGTTATTGCCGCTATTAGGCGTGGTTGACGTCAATGCAGCGGCTGCTCCCTATGCCAATCCGCTGATTTTTCTATTTTTAGGCGGTTTTATGTTGGCAGAGGCCATACAGCGATGGAACTTGCATCGGCGAATTGCTTTGGGTGTGCTAACTGTGGCGGGCAAGCGTCCAGATCAGCTCGTCGCCGGTTTTATGGGGGCAACGGCATTTCTGAGTATGTGGGTCAGCAACACCGCGACGGCGGCGCTGATGGTGCCGATAGGCTTGTCGGTTCTGGCGCTGCTTGAACGCCAGGGCAGCGCGCTAGATCAGCGGCCTATGCAGCTCTGTTTGCTGCTGGGTATCGCGTTGGCCGCCAATATTGGCGGCATGGGCACGCTGATAGGGACACCGCCCAATGCATTATTGGCCGGCTTTATGGCGGATAATTATGGCATTGAGATCGGTTTTGCTCAGTGGATGCTGGTCGGAGTTCCGCCTGCGGCGCTGCTGCTGGCGATAGGGTGGTGGCTGCTCACCCGCTGGATTTATCCTGTCCCCCGTTTACCGCTGGAGGGCATCGCGGCGGTGCTGTCGCAGCAGGAGGAGGACCTGGGCCGTATGACCCGTCCTGAGCAGCGGGTGGCCGCCGTATTTATCTTGGTAGCGCTGGCTTGGATCGGGCGCCCACTGTTGGAAAACCTGACCGGCCTTAGCCTCAGCGATGGCGGAATAGCCGTGATGGGGGCGTTGCTACTGTTTGTGATTCCAGCCCGCTGGAGAGAGCGCCAGTTTTTACTCGACTGGAAAAGCGCACAAAACCTTCCCTGGAACGTGTTACTGCTTGTCGGTGGTGGGCTCAGCCTGGGCAGCGCGATCGAAAGCTCGGGATTGGCGGAAAGCGTGGCTAACCTGCTGGCGGTGTTTGCAAGCTGGCCCCTTTGGGCGATGATTTTTATGGTCGTCGTCACCGTCATGTTAATGAGCCATGTAACCAGTAATACCGCCACCGCCGCCGCTATTATACCCCTAGCGGCGGCACTAACCGTGAGCATGGAGCAAAGCCCACTCCTGCTTACCGTACCGGTTGCCATGGCAGCCTCTTGTGCCTTCATGCTGCCGGTCGCGACGCCGCCCAATGCGGTTGTCTTCGGCAGCGGTAAAGTGCAAGTGAGCGACATGCTGCGTGCCGGGGCGGTAATGAGCCTAGTTGCCGTGGGCGTGATCTGTACGGCGGTCTTTGCACTTGCCATGCCGGTGCTGGGGTTTGGTTGGTGGACGTAGCGGCCTGTTGCGTTGTGTTTGAGAGCGTAATTGCGTTCATGCTCTTCTGGTTAAGCAGGTACACTCATCAATCACATCAACCACATTAACCATTACGGAGTTGTCTATGCCGCAACCCGCTTTTGACGTGCTGCGGGCGCTGGCCATTGGGTCGCAAGCGCTGGGCTTAATGCTGATTATTACTTTGGAAACGGTGATAGGGGATGCCGCCCGCCCCTGGCAGGGGGTTGTGCTTGCCCTTATGGTGGCCGCCGCGCTGGCTATCGCGTTGGTAAGGCTTTACCGCCGAAACCGCCTGCGTAAGCAGCAGGCGCAGCGGTTTGCTGACCACCACGATGACTAACACTAGGCGCTTTCACCCCATGGCAACTGTTAGCTACTGGTGGCTATGGGCGCTGTCTTGATGGCGGGTTGCACCCATGCGGTGGTTCGTGAGCATCACGTCAGCCCTGGATCAGTGGAGTCACAGGATACGTGACTGGGCAAACACGCTGCTCAGGCGCCAGCGTTAAGTAAATTGTAAATTAGCGTTAGAAACCGTTGCTTGTTTTTTTTGCGTTCCGGTTCCAGATTAAGAAGAGTCCCACGCTGGACGATTGGGACACTTAATATACTGGGAGCGACCAATAATATGATGAATAAGCGCGCATTAGTCACCGCTGTGGCGGTCTCGTCACTGGCCTTAACGGGCATGGCTCAGGCAGAAGAAGTCAAGGTTGGCTTCTTGGGTGGCTTTACCGGTGGGATCGAGAGCCTGACGCCACCGATTTTTGAAGGTGCGCAGCTAGCGGTGGCGCAGGTGAACGAGCAGGGCGGTATTTTAGGCGGGCAGACGCTAGTGATGCCTTCTGGCGACACCACCTGCTCGGATGCATCAGCGGCCTCTAACGCGGCTGACCGCATGGTGAACTCGGAGCAAGTCACGGCGATTGTCGGCGCACTCTGCACCGGGGCCACCATTGCGGCGGCGAACAACGCGGCTATCCCTGGCGGCGTGTTGATGGTTTCGCCAGCGTCTACTGCGCCGGCGGTCTCTGAGCTGGACGACAATGATTTGGTCTTCCGCACCGTGCCGTCTGATGCTTTCCAGGGCGAAATGCTAGCCAAGCTGCTACTGGATAAAGGTATCGATTTTGTTGCCGTTACCTATGTTAACAACGACTACGGACGTGGCCTGTCGGATGCATTTAGCACAGCCTTTGAAGAGGGCGGCGGTGAGATCGCTGAAAATCTCGCCCATGAAGATAACCGTGCAGACTACCGCTCCGAACTAGGCTCTCTCTCGGTTAGCGGTGCGGAAACGCTTGTGGTGCTGGCGTATGCTGATACTTCTGGCCAAACGGTACTTCGCCAAGCCTATGAAAGCGGTATGTTTACCCAGTACGTGGGAGCCGACGGCATGGTGGGCGATAGCCTGGTAAGCGCGATTGGTGCGGATGTTTTGGACGGCATGATCGCTACCCGCCCCGGTAGCCCCGATCTGCCAGGTACCGAGATTTTCAATGAAGCAGCTGAAGCCGCCGGTATCGACCCCAGCGCTGTCTTTGCCGCCCAGGCATATGATGCCGCCTTCCTGGTGGCGCTGGCCATTGAGCAAAATGGCAGCGCTGAACGCGAGGGATTAAGCGAAGCGCTGCGCAGTGTCTCTAGCGCGCCTGGCGAAACCATTTTACCGGGTGAGTGGGAGAAAGCGGTAGAGCTGATTGCCGCAGGCACCGAGATTAACTATGAGGGTGCTTCTGGCTCCCATGAGTTTGACGCAAACGGTGACGTACCCGGCGTAGTGGTCGAAATGGTCGTTGAGAATGGCGCCTTTACCAGCAAAGGGCTAGTCGACCTCTAAACGAACGATATGTTGTTTTTCTGAGCCCTTGGCGCCGTCAGGCGTCGAGGGCTTTTTACTGCCTGCTGTTGTCGTTCACACGCCTTTTCCTTGCTAGGCGCTTATGTTGCATAGACTTGATGAAGATCACCTGTTGGCCGTGTTAGGCGCGCTATTCTCTCGTTTCAGAAATAGCGGTGACCTAACAATACTGACGACCTTCACTGGGGAAAATAATAATGACGACAACACGGGGTCCTTTGACCCGCTTCTTCCACTATTTGGAAGGCAGCCTACAGTTCAAAATTATGCTGCTCGTCCTCATGCCGCTGGTGCTCTCTTCCAGCTGCCTTCTCGTGCTAGAGGGCATTGATCGCTACCGCAACAACCAAGCCCAGATTGAGCAGCAGCGTACCTTGCTCGTAGAGGCTCGGGAGCAGGGCGTTCGCAGCAGTGTTGAGCTAGCAAGCTCAATGATACGCGAGCTGCAAGCGACAGAAGACGATACTCAGCGCGCTCAAGCGCAAGCGGTTCAGCTTCTTAATGGCATGCGGTTTGAAAATGATAACTACATTTTTGTCTATGAGATGGACGGCACCATGTTGGTACAGCCAGCAGTGCCAGAAAGTGTCGGGACAAATATGCTGGACGCGCGTGATGCGAGTGGACGCGAAATGATTCGTGACATGGCCGTGCTGGCACAGCAAGGAGGTGGCTTCTACCAGTATGACTGGCCGCACCCAGTAACGGGCAACGCCGAGCCTAAATACTCCTATGCCGAAGCAGTCGATGAGTGGGAGTGGGTGATTGGCGCAGGCGTCTATGTGACGGATATCGATGCGACGATGGAGGCCATCGAAGCCGCCGCGATGGCGGATCTAAAAATGGCTTTTCTGCGGCTTTGGGTCATTGCCACGCTTATCAATCTTGCGATTACCGCTCTGGCTATCTGGTTGGCGCGGCGCACAGTGAAGCGGATTCGCCATACCTCTCACCACATCCAAGCCGTTGCGGCTGAAGTGGCGTCTGGCCGTGGCGATCTTACTCAGCGCCTGCAGGTAACTAGTCGTGACGAAGTGGGCAAACTAGCAGAGGACTTCAACAGCTTTCTGGCGCACATCCAGTCCATGCTGAGCGACGTTAGAAGCAGCGCCCAAACGGTGTATCAAGCGGCGGATAATATCGCCCAGGGCAGTGAAGAATTAGCCACGCGCACCGACCAAGCCGCGGCAAGCTTGCAGCAAACCTCTTCAGCCATGGAAGAGATCACGTCAACCGTTGAGCATAATGCGGAGCATGCTCAAACCGCTGACCGCATGGTGCAAGAGAGCGCGAGCGTGGTCACCCAAGGGCAGACGGCGATGGAAGATGTCGAGCGGACGATGGCCGATATCAAGGCGTCCTCTGGGCAAATCAGTGAAATTGTTACGCTCATCGATTCGATCGCTTTTCAGACCAATATTCTGGCACTTAATGCATCGGTAGAGGCTGCTCGCGCGGGCGAGCACGGGCGAGGGTTTGCGGTGGTTGCCCAAGAGGTAAGGAAGCTTGCCCAGCGCTCTGCAGAAGCAGCCCAGGAAATCAAAACGCTGATAGCTACTTCGGTGGAGCACTCACAGAAAGGGAGCCAAATCGTTCAGCGGGCAGGTAACACAATGCGAGAGATTTTAGGCAGTGTGCACCAGGTGGCCCAGGTTATCGCAGATATTAGCGCAGGCTCTAAAGAGCAGAGTGTGGGGGTGAGCGAAGTGAATACAGCGGTGGTTCAGCTCGACGGCATGACCCAGCAAAACGCCGCGCTGGTGGAGGAGAGTACCGCCACCGCCAGCCGTATGCGCCAGCAGGCTGAGAAGCTTAATCGCCTGATAAGCGGTTTTATCTTAGGCGACGCCGCGCCAAAGGTAGGCCAGCTTTCAAAAAATGGCCCCTCTTCACCTAATGCGTTGGCGAGCACCGCACGAAAAAGCGATGTGGCGTTGGCGACTGACGACTTCTAGCCGCTCAGCGCACTTGTACTAAAGGTATGTTTAACAAGAAAACGCCCTTAACAATATGCTTAAGGGCGTTTTTACTTATGGGTTAATACGCTGGTTGGCCATGTTGCTTGTTAACGACGGCGCTTGTTAACCATGCTGGGATATTTTTTCAGGCAGCAGCCCTTTAGGCGCGAAGCGCAGTACCAGCGTAATAAGCATCCCAATGACCAGCACTCGCGCTTGAAGCGCTCGGCTATCCATATTGCTGGGCGCCTCCCAGCCAAAGGTCCCTTCGCCAAATGCGACGGCCAGCTGCATTAAAAACAGTGCCAGCGGCTCCGACATAATCCAGATAATATAGACCGCCACCGCACCAAAAATGGTGCCCAGATTATTGCCTGGGCCGCCCAGAATCACCATCACTAGCACCAAGAACGTGTGGTTCAGAGGCAGGTAGCCTTGGGGGTCGAACAAGCTGTTGAACGTGCCCAGCATGCCGCCCCCCAGGCCCATCAAAATGCAGCCCAGCACGAAAATTTCCAGGCGACGCTTGTTGATGTCCTTACCCATGGCGGCTGACGACACTTCGTTATCGCGAATCGCACGGATCATTCGTCCCCAGGGGGCGTGGTAGGCGCGGTGCAACAGGAAGAAGATCACCGCAATCACCACCGCCGTCACCGAAAGGTAAATAGCGCGGGAGAGAGTAAACCCAAGCTCGGCGGGGCCAGGGGTTGGCCAGGGCAGCGGCGAGACCGTGGCGGTACCCCGAGTGAGCCAGTCGGAGTTCTTCAAAAATGCCTTAATGATCTCGGCAATCCCCAGGGTGGCGATGGCGAGGTAGTCACTGCGCAGCCCAAGGCACACATGGCCAATAAAGTAGCCAACGCCACCGGCCAGCGCGCCACCCACTATCCAGCCCACCCAGGCAGGCAAGCCAAAACCGCCTACAAAGCCCGCCTGGGACTGAATTTGGCTGGTCACGTCGCGCAGCAGGCTAATCACAACGAGGTAGAGCACTACCGCCAGCACGACCGCAATGACAGTGCGCAATTTCTTTGGCACGCCCAGGCGGTCAAGCTTGGTGGCTCCTATCACTATCAGCGTCGCCGCAATGCCATAGAGCAGCACTTGGCCCAGTTCGCCGGGCAATTCCGTGCCCCAAAAGGCGTCGTTGACCGGCACGCTAAACAGCATCGCGCAGAAGCCGCCCAGGGCGACAAACCCCATCACCCCGGCATTAAACTGCCCGGCGTAGCCCCACTGAATGGTCAGGCCTAGGGCGAGAATGGCATAGCAGGCGGCTTCTACTAACATCCGCGTGCTGTAGGCAGCGCCCATCATGGCGTAAACCGCCAGCACGGCGACCAGTAGCGCGCCAAACAGCACCAGTTCGCGCAGTGGGAAGCGGCGTGTCTGGGTGGCGTCTTGCGGCGTGTAGGCCGGATTGCGATTATTGGTTGGATGGCTCATTAGATCACCTTGCCTTTAAATAGGCCGGTCGGGCGCCACACCAAGATGGCCACCAAGATAAAGAACGGCACCACAATCTTATATTCAGTGCCCACGAAGGCGAGATTGTTAGGCAGCTCAAGCCACGCCGGAAAGCTGTCGCGGAACGGGCGCAGCAGTACGTTCCAGTTAAATACCGCCAGAGTTTCGGCAAAGCCCACCACAAAGCCACCGGCAATCGCGCCATACGGGTGGCCGACCCCACCGACAATCGCTGCAGCGAAAATCGGCAGCAGCAGGAAGAAGCTCAAATCCGGCTTGAAGGTGACGTCCAGGGAGAGCAAGGTGCCTGCAATGGCTGCAAGGCCGCCCGCAATCACCCAGGTAACCGCCACAATGGTATTGGTATTAATGCCTGACGCTTGCGCCAGCTCCGGGTTATCCGACATGGCGCGCATTGCCTTGCCTAACCGAGAACGGTTAAGAAATAGGTGGAGCGCAACGACCGCCACCAGCGTGATTACAAACAGGTAAATTTGTGGTTCGGTAATCACGATCGGCGCACGGACACCTTCAAAAGGCAGGGCGAGACGAAAGATCTCTTTGCGGTCGTCGACGTAGAGACTCTGTCCCCCTGTGCCGGAGAACAGACGGATAAGCCCTTGGAGCATCAGTGTGACGCCCAGCGAGCCAATCACCATCACAATAGGCTTCACGCCGTGGGCGCGCAGCGGCTTGTAAAATGCCTTATCGATACCCACTGCGAGCAGGGCGGTGAGCAGCATGGCCAGCGGCAGCATGATCAGCGCCGTGGGGACGCCGATGCTAGCGCCCACCGCAGGGAACGCCGTGGTGAGCAGCAGCACCATAAAGGCACCGAAGGTCATCATGTCGGCATGGGCAAAATGGGCAAAGCGCATAATGCTGAAAATCAGCGTGACGCCAATCGCGCCAATGGCGTAAATCGAGCCAGTGACACTGCCCGCAATCACCACGTTATTAATAAAAAAGACCAGTTCGTTCACGTGTATCTCCCCCGGGCTAGCCGCCCAAAAAGCTTTTGGCGACATCAGGGTCAGCAAGCAGCGCTGCCCCGGTATCCGTAAAGCGGTTCTGGCCTGCCGCCAGGACAAAGCCTTTATCGGCAATGGCCAAGGCCTGCTTGGCGTTCTGCTCGACCATTAAAATGCCCACGCCTGCGGCGTTGATTTTCTTCACGCGATCAAAAATCTCGTTCATATACAGCGGTGAAAGGCCTGCAGTTGGCTCATCCAGCAGTAGCAGGCTGGGTTCCGCCATTAAGGCACGCCCCATGGCGACCATTTGGCGCTGCCCACCGGAAAGCTCGCCCGCAGGCTGGTGGCGCTTCTCCACGAGGGGGGGGAAGAAGTCGTAAACCTGTTCCAGCATACGCTTAACATTCTGCGGCTTTAGGTAGGCGCCCATTTCCAGGTTCTCTTTGACAGAGAGGCTGGGGAAGACGTTTTTTTCCTGGGGCACAAAGCCCATACCGCGCTCCACCAGCTGGTTGGGGGGCAGGTTGTGAATCGGCTGACCGTTGAGCAGGATCTCGCCTTGATTAACGTTTAACAGCCCAAACACGGCTTTCAGCATGGTGGATTTGCCAGCGCCGTTAGGGCCAACAATCACGCCCACTTCATTGGCGTACAGGGTCATATTAACCCCGTTTAAAATATTCATACTGCCATAGCCGCCGTGCACATCGCGTGCTTCCAGCAGTGGCTGTGATTGCATTGAAGACATAGAAAGCGTCTCTGTGAGAGTGTCTCAGCAGTGCCGCCTGTGGGTTAACCGAGGCGACTGTGTTTTTTTGTTTATCGTTTAACGCGCTGTTAAGCCGCGTTATTTAAGCAGCATCGGTGCCGAAATAGGCCTCAATAACCGCGGGATTATTCTGGATGTCTTCAATGTGCCCTTCGACCATGACGCTGCCCTGGGCAAGCACAATCACCGGGTCGCAGAGCCGCGAGATCATGTCCATGTCGTGCTCAATCACTAAGAAGGTGTAGCCCATCTCGCGGTTAAGCCGCTCAATATTGCCCATCAAGTCGCCGAGCAGCGTGCGGTTTACCCCAGCGGCAATTTCATCCAGCAGCACCACTTTGGCGTCGGTCATCATGGTACGGCCAAGCTCTAAGAGCTTTTTCTGACCACCGGAAAGGTTGCCCGCCAGTTCGTTGCGCACGTGGTGCAGGCCTACAAAATCAATCACCTCCAGTGCGCGGCGGCGAACCTCGGCCTCTTGCTGGCGCACTAGACCGGGTTTGAACCACGTGTTGAAGAGGCTTTCACCCGCTTGCTGGGGCGGCACCATCATCAAGTTTTCCAGTGCGCTCATCTGGCTGAACTCGTGGGCAATTTGGAAAGTGCGCAGTAGCCCTTTGTGAAAGCGCTGGTCGGCGCTTAGCGAGGTAATGTCTTCGCCATCCAGTAAAATAGAGCCGCTGTCAGGTGTCAGGGCACCCGCGATGAGATTAAACAGAGTCGATTTACCCGCCCCGTTGGGGCCAATCATGCCGGTGATCGATCCTTTCTCGACGCGTATAGAACAATCGTTGATGACGTGTAGCCCACCGAACGCTTTATTAACGTGTTGTACTTCGATAAGCGGTTTCATGGTGACCTCGCGGAGCAGGCGGCGTTGAGGCCGCCTGCGTTATTCGCATGATGTTAGGAGGTGGATTTACGCAGGCGTTGGCTAAGAGCGAATGCACCCACAATGATGAGTGCTCCCAGCGTGGGAATGACGTAACCGTCCACGTAAGGAATGGTCCGCAGGAAAACGAACGACACAGCTGCGGGACCAACAAAGCGCACTAAAAAACGCCAGGTTTTGAACCACGTTTGGTTAGTGCCCAGCTCTTTCTTGACTTCGCTTTGGGTAAGCGCCCAGCCAGCAAAAAGCGCGATCATCAGACCGCCCAATGGCATAAAGATATTGGTTAGTAGCTCAATAAAGTCAAACGCACTGCGCCCGAACAGGGTGTGGAAAATGGTGCCTTCCGCCCACACGTTAAAGCTCACCACGGTCAGCAGGCCCATTGCCCAGGCGGCAACGACCATGATGGTCACTGCTTGCGGGCGGGTCATATCAAAACGCTCTACCAAAAAGGCAGCGACTGGCTCAATTAGTGAGATCGACGAGCTGATCGCAGCGCCTAGCACCAAGATAAAGAAGACGCCGCCCACCAGCGCGCCAAACGGCATGTCGGCGAAGGCCAGCGGCAGGGTGACAAACATCAGCCCTGGACCTTGGCTGGTTTCCAAGCCTGCGCCAAATACCAGCGAGAAGATCGCCAGGCCGGCTACCATCGCCACGGCGGTATCCACAATCGCAACCGCAATGGCGGTGCGGGTTAGCGAGGCGTCACTCGACATGTACGCGCCATAAGCCATGATGGCGCCCATACCTAGGCTCAGCGTAAAGAACGATTGGCCAACGGCCTGCAGCCAGCCTTCAAGGCTGAGATCGCCGATATTGAAGGTAAACAAGAAGCTGGCAGCAGCGCCTACATCACCATTAATGATGCCGTAAACGAGTACCAGGATGAGGATGGCAAACAGGGCGGGCATCATGATGCGCAGGCCTGACTCAATGCCTTTGTGGATGCCCATGGCGACAATCAGGGCCGAGGCGGCGATAAACAGCGTATGGTAGAGCGTCATTAACCCGGGTGAGGCCAGCAGCGCATTAAAGCCATCGCCGATGGTCTGCGCATCCGCGCCCACTAACTCGCCTGTCAGCATTAGCCAGGTGTAGTGCAGCGCCCAGCCCGCGATGACCGAATAAAAGCTTAATATCAGGAAGGCAGAAGCCGCGCCTAACCAGCCGATTGACTCCCAGGCGCGGGAGGTTTTATGGGTTTTAGTTAGGTGGCGCATACCCATAATGGGGCTTTGGCGGCTAGTGCGTCCGAGCATGGTTTCGGCAATTAAAATAGGGATACCCACGGCAAAAATCGTTACGGCGTAGACCAAGATAAACGCCCCGCCGCCGTTTTCGCCGGTAAGGTAAGGAAACCGCCATAGGTTGCCAAGGCCGACGGCAGAACCGACTGCCGCCAATAAAAAGGTGCCTTTGTGAGTCCAGACGTTGTGACCGCTCATGTGAAGAAGTGCCCATGTTCTGGTGTTTGGGTAGACGTAATAAGCCAAACACCTGTATGAATTAAGGGGTGCGAGTAGGCCGAGGCCGCGCTGCAGTTAGCGCTACTTTGCGATAGAACGCACGCGCTTTCCAGCCCGCTAGCGTTTAGGTTGCGTTAATGGAGCCGCTTGGCGGGCGATGCGGAGGAGGGGTCGGAATAATTTGGTGAGTATTGGTGTAAAAAGCAGAAAACCCGCACTAGGACGGGTTTCTGGTGTTGTGCGGAAAGCGCGGGTATTAAGCTTGTTTCTTGCTATAGCGCTTACGCTCATTTTCAGTCAGGTGCTTCTTGCGCAGACGAATATGGGTCGGCGTGACTTCTACCAGCTCATCGGAATCCAGGAATTCAATGGCCTGCTCAAGAGTGAACTTGATCGGCGGCGTCAGTACGATGTTCTCATCGTTCCCGGTTGAGCGCATGTTATCTAGCTTCTTGCCCTTGGTCGGGTTAACCACCATGTCGTTGGCACGGTTGTTAATACCGATCAGCATGCCTTCGTACACTTCAGTCGCGTGATCGATGATCAGCTTGCCGCGCTCTTGAAGGGCGTAGAGGGCGTAGGCCAGCGCTTTACCGCCCACCATTGAGACCAAGACGCCGTTACGACGCTCGATAGAGGCGTCCGGCTTCAGCGGGCCGTAGTGATCAAAACGACTGGTCAGGATGCCGGTGCCGGACGTCAGTGTCAGGAACTGGCCGCGGAAGCCGATTAAGCCACGTGCCGGGATAATGAAGTCCAAACGAACGCGGCCTTTACCATCCGGGTTCATGTTGGTCATCTCACCTTTACGATAGCCAAGCTCTTCCATGATCGAGCCTTGGTGCTGCTCTTCACAGTCGATGATGACTTCTTCGTAAGGCTCTTGCTTCACGCCGTCTATCTCTTTGATGATGACTTCCGGGCGGCCAACGGCCAGCTCGAAGCCTTCACGGCGCATGGTTTCGATAAGTACCGACAGGTGCAGTTCGCCACGGCCAGAGACTTTAAACTTCTCGGGGGTGTCACCCTGCTCAACGCGAAGTGCCACGTTGTGGATAAGCTCTTGGTCTAGGCGATCTTTAATATTACGGCTGGTGACAAACTTGCCTTCTTTACCCGCGAACGGCGAATCGTTGACCTGGAAAGTCATCGAGACGGTCGGTTCGTCCACAGACAGCGGCGGCAGCGCCTCAATCGCGCTCGGGTCGCACAGCGTGTCGGAAATCGATAGATCTTCGATACCGGTCACGCAGACGATATCACCCGCGGTGGCTTCGGTGGTTTGTACACGCTCAAGGCCCATATGGGTCATGACCTGACCGATTTTGCCCTTACGAGTAGTGCCGTCAACGCTGATGACTGAAATCTGTTGGTTAGGCTTCACCGAACCGCGCTTGATGCGACCAAGACCGATAACGCCAACGTAGCTGTTGTAATCCAAGGCAGAAATCTGCATCTGGAATGGGCCGTCAATCTCAACTGCGGGCGGCTCCACGATATCCACGATCGCCTGGAACATCGGGTCCATGTTGTCAGCCAGTGCTTCCGGGTCCATGCCGGCAATGCCGTTCAGCGCCGAGCAGTAGATGATCGGGAAGTCGAGCTGCTCGTCGGTGGCGCCTAGGTTGTCAAACAGATCAAAAATCTGGTCGATAACCCAATCCGGGCGTGCGCCGGGACGGTCAATTTTGTTGACGACTACGATCGGCTTGAGGCCCTGGGAAAACGCTTTCTGGGTCACAAAGCGGGTTTGCGGCATCGGGCCGTCGACCGCGTCCACCAGCAGCAGCACCGAATCCACCATGGACATAACGCGCTCAACTTCACCACCGAAGTCGGCGTGCCCAGGGGTGTCCACGATGTTGATGTGGTAATCCTTGCCACTACCATCCTGCCACTGAATAGCGGTGTTTTTGGCCAGGATGGTAATGCCGCGCTCCTTCTCCTGGTCATTAGAGTCCATGACGCGCTCTTGGCCTTCGGCCTTACGGTCGAGCGTGCCAGACTGGCTTAACAGTTTGTCAACCAAGGTGGTTTTACCGTGGTCAACGTGGGCGATGATGGCAATGTTGCGAAGATTCTCGATCACGACGCGATCCTGCTAGAAAAATAGGGCAGCATTATAGGGTCTGGGCATGGTCCACTACCAGCGCTGTCTTAAATAAAGCATCAAGTCAATAACCTAAACGCGGCAGTTTTCGCCTTTGACATGCATCCGTTAAGATAGGCGTTTTCCCAGTTGGGGCAAGCACATGACCATCGGTAACCTGATGCGTTTGTTAAGCGATGGCGAGGTTCATTCCGGTGAACAATTAGGTGAAGCGTTAGGCGTTTCCCGAGCCGCCGTATGGAAACAGCTAAAAAAATTAGACGCACTGGGCGTGGAGCTTGTGGCGGTGAAGGGTCGAGGCTATCGCCTTGCTCATCCGCTTGAGCCTCTTGATGGAGCAAATATTGTTGAGCGCTTGCCAGCAAATGCGCGGCATTTGTTAACCAGGCTATTCATTGAGGATCAGCTGCCATCCAGCAATGAGTATGTGCGCGAGCGGTTTGCCCAGGGGGCCGGGCATGGCGAGGTGTGCTTCGCGGAGCTACAAACCGCCGGGCGGGGCCGCCGTGGGCGCGTATGGTCCACGCCGTGGGGGCAAAGCTTGATGCTGTCGCTGGGCTGGCGTTTTGATTCTGGCATTAACGCCTTGGAGGGGTTAAGCCTTGCGGTGGGCGTCGTGGTGGCGCAAGTGTTGGAGCAGTATGGCGTTTCGCCAAAATTAAAATGGCCCAACGATATTTTACTGGCTGAGAACAACGATGAGTTGGGTAAGCTGGCCGGTATTCTTATCGAAGTCACCGGGGATGCTGCGGGTCCTTGTGAGGTGGTTATTGGCATTGGTATGAACCTATCGTTACCGGATAGCCTGCGTGCCACCATTGATCAGCCGGTTGCCGCGCTGTTTGATATGAAGGCGGGCCTTTCGCGAAATCAGCTAGCCGCTGATATGGTGTCTGGTTTACTGGATATGCTGGCAGGTTTCGAAAATGAAGGATTTGCCCCCTGGCGAGACGCATGGAATCGCCGTCATGCTTATGCAGGGCTGCCGATCCGCATTATTCAGGGTGAGCGATCAAGTGATGCAGTCGCTGGAGAGGTAGATGAGAGTGGTAATCTTTGGGTTACCGAAAATGATCACTCGCGACGCCTGTCGGGCGGTGAGATCAGTGTACGCAGGCGCCTATGATTTTGGATTTGGATATCGGCAATACGCTATCGAAATGGCGGTTAAAAGATGCCGAAAGTAGTGAGATACGTTCACGAGGAGCGGTGTGGACGCGAGAGGAGTGGCGGCCAGGGGCAGATATTCCGGATCTTGACGTAGTCGAGGCGGTGCGTATTTCCAGCGTGGCGCGGGCGGCCGTGCTGGAGGAGACCGTTGCCTTGCTACGGCGCCAAGTGCGGCAGGTGTACGTGGCGCGCTCTACGACCGAAGCGTTAGGTGTGGTTAATGGCTATGACGAGCCTGGGCGTTTGGGAGTGGATCGCTGGATGGGTGCGCTAGCAGGGTATCAGTTGGCAGGCGGTTGCTGTGCGGTGGATTGTGGCAGTGCGATTACGATTGACTTTGTATTGCCGGGTGGCCTTCACTTAGGTGGGTTTATTGTGCCTGGGCTGCGTTTGATGAAGGAGAGCCTAAAGTTAGGTACTCGAAACGTTGCTATTGATCCCGAAAGTGAAGCTGATGCGTTATTGGAGCCGGGGCGCCGAACGGTGGACGCGGTTAACCATGGGATCTATATGGCCGCCGTTAGTGCGATTAACCGCATTTACAGCGAAGTGTGTGATCAGCAAGGAATCGCACTGCCGGTACTGCTGACGGGTGGCGATGCGCGGGTGATTTCCCGCGGTGTTCAAGTGCCCCACGCAGTCTGGCCAGATATGGTGTACGGCGGCTTAGAGGCTAGTTTTCCGCTGACCTTTGCCGAGCGTGCCGGGAAAATGTCAGGCGCGCCAGGGGTGCCTGAACCGGCTTCCTTAGAAAAAATTCGCGCAGGCCTTGCATTCTCAATGCTGCTTTGACAGAATGCAGCGCGTTCCAAGGCAGAACTTGCACACGACGTGTGCATAGCAAAGCTGCAAGTCTTGATAAATAAAGAAATTGCTTGCTTGACACTGCTTTGGAGGCTGGCATAATGTGCCGCCACAGCTGGAGAGGTTCCCGAGTGGCCAAAGGGAGCAGACTGTAAATCTGCCGCGAAAGCTTCGAAGGTTCGAATCCTTCCCTCTCCACCAGATTTATCAATCGTTGAGTTTATCAATGGTTGGGAATGAAAAGCCGGTAAGCGGGCATTAGCTACTGTTTCTCGTGCAGCGGATTGTCATTCTAAAGGCAAGTTCTGCGGGCGTAGTTCAATGGTAGAACCTCAGCCTTCCAAGCTGATGGTGCGGGTTCGATTCCCGCCGCCCGCTCCAGTTCGATGTGTTTCGCTCATGTAGCTCAGGGGTAGAGCACACCCTTGGTAAGGGTGAGGTCGACGGTTCAATTCCGTCCATGAGCTCCATATTGCGATTAAAGCGAGCGAAGCTCGCTTTTTTTGTCTTTGCCTTTGGCGCTGAATGCCATGGGTAGGGTTGTCAGATAGAAGTTTCTCGGCTATCATGGCGCCCGCTGTTGTACAGGGAATGCCTGTGCACATGACGATACAGGCCAGTAGCTCAATTGGCAGAGCAGCGGTCTCCAAAACCGCAGGTTGGGGGTTCGATTCCCTCCTGGCCTGCCAACCTTCCCCAGGTTGGTATGTCTTTTCAAGAATTCCTTTGTCGCTCGCTGCACCCTTGGGAGTCTCGTTTTTATGAAGCCTAGTTCTTTAAAACATGGCGCAGAGGTGCAACAGTCGCGTCATGACGGGCTCAAATGGGCAGCGGTTGTGGCGCTGCTTGTCGTTGCCGTCGTTGGTAATACTTATTTTGCTGATATTGGCCTTCTCTACCGCGTCTTAGGTGTGGTGGTGCTTTGTGTGGTCGCGGGTTTGATCGCGCTGGCTACAACAAAGGGTCGTGATTTGGTAGAGCTTGCCGTAAGCGCCAAGAAAGAGATTCAGCGCGTTGTATGGCCAACCCGTCCTGAGACCGTTCAGACCACCGCCATTGTGCTGGTCGCGGTGCTAGTGGTCGGATTGATGCTGTGGTTGATCGATACTCTTCTTGGCTGGGCAATGTCCGGCGTCATTGGTTAGGAGCATTCATGTCCAAACGTTGGTACGTCGTCCACGCCTATTCCGGCTTTGAGAAGCATGTCATGCGCTCACTTGTTGAGCGTGTGAAGATGTATGGCATGGAAGATCGCTTTGGTGAAATCTTAGTGCCGACGGAAGAAGTGGTAGAAGTTCGCGACGGAAAGCGCCGCAAGAGTGAGCGCAAGTTTTATCCCGGCTATGTGCTGGTCGAGATGGAGATGGCAGACGAGACATGGCATCTCGTTAACGAAACGCCTCGTGTGATGGGCTTTATTGGCGGAACGAAAGAGAAGCCGGCTGCTATCACCACCCGCGAAGCTGAAGCAATTCTTCGTCGCGTGAAAGACGGCACTGACAAGCCGCGGCCTAAAACAATGTTTGAGCCGGGTCAGTCGGTTCGCGTTATTGATGGGCCTTTTGCCGACTTCAACGGGGTTGTTGAAGAGGTAAATTACGATAAGAGCCGTCTGCAGGTCAGCGTGCTGATCTTCGGACGTGCAACGCCTGTGGAGCTTGAGTTCTCTCAGGTGGAAAAAGAGTAAGCTGAATTAAGTGGTGGGGTGGTGTGCGTTGCACGCCATCCCTGCATGATGTGAAGCGGCTAGTCGCTGCTTTATGTGTACCGGGGAGCCGAGAGGCGCTACTACCCAACTGGAGTATTTACCATGGCCAAGAAAGTACAGGCTTATATCAAGCTGCAGGTTGCTGCAGGTAAAGCCAACCCGAGTCCGCCCGTAGGCCCCGCGCTGGGTCAGCACGGCGTAAACATCATGGAATTCTGTAAGGCGTTTAACGCAGCGACTCAAGAAATTGAGCCCGGTCTGCCGACGCCTGTCGTGATCACTGTTTACTCTGACCGCAGCTTCACGTTCGTCACCAAGACGCCGCCTGCTGCCGTACTGCTGAAAAAAGCAGCGGGCATCAAGTCTGGTTCTGGTGAGCCGAACAAGAAGAAAGTCGGCACCGTGACCCGCGAGCAGCTCGAAGAGATCGCCAAGACCAAAGAGCCGGATATGACGGCTTCTGATCTCGACGCCGCGGTGCGCACCATTGCTGGTAGCGCTCGTAGCATGGGCTTAAACGTGGAGGGTCTCTGATCATGGCTAAACTGTCTAAGCGCGCGAAAGTTATTCGCGAGAAAGTAGACACGAACAAAGCATACTCTCTGGAAGAAGCTGTTGCGCTGCTTTCTGAGCTGTCTACTGTTAAGTTCAAAGAGTCTCTTGACGTTGCGATCAACCTTGGCGTTGACCCGCGTAAATCCGACCAAGTTGTACGTGGCGCCACCGTTATGCCTAACGGTACTGGCAAAGACGTACGCGTAGCGGTTTTCACCCAGGGTGCAAACGCCGACGCTGCTAAAGAAGCAGGCGCTGACATCGTGGGTATGGAAGAGCTGGCTGAGCAAGTCAAGAAAGGCGTGATGGACTTTGACGTCGTTATCGCCTCTCCGGATGCGATGCGCGTTGTAGGTCAGCTGGGCCAGATTCTAGGTCCGCGCGGCCTGATGCCCAACCCGAAAGTTGGCACCGTGACGCCTGACGTGGCGACTGCGGTTAAAAATGCCAAGGCGGGCCAGGTGCGTTTCCGTACCGACAAAAACGGCATTATCCACACGACGCTGGGTAAAGTTGATTTTGATGCAGCTGCGGTTCAGGGCAACCTGGAAGCGCTGGTTGCTGACCTTAAGAGGCTCAAGCCGAGCTCCTCTAAAGGCATTTACTTCAAGAAAGTTACCCTGTCCACTACCATGGGCCCGGGTTTGACCATCGACCACTCTGCGCTGGTATAAGCGAGTCGTTGATAGGTTTTAGTAGCATCGGTTTGAGTAAGAGTCGAGCAAGAACTTTGCGGTCCCCCGTTTAGGTTTAAGCCCAACGGGGCATCGTCAAAGACCGCAGGTGCCGCGCAGTTGTTCAGCGCGGCTTAATTGCCTTAACAGCGCCTGCGCAGATGGTGTGGCCGCCAGTGGGTTAACGCTTTTTAGCTAACCGCTTCTGGTGTGCACCATCCCCTAAGGCTTCCAAGCTAATCAGTAAGTAGCTTGGAAGAGATGGTAACCACCGGAGCCTGTTGTGGGTTCCGGCACGAAGGAGTGATCACTGTGCCACTAGCACTTGAAGGCAAGAAAGCGATTGTTGCCGAGGTCAGTGAAGCGGCCAAAGGCGCACTCTCCGTCGTAGTTGCCGATTCTCGCGGCGTAACGGTCGGTAAAATGACCGATCTGCGTAAGCAAGCGCGTGAGAATGGCGTCCAGATTCGTGTTGTTCGTAACACGCTGGCACGCCGCGCCCTCGAAGGTACTCAGTGGGAGTGCCTGAACGAGAGCTTTGTTGGTCCTACTCTGCTGGCTTTCTCTACTGAGCATCCGGGCGCTGCTGCCCGTCTGTTTAAAGAGTTCGCAAAGCAAGATCAGAACTTCGAAGTGAAGGCGTTGGCCTACGAAGGTGAGCTGATTCCGGCTGCCGACATCGACCGTCTGGCAACCCTACCGACTTACGACGAAGCAATTGCTAAGTTGATGTCGGTAATGAAAGAAGCTTCCGCTGGCAAGCTGGTTCGTACCCTGGCCGCCCTGCGCGACCAGAAGCAAGAAGCAGAAGCTGCCTAAGCAGCGTTTCTTGCAGGCGGCGTGAACGATTTGATCGGTGCGCTGCCTGAACCAAGCAATGAAACCCCGAGCGCTCGGTAGACCGAGCCTCCCGCAAAGTTAGGAATGAAACAATGGCACTGACCAAAGACGATATCATCAATGCTGTAGCCGACATGTCCGTAATGGAAGTTGTCGAGCTGATCGAAGCAATGGAAGAGAAATTCGGCGTTTCTGCAGCGGCAGCCGTTATGGCTGGCCCGGCTGGCGGCGGCGAAGCAGCTGCTGAAGAGCAGACTGAATTTGACCTGGTTCTGACCTCTGCTGGTGACAAGAAAGTTAACGTCATCAAAGCAGTTCGCGAAATCACCGGTCTTGGCCTGAAAGAAGCCAAGGGTGCCGTTGACGGCGCGCCAGCGACCATCAAGGAAGCAATGTCTAAAGAAGACGCTGAAGCAGCTAAGACTAAGCTGGAAGAAGCGGGCGCAAGCGTCGAGCTCAAGTAATTCTTGTGCGGACGGCTTTACGCGCTGCGTAAGCTTCCACGGCTGGCGGCGGGATATCCCGCTGTCGGCCTTTTTCTGTTGTAATGTACTGCTAGCTCAGTGCGGCACTAACAGAAACGCTGTGAAATAGCAGCGAACACAGTAAGACCGTTGTTGTGAAGCGTAAGTTGTGAAGCGCGAGTGATGGTAAACGTAAGCGATAGCGAAGCGTGAACAGCACTACTGTAACACTGTTATCTATCAAGATTTTTGACGGCGAGCTACCGATTTAGGAGCTTGCTGTCTGCGTCTGAAACGCCCGCGGGGCAGATGACCACGCATCGGTCACCCATGGTGAACAAGCTGGGGAATACAGATGGCTTACTCATATACTGAGAAAAAACGCATCCGCAAGGATTTCGGCAAACTGCCCCAAGTGATGGATGTGCCTTACTTGCTGGCCATCCAGCTTGATTCCTACTACGACTTTCTCCAGCAGGATCGTTCGCCTGACGAGCGTCACGAAATCGGCCTGCACGCGGCATTTAAGTCCGTGTTCCCGATTGAAAGTTTCTCCGGCAATGCGGCGCTGGAATATGTCAGCTACCGTTTTGGCACGCCGGCGTTCGATGTGAAGGAGTGTCAGCTGCGTGGCGTGACCTATTCCGCTCCGCTGCGCGTCAAGGTGCGCTTGATCATTTATGATCGCGACTCCTCGAACAAGGCAATCAAGGATATTAAAGAGCAGGAAGTCTACATGGGGGAAATCCCCCTGATGACCGAGAACGGTACCTTTGTGATCAACGGTACTGAGCGGGTTATCGTTTCCCAGCTCCACCGTTCGCCCGGTGTGTTCTTCGATCATGACAAAGGCAAGAGCCACTCCTCTGGTAAGTTGCTCTACTCTGCACGGGTTATTCCTTACCGTGGCTCCTGGTTAGACTTTGAGTTCGACCCCAAAGACAACGTCTTTGTACGTATTGACCGTCGCCGCAAACTGCCGGCCTCGGTACTGATGCGTGCGTTGGGAATGAGCACCGAAGAGATTCTTAGCGAATTCTTTGAAACCAGCGTTTTCCATATTGAGAAAACCGGCTTCTTTGTCGAGCTGGTGCCCTCACGCCTGCGGGGTGAAACCGCTACCTTTGACATCAAAGATGGTGAAGGCGAAGTTATTGTTGAAGAGGGGCGTCGGATTACCCAGAAGCACATTCGCCAGCTTGAAAAAGCCGGCCTTGAGCGTCTGGAAGTGCCGATGGAGTACCTGTTCGGTAAAACGCTGGCAAAAGATCAGATTGATACCAAAACCGGTGAATTGATCTGCCCGTGCAACACCGAGATCACCCCGGAAGTCCTAGAGCGCATGGCGCAGGGCGGTATCACTGATATCGAGACGCTCTATACCAATGACCTGGACTGCGGTTCGTTTATTTCCGATACGCTAAAGCTGGATGCAACAAACTCCGCGCTTGAAGCCTTGGTGGAAATTTACCGCATGATGCGTCCCGGCGAGCCGCCCACTAAAGAGGCTGCTGAGACGCTGTTCAACAACCTGTTCTTCAGTGAAGACCGCTACGACCTGTCGGGCGTTGGCCGCATGAAGTTCAACCGTCGTCTGCGTCGTGATACCGACACAGGCTCCGGCGTTCTGGATCGCAAAGACATCCTGGATGTACTGCGCGAGCTGATCAATATCCGTAACGGCTTCGGCGACGTGGACGATATCGATCACCTGGGTAACCGCCGCATTCGCTGCGTTGGCGAAATGGCCGAAAACCAGTTCCGCGTTGGCTTGGTGCGCGTTGAGCGCGCGGTGAAAGAGCGTCTTTCCATGGCGGAAAGCGAAGGCCTGATGCCCCAAGACTTAATCAACGCCAAGCCGGTGGCGGCGGCGGTGAAAGAGTTCTTCGGTTCCAGCCAGCTTTCACAGTTTATGGATCAGAACAACCCGCTTTCTGAGGTGACTCACAAGCGTCGTGTCTCTGCACTCGGCCCGGGTGGTCTAACCCGTGAGCGTGCCGGCTTCGAAGTACGTGACGTTCACGCCACGCACTACGGTCGCCTGTGCCCGATCGAAACACCGGAAGGCCCGAACATCGGTCTGATTAACTCGCTGGCAACGTACAGTCACACCAATAGTTACGGTTTCCTGGAAACGCCGTACCGTAAGGTGAATGCAGGTCAGGTGACGGACGATATCGTTCATCTGTCAGCGATTGAAGAGGGCGACTTCGTTATCGCCCAGGCGTCTGCCGCAGTTGACGAGTCCAACAAGCTAAGCGATGACCTGGTACAGGTACGCCACCGTGGCGAAACGACCTTTATGCGTCCTGAGCAAGTGACGCTGATGGACGTATCTCCGCGTCAGGTAGTATCGGTGGCGGCCGCATTGATTCCGTTCCTAGAGCACGATGATGCTAACCGCGCCTTGATGGGTGCGAACATGCAGCGTCAGGCAGTACCCACCCTGCGCGCTGATAAGCCGCTGGTCGGTACCGGCATGGAGCGCTTCGTCGCCCGTGACTCTGGCGTTTGTGCAGTAGCAACGCGTGGTGGCGTGATCGACTCTGTTGACGCGCGTCGTGTCGTTGTTCGGGTGCACGAAGATGAAATCATCGGCGGTGAAGCCGGTGTTGATATCTACAACCTGACCAAATACACCCGTTCTAACCAGAACACCTGTATGAACCAGCGCCCCATCGTGCGCCCTGGTGACAACGTAGCCCGCGGCGATATTCTTGCCGATGGTCCGTCTGTTGATATGGGTGACTTGGCCCTTGGCCAGAACATGCGCATCGCGTTCATGCCCTGGAACGGCTACAACTTCGAAGACTCCATCCTGCTTTCTGAGCGGGTTGTTCAAGAAGACCGTTTCACCACGATCCACATCCAGGAACTGACCTGTGTGTCTCGCGACACCAAGCTAGGGCCGGAAGAGATTACGTCTGATATTCCCAACGTCGGTGAATCCGCGCTGGGTAAATTGGACGAGGCGGGCGTTGTTTACATCGGCGCCGAAGTCGGTCCGGGCGACATTCTGGTGGGTAAGGTAACGCCCAAAGGCGAAACCCAGCTGACGCCAGAAGAGAAGCTGCTGCGTGCCATCTTCGGTGAGAAAGCGTCTGACGTTAAAGATACTTCCCTGCGTGCCCCGACGGGCATGAAAGGTACGGTTATCGACGTTCAGGTGTTTACTCGTGACGGCGTTGAGAAAGACTCCCGCGCGCTTTCCATCGAGCAGATGCAGCTGGACGAAGTGCGTAAGGATCTGCAAGAAACCTACCGTATTGCCGAAGACGCGACCTTTGAGCGTCTCAAGCGTACGCTGGAAGGTCAGGCAGTAAACGGCGGTCCGAACCTTAAGAAAGGCGACGTGCTGGACGAAGCGTACCTGGACGAGCTGCCGCGTCAGCAGTGGTTCAAGCTGCGCATGCAGGATGAGGCGTATAACGAGCTGCTGGCCCAGGCCGACGAACAGCTTGAGAACCGTCGTAAAGAGATGGACGAGCGCTTCGAAGACAAGAAGCGCAAGCTGACCCAGGGCGACGACCTCGCGCCGGGCGTGCTGAAAATTGTCAAAGTCTATATGGCGGTCAAGCGTCGCATTCAGCCCGGCGACAAGATGGCCGGTCGTCACGGTAACAAAGGTGTTATCTCGGCCATCATGCCGATTGAAGACATGCCGTTTGATGAAAAAGGCGAGCCGGTCGACGTGGTGCTTAACCCGCTGGGCGTACCGTCACGTATGAACGTGGGTCAGATCCTGGAAACCCACCTGGGTATGGCGGCACGTGGTTTAGGCATGAAGATCGAAGCGATGCTGCGTGATGCTCGTGGCCAGCAGGTGGCTGAGATCCGTGACTTCCTGGGCCAGATCTACAATACGCCGGGTAGTCGTGTTGAGGATATTGATTCGCTTAGCGATGATGAAGTCATTGCGCTGGCGAAGAACCTCAAGGGCGGTGTGCCGATGGCCACGCCGGTGTTTGACGGTGCCAAAGAGCACGAGATCAAGCACTTGTTGAAGCTTGCGGACATCCCCGAGTCGGGCCAAATGGCGCTGTACGACGGCCGTACGGGCGATGCGTTTGACCGCCCCGTCACCGTTGGCTACATGTACATGCTGAAGCTTAACCACTTGGTAGACGACAAGATGCACGCGCGTTCTACTGGCTCTTACTCGCTGGTCACTCAGCAGCCCTTGGGTGGTAAGGCGCAGTTCGGTGGTCAGCGCTTTGGTGAGATGGAAGTGTGGGCGCTAGAAGCCTACGGTGCAGCCTATACGCTGCAAGAGATGCTCACTGTCAAGTCGGACGACGTTGAAGGCCGCACCAAGATGTATAAAAACATCGTGGATGGCGACCACACCATGCAGGCAGGCATGCCGGAATCCTTCAACGTACTCGTGAAGGAAATCCGCTCGCTGGGCATCGATATCGAGTTAGAGAGCTAGGAGCCGTTCCATGAAAGATTTGGTGAAAGTACTCAAATCGCAATCTCAGTCCGAAGAGTTTGACGCGATCAAGATTACTCTGGCGTCGCCGGACATGATTCGCTCCTGGTCATTTGGCGAGGTGAAGAAGCCCGAGACCATCAACTACCGTACCTTTAAACCGGAACGGGATGGTCTGTTCTGCGCCAAGATTTTTGGCCCGGTCAAAGACTACGAGTGCTTGTGCGGCAAATATAAGCGCATGAAGCACCGCGGTATCATCTGTGAGAAGTGTGGCGTTGAAGTCACCAAGGCCGCTGTGCGCCGCGAGCGCATGGGTCATATTGAGCTGGCATCGCCGGTCGCTCACATTTGGTTCCTGAAATCACTGCCGTCGCGTATCGGCATGTTCCTCGATATGACCCTGCGTGATATCGAGCGCGTGCTCTACTTCGAAAGCTTTGTCGTTATCGACCCAGGCATGACCACGCTGGAGCGTGGTCAGCTGTTGAACGACGAGCAGTACTTCGAAGCGCTAGAAGAGTTCGGCGATGATTTCGACGCCCGTATGGGTGCCGAAGCCGTTCAAGAATTGCTCAAAGACATTGATCTGGAAGAAGAGATTAACCACCTGCGTGAAGAGATTCCGCAAACCAACTCTGAAACCAAGATCAAGAAACTGTCTAAGCGCTTGAAGCTGCTGGAAGCGTTCTACCACTCCGGCAATGCGCCGGCGTGGATGGTCATGGAAGTGCTGCCCGTGCTGCCGCCGGATCTGCGGCCGCTGGTACCGCTGGACGGCGGCCGCTTTGCGACCTCCGATCTTAACGACCTTTACCGTCGTGTGATCAACCGCAACAACCGTCTGAAGCGACTGCTGGATCTTAACGCGCCGGATATTATCGTGCGTAACGAGAAGCGGATGCTCCAGGAAGCGGTCGACGCGCTGCTGGATAACGGCCGCCGTGGTCGTGCGATTACCGGCTCTAACAAGCGCCCGCTGAAATCGCTTGCCGATATGATCAAAGGTAAGCAGGGTCGTTTCCGTCAGAACCTGCTCGGTAAGCGCGTAGACTACTCAGGCCGTTCAGTCATTACCGTGGGCCCGACGCTGCGTCTGCACCAGTGTGGTCTGCCGAAGAAAATGGCGCTTGAGCTGTTCAAGCCGTTCATCTACTCCAAGCTGCAGTCGCTGGGCCATGCGTCCACGATTAAAGCGGCGAAGAAGATGGTTGAGCGCGAACTGCCGGAAGTGTGGGACATCCTGGCCGACGTTATCCGCGAACACCCGGTACTGCTTAACCGTGCGCCGACGCTGCACCGTTTGGGCATCCAGGCGTTTGAGCCGCTGCTGATTGAAGGTAAGGCGATCCAGCTGCACCCGCTGGTATGTGCCGCTTACAACGCCGACTTCGACGGTGACCAGATGGCGGTACACGTACCGCTTACCCTGGAAGCCCAGCTTGAAGCCCGTGCGCTGATGATGGCGACCAACAACGTGCTGTCGCCCGCTAACGGCGAGCCGATTATCGTACCGTCGCAAGACGTTGTTCTGGGTCTGTACTACATGACCCGCGAAAAGATCAACGCCAAAGGCGAAGGCATGGTGTTCTCTGACCTCAATGAGGTAGAGCGCGCGTTTGGTACGCAGTCTGTGTCGCTGCACGCCCGAGTCAAAGTGCGTCTAGATGAGATCGATATTGAAGAAGAGACCGGCGAGCGCAGTTTCCATCGCCGTATTTACGACACCACCGTCGGTCGTGCGCTGCTGTTCCGCATTCTGCCGGAAGGCGTGCCGTTTGAGCTGATCGACCAGCCGATGAAGAAGAAGGCGATCTCCAGCCTGATCAACGAAGTTTACCGTCGTGCCGGCCTGAAGCCGACCGTCATCTTCGCTGACCAGCTGATGTATACCGGTTTCCGCTTAGCAACGTGGTCGGGTGCCTCTATCGGTGTTAACGATTTCGTTATCCCCGATGCGAAAACCGAAATCGTCGACGCTGCAGAAGCCGAAGTTAAAGAGATCGAAGACCAGTTCTCTTCTGGCCTAGTAACCGCTGGCGAGAAGTACAACAAGGTTATCGATATCTGGTCCAAGGCCAACGATAAAGTTGCCAAGGCGATGATGGTAGGTATCTCTAAAGAGACCGTCATTGATCGTGAAGGCAACGAAGTTGAGCAAGACTCGTTCAACAGCGTCTTTATCATGGCCGACTCTGGTGCTCGTGGCTCTGCCGCCCAGATCCGCCAGTTGGCAGGTATGCGTGGTCTGATGGCCAAGCCGGATGGCTCGATCATCGAAACGCCGATCGTCGCCAACTTCCGTGAAGGTCTGAACGTACTGCAGTACTTCATCTCGACCCACGGTGCGCGTAAAGGTCTGGCAGATACGGCCCTTAAAACGGCTAACTCCGGTTATCTAACCCGCCGTCTGGTTGACGTAGCGCAGGACTTGGTGATCACCGAGACCGACTGTGGCACCGAGAAAGGCTTGACGCTGCACCCAATTATCGAGGGTGGCGACATCATCGTGCCGCTGTCTCAGCGTGTACTGGGCCGTGTGGTTGCCATCGACGTTGTGGACCCCCGCAATGACGATATTTTGATTCCGCGCGGTACCCTGTTGGATGAGAAATGGTGCGCCGAGCTGGATACCATGGGCGTCGACGAAATTATCGTTCGCTCAACCATTACGTGTGAGACCGCCCACGGCGTGTGTTCCTCCTGTTATGGTCGCGATCTAGCGCGTGGTCACCAGGTGAATATCGGTGAATCGGTGGGTGTTATTGCCGCTCAGTCAATCGGTGAGCCGGGCACCCAGCTGACCATGCGTACGTTCCACATTGGTGGTGCGGCATCGCGTTCTTCAGCAGTCGACAGCGTTCAAGTGAAGCACGGCGGTAAAGTGCGCCTGCACAACATCAAGCACGTTGAACGTGCTGACGGCAAGCTAGTTGTCGTGTCGCGTTCCAGTGCGCTGGCGGTCGCTGATGACCACGGTCGTGAGCGCGAATACTATAAGCTGCCCTACGGTGCAGAGCTTTCTGTTCGCGACGGTGATGTCGTTGATGCCGGTGCGATAGTGGCAAAATGGGATCCGCACACTCACCCGGTTATTGCCGAGGTAGAAGGTAAGGCGCAGTTCATCGATCTTGACGAAGGTGTCACCATGCACCGCACCGTCGATGAGATGACCGGCCTTTCATCTATTGAGGTGATTGAAGCCGCAGCACGCCCAATGGCGGGACGCGACAAGCGCCCCATGGTGATGCTGAAGGACGCGGCCGGCGAGTATGTCTCTGTGTCCGGTTCCAATACGCCGGTACAGTACCTGTTGCCGGGTAACTCGATTATCTCTGTTGACGACGGTGCGACCATCGGCGTGGGTGAAGTGGTCGCTCGTATTCCGGTAGAGGCATCGGCTAACAAAGATATTACCGGTGGTCTGCCGCGGGTTGCCGACTTGTTTGAGGCGCGTAAGCCAAAAGAGTCGTCTATCTTGGCAGAAATCAGCGGTGTGGTGAGCTTTGGTAAAGAGACCAAGGGTAAGCGTCGTTTGACGATTACACCGGAATCTGGCGATCCGTTTGAAGCGCTGATCCCGAAATGGCGTCAAATCGCCGTCTTCGAAGGTGAAGCGGTTGAGAAGGGTGAAGTCATTTCCGATGGCCCGAGCAACCCCCACGATATACTACGTCTGCTGGGTGTCGCGGAACTGGCTAAATACATCACTGCCGAAGTGCAGGACGTTTATCGTCTGCAGGGTGTAGGCATCAACGATAAGCACATCGAAGTCATTGTTCGCCAGATGCTGCGTAAGGTAGAGATCACGGATTCCGGCGACTCTGACTTTATCACTGGCGATCAAGCTGAGCTGGTGCGTGTGCTTGAGCAGAACGCACGGCTTGAAAAAGAAGGCAAATTCCCGGCCAAGTATCAACGCTTGCTGCTGGGTATCACTAAGGCCAGCTTGGCCACTGAATCGTTCATTTCCGCCGCGTCGTTCCAGGAAACGACCCGCGTACTGACCGAAGCAGCGGTAACCGGCAAGCGCGATTACCTGCGTGGCCTGAAAGAAAACGTGGTGGTTGGGCGTCTGATTCCGGCAGGTACCGGCCTGACTCACCACGCAGAGCGTCGCCGCAAACGCGAAGACGTAGAGCGTCTGTTCAACCCCTCGGCCACCGAGGTAGAGCAGGAGCTTGGTGCTCAGTTGACCGCCCTTGATTCAGACGACGATCTGTAATCACCGGTAGGCAGCGAGCTACAACGAGTGGCTGACCCAAATGGCACGGTCTAGCTGGCGAATCTGCCAGCAAGACTTGACGGCACCTAGGGTCAGCCTTTAGAATGCGCAGCCTTTAACAGTGGGGCGGGTGCGCCCGCACCTGCTGCTAGTACTTGTTAAAGGCTAAGGCAACCATTGGAGTCAGCTAAACACCATGGCAACGATTAATCAGCTAGTGCGCAAGCCGCGCAAGCGCCCCGTCACTAAGAGTGACGTGCCTGCGCTTCAAGCGTGCCCGCAAAAGCGCGGCGTTTGTACGCGCGTTTACACCACCACCCCGAAGAAGCCGAACTCGGCCCTGCGTAAGGTTTGCCGTGTGCGCCTTACCAACGGTTTCGAAGTCTCTTCTTACATCGGTGGTGAAGGTCACAACCTCCAGGAGCACTCTGTTGTTCTGATCCGCGGCGGTCGTGTAAAGGATTTGCCAGGTGTGCGTTATCACACCGTTCGTGGCGCCCTTGACACCTCTGGCGTTCAGAACCGTAAGCAGGGTCGTTCTAAGTACGGTACCAAGCGTCCGAAGTCCTAAGGCGTCCTGGTTCGTAGCGCACCTGTGCGTTTTTGTTGTTACCTTTTATACGAATATGACGGTCTGATAAGAGTAAGGTCGGGCAGCACTTTTAAGTGTTTGAGTTCCGGGTTTACCTGAAGGATCCTTAATTGAGGGCTTATCATGCCTAGAAGAAGAGTTGTAGCTAAACGCGAAATCCTGCCGGATCCTAAGTTCGGAAGTGAGCGTCTGGCGAAGTTCATGAACCACCTGATGGTCAGCGGCAAGAAGTCCATAGCTGAGCGCATTGTGTATGGTGCGTTGGACAAGGTTGCCGAGCGTAGTAATGAAGAGCCGCTGGAAATCTTCGACAAAGCGCTGGAAACCATCCAGCCGATGGTCGAAGTGAAGTCGCGCCGCGTAGGTGGTGCGACCTATCAGGTGCCGGTTGAAGTTCGTCCGTCACGCCGCCAAGCGCTTGCAATGCGCTGGTTGGTTGACGCAGCGCGTCGTCGCGGTGAAAAAACGATGGTTCAGCGCCTGGCAGGTGAAATGCTGGATGCCGCTGAAGGTAAAGGCTCTGCTGTTAAGAAGCGTGAAGACGTGCACCGCATGGCAGAAGCCAACAAGGCCTTCTCTCACTATCGCTTCTAAGCTCGGCGTTTATAGGTTTGTGTATTTTTCTACCGGTTGGGCTGCGCTAGCACATTTTGTCGCGCCTCTTAAACGTACTGTCGCCATCGTTGTTGATGGCGGTGGTGTCAGAAAACTACACCGCTTGATTAACGAGCATCGCCAACTAACGGGAGTTTCACCGTGGCACGCAAGACTCCACTAAATCGCTATCGTAATATCGGTATCGTCGCTCACGTTGACGCGGGTAAAACCACGACGACTGAGCGTGTACTGTTCTACACCGGCCTTTCTCATAAAGTGGGCGAAGTACACGACGGTGCGGCAACCATGGACTGGATGGAGCAGGAGCAGGAGCGTGGTATTACAATCACCTCAGCTGCAACTACCTGTTTCTGGCAGGGTATGGATAAGCAGTTCCCTGAGCATCGTGTCAACATCATTGATACGCCTGGGCACGTTGACTTTACTATCGAAGTTGAGCGTTCTCTGCGTGTTCTGGATGGTGCGGTTGTTGTGCTGTGCGGTTCGTCCGGTGTCCAGCCGCAGACAGAAACCGTATGGCGTCAGGCTAATAAGTACGAAGTTCCGCGCATGGTGTTCGTCAATAAGATGGACCGTACCGGCGCAGACTTCTTTATGGTAGTTAATCAGCTTAAAGAGCGCCTGGGTGCTAACGCTGTACCGATCCAGATTAACTGGGGTACGGAAGAGGACTTTAAAGGCGTTATTGATCTTATCCAGATGAAAGCGATCCTTTGGGACGAAGAAAGTCTGGGTATGAATTATGAGCTTGTTGATATTCCTGCTGAGTTGCAAGAAACAGCAGAAGAGTACCGTGAGCAGATGGTCGAAGCCGCCGCTGAAGGTTCTGATGAATTAATGGATAAGTACCTCGAAGGTGGGGAGCTGACCATTGAAGAAATCAAAGCAGGTTTGCGCGCACGCACACTAGCTAACGAGATTGTTTTAGTTACCTGTGGTTCGGCGTTTAAGAACAAGGGTGTTCAAGCGGTATTGGACGGTGTCATTGAATATATGCCTTCACCAACAGAAGTGAAGGCAATTGAAGGTGAGCTGGACGATAAAGATGGCACCATCGCTACCCGCGTAGCGGATGACAGTGCACCGTTTGCGGCGCTGGCGTTTAAAATTGCCACCGACCCCTTCGTTGGTACTCTGACGTTCATCCGTGTTTACTCGGGCGTTCTGAAATCTGGTGATGGCGTTTATAACTCCGTCAAGCAGAAGAAAGAGCGCGTTGGCCGTATCGTTCAGATGCACGCCAACTCTCGCGAAGAGATCAAAGAGGTACTGGCGGGTGATATCGCGGCTTGTATCGGTCTGAAGGACGTTACCACCGGTGACACCCTGTGTGACATCGACAACAAAATCGTCCTGGAGCGTATGGAGTTCCCGGATCCGGTTATTTCGGTTGCCGTAGAGCCGAAATCCAAGGCTGATCAGGAGAAGATGGGTATTGCTCTGGGCAAACTGGCCCAGGAAGATCCCTCTTTCCAGGTGAAGACCGACGAAGAGACCGGGCAGACCATTATTTCCGGTATGGGTGAACTGCACCTGGACATTATCGTTGACCGCATGCGTCGCGAGTTCAAGGTCGAAGCCAATATTGGTAAGCCGCAAGTAGCCTATCGCGAAACGATTCGTGGCAGCGTCGAGCAAGAAGGTAAGTTCGTACGTCAGTCCGGTGGTCGTGGTCAATACGGTCATGTGCACCTGCGTATCGAGCCGCTGACTGCGGAAGAGAAGGGCGAAGGCGATGACGAAATCTTCTTCAAGTTCGTCAATGAAATCGTCGGTGGTGTGGTTCCTAAGGAGTACATCCCGGCTGTAGAAAAAGGGGCCTACGAGCAGCTGAAAAATGGCGTCATCGCCGGTTACCCGATGATCGACGTTAAGGTCACGCTGTACGATGGCTCTTACCATGATGTGGACTCAAACGAGACTGCGTTTAAGATTGCTTCTTCCATGGCGGTTAAAGAAGGTGCCAGGAAGGCCAAGGCCGTGCTGCTGGAACCGGTGATGAAGGTCGAGGTCGTGACCCCCGAAGAGTTTATGGGTGACGTCATGGGTGACCTGAACCGTCGTCGCGGTCTGGTGCAGGGCATGGATGACTCTTCTTCTGGTAAAGTCATCCGCGCAACGGTGCCGCTGGGTGAGATGTTCGGTTATGCAACCGATCTGCGCTCTCAGTCCCAGGGCCGTGCGAGCTACTCTATGGAGTTCGCGAAGTACGACGAGGCGCCCTCCAGCGTCGTAGAAGCCGTCATCAACCAAAACGGTTAACCGTTAGCTAACGTAAAGAGGTTATAGCAGTGGCTAAGGAAAAATTTGAACGTTCCAAACCGCACGTCAACGTCGGCACCATTGGTCACGTCGACCACGGTAAAACGACTCTGACAGCGGCCCTGACCCGCGTATCTGCCGAAGTATTCGGCGGTGACTGGCGCGAGTTCGACACCATTGACAACGCTCCTGAAGAGCGTGAGCGCGGTATTACTATCGCAACGTCTCACGTTGAGTACCAGTCTGAAGAGCGCCACTACGCGCACGTTGACTGCCCAGGACACGCTGACTACGTCAAGAACATGATCACCGGTGCTGCGCAGATGGACGGCGCAATCCTGGTATGTTCTGCCGCTGACGGCCCGATGCCGCAAACCCGCGAGCACATCCTGCTGTCTCGTCAGGTTGGCGTTCCGTTCATCGTTGTGTTCCTGAACAAAGCGGACATGGTCGATGACGAAGAGCTGCTTGAGCTGGTCGAAATGGAAGTTCGCGAACTTCTCGACGAGTATGACTTCCCGGGTGACGACACGCCGATCATCACTGGTTCTGCCCTGATGGCGCTGAACGGTGAAGACGAGAACGGCATGGGTACTACTGCGGTAGCTAACCTGATTAAAGCTCTGGACGAGTACATTCCTGAGCCGGAGCGCGCTATCGACCAGCCGTTCCTGATGCCGATCGAAGACGTGTTCTCTATCTCTGGCCGCGGTACTGTTGTTACCGGTCGTGTAGAGCGCGGCATCGTTAAAGCCGGTGAAGAAGTGGAAATCGTGGGTATCCGCGACACCACTAAAACCATCGTTACCGGTGTTGAAATGTTCCGTAAGCTGCTCGACGAAGGTCGTGCGGGTGAGAACGTTGGCGCCCTGCTGCGTGGTACTAAGCGTGATGACGTCGAGCGTGGTCAGGTACTGGCCAAGCCGGGCACCATCAACCCGCACACCACGTTTGAAGCAGAAGTTTACGTACTGTCCAAAGAAGAAGGTGGTCGTCACACGCCTTTCTTCAAGGGCTACCGTCCTCAGTTCTACTTCCGTACCACCGACGTAACCGGTACGTGTGAACTGCCGGAAGGCGTTGAGATGGTTATGCCGGGCGACAACGTGAAAATGGTTGTTACCCTGATCGCTCCGATCGCTATGGACGACGGTCTGCGCTTCGCTATTCGCGAAGGTGGTCGTACCGTTGGTGCTGGCGTTGTTGCAAAAATCATCAAGTAAGCTTGCTTGATTGGTTGATCAAGGGGGCTCTTGCGAGCCCCCTTTTCTGCGCACCAATAGCAAATGTTTGACATGGGCTTTTGGCGTGCCTATAATGCGCATCCTTTGAATGCGTGGGTAGACGGCTCGCGCCGTCGACATCCATTGGAGTTTAGGGCAAATGCAGAACCAAAAGATTCGCATTCGGTTGAAAGCGTTCGACCATCGCCTGATTGATCAGTCCACAGCGGAAATCGTTGAAACCGCTAAGCGTACTGGTGCTCAGGTTCGTGGTCCCATCCCGCTGCCGACCAACCGCGAGCGCTATACCATCCTGATTTCACCGCACGTCAATAAAGATGCGCGTGATCAGTATGAGATTCGTACTCACAAGCGTGTGCTCGACATTGTTGAGCCAACTGAAAAAACTGTTGATGCGCTGATGAAGCTCGACCTCGCCGCTGGCGTAGACGTGCAAATCAAGCTCGACTAATTACACTAGTCACTTCGCGGCCCAGCGCTCACCCAATAATTGTGAGCAGCAGCCGCCGCGCCGTGAGGCGCCACACAATGTGCTAGTGGAATGCTCTGGAAAGGGCAGCCATAGCGGGTGATAGCCCCGTACACTATAGGAGACTGAGTATGACTATCGGTTTAGTCGGTAAAAAGGCCGGGATGACCCGTGTCTTTACCGAAGACGGCGCTTCTGTGCCCGTGACCGTTATTGAAGTTGATCCTAACCGTGTGACACGCGTTAAGACCCTTGAGTCTGACGGTTATGCAGCGGTTCAGGTGACAACAGGTTCTCGTAAAGCCAAGCACCTCACCAAAGCGCAAGCGGGTCAGTTTGCCAAGGCGGGTGTTGAGGCTGGTCGTTCGCTGATGGAGTTCCGTCTTGCAGAAGGCGAAGAAGTTCCTGAAGTGGGTGGCGAACTCACCGTATCCCTCTTCGAAGCTGGTCAAATGATCGACGTGACCGGCACCTCTAAGGGTAAAGGCTTCCAGGGTGCTGTTAAGCGCTGGAACTTCCGTACCCAAGACATGACGCATGGTAATTCCTTGTCGCACCGCGCGCCGGGTTCTATCGGCATGTGTCAGACACCGGGTCGCGTATTTAAAGGCAAAAAAATGGCCGGTCAGATGGGTAACGCCCGCTGCACCGTACAGAGCCTTGAGATCGTCCGTGTCGACGCCGAGCGTAACCTGCTGCTGATCAAAGGTGCTGTTCCGGGCGCGACCGGTAGCGATGTTATCGTTCGCAGCGCCGTGAAAGCTGGCTGAAGGGGATAATTACCAATGAATCTGAATCTTGCTGCAGGCACGGGTACCGTTGAAGTAGCCGACGCCACTTTTGGCAAAGAATTCAACGAAGCGCTGGTTCACCAGGTCGTCACTGCCTATTTGGCTGGTGGTCGTCAAGGTACTCGCGCTCAAAAGAACCGTTCCGACGTACGTGGTGGTGGTAAGAAGCCATGGCGTCAGAAGGGCACCGGTCGTGCACGTGCCGGTACCATTCGCTCCCCGCTATGGCGCAGCGGCGGCGTAACTTTCGCAGCGCGTCCTCAGGACCACTCGCAGAAAGTTAACCGCAAAATGTACCGCGCGGCGATGCGTTCCATCCTGTCCGAACTGATTCGTCAAGAGCGCTTAGTCGCTGTTGAAGAGTTCAGCGTAGAAGCGCCGAAGACCAAGCAGGTCGCTGCCAAGCTGAAAGAGCTCAACCTTGAGAAAGTGTTGATCGTCACTGAAGACATGGACGAAAAGCTCTATTTGGCCGCACGCAACCTTCCCCACGTTGACGTGGTGGATGTCGCGGCAGCTGATCCGGTAAGCCTGGTAGCCTTTGATAAGGTTCTGGTTACCGTCTCCGCCCTGCGTAAATTCGAGGAGAAGCTGGCATGAACCAGGAACGCGTATTCAAGGTTCTGCTTGGACCGCACGTGACCGAAAAGGCCGCGATGGCAGCAGAGCGTAACCAGTACGTTTTCAAGGTGGCATCTGATGCTACCAAGCCCGAGATCAAGAAGGCCGTTGAAGCACTGTTCGGCAAGAAGGTCGGTGGCGTTCAGGTGTTGAACGTCAAGGGTAAAACCAAGCGTACTGCTCACGGCGTTGGCCTGCGTAAGGGTTACCGCAAAGCGTATGTGACCCTGGCTGCGGGTGAAACGCTCGAAGACTTCTCTGGCGCCGAATAAGGGCAGGAGTACGGATAATGGCAATCGTCAAGACCAAACCCACATCCGCCGGTCGTCGCCACGTCGTTAAGATCGTTGGTGAGGAACTGTTCAAAGGCCGTGCTTATGCACCGCTTTTGGAAAAGCAGTCCAAGTCCGGTGGCCGTAATAATAACGGTCGCATCACCACCCGCCACGTGGGCGGTGGTCACCGTCATCACTATCGGTTGATCGACTTCAAACGCACCAAAGATGGCGTTCCTGCCACTGTTGAGCGTCTGGAGCACGATCCGAACCGCAGTGCACACATTGCACTGTTGAAGTACGCCGATGGCGAGCGTCGTTACATCATTGCACCGAAAGGTGTCAGCGCGGGTGACGTGCTGGAATCTGGTGTTAACGCGCCCATTAAAAAAGGCAATGCATTGCCGCTGCGTAATATCCCGCTTGGTTCTACCGTTCACGGTATCGAACTGAAGCCGGGTAAAGGCGCGCAAATTGCACGCAGTGCCGGTACAAGCGCCCAGCTGGTTGCTCGTGAAGGTAACTACGCCACACTACGTCTTCGCTCTGGTGAAATGCGTAAAGTGTTGGCTGAGTGCCGCGCGACCTTGGGTGAGGTGAGCAACTCTGAGCACAGCCTGCGTCAACTTGGCAAGGCCGGTGCGAAGCGCTGGAGAGGCGTGCGTCCGACTGTTCGCGGTGTCGCGATGAACCCAGTCGATCACCCGCACGGTGGTGGCGAAGGCCGCACCAGTGGTGGTCGTAACCCGGTTACCCCATGGGGTGTGCCGACTAAGGGTTATAAGACGCGTAAGAACAAGCGCACCGACAAGCTGATTATTCGTCGTCGTAATAAGACGCGTTAATCTAAATTGCCAAGACATTAAGAGGTAACGGCTGTGCCACGTTCACTAAAGAAAGGTCCCTTCATTGACCTTCATCTTTTGAAGAAGGTAGAGGCTGCAGTGGAGAAGAACGATCGCAAACCGATCAAGACTTGGTCGCGTCGTTCGATGATCCTGCCAAACATGGTAGGCCTCACTATCGCGGTCCATAATGGTCGCCAACACGTCCCGGTGCATGTTTCCGAGGAAATGGTTGGTCACAAATTGGGCGAATTCGCTGCTACCCGTACATATCGCGGGCATGTGGCGGACAAGAAAGCCAAACGGTAAGCCAGAGAGGATTGAGAGATGGAAGTCACAGCTAAGCTGCGTGGCGCTCGTTTATCCGCCCAGAAGGCCCGTTTGGTGGCTGACCAGGTGCGCGGTAAACCGGTCGCCGAAGCACTCGACCTGCTGACCTTCTCACCGAAGAAGGCTGCTCAATTGGTCAAAAAAGTGCTGCAGTCCGCCATTGCAAACGCGGAAGAAAATAACGGCATGGATATCGACGAGCTGCGTGTCTCGACCATCTGCGTCGATGAGGGCATGACGCTCAAGCGTATCAAGCCGCGTGCCAAAGGGCGTGCGGATCGTATCTTGAAGCGCACCTGTCACATCACCGTCAAGGTAGCCGAGAAGTAGGAGTCGACCAGATGGGTCAGAAAGTCAATCCAACAGGCATTCGACTGGGCATCGTCAAAGACCATGCTTCTGTCTGGTATGCCGAGCGCGGCGCCTATGCCGATAAGCTCAATAACGATCTCGAAGTGCGCAGCTTCCTGGAAGAGCGTCTGAAAAACGCTTCCGTAAGCCGCATTCACATCGAGCGTCCGGCAAATAATGCCCGCATCACCATTCACACTGCCCGTCCGGGTATCGTGATTGGTAAGAAAGGTGAAGATGTCGACCGTCTGCGTCGTGATCTCGCCGAGATGATGGGTGTTCCGGTTCATGTGAACATTGAAGAAGTTCGCAAGCCGGAGCTGGATGCCAAGCTAGTTGCTGCTAACGTAGCGGGCCAGCTTGAGCGTCGCGTCATGTTCCGTCGTGCTATGAAGCGCGCGGTACAGAACGCAATGCGTCTTGGCGCTGGCGGCATCAAGATTCAGCTGTCAGGTCGTCTGGGTGGTGCTGAAATCGCACGTACCGAATGGTACCGCGAAGGTCGCGTTCCGTTGCACACGTTGCGTGCGGATATCGACTACGCCACTTACGAAGCTCACACCACCTACGGCGTTATCGGCGTCAAAGTGTGGATCTTCAAGGGTGAAATCCTCGGCGGTATCGAGGAAGTTCGTGCCAAGGCTAAGCAACAACAGCCTGCCGGCAACGCGCCCAAGAAGAAAGGTTCCAGGTAAGGGGAGAGCGAGTCGATGTTACAGCCCAAGCGTATGAAATTCCGTAAGATGATGAAAGGCCGCAACCGTGGCCTAGCACATCGCGGAAGCAAGATCAGCTTCGGGGAGTACGGTCTCAAAGCAACCGGTCGTGGCCGCATCACTGCGCGCCAGATCGAAGCCGGCCGTCGTGCGATCACACGTCACGTTAAGCGTGGCGGTAAGATTTGGATCCGCGTCTTCCCTGATAAGCCGATTTCCAAAAAACCGCTCGAAGTTCGTATGGGTAAAGGTAAAGGTTCTGTTGAGTACTGGGTAGCCCAGATCCAACCGGGTCGGGTCCTGTATGAAATTGAAGGTGTATCCGAAGAGCTGGCCCGTGAAGCATTTGAGCTGGCCGCCCAAAAGATGCCCCTGTCCACCACCTTTGCAAAACGGACGGTGATGTGATGAAAGCCCAGGAAATTCGTGAAAAGTCCGTAGGAGAGCTCCAAGAGCAGCTCCTCGAGCTCCTCCGCGAGCAGTTCAACCTGCGCATGCAGAAGGCCACTGGCCAACTGAGCCAGACTCATCTGCTCAAGCAGGTCCGTCGGGATATCGCCCGCGTGAAGACTATGCTCAACGAGAAGGCAGGTGATTGAGATGGCCGAAGAAAAGAAAGCACGTACGCTCACCGGCAAGGTGGTGAGCGACAAGATGGATAAATCCATCGTCGTTATGATCGAGCGTCGTGAGCGTCACCCGATCTACGGAAAATACGTTAAGCGCTCCACCAAGCTGCACGCCCATGATGAGGCGAACCAGGCTAAGGCAGGCGATACGGTTTCCATTCAGGAGTGCCGTCCGCTTTCCAAGAAGAAAGCCTGGACGCTGGTCGAGGTGGTCGAGCAGGCCAAGGGTTAATCCCTAGGTCTGTCCAACCAGTGCAGTCAGATTAGGTTTGGAGAAAACCGATGATTCAGACTCAGACAATGCTGGATGTCGCCGACAACAGCGGAGCGCGCCGGGTGCAATGCATCAAGGTGCTAGGCGGTTCACACCGTCGCTACGCCCGCGTTGGTGATGTCATTAAAGTAACGGTGAAAGAAGCGATTCCGCGCGGTAAGGTCAAAAAAGGCCAAGTACTGAAAGCGGTCGTTGTTCGGACCCGTAGTGGCGTCCGTCGTAGTGACGGTTCGCTGATCCGTTTCGATGGAAATGCGGCAGTTTTGTTGAATAATACCAACGAACAGCCGATCGGCACGCGTATCTTCGGGCCGGTTACTCGTGAACTTCGTAACGAGAAGTTTATGAAGATCATTTCCCTAGCGCCTGAAGTGCTGTAAGGAGCGAGGCGGATATGCAAAAGATCAAACGTGACGATGAAGTCATCGTCATCGCCGGGAAGGATAAAGGCAAGCGTGGCACCGTTAAGCGGGTATTAGAAAACCGTTTCTTGGTGTCCGGTGTGAACATGATTAAGCGTCACACCAAGCCAAATCCCATGGCGGGTAATCAGGGCGGTATCGTCGAGCGTGAGGCTCCGATTCACGCGTCCAACGTAGCGATCTTCAATTCGGAGACCGGTAAGGCGGATCGCGTCGGCTTCCAAGTTAAGGAAGACGGTACCAAGGTACGTATCTACAAGTCGACGCAGACGCAGATCGACGCCTAACGCGAGTCGGGTAGCACAATGGCGAACTTGAAAGAACGTTATCAAAACGAGGTAGTAGCGCAGCTCAAAGAGCAGTTCAGCTACGCCAACGTAATGCAGGTACCCCGGATCACGAAAGTGACTCTGAACATGGGTATCGGCGAAGCGGTCAGCGATAAAAAACTGATCGACAATGCCATCGGCGACATGGAGAAGCTCTCCGGTCAAAAGCCGCTGGTGACCAAGGCACGCAAGTCCATCGCGGGCTTCAAGGTGCGCGAAGGTTGGCCGATCGGTATTAAAGTAACACTGCGCGCTGAGCGTATGTGGGACTTCCTAGACCGCTTGGTTTACATCGCGATTCCCCGCGTGCGTGACTTCCGTGGTCTCAACCCGAAGTCCTTCGACGGTCGCGGCAATTACTCTATGGGTGTGCGTGAGCAGATCATCTTCCCGGAGATCGAGTATGATAAGATCGATCGCGTTCGGGGGCTGGACGTCACTATCACTACTACCGCCAACACCGACGAGGAAGGTCGTGCGCTGCTAGCGGCGCTGAACTTCCCGTTCAAGAAATAAGGGTTGGATCATGGCTAAGAAAAGTATGATAGAGCGCGAGCTCAAGCGTACTCAGCTAGTCGAGAAGTATGCGGCTAAGCGCGCAGAGCTCAAGAAAATCATCTCGGACGTGAACGCTTCTGAAGAAGATCGTTTCGAGGCGACGCTGAAGCTGCAGCAACTGCCGCGCGACTCAAGCCCGGTGCGTCAGCGTAACCGCTGCCGCGTGACTGGCCGTCCGCACGGTTTTTACAACAAGTTCGGCCTCGGCCGTAACAAGCTGCGTGAAGCCGCCATGCGTGGCGACGTCCCTGGTCTGAAAAAGTCCAGCTGGTAACGCCACGTAGAATCATCAGGAGCGCACATTAAATGAGCATGCAAGACACTCTGGCGGATATGTTTACCCGTATCCGCAATGCGCAGATGGCCACCAAGGAGACGGCTACCATGCCGTCCTCCAAGCTGAAAGTTGAAGTGGCCCGAGTGCTAAAGCAAGAAGGCTACATTGCCGACTTTACGGTGGCTGAAGGCGTTAAGCCCGAGCTTACCATTACGCTCAAATATTTTGAGGGTAAGCCGGTAATTGAGCACATTCAGCGGGTTTCCAAGCCGTCTCTGCGCCAGTACAAGGGCAAGGACAACCTGCCTAAGGTCGCCGATGGTCTGGGTATCGCGATTGTCACCACCTCTAATGGTGTCATGACCGATCGTGCCGCGCGCCAAGCAGGCGTCGGTGGCGAAGTCATCTGCACCGTATTCTAGGAGGCTGGAATGTCCCGCATAGCGAAATATCCGGTTAAAGTGCCTGCCGGTGTCGAGATTAAAATCGACGCTGGTCAGCTGACCGCCAAAGGCGGCCAAGGCACGCTATCTATGACCATTCACCAGGATGTGGTGATTGGTCAAGAAGATGGCCAGCTGACCTTCGCCCCGAGTGAGTCTGCCAAGAGCTGGGCAATGGCCGGTACTACCCGCGCCTTGGTTCAGAACCTGGTAACGGGCGTATCTGAGGGTTTCACAAAAACTCTCGAAATTGTAGGCGTCGGTTATCGTGCCCAAGCTAAGGGCCAGACGCTCAATCTTTCACTGGGCTTCTCGCACCCGGTCGACTATGAACTGCCTAAGGGTGTCTCAGCGGAAACGCCGAAAAACACCGTGATCGTGCTGAAAAGCGCGGACAAGCAGATGCTCGGCCAGTGCGCCGCGGAAATCCGCGCCTTCCGTCCGCCAGAGCCGTATAAAGGCAAAGGTGTACGGTACGCCGACGAGCAGGTGCGTCGCAAAGAAGCCAAGAAGAAGTAAGGCAGGGTTATGAACGCGAAGAAAGAATCTCGTCTCCGTCGTGCCCGCCGCGCTCGCGCCAAGATCCGCGAGCTGGGCGTGTATCGCCTGTGCGTCAACCGTACCCCGCGTCACATCTATGCGCAGATTATCTCGCCGGATGGTGGCAAAGTGTTGGCCAGCGCATCTACGCTGGACAAAGCACTGCGTGAGGGTGCGACCGGTAATTCAGACGCGGCCTCTAAGGTCGGTGCGCTGATTGCCGAACGCGCTAAAGAAGCAGGCATCACCCAGGTGGCCTTCGATCGTGCTGGCTTTAAGTATCACGGTCGCGTTAAGGCTCTGGCCGACGCCGCTCGTGAAGGCGGCCTGGAATTCTAAAGGGTTTTACGATGGCGAAGAACGAACAGCAAAGCGGTGATCTGCAAGAGAAGTTAGTGCAGGTCAACCGCGTCGCCAAGGTGGTCAAGGGTGGTCGTATTTTCGGCTTCACCGCACTGACCGTCGTTGGTGATGGTAAAGGTCGTGTCGGTTTTGGTCGTGGCAAGGCGCGTGAAGTGCCGGTCGCGATTCAGAAAGCGATGGATCAAGCTCGTCGCAACATGGTCAAGGTCAACCTTGCTGGCCACACGCTGCAGTATCCGGTGAAAGCCCGTCACGGTGCTTCTAAGGTTTACATGCAGCCGGCTTCTGAAGGTACCGGAATCATCGCTGGTGGTGCTATGCGCTCTGTACTAGAGCTTGCTGGTGTCCACGATGTACTGGCCAAGTGCTACGGTTCCACCAACCCGGTTAACGTGGTTCGAGCGACTGTCAAAGGTCTCTCCGCCATGCAAGCACCGGAAGACATCGCCGCTAAGCGCGGTCTGTCTGTCGAAGCGATCACGGGGTAAGGCACCATGGCAGCAACGATCAAGGTTACCCAGATCCGCAGCACCATCGGCGTTTTGCCCAAGCACAAGGCTACTATGAAGGGCCTGGGTTTGCGTCGCATCGGTCACTCGGTTGAACTGGAAGACACCCCTGCCGTACGCGGCATGATTCACAAGGTTAATTACCTTGTGCGCGTTGAGGGAGAGTAATCCATGAAACTCAATACCCTGAGTCCGGCACCGGGCTCCAAACACGCTGAGAAGCGCGTTGGTCGTGGTATCGGTTCCGGTCTTGGTAAGACCGGTGGCCGTGGCCACAAAGGCCAGAAATCACGCAGTGGCGGCAGCGTCAAGCCTGGTTTCGAAGGCGGTCAGATGCCGTTGCAGCGCCGTTTGCCGAAGTTTGGCTTTACGTCCGCTAAATCAATGGTATCTGAAGAAGTACGTCTGGCTGAACTTGCTAAAGTTGCCGGTGACGAAGTCACTATGGAAACATTAAAGCAAGCCAACGTGCTAAAGGATGCAACGCTTCATGCGAAGATCATCCTTTCCGGCGAACTGAAAAAGGCGGTTACCGTTCGTGGAATCAAGGTCACCAAAGGTGCCCGTGAAGCGATCGAAGCCGCCGGCGGCAAGGTAGAGGACTAAATGGCCAAGTCAGGAAATATGCCGGCGATGGGCAGCGGTCTGAGTGAACTGTGGGCGCGTTTGCGCTTCGTGCTCCTCGCCATCGTGGTGTACCGTATTGGTGCCCACATTCCCGTTCCCGGTATCAATCCTGACCAGCTTGCTGCCTTGTTTAGGGAGCAACAGGGCACCATCTTGGGCATGTTTAACATGTTCTCTGGTGGCGCCCTGGAGCGCATGAGCGTCCTCGCCTTGGGCATTATGCCTTATATTTCGGCGTCGATTATCATGCAGCTCATGACCGCGGTCTCCCCTCATCTTGAACAGCTCAAGAAAGAGGGCGAGGCTGGCCGCCGCAAGATCAGCCAGTACACCCGCTACGGCACGGTGATACTGGCATTTGTCCAGGCTACCGGCATGTCCGTCGGCCTGGCTAGCCAAGGCATCGCGTACAGCGCTGACTTCAGCTTCTATTTCACCGCTATCGTCACGTTTGTGTCGGGCGCAGTGTTTATGATGTGGCTAGGTGAGCAGATCACCGAGAAGGGCATCGGCAACGGTATTTCGCTGCTGATCTTCGCGGGGATCGTCGCTGGGCTGCCCAGTGCCGTGGGGCAAGCGTTTGAACTTGCTCGCAACGAAGGGGCCTGGAATGTTCTCCCGCTGTTAGCGCTGTCAGTGCTAGGTATTGCGACCGTAGCGTTTGTGGTATTCATTGAGCGCGGCCAACGTCGCTTGAAAGTGAATTATCCACGGCGTCAGGTGGGCAATAAGATGTATGCAGGCCAAAGTAGCTACCTGCCCCTGAAAGTGAATATGGCCGGTGTTATTCCGGCAATTTTTGCTTCTAGTATTCTCCTCTTTCCGGCGTCAATCGGTCAGTGGGTGGGTGCTGGTGAAGGGATGGAGTGGTTACAGCGTGCATCACAAGCGTTAGGCCCTGGCCAACCGCTTTACATCTTGCTTTTCGCGGCGGCAGTGGTATTCTTCTGCTTCTTTTACACAGCGCTGGTCTTCAATCCCAAGGATGTGGCTGACAATCTTAAAAAGTCAGGCGCCTTCCTGCCGGGCATTCGCCCCGGCGAGCAGACCGCTCGCTATATCGATAAAGTAATGACTCGTCTTACTTTGTTCGGTGCCTTGTATATCACTGCGGTTTCCTTGATGCCTCAGTTCTTGATCGTAGCGTGGAATGTGCCATTTTTCTTTGGCGGAACATCGTTACTGATTGTAGTTGTGGTCATCATGGACTTCATGGCTCAGGTGCAGTCGCATCTCATGTCGCATCAATATGACTCGGTGATGAAGAAGTCCAACCTGAAAGGCTACGGTAGCGGCGGCATAATGCGCTAAGGCGTCGCCTTACTGATTGGCGTGCCGCGAGCCGTTTTTGGAGAAAGAACGATGAAAGTTCGAGCTTCCGTAAAGAAGATGTGCCGTAACTGTAAGATCATTCGTCGCAATGGCGCTGTTCGCGTTATTTGCATCGAACCGCGGCACAAGCAACGCCAGGGTTAATCCTGGGTTGTTTTAAGCGGGCGTAAGCATACCCCTTGCCTATAGGCTCATAAAGGGGTATGCTATTGCGCCTTTTGTAGATGAATAAACGAGCAAGCCGCTCAAATTTCGGAGTAAGCTGATGGCCCGTATTGCAGGCGTCAATATCCCGGACAACAAGCATGCGGCGATCTCGCTGACCTATATCTTCGGGATTGGCCGTACTCGCGCGCAGCACGTTTGTGCCGCTGCTGGTATCGCGCCTACTACCAAGATCCAGGAGCTGTCTAGCGAAGAGCTGGATACCCTGCGTTCTGAAGTTGGTAAGTACACCGTAGAAGGCGACCTTCGTCGTGATGTTACGCTGAACATTAAGCGTCTCATGGACTTAGGCTGCTACCGTGGTCTGCGTCATCGTCGTAGTCTTCCGCTGCGTGGTCAGCGGACCAAGACTAACGCGCGTACCCGTAAGGGCCCGCGTAAGCCGATCCGCAAATAACACGCAGGCTCTTTAATAGAGAGCTGACGTTAAGACAGGAATAGACATCAACATGGCTAACCCGCGTAGTAACCGTAAAAAGGTTAAAAAGCAGGTAGTGGACGCCGTAGCGCACATCCATGCCTCTTTTAACAACACGATCGTGACGATCACAGACCGCCAGGGCAACGCTCTTTCTTGGGCGACAGCCGGTGGTTCGGGTTTTCGTGGTTCTCGCAAGAGCACCCCGTTCGCTGCTCAAGTGGCAAGTGAGCGTGCAGCAACTGCTGCAGCCGAGTATGGTGTGAAAAACGTAGACGTGCTGGTCAAAGGCCCCGGTCCCGGCCGTGAATCCGCCGTGCGCGCTCTGAATGCCGCCGGCTTCCGCGTGCAAAGCATCGTAGACGCGACGCCCATTCCCCATAATGGCTGCCGTCCGCCTAAGAAACGCCGCGTTTAAGGAGACAGATTCATGGCTCGTTATATTGGACCTAAGTGTAAATTGTCTCGTCGCGAAGGCACCGACCTCTTCCTGAAGAGTGGCGTGACTCCCTTCGAGAAAAAGTGTAAATCCGAGCAGATCCCGGGTGTACACGGCCAGCGTCGTCAGCGTCTTTCCGACTACGGCTTGCAGCTTCGCGAGAAGCAGAAAGTACGCCGTATGTATGGCGTACTCGAAAAGCAGTTCCGCAACTACTACAAAGAAGCCGCCCGCCTGAAAGGCGCGACGGGTGAGGTACTGTTGCAGCTGCTTGAATCCCGACTGGATAACGTCGTCTACCGCATGGGCTTTGGCTCGACTCGCTCTGAAGCGCGTCAGCTGGTCAGCCACAAGGCGATTTCTGTGAATGGCCGCACCGTTAACGTAGCTTCCTACCAAGTGAAGCCGGGTGACGTTGTTTCTGTTCGCGAAAAGGCGAAGAACCAAGCGCGTATTCAACTCGCGTTGACCATCGCGGCCAACCGTGGCGACATCGCTTGGATCGAAATCGACGCCAAGAAGATGGAAGGCACTTTCAAGGCTCTGCCTGAACGCGGTGACCTGACTGCCGACATCAACGAAAACCTGATCGTCGAGCTGTACTCCAAGTAAGCAGTTTGATTTTAATTTCTGCTTCTTGAGGCCTGGGCGGGATAGCAATGCTAACCGCCCAGATGCTCTTGAGTATCATACTTTAGAGTACTCAGTATCCGTTTGGCAGCCTGAAGAAAGGTGTTCATATGCAGCGTTCAGTGACAGAGTTTCTTCGTCCTCGCGACATCAAGGTCGAAGAAATCAGCGCACATCATGCCAAGATCGTTCTCGAACCGTTCGAGCGCGGCTTTGGTCACACCCTGGGGAATGCACTTCGTCGCATTCTGCTATCATCCATGCCCGGCGCTGCCGTGGTAGAGGCTGAAATTGCCGGTGTAGAGCACGAGTACAGTGCGCTCGAAGGGGTGCAGGAAGATGTCATCGAAATCCTCCTGAACTTGAAAGATGTTGCGATCAAGATGCACAGCCGCGATGAGGCGGTGCTCTCGCTGAACAAGCAGGGCCCAGCCGTCGTCACCGCTGGCGACATTGCGCTTGATCATAGCGTCGAAATCGTCAACCCGGACCATATCATTGCGCATGTTAATGAAGGTGCCGAGCTGAAAATTCAGCTTAAGGTCGCGCTGGGTCGTGGTTACGAACCGGCTGACGCGCGTGGCTCTGATGAAGAGACGCGTGCCATTGGCCGCCTGCAGCTGGATGCTACCTTCAGCCCTGTCCGTCGTGTTTCTTATTCGGTTGAAGCCGCTCGCGTTGAGCAGCGCACCGACCTCGATAAGCTAATTATCGATTTGGAAACGGACGGTACCCTGGATCCGGAAGAGGCTATCCGTCGCAGTGCGACCATTCTGCAAGAGCAGCTGGCCGCCTTCGTCGACCTGGAAGCTGATAAAGAGCAGGAAGTCGAAGAGGAAGAGGATCACGTTGATCCGATCCTATTGCGCCCCGTAGACGATCTTGAGTTGACCGTACGCAGCGCTAACTGCCTTAAAGCCGAGAATATTTACTACATCGGTGATCTGATTCAGCGCACAGAAGTTGAGCTGTTGAAGACCCCGAACCTCGGTAAAAAGTCTTTGAATGAAATCAAAGATGTATTGGCGGCGCGCGGTCTGTCCCTTGGTATGCGGTTGGAAAATTGGCCACCCGCTAGCCTGAAGGACGATAAAGCCTCCGCGTAAGCGTCGACTTGAGTCCCAGTTTGGTAAGGAATTACAACCATGCGTCATCGTAAGAGTGGTCGTCATCTGAATCGTACCAGCTCGCATCGTCAGGCCATGTTCAAGAACATGTCTGTCTCGCTGGTCGAACATGAAGTTATCAAGACAACCCTGCCTAAGGCTAAAGAACTGCGTCGCGTTATCGAGCCGCTGATTACTTTAGCTAAGCAGGATAGCGTTGCTAACCGTCGTTTGGCATTTTCCCGTACGCGTTCTAAAGAAGCTGTCGGTAAATTGTTCAACGAGTTAGGTCCGCGTTACGCCGAGCGTCCGGGTGGTTACATCCGTATTCTCAAGTGCGGTTTCCGCACCGGCGACAACGCGCCTATGGCATACGTTGAGTTAGTTGACCGTCCGATTGCTGAAGAAGAAGCTGCTGCAGAGTAACGCTTGCACTTTTTTTCACGCAAAATGAAAACCGACCCAGCTGGGTCGGTTTTTTTATGCCCGCTGTTTTATAGTTAACCTATATACTCTTTATAAGCGTTAATTTATGAGGCGCTCGTGCTAGTCTTTTTTATCGATGATTAAGCTGCTATTGAGTGTTCGCATACGTCTAAAAAGCAAGGGGCATGTATGGCCACAATGGGAATATACGCAAGGGCAGTGGCGCTATGGTGGGTGCCGCTCACGCTCTCTTTACTGGTGCTGGGGGCGTTTACGCAGGCGCACGCCAATCCACGTTATGCCGGCATTGTGGTGGATCTTGAAAACGGTGAAGTGTTGTATGCGGAAAATGCCGACAAAAGACGCTATCCTGCCTCGCTGACTAAAATGATGACGCTGTATCTGACGTTTGAAGCATTGGAAAAGGGTGAGCTTAGCCTCAACCAAGCCTTACCTGTTTCTGCGCAGGCGTCTGCAATGCCGGCTACTAAGCTTTGGTTGGCGGCAGGTAGTTCGATTCCTGTGGACACCGCGATTCGCGCGTTAGCGGTACGTTCAGCGAATGATGTCGCAGTGGTTGTTGCCGAAGCGCTTGGTGGTAGTGAGCAGCGGTTTAGTCACTTGATGACGGCAAAAGCCCGCGAGCTGGGTATGAATTCGACGACTTTTCGTAATGCCTCAGGTCTGCCAGACGACCAGCAGGTGACTACCGCGCGGGATATGCTGATACTGTCGGTACGTGTGATGCAAGACTTTCCACAGTACTACCACTATTTTGGTCTCCAAGAGTTCACTTACCGAGGCACGCGTCATACCAGCCATAATCGATTAGTGCGGAACTACCCGGGGGCCGATGGGCTTAAAACGGGCTTTATTCGTGCTTCAGGTTTTAATGTTGCCACAACGGCGGTACATAATGATCGGCGCTTGGTGGGCGTTGTGATGGGCGGGTTTTCCGGCGCTTCCCGTGATACCCATATGGCCAATTTATTGGATCGTAGCTTTAGCCGTGCAGCGCTGCGCGACGAGCGCACATGGTTAGCGAATACTAATTTTTCACGTGAGTTTATGGCGTTTCCAGGAAGAGGGCAGCCGCTCACCCCGCCCGCCATGCCCAGCCAACCCATGCTTGCCAACGTAACAACCACGCTATCCCCTGCGCGCACGTCAGCAGTCGCGGTAGAAGAGCAGCTCGCTCGCTCGTTAGAGCAGCCCTCGCAACCTGCCGTTGTGGCAGACCCAGACCCGTTACAGGCGTTTATTGAGCGAGAACGGGTGATGGCTGCTACTTCTCAAGTATCCAATTCTGCTTCTGGTGGTGTTTGGGGTATTCAGGTGGGCGCCTTTAGTCAGGCATCCCGCGCTGAGCAGTTAGCCCAGCAGGCAGCACAGCGTTTGCCCCAGAGTGTCGGTGGCCGAGTAGCCATTGATACGTTAGGAGGGCAATCACCGGTATTCCGCGCCCGCGTAGTGGCATTAGATGAAGGGAGGGCACGACAAGCTTGCCAATCACTGCAGGCCCAAGGCATGGATTGCATGGTGGTGAACGCAAGCTTGTAAACGTCCCAAGACGACATACTGCCCCGCCAATGCAGCATTGGCGGGCTTTTTTTTGGCTAGTGGTTTACCGCGCCGTGAGGCCGTGGTGGATGAACAGAGGAGTCATAAATGACCACATCGTTAAAAGGCATACTCTGCATGTGCCTAGGCGTCTTTTTTTTGGCATCGGGCGATGCTGTTTCCAAATGGCTCGGTGAAGTGCATTCACCGCTGCAGATCATTTTCTTTCGTACGCTGGTGTCGTTACCGCTGATTGCGTTGCTGGCCTATTTCGCCGGTGGGCTACGAAAGTTAGGCACGAAGCGACCAGGCGTGCACTTGGTCCGAGGGCTTATCTACACCGCGACGATGGTCTTTTTCGTCTGGGGGCTTACGTTGCTACCCCTGGCAGAAGCGACCGCCATCGCCTTTGTTGCACCGCTTTTTGTCACGCTGCTGTCGGTGCCACTACTGGGTGAACGTATTGATACACCTGTGCTGATCGCCTCGCTGGTAGGTTTTGTAGGCGTGCTGATTGTGGTGCGACCGGGGGGCGATGCTTTCCAGTTAGGCACGCTAACGCTCTTGGGGGCCGCCTTCTTTTATGCCCTCATGATGATTACGGCGCGTCGTTATGGTGCCAGAGAGCACCTTTGGGCAATGGTGTTCTATATGACATTAGTGCCCTTTGTGATTACGGCGGTCAGTTTACCCTGGGTGTGGCAAACGCCGCAGCCCTGGCATTGGCTTGGTTTTTTAGCAGCCGGGGTGCTGGGTATTGGCGCCACTGCGTTTATTACGTTGGCGTTCCGCTTCGCGCCAGCGGCCATCGCCGCACCGTTTGATTACACCGCGATGCTTTGGGCGGTTCTGCTGGGCTGGTGGTTCTGGGGAGAGCTGCCGGATCTGTGGGTGTGGTTAGGTAGCGTGCTGATTATTGGCAGTGGGTTGGCGATCGCCTACCATGATCGACGTACAACGCTAAAGCGCCGTCCGAGCGCTTAAATAGCCCAAGTTCTCGCCACTTTTTGATCCAGATCAGCAAAGTCGTTAGCTGAGCAAGACAGTACGTTTGGGCTGGTTATAATCCGGCCCTTTTAGCCTGTTCGCGTTAGGTCGTTACTGACGCGCAGGCCATCGTCCTGATAACGGTGACTGTTTATGCAAGCCCCTGAATTGCTCTCCCCTGCGGGTACCTTCAACAACATGCGTTACGCCTTTGCTTACGGGGCAGATGCGGTGTACGCCGGGCAGCCGCGCTACTCGTTGCGCGTGCGCAATAACGATTTTAAGGTTGATAACCTGCACCGCGGCATTGAATATGCCCATGCACGCGGTAAGCGGTTTTATGTGGCGTCCAACATTGCCCCCCATAACAGCAAGCTAAAAACCTACCTGCGGGATATGGAGCCGGTGATTGAAGCGCGGCCGGATGCGCTGATTATGTCGGATCCCGGCTTGATTATGATGGTGCGAGATCGCTGGCCAGAACAAGAGATCCATCTCTCCGTACAGTCCAACGTGGTGAACTGGGCAGCCGCTAAGTTTTGGCAGCGCCAGGGCATTCGCCGGATTATTTTATCCCGCGAGCTATCGCTGGAAGAGATTGGCGAGATACGTGACGAGTGCCCGGACCTTGAAATTGAAACCTTTGTGCATGGAGCGCTCTGTATCGCTTATTCAGGCCGCTGCCTGCTATCGGGTTATTTTAATCACCGTGACCCTAATCAAGGGACCTGTACCAACGCGTGCCGCTGGAAGTACAACACGGTGGCGGCGGCTCACGATGAGACGGGCGATTTGGTGCCTGCCAATCAGGGGGTGACCGCTCCGGCGAAGGATGAAGATGAATTGTCGGCATTGATTGAAGATGTGACGCGCCCAGGCAAGCTGATGCCTGTTTATGAAGATGAGCACGGCACGTACATCATGAACTCGAAAGACCTGCGCGCTGTTCAGCACGTGGGCCGATTAGCGGAGATGGGGGTCTCATCGCTAAAAATTGAAGGGCGTACCAAATCCTACTATTACGTAGCGCGGACGGCCCAGGTCTACCGTCAGGCGATTGATGACGCGGTTGCTGGGCGCCCTTTTAACATGGGGCTGATGGATGAGCTTGAGAACCTGGCCAATCGAGGCTACACCGAAGGGTTTTACCGGCGCCATGTTCACGATGAATTCCAGAACTACGAGCAGGGCAACTCTATTGGTGTGCACCAGCAGTTTGTCGGCGATGTGCTGGACTACGATGCCTCACGGGAAGTGCTCGACATAGAGGTTAAAAACCGCTTTGAAGTGGGGGATAGCATGGAGCTAATGCTGCCCGGCGGTAACCGTCGCTTTACGTTAGCGCATATTGAAAATCAGCGTGGTGAAGGCGTACACGCGGCCCCTGGTTCCGGGCACCGAGTTCGCGTCCCGGTACCTGGAATGAACATTCAGCCCGAACAGCTTGAGTTTGCGCTGCTTATGCGTGACCTCAAGCCAGCGGCGTCTATTCCCGCCGTTCAGCTGGGGATGCCTGCTTCCTGAGTGTGCCACGCTTCAGAAAGGGCCTGCGCCGCCTGGCGCGGGTCTGGTTGACCGCAAATAGCGGAAATTACCGCCAGGCCATGAGCTCCTGTCGCTTTAACACGCGCTGCGTGTTCCACCTTTAGACCACCAATCGCCACGCTGGGAAGCGGGCAAATCTCAGCCAACCCTGCCAGTCCATCAAAGCCAATCGGTTGAGCGTGGTCTTGCTTGCTACCTGTGGCAAAGACAGGTCCTAAGCCTACATAGTCCAGTAGCTCAACCGGCACGGCCTTGAGCTGGGGAAGTGTGTTAATTGAGAGGCCGATGATGGCATTAGGGCCTAGCGCTTGACGAGCTTCCTGCACCGCCGTATCGCTTTGGCCCACGTGCAGGCCATCAGCGTTGCTCTCTATGGCCACGTTAAGGCGGTCGTTAATAATTAGCGGCACACCGCTTCCCGCAAGCAGCGTTTTCAGGCGTTTCGCCTGGGCAATCATCTGCGCGTCGCTGGCGTGCTTGTCACGTAGCTGCACGATAGTGACACCGCCCTGCACCGCGGCCGCAACTGTCTGCTCTAGGCCAAAAGGGGCGCAAAGCTTGGCGTCTGTTACTAAGTAAAGCGAGAGATCAAACGACATGCACGGCCTCCAGGTGGGTAGCGGTAGAAAGGTCATTGGGGGTGAGTTGATACAGCGCATCTAATAGCGCGACTTGAAAACTGCCAGGGCCTGTTGCCCGCTCTCCCGCTCGGCTGCCCGCCAGCGCAAAGCTGGCGAGTGCGGCGATGCTGGCTTCAAAAGGGTGTTCACGGTTGCACGCTACAAAACCAGCGACCAAAGCGCTAAGGCCGCAGCCTAGCGTCGTCACTTTAGGCATCAGGGGATGGCCGCCTGTAAGACGAACGTGCTGGTGACCGTTGGTAATAAAGTCCTCTTCGCCGGTCATCGCCACTACGCTGCCATGGCGTTGGGCAAGCGCTATGGCGCCGCTAACCGCGTCTTGAGTTGAGGTGGTGGCGTCTACCCCACGGCCTTGGCCAGCTAAACCCATCAGTGCCAGGATTTCTGACGCGTTACCACGAATGACGGTCGGCTGGTGAGCGAGTAACTCAGCGCACAGCGTTTGGCGAAAGCGGGTGGCACCTACGGCAACCGGGTCTAGTATCCACGGTATTCCTTGACGGTTGGCGGTGTTGGCAGCCGTTAGCATGGCCTCCGCCCAGGGCGAGGAGATCGTGCCAATATTGATAGAAAGGGCGCCCGCGATTGCGGTGAAGTCGGCGACTTCTTCAATGGCGTGCAGCATGGCAGGTGATGCGCCAACGGCTAGCAGCACGTTAGCCGTGCTGTTCATAGCCACATAGTTGGTGATGCAGTGAACAAGCGGTGTTGAACGGCGCAACGATTCAAGATAATCGCCTAGCGGGGACTCATTTAGCGGGTACTTGTTTAAGGAGTGCGGGGTCATAGCATCCTCCCGGGAGGGAGGTGGCGTCGCAACACCACGACTCCCTACGCCGGTGTTATCCGGTTCAGGTTCAAAGGGTGCTTCTCAGCCGTTACAACGGCGCCCCTGTCGTGGTGACTACTATCCTTGGCCTAGTTGCGTCTGTAAAGCCTTAGATGAATGGAAGTGTTTTCCAAAAAAGTTGGCAGTGGAATTATCGAAAGGAAATGCGAGTGCCATACGTCAGCATTTCATCGGGCGTTATTGCTTTGCCTTCCACACCAATCATCTCATCGCCGCACTGGTCGGCAAACGTAAGCACGCCGTGAGTTAATCCCAATTGCCCGAGAGTATCGCGTATTTCACCGGTGCCCAAAAACGTGCTGACGTGCCCATCGCTGTTGCATAAATCAGACACGCCGTTTGCGTGGTGAAAGCGGACTTTGTAAATACCGTCCATTGATTCAACTTCCACGATCGGTGAAAAGCCATTTTGCAGCGCATAGGATAGTTGTTTTAGCGTCAGGTGATCGCCCAGGGTCATATCGATTGCAGTCATGACAAGCTCCAGATTGACCCCGCCTACGGGGCAGCTAACTAGTTTCGATAAACGCGTTTTTTGGTAAAAACGATCTTCATTAAGCATTAAGAGCGCTCTGAGTCGCTTAAGAGGCGGCTCAACTGTTTTTGTAAAGCATTTGATGCATAAGTGTAGAGGGTTTGCATAGAATTGCCAGTGGTGCGAGTACCGTTTCCCATTTCAGGGTCATCGCACTGCATCTAAGGCGTGTTGCTGTAGCTTAATCAACGGAATAATTTCCAGCGTGCGCTCATGGGTACTTGAGAGAATCACCGGGGGCGCAAGTCCTACCTGAGCGGCTTCGGCCCAGCGGTGAGCGCACAGGCACCACCGGTCACCGGGCGTTAAACCCGGAAACGCATACTCAGGCCGAGGGGTGACTAAGTCGTTCCCTTGGGCGCGTGAAAACGCCAAAAACTCCTCGGTCACCATGGCGCATACTGCGTGAACGCCTGCATCCTCGACCCCTACCCGGCAAAAACCGTCGCGGTAAAAGCCGGTTTTAGGGGAGTGACAGCAAGGCGTTAGCGGTTCGCCTAATACATTACGATCGCGTGACATGCGGACTCCATTGGTAAAGACTAGAATTCGTAAAGCGCTGCCCTCATGAAGTATCGTTCAAGACAGTTACGCGCTTTATCGTAGGTGAATACTCAGCACTCTAAAGCCTTATATAAAGCCATTGCTTCGTCAAAATATAGTCGCCATGAAGGCGCTCTGTATTCTCACACTCAGCAGCAGGAGAGACCTATGTCGTTTAAAGGCGAACAGCACCCAGGCGTTGCGCCTACCGCACCCCAGACCCAAGGGTTTCGCTTAAACCACACCATGCTGCGGGTAAAAGACCCTGAGCGTGCCCTGGCATTTTACTCCAAAGTGTTTGGCATGCAGGTGCTGCGTCGGCTGGATTTCGAAGAGATGAAGTTCTCACTCTACTTCTTAGCCAACGTAGAGGAAAGTGACAGCGTGCCGGAAGATACTCGTGCCCGCACCGCCTGGACGTTTAGCCAGAAGGGTCTGCTGGAGCTGACCCACAACTGGGGCACCGAAAATGAGCAGGACTTTGCCTACCATGATGGCAACGCCGAGCCGCAGGGGTTTGGCCACATCTGTTTTCATGTGCCGGATTTAGAAGCCGCCCAGGCGTGGTTTGACGAACATGAGGTCACCTTCGTTAAACGTGCCGAGCAAGGCAAGATGAAGGACGTCATCTTCGTAAAAGATGCGGACGGCTACTGGATCGAAGTGATTCAGGCTGATCGCATGGCGGCCATGGGCGACTAACGATGGCTCATTTGCTGTTTCGGTTACGACATGTCACCGATGAAGAAGCCATGGAAGTTCGCCAACTGCTGGATGAGCAGGGCTTTGATGTATACGAAACCCAGGCGGGGTTTTTCCGCCTGGGGGTCGATGCCATTTGGCTGCGTAATCCTGCCCAGCGGGAGGCCGCTGAGGCCGCGTTGGCGGCCTACCAAGCAAACCGTCAATCCAACGCACGCCAAGAGCACGAAGAGGCTGTGGCTAGGGGCGATGCGCCAACGTTATGGCGGCGCTTTCTCGCTCACCCGGTGCAAGTGGTACTGGTGGTCATTGCTGTAGCACTGATCGCCCTATTAACGCTGCTACCGTTTGTGGGCTTGGTACGCTAGTTCTGCGATTGAGTGGGTGCGCTAGGCGCCGCTAAATGTCCGCGTTTTAGGTAAAGCTGCACGCCGTCGCTACCCGCTTGCAACTCAGGTGCTGCACCGACGGGGTAGCGGCACCAGCTGCCGTCTTTATACTCCTGCCCGTCACTCCATAGAGAGCCCTCCAGCACAAACAGTTCCAAGCCCCCGGCAAGCGGTGGATACGTCACCTGTGTGTCAGGGTTCCATCGTTCCAGGCTCACCCGCTCTGGGCCATACTGTTCTGAACTGTACGTATGCAGCATTTTATAGCGAATACCGGGTCGCCGGTCGGGCTGCCAGGGAAGTCGGTGGGCCGGTACGGCCAGCTGCAAGATATCGTTTTCATCAAACTGGTGTAACTTAACCAGAATAAGTGCGCCTTCTTCACCTATTTGTGGCGTATGTCCCGTGCCAATGGGGTTGCGTAGGTAACTGCCAGCAGGGTAGCGGCCATGCTCATCGGCAAAAACTCCTTCCAGCACCAAAATTTCTTCCCCTCCGTCGTGGGTATGGCGGCTGAACTGGCTGTTGGGCGCATAGCGTACCAAGCTAGTGGCGCGAGCCACTTCGTCGCCAATACGGTCCAGCATCATTCGTTCCACGCCTGCGCTGGGGGAGGCAACCCAGCGATACTGCTCCGGAGTAATAGAGGCAAAGTGGCTAAAATCGGCGTTTAGGCGCATGGTGTTGGCTCTTTGCAGGGGTGAATATTCTGCAAGTCTCCCCATCCCTGGGGCAAAATGCAACGCAAAAAAATACCGCCCTGGGGCGGTATTCTGTCGTTCGCTTTTTGGCTTAATGATCATGACCATGGTGGTCGTGGTCATCATGACCCGGCTCGGCCAGCGCATCGTGTAGTACGCGCGCATTGTGGCGCATCATGCCTAGGTACGTGCTGGCCTCGCCCTCACTGGCCAGTGCGTCGGCATACAGCGTGCCCGCAATCGGCAGGCCCGTCTCTTCGGCTAGCTGAACAATGATCGACTGATTGGTCATGTTCTCATGGAACAGCGCCTGCACGTTCTCCTGCTTAATCACATCCACCAGGGCCGCCATGCTGGCGCCGCTGGGGTCAGCTTCGGTAGAAAGACCAACCGGCGAGAGGAAGTTCACCCCATAAGCGTTAGAGAAGTAACCAAATGAGTCATGCCCGGTGATCACGCTGGCAGACGCCGGGATTTCGCTAAGCAGCTCGCGAATGTCGGTATCAGTCGCCTCTAACTCTGCCAGGTAGCGCTCGGCGTTAGCTTGATAGCTCTGCTCATTGGCGCTATCCGCTTCAATTAGGCCATCACGAATGTTGGTAACGTAAACCTTAGCCTGCTGGAGATCCTGCCACGCGTGGGGATCATCATCTCCATGCGCATGGTCGCTGTGGTCATCATCAGTGTGGTCATCGTGGCCATGTCCATGGTCGTCATGCCCATGCGCTTCCTCGCCATGTTCGTGGTCGTCATGCCCGTGGTCATCATCGCTGTGCGCTGCAAAAGCGCGCGGAGCAATGCCGTTGCTGGCGGTGACCAACGAGCCGCTGTAGTCGCTGGCGTCAATCAGCCGCTCCATCCAGCCCTCAAACAGCAAGCCGTTGAAGACTACCAAGTCGGCCCCTGCCAGCGCGCGGGCATCTCCCGGGCTTGGTGAGAAAACATGGGCATCGCCGTCAGGGCCGACAAGGGACGTCACGTCAACGTGTTCGCCACCGACGTTTTCGACTATATCCGCCAAGATAGAGAAGCTAGTGACCACCTGCACCCGCTCGTTGGCCATGGCGGCAGGCAGGGCCAGCATGGCTGAAACGCCCACGAGCCAGCGTGAGGAAGTGAAAAGCGACATAGCATGCTCCTAAGTATCTAATATCTACGTATGAAAAAGCGTGAAAAACCTGTTAGCGCGACGACTCCAGCGCCAAAGGCGTGGTTTTGCGACGCAGCTTTGCAGCTAAGCTGTGATAACGGCCGAACAGCGCCGAGAGTAAATACGCCACCCCTGCCAGCAAAATAATGCTCGGCCCTGAGGGGGTATCAAGATGAAACGAAAGTAATAAACCACCGGTACTGGCAATCATGGCCAATACCACGGCAATACCGATCAAGCCTTCCAGCCGCTTACTCCAAAACCGCGCCGCCGTGGCAGGTAGCATCATTAAGCCAACGGCCATTAAGGTGCCCAAGGTTTGGAAGCCCGCCGTTAAGTTAAGCACCAGCAGCCCTAAAAAGATGCTATGAACCCAGCTACTACGCCGGCTCTGCCCACGTAAAAACAGCGGGTCTAAGCACTCCACTACCAGCGCGCGGAAAATAATCGCCAGGGTGATGACAATCAGCGTGCTAATGCCGGCAATTAACAGCAGGGCGGTGGAGTTAATCGCTAAAATGGAGCCGAACAGCACGTGGGTTAAGTCCACGCTGCTGCCACCCATAGAGATCAGCAATACTCCAGCTGCTAGCGAGATGATGAAAAAACTTGCCATGGCCGCATCTTCCCGCTGCCCACCCATTTTTGACACTGCTCCTGCCAGTAGCGCCACCATCACACCGAACAGAACACCGCCAGCGCTCATCACCGGCAGTGAAAAGCCTGCCAACAAAAAACCGATGGCCACCCCAGGCAAAATGGCGTGAGCCATAGCGTCGCCAATCAGGCTCATGCCCCGCAGTACCAAGAAAACCCCAAGGGGCGGCGCGGCTAATGAAAGTGCTAAACCACCGACAACCGCTCGGCGCATAAAGCCATAATCAAACGGTGCGACAAACCACGCATCAAGCAGTGCCAGCATGACGCCCTCCTAAAGTAAACGGCACCACTTGGGCCGGTGCATGCTGCTGATTGAGCACGCTGGGAGCTACCCAGCGGCCATGGCCGCCGTTAAGCATGAGTACCTCATCGGCCAGGCGGCGCAGGTGATCCATGTCGTGCAGTACAATAATGATGGTGACGCCTTCGTCGGCCATTTGGCGCAAAATGCGAATCAAAATATCGACGGTTTCGCTATCCACGTTGGCAAACGGCTCATCCAGTAACAGAAGCTCTGCTTCCTGCATCAGCGTTCGGCCTATCAGCGCACGCTGGCGCTGGCCACCGGAAAGCTCTCCCAACGGGCGATGGGCCAAATGGGAAATGCCCAAGCGCGCCATGATGTCGCGACCTTTGCGATAATGCGCCGCGCAGTAGCCTTTCATTGCCCCATGGCTTGGCCAACTGCCGGTCATTACCAGCTCCTCCACACTCATAGGAAAGGTAAGATCCAGGGCTAACTGCTGCGGCAACCAAGCACGGCGCGCTTTATCTACCGTGCACACCACGTTGCCACTAATAGGCCGCAACTCCCCCATAATGGCCTGTATTAGAGTGCTTTTGCCGGCTCCGTTCGCGCCAATTAACGCGGTAATCGCCCCCGGCTTTATGTCCCCATCTACATGCTCAAGCACCGTGCGCCCGCCCTGGGCAAGATGTAGATCATGCAGTTGCAGGCGTGAGAGTGAACGCTCGCTCATAGCGGCCACCCGCTTGCCCATATCACTAATCCCCACAATCCCAATAGCGGCAGTGCCACCAAACCCAAGCGCTTCGCGACCGATAACGACATCAGCGAAAAATGACAAGGCCCTTCCTTGTTATGGCGATGCATGTGCTCACTCATAGAGTGTCCTCGCTAGCCAATGAATAAGTTATAACATAACAATTGATAAAACCAAAAAAAGTGGCCGATATTTTACGCGCTCCGGTTGTACTGACAATGTTAAATCGCCTGAAACGTGAAATGCGCGCATAAAGCTACCTCATGGCATCGCGGCAATGAACGCAGTCAAGTCGCGCCATGCAGCAACTATTTTCTGAAACAGAAAAGTTGGAATACGTGTTCGCTATCTAAAGTGACAGGGCCGGCCGATAGAGGCGTATACTGAATATGCAAGAAGGCAACACCACACCACCCAGGCAGCGCTGGGCGGTAGGTGGTAGGGCTGGGCTTAAGCGTTATCGGTTTCCTCGTCATCCTCTTGCCAGTGTTCCATGGCGCGTTTGTCGTCGGGTAGGCGGACGATGTCGCCAATGTTGAGTGTTTGATGCGTCTCAAAGCGGTGGCCATGTTTGTCGAGGATGGCCGCAACGCTGCCAATGCTGACGGCTTCCTCCTCTCGGTAGGCTTCCACTTTAACCCGCACAATTTTACCCATGTAACGGGCAGAAAGAATGGCGCCGGGGTAGGGCGGCATGTGGTCGGGATCGTTTTTAAAGTGTTCCGCTACGCTGGCGCTGCCTGGGTTGTCCCACTCGATATGCCGGTGCATCGCAGTATCCTTACGTAAAGTGATGAAAGAAATCAGAGTGCTTTTAGTGTAGATGGCCTGGGTGCCATTCAGCCAACCTTTGTAAGCATCTGCTATGACTCTATTTTGTAGCGTTGCGTGGGCAGCGTATTACCCAAGTGAGCGGTGCTGGTCAGGCTCAGCGTGGACGTGAACGTGCGGCTGAAAAAAGCCGTGCAAAAAGGGGCGATGGGGAGTGGGAAGGTGGGCGTTCGTTGTTAGCCGCGGCTAATGAATAGCAGGCTAGGCGTAACGTTTTGATCGTGATGGTCTTCAGGCGTGTTGGGCATGCATAGAGGCGCTGCAGTAAATCCTTCACTGCTGACTCGTCGAGTTCGGGGTCAAATCCACCGATGCGTTCTAGCCATGCGCGGCGGATGGCAATGTAGGGAGGTACCGTCATGGCTGAGCCTATCAAGCGCTGCAGCAATCGCGAGGTAAAGCGTGGTGGCGCGCTCACAATGATCAACGCGTCGAGTGAAGCGGTATCTAGCAAGGGGATAATGTCGTCCCACTGCTCTGGGTCGATGGTTTTTTTCTTTAGCGCGATAAACAGCCATTCTGCTTGGCTGATATAGGCGGCTTGATTCAGCCTTGCACCCAGTGGGCGCGAGGGCGTAATCACGCAGTGTACTTGGTAGCGCTGCTCTATTTCTGTTAAGCGGTTATCGGTCCGGTTGTGGGTGACAATAATAGGCACTTGATGATCTGCACGGCCGGACTGCCGAATGGAGTAGAGGTGACGCGGCAAGCGGGCACCCGTTACAAGCGCATCAACAATAAAGCAGACCCTACCCATGAAAGTGGCTTCCTATGTTATGAAACCTGCCAGGTTTGTAATTTATTGTAGCTCTTGGTTTCTTTAAGTAGCAAGAGAAAGTTGTTTAACGTAAATAGCGGTTGTTAGTTTTTTATGCACCAAAATAAAGCAAACGGCGTATTGGCTGTTTATTTTTGGTGCGTTTTGCTGCATTACCTACCGAGTAGGCTTACCCTGGTAGGTGCCATGCCACATGAGGAGGCATGAGTGTTTGATTTTTAAATTAATTAATACAATGAGTTGCTGAATTTTTATGCCATATTGGTGCAAGGTTGGCATGCTCTGTGCTTTATATTTTGCAAACAGCTGTTCAGCGGCTAAAGGGTCGTCGATAGATACCCTGCTGGGTGCTGCCACAACAGCCGGTTTGGAATAATTACTGGGCGCTTTGTCATCCATATCCAAACAAGCGTTGAGTAAAGAAGAATGACAAACATGGCACATGCCCTTAGCGTGTTGGATGTTTTGTCGGATAACATTTTTATCGATTGCTTTCTGTTTTACGCTTTAAGCCACGCTCATTCCGGAGGACACTATGTCAGCCAAGACTCTCGCGCTAATTGAAGAACATGATGTTAAGTGGGTAGACCTGCGTTTCACCGACACCCGCGGTAAAGAGCAGCACGTGACTGTTCCTGCTCGGGACGTGGACGAGGAGTTTTTTGAAAACGGCCAAATGTTTGATGGGTCTTCCATCAACGGTTGGAAGGGCATCAACGAATCCGACATGATTCTGCGCCCAGAAGATGGCACTGGCTTCCTCGACCCCTTCACCGAAGACGCTACCCTAATCCTGCGTTGCGATATTATCGAGCCTGCGACGATGCAGGGTTATGATCGCGACCCGCGTTCTATCGCTAAGCGTGCAGAAGCCTACCTGCAGTCGACCGGCCTGGGTGACACCGCTTTCTTCGGCCCTGAGCCAGAATTCTTTATTTTTGATGAAGTGCACTGGAAGTCTGATATCCAGGGCTCTATGTACAAAATCACCTCTGATGAGGGCGCTTGGGCCACTGATAACGTGGTTGAAGGCGGCAACTTGGGTCACCGTCCGCGCTTGAAAGGCGGCTACTTCCCGGTTCCCCCGGTGGATAGCTTCCACGACATTCGTGGCGCGATGTGTAATACCCTAGAAGCGATTGGCCAGACTGTGGAAGTTCACCACCACGAGGTTGCCAACGCGGGTCAGAACGAAATCGGTGTTAAGTTCAACACGCTGGTGAAGAAAGCTGACGAAGTGCAGGAAATGAAGTACGTGATCCACAACGTGGCGCACGCTTACGGCAAAACCGCTACCTTCATGCCGAAGCCGCTGGTGGGCGATAACGGTTCTGGTATGCATATCCACCAGTCCTTCTGGAAAGATGGTCAGAACCAGTTTGCTGGCGATGAGTATGCGGGCCTGTCTGAAATGGCACTGTTCTACATCGGCGGCATCATCAAGCACGCCCGTGCGCTGAACGCCTTCACCAACGCCTCAACTAACTCGTACAAGCGTCTGGTGCCGGGTTTTGAAGCGCCGGTTATGCTGGCCTACAGTGCCCGCAACCGTTCTGCTTCTATCCGTATTCCTTACACTGCTAGCCCGAAAGGCAAGCGTGTAGAGACTCGCTTCCCTGATCCGACCGCCAACCCCTACCTGGCGTTTGCAGCGATGCTGATGGCGGGTATCGACGGTATCAAGAACAAGATCCATCCTGGCGATGCGATGGACAAGAACCTGTACGACCTGCCGCCAGAAGAAGGTAAGGCAGTGCCAACCGTGGCCAACAGCCTGGATCAAGCGTTGGAAGCACTTGACGTTGACCGCGCGTTCCTAACCGAAGGTGGCGTGTTCACCGATGAAATGATCGATGCTTACATTGAGCTGAAGATGGAAGACGTTGAGCGTATCCGCATGACGACTCACCCCATTGAATTCGACATGTACTACAGCTGCTAAACAGCGCTGGTAAAACCTAGCTGCTACTATCACCCCAGTGGTGGTCGTAAGTACGCTAATAAGTGCTGTAATAAGTATGAAAACCCCGCCTCGGCGGGGTTTTTTTATTAGTGCCAACAACGCAAAGGACGTTAAGCAATGACGATTGGACGGCGTTTTTACGCAAAAGATGTGTTATTCACAGGTGGTTTGCTGGCGCTATGCCTGTGGGTAAGCGCTGTGCAGTCACAAACCGTTTACCGGGTGTTGGATGAGCAGGGGAGAGTCACGTTTACCGATAATCCAGAGAGCGGCGGTGAAGCGTTGACGCTCGCCCCGCTGCCCAGCGTTTCCACATCTCCCCGTACTGCTCCGTCTACCCCATCTGCCCCGCGCCGCCAGGGTAGCCCGGGGCAACCCTTTATGCCGTACGACCGCTTTACGATTAGCGCGCCCCAAGGCGGGGCAGCTATTCGCGATGGCATGACCGCCGTCGAGCTGCACGTGTCGCCTCCGCTTCGGGAGGATCACCAGGTTCAGCTGCTTGTAAACGGTGAGCTAAGCCAGACAGCGCTGCATAGCGATGCCTTTTGGCTAACGGGGCTGCCGCGTGGACAACATCGGCTGCAGGCGGAGTTATTAGATAGCAGCGGTCGAGTGCAACACCGCACTGACCCAGTGAGGATTACCGTCGCTGATGAGTAGCGCTGCACTATAATGGTGCGTTTGACTGGTAAAGACGCCGGTTTATTGCGCTAGAACGTCTCGCCATGTTGGCAAACAGTGCCCTTATGCCGTGCAACTAGGCGCTTGCCGATAATTGGCGTGCTTTTTGCAGCGCTTCCTGCACGGCGGGCAGCGTGCCTTTTTAGTGGCATCATTTACGATGACTGAAGCGCCTGTTCAGCACACTGTGTCAGCTTACTGTGTCAGCTTACTGTCTCAGTTTACTACGTCAGCTTACTTATTCAGGGTATGCCATGTATCAACGTTTGCTAGAACATCTCACAACGGCAGTGCTGTTGCTGGATGGCGATTTGCGCGTTCGCTGGATGAATCCTGCCGCTGAAGCGTTGCTGGCGGTAAGCCTAAGCCGTGTACAGAACATCAGTTTGGATACTCTGCTGGGCAGTGGCGATAGCATTGATGACGTGCTGGCCAAAGCCCGGGATGCGTTTCATCCCTTTACCCAGCGCGAGGCGCGCATTACCCCGCTCAATAGTGAACCGTTAACCGTTGACTATACCGTCACGCCGCTGTCAGAAGATGAGCTGCTGTTGGAGGTGGAACCCCGCGACCGCTTGATGCAAATCTCCCGGGAGGAAGCGTTAACCACTCGGCAGGAAACCATCAAAATTTTAGCCCGCGGCTTGGCCCATGAGGTCAAAAACCCACTGGGAGGCATTCGCGGTGCTGCACAGCTACTGGAGCGGGATCTCGACGATCCGGCGCTGCGCGAGTTCACGCATATCATTGTTGAAGAGGTCGACCGTCTGCGTGACTTGGTCGATTCCATGCTGGGCCCTAACCGTATCGTTAAACATGAACCGGTCAACATTCACAAAGTGCTGGAGCGGGTACGGGCGCTGCTAATCGCTGAGCACCCACACGTCACGATAAGCCGTGACTATGACCCCAGCCTGCCCGACCTTTCCGGCGATGAGGCGCAGATGATTCAGGCAGTGTTGAACGTCGCCCGCAACGCGGTTCAGGCCATGAGCGATGCAGACACCCCCACGCCAGAGCTCATCCTGCGAACCCGCGCCAAGCGCCAATTTACCCTAGGGGCTGAACGCCATCGGTTAGTGAGTGAGGTTGGCGTGATTGATAACGGCCCCGGGATTCCTGATGCACTACGCGAAACTCTTTTTTACCCCATGGTGTCCGGCCGCGCGGAAGGCAGCGGCCTAGGGCTTTCTATTGCTCAGTCTATTTTGCATCAGCACCAAGGATTGATTGAGTGCGACTCACGTCCTGGCCACACCGAATTTCGTTTATTGATTCCATTAGTTATTAACTTTACCGGAGAAGCGTCATGACTGAGGCGACACGTACCGATGTTGCACGGGTGGTCATTGTCGACGATGACCGCGCCATTCGCTGGGTGCTTGAGCGCGCGCTGGCGCAGCCAGACCTGCAGGTAGAGTGCATTGAGCGAGCCGATACAGCGCTGGCACGCTTGCTAGAAAGCCCCCCGGATGTGCTGGTGACTGATATTCGCATGCCGGGGATCGATGGGTTGGATTTGATGTCGCGGGTGCGTGATGCTCATCCAGATTTACCCGTTATTGTGATGACCGCCCACTCAGACTTGGATAGTGCGGTGGCGTCTTACCAGGGTGGGGCGTTTGAGTATTTGCCCAAGCCGTTTGATGTTGACGAGGCGCTGGCACTGGTGCGCCGTGCGGTGGCCCATGCCCGAGAGCGTCAGCGCCCGGTTACGGTTCCAGAAGGTTTAAGCGCTGAAATCATCGGCGAAGCGCCTGCTATGCAGGAGGTGTTTCGCGCCATTGGCCGCTTGTCACATTCGCATATCACGGTGTTAATTAACGGAGAGTCGGGCACGGGTAAAGAGCGCGTTGCCCAGGCGTTGCACCAACACAGCCCCCGGGCGGGTAAGCCGTTTATCGCGCTGAACATGGCGGCAATTCCGCGTGACTTAATTGAGTCTGAGCTGTTTGGTCATGAAAAAGGCGCGTTTACCGGTGCTGCCCAGCAGCGCCAGGGGCGCTTTGAGCAGGCCAACGGCGGTACGCTGTTTTTGGATGAAATCGGTGACATGCCTGCCGAGACACAAACGCGGCTGCTGCGCGTGCTGGCTGATGGTGAGTTCTATCGCGTGGGGGGGCATACGCCGGTCAAAGTTGATGTGCGCATTATTGCCGCCACGCACCAAAACCTTGAATCGCTAGTCGACGATGGGCGCTTTCGGGAGGATTTGTTTCACCGCTTAAATGTTATTCGCGTTCACTTACCGTGCCTCGCGGAGCGTCGAGAAGATATCCCGCGACTCACGCGCCACTTCTTAGCTGAGGCGGCAAAAGAGCTGTCAACGGATATCAAAGTGCTCACCGCAGAAGCGGAGGCTCATCTTACCCGTTTGCCGTGGCCGGGCAACGTGCGGCAGCTAGAAAATATTTGCCGTTGGTTAACGGTCATGGCCTCAGGGCGTGAGATTCTCATCGAAGACCTGCCGCCGGAGCTACGTACGCTAAGCGCGACAGAAAACAGTATCCACGGCGACTGGCGCTCTGCCTTTCGGGAGTGGGCCGATCATGCCCTGGCGGAAGGGCATACCCATTTATTGGAAGAAGCCGTACCTGATTTTGAGCGCATTTTAATAGAAACGGCGCTTAAACATACCGGGGGCCGAAAAGGGGAGGCGGCAGAGCTACTGGGCTGGGGACGTAATACGCTAACAAGGAAACTTAAAACGTTATTGCCTGCATTGGCTGACGAGGGATAAGACACCTTATAAAGTTAAACGTTAAGCGTTTTCGCATGACGTATATCACGCTGGTTACTTATAAGATGGTTTAACGTTAGCATAGCGATCTCAACAATAAATCGTATATACACCTTCTGTGTATACATCAGAGTGCTCACTGCTATGTCTTCGCGTTTAGAACGCCGCCGTCAAGTCAGTTCCACACAATTGGCCAGCACCGCTTGGCTATCAAATACTGTGAGTGCGCTGCGCGATACGCTGACGGCACGTCATCACAGTCGCGATTTTATCTATGCCTATGGTCATTATCTGCGCAGCCGGGTCATGGCCATGGGGTTTATCTTTTTAATGCTCTCGCCGTTATGGCTATTGATTGATGCGATGATGTTACCCGAGCCACTGCACCGCTATACCTTGGTAGGGCGTGTGGTGATGATGCTGGGGTTTGCGCTGGTCGTATGGTGGGCGTGGCGCAGTGAGGAGCAAATACACCGGATACGGTTTAGTACCGGCACGCTGATTGCGTTACCAGCGCTGTTTTATGCATTGGTGCTAAGTTTAGTCCCACCGGGTGATAGCCAGGCGCTGATCGGCTATAGCTTTATACCTTTTCTTTTGGTTGCATCGCTGAGTATTTTTCCGTTTACGTTGGTAGAGTCACTTCTGGCGGGAGTTCTACTCCAAGGATTATTAACGTACTCACAGCAAGTAGCAGGCACGTGGCTAACGCCAGTAGGCTTAGAAGAGCAGTGGCTCTTAGCGGCGCTGCTAGTGGTTGCACTGACGGCCAACCATTTTCAGCTCAGCCTGCTGCTCAGGCTTTATCGGCAAGCAACCCATGATGCACTCACGGGGCTGTTGAACCGCGGTGCGTTGGAGCGTCGCTTTGACGAGCTTGAGCGCGAAGCTGCACGCACGGGCAAAGTGATCCCGTATGGGCTGCTCATGATGGACATAGATCACTTTAAGCAAGTGAATGATACCCATGGCCACTCCGTCGGTGACAAAGTGCTGCGTGAATTTGCCCGGGTAATCGCATTGCAAGTGCGCACAGGCGATATGGTGGCACGCTTTGGTGGGGAAGAGTTTGTGGTCGTGATGATGGGGGCAGATATCACCAACGCTGTGCGCATTGCTGAACGTATCCGTCACGCCGTTGAAAGCGCCATGCTGTTTGACCATGATGGCCACCCAGTGCCCGTCACTACCAGTGTTGGAGTGGCGTGCCCCCAGGCGGCGGAGACCAGCGAAGACGTTCTCAAGCGCGCGGACGGTTACCTTTATCGCGCAAAGGCCGATGGGCGTAATTGCGTGGTCAGTAGCAGCGAATAACCTATCTCTACCGGGTGTTGATGTGGGAGGCGACGGGTTATTCAGCGCTATCATTCAAGATAAAAACGGCATCAGCCAGGGTGGGATCAGGCGGCTCGCAACCATTAAGCTCCCAAGGGAGCAGGCTCAAGGTGCGTTCTACGCCCATTCCCTGTAGCTGATGAGCTACGCCTTCGTTATAAAGAACGTGGCCCAGGCCCATTAAGCCCACGGCTAAATACCCTTGATGTGCTTCTTCTGCCAAGCCATGTGCCATAGCGACATCCCAGCTTAGTTGCGCATTAATAAAGCGCGTTAACTGGTCAGTGTCGTCTGACGCCATGGGATGTTGATCAAATACCGCTTGTAGCCTCTGCTGGTAGGATGCAGGCGCGTCTTGTGGGGTGGGAATATGGTGGCGCTGGTCAGCGGGAACGCTTTCAAACCCCTCTGCAGACAAGCGCTGGCGCAATGCCGGGGTAATGTTTAAGGCAATAAGCGGGATCTGCTGTAACCGCGCAAAGTGAAAAATGGGTAAGTAAAGCGCAGGGTTGAAGCCCCACGTCTCTTGCCATTGAGTCTGTTCTAACAGCTCATCTTCACTCAGCGCGCCTGCCACCCAATTATCTAATACCGGCTGCGCATGACGTGGCAGCATTTCCAGCCCGATAATCATCTCATTACGCAGCGCATAAAGTCCCGCCAGTGTGCTTAGCTGCCAGCGGTGATGGTCAATAGCGTCATGCCGCTCGCCTAGCAGCACTACCTGTTGCTGGGCAGCCTGTGCGAGAAGTTCGTTATTGGGCACCGCTTGATTAGCTTGCCACCACTCTCCTGGGCTGGGGCAACTGGCGCTCACGCTAAGCGGCGTTAAGCTAAGCGCTGCTAGCGAGGCGACTATCCAACGTGAATTCATCGGAGTGCCTACTTCTCAGCCGCTTTGAGGCGGTTGATCTCGGCCAGCAGGGCTTCGGCTTCTTCGGTTAAAGTGGCGTTAGCTCGCATGTCACCATTGCGAGAGGCTTCCATGGCCGCCTGCAGTTTGCGTTCATACTCTTGCTGTAGCTTCTTTTTGGGGTCGCGCTTGAATAGTCCGAACATGAGCACTCTCCTGATTGACGTATACTATTTGTATAGGTTTGTGGGGTGTATGTCGAATATTTGTTGAGTTACCGCCAAGAAGATTGTCTAGCGTGATCGGTTAAAGGCGGCGCATTGGTCTAAAAAGCGCTCAAAATCAGCAAGAATAGTATCCAGACTGCCGTGTAAACGGTGGTCGTCATCGACCAAGCGTATCGATAGCCGCTGCAGGCGGGCGCGTTCAATCACCGGGTCGGGCGGAACCACATCATCTCGCCACCCATGAATAATATGCGTAACGTCTGCTTGAATAGTGGGCGAAGTTTCGGGGTAGTCGGGTAAGCCCAGCGCGGGGGCCAGTAAAAAACAGCCAAGCACCGGCTGCTGGGCACTCACAGACGCACTTAACCAGCCACCAATACTTGAACCTGCTAAAACACAGCGTGCTGGGGTGTCGCGCCGGGATGACATGGTGGCCAGCAGGTGCTGTAGACGCTGTTGTGGTTCCGGCATTCCTCGGTAGTCCATCACCACTGGTTCACAATCCTCTAGCTGTTCAGCAATGCCGTTGAGCGCCTGGATCTTTAACGCGCCTGGGCCGCTTTCTAAGCCGTGGGAGAGGTAGACGGTCATCATAGTGGTTAGCGACTCGCTGAGCGTTGGAGGGCTTCGCCGCCCTGTTCAAGATCTTGCCCAATGCCGCGAACAGTATTGCAGCCACTGATCACAAGCAGCATCGCCAGTACGAGCATGCCAAAGAAAAGTGTACGTTTCATAGTCAATTCCTTACAACAGTGGCCCAGCACGGGTAATGAAGGTCAATGAGTAAAATAAGCTCAGTTGGCGTGTGATGCCACCGGTTTAGTACGACACATTGCGGCTGTTTAACGAGATTTTTTGTCCCATGTGTCAGTTTTATACATTATAAAAGCGATCTTTGAATTGATCTGCTCAAAAGTGCGGCATCATTTTTAATTTTTAAGCCATTGTTTTTAAATGTTTTTATTTTTATTGGTAGGTAGTGGCCTACTGCTTGCAATTGCTAAGTGTACCCTGAAGAAAAGCTGTCATCTCACGCTATCAGCGAAAGGAGTATCGCTAACAGAGTCGCCATTAGCGGCAAAAATGTCAGTAAGGATGTATGACGACTGGCTGTGACAGAAAACGGTGCGAGTAAGCTGATCGGTAAAACAGGAAGGCATGAGGCCCAGCAGTTGAAAAGGACTTACAAGGACACTCAGCTTGCTCGTTACTACCAGCGCATGGAGGTGCTGGTCATCAAGGCCATGGAGTGGCAGCGATGCAAAACGACCATCTCATTTAATTGAGGTGGTTTTTTTGCATGTTTTAAATTTTTTTAACGTATTGATACTTATGGTATTTTAGCAATGCCCGTGTGCAGTACGCGGCTTTTGTAAAGATGGTGCAGGGTTTTTGGTCTATTCTTGCGGGATGAGCAATTATCCGCGGTTACAAAACGTCAATGCAGCCGCCGCACATCTTCAGGGACAAGCGTTATGGCCATGGTACTGATGTTATGTATGTTTGTGCTGTTTCTAGTGTTCTCAGGGCTTGGGATTTACATGATGTTTAAAACATCGTTCATGGCGACTATGGATGACCTTGAAGACATGCCCCCTGATCGGTGACTCCGTCTTATCATTATGCCAACGCCCGCAGCTGCGGGCGTTGGCGTTTAAACAGATAGTATTTACTCAACATAATAGAGCCATTCAAACCTCTACCTGCTGAGCGTAGTAACCTCCCCGTCTATTGCTTCTATTGCTGTGCTCAGCCCATCACATAAAGGCTTAAAAGCGCGAACCCATACCCGATGGCGGCCCCTGCAACCACGTCGCTGGTGTAGTGCAGCCCCAGGCCCACCCTTGATACGGCGATCAGCAGTGAAAGTGGCAGCACAATCGGCAGTAACCACGGGGTATGTGCGGCGACTAAAACGCAAAACATAACCGCATGCATGGTATGGCCGCTGGGGAAGCTGTAGCGGTCGCGGGCAGGTTCGCCGCAGTGTACGCCATTGCGATAGGTGATAAAGGGCCGCTCGCGACATAGGCGCGTTTTAAGCAACCGGTAAGCCACAATCGCCACACAGGCCGTCGCGGTGTATTGCACCAGCCGCCAATTATGCTGAGGCTGCAGCCACGGCTGGGCGGCAATCAGCGCGACCCACACCGGCCAGTCGCCTAATCGGCTAGCTATTTGCAGCGCAAGGCGCCATGGGCGGTAGAGGCTGAGCAGCGTGATGCGCTGGCAAAACCGCCACTCCCAGAGGTCAAGACGGTCGAATACGGCAAGCGGGCGTGGACGCATGATGGCTCTCCTGGGCTTGATGAAGGTAACGCGTAAACTGTTCAGCAATGCCTGACCAGCTCTGTTCTAACACTCGTAGCCGGGCAACACGGCCAAGGCGCGCGTAATCAGCGGGGTGTTGGCATAGCTCAATCGCCGCCTGTGAAAAGGCAGCGGTATCGCCCGGGGCAACGGTAATGCCGTTGTGGCCGCTTTGGATCAGCTCAGCGCTTGCGGCGTGTTGGTAAGCAACGACTGCCAACCCGCTGGCCATCGCTTCACTCACCACGTTGCCCCAGGTTTCAGACAGCGAAGGAAACACAAAAATGTCGGCGCTGGCGTAGTGACGTGCCAGAGTGGGCTTATCGACAAAGCCGGTAAAGTGCGCCTCGGGCAGTGCCTTTTGCAGTTGGGCACGCCCCGGGCCGTCGCCCACAATCACCTGTGCCATGTCTGGGCGAACGTTGCGCATGGCCTGCAGGGTTTCTTGAAGCAGCGCTAAATTTTTTTCAGGCGCTAAACGTCCCACATAAAGGGCAACAGGCTGATGGTCGGTAACGCCCCATTGGCGGCGCAGCTGGCCGTCGCGGTGTGCGGGTGAAAAGTGCTCACCATCGATACCGCGAGACAGCACGTTCACATCGTGAATGCCCTGCTGCTGCAGCGTCTTTGCCTGTTGATGAGTAGGCACCAACGTGAGCGCACAGCCATTATGGAAGTAGTTCAGGTAACGACGGGTAATGGCTGACAGCCAGGGCACGCCATAGTCGTGGCAATAGTGGTCAAAATTAGTATGCCACCCCGCTACCAGCGGGATTTTTAACCGCCGAGCCGCTTGACGTGCCGCCCAGCCTAGTGGGCCTTGGGTCGCCAAATAGACCACATCAGGCCGGTGTAGCTGCCAAAAACGACCTATTTTGGCAGGCGTGGATAGTCCCACCTGCACCTCAGCATAGCCAGGTAACGCTAGGCGCCGCACCTGCAGCTCGTTATCTACCCTAGATGCGCTACCGGCAACGTTGGACTGTGGGCGTATCACATCGACGGAGACGCCCTGGCACACTAGTTCACGGCATAGCCTGCCCAGGGTGTGCGCTACCCCGTTAACATCGGGTGACCATGTTTCGCTGACGATACAGAGCCGCATGTGCGATTCATCCCTTCATCACGTTTAACCACACAATGGGCCGTGCGGGTGACATTGGTAAGACAGCAGGATGAAGAACTGATGACAGGCAGAGTGTTTAGTAGCAACACCCATAACAGATAAAAGTGTCAATTAAGTTGCATTTTTATATTTTTAAAAGACAACATTAATAAAATAAAACTTTAAAGATAATGAAATATATCCCCTTTAATGTAGCCAGTGGCGAGAGAGATATCTCCTTAGTTTTATTTGTTAAGCCTCAAAAGGATTTGTAACGCCGTGAAAGGTGGAGGTTAAAGTTGCTCAATGGCGCTTTGCTAAAAAGCTTTCACTCTTTTGCGTTTTGATAACTAGTTGACGTTAGCCCTACAGTTTTCGCAGAAAAACGCAGCGCTAGCGTTTATGCAACGAAAAAAGTGCTGCCAATCGGCGCTTACTACTTTAATGGGATCAATCATGTTTAAAAAGACGACACTTGCTCTGGTTGTTAGCGGTTTGTTAGGTGCCTCAGCGGCCCAAGCGGCGGTGGTATATGACCAAGACGGCACCACGCTGGATCTCTATGGCCGTATCGCTATGGGGTTTGAAGGGGGCGGTGATAAAGAAGATGGTGCTGATAACGGTGAAGAGTTCCGCAACTTTGGTTCTCGTCTGCGCGTGACGGCAGGCCACCAGATCACGTCTGACCTACGCGCATTTGCCCGTGTAGAGTGGCGTTTTAATGGTGATGAGCAAAGCGAACCTGGTTTTGAAGAGGTGCGTAATAGTTACATCGGTTTAGAAAGCCAGCAGTTCGGTACCTTCACTGCCGGTAACTTCGACAGCTTCTATAACGGCGAAGTAATGGGCGTGTTCGACGTATATGTTGAAAACGGCTATGAGTTTGCTGGCGGCGGTTTGCAGGCACGTGGCGATTCTTTAGCCTACATGACGCCGGATTTGAACGGATTCCAAGCTTTCGTGGCTGCCAAGCACTATTCTGAGCGTGGCCTGACGCCTGCCCAGCAAACGGAAGATGGCTCTGAAATCGCTGCCCAGGGTGGCGTTGTTTACGCAACTGGCCCGCTGCGTTTAGCCGCCGGTTTTGTTGATGATAAAGCCGTTGGTGGTGGTAACGATGAAACCCGTTTCGGTGCCACTGCCGAGTATGCCATCAACGACGCTTTCTCGGCGCGTTTAGGTTACGAAACCCGCGGCGATAACGACGTTGAGGGCGGTGGTTTTGACACCGTTGGTCTAGGCGGTTCATTTGCCACGGGCGCATGGACCTTCCACCTCGACTACTACAACATCGAGCTGGACAACGTTTCCGACAGCCGCGATGCATGGGCCGCTGCCGCGCATTATGACCTGTCCAACAACTTCGACGTTTTTGTTGAGTTGAACGACGCCAATCAAGATGCCGTAAATGACTATGAAGATGATCTGTACTACGCGGTAGGTGCGCGTTATCACTTCTAAGTGATCGTTTGGGGCTAATTCATGCCCTAGGTTCCTTAATGTTTTAAGCTTTGTAAGATCGTTTTTGCCGATGTGTTCATGACACATCGGCTTTTTGCGTTATGCTGTTTTATTATTTAATCGCATGTTTAAGGAGAGATAATGTCTTCCATCGTTGTGATTACAGGCGCAAATCGTGGCGTAGGGTTAGCCCTTGCTGAGCATTATCAACAGGAGGGATGGAACGTCATCGGCGTGTGTCGTCAAACGTCTGATGAGTTAGAGCGTGTCGCCGTCAAAGTGATAGAAGGGATCGATGTGACCCAGGACGACGATATCGCGCGCCTTTCTGCGGCGTTAGCCGGGCACACCATTGACCTGTTGATCAACAACGCGGGCCTGCTGCGCGATGATGTGTTGGGAGGTATCGAGATCGACAGCTTACGCCAGCAGATGGAAATCAATGCCTATGCGCCGCTGCGAGTATCCGAAGCGCTGCTGCCGCTGATGGAAAAGGGCAGTAAAATCGCCAATATCACCAGTCGCATGGGCTCTTTGGCCGATAACGACTCAGGTGGTCGCTACGGCTATCGCGCGTCAAAAGCGGCGCTGAACGCCTTTGGTAAATCACTGGCCATTGATCTCAAGCCTCGCGGCATCGCCGTGGCGCAGCTGCATCCGGGCTATGTGAAAACCCGCATGGTTAACTTTGGTGGCCACATTAGCCCGCAGGAGTCGGCGACGGGCATTGCCGCCTGCATTAAAGCGCTCAACGTAGAGAATAGCGGCGGCTTCTGGCACTCCAATGGCGAACAGTTGCCTTGGTAACGCACCAGATAACCGCCTATCGGTAGCTTAGATAACGCGCTTGCGGATTTGCGACGAGAGCTGTTCAAAACCAATAACCACGACCAGAATCACCAGAATAATGGTGAGGGCGCGGTCGTAGTTAAATAGCCGCATGGCGGCAGCGAGTTCGACGCCAATGCCGCCTGCGCCCACCAGCCCTAGCGTGACCGCTGAACGCAGCGCTTTTTCGACACTGTATAAGCTGGTGGCCGTCATCGATGCGAGGGTTTCTGGCAAAATCGCCCCCCCAATCACGGATAGCCTGCCCGCCCCGGTGGCGGTTAGCGCATCGGAGGGGCCGGGGTGGACTTCCTCAATCCGCTCTGAGAAAAAGCGGGCGGCAAAACCAATCGTGTCCATCACGATGGCGAGTACGCCCGCCATCGGGCCTAACCCGACTGCCACTACAAAAATCAGCGCCCAGATAAGGTCTGGAATAGTGCGCATGGTGGCAATCATCAGCCGTGTAATGGAGCGCACCCACGGCGCGGGGGATGTATTGCGCGCTGCCAGCAGTGCAAACGGCACGCTGAGAATAACGCCCAGCGTTACGCCGACAATGGCAATGTTGAGGGTTTCATACATCGACCACGCCAGTACGTCTAAATTGCTGAGATCTGGTGGGAAAGCCCGTCCTATAAAGTGACCTAGGTTCGTCGCCCCGCGTATCAAACGCTCGAGTGTGACATTGGTGGCCATGACGCCCTGAATAAACAGCGCTAAAAAGCCAAGGCTGATGCCCCAAACAAACAGGGAAGGTCGGCGAAACCGGGGAGGCAGACCGGTGGTGGGAAGTTTCGACGGCATATTAGATCGCCCTAAGCGGTTGGCTGGTTGTGGAAGAAGAGGGCGTTTGTTCGACGCGGGTGTCACCTTGATAGAGCGCCTGCATATCGCTTAGCGTGGCCGCCTCTCGAGGCGTATCGAGCACTACGGTGCCCGCTTTCATGCCCACAATGCGGTCGCCGTACTGTTGCGCTAGCTCTAGCTGGTGCAGCGTACACAGCACGGTGAGTCCACGTTCGCTCACTACCTCTAGCAGCAGGTCCATAATCTCGCGTCCCGCTTTTGGGTCCAGGCTGGCGATGGGTTCATCCGCAATGATGATTTGAGCGTCCTGCATTAGCGTTCTGGCAATGGCGACGCGCTGCTGCTGACCGCCAGACAGTTCACGACAGCTGGCCTGGGCCTTATGGGCCAACCCCACTCGGTCGAGTGACTGCATGGCGCGCTCGCGAAGCTCGTGACTTGCGGTGCAAGAGAGTGTCGACAGTAAGCCAAGACGCTGCTGGCCCAGTGCGCCATACAGCACGTTTTGAAACACGCTGACGTTCTGGACTAAGTTGAACTGCTGAAAAACCACGCCGACTTTTTGGCGTAGCGTGCGCAAACGCGGTTTGGAAAGCTGCGAAAGCGATTCGTTGAAAATGCGAATATCGCCCTGATCGTGAGGGGCTAAACCGTTGATACAGCGCATCAGTGTGGATTTACCACAGCCGTTAGCCCCCAGCAAAATGACACACTCCCCTTTGGGGATGCTGAGCGTTAGCCCACGCAGGACATGTAAGCTGCCGTAATGTTTGTGAACATTAGAAATATCGATGGCATTCATACAAAAACCTCCTGCGCGGATGCCAGGAGGGAGAGTGAAACAACAGACATGAGAGACCTACCGTGTCTTGGTACTAACAGAGCCTTCGCTCGTTCAACGCACGTCCCTGTGCGATCACGATAAAGGGAGCGGTGGAAAACGAATTAAAGGGCTATGCCCGCCGCTTCGTAGGCCTGACGCACGACATCGTAATCTTCATTGGTGCGGTCAAAGCCCAGCGAGGAGTCGCGGTTCAAAAACTTATCTTCGTTGCGGTCGGTGGCAATCAGCGCGTTCCACAGGGTGTCGCGGTTCTCTTCCAGGGTGCTGCGTAGCGCTGTTTTACAAGCGTCGTCTAGCGAGCCGCGCATCACCACCGGGTCACCGGGTAAAACATCGCTGGTGGCAATCACACGGTATTCGCCGTCCGGGTCCATCGCCTGGATCTCTTCGATATCGCGGTTACCGCCGCCCATGGCATCCACATCGCCGTTAACCAGCGCGGCGATACGGGCATCGCCCGCCATAATGATCTCAAGGTCGCGATCAATATCCAGGCCTGCATCAACCAGCATTTGGCTTGGGAAAATATGGCCGCTGGTGGAACCCACATCTTTCAAAGCAACGCGGTGGCCTGCCAGGTCTTCCAGCGACTGAATATCGCTATCGGCGGGAACATAAAAGCTGCTGCCGTAGTGGGGGCGCTCAATCGCAAACAGAATTTCAATGTCGCTTTCGCGGTCAAACAGGACGAACTCAGACGGGCCTGCAAACACGAGGTCCACGTCATCATACTGCAGCGCGGTGCCTGCCGCCGTGCGGTTACTCAGGCTAAACATTTCAAGCGTGAGGCCGGTGGTCTCTTCAAACGCTTCAGCAAAGGGGCCGAACGCTTCTGCGAGCGGGCCCATGCCTTCAATGCCGGTATCAGCCATACGGATAGGATTGGGGCATACGTTGCTTAAATCGCTATTGGCGTGGGCGGTAGATACGGTGAAGGCTGTGGCTGCAATCGCCATCGTTAATAGTGTTTTCGTCATGGTCGGCTCCCTGATGCTGTTATGTGCGCTACCTGCTTTTAACAGCAGGCAAACGTAAAAATCAGTATTAGGGTGGCAGGTGACTGTGACACTCAGGTGTAGCCAAGATGACGGTATGATCACGTAAAAGTGACAGGCTGTGAGTGGGGTAGCCGTAGCGAGCGCGCCTTAGGTGAGTAGCGCTGCTGCTCGCCTAAGGCGTCACACGTTAATGGGCGGTGCGTTGGCCGGTCCTGCTATTAAACGGGTGAAGCGCGTCGCCGGTCACGTACACCTGCAGGGTTTCACCTTCACGAACCGGCGGCTGGCCCGCCGCCCGAATTACCGTGGGCTGCTCGCTGCCTGCCAAGTTAACGTAGAGATGGCTCTCTGCTCCGGCGGCTTCAAACAGCATCAGAGTGGCATCCAGCGTGACATAGGGTTCGGCTGGCGCGGTGAGCTGCATGTCGTCGGGGCGTATGCCAACCGTATCGGTCTCTTGGGGAAGATGGCTCAGCACGCCTTGGGTATTTTGCTGCTGAAGGTAGGCCAGTGGCAGCATGTTCATGGCCGGGGAGCCAATGAACTCCGCCACAAACATGGTGGCTGGCCGGGCGTAGATCTCCATAGGTGTGCCTACCTGCTCGATCTGCCCAGCGTTGAGTACCACCAAGCGATCGCCCAGCGTCATCGCTTCGAGCTGGTCGTGGGTCACATACAGGCTGGTGGTTTTTAACCGCCGCTGAAGCTGCTTGATTTCGACGCGCATCTGCACGCGCAGCTTGGCATCTAGGTTGGAAAGTGGCTCATCGAACAAGAAAGCTGAAGGCTCGCGCACCAACGCTCGGCCCATGGCTACCCGCTGGCGCTGGCCGCCGGAAAGTTTACGGGGTTTACGCTCCAGGAAGTCTTCAATCTCCAGCATTTTAGCGGCAGTACGCACCCGTTGGTCGATGTCATCTTTTTTGAAACCACGGTTCTTTAAGCCATAAGCGAGGTTGTTGTAGACAGTCATGTGCGGGTAGAGCGCGTAGTTTTGGAACACCATGGCGATATCGCGCTCGGCGGGTTCTAGCTTGTTAACTACTCGATCGCCAATTTTGAGCGTGCCGTCGGTAATGGTTTCAAGCCCAGCGACCATACGTAGTAAGGTCGATTTGCCACAACCGGATGGCCCGACCAGTACCACAAATTCACCGTCTTCAATCTGTAAGTCGATCCCTTTGACCGCAGCGACGTTGCCCGCATAGGTTTTTTTAAGCCCTTCCAGGGTAATGCTGGCCATGTTATTTCTCCGTCTCGGTCAGGCCTTTTACAAACAGGCGTTGCATAAACAGAATCACCAGTACCGGCGGCAGGGCGGCCATTACTACGGCGGCCATAATCAGATGCCACTGGGGGTTCTCTTCAGAGGTCATGCGCTGAATGCCCATCACGATGGTGTAGTAGTCAGGGTCGGTGGTGATCAGCAGCGGCCACAGGTATTGGTTCCAGCCGTAAATAAACATGATCACAAACAGCGCCGCGATATTGGTGATCGAGAGCGGCATCAAAATGTCTTTAAAGAACTTTAGCGGACCTGCGCCATCCACCCGGGCTGCTTCCAGCATCTCTTCGGGAATCGTCATGAAAAACTGACGAAATAGGAACGTCGCCGTTGCCGATGCAATCAGCGGTATCGAAAGCCCCGCGAAGCTGTTCAGCATATTGAGATCTGCAACGACCTGAAATGTCGGAATAATGCGGACTTCGACGGGTAGCATCAGCGTGATGAAAATCAGCCAAAAGAAGAACATCCGAAAACGAAAGCGGAAGTAAACAATCGCAAACGCCGACAGTAGCGAGATCGACAGTTTTCCTATGGTGATCGCCATCGCCATGATAAAGCTGTTCCACAGCATCATGCCGGCTGGCGGGGCGCCTGCGTTGGAAACGCCGGACTGCCACATCCGGGTAAAGTTTTCGATGCCGTGGGCGCCGGGCAGCATCGGCAGCGTACCGCGCAGCAAGTCGCCTGGCGCTTGAGTAGAGGCTACCAGCGCAACGTACACAGGGAACACCACCACCGCAACGCCAAGCATTAATGTGAGATGGGCAAAAAAGTTTGCCCAGGGTCGATTTTCAACCATTGAACGTCTCCCAAACAATCAGCCAGTGGTGCTAGTAGTTCACGCGGCGCTCGATAAAGCGGAACTGCACCACCGTGAGTGCGACCACAATGGCCATTAAAATTACCGACTGCGCGGCCGACGAGCCTAAGTTCAAGCCCACAAAGCCATCGGCGTAGACCTTATAGACCAGCGTGTTGGTCGCCTGGGCGGGGCCACCTTGGGTCGTGGCGTGAATAATCCCAAAGGTATCGAACATGGCGTAAACCACATTCACCACCATCAGAAAGAAAGTCGTAGGCGTCAGTAGCGGGAAAACGATGGTCCAAAAACGCTTCATGGGGCTGGCGCCATCAATGGCGGCGGCCTCGATGAGAGACTGGGGGATCGACTGCAGCCCGGCGAGGAAGAACAGGAAGTTATAGGAGATTTGCTTCCAAGCGGCGGCAAAAATCACTAGCAGCATGGCGTCTGTGCCCGAGGTGCGGTGGTTCCACTGGTAGCCGACCATGTCCAGTATGTAAGGCACAATGCCAATTGACGGGTTGAAGATAAACCACCACAGCACGCCGGCAATCGCTGGGGCAATCGCATAGGGCCACACCAGTAGCGTGGTGTAAGTGCTGCGTGAGCGAATCATGCGATTAACCGTGCTGGCTAGCAGCAGCGCAACGGACATGGAAAGCAGCGTGGTACCTACCGCAAACACTACCGTGACGGAGAGCGAATTAAGATAAGCGCCGTCGCGAAAGAGTCGTGCAAAGTTTTCCAAGCCCACAAAGGTAGTGCGTAGCCCGAAAGCATCCTCGCGTAGCAGTGATTGGTAAAGCGCTTGACCGGCAGGCCAGATAAAGAAAATCAGCGTGACAATGACCTGAGGCGCCAGCAGGGCATAGGGCAAAAAGCGTCCTGGAAAGGTCATGCGTTTGGTTTGCATAGGCGACGTATCCTACATCTATAAACGACACCAATAAGCGGGGCACTTAAAAACAGGCTCGCCGCCTGCCAGGGGCAGGCGGCGGAGCAGGTGCTTACTTACTGGTTGGCTGATTGGAAGTCGCGTAGCAATCGATTACCGCGTTCAACGGCTGAATCAGCGGCTTCTTGGCCCGATTTATTGCCGGTCATCACCGCTTCCATCTCTTCAGAAATGATGTCGCGGATCTGTACGAAGTTGCCAAAGCGCAGTCCTTTGGAGTTTTCCGTTGGCTCGTTCAGCGTCATCTGCTTCAGCGAAATATCGGCCCCTGGATTCTCATCGTAGTAGCCCTGCTCTTTGCTTAAGTCCCACGCCGCTTGAGTGATTGGCAGGTAACCGGTTTGCTGGTGCCACTGGGCTTGTACTTCAGGCTGTGAGAGGTACTCAAAGAAGGCAGCAACAGCTTCATACTCGTCATCGGTGTGACCTTGAAGTGCCCACAGGGTGGCGCCGCCAATGATGGAGTTCTGCGGCGCACCCTCTACGTCGTCATAGTAGGGCTGCATACCGAAACCGACTTCAAAGTCGGAGTTAGCCGCGACATCTGCACGAGATGCCGAAGAGCCAAAGAAAATCGCACACTCTTGTGAGTAGAACAGCGGTTCAGAGTCTGGCCCGGAACCTGGGCCGCCCCAATTAAAGGCATCCGCATCCTGCCATGCCTTTAAATTATCCCAATGGCGGGCCACCAGTTCATTGTTGAAATTGAACTCAGTTTCTATCCCACCAAAGCCATTCTCTAACGTGCCAAGCGGCGAGTTATGCATGGCAGAGAAGTTTTCCAGCATCACCCAGCTCGGCCATGAGGTGGTGAAACCACAGTTAGCAGCACCAGACTCGGTGATTTGCGTTGCGTACTCCGCGACTTCATCCCAGGTTTGTGGCGGCTGTTCAGGGTCTAAACCGGCTTCCTCAAACACGTCACGGTTGTAGTACATGATGGGCGTTGAGGAGTTGAACGGGAACGACAGCATGTTGCCGTTTGTGTCGGTGTAGTAGCCGACCACCGCAGGCAGGAAGGCATCACGGTCAAATGCGCGGCCATGATCCTCCATGAGCTGATACACCGGATAAATGGCGCCGTCAGCATTCATCATGGTGCCGGTGCCAACTTCAAACACCTGCAGAATATGGGGCTGCTCGCCTGCACGGAACGCTGCAATGGCGCCGGTCATCGTTTCGGTGTAATTGCCACGGTAGCTAGGTGTGACGCGGTAATCATCCTGGGAAGCATTGAACTCCTCCGTCATTTCTTCAAGGATTTCACCAAGCTGGCCTCCCATGGCGTGCCACCAAGTAACTTCGGTCGCGGAATGGGCAGAAAGGCTAAACGTGGCGGTAGCCACCCCTAGGGCAAGCGCGTGCAACGTGAAACGAGACATAACGGCTCCTTGTGGGTCGTGCGCAGTACGTTTATTAAGTTGTTGGGTGCACTGAACAGTAGAAAGTGTAGATGACGTTTTCATGAATGCACGATGAACTCGACGTGACAGTCAACGTTTAGCGTTCAGCAAGCCTGCCTGTAGGAAAAGGCGAATGACGGTGATAGGGTTAGCGGCAATAGGGCGTATTGAACGACTAACTAACGAGAACAGTATGACGGACGTGACCACCTTGCTGGCGAAGCTAGTAGCGTTTGACACCACCTCCAGCGAATCCAATTTGGCCTTGATTGAGTTTGTTGAGCGTTATTTGGCCGACTACGGCGTTAGCTCAGAGCGCGTCATGAGTCCCTGCGGCACCAAAGCCAACCTGATCGCCCGCCTAGGCCCCGATGCCCCTGGCGGTGTGATGCTTTCTGGCCATACCGATGTGGTGCCGGTGGCAGGCCAGCCATGGTCGAGCGATCCGTTTACTCTACGTGATGGCGGCGATGACCGCTTGTACGGACGTGGCACCTGTGACATGAAAGGCTTTATTGCCTGTGCGCTGGCCTTGGTGCCCACCTGGGTGAATGCGCCCCTTAAGCAGCCTATCTATTTTGGGTTTTCTTACGACGAAGAGATTGGCTGCGTCGGTGCCCCTAGCTTGATTAAACGCTTTTATGAACACTACACCACCACGACCCACGTCATTGTGGGGGAACCCACCAGCATGCAGCCGGTGGTAGCGCAAAAGGGCGCGACCAACCTGCGGACTACCGTCTTGGGCCGTGAAGCGCACAGCAGTCAGGTGAATCAAGGCACGTCGGCTATCCACGTGGCGGCAAGACTGGTGACGTTTATTGAAGACACGATGGCGACACTGGTAGAAGAAGGTCGAGTCGACGAGGCATTTAATGTGCCCCATACCAGTTTGCATGTCGGTAAAATTAAAGGCGGTACGGCGATCAATATCATGGCGCGGGAGTGCCAGTTCGAATGGGAAATTCGCCACCTTCCAACGGAGTCGTTCAGCGAAATATATGCACGTTTTGAGGCGTACTGCGCTCAGCTTAGCGAGGCGCTATCGGCGAAAGGCAAAACGGTTGAGATAGTCACAGAGCCGTTAAACGTCACGGTGCCAGGCTTAGCCGACCGCGATAACGATCAGGTACTCCGCTTGGCCAAAGACCATTTGCCTGATGCCTGCTGCAGCCACGCGGTTGCTTACGCGACAGAAGCAGGGCAGTTCCAGGGGAAGGGGTTGCAAACGATTATTTTGGGGCCGGGCAGTATCGCCCAGGCGCACCAGCCGGATGAGTATATTGAAACGGCCCAGCTGCAAGCATGTACGGCGTTTATGCAACGGTTAGGCCAAGCGTTGGAAACGCCATTTGCGGGCTAACGCGTTTATTTGCACCCCATAAAAAACACCCGCCAGATATATCGGGCGGGTGTTTTCTTAAGACGCTTACGGTCTAGCTATTAGTGCTGATGCTGCTCTTCGTAAAGCTCGGCTTTCACATGGCGCATCACATCTTCGCAGGCCTGTTGGCGGGCAAGTTGCGTCAGCAGCCGCTGAGTCACCTCAAACCCTTTTCCCAAACAGGTATCAACTTCGTCTCGGCTAACGTGGGGAGAGACGTTGTAGTCGATCTTCACCGTGCGGCCGCCGCCTTCAAGGCGGTCGGCAAACGCTCTTAGCTGCCACGCGATTCGCTCTTTCCAGGTTGCTGATTCTTCCGCGCCTTCGTTTACGCTAAACGTGCACTGCCATTCGGGTTTGTAAACCTTCATAGGAGAACCTCCACTGCGTTTGGAAAGAATGATCGATCGTGTTACGTACTCCGTCTGTCTGGTGATGTTGCTTTGCTACTATACCCACTCTAGGGCGGCACCGATACACCTACGCTAGGCGATACTGCAACAAGTTATTGACTGCGCCCATCCTCTATACACGCTAGAGCACTATTATGATGCCACTAACCGCCGAGAGTTGCCCCTGTCGTCGCAGCACGTCGCTAAAAGAGTGCTGTCAGCCGTATCTTCAAGGGGCCAAAGCGCCCACCCCAGAAGTGCTGATGCGCTCACGTTACACGGCCTTTGCATTGAACCAAACGGGGTATCTGTTAGACACGTGGCATACCTCCACGCGGCCAGCACAGCTGCCGCCAGACCCAGACACACAGTGGGCGTCGCTGGTGATTGTGGCTGCGCCTTTGCCGAGTGGTACCACGGGGAGTGTGCACTTCCGGGCTTTTTTTCGTGATTCAGTGGGCTGGCATGTGTTGGAGGAAGTCTCGCGTTTTTGTTTTGAAGAGGAGCGCTGGTGGTATTTAGATGGCGAACCTCGGGTCGAGCGGCTGAAGCCTCGTCGAAATGAGCGCTGCTTATGTGGTAGCGGGCGTAAATTAAAGGTATGTTGCGGTGAGTAGATAACGCTAAGCAGGATGAGGCATGCCAAGCAATGAGCCAGCAGCACGCACTACCCATCTATGATTACGCCTGTCTGTGCCATCGCTGGGTAAGGAGTTTTTACCGGGCTTGGTTAATGCTGTTACGTTGGTTTGGCGTGATTGGCATCGGAGCGATGGGATTCAGTGCGAGCGCGCCCTTACTGGCCGATGAGCCGTATCCCTCTGCAGAGGTAGCCATTGTGGTGCCCTACGGCGAGGGTGGGGCAACCGATGTGATTTTTCGTGCCGTGGCTGCCCGGGCTGAAGCGTATCTCGATGCACCCATTATTACCGTTAACATGCCGGGAGGCGGTGCGATTCTAGGTTCGCAGTTCGTCAAGGAGAGCGCCCCCGATGGCTATACGCTGTTAGGCAGCCACCAAACCATCGACCTTTCCTATCTCTCGGGAGTCGCCGCGTACTCTCACCAAGCGTTTGCGCCAGTGGCACTGCTTACGCGAACGGTCAACATTCCTGCTACCCGAGCAGGCCACGCCGCTACGGGGGCTGGGGACATCAAGAGGTTGATTCATCAGCAGAGCGAGCCGCTGTCGTTTGGCGTTATCCCTCATTCGACTGATCACTTTTTTTGGCTGCATTTTTTTGCCGAAGAAGGCATTTCAGAGGCGGATGTCCAATTTGTGCACTACCCGGGCACCAGCGCTCAAGTGGAAGCGTTACTGGGAGGCGAGCTAGACTTTGCCATGTTGAACCTGCCCTCGGCGCGCGCGCTTTTTAATGCTGGTGCTTTATTACCCCTTGGCGTGGCCAGTGAAGACCGGCTAGCTGATTTACCCCATGTGCCTACACTGCATGAGCAGGGCATTGCGCTGGTTAACACCACTGACCGTGGCTTATTTGCACCGCTGAATACACCGAAAGAGCGCTTGGGAGTCGTCGCCAAAGCATTCGAGCAAGCGCTGGCGGCGCCCGAGTTGGTGCAAGCGCTAGAGCAAACGTATGGCTCTTTCGTTGATTTTAAAGCCTTAGATGCCTACGACCACTACTTGGAAGAGCAGTATCAGCAACTGCAGGCCCTTGCCAGCGCGATACAGTTTCAGCGCTAGTCGCGTGCAAGCGTTGAAAAGGAGTAAGTGCGTTTCATGCCATTAAATACGCGAGACTTAGCAGCACAAACGCTGCTGCTGATGGCGGCGGCAACGCTTCTAGTGATGGGGTGTGCGGGGTTAATCGGCTGGATGATGTTCCCGGGCATTCTGGTAGGGCCCATGTTAGTGCCCGACGCATCTATCGTCACGGTACTGATTGGCAGTGCTCTGTTGGCCACGCTTTTTCACGCTGCCGTTGTCAGGCTCGCCAGCGCAGCGCTGTTATCCATACTGCTGATATACACCTTATTACACAACCAGCTGGATAACGGCGTTAGCGCCTCCTTGATAACCGGCGAGTCGCGCATGACGTCGCTATCTGCCGTCATGCTTTTGCTGATTAATCTCTGCTGTTGGTTGGGTATTGCGCCTTCCCGTAGCCGTGTGGTTTGGCGCACGGTGGGGCTGGGCCTATGGCTGTTTGGTGGCGTTGTCATCGTGTTGATGTGGCAAGAAAGCGTTGCTTATCGTCCGCCTTTTAGCTCGTCACCCCTTGCCGCACTGGTGTTTGTGTTTCTAACCGGGACGGCTCTGCTGGTGGCCAGTTGGCGCGAGCGCTCTAAACGCTTAAGCCCAGGCAAACACACGGTGATCGTCGCGCTGGGGGGCGTCGTGATCAGTTGCCTAGCCTGGCTGTTTTTGAGCATCAACCAGCGCAATGAGATTGAGCAGCAGGCTGGCTACTTGCTTGATAGTGTTCAACTCAATGCTGATCAGGTGATGACTGCGCGGTTACAGCTAATGCAGCGAATGGCAAATCGTTTGGATGTAGTACCCGCTGAGCAGGGGCTGGTGCTACATGAGAGTGACGCACAGCGCTATTTCCTTGATACGCCCAGCTTGCAAGCCATCGCGTTAGTGAATGCCCAGAGCGAGGCAGTGTGGTCACAAGGGCGTAGCAACGACGGTGATGCGTGGCTACTAGCGCAGCTGAACCAGCCCTCGGTTCAGTCGTGGCTAGCCGTGCCCTTTAGCCGCCCCCGTTTATTTCAGCCCGATGAGACGCAGAACAGCGTGGTGATGATGGCGGTGCCCATCGAGAGCCGTGAACAGCAACTGCTGGCGGCATTTGACCTGCGCACGCTACTAGGCCATGAGCTGAGGCTAGGCCTGGGGCCTTTTCAGGTGGGGATAAACCGCGGGGCCGAAACACTGATGGTGCTTCATCCCGCTGGTTTTAGTGCGAATGAGGCGCTGGCGCCTGGTCAGGCAATAGTGTCGCGCCATGTGGGGCTGCCCGGTGGCATAAACGTAACGCTCCATGCGTATCCCGGCGAGCATCATAATTGGTATATGGTCGGCGTCATACCGGTGGGGGTGGCCCTAGGGGGGCTATTGCTGAGCTGGCTGCTGGCGTTTAGTGTGGGCGTCGTCATCGTAAGCATGGGCCGTACGAAAGAGCTTTCCCTGGCGCGGGAATCATTAGAGCAAAGCGAACAGCACTATCGCTCTTTGTTTATACATCACCCCGATGCAGTGTTTTCTCTCAATGCCGAGGGGCAGTTTGTGACGGCGAATAATAGCTGTGGCGCCATCACCGGCTATACCAACGCTGAAATTATTGGCCAGCATTTTAGGCATTTCATCGAGGTAGCTGATGTTGAGCGTGTGGGTGAATATTTTAAACATGTGGTAACGGGCAACAGTGCTCGGTTTGAGCTCACTCTTCGGGATCGTGATGGAGAAGCGCATCTTCTCGACTTAGTCGCCTTACCGATTAGTATTAATGGTAGTTTTGTGGGCGTGCACTGTATTGCCCAGGACGTGACCGCCAGCCGTGAACAGCAAGTCCGCTTAAGAACCCTTGAGCGTAGTGTGGAAGCCAGTGTGAACGGCGTGCTCATTGCGGATGCTAGCCTGCCCGATACACCGATTGTCTATGCCAATAAGGCATTTACCAGGATGACGGGCTACTCTCAGGAAGATGTGATTGGCAAGAACTGCCGTTTTTTACAAGGGCCTGATAGTGACCCTGACGTGGTGGCCCAGCTCAGGCGCGGTATCAAAGAGCAGCGCGAAACGCACGTTACCATCTGCAACTACCGGCAAGACGGTACTCCCTTTTGGAATGAACTCTATATATCGCCCGTACGAGATCAAGAGGGAAAAGTCACACATTTTGTGGGCATTCAGCACGACATTTCTCAGCAGAAAGCGTCTGAGGCGCGCTTATCTTACTACGCGAGTCACGACGATCTAACGCGGCTTCCTAATCGCATGCTGTTTGAGGAAACGCTGTGTAAGCAATTTGCGCTAGCCAATACGCATCATCAGCGCATCAGCGTGCTGTTTGTTGATTTAGATGATTTCAAGCCGATTAACGACAGCCTAGGCCATGCGGTAGGAGATCAGGTGCTGGTGGAAGTGGCCCAGCGCTTACGCGATACGCTTCGTCAAGAGGATACGGTGGCGCGTTTGGGGGGCGATGAGTTTGTCCTGCTGCTGACCAACACGCCCCATGAGGCCCAGGCAGAAGAGGTTGTTGAACGTTTGTTGCTCGCTTTGGCAAAGCCTTACTGTATCGAAGGGCGCGAGCTTCATTTAAGTGCCAGCGTTGGTATCGCGATGAGCCAACCAGACACCCCACAACCGCACACGTTGATACAACAAGCCGATATCGCCATGTACCGGGCCAAGCAGCAGGGCCGCAATGCTTACGCTTGGTTTCATCACAACGGCAACGATATCGCCAGCGAACGGGTTACGCTACGCAATGACCTGCAAGACGCTATTGAGCACCAAGCGTTTGAGCTCTACTACCAGCCGATCTTTAACCGCGATGGTCAAATTGCCAGTGTAGAAGCCTTGCTGCGCTGGCCCCATCCTATCCAGGGCTATATCTCTCCCGAGCGATTTATCCCGCTGGCAGAAGCGACGGGGCAAATTATGCCCATTAGCGAGTGGGTGCTGAACCGCGCGTGCAGAGATATGCAGCAGTTACATGATAAAGGACTGGGAGCCATATGCGTTGCGGTGAACTTGTCTCCTCTACAGTTTCATCGCGCGAGTTTCCTGGAGACGCTGGGCGCAACGCTTAAAAGTACCGAGATGCCGCCAGCCCAGCTAACGCTGGAGCTAACCGAAGGTATCTTGATGGATAATACGGCGAATGCCATTGATACGCTGCACTCGATACGCAGCATGGGGATCCGCGTCTCCATTGATGATTTTGGTACTGGCTTTTCAAGCTTGAGCTACTTAAAGCATTTGCCGATTAGTGCCGTTAAAATTGATCGCAGCTTTATTAACGAATTAACCCATCGAAACGACGATGCCGCCATTGTCCAGGGGATTATTTCCATGGCGCACCACTTAGGATTAAGCGTGGTAGCCGAAGGCGTCGAGACCGATGAGCAGTATCAACGGCTACTGGCTTACCAGTGCGATTTTTTCCAAGGCTTTGGATTAGCAAAACCAATGCCGCTATCCGCGTTGGAAGATTTAATCACCGTTCATGCGGTTTCCTCAACCGACATGCCTTAGCGAGTGGATATGGTAACGGCGTTACACCCAGCGGCAGCGACTTCGTGGTACCTCTACTTACTCGAGTGCAAACGCGGCACCTATGTCGGGATTACCAATAATCTGGCCAAACGCTACCAAGCACATTGCGACGGTAAAGGCGCACGCTACACCCGAGCGAACCCGCCCATTGCACTGCTGGGCGCGCAACCCTTTCCCAACCGTGCCACGGCCAGTCGGGCAGAGTATCAATTGAAGCAGCAATCGCCTTCGCAAAAACGCCAATGGGCCGCCCAGTGGCCGATTGGCGATTCTCCCTACTCGGCGTTGGATAGGTAACCTTTTTATCTGACCGAAGAGCTTGTCTACCGAACCACCGTCACAGTGCACGCTGCTTGGCGCACAACATTCAGAGCGGTGGATCCCATAAAGTGGTCGGGGAAGCCGGGGCGGTTCGATGAAATGACGATACAGTCGACGCCGTTGCGTTTAGCAAACTTAACCACCTGATGGGCGGCGTTGCCTTCCACAACATGAATTTCATAGCTTTCGTTGCCAATTTTCTTACGAATACCGTCCTTAATGCGCTGCGCAGTGGTTTCGCGGTAATCACTAGGCAGCGATGGAGCTATATAAGGCGGAATACGTTCCATCACCGAAATAATCTGTATGGTGCTGTCTTCATCTGCCAGCTTGCGTGCCACTTCGATTTTTTGCAGAACATTGGAGTTATTATCTGCCGCCGTAGTGATTAGGATGTTCTTATACATAATGAGTGCCCTCAGGTTGATAGGCAGTGGTGCGAGGCGACAGCTCGGCCGCCTCTAGCCTCGTGTTGGTCTGGTCGGTGGAGATCTACTTCGCTAGCTCGGCTTGCGGCAGACTTTCGGTGTATGGCTGGTTATAGGTATTGACTTCGTTACGCTCGCCTTCACGCCAAATGCAGATATTGAACAGGCCGTACACAATGGCAATCACTGGAGTGATAATGGCGAGGAAGGTCCAGCCCATGTAATCCCACGCGGAGACGTCCAACACGCCCATGTAGTAAGCACCGCCCAGCCCCCAAGGAACTAGCGGCGAAGTAACCGTGGCCGAGTCCTCACAGGTGCGCGAACATACCGATGGCAGGATTTTGAGTTTGCGATAGGCGGGTACAAACATGCGGCCCGGAATAATAATGGCAATATACTGGCTTGCAGAGAACAGGTTGGTGGCTAATGACGAGAACACATGGGTAACGATTAGCCCGCGTGAATTACTGACCAGTTTGCCCATCTTTTCCAATAAGACTTCGAGCATGCGGGTCTTCTCCAGCAGGCCACCTAGGCTAAGCCCGATAAAGCCTAGCGAGATCGTCCACATCATGCCTTGCAGGCCGCCACGGCTAAGCAGGCTATCGACGGCTTCAACACCGGTTTCCGAGACATAGCCGTAGTTCATGTAATTCATCATGCTGCCCAGCCCGACATCTTGAGTGGCGATGGCAAGTCCTGCCCCCAATAGGCTGCCAATGACCATGACTGCCAGAGCATTGATGCGCCGATAGGCCAAAACAACCACTACTAATGGGGGCAGGAAAGCGAGCAAACCCACTGAGAAATTATCGCTAATGCCTGATAGCAGCTCAGCGGTGCGTGAAATATCCGCACCTTCGCCGTCAAACTGCATGCCAATAAAGAAGAACAGAATAATAGTAATGATGAGCGCAGGCCCGGTGGTGTAAAACATTGAGCGGATGTGATCGAACAGATTAGCCTCGGCAACCCCAGCGGCGAGGTTGGTGGAGTCTGATACCGGTGAAATCTTGTCACCAAAGATAGCGCCGGAAATAACCGCGCCCGCGGTCATTGCTGGTGGAATGCCTAGCCCGCTGCCGATACCGATAAAGGCCACGCCGAAGGTGGCGGCGGTGGTCCATGAGCTACCGGTGACCAGTGAAGCAACGGCACACACGATGACAGCTGTGGCAAGAAAGTAAGAAGGGTTGATTAACTGAAGACCATAATAGATCAGTGAGGGGATTGTGCCGGAGGCAATCCAGCTGGCCACTAACACGCCGACCATCATTAAGATCAGCATGGGGAGCATGGCAATTTCACAGCCATACAAAATACCTTTCTGAACATCCTGCCAGCTGAAGCCAGAATATAGTGCGATGATGGCGCAGACCACAATGGCGAAGATCAGCGAGATATGGGTAACCCAGTCTTCACCCAGTAAAAAGATCTGCGCAAACATCATGAAGCATAAGAAACCGATGCCAATAATGGCCCCCAAAAACGAGGGGCGTTTATTTTCGTCGTTCGTTGTTGTTGACGTTGTCGTCGACATTATTGTTCTCCTTATAAGGAGTTAGTGTTGTTTACCGCCTGGTTAAACGGCGTCCAGTTGCTCTAACGTTCTAAAATGATGGCGATGCCTTGCCCACCGCCGATGCAGGCCGCTGCGCAGCCATAGCGCTGTTGGCGGGAGTGAAGAAGTCGGCTAAGTGTGCCAGCGAGGCGGATGCCGGTCGCGCCTAACGGGTGCCCCAGTGCCATGGCGCCGCCCCAGATATTGACGTTCTCAGGGTCAATCGAAAGCTCACCCATGGCATGCAAAGGCACTGCGGCGAAAGCTTCGTTGATTTCCCACACGCCGATGTCCTGCGGTGTCAGTTGAGCCTGTTTCAGCGCGCGACGAATGGCGGCGGCGGCACCGGCGCCCATCTCCTCTGGCTTGACGCCGCAGTCGGCGATGGCCACAACGCGTGCCAAGGGGCTAATGTCGTGCTGGCGCAGGGCAGATTCCGACATCAGTAGCGTGGCGGCGGCACCCGAGGTCAGCGGCGAGCTGTTGCCTGCGGTCACGGTGCCGCCTTGCATAAATACCGGGTCCAGCCCTGCCAGGCGCTCAGCGCTAGTATCCGCGCGGATATTGCTGTCCGCGCTAACCGGTTCGCCCGCCGCGTTGTTCAGGGTCAAACGCTCAGCGTCAAAGTGACCTGCTGCGTTGGCCTTGGCGGCACGCTGGTGGGAGCTGAGGGCGAGGGCATCCATTGCCTCACGCGAAATACCCGCTGCTTTGGCCAGCCGTTCGGCGGTCAGCCCCATGTTGAGCACCACGTCGAGCGTCAGCCAGTCGGCTGTTTGCAGCGCTTGAGGGCTGGTCAGCACGCCTTCTTTAAACAGTGCCGGGCCCATGGGTACGCGGGTCATATTTTCCACGCCGCCGGCCATGCCAACCTCAACCGCGCCCGCCTGAATCTCCCGTGCGGTGTTGCGTAGGGCGGCAAGACCAGAGCCACATTGCTGATCAATTTGACGGGTTGCGCAGCCCTGGCCATGTGCTCCCAGCCGCTGGGCAAGCCACAGGGGATAACGTCCCCCAAAGCTCCACTGCTCTTTCACTGGCAGTGCGCAGCCAATGCTCAGGTCTTCCACCGCCGCGCCGTCAACGCCGCTACGTGCTAATAAGCCATCGAGCACGCTGGCCAGAAGGGCATCGCTGCGGGTGTCGGCCCACGCATCGACCTCGGGTTTGCGGGGGTGCGCGCGGCTGAAGGCGCTACGCGCATAGTCGGCGAGATAGACATCTCTCATGAGTGGGTCTCCTGGTTGTCTGCCATGCGCGCCCAGCGGTGGATGAACAGGGCATAGGTGGTTAGCACGTGGCGGATCGAGTCGATGTTGACGCACTCGTCTACACCGTGAATGCGCTGAGCAATTGGGCCGTAGCAGGTGCCGTTGATCTCGCCGGAAACGTGGAAGGCCCTCAGGTCAGTGGTGCAGGTGGACAGATAGTGAGCAGGTGGTTCGCCCAATAAGGCTTCGTGGCACTCCGAGAGGAGCCGGATACCAGGGGTGTCGAGATCGACCACATGCCCTTCGGAGCGAAAGCCGTGGAAGCTGACCATTGGTGGAGGTGTCGCGTCGTCAAGCTCGGCGTGGCGGGCCATCAGTGTATCGCGAACCCGCTGCATGGCATCCTCCGGTGACATGCCGGGCGGGAAGCCAACACGCCCTTCCAGAATGGCGTGGGCGGGCACGCTGGAGGCCCAGTTGCCCGCATCCACACGGCCAACGCTAAGGTTGAACGGGTGAGGATGGTCAACGTAGAGCGCTGGCCGAGGTAAATCATTCATTTCGGCTTCCAGCGCTTTCAGTGTGGGCATATATGCCTGCAAAGACTCAATCGCATTGCGCCCGGCGGAAGGGTCAAGCACGTGAGCGGGCACGCCATCCAGGCGCATGCGGAACCACAGTACGCCCACCTGACCGGCGTAAATCTGGGCACCGAACGGTTCTGGTATCAGCACGAAGTCACCGGTAAAGCCTTGATGAAGGCAGGCTAACGCGCCGTTGCCGGTACACTCTTCTTCAATCACGGTTTGCAGGGTAAAGGGAAAGTTAATCTCGACGCCTGCCTGACGCACCGCTTCAACCGCCATGACCATAGCGGCAATCCCCGCCTTCATATCGCCCGCGCCACGGCCATACAGCCAGCCATCTTGTTGCCACGGCTCCCAGGGGGGGCGGGTCCACATATCAATGGGTTCGGCAGGCACTACATCGAGATGGCCGTTGAACACTAAATGTGGGCCTGGCGCGCCGGGGTTTAAGTCTGAAATGACATTGTAGCGGCCGTTGCTGGGCCACTCAGTGGGGGCGCGATGGGGGTGCTCCTCAAAGCCTGGGGCATCCAAGGGTACACGGGTCACTGGCAGGCCCAGGCGCTCAAGGTGGCGCTCCATGGTGTCCAGCGCACTCTGTTCCTGGCCGAGTACGCTATAGCCCCGCACCAAGTCACTGGTCAGTTCCAGGGTGTCGTCCATCAAGGCATTGCAGCAGGCAAGGATGCGTTGTTCGGTGGCGTCGAGCATCAGAATCTCCCTAAACGTGATTCATCAATCAGCAGGGGGGCGTCGGTAGCTTCGAGCAGCGCTTCAACGCTCAGCCCTTCGGCGATTTCTACTACCTCAAGTCCTTCCGAGGTCACATCCATCACGGCTTTCTCGGTGATAATGCGGGAAATACAGCGGCTGGCGGTCAGGGGTAACTGGCAGCGGGTGAGAATCTTGGGGTTGCCGTGCTTGTCGTTGTGGGAGCACAGCACCACCAGTCGGGCGACTTTCTGGGCCAGCTCCATGGCGCCGCCAATGCCAGGCGAGAATTTGCCAGGAATTTTCCAGTTGGCCAGGTTGCCTTCCTGATCCACCTCGAAGGCGCCCATAAAGGTAACGTCCACGCGACTGCGGCGGATCATTGCAAAGGATGTGGCGCTATCGAACACGCTAGCCCCCGCGCGGGTGGTGATATACGCGCCGCCGGAGTCAATCATGTCGATATCGGGCGCTTCACCTTCTTGGCGGGGGCGGCAGCCCAGCACGCCGTTTTCGGAATGCACTAGGACATTCATATCATCGGGCAGGTAGTGGAACAGCCGTGTTGGCAGCCCGATCCCCAGGTTGACGATCTGGCCGTCGATGACTTCAAGGGCGGCGCGGGTCAACATACGCTGCTGATCAGAAAGCATGGGGGCGAACTCCTTGCTGGCTGGACGCGCGGTCGACCTGCACCACATGACCGACAAAGGCACAAGGCGTATGAATGGTGTCGATAGGCAGGTCGCCGGGTTGGTCGATACGGTAGGTTTGGGCAATCACCCGCTCGGCAGCCATGGCCATTAAGGGGTTGAAATTGCTGGCCGTAGCGCGATAGATCAGGTTGCCGTAACGGTCGGCTCGCTCGGCATGAATGAGAGCAACATCAGCCTGTAAGGCAGGCTCAATCGCCCAGGTGCAACCTTCCACACTGATTTCTCGACGGCCTTCGGCAATTTCCGTACCGATGCCGATATCGGTAAGAAAGCCGCCATGGCCAACGCCTGCACAGCGGATTTTTTCAGCCAACAGCCCCTGAGGATGAAAAATGACCTCCATCTCGCCAGCATTCATGGCGTCAATGGCTGTTCGGTTGAGGCCTAAGTGAGAGGTGATCAAGCGCTTTACACGGCCTGCCTCAATTAGCTTGCCGATACCGATACCGGGTTCATTGGCATCGTTTTTAATCAGCGTCAGGTTGCGTTGACCGCTGGCGAGCAGAGCGTCGAGCAACGCAAACGGCGTGCCCGGCGAGCCAAAGCCGCCCACCATGATGGTCGCGCCATTAGGAATCTCGGCGATGGCCGCGTCAATATCACAGGTTTTGTGGTTTAGCAGCGTCATGGTGTTAAGCGCTCCCGGGAAGGTTGTGGGGGCAAATCAGAGGCGGTGAGCGCTTGATCAAAACGCGCCATGGCACGCGCTAAGCGTTCCAGCAGGGTGTCGACTTCCTCGGGCTGAATGGTCAGCGGCGGGCAGACCAGGAAATGATCACCGGCCACGCCATCCAGAGTGCGGCGAGGGTAGATCAGAAGACCTTCCTGTTTGGCCAATGCGGTGATTTGGGCAAAGCGGTTTTGCTCGGCAGGGAAAGGCTGGCGCGATTCGCCATCAGCGACCAGTTCGACGCCCCATAACAAGCCAGCACCGCGCACATGGCCGACCCAGTCGTAGCGCTCGGCAAGCTTGCGCAGCCCTGCTTCCAGCTGCGCGCCACGCTGGCGGGTATTTTCCAGCAAATCTTCGCGCACAATGGCCTCAAGCACGGCCAGGCCAGTAGCGCAGGCCAAAGGGTTGCCAGCATAGGTGTGGCCGTGTTGGAAGCCACCGCTGGCCATGACCGTTTCGACGATAGCGCTGCGGGCGAGCATCGCGCCAATGGGGTAGTAGCCCGCGCCCAGTCCCTTTGCGGTGACCAGGATGTCCGGCACCACATCGTAGTGCTGGCAGGCAAACCAAGTGCCAGTTCGGCCCACGCCGGTGAGCACTTCATCGGCAATCAGCAAGCAGCCGAATTCATCGCATAAGGCACGAATGCCTTGCAGGTAGCGTTTGCCTAATAGCCGTGCACCGGTGCTGGCACCGCCGATTGGCTCGATGACAAAACCAATCAGTGATTCAGGACCAGCGGCTTCCATGGCGGCGCGGGTCTCTGCCAGGATGCGGTCAACGTGAGTGTCATCATCACACTCCTGATGACGATAGAAATCCGGCCCCGGCACTTTGATGGACGCATGGGTCATGCTGGTGAAGGGCGCTTCCAGCGGCTGATAGCCGGTCATGCCCAGTGCCCCCATGGTGCTGCCATGATAAGACGGGCGCAGCGATACAAAGCGCTGGCGCTGAGGCTGACCAAGGGCGAAAAAGTATTGCCTTGCCAGCTTTAGGGCCGACTCCACTGCCTCGGAACCGCTGGAAATGAAAAACACCTTGCCGAGTTCACCCTCAAATAGCTCGACTAGCCGATGGCCAAGCGCAACGGCAGGGGCGCTTTCAAACTGAGTGCGATAGGTGAAGGCCACCTTATCCATCTGGGCGAGCATGGCGTCACGAATATCCTGTCGGCCATGACCAAGGTTGCAGGAAATAGCCCCGGAGCAGCCATCCAGATAATCCTTGCCCTGGGTATCCCAGAGCATAACGCCATCAGCGTGGCTGACTTCCGGCAGGGCAGGACCTGCCTGGTAGAACAGCGGAGAGTCGGTCATCACGTTTTCCGTTTTTTATGGTGTGGTGAAAAATCTCACTTGCAGTCTAGGTAGGCTTGTTACTATATTTCAATATATGATCGTTTTTCGAATATCAATGAGTAAAAGTCATGCCTGAAGTCACCATTAACTCGTTGAAAGCATTAGCAACTTTCAAGACGCTGTATGAAGTAGGTAGCGCTTCAGGGACGGCACGCCTGCTTGGCATGACGCAATCGGGAGTGAGTCGTTCGCTGGCGCAGCTTGAAGAGAACCTGGGGATCCAGCTCTTTCTACGTGAAAAAAATCGCTTGCTAGCAACGCCTGAAGCACGCGAGCTGTACGATGAGATTCTCAGGCTGATGGGCAATATTGAAGAGCTACGCCATAGTGTGTTGGCGCTAAAGGAGTTCGGCACATCACGCTTGAGAATTGCCGCGATTCCCGGGCTATGTTTTGGCTTTGTGCCCCAAATAGTCGCTGCGTTACTGGCTGAAAACAGCCGAATAAGTATTAGTCTGGATATGATGTCGAGCCACGATGTACAAACAGCGGTGGAATCAAGCCATGCGGATATCGGCTTTATTACATTGCCAGCGACGTCTCCTCAGCTCTTAACAGAAACACTGCTGGTGACAGAAGCCGTGGCGCTGGTGCCTGACAAGCTTGAATTAGCCACGCGTGAGGTGGTTGAAGTCAGTGATTTGCGTGGTCAACATTTAGTGATCAGCAACCAGCCAAGTGTGAGTACGAATCCGCTACTGGAGCTTGTCGCCGAGCATGGGGTTAAAATTTCAGGTAAAACGGAAGCTAATATCGGTACCATTAGTGCGTTGGTGGCTAATGAGGTGGGTGTCACGGTGATGAACCCGATTACTGCGAAAGATCAGCTGTCGCGCCACGACCATGTCAAAGTGCTGCCTTTTATGCCTGCGTTGTCGTTTGGTTTTGGCATTGTTTATCGCCCAGAATGGCATGAGTCTAAAGTGTTGGCGTCGCTTAAGCACAAAGCGAAAAAGGCGCTTATGAATTACTAACGTTAAAAAATTATTTCGATCGATTAGCAGTTATAGTACAGACATAGGGCGTTACGTCTTGCCTTGGCTATGCCCGGGGGCCAGGAATATCCCGAAGATGACAGTTGCACCACAATCGGGCAATCTAACGCCCTTTTTCGCCAGTGCTAATGGGCGGAGTTCATTAAATTTCAATCATCATTCAGCATGGAGTGCAGTGTGGCAGTTTATGGCGGTATTCAGGCGCATGAATTGGAACGCTGGTTAAATGCATTAACCAACGCGGCCTATGATCGACGCTGCCCACTTTCCAAAGTGCACGGTGGCAACGCCCGCGCCCGCACTGCTCGCCAGGACTTGCTGCATCTCGCCCACGCTTTCCGTAGCGGCGAGCGTATCCGCGATGACGTGGCCGCTGGCTTAAGCCGCTGGTGCCAACATTATCTGACAGAAGCAGAGTGGTATGTGCTGGTAGGCGGTCACAAACCGGCGACCTTCAAACCTTCTTTAAATACAGATGCGCCGGCTCCCGCTCAGCAGCCAGATGACCAAGATGCGCTGGACGTGCTCTATCAGCACCGGGTGGGTTAACTTGCTCCATCAAGCGCTGTTACAATGGATAAATGAACAGTGCCTCTGTCGCGTCAGCGACCGCCTCCCTAGATGACCCTTTCTACTACCTGACGAATTTTCGTTACGTATTGGCGTGGGTAGAAGCCCGCCATCACGATCTCTTAAGCGCTGCTGAGCGCGACGCGATTCATCATTTTGAGACGTTACCCCAAGCCTCTCAGGCGCTATTGGTGCGCATGGTGATGCGCAAAGGGGAATTGTTTCGTCTGGACAAACTGGCCTATGCGGAAATTGGTGATACCGAGCAGGCCTTGGCGCCATTGGTCGCGTTGGGCTGGGTGGACAGCGCACCTAAGTTAAGCAGTCGCGAGCTATTTCGCCTGTTGCGACTGAGTGAACTGCGCCAAGCATTGGCAGGCGAAATCACCCGCGCAGGGCTAGCCCGCAACAGCACGAAAGCGGCGCTTCAAGCAGCACTGGAAGGGTCGCTACAAGCACCCGCCCCCCTTCAGCAGTGGTGGCCAACGGCGTCGACGCAGATTGTTCGGCTAACGATAATGGCGCTTTGTGACCGTCTTCGGCTGATGTTTTTCGGCAACCTGCGCCAGGACTGGGCAGAGTTTGTGCTAACGGAGCTGGGCCTGCAGCGCTTTGAGCAGGTGCCGATTACCGCCGCATCACGCGCGTTCCAAAGCCGCGATGAAGTGACTACTTACTTAACGCTGCACCGCCTGCGGGAACGCCTGGACGACGGCGAGCCACCTAACCTGCTGGCGCAAGAAGTACCCGCTGCGTTCGGCAATCGATGGCTAGACGCCCGTCGTTCGCGGCTGCTGCTTAACCTCGGTCGCACGGCAGAGCGCAGCGGTTACGCGGAGCTGGCGCTTTCACTTTACGCTGAGTCGAACAACAGCGAGGCACGCATCCGCAGGTTGCGGGTATTGGAGCGTCTGCGTCGTTATTCTGAGGCCTATCAGCTCACCATCAGCGCGCTGGACGCGCAGCCAAACGACGGTGAGCAGCAAGCGCTTAGGCGGCTGTTACCGCGTTTGGCGCGTAAATTGAACCAGCCTGTGCCTCATGTCGCTCACGCGGCTGATGCTCCGACCTACGAGCTGGAACTCCCTGGCCCGCAGCCGGTGGAGCGCGCCGTTGCCGAGCACCTTTCCACCTCAAAGGCCCCTGTGTTCTATGTGGAAAACAGCCTGCTTACCGGGCTGTTTGGCTTACTGCTCTGGCCCGCTATTTTTAAACCGTTGCCAGGGGCGTTTTTCCACCCGTTTCATAGCGGACCAGCGGATTTATACCGCGAGGATTTTGTCTCTCAGCGCCAAGCCGATATTGACGCTTGTCTGGCAGAGCTGGATAACGGTGGCTATCAGGAGACGATGCTTAGTGCATGGCATGCTAAGCAAGGTATTACCTCGCCGTTTGTGCACTGGGGAATCGTCCGTGAGGATCTGCTAACGCTTGCGCTTACGTGTTTGCCTCCTGCTCATTTGCGTGCTTGCTTTACGCGGCTGCTCGATGATCTTAAGCATAACCGAGCGGGGCTGCCTGATCTGATTCAGTTGATGCCGGATGCACCTCCCGGCGAACCACGCTACAAAATGATAGAAGTGAAAGGCCCAGGAGACCGGCTGCAGGATAACCAACGCCGCTGGATCGACTTTTTTTGCCGCCACGGCATGCCCGTTGAGGTATGCCACGTGCGCTGGCAGCAAGCAGGGCATCAATGAATCGCTATCGGGTAGCGGTGCGTACGCTGTGTGATTTCACCGCACGGGAGGGCGATCTTGATCACCGCTTTACGCCAGCCCCCAGCGCTCAGGAAGGTATCGAAGGGCATGGGTTAGTGGCTAGCCGCCGGGGCGAGGATTACCTGGCTGAACTGCCGCTTTCCGGTGAGTATCAGGCGCTTCGCGTGGCGGGTCGCGCTGACGGCTTTGACCCCAGCGCTAACCGGCTGGAAGAGGTTAAAACCTATCGTGGCAATCTAGATCGCATGGCCGCCAATCAGCGTGCGTTGCACTGGGGGCAGGTGAAAATATATGGCGCGCTGCTGTGCGCCGAACGGCATCTTGAGCGTTTGACGCTGGCCTTGGTGTACCTGGACATCGCTAGTGGCCAGGAAACGCTGTTGACCCACGAGGCTAGCGCGGCTGAATTGCAGGCGTTTTTTATCGATCAATGCCAGCGCTTTTTGGCCTGGGCGGAGCAGGAGTCTGCCCATCGCCAGCGCCGCGACGCGTGGCTGGCGACGCTGACGTTCCCCTACCCAGGTTTTCGCCCTGGGCAGCGCCCGTTGGCGGAAGATGTCTATAAAGCCGCCAGCACCGGGCGGTGCCTACTGGCCCAAGCGCCTACCGGTATCGGCAAAACCCTTGGCACGCTGTTTCCAATGCTCTCTGCAATGCCCCGTCAGCAGCTGGATAGAGTGGCCTTTCTGACGATGAAAACCCCAGGCCGCCGCTTGGCGCTGGATGCATTAGCCCGCCTGGACGCTCCCACTCAGCCGCTGCGTGTGCTGGAGCTGGTGGCCAGGCAAAAAGCCTGCGAATACCCAGGTACCGCTTGCCAAGGCGATGCTTGCCCGTTGGCAGCGGGTTTTTATGACCGCCTGCCTGCCGCTCGTCAAGCCGCAGTGGAACGTCGCTGGCTAGATCGTGACGGACTGCGTGAGATGGCGCTTGCCCACAGTGTGTGCCCGTATTATCTAGGTCAGGAACTCGCCCGCTGGGCCGACGTGGTGGTGGGCGATGTGAATCACTGGTTTGACAGCCATGCGCTGCTGCACGGCTTGGCCTACGCCAACGACTGGCGGGTAGGTCTGTTGGTCGATGAAGCGCATAACTTAGTTGAACGAGCGCGGGACATGTACAGCGCCGAGCTGTCTCAGCAGCGCTTGAGCCGTTTGCGGCGCCGTTCACCCCCCGCGCTTGCCAAACCGCTTGCTCGGGTGGGGCGGCAGTGGCAGGCACTAACGAAAGAAGTGACCACCGACGCGGCGACATCGAACCACTACCATTTACTGGCGGCGCTGCCCAACAAACTGGTGGGTGCGGTGCAGACCTTGGCGGGCGCGATCACCGATTATTTGGTTGAGCACCCTGACGCCGCAGGCGTTGAGCTTCAAGAGCTGCTGTTTGAAGCGCTGGCTTTCTGCCGGTTGGCGGAGCGGTTTGGTGACCACTCGTTGTGCGACCTTGCTATATATGGCCGAGGCGACGCAGTGCTGGGGCTGCGCAATGTCATTCCTGCTGATTTTTTAGCGGTGCGCTTCAAAGCGGCGCACAGTGCAGTGCTCTTTTCAGCCACGCTGACCCCGTTTCACTACTATCGCGATTTACTCGGGTTACCGGAAAACAGCGTGTGGCGGGAAGTGGCCTCACCGTTTGCCGCCCGCCAGTTGGAAGTGCGTATTCGCGCCGATATTTCCACGCGCTATCATCATCGGGAGGCCTCTGTGGTGCCGATTGTGGATGCCCTGGCGGATCAGTATCAGCGGCAACCTGGCCACTATCTGGCGTTTTTTAGTAGCTTTGCTTATCTGGAGCAGGTGATGGGGCAGTTTCAGTACGCACACCCCGGTGTGCCAGTGTTTGCCCAAACCCGAGGAATGCAGGAAGCCGAGCGCGACGCCTTTCTGGCACGCTTCACCCCAGGCGGTAAGGGCATCGGCTTTGCCGTACTGGGCGGGGCTTTCGCCGAAGGAATCGATCTTCCTGGTGAGCGTTTAATCGGCGCGTTTATCGCTACTTTAGGCCTGCCGCCGTTTAACGACTTTAATGAAGCGCTGAAAGCGCGCATGAACACCCGTTTCGGTCAGGGTGATGACTACACCTACCGCATACCCGGCATGATCAAAGTCGTGCAAGCCGCTGGAAGGGTGATCCGTAGCCCTGACGATAAAGGGGTGGTGATATTAATGGACGACCGTTTTGCCCAGGCCAAAGTGCGCGCCCTGCTGCCACGCTGGTGGGGGCTAGCGCCCTAGGGGATTGCCAGCGTGTACCCGGCATTTTTTAAGCGTGCGGCGATGGCTGCAATATGGGCAGGGCCAACCTCACAGCAGCCGCCGACCACCGTTGCACCTTGCTTTACCCACTTAAGCGCGTAATCGGCATAGGCCTGTGGGCCAAGATCCTCTCGCGCCGTTAATGTATCCACGGTGCCCCCTGGCTGAAGCGCGGCGATAGAGGTAAATCCGTTGGCAAAGCCACCGAAGGGAATATTGGCAGCTGCCAGCACCTCCATTGCTGTGGTAATGGCTTCGGGTACAGAGCAATTCACGAGTATTTTCTCAGCGCCTGCGGCCATTGTCGCCTGTGCCGCGTCAGCCAAAAGCTCGCCAGAGCGCAAGCGTGTGCCATCACTGTCATCGACGGTAAACGCTGTCCATACTCGCGTGTTGCGCTCAATCGCCGCCATCGTCGCAGCTCGCGCTTCACGCGCCAGCGACATGGTCTCACAAATGAAAAGATCCACCCCCGCCTGGGCGTCCACTAACTGGCGGTAGCTGCTCAGGCAGGTGGTATCATCAGGCACTGCCGTGTGATGGTAGCTTGCCACCAGAGGCGGCAGGCAGCCAGCAATCGCTACAGCGCGGCCGCTCTCTTCCCGCGCCTGTCGAGCAGCGGTCAGCGCCGCCTCATGTAACGTTGCGAACAGCGCTGGGTCGCCGTCCCGTGCTAGCCGCTGGGGGGTAACGCTGTAGTTGTTAAGCGTGATGATGTCTGCCCCTGCCTCGATGAAGTCGCGGTGGGCAGCAATGACCAAGTGCGGTTCATCGCGCATGACCTGTGCCGACCATAAGGGCGAGGCGGGGTAGCGGCTACGTCTGCGCAGTTCCTGGCCCATGCCGCCATCGAGCAGGGTTATCTGGCATTCTTTAGCAATCATCTACGCATACCCTTTTAGTGGTGCATCGTGACGACTCGGCCACTGATGCAGTGCTTAACGAGACTAGGTCTTAATGGAGGCCATTTCAAACCTGTCTAGCGTTACCTCCACCGAGGTGGTCGGCTTAAACCAAAAACGGCCACTAGCTGTGTTAGCTAAGTGGCCGTTTTCTGTAATTTTTGGTCGGAATAGCAGGATTCGAACCTACGACCTCTGCCTCCCGAAGGCAGCGCTCTACCAAGCTGAGCTATATTCCGAAGGTTGTTAAAAGCGTGCTGGGCAGTGTTTAACAACGGAGCGAATCATACGCAGGCGAAGGAGTTTTTTCAAGCCCCTTTTTACGCGCTGTGTTGCTTTGTGGCGCAGACTTTATGCTTTGCGATCAACCGCTAACCGAGCGATGTTCGCCATACTGTCGCGGTAGGGGCTGGGGGGCAGAGCATCAAGTTCAGCGAGAGCTTTATCGGCCATCTCAACGGCCCGTGCGCGGGTGTATTCCAGTGCGCCAGTGGCATTGATAATCTCCAGCACCTCGTCGAGCTGCTCTAGCCCGCCTTTGCGAATTACTTGGCGGATCAGCTTCGCCTGTTCCGGCGTGCCGCGTTCCATAGCGTGAATCAGCGGCAGGGTTGGTTTGCCTTCTGCCAAGTCGTCGCCAACATTTTTGCCCATGGCCTTGGCGTCGCCTTGGTAGTCCAGCAGGTCGTCAATGAGTTGGAAAGCGAGGCCTAAATAGCGGCCGTAATACTGCAGGGCGCGCTCTTGCTCAGGGGTAGCGTCGGCAAGCACGGCACCGCTGTGGGAGGCGGCTTCAAACAGCATCGCTGTTTTACCTTGAATGGTTTCAAAGTAGTCCGTTTCAGAGATGCTCGGGTTGCCGATGTTGGTGAGCTGCAGCACCTCGCCTTCAGCGATCACGCAGGTCGCGCCAGAGAGAATCGCCATGATGCGCATGGAGCCTACGTCCACCATCATTTGAAATGAGCGCGAATAGAGGAAGTCACCTACCAGCACGGACGGTGCGTTGCCCCATGCATCGTTGGCGGTTTTTTTGCCCCGGCGCATGTGCGACTCATCCACCACGTCGTCGTGCAATAGAGTGGAGGTGTGCATAAACTCGATCAGCGTGGCGAGCGTAATATGTTTGTCGCCCTCATAGCCTAGCGAGCGGGCCGCCAGCAGCACCATCAACGGGCGCAGGCGTTTACCACCGCTTTCAATTATGTATTGGCCGATGGTTTCGACCAGCGGCACCTTGGAGTTCAGCTGCGCGACAATAGTGCGGTTTACGGCGTCAAAGTCATCGGCCACCACGGCGTGCAGCGGTGAAGGCGTTGGGCTGGCAGGCGGGGTTTGAGAGACGTTGGCTGTCATGGGTTCCGTTCATCGCGGGGGTGGGGTAGTTGAGGCCATGCTATGGGGCTGGTTGTGAGGCGTCAAGGTAGAGGTAAGCGCTCATGGCGTAAGGTGTGATTGACAATGCCCTGTAGTCTTGTGGTAGACAACGATAGTCGCTATAATTCGCGACCCACTCATCATGCTCCCTGTCAGATGGCTGCCAAAAGGGGCGCCACTCGCAGCAGGTCAATAAGAGCGGAAGGCGATGAGCGTTGGTTACGCGGGGCGTAACCGGCATTAACGACAAGTCCGGAGAGCGACATGTACGCAGTTATTAAAAGCGGTGGCAAACAGTACCGCGTTCAAGAAGGTCAAACCCTCAAGCTCGAAAAAATCGAAGTTGCTACCGGCGAAACGATTGAGTTTGATGAAGTGCTGCTGGTTGCAGATGGCGATGACGTCAACATTGGCGCACCTTTCATTAGCGGTGCCAAAGTGTCTGCTGAGATCGTTTCCCACGGCCGTGGCGATAAAGTGACGATCATCAAGTTCCGTCGCCGTAAGCACAGCATGAAGCGTCAGGGCCACCGTCAGTGGTTCACTGAAGTCAAAATTACCGGAATTTCTGCGTAAGCGGTCAATTCCCTTAGGAGGATTTTGCAATGGCACATAAAAAGGCAGCCGGCTCCACGCGTAACGGTCGCGATTCCGAGTCCAAACGCTTAGGTGTGAAACTCTTCGGTGGCCAAGCGGCCAACGCGGGTAGCATCATCGTTCGTCAGCGTGGCACGCGTTTCCACGCAGGCACTGGCGTTGGCTTAGGCCGTGATCACACGCTGTTCGCTTTGAACGACGGCTTCGTGAAGTTCGAGACCAAGGGTCCGAACAACCGTAAATTCGTTAGCATCGTTTCTGCCTAAGCAACACACGTTGCGCAGGACGAAGATGACGAAATAAAAGCCCCGCCATGGCGGGGCTTTTTTGTCTTTTCAATCCCTTTTACCTGTTGTCTACAGGTGGGATATTGCAGTTAGGGCGGCGGAAGCGGCCGGGAGAATCCAATGCAGTTCGTCGATGAAGCCTCGATCATTGTTGAGGCAGGTAAAGGCGGCAATGGCTGTCTGAGCTTTCGCCGCGAAAAATATGTGCCCAAAGGTGGCCCCGATGGTGGCGATGGTGGCCACGGTGGCAGCGTCTACCTGATTGGTGACGATTCGCTGAATACCTTGATTGATTTCAAGTTCCAGCGTTTTTACAAAGCGGAAAACGGCCAGGGCGGCATGGGCCGCCAAATGAGCGGTAAAGCCGGTGAAGACCTGCATGTGAAAGTGCCGGTGGGCACCACGGTGATCGATGAGGATACCCTTGAGGTGATCGCCGATGTCACTGATATCGGACAGGTGGTACTGGTGGCCGAAGGCGGTCGCCGTGGGTTGGGGAACATTCACTTTAAATCCTCCACCAACCGTGCGCCTCGCCGTACCACGCCGGGCACCGAAGGCGACCGCCGCAACCTGCGCCTGGAAATGAAGGTTATGGCCGATGTGGGTCTTTTGGGCATGCCGAATGCGGGCAAGTCCACCTTGATCCGTTCGGTGTCCGCGGCCAAACCCAAAGTGGCAAACTATCCGTTTACTACCCTGGTGCCTAATCTGGGTGTCGTAAAGCTGGGGATGCACGAGCACTTTGTGATGGCCGATGTGCCGGGGCTGATTGAAGGCGCATCAGACGGCGCGGGTCTGGGGCTGCGTTTCTTGAAGCACCTGACCCGTACGCGGCTGCTTTTCCACGTGGTGGATGTGGCGCCGTTTGACGAGTCTGACCCCGTGGAAGCGGCCCAGGCGATTATTCATGAGCTGGGCCAGTTCTCACCGGCGCTTTCTGAGCGGCCGCGCTGGCTGGTGCTGAATAAGTTTGATCTGCTGCCGGAAGAGGATCGCGAAGCCCGTGCTCAGGCGATTATCGATGCCCTGAACTGGGATGGCCCGGTCTTTCGTATTTCGGCTATCAGCAGCGATGGTACCGATAAGCTGGTACAGGCGGCGTACCGCTGGCTCACCGAGCAGCAGCGCCTGGAAAATGAAGATGAAGAAGCCCATGCCCGCGAGCAGGAAATGCGCCGCCGCATGGAGGAAGAATCAGTGGCCCGTACGGAAGCGCGTCTTGGCCGTCGCCGTAAACGCGACGACGATGAAGAAGACGATGACGATTTCGACGACGATGATTACGATGTCGAAGTAGAGTACGCCCCGTAATCGTCCGTTGGTTGAAGGGTAGGCGTCCGCAGGGATAACGGAATTAAACGCGTGAGCGCAATGGCGTAGGAGAGTCGCGACGTGGAAAGCAATGAGCAGTTGCCGGGCCGTGAGGCGTTAAGCAGCGCCCGTCGGGTGGTGGTGAAAATTGGCAGCGCGCTGCTCACTAATGATGGTCGCGGTTTGGATGAAGCGGCGATTGGTGGCTGGGTTGACCAGATTGCCGCGCTGCACCAGCAGGGCAAAGAGGTCGTACTGGTCTCCTCTGGCGCAGTAGCGGCGGGCATGGTGCGCCTGGGGTGGCAGGCGCGCCCCAGTGCCGTTCATGAGCTTCAAGCGGCCGCGGCGGTAGGCCAGAACGGCCTGACCCAGTGCTACGAGCAGCACTTTGCTCGCCACGGTATGTTAACGGCTCAAATTCTGCTCACCCACGACGACCTCTCTAACCGCAAGCGCTACCTGAACGCGCTCTCGGCATTGCGCACGCTGGTCGAGATGCGCGTGGTACCTGTCATCAACGAAAACGATACCGTCGTTACCGACGAGATCCGCTTTGGCGATAACGATACCCTCGGCGCGCTGGTGGCTAACCTGCTCGAAGCCGATGCGCTGCTGCTGCTCACCGACCAGGAAGGGCTGTTCGACGCCGACCCTCGCCACGATCCCAATGCCACGCTGATTGCTGAGGGCCGTGCCGATGACCCGCGCTTAGCAGCAGTTGCCGGCAGCGGCGGGGCCTTGGGGCGCGGCGGTATGAGCACCAAGGTGCGCGCGGCGCAGCTGGCGGCGCGTTCCGGCGCGGTCACCGTGATTGCCAGTGGCCGCCAGCCAGAGGTGATTAACCGCATCATGGCCGGCGAAGCGCTGGGTACGCTGCTGCGCCCAGATCAAGCGCCCATCGCTGCTCGCAAGCGCTGGCTGGCAGGCCAGTTGCAGGTGCGGGGCACCTTGGTGTTGGATGCTGGGGCGGTGAATGTGCTGCGCGGTAAAGGCTCTAGCCTGTTGGCGGTGGGGGTGCGCGACGTTCAGGGCAGTTTTAAGCGCGGTGATATGGTGCTCTGCGTGGATGAGCAGGGCGCACGCGTGGCTAAAGGGTTAGTAAACTACGGCGCCGATGAAGCCCGTCAGCTGGCAGGCCAGCCTAGCCACCAAATTGAGGCACTTCTGGGTTATGTGGAAGCTCACGAGCTGATTCATCGCGATAACTTAGTCGTTGTTTAACGTGGTGATTGTTTAATCGCGAGCGCGGGGCGGGAGCGGCACTTGGCGTGGCCAGTCATCAGGCACGATCACTAGCCGCTCAAGCGGCTTTTCCGCCGTTAACTCTCTTTCCTGTGGGTCGTATAGCATTACTTGCTGCGGCCCGTAACGGTTGATCAGTGGCGCGACGTCTGCCATATAGTCCTTGGCAGCGTAAAACGCATGCAGTGGCGGCGGTGCTAGCCAGTGAGGCTTCTCTAGCCAAGCCATTTTCAGCGCCTCGCTTTGTTGGGCCGCAAGCGTCGGCCAATCCCTTAAGTAGCACCACTTACCGCGCCGATGATCGATGGTCGCCCCAACGGGCGGTGGTAACGTTGTGTGCCAGGGATAAAACAGAACGCCGGGCATCGCGAGTCGCTGTGTCAGCGGATAATGAGGTGGGGCATGGCCGAGGTCTCTAGGAGATAGCCAGTGGGCGATGATCGCCTGCGCGTTGGCCGTACCTGAAATCGGCAGCTGATGATGGCGAAGATGGCTACATTTCAGCGCCAGGCTATCCAGCCCGCCAGGGCCAATCCAGCGGCTTTGGCTAGTGGCATTCCCAGGCCCTTCTGGTAGGCCGAGATAGAACTTTATCGCCACTTCCAGGTGAATAGGGTCAGGGTTATTCCGCGTTCGATAAAGCATATCCAGCTCGCCCAGGGTATTGCGCCGCTGAGTAATACGCAGATTCCTGGCGAGCAGTCGTGTGTTGGGCGCGTTATCTAACATCAGGTGCCACAGCCGCTCATGGTAGTGCCCCATGCGCGTCGCCAGCTTGCCATCTAGCGCATTTACCAGTGGCGAAAGGCGCGCCAGCCAGTCATCAACGGAATCGACTAAGCCAAGCTCCTGTCGTGTAGGCCTGCCTGGATAGGTATTAGGGCCTGATAATTCAATCAAATCTGGCGTGGCTAGCAACCACGCAAGATCACGCAGTACCGCGTGTTCTAAACGGTCGCTGACGCCTTCGGTGGTGGTAGGTAGCGTCAAAGGCAACTCCCCTGGTTGCATGCGTCCCTGCTGAGCGTACGCATTGGGTGGTTAATGGCTATGTTAAGCACATTACCATGCGACGTTAACAGCGACCTTTACAAGACATCCTTTGTATTGCTGCGCGATAACACAAAAAAGCGGGCCGTGCTGGCCCGCATGATGCTGTGCGTTAGTTAATGCTGAGACGTGCTAAACCATCTAGTCGCGGTCAATGTCGCCCACTTGGAAAGACCCTTGGCGAAGTTTGACCTCAAGCTCACGGCCCTGTTGGTCTCGCCCCTCAACCTCAATCATACCGCGCTTATCAATATCAATATCTTCAAATTCCGTCATGCCCTCTTGGCTAGCTACTTCGAGTGCCTGGCGAATATCATCTTCGCTCATGCCCCAAGCACCGGTAATGAGACGCTCACGCTCTTCCTGCAGGGGTTCGCCGCTATCGATGGAAAACTCAATGTCAGCGTACCACTCGTCATCAAGCCAGCCTTCAACCTCGGCACGGCCTCGGCTTTTAATACTGATCTCTTCGTAATGGGTGAACCCATAGTCAGTGGCATGGGTTAGCACACTATCAATCTGATCAACCGGCAATGTATCCGCTTGCACGCTACCTACAGCCGCCGTGACCAGCAGCGCGGAGGTTGGGATCAGTAATACTTTTTTAAGAGCGTTCATATCAAATTCCTTCTTGGTGTTGAATGGCGTCGTCTGTTGAATGAGACCGCATGCGTCATAAGACAACACCGTTATAACACCGCGGCTCTTTCCATAAGCTGACAGAGCCATTCATCCAACGTTCATGTTGCTTTAGGCATGCTAGTACGATGAACATGAAGCCCCTCACGCAAGTTCTTTCACGTTATTGGCAGCGCCTTTCACGCATGCGCAAGGCGCTGCCCGTGAGCGTCGTTGTCGCGGTGTTTGCCATGGCACTGGCCGGTAGTGCCATGGGTGACAAGCACTGGGAAGCGTTGCACAGTGAAGTGCGGCGAGGCGACGTCGTCCCTCTAGAGTCCATTCTTGACTGGCTGGAGGCTAATTATATCGGCGAGGTAATAGAAGTAGAGATAGAGCGTGAGGACGGGCACGTGGAGTATGAGATCAAGCTGCTGGGTGCTCAGAATCAAGTGGTTGAGTTTGTGTTTGATGGTCATAGCGGGCAGTTAATGAAAATAGAAGGTGTGCGCATTAATGAGATGCGCCGCCCATAAGGTGGCGATTCATGAAGTGTTTACTGGTAGAGGACGACCAGGCGCTTGCCCGCGAGCTTATTCAAGCGCTACGGGAAGGCGATTGGCTGGTAGAGCATGCGGAAAATGGGCAGGAAGCAGACTTTCTGGTGCGCACGGAAGCCTATGACACCGTGATTCTTGATGTGGGGCTACCCGACGGTGAAGGCACCCGCTGGCTCTCTGCATGGCGTGAAGACGGTATTGATCTGCCGGTACTGATTTTAACGGCACGCGAGCGCTGGGCTGATAAAGCGGCGGGCTTTACCGCAGGGGCTGATGACTATGTCACGAAACCCTTTGAACCTGCCGAGGTTATGTTCCGGCTGCGTGCTCTGGTGCGTCGTAGCCACGGCCATGCCCACCCCGTTTTGAAAGTGGGTGAATTACGCCTAGATACCCACACTCAGCATGTCACGCTGGCGGGCAGGCCGGTTAGCGTTACTGCTCAGGAAACGCGTCTGCTCAGCTACTTAATGCACGCTGCCCCCCGCGTGGTTAGCCGTAGCGAACTTGCTGAGCATGTTTATGACCGTGATCACGAACCCGACTCCAACGTGATTGATGTTCAAGTGAGTCGGTTACGTCGTAAATTAGGCGCCTGGCGGATTGCCACGCTGCGCGGTCAGGGCTATCGCTTACTCGCTGAAGAGCCTTCCGACGGATGAGGCCAGCGATTACCCGCTGGGCGCAGCGTTGGTCAACCCGTTCGATTACGCTGCGCCTCCTGTTAGCGGCACTGCTAATGGTGGTGCTGGCGTTGCCCATAGCGGGTTGGCTGCTTACCCATTATTATCGTACATCAGCCCTTCATGCCTTTGATGAGCGTTTAGAGACAACGCTGAACGTGATTATTGCGGGGGTGACCTTTGACCCGGTCGCCCAGCAGATACGTTTCGATCGCTCGCTAGGTGACCCGCGTTTTGATCAGGTTTATTCCGGTTGGTACTGGCAAATTACCGATCATGACCAGCTTTCAGCAACGTCGCGCTCGCTATGGGATCAGCGCCTACCGGTTGTCGATAATAGAAACGTATCGGCCCGCACGCTGATTGGCCCGCGAGGCCAGCAGCTGCGTATTGTCGAACGAGATATTTATCTTGCCCCGCTGGAAACATCGCTGCATGTGAGCGTGGCCGCCCGTGATGACGCCTTACGCGACGGTATTCAACAGTTTCAATACGCGTTATGGCTAGGGCTGGCGGGCCTGGGGGCGCTGCTATTGAGTGTGCTGGCGCTGCAGGTGCGCTGGGGGCTGGCACCGCTGCGACGCATGAATGCCGACCTTCGGGATGTCGAGCAAGGGCAGGCTGAGCAGCTCGATACCCGCCTGCCAAATGAGCTAGCGGCACTCGCTGAATCAATGAATGCCGTGCTTGCGCGTGATCAGCGCCTAATTGAGCGAGGCCGCCATACCGCCGGCAACCTTGCTCATGCGTTAAAAACCCCGCTAAGCGTTATGCGATTACTTGTTAAGCAATTGCCCAGCGAAAGCCGCGCGCATTGGGAGGTAGAGCTTTCGCGCATCGACAACGCAGTGCGCCACCACTTGGCGCGGGCATCCGCTGCTGGCGAGGGAGCGCGCTTTGCCCCCGTTGCCGTACAAGATACGCTGGCAGCGCTGATTGCCGGGCTGACGCGTCTGGCGCAGCGGCGTCATATTCGCCTGGGGCAAAACGTGGACAGCAGCATGCGCGTTCATATGGATGGGCAAGATCTTCAGGAGATTGTCGGCAACTTGCTGGATAACGCACTTCGCTGGGCGACAACCGAGGTAGGCATTAGCTTGCAAGCCGATGGTCAAAAGCTGTTGCTGCGGGTGAGCGATGACGGCCCAGGTATGTCGGCACAGGAGTACCAAGCCGCCGTACAGCGGGGGAAGCGTCTTGACGAACAACGTTCTGGCAGTGGGCTTGGGTTGGCCATCGTAACGGATCTTGTCACGCTCTATCAGGGGCAAATGCAGCTGCAGCGTGCACAGACGGGGGGATTAGAGGTGGTTATTGAGTTACCTGTCGTTGCTCGGTAGCCACTATACATGACCTAACCAAGGGACAATGACATGACGCACATCGCCAAGACATTGCCGGACGTACTCGTAGGGCCACTGCTGCGCCGGCTGTCGCCGTCACGGCTTACCCTATGGCTAGTGGCGACCCGGCCGCTGACCATGCAGCTCGTGTTGTATCCCAAGCAAGAGAACCAGCAAGCCCACGCGTTAGACAACGCCCATCAGTGCTTGGCGATTGGGCAGCACGCCTATCTCTATTTTATTGACCTGAACTTGCCGGCCGCGCTGCCCACCGATGAGCGAATTGCTTACGATCTGCAGGTGCAGAGTGCGCAAGGCGAATGGCAGCGCCTGCCGGATTGGGCGCCCTGGTTATGCCATGAGGGAGCGTCGTACCCAGGCTTTGTGCTGGCCTCTCGGCATCACCGGTTGATGCACGGTTCGTGCCGTAAGCCCCATCACAACAGCGCCGATGGCTTGGTGCGGGCAGATACGTGGTTGGCCGAACGCCAAGCCTCCCCAAAAGAGTGGCCCGCTTGGCTGCTGATGACCGGTGACCAAGTTTATGTTGATGACGTTGCCGGCCCGATGCTGCGGGCGGTGCATGGGCTGATCGCCCGCCTGGGACTGGTGGATGAGCGGTTGGAGGGTGCCACGGTAGAGGACAGTCAAGCGCTCTATGCCGCCCCCGAAAGCTATTATCACCGTGAAGCGCTGCTACCGGATGTGACCAGCAATGCTGCGCTTCGTGAGCGTTTTTTTGGTGGCGTTAAAAAGCCCGTATTTACCTCTGCCAATGCGCAAAATCACCTGATGACACTGGCGGAAATGCTCGCCATGTACTGCTTGGTATGGTCGCCGACGCCCTGGCAGCTCATTGACGTTGAACCGCCAGAGCTGGGTGATAAAGAAGCAGACACCTACCAGAAAGAGCAAGCGGTGATTGATGACTTTGTTGCCGGGCTGCCCCAGTGCGCACGGCTAATGGCTCACGTTCCCAGCCTGATGATCTTTGATGATCATGATGTTACCGATGACTGGAACTTGACGGCTGACTGGGAGCGCTGTGCCTACGGTCATCCGTTTTCAAAGCGGATTATCGGTAATGCGTTGGTGGCCTATCTATTGTGTCAGGGATGGGGCAACGCCCCGGAGAAGCTCAATCCGCTGCTGCTTCAAGCGTCGACACTTTTTGAAGGGGCAGGCCCGCTTAACGCGAGCGCTCAGGATAGTTTTATCGAACAGCTGCTGCGCTTTCAGGGCTGGGAGTACCAAGTGCCGGGTACGCCTGCATTAATCGTGCTGGATACGCGCACCCGCCGTTGGCGCAGCGAAAGAAACCCCAACCGCCCTTCGGGATTAATGGACTGGGAAGCGCTGATGGAAATGCAGCAGGCGCTGTTGGGGACTAAAAGCGCTGTTATTGTTTCCCCAGCCCCGATGTTCGGGGTCAAGCTGATAGAGATTATTCAAAAGCTGTTTACCTTGGCAGGCAAACCGCTGGTGGTGGACGCAGAAAATTGGATGGCGCATCGCGGGGCTGCCAATGTGCTGCTGCATATTTGGCGGCACTCGAAAACGCCGGGTAACTACGTGATCTTATCTGGCGACGTTCATTACTCGTTTGCCTACGATATTGTGGTGCGCCGTCAAAAAGAGTCGCCGCACCTTTGGCAAGTGACCTCCAGTGGAATCAAAAATACGTTCCCCAAACAGCTGCTGAATACCTTTGACCGCTTAAACCGTTGGCTCTATGCGCCGCTGTCGCCACTTAACTGGTTCACCAAGCGCCGTAAGCTGAGCATTCACCCCCGCGACCCGGATCGGGCCAGCGCCGGTGAGCGGCTGTGGAATGCCAGTGGCATTGGGCTGGTAAGCCTGGATGAGCGTGGCCACCCAACGGATATTCGCCAGCTCGATGCGAGCGGCGGCGATGTGGTGTTTCCGCCGCCGACCGAGAGTGGGTAGCCTATCTAGGCGCGTAAGCGTCGCTAGAAGGCTTCCCATTCGTGTGTTAACTGCTTTTGGCTGTCTTGGGCTGAGCCAATTGCTGGTTGGGCGCGCTGATTAAGCGGGTGGGAGGCGTTGTCTAAACGGGGCGTGCTGAACGAGTGGCTGGCACTAGGCAGTGCCTGTGAGTACCTATTTCGCTCCTGTTCGTTTAAAAAAGCCATCGCACTGTGAGAAAGCCCGCGGATCTGCTCGGTCAGCTCGGAGGTTGCATCTTTATAGCTGCCCATGCTGGTGGCGCTTGACTGAGTGCTCTGGTCAATTTCATTGATAGCGCTGCTAATTTGGCTGATCCCCTGACTCTGTTCACGGGCTGCCGCCGTAATTTCGCCCATCAAATCATTTACCTGATGGCTGGCCGTGCGAATTTTCTCCATGGCCTCAGTGGCTTCATTGGCCTGCGTCTGGCCACCGTGGATGCTGTCACGCGCTTGGTCGATTAACGACTGCACTTGCTTCGCCGCCTCAGCCGATTGGCGTGCCAATTTACGAACCTCCTCGGCGACTACCGCAAAACCACGCCCATGCTCGCCTGCTCTAGCGGCCTCCACCGATGCGTTAAGTGCAAGGATATTGGTCTGAAAGGCGATGGTGTCGATGGTACTGACAATGCCTGCCATCTTATCCGCGTGCTGAGTGATGTCGTCCATAGCGTTGGCCAGCCTGCTCATCACTTGGCTGGTGTGATCGACTTCACCCACGTTGCCCATGGAGGCATTGCTCGCCTGTATAGCGTTGTCAGCACTTTGCGCCACTGTTGAGGAGATTTCTTCTGCGCTGGCGGCGGTTTGCTGTACGGCGCTGGCCTGCTGTTCAAGCCGCGAGGCCATATCATCATTACCCAGAGCAATGCTCTCCACAGCAGGACCGACCCGACTAACGCGCGTATTAAGGTCGCCAATAAGAGCGTCTAACGAGCGCCGCATAAAGTTCATGGTTTTAAGCGTTTGGTCCATCTCCCGGTGGCCGATGGTAGGAATATCTGCCGCGAGATTGCCTGCTGCAAGCTGAAGCGCAAAGTCGTTGGCGCTATACATAAAGCGGCGGGTACGTAAACCGCTTAGCCATTGGTATGCGCCCACCATCAGCCCAGCACCCAGGCCAAGCGTTAAAAAGGTGGGAGCAGCGACGCTTCCTGGTGAGAGCGAGTAAATCGTGGCCGCCGCGCCAATACCTAATCCGCTAACCACGCCTGCACTCACAAGGCTAAACAAGGCGGTGCGGACGCGCATGCTCGCGAAGTTAACAGGTAGTAAGCGTTGGCGAAGCGTTCGGCGGTAAGCCACCCCGTGCTTAACGAAAAAGCGGCCTTTCTGTTCGCGTATATCGCGGTAAGCGGCTTCAGCGTGCTCAACGTCTTCACGCTCAGGCTTGACGCGTATTGAGCAAAACCCCGTTACTTTGCCGGCTTCCCGAAGCGGCACCACATTGGCGCGCACCCAGTAGTGGTCACCGTTTTTACGCCGATTTTTAACCAGTCCCGACCAGTATTTACCTGCATTCAAGTTATCCCACATATCCTTGAAGACAAGCTCGGGCATATCCGGGTGGCGGACAATCTTATGGGGCGCTCGATAAAGCTCTTCGTACTCATATCCGCTAACGTCAATAAATGATTGATTAGCGTAAAGAATATGCCCTTTTTTGTCCGTTTTTGAAATTAAGACGGCATCCTCATCGAGAGGGTACTCCCGCTGGCTAACCAGCTCGTTATCGCGCATAGAACCATTCCTTAGGGCTATTCCTTAGAGTTATTCTTTAGAACTATTCTTCAGAACTATTTCTAAGTGACACGAGTTTCCAGGGGAGGGAGCTTTTGTATAATTTTTTAAAAATTTAAACCGTTAATTTGCATATAGCAAGAATATAACGCATTAAATAACATGTTGTTGCGAAGGCTTGCGTTCACTAACCCTTAAGCCATCGATTAGGTATATCCGTTCCACGTGGTGGTGCACGTTTGAGCGCTGCACGGGCTGTTGCACAGTGGGTTGTCACATTGATGTCACAAAAATAACGCACGCTTGCCGCCCAGATACCCTCCTTATGGCGCGTTACATGTCATAGGGATAGTCGACGTTTGATAGGGCAGCAAGTATATGACCGCACAAGAAGCGCAGTGGCTAAATCACATTATTGCGGCAGAAGAGCTGCACGTGCTGTTCCAACCTATTGTAGACGCCAACCAGCAGGCTATTTACGGCTATGAAGCGCTGATTCGCGGGCCAAAAACGTCCCCGCTTCACTCGCCGCTGCGGTTATTTGAGGTAGCGACCCAGGCTGGCCTGCTGGTCGAGCTGGATCTGCTCTGCCGACGGCTCGCCATTCGCCGGTTTGCCGAGCTTGAGCTGCCGGGACTGCTGTTTCTCAACGTGATGCCGTTGACCATCGTGGAGCGTGACTTCCGCGAGGGGCTGACGATGCGCTTTATTCAAGAGAGCGGCCTGCCCCCTGAGCGGGTGGTCATTGAGCTGACCGAGCACGTGCCGATTCACGACTACGAACTGATGCGCCAAGCGGTGGACCACTACCGCGATATGGGGTTTCAGGTGGCGCTGGATGACCTGGGTGCGGGGCATTCGAGCCTGCGCCACTGGTCGGAGCTGCGGCCCGATTTCGTTAAACTCGACCGCCATTTTATCTCGGGGATTGATAAAGAGCCTGCCAAGCGGGAGTTTCTGCGCTCTATTTTAGACGTGGCGCGCAGCCTCGACTGCCAGCTTATTGCCGAGGGGGTCGAGACGGCCGCCGAGCATCTCTGCCTGTGGGAGCTAGACCGAGGCCTCGCGCTGCTGCAAGGGTTCTACTTTGCTCGGCCAAGCCTTGAGCCGCCCATGCAGCTTAATACGCTGCTGCCTGCCACTACCCAGCTTAAAAGCCCTGCGGGGCGCACCGCGCACTCTATTTTAAGGCCCATTGAGAGCGTGTCGGCCACCTGCTCGGTGCCCGCACTGGCCGAGCGCTTTCGCGAAGACCCCCGCCTGCGCTGCGTGGCGGTGATCGAAGAGGGCGTGCCCGTGGCGGTGGTGCGACGCAACGCTTTTCTAACGCTGTTCACTAACCAGTACAGCCACGCGCTGTACGCCAAACGCCGCGTGTTGGAGATCGCCGACCCCAAAATGATCGTGGCAGAGGCGGAGCTCTCCTTGGAGGCACTGAGCCAGCAGCTCACCGACAGCCGCGACATCGAGCAGGAAGATTTCGTGATCGTCGGCAGCGACGGTCACTACCTTGGTATGGGCAATATCGTCGACCTGCTGCGGGAAATTACCGCGATTCAAGTGCGCCAAGCGCGCCATGCCAACCCGCTCACTGGGCTGCCCGGCAACATACTGATTAATGAAACCCTGGCCTCCTATTTGGCTCAAGGCCGCGGATTTGCAGCGGCCTACGTGGATTTGGACAACTTCAAAGCGTTTAACGATGCCTATGGCTACGCCCGTGGCGACCACGTGATTATTTCGCTATCGCGCCTGCTGCAGGCCCAGGTGGAGAGCGCGGGGGGCTTTATCGGCCATATTGGCGGCGACGACTTTATGATGCTGCTGCCGCTGGAGCACTGGGAAAGCGTGTGCCAGCAGATTCTCCACTCCTTTGCAGTGATGGCGCCTGGTTTTTACGAAGAGCATGACCGCCTGCAGGGAGGGATTTCCATTGAGAGCCGCCAGGGAGGTGTCACGTTCTTTCCCTTTGTGAGCGTCTCGATTGCGGTTAAGCCGATCACCGACCCGGCTCCCTGCAAGGCGCTGGATATCGCCGCACAGCTTTCGGAACTCAAGCATCAGGCTAAGAAAATCGCGGGTAACAGCCTGTTCGTAGAGCGGCGCGGCGGACGCGTGGTTGACTGTCATTAACGCGTCACTTATTCGTCACCTAGCCGTCATAAGAGTGTCCCGCCGCTGTCATATCTTGGCATCATGATGACGCCTAACGTTTCACAACCCGTTTAGGTGATCCATGCACACACTCTCTTTCTCTCGTACGCTGTTGAGCGCCGCCGTCGTCGGCACGTTTGCACTGGCAGCGGTGACTGCCTCGGCTGATCTCTCCTCGCGCTATACGGACAACGACGGTGACATGATCGCCGACATACCCAGCGATGAGTCGCAGTGGGCCGACCCAGATACGCTGGTATTTGCTTACACGCCGGTAGAAGACCCCGCGGTTTATGCCGACGTTTGGGCCGATTTCCTGGATCACTTGAGCGATGCGACCGGTAAAAACGTCCAGTTCTTCCCGGTACAGTCTAACGCTGCCCAGCAGGAAGCGCTGCGCGCCGGTCGTCTCCACGTAGCGGGTTTTAACACCGGCGGCGTGCCGGTGGCGGTTAATTGCGGCGGCTTCCGTCCTTTTGCCATGATGGCCGCTGAAGACGGCAGCTTCGGCTATGAGATGGAAATCATCACCTACCCCGATAGCGGCATTGAGTCGGTGGAAGATTTAGCCGGTCGTCAGCTGGCGTTCACCTCCGAAACGTCCAACTCCGGTTTCCGCGCCCCCTCCGCGCTGCTGCGCTCTGAGTACGGCCTGGAAGCGGGCGAAGACTTCGAGACAGCGTTCTCTGGCTCCCACGACAACTCCATCCTGGGCGTAGTGAACAAAGACTACGACGCGGCCGCCATTGCTAACTCTGTGGCCAAGCGCATGCTGTCACGCGATGTGGTGAGCGAAGGCGATTACAACGTCATCTACACCTCGGAAACCTTCCCCACCACGGCCTACGGCTTGGCGCACAACCTGAACCCAGAGCTTGCCCAGCAGATTCAGGACGCGTTCTTCAGCTACGACTGGGAAGGCACTGCGCTGGAAGCAGAGTTTGCCAACTCCGGTGAAGCCCAGTTCATTCCGATCACCTATCAAGAGAACTGGTCGGTCATTCGTACTATCGCCGAGGCCAACGGCGTGACGTACGACTGCGATTAACTCAGCCATCGCGCGATGATTTTCTCGGCCAGGAGGGCGTCCTCCTGGCCGAGCCGCTATATAGCCATTAGATAAGTGCTTGTGAATGCAAGCACGGATGCATAAGAGACTGAGGCACCTTTCATGTTGACACTCACCGGCGTTGGCAAACGTTACCCTACCGGCGACCGTGCGCTGACCGATATCCAACTCTCGCTGCCGAAAGGGCAGGTGATGGCCCTGATTGGCCCATCTGGCGCAGGGAAGAGCACCCTGATTCGCTGCGTGAATCGTCTGGTCGAACCTACTCAAGGCAGCATTCGCTTGGAAGAAGTAGAGCTGACCAAGCTCTCCGGCAGTCGTCTGCGCCACGCGCGCCGCTCCATGGGGATGATTTTCCAGGAGTACGCGCTGGTGGATCGCCTGAGCGTGATGGAAAACGTGCTCTCTGGCCAGCTGGGCTATGTAGGGTTTTGGCGCAGCTTCTTACGCCGCTACCCCCAGGAAGCCGTGGCAGAAGCGTTTCGCCTGCTAGAGCGCGTTGGCCTGCCGCACGCCATTGATAAGCGCGCCGATGCGCTCTCTGGCGGTCAGCGCCAGCGGGTAGGTATTGCCCGGGCGCTGCTGCAAAGCCCCAAGCTGCTGCTGGTGGATGAACCCACTGCGAGCCTGGACCCGAAAACCTCGCGCCAAATTATGCGCCTGATTCGCGAGCTGTGCGCTGAACGCGAGCTGGCCGCCATCATCAATATCCACGATGTGGCGCTTGCTCAGCAGTTTGCTGACCGCATCGTCGGGCTGCGTGCCGGGGAGATTGTCTTCGACGGTAAGCCCAGCGAGCTGACCAGCGAGATGCTGACCACTATTTACGGTGAAGAGGATTGGGACACGACGCCCGAACCCGCCGACGATGACGAAGACGAGAATGAAGTGCCCACCCCTCATGCCGCGTCGCAGCAGGTGCCCAGCGCGCAACACACGCCTCGCCAAAACCGCCTAGCGAGTGGAGGCGCACAATGAGTATGACAGACGCGCTGGCTCGCCAGCAGGCCGCCCGCCAAGGCCGGTGGCGGCGGCTGCCGCTGATTGAGAGCCGCCGCCTGCGCTGGGCGCTAGCGCTGGGTAGCGTGGTTTACCTGATGCTGGCGCTGGCCTCGGTGGAGGTGAACTGGGCACGGGTAGCAGAAGGCTCTGGGCGCGCGCTGAACTTTCTCGGCGCATTTTTGCAGCCGGATTTTGTTAGCCGTCAAAGCGATATTCTGGCGGGCTTGATGGAAAGTCTCACCATGACGCTGACCTCAACCGTCATCGGCGTTTTGCTAGCGATCCCGGTGGGCTTGGGCGCGGCCAAAAATATCGCTCCCTTGCCGATCTACGCGGTATGCCGGGCCATCATCGCCGTCTCGCGCACCTTTCAAGAGATTATTATCGCCATTCTGTTTGTGGTGATGTTCGGCTTTGGCCCCTTTGCGGGCATGCTCACGCTGGCGTTTGCCACCATCGGCTTTATGGCCAAGCTGCTGGCGGAAGATATTGAAGACCTCGATTGGAAGCAGGTAGAAGCCGTGCGCGCCACCGGCGCGAGCTGGTGGCAAACCATGAACCACGCCGTGCAGCCGCAGGTGATGCCGCGTTTGATCGGGCTTTCTATGTACCGGCTGGATATCAATTTCCGCGAGTCGTCGGTGATCGGCATTGTCGGGGCCGGCGGTATTGGCGCGACGCTCAACACATCGCTCAGCCGCTACGAGTACGGCACGTCGGCCGCCATTCTGCTGATCATCATCGCCATTGTGCTGATGAGTGAGTACGCCTCTAGTCATGTGCGTCGTTGGACGCAGTAGCGCCGCACGCTTGTTGCCAACCCTTTTCGTACGGCCTTTATGCCAAAGGAATTCTTCATGCCGGTTTCAACTTCCCCCCAAGGCGTGCCGCAGTGGCAGCGGCGCACCACCCGCGCCCAGTGGCTGCAGTACCTTGCCTGGCTGGCGGGCGTTAGCCTGTTCTTGCTCTGCTGGAAAGTGATCTCTGACAACACTATGTGGGTGTTTGTCGAAGACGCTGGCCGTCAGGGCAGCGACCTGATTAGCCGTATGATGCCGCCGCGCTGGGAGTATGCCAGCCAGCTGTGGAAACCCATGTGGGACACCATCAATATCGCCACGCTGGGCACTGCGCTGGGTATCATAATGGCGTTCCCCGTGGCGTTTTTGGCTGCGCGCAACACCACGCCACATCCGCTCGTGCGCAGCTTGGCGCTGACGATTATTGTCTCGTCGCGCTCCATTAATTCGCTTATCTGGGCCATGCTGCTGGTGACTATTCTTGGCCCTGGCGTGCTGGCGGGCATCATCGCCATCGCGCTGCGCTCGATTGGCTTTGTGGGCAAGCTGCTCTATGAGGCCATTGAGGAGATTCACCCCACGCCTGTGGAAGCCATCAGCGCCACCGGTGCTAGCCGCCTGCAGGTGATGAACTACGGCGTGCTGCCGCAAGTCATGCCCGCCTTTGCAGGCATCAGCGTGTACCGCTGGGACATCAATATCCGTGAATCGACGGTGCTGGGGCTGGTCGGCGCTGGCGGTATCGGCCTGCAGCTGAATGCCTCGATCAACAGCCTGGCCTGGAATCAGGTGAGCGTTATTTTCGTGCTGATTTTCGCCACGGTGCTGGTATCGGAGTGGGTTTCTGCCCGCGTGCGTCACGCCATTATTTAACCCATTCAACACAGGAGAACCGCCATGCGCTTTCCACATGCCGATATCACCACTATTGACCTTATGCGCCACGGTGAACCGGTGGGCGGGCGCATGTTGCGTGGCAGCACCGACCATCCGCTGAGTGAAACGGGCTGGAAGCAGATGACCGATGCGGTGATGCGCCACACTGTGGATGGCAGGCCACCCTACGATGCGGTGATCAGCTCGCCTCTGCTACGGTGTCGCGAATTTGCGCTGTGGTTAGGGGAAGAGTTTGATGTGCCGGTACAAGTCGATGATGATCTTGCTGAGCTGCACCTAGGCGAGTGGGAAGGGAAAACTTACGCCCAGGTGTACGAACAGGAAGGCAGTGAGCAGATGAGTGCTTTCTGGCACGACCCTGATCGCAGCGCGCCACCCAGCGGTGAAACCCTCGCCGAGCTAGATGCGCGGGTTAGCGAATCCTGGCAGCAGCTTCTGGCCAATCCTCCTGGTAAGCATGTGCTGGTGGTAGCGCACCTGTTCGTATGCAACGCGCTGCTGCGCCAAGTGTTAGAGCAGCCGTTACGCAATGGTTTGGTGATGGATTTGCCCTACGCGGCGATGAGCCGATTACGCCACGAACGCCATGCTCTGGGCGAAAGCACCTTTATCGAGTGGGTAGGGCGTTAACGCTCGCGGGAAGCAGTAGCGGGTCAGCGGCGCTTAGGCCATGATAAGATCACTAGGCTGACTTGGAGCGTTGCCATGCCGTTCACCCGCTTTTCACCGTTTTTTGCGCTATTTACCCTGCTGTTCTTGGCGGGATGCGCCGGTAAAGACGTTGCCATGGCGCCTGCGCCCAGCCCGTCGACAGGCATCTCGATGGAGCGCGCGCTGATTCTTTCCCATGCGCAGCAGGCGATTGGCACACCCTACCGCTTTGGCGGCAGCTCGCCGGATGGCTTGGACTGCTCTGGGTTAGTCGAAATGACCTACCGTGCCGCAGGTATTCGTGTACCCCGCACCGCTGACGCCCAGTTCCGTGCGCTTCCCCAGGTCAATGCGCCTCGCCCCGGTGATCTGCTATTTTTCGGCGATGGCAACAAAGCCACCCATGTGGGGATCTATGGCGGTAATCGCCAGATGATTCACGCCCCCGGCAGCGGTCGCGCCGTGGTTAGCGTGCCGCTGGATATCGACTACTGGCAGCAGCGCTTTTTGGGAGCCGCGGCGCCTGCGCCTTAATAGTTGCAGCAAGCCACCCTATTGTTTAGCAGGTTGAACCGTTAGTCGAAAGCATTAATTTTTGCTTGGCTTCTGATGCGCCATGCAGTGTTAATATGATTAAATATTTTTTCGTTTTAGGTAAAGCTGTACTAGGGAGGGCCTGCTTTTGCCTGTTTGTGGCGAAATTTAACTACCAAAAACAATGGGGGCTAAGGCTGATGCTTCAATCCTTGTATCCCACAGAGGTAAAGTCCTTGTCTCAACACTCCTCTCATACAAAATCGTCACTTTTCCCGTCTGATGTTATGCCCGTTGCGCCTACTAATGATGCAGTATGCCCTACTGAAACAGTCTTCTGTTTTGCCAACGAAGCTATCATCATTACCAACGCAGATAACCGGATAGTCGCTGTTAACCCTGCGTTTTGTGAATTAACGGGCCTGTCTGAGGAAGAGGTCAAAGATAAAACTCCGGAAGTATTCAGCTCTTTATCCTTGGATGAAAGTCGCACCAAGCGTTTTATACATGAAGAGAAGCAGCTGCGTGACCGTAGTAAATCGCAAGTAAGTTACCGCAGCCACGACGGCCAGCACTACCCGGGGATGATGTCGATAAATCGTGTACGCAATGAACAGGGACATGTTGATCATCACGTTATTGTGTTGGCAGACCTTTCCGCTATTCCTGCTCACGCACGCCACCTGAACCGTGAAGTGTTTTTTGATGCGCTGACCGGGTTACCCAACCTTCAATTACTCACCCAGTTAATTCAGGAGTCGATTCAGCATGCGGAAGCCAAACAGCGACCGCTGGCAATATGCTCGCTGGATATTGACCACTTTCAGACGGTTAACGACCAGCTAGGCTCCGACGTCGGCGATAGCATACTCTCCACCTTCGCACAGCGTATTGGTCACCTGCTGTTTGGCGATGACGTACTGGCACGGGTGGGGGGCGATGAGTTTGTGCTGCTACTGCATCACGGCGATGACGAGCACTTTTTTGAGAAGCTGTTGACCACGATCCGGAAACCGCTGCTCATCGATGGTCAAAGTATCTATCTCACCGCGAGTTTGGGTATCACACACTACCCGAACGACCATGCCCAGGGCGATGTGCTGCTGCGCCATGCGCACCAAGCGATGTACCGAGCAAAGCAGCGGGGGCGGGATACCTACCACTTTTTTGACCCCACCCAAGATCGGCTGTTGCAAGTGCGCCATGAGCAGCGCCAGCGCTTTATGGACGCCCTTAACCACAACGAGCTTCGCCTGTTTTATCAGCCTCAGGTGGATATGGCCAGCGGCCACGTAGTGGGGGTGGAAGCATTGATTCGCTGGCAGCACCCTACTGACGGGCTGCTCTCTCCGGCCGCGTTTTTACCCATTATTGACGCCACGCCACTAGAAGTTGATCTTGGCGAATGGGTGATTAAACAGGCGTTGCAGCAGCTGTCCGAATGGCAAAAAGTCGGTATTGCACTGCCAATCAACGTCAACATTAGCCCCACACATTTATTAATTAAAGATTTCAGTGAGCGACTAGCGGCACTGCTGGCAATGTATCCTGCGATTGCGCCTGACATGCTTAAGCTTGAAGTGCTTGAAAGCGCGGCTATGCACGATACGCAAGCAGCGCTTAAAAATATGGCGCGCTGTCAGGCGTTAGGGGTGAGCTTTGCGATAGACGATTTTGGCACTGGCTTTTCCTCGCTCACGCATCTTCGTCAGCTGCCGGTAAATTTAATTAAAATTGATCAAAGCTTTGTCCGCGATATGCTGACTGACCAAGATGATATGGCGATTGTGGAAAGCGTGATTTACATGGCTAACCGCTTTCAGCGGCCTATGCTCGCAGAAGGTGTGGAAACCCTTGAGCATGCGAAAGCCTTGATGGGGCTGGGTTGCGAATTGGCGCAAGGGTATGGCATAGCGCGCCCTATGCCGCCCGAGGCGATGATAGGTTGGCTGTCTCATTGGCCCCTACGCGACGATTGGCGTCAACTCACCACACTGCAGTGAGTCACACGGCATTAAACCCCACGGGAATAGCATGCCGTGCCGTATGGGCTACCGGCATCGCAATTAAGCGGCTTGTTCGGTAGCGGGTGCTTCCATAGGGTCGTTACCATAGGCACCGCTACGCGCTTGGTTCATTTCACTCTGTACCATCGCGGCTTCTAGCTTTGCTTCAAGCAGGTACTGCCGCGCTTGGGCTGCAACTTGCAAGTCCTTAGGCGACGGGTCTGCTGGAGCTAATGCGGCCGCAATGACTGTCTGCATTTTTTCAATGGTAGCTTGCGGGTCACCTGGCACTTTGCCGTAGTCAATGGGGACTTCGCCCGCCACCGCGTAACGCTTGCCATCAGGCCCTAACTCGTATTCATAAGAGGCGCCACCGGTATAAGCGCCGCCCGCTATCTGGTGGGCCATTTCATGCTGGCGCACTGCGCGGTCGGTCTGCTTTAGCTGCTCTAAATACTGAATTTCTTCAGGCGCCATCGGCGTGCCGTCTGCCCGTGTAGGGCCAGCAGTGTCGCTCGTGCGGCTATCGTCCTCGTTCACCTGTGAGGTGTCGCCGGTCTGCTTGCTGGGTTGCGGCTCTTCGTCATTAACAGCGGGTGCTGATGAGCTTCTAGCCACTACGGGCTGAGCAGAAAACGCACTAATTGAGGAGAGTTCCATAAGCAGTTACCGGCGTATAAGAGGTGTCAGATAGTCTTGAGTATTAGCGAGTCAGTGTCGGTACGCAAATATAGCATTCTATTTTTCTCAACCAGCGTCTGCGTTATCTAACCGCCTCAGCGTGGTGAGTGCTGTCCTCTCAAGAGCCGCTCTATTATTATCTTTATCATTTTTAAGTGCTACTTGTTTAAGAGTGCCTATGCCTGCCATCGATGTGGTGATACATCTTTCTGAAAGTGAATGTTTGGCCCACTATGAAGGGCGCTACGCTAATGTACGCACCCGAAGCGTGGATGGCCGCTGGGTGGTCTTTCCTGCTGATGCGCTGCGCCGTGTTGTAACAAGAGAGGGTGTTCAGGGCATCTATCGACTTGAGTTTTCTGACCAGGGGCGTTTTGTTAGTATCCAACGCCTCCCAAGCAGCTAAGCGTTTTATCAGTGCTCACATGGCATTAACATTGCATGTATACTGAGGTACATGTAATGGGCTTACCCGCCCTCCCGTAAACGGCCTGCCTACCCGGCAACGACCGTCGTGTTTTTAGGAGATATACCATGTCTGCCTCACCTGTCACCTTAATGGTGGCCCGCCGCGTGGCGAATGGCCGCTATCAGGACTTTAATCGTTGGTTAAATGAAGGCCGTGAACTAGCGGCTGACTTTCCGGGATACCTGGGGTCAGGCGTTTTGGCACCGCCAAAAGATGACGATGAGTATCAAATTATCTTCCGCTTTAGCAGTAGCGAGACGCTAAACGCCTGGGAACACTCCGCTTCACGCCACGCCTGGCTTGCCCGTGGAAAAGACCTTTATGACGCGCCTCATGAGCATCGCGCGACGGGGCTTGATGCCTGGTTTCAGGTGAATCCAGGCGTCACACCACCGCGCTGGAAACAAGCGGTGGCCGTTTGGCTAGCATTTTTCCCCATCTCGCTGCTGTTTCAATGGCTGTTCGGAGGTGTGATCGCTGAGTGGGCGCTGATTCCCCGGGTAGTCGTTAGCACGCTGATGCTTACCCCGGTGATGGTGTTTGTGTTTATCCCGCTTTCAATGCGTTTATTGGCTCCCTGGTTGCAGGGTAAATGGTCATTCGCTGATCTCTTGGCAAAGTGGCGCCACGAGCACAAAGCATAAGTAAGTAGAGCGTCAGTGTGGCCAAAACGGTGCGCTATTTGCACTCCTATTGTGCAAATAGTTGTCTTTAGTCAAAAACTAAGCTTTGCTTAACACTTCCATAGGGTTCAACGCTGCAAGGGTGCTACGCTATATAAGCTTGCAGTAAAAGGATAACTGGCGCTGGCAATTTGCCAGCGTGACAAGTACGCCCTATGGAGTGTTTATGATTCACGTCCACCATCTGGAAAAGTCTCGTTCCCACCGAGTTTTATGGCTTCTTGAACTACTCGGCGTTGCGTATGAAGTTCATGTTTATCAACGCGATAGTAAGACCCAGCAGGCGCCAAATACGCTGAAAAAAATCCATCCGCTGGGTAAATCTCCTGTCATTACCGATGGCGATCTTACCGTTGCTGAGTCTGGGGCTATTATTGATTACCTTATCAGCCGTTATGGTGAAGGGCGCTTGCAGCCAGCGGAGGCTGATACGAATGACTGGGTAGATTATCGTTACTGGTTGCACTATGCCGAAGGCTCCTTAATGCCGCTGCTGGTGATGGGCTTAGTATTTAGCCAAATTCCTAAACAGTCGCCTTGGTTGATCAAGCCCCTGGCGAAAGGCATTAGCTCAACGGTGCGCCAGCGTTTTATTCAGCCGCAAATGAATCAGCATCTAGACGTGATTAACTCGCACTTGGGGTCAAAGGGTAACTTTGCCGGAGACTGGCCAAGCGGTGCTGATGTTCAAATGAGTTTCCCGCTGCAAGCGGTAGCGGCGACTCAGTCGCTGGAAAAGTATCCGCATATTGCCGCATTTGTGGATCGTATCGAGCATGACGCTGCTTGGCAACGCGTCGTGGCGCGTGCTGGCCCGCTCACCATGCCCGGTGAGTAGGACCGATGATATCGCGCAGGCGGCAACTCTTCGGCGCTCGCGTTTCGCGCACTAGGTGTGGGGTTAGGTGCTTACCATGCCGCAGGCTTACCGGCGCCATGGTGCTAGGCACCTGTTTGTGGGCTCCTGCTGGACTCGCGAATGAGGCTTTGCGTGTTGGGGTTTACCATAATCCGCCGAAGCTGTTTGCTGATAACCAAGGCCAGCTGCGCGGTGTGTTGGGTGAGTTGCTCGACGCAATCGCTGAGCAGCAGCAGTGGCAGTTAGAGACCTTTCACTGTGAATTTTCACACTGTTTAACACTGCTTGAGCGGGGTGACATTGACCTGTTGCCGGATGTCGCGTGGAGTGAAGAGCGCGCTCAGCGCGTTGCTTTCCATAACGAACCGGTGATGCACAGTTGGTCACTGCTCTATCAGCGTGAAGAAATGAGCGTTGAGGCGATTTTAGATCTGGCTCAGATGCGCGTGGCGGTAGTTGAAGATGCTATACAGCAACGTTACTTAGCGGCTGTTACCGAGCGCTTTAATGTTCCGGTAACGTGGGTCTCTGTGAACAGTTTTTCAGAGGGCTTTGAAGCCGTTGCAAATGACGAGGCGGATCTGGTGGCGTCAAATCACTTATACGGTGACTGGCGAGCCCGCGAATATGGCCTGCGTGAGACCCCGATTGTTTTCCAGCCAGCACAGCTATTTTATGCAGCATCTTATCAGGCTGCTGATCGCGTACTAGCGCCTATCGACACGACGCTCAGAGCGTGGAAGCAAGATAGTAACTCGCCCTATTTTGATACATTACGCGCTTGGCGCGTCTCAACTCCATCTTCTCCCCTGGTGCCCACTTGGGTATGGTGGGGGGTTGGCTTACTTACGCTTTGCCTGGCACTCGCGTTAGGCCGTAATGTGCGGCTAAATCGCCGGGTAGTGGACAACTATGAGCAGCTTGTTGCTCATGAGGCGCTATTGGCCACCATTTTAGACAGTGTCGATGCGCATATTTATATCAAATCGCCTTCCCTAGAGTATCGTTTCGTTAACCGTCAGGTTTGCGAGCTGTTTGGCATCCCTGCTGAGAAAATTATTGGTCAGCGTGACGAAGCTTTTTTTGATGCGGCAAGCGCCGCCGAAATGCATCAAATAGATTGTCAGGTATTGGCATCGGGCAAAAAAACGACGCTGGAAGAGCATAACCTGCTCAAAGGGGAGGAGCAGGTGCGTACGTTTTTATCCATAAAAATGCCTCTTGTGATGCGCAAAGGGGAAGCGCCTTGCATCTGTGGTATTTCAACCGAGCTGACGGAATACCTGGAGATGCAGTCGCGTACCCATCATTTGGCTTTTTACGATGCCTTGACGGGATTACCAAACCGACGCCTGTTGATGGACTCTCTAGCGCTGGTCACTGAGCAAGAGAGCAACACATCGACGTTTAGTGCCGTGCTGATTATGGACCTGGATAATTTCCGCTTGGTGAATGATATCCATGGCCACGAAAGCGGCGATCAGCTACTGATTAATGTTGCGGTGCGCCTGCAGGAGTCGCTTGATAATTCCACTCACGAAGCGACCGTCGCTCGGGTCAGCAGCGATGAGTTTGTTGTACTGTTAAATACGCTGGGCGAGCAGCAAGAAGTGGCAGCGATTAGCGCTGAGCGTGTCGCGAGTAAGTTGCTGGATGCGGTGTCCCAACTGCGCAATGACCGGGCGCTGCCGGTCAGCGCAAGTATCGGTATTACGCTATTTAAAGGGGCAGGCCACAGCATGAATAGCGTATTACAGCAGGCGGACATTGCCCTGCAGCAGGCCAAGGTGGCGGGTGGTAATAAGCTCTGTTTCTTTAATCACGATATGCAAACCAGCGTACTGGAACGCGCGAGTTTAGAAGGCGATCTGCATCATGCGTTAGCGCGCCATGAGTTGGCGCTTCACTATCAGGTGCAAGTTGACCACCGCAGCGTGACGGTCGGGGTGGAAGCACTGCTACGTTGGTACCACCCCCAGCGGGGCTGGGTATCGCCCGGGACCTTTATTCCTATTGCCGAAGAGAACGGCCTCATCTTACCGATTGGCTATTGGGTGCTTAAATCCGCCTGTGAGCAGTTGGCCAAGTGGGCCTCTCAGCCTGCTTATGCATCACTGACGATTTCGGTCAACGTCAGTTCGGTGCAATTTCAACAGCCTGAGTTTGTGCGGGATTTGGAAGGGCTGTTAGCCGAAACCCAGGCGCCGCCCAATCGTTTGGTGTTGGAAGTAACGGAAAGCTTGCTGATGCGGGAGCCGACACGGGTACGCAATACCATGCTTAAACTGCGTGCCCAAGGCATACGCTTTGCGTTGGATGACTTTGGCACGGGCTACTCGTCGCTGAGTTATTTAAAGCGCTTACCACTGGATGAACTCAAAATTGACCAGTCGTTTATTCGTGAGCTGCTGACCGAAAAGACCGACGCTGCCATTGTCGATACAACAATTCTGCTAGCGGCTAGCCTAGGTTTAACCGTGGTGGCCGAGGGTGTCGAAAAGAAAGAGCAGTTGGAATGGCTGCGCGGTCATGGATGCTACCGCTACCAGGGGTACCTGCTGGGTAGGCCGACCCCCATCGAATATCTGTTTGAGGAGTCCTAAAAAGCCCGCGCAGCGACTGTGAGCGCTAAACGCGGGCCTTCGGTTTTTATATCAGTCGTTTATTAACTAAAGACAGCAAAGCTATCGGCGTTCAGCCACATATGCACAATGATGCTGGCGATGTAGCCCAGAAGTATCACCGGCGCCCAGCGCAGGTGGCCCATAAAGGTGTAAGCGCCTCGGGCTTGGCCCATAACGGCGACCCCGGCTGCGGAACCAATAGAGAGCAGGCTACCCCCTACGCCAGCCGTTAGTGTAATCAGCAGCCAGTGTCCGTGGGACATTTCTGGCTCCATGGTCAACACGGCAAACATTACGGGAATGTTATCCACCACCGCCGAGACAACCCCGAGTACGATGTTGGCCCAGGTGGCGTTCCAGCCCGTGTAAAGCGCTTCGGAAAGCAACCCAAGGTAGCCCATAAAGCCCAAGCCGCCCACGCACATCACTACCCCGTAAAAGAACAGCAGTGTGTCCCACTCGGCTCGCGCCACGCGGTTAAAGACATCAAACGGTACGACGCCACCTAGTTGCTCAAGCTTCTTATTGTCGCCCCGGCGGCTGTAGCGTTCACGTTTGCGTTCCAGCGAGCGTGGCAGGCTACGGCGTAGGTAATAGCCAAAGAACTGAAGATAACCAAGGCCGGTCATCATGCCGAGTACCGGCGGTAAGTGCAGCAGCGTATGACACATAACAGCAGTCGCGATGGTGATCAAAAATAGCGCAATAATTCGCCGTGCACCGCGTTTTAGCCACACATCTTCATAAACGCTGCTGGGCTTCTGATCTTTGATAAAGAAGCTCATGATGACAGCAGGAATCAAGAAGTTAACCAGCGAGGGCAGGAACAGGATGAAAAACTCTTGGAACTGGATAAGCCCTGCCTGCCAGACCATCAGTGTGGTGATGTCCCCAAACGGACTGAATGCCCCGCCAGCATTGGCGGCCACCACAACGTTAATGCAGGCGACATTAATAAAGCGCTTATCACCTTCTGCCACTTTGGTAATGACGGCGCACATAAGTAGCGCCGTGGTTAAGTTATCGGCAATGGGGGATAGCACAAACGCGAGCCCCCCCGTCAGCCAGAACAGCTGGCGGTAGCTAAAGCCTTTGCGCAACATCCAGGAGCGCAGCGCATCAAACACGCGGCGCTCTTCCATGGCGTTGATATAGGTCATCGCTACCAGCAGGAACAGCATTAGCTCGGTGAACTCCAAAAGGGTCACGCGGAACGCATACTCTGATGTTTCCGACATGCCATTTTGGACGTACACCCAGCCAATGAGTCCCCAAATGATACCGGCGGCAACCAGTACAGGCTTAGACTTGCGCATGTGGATTTTCTCTTCAGCCATGACTAACGCATAAGCCAAAACGAAAACCGCCACCGCAAAGAAGCCAACGGCTGAAGTGGTTAAATCGATATCACCCGTTACGGCGAACGCCGCAGGGCTTATGCCGAGTAATAGAGCGGCAAACAGAAAAAGCCAGCGACGAGAGACTCGTGGCTGGCCAGGGGGTTGGTGCAACATCAACATGATGGGCTTTGTCCTAATAATGATGAGAAGATAAGGGTTTTAAATCGCGATTAGTTTAACAATCTGTATTGCATTGCAATACGGAATAAAAACGAATGAAAACTGTTAATAAGCAAGTGATTACATCTTTTTTTAGAAACTACCCATTTAGCTAATAGTAAAGATAATTTTTATTCAAATAGCGGCGGCTGACGGTATGCTGTGGCTAGCTAAGCCCATGGTTGTGCCCTTTATCCATGTTTAAAAGCAAGGTATCTAATTCATTGCAGAGAAAGCGTGGTTCAATCCAATGGACGAGATGTGTGTGCACATAGTGGAGAAAGCGCTGAGCAGACTGGGGTAGCCGCTGGTCGTTGCGCGCAATCATCTGCCAGTGGCTTTCAATCGGGAATCCTTCTATCGGCAGTATCGAAATTTCGGGGTGCTCTTTAGGCAGCACATGCTCGGATAAAACAGCGACCCCCATTCTTGCTGCCACGCCTACGCGAATCGCTTCGTTGCTGGCCATTTGCAGGGTCTTTTTCATGGTTAACCCATGCTCTTGAAGCCAACTTTCCAATAGCATGCGCGTGGCTGAGCCTGGTTCGCGCAGCAGCAAACGCTCATTAAGCAACTGTTCCATAGATAGAGTGGCGTGCTGTGTAAGAGGGTGGTCTGCAGCCGCGATGGCCACCAGCGGGTTGCGCATAAAGCGTGCTGCCACTGCATGGGCGAGCGCCGGTGGATGGCTAAAGACATACAGGTCGTCTTCCTGGCGTTCAAACCGTGCTAACACTTGGCGGCGGTTGCCAATGTGTACCGTGACATCTACGTCAGGAAACGCTTGGCTAAACGGGCCTAGCAAGCGTGGCAACACATATTGAGCCGTATTCACCAGGGCAATGCTAAAGCGGCCTTTGCTGCCTTGCTGAAAGTCGCTGAGCTGATCGGCAAAGTCATCAAAACGGCCTAATACATCGCGGCTAACGTGATACAGCGCCTGCCCAGTGGCTGTCATCGTTAACCCTTGTGAATGGTGCTCTAACAAAGGCATGCCAACCGCTTCGCTCAGGCGTTTTAACTGTTGTGATACGGTTGGCTGGGTGAGATGCAGCTGTCTTGCGGCTTCGCTGATTGACCCGCAGCGCACGACGGTGACATAAACCTGCAGCAATCTAAAGGTTAGATGGCGGATGTTCATGAACCCTACTTCTCCTGAAGTATCACGTTTTTATAGTGACTCGCATAGATGATTATCTATGGCTATCTTACAAGTTATTATTAGTTGTCTCACGTAAATCCTCGCAAAATGCAGCCTCTTTAAAAGCTTTGGAGTGTCGGCAATGCCAGATATTGTGGTGATGTTTTTCTTACTGGGACTCATCGCAGGCGCGGTGAAGTCAGACTTGCAGGTGCCCAAGGCGACTTACGATACGTTAAGCCTACTGTTAATGCTGACGATTGGCTTAAAGGGGGGCATGGCGCTGCACGGCAATATTCACTGGGGATTGGTGCCCGAGCTGTTAGGCGTTGCGCTGCTCTCGGCGATCACATCGCTAATGCTGATGCCTATCCTGCGGCGCTGGGTGCGCCTCTCTGCGGCGGATAGCGCGAGTATTGCCGCGCACTATGGCTCGGTGAGTGCAGGGACGTTTGCCGTGGCGCTGGCCTACGTGGAGGCGCGTCAGCTAGCGGTCGGTAGCGAGGTCACGCTCTATTTAGTGGCTATGGAGCTGCCAGCGATAATGGTAGCCATCGCGCTCTTTAGGCGTTACCAAGGGGCTGCGGTTAAAGAGAGCACCCGCAAGCTCTGGCATGAAACGTTGACCAATCGGGGCGTGATTCTGCTCGCAGGCGGGGTGGTTATCGGAGCACTCTATGGGCCTTTTCAAGGAGAAGAAGTCACCGCGCTCTTCACCGGCGCGTTCAAAGGTGTACTGGCGTTATTTTTGCTGGAAATGGGCCTGACCGCTGCGCAAACTTTACGGCCGATGCCGTGGCACCAATGGCGCTTGGTGACGTTCGCCCTGGTGATGCCGGTGCTGTTGTCACTCCTCGGCATAGGCCTGGGTGCCGCGCTAGGGCTGCCGTTAGGCTCAATAGTTATTTTGGCGGCACTGGCGGCAAGCGCTTCTTACATTGCCGCCCCAGCAGCAATGCGTGCCGCCATTCCCGAGGCCAATATCGGTCTGGCGATGCTGGCGTCACTGGGTGTCACCTTTCCGCTCAACGTTATGCTGGGCATTCCGCTTTATCATTATCTTATCGAGCGAATATTGGGATAGTGCCGCCTGCGTGAAGCGTTGCTGCGTCGGTCGTTGGGCGGTGTTTCGTCAGTAGCACCAATTGACAACGTCCGGCGCAGCACCTACGGTAGCGTTTGTCCTAGGGGAGCCTGCACTGGCTGAGACTCCACCGCCATTTGGCGTTGGTAACCCTTAGAACCTGATCCGGGTCATGCCGGCGAAGGGAAGGATGTAGCCTAACAATACACCCTCTTTGCTTTCGCCTGCCTGCCGTGCGCTCACCGCACACCCCGGCCTAACAATACAGGCAAAGAGGACCCGCTTTCATGATGCTTGACCCTATCTGGACCGGCTTGTGGCTGTCGCTATGCGCCATCGCGCTGGCTCTACCCGGCCTGATTTACGCCCGTCGCCATCGCGATAACCTTGAAGATTACATCATCGCCCGCAATAGCCAGAATACCCGCGCCACGGTGCTAACACTGGTGGCCACCACGCTGGGCACTTGGATTCTGTTTGGCCCTGCCCAGGCGGCGACCTGGGGGGGAATTGGGGCCATACTCGGCTACGCGTTTGGTTCGATGGTTCCCCGGCTGGTGATGATTCCGCTTGGCCGACGCATGCGTGAACTGATCCCTGAAGGGCATGGCTTAACCGAGTTCGTGATCCATCGGTACGGCCGCGCTATGTATGCCTTCACGCTGGTGATTATGCTGTTTTACCTCTTTATTTTATTGGCCGCAGGATTAACCGCCGTGGCGCGTATGGTGGGGTTGCTAGCGCCTATTCCGCTGTGGTTAACCGCCAGCGTGGTCATGATCGCTACCTTGATCTACACCTTTTACGGCGGGCTGCGCGCGTCTATTTACACGGACAAGCTACAGATGCTGGTTATTATGCCGCTGTTGGGGCTGCTACTGGTGTTTGGTTGGCAGGCGGCGGGCGGCGTTGCACCGACGCTGGCAGGGCTGGCTGACAGTGCGCCCCAGCTGCTGCAGGTGAGCGATATAGGCGGTATCCGCGCGGGGTTAACGTTCTTTCTTGCCGTAGCGCTTACCGGCCTCTTTTATCAAGGCACGTGGCAGCGTATCTATGCGGCGAAAGATACCAAGGTGCTGCGCCGTGGCTTCTGGATTAGCGGCGTGTGTAGCTTCATCGTGGTGGCGTTGATGGGGCTGTTTGGGCTGGCGTTTGTAGGGCTTAGGCTTGAAGGCGATGGCTCTGTGGCGCTGTTCAGCGTGCTGTTGGCGGATGTGCCGTTATGGTTCGCGTTAGCGTTGGTGCCACTAGGCTTGGCGTTAGTGATGAGCAGCGCTGACTCCACCATCAGCGCGACATCCAGCATTATCGCCGTGGATATGGGGCGGTTGATTCCCACGGCCAGCGATACCACCTTGATGAGTTTGGCGCGGTGGTTAATTGTGTTGGCCGCCATCCCCATTACCTGGGTCGCCTCTCAGGGGTACAGCGTGCTGTACCTGTTTTTGCTTGCGGATTTGCTCTGCTCGGCAGCGGCCTTTCCGGTGTTTTTCGGGCTTTTTTATCGCCGTTACACGGGCCTTAATGCCGTCATCAGCACCGCGCTGGGGCTTGTGGCGGGCCTAGCGATGTTCCCTGCCCCCGGTGGGAGTACGGCAACCTTATTGGAATCTTTCCTACTGGCGGCACTGGTGCCCGTGGCGGTCTCGCTACTGCTATTGCGCGTGCTGCCCGCCCGCCCAGCCTACGATTTTGGCTTGCTGCACACGGCAGTACGCCGTTTTAAAGGGTAAAGCCAGGCAGCCGATACAGTTCGCTAACACGGCCGCCCGGCATCGCTTATGCTGCCGGGCGGGGCAGACCTAAATGATCACGCAGCGTGCTCCCCGTATACTCGCGGCGAAATAGGCCGCGAGCTTGTAGCAGCGGTACGACCTGCTCAATAAAGTCCTCAATACTGCCCGGCAGCGTCGGCGGCATCAGGTTGAAGCCGTCGGCACCACCTCTCTCTACCCAGCGCTGCATTTCGTCAGCGATCTGCTCTGGCGTGCCGACCATGGTGCAGTGACCGCCGCCAGCCGCGAGCCTGCCTAATAGCTGGCGTAGCGTAGGTGTTTCGCTTTCAATAATGCGCAGAATGGTGGCATAGCGTCCTTTAGGCCCTGCAAAATCCTCTAGGGGTGGCAGTGCCGGTAGCGGTGCGTCCAGCTCCCAGTGGCGGCAGTCCTGGCCGATAAACTGGCTCAACTGGTGTAGCGAATCCTCGGTGGGCAAGCGTTCATCCAGTTCGCGCTGTTTGGCTTTCGCCGCGGCTTCGGTAGAAGCGACGTAGGTTACTAGACCAGGCATTATCGCCACGGGCGCGCGGCCAGCGTCGCGTACGCGGGCTTGAATGTCTTGATAGTAGGCTTGCGCCGAGGGAAGGTCGTAGGCCACCGCATAAATCGCTTCTGCATAGCGCGCTGCTAAGTTACGTCCTGGTTCAGAAGCACCGGCTTGAAACAGCACGGGATGCCCCTGGGGAGGGCGTGGCACGGTGAGGGGGCCATCCACCAAAAAGTGTTCGCCATGATGGGCAATCGGCCGCACTTTGCTGGGGTCAGCATACTGGCCTGCTCGGTCGCAGCGCAGCGCGTCATCCGTCCATGAATCCCACAGTGCTAACACCGTTTGCGCAAACTCCTCGGCGCGGGCGTAGCGCAGGTGCTGAGGGGGCATGGCTCCCCAGCCATGGTTGCGCGCTTCGCTATCAAACATTGAGGTGACTAAATTCCATCCCATGCGGCCGTTAGAGATATGGTCTAACGAAGCGAGCATCCGCGCCGCATGAAACGGGCTAAAAAACGTGCTGGATATCGTTGAGATCAGGCCGATGTGCTCTGTCGCCCGCGCCATAGCGGAAAGCGCCGTCAACGGTTCTAAAAACCACTGCGGCCCTCCGCTCACGTTGCCTGCGGCATGGCCATCGGCAAAAAAGACGGCGTCTAATTTTCCGCGTTCAGCGGTACGTGCCAGCGACTCGTAGTAGCCAATATCCCCCATGCGCTCAACGGCTGAGTTTGGCTCGCGCCAGGCTGCCTTATGGTGGCCGCAGCCCATGATAAAAAGATTGAGATGCATCTGAGTAGCCATTAGTTTTTAACCAGGCCGCCATCGACCACCAAATTTTGGCCGGTGACAGCCCGGCTCCAAGGCGATGCAAAAAACAGCGCTGCATCTGCAAACTCTTCAGGGGTAGTGACGCGGCGCAGCGGCGTATTGGCCGCGATGAGATCAAACAACGCTTCAGGCGTAGCCGCCGAGGCATCGGTGGTGCGTAGCAACCCTCCTGAGAGCATATTCACCGTAATGCCGTCAGGCCCCAGGTCGTTAGAAAAAGTGCGAGTGAGCGACAGCAGCGCCGCCTTGGCAGCGGTGTAATCGTGATACGGCACGACCGGGTTTTGGAACAGGTTAGTGCCAATGTTAATGATTCGCCCAAACCCCTGTTCACGCATGCCGGGTAGTGCTGCTTGAATAGCATTGAGGGCACCGCGTGCCACGCCCTGCAGCTGCTGGTCGAGGTTTTCCCAGGTGAGCGTGTCTGGGGTTGGGCGGGCGTCGCCGTTAAACGAAAAATCCGGTAGGGCGTTGTTAATCAGCGTGGTTACCGGCATACCGAAATGTGCTTGCGCGGTGGCGAACATCGCCTTCACGGCCTCTGGGGCACGCACGTCGGCCTGTATCGCTAGCGCGCGCTCAGGGGCGTGTGCCGCTAGGGCGTTTGCTGCATCAGCGCTGTTTAAGTAGTTCACGATAACCCGCGCGCCCTGGGCTAAAAAGGCGTGTGCTAAGCACGCGCCGAGGCCACGGCTAGCGCCGGTAATTAACACAAGTTGCTGGGAAATCGGAAGTGCGGTGGGCGTTGTTGGCATTGTGGTAGCTCCCTCGTGAAAGCGAGGGATGCATACCGACCCCATTGCGGGTCATGAGTGTGACATCCCTTCGCCGGTATGAACTGGATCAGGTTCAGCGGGTCTTATCTCAGCCCTGGCGTAACGCCAGGACACCCCGTGTCGTTTGTTGAATGTATCCTAACTGATAATCCAGCTCGATTCATACTACAAGGTTCACTTTGAGCGCCACCCACCGCGCTTGTCAGAATCGCCAGCGCCTAGAAGGCTTCCCATTCGGGTTCTGCTTCGACTGCCTTTCGGTGGTGATTCGCTCGGGCGGTCGGGGGAGCCGCTGCCACCGGGAAGTCAAGATTGCTTATAGTGGTCAGGGGCTGCGATATAGTTGAGTTTGTTGGTAGCGCTGACGTGCGATTATTCATGCGAAATGCGCTTACCGTGTTGGCGAGTAGGTCTGCCTGAGACTTCAGTGCTGATGCTGCCGCTGCCGACTGCTCTACCAAGGCAGCATTCTGCTGAGTGACTTGATCCATTTGGCTCACCGCGACACTGACTTGCTCAACCGCTTGGGACTGCTCCTCTGATGCGGCGTTGATGTCCGCCATCAGTTCGGAGACCTGCCGCACACTTCCAACCACCTTTTGCATAGCTTCGCCAGCCTGTTGCACTAAGGCACTGCCATCCCTAACCAGCTCACCGTCGTGAGTAACGAGCGTCTGGATCTCTTTGGCAGCTGTCGCGCAGCGCTGGGCAAGGTTGCGAACCTCGCTGGCCACCACGGCAAACCCTCGCCCTTGCTCGCCCGCTCTGGCGGCTTCCACTGAGGCGTTCAACGCCAGTATGTTGGTTTGGAAGGCAATGCTGTCGATGACCGAAATAATGCTGCCTATTTTCGCGGCGCTCTCTTCAAGCTCATTCATTTTGCCCATGGCCTGGGCGGTTTGATCGCCTCCGTTATCGGCCAGTTGACGAGCGCTGCGCATTAGGTCGTTTGCCTGCCGGGTATTGTCGGCGTTCTGCTTCACCGTAGCGGCCACCTGCTCCATGCTAGTGGCGGTTTCCTGAAGGCTGGCGGCCTGTTCTTCAGTACGCTGAGAGAGGTCGTGGTTACCTGAGGAGATCTCGCCAGAAGCACTATGGATAGCGTTGGAAGCGTGCTGAATCCGCGAGACCAGCTCGCGCTGCTGAACCTGTGTTTCGCTTAACGATTCAAGGGCAAGGCCGATCTCATCACGGCGCTCGATCTCAATATGGTTATTCAGGTTGCCAGCGGCAATCGCCTTAAAATAGCCGATCATACGGCCGAGGGGCTGGGTAATAACACGAATCAACATCCAGCCGCCCAGAGAGCCAATCAGCAGCGCCAGAATGATCATGGCGGCGGTTAGAGCGCGCATAAAGGTAAACGTCGACTGTGCTGAAGCATATTCGGCGCGTGCTACTTCGCTTTGCAGGTCAATCAAATTGCGCAGCGTTTGGTTGGCAGACGTGAACGCGGGGCGTGCGACCTCAACCATATGAACGGTCGCGCGATCAATACTGCCAGCCTCGTAGAAAGCGATGGCTGGCGCGATGCCCTGCTGAAAGAAAGCGCGACGTTGGTTGCTATAGCGTTCGGCTAACTCTGCCTCTTGGGGCGTTAAGAAGGTAGCCATATAAGCTGACCAAAGCTGCTCCATCGTCTCAGTATTGGCGGCTACGGTGTCTAAGTAAGACCGACGGTTAGCGCTGTTGGCGGACTCACTACTGGCGATCTCATGAGTCAAGCTGATTTGGTTGAGCTCAATGATGCTGTCACGCATTAACTCATCAATGCGGGTGAGCTGCTGCACGGGAACTAACCGATCTTCATAAATGGTTTCTATGGCGCCGTCCATAGCGGTCATGCCGCGTATGCCAAAGCCGCCAACAACGGCGATCAGGGCAATTAAAAAGGCGATCAAAAGGATCAGGCGCGCTTTGATAGTAAGGGACATCCAAACTTCCTAGGAGTGAGGGGTAGTTAACGGCTTGCTGCAAATGCCAGGGAGGGGGTGGGTGGTGTGCCCACTTATTTGTTGTAACCAGTTGATGTTTTTTATTCTTTTCTATTTTATCGTTATTCTCCGATCGCCAAGTATTAAATTTTTCAATGGCCGTGATCGTTTTTGCGTGGTGTGTAGCTCAGAAATCGAAGCAGCCAACACTAAAGCGTGAAGCAATACTGCCTGGCCGCGTAAGAAGATTGCTCGCCATGCTGTGATTGATTAAGAGCAATATGCAGCCGTGGAGGAAGCCCGGCAGAAAAGCGATGGCACAAAAAAAGCACCCGTAGGTGCTTGATTTGTAGGGGTGTCTGGTGGAGGCGGCGGGAATTGAACCCGCGTCCGCCAGCACGCGCCTATTGGCTCTACATGCTTAGATTCCGTCATTTGCTTTAACGCGACTGACTCCGACGGTCAGGATTCAGCCACGCGAGCCTTCTAAAGTTTAACGGTTGACGAGAAGACACCGCCAACCGCGGTCCTATCAGCTTTAGCTCATATCCCCGCAGTGATGAATAGGCACATCACCTTGGGGTCAGACAAGAAGCTAACAGTGTTTAAGCTGCTAGCGCGCCTTGAGCGTAGTTTTCGTCATTTGCGACTATTTTATCGTGATGTGGGATTTACGAGATACATCACGCTCTCGGCATGCACCGCAAGGGTTGTCACCGGCGTCGAAACCATGTCGCCCCCTGATTGCAGCAAGCATTCTAACGTGCTCGCTGCTAATTGACCAGCTATGCCTTGTTATGTTCCCGCATAATTCGGCCTTTTTGGCGGCTCCAATCGCGGTCTTTTTCTGTCGCACGTTTGTCATGCAGCTGTTTACCGGTTACCAAGGCTAGCTCGCATTTTACTTTATTGCGTTTCCAATAGAGCTTGAGCGGTACGCACGTATGGCCTTTGTCCTGAGTCACCGAGAAAATCTTAGCAATCTCTTTGCGATGAAGCAGCAGTTTGCGGGTGCGCGTGGGGTCGGCAATCTCGTGGGTGCTTGCCGTATTCAGCGGCATGATGTGGCTACCCAGCAGAAATGCCTCGCCGTTGCGCACTAGGATATAGGTATCCGTCAGCTGCGCCTTACCGGCGCGCAAGCTCTTTACTTCCCAGCCAGCAAGCACCAAACCGGCTTCAAGCACCTCGTTGATGTGGTACTCAAACCGCGCTTTCTTGTTTTGGGCAATTACGCTGCTGCTGGGGCCCTTGCTCTTACCTTTCTTAGTGGCCATGGAACCTCATCATTAATCTGTCGGTAGCGGCTCCTTCGTTATCGGAGGAGGCGTGATACCATTTAAGGTCTGAAAAATATTTCCCATGATACGCTTTGGGCACTGTGAAGTCAGCGGAGAGGTCAATGCCAACCGTTAATCGTACCGCCTTGGTGCGGCACACCCCCCAACAAATGTTCGATTTGGTCAATGATTTCGAACGCTATCCTGAATTTCTGCCGGGGTGTCGCCGCGCGCGCCTTCATGAGCGCGATAATGTTCACTTAATTGGCGAAATGACCCTCGGGCGCGCCGGTGTTGAACAAACTATTACCACCCGCAACGACCTGTTTGAGCCGGAGCGGATCGAGATGTCACTCGTTAAAGGGCCTTTTAAACGACTTAAAGGCCGCTGGCTATTTACTCCTATGGGGGAGGACGCTTGCAAAGTTAGCTTGGAAATGGATTTTGAATTCGCCAATCGGCTGTTAGGCATGGCGTTTGGCAAGCTCTTCCAGCAAATTGCCGGGCAGCTGGTGGATGCCTTTACTAAGCGTGCCAACGAGCTATATGGACGTTGAGACGATTACCGTAGAGGTTGCCTTTGGGTTGCCGCAAAAGCAGCGCATCGTGGCGGTTGTGGTGCCTCAAGGGACAACGGCACGCCAAGCTGTTGCTGCGGCTGATTTGCCGAGCCTGTTTCCTGAGCTGGCTAGCACTACCTTTGAACTGGCGCCGCTGGGCATTTTTGGCAAAGCGCTGCGCCAACCTGAAAAAGAAACAGTACGCGCGGGCGACCGCATAGAGGTGTATCGCCCGCTGCAGGTTGACCCCAAAGCCGCAAGGCTTGAGCGCGCAAAGCGCCAAGCCAAGGGCCAATAGTACGCCTTACTCAGCCATAATCACTGGCTGTGACGATGGGGAATTTTCAGGGGTGGTGGCTTGCTGTGTAGGCGCCGGCAGTGCATCTAGCGGGTCAGTGCCTTCAGTCGCTGGGCCTGCGCTAGTATTGGTGCTGACTGGGATGTCGCCTGAGAAGTCGCCCTGCTGATCAATATTGACCAGACGCCCGGCGTTATCAAAAGTAAGGGTCACGCGGCGTTGTTCAACATCGCCGTAAGCTTTGTCGAGACGGTAAACGTAATCCCACTCGCGGGAGTCGAAAGGCGCTTCCAGCAATGGGCGGCCCATGATGTAGGCTGCCTGTTCCTGGGTCATTCCCGGTTGGAGCTGGCTGACCATTTCTTGGGTGATCAGGTTGCCTTGGGGAATGTCGCGCTTGTAAACGCCAACGTAGCTACAGCCACTAACAACGGTTAGAGCAACGGAAAGAGTAATGATACGAGTCAATTTTTGCATTTGAGCCTGTTCTTCACTATCGTGGTTTCGGTCGATGATACCCGACCTAACCTGTCACTGCGAAGAGCAACCATGGCCGATCAGAACCATGAACTGCGCAAAGCCGGGCTGAAAGTGACCCTGCCGCGCGTCAAGATCCTGCAGATTCTCGAAAATGCTTCGGGCCAACACCACCTTAGCGCAGAAGAAGTGTATAAAACACTGATAGATGCGGGCGAGGATGTTGGCTTGGCTACCGTCTACCGCGTGCTGACTCAGTTCGAGTCGGCGGGCTTGGTGATTCGTCACAATTTTGACGGTGGTCATGCGGTATTTGAGATGACCCAAGAAGACCACCATGACCACATGGTGTGTTTAGAAAGCGGTGAAATCATCGAGTTTCTTGATGACATCATCGAGCGTCGCCAGCAAGAAATAGCGGAAGAGCACGGCTACGAGCTAGTGGATCATGCCCTTGTGCTGTATGTGCGCCCTCGCGGGTCGGACATTACGCGCCAGGATAGTGGCCCTACCAACAAAAAGTAGTCGTCCGCGTTGCTTAAAAACGCCCTCTGGTCGTCAGTGGCATATCACCGGCGGCCCGGGGGCGTTTTTACATCTAGCGTTTGATGGTTGTTTAATGCTGGGTGGCGGGAATAAGTGAGACTGCGACCAGCAGCATAATTATGCCAATCAGTGTGTCGAAGATTCGCCACGCGCGGGGTGATTGCAGTTTGGGGCCAAGGAAACGCCCGAATCCTGCCAGGGAGAAAAACCACAGCAGTGATGCAGAAGCAGCTCCCACCACGAATGCGACCGTATTAGCTTGCTGGACGCCGACGCTGCCAATCAGCACAACGGTGTCCAAGTAGACATGTGGATTGAGAAGCGAAATAGCCATGGCTTGGCCCGCAATTTGCCACCCGTTATAAACGCTACGCTCCTGGCTAGTTAATAAACCACTGTTGCCCTGCCAAGCGCGTTTGAAAGCCTGCCCACCCAGCCAGCACAACAAGGCGATGCCTAGCCATGTCATGACAGGGACTAGCGTGGGCAGCCGTTGCTGAAGCGACTCGATGCTATAAACACCTAGCGTAATTAAGAGGGCATCAAGACTGGCGCAAATAGCCGCCACTACCCAGGGATACTCTTGGCGCATACTTTTATTAAGCACCCAGGCGTTTTGGGCGCCAATGGCAACAATCAAACCAAGAGAAATGCCAAAGCCCGTCAGTAGCGATGGTGTCATGCAGGGTGCCTCTCGTGCGGGTAAATGAGCTTTTTACAATAAAGGCGGGCTTGTTTATTAATCTAACGAATAATATTTATACGTCATAATCAGCGCTTATGACGTGAAGGATACATGCAGCGTATAGATCGGTTTTAAGCGTATGCGAAATGCCTGCAAACGCTTTTCCAGTTCAGTGACCGGATTGTGGATAAGTTTGTGGTTAAGTGTGTGAGCACCCGGTGAGCAAGCTGGTGAAAAGGTGTGCTGAATTTATGCTTTCTCAATGTGCGGTGAAGGAGATGACGACATGTTGGACTACCGGCTACTGGAGGCGCTGAGTGCCGTCATTGAAACAGGCGGTTTCGAAAAAGCCGCCCAGAAGCTGCATATCACGCAGTCAGCGGTGAGTCAGCGTATTCGCCAGCTCGAGCACCGCTTAGGCCAGCCGGTGGTGCTAAGGCGCTCACCGCCAGTGGCAACCGCGCTGGGACGCCGTTTGAATAACCACTTGCAGCAGGTCAAACAGTTAGAGTTAGGATTGTTAGACGAGGCGCAGGGTGAGCCACTGAAGGTGCGTGTGACGGTCAATGCGGATTCAATGGCAACATGGCTGGCGCAGGCGCTAGCAGCGTGCCCATTAAGTCACCAAATGGACTTTGATCTAGTGGTAGAAGACCAAGAAGTGGGCCTTGGCAGAATGCGTAATGGCGAAGTAATGGCGTGTATCTGCGCTGAAGCACAGCCGGTTAATGGGGGAGCGGTGAGTCCGCTGGGCGTTTTACGCTATCGGGCGCTAGCGAGCCCGGCATTTATTGAGCATTATCAGACGCGTATCGACACTGCCCGGTTGGTCGATGCGCCCTGCCTAATTTTTAATTGCGATGACCGCCTGCAGCACCAGTTCTTAGAGGCGCAGGGGCTGCCTCCGCCCGCCCGTCAGCATCGCGTGCCCTCTTCTGAGGGGTTCGTTCAGATGGCGTTGCAGGGGCTGGGGTACGGCATGCTGCCAGAGCTTCAGGTAGAGGAGTACTTAGCCAACGGAGGGTTAGTGGATGTAGGGCCAGAATTTATACTGGATGTACCGCTTTATTGGCACTTCTGGCAAACCGAGAGCGCATCGCTGACGGCGTTGAGGCATGCCGTCATTGGGTATGCTGGCCAAGTATTACGTTAACGGAGCAGCGCCCAATAACGAGGGCGCTGCTTTGTGTAACGCCTAGTGCGGTGGGCGTTGGCTGGCATGGAGCATTTCACGGGCGTGGGCGAGCGTTTGATCTGAAAGCGTTATGCCACCGAGCATGCGGGCCAGCTCGCTAATGCGCCCACGCTCATCCAGCAGCGCCATGTGAGTCAATGTGGTATCCCGCTTGGAGCGCTTTTCAATATGCAGATGCTGGTGTGCCTGGGCAGCCACTTGGGGCAGGTGGGTTACCGTCATCACTTGGCCATTTTCCCCTAGCTTGCGCAGCAGTTGGCCAACAATTTCAGCCGTGGCCCCTGAAATGCCCACATCCACCTCATCGAACACGAGGCTTGGAATCGTCGAGTGCGATGCGGCGACGACCTGGATTGCCAAGCTGATGCGCGACAGCTCACCGCCCGAGGCCACTTTGGTCAGCGGGCGGGCAGGCTGGCCGGGGTTGGCGCTAATTAAGAACTGCACGTGATCCAAACCTTCTGGCGTTGGCGTTTCGCGTGGGGTTACGTCCACTTCAAAGCGCGCTTTACCCATGGCTAAGAAGGCGAGCTGCTGCTGAACCTCCTTGCCTAGGCGAACAGCGGCTTTCTGGCGCGCCTCGCTCAGTTGTTTTGCTTCACTGCGATAGCGCTCTCGGTATTCAGCCACTTGGGTACTTAGCGACTCAAGGTCATCATCGCTGGCTTCTAGCTGGGCCACTTCCTGTTGAAGCTGCGCATGCAGCGCACAGATTTCTTCGGGGGCGACGTGGTGTTTGCGGGCAACACGATGCACATCGCCCATGCGCTCTTCTACCCAGGCCAAGCGCTCGGGGTCTAGCTCGGTGGTGCTAGCCAGGCGATTAAGCTCGCTCGCGGCCTCTTCAACCTGAATGCGCGCATCGCTTAACATCGCTAATGTGTTGGCGAGCGTGCCCTTATCGCTGCCAGGTAAGGCGCTTAAATGGGCATACGCTTGGTTTAACAGCGATAGTGCGCCGCCTTCATCGCTTTCGCAGCAGTCGGCAGCAAACTGGGTTTCACGCAGCGTCTCTTCGGCATGAGCAAGGGTGTGCTGCTCCTCTTCAAGCGTTTGCAGCTCCCCTTCAGCCAGCCCTAGTTGGTCGAGTTCTTCTACTTGATAGCGCAGCAGCTGCCGTTTGGCTTCCACTTCGCTGCCTTCTTCGCTGAGCTTTTTTAAGCGGCGTCGAGCGCTGCGCCATTCACGGAATGTCTCGGCGAGCTGCTGGCTGCGTTCGCGCAATCCGGCGTAGTCATCCAGCAGCGCAAGGTGGGTCTCTTCACGCATCAAGGCTTGATGCGCGTGCTGCCCATGGATTTGAATCAGCTGCTCGCCCAGCGATTTTAGATCGGCGATAGTCGCAGGGTGGCCATTGATCCACGCTTTGGAACGGCCGCTAGCCGTCACGACACGGCGCAGCAGGCACTCCTCCGTAGGCAGGTCGCGAGCGTTGAGCCACTCTGTGGCACCAGGAAGATGCTGAATATCAAAGCGGGCCGAAAGATCTGTGCGTTCGCAGCCGTGGCGCACGCTGCCGGCATCGGCACGCTCGCCCAAACAGAGGCCCAGGGCGCCCAGTAGGATCGATTTACCCGCCCCGGTCTCGCCGGTAATCGCGGTCATGCCACGGGTGAGGTCGAGTTCCAGGCGGGTAACAATAGCGTAATCTTGAATCGCTAGCTGCGTAAGCATAAGGCCTCCTGAGGCGGTGCGGCACAGAAGCTGGATACTTATCCAATGGTTGTTGTTTTATACAGTAGTCGATAACTCACTTCAATGCCCCTCTTGAGATGCTCTCTATGGCCCCCATATAGCGTGCATACGTAGTTAACACTTCCTCTGTAATTCTGATGTGCCGCTTTCAGGCACCGCTGTATATGTTTAGGAGCAAGGCATGGCTAAAGAACCGCAAACCCCCATGGATGATGAGTTGGCCCGCCGTGAGCAAGAAGCCGAAATGACGGAGCAGGCGGCAGAAGAGCGCTTAATTGATGGTGAACTAGACGGCCTGATTAACGATGAAGCGCCGTTGGAAAATGAAGAGGTCGACCCTGAGGCCGACGTGCTAGCAGCAAAGGTAGAAGAGCTGGAGTTAAGTTTGGCAGAGGCTAAAGACCAAGCCCTGCGTGCGGCTGCTGAAGCCCAGAACGTTCGCCGTCGTGCCGAGCAGGAAGCTGAAAAAGCGCGCAAGTTTGCGCTCGAAAAGTTTGTTAAAGAGCTCCTGCCTGTCGTCGATAGCCTGGAAAAAGCCCTTGAGAGCATGCAGGAAGGTGCCTCCGACGCTCACCGTGAAGGGGTGTCCATGACGCTGAAAATGCAGCTAGATGTGCTGAACAAATTTGGCGTGGAAAGTATTGAACCCCACGGCGAACCCTTCGACCCGCAGGTGCATGAGGCGATGGCGATGGTGCCGAACCCGGAGCTTGAGCCCAACACGGTGATGGACGTGATGCAGAAGGGGTATCTGCTTAACGGACGCCTAGTACGTCCAGCCATGGTCGTCGTAAGCCAAAAAGCTAAGTAAAAAAAGGTTGCCGCTAAGCGAAAAAAAGCCCTTGAAATGCTGCTGGCGGCCCCCAAATAAAGGTCAACCCCGCGGGATAAGCCCGCAACTTGTTTAAAGAACAAATTTTTTAGTTTTGTAACAACTGAATTCGAGGTTTTTGCTATGGGACGCATTATTGGTATCGACCTAGGCACCACCAACTCTTGTGTGGCCGTGCTGGATGGTGATAGCGCTAAAGTTATTGAAAACGCCGAAGGCGGTCGTACTACGCCTTCCATTATTGCCTACACCGATGACGGTGAGACGCTGGTAGGTCAGGCGGCAAAACGCCAAGCCGTTACTAACCCAGAAAATACGCTGTACGCCATCAAACGTTTGATCGGCCGTCGCTTTAAAGATGATGTTGTACAAAAAGACATCAAGATGGTGCCGTACAAAATCGCTGAAGCTGATAATGGCGATGCGTGGGTAGAAGTGAAAGGCAAAAAAATGGCACCGCCGCAGGTAAGTGCGGAAGTGCTGAAGAAAATGAAGAAAACCGCCGAAGACTATCTCGGCGAAGAAGTGACCGAAGCGGTTATCACCGTGCCGGCTTACTTTAACGACAGCCAGCGCCAAGCAACGAAAGATGCGGGCCGCATTGCTGGTTTAGATGTTAAGCGCATCATCAACGAGCCGACCGCAGCAGCCCTTGCTTACGGCATGGACAAGTCGCGCGGCGATAAAACCATCGCGGTTTACGACCTGGGTGGCGGTACCTTCGATATCTCCATCATCGAAGTCGCTGACGTTGACGGTGAAACCCAGTTTGAAGTGTTGGCCACTAACGGCGATACCTTCTTGGGCGGCGAAGATTTCGACCTGGCGCTGATCAACTACTTGGTTGACCAGTTCAAGGCCGATAGCGGTATTGATCTGTCCGGCGACAACCTCGCCATGCAGCGTCTGAAAGAGGCTGCCGAGAAAGCCAAGATTGAGCTTTCCAGCGCCCAGCAAACCGACGTGAATCTGCCCTACATCACGGCGGATAACACTGGCCCGAAACACCTTAACGTGAAGGTGACCCGTGCCAAGCTGGAATCACTGGTTGAAGAGCTGGTGCAGCGCTCGCTTGAGCCGTGCAAAATGGCGCTTAAAGATGCGGGCCTGTCGGCTGCTGAAATCGACGAAGTGATTCTGGTCGGTGGTCAGACACGTATGCCGATGGTGCAGAAGAAAGCCGCTGACTTCTTCGGTAAAGAAGCACGTAAAGACGTTAACCCGGACGAAGCGGTGGCCGTGGGTGCTGCGATTCAGGGTGGCGTATTGGGCGGTGACGTGAAAGACGTTCTGCTGCTCGACGTGACGCCGCTGACCCTAGGTATCGAAACCATGGGGGGCGTGATGACCGCGCTGATCGACAAGAACACCACCATCCCGACCAAGAAGACACAAACCTTCTCAACCGCGGATGACAACCAAACGGCTGTAACGATCCACGTCGTACAGGGTGAGCGCAAGCAAGTGTCGCAGAACAAGTCGCTGGGTCGTTTCGACCTCGCTGACATTCCGCCGGCACCGCGCGGCGTACCGCAAATTGAAGTAGCGTTTGACCTGGATGCCAACGGTATCCTGAATGTATCGGCCAAAGATAAAGCGACCGGTAAAGAGCAGTCTATCGTCATTAAAGCGTCCTCCGGCCTCACGGATGACGAGATTGAGCAAATGGTGCGCGATGCCGAAGCCCACGCGGACGAAGATAAAAAGTTCGAAGCGCTGGTGCAGCTGCGTAACCAAGCGGACGGCATGATTCACGCTACCCGCAAAACCGTCCAGGAAGCGGGCGATAAAGCGACCGATGACGAGAAGCAGGCCATCGAAACTGCCATCACTGAGCTGGAAGAAGCGCTGAAAACTGACGATCAGGACAACATCCAGAAGAAATTGGATGCCCTGACCGAAGCTTCAGGCAAGCTGGCGCAGAAAATGTACGCCGAACAGGCAGAAGCTGCCCAGCAGGCTGAAGGTGAAGGCGCTGAAAATGCTAACGCCAAGCAGGACGACGATGTGGTTGACGCCGAGTACGAAGAAGTCAACGACGATCAGAAAAAGCAGTAATTAACCTCTTTCTGCCAAGGAAAGCGGTGACGCGGGAGGCAACTCCCGCGTTGCTGTTTCCAGGGCCGAGACGCCTATTAAGTGCGTAGCTAACCAGGAGGCGTAGGACCCATGTCCAAACGCGATTATTACGAAGTCCTGGGTGTCGAAAAAGGGGCCGATCAGAAAGAGATCAAAAAGGCCTACCGCCGCTTGGCGCAAAAATTCCACCCCGATCGAAACCCGGACGATAACAGCGCAGCGGAAAAATTCCGCGAAGTGTCTGAAGCGTACGAAATTTTAAGCGATAGTGAAAAGCGCGCAGCCTACGACCAGTTTGGCCATGCCGGTGTGGATGGTCAGGGCGGCGGCTTTGGCGGTGGTGGTTTCGGCGGTGGCGCTGGTGATTTCGGCGACATCTTTGGCGATGTGTTTGGCGATATTTTCGGTGGCGGCGGCGGCCGCCGTCGTGGGCCTAACGCACCCGCCCGTGGCTCAGACCTGCGCTACAACCTAGAGCTTGATCTTGAGAGCGCGGTGGCTGGTACGACGGTCGATATTCGCGTACCGCGTCATATCGAGTGTGACCGCTGCGACGGCGGCGGTGCCGAGCCTGGTTCCACCAAAGAGACCTGCCCCACCTGTCATGGTCACGGCCAGGTACGTATGCAGCAGGGCTTCTTTGCGGTTCAGCAAACCTGCCCTACCTGCCACGGCAGTGGCCAGCACATTAAAGTGCCGTGCCACAAATGTAACGGTGAAGGCCGAGTGCGGGAAACGCGTACGCTATCGGTGAAAATTCCGCCAGGTGTGGATACCGGTGACCGTATTCGCTTAAACGGCGAAGGCGAAAGCGGCGTAAATGGTGGCCCACCCGGAGATCTTTACGTTCAGGTGGCCATCAAGCCGCACCATATCTTCCAGCGTGATGGAAAGCACCTCCAGTGCGATGTCCCCATCAACTTTGTCGACGCGGCCCTCGGTGGCGAGTTGGAAGTGCCCACGCTAGACGGTCGCGTGAAGCTGAAGATTCCGCCGGAAACGCAAACCGGCAAGCTGTTCCGTCTGCGCGGCAAAGGCGTGAAGCCGGTACGCGGCGGCGCCCCCGGCGACCTGCTGTGCAAAGTGGTGTTGGAAACGCCCGTCAATCTCAACGACGAGCAGAAAGACCTGCTTCGCCAGCTGCAAAAGAGCTTCGATGGCAGCAACAGCCACAGCCACTCGCCGAAGAAGACCGGTTTCTTCGACAGCGTGAAGAAGTTCTTTGAAGAGATGAAGCCGTAAGGGTGGTGTAACGCCTTGAGGCAAAAGCCCCAGCACGGTAGCGTGCTGGGGCTTTTTTGTATCTGATCAGCGCAGCAGGTTATCCAGACGCCACGCCAAAGCTTGTTGGCAAGGTTGCCGATGCTTGGCTCTGGGCAGCACGACGGCTTGACCATCCAGCTGCTGAAGCCATGCATTATCTGGCATTAGGTCATCAAGGGTTGGGCTGATATGCCACTTATGATCTGGGCCAGGAGCGATCAGGTGGTTATCCATCGCCCAGTGTAAGTCAGGCGTCAGTGCTAACCCATTTGTTGGCCGGTCATCGTGGCTACTAGCAAAGGGAATCAAATGAGCGGCTTCAACAAGATAGCGATAGTCTGGCGTGATAAAACGTAAGCGGGTGGCCGCGCAACGATAGTCGTAGGCTTCCAGCACTAGCATGCGAAATGCCGCAGAGCGCGCCTGCTGCTGGGCGGTCTCTTTCACCTCCCCAACTAAGCGGTCAGGCTGCTTCTCGTACTCGCCGCTTTCAAGCGCTGTGGCTAAATAGGTATTGAGCGCATGCTGTTGAGCAGGACTCGCAAAATAGTTCGCCACGATAAGCGCACAAGCCTCATGAGCCGTTTGTTTGTTCTGAAAGGCACTGAATAGTGCACTATCAAGCTTTGCTTCGGCAAAAAGATCCAATAACTTACTCAGTGATTTCGGTTGCCCAAGACTTTGGGCGACCTTGGAAACGCTGCTGTTGAAAATGGGTTTCCAGATTGCGCCAGAAGCACCTCGGTCGCTTTTTAAGTGCCAGAGGGGTAAATGTGGATTGGCTGCTCGACGATTGCCAGTAGCTGTTTCATATAAATCGAAATAACGTGACAGCAAACGATCATCAATTGATACATGCGGCGTTGAAATATGTCGGCTTTGAATTTCGCAAATAACGGCTAGTAGTAAGCAAGGCTTATTCGCAGCAAGCTGGTTTCGGCTGCGGCCAACTCGAAGGGTTGTCAGGCAGGTGAGCGTATCATCTTTCATGCTGGTCTCAAGGCTCGCTTAGGATTCAAAAGAGCTTAGCAAGGATTGTTCATCAGACGCAGCGTTTCATTCAACACACCGTTGCAACGAATTCTCATTCAACGCTTGGCTCTTATCGCGGTGGGGATTAGGCTAGTGGGTACTCACCCGCCACCTATATGGAGAGATCTCTATGCCTTTATCCCGCGCTGAAATTGCTACCCCCTCTGGTGAGCGGTTGATCAACCGTCTCTGCAAGCACTGGTCGCATAAGCTGGACGTTGAGCAAAGCAAGCAGCAGGCAACGATTCATTTTGAGACCGGCACCTGCCTGCTCCACGCTGAGCCTGAGCGCCTGCTGGTGTCCATCGAGACGTTGGAAGAGGAGCACCTGGATCAACTTGAAGGGGTGGTGGAGAACCATCTGGTACGTATGGCGAACGACGAGCCGCTGGAGATCGTTTGGGAGAACTAAGTATGCATGGTGGATGCTGCCTTTAGCGCCGCATCCATAGGGGTGGTCTGCTATAATCGCGGCCACCTTTTTTGTTTCTAGTTGATGCCAAACAGCGCACGCGTAGGAGTTTCCATGACCCGAATAGCCATTGTGGGCGTAGCAGGCCGTATGGGCCGCACGTTAGTCAACGCCGTTGAGCAAGAGGAAAGTGCCTCGCTTGCAGGCGGTATTGTGGAGCCGGGTAGCTCACTCGCCGGTGCCGACATTGGCGAACTGGCGGGCGTGGGGAAGCGCGGTATAGCAGCAGTGGATTCATTAAGCGCGATTGTGGATGACTTCGACGTGCTGATCGACTTCACTGCGCCTCAGGTGACGCTGGCCAATTTGGCCTTCTGTGCCGAGCACGGTAAGCGCATGGTGATTGGCACCACCGGCATGAATGACGAAGAGCTAGCAACGCTCGATAGCTACCGCGATACGGTCGCCATGGTCTTCGCCCCCAATATGAGCGTGGGTGTGAACCTGACGCTGAAACTGCTGGAAACAGCGGCCAAGGCGCTGGGTGACGAAGGCTACGACATTGAAGTGATCGAATCTCACCACCGCCATAAAGTCGACGCGCCTTCCGGCACGGCGATCAAAATGGGTGAAGTGGTGGCCGAAAGCTTGGGCCGTACCCTGAAAGAGCACGGCGTGTTTGAGCGGGTGGGGCAGTGTGGCCCGCGTACCGATAAAGAGATCGGCTTTGCTACCGTGCGTGCGGGCGACATCGTCGGCGAGCACACGGTGATGTTTGCCACCGAAGGCGAGCGCATCGAAATTACCCACAAGGCATCTAGCCGCATGACCTTTGCCAAAGGCGCGGTGCGCGCGGCGCGCTGGGTCGCTGGCAAAGAGAGCGGCCGTTACGATATGCAGGATGTGCTGGGGCTGGATTAATCAGCAAAGCGGCCTTTGGCGCAGCGCTGGTCATAAAGGGCTAGCCGAAGGTCGATAAATCCTGTAACATTCCAAAAATTTTGGCCCAGTGGCTGCAAAAAGCAGCAAAGTATCTGCAGGAAAGTCTGCAAAAAAGCACCGCGCTTGTTGCACTGGCCGTTACGTTGGAAAAAATAGTCAGCTAAATGCTGCGCCATGGCTAACACCGTCACAAACGCCATGGAAAGAGAACAACAAGCGGGATGAAACCGATTTTTTCACTATCGGCTTCGTCCCGCTTTTTTACGACCCGACGTTTGCTTATAAACGCCGTAACCGGATCGCCGAGCCTGCGCCCACAGGCTCCCACCAGCATGGGAGAACGTGTTTTGAATAACCCCGCATTGAGCAAACCCGCGATATTGGCCTTGGAAGATGGCAGTGTGTTTCATGGAACGGCCATTGGCGCGGAGGGAATGACAAGCGGTGAGGTGGTGTTCAATACAGCCATGACCGGCTATCAAGAAATCCTCACTGACCCCTCTTATACCCGCCAAATCGTCACTCTGACGTACCCGCATATCGGCAATACCGGCATTAATTCTGAAGATGTTGAGTCTGCTTCTATTGCGGCGGCGGGCTTGGTCATCCGCGATTTGCCGCTGTTAGCCAGCAGCTTCCGCTCTGAGCAAACCCTTTCTGACTACCTGAAAAGCCAAAACGTGCTGGGGATTGCGGATATCGACACCCGTCGCCTGACGCGCATTCTGCGCGATAAAGGTGCCCAAAACGGCGCGATTCTGGCGGGTGCTGATGCAGAGGGCGATGATGCTGTCGAGCGGGCGCTGGCGGCGGCGCAAGCGTTTCCGGGCCTGAAGGGCATGGACTTAGCCAAAGAAGTCTCGTGCAAAGAAGCGTATGAGTGGTCGGAAGGCGAGTGGACTTTGGGCGAAGGTTACGCGGATACCACCCAGGGTGAGCGCCCTTACCATGTGGTGGCGTTCGATTATGGCGTGAAGTTCAATATCCTACGGATGCTGGCCGCACGCGGCTGCCGCCTGACGGTGGTGCCTGCGCAAACGCCCGCGGCAGACGTGCTGGCGATGAACCCAGACGGCGTGTTCCTGGCCAACGGCCCTGGCGACCCCGAGCCCTGCGACTACGCCATTAAGGCGATCCAAGAAGTGCTCGAAACCAACATTCCGGTATTTGGTATCTGCCTAGGCCACCAGTTGCTGGCGCTGGCCTCGGGTGCCAAAACGGTCAAGATGAGCCACGGCCACCACGGTGCCAATCACCCGGTACAGGATTTAGACACCGGTACGGTGATGATCACCAGTCAGAACCACGGCTTTGCCGCTGATGAAGCAACGTTGCCCAGCAACGTGCGCGCAACGCATCGCTCGCTGTTCGACGGCACCCTACAGGGGATTGAGCGTACCGACCGGCCGGCATTTAGTTTCCAAGGTCACCCGGAAGCCAGCCCCGGCCCGCGCGATGTAGCGCCGCTGTTTGACCGCTTTATCGCCATGATGCAGGCGCGCCGCTAATCATATATTGCGCTGCCTCTCATTGCTCAGTTACGCCGTTTTGATGCTCATCGTCACCACTTTTTGCGGGAACCGTTATGCCTAAGCGTACCGATATCAACAGCATTCTTATCATTGGCGCTGGCCCGATCGTCATCGGCCAGGCCTGCGAATTCGACTACTCTGGCGCCCAGGCGTGTAAAGCACTGCGCGAAGAGGGTTACCGGGTTATTTTGGTCAACTCCAACCCCGCCACCATCATGACCGACCCCGCCATGGCCGATGCCACTTATATCGAGCCGATTACGTGGCAGGCGGTTGAAAAAATCATCGAAGCCGAGCGCCCAGATGCCATCCTGCCGACCATGGGCGGGCAAACTGCGCTGAACTGCGCGCTGGATCTTGAGAAGCACGGCGTGCTGGCTAAGTACAGCGTTGAGATGATCGGTGCCAACGCCGATGCCATTAATATGGCGGAAGACCGCGACCTGTTCGACCAAGCCATGAAGCGCATTGGCCTTGAGTGCCCGAAAGCCAAAGTGGCGCACACCATGGATGAGGCGTGGGAGATTCAGGCAGAGCTGGGCTTCCCGACGATTATTCGCCCCTCCTACACCATGGGTGGCTCCGGCGGCGGCGTGGCGTACAACAAGGAAGAGTTCGAAGAGATCTGTACCCGCGGTTTTGAGCTTTCCAATAACCACGAGCTGCTGATTGATGAGTCGCTGCTGGGTTGGAAAGAGTACGAAATGGAAGTGGTGCGCGACAAAAACGATAACTGCATTATCGTCTGCGCGATCGAGAACTTCGACCCGATGGGCGTCCACACCGGCGACTCCATCACCGTGGCGCCGGCGCAAACGCTGACCGATAAAGAGTACCAAATCATGCGGGACGCGAGCCTCGCGGTACTGCGTGAAATCGGCGTGGAAACCGGCGGCTCCAACGTACAGTTTGGTATGGACCCGAAAACCGGTCGTCTGGTCGTGATCGAGATGAACCCGCGGGTGTCGCGCTCGTCGGCGCTGGCATCAAAGGCCACCGGTTTCCCGATTGCTAAAATCGCTGCGAAGCTGGCGGTGGGTTACACCCTGGATGAGCTGCAAAACGATATTACCGGTGGCCGTACACCTGCGTCGTTTGAGCCGTCCATCGATTACGTTGTCACCAAAATTCCGCGCTTTACGTTCGAGAAATTCCCCCAAGCGAACGACCGCCTAACCACCCAGATGAAGTCGGTGGGTGAGGTGATGGCGATTGGCCGTACCTTCCAAGAGTCGCTGCAGAAAGCCCTGCGCGGCCTGGAAACCGGCAACGATGGTCTTGATCCGATCATCACTGATTTCACGCCGGACAACATGGCGATCATTCAGGGCGAGCTGCAGGCCGCCGGTGCCGAGCGTATTTTCTACGTGGCGGATGCCATGCGCTCAGGCATGAGCGTCGATGAGATATTTGCACTCACTAATATCGACCCGTGGTTCCTGGTCCAGCTTGAAGATCTGGTGCTGACTGAAAATGCAGTGGCTAAGCGGGCGCTGTCCGATTTCTCCACCCGCGAGCTTTACCAGCTTAAGCGCAAGGGCTTTGGCGACGCGCGCTTGGCCAAGCTGCTCGGCGTGTCAGAAAAAGAGTTCCGCAAAACCCGCCAGGCTGCCGGTATTCGCCCGGTTTATAAGCGCGTTGATACCTGTGCCGCCGAGTTTGCGTCCGATACCGCCTACATGTACTCCACTTACGAAGAGGAGTGCGAAGCAGATGTGTCGGATCGCCAGAAAATTATGGTACTGGGCGGTGGCCCCAACCGTATCGGCCAGGGTATCGAGTTTGACTACTGCTGTGTTCACGCCGCTTTCGCGATGCGCGATGACGGCTATGAAACCATCATGGTCAACTGTAACCCGGAAACCGTTTCTACCGATTACGACACCTCGGATCGTCTCTACTTTGAGCCGGTTACGCTGGAAGACGTGCTGGAAATTGCCGATAAAGAGAAGCCGGTGGGCGTGATCGTTCAGTTCGGTGGCCAAACGCCGCTGAAACTGGCCCGTGAGCTGGAAGCCGCAGGCGTGCCGATCATTGGTACCACGCCGGATGCCATCGACCGCGCTGAAGACCGTGAGCGTTTCCAGGTGATGATCGACAAGCTGGGCCTGAAGCAGCCGCCTAATGCTACGGCGCGCAGCTTTGAAGAAGCGTTTTCTAAGGCAGAAGTAATTGGCTATCCGCTTGTGGTTCGCCCCAGCTATGTACTGGGTGGCCGTGCTATGGAGATCGTCTACGACGCCTCTGAGCTTGAAAACTACATGACGCATGCGGTGAAAGTTTCCAACGACTCACCGGTGCTGCTGGATCACTTCCTGAGTGCGGCGGTCGAGGTGGATATCGATGCCGTTTCGGACGGTCAGCAAGTGGTGATCGGCGGCATCATGCAGCACGTTGAACAAGCGGGGGTTCACTCCGGTGACTCTGCCTGTGCGCTGCCGCCTTACTCCCTGCCTGCTGATGTGCAGGATGCGATGCGCGACCAGGTTAAGCAGATGGCGGTAGAGCTGGGTGTTAAAGGCTTAATGAACGTGCAGCTGGCTTGGCAGGATGGCGAAATCTACGTGATTGAGGTGAACCCCCGTGCCTCGCGTACGGTGCCGTTTGTGTCCAAGTGCATCGGCACCTCGCTTGCGCAAATTGCTGCGCGCTGCATGGCCGGTAAAACACTCGCCGAACAGGGGTTTGAGCGCGAAATAATCCCGCACTTTTACAGCGTCAAAGAAGCGGTCTTCCCGTTCAATAAGTTCCAGGGCGTTGACCCGATTCTCTCGCCCGAGATGAAGTCGACCGGTGAGGTAATGGGTTCAGGCGATACCTTTGCCGAAGCGTTCTTCAAGGCGCAGCTAGGTGCGGGTGAGGCGATTCCCGCGCTAGAGGGCGACCGTAAAGCGTTCCTGTCAGTGCGTGAGCCGGATAAGCAGGGGATTATCGAAGTCGCCCGTTCTCTGCTAACATTGGGCTTTACACTTTGTGCAACGCGCGGAACGGCAGCGGCGCTTGAAGCTGCCGGACTCGACGTGGAGCACGTCAATAAAGTCTACGAAGGCCGTCCCCATATCGTCGATCTGCTCAAGAACGACGAAATCGCCTACATTGTGAACACTACCGAAGGTCGTCAAGCCATTAACGACTCGTCGGTCATTCGCCGTACTGCTCTCGCGCGCAAGGTGCCCTATGCGACCACCTTGGCGGGCGCTAATGCTGTTTGCATGGCGCTTGAGTACGGTAGGGAGATTACGGTGCGGCGCCTTCAGGATCTGCATGCAGGAGCAACGCAATGAACAAAGTCCCGATGACGGTAGCGGGAGAAAAAAGCCTTCGTGATGAGCTGGCTCATTTGAAGGGTGAAGCGCGCCCGCAAGTCATTGCCGCTATCGCAGAAGCGCGTGAGCATGGCGATCTTAAGGAGAACGCTGAGTATCACGCTGCCCGTGAGCAGCAGGGGTTTATTGAAGGCCGTATTCAGGAAATTGAGAGTAAGCTTTCCGGCGCACAGGTAATTGACGTAACGAAACTGCCTAAGACAGGCAAGGTAATCTTCGGCGTTACCGTCGAGCTGCTAAACCTGGATAGCGATGCTAGCGTGACCTACCGCATCGTGGGTGAAGATGAGGCCAATATTAAAGAGGGCCGCATTTCAGTAACGTCACCGATTGCCCGCGCGCTGATCGGTAAAGAAGAGGGCGACATTGTGGTGGTGAAAACCCCCGGTGGCGATGTTGAGTATGAAATTGAGCGTGTTGAACACCTCTAATGCCCTACGGCTAGCGCCATAAAAAAGGCCCGATGCAGGAGACTGCGTCGGGCCTTTTGGCTTAGCGGCATATGGCGCGGTGTTAATACGCTCTATGCGTTAATACGCTTTCTAGGCGTTAGTGCCGGCCATGGTGGCCTTCGAAACGCGTGACGTTAGAGAGCTTTGGGTTCGCCTTTGGGTTGCGGCGGTAAAGCAGCGCCATTTTGCCGATAGTTTGCACGAGCTCGGCCTTGCTGTCGGCCAGCAGCTCGCTGATCATTGCTGCGCGGTCGTCGCGCTCGGGCAGTGCGAGCTTAACTTTAATCAGCTCGTGATCATGGAGCGCGCGGTTGAGTTCTGCGAGCAGATTTTCGGAGACGCCGTTTTCAGAAACGGTAACCACCGGGTTCAGGTGGTGGCCAATGCTACGAAATGCTTTCTTTTGTGCCTGTGACAAGCTCATGGTATCTTGCGGTATCCCGGTTAGCGCTTAACGTTCCATCTTACGGTGAAATGCCGTTAAGTGAAAGCGATCACGTCAATGCGCCCATCTCTTCTATCAGTGTTAGATTCCTACATGCAGCAAAAGCCCCCAAGCCGTAAACACTCAGTGAGTAAGACCAGCAATAACTGGAAGAAGGAACATTTTGACGACCAGTATGTGAAGCAAAGCTGGCAGGATGGCTATCGCTCCCGTGCGAGTTACAAGCTCTTAGAGCTAGACGAAAAGGACAAGCTTTTCCGCCCCGGTATGACGGTAATCGATTTAGGCGCGGCGCCCGGGGGATGGAGTCAAATTGCCGCAGAAAAAGTCGGGCCGGAAGGCGTGGTTATTGCCTCTGATATACTGGAAATGGATGCGCTAGCGGGCGTGGACTTCATTCAGGGCGATTTTACCGAAGAGCAGGTGCTTAATGCGATTCTTGAACGCCTGGGAAATCGCCCGGTAGATCTTGTGATGTCCGATATGGCCCCCAATATGAGTGGTATGGCAGCGATTGACCAGCCTCAGGCCATGTATCTGGTAGAATTAGCCTTAGAGCTTGCCCGTGAAACGTTGCCTCCCGGCGGACGCTTCCTTGCTAAGGTATTCCAGGGAGAAGGGTTTGACGCTTATTTGAAAGAGTTGCGGGGAAGTTTTAAGCGGGTGGTGACGCGTAAACCTGATGCCTCCAGGGCGCGGTCCCGTGAAGTCTATTTCCTGGCGGAGGGGTTTCGTGGCTAGCCAGCAGTATGGTTCATTGGCGCGATAGCAAAGTTTTATCACCTCGATTGCCAGACAGGCAGGCGTAGGTGTGTCACATTGTGCATATTGGACGAACGTGACACAGATGGCCCAAAGCCATATGTGCTTTGGCAATGGTTGAACGTTAAGCTCTAGTGTAATGTCTGAGTATTGACGGTTAACTGACGGATTCTTGTAATGAGGGTAGCCCCTTGAATGATATGGCGAAGAACCTGATTCTGTGGTTGGTCATCGCGGCCGTTCTACTGACAGTGTTCAATAATTTCAGTACGGAAAGCGCACCGCAAGCTACTAACTACTCACAGTTTGTACAGCAGGTGCAAAATCAACAGGTGCGTAGCGTCACGATTGATGGCTATACCATCACCGGTGAGCGCACGGATGGATCGCAGTTTCAAACTATTCGTCCCGCGGCAGAAGATCCTAAGCTGATGGACGATCTGTTGAGCAACAACGTCACTGTTGTGGGTAAAGAGCCCGAGCAGCAAAGTATTTGGATGCGCTTGTTGATCGCCAGCTTCCCGATTCTGCTAATCCTGGCTATCTTCATGTTCTTCATGCGCCAAATGCAGGGCGGTGCCGGTGGCGGTAAAGGCGGCCCAATGAGCTTTGGTAAATCCAAAGCTAAACTGCTCTCTCAAGATCAGATTAAAACCACCTTTGCTGACGTGGCGGGCTGTGACGAAGCCAAGGAAGAGGTCGAAGAGCTGGTCGACTTCCTTCGCGACCCCACCAAGTTCCAGCGCCTGGGTGGCACCATTCCCCGCGGCGTGCTCATGGTGGGCCCGCCGGGTACCGGTAAAACGCTGCTGGCCAAGTCGATTGCGGGCGAAGCAAAAGTACCGTTTTTCTCGATCTCCGGCTCTGACTTTGTTGAGATGTTCGTTGGTGTGGGTGCATCCCGTGTCCGCGACATGTTCGAACAGGCCAAGAAGCAGGCGCCCTGCATTATCTTTATCGATGAAATCGATGCGGTCGGCCGCTCTCGTGGTACCGGTATGGGTGGTGGTAACGACGAGCGTGAGCAGACCCTCAACCAGCTGCTGGTAGAAATGGACGGCTTTGAAGCCAACGAAGGCATCATTGTCATCGCCGCGACGAACCGTCCTGACGTGCTTGACCCCGCGTTAATGCGCCCAGGCCGTTTTGACCGTCAGGTCACCGTGGGCCTGCCTGATATTCGCGGTCGTGAGCACATTTTGGGTGTTCACCTGCGTAAAGTGCCGCTGGCCGATGATGTGAAGCCGCAGCTGATTGCACGTGGTACGCCTGGCTTTTCTGGTGCCGACTTAGCCAATTTGGTTAACGAAGCAGCACTCTTCGCTGCTCGTCGCAACAAGCGCTTAGTTTCTATGGAAGAGCTAGAGCTTGCTAAAGACAAGATCATGATGGGCGCTGAGCGCAAATCCATGGTCATGACCGATAAAGAGAAGCTGAATACGGCCTACCACGAGTCAGGTCACGCTATTATTGGTTTGGTAGTACCAGGGCACGACCCTGTCTACAAGGTGACTATCATCCCGCGTGGTCGTGCGCTGGGCGTGACAATGTTTTTGCCGGAAGAGGATCGCTACAGCCTCTCTCGTCAGCAAATTCTCGGTCAGATTTGTTCGCTGTTTGGTGGCCGTATCGCCGAAGAGATGACGTTAGGCCCCAATGGTGTGACCACGGGCGCCTCGAACGACATTAAGCGTGCCACCGAGCTTGCTCACAATATGGTGGCTAAGTGGGGCCTTTCGGACGCCATGGGTCCGATCATGTACGACGAGGATGAGTCTCACCAATTCCTTGGTGGCCCTGGTCAGGGCGGCAAGCTGAAGTCCGGCGAAACAACCACGCGTCTTGATAAAGAAGTACGCAAGATTATTGACGAATGCTACGAGCAAGCGCGCCAGATTCTGCATGATAATCGCGACAAACTAGATGCCATGGCCGAAGCGTTAATGAAGTTTGAAACCATTGATGCCACTCAGCTAAAAGACATTATGGAAGGTCGCGACCCTCGCCCACCGGAAGGCTGGGATGATGGTGACTCCTCTGGCGGTGGCATGCCTGTCAATGATGATAAGCCCGAAGCCAGCGCTGATGCGCCGGTCGATGGCAACTCGGCCAAAGATGACGGTGAAGAAGATGACGATGAACCACGTCGCCGCCCCTCTGATCCGTTAGGTGGTCCAGCTGGATCTTAAGTGTTTGGATAGTGTTATTAAAGGCGTCCCATTATGGGGCGCCTTTTTGTTATGCTGTGGGTAACAAGAGCCGCAACACTTCCTTTTAATCAGGCTACCGCATGAAATCGACAGTTGACCCCTCTTCCTCTCTAAAGGCAGCAGACAGCGCTTTTCACCTGCGCTGTGGACGCCACTTGCTTGATCTTTCGTTTCCGCGCGTAATGGGTATTCTCAATGTAACCCCTGATTCATTCTCCGACGGCGGCCAGCATGTTGCGTTGGACGATGCTCTGCGCCATGCGGAGCGTATGCTGGCTGAAGGGGCGGTGATGATTGATGTTGGCGGTGAGTCGACGCGTCCTGGTGCGCCCTTTGTCTCTGAGCAAGAAGAGCTGGATCGTGTGTCTCCTGTGATAGAGGCGCTGGTGAGAGAGCTAGATGCGCTGGTGTCGGTCGATACCAGTAGCCCCACGGTCATGCGCGAAGCCAGCGCACTCGGCGCGGGGATGATTAATGATGTGCGCGCCTTAGAGCGTGAGGGCGCCTTAGCCGCCGCTGTCAGCAGCGGTTTGCCGGTATGCCTGATGCATCGTCAAGGTGAGCCTCAAGATATGCAGCTTTCTCCCCATTATGAGCAGCCAGTGGAGCGCGTGGTTGCGGCTTATTTAGCTGAGCGTGTGGCAGTCTGCGAGGCGGCAGGGTTGCGCCGCAACCGACTGCTTGTTGATCCAGGTTTTGGTTTTGGAAAAACCGTTGAGCATAATCTGCGCTTGCTCAAATACATGGAAGCGCTACAGTCGTTAGAGCTGCCACTACTGGTGGGTATGTCGCGCAAAAGTATGATTGGTAAAGTGTTGGGGCGTCCGGTTGAGGAGCGCCTAGCAGGAGGGCTTGCGTTAACGGCCATGGCGGTTGAGCGAGGGGCTAATATTATACGCGTGCATGATGTAGGGCCGACAGTCGATGCCGTTAATATGGCGTGGGCGGTCTTGCAAGAAGGCTGCGAATCGCCGTTAAACAAGGAGTCTGGCGCATGACACGACGTTATTTTGGTACAGATGGTATTCGTGGCACCGTTGGGCAGGCACCGATTACCGCTGACTTCATGCTTAAGCTGGGTTGGGCCGTAGGGCAAGTGCTGCGTCGCGAAAAAGGACGCACTCGCGTCTTAATAGGTAAAGATACGCGTATTTCTGGCTATATGTTTGAGTCAGCGCTGGAAGCAGGGCTTTCAGCGGCGGGGGTAGATGTATCCCTCTTAGGGCCAATGCCAACGCCTGGTATTGCCTATCTTACGCGCACCTTTCGTGCGGATGCCGGTATTGTCATTTCTGCCTCGCACAACCCGTTTGACGATAACGGCATTAAATTCTTCTCTGCAGAAGGTAAAAAGCTACCCGATGAGATCGAAGACCGCATTGAGGCAATGCTGGACGCTCCCTTAACCACAGCGGAAGCGGCGTCGCTAGGCAAAGCAACGCGGATTGAGGATGCTGCCGGTCGCTATATTGAGTTTTGCAAATCCACCCTGCCGGATCGTTTAAGCTTGCATGGGTTGAAAGTGGTGCTCGATTGCGCCCACGGCGCAACGTATCACATTGCGCCTAATGTGTTCCGCGAGCTGGGCGCGGACGTTAGCGTCATCGGGGCGGCCCCGAACGGGCTAAATATTAATCAACAGGTAGGCTCTACCCATCCTGCAGCGCTGCGGGCGGCGGTTATTCAGCAAGCGGCTGATTTAGGCATTGCCTTTGATGGCGATGGCGACCGCTTGCTGCTGGTCGATGCCGATGGTCGTGAGGTGGATGGCGACGATATCCTTTATCTGATTGCCCGGGATCGTCATGAACGTGGGCTGCTGGAGGGCGGCGTGGTGGGCACGCTCATGAGTAATTTTGGCCTTGCCATGGCGCTTGAAGAACTCGGTATCCCCTTTGCTCGCGCTAAAGTCGGTGATCGTTTTGTGATGGAAATGATGGCTGAAAAGGGGTGGGAGCTAGGCGGAGAGTCTTCGGGGCATATCGTCTGCGGCCACGTCCAGTCCACAGGAGACGGTATTGTTTCAGCGCTGCAGGTATTGGCGCTAATGATGCGCGAGCAAAAAACCTTGCCTACGCTGCTTAAAGGGTTGGAAAAAGTGCCGCAGTCGCTGGTGAATGTTAGGCTGCCAAAAGGCGCCAGTGCTAAAGAGGTCATGGCTTCTGAGCCTCTGCAGCAAGCGGTTGCCACGCTTGAGAAAGAACTAGGCGACCAAGGGCGTGTTCTGTTGAGGCCCTCAGGCACTGAGCCGCTCATCCGTGTGATGGTTGAAGGTCGAGCCCATCTCGATGTAGATAAGCTGGCCAGCCACCTTGCTAATCAGGTGCAGGCGCTGCTGAGTTAAGTAGCATAACAACCGCTCGATGCGTCTAACAGCGGTTGTCTTGACAAGGCTGCTCCTATACCATTTCGCTCCACCTTGAGTGAGGATAGTCAATGCGCACGCCATTAATTGCCGGTAACTGGAAAATGAACGGTTCGACGGCATTGATTCAAGCGTTTGGCGACGCTTTTGCGGCAGCAACACTGTCTGCAAATGTGGACGTTGTTATCATACCGCCGTTTCCGTATCTGGATGCGGCCCGTCATGCGTTTAAGAACACGCCGCTGCAATTAGGGGCGCAAACGCTCAACCCCCAGCACTCTGGGGCGCACACGGGTGAAATTAGCGGGCGGATGCTGAAAGAGTTTGAGGTTGGCTACGTGCTGGTCGGCCACTCAGAGCGTCGCAAGCTCTATCGTGAAACCGATGAGCAGGTGTTTGATCGCTTGGTGGCGGCTTTGGATGTTGGCCTAACGCCGATTCTCTGCGTTGGCGAAACTCTTGAAGAGCGTGATGCGGGCAATACGATGGATATCGTGCTCCGCCAAGTTGGTCATGTCATGGCCCGTTTGGAGCCTGCCCAACGCCTTCACGTTGTGATTGCCTACGAGCCGGTATGGGCCATCGGAACCGGGCGCACGGCTACTCCAGAGCAGGCCCAGGAAGTGATGGCGGGCATTCGCGCCTATCAGGCTGGGTTTGATTCCTCGCTTGCCGAGCAGCTTAAGCTGCTGTACGGCGGCAGCATGAACGCAAGCAATGCGGCTGAGCTACTCGCACAGCCGGATATCGACGGTGGTTTAGTGGGCGGTGCTTCGCTCAAAACCAACGATTTTTACGCCATTTGTCAGTCAGCAGGATAACGCCATGCAAGTTGCAATTCTTATGGTTCACGTGGTGATTGCGATCGCCTTGGTTGTACTCATCCTGCTTCAGCAGGGTAAAGGGGCCGAAGCGGGAGCTGCCTTCGGTGGTGGTGCATCGCAAACCGTTTTTGGTTCGCGAGGAAGTGGTAATTTCCTGTCGCGTACGACCGCCCTGCTGGCCGCAGGCTTTTTCGTCACCTCCATGGCGCTGGCTTACTTTGCGACTCAGGCGAGCCAAGCACCAGAAGCGGGTATTCCTGACTCTCGCCTCATCGAGCAACAGCGCAACATTCCAACGCTTGACGACGAACCCGCAAGTATGGATAATACCGCGCCAGTGCTAGAGGAAAGCGGCGAGTAAGGTATTGATGTTGTTTTCTTTAGCCTCCCCTGTTGCCGAAGTGGTGGAATTGGTAGACACGCTATCTTGAGGGGGTAGTGACCGTATGGTCGTGCGGGTTCAAGTCCCGCCTTCGGCACCATCTGTTTTGCTGATTCATCAGCTTCCCAGAGTTTTGCCCAAAACGCTTTTGTAAAAGAAAGCAGGGGTTGGCACCTGAGACGTAAAGAGTACTTGAAGCAAGTTCTTGGAAATGAGTTCTTGACGTAAGTTCTTCAAGTGTCTATTATCGTCGACCTAGATTGATGCGGGGTGGAGCAGTCTGGTAGCTCGTCGGGCTCATAACCCGAAGGTCATCGGTTCAAATCCGGTCCCCGCTACCATCTTTAAGTGATATGTTTTATCTCAGCTGTGGTCTTTAATGAGTAGCTGAGTTAGTGAGAAAGTCAGTATGACGTTGTTCTCCGCATATTGTTAAAGTGGTATTACAGGTTTCTTTCAAAAAGCCCCTTCCTGTGAAGGGGCTTTTTGTTAGTAGCTTTTTCGTTAAGATTTTGCGAACAAAATTTTTTAATCGCTTTTTGTTAAAGCTTTTTGCGAGCCAAGCGTGTCTCAAGAGCGGATGTTTTCCGAGTAGCCAGAGACACATTTCCGGGTAACGCCAATCAGCCACCTAGCTTTTCTTATAACTCCTGGCCAGGTGCCTGATGCAACGGCTATAGGAGCTTTGTCTGTGGCCACAAAACACGCTGCGCTTCACGCGCTGATCGAACCTGTCGTTGCCGCCATGGGCTTTGAGCTATGGGGTATCGACCATATCTCCCAGGGTAAGCACTCGCGGCTAGTGATTTACATTGAGCACGAAAATGGTGTGAGCGTGCAGGATTGCGCTGATATCAGTCGCCAAGTCAGTGCCGTCATGGATGTAGAAGACCCCATTCCTGGCGAATACCGGCTGGAAGTTTCTTCCCCCGGCATGGCGCGCCCCTTGTATACCCTGGATCACTTCATCCGTTATCAAGGCCACCAGGTCGCGCTCAAGCTGCGCGTTGCTTTTGATGGACGGCGCAAGTATCAAGGGCTTCTCGCCGGTGTTGACGGTGATGAAGTGTTGCTACAGCTGGATGGTGAAGAGTACTGCTTCCCCATCGAAAGCATCGATTCTGCGCAGGTTGTCCCGCAGTTCGAGGATTAAACGGGTGGCGGCATCCGGCGGTTGCCGGAGTGATGCACAAAAGGACAGGTTTTCTGGCGAGGCAGACGCATGAGTAAAGAAATTTTAATGGTCGTGGACGCGATCTCGAACGAAAAAGGCGTTCCCCGCGATGTTATTTTTGAAGCGGTAGAAGCCGCGTTGGCGAGCGCGTCACGTAAACGCTTTGATCAAGAAGAAGCCAACGTGCGGGTACATATCGACCGGCGTACAGGCGATTACGATACATTCCGCATCTGGACCGTTGTCGAAGACGACGAGTTTGAAACGCCGGATTACGAAATTAAAGAGACCATCGCCGAGCAGCGTGACCCGCCGCTGAAGCTAGGCGATGTTGTCGAGCAAAAGATTGAAAACGCGGTCTTTGGACGCATTGCTGCGCAAACAGCCAAACAGGTGATCGTACAAAAAGTGCGTGAAGCTGAGCGCGCCGAAGTCGTACGCCAGTACGCCGATCGCGAAGGCGAGCTGGTGGCAGGTATTGTCAAAAAGACTACCCGTGACGGGCTGATCATTGATTTGGGCGAAAACGCCGAAGCGTTCTTGCCGCGTAACGAGATGATTCACGGCGAACGCTACCGCATGAACGAACGCGTTCGTGCGCTGCTGGTTAAAGTTGACCCAGACGCACGCGGTGCCCAGCTTCAGCTATCGCGCACCAGCCCAGACTTCATTATTGAGCTATTCAAAATTGAAGTGCCGGAAATTGCCGAGCAGCTCATCGAAATCAAGGGCGCCGCTCGCGATCCAGGCTCACGGGCTAAAATTGCTGTAAAAACCAACGATCGCCGTATCGATCCTGTTGGCGCCTGCGTGGGTATGCGCGGTTCTCGCGTTCAAGCCGTATCGTCCGAGTTACAAAATGAACGTGTCGATATCGTGCTTTGGGACGATAACCCCGCTCAGCTGGTGATTAACGCCATGGCGCCAGCCGACGTAGCGTCTATTCTAGTGGACGAAGACGCCCACGCAATGGACGTCGCGGTTGCTCAGGATAATCTCGCACAGGCGATTGGTCGTAGCGGGCAGAACGTTCGCTTAGCCTCTGAGCTGACCGGCTGGCGCATCAACGTCATGACCGAAGACGAAGCTGAGTCTAAGCGCGAGCAAGAGATTGACAGCCTGGTGGACTCTTTCGTGCAGCATTTAGAAGTGGACGAAGACGTTGCCCGCCTGTTGGTAGAAGAAGGGTTTACCACCCTGGAAGAAGTTGCTTACGTGCCGCTTGAAGAGATGCTTGAAATCGAAGAGTTCGATGAAGCGTTGATAGAAGAGTTGCGTGCACGTGCGAAAGACGAGCTGCTGACGATGGCGATTGCCTCGGAAGAAGCGCTAGACGGTGCCCAACCGGCAGAAGATCTGCTGGAAATGGACGGCATGGAGCGCCACCTGGCCTTCATCCTGGCCAGCCGCGGTATCGTTACAATGGAAGATCTCGCCGAGCAGTCCGTCGACGATCTGGTCGATATCGAGGAGTTGGACGAAGCGCGCGCAGCGGCACTGATCATGACTGCCCGTGCGCCCTGGTTTGAAGACGATAACGCATCGGATTCAAACACACAGTAAACAGGTCACGGGTTTAGGAGGGTCACTATGTCAGATATGACAGTTAAAGATTTTGCAGTAAAGGTGGGCCGTGATGTGCCCCGCCTATTGGAACAGATGAAAGAAGCTGGCTTGCAGCACGCCTCAGAGGGCGATGCGGTGTCAGAAGAAGATAAGCAAAAGCTGCTTAGCTTTCTAAAGAAAAGCCACGGTGGCAGTGAAACGGATGCAGGTAAAAACCGCATTACGCTGACCCGTAAAACGCGCAGCCGTATTAAAACGGGCGAGCGCGGCAAAACCATTGAAGTGCAGGTACGTAAGAAAAAAACTTACGTCAAAAGTGCTGAAAGCGAGAAGCCGAAAGCTGCTGAGCCTAAGCACTCTGGCCCGCGCCAACTGGTAGGCGATATGGCGGAAGCGGAAGCGGAGCGTAAAGCTCGTGATGCCCGTGAGGCGGAAGAGAAAGCCGCTGCTGCTAAAGCCAAGGCCGCCGAAGACGCCGCACGTAAAGAAGCGGAAGAAAAAGCGAAAGCCAAAGCAGCAGAAACGCCTAAGATTCCCGTGCCTGAGCTTCAAATCGACGATTCGCCTGCAGCCGATGATATGCCGCCTGCACCGCCGAAAGAAGGCCGTACCGACCGTCGCACCGCACCGCCTAAAAAAGCGGCTGCGAAGAAGAAAGGTCGTGACGATGAAGACGATCGTGGTGATCGCGAAGAGCGTAAGCGTGGCGGTGGCGGCAAGAAAGTAAAACGTGCCGAGCAGCGTCGCGGCGGTCGTCGTGGTGGCAATCAGACGGGCAATGGCAAGCATGCCTTCCAAAAGCCGACGCAGCCAATCGTGCGTGAAGTCTCGATCCCCGAGTCAATCAGCGTCGCTGAGCTGGCTGACAAAATGTCGATCAAGGCTAATGAAGTTATTAAAGCCATGTTCAACATGGGCGCTGCGGTCACCATCAACCAGACGATTGACCAGGATACAGCGGCTATCGTCGTGGAAGAGATGGGTCATACGCCGAAGCTGGTGAAAGATGACGCGCTGGAAACGGAAATGCTCGAAGGCATCTCCTACGAAGGCGAAGAGATCACTCGTTCACCGGTGGTTACCGTTATGGGTCACGTTGACCACGGTAAAACCTCGCTGCTCGATTATATTCGTAAAGCGAAAGTGGCCACAGGTGAAGCGGGCGGTATTACCCAGCACATTGGTGCCTACCACGTGGAAGATAACCACGGCGGCGTGACCTTCCTAGATACCCCGGGCCACGCGGCGTTTACCGCCATGCGTGCCCGTGGTGCGAAGGCAACCGACGTCGTTATCCTGGTGGTTGCTGCCGATGACGGCGTGATGCCCCAGACCATTGAAGCGATTGAGCACTCCAAAGCTGCTGAAGTACCGTTGGTCGTGGCGGTGAACAAGATTGATAAGCAGGGCATTGATCTGGATCGCATCAAGAACGAACTCTCGCAGCACGGCGTGATTTCGGAAGAGTGGGGCGGTGATACCCAGTTTGTTCACGTGTCTGCTAAGACCGGTGAAGGTATGGAAGAGCTGCTGGAAGCAATCCAGCTGGCCTCTGAAGTGCTTGAACTTAAAGCCGTACCTTCTGCGCCAGGTAAAGGTGTCGTAGTTGAGTCGCGCCTTGATAAAGGCCGCGGTCCGGTCGCTACCGTACTGGTTCAAAACGGTACGCTGAAAAAGGGCGATATCGTCCTGGCAGGCCTGCACTACGGCCGCGTTCGTGCGCTGACCAATGAGCTTGCTCAGCAAGTTGATTCGGTTGGCCCGGCAATGCCTGTCGAGATTCAAGGCTTGGGCGGTACGCCGGATGCCGGTGATGACTTCATGGTCGTCGCCGACGAGAAGAAAGCCCGCGAAGTCGCTAACTTCCGTCAAGGTAAATACCGCGAAGTGCGTCTGGCACGTCAGCAGAAGGCCAAGCTGGAGAACATGTTCAGCCAGATGGGCCAAGACGAAGTGGCCAAGGTCAACATCGTCCTCAAAGCCGACGTACAGGGTTCGCTGGAAGCCATCAAAGGCGCCCTGGAAGAGCTCTCCACCGGTGAAGTTGAAGTCGCCGTGGTCTCCTCGGGTGTTGGCGGTATCACCGGTACCGATGCCAACTTGGCGCTTGCCTCTGAGGCGATCGTGGTCGGCTTTAACGTCCGTGCCGACGCTGCTGCCCGCGAGATCATCGAACGTGAAGGCTTGGATCTGCGCTACTACAGCGTCATCTACCAGCTGATCGACGAAGTCAAGCAGGCGATGAGCGGTATGCTCGCACCTGAGTGGAAAGAAGAGATCGTTGGTATTGCTGAAGTACGCGACGTCTTCCGTGCACCGAAGATTGGTGCAATTGCCGGCTGTATGGTGGTTGAAGGCAGCGTACACCGTAATAAGAAGATTCGTGTACTGCGCGATGACGTAGTGATTTACGAAGGCGAGCTCGAATCGCTGCGCCGCTTCAAAGATGACGTTCAAGAAGTGCGTAACGGCATTGAGTGTGGCATCGGCGTGAAGAACTACAACGATGTCCAGGTCGGCGACAAGATCGAAGTCTTTGACCAAGTGAAGGTCGAGCGCAGCCTCTAAGGCCGCGAGGAGCAACCATGCGCGAATTTAAGCGTACCGACCGAGTAGCCGACCAGCTCCAAAAGGAGCTGGCGGTACTTATTCAACGCGAAGTAAAAGACCCGCGTTTAGGCATGGTTACGGTAAGCGGTGCCACCGTTAGCCGTGACCTGGGTTACGCCGATATCTATGTCACCCTACTGGGTGAGCAAGACCCCGCGCGTATCAAAGAGAACCTGCAGGTGCTGAAACGTGCCGCGGGTTTTCTACGCAGCCAAATTGCCAAGCGTATTAAGCTGCGTCACGTGCCTGAGCTGCGTTTTCATTACGATGAAAGCGTGGTACGTGGCCAGCACCTCTCCTCGCTGATTGAGGAAGCGGTCTCTACTGACCGCGCTCGTCAACAGGATGATGAAGAGGGTAGCAACAACGAAAATGGTGAGGAGACGCGCTAATGGCCCGTCGCCGTCGCGGATTACCGGTTAATGGCGTGCTGCTGCTGGATAAGCCCAAGGGTATTTCTAGCAACCACGCGCTGCAGCGGGTGCGTCGTCTGTTTGAGGCGCAAAAAGCTGGGCATACCGGGACGCTAGATCCCATGGCCACAGGCTTGCTGCCTATTTGCCTGGGGGAAGCCACCAAATTTTCCGCGCACCTGTTGGAAGCCGATAAAATGTATCGCACCCGAGTTGAACTCGGGGTGATCACTGACACCGGCGATGCAGAAGGTAACGTTATTGAACGTCGTGAGGTGCCAAGCCTCACAGCGGCGGACATCGAGTCTGTTTTAACGCGCTTTCGTGGTGAGATTGAGCAAGTCCCGCCGATGTATTCGGCGCTCAAGCATCAAGGTAAAAAGCTCTATGAACTCGCCCGTGAGGGCAAACACGTAGAGCGTGCAGCGCGGCGGGTAAGCGTGTATGATGCGCGGCTGCTTCAGATTGAGGGCACCGCCTTTGAGCTTGAAGTCAGCTGCAGCAAAGGCACGTATATCCGCACCTTGGCTGAAGATATTGGCCAAGCACTGGGCTGTGGCGCCCATATCAGCCAGCTGAGAAGGCTTAAAACAGGGCCTTTTACCAGTGATGCGATGTGGACGCTGGAAGCGTTAGAGGCCTTGGAAAGCCAAGCCAACCGCGAGGCAGAGCTAATGCCCGTGGATGTGCTGGTCGACCATTTGCCGTCGCTAAACGTAGACGAAACAGGCTACGGTTGCCTTGCTCACGGCCAGTCAGCCACGTTAGCCATCGAAGCGCTTGCGCCCGATGCGCTAGCAAGACTTTATTACGCCGAGACGTTTATCGGCCTTGGCGTTGTAAAAAGTGCCCAGGAAGTGGCGCCCAAGCGATTGTTAAGCACGGTCGCTCGTTCGTAAATTCGCCTGTAAAGCGTTGCAAGGAAGCGGCGATTTGCGCGAAAATTGTTTGTAGAAAAAAGTAGCATGAGACTGCAAATATGCGTGGTCTCACCCCATTCATTTTTAGGCATATTGCTTACTGGAGAGACAGATGGCATTAACCGCTGAGAAGAAGGCCGAGATCGTCAACGAATACGGCCGCGGCGACAACGACACCGGTTCCCCTGAAGTTCAGGTTGCACTGCTGAGCGCCAACATTAACGGCCTGCAGGACCACTTCAAAACCAACAAGCAGGATCACCACTCACGTCGTGGTCTGATCCGCATGGTAAACCAGCGCCGTAAGCTGCTGGACTACCTGAAGCGTAAAGATTTTGAACGCTATCAGTCTCTGATTCAGCGTTTAGGTCTGCGTCGCTAAGTATTAGCGGCAACGATCAAAAACGGGCAGCCCTTGTGGGCTGCCCGTTTTTTTGTTTGTGGTAGCCGTACGACGCCACAGCGCCTAGAATGGTGGCGAGTCAAAACGACCCAAGCGAAAAGACAAGTAGATATTAATGTTAAAGGAAGTCGCCGTGAATCCGGTAAAAAAAACGTTTCAATACGGTCGTAGCACCGTCACCCTAGAAACTGGCCGCATTGCCCGCCAGGCCACTGGCGCCGTTATGGTGACCATGGATGAAACCGTCGTACTGTGTACGGTGGTGGCGAAGAAAGAAGCCAATCCAAATCAACCCTTCTTCCCGCTCTCGGTACACTACCAAGAGAAAACCTATGCCGTCGGTAAAATTCCCGGTGGTTTCTTCAAGCGTGAAGGCCGTCCTACCGAAAAAGAGACCCTCACGTCGCGTCTGATCGACCGTCCGATCCGCCCGCTGTTCCCCAAAGGGTTCATGAACGAAGTACAGGTTATCTGTACCGTTCTCTCGACCGACCGTAATCACGACCCGGATATCGCAGCCCTGCTGGGCACCTCTGCCGCGCTGGGTATTGCGGGTGTGCCGTTCAATGGCCCGATTGGTGCCGCCCGCGTTGGCTTCAATGAAGAGCAAGGCTACTTCCTGAACCCCACCGTTGAAGAGCTGACCACCTCCGAACTGGATATGGTGGTTGCCGGTACCGAAAACGCCGTACTGATGGTGGAGTCTGAAGCGCAAGAACTGCTCGAAGACGAAATGCTAGGGGCCGTCCTCTTTGGCCACCAGGAAATGCAGGTCGCGGTGAGTGCCATTAAAGAGCTGGTTGCCGAAGCAGGTAAACCGCGCTGGGAGTGGCAGGCACCGGCCGAAAACGTGGCGCTGAAAACCGCCATGGCCGACGCCTTTGAAGCCAAAGTAGGCGATGCGTACCGCATTACCGACAAAATGGCTCGCCAAGATGCGCTGTCAGCACTGAAAGACGAAGCCGTTGAGCAGCTCGCGGCGGCGGAAGGCGAAGAAACTGAAGGCAAATTCAGCAAAGATGACGTGAAAGGTGCTTTTGCGGGTCTTGAAAAGCGCGTTGTACGCTCGCGTGTGGTGAAAGGCGAGCCGCGTATTGACGGCCGTGATAATGCCACGGTGCGTCCGCTGGATATTGAAGTGGGCGTACTGCCCAAGACTCACGGCTCCGCTGTCTTTACCCGTGGCGAAACCCAGGCGATTGCGATTGCTACCCTGGGCACCCTACGTGACTCACAGCTGATCGAGTCCCTGGAAGGCGAGCGTAAAGACCGCTTTATGCTGCACTACAACTTCCCCCCTTACTGTGTGGGTGAAGCAGGCTTTATGGGCGGCCCGAAGCGTCGTGAAATCGGCCACGGCCGTTTAGCGCGCCGTGGCGTGCAAGCCATGCTGCCGTCCGAAGAGACCTTCCCTTACACCATTCGCGTGGTGTCGGAAATTACCGAATCCAATGGCTCAAGCTCCATGGCGTCAGTATGTGGCTCCTCGCTCGCGCTGATGGATGCCGGTGTGCCGCTGAAAGCGCCGGTGGCGGGTATTGCCATGGGCCTCGTCAAAGACGAAGACGGCTACGCCGTGCTTACCGACATCCTGGGTGACGAAGACCACCTGGGCGATATGGACTTCAAAGTAGCCGGTTCTGAAGAGGGCGTTACCGCTCTACAGATGGACATTAAGATCGAAGGCATCAACGAAGAGATCATGGAGAAGGCTCTGCAGCAGGCTCATGATGCGCGTATCAACATTCTTGCGCAGATGAACGCCGTGATTAGCCAGAGCCGTACCGACGTATCGGAAAATGCCCCCTCCATGGCGACCATCAAAATCGCCCCGGATAAAATCCGTGACGTGATTGGTAAAGGCGGCGCGACGATTCGTAAAATCTGCGAAGACACCGGTGCCTCTATTGATCTGGACGATGACGGCACCGTGCGCATCTACGCGGAAGATAAAGCCGCGGCGAAACGCGCCATTGATACCGTGCTGGCCATTACCGCAGAAGCGGAAATCGGCAAGCTGTACAACGGTAAAGTGGTACGTATCGCTGACTTCGGCGCGTTTGTGAACATCATGCCGGGTACCGATGGTCTGGTGCATATCTCACAGATTGTCGCCGAGCGCGTTAACAACGTTCGTGACTTCCTAAACGAAGGCGACGATGTGATCGTTAAAGTGCTGGATATCGACAACCGCAACCGGGTGAAGCTCTCGATCAAAGAGATCACCGAAGAAGAGAAAGCAGCATTTGCCGCTGCTGATGCAGACGTCACTAAGTAAAACAGGACGTTTGCCCGTCAGCTGAGCGTTTAGCCAGTGACGTACTGCCCGCCCCCGAAGCCTCAGGCTTTGGGGGCGGTTTTTTATATGCCGTCCAAGTTTCGTCTATGGTTATGATACGAACACATGGGTTCGCTAAATAGCTCAGCCACAGGGACGTTCACATGCTCAATTGGAAGGAAGTGCCTAAACTTCCTAAAGCGGAAGGGCGCATTGAAGCGATTGATCTCGCCCGTGGTATAGCGATTGGGCTGATGATTCTCAGCCATACGGTGAGTGGGCTGATTGGCATACGCAACGTGCCCGATTGGGGCATGGTGCCCGTCCATTTTCTCACTAAGTTCTCTTCTTCCCTGTTCATCCTGGTCTTTGGGATTGCGCTAGCCGTGGCGTTTTTAGCGTCTACCCAAACAGAGACGTGGCCAAAACGGCGGCTAAAACTATGGGTGCGCGCGGTTGAAGTGTGGTTTTGGTACAAGGCGTTGACGGTCGTCGAGATGCTGCCGTATTACGCCCCAGGCGATATTGTTGATGCGCTGCTTTATCAGCGCTTTGCGATTTGGGTAGAAATCCTCGGTTTTTACGCCATCGCCCTGCTGTGGGTGCCGCCGGTACTTCCATTATGGGCACGTACACCGCTGTGGGGGCGGTGTGCGCTTATTATTGGCTTAACTGCGCTCTCCGCTTGGCTGCAGGGGCTGAGCTTTGGCGGTAACGACACCTTAAAAGCGCTGCTGGTGGACCATGAAGACCATTACACCTGGGGCCAGCTTAGCCGCGCGCCGTTGATCTTGGCGGGCCTGCTGATCGGTGAAGCCTTGCTGCGCTGCTATTTTGATACGGCGCTGCGGCGAAAGTTGGTGCTGGCGCTGGTGGGTGTGGGGGTTGTCATGGTCGCCGCGTTCTATGGCTTGGCCTTTGCCGAAGGCGATGTTTCCGCTGCGATGCTGGCGGTGGCGAATAACGATGGCAAACACCCGCCTGGGCTGAAATTCACGCTGTACAGTGTGGGCGGCGCGCTGGTTATTTTAGGCGCTGTACTCGCTGGTGGAGCTGCGGCAGCCAAGGCGCTACAGCCATTAACCATGGTGGGGAGCGACGCGCTCAAAGCGTTTATTTTCCACATTGTGATGATTTTTCTAGTGCTGCGTTTTCTGCTGGAAGGCGAAGGCATGTACACCTATCCACAGGCGCTTGGCGTGGGTGGGCTGTTAATTCTTGGGGCCGCGCTATGGATTTGGCTAACGCGCTGGATCGCCCGTTACAAATAACCCGCCACCAGCAGCGGTAGGAGGTAAAGTTGCGACATCTTAAACGCTGGCTAGCCGCAGCGATGCTGTGCGCTTTATTGCCAGCCAGCGCGGCGGTATTGGCAAGTACGAACTGGTACTACGAGGTCGATAAACAGAGCCCTTGGCAAGGCGATCTAGATGCGCGAATAAGTGCTATTGAAGAAGTGTTTGGCGGCGCGCTAGGTGTTTATGTTCAGAACCTCGCAACAGGCGAGGCGTTCTCCTGGCGGGCAGATGCCCCCTGGTATTTGGCCTCGCTGATTAAAGTGCCCGTAGCGGCTCAGGTGCTGGCTGAACGCCAAGCTGGCACGCTCTCTCTGGATGATCGTCTTACGCTGGCACGCAGCGACTTTGTCGATGGCGCCGGGCCGGTCAACTGGCACGACCCCGGTACAACGATCTCGGTTCGTTATTTGATTGAGCAAATGATCACCGTCAGCGACAACACCGCCACGGATATGCTGATTGACCGTGTGGGCTTGGATGCCGTGAATGCCCGCGCCCGCCGTATGGTAGCCGCCAGCAACGGCAAGCCGGAGCACCTTGGCCCTATCAGCAAGCTGGTGGAAGTGCGCCAAGGCGTATATGGCCAGCTACACCCCGAGGCTCGCCAACTGGGCGGGTTAGATTTTATCGCCCTGCGCCAACACCGTGTGAACCAGCGCCCGGCCGCCTTGGCGCAAGCGCTGGATGTGGGTGAAGGGAGCTTTGAGCAGCCCGACTATGACCACGCCTTCGATGCCTACGAAGCCACCGGTGAAAACGTGGGCACGCTGCGCGCCTATGGCGACCTGCTGGCCAGCCTGCATCACGGTGGTATGGAGGATGTGAATGCCGAACAGCGCCAAACGCTGCTGGCGATCATGCAGCGGACCCAATCCGGCGAGCGGCGCTTGAAACAAGGCATGGGCAGCGAGTTCACCTTTGCGCACAAAACAGGCACGCAGCACCGGCGAAGCTGCGATGCCGGTATTGCATCGCGTGCCTCTCAAGCAGGTGACGCCGCCCATGGCCCCTGGGTCATCGTGGCGTGTACCCGTGGGCCGCTCTCGGTGCAGGCCCATGAGCGTGCCCTGGCGAGTGTGGGCGAAGCGCTGCGTTATAGCGGTGCCTTGGGTCACGACTAGCAGCGAGCGTGATAAACTGGCCTACCGTATTGGGTTTTTTATTGAGGAGTTTGTTATGGCACGTGCCAGCGCCCGTCATATTTTGGTAAGCAGTGAAGAGCAGTGCAACGCACTGAAACAAGAGATCGAGAACGGCCGCGATTTCGCGGATGTGGCCAAGCAGCACTCCAGCTGCCCTTCTGGCCGCCAGGGCGGCGACCTGGGCAGCTTTGGCCCCGGCCAAATGGTGCCGGAATTCGACAAAGTCGTCTTCAGCGGTGAGCTCAACAAAGTTCACGGGCCGGTTCAAACTCAGTTTGGCTATCACTTGCTCGAAATCACCAGCCGCACTTAATACCTTTTAAAGGCCGTCATGCACCGCGGCAGCCATGTCGCGGTGCCATTGGCATCGCGCTGCGCCGGTTCTGCGCTGGCCCGCGATGTAAGGAGCACGCCTTGAACGACCCCATCATTACCATCGATGGCCTGAATAAAACCTACGAAGGTGGCTTTCAGGCGCTCACCCGCGTGGATTTAACCATCCAGCGCGGCGAAATTTTTGCACTGCTCGGCCCGAACGGGGCGGGTAAAACTACGCTGATTAGCTTGGTATGTGGCCTGGTTAATCCCAGCGAAGGCCATGTTATCGTCGACGGCTTCGACAGCGTGCGCGATTACCGCCAAGCCCGCGAGCGAATTGGTCTTGTGCCGCAAGAACTCACCAATGAAGCGTTTGAAACGGTCTGGAACACGGTGAGCTTCAGCCGTGGCCTGTTTGGTAAATCCCCCAACCCCGCCCATATCGAAAAAGTGCTCAAGTCGCTCTCGCTGTGGGATAAACGACACAACCGCCTGATGACGCTCTCCGGCGGCATGAAGCGGCGGGTGCTGATTGCCAAGGCGCTCTCCCACGAGCCACGCATTCTATTTTTGGATGAGCCGACCGCCGGGGTGGACGTCGAACTACGGCGGGATATGTGGAACGTGGTACGCGGGCTGCGCGACGATGGGGTGACGATCATTCTCACCACCCACTACATTGAAGAAGCCGAAGAGATGGCCGACCGCATTGGCGTCATCAATCGCGGCGAGATCGTGCTGGTGGAAGAGAAAGCCGCGCTAATGAAAAAGCTGGGCAGCAAGCAGCTCACCCTGCAGCTCCACAGCCCGCTGGCAGAATTGCCGCCTGCGCTGGCGCAGGAAGAACTCAGCTTAACTGCCGACGGCTATGAGCTGGTGTACACCTACGATGGCCGTCAGGAAGAGGAGGGGCGAGGAATCTCTACCCTGTTAACGCAGCTAGAGCAGGCGGGCATCAGCTTTAAAGATTTACATACCCGGCAGAGCTCGCTGGAAGATATCTTCGTAGACCTGGTGAAGGAGCGCTCATGAACCTCTATCCCGTTCGTGCGATTTATATGGCGGAGATGGCCCGCACTCGCCGCACGCTGCTACAGAGCGTTGTCTCACCGGTGATCTCTACCTCGCTCTACTTTGTGGTGTTTGGCGCGGCGATTGGCTCGCGGATCAGCGAGATTGGTGGGGTGAGCTACGGCGCGTTTATCGTCCCTGGTTTGATTATGCTGATGCTGCTGACCCAGAGCGTCTCGAACGCCTCGTTTGGCATCTTTTTTCCCAAATTCTCCGGCAGCATCTATGAGATTTTGTCAGCGCCGATCTCCTATTTGGAGATTGTCGTGGGCTACGTAGGGGCGGCGGCCTCGAAATCGATACTGCTGGGGCTGATCATTCTCGGCACGTCCAGCTTCTTTGTGCCGCTTGAGATCGCCCACCCGTTCTGGATGCTGACGTTTCTGGTGCTGACCGCCGTCACCTTTAGCCTGCTGGGCTTTATCATCGGCATCTGGGCAGATGGCTTCGACAAGCTGCAGCTCGTGCCGCTGCTGGTGATTACACCGCTCACGTTCCTGGGCGGCAGCTTCTACTCCATCGATATGCTGCCTCCGTTTTGGCAGAGTGTGACCCTGGCGAATCCGGTGGTGTATCTCGTCAGCGGTTTCCGCTGGAGCTTCTACGGCATTAGCGATGTCAGCTTGGGCGCCAGCGTGGCGATGATTTTGCTGTTTTTGGCGGCAAGCCTTGCCACCATTGCCTGGATTTTCCGCACCGGTTACCGCTTAAAACCCTGATGCTGAAGTGACCTCTTCGACGTTTTTATAAAGGTAATGCCTGTTTATGCCGCTACTGCAAAGTACTGTTTACCGCCTTGAGCCATCCCTCGACGGCGAGCGCTTAAGTGTCACTGCCCCGCCTGCCGAGGCCGCTGCAGCCAGCGACGACACGGTGATGGCCAGCCTAGTGAATGCGCTAAACGATACCTACAACACCAAAGCGAAGGGTTGGGGGCGCTTTGCCGAGCAGGGCGAGCAGGCCGGGCCGCTGGTGGCGTGGCTCACGGCGTATCAAGCCGACGAGCAAACCTTTGCCCAACTGGCGAACGCCATTGCCGAGCGCTTAGCGCAAACGCTGCAGGGTCAGCTCTCGGTGGGCGGTTACTTGGTCATCGCTCATCTACAACAGGGCGACACGGAAACGCTGCTGATGGGCCTTATTCATCAGCGGGAAGGTATCGGCTTTAACGACGCGCACCACGCGGTGCCTGCCGCCCAACTAAACACCAGCCAACTCACCCTGGCAGCCCGCATAAACCTGACTCAGTGGCAGAGCGGTGCGGAAAGTACGCAGTACGTCTCGTTTCTAAAAGATCGGGGCGGTAAAAAGCTTGCCGATGGCGTAGCGGCGCTGCTGGGTATGGAGGAGGGCATTGATGCCCCCGCTGAAACCCGCACGCTGCTGAAAGCCTTTAGCGACTACGTCGAAAAAGAGGACCTGGACGACGACGCCAGCCGGGAAAAAACCGATACCCTGGTCGATTACGCCAACGAGCAGCTGCGCCGTGGCGAGCCCATGACGCTGGAAGAGCTTTCCGGGCTTGTGGATGAGAAACAGCCCAAGGCGTTTTACGACCATATTCGCAACGCCGACTACGGTCTTTCGCCGGAAATCCCACCGGACAAACGCACTATCAGCCAGTTTCGCCGCTTCACTGGGCGCTCTGGCGGCGTCTCGATCAGCTTTGATTCACACCTGCTGGGTTCCAGTATTGAGTATGACGAAACTCAGGACCGGCTGATCATCAAACAAGTGCCTAAACAGCTCAAAGAGCAGCTCGCCAAGCGTAAGGAGTGAGGGAGGATTACCCTTAATTAGATGGGCACTAAGCGCTATCTCGCAAGTCGAAGCGATAGGTTGGTTAACAGGAGAGAAGCCGTGCTGGATGCCATTAGTAACTTTTTTCAACGGGCGCTGGCGGAGCCAGAACAGCGTGAGAATCGAACTATTACGTTAGAGCTGGCCACCGCAGCGCTGCTGTGCGAAGTGATGCGCGCCGACTATGACCAAAGTGACGCCGAACGCGACGCGCTTAAACAGATGCTCATCACTCGCTACCGGTTAAGCAACAGCGAAGTCACCGAGTTAATGACGCTGGCGGAAGCGGAAGTCGACGATGCGGTGGATCACTATCAGTTCGTCAGCCTGATTAAGCAGCACTACGGCTACCCACAGCGCTGCGAGCTGGTGGCCTTAATGTGGCAGTTAGCCTGGGCAGACGGCAACATCGACCCGCTTGAAGAGCATCGTATACGGCGGCTGGCGGATCTTTTACACGTGAGCCACATCGACTTTATACGAAGCAAATTGCAGGCGGAGGAGCACCACAACCACAATGTATAACCGTAGCGAAGACACGACGTTAATGGATTTAATTGAATCTATAGAGAATATGGAGAAGGACGCGTCCCGGGTAAGCGTTAACGATGTGGTGAATGCCGTAGGCAGACGCTCTTTTGGACCGTTATTACTTGTCGCGGGGTTAATTACGCTGACGCCAATTATTGGCGATATACCTGGAATGCCGACACTGATGGCCGTGCTAGTGCTGTTGGTTTCAGTGCAGCTATTGGCAGGGCGAGAAGCGTTCTGGCTGCCCGGCTTTCTGCTAAAGCGCTCTCTTTCGCGGCAAAAATTTAACAAGGGTCTTCAGCTTATGAAGAAGCCTGCCCGCTGGGTGGACGGGCTTTTACGCGTGCGCTTACCGTGGCTTACTGGCTATATCGGTATTCGCGTGACGGCCCTGATCTGTTTAATGATTGCGTTAGCCATGCCGCCAATGGAATTCATTCCCTTCTCTGCCAATGGTGCTGGCCTGGCGCTGGTGCTGCTTGGATTAGGGCTGGTTGCGCGTGATGGCATCGTGTTACTGCTGGGATTGGCGCTGTTTGGTGCTACCTGCACATTAATCGCGATGAATGTTTAATAAGGAACCTGATATGCCTAATGTTTCACCACCAACGCCACCTAAGCGGCCAGACGAGCAGAATCACTGGGAGCGACGCATTGAAACCACGCTATGGAACTCGCGCTTTCTTGTCATGCTGGCGGTGGTGCCCAGCCTATTAGGCTCACTGATGCTGTTTATCGTTGGTACGCTGGATATTTTAACCGTGGTGGGTGACGTGCTGCGCTACTACCTGATTGACAGCTCCATAGATATTCACGACACCTTGGTGCCTGACATCATCATTGCTGTTGATGTTTATTTAATCGCGATTGTGCTGCTGATCTTCGGGCTAGGCATTTATCGGCTGTTTGTCTCTCGTATCGACCAAGCAGAAGTGAGTTCTCCAAAGCATCCGTTTAACGTAGGCTCACTCGATCAACTCAAGGACAAAATTGCTCGTGTGGTGATTTTGGCAGTGATTATCGAGTTTTTCCGAGCGGTCGTTGATATCCGCTTTAGTACGCCGCTGGAGGCGATCTACTTGGCGCTTTCGGTGCTGGCTCTCGCCGCAGCGCTGTATTTAATGAGCTTGGGGCATAAGGATGAGTAGCTACTCCTCTGACAGCAGGTCAATCACTAACTGGTTTAGCCGCTGCTGAAACTGTCCGCCCGGAGAGGGTGGCGTTGGGTCGGACGTTATCACCACCGTCATTTCCCGCTCCGGGATTACATAGAGCGCCTGACCACCGTAGCCCCTGCCGTAATACACTGGCACATCCGCTAGAGTGGTGATAAACCACCCAAAGCCGTAGCCATCACCTGTCCACTGAGATTCTCCTCTGGCTGTCCACGAGTCTTCAACCCAGCCTTCTGGCAGCACCCGCTGACTCTCTCCGCTGTCATCAAAGACCATGCCATCGTTACGATAAAGCTCGCCTATTTCTATTAGCGCCCTGGGCGAAAGCTGCATATCGTTGCCGCCAAAGTAGATGCCCTGGGGGTCGCGCAGCCAGGGAGGAATGGCGATGCTTAGCGGCTCACCCAGCAAACGTTGCGCAATGGCGTGAGTGGTGTCACCGCTCGCTTGAGTAAGCGCGGCAGAAAGCAAATGGCTGGTGCCTGTTGAATAAAGCATGCGGCCACCAGGCTCATCCACAAATGGGCGGGAGAGTGCGTTATTCACCCAATTGTTGCTGGCGACCCAAGCGCTGTAGTTGCTGCCGGAGGTGCGCTCTAAGCCAGCCTGCTGTGCCAATAAGTGCGCCACGGTAATATCGTTCACCTGTGGGTCTACGCCGTTGGGTAGCGAGCCTAAAAGCGTCACCAAGGTTTGCTCGGTAGATTCGATCACTCCCGCCTCAATCGCCGCGCCGGTTACCGCAGCGAGGACGGTTTTGGAAAGCGATTTGATATTCGCAGGCGCAGACGTGCCGGGACCGCCCTGGTGAATTTCGTGAACGATATTGCCCTGATAAGCGATTACCACCGTATGCACGGGGGATAGCGCGGCGGCTTGCTGATTGAGTGCCTGCAACGCATGGGGGCTGGGTGCCTGGGCTGCCGCCACAGCGCTTAACAACAGAGAAATAGCGCCACAGGAAATAGCGTGACCAAATAAACGCATCGTAGCACCTCGATAAGACAAGTGGCGGAGCAAGCAAAGATTCGAGGCTAAGATGTCAGAGAGGTTCCATTACGAAAAAGTGAGTATTACGCAAAAAGCGGGAAAGCCTGCTAGGCTTGGGTAGTTAGCTTCAAGGTAAGCAACCCTTTGATTTATCGGAAACGCAATAAGCAAGGAGTGCCGTCATGCGTAGCATTATTTATATCGTAGGTTTAATTGTGGTGGTTTTATTTGTTCTGTCGCTGCTCGGCCTGCGTTAATTTAGTACGCCCTGTTTAAGCCGCAAATTAAGCGCCCGCAGCTAGTTGGTTTTAACTAGAGCCTGCGGGCGTTTTGTATTTTAAATACCGTTTTTAGTAAAAACGATGCCACACATTGGCGTTCAATAAGTGCTAAGCACAATCTGCCGCCCCTTGACCAAACATATCGAACATTATCTCCCGACCCATAGCGGTGAGTACAAAACGCTGATAATCATTAAATTCAGCTGCTTCGCTCTCTGTCAGCACCCGCTGGCAAGTTTGCCAATTATCATGCTGCGCGCTCAGTTGATTAAGCTCACGCTGAGTGAGGCCGCGTTGAGGTAAGGTGAGAGTCTCAAGCACATAGCCGTTGTCGTAAAGCAGTTCGGCAACGGTGGAGAGACAATGGCGAAGGCTGCGCTGCACATGGTAAGCGGCTGTAGCCACTTGGGGTGCGGGCTGGAACACCGGGGAGGGCATAGTTTTCTCCTGCAAACAGAACCAAAACGGGCTTGCTGCAGTGCATTATAAAGCAATCAGGGTGTTAGACCAAGGTCTAAAAATAGCCAGCTGCAAGGCTTTGCTTTACATACGGTAACTATTAGATGCTTAAAATTTTCCTTTACTGCTTAAGTTTAGGGTTTAATAGCCGATATATTAAATTATTACTCGACTTCAACATATAAGTAGCGTCAAAGCAGTAGAGGGCGTTAAAAAAAGGACGATATCGTATGGCTTCCATTTCATCACTTGGCATTGGCTCAGGGCTAGACCTAAATGGTTTACTGGATCAGTTGCAGGAGGCTGAGCGGGGCAAGCTGGAACCTATAGAGCGTCAACTGGAATCTCAGCAAACTAAAATTTCTGCCTATGGGCAGCTCAAGAGCGCGCTCTCACAGTTTCAAACGGCCTCAGCGGCGCTAAATGATAGCTCGCTCTATGAGAGCCTCTCTACCAGTGTAGGCGGAGAAGCCATTACCGCCACGGCAGATGGCGAAGCGCAGCCCGGCAGCTACAACGTAACGGTCGACAAATTAGCGACCGCGGGCACATTAGCCACGGGGCGTATCAATGCATCAGATGTTCCACTAGTTGATGCTGACACCATTCTGACATTGAATTTCACAGGCCAAGAGCAAGATAGCGTTAATATCAACGTTGCACAGGGTGATAGCCTGGAAGATATTCGCGATGCCATTAATGCCAAGGAGGGCAGCGGTGTTTTGGCGTCAGTGATCAATGATGGTGAAGGTTATCGCTTGGCTCTTAGTTCGTCTGAAACCGGTGCCGATGCGTCGATTTCAAGCAGCAACTTCAATGATGTTATCAATGTTACCCCCACTGATACTGAGGTCATTCAACCTGGCCAAAATGCCTCGTTAAACGTTAACGGCATTACTATCACAAGCCCCACCAACCAAGTTGAAGGGGCGATTCAAGGCGTGACGCTCAACCTTCAGGCTGAAGGTGATAGTACCGTTGCGGTTGAACAAGATACCCGCGCTGTGCGTGAAGCGATTACCGGCTTTGTCGATGCCTACAATGACCTAAAAGGCACTATGGGCGAACTCACCAGCTTTAATGCAGAAACAGGTGCTGCAGGCGAGCTTTTAGGTGATAGTGCTGTGCGCACGGTGGAGTCCCGGTTGCGTAGCGTGCTGAGTGGCGGTGTAGAAGGCCAGTTCTCTATGCTCACTGATATCGGTATTTCGCTGCAGCGAGACGGCACGCTGGAAATTGATAGCGGCAAATTAGACGATGCCATTGCTAACGATCAGGATGCTCTCTCGGCCTTCTTTGCAGGTAGTGCGGATAATGAGGGCATGGCAGGCCAGGTTAACCAAACCCTTGAGCAGTTGTTAAGCTCTAACGGAACGGTGACAGGCGCGATCTCTGGCGCTGAAAACCGCTCGGAGTCGTTGGTAGAACGTTACACGCGTATGGAGCAATCCATCGAGCAGACTATTTCACGCTACCGTACTCAGTTTGGTCAGTTGGATGGCATGATCGCCCAAATGAACCAAACCAGTGATTACCTCACTCAGCAGTTCGATGCACTGGATGCTCAGCTGGGCCGTAGTTAACCGCCGCTAGTGAGTATCGAACGCCTGCGTTAAGCAGGCGTTTTTATTTGATAAGCCTAACGCTTTCTTTGAAAGCCTGGAAAAGCGCTAAAGGTGTGCGCTTTTCGGTCGATAGGGATATTATCTTCTTCTTCATTGGCGCACACTCAAGATGACAGCGTGCGCCATTCCAGTGGTTGAAAATGGCTTTTTGACTTAGCCGTGGTTTAGCTTTTGCACTGAGGAAACCCTGCATGGCGACAATAACCTCTCTTGGCGTTGGTTCTGGCCTTGACTTAACTGGGCTGCTTGATCAGCTGCAAGAAGCCGAGCGGGGCAAGCTTGCACCCATTACGCTTCAGAAAAAACAGCAGCAGGCGAAAATTTCCGCTTTTGGGCAGCTGCAAACCTCACTGAATGCTTTCCAAGACTCAGTTGCAAAAATCAACGATCCTAAGCTTTATCAAAGCCTTTCTGCTAGCGTGCGGGGCGATGCTGTCAAAGCTACCACTACTGCCGATGCGCTGCCGGGAAGCTACCGTGTGGAGGTTTCGAAACTTGCTACTTCTGGCACGCTAGCCTCTAGCAGAATTACTGAAGGAAAAAATGAAGCGCTAGACCTGCAGGGCGCCACGGCGATGCGGCTTAATTTTGGCGGTGCTGACTCAGTGGATATCGCCATTGCCCCTGGCAGCACGCTTTCTGAGATTCGTGATGCTATTAACGCCAACAAAGATGCCGGTGTTAATGCCACTATTATTAACGACGGCCAAGGCTACCGGCTCGCCCTAAGTTCTAAAGATACGGGAGCTGCCGCCTCCATTGATGGCTTTAGCTTTATTGATGCTAGCCAAGACCCTGTGGGAGCGGTGGCAGGCCCCTTCACAGAAGATGCTGGCACTAGGAACGGTGGTAAAGACGCCGAGCTAAAAGTAAACGGCATTACCATTACCAGCGATAAAAACCAAATAGAAGGGGCTATCCAGGGCGTAACCCTCAACTTGGCCGAGCTAAGTATTGCCGAAGGTGAAACTGCTTCTAGCACTATTACCGTAGAGCGCGATACGCTAAAGCAGCGTGAAGCGATTAACGGTTTTGTAAAAGCGTATAACGACTTAAAAGGCACCATTGGTAAGTTGACCAGCTTCAGTGGCGACAGCGAAACCGCCGGTGAGCTGGTTGGCGACAGCACCGTACGCACTATTGAGTCGCGTCTGCGCAGTGTACTGACGGGTGGGGAAACCGGAGGTGAGCTTTCTACCCTGAGTCAGCTGGGCATTACTCTGCAGCGGGATGGAAAATTAAAAGTAGAAGACGATAAACTAAACGACCTGGTTGCTAACAACCCTCAGGCGCTTAAGGACTTCTTTGCCGGCGATAAAGACATCAACGGTTTAGCTGGTAAGTTGACGAATAGCATAGAGCAGATGCTTGGCAGTAATGGCGTGGTTAAACTGGCGATTAGCGGTGCAGAAAATCGCGTCAAAAGTCTAGACGATCGATTTGAGCGTATGGAAAAAAGCATTGAGGGCACCATCGCTCGATACCGTAAGCAGTTCAGTCAGTTAGACGGCATGATCGCACAGATGAATAGTATGAGTAGCTACCTTACCCAGCAGTTCGATGCGCTCGATGCCCAGTTGGGGCGTAAAAGGTAATAACTAAACATAAACATGCCCAATTTTTTAATGTAGATCCGTCGCTTGCGCAGGTGTTGAGGATGGCGTGCTCGTCTGTCCAGCAAGTTGCCATTTGGCCGCTTAGTGGCCTATACGTTTGATGGCAGAGTTTAATGCGCAAGCAGCTAACAACAACACCCGAAGCGTTCTACAGGTAATCAGCTTAACGTCGCGATGGCATCAATATGCTTTATATTCATTTTTGGTATATACACTGCTGAATAAAGAACTTCCAGCCCTTTACCGCCAACGGTAGGCTCTACCCATTGTACCATCCGGTCAAGCGTCTGCTTTTAGCAGGCGCTTTTGGCGTTTTGAAAAGGTGAGTTATGGCTATAACCTCTGCTGCGAATCCCATGAACTACCGCGTACCGATACTCGCCACGGCGGCCATTGTGCTGGGCGCGTTGATCATTGGCGTGGTGTTCAGCGCCAATACCGGGTTGCTGATGATTGTCGGTGGCCTGTTTGGCATGGTGCTATACCATGCGGCGTTTGGCTTTACCTCTGCATGGCGGGTGTTTATCACTGAAAGACGCGGACGTGGTTTGCGCGCGCAGATGATTATGTTGGCGATTGCAGTTGTGCTGTTTTTCCCTGCACTTGGTGCGGGGTCGCTGTTTGGTACCGACGTGCGAGGGTTTGTGGCCCCTATTGGCATTTCAGTGCTATTTGGGGCATTTATTTTTGGGGTGGGTATGCAGCTAGGCGGCGGCTGTGCGTCGGGCACGCTGTTCACCGCCGGTGGTGGTAATGCTCGTATGCTGATCACGCTGCTTTTCTTTATTGTCGGTTCGGTGATTGGCTCAGCGCACTTTACCTGGTGGCAGAGTCTGCCCGCATTTCAACCGGTATCGCTGGTGAATGTGGCAGGGGTAGGCGGGGGTATTGGTATTAGCCTGGTGTTGTTTACCGCTATTACCGTGTTTACCGTGATCATGGAAAAACGCCGCCACGGCCATCTGGAGCAAGCACCCCGGGTAGACAAGCCCGGCGTAGAGCGATGGCTTACTGGCCCGTGGCCACTCGTGGCGGGGGCGGTAGCCCTCGCGCTGCTTAACTTTGCTACGCTGGCGTTGGCAGGCCGTCCTTGGGGTATCACAGCAGCGTTTGCGCTGTGGGGAGCTAAAGGCTTTGAACTAGTGGGTGGCGATGTTAGCCAGTGGGGCTACTGGCAGTCACCGGGTAATGCAGCTGCGTTAGACGCAAGCGTATGGAGTGACATCACCACGGTAATGAATGTGGGCATTATGTTAGGCGCATTGGCAGCGGCAAGTTTGGCAGGTCGTTTTGCGCCTAACTTCCGTATTCCTTTTAAGTCCCTGCTGGCGGCTGTGATCGGCGGTATCCTGCTTGGCTACGGCGCACGCTTAGCGTTTGGCTGCAACATTGGGGCGTACTTCAGCGGTATTGCTTCCGGCAGCTTACACGGCTGGGTATGGATGGTCGCGGCCTTTGCGGGGAATATGGTAGGGGTCAAACTTCGGCCTTTCTTCTTTACCGGCGAGGCTGCGCGTAAGCCCGTGGCAAAAACCTGCTAAAGGCGGTTATGCCTTAATCGCCAAGCCCCAGCGCTGTGTCCACAGTGCTGGGGCTTTTTCGTTCACCACATCACGTTATATGGCCGGCTGAGAGATACTCGAAAAACGGCAGATTTTATTCGTAGCCCTGTTGTAAAAACACAACATGACCTACGTTTATAGTCGCTCCGTGTTACATTACTACATATTCTGTATGCGCTTGACATTATTGCGGCGCAGCATCTGTTCGCCATAGGGCGCCAACAGTATGTGTCAGAAGTAAGTGCCAACCATATGTGCGAAAGGGCGCCTAAAAGAGCGCTCATAGAAAACACGAAAACAGTGTATTGATATAAAAGTAGAGAGTGCCATGACCCCCCAAGAGAAACGTCCCCTTTATATTCCCTATGCTGGCCCCTCACTGCTTGAAATGCCGCTATTGAATAAAGGCAGTGCCTTTACCCATGAGGAGCGGCTAGCATTTAATTTGATTGGTTTGTTGCCTCAAAAAGTAGAAACCATTGATGACCAGCTAGAGCGGGCGTACCGCCAATACCGTCAGTGCAATAGTGATCTTGAAAAGCATATTCATCTGCGCGCTATCCAAGACGATAATGAAACGCTGTATTTTCGTTTGGTCTCTCAGCATCTAGAAGAGATGCTGCCGATTATCTACACGCCTACGGTGGGCAAGGCGTGTCAGGAGTTCTCTAATATTTACCGCAATCACCGGGGGCTGTTTATCAGTTACCCGGATCGCGAGCATATGGACGATATCCTGCGCAGTGCCACTAAAGATAACGTTAAAGTCATCGTGGTGACCGACGGCGAGCGGATTCTAGGCCTAGGTGATCAGGGTATCGGCGGCATGGGAATTCCCATTGGTAAGCTGGCGCTGTATACCGCCTGCGGCGGCATTAGCCCGGCGTATACGCTGCCGATCATGATTGATGTGGGCACCAATAATAAAGCGCTGCTGGATGACCCGATGTATATGGGCTGGCGCCATGAACGAGTAGGGCAAGACGAGTACGATGCCTTTATGGCGGAGTTTATTACGGCGGTGAAGCGTCGTTGGCCTAACGTGTTGCTTCAGTTTGAAGATTTTGCTCAAGCAAACGCGGTGCCGCTGCTTGAGCGTTACCGTGATGAGCTGTGCTGTTTCAACGATGATGTGCAGGGCACCGCCTCCGTTGTGGTGGGCACGCTAATGGCGGCCTGCCAAGCCCGTGAAGAAACGATCGCCCAGCAGCGTGTGGTGTTTGTCGGCGGCGGTTCAGCGGGCTGCGGCATTGCTGAGCAGGTGATTGTGTCGATGCAAGCCGAGGGATTGACAGAGAGCGAGGCGCGCGCACGCATTTTTGTCGTTGATCGTGAAGGCTTAATGACATCGGATCAGTCTTGGCAGCGGGATTTCCAACGCCGTCTAGCCCACGACCCAGCGCTGGTGGCAGAGTGGGGTGGTCAAGGTTTGGAAGAGACCATTGCGCATATTAAGCCCACTATTTTGATTGGTGTTTGTGGCCAGCGGGGAATCTTCACCGAACAAGTAGTGCGCACCATGCACGCAGGCTGCGAGCACCCGGTCATTATGCCGCTTTCGAACCCCACCTCCCAGGCGGAAGCGGTGCCGGAAGATATTATTCGCTGGACCGATGGCCAAGCGCTGGTTGCAACGGGGAGCCCTTTTGCACCGGTAGTGCACAATGGTCGCACCTATCCTATTGCGCAGTGCAATAATGCGTATATTTTCCCCGGTATTGGCCTGGGCGTGGTCGCTGCGCGGGCAAGCCGCGTCACTGATGAGATGTTAATGAGTGCTTCCCGTGCGCTTGCCCGCGAGGCACCGCTGGTCAAAGAGGGCAAAGGCGCACTGTTGCCGCCGCTGTCGCGTATCCGTGATATTAGCAAGTCGATTGCTTTTGAGGTGGCGGCGCAAGCGCAGCAAAATGGAGTGGCGCTTAAAACCAGTGGCACGGTGCTGCGTGAACGGATTGAAAGCGCAAGCTGGTCACCGGAGTACCGTACCTACCGCCGTCGTGCGTTCTAAGTCAGCTAGCTACGTCTGAGCACAAAAAAAACCCCCACCGAGGTGGGGGCATGCAAGCATTGGTAGGTTTTACCCTTAGGCTGCGCCGATCATTTTGCGCAGCACGTAGTGAAGGATACCACCGTGACGGAAGTAAGCCAGTTCGTTGACCGTATCAATTCGGCACTTGGCATCAACGGTATGTTCGTCGTCACCGTTTTTGATCACCACCTGCACGGTGCTACCGGGGCTTAAATCGCTTAATCCTGCGATTGATATCTCCTCATCGCCGGTCAGTCCTAGCGTTTCGCGGCTTTCCCCTTCGGGGAACTGCAGCGGCACCACACCCATGCCAATGAGGTTAGAGCGGTGTATACGCTCAAAGGATTCGGCAATCACCGCGCGCACGCCTAATAAGCGAGTGCCTTTGGCCGCCCAATCCCGCGAGGAGCCGGTGCCGTACTCTTTACCAGCAATCACCACTAGCGGTACACCTTCCTCTTTGTACTTCATGGCGGCGTCATAAATCGCCATCTGTTCGCCGCTGGGCACGTGGCGCGTTTCGCCGCCTACCACGCCGTCCAGCATCTCGTTTTTAATCCGTACGTTGGCGAAGGTGCCGCGCATCATCACTTCATGGTTACCACGACGCGAACCGTAGGAGTTGAAGTCGACGGGCTTCACGCCGTGCTCTTGTAGATAGCGCCCGGCAGGGCTGTCGGGCTTGATAGAACCGGCAGGTGAGATGTGGTCGGTAGTGACGGAGTCGCCCAGCATCGCCAACACTCGGGCACTGTGTACATCTTCGATAGCATCCGGTTCGCGACCCATGCCTTCAAAGAAATTTGGATGCTGAATGTAGGTGGACTCGGGCCACTGGTACACCTTGCTATCTGACACGTTGATTGCTTTCCAAACGTCGTCACCTTCAAACACCGCGCCGTATTCTTTGCGGAACATCTCGGTGTTGACCTTCTCGACAGCGTTGGCAATCTCTGCTTGAGTGGGCCAAATGTCTTTAAGGTAGACCGGCTCGCCGTTGCTGCCTTCGCCAATCGGCTCTTGTGTAAGGTCACGCTGAACGTTACCCGCCAGGGCATAAGCAACAACTAGGGGGGGAGAGGCCAGCCAGTTGGTTTTCACCAGCGGATGAACGCGGCCTTCGAAGTTACGGTTACCGGATAGCACTGACGCGACGGCTAGATTGCCATCGTTAATCGCCTGCTCAATCTCATCCGGCAGTGGGCCTGAGTTACCGATACAGGTGGTGCAGCCGTAACCGACCAAGTTGAAACCTAGGGCATCCAAATCGTCGTTAAGCCCAGCGGCGGCCAGGTAGTCGGTGACCACTTTGGAGCCGGGTGCCAGTGAGGTTTTCACCCATGGCTGGGTGGTCAGGCCCTTTTCCCGCGCCTTACGGGCCAGCAAGCCTGCCGCCATCATAACGCTAGGGTTGGAAGTGTTAGTACACGAAGTAATAGCAGCGATGACTACCGCGCCGGGGTCAAGGCTGAAGTCATGGTCATTCAGCTTGACAGCTTGGCTCGTGTCATGTTCAAAGCTGCGCTCTACGCCCACGGCGGTTTGGCCGCCTTCAGAGGAGAATTTGCCTTTGGCCGTCGAGTCGGCTTTGGTGTCTTCCTGCAAAAATTTATCGAAGGCCGCCGCCATGTCTTGAAGCGCCACCCGGTCTTGAGGACGTTTGGGGCCTGCGAGGCTGGCTTCCACCTCGGTCATGTCTAGATGCAGCGCATCGGTGAAGATCGGCTCGTCGTTGGGCTCGCGCCACAGACCCTGGGCTTTGCTATAAGCTTCCACCAGCGCGACTTGGCTATCTTCGCGGCCGGTTAGACGCAGATAGTTGAGCGTTTCTTCGTCAACTGGGAAGAAACCACAGGTGGCGCCGTACTCAGGAGCCATATTGGCAATGGTCGCGCGATCTGCCAGCGGCAGATCTTTCAAACCGTCGCCGTAGAACTCAACAAACTTACCGACAACGCCTTTTTTACGCAGCATTTCGGTAACGGTGAGCACTAGGTCAGTGGCGGTGATGCCTTCACGTAATTTGCCGGTCAATTTAAAGCCAATGACCTCGGGGATCAGCATCGATACCGGCTGGCCGAGCATGGCCGCTTCGGCTTCAATGCCGCCTACGCCCCAGCCGAGTACGCCCAGGCCATTAATCATGGTGGTGTGGGAGTCGGTGCCAACGAGGGTGTCCGGGTAGGCAAGGGTTTTGCCGTCTTCCTCTTTGGTCCAGACGGTGCGGCCTAAATACTCGAGGTTGACCTGGTGACAAATACCGGTGCCGGGGGGCACAACGCTGAAGTTATCAAACGCCTGCTGGCCCCAGCGCAGAAACTCATAACGCTCGCGGTTGCGCTGCATTTCGATATCAACGTTTTGTTGGAATGCGGCGGGGTTGCCAAACTTGTCGACCATGACCGAGTGGTCGATGACCAAGTCAACGGGGGTTAGCGGATTGATCTTCGCTGGGTCTTCGCCGAGCTTTTCAACGGCAGCGCGCATGGAGGCTAAATCCACCACGCCGGGGACACCGGTGAAATCCTGCATCAACACCCGGGCCGGGCGGTAGCCAATTTCCCGGCTGGATTTAGCCTCTTTTTGCCAGTCTATCAACGCCTGAATGTCGTCGACGTCGACGCTTTCATCGTCGGCAAAGCGCAGCTGGTTTTCGAGTAGAATTTTGAGCGTTTTGGGAAGCCGATCGATGTTGCCAAGGGCTTCAGCGGCTTTGGGCAGGCTGTAATAGTGGTACGTCTGGTTGCCTACCTCTAACGTATGCTGCGTATCGGGTATTTTGCTCATGGCTTTCTCCTCTGATTGCTTAGCGTAGTGTCTTCGCACTGACGATGCGTGTCGGTCTCTGCTTTCCCCAGTATGGCTCACCTGACTAATAGCGCTGTTAATAGTGCTTCCTTCTACCCACAGTACATGGTGTTTCACCCATGGCTTTCAAGTCATCTTCGCCTAATAGCCTAGGTTAACCCTTGTAATTGCTTGTACTTGACGCCATTTCAGGCAGACTCTCTTTCAACAAATTCTGGCAACGAACTCTGCTCAATTGTGACCAAAGGTGGTGTCATGGAAACGCGTCATGAACGTTTGATTATTTTGGGCTCCGGCCCTGCTGGTTATACTGCGGCGGTGTATGCAGCGCGCGCTAACTTAAAGCCGCTGTTGATCACCGGGTTACAGGCGGGTGGCCAGTTGACCACCACCACTGACGTGGATAATTGGCCTGGCGATGCCCAAGGTGTACAAGGGCCAGAGCTAATGGAGCGTATGAAGCAGCATGCCGAGCGCTTTAACACGGAAGTGTTGTTTGATCACATCAACGAGGTCAGCTTGGGTGAAAAACCGTACACCTTGAAAGGGGATAGCGGTACTTACACCTGCGATGCATTGATTATTGCCACCGGTGCTAGCGCCCGTTACCTCGGCTTGCCCACGGAGCAGCAGTTTATGGGGCAAGGGGTGTCGGCCTGCGCGACCTGCGATGGCTTCTTCTATCGCAACCAGGAAGTGATTGTGGTGGGCGGCGGCAACACCGCCGTTGAGGAAGCGTTATATCTATCCAACATCGCGTCCAAGGTTACTCTGGTGCATCGCCGCGATACGCTGCGAGCAGAAAAAATCCTTCAGGACAAACTATTTGAGAAAGCGGAAGCTGGCAAAATTGCCCTCGAATGGTTCTATGAAGTCGAGGAAGTGTTGGGGGATAACAGCGGTGTCACCGGCGTGCGCGTTAAGTCCACCAAAGATGGGTCGACCAAAGAAATTCATGCACCGGGACTGTTTATCGCTATCGGCCATAGCCCCAATACCGGTATTTTTGAAGGCCAGCTTGAAATGAACGGCGGGTATATCAAGGTGAATTCTGGCCTGGAAGGCAACGCAACGGCGACGAGTGTGCCGGGTGTGTTCGCCTGTGGAGACGTGATGGATCATATCTATCGCCAGGCGATTACTTCAGCAGGCAGCGGCTGCATGGCGGCACTGGATGCTGAGCGCTATTTGGATGGTATTGCGTAATTAGGCACATGCCACCAGCTATTGATAGGTCTCATTAGTCAGCACAGCTAATGGGATCTTCTTCTACCCTTGCGCGGCCTAGATTGCTGACTACTAAGCTTTTACCTGATGTGCTGGTTTGTTCATTAGTGGGGCATATAGAGTAGGTGCTGTTGAAGCCAGTAGTATGTCCCATCGCACTGTACTTGATGCGGCTATGACCACTCTTGGTAACGTCAACACCTGATGTTGGTGGAAATACCCTGACTACTTCACTATCGTCAATTCCCGATGTTTTATCACCTATCACCACCATGACAGAGTTATTCCAGTCACCGTTACAGGCCGTTCTGCCTTCATTGGCAGGGCAAACCGTCACGTCACTGCGCTGTGTAATCGCCGTATTGCGCGCCAGCGTTAGCGCTGTTTGTAAGCGATTTACTTCGCTGGCGACCGCCGAACGCTCTCCCAATGCTTGAAAGCTGGGAAGCCCCCAGGCCGCCAGTATTCCCATTAAGGCTAATGTGATGAGTAGCTCTATGAGCGTAAACCCTGTTGTTTTAGCGTGTAATGGGGATCGAATATGCGGCATGACGTCTCTCAGTGGCTTGACCTAATGGTTCGCGTCGTTATGCTGGCTTTCCTTGGCTGGCTAAGAGCTGGCTTCATTCTAATAATAACGGGCAACGCGCGTGAGTGATTTTCTTATTATTGGTGGCGGGGTCATCGGCATGATGACCGCGCTACAGTTGGCAGATGCGGGCCAAAAAGTAACCTTAGTAGAGCGGGGCACCTGTGGCCAAGAATCCTCCTGGGCCGGTGGTGGTATTGTATCACCGCTGTACCCATGGCGTTATGCACCGCCGGTTTCTCAGCTATCGCGCTGGTCAGAAGGCGTTTACCCAACGCTTGCGCTGCGTTTGTTAGAAGAGACGGGCATTGATCCTGAATACCGCCAAAAAGGGCTGCTTTATCTGAACGTGGACGACGATGACGCTGCGCTGCGTTGGGCGCGCCAGTTAGGTAAGCCTCTTGAGCGCGTCGACGCTGCTTTTGTTTACCAAAAGGAACCCCAGGCAGCTGCTCCTGAGGGTAACGCGCTGTGGATGCCGACCCTAGGCAGCGTGCGTAATCCACGCTTGGGACAGGCGCTGCGGGCGCGCTTACATGCTATGCCCAGCGTAACGCTCGTTGAGCAGTGTGCGGTAAGCGGGTTTATTAAACACGAAGGCAGCGTAGCAGGCGTCGCGACCAGCCAGGGCGATAAGTTGGCTGAGCGAGTGGTCGTATGCGGCGGTGCTTGGACAGCCCAATTATTAGCTGAGCTAGGCGTGCAGCTACCGGTGCGCCCGGTGAAGGGGCAAATGATTGCGTACCAGGCGCCGCCGGGGCTAGTGCAGCGGGTTATTTTAAAAGATGGCCGCTACGTCATTCCCCGTAGCGATGGCCTGATCTTGGTGGGTTCAACCCTAGAAGAAGCGGGGTTTGATAAATCCACTGACGCCGAGGCGCTGGCCTCACTGAAGCAAAGTGCCGAAGGCATCGTGCCAGCGCTTGCCGAGCTTCCCGTTGCTCATCACTGGGCAGGCCTACGACCAGGCTCCCCTGAGGGGCTGCCGTTTATCGGCGCGCTGCCCCACTGGCCCAATGTGTTCGTCAATGCGGGGCACTACCGCAATGGTTTGGTGCTTGCCCCCGCGTCTACCCATGTGCTGGTCGACCAGCTGCTGGGGCGCGACGCCTTGATCGACCCAACGCCCTTTCTGCCCACCGCTGAGCGGTTAACGGTTTAAACCGTCAACGCTTTTTTTGCCGCGCTAGTCGCGGCTCTCTTTGTCCTGCTGCTCTTGCAGGAAGCGGTCACGATGGGCGCTGGAGCAAAACCACTGCTCGTTGTCGCGTAGCGCCTCATCCTCGGGCACATGTACTTCGCACCAGCGGCAGCGCACCATTTGCCCCCCCTCGTGACGCTTTAGAGAGCTTTGCTCGTGGGAGAGCCGCCGTTCGCGGTAGAGGCCATAAAGTTTTAAACCTACGTAAAAAAGAACGGCAAAGATAATTAGCCGAATGATCAAAAGGTTCATCCTTTTTCTGCTCCCGTGGTGGGATGTGGCAAGGGCATGCAACATGCGGACACCGCGCGACCTTTGCCAGTTGGCGAGCCTTGCGGGACAATGCACCTAGTAAGGTGCCACTCTGTCTTAAAGATTCTCAAGAGATTTTAACGCCCATGCAAGACTTAACGCTGGTTATGGCCCAACTCGACCCCTTGGTGGGAGATATTCCCGGCAATGCCGCCCGTGCAATCGAAGCCGTGCGTGAAGCGAGGATCGAGCATGGGGCGGATATTGTCGTTTTCCCAGAATTGTTTTTATCCGGCTACCCGCCGGAGGATTTGCTGCTTCGCCCCTCCATGGAAACCCGCCTGCGAGAAGCGCGGGCTAAAATGGCGGAAAAGGTCTCCCGCGATGTGCTAGTCATCATTGGTTACCCCGGCGTGCGTGAGGGCAAGTGCTACAACTTAGCGGGCGTGCTGTATAACGGCCAGTGGGAAGCCGAGTATGCCAAACAGGCACTGCCCAACTACCAGGTATTTGATGAGCAGCGCTACTTCACACCGGGCACCCAGCCCTTGGTATACGAGCATAAGGGCGCCAAGCTGGGGCTGTTGATTTGTGAAGACTTATGGGAAGGCTCGCCGGTGCAGGCCGCCCGAGACGCAGGCGCCGAGGTGCTGATCAGTTTAAACGCTTCGCCTTACCACCAGGACAAGCCAGCCGAACGGCTGCGCCTGTTAGCTGAGCATGCGCAAGGCGTGCAGCGCCCGATTATTTATGTCAACACCATCGGCGGCCAGGATGAGCTGGTGTTCGACGGCGGCTCCAGCTGTGTGGATGCTCAAGGCCAATTAAAGGTGCTTGCGCCCTATTGGCAGGTAGGGCTGATGCCGGTTCAGCTGCTACAAACCAGCGCGACCACCTGGGAACCCCAGGCGGGGGAGATTGAACCCGATGTTGAGCCAGAAGAGAGCCTCTACTGCGCGCTGGTGACCGGCCTGCGGGATTACGTCAATAAAAGTGGCTTTAAAGGCGTGGTGCTGGGGCTTTCCGGCGGCATTGATTCAGCGCTCTCGCTAGCCATTGCGGTGGATGCGCTGGGGCCGCAGCGGGTTCAGGCCGTCATGATGCCCTACCACTACACGGCGGATATCTCCAAACAAGACGCCGCTGAACAGGCCGAGATGCTGGGCGTGCATTATGATGTTATGCCCATTGAACCGATGGTTGAGGCGTTTATGGAGACACTGGCGGAAAGCTTTGCTGGCACCGAGCGTGATACCACCGAAGAGAACCTGCAGTCTCGCTGCCGCGGTGTGCTGTTAATGGCAATCTCCAATAAAAAAGGCTTGATGGTATTAACCACGGGCAATAAAAGCGAAATGGCAGTGGGCTATGCGACGCTTTACGGCGACATGGTGGGCGGCTACAACGCGATTAAAGATGTGTACAAAACCTGGGTGTATCGCTTATCGCGCTGGCGTAACACGCAATCACCGGCGATTCCTGAGCGGGTGATTGAGCGCCCCCCCAGTGCTGAGCTGGCGCCGGATCAGCAGGATAGCGATTCGCTGCCCGGTTACGACGTGCTGGACGCCATCTTAGTGCGCTACATTGAGGGTGACATGAGCGCCGAAGCGATTATTGCGGCAGGTTTTGAACATGAGGACGTGTATAAAGTCGTTAAGCTTGTCGACCGCTGTGAATATAAACGTCGCCAGGCACCGGTAGGGGTGCGGGTCACGCCACGAGGCTTCGGGCGTGACCGTCGCTACCCCATCGTCAATGGCTGGCAGCCCGGTGACTAACGGCGTAACCGCGCCTAACAAAGCGCGTTTTACGACCGCACGGATTTAGGACAACACCGGGGGAGGCGCCAGACAGTGCTTGGCCATCTCTTCCGGTGTCACGGGTTTGCAGAAGTAATAGCCCTGGTAGGCGTGGCACTGGTGCTCGTTGAGATAGCGCCAGTGCTCCACGGTCTCCACTCCCTCCGCAATGACGTTTAGGCCCAGCGAGTGTCCCATGGCAATAATCGTTTCAACGATGGCCATATCGTCCTCATCCTGATGAAGGTCTCGCACGAAAGATTGATCGATTTTGATCTGATCCAGCGGCAAACGCTTCAGGTACTGTAGCGATGAGTAGCCAGTGCCGAAGTCGTCCATGGCGAAACTGACGCCTAACGTCTTCAGCTGGTGCATGCGGGCGATGGTATCCTCTACTTTGCCTATCACCATGCTTTCGGTAAGTTCAAGCTTCAGCTTATGGGGCGAGGCACCGCTCAGTTCCAAGGCGTTTGCCACTTCTTCAACAAAATTCGGCTGCTGAAACTGTTTCGCGCTGACATTGACGGCCAGTACCAAGTCATTGGTATGTGCTGCGGCTTGCCACATAACCAGCTGTTCACAGGCGGCCTGCAGTACCCAAGTGCCGATGGGGACGATGAGCCCTGTCTCTTCAGCAAGTGGAATGAACGTACCCGGAGACACAAATCCACGGGTGGGGTGCTGCCACCGAATGAGCGCTTCCGCACCGATGGCGCGCCCCTTGCCATCCACCTGCATCTGATACACCAGCACAAACTCTTTTCGCTCGATAGCTAGACGCAGATCCCGCTCCAGCTCGGTGCGGGCCTCTAACTGCGCTTGCACCACCGGGTCATAAAAGCGGATCGTATTCTGGCCATCGCGTTTGGCGAGGTGGACGGCCGAGTTGGCGTACTGGAATAGCTGGTCGACGCTATCGTCGACGCCCTTGAACAGCACTAGCCCCTGGCTGACATTCAGGTACTGGTAATGCCCATCCAAGCAGTAGGGTTGGGTGAGCGCATGATTAATCTGTAGGGCAAAGCACTCGGCCTTTTCAGCAGCCTTCAGCTTATCGCCATCCAAGCCGTCAATGATCAAGACAAATTCATCGCCGCTCAGACGGCCAATGGTGCAGCTCTGCTCTTCCAGTGTTTGCAGCCGTGTGGCCATCTGTTTAAGCAAGTTGTCTCCCGCCTGGTGGCCGATGCCATCGTTAATGCGCTTGAACTCGTCCACATCCACGTAGATCAGCGCTCCATAGGTGTTGGTTTGGCTATTGGTTTCCAGAGAGTGCTGTAAGTGCTCCTTCATTAACCGCCAGTTGGGCAGGTCGGTGAGCGTGTCGTAGTAGGCCAGCTGATGTACTTGGCGCTCTGCCTCACGGCGCTGCTGCTCGGTATCGCGGAAAGAGAGCAGCGAGAGCGCAATGCGCTGTAGCGGGCCGCTATGCTGTTGGCTTAAGCGTTCGACCGCCTGCATGTCGGGCAGCGCTTGACGATTATCTGACAGGGCCAGAATGGCGTCTCCCACTGTGACGAGCCGTCGATTGATGCGCCACGCCGCTAGAAAAGCCGCACTGATCAACAGAGCAAAGAGCCCAATGCTCAGCCACAGCGTGGAGTTACGAGCTTGGGTGAGGTCGGCGTAGGACTCTTGATGCCGGTCGCTGGCGCGCTGAGTAAGTGCCTCAAAAATCTGCTGCGAGAAAAGGCTGAACGTCGTGAAGTGGCGTTGGGCTTCTTGCAGATAAAATCCTGGGTCTCCCTGATTCAGCGTGGCTGCCTCGTTCGCCATGCTGACAAACCGACGATACGCGTGGAAGGCGCGTTGCAGGGTATCGGCGCTCTCCTGGCTCAGATCAAAGATCAGCGGAGAGGTGGTCAACTGATCGATACTTTCACCAATGCGTGACAGCTCTTGGTTAATGAGGCCGTATTCGGAGTAGCGCTGCATGGCGCCAATATCGGTCTCTTCCGCTTGGCTGAACACATCGCTCATACGTTGATGGAGATCGCCTAACTGGCGATCAAAGGTTGCCATCTGAACGAGGGTATCCAGGTCGTTGGACTGAAGCTGATAGTTTTGCAGCGACTGGGCTTTAATGACTTGTGTGGCGAGACCCAGCAGCAACAGAACGGGCAGTACCACCATCAGGATAGGTAGTAAGAACACCATGAACAGGCTTTGCGAAGGTTTCATAGCAACCTCAGGGAAAGGTAGTAGGCCGTGGTGCTCAACACCACGACCTCTCTAAATAGCTAACGGCAGATGAGACGTTTTATTTAGAAACTTTCCCATTCAGGTTCAGAGGCACTGGATTTGGCGGTGGGCAACGCAGGCGCTTTTGCCGTGTTAGAGCGCTGGAGAGCGGATGCGGGAGCGGCGTGGCGATGAGCACTTTGCGTTGAGGTGTTGGGTAGCTTGAACGCCTCCATTGCGTGCAGTAGCTGATGGGCATTTTGGCGCAAGTTGTTAGCCGCCGTCGCGCTTTCATGGACAAGCGAGGCGTTCTGTTGCGTGACCTGATCCATTTCGGTGACTGCTTGGCCAACTTCTTGTACCCCGGCGCTCTGTTCAGCGCTGGCGTTGCTAATCTCTTTCATGATGGCCGTCACGCGCTGGATCGCTTCGACAATCTCTTCGGTGGATTTGCTGGCTTCTTCGGCGCGCTCGTTACCGTGATTCACACGCTCTAAGTTGCTGGAAATAAGCTGGTTAATTTCGCGTGCGGCGTCTGCGCTACGTTGGGCGAGCTTTCGCACTTCCTCGGCCACTACCGCAAAGCCGCGGCCATGTTCGCCTGCACGCGCTGCTTCTACCGAAGCGTTAAGCGCCAGTATGTTGGTCTGAAAGGCGATCGAATCAATAGTAGAAATAATGCCCGCTATTTCCTGTGAGCTTTTGTTTAGATCATTCATGGTGGCCACAACTTGATGCACAGCATCGCCGCCGCGTGTGGCGGTTTGTGATGCCCTGTTCGCTTCCTGGCTCGCTTGCTCAGAGTTGTCAGCGTTTTGTGTCACCGTGCTGTTGAGCTCTTCCATTGCAGAGGCGGTTTCGGCTAAGGCGCTGGCCTGCTGTTCTGTACGAGAGGAAAGGTCGTTGTTGCCTTCTGCGATTTGCTCGCTGTTTGAAGCAACCGCTTCAGCTGAAGCACGTACTTGCGTCACGATATCTTGCAGATGCTTCGCCATTTCCACTTGGTAAGCCATGATGCTGCGCGTATCGCCTTTTTTTAGACGCCCTTTTGTGGCTAATTTCCCTTGGCCGATGGCTTGGGCAAAAGCCTTCACTTCGTAGGGCTCTGCGCCCAGCTCTTTTAATAGTTGGCGAGACAAGAACACTGCAATAAAAGCGCCAATGATCAATGCAAACAGGGTTAAACCAAGCATCTGGATTTGGAAACCAGAAGCAATTGACCGAGCGTCATTTGTGGTGACATTGTTGATTTGTTCTTGTAGGTCAATAAATTGATTTACTCGGCTTAGCCATTCGCTGTAAGCCGGGCCTGCTTGTTGCAGCATTATGGTTTGAGCGCGTTCGTAATCGTCAATATCTCGTGCGTCAATAACCTGCTGGGATAGATCAATGGTCACAGCAGACTGTTCGCTTATCCGGTCTAGCAGCGTTTGTTCCTGTGAGGTTGGCGGGTATTGCCGATTGAGCGCCTGCATCTCACTAATAGCAGTATCGTAATCGCGACGTAAGCGTGTGATCTCTTCTTGCAATGGGGCGAGGTTACCGTCGCCAGAGGTGATAACAATATCCCGCAACACGATAGCGCGGTCATGGACACTGCCGCGCATATTCACCGCGAAACGCTGCTTAGCGCCGTTGACATCGTTAATCTCACTCAGGCCGCGGTCAACTTGGTTGACCTGTAGTACTCCGGCGACGGTAAGTAGTACGAGCAGTGCCAGCAAAATAGAAAAGCCAACCGTAAGGCGGGTGCTTATTTTCGTTCCTGATAGTCGTTTCATCAGAGAGGTCATGCAGGGGAGCTCCTTAAGGCGCCGTTCAGGCGCTTTATTATGTTAATTAGGCAGAATGATAGCGGTGAATATAAATTTTGTACAACATATGTATGATTATTTTTGACCAAAAGGATTTGTTAAACTTTTGTAAAGTAATGTGGTATTAGGCTTAAACAAAAAAAACCACGCATACGCGTGGTTTTTTGATGTTGGCTGACTATACAGCTTAATCGTGGTCGCCTCTAGCGCACGATTCAACGCTTAGTCGCCACTGCCGTGTTTGGGTATAAAGCGGCTACCTTGAAGTTGCGCGTGGTTGGGGGCATTTTCACGCAGTACCGCAAGCACTTCATTGGCGCGGTCATCCATCCCCAGCCCTTGGTAACCCTCAATCATCGTGGCGAGGGCATCGCGGGTGGCAGTCGCCTCAGGGTAGTTTTCTACGACCCAGCGACCCCGCTCAACGGCGGCTAAGTAAGCGCCGCGGCGAAGGTAATAATCGGCAACATGCAGCTCGTGCTGGGCCAGCAACTCACGCAGATAAACAATACGCTGCTGGGCATCAGGAGCATACTGGCTCTGTGGGAAGCGCTGAATTAGCTCGCGAAAATCGTTATACGCATCCCGTGACGCCCCCAGGTCGCGCTTGGAGATATCGATCAGGCGAAGTCGCTCTAGGCTAAAGCGTCCGGCTTGCCAAGCGGAGAGGCCGCGCAGGTAGTAAGCGTAATCCACCTGGGGGTGATCCGGATGCAGGCGGATAAAACGGCTGGCCGCCGCTCTGGCTTCTTCCCAGTTGCTGTTTTCGTAATAGGCGTATATCAGCTCAAGTTGCGCCTGCTCGGCATGCGGCCCAAATGGGTAGCGCGTGTCGAGTGCTTCCAAGCGCTCAATGGCGATAGGGAAGCGGTTGCTATCTAGCGCTGTGCGCGCTAACTCGTAGAGTTCACGCTCTTGTACGCCCGCAAACTCATCTTCTTCTTCAGGGGTCGTATCATTACTGGCACAGCCTGCTAACAGGGCAAGGCTCAAGGCTAGGGCGCCAAAGCGGTTGGCAGCGGAAAAAACGCGCATCATCATCCTCGTTGCAAACAAGCCTCAATCACCGAAAAGCGACGATGGCCATAAGTAGAAATGGTAGAATAGGTCGCAGTTAGCCCACTATAAATCACCTCGGCGCAAAACGCAGGCTTAGCGACGCCTAAGTAACGTTTCGTCGGGTGCAGTCAAAGGAAAAGTTTCATGCCACGGCTAGGTTTTTTGCGTATCGAAGAGGTGCTGAATGTCTCGTATCGTTGAAGCTACGCAGCGGGTGCCGGCCACGTTAGCCGGCGCACGCTTTGACCAAGTCGCAGCAGAGTTGTTCAGTGACTACTCTCGCGAACGCCTTAAAGCGTGGATCAACGCCGGTGAATTAACGGTCGATGGCGCAAAACTAAAACCCAAAGCGAAGCTGCACGGCCACGAAATGCTGGTGCTTAAAGCGACCATTGAAGAAGACACACGCTTTGAACCCCAGGATATTGCACTCGATATCGTGTACGAAGACGATGCGGTGATGGTGATCAATAAAGCGGCAGGGATGGTGGTGCATCCAGCGGCGGGTAATCCCGATGGCACCTTGTTGAACGCGCTGCTGCATCATCATCCGGCGTTAGCGGAGGTGCCGCGAGCGGGGATCGTCCATCGCTTGGATAAAGACACCACCGGGCTGATGATGGTCGCCAAAACCCTGCCCGCCCAAACGGCGCTGGTTGATCAGCTCCAGGCGCGCAGCGTATCGCGTCAGTATGATGCGGTAGTGATTGGTAAGCCGGTAGCGGGCAGCAAGATTGATGCACCTATTGGTCGGCATCCGAAAGATCGCAAGCGCCAAGCGGTCACGGCGTCAGGAAAACCAGCGGTGACGCATTATCGCGTCGTGGAGCGTTTTCGCGCCCATACGCACGTGCGTTGCACGCTTGAAACCGGGCGTACTCACCAAATTCGTGTCCATATGGCCCACGCGCGTTACCCGCTGATTGGTGATCCGCTCTATGGCGGTCGTGCCAAGCTGCCGCCGGGCGCCGCCGAGCCGTTAAAAGAGATTCTGCGTGAATTTCCGCGTCAGGCACTGCATGCGCGCAAACTCAGCTTTGTGCATCCTGTAAGCGGCGAAACGGCTACCTTTCAAATTGATCTGCCTGACGATCTGCTAATGTTGTTGGACTACCTGCGCGAAGACAACGAGACCATGCGATGAGCGATGCCATTGATCTAAAGCCTACGCTGCTGCTGCCCGACTGGCCCGCGCCTGCCAATGTGCGGGCGTTCGTTACTACTCGGGAAACAGGGCCAAGCCAAGATGATTTTGCAGCGTTCAATCCCGCGACCCACGTAGGCGACAATGCTGATCACGTCGCGCTGTGCCGCCGGTTAATGCATAAAGAGATCGGCGACGACCGCCCGCTGCTGTGGCTCAATCAAACTCATGGCGCACGTGTCTTACAGGCGTATCAAGACGACACGCCGGAAGCCGACGCGGCGGTTGCCAGCAGCAACGACTACGCCTGTGTGGTTCTTACCGCAGATTGCTTGCCGGTACTGTTGTGTAACCGCCAAGGCACCCAGGTGGGAGTGGCGCATGCGGGCTGGCGAGGGCTAGCAGGCGGTGTGCTGGAAGCCACCGTCGCCGCGATGAACTGTGACCCTGACGACATTTTAGTGTGGCTAGGCCCTGCTATTTCTAACGCCCAGTTCGAGGTGGGTCCTGAGGTCTATGGCGCGTTTGTCGCGGTACACCCTGACACGGCCGACGCGTTTGACCACAGCCCCTACCGTCTTGGTCACTACATGGCAGACCTATATCGGCTAGCGCGATTTCGCTTGGAGGCGCTGGGGATTCACCACATCAGCGGCGGCCATTTCTGCACCGCCTGCGAGTCGCGCTTTTACTCCCATCGCCGGGACAACGGCAACACCGGGCGCATGGCGAGTGTGATCTGGATCAACTAAGCAACGCTATTCCTTCGTGGTTGTGAGGCGTCCCTCTTGAAATGCATGGAACTGACGCCATTTAACTTGTCAAGCTAAACGTTTTAGCACATTTAAGACAGGTTATTGGGAAACACCGTGGGTCCAAACGCACGGCACCCCCAGGAGGAATTCCATGCGATTCGATAAATTTACAGCCAAATTACAGGCCGCCATTTCTGAGGCACAGTCGCTTGCGGTTGGGCACGGCCATAATCAGCTTGACCCTGCGCACTTACTACTGGCGTTATTAGATACCAAAGACACCGGCGTTAAAGCCCTGGTTGAAAAAGCTGAGGGTAGCAGCTCGCGCTTGCGCGATGGCTTGGTGCAGCAATTAGATAACTTACCCAAAGTTAGCCAGTTCGACGGGGATGTTCAGCCCTCCCGCGACTTCATTAAGCTATTTAACTTAACTGACCGGGAAGCGCAGAAGCGTGGTGACCAGTTCATCGCGTCTGAGCTGGTGCTGCTGGCAGCGTTGGAGATGAATTCAGCGATTACCAAGCTGCTTAAAGAGGCCGGGATTAATCGCAAATCCCTCGAATCCGCGATTAACAGCCTACGCGGCGGCGCTACCGTCGACGATGCTAACGCCGAAGATCAGCGAGAGGCGCTGAACAAATATACCCTCGACCTTACCCAGCGTGCGCTGGACGGCAAACTCGACCCAGTGATTGGCCGCGACGACGAAATTCGCCGTACCATTCAGGTGCTGCAACGCCGCACCAAAAATAACCCGGTGCTGATCGGTGAACCGGGCGTGGGTAAAACCGCCATTGTGGAAGGGCTGGCGCAACGTATTGTGAACGGTGAAGTGCCCGAGGGCCTGAAAGATAAGCGCGTACTCTCGTTGGATATGGGGTCGTTACTGGCAGGCGCTAAATTCCGCGGCGAGTTTGAGGAGCGTCTAAAAGCCGTGCTCAAAGAGCTTTCCCAGGAAGAAGGGCGGGTCATCCTGTTTATTGACGAGCTGCACACCATGGTCGGTGCGGGCAAGGCTGAAGGCGCGATGGATGCGGGCAATATGCTTAAGCCTGCGCTGGCGCGGGGTGAGCTGCACTGTGTGGGTGCGACCACGCTAGACGAGTACCGTAAGTACATCGAAAAAGACGCCGCGCTGGAGCGCCGTTTCCAGAAGGTGCTGGTGGATGAGCCGTCCGAAGCGGATACGGTGGCTATTCTGCGCGGCTTAAAAGAGCGCTACGAAGTGCACCACGGTGTGGATATTACCGATTCGGCGATCATTGCTGCCGCGAAGCTCTCTACTCGCTACATCACGGATCGGCAGCTGCCCGACAAAGCGATTGATCTGATCGATGAAGCCGCGTCTCGTATCCGCATGGAGCTGGACTCTAAACCTGAAGAGATGGATCGACTGGATCGTCGCCTAATCCAGCTGAAAATGGAGCGCGAAGCGCTTAAGAAAGAGACCGACGAGGCGACTAAGAAACGCCTTGAAGCGCTGAATAACCAGATTCACGAGTTAGAGCGTGAATACGCTGACTTGGATGAAATCTGGAAAGCCGAAAAAGCCAGTATTCAAGGCGCAGCCCAGTTTAAGGCGGAGCTGGAGCAGGCGCGCATTGACCTTGAGCAGGCGCGTCGCCAGGGTGATTTAGGTCGGATGTCGGAAATTCAGTACGGCAAAATTCCGGCGCTTGAGAAGAAGATTAGCGAAGCGGGGGAAGGCGAGGCGGATACGGCCAGCCACCAGCTGTTGCGTTCCAACGTTACCGAGGAAGAGATTGCCGAGGTGGTTTCCCGCTGGACAGGCATTCCCGTCTCTAAAATGTTGGAAGGCGAGCGGGACAAGCTGCTGCGCATGGAAGAAGCGCTGCATGAGCGGGTGATTGGTCAGCATGAAGCGGTTGAAGCGGTGGCGAACGCCGTGCGTCGCTCGCGAGCAGGGCTTTCTGACCCCAATCGGCCTAACGGCTCGTTTCTGTTCCTCGGCCCCACCGGGGTGGGTAAAACGGAGCTATGTAAGTCGCTGGCTAACTTCTTGTTCGATACGGAAGAGGCCATGGTGCGTATCGATATGTCGGAGTTTATGGAGAAGCACTCCGTGGCCCGTCTGATTGGTGCGCCTCCCGGCTACGTGGGTTACGAAGAGGGTGGCTACCTAACCGAAGCGGTGCGCCGTAAACCCTACTCGGTGCTGTTGCTCGATGAGGTGGAAAAGGCGCATCCGGATGTGTTCAATATCTTGCTGCAAGTGCTGGAGGATGGTCGCTTAACCGATGGGCAAGGCCGCACGGTGGATTTCCGCAATACCGTGATCGTCATGACCTCTAACATGGGCTCGGACATTATCCAGCGTATGGGCGGGGACGATAACGATTATGAGGTGATGAAAAATATGGTCATGGAAGTAGTGGGTAACCACTTCCGGCCTGAACTCATTAACCGTATCGATGAAGTCGTAGTGTTCCATGCCCTTGGGCAAGCGCAAATCCAAGCCATTGCCGGTATTCAGCTAGAGCGTTTGAAAGTTCGCTTAGCTGAACATGATTTGAGCTTGGAGATCAGTGATGACGCCATGGCGCAGTTGGCGGTGGTAGGGTTCGATCCGGTGTACGGTGCACGGCCATTGAAGCGTGCGATTCAAAGCCGCATCGAGAACCCATTGGCGCAAGACCTGCTGGCCGGCAAGTATGCCCCCGGCGATACGATTCACATCAGTGCAAGCGAAGGCAAGCTGGTGTTTGAATGATCCTAACTTGGTGATTTAGTGCGCAGGCGCAATCGGTGTGCTGCGCAATTGAATAGGGCAAAAGCCCCGTTAGCTCGGCTAGCGGGGCTTTTTTAATGGCTTCCTGCAACGTTTGTTGCGTTTGTCTTGATCGGAGGTTGACAGGCCGAGGGCGCTAATGGAATCTTGTGGGTTCCTGATTTGCGGGCGCGGAACCAACGGGCAACCCCTAATCCCCGCGCGAAGGGTAGGCAATGGCCTTTACCCGCCGAAGGACTTCCGGGCTTGGGCTAACCGCCCAACCTGGCCAACGCCCCGACACGGCAAACCGCCGTGTGAGGAAGCCACTGATTTATATTGCAATAAATGAGTGCTTCCGATGAGAGTGCAGGCCCTAACCGGGTCACATGCCAGGGTTTGGCATCAGGTGCCGGCAAGGGCCGGCAGCGGCATACCGCCGCACTCGACACCGCAGGATGTCCTGCGGATCGCACTCGAGACCTCCAGGGGAGAAACACAGTGGAACTGCTTTCCGGCGCAGATATGATCGCCCGCTTCTTACAAGATGAGGGCGTGGAATACATTTATGGTTATCCCGGCGGCGCGGCGCTGCACATTTACGATGCGCTGTTCCGTCAAGACAAAGTGAAGCACATTCTCGTGCGTCACGAACAGGCAGCGACCCATGCGGCCGACGGTTACGCCCGCGCTTCCGGCAAGCCTGGAACCGTGCTGGTGACCTCCGGCCCTGGCGCTACCAATGCGGTCACTGGCATTGCGACCGCTTATATGGATTCGATTCCATTGGTGGTGCTATGCGGCCAGGTAATGAGCCACCTGATTGGCGATGACGCCTTCCAGGAAACCGATATTGTCGGTGTGACGCGTCCGATCGTGAAGCACAGCTTCTCAATACGGCATCCGTCCGAAATTCCTGAAGTGCTTAAAAAAGCCTACTATCTGGCCGCTACTGGGCGCCCTGGCCCCGTGGTCGTCGATATCCCCAAAGATATGACCGCGCCCACCGAGCGTTATGAGTACGTCTACCCGAAAAAGGTCAAGATGCGCTCCTATAACCCGGTGACTCGTGGGCATACCGGCCAAATCAAAAAAGCCGTTGAGTTGATGCTGAAAGCCAAGCGCCCAGTCTTCTATACCGGCGGCGGCGTGGTGTTGGGCAAGGCGAGTGAAGGGCTGACCGATTTGGTCAAACAGCTGGGCTTCCCCATTACCACCACGCTGATGGGCATTGGTGCTTACCCGCAAAGTGATCGGCAGTGTCTGGGCTGGCTGGGGATGCACGGCTCGTATGAATCCAACATGGCCATGCACCATGCGGATTTAATTATTGCCATTGGCGCGCGTTTTGATGACCGCGTGACCAACAACACGTCGAAATTCTGCCCCACGGCAAAAATCATTCACGTGGATGTGGACCCAAGCTCGGTATCTAAAACCGTGCGTGCGGATGTGCCTATCGTTGGGCCAGCGTCTAGCGTCATTAATGAAATGATCAGCCTGGTTCAAGGTCAGTCAATTTCACAACCTGAAGCGCTGAGCGAGTGGTGGCAAAAGATTGACGGCTGGCGTGCTGAACGTGAAGGCAAACTTTACGAGCCTTCTAAGCCGGGCGAAGTGTTGAAGCCTCAGGAAGTCGTCGAAGCGCTGTGCCGCGTTACGCGCGGTGAAGCTTACGTGACCACCGACGTTGGCCAGCATCAGATGTTTGCTGCCCAGTACTACAAGTTCGACAAGCCTAACCGACTGATCACGTCAGGCGGTTTGGGCACCATGGGCTTTGGTTTCCCTGCGGCCATGGGCATCAAGCAGAACTTCCCGGATGACGACGTGGTCTGCGTCACCGGTGAAGGCAGCTTCCAGATGATGATGCAGGAGCTCTCGACCTGTAAGCAGTACGGTATAGGCGTCAAGATTGTAAACCTCAATAACGCATCGCTTGGTATGGTGCGCCAATGGCAGGATCTGAACTACAAATCTCGCCATGCGCACTCTTATATGGAGTCGCTACCAGACTTCCATATGCTGATTGAGGCTTACGGATTTACCGCGATCACCGTGAATACCCTTGAGGAGTTGGAGCCGGCGCTAGAGCGTGCCTTTGCCAACAAGCATGAGCTGGTGTTCCTGGATGTGAAGGTTGATCCTTTTGAGCACGTCTATCCGATGCAGGTGCCGTTAGGTGCTATGCGTGACATGCTGCTGTCTAAAACGGAGCGTACCTGATGCGTCATATCATCTCGATTCTGATGGAAAACGAACCGGGTGCGCTGTCACGTGTGGTCGGGCTGTTCTCCCAGCGTAACTTCAACATCGAAACGCTGAACGTGGCACCGACGGAAGATCCGTCGCTGTCTCGCTTAACGGTCACTACCATTGGTGATGACCGTGTGATCGAGCAGATCACTAAGCATCTTAATAAGCTGATTGATGTGGTTAAGCTGGTGGATCTCACTGAAGGTAACCACATCGAGCGCGAGTTGATGCTGGTGAAGGTGAAAGCGTTAGGCGCTGCCCGCGACGAAGTGAAGCGTACGGTGGATATCTTCCGGGCGCAGATTGTCGATGTCACGCCAAGTCTCTACACGGTGCAAATTACCGGCGATGCGGGCAAGCTGGATGCTTTCCTGCAGGCCATGGCGCCGGTAGGCATTCTTGAAGTGGCGCGTACCGGGGTGTCCGGTATTGCTCGGGGCGATAAAGTGCTGTCGCTGTAAGCCGCGCTTTAACGCAGTGATGTGCTGCGGTGTTATGCCGGTGAAGAGCCGCCCCTTGTTGGGCGGCTTTTTTATGCGCGAAGTTTGTTATTCAACACGTTAGCGCGCGTTTACCGCTGCCCAAAAAGCATCAATGATCGGGTTTTTTAACCGCCGATTGAGTACGCAAAGCCCTACATCGTAGTGCGGTAGTTCCGGTTTCACGTTCAGCACCTGAACACGCTCGGCTAATGGGCTGTTATCGAGCACAATTTTGGGCACCACGCCCACGCCAAAGCCTAGCCCCACCATACTGACAATGGCTTCGTGACCCGCTACCTGGGCATAAATGCGCGGAGAAATGCCCATCGCTTTGAACCACGTATTAGCGAACTCTCTGGAAAGCCCCGCTTCCGACAAAATCATCGGCACGTGCTGCCACTGCTCAGCGGTAGAGCTTTCTGGCTGTGGCGGCAGCCACGGGTGGGTTTCGGTGGGGGCAATGAACAGTAGTGGTGATCGGGTCAGTGACTTAAAGGCCAGCGCGCTAGGCGGAATACGCGGGCGAGGGGTAATCGCCATATCGTCTGCGCCTTCTAAGACCCGTGACATCGCATCGGCGGGATCACCGGTATGCAGTTTTAATTCAATACCGGGATGGCGTGTGCGCACATCGCTTAATAACTCATACAGAAAGCTATAGCTTGCGGTGACAGAGCAGTAAATGCTGATGTCGCCGCTGAGTTGTGTCGAGGTTGCCGAAAGGGTGCGCTTTTGGGTTTCCCACTGCTCTAACGTCTCCTTGGCATAGCGTTGGAAGGTGATGCCTTGTGGGGTCAGTGTGACGTGACGATTGTCGCGCTCAAAGAGGCGCGTACCCAGCTCGCTCTCCACCTGCTGAATCGAGCGGCTGAGCGTCGAGGGGCTGATATGGCACAGCTCGCTGGCGCGGCCAAAGTGCAGTGTGTCGGCCAGAGTGACCACGTGCTTGAGTAGGCGAAAATCCATAACGACCGACATCCTAGGCGTAATTTCATAATATGAAATAGTATGTTGCAAACATAGCGTTTTACGCAACGGTCGTACTGTCGTAGAGTGACTTCAACGCCGAATCCCAGTGCTGCAAAAGACGGCACGGGTGGCCATCAACGCTGACCTATACGCTATAAAAATTTGATATCAACGACTTCTGGAGTCTCGCCATGCACGTTTATTACGATAAAGATTGCGACCTGTCCCTGATCCAAGCCAAAAAAGTCACCATCGTTGGTTACGGCTCTCAAGGGCATGCCCACGCCAACAACCTGAAAGAGTCTGGCGTTGACGTCACTGTGGCACTGCGCAAAGGCTCTTCGTCGGCAGCGAAAGCAGAAGCGGCTGGTTTGAAGGTAGCGAGCGTATCTGAAGCGTGCAAAACCGCTGACGTGGTCATGATCCTGGCACCGGACGAAAACCAAAAAGCTATCTACGAGCAAGAAGTAGAGCCGAACCTGAAAGAAGGCGCGACGCTGGCGTTCGCCCACGGCTTCAACATTCACTACAACCAGATTGAGCCGCGCAAAGACCTCGACGTGATCATGATCGCGCCGAAAGCGCCGGGCCATACCGTTCGTTCTGAGTTCGTTAAAGGCGGCGGTATTCCCGATCTGATCGCAATTCACCAGGATGCATCTGGCAGTGCCAAAGAGCTGGCGCTCTCCTATGCTGCCGGTGTAGGCGGTGGCCGCAGTGGTATCATCGAAACCACCTTCAAAGACGAAACCGAAACCGATCTGTTCGGTGAGCAAGCGGTACTGTGCGGTGGCGCGGTTGAGCTGGTAAAAGCGGGCTTCGAGACGCTGACAGAAGCTGGCTACGCACCGGAAATGGCTTACTTCGAGTGTCTGCATGAGCTTAAGCTGATCGTTGACCTGATGTATGAAGGCGGCATTGCCAACATGAACTACTCCATCTCTAACAACGCAGAGTATGGCGAGTACGTGACTGGCCCTGAAGTGATCAACGATGAGTCGCGTGCCGCTATGCGCAATGCGCTCAAGCGTATCCAGACCGGTGAATACGCGAAGATGTTCATCCAGGAAGGCAACACTAACTACCCGTCGATGACAGCGCGTCGTCGTTTAAACGCTGAGCACGAAATCGAGCAGGTAGGTGCCAAGCTGCGCGGTATGATGCCGTGGATTGCTGCCAATCAGCTGGTCGATAAGTCCAAAAACTAATCAGTTCACTGAACTGCTAACGCCCCGAGGCCCTGCCTTGGGGCGTTTTTCGTCGTCCATGGCAATTGGCTGGCTGCCTGGGCGTCACCGTGTAGAATGTGAAGAGATCACTGTTTATGTGACTTCACTTCAAATGGATGACACTTATGACCCAGGATGCTCGCGATCAAGAGCACGAAACTACGCAGCTTTCCGAAACGTCGGCCAGCGGTGAGTCCTCTCAGCAAGCATCGTCAAAAGACGATGTTGTCGGCAATGAAGATCTCGCCGCCGCATTTTTGCGTGAAACCGAGGTTGTTGAGGAGGCCGTCGAAGATGGCAAGAAGATACGCCGTAAAGGCATCTATCTATTGCCCAACCTGTTCACGACCTCCGCACTCTTTTCTGGCTTTTTTGCCGTTATCGCCGGGATTAACGGTGAGTTCACGTCGGCCGCAGTGGCTATTTTTATTGCCATGGTGCTGGACGGCCTAGATGGGCGTGTTGCGCGCATGACCAATACACAAAGTGAGTTTGGCGCGGAGTACGACAGCCTTGCAGACATGATCTCGTTTGGGATGGCGCCTGCACTGGTCGCCTTTACCTGGATTTTGCAAGATATCGGCAAAACTGGATGGGTCGTCGCATTTCTTTATGTCGCCTGCGCTGCGTTGCGCTTAGCGCGCTTCAATGTCCAGATCGGTAGTGCTGATAAAAAGTGGTTCATTGGTTTGCCAAGCCCCTCTGCGGCTGCTTTAGTTGCTGCGAGTGTTTGGACATTCCATAGCTTCGATGCCGATGCGTTCGGTTATAAGCTGCTCATGCTGGTGGTAGTGGGTGCGGCCGGCATTCTAATGGTCAGTAATATTCGCTACTACAGCTTTAAAGACCTGGACTTCAAAAAGCCGGTGCCTTTCGTGGTGTTGCTCGCTGTCGTGCTAGGGTTTGTAATGATTTCAGTAGAGCCTTCAGTGATGCTATTGCTGCTGTTTGCAGCTTATGTGTGTTCCGGGCCGGTACTCGCTGTTATGCGTAAGGCAAAACCGAAACACTGACCTTTTTGAAAACTTTTTCACATTAGCCCTTGCCAACCCGGCCGCGAATCCGTAAAGTACGCATCCGCTGCCGGGGACGCCAAGCGTTACCAGCGGTGTATGAAGGTGAAAACCTTCGGTTTGTCAATAGGTTAGAGCGGTTGTATGGCTCGCCTCGTTCGCTGAATTCAGTCACTGAAAACAGCGGTTGACAACCACCAGGAAGTGCGTAGAATACGCCTTCCTCGCTGAGGCAACACGGTTCAGGTCACCGAGCCAGCACAGCGAAACAGCTCTTTAACAATTTGATCAGGTAATTCATGTGGGCGCTTGCCGATGAGGGTGATAAATCACCAAATATCAAGGCAAGCGGTCATGAGAACGAAAGTTTGAATGAATTCGTTTGAACCTTGAGCCAAGTTTGATGCGCTTTTGTTACCTTCGGGTGACGAGTAAGCATCACAATGATTTTAAACTGAAGAGTTTGATCATGGCTCAGATTGAACGCTGGCGGCAGGCCTAACACATGCAAGTCGAGCGGTAACAGATCTAGCTTGCTAGATGCTGACGAGCGGCGGACGGGTGAGTAATGCATAGGAATCTGCCCGGTAGTGGGGGATAACCTGGGGAAACCCAGGCTAATACCGCATACGTCCTACGGGAGAAAGGGGGCTTCGGCTCCCGCTATTGGATGAGCCTATGTCGGATTAGCTAGTTGGTGAGGTAAAGGCTCACCAAGGCAACGATCCGTAGCTGGTCTGAGAGGATGATCAGCCACATCGGGACTGAGACACGGCCCGAACTCCTACGGGAGGCAGCAGTGGGGAATATTGGACAATGGGCGCAAGCCTGATCCAGCCATGCCGCGTGTGTGAAGAAGGCCCTCGGGTTGTAAAGCACTTTCAGCGAGGAAGAACGCCTAGTGGTTAATACCCATTAGGAAAGACATCACTCGCAGAAGAAGCACCGGCTAACTCCGTGCCAGCAGCCGCGGTAATACGGAGGGTGCAAGCGTTAATCGGAATTACTGGGCGTAAAGCGCGCGTAGGTGGCTTGATAAGCCGGTTGTGAAAGCCCCGGGCTCAACCTGGGAACGGCATCCGGAACTGTCAAGCTAGAGTGCAGGAGAGGAAGGTAGAATTCCCGGTGTAGCGGTGAAATGCGTAGAGATCGGGAGGAATACCAGTGGCGAAGGCGGCCTTCTGGACTGACACTGACACTGAGGTGCGAAAGCGTGGGTAGCAAACAGGATTAGATACCCTGGTAGTCCACGCCGTAAACGATGTCGACCAGCCGTTGGGTGCCTAGCGCACTTTGTGGCGAAGTTAACGCGATAAGTCGACCGCCTGGGGAGTACGGCCGCAAGGTTAAAACTCAAATGAATTGACGGGGGCCCGCACAAGCGGTGGAGCATGTGGTTTAATTCGATGCAACGCGAAGAACCTTACCTACTCTTGACATCCTGCGAACTTGTGAGAGATCACTTGGTGCCTTCGGGAACGCAGAGACAGGTGCTGCATGGCTGTCGTCAGCTCGTGTTGTGAAATGTTGGGTTAAGTCCCGTAACGAGCGCAACCCTTGTCCTTATTTGCCAGCACGTAATGGTGGGAACTCTAAGGAGACTGCCGGTGACAAACCGGAGGAAGGTGGGGACGACGTCAAGTCATCATGGCCCTTACGAGTAGGGCTACACACGTGCTACAATGGCCGGTACAAAGGGTTGCCAACTCGCGAGAGTGAGCTAATCCCGAAAAGCCGGTCTCAGTCCGGATCGGAGTCTGCAACTCGACTCCGTGAAGTCGGAATCGCTAGTAATCGTGAATCAGAATGTCACGGTGAATACGTTCCCGGGCCTTGTACACACCGCCCGTCACACCATGGGAGTGGACTGCACCAGAAGTGGTTAGCCTAACGCAAGAGGGCGATCACCACGGTGTGGTTCATGACTGGGGTGAAGTCGTAACAAGGTAGCCGTAGGGGAACCTGCGGCTGGATCACCTCCTTAAACGATGCATCACTCTCGCGGTAAGCGCTCACAATGAATTACCTGATCAGAATGCTGTTGATACGCAGTGATAAGCGAATGCTTTTTTCACATTAAAAGAAAAAAAGGTCTTTTCTCTTTTTTTAACGTGAAAGAACGCTTATCACTGCGCATAGCAGTCGCTCTTTAACAATGTATATCATGCTGACATAAATACTTCTTCGAAGTGTTTATACGTAATTGTTTTGTGATACGTCTCAAGCGTATCCGGCAATCGTTATCATTGCGAGATACCAGACTCCTTCGGGTTATAGGGTCAAGCAATGAAGCGCACACGGTGGATGCCTAGGCAGCCAGAGGCGATGAAAGACGTGGTAGCCTGCGATAAGGCTCGGCGAGGTGGCAAACAACCTGTGACCCGGGCATTTCTGAATGGGGAAACCCACTCAGCATAAGCTGAGTATCCTGCACTGAATATATAGGTGTAGGAGGCGAACCAGGGGAACTGAAACATCTAAGTACCCTGAGGAAAAGAAATCAACCGAGATTCCCCTAGTAGCGGCGAGCGAACGGGGAGCAGCCCTTAAGCATGCAACTGATTAGACGAACGTGCTGGGAAGCACGGCCGTAGCGGGTGATAGCCCCGTAGTCGAAAATCTGCGTATGTGAAATCGAGTAGGTCGGGGCACGAGAAACCTTGACTGAAGACGGGGGGACCATCCTCCAAGGCTAAATACTCCTGGCTGACCGATAGTGAACCAGTACCGTGAGGGAAAGGCGAAAAGAACCCCGGAGAGGGGAGTGAAATAGATCCTGAAACCGTGTGCGTACAAGCAGTAGGAGCAGACTTGTTCTGTGACTGCGTACCTTTTGTATAATGGGTCAGCGACTTATATTCAGTGGCGAGGTTAACCGTTTAGGGGAGCCGTAGGGAAACCGAGTCTTAACTGGGCGACACAGTCGCTGGATATAGACCCGAAACCGAGCGATCTATCCATGAGCAGGGTGAAGGTTGAGTAACATCAACTGGAGGCCCGAACCAGGATCTGTTGAAAAAGATTTGGATGACTTGTGGATCGGAGTGAAAGGCTAATCAAGCTCGGAGATAGCTGGTTCTCCTCGAAAGCTATTTAGGTAGCGCCTCACGTATTACCGCCGGGGGTAGAGCACTGTTTCGGCTAGGGGGTCATCCCGACTTACCAACCCGAGGCAAACTCCGAATACCGGCGAGTATGAGCGTGGGAGACACACGGCGGGTGCTAACGTCCGTCGTGAAAAGGGAAACAACCCAGACCGTCAGCTAAGGTCCCCAAATCCTGGTTAAGTGGGAAACGATGTGGGAAGGCTCAGACAGCTAGGAGGTTGGCTTAGAAGCAGCCATCCTTTAAAGAAAGCGTAATAGCTCACTAGTCGAGTCGGCCTGCGCGGAAGATGTAACGGGGCTAAACCAGGTACCGAAGCTACGGGTTCATCCTATGGATGAGCGGTAGAGGAGCGTCGTGTAAGCCGATGAAGGTGAATTGAGAAGTTCGCTGGAGGTATCACGAGTGCGAATGCTGACATGAGTAACGATAAAGGGAGTGAAAAACTCCCTCGCCGGAAGACCAAGGGTTTCTGTTCGACGCTAATCGGAGCAGAGTGAGTCGGCCCCTAAGGCGAGGCCGAAAGGCGTAGTCGATGGGAAACGGGTCAATATTCCCGTACCGGACATGATTGCGATGGGGGGACGGAGAAGGCTAGGTGAGCCAGGCGTTGGTTGTCCTGGTGAAAGTGAGTAGGCCGAGGTGCTAGGAAAATCCGGCACCTTAAAGCCGAGACACGAGATGAACTGACCACGGTCAGGAAGTCACTGATGCCACGCTTCCAGGAAAAGCCTCTAAGCTTCAGATCATGTGCGACCGTACCCCAAACCGACACAGGTGGTCAGGGTGAGAATCCCAAGGCGCTTGAGAGAACTCGGGTGAAGGAACTAGGCAAAATGGTGCCGTAACTTCGGGAGAAGGCACGCCGGCGTAGGGTGATGAGACTTGCTCTCTAAGCCCGAACCGGTCGAAGATACCAGGTGGCTGCAACTGTTTAGTAAAAACACAGCACTCTGCTAACTCGTAAGAGGACGTATAGGGTGTGACGCCTGCCCGGTGCCGGAAGGTTAAATGATGGTGTTAGTCCTCGGACGAAGCTCTTGATTGAAGCCCCGGTAAACGGCGGCCGTAACTATAACGGTCCTAAGGTAGCGAAATTCCTTGTCGGGTAAGTTCCGACCTGCACGAATGGCGTAATGATGGCCACGCTGTCTCCACCCGAGACTCAGTGAAATTGAAATCGCCGTGAAGATGCGGTGTACCCGCGGCTAGACGGAAAGACCCCGTGAACCTTTACTATAGCTTCACACTGGACGCTGATGTTGCCTGTGTAGGATAGCTGGGAGGCTTTGAAACCCGGACGCCAGTTCGGGTGGAGCCAACCTTGAAATACCAGCCTGGCATCATTGGCGTTCTCACTCAGGTCCGTTATCCGGATCGAGGACAGTGTGTGGTGGGTAGTTTGACTGGGGCGGTCTCCTCCCAAAGAGTAACGGAGGAGCACGAAGGTACCCTCAGCACGGTCGGACATCGTGCAATGAGTGCAAGAGCATAAGGGTGCTTGACTGCGAGACAGACACGTCGAGCAGGTGCGAAAGCAGGTTCTAGTGATCCGGTGGTTCTGTATGGAAGGGCCATCGCTCAACGGATAAAAGGTACTCCGGGGATAACAGGCTGATACCGCCCAAGAGTTCACATCGACGGCGGTGTTTGGCACCTCGATGTCGGCTCATCACATCCTGGGGCTGAAGTCGGTCCCAAGGGTATGGCTGTTCGCCATTTAAAGTGGTACGCGAGCTGGGTTTAGAACGTCGTGAGACAGTTCGGTCCCTATCTGCCGTGGGCGTTGGATGTTTGAGAAGAGCTGCTCCTAGTACGAGAGGACCGGAGTGGACGACCCTCTGGTGTTCCGGTTGTCACGCCAGTGGCATTGCCGGGTAGCTATGGTCGGACAGGATAACCGCTGAAAGCATCTAAGCGGGAAGCCCCCTTCAAGATGAGACATCCCCGAGGACTTGATCCTCCTAAAGGGCCCAGCGAGACCAGCTGGTTGATAGGCACGGTGTGGAAGCGCTGCAAGGCGTTGAGCTAACGTGTACTAATGGCCCGTGAGGCTTGACCCTATAACACCCAAGGGGTCTGGTCGTAGTGATAACGAAAACCGGATACGCAGCAGTGAGCCAAAGCGCTTGCTGACAAGAGACGATCACAAAACACGTCAATGACGCCCCAGCATGATGTACATTACCCGTTACGCCTGACGACCATAGCGAGCGTGAACCACCTGATCCCTTGCCGAACTCAGCAGTGAAACCGCTTAGCGCCGATGGTAGTGTGGGGTCTCCCCATGCGAGAGTAGGTCATCGTCAGGCACTTATTGAACAAAAAACCCAGCCAACCGGCTGGGTTTTTTGTTGCGCCGAAGAAAGTTGTGCCGAAGAAAACTGTCTAAAAGATCAAGCGAAATAAAAACCCAGTCATATGGCTGGGTTTTTGCGTTTAAGCGTTCAGAGAACTAGATAAGCTATCAACTGCAAAGGGCTTCTAGCGCTTCGATAAAGCTATCCATCTCATCATCAGTGCCGATAGAAATACGCAGAAAGTTGTTAAGGGCGTCAGTATTAAAGTGGCGGACTAAAATTCCCCGCTCGCGAAGGCCTGCAAACAGCTGTGCACCTGCAAAGTGGGGGTGTTGGGCCAGCAGGAAATTTGCTTTAGAAGGCAGCACTTCAAAACCGAGCCCTTCCAGCCGCTGTCGGGTACGCTCGCGGGTAGCGATTACGTGATCCCGGCAGGCGTTAAAATGCTGAACATCTTTAAGTGCCTCAATACCCACTAAACTCGCCAAGCTATCCACTGGGTAGGAGTTAAACGAGTCCTTCACTCGCTGTAGCCCCTCAATCAGCTCGGGCGATCCAATGGCGTAGCCTAAGCGTAAACCTGCCAAGCTGCGGGATTTGGAGAAGGTTCCAGTGACCAGCAAATTCGGGTAGCGACCAACCAGTGCCACCGCGCTCTCCGCGCCAAAGTCCACGTACGCTTCATCTACTAACACCACGCGATCGGTTACCTGCTTGAGCAGTGCTTCGATAGCCTCGAGAGAATGAGCGTGTCCGGTGGGGGCGTTAGGATTAGCAAAAACGACGCCACTACGCTGAGAAGCGCTGGCAAGGGCATCAATATCGACTTCCCAGTTTTTATCTAACGGATGTTTGCGTAGCTCCACGCCGTACAAGTTGGCATATACTGGATAAAAACTATAAGTAATGGAGGGCACATCCAGCGGCGCGTTGTGGCAGAAGAACGCTTGGAAAGCAAAAGCTAGAACTTCATCAGAGCCATTGCCGACAAATGTTTCCTCTACGCTTACGCCATAGGTTGTGGCAAGGGCTTCACGTAGCGCCTTTGACGTTGGGTCAGGATAAAGGCGCAGGTGGTCAGTAGCATACTCGCGCAGCGCCTGGCTGACGCCTGAAGCAGGCGGGTAAGGGTTCTCGTTGGTATTGAGTTTAATAACGCGTTCACGAGGCTGCTCGCCTGGCACATAAGGGGTTAATGCCCTAACGGCAGGACTCCAGTATTGGCTCATAAGGGTAACCTGATTATCCTAGCGGTGATAACACCATGGTCGCCTGACGGCTGTCAGAGCGCAAGCATTCTGCTCTCGGAAGCAGCGTAACCTTTTATCAAACCTAGCGGGGGGTGTGCGTTGCACCTTGTAGCGGTTATGCTGTCATAAGCGCGCGAAAAAAGTATGTCCAACACGATAAGGAGACACCCAATGCAATTTAGGAGTTTGCTAGCCGGCTCGGCTATGTTGGCACTGTTGGCGGGCTGTGCCGCTGGCCCAACAGATCAGCGCGAGGATGCAGGCATGACCGCATCACAGGCTAACTATCAGGGCACCCTGCCTTGTCGTAACTGTGACGGCATTGACCTGGATGTCACGTTGGTAGGCGAAGAAATGAGCGCCCCCGAAGAGCGTACATTCACGCTGGATGCCACCTACCGTAATCACCCCCAAACCCCGCCAGATGAAAACTATGCCGGTAACTGGGAAGTGCTGACCGGAACCCCCTCTGACCCAGATGCCACGGTATATGAGCTAACGCCAAACGGCGACGGCCAGATCTACTACTTCCAGCGTATCGATGAGCGCACGCTTGAGCTGATCGACCCTGAGCGTCGTCGTTTTGAAAATGGCGAGATGCTGCAACTGCAGCGTCAATAACACGCTCGTAACGCTCAAAGGCGGCCACTGGCCGCCTTTTGTTTTTCTGTTTGTAAAGAACGCGATAGGAGCAACACGGCGGTGGTGAAAGCTAAGAGTGCTTTTGTGTGTACTGAATGCGGTGCGGAGTACCGAAAGTGGCAGGGTCAATGCAGCAGCTGCCAAGAGTGGAATACGCTAAGCGAGATTCGTTTGGCCAGCGCGCGGCCTGGTAGCGGTGCAGCCACTGGCAGAAGCGGTTACGCGGGTGACTTATCTCGGGATGTTGTCGATCTTAGCAATGTGGATCTCAGCGAAGTGCCACGCTTGACCTCGACCTTTGCCGAGTTTGACAGGGTCTTGGGCGGTGGTTTAGTTCCAGGCTCTGCAGTGCTGTTGGGGGGTAATCCTGGAGCGGGTAAATCTACACTGCTGCTTCAAACGGCCTGCAAACTGGCTCAGCAGCGCCGTATTTTGTACGTCACCGGTGAAGAGTCGCTTTCTCAAGTGGCGATGCGGGCACACCGTCTGCAGTTACCTACTAACGGGCTGCAAATGCTGGCTGAAACCAGCGTCGAAACTATTCTTGCCGTTGCCGGTCGTGAAAAGCCCGAAATCTTAGTGATCGACTCCATTCAAACCATGCATCTGGAAGACATTAGTTCAGCGCCGGGTGGCGTGGCTCAGGTGCGTGAATCCGCCGCTGCGCTTACTCGCTTTGCTAAGCAAACCAATACCGTGCTGCTACTCGTGGGCCACGTCACCAAGGATGGCACCCTCGCTGGGCCCAAAGTTCTTGAGCATATGATTGATGCGTCGCTGCTGTTGGAAGGCGGTGCCGACTCACGCTTTCGGACTCTGCGGGGGCAAAAAAATCGCTTTGGTGCAGTGAACGAGCTGGGTGTGTTCGCCATGCTTGAGCAAGGCCTAAAAGAAGTGAAAAACCCCAGTGCGATCTTTCTTTCTCGCCCTGAACAGCAAGCGCCGGGTAGCTTGGTGATGGTGGTGTGGGAAGGCACCCGGCCTATTTTGGTAGAAGTACAGGCGCTAGTGGACGAGTCAGCATTGGGCAACCCCCGCCGTGTTGCCGTTGGGGTCGATCAAAACCGTTTAGCTATGCTGCTCGCTGTATTAAATCGCCATGGTGGATTGTTCACAGGCGACCAAGATGTCTTTCTTAACGTAGTAGGTGGGGTGAAAGTGCTGGAGACCAGTGCCGACCTAGCGGTGCTGCTCGCGGTGGTCTCCAGCCTACAAAACCGTGCCTTACCGAAAGAGCTGGTGGTGTTTGGCGAGGTTGGCCTTTCTGGCGAGATTCGCCCGGTGCCCAGCGGCCAAGAGCGCATTGCAGAGGCTGCCAAACATGGCTTTTTACGCGCTATTGTGCCACGGGCAAATGCACCCAAGCAGGCACCCAAAGGGATGGAGGTTATCCCTGTCGATAAATTGAGCGATGCCCTGGAAGCGCTGTAGCGTAAGCTATGCTAAACGTGGTGGCGTTATTGAAAGCGGCTCTAAGTAAGAACGGATTACGTACAAGAATTAAGGAGAGGCATCATGAGTACGATTCGGTTAACCCAATATAGCCACGGAGCAGGCTGCGGCTGCAAGATCGCTCCTGATGTACTGGACGGTATTCTGGCGAAGGCTGGGCCAGGGGCTGGCAATAAGCGGCTCATTGTAGGTAACCAAGGGCGTGAAGATGCCGCCGTGTATGATTTGGGGGACGGTCGCGGCATGATTGCAACGACCGACTTCTTTATGCCTATTGTTGATGATCCCTTTGATTTTGGTCGTATCGCCGCGACCAACGCCATTAGTGACGTGTACGCCATGGGCGGCACGCCGGTTATGGCGCTAGGTATTTTAGGCTGGCCGTTGGATAAGCTTAGCCCTGAAATTGCGGGTGACGTGGTGGCGGGTGCTCAAGCGGTCTGCCGTGAGCTGGGGATTGCCCTGGCCGGCGGCCACTCCATCGACGCTCCAGAGCCGATGTTTGGCCTAGCAGTGAATGGGCTGGTTGATCTTGAGCACTTAAAGCTTAATAGCCAAGCCAAACCCGGCGACCTGCTGTTTCTCACCAAACCGTTGGGCGTTGGGCTATTGACCACCGCTGAAAAGCGCGGCTTGCTAGAAGCTGGGCATCACGGTCTGGCCCGTGAAACGATGCTCAAGGCCAACAGCATTGGCATTGATTTGGCCAAGGTGAAAGGCGTCAACGCGATGACCGACGTCACGGGGTTTGGCTTAGCCGGTCATTTAACCGAGATGTGCAGCGCCAGCGGTGTCATGGCCCACGTTGATTTTCGCCGCTTGCCACGGCTTGCTGAAGCGGAAGGCTATCGCCGCCAAGGGGCAGTGCCTGGAGGCACGCTACGTAACCGCGACGCCTTGGGTGCCATGCTGCCCGCGATGGACGAGGCGCACTGGCAGTGGCTGTGCGACCCGCAAACCTCCGGTGGGCTTTTGATCAGCGTTGATCCCGCCTGGGAAGACGATGTAGAGCGCATTGGCCGTGACCATGGCTTAACGCTCACTCCCTTTGGTGAAATGAAAGCGGCGCAAGGCGAAGCGCTGATAGAGATGATTGGATGACGCTACCCACGGTACCCGCAACGCTTGAGTTAGTCGCTGCAAAAACGCCGCTGATTGATGTACGCGCCCCGGTAGAATTTGCCCAAGGCAGCCTGCCGGGGGCGGTCAACCTACCGCTGATGGTGGATGAAGAGCGCCACCAGGTGGGCATTGCCTACAAGCAGCGAGGACAGCAGGCTGCCATCGCGCTCGGTGAGCAATTGGTCAGCGGTAACGTAAAGCAAGCGCGTGTTGCCGCGTGGCAGCGCTATTTAGCTCAGCACCCGGAGGCGATTATCTACTGCTTTCGTGGTGGCCTGCGCTCACAAATTGCCCAGCAGTGGCTTGCCGATGCTGGGCATGACCGACCGCGTATTGAGGGCGGTTGGAAAGCGCTACGCCAGCGGCTTTGCCAGCGGATTGATGAAGCCGCTCGTCAACCTATGTTGGTGGTGGCAGGGCTGACGGGCTGCGCTAAAACGAAGCTGATCAATCAACTGCCCAACGGGATTGATTTAGAAGCCTGCGCTAATCATAAAGGCTCTGCGTTTGGGCGGCAGCCGAATGATCCCACCACGCAAATCGACTTTGAGCACGCGCTGGGCCAGCGTTTAATAGGCCAGGCGGGTAAGCTTGTGCTGGAAGATGAGTCTCGCCAGATAGGCCATGCCAACATTCCGCTCGATTTTTGGCATGCATTAGAGCGTGCGCCGCGTATTCGCATCGAAATGCCGTTGGATTGGCGGCTTGATCAGCTGCGCCGCGACTATATTGAAGCACTAGAGCGGGGCTACGCCGACCGCTTTGGCCCGCAGGAGGGGTGGCAGCGCATGCAGCGCCAGCTAGCTAATGCCTTAGAGCGGCTTGCAAAGCGTCTGGGTAATGCCCGCTTGCAGCGCCTACAGCGCCTGCAGGCCATGGCTTTCCAAGCTCATGCCGCCGGGAATATTCAGGCGCACGAAGCGTGGCTTGCCCCACTGCTCACCGAGTATTACGACCCCCTTTATCGTTATCACCTTGAAAAAAAACGCGGCAGCTCACCTGTTGAGCTGCATGTGGGGGATTGGGAGAGCTGTTTAGAAGCCGCTAAGCAGTGGGGAATGGCGTAGTAAGGTGCTGGGTTGGTTGTAGCAAGTGATTAGGCGGCTTTCAGCCACTGAGTCATGACGCGATCAAGCAGTGGCGCTAAGCGTAAAAAGCGGGCGGGATCTTCAAATATTTGTTGGTCAGTTTGGATAAAATAGCCAGTCGCTCCGCTTCTTGGCAGTGGGCGCTGTGCATGTTCAAGCAGTGCTTCTACGCTAGCGCGTGTTACCTCTAAATGGCATAGCAGGCCCACTACACGACCAGCATCCCATGAGAACCCCTGTAACGGTGCCGCCGCGCTACCCCCCAAGGGCAGCGCCTCATCCGGTAGGCTGAATACATAGCGATGCCACAGAAACGCCTCGAACTGCTCCGGCAAATCAATGCTGCTTTCCGGAGCCAGGGTGATCTGGTGCCAACCCGTTTCAGGGTAGGTGCCGGGCGCCACGACCGCCCCTAGCGCCTCCGCTGTCCAAAGCGCTCCCAAACCGATCCCCAGCAGGGGTTTTTGGCCATCCAAATAGCGGTTGATCAGTTTATTCTCAGCTTTAAACCATCGCGGCGGCGCATTTAACAACTGTTCGGGGCCATCGAGTACAATGAGCGCATCGCACTCACCTAAACGTGGCGTAAGTTCGCCTTCATAGAGATGAAAAACGGTGTAACTATGGCCCATGCTCTCTAGCCAGTCGGTTAAACGGGCGGGACCGTGTTCAGGGCCGTGCTGTAGCAGATGAATATGCATGATAATCTCCTCGACGGCCGATAAATCAACGGCGGTGAGTCTTTCCGCCGCAACTATATGACGATAACGTATCGCGTTCATTTCACCAATATCGTGAATCAGGAAATCAGCATGGTGGCTAAACCTCTTGGATTTTATCAGCGTCTGCAACTCTTGCCGCTGCCCGCTCAACAAGCCTTTATGGCCGCACTTTGTGAGCGGCTATTGCCTAACTATGCGCTGTACGAGCAAACCACGGGCCATGGCGATAGCCACACCTTGCGTACAGTGCTTAGTTTAGTATGGGAGCGGCTAAGCGTACCTAATGCAAGTATCGACTTTGCCCGCCAAGCAGAGAAGCTCGCCGAATGTGAGCCACCGGAAGAGGACGATAGCTTTGGCGCCCGCCGGGCCTTAGATGCTGTCGTCTCGGTGTCTGCACTGTTGGACACCCTGCAGGGTGAGTCCGTTGAGGCCGTGCTGGATGTTAGCCGTACCTCGCGGGCTGGGGTTCGCGCCTTTATAGAGCTTACCGAAGGTGAAGAGGACGCTCAGGCGCTTGCACTGATTATTCGTGATCACCCGCTAATGGCCGATGAGAACAACTATCAGGATGCAGTGCTCGATGCCGTGAGCGAACCCATCACCAAAGCCTCATTGAAAGAGATTCGCCAGTTGGGCCGCAACGGTGGCATCAGTAACTTAGGATTGTCGCTTAATGAAGAAGACGAGTAGCCGATTCATCAAAAGCGCCAACCGGCTGTTACCATCATGCCAGCCGTGCCAAAAACGATCAGATCCGACTCAAAACTCCCCCACTGTAGGCCAATGCTAGGTAGCAAAGCGGGCGCAATGCCATATTGGTTCAAGGGAATTTTATCGCGGTATTCGCCCTTATAACCGCGTAGTAGCCCGCCTGTTAGTTTAGCGCGCACATTAATAGCATCCCCTAGCTGCCCTAGGGGAAATTCTCGACCCGCATAAAAATACCACGTTGGCTGGTCGAAGGAGTTTTTAAACCACGCTGCTCCGGCGAGCCAATCATCAGGGTTATGCAGTTCAATGCTGACCAAATTTTGCTGATCGGTATGCTCTGGGTCGGGAGAAAAGTGGCGCGTTAATAGGCTGGTTTGTACCAGGGTATGATCAAGTTCCAGTTTGGGGGGCCAGTCGGGCAGAGACAAGGCGGAAGCAGATGCGCTCAACCAAATCCCTACCCATCCTCCTATCCATGGATAAACGCGGGGCATGACAAACTCCTAGAGCCGCATTTCGATGCCGCGTTCCGCCATATAGCGTTTAGCTTCTGGAATAGTGTGCTCGCCAAAGTGAAAAATGCTGGCTGCGAGTACCGCATCAGCACCGCCTTTGAGCACGCCGTCTACGAGATGATCTAAATTGCCTACCCCGCCTGACGCAATCACCGGAACACTCACTGCCTCGGAAATCGCGTGAGTAACGCCCAGGTCAAAGCCAATCTTGGTGCCATCGCGGTCCATGCTGGTGAGCAACAGTTCGCCTGCGCCAAAGTCGACCATCTTTTGGGCCCACTCAACGGCATCCAGTCCAGTGGAACGCCGCCCGCCATGGGTGAAAATTTCCCAACGATCGGGTTCGCCGTCTTTGGAAACCTTTTTGGCATCAATAGCCACCACAATGCACTGGCTGCCAAAGCGCTCAGCGGCCTCGCGGACAAACTCAGGGTTAGTCACCGCGGCAGTGTTGATGGAGACCTTGTCAGCGCCAGCGTTCAACATGGTGCGGATATCGTCACAGGTGCGGATGCCGCCGCCGACAGTGAGGGGTATAAATACCTCGCCTGCGATACGCTCCACCATATCTACCGTGGTGGCACGGTCTTCATGGCTAGCGGTAATGTCTAAGAACGTGATTTCATCAGCGCCTTGGAGGTTGTAACGCTGAGCAATTTCAACGGGGTCACCTGCATCGCGGATGCCAATAAAGTTCACGCCTTTCACTACGCGCCCAGCATCCACATCCAGGCAGGGAATGATGCGCTTGGCTAAACTCATTGCTGGCCTCCCGTCAGTTGGTCACTTAAGCGCTGAGCTTCTGCGACATCCAGGCTGCCTTCATAAATGGCGCGGCCGGTGATGGCGCCTAAGATACCGCTATCGGCCACGTTGCACAGCGCGTGAATGTCATCCAGGTTCGTCACGCCGCCTGAGGCAATCACCGGCAGGCCGCCGTCGCGGGCAAGTGCGGCGGTCGCTTCAACGTTAACGCCTTGCATCATGCCGTCACGGGCAATATCGGTATAGACGATGCTGGAAACGCCGTCGTTGGCAAAGCGTTTGGCCAGCTCTGTCGCTTTAATAGTGGAGACTTCCGCCCAGCCGTCGGTGGCCACATAGCCATCTTTTGCATCTAAGCCCACAATAATATGGCCGGGAAAGGCACGACACATTTCGCTGACAAACTCAGGCTCTTTGACCGCTTTGGTGCCGATGATGACGTAAGAAACCCCGGCGCTCAGGTAGTGCTCAATGGTCTCTGCCGTGCGAATGCCGCCGCCAATTTGAATAGGTAGCTGGGGGTAGGCGCGGGCAATGGCCGTCACCGCATCGCCGTTGACCGGTTTGCCCTCAAAGGCGCCGTTGAGGTCAACTAAGTGTAGGCGTCTTGCGCCCGCTTCTACCCAGCGCGCCGCCATGGCGACAGGGTCGTCGCCATAAGAGGTTGAGTCTTCCATGCGGCCTTGCTTTAAACGAACACACTGGCCGTCTTTGAGATCAATCGCGGGAATTACCAACATAATGAAACCTCTCAGGGCGTCCAGGTGACAAAATTTTCCAGCAGACGAAGGCCTGCACGGGAGCTTTTTTCCGGGTGGAACTGCACGGCAAAGGTAGTATCGCGGCCAATCGCTACGTGGGCATTAACCTTACCGTACTGGGTGGTGCCGAACACTTGTGCATCGTCCGCCGCATTGACGTAGTAGCTGTGAACAAAATAGAAGTGCTCATTATCGTCAATGCCTTCCCACAGCGGGTGGTCGTGATGCTGGGCTACTAGATTCCAGCCCATGTGAGGCACTTTCAGTCGCTGCTCGTGCGCGTCGCGCATATTGGCTGGGAAGCGGTCAACGCTACCTTGAAAAAAGCCTAAGCAGTCAACGCCACCATTCTCTTCGCTGCGCTCCATCAGCATCTGCTGACCAACACAGATGCCCAGCAGGGGCTTGGCTTGGCGGCTAAGAATATCGTCAACTAAGCCGCGCAGTTCGGTGCGCTCAAGCTCGCCCACACAGTCGCGAATCGCGCCCTGGCCAGGAAGTACCAAGCGCGTGGCGCCGAGGATCCGCCGCGGGTCACGGGTGATAATGACATTTTCATGGGTGACGTGTTCAAGCGCCTTGGCTACCGAGTGCAGGTTGCCCATTCCATAATCGATTACCGCAATGGTCATGAAGCGCTCCTTATAAACTTCCCTTGGTCGACGGCATTTGGCCCGCCATGCGTGGGTCTTCTGCCACCGCCATGCGCAGCGCTCGCCCAAAGGCTTTGAAAATAGTTTCAGCCTGGTGGTGAGCATTAAAGCCTTTTAGATTGTCGATATGCAGCGTGACACGCGCATGATTGACGAAGCCTTGGAAGAACTCCCAGAAGAGCTGGGTCTCCATGCGGCCAATGGTATCTCGAGTAAAGTCGACATTCATGAAAAGCCCTGGTCGGCCAGAAAAATCGATTACCACCCGCGAAAGTGCTTCATCTAACGGCACATAGGCGTGACCGTAGCGATAAATGCCACGCTTATCACCGATTGCCTGGTGAAAAGCTTGGCCTAGGGTAATGCCCAGGTCTTCCACCGTGTGGTGATCATCGATATGCAGATCCCCGTTGGCCTGAATATCGAGATCTACCATCCCATGCCGCGCCACTTGGTCAAGCATGTGGTCAAGAAACGGGACGCCTGTTTCACAGCGGAGGCGGCCTTCACCGTCAAGGTTGACGCTGACCGTAATCTGCGTTTCGTTGGTGTCACGGCTTACCGTGGCAATACGCGCTGACATGTTGCATCTCCTGCGCTGGGGCGCACTCTGAGGGGGTGTTAGTGGCTAGTAGGCGACTTCACCGCCATATAATCAAGGCATAACCTGCGGCCAAAGCGAGCATTATAGAGAATCGGCGGCCCCATCCGCTACAATGCGCGAAATGTAACCGCTTTTCACGGCGGTAGAATAGCAGCCTTGCTGCAATGGCAAAGAGGATTTCACCATGCCGGTGACACTGAAGTATGTCGACCAGGCCCGTTGGGAAGCTGAAGAGCAGGTGCGGATCGACTTGGTACGCATTTATGAAGATGCCCCCCAAGAACGTATGCCCGCCCCATCGGTCATGCCTTTTATAGAACAGTATCTAAAAGAGCCGCGTTTTTTTGCCTGCGCACACTTCAACGACCGCTTGTTAGGAGCTGTAGCCGTTCAGGAAGCGGCGGATCGTGCGTGGTGGCTGTCCGAGCTGTGTGTGCGCAAAACAACTCGGCGTCGAGGCGTGGGTACGCGCTTAATGGCCTTGTTAGGCGAGCAAGCCAAGCAGCAGGGCAGTGTGTTGCGTATTGCGACCACAACGCTTCCGCTTGCTGACCGCGTGCTGCTCTCCAAGATGGGCTACCGACCAGTGGCTAATGATCAGGCCGCTGCGCCAGGCGCCCCAGCCACCAGTGATTTTGTTGAGCTAGACCCACAAGGAAAAGGGTAAATGAGACATCTATTACGTATTTTACTGGCCGCAATTGGTATTCTCGCCATCGCAGCAGTGGCCGCCGTGGTGTATGTCACTACCTTTCTTGATCCTGAGGACTTTAAGCCTCGTTTGACCGCTGTTGTGGAAGAGCAGACTGGGCTTAACCTCTCTCTTGATGGCCCGATTACCTGGTCGTTCTACCCTCGTATTGGCGTTAGTGTTGAGCGCGCGCGCGCGTGGCTGCCAGAGCAGTTGCCCGATGATGCTGCCTTTGCCGCTATTGAACGAGCTGAAGTGAGTGTTGCCTTTGCGCCTTTACTAAGAGGTGAGATTGCCGTCGACGGGTTAACGCTTGACGGTATGCGTCTCAATCTTGAGCGCAATGCAGAAGGCGAGGGTAACTGGCAGCCGCTGTTAGAGCGCTTGGCCGAGCAAGATAACGACGCTGCTGAAACGGTGCTGGCGCCAGCCAGCGCTGGCCCTCATGCCGATGCGGGCAGCCTATCCGTGGTGCTTAATATTGCCAACGTAGAAGTTAAAGGGGCCGATATACGCTTCCGGGATGAGCAAAGCCAAGCGCTTTGGCGTTTGCAGCCGCTGAATATTTCAGGAAGCAACGTTAATCCCGTGCGCTCTTTTCCCTTAAAAACGATGTTTACTCTGACAAAGCATAATCGCTTAGATACAGAGACATCGGAGCGTGCGCCGGATCTGACCAGCGAAGTGAACCTTGAAACGCGTCTTCGTTTAGGCTTGCAGGACGAGCAATTAGTGTTTGAAGGCACCCAGCTGACGACGCGAACGCAACGCTTAGGAGAGAGCGACCCTCAGCAGTTAAGCCTCAAAGCGTCGGAAATGGTGGCCCGCATAGGTGATCAGCAGCTCACGATTGAAGAAGGAGTGTTAGAGGCAGGGCTGCGCCACCCCGAGCATTGGCAAGGTAGCCTGGCGCTTTCGCTGGCTTTTGGCCTTGAGAGTAACTGGGGCGCGCAAACGGTCCAGATAAAAGATGCTCAGCTGACCGGGCCCGATGGCTTACGGGTGAGTGGCCATCTAAATGTCGAACAATTTTTGGATGCCCCGCAGTACAGTGGCCAGCTGAACGCGGCGCCTTTCACTCTGCGGCCTTGGCTCTCACGGGCCGGTATAGCGCTAAATACCACCAATGAAGCGGCGCTCAGCGATGTGGCGATGACAAGCCCCGTTGAGGGTGATAGGCAGCAAATTTCTCTGCCACGTCTCTCGTTAGTGGTGGATAGCAGCACCTTCACAGGCTCCGCATCTGCGGCGCTTGATGCCACACAGCTACGTTTTGATTTAGACGGCGACCAGCTCAACTTGGATCACTATCTGCCGGGACGAGTGACCGCCCAGCAGGCCAGCCGGGGGCTGCTGCGTAACGCCTTTGCGCAAACAGAGAGTGTGCTGCTGCCTCAGGAGTGGCTAAGCACGCTGTCTTTAGAAGGTGATCTGCAGCTTGGCCAGCTTCAACTGGCAGGACTCACGTTTGACGAACCGCATCTACAGCTACGCGGTGCCGATGGCGTTCATGAGCTATCGGCGTTCGAATCGCGCTTTTACGGCGGAGAACTTAGCGCCACCGGGCGTATTGATGCCAGCGAAAGCATTCTCCAGTGGCAGCTCTCCCCCCAGGTTAACAACGTTCAGGTTGCACCGCTTATTGAAACCTTTAGTGAAGAGGAGTCACCGCTGCGCGGGCGGTTTACTTTGGAGGGCGCGCTGACCACCCAAGGTAACACCCACGAGATATTGGCAAGCAATCTTAACGGCCAGTTAACTGCAAGGCTAAACGACGGTGCCATTTTAGACACCAACGTTTCACAAGAAATGTGCGAGCTTGTCGCTCAGTTAGAGGGCGAAGGGACGCTGCGCGATTGGCATTCCGATACTCGTTTTGAGCGCTTTGACGCCACCTTGAATGTGCGCAATGGCCTGATCACCAGCGATGACCTGTTGATCACGCTGCCAGGGATTAACGTCCAAGGTGAAGGCGAGTTCGATCTTACGAGCATGAATTTCCTCACTCGTGCAAATGCGCGCTTGGTAGACACTGCCGATGCTGCCTGCCAAGTGAATCCACGTTTAACAGAGTTGCCTCTGCCGGTGCTATGTGAAGGCCACGTAGGCGATGATAAAGCTCAATGGTGCCGCTTTGACCGTGACGCCTTCCAGTCTTCGATAGTCGGCCTGCTGCGTGATGAGGCCAGCGGCCGAGTGTCGGAAGAGCTAGAAGAGCGGCTAGGCGACTCCCTCGACCGTATTGACGAGCGCCTAGGGGAGGGGGCAGGCCAGGAGCTTCGTGACGGTATTCGCCGTCTGTTTGATTAAGCTTTCAAACGACCCTTTGTAGAAAAGCAACCTATACCGCGCCGGCCCTAACCCTGCCGGCGTTTTTCATCGTTATTGCTCCAAGGAATTCGTATGGCTGATGCACCGACGCCGTGCCTAGCGGCAGAAACGTTTCAACGCCGTCTGCTCAACTGGTTCGATCAGCACGGTCGTCACGACTTGCCGTGGCAGTCGCCACGTAGCGCTTACCGCGTGTGGGTGTCTGAAATTATGCTGCAGCAAACCCAAGTAACGACGGTGATTCCCTATTTCGAACGTTTTATGGCCCGCTTCCCTACCCTAGGGGCGTTAGCCAACGCACCCCAAGATGAGGTGCTGCATCTTTGGACGGGGCTTGGCTACTACGCGCGGGCGCGCAACTTGCACAAGGCGGCCCAAGTAGCGATGGAAGAATACGGCGGTGAGCTGCCTACTGACAGTGTTGAAACGCTGATGGCGCTGCCCGGCATCGGACGCTCTACTGCAGGTGCCATTATTGCTCAAAGCACCGGTCAGCGAGCCGCCATTTTAGACGGTAACGTAAAGCGCTCGCTGACTCGCCTTCATGCCATTGCCGGATGGCCGGGCAAGCCTGCGGTAGAGCGTCAGCTATGGTCACTTGCCGAGTACTACACGCCTGATACGCGACTGGCTGATTTTACCCAGGCAATGATGGATTTTGGCGCAACGCTGTGTAAGCGCAGCAAGCCAGACTGCTTGATCTGCCCCTTTAACGACGTTTGCCGTGCCTACGCCCAAGGCGAGCCGCAGCGCTTCCCTGAATCCAAGCCTAAAAAAGCGCTGCCCCAACGTCACACCATTATGCTGATGTTGCGCGATAGAGAGGGGCGGGTATGGTTAGAGCAGCGGCCACCGAGCGGTTTGTGGGGAGGTTTATGGAGTCTGCCGCAGTTTGAGCACCCACAAGCACTGAATGACTGGCTGGACGATAATGTGGTTACACCAACACGCCACTCAGCGCTTCCCACTTTTACTCATACCTTTAGCCATTTTCGGCTAGCCATTACGCCACAGCCGGTCACTTGCGATAGGCTAGGGGGGATAAGAGAAAAAGGCGTATGGTATGACGTTAACGATCCGCCTTCGCTAGGCTTAGCAGCACCGGTAAAAGCGCTGCTTAGCCAGCTTGCCCCGTTTACGCTAGACCCAACGCCAGGGCCGTCACGCTAATGCCCCTCGCATGTGCGTTGTGTTATGACCTTCATTTCTCTACTTCTCTATAGGAGCACGTAATGAGCCAGATGGTTTTCTGCCGCAAGTATCAAAAAGAGCTGCCCGCGCTGCCATTCCCACCGCTTCCGGGTAAACAGGGCCAAGAGATCCAGGCCACGGTTTCCAAACAGGCGTGGGAAGAGTGGCAGGCGCTACAGACGCGCCTCATCAACGAGAAGCACCTGAATATGTTAGAACCCGAAGCGCGTGCTTACTTAATGGATCAAATGCAGCGCTACCTGAATAACGAAACAACCGACCAAGCAGAAGGCTACGTACCGCCCTCACAAGCTTAATACGATCAATGCCACGTGGCCTCGCCGGTGACGTAAGGCCCTAAAAGCCACGGATGGCGTGGCTTTTACCCTTTTTCGCTCAGCAACAAGCCAGCCCTAACCGTGTGACTAGAAAGAAAGTTTCACAAAGGTGTTGACGAAAAGCGGCTTTTTTAGTTTAATACGCACCGTTGGCAGCGGCCAGATAGCTCAGTTGGTAGAGCAGGGGATTGAAAATCCCCGTGTCGGCGGTTCGATTCCGTCTCTGGCCACCAAACGTTGGGGTATCGCCAAGTGGTAAGGCACCGGTTTTTGGTATCGGCATTCCCAGGTTCGAATCCTGGTACCCCAGCCATTGCCAACAAGATTTCTTGTTGATCGGCTAGTGTAATAGCAAGCCCATCAAATTCTCAAGAAAATGCGAAGCGCCGACATAGCTCAGTTGGTAGAGCAACTGACTTGTAATCAGTAGGTCCCGGGTTCGACTCCTGGTGTCGGCACCACTTAAAGTGGTTGAAAAGCAAAGCGTTAGAGACATTAAAAGGCCGCTCAGTGAGCGGCCTTTTTTGTTTTGCATAGATCTTTACATAGATCATTCTTCGCCGGGGTGATTCACCAGCGGAACGCTTAGATCGTAGGTGTCCATCATGCTCGCTGAGCGGTGGCCGCTGGCTTCTTGCTTTTCGTGGCGGGTGCCTTTGGTGTCGGTAATGCCGCGACGCTTTAGGTCGTGAAGGCCGAAGCGCTCTTCTTCTGTGATTATTCCCTCTTCGATTGCTAGCTTTATCAGGCGCTGCCATGCCGTATCTAGGCTGGATTTTCTCAGCTCGCCACCGTCGGCGGCGACGATCAGCGGGCGGTTTTCTGGGTGCATCGGAACCGGCCTGCCTTTTGCTTTCCAGATCCCGGCGCGGCGTTCGGTGGCGGCTGTCCATGCGGCGGTTAGACGTGGGTACCAGCGAACGACATTATCCCGCGACCCTTTGCGGCGGTTGGTCATTACTCCAGCGGCCGTGCTGTTGGCATCGCTCAGCGTGATGACCTCGATACCACGCAACCGGCAAATATATGCCAGCTCCATGACCATCCACAGGTAGGGCGCGCACGCGCCTTTTTCGCCGCGCGTGCGCTGGCCGCGCTGCTGGGCGAACTCGGCTAGCCGCGCGATAGTGGTTAGCTCGGGCAAGCGGCGCTGTTTTCGCTCTTTGGCTGACTCTACGCCTTGGGCTGGGTTGCTATCGCAGTAGCCGCGATTTATTCCCCAGCGGAATAGGCGGCGCAAATAGCGCAGCAGGTGATTTGCCTTGGATGGCGTGCCTTCGGCGGCGATCTTGTCTACCAGCCGCTGAACCAGCGCCGGTGAGAACTGCGCGGTTGGCAGATCCCCCAGCGGCTTGTTTAATTTGGTGGGTATTTCCAGCAGTGCGGCGCGGCAGTATTCGTAATCCTGCTGTGTTTTTATGGCCAGCTCTTTGAGCTGTGCGGAGTCGTGAAACTGTTTAGCCAGGTAGCGCAGTGTGCGGCGATCTATGCCGCTGCGCTGCTCCATGATTCGGTGAAGTTCTGACAGCGTGGCATCGGCACCGGCGATTCGCTCGGTCTTCAACTTGCCCGCTTCGTCTCGAAACTGAACGTACCACCGGCCCCGGCCGCGCTTATCAAAATACACTCCATTGGGGAGCTTTTGCTGGTTGATATGTGCAGGTATATCGGGGCTGTGCTTACGCGGGCGTGTCTTCATAGTATTTCGCTAGGGCTAAACTCTTTTGTTGGGGCGGCCTCAATGCCGCCCGCTTTGTTAATCAGGTCGATGGTTGTCCATGGGCCACGGCGGCCATTGAACACAACGACGCCTTGCTCACGCAGGCAGCGCGCCGCATCGGCGGGGCGCTGGTATCCGGTGATTGCTTTAAGCTCTTCGCAGTCTAGTACGTTTTGTAGGCTCATGACTTGTTCCTTGCCCGCCAGTGGTTGAAGCGGTTGCGGATCATGCGAAACGTTTGGCATGCCTGGTGGTTGCTATCCAGCTCGGCGCGGCTACTGATTTTACAGGCAGCGCACAGCCAGTCGCGTGCATCTTCCTCGTTATGGGTGCCGTCTGGCAGATCCTGCTCTGCAATCTGGAATTTCACGCGACGGCGGCGATCTAGGTAGAGCTGAAAGGCGCGATCTTGGCAAAGCATCGCGGCTTGGCGGGCGTAGGCGCCGCCTTTAGCTGTTTTCACTTCGTTCACTGAGCGCCCCCTAAATACATGCCTTCCTGAATCGCCACCCTAGGCTCTGGCCGATTGCTAACTTCAAAGCACTCAATTTGCGGATCTGATTCATGTGAATTGCAGATTTGCGATGCGAAGACCTCAACGCGGTGGCGATCGCATCGGCCATACGGTGTTCTGTTGGGCTTTTGCTGCAATGCATGAGTGTTTTCAAAAGGGCAATACTCATCTTGGTCATAGCCAAGGTGTTTATATTGCCTGCAGCTTACGCAGGCCTTTGGTGATCGCATGAACGGTTCTGCATCCACTTGCCGCGCTGCCTCTTCGGGGTTTTCACGAACCCAATTTGGATCAATAGCCATGGCTGCTGCGCTCCGCTTCATCCGCTGCTTCAGCAAGGCGCACGTAGGCCTCTACTTGGCGTGCGATCTTTTCTCCCTTTCTGAATACCGGCATTGGCACAAAAAGAATGCCGGCCGATCTGTAGACCTCGGCTGCTTCCAGTGCCTTTCTCATTTCAACCGGGCTTGCTCTATTCATCGTCGCCACCTTTTTCTTCCGGTGCCGCGCGCTCTCCGCAATGCGGGCAAAACTTAGAAAGCACACTAGTCTTTTGTCTCTTGGTGGTCATGCCGCCGCCGCGCTTCTTGGGTGCCTGATATTCAATCTCGACCGGCACCGCGTAACGATGGTCGATACCATCTTTTGTGAAGGGGAAAACGTAGTCGCCGACTGTTACCTCAAGCCCTTCGTAGCCTTCTGGAAGCTGCTCGATTATTGCTTCCATTAGCTTTTCTTTGACGGTATCGCTGCATTTGCACTGCATAACATGCTCCTTTATCAACAAAGCTCGGGCGGGAAGTATTCGTCTTCCTCGCTTTGGGCGCGTTTAGGTACCGGCGCGAACAGGATTCGCGCGGCTTCTCTTGCTGCGATGGCGTCTTCGTACTCTGCATCGCGTTCAACTCGATAAATTTCTGAGCTCTGCCACGCTTTGAAGCGTTCGAGCTGGGCTTTTAGCTCTGCTGGTGATGGCTCGCGGGGCTGAATATCTGGCCCCTGCGTACAGTTAGTGACACGAGTCCAAGGGCTTTCGGCTTCGCCTCCAGCCTGAAAATCACCCCCAGCGCGCGAGCCTTTCGGGCGCACTTCCCACTTATAAACGCGGGTCATGTACTCGCTAGAAAAACCCGCACGACCGGTGGCCACTAGGCCAAACGTCACTTTCTGCTCTTCGCCATAGCGGCCTTTGGCCACCACCGCTTCGGCGCCGTAGTATTCGCCGGTTGCGTGGCTGAACTGCTCAACGTTGGGGCCGGTGTTCATCTTGGTTTCTACCCACGGCTTTATCGGCTGGTCTTTACGTTTTGTCATCGGGCCGCCCATGAGGCGTAGGAACTGGTCCCACTGGCCAGCGCTGGCCGCCTTGCGGATCTGGGCAAAGCGCTGTGCTGCGCAGGGGTGCGGACGTGTGGCGGCTTCCCAATCTTTCAGCATGGCGTCTTGCTTCTCGGTGAGTCGGCGCACTTCACGCCATACCGTGACGGACGGCAGACCCAGAAACTGGAACTGGCGAATGCCCCACACGCTTGCCCACGCTTCAATACGCGGCGCGCTGTCGGTCATGGAGTGGTCGTATTTGTCCGCATCCATGAACTGTTCGCCGTTAATGTTTTTGCTGATGTACTTAGCGACGTAACCGGCGGCGGTGCCTTTGCTGTAGTCGATTTTCTTAGCATCAAAGCGGGCGGTTGTTTTTCCCCAGCGATTGAATAGCTCTTCGGGGTGCGCCTCTTCGGCGTACTCGCGTAGCGTGTCGGTGACGGTCTTCTGGTCTTCCGGCTTCATCCACAGCAGTAGATGCCAATGCGGCGTGCCGTCGTGGTGCGGCTCTACCACGCGGATGCCATAAACGCCGATATCGTCGCGGGCTAGCTTGGCGCGAATCTTCGCCCACAGCCCTTGCAAATACTGCTGAGCCTCGCGGGGTGTTGCGCCTTGGTACTTAGGGTTGCGCACGCAGTTTTTAGCGATAACTGGGTGAAACTTTGATGGCGTGGTCATGGTGTAAAACATGCCCGCATGCCCCAGGCGGCGGGCTTCGGCCTCGGTGTCGCTGATGCGCAGCATGAGTTCGGCGCGGCGGTGGTCGGGATTCGCCAGCCCCTTCTCTGCTAGCTCTGCCAGCGTGAAAACCTGCCCCTCTTGGTTGATGGCTTCCATGGTCTCCAGCAGGGCGTTGTTGCGGAATTTCTGAGCGCGGCGGCGCTCCACCGTAAAATCACTGCAGTAGATACCTGCTTGCTTGTGCACGCGGTGGGCTTCACGCATGACCTGCTCGACCGCACGACCACACTGGCGGCGCAGCTTACGACGCCACCAGAGCGAACAACTCAGGCGCGCTAGCTGGGTTTTGCCCGGAAGCTTGTCGCTGGGGGGCGCTATACCGTGGCTCTTGCACTTGGTACGGCCAAACTCAATAGCCTGAACGCGCGCCACGGCTAGCGATAGCGGGCGCAAATAGTGCCACTGCTGAAAGCGGAAATTGCCGATAAAGGGCGGCGGTGTGAACTGGTTGCGCTGGCGGGCGCAAGCGTCTTGATAGGCGCGAAACTGCTCAGAGAGCGGCTGGCCACTGGCGGCCATGCGCGGCGGCGCGGTGGCGGGCAATAGGCCTAAGCGCTGTAAGCGGTTGACCTTGGCAATATCGCCTATCAAGAGGCTCGCTTTTTTATCGATGGCGGCGGCTTGTGCCTGGGCATGATTCACCAGGGCTTCATCGTCGTGGGTTGCATTTAGGCTGCCAATGGCTAGGCGCTTTTCGACGCTCTTTAGCCAATGGCTTGCGGCCTGCAGCCCTTCAATGGTGGTTGAACCGCGATTCACTAACGCATTCATCGCGCGGGTGAGTGCTGGGCGGATCGGAGTAAACCGGCCCAGCACGAAGGACGGCTCGATAAGCTCTTGCGCGTTGCGCCGAAGCCAGCGGTTGGCGGCGGCGTGTCCGTGGCGCTTTGATACGTGGACATAGCCATCGGCGACCTGATCGGCAATCGAGGGCAGCGGGGAAAGCTGCTCTTCGATGAATTCGCGGCAATCCCGGGTGCCTGAGCTGTATGCAAACGCCTTTTCAATAGCCTCCATCACCGCAGCATCACCCCATGGCAAAACTGCGAAGCGCGTGGGGCCTTTGCTGAACGCGAGGCCTGCCCTTCACTTTCTTGCGCGCTTGCAATATCAGCGCGGTAGTCACCAAAGACGCTATCTAGCTGCGTAAGCTGACAGCCGAAGCGGTGAGACTCGCGGTTCAGTTCTTCGGCGGCTTGCTGATAACCCGCTTGCTCCAACTGCTTGGCGAGGTAATCGAAGCGCGCCTTGATGACGTACAAGCCGTCCATCGTGGTTGAAACATTCATTCGCCACCCCGCGCTCTAGCTAGATGCACTTGCCTTGCCAGTTCGTACTCTTCTTTAAATATCGCTTTCTGTTGGGCGGCTTCGCGCTCCATCTCGCTGAGCCTAGCGACCATGGCCACCAGCTCGCGCGCTAAATCACGATGCCCGTTAAGTCGGGCGCGGGCGTATGCGTGTTCCATATTAGCTTCGCCCTTTCGGCGCTCTATCACGCAGTCAGCCGCTAGATCGGTCATCAATTCAGCGAACTGACGAAGCTGCCTAACGTTGTCACTCCAGGCGCACATTTCGGCAAAGTCATTCTCACCATGGCACAGCTTGTTTTCTAAGCTCATCGGTATGATTGGGTTGTTCATGCCACCCCCTTTTCGATCAGATTTAGCCAGTGCATGGCGGCTTTGGTGTTCCCCTCTTCCAGCGCGGCGCGGGCGTGACTGGCGAGTTCACAGCTTGGGTGCTGGGTGCGGTTGCGTAGCTGGTCTCTCAGGCCGGTGGCGTAGTCGCTCATGCGGTGAATGGCAGCGCGCACGGCGGCCCGCTCGGGCTTGGTCATCTGGCTGATCTGCTGGGTAGCGTCTACCGGCAGCCCGGCACTTTTCAGCACAAGGCGGCGCTCAGCAAAGGGCAGGCCCGCCCACACCTCGATAAGATCTTGATCCGCCGCACGGCCATGCAGCTCGGCGCGGAGTTCGCCAAAGCCCGCGCGATCTGGCTGGACGCGGGGCGCTTGGCGGGCGGGGAGTGGCGTTACATTGGTCATGGTCAGCACCTCAGTGGATGGCGTCGGCAACGTCGAGAACCAGCGGGCGGCGGGTATCGGCATCTACTACCTGAATCATGTTTTCGCGGCGGGCTTGGCGTAGGATGCGATCTAGGTCACGCACGGTGAGCATCACCGGCACGCCGTTACCTTGGCGCAACACCACCACGCTGGATGTGCTGTTATCCATATCAATGGAAACGCCTGTATTGACGCTATCGAGGTCGGCAAACGCCTGCATGGCGGCTAGCTCGGCGGTGGCTTCGCTGTGCCCGTAGTCATTCACCAGAGTGCCGATGGTGATACGCAGCGCTTCGGCGCGGCTGTCGCGGCGGTGCGACCACAGCAGCTCGGTAGCGATATCGAAGGGGGCTTTTGCTGAGTTGATTGGCAATACGTTCATTTTTTAGGTTCCTTTTCGGTTAGGTCTAATCGCACTTGCTGCATCAACCATGAGGACGTTTTTACGCTGATGTCCGGGTTTGGCGTGCGGCTGGGTGCTAGCGTTTCGGTTACGTTTAGGTCGGCTTTGCAGCGGTACCCGCACTCAAAATCGTTACTGCAGTGCAGGTAAAGCTCTCTGAACACAGGTAAATGCGTCTTCGAAGTCCGCACTTTCATGTGTGCCCCACAGTGGGGGCAGTCGAATCGCAACCGGCTTAGCGCGTCGGTTTGCTCAGTCACTTCGCCCCCTTACTTCGTAAAGCGCTCTACCTCTGCCGGTGAGGTTTCCCACGCCTTTTCTCATTCGGCGGCGCAACAGCCATTCGGCAGCTTGATCTTTTGTTTCAAGGCCTTGCTGGTGTCGCACCGCCTCTAGCGTTCGCTCCAATTCGTCATCTAGCGCCAGGTGGATCTCTTCGGCCATTTTGGGTGCTCCTTTTGGGCCTTTTGTGTACCTGCCATTAAGAGGCGCGCTGATCCACACTGCCGTTAACGATGTCGCTAACGCCTAGTGTTTCTAGCGCCTCTTTAAGAATCAGCTGGCGTAGCAGGGTGGCTTTGGACATCCCGGTGTAATCCACCAGGGCATCAATGAGCTTGGCTTCGTAGTCGTCGAGATTGACGGCTGAGTAGCGAGAGCGGATGCGACGAGTATCTTGGTGCATGGCTTGGTTCCTTATGCGGCGTCACAAACAACGGGAGTTAATCAGCGATGAGTGTTTCTTGCTGGTACTGGCTTAGGCCTCGCTCAATCATGATTCGCGTTGCCGCAGACAAGGAGCGCTGCTCTAGCTCTGCAATGCTTTCCAGCTCAGCCCTAACGTTCGGAGTAACACGCACGAGCACTTGAGTTGTTTTGTTATTGGAAGGCTGTGCACTCGGATGAGTGGCCTTCGTGGCGTTCAATAGCGTCATGAGTTAGGCTTCCTCTAAAGGGTCTTATCGGTCTGTATACATACGAGAATGATGATTCACAAACGTGAATACGTCAACTCCTAAAAGGATCTTTACGTGAATAGCTTCGGCAGTCGACTTAAAGAAGAGAGGGTTAGGCTTGGGATGTCTCAAGAGGCGTTCGGCGAGGCTGGCGGCGTCAAAAAGGTAGCCCAATATAACTACGAGACTGATAAGAGGGCGCCTGACGCCTATTACCTTCAAAAGCTAAGGGCCTTGGGCGTCGACGTTAACTACCTTTTTTCGGGTACACGCTCGGATGGCTTTCGTTCGAATAATTCGTTTTCAGACGGAAGCGGCGAGCGATTTAATTCAAGCAAAAATAACCATTCTGCAACTGCAGAAGATCAAGCCGCCTACCTCAACCAGCGCATGAACGATCCCAACGTTGCGTCTATCCCGATGTATGACGTGGAGTGTGCAGCGGGTAGCGGGCGCAGCTTTGAAGGGGAGCCGGTGCTGGGCTACTTCCACATGGATAGAACCGTTCTAAGCGAGCTAAAGCTGCCTTCTGATTCGGGCGCATGGGTGCGGGCGCGCGGCGATTCGATGGTGGGCACCATTGACGATGGCGATTATGTGTTTGTGGATTTCACTCAGCGCGACCCTAGCCGCGAAGGCGTGTACCTGATTCTGATGGATGGTGAGCGCCGCATTAAGCGCATGCAACGCGTAGCGGGCGGCGGGTGGCTGCTGATTAGCGACAACCCCCGCTACGACAAAGAGTTGATTGCACCGGAGCAAAAGCAGTTCGTAGAAGTGCTGGGCCGGTGTTTGGTGAACCTGGGGCAGGTGCTCTAGGAATAAAAACGACAGGGAGAAGGGAATGGACGCTTTTGCGGTCGCTATCGGCTTTGCTATCTGCGCAGCCTTTTGGTTTCTGCTTACTAAATCAATGAAGATTAACGGTAGGCCATGGTGGTGGCGTCACTTATCAGCAGCGCTCTTGTCACCTTTAGCGGTTCTGGGCGGCTCAATGCTTGCGGGCAGCATGCTCGGGCTTTCCGATGCAGAAGGCGAGCCATTAGGTGTTACCGGCGCGCTTAGTGGCATCACTGTTCTCATTCCTCTGGTTCTTCCTCTATGGATTTCGCGGCGGGCTGCTAAGCAAAATGCCCTCTTGGCACTTGCAACACAGCCGCTGCAAAATTCAGAGCCAGAGCCAGAGCCAGAGCCAGAGCCAGAGCCAGAGCCAGAGCCAGAGCCAGAGCCAGCTAGCAAAGAGGAGCTGCCACCCAACACCTTGCGCTTTACTTATGAAGACTTTAACGGTGGCCTCACTCAGCGCACGCTTACCAGCTGGAAAGAGGAAGGCGCTTATATAAAAGGCTTTTGCCTTGATCGCCGCGATACTCGCACCTTCCGTAAAGATCGCATTGTCGCTTTTAGTGAAGGCGAGCACTTGCTGCGAGGTAGTGCTGATATGCCAGAGCCCCGCAACCCAGTTACCTATGATAAGCCAATGGAAATTTTGTTTACCGGATTTCCTAAGGACAAGCGTGCCGATCTTGAAGAACAGGCTACTGAAGAAGGCATGATCGTGCGGACGCGCGTCACAAAAGCGCTGGATTTTCTTTGCGTCGGCCCAAAGGCAGCACCTTCGAAACAAGCTCAAGCAGAGGAACGGGGGACCACCGTTTTAGACGAGATGGCTTTTTATGATCTGCTAGAAAGCGGCGAGCTTCCAGAGCGCCCATAAGGCTTACAACATGCGATTAACGTATCTGGGGCCGCTTGCTATTGGCATTGACCACCCCGCGCTTAGCCGTTCGCCTTTCTCTTCAATGTCGCCTAGCTGTTTTGCGGTTGAAGTGGGGGCGGAGGCGGGCGTGCATGGCGCGGTGATTGAAGGCGATGTGCTAGTGGTGGATGAGTCGCGCAGCCTGGGCCACGATGATTTGGTGGTGGTGGAAATGGACGACGCGCTACACCTTTACAAGACGTTTCGCGTGGGGTCTCGGTACCGGCTTTTGCCACCCAATGGAGGCAGCGGGCTGATGGCCACCGCGCGGATGGTGCGAGGCGTTGTTGTTCACCAGGCGCGTGTTGCGATGGATGAGGCGCTATGAGGATGCGGCTTATTCGCTGGATAGAGCGCCGCCCAATGCTGGGCAACGTGATCTTGGGCGTTGTCGCTTTATCGCTGCTGACTGCCCTTGTGAGGCTGGCCATTCACTGGCTGCCGTAGTCGAAGAAGCCCCGCACTAAGCGGGGCTTTTATGCTGCTTTATAGCTTCACCTGCAGGTTACCCGCCTACTTTTTCTATCTTGCTAAAATTAAACATGAACTCAGGCATTCTCATGCTTCCCGACTCCGTTACGCTGAGTTCTAGCAAGCAATCTCTTTCACTGCCTCTTAAAAAAGCCCCGCTAAACTGCACTGTATCGCCGCCTTTAAGCTCTGATACGGCTCTAAATAACGGGCTTTCCTCTGAGATAAGCGTTCTCTGGGTGTCGTTATTGAACGTGAGTGAACTGCTGGCTGTCTTTAATGTTAGATTTTTGGCCACGACTAACTCTACGCCAGCATCACCTGTCATTGTTCTGTTTATGCTATCAATCTCGCCCTGCCAGCCGTTGACTTCTAGCCCATCGGCGAAGTGGGCGCAAAGCCTTTCAGCTCGCCGCTCCCTAGCTGCTGATTTCTGAATGCTGTTTTCCGCATCGGAGTAGTCATCTTTTGAGCCTTCTACGATATCTACAAAGCGCTGCTGGTCTTCGCTCATTTCCAGCGAAGGGCCACACCCTACCAATGTCATCGCCGCTGCGCATATTGCTAGCTTCTTGATCATGCCCATCCCTTGTATGCCGCTTTTCTAAGGCCCCTTTATAACATTGCTCGCCCAAACATCCACCACCACCCTGCCGCTTTGCTCTTTTTCCAAGCGCTAATTAGGTGCAGTGGGGCTGCCTTGGCGGGTTTCTAGCTGTAGGGCGGTGGTGTAGCTGCTTTCTGTGAGGTTATGGGTTACCTCGGTGATTATCCAGGGCGTTGCGTCAATCTGGGGCTTCCAGCCAATTACCCATACTGGCGTTTCTGGGAATATCTCGGGGTCGCCTACTGCCTGGGTAATGCTGAAATAGGCGGTGCCGCGTTGCAAGCGCTGCCATTCGGCCTGGGCGGCTTCTAGCGCTTCTTCTTCGCTTGCGTAGGTGTGGCGTAGCTGCTGGGTGTTTTCGGGGTCGCCCACGGTGACGGTGAGGCGTTCGGCCTCGTCGCGTTCATACCATTGGGCGGTAACACCGGTGAAGGCGTCGCGCTCTGCCAGCATGTAGCGGTGCTGGTCGCCGCTTTGGCGGCGAAGCTGGATGGGTGGGATCTCTAGCCCGCTAGCGGTGGTGGCTTGGCCCATGGGCACGAAGATCAGGTTGCCGCTTTTGACGGTGGCCACCGCGTCGAAGCGTTCCGCCAGGCGCGTGAGGAAGTGCAGGTCGCTTTCGTCGGTTTGGTCGATGTGCTCAATGCGAACGCCTGCGATGGAAACGCCAGTGCTGGGTGTGAGGCCGTGGCGAGCGGCGATGGTTTCAATAATGTCGCGGACGGTGACGCCGTCCCAGCTTTGCGTCCGCTTGCCCGGCAGCCCTTGGCGCATATCGGCACTGGATGCGCGGATGCTGAGCGTATCCGGTGCGCCGGTGTGCTCGACCTCATCGACGGTGAACGTGCCGCGCTCGATGAGCGGCTGGCCTTTCCAGCCGATGGCCAGGACGATCTCGGCACCGGTGGGCGGTATATCCAGCATGCCGTCATCGTCGGTTAGCGTGATGTCGAGCTGGTCGGCCTGCATGCCTCGCCTGTCGTGCAGCGTGAGCGATCCGAGGCGGGCGCGAAACTCGGGGCTAATGGTTTGCCCCTGCAGCGTAATGCGGTAGTCCGGTTGCATGCTCATGCCAGTGCCCCAGTGATTGCGCGCAGGGCGCTGCCTTCTAGCACGCCGAGCAGCTCGGTTCGCCCCTCATCAATGCGGGTTAGCTGCAGGTCGAACTCGATTTGCTTAGCGGCACCATCGCGGAAAAATTCGCTTTTGCGCTCTCTTAGACTGGTGATGGTGTACATGCCGTAGTAAGTGCCGGTGCCCTCGATCAGCGGCCACGCTTGCCCCTGATCCGCCAGGGCGCGAAGCATATCTAGGTTTTGTTGACCGCCGGTGAACATGGGCAGCAGGGTGCCAGTCAGGCTTATGGTGTCGTCACCAGGGCCAAGGAACTGATGGGTGGGCCGCGCATTCACGCGGCTCTGGCTGGCGTGACGCCAGCTGGTTTGGCGCTGCAACTCTTGATAGGCCGCGCTGTTTAGGCCGAACACGAACATTCCGTAGCTCATCATCATATTCATTGACCTCAGTCGTTATCGTGGAAGTTGCGGCGGCGCGCAGCTGATGCGCGGCGATCGGCATCTTGTAGGGCGCGTTGAACCTGCTCATTGACCAGCCGTGCCAGCGCTTGCTCATCCATGCCGGGCGCGGCGTGCACCTCGATGTTGATGCCGCCATGAATCACCAGTCCGCCGCTAGCTGCACTATCGTTTTGCAGCGCTGGGCGGGTATCTATCTGGGCGCTGCTCTCATCGATGCGCAGAGCGCCCAGGTGCGGCAGCTCTGGGCGCTCGATACCAATAGCCCCCATCGTGGGTAGTGCGGGATTTTCAACGCGGGCAGCAATCCCCGGCAGCTCGGGCAAATCAGGCCGCTGAACGTCTAGCGCCATGGCGGGTGATGCAATGCCAGCGGTTAGCATTAGCCCCGCTGCAGCGTCGCGCATCCGCTTCGTGAGGCCGTCCACCTGCCTGAGCGGCGTGTCGGCATCGTCTGCAATGCCGTTGGCCAGGCCTTCGGTGATGTTGTTGCCAAAGCCAGCAAACACGCGGCTAGGGGAGTTAATGCCGAGCCGATCCTTAAACCAGCCAACAGCGCTGCTCGCGGCACCGGTGATGCTGTCGCGCAGTTCGCCTAACTTTCCGGTTACGCCTTCAACAATGCCGCCGATGATGTTGTCACCGAACCCGGCAAACACACGGCTTGGGGAGTTGATGCCCAGGCGCTCTTTAAACCAGCCGACGGCACTGCTCGCGGCGCCGGTGATGCTGTCGCGCAGGTCGCCGAGCTTGCCGGTGATACCATTGACAATGCCGCTGATAATACTGCCACCCAGCGCGGTGAGCGTTGCAGGCAACTCAACGCCCAGCAATGAAAGGCCGGCGGATATGCTGCGCCATAGCAGCCCGAGGGGTGACCAGTTGACCAGCAGGCGAGCAATGCCGCCGATACCCTCGCTAAAGGCGGCGCTGATTTCTGCCCACACCCTACCCGCTGCCTGGCGGGCGGTGGCGGCGGCGCTGGTAATGCCGCTCACTAGCCCCGCGATCATCTTGGCGCCTAGCTCGGTGAGCGATGCAGGTAGCTCGATACCCAGGCGGCCTAGTGCCGACGATAGGCCGCGCCACAGCAGGCCGAGGGGTGACCAGTTGACCAGCAGACGGGTAACGCCGCCGATACCTTCGCCGAAGGCGTCCCTAACTTGCTGCCACAGGCCGCCGAAAAACTCTTTGATTGGCTCCCAGTTTCTGTAGATGAGGTAGGCGGCACCGGCGACGGCGGCGATGCCTGCCATTAGCCAGCCGATGGGTGTGGCCATCATTAGCGCGCCGATAGCCTTAATGCCCAAGCCGAGCGCGGGCAGCGTTTTCGCCAGGGCGATAATGGCACCGCCTGCTTTGAACAGGCTGACGCCAAACATGACGATGCTGGCGATCATCTTGGCGGCAAACAGGGCGCCCACGACCATGGCGAGGTTGTCGAACCCGCCCACCATATCGGCGGTGCGGGTGACGATATCGGCAATACTGCTGGCCATGCCAGCGGCGCCGGTGGCGAGGTCGATTAGGATCGGCACGGCGTTTTTCAGGCGCTCGCCAAACGCCCGCGCAAAGGCTTGCACCTGTTCGCGGTTTTCGCGCATCCAGCCTACAAAGGCACGCATCACATCGGTTACGGCGGGCATTAGCTCGGCGCCAATGGTGTTTTTCAGCCCCTTTACTGCGTATTGCGAATCCAGAAGGGCGTCTTGAAAATCCTCGGCGCCTCGCGCCGCCTCTTCACTTAGCACATTGCCGGTATCAAGCCCCTCAGCCATCAACGCTGCTAGCTCGTCACTGCCGCCGCGCAACATGTTGATCATGGCTTCGCCGCTGTTACCCATGATGCCGCTCATGATGGCGATTTTGTCGCCGTGGTTTTCGACGCTCTCTAGCGCGTCGGCAATAGCCGCCACGGATTGCTCGGGTCGCATGTTATTCAGCTCTTGGGCCGATAGCCCTAGCTGCTCTAATGGCCCCACTGCCGCGCCGGTTCCGTTTGCGGCGCGCCCGATGCGGCGAACCATGCGCTGCATGCTGCTATTGAGTCCGTCGGTGCCCACGCCTGCGCGTTCGGCAGCGTATTGCAGTTGCTGCAACTCGGTGGTGCCAATGCCCATTTTATCGGCGGTTTTGGCGACATCGTCACCGAGGCTGGCGGTGCTGCTACTGAGGGCAAAAATAGAGCCGGTCGCGATGCCGCCCGCGATAGTGACGTTTCGCGTAAATCGGCGTATTTCGCCAGACATGGCGTTAAAACGCCCGCCCACGTTGGCTTCACCCAGGCGGCGAAGGGCGTCTTGCTGGCTGGCAAGGCGGCGGTTAGTGGCTTCGATTTGAGTGGCGAGGGCTTCTTGCTGCTGCTTGAACCCGCGCGCGCCTTCGGCACCGGCGGGTAGTTCACGGGCTAGCTCGCGAACACGGTCCCGGTTTTGGCGGTATTCGCCGCTGAGCTTATCGACTTCTCGCTGGGCGTTTTTTTGCTGCTGGGTGAGCCGCCGGGTGGGGCCGGTGGTGCTTTCCAGCTCTTGGGTGATGCGCCTTAGCTCTTCGCGCTTGTCCATCAACGAGCGGCGGGTGGCATGGCTTTGGCGCGACATATCGCGGAACGCCGTCAGCTTTTTCTGCTGGTCTTCCAGGCTGCGCAGGTGGTCGCGGGTTTCGCGGATGGCTCCACCGGCACCGCGCGAACCTTCCATGATTTGCCGAAGGGGGCCGGTGGCCTTGTTGATGGCCTGTAAGGTGACGCTTAGGTTTAGGTTGCGGGCCATGCGGCCTCCTGCAGCAAAAAGCCCCAACGAAGGGGCTTATGGGGTTATCGCCCGCGCTTTTTAGGCGTGTTGCGCTCTCGGGCTTTTTCTCGCCAGCGGGCTAGCTCTTCCAGTTCCATGCCATCCATGGCGGTGGGCGCCCAATGGAAGATAAAGGCGATATCGGCCATCGCCTCTTCAACGTCATTGGGCAGGCTGGGCGCTACCCTTCGGCCCGCTTGCCCAACAAAAAATTGGAGACCGCTGTGCCTAGCTGCAGCAGGTCGGCGGGGTCGAGGTCGCGGCAATCACCTTCGGTGAGCGCCGGTTCAGTGATGCGCGGCAACACCTTTTGCAGGCTGCGGGTATCCATGTTTAGCAGATCCACCAGCGCGACGCCGCGAAGGGCGCCGCTTAACGGTTTGCGCACGGTGATTTCGTTAACGGTGGTTTTGCCGCGCTGAATGGGGGTGTCTAGCTCAATCAGCTTGGTTGGCACGCCGGGGGCTGTGCCACCTACAACGGTCACTTCGTTGGCGTTGGTTTCGGTGCTTTGGGATTCAGTTTTATCGGTCATCGTTGGGTCTCTTTTGATCGTTGCAAATGGCCCCGTTTGGGGCCGCTATGGGAGTGTGTGGTGGGTTATACGCCGAGCGCGCCGCGACGTTCGGCGAGGCGGTCGGTGCCGCGCACTTTGAACACGTAGCCGGGTACGTCGCGCTCAATGACCTCTTCGCCGTCTACCGTCAACTTGAAGTACGAAAGCGTGGTGGTGACGCTGATCTGGTTGTTGTCGCCTTTGCTGGCATCGCCCAGGTTGATGTTTTTGTGACGGCCGCGCATGACGATCTCGACAGGAATAATCCCGCCGTCTTCATCGGATTCATAAGAGCCGGTCATGCGTAGCATCGCGGCATCGTGGATAGGGCTGCCGTAGGTGTCGAAGATATCGACGATCATGCCGCCCGCTGTCCATTCGAACGTTTGCAGCTCATTGCCGTGGTCGACTTCAATCGGGCCGTCCATGCCGCCGCCTTCGTACTCGACCATGCGGCGTGCGAGTTCCGGCAGCGTTAGCTCGGGGATCTGGCCTTGCCAGTTATTGCCATCGCCGAACAAATTAAAATCTCTGAGGATGTGAGGTAGTGCCATTGGGCTTGCTCCTGTTAGCGCCTAACGCTTGGCGGCTTATTCGGTGATGCGGGCGGCAAAATCAACCAAATAACGGTCGGTGATGCGCTGCTGGAACATGAGGTTTTCTAGCGGCGGTACCGGCGTGTAGTCGTAGTCGATGTAGAGCTTGCCGCTCTTGAGCACTTCTGGCGTATTCAGCTCTTCATCGAACCAAGCGGAGCCGCCGAGGATGTAGCCCTTGCGGGTTAGCTCGCGGAATTTGGCGTTGATGCCTTCGATGATGTCGCGTACCAAGCTGGGGTGCATGGGCTTATCGACTGCCCAGAAGTGCGCCTCCGCAATGGTGTCCGCCAGCACTTGGGCGGTGCGGGTGTAGGACTCGAACGCGAAAAGCGGATCTGCCGAGCAGGTGCGAGAACCCCAGAAGCGGAAGCCTTCTTTGCGGATCAGCGTGGTTACATCGGCTTCGTTGAGATAGCCCGCGTCGGTGGCAGGGTCTTGCAGATCCCAGGACAGCTCTTTGGTAATGCCGGTGACGCCGTTAACCGGCATGTTGGACAGCGTCTTATGCCAGCCAATTTCGTTATCCAGGCGGGCACGGTGGCCAAGCGCTTTGGCGACGGCAGGCAGCGGGCGGGTTTCTTCGGCATCAACGTCAAACGCCTGCCAGTTCGGCCAAATGATCATGATTTCCCGATCACCGAAGTTCTCGCGGTACATGCGGGCGTCTTCTTTGGTTTCGCAGCCGTGAGCGAAGGCGTAGAGGAAGCCGCGCAGCTGGCGAGCGATGCCACCGAAGGCGGCGGTGACCGCTTGGGTGTCGAGATCCGGCGCGCCGAAGATGCGGGGCTTAACACCAAACTTGGTTTCCGCAGCCGTGAACGCTTGGATGCCGGTCTTTTTGCCGGTGACTTGATCCACGCCGCCAATGACGTTGGCAGTGGTTTTTTCGGCATCTTCCCCTTCTTCTACGCGGACGATGACAATCATCGCCTTGGTTTCTTCCACGATGGTGCTTAGCGCACGACGCAGTGTGCCACCGGCACCGGCTTGGCCGATGGCGGTATAAATATTAGTGACCAGCACCGGCTCATTTAGTGGGAAGGGTTCGTCGGTGCCGCCGGTGAGACTTGCCCGCGATGCGGTGGCCACCGTGCCTTGGCCGTCGCCTTCGGCGGCTACCGTGACCAGGGCGGCGGCTGCCGTTTCTGCAGCAATCGCGGTGGCGACTTCATCGGCAGTGCTGAGGATTGCGCCCTCGGCATCGGTCGCCAGCGCTACGGTGATGTGCTTTTGATCCACTGACACGCTAATCGGCGCGGACGGCTCGCTGGGTGCTGCGTGAGTGATGCGGATGCCGTTTCCCGCAATGCCCTTTGTTTTGGCGGTGTAGGTGATGTTCCCGTTTTCGGCACTGCCGTTCACGGTGACGGCCGCCGCCGTGCCGGGGCTGGCATTGGGTGCTGTGCCGATCAGGCCTATAACAGCCGTGGACACGGTGCGAATGGGTCGTGTGCCTTCGTTAATTTCAACGACGCGGACGCCGTGATGATAATCAGCCATGTGTGCTTGTCTCCTGCGCAGGTTCAAGCGGGGTTAATTGGTGGTGCTAGTGGTGCCATCGTGATTGGCTTACGCGCGGGAGGGTAGTGTTGGGCGTTGTGCGGAGTGGTGCCAACAAGCGCCCAATAGGCTTCATTGGTACCAAAGAGACTTGACAGGGAGGGATAGCCCGCCGGGCGGCGGGCCTGGGCATTGACATTACGCCACGATGGTGGCGGCGTGCTCGAACAGCTCATCGACCTGGTGGTCGGTCAGTTCTAAGCGTTCTTTCCATGCGGCTACCGTGTCAGCGGTGCGGCGGAACTCTTGGGCTTTTTGGAATGCCAGGCGATGCACACGCGGGGTTTCGGGGTCGGCCATCATGGCCTCGACCTGGTCGAGATACCCGGCGGCATCCAGTGCGGCGAAGGCCTGAAATGCGCTAACCACCATTCCCTCGCGTTTCTTTTCCAGCTCTCGCTGTGCGTTGCTTTCCCGCCATTGCTCGATGTCGTTAACGCGGGCGGTGTATTCCGCTTCTTCGATGAGCTGCATGCCCGGCGTTAGCGGGATACTGGCTGGCAGCGTGCCGACGATGAGCGAAGGGCTCTCGCGGCGGTCGACTGCCGTGACGGTTAGCGCGTCGCTGGGCAGGGCTGGGCCGTGGCGCAACGGCGCTTCACTGGCCGGGCGTCCATCTTTGGCGTCTACGTAGTAGGCGGTTACGTGCTTGATACTCATGCGGCGTTCCTCTTGGTTTTGCGGGTGATGACCTTATCGAGCCCGGCACCGAAGGTTGCACCGGTGTCGATAGCTAGCTGCTTTCGCAGCCGGTAGGTATTGGCGTGCTGGCACAGGCCTAGGTAGCTGTTCATTCTGGCCGCCCAGGCTTCAGGGTTGGTGTAGCGCTCTGCGCTGTGCGCCACTTCTTTCATGGCATTAGTGGAGCGGCGGCGAACGTAGCGGCGGTACGGTTTCATGACGTAGCCACAAAAGTTGATGCCGCGATAAACGCTATTGCGCTGGGTCTTGTTGGGGTGGAACTGCAGGTCTAACTGTTCGCTGGCAAACGCCTGCATGGCCTCAAAGGCGCGGTTTAGCTTTTTCGGGTCGTGATCAATCATCACCACGTCATCGACGTAGCGCCCGTACCATCGGACTCCTAGCTCTCGCTTGACGAACTGATCGAGCGCATCCAAATGGACGTTGGCAAAAAACTGGCTACTAAGGTTGCCTATCGGCAGCCCCTTGCCGCCGCTATTGAACAGGCTTTTATGCTGGGGTACGTGCCGAAACTTCCAGGCTGGACTATTGATGATCGGGTTTTGCGTGGTGTCGTGAAACAGTATTTGCCTGATTAGGGTGCGCGTGACGGATTCGGGCACCTGATCGCATAGGCGAGCGTAAAGCACCTCTTTGTTGATACTGACAAAGAAGTTAGAGAGATCCGCCTGCAGGAAGTGGGCGGACTTCTGCCAGTTCTCGGTGGCCTGCCGCATGAAGCGGTGAATGCGATCCGCGCCCATGAGCGAACCGCGCCCCGGTATACAGGCGTAGCTGTCGTGAATAAAGCGGCGGTAGAAGCGCTCAGCAATTCGGTTGTACATGAGGTGGTGGGCGACGCGGTCGCGGAATTGCGCGGCCCACACCTCCCGCCACTTGGGGTAGCTAACCACGAACGCGATGGAGCGCCCGATCTGGTAGCTACCGTCGTTTAGCTCGCGCGTGAGGCGCATCAAATTGCGCTCTAACTTCGCCTCAAACGCTAATTGGGAAGCCGTGTTTCTCTTGTTCTTACGGCAGTCAAAATAAGCCCTGAACACCTCGCCTGCGGTAAAGGCATCATTATCTCCGGACGGCGCGCACTCGGTTGCTATTGTCCTTGTTGTTGTTGCCCTGATTGCCACTGTTGAAGTTCTGGTTCCAGGCGTTGCTGGCGTCGCGCTCCGTACTTGACCAGTAGTTACTGGCCTCGAAGGCGTCTTCGTTAAGCTGCTCACTGACACGTCGCACCACGGGACGTCATGAACCGCGGTGAAACTGGTATTTTCCTTTTCGCTGCGTGCGCCCTGCGGCTGCATATCGCTGCGGGAGCAGTCCGAGATTATCGGCTCGCTGCGTACAGCCTTGGCTCTACACATTCTGGCCATACCTTTTGCTGGTGTTGGTGCGCGGCGCTTGGCGCCGCTGGGCGTCTTGCCTCCACCGGTAGCCTTGGCGGCCGATGGAGTCGGTTAACTCGATCAACTGGCCATGCTGTTTGCGACTGATGAGGTGCTGGTCGCTCGCTAGCCGTATCGCCATTTCGATCACCTGCAGATCTTCCAGCACTTTTTCGACCAGCTCGGCGCGACCTTCCCGCGCGGCATTGGCGCGGTAAATGGTCAATATCATGTTCATGCTGGTGTCCATGATGCGTTGCCCGAGCGTTGGTTTTAGGTCGCGTGGAAAATTGCGAGTTACCCTCAGCAGCATTTCGGCTAGCTGGTAGGTGGTGGCGTATATCGGCGTTTCCTTGGCCTTCATTGCGTCCTTGCCTTGATCGTCCTGGGCGGTGTCACCACCGCCCTAAAGGGTTAAAGGGTGAAGTGTTAAAGGGCAATTCTCCGGACGGCGCGCACTCGGTAGCTATTGTCCTTGTTGGTGTAGCCCTGAAGGCCACTGTAGAAGATCTGGTACCAGGCGTAGCTGGCGTCGCGCTCCGTACTTGACCAGTAGATACTGGCCTCGAAGGCGTCTGCACCGCCTTCCTGAAAGCTGGCTTGAGCGGTTTGCGACGGTGCTGACAAGGTGTAGCCAGTACCGGCAGGTATTGAGCTAGCGTTGGTACCGAACACCGCGCCATCGCCACCAAAACCCGATGTGGTGCGCGTGCTTGTGCTGTTGTCTTGCGTGGTCGGCTTGAAGTTTCGGTAAATGATTTCCAGCTCATCGCGGCTTGGCAGGTACCAATCGGTGTGTCCATTAAGCCCCGCGCCTGCGTTGCAGTTATCCTCGATCCACTTGAAGGCAGGGAAGGCGTTCAGATTGCCTACCGCTAGAATCGCATTGTGATTGGCTCGACCGTCCGCTAGCGTCATCGGTGGCACGCCATTGGTGGTCGTTACTGATGTGCGTGACGTGCGCCAATTCATGGTGCCATCGCCCACTTGCACGCTATCGCCGCCACCGTCCGAGACGATCAGGCCGTAGGTTTGGCCGTCGTAATCCGAAACGATGGTTCCCGCGACGTACCCGCCGCCGTAAGGTGCGCCGATCTCGCTCTCAAAATCAGGCACGAAGCTAGCCGCCGTGGTCACGCTGATGGCCGCGCCCCAGGCTGAATCCCCGTAAGTGGCCCCGTGGTGGCGTGGCTCGATGGTGTAGGTGCGCTCACCCGGCTGCAAAATGCCCTCGGGAATGGTGACACTGTTCAGCTGGCTAGTGGAGCGGTCGAGCAGGTAAACGACGGCACCGGTGTCGTCCTTCACTCGCAGCGATGTAGCCGCATGCGTGTCACTGCCATTTACCACGCTGAACGCTGATAGCTCGATGACCGGCTGCTCTGGGATGCCCGTTGCGGCGTCTAGTGGTGAGGTAACGCTCGGCGCGTCCACATAGGTGCTGGCGGTACCAAAGCGCGTGCGCGGTGAGCGCTGCCCCCACTCGCCTTCGACGTTGCGATCTTGGTATTGCCATTCATGATTGGCGCCAATGCTGATGGGCGTGGCCACCGTATGCGATACGACCGGCGTGTCGCCTGCGGGCGTTTCATCGGCCTCATAAATGGGTGCGTCGCCACCGGCCTCAAATACCCAAAAACGGCGGCGCTCTTGCGGCACGCCATACAGCGGATAATAGGCGCCCCCGGTTAGCGTGGGCGTCGCGGTCACGCCGGTAGCGCCTTCTGCTGGGCTCACGTTCTCAGGGCGGCGTGTTACCCCAATAGGTAGCGCTGTAATCACGGCCACGCGACTCACGCTGCCGCTAACACGAACGCGGGTGATATTACTGGGTATGTCCCAGCTTCCGTCGGCGCGCTGGTTCAGGTTCTGCCAGGCGCTACCCGTCCAGTAGCGGGCGCTCAGGCTTTCACCCTGGGCGTACAAGTAGGCACCGCGATCCATATCGCTCAGCTCTGGCGTGGCGTAATCGCTAGGCGCAATGCGGCTCAGCGTTGACCCGCTAGCAACGGTGCTGGTCAGGACGGTGGTCAGAGTGATGCGCTGCCCCGATAGAACCTCAGCGACGCGGACTATCTGCACATTACTGGCATCATTGATGAAGTAATGCTGGCCAGCCTGAATACCGTCGGTGCTTTCTAGGTCGATAGAGTCATCACCGCCCACGGCACTGGTGACGACAAACGTCGGCACCTGCTCGCGGCGCTCAACGAATACGCGCTGAGCGCCGTATTCGACCAGTGCGTCAAGACGATCCGATAGGTTAATCGGGTCGCTGCCGAGAATGTCTTCCACTTGCCCTTGGGTTTCTAGGATCTTGGCACGAAGCCAGTGGTCGTTTTTCAGTAGCGCTAGGTTCTGAGGATTCCAGGTGTCCGGGTGAGCGGGGTCAGCTTCAGTAATGGCTCGCAGCTCTTCGCTGAAGCCGGGCTCAGCGCCTGGGATTAGGTAGTCGGCCATGATGCCTCCTTAAAACTGCAGGGTTAGGGTGGTTTCGATTTCGGTACCCGGCTCCAACTCAAGCGGGCGGAATGCGCGACGGCCAGCGAGGTCGCCATCGCTGTCAATAATGGCGATCTCGCGAACGGCGTAGCCCTCTACGTCAGCGCCGCGAAGTGTGGCAAGCACGGTTAGCAGCGCGTCTTGTGCGGTTGCGCTATCCACCGGCTGGCGGTGTACTTCGCTACCGAGGGCTTGATCGTCATCGCTAGCCGGGTCGCCGTTGGTGCCCCACGCGGCATGGGTAATGCTGGGCGGCGCGGTTCCCGCTGCCACGGCGGCGGCGACTTTGGCGCGAAACTGTTTGTTGGCTGGTATAACATCGCTCACAGGCGGATCTCCGTTTTGATGCGGCGGTCACGCATTACCGCGCGGGCAGTGGTGCCGATGCTGTCGAGGGTTTGCATACCGCCCAAGGTGCGAGCACCGTTTAGCAGCGGGCGGCGGCGCTGGGTGAGTCGCCCAACGGAAAGTGGCCAACTGCCGTCTAGCATCCGATGGCCATCAACCACTTCGTTTAGCTTCCAGGTGCCGTCGAGCCGGTCGACTTCTACTTCGTTGAGTGCCCAGTGGTTGCGGCTTTGCGACTGCACCCCCATGGCGGCGCGCTGCTTGACGCGCGTGGCCACCGCTCCCCAGCCATGATTTAGCGGCTCGCCGGTGGGTGATTGGCCGGTGAGCTGCCAGCTACCATCAAGGCGTTTGGCGTCGTTGAGCAGGCGCGGTACGTAGCCGCCGCTAAGTGACCAGCAGCCGCTAAGCAGCCGTGCGCGGTGCACCTGTTCGCCACGGCAACCGGTATAGCGCTGGCTAATGCGATTTTGCGGAGCGGATAACCAGATCCGCGCATCGAACTCGGTGGCGTAGCGGTAGATGAGGGCGATGAGCTCGGAGCGCACCGGGGCGGCGGCTTCGACACGACGGCGGAGGCGGCGCTGACTGCGGGCTGTAAAGGGGGCATCGTTGATATTGAACGCTAGGGCGTATTGCGCCCAATGCGTTGTCACTACGCGCGGGGCGTTTTCGACCTGCATTGAGCGCCCGTCTAGCGTCCAGCTGCCGTCTAGCAGCAGCCCACCAGCAGCCAACCACTTTTCGCGCTGCCCGGTGTGTTCAAGTAGCTCAACATCGCTATAGCCGAGCACTTCCAGGGCGCGTTTGACTGCCCACACCGTGCCGCGCTTGCGTCGAATGGGTATGGCTTCGTCGATAGCGTCGCGCTTTTGCTGTTCTTCCCACTGGCTATCCCAATCATCGACGCCGACCGCCCAGGCGAGCCACGGCAGCATGTCGGCGGGCTGATCTTGCGCACTCCAAATGGTGTTTAACGGCGCGTCCGCCCGCTCGATCAGCGCATCGCTTGCTTCTATGCGGCGCTCTAGCGGCGTGACGTTGGGTGGAAGCAGGCTAGCCATTAACTACCACCTCGATAGCGATGCAGTAGGGCGCTTCGCTGGCATCGCCGCCAATGTCCTGCAGCGGCGACGCCATGATGACGCGCTCGACGCCGGGCACGTAGAGGCGGGATTCCAGCGCGCCCGCGACGATCACTTCGCCAAGGGCATGCCGCTGGTTGACGTAATCACGGGCGGCCGCGATGGCCTCTTCACGCACCACATCGGCATCGGGGCCGTTGCGTAGCTCAAGCGTGGCTGTGACTGTAAACGGCAACACCGTTGCGCTTGTGACTCGCACGGTGTCGCTTAGCGGGCGCACGTCATCGGCATTCAAGGCGCTTTCCACCGCTGCAATTAGTGCGGGCGATGCTTCGCCATCGTCTTCACGGGATAGCACGTAGACCTGAACCAATCCCGCCAGCGGGCGTATGGCGTCGGCGTCCTTAGCTTGCGGGTCAGCGCCTAGCGCGTAGTAGCGGTATGCGTTGCGGCCACCGGCGGTGCTGAATGCGTCATGTGCCAGCAGGATGCGGCGCAGGTAGTCGGGGTCGCTTTCCATGACCGCCTCCACCGGCGGCGTGGCGTCGGGGTCGGCTGCCTGCAGGGTGAGTCGCTCGGTCATGTAGTAGGTGACACCGATGTGATCCAGCTCAGGGCCTTCGGCGTAGGCGAGCATTAGCGCGCGGGCGCGCTCATTGTGGCGCTGCCTTAAAATCAGTTCGCGGTAGGCGGACTCTTGCAGGAATTTGACCAGGGGCTCGCTTTCTAGCTGCAGGGTTTCTGCTAGCTCTTCGCGCTCAGCTTCGGGCGTTAGCTCGATTAGCCGTGCCTTGCGCTCTTCGAATAACTGCTCAAAGTCGAGCGGGTCGATAATCGTCGGAGCGGGCAGCTTGGAGAGGTCGATGGGCGTGCTCATGCAATGGGTACCCCTATGCTCAGCGGTTCGCTCGCTGCGGTTTTTCCGATTAGCTCGATAACAACGGCGCCTGGCTGCTTGGCGTTAACAGTGCGACGAGTGCCGGTGATCTGGATGCGAGGCTCCCAGCGGGTGACTGCAATCACGGTGGCGGCATATACCTGCATCATGAGCGCGTCACTCATGGGCATATCGAGCAGCTCGGGCACTAGGCTGCCGTAGTCGCGGCGCATGACGCGGGAGCCGATGGGCGTGGTGATAATGTCTGCCACGCTCTGGCGTATATGGTCGAGGCCTTCTAGCTTGCGACCTGTTTGTGCGCTCATGCCTGACATTAGATCGGCTCCCCTGTATTGCCGGGGCCGGGCTGAATGCCGCCGTGCTTGTGGTCGCTGCCGGTGTTTTTGCCGTTGTGGGTGTGGCTACCTCCCTCCTGGGCGTAACTGCCTTCTCGCTGCATATCGCCTTGATGACTAATGTCGCCGAGCCACTGAGTGCCCCCAGGCGCGACGATTTCTAACCGGTTTGGCAGGTTGATCCTGAATACCTGCGTTTCGTGGTCGTACTCGAATAGCCCTCCGTCGGGAAATTCGCGGGAAATCTTGCTGGGGTCATTGCTGGGCGGCTGTGCTGATAACTGGAACAGGCTAGGCATTACCACCGCGTTGGCGAGGTCGCCGCCGGGCGAAAGTATCATTACCTGTTCGCCGACCGTGGGCGGGTTCCAATCGCGGGTTGTTCCCGCGCGACCACCGGCCCAGGGCAGCCAGCCGGTGAGCAGTGCACCGGAGCGCACGCGCACGGCAGGCAGGCGCTCACCGGGCGCGCCGTGGTCTACCTCGGCAATTGCGCCAAAGCGGAGTAGGTTTTCAATTAGGCGGAGTAGTTCGGCGGCGTTATTCATGCCGCCAATGCTGCGCGGCTTACGCGCGAAGGGGTAGCGAGTTGCGTTGTGCGAGCGCGCTAGGACAAGCGACGACGCTTAGCCGCGCGGGGTTAGGTGGTTGATGAGGCTGTCGCGGATGCGTTCACGGTCTGCGTTATCGAACCCCAGCAGCTTCCGGCTTGCATAGCGGTGCTGGGGGCCGCCCTTTTCTACACGATCCCGTAGCCCGTAGTGGTGCACGCGGACGATGCGGGAGACTCTACCGAGAAAATTAACGCTGGCGTCGTTTGCGCTGGTTTTGATGCGGAGGTATTTAGCGGTGCGCAGTTTGGTGAACATGGCTCGGCGGCGAATAGCACCGCTTTGCCCGCGCAGCTCGGTGCGAGGTTCAAACGGTGTGCCATCGGGGTTGACTTGGGCCTTTATGCGCTCGCGGTTGGCAACGCGCAGATCCCGCGCCACTTCGCGCGCTAGGACGCGGCGCTCTTTTGGCGTGAGCTTTTCGATTAGCGGCGCCACCCAGTCTTCTAGCTGTTTGAGTTCGTCGCTCATTCTGGGCTATCCCATTCGGCTTCTTGGGTGTAGTCGTCATTGCCCGGGTGCTTGATGTTGAGCTGCCATTGCTTGGCGGGGCAGGCGTCAACCGGGAAGGCGGGCATGCGGTGCTCTGCGTTGATGCTGCCGGTTTCGCAATCGACTTTTGCAACCACGCGCTCTGTTAGACGGACGGTTAATGCGAGATCCCAGTGTGTGTTGTTGAGGATTTCGGCCTCTAGCTGGACGGCTTCGTCTTCGACTAAATCAGGCTGGTAGGTGTTGAGCCACTGCAATAACGGGATCATCACGGTATCGAGTGAGCCGCTGTAGTCAGTGATGATGATTTGGGCGTCTACGGCATACTGATGGCTGAGGTTTTGCCCACGTGAGAACTTCACTTTGCCGTCGTTTACGAATGTGTGTAGCTGCTCGGGATTGCGCTTTAGCTCGGGCACCGCGCTTAGCAGGTGTTGGCGTAGCGAGTGCAGTTTGATCATTGCAGGGTTTCCACTAGGCCGTTATGGCGGGTTGCGCAGCGGTGGTACTCCGCTGCCCAGGCGCTCATTGTTAGAGCGACATCTTTGCCGGTGCCAGTGCTGAGCAGTGGCAGCACGCTAGGGCAGCGCTTCATCAAGTTCTGCTGTATCGGGCTCGGTTCCGGCGGCGGCGTTGTTGAGCAGGCTGATAACGCTAGGCTCAAGGCAAACGCGCTGGTAAATCGGCTTTTGAATTTCACGGATGATCCCCCTATCGATTACCCGTTCGTTGGCCTGCAACTCTGCCAGGCGTGATTCGACGTTGGCGGCGATCTCTGACTCACGCGCCATAGCGGCGTTGATTGCTTGCTGGGCGGCGCGCTCAGCGGTGAGCTGTTGGCTTTCGTTTTGCCAGTGGGCGACCTTCCATCCTGAGTGAAAGGCGATAAGTATTGCAGCAGCACCCACCATAAGAGTGATTTTGTTCATGCCGCCAGCCTCAAGCCTTGTGAGTGGCGGCGGTAGGCGGCGGCTAGCTTGGTGTCGTAGTCGTTGGCGGCGTAATTGGGGCCGTTGTAGCGGCTGGCGAAGTCTGCCCAGTCTTGGCGGCGCAACGCGGCGTGAATGCCTCTATCCGCTTCAACGAAACGCACGAACGCATCTAGCTGGTTTGCTTCACTAATCGCTATGTCAGCGGCGTAGTTTTCGGCGGATTCGTAACCCAGGCGCTTCCAGTGGAAGCCCATGATCTGAAACAGCCCCCAGCTGGCTGACTCAATCGACGCGGCGGCGTGAATCTTGCCCGCTCGCTCGCGTCGGCTGTGCTCCCAGTGGCCACCGATATAGCCGCCGGGGCTGGCGTTTACGATGTCGGGCGCCTTGTGCTGATGCGGCATAGGGTTAATTGCGTGGTGCTGCAGCTGGCGGCGCATGATGTGGCGTTCAAACAGGATAATCGGCTGGCCATTGCGCGGGCCGCCATGATGAAAACCTTTTCCCCGACTCTCCACTTCGTTGACGGCCATGACGGCGGCTAGCTCTACCCCTAGGCGCTCGGCGGCGTCTACCAGATCCATTTGGCTAAGCAGGCGCTCATCTTTCTGGCCATGCAGTAGCGCGCGGGTTTTTGGGCCTGCAATGCCGTCGGTTACCAGCCCTTGCGAGCGCTGATAGCTGCGCACTGCTTGCTCGGTCTCCGGGCCAAAGTGGCCATCAACACTGACGGCATAGCCGGCGGCGTTAAGTTCGCGCTGCAGGGCGGTAACGCTTGGCCCTATGGAGCCTTGGCGTAGCAACATGCTATTGCCTCCGTAGTGGGCGGATGAGGTGGGCGACGTTGCCGCCGGTGCGAATTAGGCCGATGGCCAATGCCACCATGGCGAGGGCGATTAGCCAGCGGGCGGCATCGCTTGGCGGTGGGCCAAGCACTGTTAGCACGGTGGCCAGTACGATGATTAGCCATGCGGCGAGCGATACGCCTGGGCGGTAGCGCCCACGGCGGCGAAACGTTAGCAGCCGCGCAACGACGACAAGCGCGGCGGCGATGGTGATTGCGTAGGCGAGGCTCACTTTCTACCCCCCAGCCATGCCTTGAGGTCGAGCGTTTTTACTCCCTCGATTGCTCTCAGCCCGGCAGTAACGGAAACGGCGGATGCGATGAACGCGGCTACGGCAGAGTGTTCCAGCATGCTGCCGAGTGTGGCGGGGCCGCCGAGGTACCCCACCCAAAAACTGATTAACAGGTACGCCAGGCGCTCTAGGATGCCTAGCTCCTTTGCGCTGATAACAAACAGCGTGGCGCCGCAAAACGCGCCGACGACTGCATTGGCGTCGATGCCGGGTAGCATGCCGATCACCAGCGCGGCGAGCGATGCGGTACCGGCGGCAGCGGCGGTTGATGGTTCGGCCATGTGTTCCCCTTTTCCTGTTTTGCTCAGCTCCACAGCTGAATTTTGGGCTTTTTGGTTTCGCGGGTTTCTGGCGGTGGTGGTAGCACTACCGCCGTGCCCTCTTTGAGCACCGGGCCTTGCTCTGCCAAGTGCGGGTTTAGCTGAAGCGTTTGCTCGGTAATCGCGGCGGTTTTGCCGTAGACGCGATAGAGCAGGGCGTCGAGTGTTTCGCCTTGGTGGGCGCGGGCGGTGCGCTTCATATCAGTTCGACGGTGGTGTGATTGCGGCCGGTTAGTTCTGCAATGGCCCAGCGGGCATCGGCGCGGTAGTCGTCGGCGGCGAGGTCTTTGGCTTCTCCACGTTCGTCGCCTTCTCCGGTGGCTGATGCGTCGCGGTAGCGTTCCAGCAGGTCGGCTTGAGCCTGGGCGTAGACGGCGCGCAAGTAGAGCAACTGTAGATCGCCGGGTGTTTGCCATGGCTCGATGGGCACTTCATCGATGGTGGTGCGGGCGCTGCTTTGCTGTTCTGCCTGGTAGCTGGCTAGCTGCCGGTTGATATCCGCCATTGCTGCGCGCAGTGATTGCCGGATGCGTGGCGGCGTGACGTTATGCACGCGCTCCTCGTCTTTGAATTCGTTGGGGTCGATATCGGGCCAAAAGCCGTTGTTGCCTATCGTTTCTAGCGGCGGGCTTGCTGGGTTGTTGCCGTGGGCAATCATGCTGGCCACCTGTTAAGAAAGAAGGGGGTGAACCGCTTCGCGCGTGGCTGAAAGCCCTTGCTTGGCGGTGCCCCCTTGCCGTCGGGGTGCGACTCGGTCGGGCGTTAGGCGTTAGCCTTTTCGCCTGCGTTCTTTAGCTGCCGTTCTAGCTGCTGAATATCCTGCTTGACACCAATTCGCTCATTGAGCGTTAGTGCCTGCTTTAGCTGTTCCAGTGCGCCCTCTGCGTCTTCGGCGGCGCGTAGGGCGTAGCCGTAGCTCTTGTGCAGCTTGGCCTTAATCTGGTCGTGCATATCGTGATCGCCAACGACCGCTACGGTGCGCGCCATCACGTTAGCGAGGGCGTCGGCATCGGCCCCTTCTTTTTCGAGCTGGACCTTCACGCCCTCGGCGATCTCTTCGGCTAGGATGCTGACGGTGTCGCGGTCGAACTGGTCGGGCGTATCAATACCGTGCTTCATTGCGTAGGCTCCAATTTCTAGCGCTTTTTCAAAATCGCTTACGTCGATGCACCAGATCATTAGCGTCATTAGCACGTCGTCTTTTGCGCCTTTGCCTTCTGATAGAACGCCGTCCACATATGGCATGAAGTCAGGCAGCATCTTTCGCTTTTCTTCGATCTTTGCCTGAGTCGACTTGATCTTTTTCAGCGTGCGGCGGGCTTCGTAGAGCGCGTGAGCGTGTAGCTCGTACTGCTCGCCTTGTTGCTGCTCACCTGGGGTTGCGGTGCCCGCCGCTTTCGCGGCGCACACCCGCTCGAAGTGTTTACGGGCTGGGCTTTTCATCACGCACCCCCGGCGGCTACTTCAGTGATGTTTTCAACCAGGCAGCCGAAACCGTAATCCTCCACCACGTAGGCATCGTTGGAGCTTTCGTAGTTTTCGATGCGGTTGCGCTTAGGGTTGTCCATGACGTAACGGCGGCGGCTGCCGAGCTGCCAATAGAGGGACAGGTTGGCTAGCGAGGTGATTAGGATGGAGCCGTCTGGCACGAACGGCGCACGCACTGCCTGCAGGCCGCCCACGCGCTTTTGGCTGATCATGAGATCTAGCGCGCGGTTTTCGGTTGGCGTTTCGGCGTGCTGCTGAATCAGCGGGAAATATTTATCGGCCAACATTTTGCGGCCCATGATGGCCACCAGGGCGGTGTCCTCGCGGTACCAGGGGTCGATCATTTCGTTAACGGCATCGAACACCAGGGCATCGATGTTTTCGTAATCACCGCCTGCACCCACAGTGACACTTCCTGCTGCTGCGCCGCCGGTTAGCACGCGCGCCGGTGCGTGGTCGCGGTATTTTTGCAGCCAGCCCTTGTTAACGTCTTGCAGCATCGGGTTGGCTGCTCGGTCGGTTTCGGCGGCGGCACTGGTGCCGTTAAAGCCGATCATGATGCGGTCGAGGGCTTGGCGCTGCAGAATGGCGTTGCGGATGCGCGCCTGAAAATCTGGGAAGCGCGACCATGCATCTAGCTGCGACCAGCGAATGTGGGTATCAAACTCGGTGCTGACACATTCGTAGCTGTTGTCGCTCAGCTCTGTTACGTCGCGGGTTTCGCGCTCATTGGCATCTACGTTGGTGCGACCGGCGATAGGGCCGGATACGCCCAGGCCGACTTTCTGCCCTTTGATCTCATCCACGCCGATCATGTTGATTTGTGATAGGAACTCGCTGCTATCCTGCATGCGGGCTTCTAGCGTTTGCTGAACGCTGGGCGCGACGTTGAATTGCTCGCTGGTGTTATCAACGCCGTTCAGCTGAGCCAGCTTGGTTTTAAATTTGTTGAAGTTCTTGCGGGTATCGTTGCGCATTGTGTTTCCCTTGAATTAGTGGCGGTGGCGTTTGCTGGGCGATGCCTAACAGTCGGTCTCTTCAACCGTACCGCCACCGGTGGCAGCAGCGCGGCGCGGGGTGTCTGGTTCTTTGTCGAGCGCGGCGTACAGCTCATCGAAGCTATTTTTCAGCGCGTCGTGATCGCTTTGCAGCTGGTTGAACGCTTCGGCGGTTGGGCGGTTTTCTAGGTCATCGGCGAGCGCGTTGTAATGCTCTGCGACGACTTCTAGCGTGCCCTCAAGCTCGGTGCGGAACGCTTCAAAGCCTTTGCTGGTTTTTGTGTCGTGACGCTTGAACAGGCTGGCAATTTTGGCCTTCAAGCCTTCGGATGCCGGGGGCTTTTCTTCGCTGAAATTCAGCTCCACTTCCACCCCTTCGGTGAATAGGTTGTCAGCGTGCTGCTTGCGACTGGCAAGCGGTGAGGCGCTGCCTTTGTCGCGGCTGAACTTCAGGAACTCGGTGCCTAGCGATGCTGGGGAGTCTGTTACCGCCAGCCCTTCGAGATAGGCTTCACCGGTATCTGCAAACTTCGGGTTTACCTCGATGCTGGTGTAAACCTTTTGGCGGCGCTTATTGATCTCTTTTAGCTGCTCGGTCGGCTCGATCTCAGCAAACAGGGCTAGCTTTCCGTCTTCCACTTCCCGCGCTTCGACTGAGAGCACGTCACCTAGCGCACCAAAGGCGCTATCCGCACCGATGCCGCGAATGTGCTCCATCCAAATTCGCGCGCCGTACATGTTCTGGTCGTAATTAGCGGCCATTTGCTCGATCCATTCGCGCTGGATCTCGCGGCCGTCGGTAGTTGCGCCTTCGGTGGCGACGCGGAAAAACTTTGCCATGGTGTGCATCCTGAGCGGTTTTCGGTTGATAGCGCTCAGGTTCCGCGCGTAAGCGTTCCGGCTCAACGGTTGCGCGTTGTGCGACTGGAATAGGACAAGCCTTGGCGGGCGTGGGTATCGCGCGCGGCGGGTACGCTGGCGGCATGACGACGACAGCCCACGACACGATACCGAGCGCCGAAGAATCGCCGCGCATGACCGCCCGCCACCTCTACTGGCAAGGGTGGCGGGTTGCGCGCATTGCTGAGTTTATTAACGAGAAACCGGCAACGGTGCATAGCTGGAAGGCGCGCGACCGGTGGGAAGATGCCACGCCCACCGAGCGGGTAGAGCACACGCTTGAAGCGCGAATGGTGCAACTGATCGCGCTGCCTGAGAAAGAGGGCAAACACTATAAAGAGATTGATCTGCTCGGGCGGCAAATGGAGCGCTTGGCCAGGGTTCGCAAATATGACGAAACCGGGCGCGAGGGCGACTTAAACCCGAACATTGATGCGCGCAACGCTGGGCCCAAGAAGAAGCCACGGCGCAACGCTTTGGATGATGAGCAGGTCGAGGCGCTTGAAGCGGCGTTTCTTGATTCGCTGTTCGAATATCAGGCGGTGTGGCATGAGGCAGGGCAGAAACACCGCATTCGTAACATCCTCAAAAGCCGCCAGATTGGGGCAACGTGGTACTTCGCCCGCGAGGCCATCGTTGATGCATTCCAACATGGTCGCAACAAGATTTTTCTTTCTGCCAGCCGCGCCCAGGCCCACATATTCCGTAACTACATCGTTCAGTTCGTTAAAGAAGTATGCGATGTCGAGCTGAAGGGTGATCCGATTGTTTTGGATAACGGCGCCGAGCTGCACTTTTTGGGTACCAACAGCAAAACCGCCCAGGGGTACCACGGTGACGTTTATCTTGATGAGTATTTCTGGATTCACCGCTTTGCCGAGTTCCGCAAGGTCACCAGCGGCATGGCCATGCATAAGAAGTGGCGGCAGACCTACTTCAGCACGCCTTCCAGCGTTGGTCATGAGGGCTACCCGTTCTGGAACGGTGACCTGTTCAATAAGCGGCGTAAAAAATCTGAGCGCGAAGAGTTTGATGTTTCTCACGATGCGCTGAAGAGCGGGAAGCTCTGCCCCGATGGCCATTGGCGGCAGATCGTCACCGTCATTGACGCAATGGAGGGCGGTTGCGACCTGTTCGATCTTAAGCAGCTGCGCCTCGAATACTCCCCCGAAGAGTTCGATAACTTGCTGATGTGCGGGTTTGTCGATGATTCACAAAGCGCGTTCCCGCTGGCGACGATGAAGGCCTGCATGGTCGACAGCTGGGAAGTGTGGGACGACTACCGACCATTTGCACCTCGACCGGTGGGTGATCGGGAAGTGTGGATTGGCTACGACCCCACCGGCACCGGCGAAGATGGCGACGGCGCTGGGCTGGTGGTTGTGCTGCCTGCACGCTCTAGCGATGAGAAGCACCGCGTATTAGAGCGGCATCGCTTGAAAGGCCAGGACTATGAAAAACAGGCCGAGTTTATCGAATCCTTCCGCGACAAATACAACATTGGCCACATTGGCATTGATACCACGGGCATCGGCGGCGCTGTCGCTGAGTATGTCGAAAAGTGGTTCCCCACCGTTATCAGATATCGCTATGACGTTGCCCTGAAGACCCAAATGGTCATGCAGGCACAGCAGATCATGAGAAAAGACCGCCTAGAGTTTGATGCGGGCTGGTCTGACTTGGCGGCCTCTTTTATGGCGATCAAAAAAGAGCTTACCGGCAGCGGTCGCCAATTCACTTACGTATCAGGCCGCAACAAGGCTACCGGCCACGCCGACTTGGCCTGGGCCACTATGCACGCCCTTCACTTCGAACCGCTCGACGGCCCGGCAAATGAGGGCGCCGGTCAATCATTAATGGAGATGTACGAATGACAACGACCACCGCTGCGGAAAAACCCCGGCACCGTGTTTATGCCTATGAGACTGACCAGACTGCACCGGCGGCGCCCGCCAGCAGCGGACGGATGGAGGCATTTAGCTTCGGCGACCCTGAGCCGGTCACCTCAATGCGTGATGTTTGGTATGAGGGTGTTTGGTTAACGCCTGATGAGTGGTACGAGCCGCCGATCCCGCTTAGCGTGCTGGCAAAAACCTACCGGGCAACACCGCACCATGGCAGCGCGATGCAGGTTAAGCGCAACATCCTGCTAAAGACGTTTATCCCCCACCCCCTGCTAAGCCGCCGCGACTTTAGTGCGCTTGCCCTTGATTATATGGTTTTTGGTAATGGCTACCTTGAGGAAGTGAAAGGGCGGCTTGGTCGTCGGCTAGGCCTGCAGCATCGCGCGGCTAAATACATGCGGCGCGGTGATGATGACCGCTACTGGTGGATACCTAACTACATGGAGCGGGTGGAAATGCCCGAAGGCCGCACCATCCACCTGCTTGAACCCGATATCGATCAAAGCATTTATGGGGTGCCCGATTATATCGGCTCACTGCAAAGCGCGTGGCTGAATGAGAGTGCCACCCTGTTCCGCCGGCGGTACTACCTCAACGGCAGCCATGCGGGTTTCATTATGTACGTGAACGACCCCGCCCATGATCAGAAAGACATCAATGCGATGCGTAAAGCGCTTAAAGAGAGCAAGGGGCCGGGCAACTTCCGCAACCTGTTTTTATACTCCCCCAGGGGTAAGAAGGATGGGGTGCAGATTATTCCGGTTAGCGAGGTCGCGGCCAAAGACGAGTTCTACAACATCAAAAACATTACCCGCGATGACCAGCTAGCAGGGCACCGCATACCACCCCAGCTGATGGGCATCATTCCACAAAACACCGGGGGCTTTGGTGATATCGAGAAGGCGGCGCGTGTATTCGTAGCCAACGAACTGGAACCACTGCAAGCGACCATGAGAGAGATTAACGAACACGTTGGTGAAGAGGTGGTGAAGTTCGACCCTTATACGCTTAGCGATCCCAGCGAAGAGTAAAGCAACGCGCTAACCAAAGCCGCCTGCCTGGGCGGCTTTTTTGTGCGCGCACACATGAAGCTATTTTTTAAATGAGTCGCATTAGTCTTTTTATTAGCTTTATTATTCGTTTTAAGCGCCTTTATTTTTACCTGATCCCGACCTCATCCAAACAGAGAACGCGCCTTGTGCGAGCTGTACGGCTCGCCTACCCACCCACGGCGGCGACCCACGGCGCGCTATCGTCACCCCGCCCCGCCCGCGCGCTAAATATAGTATTTTTTATGCACTCTTGCGGCAGGCATCAAAGCCGCGCCGTTACTGGGCGGAATGGTGGTTATAAGGGGTTATATTTTTATGCGTTTTCATGCGCAATCATGCGCTTTTCTGCCGCCCATTATTTTTGCGGTTTTGCTTCGTAGTACGTTTCTTTAAGTTATTGTTTTTTATGGGCTATCAACACCCCTTTTACATAGTTCTTTTTCTTATATCAAACTGATTATTATATTAAATTGATATATCTTGTAATCAGTAGGTCCCGGGTTCGACTCCTGGTGTCGGCACCACTAAAAGTGGTTATAAAGCAAAGCGTTAGAGAACATGATCAAGCCGTCCCTCGGGGCGGCTTTTTCGTATGTGTCTACAAAGTGTCCACGCTGTAGACACCGCTAAGGGGTAAAATAAATTCAACGATGTGGCCCGTAAACAGAATAAATTTTCTGATCGCAAATTATAGCTGTAATGGTGCCTGAATATGCACGGGGACTATGCCATGTAAGGCGCTCGCACGCCTGTCCATTTCTCATGACGGTAGATCGTGAATTAGGCGAGCCATAAACATCAAATACACGCTGCCTGGGCATCCCTCTGACCAGTGATGGACGAGACCTTGTTTCGGCGTTACGGCGATCTGTCCACGTTTGATGGCTTCTATTGTTATTGTTGTTACGTGATTGAGGTTGTGGAGTGGATGGCCTGGGCGGTTGATACGTAGGGGCTGACATGATATTGATCGTGTTGGCGTTGACACGCTCAGAGGGCGAACCCTCACAAGGAAAATCTTGAAAGACAGTATGTCCGTTAGAAACACACCGGAAAATCTCAGCGTGGGCAGAGAGGGGAAGCAAAGCCAGGAGAGCAGCCAAGGTGTATTTGTTCATCTTCCATGATGCCTAAGCAAATATCGGAAACATAACATTACCAATATAAATTTGGTTTTAGGATGCTTTGAATCAAATTTCTTAAAAATGCGCGTTTTGGCATAGTTGGTGGGTGTGGTTAAGTAGCTGAAAAGTGTACACAGAAACATGCTTTGGCGTGCTGAAACGCTTTTGTAATAACACACGTTATGATGCGCCTGGTTCTTGCTTGCAGGCCTGCCTAGATTGTCTATCTTCTCTACTGCATGGTGGATTGGCCCTTCGCGGCTGAAGTTGCCATGGTGTAGATCTGAAACCTAATCATACAAGGAGTGGATTAGATGACAGTCAAAAGTACCCCTTTCAATACGGTCACGGCCCATAAGCAATACAGCGAAATGACCGATATGCCGTCTGCCCAGAGCGCGAAGGTAGACGACATGTACCCCACGCGTTTAGCAGCAGCGCCAGCAGCTTCTACCCATCCGCGACGTGACGCGGTGGTCAAAGGGCGGGATTTATCAGGTCCGCTATCTCAAGAACAGCTCAATGAGTTTGAGCGTAATGGGTTTTTGTTTATTCCTAATCTCATTAGTGGCGATGAGCTAGATGCTTTGCGCCAAGAGATGAGCGAGCTGATGAATAATGACGCCTACCGAGATAAAGAGTTTAGCGTCACAGAGCCTGCAAGCCACGAGATACGCTCGCTCTTTGCGGTTCATAAGCTGTCTAAACGGTTTGAAAAGCTGGCGAAGGATGAGCGCTTAGCAGGTGCCGCACGGCAGATTATTGGTGATGACCCTTATGTGCATCAGTCGCGGATTAACTATAAGCCTGGTTTCGCTGGTAAGGGGTTCAATTGGCATTCTGATTTTGAAACGTGGCATGCAGAAGATGGCATGCCCAATATGCACGCCGTCAGCGCATCGTTGATTCTTACGGATAATCATGAATTTAACGGGCCGCTGATGCTAATTCCGGGCTCGCACTTAGAGTTTGTACCTTGCTTGGGGAAAACCCCTGAGGATAACCACAAAAGCTCGCTCAAAGCGCAGGAGGTAGGCGTTCCAAGCCATGAGGTGTTAACAACGCTGGTGGAGAAGCACGGCATTGAAGCGCCGAAGGGTAAAGCAGGTGGGCTGTTACTGTTTGATTGCAACACGCTGCATGCGTCAAACGCTAATCTTTCGCCCGATCCGCGTAGCAACGTGTTTTTCGTGTTTAATCGATCTGATAACCGCTGCGTTAAGCCGTTTGCGGCGCCCAAACAGCGTCCAGATTTTCTAGCCCACGAGCCGGAGTAGGGGGCGTTGTTTAGGCGAAAAGCCCGCCATTGAGTAAAAAGCCTGCGTTAGGTTGTGGAACATAGGTATAGGTGGGGTAGACTATTGCGCTTGTCGTTGCGAATGCGGCACGCATAATGAGAAGGAGAGCACCCGCCATGCGTTTTGTTCCACAATTTACCGATGGGCAGGAGTTTCCCCACACGCTGGGCAAAGTCGTATGCGTCGGCCGCAACTATGCCGACCATGCCAAAGAGCTGGATAACCCTGTTCCCAGTGAGCCACTGCTATTTATTAAACCAGCGACGAGTGTTGTTGATTTAACCAAGCCGCTGGCCCCGCCTTTTTCCAGGGGCGATGTGCATTATGAAGTTGAATTGGCGCTTCTCGTCGGTGAAACGCTGACCCATGCGACGCAAGACGAGGCAGAGCGTGCGATTACCGGTATCGGCCTTGCTATGGATCTCACGCTGCGCGATGTGCAAACGCAGTTAAAAGAGAAAGGCCATCCCTGGGAAATCGCGAAAGCGTTCGATGGCGCTTGCCCGCTGTCGCCATTTCTTCGGCTAAGCCGCGTGCCTAACTGGAATGCGTTGAGCTTTACGCTTGAGCTTGATGGGGAAGAGCGCCAGCATGGTGAAGGCGCTGACATGATTTTTGCTATCCCCACCTTGGTAGCGGAAATGAGCCGTCATTTTACGTTAGAGCCCGGCGATATTGTGCTCACCGGCACGCCTGCCGGCGTGGGGGTATTGCCACGGGGTGCCAAGCTACGTTTAACACTGACCGGCGGGCTAGACATCACGACGAGCGTGGTAGAGTAAGCCGATACGTGAACAGGTAAGCCGTATACCCCTGGCTGCCTAGCTAATTGAGCCACTCCTTCAGTTAGCGATAAAAAATGCCCCGGTGCGATATCCAGCACTGGGGCATTTTTGTGTAGAGTGGGTATTAAAAGAGAGTTCTTGAAGAAAGTTTTTGAAGAGAGTTCTTGAGAGAGCTCTTGAAGATAGTTCGTGACGATAGTGCTTGAGAACACGCTGTAGCGCCCTGTTAGGGCGTTGCTTTACTACTCTAAATACGTATAACCCTCAAGGCCCTCATTTAAGCTTGCGGCAAAGTGCACCTGCTCTTGGGGGGAGAAGCCGCTCGCTTCAAGCTGTGCAAACAGCTTTTGCTGAAGCACCTTAGCGTCAAAATTGACGTAAGCCAGCACATCAGCCACCGAGTCACCTGCCTGGGCATTGGAGATCACCCAGTTGCCATCGGCATCCAGCGCGGCGTCTACCGAGTCGGTATCACCAAACAAGTTATGTAAGTCGCCAAGAATTTCCTGATACGCACCCACCAAGAAAAAGCCGATCCAGCGCTCATCTTCACTTTTCCACTCAGGTAGCGGTAGCGTGCTTTCCACGCCTTGACCATCTACATAGCTGTCGATGCGGCCATCGGAGTCACAGGTTATATCCTGAATAACGGCGCGTCGCGTTGGCGCCTGGTCTAGCCCGCTGAGCGGCAGTACGGGGAAGATTTGCTCAATCCCCCACACGTCAGGCACCGACTGAAAGAGCGAGAAGTTTACAAACAGTTTGTCGGCGAGCTTTTCGGCTAACTCATCCAGTATTTCACGATGAGCGCGATTACGGGTGTCCAGCTGGCCCCGTAGCCTTGCACAGGCGGCCATATAGAGCCGCTCGCCTATAGCGCGAGCATTTATATCGCTTAATCCCAGCACAAAGCGGTCTTGAAGCTCACTCACGGCCTGGAGTAAATCGTGCCAGGCTTCTACCAGCACTCGCGGTTCTTGAGTTTCGGCCAGCTGCTCGAACACGCGCCACAGCGCCTCTACCTGAGGGTCATCCTGCAGTGTGTGCTCCGGGGGAGTGTCATCAATACGTTCTTCGCCAATGACGTTGGTTACTAGAACTGCATGGTGCGCCGTCAGCGCGCGGCCAGACTCACTGATCAAATGAGGCTGGGGCAGGCTGGCTTCTTGGCACAGCTGGGCAAACGCGCTCACAACGTTGCGGGCGTATTCACGCATGGAGTAGTTGGCGGAGCAGTAGCTGCGCGAGCGGGTGCCTTCGTAGTCGATACCCAAGCCGCCGCCCACGTCAACGGTGTCAATGGGCGCGCCGAGGGTAATCAGGTTTTGATAAAAGCGCGCGCACTCGCGCAGGCCGCGTTGAATATCGCGGATATTGGCGATCTGAGAGCCAAGATGAAAGTGCACTAGCTGTAAGCTTGCCAGGGCGTCCTGGGCACGAAGCGTTTCCACAACCTCAAGAATCTGGCTCGCGGTCAGGCCAAATTTAGATTTTTCACCGCCGGTATTTTGCCACTTGCCTTTGCCCACCGAGGCAAGCCGTGCCCGTAGTCCAATACGGGGCATAACATTCAGCTCGCGGGCTTCTTCCAGAATGACCGTTAATTCAGAGAGCTTTTCAACCACCAGGTAAACGCGGTGCCCAAGCTTTTCGCCTAACAGAGCAAGACGAACATACTCGCGGTCTTTATAGCCATTGCACACAATCAGCGAAGAGCCACCGTCTGATAGAGCAAGCACGGCCAGAAGCTCTGGCTTACTGCCGGCTTCCAGACCCACGCGACCATTGCCCCGCTCCGCTGTGGCGAGAATTTCTTCTACCACGCGGCGCTGCTGGTTGACCTTGATAGGGTAAACCGCCGTGTAGCCACCCTGGTACTCTGCGTCCTGCATAGCGGCGTCAAAGGCGCCGCATAGCTGTTCTACCCGGTCGTGGAGAATATCGCTGAAGCGAACCAGTACCGGCAGGCGTAGCCCGGCTTGCTGGAGCTGGCGTACCAACCCGCTAATGGGCAGCGCAGGCCCTTCGGCATCGTTGCCATGAGGGCGCACCAATGCCTGGCCATGATCGTCGACATCAAAGTAACCGCTGCCCCACTGGTCAATATTCCATGTGCGACGTGCGCGAAGCGCGGGACTGTTGCTGGTGACCGTTTCGCTCATTAAGAAGCCTCTGGAAGCGGTAGCGCACCCAATAAGATGCGTGCCTTTAGAATAGTACGAAAACGCTCAGGGTCGTGGGGCGTTAAGTCGTGAGCTGGCGGGTCCACGTACACCACCAGTAAGCGTGAAAGCCAGTAGCGCAGCGCCGTCATGCGTAGCATCGTGGGCCATAATGCTTTTTCGTCGGCAGTGAGGGGCCTACGTGCTTGATAGGCGCTGAGAATGGCGTCATGGCGCTGCGCATTGAGTGAGCCATCTTCGTTCGTTGCCCAGTCATTAATAACAATAGCTAGGTCGAACAGCAAATCACCCGTGCAGCCATTGTAAAAATCAATGATGCCGCCCAGCTGGTCGCCGTCATATAAGGTGTTATCACGGAATAGATCACCGTGCAGTGCGCCTTGGGGCAGCTCGCCATACTGACTAAAGGCACTTTCGAAGTCATCCACTTCATTCTTCATCAGTGCCTGGTCTTCCGGGCTTAGGTAAGTGAGTACCTTGTGATGTACTGCCCGTAGCCAATGCAGGTCGCGTGGGTTGGGGCGGTGTCCTTGAAAACGCTGAGAAACCACGTGCAGGCGGCCAAGTGTTTCACCTAGCACGCTGCATTGCGTCACATTGGGCGCTTCAGGATGACGGCCTGGCAGTCGCGGAAACAGCAGCGCAGGCTTGCCCGCCAAGCTGTGTAGCGCAATGCCTTCACGGTCATGAATGGTGCCAGGCACCGGCAGACGGTGCTCGTCTAGATAATCCAGTAACTCAACAAAAAACGGCAGCTCTTCATGTTCGCCCTGTTCAAACAGCGTTAACACCAGCTCGCGGTGGTCGGTCGTTACAAAAAACGTGGAATTCTCTGTGCCGCCCGCCACCCCCTGAAGGGAAACGAAGCTACCTACATCAAACTTTTCCAAAAACGCAGCGACCTGTGCGTCGCTAAGCGGGGTGAATACAGCCATTTGAGTCTCGCCCAGGTTGCTAAGCCCGTTATTGTAGCGGCTTGCCGCGCTAGTTGGCAGCGTTGTAACGCTCTCAAAGCAGTTATTCACAGCGGTTGTTTCTGCAGCGGCGGCGATGAACGCGTATCATCCCATTAGACGTTTACCTGTTTTGCTAACAATGGAATTTGGTTATGGCCCGTGCCCCTATCGTGCTTGTCGATGGCTCTTCCTACTTGTATCGCGCGTTTCATGCGCTGCCGCCGCTCACCACCTCCAGCGGCCAGCCGACCGGCGCGGTGAAAGGTGTTATCAATATGCTAAAGCGGCTGATCAAAGACTACCCTGAAAGCCCCATGGCGGTGGTGTTTGATGCGCCGGGAAAAACGTTCCGCGATGAGATGTATAGCGATTACAAAGCGCACCGGCCGCCAATGCCTGACGATCTGCGCAGTCAAATCAAACCGCTGCACGCGTGTGTAGAAGCCCTGGGCTTACCGCTGTTGTGTATTGAAGGCGTTGAGGCCGATGATGTCATCGGCACGCTGGCGCACCACGCAACGCAAGCCGGGCGCGATGCGGTGATTTCTACCGGCGACAAAGATATGGCGCAGCTGGTTAATCGCCACATCACGCTGGTTAATACCATGAAAGATGAAACCCTGGATGAGGCGGGCGTAGAAGCTAAGTTCGGCTTACCGCCGGGGCTGATTATCGATTACCTGGCGCTGATGGGCGATAAAGTGGATAACATTCCAGGTGTGCCAGGGGTCGGTGAAAAAACCGCCATTGGCTTGCTGCAAGGCATGGGCGGTGGGTTAGAGACCATTTACGGCGATTTAGAACGGGTAAAAACCCTGACATTTAGAGGCGCGAAAACGCTGCCGAAAAAGCTTGAAGAGCATCGCGATCAGGCGTTTCTCTCTTATCAGCTGGCAACGATTAAAACCGATTGTGAGCTGCCGGTGGGGCTGGATGATTTAGACATTGCCCACCCTGACCGGGAAGCGCTGGTCGAACTGTATAAAGAGATGGAGTTTAAACAGTGGCTGGCTGAACTCCTGGAAGGCCGGGACGAAGGCGTGGATGACGTAAAAGGTGGCGCGCCCGTACCTGAAGATAAGTCTGAAGATGGGCCTGATGATAGCCCCGCCGCTGCGCCTGCTGAACGTCACGACCACGTTATTGTTGAGCAGAGTGAGTTTGAAGCGTGGCTTGATCGCCTGAACCGCGCCGAGCGTTTCTGTTTTGATCTGGAAACCACCAGCCTCAACTACATGGACGCCGAAGTTGTTGGCATTGGCTTGGCGCTGGAGGCCGGTGAAGCGGCCTATATTCCCCTGGCCCATGACTATTTAGACGCCCCCAAGCAATTAGATCGCAAAACCGTGCTGGCCGCGTTAAAACCACTGCTAGAAGACCCTCGCAAAACCAAGATTGGCCAAAACCTGAAGTACGATATTTCGGTGCTAGCCAACTATGCGATTGCCGTGGTGGGGCCATTGGCCGACACCATGCTGGCCTCCTATGTGCTGAACTCCACCGCCACGCGCCATGATATGGACTCGCTGGCGCTGAAGTACCTCGGTGAAAAGACCATTTCGTTTGAAGAGATTGCAGGCAAAGGGGCAAAGCAGCTCACCTTTAATCAAATTGCTTTAGAGCAAGCGGCCCCCTACGCTTGCGAAGATGTCGATATCACCTTGCGGCTTCAGGAAACACTGCGGCCCCAGGTCGAACGAGAAGGGCGCTTGGCCGACGTGCTGGACCACCTTGAGCTACCGCTGATCAATGTGCTCTCGCGCATTGAGCGCAACGGTGTTGCCCTGGATGCCGAGCTGCTTCACACGCAAAGCCAGCAGCTTGAAAGCCGCATTCGTGAGCTTGAAAGCGAAGCGTTTGAGCTGGCGGGTCGTGAGTTTAATCTTGGGTCACCCAAGCAGTTGGGGCAAATTCTGTTTGAAGAGCAGAAGATCCCAGTCATCAAGAAGACGCCAAAAGGGGCGCCCTCCACGGCGGAAGCAGTGCTTGAAGAGCTGGCGCTGGATTACCCGCTGCCAAAAGTCATTATGCAGCACCGTGGTCTTGCCAAGCTGAAATCTACCTACACCGATAAGCTGCCGCGCTTGCTCAACAAAGCCACTGGCCGAGTGCACACCAGCTATCACCAAGCGGTTACCGCTACCGGGCGGCTGTCGTCGTCGGACCCAAATTTACAAAATATCCCTATTCGTACCGAAGAGGGCCGTAAAATTCGTCAGGCGTTTATCGCTCGCCCTGGCTACTGCATTGTCGCGGCCGACTACTCGCAAATTGAGCTGCGCATTATGGCGCATCTTTCTGAAGATAAAGGGCTGCTAGACGCGTTTGCCGCCGGGCGCGATATTCACACCGCTACGGCGGCGGAAGTCTTCGGTACGTCGTTAGATAAGGTCTCGGGAGACCAGCGGCGCAGCGCCAAGGCGATTAACTTTGGCCTGATTTATGGCATGAGCGCCTGGGGATTATCGCGTCAGCTGCATATTGATCGCCATCAAGCGCAAACGTACATCGACCGTTACTTCGACCGCTATCCGGGGGTTGCACGCTATATGGATCGTATTCGCACCCAGGCGGCGGAAGATGGCTTTGTGGAAACCGTATTGGGTCGGCGACTCTATCTGCCAGAAATTCACTCGCAAAACCGCAACCGTCGCCAGGGCGCTGAGCGCACCGCGATCAATGCACCCATGCAGGGCACGGCGGCGGATATCATCAAGCAGGCGATGATTGATGTAGATGCGTGGCTGGCAGAAGGCGAGTTTGATGCCCTAATGGTGATGCAGGTGCACGATGAGCTGGTATTTGAAGTGGCTGAAAAGCAGGTCGAAGCGTTTATTGAACAGGTGCAGCAACGCATGCAGGCGGCTGCCTCGCTCAGTGTGCCGCTGATTGTCGAGGCTCAAAGCGGTGCTAACTGGGATGAAGCGCACTAGTGCTGGGCACAGGCCGCGGGTGCTCTATTTCCACGCGCCATAACGCAAATCACCCGCAGCCAAGCTGCGGGTGATGGTTTAAAGCCGTATTACCTTTACGCCTATTTCTAGGCCTCTAGGCTTAACGCCAGCTAACGCGGTCAAAAATACGTACCGCTTCGGGGTTGTTCTCACCCAGGATGCTGATGTTAATGTCATCTTTAGCGAAATTGCCCCAAGACTCTAGCACCGGATTTTGCTTGACGCCTGCTACCACAGGGAACTCGTAGTTACGCTCGGCCAGCACTTCTTGGGCTTCGTCAGAGGCCAGGAACTCCAGGAAGCGAATGCCGTTTTCCGGGTTCTGTGCGTTGGCAACGAGGCCCGCGCCGCCGACGTTGACGTGGGTGCCACGGTCATCTTGGTTGGGGAAAATCACGCCGACTTTGCGGGCGGCTTCACGATCTGCGGCGTCGTCAGAGTGCAGTAGGCGTACATAGTAGTAGTGATTGGCCACAGCAAGGTCGCACTCGCCGCTCGCTACGCCAAGAATTTGGTCGGTGTCACCGCCTTCTGGGTCGCGAGCCATGTTATTCACAACGCCTTGAGCCCACTCTTGCGCGCCCTCTTCGCCATGGTGTTCAATCATCGATGCCAGCAGGGACTGGTTATAGATGTTGTTGGAAGAGCGAATGCACACTTGGCCTTCAAACTGCGGGTCAGCGAGATCTTCGTAGGTAGAGATCTGGCTTGGGTCGAAGTTTTCGCGGTTGTAGAAAATAACCCGTGCACGCTGGCTAAAACCAAACCACATGCCTTCCGGATGACGCATGGATTCTGGCAGGCGCTCGTTGAGCACATCAGACTCAACGCTTTGGAACAGACCGTCTTGTTCAGCGCGCCACAGGTTGCCTGCATCCACGGTCAACATGACGTCGGCAGGACTTGCCACGCCTTCACGCTGCATACGCTCCATCAGCTGGTTAGCGTCGCCTTCCAGCACGTTCACCTCAATACCCGTCTCTTCTGTGAAGGCGCTATAGAGGATTTCATCTGAGTCATAATGGCGCGCGGAGTAAATGTTGACCTCATTAGCCAGGGTGCTGCTAGCAAAGGCAGAGCCCGCCATGATGGCCGCAACGGATACCGCAAGACGTGTTTTGTTCATTAAAATATCCCCTAAATGTGTATGATAATAAGTTGCATTATCGTGGTGAGTATTCAAGCGTTTCTTTGTGCTGACGTCAAGCCAAATGGTAACTAAAATCATTCAACGTATGGATGGGGCGTGCATCTCGTTGCAATAGAAATTAGAATGCAAATAACTTTCAACCGTGTTCGTAACTGCATTGCGTTAGCAGTGCCATAGTCGAACGAAACAATGGTGAAAAAATGACGGCAATTGTGTCACTTACCGACGTTGCGGCTCCCGCACCGGCCTTGGCTCTACGTGATGTCCACCATACGTTTGCGGCTAACCACGTGGTCAAGGGGATAGATTTAAACATCGCGCCCGGCGAGGTAGTTTGCCTGTTGGGGCCGTCGGGCTGTGGTAAAACCACCTTGTTACGCATTGCGGCGGGGTTGGAGGTATTACAGGATGGCGCGGTGAGCCTGGATGGCAAGCCCATCGCGGCGCCCGGTAAGCGCCACGTGCCACCTGAGAAGCGTAATGTCGGCCTCGCCTTTCAAGACTCCGCGCTGTTTCCCCATTTAAGCGTGCTGGAAAATGTGACCTTTGGCCTCAAACACCTGCCGAGCAAAGAGCGTCGCGAGCGTGCGATTGGGCTTCTCACCCAGCTAGGCATGGCTAACTATATTGAAACTTATCCGCATATGCTGTCGGGTGGGCAGCAGCAGCGCGTGGCGTTAGCGCGTGCCTTGGCGCCCACGCCAAAGTTAATGTTGTTGGATGAGCCGTTCTCTAGTTTGGATGCACGACTGCGAGATCGCATTCGCGATGACACACTCCACGTGCTTAAGAAGCTTGGGTCTGCCACCTTGCTGGTTACCCACGATCCTGAAGAAGCGATGTTTATGGCGGATCGTATTGCGCTGATGCGTGATGGCAAAATCATCCAGACCGGCACCCCGCGTGAGCTTTACTGCGCTCCGATCGATCCTTTTGTGGTGACTTTTTTTGGCGAGGTGAATGAACTTAGCGGCACGGTGCACAATGGCAAAGTGCAGACTCCTGTTGGCGCGGTAGACGCCAGTTGGTTAGAGGAGGGGAGTGAGGCGCAAATCATGATTCGCCCCGAGGCGCTGCGCATTAAAGAGCGCGACCTGCCTGCTGAGGCCCATACCCACAGTCACGTGGTCATGGCGAAGCTACTGGGACGAACGAGTCTCATCCACCTTTGTGCCCACGGCGAAGATGGCCAGGAAGCGCACCTGCACGCCCGTGTGCCTGGCGTGTTTCTTCCCGAGGAGGGCCAGCCGATCGATATCGACTTGGACCACTCCCAGGTCTTCATTTTTCCGCGCTAACCCTTCCTACGGCAGGCTACTCCGCTTGGCTGCCGGGCCGCGCCCGGCGCATTGCCAAGCTGAGTAGTATGACCGGTAATATGCCTACTACCACAATCGTCAGTGAGGCCGTTGATGCTTCGGCCAAACGCTCGTCTGAGGCCAGGCTGTGGGCACGCACCGCCAGCGTATCGAAGTTAAATGGTCGTAGAATCATCGTGGCAGGTAGCTCTTTCATGACGTCCACAAAGACCAAAATACCAGCCGCCAGCAAACTACTACGCATTAATGGAGTGTGTATTTTACGCAGCGTGCCACCTGCTGTTTGGCCCAAGGTGCGCGAAGCGGCGTCCATACTCGGCGTGACTTTCCCCAGGCTTGCTTCCACCGCATTGAACGACACCGCCAAAAAACGCACCACGTAGGCATAAATTAAAATAAATGCCGAGCCGCTAAATACCAGGCCGATGATTTTTCCGTAGTGCTCATGTAGCCAGGTGTTAAGAGTGTTATCCAGCCAAGCGAAGGGAATTAAAATCCCCACTGCCACTACCGAGCCAGGAATCGCGTAGCCCATGGCTGCAATGCGGGTGAACAGCCGCGCGCTTGGCGAGTTGTGCAGCCGCACGCCGTAGCTCAGCAGCACGGCCATTCCCACGGCAATCAGCGAGGCTACCGCTGCTAGGCTTAAACTGTTGATTGCAAAGCCGACAAAGCGTGTGCCAAACAGGCTGTCGCCAGTGGTAATGGCCATTTCCAGCAAAATGCCGCTGGGCAGTAAAAAGCCAACTAAGATGGGCAAAAAGCATACCATCGTAGCGCCGAATGCCCGCCAGCCGCGGAGACGGTACTCTGGCAGCTGTTGGTAACGGTTGGTGGTATGGAAATAGCGCCGTTTACCACGCGAATAGCGTTCCAGTAGCACAAGCACAATCACGAAGGTCAGCAGGCAAGCCGCCAGCTGAGCGGCGGCCACCGGCTCGCCTAAGCCAAACCACGTTCGGTAGATGCCGGTGGTAAACGTATCCACGCCAAAAAATTGCACGGCGCCAAATTCGTTGAGCGTTTCCATCAGCACCAACGACACCCCGCCGACTAATGCAGGGCGAGCGAGCGGCAGGGCAACGCTACTAAACAGGTGCCACGGCCCACGGCCTAGCGTGCGGCCCACATCCAGCACACACACCGACTGTTCAAGAAACGAGGCGCGAGCGAGCAGATAGACGTAAGGGTAGAGCACAAAGGTGATGAGCGTCGCCGCCCCACCGAGGGAGCGTATATTTGGGAAGTAGTAATCGCCAAACTGCCATCCAAACCACTCCCGCAGCGCGCTTTGTAACGGCCCGGCAACTTGCAAGAAGTCGGTATAGGCGTAGGCGATCACGTAGGTCGGAACCGCTAAGGGTAGCAATAACGCCCACTCAAAGATCCGCTTGCCGGGGAAGCGGCACATCACCACCAGCCAGGCAGAGCTTGCGCCGATAATCAGCGTACCCAGTCCCACCCACAGCACTAGCCAAAAGGTGTTGGAGAGATAGCGGGGAAGCACCGTGCTGGCGAGATGTTGCCACACGCCCTCGGTGGGAACCACGATATGTCCAAATACCACCAGGATAGGCAGCGCTACCGACAGGGCTATCAAGAATAGCGCAATCGACCAAGGGTTCAGCGACAGCCTAAAACGCGAGGCCAAATCTGAAAATAGAGCCTGCGGTGAACGGCGAGCAGATAGCGACACGTCGTTGTCTCCTAGGTCGAGGCGGGCAGTGACGGCATTGCAAATGCGAACGTCAATGCGAAAAAGTAACGGGTGCAAATAGTATCACTTGCGCATGTTGGCTGCAGCCAACATAACAGCGTTCAAAAAAATCCCCCCGCATAGCGGGGGGAGACGACATTTAGCTTGGAGGAAAAGCGCTATCTCTAATAGCCCACCATCATGCTGGGTAGCCCGGTTATTAATCCGGGGAATATGGCCATCAGTATGCAGGCAAAAATGATGATGGCAACAAAAGGGATAACCGCTTTGTAAAGGTCGACGATCTCTACTCCTGGCGGTGCCACGCCTTTTAAATAGAACAGCGCATAGCCAAACGGCGGGGTGAGGAACGATGTTTGAAGCACAACGGCCACCATGACGACGAACCACAGTACATCCACGCCCATTTGCGCAATAATCGGCAGCATAATCGGGAAGCTCAGCAGCACGATGCCGGTCCAGTCGAGGAACATGCCGAGGACAAAGACCAAGAAGAGCATCAGCAGCAGCGCACCCACGGTGCCACCCGGCACGGCCAATACAAAGTCGCTGATCACCGTCATCCCACCACCAATTGAGAAAACCCCTGTAAACGCCGTGGCGCCCACCAGTACTAACATAACCATCGTGGTGGTTTTGCCGGCCTCGATCAGCGTGTGGTAACACGTTGAAATCTTGCGGTCACCAAAGATTAGAAACAGCAGAAAAGCAATGAAGACGCCAATTGCTGACGCTTCTGTCGCCGTGGCGACGCCCGAGAAGAGTGCCCCAAGAACGCCTAGAATCAAGGACATCGGTGGGACGACGTACTTGGCGAGCATAATCAGCAGCTGTTTGGTACTGACTTCTGCACGCTCTGCTGCAGGTACTCGTGGGCCATAGCTCGGCTTTAGCCAGCAGATTACCAGCACGTAAAGTGCGTACATCACGCCTAGCATCAAACCCGGTACCAGGGCGCCAGCAAAGAGTGCGCCGACTGAAACAGGTGAATAGCTGGCCATTAGGATCAGCATAATGCTGGGGGGAATCAAAATGCCTAGACAGCCACTGGCCATAATCACGCCAGCACTTAACTCTTTGTTGTAGCCATATTTAAGCATCGGCACTAAGGCGATCATGCCCATGACCGCAATGGAAGCGCCCACAATGCCCGTGGTGGCGGCCAGCAGCACCGATACAACAACAACGGTGAGCGCCAGGCCGCCACGAAGGTTCGCCAACAGCAGCCGCATGGCATCAAACATTTTTTCAGTGACGCCCGAATCGTTAAGAAAGCGCGCCATTAATATAAAGAGTGGAATGGCGACCAGCACGTAGTTATCCATGGCATTGCCATAGACGTTATTAATAATAATGCCCAGCGTATTGATGCCTGGCCCTAGGTAGGCGCCGATGACGGCCATGCCACCCAGTACAAAGGCCAGTGGATGCCCCATAAACAGGCCCACCAGAAGCCCGCCAAACATCACCAGCGTTAGTAGTTCTGCACTCATGCGGATTTCTCCTCACGCAGCTGCATAACAGCGCGCAGAACGATAGCAATCGCCTGCAATAAGATAAGTATGGCGGCTACGACGATAACGCCTTTTACCGGGTATACCGGAATTGAGACCATGCCGTAGGTGGTTTCTCCACGGCTAAATGAGCGCTCAAAGAAACGCCAGCCGTAGGTCAACAGTAACCAAATGAAGGGGACAAAGAAGATCAGGTAGCCGAGCAGGTCGAGTGCCGCCTGCTTTTTACGCGATAACAAGCGCTTTATAACGTCAACTTCTACGTGGGCATGATGGCGAAGCCCGTAAGCAGCCATCAGCATAAAGTGGGCGCCAAACAGCATTTTGGTCACATCAAACGCCCAGTCACTGGGGCGGCCAAAGAAAAAACGTGACGCAATGTCATAAAGAACAATCAGGGTAATGATGGCAATTAACGGGGCAATAATTCGCCCGAATAGCTCGTTAATCGCATCGATCGCCTTGGCAATCGCATTCATGGAAGATCTCCGCAGTCAGCACAAAAAACCGCCCCGGCGAACCGGGGCGGCACAGAAGCGCCTTATAGGCAGGCTTCAATCTCTTCCAGTGAGGGCAGGTTGTCCATCGTACGGCTCATGTTGAACGGCACGGTTACATCACGCCATGCAGCGTACTCTTGGAGGTAGGAGATCATGGAGTGGTAGACCTTCGCATGGTCGGCGTGCTCACAGGCACCGCGCACAATCACATCGTTAGTGATTTCTTGAATGCGCGCCAGATCCTCTTCGGAGAACTGGTTAATGGTGACACCCGCATCAATAAAGTTCTGGGTGGCTTCGGTGGATTCACGCTCTGACCAAGAGAGTGACCAAGCCATGGTAGCTTCAGCCGCAATTTTTAGCTTCGCCTGCGTCTCTTCTGAGAGGGCATCCCATGAGTCTTTGTTGATCATGACGCCGAAAACGCTCGCCGACTGGTGCCAGCCAGGGGTCGCCCAGTAATCAGCTACTTCTGCAAAGCCTGCCTTGAAATCAACGCCCGGCGTTGAGAATTCGCCAGCGTCAATGACGCCGCGCTCAATCGCTTGGTACACTTCGCCACCGGCGAGGGTGACTTGTGAGCCGCCAAGCTCTTCTAACACGCGCCCCTGGTCACGACCAGAAAGACGTAAGCGCTTGCCCTCTAAGTCGGCAATACTCTCGATGGGCGTGCGGCCCATAAAGCCTGATTCGTTGTTGGTAATGCCATAAGGCAGATAGACCATATTGTACTGGCCGTAAATCTCCTGATAGAGCTCAAAACCGCCCCATTGCTGGATCCAGTTTAGATAATCGACGCCGTTGAACAGGCTCGTGGTGGTCGCCAGTGGCGAGAACGCAGGATTCAAGCCAGCCCAGTAGCCAGGCCAGTCGCCTGAGGCTTGGATAGCACCTGTCTCAGTGGCATCGAATACTTCTGTACCAGGCATCAGCGTGCCGCCAGCACGGAAGTTGATTTGCAACTCATCCCCGGCCAGTTGGTTGACTAAATCAGCCCAGTGCTGATCGATTTTAATAAGATCCAGGTTGTCGGGCCAAGTGGAGGTCATTGTCCACTGTTCTTGGGCCTGAGCGGTGGTAGTGAGTGCGGCGAAGGCAACGCCAGCCGCGAGGCCTGTTAGGGCGAATTTTGCCATTTTTTTCATGATGATTTCCTGGTTTGGCGTACGGATTTATTAGTGTTTGTTACCTGGAGACAGGAAAGTAATGAGCGGTAGGTGACGTTTACGTAAGCGATGCCTCCGTTCCGCTACAGACCTAAGCTATCATAATCTACCCGCTGCGGCGCAATATCAGTGTTTAGCGGAAACTAGCCGCGCGCGTATTAACGTTTTAGTTGTTATTGTTAAATTTAACAAATGGTTATGACTTATTTATGGCGAAAGCAAGACACCTTTGACCGTTGAAAAGCAGTATTTCCCATACCAAAGTTGTAAGCACAATGCTCGTCTGGGAGCTGATATGGCCTCATCGTGTACGACGCGCACGCGTCATGTTAATGCGTTGGTTTGGCACGCAATGCGCTTGCAGCGTCGCCGCTGGCGGCAGCTAGTGTGGTTAGTTGGGCCGCCCAGCGAGTGCCGCGAGCAGGCCTTGCAGCTTTGGCAAGCGGCACCTTGGCAGTCACCCCTCTGGGTAGGCGAGGCAGGGGAAGCGCCGGTTGCTTCGTGCGTAACGGCGCGCAAAGCGCGTACCCGGTTAGGCGCTGAGCATCAGCTGATGGTGATCGATGCCAGCGGCGCCCAAGGGCTAGACCCCGATGCCCTAGGCGCACTCGCAGGCACCGTGACGGCCGGCGGGCTGTGCATCTTGATCACGCCTGAGGGCTTTGGCGCCCACCCTGACCCAGACTACGCCCGTTTTGCCGATCACCCCTGGCACTGGACGTCGCTGACTGCGCACTATTTAGCGCGTATGGCGCGCTTGCTGTCGTCTCCCAGCATTATTCACTGGTCAGCCGAGGGCGTCTTGACGCTCCCCAAGTTAACTGTGCGCCCCCTGCAGGCTGCGTATGCTGACGACGCAGACTGCCTGACGCGCGATCAGGCCAAGGCGGTTGCCGGGTTGGTGGGGCTTAAACGACGTCGGCCACTGGTGATCACCGCTGACCGTGGGCGCGGTAAAAGTGCAGCGTTAGGCATCGCCTGCGCGCGGCTGCTCACCAAAGGCATCGCGCGTATTGTGGTAACCGCGCCTCGGTTAAGCGCCCTGGAAAGCTTTTTTGCCCGGTTGGCCGCACTATGCCCCGATGGGCAGCGAGAAACGCCAGGACGCTTTGTAATGCCCGATGGCGCCGTGCTGGATTTTTTGCCGCCAGACCTGCTCACGGAGTACGTGAATGGCCAGCGGCTGGGCGGTGACGGTAGCTATTTGCTGGTGGATGAAGCGGCCGCCATGCCAGCCGGGCTGCTGGGGCAGTGGTTAGCGGCGTTTCCGCGCATTGCCTTTGCGACCACGGTGCATGGTTATGAGGGCTCGGGGCGAGGTTTCGCGTTGCGCTTTCGTGACGTGCTCAATCGCCAAGCGCCACAGTGGCGAGCCCTTGAACTCACCGAGCCTGTCCGCTGGTCGCCAGATGACCCCCTTGAAGTGGCCATTCAACAACTGCTGCTGCTAAAGGCGTCGCTGCCTCAGGCCAAGCAGGGCGCCGGGAGAAGCGTGCTTTTGGCCCAAGCCCAGCTGGCCCAGCAAGAAACGCTGCTTGAAAAATTGTTTGGTCTCTTGGTGCAGTCACACTACCGCACCACGCCGAGCGATCTACGTCAGCTGTTGGATGGCCCCAGCACCGGGCTGCGTATCATCATCCATGACGATGAGCCCCAGGCAGTCTTAGTGACCCGTGAAGAGGGCGGTTTTACAGCGGAGCTTGCCGAGCAGGTGGCGCGTGGCGAGCGGCGTCCTCAGGGGCATTTGCTGGCTCAGTCGCTAGCCGCGCACAGCGGGAGCAGGGAAGCGCTGATCGCCCGCTGGCGTCGGGTATCACGAATCGCGACTCACCCTGAACGGCGTCGCGAGGGGCTCGCGCGGCGGCTGGTAAACGAGGATGTTGCGTGTGCTGCCCAGCAAGGGGTCGCCCTTTATGGCGCCACCTTTGGCGCCGAGGCGTCACTGCTGCGCTTCTGGCTGGCGCTGGGGTTTGTACCGGTGCGCCTGGGCGTTACCCGCGAAACCGCCACCGGCGAGTATGCGGTGATGGTGGCGCAGGCGTTAAATGCCGAGGGCAACGTGGTGCTTGAGGCGCTGCGGCGTCAGTTTGCAGCGTCACTTCCAGGCCTCTTGGCGTTTGAATTGAACGCACTGCCCGCTGCGGTACTGGTGCTGATGCTGCCTTCGCTACCTGGCGCGCCACTCAGCACGCCGGAGCGGCAGGCGGTTGATGATGTGGCGTACGCTCACCGCGACCCTGCGCTTGCTCGGGCGGCGCTTCAGTCGCTGGCCCGGGAAGCCAGCCACTGGCCGTTGGATGAACAGGCACGCTTAGCTCATCAGCAACTGGCCGCGTGGGCGTTTCAAAACCAGCCATTGGCAAGCGCCCACAGCAAGGCGATTAGCCGACTGCGACAGGCCGTCCAATGCATACTCCGCCAAGCGCCAGAAGGTAAGTAGATATTCAAACGGATGTAGAGAGAGCAAGCACACGCTTTCCCGGCGTTGTTCTGAGCGTTAGGATAGTCCGGTTATCGATACTGAAGAGCTACCATGAACGCACATTTAGAAGCGCTCGCACCAAACCTTGTTTGGCGCCATTTCCGTACGCTATGTAATACGCCGCGCCCATCGGGCCATGAAGCCGCGCTGGTGGCGACCTTGGAAGCCTGGGCCGATGCCCAAGGGCTTGCCCACGACCGTGATGCCTTTGGGAATCTGCGGCTTCGCAAGCCGGCTTCGCCGGGCTGCGAGCAGGCGCCTGGCGTGGTGTTACAGGGGCATTTGGATATGGTGGCCCAGGCAAATGCGGATAAAGATCACGACTTTACCCGCGACCCAATCAGCACCTACGTCAAAGAGGGCTGGTTGCATGCCGATGGCACCACCCTGGGGGCTGATAATGGTTTGGGCGTCGCGGCGATTCTTGCCGTGCTGGAAGACCCCGCGCTTACCCACGGGCCGCTTGAGGCGCTGTTTACCTTGGAAGAAGAAACGTCCATGGGGGGCGCGTTAAATCTGGCTGAGAATTGGTTGGAGGGTTCACTGCTGCTCAACCTGGACAGCGAAGACCGCGGCCAGGTGTATATCGGCTGTGCAGGCGGTGCCGATGTCGTGGTGGATGCTCAGCTACCCAGCGCCAAGCTGCATGAAGATGAGCAAGTCGTATCGCTATCGCTGACAGGCCTGAAGGGCGGCCACTCGGGCATGGATATCCATAAGCCGCTGGGCAATGCCAACCGCTTGCTGGTAAGGGTACTGCGTGCGCTGGAAACCTTCGATGCGCGGCTCATCCGCTATCAAGGCGGCACCTTACGCAATGCCATCCCTCGCGAGGCATTTGCCCAGGTGGCACTGCCTTCTGACGACGTAGAGGCAGCGCTCGCCACCGTGGCAAGCTTAGAGGGTACCTTAAAAGCCGAGCTTGGCAGCGGTGACAGCGGCCTGACGCTAACGGCCGAGCGTATCACTCTGCCCAGCGGAACAGAGCCGCTCACTCGTGACACCAGCGCTATGCTGCTTGCAACACTCCATGCGGCCCCTTGTGGTGTTGAGCGTATGAGTGCCGACGTGCCGGGCGTGGTGGAAACGTCGAATAACCTGGGTGTGCTGAGTTTGGAGGCCGGACGTTTTCATCTGTGCGCGCTAGTACGCTCGCTGCACGATAGTGCGACGGAAGCGATGGCTGACCGCTTTCAAGCGCTGTTTGGGCTGATGGGTGCACGGGTGAAGGTGGAAAATGGCTACCCTGGCTGGGCGCCTAACCCCGAAAGCGAACTACTGGCGACGTTTAAACAGCGCCATGCCGAGCTTCTTGGTCGCGAGCCTGAGGTAAAGGTGATTCATGCGGGGCTTGAGTGCGGTATTTTAGGCAGTAAATATCCGCATTTAGATATGATTTCGTTCGGCCCGCTGATTCGCGGCGCCCACTCACCGGACGAGCGCGTCGAGCTGAATTCGGTAGAGGAGTTTTGGGACATGCTGCGGGCGTTGATTGAGCAACTAGCGACGTCGCGTTAAATGTATCTTATTAGCTAGCCATAAAAAACGGCACCGTGTAGGTGCCGTTTTTATGTTTGGGCTTTCTATTAACGCTTACTTACCTAAATAGGCATTGAGCATCCAGACGGTTTTTTCCTGTTCGCGGATGTAGTCACCTGCCTGGGCGGCCGTGCCTTCATCGTCAGCATCTGACGCGAGTGACAGTAGCTCACGCTGCAGCTCAATGAGCGTTTGGAAACCGGCAAGCACCCCTTTTACGCAGGTATTGCCGTCGTGCACATCTTTATCTTCTTGGATGTGCGACAGCGTTATATAGTCGCTATAAGCGTGTACCGGCTTGTGACCGAGCGTGAGAATACGTTCGGCGACTTCGTCTACTTTGGTAAGCAGGTCGGTATAGAGCTCTTCGAATTTAGCGTGCAGCTCAAAAAAGTCGCTGCCTTTGACGTTCCAGTGGTAGCCACGGACGTTCATGTAAAAAATTTGGTAGTTGGCCAGCAGGTGGTTGAGTTTTTCAGCCAGCTGGCTAGCGCTGCCTTCGTGTAGGCCAATGCTGTTCATATCAGTCATGTGGTGCTCCTCCATGGTTGGAGCCGCGTTGACGTTAAGCGGCCATCAAATCATTTGATTTAGCTTAAGACGCTTTTTGGAAGCGGCAAAGCAAGTTTTCTGCATCGCGGCCATAGCGCCATAATATGACGCTGGCAGTAAGCTGAAATGGCTTACATCTGGTTAAGAGGTGCAGGCACTTACGGCGTTTTTCAAGGGCTACGCCGATATCTTCAGTAACTGCTTATTCACTGTTTAGCGCTTGCTATCCATAGCCGGGCAATGCTTTCGCAGCGTGCCGCTAACAATTCCGCTGTGCGCGGCAGGGCTTGCTCAAGGCTCATAGGGCCATCTGCAAGGGCAAAGGCAGCGGTAACGCCCTCGTCAAAACAGGCTTGCCAACCCTCACCTAAACTGCCGGCTAAAATAATGACGGGCTTACCCTGTTGGTGGGCAGCGCGGGCAACGCCAATCGGCGTTTTTCCAGCGAGGCTTTGGCCGTCCAAGCGGCCTTCACCGGTAATGACCAAGTCAGCCTGGGCTAGCAGGTCAGGCAGCTTGGCTTGCTGCATAATCATGTTAATACCCGGGGTAAGCGTGGCGTTTAAAAACGTGCGCGCCGCAAAACCCATGCCGCCCGCCGCTCCGGCTCCGGCATGCTCGCGGTCATCGCGGCCAAGTGCGTCTGCACACAGGTCAGCAAAGTGACCAAGCGCGCGATCCAGTTGAGCGACGTCGTCACGAGAAGCGCCTTTTTGTGGGCCAAACACCGCGCTGGCGCCTCGTTCGCCGAGAAGCGGGTTGTCCACATCGACCGCTGCCTCGACCTGGAGTTTGGCAAGGCGTGGGTCTAGCGCTGCAAGATCCAGGGTAGCCAACCGTTGAAGCGCTGCGCCGCCAGGCGGTAGCGGGGAGCCTTGCTGATCCAGCAGTTGGGCGCCTAAGGCTTGAAGCATGCCCGCACCGGCATCATTGGTGGCGCTGCCGCCGAGCAGCAGCAGCGCTTTTTCAGCCCCTGCGTCTAAGGCGGCTTTAAGGAGTTCGCCGACGCCGTAGGTGGAGGTGTGGAGAGCATTGCGCTCTTGTGCAGAAAGGTGTTGTAAACCGCTCGCTTCTGCCAGTTCGATAAACGCGGTACGCTGTTCGCGATGCCAGCCCCAAAAAGCCTGGCGGGGCCGTCCCAGGGCGTCTTGCACGGTTAGCTCGCGGCGTTCGGCGCCGGTGGCGGCCACCAGCGCCTCAAGGCTACCTTCTCCACCATCGGCCAGCGGGCATACCGTTAGTGTGGCAGAGGGGGTGGCGCGCTTAACACCGCAGGCCATTGCCTGAGCTGCCTGTTCGGCACTCAGTGCATCTTTAAAACTATCGGGGCAAAGCAGTACGTTCATCGCACAACCTCCGTTAATGACGGTCTATTGCATACGTGACTTAGAATATCGTCCTTGCCAGCTGCTATATAGTGATCTTTGCGAGGGCTTAACGCGCTGCCAAGTGCCAGGTCGGCCATGATGACGGGTAGAGGATCGAACATGAAAACAGTACCGCTAGGCATGAGTTGTCTACTGCTCTTGATGGGCTGCCAGGCTGTCCCCGACAGGCTGCCCCAAGCTGAACCCGCTCCGGCTGCCTCCTGCTACTTCCCCGTAGGCGCGCCGACAACCGCAGCAGTGACCACCTCAGGCGCGCTAGCGCAAGACGCGCTGATCCAAAGTGTTGCGGTATTGGAAGCGTGGGGGTTTGAGCTGGTGTCGACGGATACGCGTTTGGGGCTTGTTAGCGCTAGCCGCCAGCGGGATCTGATTGGCTACTATGATCCTTACGATAATGCTTATGGGTATGGGCGGGGGATGCGAGTATTTGGAGGTATCGGTTTGGGGCGCGGCGGCTCTAGCGTCGGTTTAGGGATTGGGGGAGGTTTCGGTGGCGGCGTTGGTCAGCAGCCGGTGGAAGTTGAGCGAGTGTCGCTATTCGTCAACGACGGCTATGTACGCATCTCGCGGGATATTCGCCGTTTTGATCACCTGAGGGATCTACGCGAGTCCTACAGTGCCAGCAATGAGGACTTTTGCCAGCGCTTTCAGGCCGCGCTGTTACCTATTTCCAGTGAGAGTGAGCTATGAAGGTACTTCGCTATATGTTGGTCGTCAGTGCCCTGGTGGTGCTGGCGGGCTGCGCTACCCGAGAGCCACTTGAACCCCGTGAGCTCCGCTACGCCGCGCCAGCAGAGCAAACGTTTCGTCACGCTGTTGAACTGATGATCGCCCAAGGGTACGTGGTCAAGCATGCGGATTTAGCCTTAGGGCGCGCAGAAGCATCCTTAGCACGCTGGCCGGAGTACCGTTTGCGGCTTCAGGTGAGCGAAGAGGGGGGCGGCAGTCGTGTAAGGGTTTCAGCCTTGCGGGGCAATCAACCGCTGCCGCCCTATGTGTTGGATCCATGGTTAGTCGAGCTGCAACATACGCTGGGAGAAGCACCGTGACAGCAGTAACCCCCTTTTTAGCCCGTTTGAAAAATAAGGCGCGTGTCTGCGGTGGCACCTTTGTCATTGGGCTTACGGGCCTATTGATAAGCCCCAACGTGTTAGCCCATCCGCACGGCTGGATAGATCTAAATGTACGGGTGATCACCGATGATGAGGGCGTGGTGAGCGGTTTGCACCAAACTTGGCAAATGGACCCTTTTTATAGCCTGGTGGTCTTTGAAGAACTGCAGCAAGTGCCCGGAGCGGACCTTGCCCAGGGGCTTGACCAGTTGGGTAGTGAGATTCGCCAGAACTTGTCGCAACAGCATTACTTCACTGAAGTGCGTCTCGATGGGCAGCGGCAAGCACTAGGCGAGGTGACCGAATATACCGCAATGGAGCGCGATGGCCGCTTAACCTTTATGTTCATTTTGCCCTTATCGACACCCGAGCCGCTAGCAGGCCGCACGCTTGAGTACCAAGTGTTTGATCCTACCTACTACCTTGAAGTCGTGCACGAGGAAGAGAACGGTTCGCCTTCTGAGCAGGCGCTTATTCTTCACGGTGAGCCGAGCTGCGAACTCACTATTTTGCCTGCAGACCCTGATCCAGAGTTGGTTATGCAGGCGGCGCTATTGGACGTTGATGAGCAGGGCGAGCCAGGTTTAGGAAGGCACTTCGCTGAAACAGGACGCGTCACGTGCCTCTAGCAGGAGCCGGGAGGAGTCGTGTATAAAGTGTTACTGTATAACTTTTGGCGGAGAGGGTGATGCCATTAACGCGACACCAAATGGTCTGGGGCGTGATTGCCGTATTCGGCGCGGCGCTGGTTGTGTTTGTCGTTCAGGCCAACTTACAGAGCGCAAGCTTTCAACTGTTGGCTTGGCAGCGGGATTTACACCGTAGCCTGACGCTGGCGATTACCGAACTTTCTCGCACGCCTACCGCAGGTACTTGGCTAACACTGTTAGGCGTGAGCTTTGCGTACGGTGTTTTCCACGCGGCGGGGCCGGGACATGGCAAAGCGGTGCTTGCGACGTATTTAGCCTCGCATGGCGGGGCCACTCGGCGGGCACTAGGGCTCTCCTTCGCCGCGTCGTTACTACAGGGCGTGACGGCCATTGCCATGGTGGCCGTGCTGGTACACGGGTTGGGCTGGGTCACCCGGCAAGCCATGGGTAGCGTGGTGTGGGTCGAGCAGGCCAGCTTCCTGCTGGTGGCGCTGTTAGGCGCTTGGCTCTGCTGGCGGGCGGTAAAACAGCTGCGCCATGCTTATGCAGACCCCCACCTGCCAGATGTCATGCACCCTGACTCTTCTAATCGCAGCCACGACCACCAGCACGACCATGCCCACTGCTGCGGCGGTGCCCACCATATCGAGCCACAGCAGGCACTTGACTGGCGCACTGCGCTGATGACCGTAGGCGCGATTGGTATGCGCCCCTGTACGGGAGCGGTGCTGATGCTGGGGGCAGCAAGCTTGCTAGGGCAATTTTATGTGGGGGTAGCGTCAGTGATGGCGATGTCCCTGGGAACGGGAATAACGGTTTCTTTTCTAGCGATTGCCAGCATTGTGGCCAGAGGCTGGGCGGCGAGGCGTCTACAGAAGCAGCGTAGCCAGCAGCTTGTCGAGAAAGCGGCTGGCTGGGCAGCGCTAACGGGGGGCGCGCTGATTATTGCGCTAGGTGTGTCGCTTTCCCTTGCGGGGGCTGCTCAGCCGGCTAGCGGGCCGCTGCTCAATGAACCGCCCGCGCGAGGCTCGCTGCTGGGCGGTTAAGTAGGTAGCGCCAGCCCCTCAATTTGGGCAAGTAGCTGCTCCCGGCGCTCCCCTTGCTGGGTTAGCTCATAAGGCTCTGGCGTGCCGTTGCCCCACACCGGTGCGGGCCAGCTCGCATCATCGGCATAGCGCACAACTAAATGGATATGTAGCTGACTTACCACGTTCCCCAGCGTGGCAATATTGAGTTTGTCGCCGTGGAAGACTTTTTTCATGGCGGCCCCCAGCTGGGTAGCTTCCTGCCAGAGCTGTGTTTGCTCTTCTGGGCTGAGTTCAAACACTTCGCTGACCGAGGCTATTCTCGGTACGAGCACGACCCAGGGATAGCGGGAATCGTTCATCAGCAGCGCGCGGCAGAGCGGTAGGTCTGCGATGGGCAGGGTGTCTGCTGCTAAGCGTGCGTCGAGTTCAAAGCTTGCCAAGTTTAGTGCTCCTAAGCCAACCGGTAGGGTAATCATCATAGCAGGCAGCGGATAACTCAGGGAAAACAAGCGAAACTATTAAAATCTGTTACGCTGAAAACACTCCTAGGCATTAAGGCTGCCGTCGGAGCTTCCCGATGTTGAATAACCTGTTAAGGAGAACACGATGAAAAAATTTCTGGCGACTAGCTTTATTCTGCTCATGACTGCGGGTGCTCTAGCAGGCTGCAATACCATTGCAGGAGCAGGACAGGATGTTCAAGAGGGTGGCAAGGCGGTACAGGACGCTGCAAGCTAGGACTCGGTCTCGCGGTTTGCTATAAAACATGTGGGCTAGGCAGCAATGCCTAGCCCACACTGTTATTAGACAAGATACACATGAGGTAAATCACGCATGAAGTCAGGACACGCCTTAACGGCAGTGATGCAACGCCATATGAAAAGCCTAGGTGGGGCGCTTGGCGCACTGCTGCTGGCTGGGTGTAGCAGCGCGCCCCATGACGTTGCTGCACCACCACCGCCCTCAGTAGAGCCATCCGCGTCCCAGACATGCGATGCCAGTGCTGTTCAGCACGCCCTGGGCGAGCCGTTTAATGAAGCCAATACCTCTCTGCTGCAAAGCGAGAGCGGTGCTCGCCAAGTGCGAGTGCTTCGTCCTGACAGCGCGGCCACCTTGGACTACCGGGAAGATCGCCTAAATATCCATTTAGGCAGCGACGATACCATCGAAGCACTACGCTGTGGCTAACGCAGTATCAGCCACACGCAGGCGGCGGTGAGTACGCCCATCGTGATATTAAACCCGCGCCATGCTCTGTCGCTTCTGATCCATTGCCCAATGGCGCTGCCAAAAGCGGCCCATAGGGCAATACAGGGCAGGGCCACCAGTTCCGCGAAACCAGCCAGTACCAGGGCGTTCACCACAGGTTGGCCGCTCTGGGGCAGAAACCCCGCCATCAACGCTAACCCCATCACCCACGCTTTTGGGTTAGCAAACTGGAACATGGCCGCCTGCCAAAACGTCAGCGGCACGGCGTGCTGGCTGCTCTGCAAGTTGGGCGGTCGGGCCGTGGCAATTTTCCACGCTAAGTAGAGCAAATAGGCGCTACCCACCCAGCGAAGCGTAATTTGTACCACCGGGAAGCGTTCAAATAGTACGCCAAGCCCCAGCGCAATGCTGGCAAACAGTAAAAAGCAGCCCCCCAAAATTCCCCACATATGCGGCATTGTACGTCGAAAGCCAAAGTTAGCGCCCGAGGCGGTAAGCATGATGTTGTTGGGCCCGGGCGTTAGGGTCATCGACATCATATAAAGTGCTGCAGGGCCAAGAATCAGCCATTCGCTATTCATTTTTTGTATCCATACAATTATAGGGTTTTGAGTTGTTTAACGGCTTTTTTTGGCGTGCAGTACTTACCTGCCGAGCAGCGCAGTTCGCCGCTTTATGAGTTAGCCCCGGAACGCACGCTGTTTGTGTTCAGCACGGCCAAAGTACTGGCGGACGGTCTGCGTATCGGCGTATTGTGCGCTCCCCAAGCGGTGCGAATTTGCGTAGGGGCTGCAGCTGACCAAGCATCGCTCAAGCGTGCACTGAGCATACTACGAGCCAGCCTTGAGCAGCCTCCCCTCGCAACTGCGACGGTATAGCGAGGGACTATTCATAACGATCTTTCCAGCGCTGACGATGTACCTGCTCTTTGAGCATTTCAATAATATCGTAAAGCACTTGCTCGGTGACGTGGGCGCTGCCTTCATCGACGGTTAGCCAGCTCTCAAAGCCGCTCTCTGCGGTTTGTTCGATAAGCTGGCGAAATTCCGGCGAGTGAATGCCCAATGCCAGTTCATCCACGAGGCGCTGGGCAACCCCGCTAAGTGATGCCTGCATGGCGTTGGAGGCCGTTTGCCCCATGGGCAGGCGGTGCAGCTTCTGGATTTCGGGGCTCTCCCGCAGTGTGCGGCTCACCAGTTCATCGATGGCCTTCATAATGGCAGTGCGGTTCTGTTGGTAAGCTTGGCCGACAGTGCCTTCCAGCCGTTGGGAAATTTCGCGAATCAGCTGGTCTTTACGAGGCATCACAACCCGGTCGATGACTTGCTCGGTCAGCGAGTCGCTGGCGACAATCTGATGCTGAACGTTACCCAGTAGACGCAGTGCAATGCGATCGGAGAGCTCTTCTAACAAGATATCGTAATACTTAGCGACAAACTGGTAGATCGTCCAGCGCGTAACATCGATTATCCGCAGGCGATGCAACCTATTCAGTAGCGATACCACGCGCAGGACACGCAGCCAGCGGAAGCCACTTAACGGGATGCAGCCAAGTACGTCATACCAATGAACGAAGGGGTAAAAGAACCAGCGATGATAGCGTCGCTCAGCAATGGCAACTGCCCAGCTCAGCAGCACGTCGGCGACGAAAAAAGCCACAAAATAGAGGTCAATCGTAATAAAGCGACTGTGAATCGCCGTATCGTAAAAAGTGTGGAAACCTGGTGCAATCGAAGCGATGGTTTGGTTGATCGGGCCAATCAGGAACAGTGAATCAAACAGCAACAAGCTTAGGTTAATAATAACCGCAGCGAGAATTAAAAAATCCCAGCCGATATGCGCATATTCAACGGCTTTAGGCAGGTTTGGGTAGCGCTCCCTGGCAGACATAAAGACTCCTTGTCATAACATTAAGGGTGTGAACAAGGGGCTAGGAATTTAGCTGATGGTGCTGTTGTGTGAGTAGCTCTTCCTTTTCTGCCTGTTTGCGCAGTTTTTTACGCAGAGCTGCCTTGTCAAAGCGTAGTTTCTGCAGTGAGGTTTCCAGCGCTAAAGGCGGTACTTTAGCGGGTTTTCCGTCGGCATTGACCGCCACCATGGTGAGGTAGCAACTATTGGTGTGGCGAATCAGCTTTTGGCGTATATCTTCAGCTACGACTTTAATGCCTATTTCCATTGAGGAGCGTCCCACATGGTTAACGCTAGCCAGAAAGGTCACTAACTCGCCTACGTGAATAGGCTGTTTAAACAGCACCTGATCCACCGAGAGCGTAACAACATAATGACCAGAGTAGCGGCTGGCACAAGCGTAGGCCACTTCATCCAGCTTTTTAAGAATAGCACCGCCATGCACTTTCCCGCTGAAGTTTGCCATATCGGGGGTCATAAGAACCGTCATAGAGAGCTCATGCTGGCCAGGTAGGGCGCTGTGTTCAGAGTTCGGCGTTGTCGACATGGGAGAGCCTTATAAGTTGAAAATGCCCGCCCATGAGTGGGCGGGCATGATAGTGAAAGGGGCCTTTAAAGGTATAGAGCTTAGAACCAGACTAGGCCAACCGAGATGATAATGCCGGTAATCAATAGCTGAACCAGGCAGAAGCCCATGATGTCTTTGGCCTTCAAGCCTGCAATCGCCAGTACCGGTAGCGCCCAGAAAGGTTGCAGCAGGTTGGTCCAAGCATCGCCCCAGGCCACTGCCATGGCAATACGTGGAATATCAGCACCTAGCGCTTCTGCTGCAGGCAGCATCACCGGGGCTTGCACGGCCCACTGGCCACCGCCGGAAGGGACGAACAGGTTCACAATGCCAGCGCTTAGGAACGACCAGAAGGGCAGCGAGGTGGCGGTAGCAAAGGAGACCAGCCACTCAGACATGCTTTGTGCTAAACCGGACTGCACCATGATCGCCATAATGCCCGCGTAGAACGGGAACTGAATCACAATGCCTGCCCCGCCTTTAATCGCTTCATTCAAGCTGTTGAGCAAGTTGCGCGGCGTGCGGTGCAGCACAATGGCTAAGAAGAGAAACAGGAAGTTGACGACGTTTAAGTTTAAGCCGCCGTCACGTAATAAAAAGTGATCCAGCAGAAATAGCAAACCAGGAACGCCTACCATGAGAGCAAGCGGCATGCTGTTTTCAAGTTTCTCGGCAGGGCGGGTAATGCGGCCCTGCGTCTCTGGTGCATCGTCAAGCAGCTTGGTATCGATATAAACGCTGTCTTTTTCGTCGGGTAGCATCAATCGGTTAACCAGCGGAACCGTGATAAACAGGCAAAGCACGATGGCTAAGTTAAAAAAGGCAAAAATAGTCGAACCGGTGCCGATGATACCAATTTGGTCAGCCGAAAAATGACCCTCGGTGGCGATAGTGAGGGGCACCGAACCGGCTAAACCCCCGTGCCATACCACAAAGCCTGAGTACGCACTGGCAACCAGCAAGCGGTAGTCGACGCGAATCACGCGGGCCAGCTCTTTCGCAAACAGGGCGCCAACCACAAGCCCGAAGCCCCAGTTGATCCAGCTAGCCGCAAGCGATACCAGCGTCACTAAGATAATCGCGCCGCCAGGACTTTTGGCGGTGCTGGCAATTTTTTGCAGGAAGCGTTTGATAGGGGGGGAGCTGGCTAACATAAAGCCAGTGACTAACACTAGCAGCATCTGCATGGAGAAGGTGAGCAGGTTCCAGAAACCGTCACCCCACATGCGCAGAACGGCTAAAGGCGTTTGGCGTTCCACGGCGATGGCGGCAATCGCTGCGATCAGCGTTAGTAGAAGAACAAAGATATAGGGGTCGGGCAAATAGCGCTCGACCAGTTTCACCGCTGGCTTGGAGATAAATTTTAACATGGAGTGCTCGCTATAATCGTTATTAGGAAGTGCGACGCTAATATACGGGTGCGTGCCGTATTTTTCATCTATCGTCAGGTAGCATATACAGACGCCTAACGTTACGTTAGCGCAGCCGAAGCCGAGCGAGCGTTGCAAGCTTCAACGGTCGGTTAATTAAGGGGATTCAGAGCGCCAGCGGGTATGGCGGTAGTGGCGATAGTAGCCAATGAGTACAGCAGAACGGGTTAGGGTAAAAAGGGTGAAAGCGAGCCATAGCCCGTGATTGCCTAAGTCTAGCGTAAGCCACCAAGTAGGCAGATAAATCGCTAAGCCAATGAAAATGCTATTGCGCATTTCACGCACGGCAGAAGTGCCAATGAACACCCCGTCAAGTAGATAGCTCCAGACTGCCAGCAGCGGCATCGCGGCCATCCATGGCAGGTAGTTAGCCGCTGTGGAACGCACGTCCTCTAGCCCGGTGAGCAGCGCAATGAGGGTATTACCCCCGAAGGCGAAGACCAGCGCGGCCGCCGCAGCCGTCCAGAACGAGAACTGGGCGGTTGCGCGCACCGTGTTGGCAAACTCTTGCCAATTACGCCGTCCATAGGCGCGGCCCACTAGCGACTCTGCCGCGTGGGCAAAACCATCCAGCGCATAGCTAGTGAGCATAATAAACTGCAGCAGTACGGCGTTGGCGGCGAGCACCGTGTCGCCCTGGCGGGCGCCCTGGGCGGTAAAAAACGCCATGGCAAACAGAAGGCCCAGGGTGCGTACAAAGAGGTTGGCGTTGACGTTGAACAGCGCCGAGTAAGCCGATAGCACAAGCAGCCGCTGGCGCTGAAAAGCGCCTTCTAAACGCCCCAGCTGGTGCAGCACTAAAAAGCCGCCAAAGGCGAGGGCGCTGTAATCAGCAATCACGCTGGCCAGCGCAACACCGTTGCTGGTCATGCCCAGCCCGATCACAAACCAAAGATCGAGCACGATATTGATGCTATTGGTCAGCAGCAAGATCATCAGCGTGACCCGCGAGTTCTGCTGGCCCAAAAACCAGCCCAGAATCGCGTAGTTAGCCAGTACTGCCGGCGCCGACCAGAGGCGGATCTCAGCATACTCACGGGCCAGGGGCGTTGCTGCGTCACTCCCATCGAGTAGCCAAAGCCCCAGGGAAATCAGCGGTGAACCCAGCACGATAAGCAGTGTGCCAATAACACCTGCCATGATCAGCGATTGGCCTAGTAGGTTGCGCACATCGCTGTCGTTCTCGCGGCCAATCGCTTGGGCCACAAGGCCGGTGGTGCCCATGCGCAGAAACCCAAAGCCCCAATAGAGAAAGCTAAACAGCGTGGCGCCGAGGGTAACCCCGGCGAGATAGCGGGAATCGGGCAGGTGCCCCACCACGGCGGTATCCACCAGCCCCAGTAAGGGAACGGTAATATTGGAGAGAATGATGGGCCAAGCGAGGGTCCAAATACGCACGAGGTGGCGTTAGGCAGCGGTAATAATGCGGTACTTCTCCATGAGCTGCTCTTGGGTCTCTGGGCGCTCTGGGTCAAGAGGAATACAGTCTACCGGGCAAACCTGTTGGCACTGGGGCTCATCAAAGTGGCCCACACACTCGGTGCATAAGTTTGGGTCGATGACGTAAATCTCCTCGCCTTGAGAAATCGCGTCATTGGGGCATTCGGGTTCGCAGACGTCGCAGTTAATGCATTCGTCGGTGATCATCAGGGCCATGGGCATACCTCACGAATGGCGGTTCACCCGGGTAGGCCAATACCCGAGTGTTTTACTCAACAATGTCAGTAGTTAGGTAGTGTAGTGCTTGCGAAGCGCCTCTGCGACCTGCGGATGAACCAATGGAGAAATATCGCCGCCCAGCTTGGCGATTTCCCGCACAATGGTCGACGAGATATAGGAGTTCTCTACCGCCGGGGTGAGGAATACGCTTTCAAGCTCAGGGTTTTGGGCGCGGTTCATGTTCGCTAGCTGCAGCTCGTACTCGAAATCCGAGACCGCGCGTAGGCCGCGTAGAATAATCGTGGCGCCCTGCTCGTGCATCATAGTGGTCAGAAGCGATGAAAAGCCGATGACCTCCACGTTGGGGAGCGACGCACAAACGGTTCGGGCCAGCGCAATGCGGGTCTCAAGGTCGAGACTAGGGCGTTTGCCGGGGCTTTCAGCCACGGCGATCACCACTTTATCGAACATCCGCGCGCCGCGTTCAATTAAGTCAAAGTGGCCATTGGTAATGGGGTCAAAGGTGCCTGGGTAGACCGCGATATTAACGCGTTGGGCGATCATTCCGGTGCCTCCTCGTCAAGCTGGCCAAAAGGGTTGTCAGCGGTAAGCGAGACCGCCTGGGCATAGCCGGGGATGTGAATACGGTCGGCGTGAATCTCCAGCTCCGGGCCTTCCAGTACGGCCTCGCCAAATTGGTAGCGGGGAGCATAGTGCCCCTTATCTGCCTCAGCTAAATAGGCTGCGGCGTTGGCTCTTACCGCTTCGCGACGGGTTTTCCAGGCGTCAATGGCCGCCTGGCCATGGTGCTGGGTGAGTAGCCGCTCGGTCACCTTTGGCGATAGCACAACGCCGGTTGCATTGTTGCCACCAAACCCTTTAGCGTTAATGAAGGCGGCATCCGCCTTAAAGGCTTGAGGGGAAGCAGAGAGCCGCAGCCGCTCGGCGTAAACATCGTCGGCCACTGCATCCAGCGTTGGAATGCCCGGTAGCAAGTCGTGGGCAAAGCTGCCGAGTGCACTTACCAACTGGTCACCTGCAGCAGAACCTTGGGAGTGGCCAATAAACGCTTTAATCGCGACCACTGGCCAGTCGCGAATGCCATTAGCCCGCGCAATTTCATCAAATACGTGGGATTCGGTTACGCGGTTTTTCGGCGTGCTGGTGCCGTGGGCATGCAGAAAAGTGCGCTCTTTGAGCGCTTTATCGCCTAGCATGTCACTGACTAGCGCGGCGGCTTTGCCCAGGGTGATGTAGTTGCCAATGCCGGGCGCAGAGATAGAGCGCTTAAAGCCGTCTGCATTAACGAAGACATCCGGCACCGCGCCTAAAATGTCAGCCCCTAGCTCTAGGGCAAGTGCGTCGTCCATCAGCAGCACGAACTGGCTGGCTTCCGCCATGGTAAAACCGCAGTTGCGAGCAAAAGGACGGCAAGCACGCTGATAGTCGGCGTCGGTGAGTAGCTCCAGCGCATCCAGGGCTTTGAGGCTGGCGTCATCCGCCAGCGCTCCCATGGCGCGGAACCCTTCAATGATTTCGGGCGTAATCGGCGCATCGGCAGTGCCCACCATCACTACTCGACGGCGTCCTGAGCGAATGTCGTCAACACCCAAGCGCAGATTGTAAAGAAAGCTGGCGCAGGCACCGAGCGCCGCGCCGGTGCTGCCGACGCTGCCCAGCACATAGGCATTGAGGAAGTCGGCGGGCATCTGGCCATAGCCGAGCGGCATCTGCTTGGAGGTGGCGCGCTGGCCGCTGACCAAACTCTTTAGCAGGCCTCCCCAGCCCGGTTCATCCAGCTGGCCAATGGAGTTGCCTGCATAAACCGCAATATGGTCCGGGTTTAGCTGTTGGCGAAGGTCTTCCCAAGAGAGGCCGCTGGCTCCCAGGCAGTCGCTGGCGCCAAATACCGCCATTGATAGCCCACGCGGGTGGTGTACGCTACGGTAGAGATTGGCCGGTTCAAAGCCACTGGGCAGCTGCGCGGCGGCGCGCACTTTGGGCTCATGGGCATCGGGCAGCAGTACGTCAAGCGTGCCCGCGGGCACGGTCACGTCGACTCTCCGGGCATCCAGCTCCGTGACTTGCCAATGGGGCGGCAGATGTTCGGGTAGCTGGCGACGGCGTAATGTGAAGCGCAGCGGCTCTGCTAACATCATGCTTGCCTGACGGTTGGCAGGCAGGCCGGGTGCGAGAAAGCGCGGGTCTTCATTGCGTCGGATCAGGGTGTGGTTAAGCACCTGTTCGCGCAATGTGAGCGCTGGATCGTCTAGGGGCTGGCCTGTACGGTCTTGCCAGCCGTTTTCAGAATGTTCAGCAAGGCGCATAAGCGCGGCCAAGCCTTCCAACGTGTTGCGCTGCTGGTCAGCTGGAAGAGCATCAAGCACGGTGCGGCGGAAGGCCTGGTGGCCCGAGGTTCTGCCGGCGGGATTGATGCCGCCCATGCCGACAATCACCGGTAAGTGTGACAAGCCGGGTTCCTCGTGGTGCGGTGGTTTTTAGTAACAGTTATTGGCAGATGCACACCGAAACAGGCTGTTCATCCGCACTTAATAAGTCGCTCGAGCGTGATCATAGCACCGGGCGTGCAACGACGTCATGCCGCATGCGCCGCAGACTGTTAGAATCACGCCTTTTTCCAGCAGGGGATGGCATGCAGCACAATTCGCGACCGGTGATTTCCAATCAGCCAGGCCCGCATCACGATTTGGCGCGTCGGGTGGCCCGTGCGCTGGAGAATCCGCTGCGCAAGCCGATTGCAGCGCATACTCAGCAGGCGTTTGAAGAGGTTCATACCTGGTATCAGCAGCGCCAATCGCCGCTGATATTAGATGCCGGTTGTGGTGTTGGGTTATCTACTCGTCGTTTGGCAGAACGCTATCCTCAGCATGCCGTCATTGGCGTTGACCGTAGCGAGGATCGTTTAGGGCGTGATCATGGTGACCTGCCGGCAAACGCACGGCTGGTGCGGGCGGATCTCGTCGATTTTTGGCGCCTGGCCGAGCAGGCGGGCTGGGCGCCTGAGCGCCACTATGTGCTGTACCCCAACCCTTACCCCAAGGCCGGGCACTTAAAAATGCGTTGGCACGGGCACCCCGTGTTACCTACCGTGCTGGCATTAGGAGGCGTATTGGAAGTGCGCTCTAACTGGCGGCTCTATGTGGAAGAATTTGCCCTGGCAGTGGCGCAAGTAACAGGGCGGCAAGCGGCGGTGAGTGTTTTTTCACCCAACGGCGATTATTTGACCCCCTTTGAAGCGAAGTACCATCAAAGTGGCCAAACGCTATGGCGTTTATGCATTGAACTGGAGCGGAAATGACCTTTATTTTTCTAACCTTGGCCATTGTGGCTGAGGTGATGGCAACCAGCGCGCTAAAAGCCTCAATGGGGTTCACACGCCCCCTGCCGAGCTTACTCGTAGTGGTAGGCTATGGCGTGGCGTTTTATCTGCTGAGCTTAGTGCTACGCACACTGCCAGTGGGCATTGCTTACGCCATTTGGGCGGGGCTGGGTATTGTATTGGTGACGCTTGTGGGCATAGTGGCCTTCGGTGAAAAGCCTGACTTGCCTGCCGTTATTGGCATTAGCCTGATTGTCGCTGGCGTCGTCACGCTGCAAGTGTTCTCCAAAATGAATGTGCATTGAGGTAGCTGAACGTGACGGACTGGATGGGTAACTATCGTGTTAACGGCCGAGCTAAACGCTCGATAATGTCTCCCGCAGGCTGGCTGCGGGGGATGATTGTGGCGGGTGTCGCCACGGCTACGTTGAGCGTCAGCACCGCGCTTTTTGCCGACTTTAGCCGCTTAGGCCAGCTGCAAAATAAAGGGTTTTTGATTAGCGCTGAAGCACGCTTGCTGGATGCAGACACGGGCAGTAATGCTTTATTGGGCAGCCTTAACCCCGAGCGTCAGCTCTCTCCGGCGTCGGTCACCAAGGCGTATTTAGCAGCGGCGGCGCTTAACCGCTACGGCCCTCAGCATCGTTTTACCAGTCAACTGGTGAGCACCAGTGCAATAGATAGCGGTGTGCTGCGCGGTGACTTGGTGTTTGAAGGCGGCGGTGACCCAGGCTTGACCACCGAAGATTTATGGCGGCTTGTGCAGCGCCTTCAGCTTTCCGGGGTGCGCGAAGTCGATGGCGCTTTAGTGATTAGTCAGTGGCGCTTTGGCCCAGTGGAGTGCCTGACCACCGACCGCTGTAACGCGCGCGCTCGGGTGGCGAATGCCTACAGCGCGCCGCTGACCTCGGCGGGGGTCAACTTTGGTACCTGGTGTGTCAACGTAGCGCCCGCTAGCAGCGCGGGAGAACCCGCCCGTGTGGGGCTATGCGACAGCCCACAGCCGTTGATTGCGATCGATAACCAAGTGGTCACCCAGCCAGCCAATAGCGGTACGGAAATTAGCGCCGAGCGTATTACCGATGAGCGTGGCGATATGATGCGCTTGACGGGGCAAATTTCGACCAATGCGGCTGCCCGAGATGTTTATCGCGGCGCAGGGGATGCTGCCGAAAAAACCGCTCAAGTACTGCTAAGTATGCTCAACCAGGCGGGCATTACCGTACGCGACCCTTGGCGAGTCAGCAGCACCCGCCCGGCAGGCGCCAAGCGGTTAGCCGCGGTGGATAGCATGCCGCTGCAAGAGCTGCTGCTGCGCACCATGAATTACTCGAATAATTACATGGCCGACGTGCTGGCACTGAACCTGGTGGAAACCCCCCAGGCACAGCTGCGCCAAGCGGGCCAGGCGATTGAAGCCTACGCCCAGAGCTTGCCAGGGCACGGCCCGCTGACGCTGTCCAGCGGCAGCGGTTTAACCACCGACAACCGCACTTCTGCCCAAGGCGTGAACGTAATGCTGGAAGAGATGTTTCGCCAAAGCGCTCTGTTCCCAAGCTTCGTGGCGTCTTTCCAGTCCCCGGCCAACGGCGTCATGCGATTTATTCGCCGTGGCTCGCCTACCTTTCAGAATAATGTCATGGTGAAAACTGGCACACTTAATCAACCTTTTGCAGTGCGCGCTATCGCGGGGTATTTCCGTACCGCCCAAGGGCGGTGGGGTGTGTTTACCGTGTTAGTCAACGGCAGTGGCAGTACGCCTTATCTGAGCTGGTCGGAAGTGCTTGACCCGCTGTCCCTGGATCTAGACGCAATGATACTGGCTAACTAATGATGAACAATTTGCAGAGTGGGAAACGTGCATGAAGCCAAGACATACCGGTCTAACCCATTTAGTGCACTCCACACGCTATTCGTGGAAAGGCCTGAAAGCCGCGTTTAGAAATGAAACCGCCTTTCGCCAAGAGGTAGTGATTACCGCTATTTTGCTACCTTTAGCCTGGTGGATTGCCGATACGTCAATCAGCTGGCTGCTACTGGTAGGCAGCCTGTTTCTGGTGCTGATTGTGGAGCTGCTTAACAGTGCCGTTGAGAATGTGGTCGACCGCATTGGCACAGAGCACCATGAGCTTTCCGGGCGGGCCAAGGATATTGGCTCGGCGGCGGTGATGCTTTCGCTGATTATGGCGGGGCTGACATGGGGCCTACTGGGTTGGCAGAAGTTCTTTGGTTAGCGAGGTGGTTATGCAATTGAACGATGCGTTTTTACCGCGGGAAATGCTGCCGTTGTCGCTGAAGCCAGTGGCGCAAAAGGCGTGGCAACGGCTGAGTGAAGCGCTTAGCCAAGCCGATAATGTGGCTGAGATGACCAAGCAGCCGCTGCCCTCGAGCAGTTGGGAGGCGCTCTCCGAATCGCGCCGGGAAGCGCTTACCAAGGTACTGAGCGTATCGACCTTTGCGTTAGACACCTTAACGCGCTTCCCTCACTGGCTAGTGGAGCTGGATGTTGCCGGTGAGTTAGACGCGCCGCCCAGTAAAGATGACCAGTCGCGCTGGCTGGAAGAAGCGCTGGAAAGCGCTGACGATGAAGAGGCTATGCAGCGTGTTATTCGCCGCTTTCGTCGTGCCCGTATGCTGGGCATCGTTTGGCGTGATCTCAACCGTCCTGCTGGCTACAGCATGTGGGATACCGCCCAATCCGTCTCGTGGTTAGCCGAAGTCTGTATTGAGGCTGCACTAACGTGGCTTGAACACTTCTATGCCCCACGGTGGGGGCTTCCGGCCCCACGTCATGACGGCGACCCTCAGCGGCTGGTGGTGTTAGGGATGGGGAAACTGGGGGCTGGCGAGCTGAATTTATCCTCGGATATCGACCTGATTTTCGCATTTCCCGAAAAAGGCGACACCGAAGGGGGGCGTAAGCCCTTAGAACATCAGGAGTATTTCACCAAGCTTGGGCAGCGCTTAATTGCCGCGCTAGATGCCATGACCGCCGATGGTTTTGCTTTCCGGGTAGATATGCGCCTGCGGCCCCTAGGCGATGGTGGGCCCTTGGTAGGCAGTTTCGCGATGCTTTCCAGTTACTATCAAGATCAGGGGCGGGAGTGGGAACGCTACGCCATGCTGAAAGCGCGGCCCGTTGCCGGCGACGTCGAGGCTGGCGATGAGCTGCTAGCCAGTCTGCGCCCGTTTGTTTATCGCCGCTACCTCGATTTTGGCGCGATTGAGTCGCTGCGCGAGCTAAAAGCGATGATTAATCGCGAAGTTAAGCGCAAAGGGATGCAGAGCAATATCAAGCTGGGCCCGGGCGGTATTCGTGAGGTGGAGTTCGTGGTTCAGGCGTTTCAGCTAATTCGGGGCGGCCGAGATACCGAACTCCAGGTGAGCTCGCTAATAACAGCACTTAACCGCCTTCCAGCACTGGGCTTGCTACCCCAAACCGTGGTGGACGAACTCCTGCCGGATTACACCTTCTTGCGCGATGTGGAGCACGTCCTCCAGGCGCTGGAAGACCGCCAAACCCAAACGCTGCCCACCGATGACATCGACCGTGAGCGCGTTGCGTTTGCTATGGGGCATGAAGACTGGTCAGGGTTAGTGGCGCAGTTAGATGAAGTGCGACAGCGGGTGCGCCAACACTTTGACGCGGTGATTGCTGACCCAGAGGACGATGTTGAAGAGGGCAATGATGACGCGAGTCTTAGCCTAGAAGAGTGGCGCTTAATGTGGCGGGGTGAGCTAGAGCAGGAAGAGGCGTTAGCGCATCTGACTGAGGCTGGCTTTACCGCGCCTGAAAAAGCCCTCAAGCGGCTGCATAGCCTCTATCACTCTCGCCAAGTACAAAGCATGCAGCGCATCGGCTTTGAGCGGTTAGACGCCCTAATGCCGCTGCTGCTAGACGCGGTGGCGGAGAGTGAAACGCCGGATACTGCGCTTGCCAGGGTGCAGCCGTTGATTGAGTCAGTATTGCGCCGCACGGCGTACCTGGCACTGCTGCGTGAAAACCCCCACGCGCTTGAGCATTTAATGCGGTTGTGTTCGGCAAGCCCGTGGATTGCCGAGCAGCTGGCCCGCTACCCTATTCTGTTGGATGAGCTGCTTACGCCAGAAACGCTCTATACCCCTGCGGACAAAGCACGCCTTGCCGATGAGTTGCGCCAAACGCTCAACCGGCTACCAGAAGATGACGATGAAGCGCAATTGGAGGCCCTGCGGGTATTCAAACACGCGCAGATGTTGCACGTTGCGGCGTCGGATGTGGCGGGCACACGGCATCTTATGAAAGTAAGCGATTACTTAACCTACATCGCCGAAGTTATTTTAGATGCGGTACTGGCGATGGCCTGGAAACACGTAACCCGTAAGCACGGCGTGCCTGAAGGCCTGGATGCTCAAACGCCAGCGTTTGTGATTGTGGGTTACGGCAAGCTGGGAGGCATTGAGCTTGGCTACGGCTCTGACTTAGACCTGGTGTTTCTTCACGACAGTGATGGAAAAGGCAGTACCGACGGCGCTAGGCCAGTGGATACGCCGGTATTCTTTACCCGCTTAGGCCAGCGCATTATTCACTTATTAACCGCCGTTACACCCGCCGGCAGCCTTTATGAAGTGGACATGCGCTTGCGTCCTTCGGGCAATGCCGGTCTGCTGGTCACCTCTTTGGCAGCCTTTGCCGAGTATCAGCAGCAAAATGCCTGGACCTGGGAGCATCAAGCCTTAGTGCGTGCCCGAGTGGTGGCAGGTAGCCAGGGGCTGGCCGACAAGTTCGATGCCCTGCGTGGTGATATTTTGTGTCGTGAGCGTGACCGTGAAAGCCTGCGTCACGATGTGGTCACAATGCGTCAGAAAATGCGCGATCATTTAGGCACCAAAGGGCCCGGCGCAAGAGGGCAGGTGGATGCCGGTGCAACGAGCGATCTTCAAGGCGCCCAGTTTAATCTAAAGCATGATGCGGGCGGCATGGTCGATATTGAATTTATCTGCCAATACGCTGTGCTGGCGCTTGCGCATCAAACCCCGTCGTTGATTACCTACAGCGATAATATCCGTATTTTAGAAACGCTTGCTGAGAGCGGGCACCTGTCCCCGTCAGAAGCTGATCAGCTGCGAGATGCCTATCTAGCGTATCGAAGCCGCACCCATCGCGTCGCGCTCACCGGTGAAAAAAACACGGTGAAAGTAGACGAGTTCAAAGAGCAGCGTGACGTTGTTATTGCACTTTGGCAGCGTTTTCTCGAGTCGTGATTGGCGGCTTGGCACTTTTTCAGTAGCATCGACAGGGAAGATAGCCTGATAACAAATTATTCAGAATAACGATAAGGACGTGCAAGATGTTGCTGGTATTGCGTGATGCTGCCGTGCGCGTGGAAGTGACGCGGCGATGACCGGACATATCCTGGCAACGCTGCTGCCGGTGTTTCTTATTGCGGGGTGTGGCGCGGCGTATGGGCACTTCCGCACGCCGGATATCAGAAGCCTCAATACCCTCAATATGGAGCTTTTTGTACCGCTTTTAGTCTTCGCGGTACTCGCCGACCGCCAAGCCCCGTTAGCCGACTATGCATGGCTTGCGACCGCTGCAGTGGCCGTTGTTTTAGGCTCTGGTTTGCTGCTGTGGCCCGTGGCTAAATGGCTGTCGCTGGACGTAAAAGTCTTCTTGCCACCGATGATGTTTAACAACTCGGGCAATATGGGGGTGCCGCTGCTGGTGTTGGCTTTTGGGCCAGAAGCGCTGCCGGCGGCGGTCGTGGTATTTATCGTCGAAATGCTGCTCCATTTCTCGGTGGGGCTTTACATGCTTGACCCGCGCACGTCGCTGTGGCGCCTGCTGCGCATGCCCATCGTCGCGGCAAGTATCGCGGGTTTAGTGGTTAATGTCGGCGGATTGCCGCTTCCCAGTTGGCTGCTGGAAGCGATGCATACGCTGGGAGGGGTGTGTATCCCGCTGATGCTGTTTGCGTTGGGTGTGCGGTTACTGGAAATTGACTTTAGCGATTGGCGAACGGGGTTGCTAGGGGCGCTGCTTTGCCCGTTCTCTGGCCTCGTCATTGCCTTACCCCTTATGTGGTTTTTACCCATTAACCCACTGCAAACGGCGGTTCTGCTGGTGTTTGCAGCGCTGCCACCAGCGGTACTCAACTATCTTGTCGCCGAGCAGTACCACCTGGAACCTCAGAAGGTGGCATCGCTGGTGCTTATCGGTAATTTGGGAAGCTTAGTCGTCATGCCACTAACGCTGGCTGCCGCGTTTGCCTGGATTTATGCGCCGACGTAGCAGTAGAAAATAAGTGGTGTGGGAAATAAGCGGCTTAATGGCGGTGATTATCCTCTTTAACTTCGTAACTCCCTTCTAACGCATCGTGTTGGTTGCGCTGGTGCGGCGAACCCGCGTAACCACCGCCAATGTCCTGCGCTTGGTCGGCGCGCATTTGTTCCATACGCTTTTTCATCTTATGGCGCACGAACGGCATCATGGCCCAACCAATCAGTAAGAAAAATAGGCCAAGCACGACGCCGACAATCATCAAGGCGCCAAATGCCAGCCACGTAAACAGCAGCTTAAAACTGCCGAGCAGTCCGGTAGGTTGTGCTTGAGTTGCCCTCGCACGCCACTGGTTGGCAGCCTGCCAAGCGGCATTGCGTTGGTCACGATTCATTTGCGGCATACAGATCTCCATCGTTCATTTGCCCTATTGGAACATAGTGGTGCTATCAAGTTCATTTGAAGACCTATCCATGCGGGCACATATGCGATGAGTACTAGCAAATGTTAAGGTTTCTCTGTACAGGCGTTCTTGCTGCGCATAATGCTTATCTAACACGGAGGTTCTATGGCAAGCCATGGAGGAAAGTCAGTCTTTATTGCGTCAACGATTATTATTTTCGCTCTGGTAATAGTAGGGGCTACGTTTCCTATTGGCTTTGGTAACGCAGCGGAGGCGGCATTGGCCTCGGTCACGAAGCTATTTGGCTGGTTTTATCTCTTTTCAGTCTTTGGTTTTGTCGTTTTCTTATTTGGCTTAGCGCTAAGTAAATACGGCAAAGTGCGCCTAGGCCCACAGGACAGTACGCCAAACTATACGTTTTTCTCCTGGATAAGCATGCTGCTGGCAGCGGGGTTTGGTGTGGGCTTAGTGTTTTACGGCATGGCCGAACCCATGACCCACTATATCGATCCGCCCTATGGGGATATGCCCGCAGAAACCGAGGCCGCCGCGCGGTATGCCATCCAGTACAGCTACTTTAACTGGGGCATCCATCAGTGGGCTGCTTTTTCTGTGGTGGGGTTGATCATTGCCTACTTTCAGTTTCGCAAAGGCCAAGCGGGGCTTGTCTCTTCGGTGCTGTCATCGGTTACTGCCAAAAATCCCCGGATTCGCCCTTACGCATCCTGGTTAGATGTATTTGCCGTTGTTGCCACCGTCATGGGAGTGGCGACCTCTCTGGGGCTAGGTGTTTTGCAGATGAACGGTGGCCTTAACGCGGTTTTTGGCCTGCCAGAGAATGGCTTTTGGCAATTCATTATTCTGTTTGTGATGTTTTGTGCCTACATGCTATCCACGTGGTCGGGGCTTGATAAAGGGATTAAGCGCCTGTCTAACTTAAATATGATTTTGTGCATTGGCTTAATGCTGTATGTACTGGTGACGGGGCCGACCATTGCCATTCTCGAAACTATTACGCTGGGCATTGGTGACTATTTACAAAATTTCATCGGTATGAGCCTGCGTATTTCACCGTATAGTGATAACGAGTGGGCCAGTAGCTGGACAATTTTTTACTGGGCGTGGGTCATCGCGTGGTCACCGTTTGTCGGTACCTTCGTTGCGCGTGTATCCCGCGGCCGTACCATCAAAGAGTATGTGTTTGGCGTTTTGTTAGTGCCGCCGCTGCTAGCCTGCCTATGGATAGGGGTCTTTGGCGGTGCGGCACTGCACATGGAGCTAAATGGCGATAACGTAGGCCTTGCTGCGGCGACGCAAGCCAATATCACCGTTGCCCTGTTTGAGATGTTTGAGCTTATGCCTTTCTCAAATGTGCTATCAGTCGTCGCGATGCTGCTAATTTTTGTTTTCCTGGTCACCTCGGCGGACTCTGCGTCCTACATCGTGGCACAAATGACCGATAACGGTTCGATCAATCCGCCCCTCTACAAACGGGTGATCTGGGGAGTGTTAATTGCGGCTATCTGCTTAACACTCATTGTGGCAGGCGGCTTGTCGGGCTTACAGTCAGCTGCCGTCCTTTCGGCACTTCCGTTCACGTTTATTCTGTATATGATGATCGTTGTACTGATACGCGAGCTGCGTGCTGATCGAAAGGCAATGCTGACACAGCTCTATCGCCGTCATGGCGAAACGCCCGTTGGCGCAGACGCGTTTGAAGCCGAACAGCTGGGTGAAGAAGAGCGTTTGCGGCGTTCACCGAGCGTTATTAACCGGCGTATCAATAGCTAGCCTTACGCTAACTAGCCTCATTTTTGGGAGAGCGCACACATGGAACGAGCGTGCTAATGGCCCGGCAGGGACGTCACGGTGCGACGCGACGGTCGTCTAAACATGTGGCGTTTGACCGCTGGCTAGATCGTGTTGTCACCGTCGCCGTTGTGACCGCCATCGTGGTGGGGGTGTCTGCCGTTGTTGCGCACTGGCTGCTGTAACTACACCACGTCGCTATGCGAACGCCCGGCTTTGCCGGGCGTTCGTCGTTGATTAAGGGCCAACCGGCTGCCCGTTGACTGCCACCTTTTAGAGAGATTCATTAATGCTGCCTGCTTCTGCCACACCGGTTGCTACCTACGCATCTCGCCGTGAGATTTTTGGCTGGGCGATGTTCGATTTTGCCAATCAGGCCTATACCTTACTGATCATCACCGTTGTGTTCGGTGAGCTATTTACGACCGTTATTGTGGGAGATCGAGGAGACGGTTTCCGACTTGCCAACTTTCTATGGAGCTTGGCGCTGGCTATTAGCTATTTGATGGTGGTCGTAACAGCCCCATTGTGTGGTGCGGTAATGGATTATCGTGCTGAAAAAAAGCGCTTTTTATTGATCAGTTATCTGGCCACGGTGGCCACGACCGCGATGCTCTACTTTGTGGAGCCAGGTTTTGTCGTGGTGGGATTACTGTTAATAGTGCTCTCTAACTATGCGTACTCAATGGGGGAGTCCTTTATTGCCGCTTTTTTGCCGGAACTGGGGCCGCCAAATGCACTGGGTAAAATTTCTGGTTTTGGCTGGGCGCTCGGCTACATCGGAGGGCTTTTCGCGGCGGGGTTTACGCTGGTTGTGCTCGGTGAGGCAACGGCGGATAATTTTGAGCGTATTCGTTGGGTGGGGCCTTTTGCCGCCGGTTTTTTCTTATTGGCGGCGATTCCTACGTTTTTATGGCTGAAGGAGCGGGGAACGCCGCAGCCCCGTGGTGTTGCCTACCGGCGCATTGCCCAGCAGCGCGTGTTGGCGACGTTTCATGAGCTTCGCTATTTCAAGGATTTGAGCATTTTTCTGGTGTCGCTGCTGTTTTCCATGGCGGGTGTCTACATCATTATCGCTTTTGCCTTTATCTATGGCGCCCAGGTCATCGGTTGGGATGAGAGCGTCCGCAATATTATGTTTATTATCGTGCAAATTACTGCGGCAGCGGGGGCGCTTGGGTTTGGATTTCTTCAAGATAAGCTAGGTGCAAAGCGCACGTATCAAATGACCTTGGCGCTCTGGGTAACGGCGATTGTCGCTATTTGGGGAACGCCCGAGTTAACCGAGTGGGCCAATAGCCGCTTTGGCTGGCAGTGGCAGGCGCAGCATGTGTTTTTAGTAGTGGGCTGTTTGGCGGGCCTAAGTTTGGGGTCCAGCCAGTCTGCGAGCCGCGCGCTTGTCGGGTTGTTTTCGCCGCTTGAGAAGTCAGCCGAGTTTTTTGGCTTCTGGGGGTTAGCCAACAAACTGGCCGGCGTATTGGGGATCGTCATGCTGGGTGTTTTACAAACGCTCATTGGCCTGCAAGCGTCTATTCTATTGTGTGTAGGGTTATTTATGATCGCCATGCTGATTTGCGCGGGCGTGAATGAGCGGCGTGGACGCGAAGCCGCGCTCGCATGGAAAAGCACATAGAAATGCGTAAAGCCTAAGGAGGCGCATGGCTCCATACACAGCGCAGCGTGGCGGTATCGTCATGATGCTGCTTTTCTGGGTGTTGCTTATTGGTGCGGGTACGTGGCTTGTTGACGGCGGTTTTGACAACATCATGACGCCCAATGCGCATATTATGAACACTGCCCTTGATGATGGCCCCGTCGTCCTAAAGCGAAGCCGCTCGGGGCACTTTGAAGCACCGGGCCAGATTAACGGTGAACCGGTGACGTTTCTGCTGGATACCGGCGCTACCTATGTTGCAGTACCCCGAGATTTAGCCGCCAGCCTAAGCTTAGAGCCAGGCCGCAGCGCTTGGTTTAATACCGCGAATGGACGGGTCGAAGGTAGCTTAACGATGCTAGAGGAAGTAACCCTAGGCGGCATACGTGCAAGCAACGTACAGGGGTCGATTAGCCCGGGGATGGAGCGTGACACGGTGTTGCTGGGAATGAGTTTTCTAAACCTGCTAGACATTGAAATACGGGGTGGTGAAATGGTGCTGAGGCTACCGTGACGGTGGATCAAACTTGTCAGCGACGATCGGGTATGATTAGCTGGAAAATCATGGATGCCAACATGCTAAGGAGTTGCTATGGGTATTGAAGTCGGTGGTTTATTAGGTCTTATTTGGCTCATTATTGTGATTTGGGCCATTGTTAAGGTCGCTAAAAGTTCGGCGGGCGGCCTGGCAAAACTGCTGTGGATTTTAGTTTTACTGTTCTTTCCACTGGTTGGGTTAATTGCCTGGTTTTTGCTTGGCCCCAAAGGGTAGCGAGATTGAGTGTTTGAGCATATAAGCATAAAAGAGGCAGGCTCATTAAAGCCTGCCTTTCTTTGTATTTTCTATATAAAACAATAGGTTATAAAGGGGCTATTCAGAAAGCTAATTGGGTTATGTATGGTTGCCGCTGGAGGGTGCCCGGTAATGACCGGGGATTTTTAATCGCTCTCCGTTGGGCAAGTCGCGCACTTGAGTAGGTACATAAACGCGCTTGATGACACTTTTGGCTTTGCCACTGTCCATCGCTCTCTCCTTCTGTCAAGTTGTCGACAGTTAGTCTGAATTCACATTAGCGCTTGACGATGGATTAATCAAGATGCTCTCAAAGGTTCAACAAGATAAGTAGGAAGAAGCAGGCGTTGGCGTGGTTTTGAGGTATCCTTGTGGCTATCACAACCTGCTTTTAGCAAAGGGAAGCGGGTGCTAATACAAACGACCTAAGCGGAGTGAAGAAAAAGGATGGCAGATCACTTGGAGCAGCAATTTCAAGCACTTGGGTCACAAGAGCCAGCGGTGCCGGACTATCCCGATCAAGACCACGTGCTCATTATTGAAGATGACCAGCGTTTGGCAGAACTGACGCGCGATTACCTGGAAGCTAACGGCTTTCAAGTCACGCTAGAATCCGACGGCGCTAAAGGTGTTGATCGTATTTTGACCCTACAGCCTGATCTCGTCATTCTCGATTTAATGTTGCCAGGAGAAGATGGGCTCGCTATTTGTCGGCGTGTAAGGCCTAATTTTGCTGGCCCTATCATGATGTTAACCGCCCGTACCGATGATTTAGATCAGGTGCTAGGGTTGGAGATGGGAGCAGATGATTATGTGCCCAAGCCGGTTCAGCCGCGTGTGCTGCTAGCGCGTATGCGGGCGCTGTTACGGCGCGCTGATGGACCTACCGCTGATGGCGAAATGCGCCTGAAGTTTGAGCATTTGGAAATCGATAATGCGACCCGTGAGGCGTGGTTATCCGGCGAGCGTATCGACCTCACCAGCGCTGAATTTGATCTTCTCTGGTTACTGGCCCGTAACGCTGGCCGGGTACTAACCCGAGAAGAGATCTTTAGCGACCTGCGTGGCATTAAATACGATGGCCAAGACCGTTCCATTGATGTACGTGTGTCGCGTATCCGGCCCAAAATTGGCGATGATCCTAATCAGCCTCACCGTATTAAAACGGTGCGCAGTAAGGGCTATCTATTTGTGAAAGACAGTTAACGAGAGAGGTTCGCCTTATGCGGCGAGTGCTCAGCCACGGCTCTTTTTTAAGGTTCTATGTACTGCTGGGGCTAGCATTATGCGTAGTATTCCTGATCGCGTTAGGCGGACGCTCGTTTATTGAGCAACTTCGCCGAGAGGATTATCGGGAGCAGCTCGCCGCCTTGCCCATGTCATTAATGACCCAGCAACTGGTCGATGTACCCGCAGACCAGCGTGAAGAGCGCCTTAACCGCTTTTCCGAAGCGTTAGGGATGCAGTTATCGTTACGCCCACTGCAAGAGGCGCCGCTGGGTTATTTTGAGCGAAGCCGCCTGGAGCGAGGCAGCGTGGTGGTGACTGAATCGCCTTGGCGGCTGCGTCAGCGGCTACCCGCCGGCAATGGCGCGGAGCACTGGATACTAGAAGCCTCCCTGGAGGCGTGGAGCGAGCGGCAGTGGCAGGGGAGTCTTGTACTGTTGGGTGAGTGGCTTGCCGATACACCCGCCAATGAGCGGGCATCTGCTCTGGCATCGCTGCGCGCGGGCAGTTGGCCACTCACGTTACTGTCTACGTTGCCTGATGACCTCACCGTTGATCAGCAGTTTCAGCTGACGCTTGGCGGCGTGCTTACGCGGCTTGCGACCGACCAACTGGCGATTACTTTACTCTATCAGCTTCCCGGTGAAAGCCAGTGGGTGCAGGCGGGGCCTATTTCACGCGGTGATACGCTGCCCGTGAACCTGCATTTGCCCCTGCTCGTGGGCTTGATGGTGATTCTTAGCCTAATTATTTACTTGATTATGCGCAGTATTGAAGCTCGCATGGCGCGACTGGAGCTAGCGGCCACGCGGATTGCCAGCGGGCGTTTAGAAACCCGCGTGAAGGTAGAGAGCGGTGACTTTTTAGGCCGTGTCGGTATGGCGTTTAACGGTATGGCGAATCAAGTGCAAACCTTATTGCGTGGGCAGCAGGAGATGATTCGCGCCGTTTCCCATGAGCTGCGTACCCCCGTCGCGCGTATTCGTTTTGCGGTGCAAATGGTCGAAGATATGACCGACCAGCCTGCGATTCGGCGCCAGCTTCAGGGAATTGATGCCGACATCTCAGAGCTTGATGAACTTGTCGATGAGATTCTCACCTATGCGCGCTTGGGCGGAGAAACCATTAATGGCGCTGAGTTGGAGATGGCGCTGGTTGAGTGTCGCGCCATGGCTGAGCGCGTCATTGATACGCTCTCGCCGCTGCATAAAGGGCTAAGCTTCACGCTAGCGCCTGGTGCTGATATTGAGCTGTATGCTGAACCCCGTTACCTGCAAAGAGCGTTACAAAACCTGGTGGGCAACGCGTGCCGCTACGGTAAATCCCAGGTGGTGATTCGCCTGTGCGATGAACCGAATCTTGTGCGTATTGACGTCGAAGATGACGGTCCAGGTATTCCCGTAGAAGCGCGTAGCGATATTTTCAAACCTTTCTCACGCCTAGATGATAGCCGTGCCCGAAGCTCCGGAGGCTATGGGCTAGGGCTCTCCATTGTTCAAAAAATAATGGCCGGGCACGGGGGGAGCGTCACTGTCGATACCAGCCCGACGCTCGGAGGCGCACGGTTTACGCTGCTGATTCCTCGTCGCGACTTGCCGGCTTAATACCGGTTAGCACGGCAAAGGAGGTTTCTCGCGCGGTACGTAAAAAGTCCTGCATCCAGGGGGCCTCAAGGGTATCTTCACGGATCGCGGCGTAGAGCGTGCTCCAAATACCGTTTTCGCCTAACTTCACGGCGCATACGTAATCACGCTCTAGGTACTCGGTCAGCGCCCAGTTTGGTAGCGCACAGACTCCCCGTCCGCTGGCTACCAACTGCATCATCATGATGGTTAGCTCCGCTGTGCGAATCTCTTTTGGCCATACATTGGCGGGTGACAAAAACTGGCTAAACACATCGAGCCGCGCATGTTCCACCGGGTAGGTGATCAGCGTCTCCTCGGCGAGCGCTTGGGGTTCGATAAACGCCTGCCCCGCAAACGCATGCTGCCGGGCAACGGCTAGCAGCCCCTCGTAGCGAAAGAGTGGCGCATAGTGAATGCCCTCTAGCGGCTGGGGGTCGGCGGTAATTACTAAGTCCAACTGCTCGCGGGCGAGGGCGGGTAGCGGGTCGAAGTGGTGGCCGCTGGGAATATCAATCTCCACTTCTGGCCAGTGATCGCGAAAATAATCCACCGTGGGCATCAGCCACTGAAAACAGCTGTGGCACTCAATGGCCATGTGTAGCCTTCCCTGCTCGGTGCCCGCTAAGCGGGCCAGGTCTCGCTCGGCCTTACGCACCGCGGGCAAAATCTCATCCGCTAGCGTCAGTAGGCGCAGCCCTGCCCGGGTAAATTCAACGGGACGAGTTTTGCGTGCGAATAACGGGCTATCAACGCGACTTTCCAAATCTTTCAGCTGGTGAGACAAAGCGGACTGAGTAAGGTGTACGCGTTCGGCAGCCTCCACCAGGGAGCCTGTTTCCCGCAGGGCAAGCAGCGTGCGCAAGTGGCGTAATTCGATCATTGTGATTTTATTTCATGTTGGGTATTAGAAACTTTAGTTTGATTCACCTTTTGAGGGTGGTCAGACTGTGTGAAATCATTCACGTTGGAAGGATTCATCATGACAGTTTCTCATATTCTCGGCTATCCCCGCATTGGCGCTCAGCGCGAACTTAAAAAAGTCACCGAAGCCTATTGGAAGGGTGAGGTAACCCGTGAAGAGTTAGAGGCAGCCGGACAGGCGCTGCGTTTACAGCACTGGCAAACGCAGCAAGATGCTGGCCTGGATTTTGTGAGCGTGGGTGATTTCGCTTTTTATGACCAAGTGCTTAATGTTTCAGTCATGCTGGGCGCCGTGCCAGGACGCTTTGGTGCTCAGCAAGAAATTTCTGCGGGTGATATAGCGCTAGACACCGCGTTTCGCATGGCCCGGGGCCGTGCGCCTAGCGGCGAGCCGGCTGCCGCCTGCGAAATGACTAAATATTTTGATACCAATTACCACTACCTGGTGCCGGAGCTACACGAAGGACAGTCGTTTACGCTGGCCTCTCAGCGTCTCTTTAACGAAGTCGACGAAGCGCTCCAGGCAGGCTTTACGCCCAAGGTAACGCTCACAGGCCCGCTAACCTGGCTGTGGCTGGGTAAAACCAAGGGCAGCGATTTTGACCGTTTGACCCTGCTGGATAGCGTTCTGGATGTGTATGGTGCCATTCTTTCCCGTTTGGCAACCCAAGGTATTGAGTGGGTGCAGCTGGATGAGCCCGCGCTGGTACAAGATTTGCCCCTTGCCTGGCAGCAAGCCTTTGAGCGTGCTTATCACCGCCTGCAGTCGGCACAGGTGAAGGTACTGGTCGCCACCTACTTCGGCGCGCTGGGCGACAACCTCTCGTTAGCCACCCGCTTGCCTGTGGCAGGGCTGCATATTGATGCGGTGCGCGCGCCCCAACAGGTGGAAAGCGTGATTGACCGGTTAAGCCCCCACCAGGTGCTTTCCATTGGCTTTGTGGATGGACGCAATATCTGGCGCGCGGATTTAGCTGCGCTGCGTGAGCGCTTACTGCCCCTGAAAGTACGTCTTGGGCAGCGTTTATGGCTAGCGCCCAGCTGCTCACTGCTCCATGTGCCGGTAGATCTTAACCAGGAAGCTGACCTGGATAGCGATTTGGTGAGCTGGCTGGCCTTTGCCCGTCAAAAATTGGATGAGGTCGTCACGCTGGCACGCCTCGTCGACAATCGTGCCACCGCCGTAGACGAGCAGCGGGTGAGCGAAGCAACACGGGCCTTAGATGCTCGTCGGGAGTCCTCGCGTATTCACCAACCGGCGGTCAGCCAGCGTTTAGCGGCCACTACCGATCAAGATAGTCAGCGCCGTTCGCCGTACGCACAGCGCGCTGTGGCTCAGCGCCGGTCGCTTGCACTGCCGCTATTTCCCACCACCACGATAGGCTCTTTTCCACAAACCGATGAGATCCGTGCCGCGCGACGGGCGTTTAAAGCAGGTGAGCTTAGCCAAGCCGACTACGAAGCGCGTATGCGTGAAGAGATCGCCTACGCCGTTGAGCGGCAGGAAGCGTTAGGGCTGGATGTGCCGGTGCATGGCGAAGCCGAGCGTAACGATATGGTGGAGTATTTTGGCGAGCAGTTAGACGGTTTTGCCTTTACTCGCTTTGGCTGGGTACAAAGCTACGGCACCCGCTGTGTTAAACCACCGATTATCTTTGGTGACGTCACGCGGCCAGCGCCGATGACTGTCCGCTGGAGCGAGTTCGCTCAGACCCTGACTCAAAAGCTGATGAAAGGCATGCTCACCGGGCCTGTGACAATTCTACAGTGGTCATTTGTGCGTGATGACCAGCCCCGAGCCACCACCTGTCGCCAGATTGCCTTGGCGCTGCGCGATGAGGTCGTGGATTTGGAAAAAGCAGGTATTCAGGTGATTCAGATTGACGAACCCGCGCTGCGTGAAGGGTTACCGCTGCGCCAGCACGAATGGCAGGGGTACCTGGATTGGGCGGTCGAAAGTTTTCAGCTCAGCGCTGCGGGCGTCGCCGATAGCACACAGATTCACACCCACATGTGCTATTCGGAGTTTAACGACATTATCGGCGCGATTGCGGCCCTCGACGCCGATGTGATCACCATTGAAACCTCTCGCTCAGATATGCAGTTATTGAATGCGTTTCAGGACTTCGCGTATCCAAACGAAATTGGGCCGGGGGTTTATGATATCCACACCCCGAACATTCCAGATGTGAGCTGGATGGTTGATTTAATGGAGAAAGCGTTGGAAAAGATTCCCGCCGAACGGCTGTGGGTGAACCCCGACTGCGGTTTAAAAACCCGCGGCTGGGCAGAAGTGGAGCCTGCGCTAGCGAATATGGTGGAAGCGGCTAAGATACTTCGCGAGCGCTACGCGTAAAGCGGCCCTCTGTAAAGGGTTGCCCTGCTGCATCCAGCAGCAGGGCTTATGCAGCGCTAGCTTTTTGAGGCGTAGGCGTATAACAGCGTTTCCTGGGCGCTAATCGCATCGCTGTTACCAGGGTCCTGAAGTTGATAGCTGCCATCGCTTTGCAGCAGCCAGCTTTGGCAGTTATCCACTAGGTAAGTCTCTAGATCTTTACGCACCCGGTTAGCGAGTTTCTTATCCAACAGCGGGAAGCAGGTTTCCACCCGGTGGAACATATTACGCGACATAAAGTCAGCGCTTGAGCACCAGATTTCCGATTTTCCGTCGTTGTGGAAGTGGAACACGCGGGTATGTTCCAAAAAACGCCCGATAATAGAACGCACGCGGATATTCTCTGAGACACCTTCAATGCCGGGTTTAAGGCAGCACATCCCACGAATAATCAGATCGCACTCAACGCCTGCCTGGGAGGCGCGGTACAGCGCTTTAATCAGCTTAGGTTCTGTCAGTGAATTGCATTTGATGATGATATGCCCGCGTTTGCCCTTGCGGGCTAACTGGGCTTCACGGTCAATCATCTCGACCAAGCGTTCGTGTAGCGTAAACGGCGCGTGCAGCAGGGTATCGATTTTGCGCGCGCGGCCCATGCCGGAAAGCTGCTGAAAGACTTTGTGCACGTCGGCGCATAGCGCTGTGTTCGAAGTGAGCAGGCTGTAGTCGGTATACAGTTTGGCGGTTTTAGCGTGGTAGTTACCTGTTCCCAAGTGGGCGTAGTAGCGTAGCTCGTTTTTTTCCCTGCGTACGATATGCAGCATTTTGGCGTGGGTTTTATAGGCCATGATGCCGTAAATCACAATGGCCCCTGCTTCCTGTAGCCTTGCCGCTAGCTGTAGATTGTCAGCCTCATCAAAGCGCGCCCTTAGCTCTATAACGACCGTTACTTCCTTGCCGTGGCTCGCGGCGTCTACCAAGGCATTGACGATAGAGGAGTCAGCACCGGTGCGGTAAAGCGTCTGCTTGATGGCCAGTACATCTGGGTCGCGGGCAGCCTCGCGTAGCAAGTCTTCAATCGGTGAAAAAGCTTGAAATGGGTGGTGCAGCAAAATATCGCTTTTAGCGATCGCGTTAAACAGGCTGCCGCCTTTGAGCGCCTTTGGCACGCTGGGGGTAAAGGGCCGATACAGCAGTTCCGGACGATCTACATCGCCTAGCACCGCCATCATGCGGGTTAAATTGACAGGCCCTTGCACCCGGTAAAGGTCGCTGGGTTCTAGCTCAAACTGACGCAGCAAAAAACTGGTTAGATCATCGGGGCAGTTATCGGCTACTTCTAAACGAACACCGTTACCGTAACGTCTGGCCAGCAGCTCACCGCGCAGCGCCGAGGCAAGGTCAGAGACCTCTTCCGGGTCAACGGTCATATCCGCATTGCGCGTCAGCCGGAACTGGTAGCAGCCGCGCACACGCATGCCGGGGAAGAGCTCCTCAGCGTGGGCGTGTATCATGGAGGATAAAAACACATACTCTGAAAAGCCCTCTTCACTGAGCTCTTTAGGTAGCGCCATGAGTCGAGGCAGTGAGCGTGGGGCGGGCAGGATGGCCATGCCCCCCGCGCGACCAAAGGCGTCTTTGCCCTCTAGCTCTACGATAAAGTTAAGGCTTTTATTTACTAAGCGGGGAAAGGGGTGAGAGGGGTCTAAGCCGATAGGGCTAATTACCGGCATAATTTCACGCTCGAAAAATTCGCGAACCCACTCCTTTTGAGCAGCGGTCCACTGATCTCGGCGGCGAAAACGTAGCCCCTGAGCTTCCAACGCTGGCAGCAGCGTATTGTTTAAGATGTGGTACTGGCGCTCGATTTGCTGATGGGCCGTCTCGGAGATTTCAGCGAGCACGGCCTTGGGCAAGCGGCCGTCAGCAGCGGTGGTGTCGTCACCCAGTGCTAGCTGATGCTTTAGACCGGCCACGCGAATTTCAAAAAACTCATCCATATTGGATGAGAAAATCAGCAAAAACATCAGGCGGTTAAGAATGGGGTGCGCATCATCTAACGCTTGCTCTAACACCCGAATATTAAACTGTAGGTGGGAGAGTTCGCGGTTGAAGTAGAGTTGTGGATCGTCCAGGTTCGCTTCTGAAAAGGCCTCGCGTGCCTGCACGCCGGTAAGCGTTCGGTTGATGCGTAGTGGCAAATTCTCCCCTTCGCCACTGTACGAATCGCTTAGCGTTAATGGCGTTGCGTCTGAAGATTGATTGTCCATGGCTGCCCCGCATCAATGACCTGTTTTAAGCATAGCGTGATAATGCTGATAAGCGGCAGTATGCAGAAAGAAGATGACAAACAAGTGTCACCTGTTTGTCATCTTGGCAGCGTAAAAACGACGCGGTAGGGGCTAACGCTGAAGCAGTCGGGCTGCTTCAAGGGCGAAGTAAGTTAAAATGCCGTCGGCGCCAGCACGCTTAAAGCACATCAGCGATTCAAGTATCACGGGGTCGGCCTCTAGCCAGCCGTTATCGAAGGCGGCGCGATGCATCGCGTACTCGCCGCTTACCTGATAAGCAAACGTGGGGACTTGCAGTTCACTTTTGACACGACGTACCACATCTAGGTAAGGCATGCCGGGTTTGACCATTACCATGTCAGCGCCCTCGGCAATATCCATGGCAACCTCGTGGAGCGCCTCATCGCTGTTAGCGGGGTCCATCTGGTACGTACGCTTATCCGCTTTGCCCAGGTTAGCAGCAGAGCCAACGGCATCACGGAAGGGGCCGTAATAGTGCGAGGCATACTTGGCGCTGTAGGCCATAATGCGCACATTATGCAGGTGTTCCTGCTCTAGCACTTGGCGGATGGCGCCAATACGGCCATCCATCATATCGGAAGGCGCTACAACGTCGGCACCGGCTTCAGCATGGGAGAGTGCCTGCTTGAGCAGTGTGTCTACCGTGCGGTCATTCTGCACGTAGCCCTGTTCATCAATGATGCCGTCCTGGCCGTGGATAGTGTAAGGGTCGAGCGCAACATCGGTAATAATACCTAGTTCTGGTAGCGCCTCTTTGAGGGCGCGCACGCAGCGCTGTACGAGACCGTTTGCGTTGTAGGCTTCTTCCGCCAGTTCGCTCTTCTGCTCTTTGCCCACGACGGGGAAGAGAGCAAGCGCTGGGATGCCGAGTGCGTGAGCTTCGCGGGCCTGCTCAATGAGCAGGTCGATGGATAAACGCTCAACGCCAGGCATCGAGGCCACCGCTTCACGCTGGTTGTCACCCTCCAGCACGAACACCGGCAGAATAAGATCGGCAGGCGTTAACGTTGTCTCCTGCATGAGTCGGCGAGAGAAGTCGTCACGACGCATGCGGCGCATACGGGTGGCGGGGAAGTGACGGGGACTTGGTGTGCTCAAAGGAGTTCTCCGCAAAACGCTTAATCGGGGTGCCCGTAGGCTTACCGTGAGTATATCAGCCATCACCTGCGGCGAAAGCCGCCTTGTGGCTGTTAGGCGGACTGACTAAAGTGAAATGTTTGCTAAGTCGCTACGCAAGTGGTGAAAATAACGGCGACCATAAGGAGATAGGTATGACCAAACAGGTAGCAATCGTATTAGCAGGCTGCGGCGTTTTTGATGGTTCAGAAATTTATGAAACCACGCTAACCCTGCTGCGCCTGGATCAGTTAGGCATTGGTTACCGCTGTTTTGCACCGGATGTAGAGCAGCATCATGTGATTAACCATATCACCCAGTCACCTGCTGAAGGAGAGCAGCGCAACGTACTGCAAGAATCGGCTCGTTTAGCCCGTGGCGAGATCAGTCCGATCACCGAACTAAACGCCGACGAGTTTGACGCGGTCATTGTGCCCGGTGGCTTTGGCGTTGCCAAGAACCTGTCTGACTTCGCTACACAAGGCGATAACATGCAGGTGCTAGAGAGCCTCAAAGACGCATTGGCGGGCTTCAAGCAGGAAGCAAAACCCATTGGCCTGATGTGTATTGCACCGGTGATGGTGCCCCGCCTGTTAGGTGATGGCATTGCAGTCACCATTGGCAATGAGCCTAGCGTGTCGGGTGCGATCAGCGCGATGGGCGGGTTACATCGTAGCTGTAGTGTTGAGGACATTGTCGTGGACTTAGAGCATCGCGTTGTGACAACACCTGCTTATATGCTTGCCACACGGATTAGCGAGGCCGCCACGGGTATCTTTAAATTGGTGGATCGTATTGATGAAATGATGGGCTAAACGAACGCTCTCTTCGGTTGGGTAAGTAGAGCAAAAAGCCCCTGCTATCTAAGGTGGCAGGGGCTTTTTAGTGAGCGCTTATTAGGACGTAATCGCTATTCGTTCTCTTCATCGGCTGCTTCGTTGCTGCGCTTGCGCACTAAGCGGCCAAACAGCAGCCCCACTTCATAGAGCAGGTACATAGGAATGGCGAGAAGGCTCTGGGAGATAATGTCAGGGGGAGTTAAGAGCATGCCCACAACAAAACAGCCCAACACAATATAGGGACGTTTTTGTGAGAGTTTTTCAACGGTGGTAGCCCCTGAAAGAATCAGCAAGAAGGTGGCGATGGGAATTTCAAACGCGACACCGAATGCAAAAAACAGCTTCAGCACAAAGTTAAGGTACTGATTAATATCGGTCATTACCGCGACGTTTTCCGGGCCTGTTTGGGTGAAGAACTCAAACAGCAGCGGAAACACCACGTAGTAGGCAAACGCCGCACCCGCATAAAAAAGCGCAACGCTAGACACCAAGATAGGAATCGCCAGCGCTTTCTCATTGTCGTACAGTCCCGGTGCCACAAACGCCCATGCTTGGTGGAGCACAAAGGGGATCGCGATAAACACCGCCACCACTAAGGTCAGCTTAAAGGGGGCGAGGAAAGGAGACGCTACCTCGGTGGCAATCATTTGTGACCCTTCAGGTAACAGGGCCATTAATGGATCAGCGACAAAGCTATAAATGTCGTTAGCAAAAGCATAAAGGCCGAGGAAGATCACCAGAATAACGACCACGGCTTTCATGAGACGCGTTCGTAGCTCTATCAGGTGCTCAATAAGCGGGGCTTGGCTTTGCTCGTTTCGCGGCTCCTGTGAATCGCCAGACATGCTCATTGGGGATTGCTATCCTTTTTAAGATCGGCCTTTGTACCATTAGTCTGTTTGACGTCGGCGTTTTCAGCGACCGTGCCAGCGTTTGAATCAGCGGTATTAGCATCTTCGCGTACCGTTTGCAGGGCGTCGTCTAACCGGGCACTGGCGCTGGCTGCTCGCTGTTGGGTTTCATGCTGCGCGGCGGACGTTGAGGTACTTGCCGACGGTGCGTCAGCAATACTCTCAACGTCCTGCTTAGCTTTCTTTAAGCTGTCATCAAGCTTTTTCTGCTGTTCGTTTAACTTTTGGCGCAGCTCCTCTGCTTCCAGCTGAGCGCTAATTTCACGCTGCATACCGGATACCGTGCGCTTGATCTTGCCAATCCACATGCCCGCAGTTCGCGCTGCTTTGGGCAAGCGCTCAGGGCCAAGAACCAGCAGCGCGACGATGCCAATAAGCATGAGTTCAAGGAAGCCGATATCCAGCATGGGTTATTTGCGCTCTTGGTGGCTGTCGGCAGGGCGGCTCTCTTCCTCGTGTGCCGAACGCTTCTCTTCGGCCTGCACATCGTAGGTATTGCCAGCCTCTTCATGGCTTACTTTTGCCTGGGGCTGGTCTGCGTCTTTTTTATCGCCGTCTTTCTCTTCTTCGTGCATCGCTTTTTTGAAGCCTTTGACTGCACCGCCTAGGTCGGTGCCCACATTACGCAGCTTTTTGGTGCCGAAAATCAGGATGATAATGCCCAGAACAATCAGCAGCTGCCAAATACTGATACCACCTAACATATGCATTTCCTCATCGGTGCAGGTTAACGTTGTGTGCGAGACGCTTTTTCATCGTGACCAGAAATACCCAACCGCTGTGCCAGCTCATCGAGTACGCACTGGTGATCCAGGTCGAGGTGCGACAGCATCACCAGGCTATGAAACCACAGGTCGGCGGTTTCAGCGATCAACGCTTGACGCGCTTGAGCGTCGCCGTGTTCGGCGTCCTTTGCTGCGAGCAGCGTTTCGGTCGCTTCTTCGCCGACTTTCTCGAGTATCTTGTTCAAACCCTTATGATGCAAGGAGGCAACATAAGAATCTTCTGCTGACGCGTGGCGGCGCTGCTTCAATACCTCGGCTAATGCATCCAGGACAGGCGTTGGGTTAGCGGTTGTACTCATGGTGTTCCTTTGTTGATAGGCAGAGCGTTTAAGTGTTGCGCAGGCTTTCGGGGGTTACTGCCATAACAGCAGCAGTAGCCCAAGGCCAGCCGCCGCTAATACGGGCCACTCTTGGGTGGCCGCCCAGCTGCTGAGCGGCTGCCACGCCAGCGCTATGGCCACCAAAATTAAACCTAGCCGTAGCCGGTATTGGCGTTTCCCTTGGCGCGTCAGCTGGCTGCGCATGTTGCTTAGCGCGCTGACCTGTTGATGGCGCTGGCGGTGCTCATGCTCCATGCGGCTGAGCGCTTGGTGGGCCAATACCGGTAGCTCTGGCAACTGATGGGAAAGCTCGGGCGCTTGTCGCTTCAGTGATTCCCAAAGACCACTTATTCCAGCGCGCTCTTTCATCCACTGCTCAAGGTAGGGCTTTGCGGTGCTCCATAAATCCAGGTCTGGATAGAGCTGGCGGCCCAGGCCCTCGATGTTAAGCAGCGTTTTCTGCAGTAGCACCAGCTGGGGTTGTACTTCCATATTAAAACGCCGTGCGGTTTGAAACAGCCCCAACAGCACCTGCCCAAACGAGATGTCTTTGAGCGGTTTCTCAAGAATTGGCTCGCAAACGGTACGAATGGCGGCGGCAAACTCATTGGCGCGGGTATTTTCGCCTACCCACCCGGACTCAATGTGCAGTGCCGCCACTTCGTAGTAATCCTGGTGGAAAAACGCCAGAAGGTTGCGTGCCAAGTAGTCTTGGTCTTCCCGGGTTAAGCTACCCACAATGCCGCAGTCGATGGCAATATACTGCGGGTCTTCAGGGTTATCGCAGTTAACAAAAATATTGCCGGGGTGCATATCGGCATGGAAAAAATTATCGCGGAATACCTGGGTGAAAAATAGCTCTACCCCGCGTTCGGCAAGCTTTTTCAGGTTAGTGCCCCGGGCTATCAGGGTGTCGAGGTCCGCGACCGGCACGCCGCGGATTCGCTCTTGCACCATGACATGACGACGGGTAAAGGGCCAATAAATGGTCGGCACAAACAGCAGCGGTGAGTCTTTAAAATTGCGCTTTAGCTGTGAGGTGTTGGCCGCTTCTTTATAAAGATCAAGCTCATCAAACAGCGTGGCTTCATAGTCGCGGATGACTTCCACCGGGCGCAGGCGCTTGGCTTCGGGCACTTTAGCGAACAGCCTAGCGACTTGATACATCAGCGCCATATCCTGGCGCATAATTCGATCAATGCCGGGGCGGATGATTTTCACCACGACGTCTTCGCCGGTATGTAGCGTTGCAGCGTGCACTTGAGCAATCGATGCGGAGGCCAGCGGCGCTCGATCAAATGCCGCAAACGCTTCGGTTAGCGACATGTCTAGCGCTTTTTCCACCCTTGCCGCCGCTTTTTCGCCGGGGAAGGGGGGCACTTGGTCTTGAAGCCGCTTCAATTCATCGGCAATGTCCTCAGGCAGCAGGTCGCGCCGTGTGGAGAGCATTTGGCCAAACTTGATAAAAATAGGCCCAAGCGCTTCCAGCGCCAGCCGTAATCGCTCGCCGCGAGAGCGACTCCCTATCGGAACTAAGCGCAGCGGGGAAAACCACATTAGCGTGCGTAGCCATAGCGGCAGTCGTTCAACGGGGATCAAGGTGTCCAGACGGTGGCGGGTCACCACCCAAGCAATTTTGAACAGCCGCAGGCTCATGGGCGCTGCTCCTCGGTATTCACAGGCGCGTCTGTTGGCGGCGCTAGCTGATGCAGGCGGCGTTGCAAACGGTTTAGGCGCGCTTCAAGGCGGTCGGTGGCCACCTCAAGTTCCGTTAAGTGGTCACGCAATACGTTGCGCTGCTGACGGCCTGGGAGCAGGCGAGCTTCTTCAAACACGTACTCTGAAACGTCTTGAAGCAGCTCGTCTTTGGCCCGAAGCCCCCAGCGGGCAGCACGGCGTATGCCCTCTGCCAGCGAGTGTGCCGGTAGGTCGCCCAGCCAACCGGCCAGCTCGCCTTCCCAGTCGATATCCAGGTCAAAGAGCAGGTCGCGGGTGGCTTCTAACAGGTAGATGCGGCCTCGTACGGCTAGTTTGCCGTCAAACATCAGCCGCTCAATTGAAGCACCGCTAAGCCACTCGGAGAGGGTTTCAGGGGTAAGCTCCACCACGGCATCGACGCCAGTCTCTTCCACCTCATCGCCATACTGCAGGTCAATGCCTGCGGAGTGGTAGCACAGCAGCAGCGCTAAATGAGGCTTCTCTAGCCGTACCAGCAAGCGGCTACCCGCTAGCTGGGCAAGCCGATGAGGTGCCGCCGGGTCGCGGGCGAGCAGGGCGTTCAACGTGCGTTCACATCCGGCCAGCAGTAGGGTCGGGGTTACCAGCATGCTGACCTCTTGTTCAGTAACGTCATGGTTTACAGTGACTTCATAGTTTGATGCCACGGTGAAGGGCGACAATACCACCGGTGAGGTTGGTATATTCAACCCGTTCAAGGCCTGCGGCTTCCATCATCCCTTTCAGGGTTTCCTGGTCTGGATGCATGCGGATTGACTCCGCTAGATAGCGGTAGCTTTCGCCGTCACCCGCCACTAGCTCGCCCATTTTGGGCAGCAGACGGAAGGAGTACTCGTCGTAGGCTTTGGAAAGCAGTGGGTTGCTGGGCTTGGAAAACTCAAGCACCAACAGCCTGCCGCCGGGTTTCAGTACCCGCGCCATGGAGCGCAGCGCAGCGTCTTTATCGGTGACGTTACGCAGGCCAAAGGCAATGGTAATGCAGTCGAAGCTGTTGTCAGGAAACGGCAGGCACTCGGCGTTTGCCTGAACGTACTCAACGTTACCGCCAACGCCGTTATCCATCAGCTTGTCGCGGCCTACTTTTAGCATGGATGCGTTGATATCCGCGAGCACGACTTTGCCGCTAGGGCCAACTAAGCGTGAAAACTTAAGCGTTAAATCGCCGGTGCCGCCAGCAATATCCAAGACCTGGTGGCCAGGGCGAACGCCTGCGCGCTCAATGGTCAGCCGCTTCCAAACGCGGTGAATGCCCATGGACATCAGGTCATTCATCACATCGTAACGAGCGGCAACCGAGTGGAACACGTCGGCCACGCGAGAGGCTTTCTCGTCAACGGGGACTTCTTGGTAGCCAAAGTGGGTCGTGCGTTTATCCGTGGGGCTCATGGGGCGGTAGCTCCCGATTTCGAGGCGGTAATAATCGACCGAGTGGTCGTCGCATTAAAAAGATTGGCGATATTGTAGCCTTCTCTGCCCCAATTTGTCTGCGCTTCACCTGGGGCGCAGCGTCACAGCTGTTTAAATTGGATACTGGCTGGCTCGCGGGAGGCGCCTGCTTCCTCTAATCGCTGGAGGTAGTTTTGCCAATAGGCATCCTGATGCTGGGCAAGATCAAACAGGTAATTCCAGCTGTAAAGGCCGCTATCATGACCGTCGTCAAAGTGTAGCTTCAGCGCATAATTACCCGCTTGGGTAATGTTTTGTAGGCCGACATCTTTTTTGCCAACTTGAAGCACCGCCGTGTCGCCGCCGTGGCCGCGTACTTCTGCCGAGGGTGAGTAGACCCGTAAAAATTCGACCGGGAGGCGGTAGCTTTCACCGTTAGCATAACCAAGCTCCAGCTCGCGGGCCTGCTTATGGTAGTGCACTCGTGTGGGCGTTGGAGCGTTCATGAATACGAAGACCTCGTGACGATAAGTAGCAAAAACAGCCTGCCCGCGGAAACGCGAGCAAGCTGCCGGTGGCTTTACCGATAGTAGCGCTTACAGAATATAGCGCGACAGGTCTTCGTCGACCGCCAGTTCGCCTAGCTGGGCATTGACGTAATCAGCATCGATGACCAAGGGGCTATCCATATCGCCGCCTTTAAACGAGGCTTCTTCCAGTAAGCGTTCCAGTACGGTGTGCAGGCGGCGGGCGCCAATGTTTTCGGTGCCTTCGTTGACCTGCCAAGAGATCTCGGCAATGCGTTCAATGCCGTCTGGCGTGAACTCGATATCCAGTCCTTCCGTCGCCAGTAGCGCTTGATACTGCTTGGTCAGCGAGGCGGATGGCTCGGTGAGAATCCGCTGGAAGTCGCCCGGCGTTAGCGCGTCTAGCTCAACGCGAATCGGTAGGCGGCCCTGCAGCTCAGGGATCAAATCTGATGGGCGCGACAGGTGGAAAGCACCGGAGGCGATAAACAGAATGTGATCGGTTTTCACCATGCCGTACTTGGTAGAGACGGTAGAGCCTTCGATTAGCGGCAGCAGGTCGCGCTGAACGCCTTCCCGGGAGACTTCGCCGCCGCTGGACTGGCCGCTGCCCTTGGCGACTTTGTCGATCTCATCCAGGAACACAATGCCGTGCTGTTCAACGGCTTCAACGGCGCGGGCTTTAATCTCTTCTTCGTTGACCAGCTTGCTGGCTTCTTCGTCGCGCAGCAGTACCAGCGCTTCTTTCACCGTCACACGGCGCTGCTCGCGTTTTTGCTGGCCCATATTGGAGAACAGGCTCTGCAGCTGGTTGGTCATCTCTTCCATGCCCGGCGGGGTCATGATGTCGATGCCCTGGCCCTGGGAGGAGACCTCAATGTCGATCTCTTTATCGTCAAGCTGGCCTTCACGCAGCTTTTTGCGGAAGGTTTGACGAGTGCCGCTATCTTCGCGAGGTTTATCTTCCTGACCGCGGGGCGGCGGCAGCAGCGCATCGAGCACGCGATCTTCGGCGGCGTCTTCGGCGCGATGGCCGACTTCTTCTTTAGCGTACTCGCGCACCATTTTAATGGCGGCTTCCATTAGGTCGCGAATAATCGACTCAACGTCGCGGCCCACGTAGCCCACCTCGGTGAACTTGGTGGCTTCTACTTTGATGAACGGCGCGCGCGCCAGCTTGGCCAAGCGGCGGGCAATCTCGGTTTTACCCACGCCGGTGGGGCCAATCATCAATATGTTTTTGGGCGTCACTTCAGGGCGCAGATCGTCATCGAGCTGCATGCGACGCCAGCGATTGCGCAGCGCGATGGCGACGGCGCGTTTAGCGTCTTGCTGACCAATAATGTATTGATCCAGGGCGTGAACAATTTCGCGGGGTGTCATCTGGGTCATAAAGTTGGCCTCAACGGTCGTTGATGTTCAGCTCTTCAAGCGTCACGTGATGATTGGTAAATACGCAGATGTCACCGGCGATTTGCAGAGATTTCTCGGTAATTTCGCGGGCGGAAAGCTCGGTGTTTTCGAGCAGCGCGCGGGCGCTGGCCTGAGCGTAGTTGCCGCCAGAGCCAATGGCGATAATGCCGCGCTCAGGTTCGACGACATCGCCGTTGCCGGTAATGATCAGCGAGGCGCTGTGGTCGGCGACGGCTAACAGCGCTTCTAAGCGGCGAAGGGCGCGGTCGGTGCGCCAATCTTTGGCAAGCTCAACGGCGGCTTTGGTGAGGTGGCCTTGGTACTTTTCTAACTGTGCTTCAAAACGCTCAAACAGCGTAAACGCATCAGCGGTGCCACCGGCAAAACCTGCCAGTACTTTGCCACGGTAAAGGCGGCGTACTTTGCTGGCATTGCCTTTCATAACGGTATTGCCCAGCGAAACCTGGCCGTCGCCAGCGAGAGCAACGTGGTTACCGCGGCGTACGGAAACAATCGTGGTCATGGAGATAACTCCTTGGGGGGAGGCGTGCTCCCGATGACTGATGGGCCGACTACAGCGGCCGCACAAAAAGCGATTCCCAACAAAATGCGGGCGGCAGATAAAAAATCAACCGCCCGCTTGATAAAGCCGTTAGATAAAGCGTGTTTGGGTCGTTTTGAGGCGCCGCGACCGCTAGTTTTGCAGTTGAATCAGCAGCGGCTCAATACCTTGAGTGCTCATCAAATCCTGAGCGCGGTTTAGTTCCCGGGTATCTTCATAGGGGCCGACTTGGACGCGGTGCCAGGTGTCGCCCCCGGCCTGCACTTCGCTGATTTGCGCCAGCAGGCTCAAGTTACGCAGGCGGCCGCGCAGCTGCTCAGCATCGCTAAGTTCACGGAACGATGCCGCCTGGAGCATGTAGCGGTTGGTCGCGCTGGCGGGCGCCTGCTGAACAGCCGCCGCTTGGTCGCTGGGGCGCGTATTTGCCGCGATGACCTGTGCGATGGGGTCGTCACTGGCGCCGCTGTCCGTGGCGCTGTCAGCAGGCTGCTCGCTAACGTCTGGTCGCGTCACCGTAGAGGGCAGCGTGACGCCGGGTGCAATGACCTCGGTTTCAGGCAGCAGTGTATAAAACTCAAAGGTAGGCATTGAGGGTTCCGCCGCGCTCTCTGTTTGGCGGGCGGCACTGCGCTCTTCGCTTCCCGGCGGCTTGGGCAGCACGGTCGCTTGGGGCGTGGTGGTGCTCGGCTCTTGCCAGGGGGCGGTGCCGTGTTGATGCTGCGCGAGGAAAAAACCGACGGCCACCCCCGCTAGCCCCCATAGCCAGCCGGGAACGCGCCACCCGCCGCCACGACGGGCAGGCTTGCGTTGCGTAGTAGCGCCACGGCGAGTAGGCTTTTTGCGTGGGCTGGCCATTGTTTACATCTCCTCTGGGGCGCTAACCCCCATGAGATCAAGCCCGTTCCGAAGCACTTGCCGCGTGGCGAGGCCAAGCGCTAAGCGCGTGTTGCGCAGGGTGTCGTCATCCACCATTACTTTGACGGCGTTATAGCAAGTGTGGAAGTCACCGGCTAAATCCAGCAGGTATTGGGCAACCTGCTGAGGTTCGCGATTCTTGGCCGCTATCTCGACAACTTCCGGGTAACGGGCAAGACGGTTAAGCACCGCTTTCTCTTGGTCGCTATCCAGTAGCGCCAAGTTGGCCATGGCGAGACCGTGATCAAAAGGCTGGCCTGCATCCTCGGCTTTGCGCAGCATGCTGCATACACGGGCATGGGCGTACTGGATGTAGTACACCGGGTTGTCGTTTGACTGGGAGCGGGCCAGATCAATATCAAAGGTCAGCTGTGAATCTGCCCGGCGCGCTGCCAAAAAGAACCGCGTCGCATCGCGGCCTACTTCATCAATTAGGTCGCGTACAGTGACGTAGCTACCGGCGCGTTTGGAGAGTTTTACCTCAACGCCTGAGCGGGTCACCATCACCATTTGGTGCAGCACGTAGTCGGGCCAGCCTTTGGGAATGCCGACTTCCAGGGCCTGTAGGCCAGCGCGTACACGGGTCACGGTGGAGTGGTGGTCCGCGCCTTGCTCGTTAATCACGGTTTTAAAGCCGCGCTGCCATTTGTTTAGGTGATAAGCCACATCGGGCAGGAAGTAGGTATACCCCCCTTCGCGTTTGCGCATGACGCGGTCTTTGTCATCGCCGAAGTCGGTGGTGCGCAGCCATAGGGCGCCATCTTCTTCATAGGTGTGGCCGTTGGCGACCAGTTTCTCGACGGTGGCATCCACTTTGCCATCTTCATAAAGCGATGATTCTAAGAAGTAGATGTCAAACTCAACGCCAAAGGCTTTGAGGTCTAGATCTTGCTCCCGACGCAGCCAGGCAACGGCGAAGGCTTGGATGGCGTCCAGGTCGTTGGCATCGCCTTTAGCGGTAACTTCACGGTCGTCAGCGGTGACGGTTTTACCGGCCATGTAGTCGTTGGCCACATCGGTAATGTACTCGCCACGATAGCCATCTTCCGGCCAGCTGGCATCATCAGGCCCCAGTCCTTTCGCGCGCGCCTGTACGGAAAGCGCTAGGTTTTTGATTTGGGCGCCCGCGTCGTTGTAGTAAAACTCGCGGGTCACGTCGTAGCCAGTGGCTTCTAATAGGCGGCACAGACAGTCGCCAATGGCCGCCCCCCGGCCGTGGCCCACATGCAGCGGGCCGGTAGGGTTGGCAGACACAAACTCCACCTGCACTTTTTCGCCTTTGCCAATCAGGCTGCGGCCAAAGGCGTCGCCGCTATCCAGCGCCTGGGCGACGATTTGAGCAGCGGCGTCGGCAGCGGCGAAAAAGTTGATAAACCCAGGGCCTGCAATCTCGGTTTTCTGAATCGCGTCGCTGGCGGGCAGGGCTGCCACCAGGGTGTCAGCCAGATCGCGGGGCTTCATGCCTGCGGGTTTGGCCAGCATGAGCGCCAAATTAGTGGCGTAGTCGCCGTGGGCTTTATCTTTGGTGGGGTCCACTTTGATCGCGGGCGTTAACTCATTGGGCAGCACGCCTTGGTGCTTAAGCGCGTCTACCGCGCCTTCGAGCAGAGAAATAATCGTATCTTTCATGTAAATATCCGGGTGTCGTCGATCGCGGCGTGTGCATGCGCGCAGTTATGCGGCGTCAAGGCGGCCATTATCGGCAATTGGCGCGCAGTTTCAAAGCCGTATTGCTGAGTAGGGTTGCGCAGACGGTAACGGCTGCGGCGCTGTTAAGCGAGGGTTTGCGGATCGATATCGATCGACCAGCGTACTTTACGCGCCTCGCGGTTAGCTTCAAGCCACTGTACCAGCCAGTTGGCAGCGGCGTGCCGCTGACTGCGTTTGTCGGCCGCCAGCATCACGTGAAGATGGTACCGGTTTTGGCGACGCTCCATGGGAGCGGGGACAGGCCCCAGGCAGCGCACCGGGATGTCAGCCTCTTTTAACCACTGGCGCAGCGCCTGGGCGGCGTGCTGAGCCAGCGTAAGCGCGGCTTCCTCTTTAGGGCTCTCAAAGCGCAGTAGCGCCATAAAACAGAACGGTGGCAGCTTAGCGATGCGGCGCTCTTCTAGCAGGCTGCGTGCCAATGCGCTGTAGCCGTGTTCGGCAAGTTGGCCCAGGTGCGGGTCATCCGGGTGCAGGGTTTGCACTAGCACCCGGCCCGGGTGAGCGGCGCGCCCCGCGCGCCCTGCCACTTGCTCCAAGAGCTGGGCGCTGTGCTCCAGGGCGCGGAAATCCGCCGCGTAGAGGCCGCCGTCAGCATTAACGACCACCACCAGCGTTACGTGGGGTAAGTGGTGACCTTTAGCCAGCATTTGAGTGCCGACCAGCAGGCAGGGCTCACCACGCTGAACCTCTTTGAGAATCTGCTCAAAGCTCTCTTTTTTACGCGTGCTATCGCGGTCAATGCGGTGAACGGTAACGTTCGGGAAAAGCCCTTGCAGGGTTTCCTCGGTACGTTCGGTGCCGCTGCCTAGTGCGCGCAGGTCGCCACTGCCGCACTCTGGGCAGGCGTCCGGTAGGGCGCGGCGGCTATCGCAGTGGTGGCAGGCCAGCAGCGGTGGCTGGCGATGCAGCGTCATGCGGGCGTCGCACTGGCCGCAGTCAGCCATCCAGCCGCAGCTATGGCAAGCAAGCGTAGGGGCAAAGCCGCGACGATTAATGAAGACCAATACCTGCTTGCCTGCGCTCAGGGTGCTTTTGATTGCTTTGATGGCGCCTGGCAGTAGCCCGCCCTGGCGACGCTGGTGGCGCAGATCAATAAGCTCTAACTTGGCAGGCGGGTGGCGGCTGGGGCGTTGGGTCAGCCGCAAATGACGATACGTGCCGCAAAGCGCCTGCTGCAAGCTTTCAAAGGAGGGCGTGGCGCTGCCCAGCAACAATGGAATGTTGTGGTAGTGGGCTCTTGCAACGGCTAAGTCGCGGGCGTGGTAGCGCAGGCCATCGTGCTGTTTATACGAGCCGTCGTGCTCTTCATCGACGATAATCGCGCCCGGATTGGCGAGCGGGGTGAAAATCGCTGAGCGGGTGCCAATGATGACCAATGCCCGGCCGCTGGCGGCGGCTTCCCAGACATCCAGGCGCTCGGGGTCCGTTAATCCGGAGTGCAGTGCCACCACCGGCACGCGAAAGCGGCTTCTAAAGCGCGCTAGGGTTTGCGGCGTTAGGCCGATTTCCGGTACGAGTACTAAAGACTGCTTCCCTTTGGCGGCCAGCGCTTCGATGAGCTGTAGATAAATTTCGGTTTTGCCGCTACCGGTGACACCTTCTAACAAGCATGGGTGATAGCTGTCGAGTTTTTCATGCAGCGCCGCAAGGCAGGCGGCCTGCTCGCGGTTCAGCGGCAGTGAGGGCGAGGCCAGCAGGCTACCGCCCGTCGGTTTGGGGGCCGTTAAAATCCGCTCTTCAGCGTGGATAAAGCCTTTTTTTTGCAGCGCTAATAACTGGTCGCGGGTGAAGCCGTGGGCGCTGATTGCGCGTGCCGCCAGGCCGTGCGGATGCTGGCGAAGTAGGGCATAAAGCTCGGCTTGTTTAGGCGCGCGCTGCAGTGGGGATGTATCAGGCGTTTCGATGGGGAGCCACAGCGTTTGCATTCGCCCGGCCATTGAGTGGCCTTGGCGCAGCCTGGCGGGCATCGCAAGTTGCATGGTATCACCCAGGCTGTGCTGATAGTAACGGGCGGTAAAGTGGCACAGCCACTGCCAATCGCTTGGCAGTGGGGCGTCATCAAGTACGTCGCTAATAGCACGCAGCTGCGAGTGCGGCAGTTCGCTGCTGTCCGCCAACGTTACAACGACGCCGACTACCTCCCGGTGGCCAAACGGTACGCGTACTCTCAGCCCCGGCTGCCAGCCTGATGCTGGTACTTGGCGGCTGGGTAGATAATCAAATAAGCGTCGCAAGGGGGATGGCAGGGCAACTTTAAGCACCTGGCAGGAGGCTTGAGGTGGCGTTTGTGAGCCTCCCTGAGAAGAAACGGAATCGGGCAATTGGCCTCCGGCGTTAAGTTTGCTAAAATGCGCGGCCGCTTTGAATCCATCGGATCGAGCGACTAACCGGTTAGTAGTTTTTCACACCCGTATGCGGTGCCTGGCAACGGATCAGGTGGCGGCATACAGCTCATGAGGCTCAAGATGAAACAAGGTATCCACCCGAATTACAACACGGTCACCGCTACTTGTTCTTGCGGTGCAAACTTCCAGGTTGGTTCTACCTCTGGTCAGGACTTCTCTCTGGACGTGTGCTCCAACTGCCACCCGTTCTATACCGGCAAGCAGAAGCAAGCGACCACCGGTGGCCGTGTAGAGCGCTTCAACAAGCGCTTTGGCGCCGCTGTTAAGCGCGGCTAATCCTAACGGATTTGCGCTTCGCGGGCACGTTATATGCTTTGCGCAAAAGCCCACGCCTCGGCGTGGGCTTTTTTGTTGGCTGTTAAAAAGATAGCCGTGAGGCGGCACTCAAAAGCCCTGCGGTATGCTGCGTTGCATCAATAAGCAAACCTTTATGGCTGGTTGCATGATGTATAAGTTGCAGCAAATGGCTGATAAAAGTTTCGAACGTGAGTTAAAATTCGCTAAAACGGCCGTTTTTACGTCAAGTTGACTATGCGCTTGAGACCCTTGGGTTTTTTCTATATTCTGAAGTGACTTAACTACTTTAGGCTAATTGGACCCTGACCATGACGGATGCAAACAAGCAAGCGGCTCTGGATTATCACGCTAAACCGATCCCCGGTAAGCTTTCAGTGGAGCTAACGAAACCGACCGCGACGGCGCGGGATCTGGCGCTGGCGTACAGCCCCGGTGTTGCTGAGCCGGTGCGCGAAATTGCCCGCGAGGCAGAAAATGCGTACCGCTATACCGGTAAAGGTAACCTTGTCGCCGTTATTTCCGACGGTACTGCGATTTTAGGTCTGGGTAATTTGGGGCCGCTGGCGAGTAAGCCGGTAATGGAAGGCAAGGGCGTGTTGTTCAAGTGCTTTGCCGGCATTAACTCGGTGGATATCGAAGTGGATGCCGAAAGCCCGCAGGCGTTTATTGATACCGTTGCGCGCATTGCCGATACCTGGGGTGGCATCAACCTGGAAGATATCAAAGCCCCTGAGTGCTTTGAAATCGAAAAGGCCTTGATTGAGCGCTGTAACATTCCTGTTTTCCATGATGATCAGCACGGTACTGCGATTGTGACCGCGGCGGGCATGCTGAATGCCCTGGATATCGCGGGCAAGTCGATTGATAACGTGAGAATCGTCTGCATGGGCGCAGGGGCTGCCGCCATTGCCTGCATGCGGTTGCTGGTGTCTTGTGGCGCTAAAAAAGAAAATCTCGTAATGCTGGATCGTCGTGGGGTTATCCACACTCATCGCGACGGTATCAATGAGTATAAGGCGCAGTTTGCCCTCGATACCGATATGCGCACGCTAGACGATGCCATTGACGGTGCCGATGTGTTTATCGGTCTTTCTGGTCCTGGTCTGCTCTCCGCCGAGCAGGTGAAGAAGATGGCTGCTGACCCGGTGATTTTTGCGTGCACCAACCCCGACCCTGAGATTCACCCGGATGTTGCCCGCGCAGCCCGTCCGGATGTGATTATGGCCACTGGCCGTTCGGATTATCCCAACCAAGTGAATAACGTGTTGGGCTTCCCGTTTATCTTCCGCGGCGCCCTGGATGTCCGCGCTACGCGCATTAACGAGGCGATGAAGCTGGCCGCCGTGCACGCTTTAAAAGATTTAGCCCGCGAGCCGGTACCCCAGGAAGTGCTGGATGCCTACGAGCGTACTGAAATGAGCTTTGGTCGCGAGTACATTATTCCAACACCGGTGGATATTCGCCTGCTAGCGCGCATTTCCTCTGCTGTCGCCCAGGCGGCCGTTGATTCCGGCGTGGCGCGTAAGCCTTACCCGGCTCACTACCCGCTGAAAACCATTAACGATGTTTACGGCAACTAAGTTATCGTAACTAAGTTATCGTAACTAAGTCATCGTAAATTGCTGCACGATACGCGTTAAAACAACGCCCGCTTATAGCGGGCGTTGTCGTTTTAAGAGCAGATGAAAGCGTGATAAGAGGGTGTTGGGAGAAGAGTGTTTAGGGTTGTGGATAGCGGGTCAGCCCTTCTTGAGCGGTAGACGCCACTAAGCGGCCGTCGCGCTGGTAAATATGGCCGCGTGCCAAGCCGCGGGCGCCGCCTGCCCAGGGAGAGTCAATCACGTAAAGTAACCAGTCATCCAGGCGGGTGTCTTCGTGAAGCCATAGCGCATGGTCAAGGCTGGCGATGCGTAGCTTGGGGTCGGTGTATTTAATGCCGTGGGGGATTAATCCCGTAGTGAGCAGGTTAAAGTCTGATGCGTAGGAGAGCAGGTGGCGGTGCAGCGCCGGGTCATTTGGCAGCGTGCCACCTGCTAAACGAAACCACAGGCACTGGCCTGCTGGCGCGCCATTGTCCGGGTTTCCCGGTAAGTGTAAAAATTCAATAGGGTGACCAGGAAAGCGGGCATGCTTAACATCGCCGCTTTCAATCAGCGCCTCGGGCGTTGGTACTGTTGGCATAGTCGGCTGGTGGCTAATGCCGGCTTCCTCGCTTTGAAACGAGGCACTGCAGAAAAAAATTGGCCGGCCTTTTTGAATGGCCGTCACCCGGCGCGTGGTAAAACTGCCGCCATCGCGGATGGTATCTACTTGATAGACAACCGGGCGATGGGGGTCGCCAGGGCGTAAAAAATAGCCGTGCTGGGAGTGGGGGCGGCGTTCATCGGGAACCGTTCGAGCCGCCGCTGCTAGCGCTTGGCCGAGTACTTGGCCGCCGTAAAGCTGAGGAAATCCCAAGTCTTGGCTTTGGCCTCGGAATAGCGTTTCTTCGAGGGGCTCCAGCTCTAGTAAACTTACCAGCGTGTTCAGCGCATCATTCATGCTCAGTGTCCTTGGTGCTGTCTGTTATGCCGCCGATGACCGAAAGCGTACTGGGTGCGGCTATCAAAAGATTAAAACGATCGTTTTGCTACCTTAGCGGAGTTTGCCTTGATACGCAGCGATGAATTTTACATGCACCGGGCGCTTGACCAAGCGCACCTGGCCTATGCAGCGGGTGAAGTGCCGGTGGGTGCCGTGGTGGTTGACGCTCAGGGTAATATTATTGGGGTGGGCCGTAATGCGCCAGTGGCGAGCTGTGATCCCAGTCGCCATGCCGAAATGTGCGCGCTGCGTGAGGCAGGAAAGCAGTTGGGTAACTATCGTTTAGAAGGCTGTACGCTGTTTGTGACGTTAGAGCCTTGCATGATGTGTGCGGGCGCCATGGTGCATGCACGCTTAAGACGCTTGGTGTATGGCGCCGCTGAGCCGCGCACCGGCATGGTCGAATCAAAAGCTAACCTGCTGGCCCAGCCCTGGTTTAATCACCAAGTAGCGGTGACATCCGGCGTGCTGGCGACGCCTGCTAAAAAGCTGCTCAAACGCTTTTTCAGCGAACGGCGGGCATGACTTAGTGGTAAGACCCAGTCATAAGTAGGCGCTAAACATCTTCATGGGCAGTGAGCGTGCCCTGCTCAATACGGTTGCGCCCGTTGTTTTTAGCGTTATAAAGCGCTTCGTCAGCGGCTTGCATCATGCGTGCTAAATCTGCGGGTCCGGGCTGGTGCAGCGTGACTACTCCGGCGCTGAGCGTGAGGGGCGTGTCATCGGCATGAGTGAGGTTGGTGGTTGCCAGCTCTCTACGCACCTCATCCGCTACGTTATAAGCGGACGAGAGGGTATGGCCAGGCAGCCATGCGACAAACTCCTCGCCGCCGTAACGCGCGAAGATGCCGCCGTGCTGCTCGATGGTAGCCTCGCCCAGCTTGGCGAAAGTAAATAAGTACTCATCACCGACTAGGTGCCCCATTTGATCATTAATGCGCTTGAAATAGTCGATGTCGAACAGGATTAAGCTGGTAGGACGAACCGCCTGGGAAATCTCTGTTTGTTCCAGGAAGTAGCGACGGTTGGCAATGCCGGTAAGCTCATCGTGGCGCGCTAGCCACTCAACTTCTTGCTGTAGTTTGCTGCGCTTGTTGATCTCTTGCTGAAGCGCGATGTTACTTTTTTGCATCGCGCTATGCTGTTGTCCGATGCGCTGAAACGTATACAGCACGAGGTAGAGCAGGTAAGCAAGGGTTAGGCCCGTGACTAAGCTGATAGAGGGCAAGCGTGGTAATTGGCTAATGAGGTACTGACGCCGGGGTTGATAAGAAAGCGTCAGTGTTTTGTCGAGTAAATGGATAGGGTGTTGGAAAGCCCATGGTCCTGGGTCGGTGGTATCGCCATGCTTAGCTAATGTATTAGTTCCGTCGTGCCACTGCAGTACCCCTTGGCTAGCAGGCTGCTGGTCAAATAACTCGGCAGCAAACAGGGGGAGGCTGACCACCATTGCCGAGGCGCCTAACGGAACGCCGTCCGCATTGAATACAGGGAAGTAGTGCACGATACCTGGGCCGCCTTGCAGTAGCTCAATGATATCTGTGTTGCCTTCCTGCTGCCCCGTTAACGCTGGCTCAAGGGCAGAGCGTCCTTCTGGCTGGGCATCGAAAAGCCGTAGCCCAATGTTGATTAAATTCGTTTCTGTGAACGGGTAGACGTGACGTATGCCGCTATCCGGCGAAATAAACGCGATATTAATCAAATACCGAAAATCTTGATGATAACTTGCGGCTTGGTCGGTCCACTGCTGATGGTTGGGCGGTGCTGTTTGTAACTGCCATATGCTCGCAAAGCGACGCATGGTATTTAAATGGTTATCGATTTCATGGGAGAGCCGTGTTGTTGCTTGCCAGGCGCGCGCTTCAACTTGGCGGTGCAAATTTTGCTCCGTTTCATGGTGTACCTGCTCCCAGAGCAGTAATGCCAACATAAAGAGCCCACAGGCTGGCCAAAGCGCGCGGGACCGATAGCGCCGGCCTCGCCAGTACGGTGCTGAGGAAAGATATTGCCCAATTAGCAAGAGGCTAAGGAGCAGCAGGCTAGGCCAGGAGGCCGAGTAGCGCAGAAGTGGTGGAAACGTCGAGTGGTGATGGAGGAGTTGTAAACCAGTCAGTAAGAGGGCCATGACCAGAAGCAGCGGCGCGCCTAGGCGAACTCGGTGGCCCAGCAGGAGAGCTAATGCACTTAGTTGCAGAGCCAGGGTCATCAGTAGCGGTGCCCGGAAGCGCTCTACGCTACCAGGGTATATCCAAGCCGCCAGGGTTTCCCAGCGGGCTGTTGTTACCCAGCTTTCTGGTAGTAAATAGCTGATAAGGCCCGGTAGCAAGAGGCCAATCGTTCCAGCACTTAACAGGCAGGCAAGTAGCCGGTGCTCCTTTTGAGCGCATAGCAAGCCGAGCGCTAACAGTACGAGCCCCACAGAGGTAACGCTGGGGTGCATGACCACAAGCGCGATAGCCAAGCAGGCAGCAGCGATGGATAACCAGTGCTTAGCTCGTGCAATGGGCATAGAGACCAATTCCTTCAATTAATCGGTGGTATTAGCTCGAACAGTAGCAAGGACTCATCGTTCATAGGCGTTTGAGAAAGTTGAAAAAACTGCTGACGGCTGCGCTCTACATACTCAATCATCTCGTAGTAGCGGCGAATGTTGCGCACATAAATAACCGGTTCGCCGCCTCGCGCATAGCCGTGTCGGGTTTGGCTGTGCCATTCGCGCTGTTGGAGAAGCGGTAGGGCGGTGCGCACATCTTGCCAGCTATCAGGATCTCCACCGCGTGTTTCTGCGATTTTGCGGGCATCGTAAAGGTGCCCAAGGCCGACATTGTAGGCGGCCATGGCCATATAGAGCCGGTCATCACCGGTAATGCTTTCTGGCAGGCGGTCTTTGATGCTGCGCAGGTAGCGGGCGCCACCGTCGATGCTCTGCGCCGGGTCGGTGCGGTCAGCGACGCCCATCTCACTGGCCGTTGGGTTAGTGAGCATCATTAAACCGCGTACGCCGGTCGGTGAAACTGCATCGGGGTCCCAGTGGGACTCTTGGTAGCCCACGGCCGCCAGCAGTTTCCAATCAAAGCCTGTTTCAAGCGCTGCCTGTTTAAATAACTCAGTGTAGGTGGGCAGGCGCTCGTCTAAATGGGCTAAGAAGGTGCGCGTTCCCACATACTCCAGGTAATCATCGTGGCCAAAATAGCGGTTAACCAGTTGCTCTAATGTGCCGTCTTCTTGCAGCGTTTGGAGAAATTGATTGGCGGCTTCCAGTAACCCTAAGCCACGTTGGCTGGGCACTGCCCATGCCATGGAAAGAGGCTCTCCTAGGAAAAAACCCCGCTCTACATTAGGAAAAAACAGCCGGTTAAGCCGGAACTGATGGTCAAAAATGATCGCTGCATCCAGCGTGTCGTTTTCGACTCGCGCCAGCAGTTCAGCCACTTCTAGCTCATGGGACTCTTTCCAGCTCAACTGAGGATAGTCGCGCTGAAGAGCAAGCAGTGCTTGGCTGGTGCCTGCGCCGCTCAGCGTGCCAAGTTCCAGGCCGACGAGATCCTCCGGTGAAGCAATCCCGTGCAAACCGCGTCGATAGACGACCAGCGGCTGCATTTGAATAATGGATCGAGTGTAGTGAATGCCCGGTGAATCGGGCAGTAACGGCAAAGCTGCCGCGCCTAAATCGCCCTGTTCACGCACCGCTGGGAGTACGCTTTCAGGGTGATGGCTGGCGTTTAGGTTTAAGCTGACGCCCAGGTAGTCAGCAAACCGCTGCATGAGCTCGTACTCAAACCCGGTTGGGCCTTGGCGACCCTCGTAATAGGTCGTTGGCGTATTACGGGTATGAATAGTAATAAAGTCTTTTGCCTGGATATGGGTTAAATGCTCGCTGGGTGGCACCCAGGAAGGCGGGGTCAGCATGACCAGTAAAACAGTGATAGCTAACGCCCTGTAGGTGCTTAAAGAGGTAGCAATGTGTCGGTAGATCGGCGTTAGCATAGCGTCTGTTCAGCGTGAAACATGTTGTTACGATACCCAGGCTTGAAGAAGCTGTCACCTTGTTGATTTCGTGTGGCCGACGCTTTCCAGTATCATAGGCACTTATTGGTATCATAAAAGAGGGGCCGCATAGCGGCCTGGTGATTTCCTGCTCGAACTCTTCCTGCTTTAGAGGCTCCCAGATATGCTCGAACTGCGAGGCGCACCCGCCCTTTCTGCCTTCCGTCATGAACGGCTGCTAACGGTGTTGCGTGAACGTGTTCCGGAGGTGGAGGCGCTATCCGCCCATTACGTCCACTTCATTGATCACCACGAAGAGCTTGATAACGCCGCCCAAGAGCGTTTGGCTCAGCTGCTCGACTATGGTAGCCACGAAAGCCAAGATGCCCCGGAAAACGCTCAGCGTTTTTTGGTAGTGCCGCGCTTAGGCACTCAGTCGCCCTGGTCCTCTAAAGCTACTGATATCGCCCATAACTGTGGGCTTGGTCAAATTAGTCGCATCGAGCGCGGAATTGATTATCGTGTAGGGTTACGTGGAGACGTAAGCGTTGACACCCTGCAGGCAGTCGCCGCACTGCTGCATGACCGCATGATTGAAACCGTGCTGGACGATGCCGCTGACGCCGCCAAGCTGTTTGCCCACCACACCCCTGCACCGCTTGGCAGTGTGAATGTTTTAGAAGGTGGCCGCGATGCCCTAGCAACGGCGAACCGTGAACTAGGTCTGGCGCTGGCGGACGATGAGATTGATTACCTGGTGGCCGCGTTTATTGAGCTTGGCCGTAACCCCAGCGATGTCGAGCTGATGATGTTTGCCCAGGCAAACTCGGAGCACTGCCGCCATAAAATCTTTAACGCGGACTGGGTGGTTGATGGCGAAGCGCAACCCTATTCGCTGTTCAAAATGATCAAAAATACCTTTGCGACTTCGCCGGATAACGTGCTTTCCGCCTACAGTGACAACGCGGCGGTGATTAAGGGCAGCCACGGTGGACGCTTCTTCCCCACGCCGCTAACGGGGGCCGAGGGCGAGCGCGCTAGCTACGACGCGCACCAAGAGCCGATCCATATTCTGATGAAGGTGGAGACCCACAACCACCCCACGGCGATTGCGCCGTTCCCCGGTGCCGCTACAGGCTCCGGCGGTGAGATTCGTGATGAAGGCGCCACCGGCATCGGCGGTAAGCCCAAAGCGGGCCTTTCGGGCTTTACCGTTTCAAACCTGCGTATTCCCGAATTCGTGCAGCCTTGGGAAGCCTTTGATTACGGCAAGCCCGAGCGCATGCAGTCCGCGCTCAACATTATGCTGGATGGCCCGATTGGCGGCGCGGCGTTTAATAACGAGTTTGGCCGCCCCAACCTGACCGGCTACTTCCGCACCTACGAGCAGGACACGCTGAGTGAGGGCGGTATCGAACGCCGTGGCTTCCACAAGCCGATCATGCTGGCCGGTGGCTACGGTAATATTCGCGCGCAGCACGTGCAAAAGGGCGAAATTCCCGTTGGCGGTAAGCTGATTGTCATGGGCGGCCCGGCCATGTTGATTGGTTTGGGCGGTGGTGCAGCGTCTAGCATGGCCTCGGGTGTTTCAAGTGCTGACTTGGATTTTGCCTCGGTGCAGCGGGAAAACCCGGAGATCGAGCGGCGTGCGCAAGAGGTTATCGACCGCTGCTGGGCGCTAGGTCTGCAAAACCCCATCCGCTTTATCCATGACGTAGGCGCTGGCGGGTTGTCCAACGCGCTGCCGGAGCTGGTTAAAGATGGCAACCGCGGCGGCCTGTTCAACCTGCGCGCGGTGCCCAACGCAGAACCCGGCATGAGCCCGCTGGAAATTTGGTGTAACGAAGCCCAGGAGCGCTATGTGCTGGCGGTGGCGCCGGAAGATTTAGCTACCTTCGATGCGCTGTGCAAGCGCGAGCGCTGCCCCTACGCGGTGGTAGGTGAAGCCCTTGAGCATCATCACCTAGAAGTGCGCGACGGTCATTTTGACACCAAGCCTGTCGATTTGCCGATGAGCGTGCTGTTCGGCAAAGCCCCCAAAATGACCCGCACGTTCGAGCGTCAAACGCTGGAGCTCTCTGGCGTCATGCTCGATAACTTAGACCTGCGTGAAGCGCTGGATCGGGTGCTGCGCTTACCCGCCGTGGCTTCGAAAAGCTTCTTGATCACCATTGGCGACCGCTCAATTACCGGTCAAGTGGCCCGCGACCAGATGGTCGGCCCCTGGCAGGTCCCGGTGGCTGATGTTGCTGTCACCACCGCAAGCTTCGACACTCATGCCGGTGAGGCGATGGCCATGGGCGAGCGCCCGCCGGTGGCGCTGATTAACCCCGCCGCCAGCGCGCGGTTAGCCGTAGCCGAAGCAATCACCAACTTAGCCGCCGCGCCGATTGCCAAACTGTCGGATATTAAGCTCTCCGCCAACTGGATGAGCGCCGCGGATCATCCCGGTGAAAATCAGGCGCTTTATGAGGCTGTGCACGCGGTGGGTATGGAACTCTGCCCGGCGCTCGGCATTGCTATACCGGTGGGTAAGGACTCCATGTCCATGCGCACTGCATGGCAAGAAGGCGACGACGCTGACGAGAAGAGCATCACCTCGCCGCTCTCCCTGGTTGTGACCGGCTTTGCGCCGGTGACCGATGCGCTAGCGACGCTGACGCCGCAGATCAACTTGGAGCAAGAAGAGTCTGACCTGATTCTGATTGATCTGGGCAACGGCCAGAACCGCTTGGGCGGCTCGGCGCTGGCGCAGGTGTATGGGCAAGTAGGTAACGACTGCCCGGATGTAGACGACCCTGAAGACCTAAAAGCGTTTTTTGAAGTTATCCAAGGCCTGAACCGTGACGGCAAGCTGTTGGCCTATCACGACCGCAGCGATGGTGGCCTGCTGGTGACACTGCTGGAAATGGCCTTTGCCGCCCACGCCGGGCTTGAAATCAAGCTCGACTGGCTGATCGATGAGCCAGTGGAAGCCTTTAACGCACTGTTTTCAGAAGAGCTGGGCGCGGTCATTCAGGTGAACCGGGCAGACACTGAAGAAGTGCTGACCCAGTTCGCCATGGCGGGTATCGAAACCTGCGGCGTGATTGCTCGCCCGCGTTACGACGACCAGGTACGCGTGACGCTATTTGAAGAACCGCTGCTGGAAACCACCCGTCAGCTAACCCAGCGTACCTGGTCCGAGACCAGCTACCGCATGCAGGCGCTGCGGGATAACCCCGAGTGCGCCAAGAACGAATTCGATAACCTGCTCGACGTGCGCGACCCTGGTCTCAGTGCCGCGCCGACTTTCGATATCAACGATGATATCAGCGCGCCGTATATCAGTACGACGAAGCCAGCGGTGGCCGTACTGCGCGAGCAGGGCGTTAATGGTCAGGTCGAGATGGCGTGGGCATTCCACAAAGCGGGCTTCGACGCGGTGGATGTGCACATGAGTGACATCCTGGAAGGCCGCGTCTCTCTTGATGAGTTCAAAGGCTTAGTGGCCTGTGGCGGTTTCTCCTACGGCGACGTGCTGGGTGCCGGCGGCGGCTGGGCGAAGTCAGTGCTATTTAACGAGCGCGCCCGGGAGCAGTTTGCCGCGTTCTTCACCCGTGAGGACAGCTTCTCGCTTGGCGTGTGTAACGGCTGCCAGATGCTCTCGCAGCTGAAAACGCTGATTCCCGGCGCTGAAAACTGGCCTGCGTTTGTACGCAACGAGTCCGAGCAGTTTGAAGCCCGCGTCGCGATGGTGCGAGTCGAGAAGAGCCCGTCGATTCTGTTGGCAGGTATGGAAGGCTCGAAGCTGCCGATTGCGGTGGCCCACGGCGAAGGTCGTGCTGAATTCCGCGATACCGCGCATCTACGCACCATGCAGTCCAGCAGCCAAATTGCCCTGCGCTACATCGACAACTACGGCCAAGTTACCACGCGTTACCCGGCTAATCCCAACGGCTCGCCGTCAGGCATTACTGGCCTAACGACGCCGGATGGCCGTGTCACCATCATGATGCCTCACCCCGAGCGGGTGACCCGTGCGGTCACTAACTCCTGGCGTCCCGCTGAGTGGACTGAGGACGGCGCTTGGTTGCGACTGTTCCGCAACGCTCGCGTGTGGCTAGGCTAATAAGGCTTGCCATTGCTTATGAAAAGCGGCCTGCGGGCCGCTTTTTGCCTATGGGGGAGAAGTCGTTCGAGTGATGGATAAGTTGAAGTGAAACGTTTGTTTGAAAAAATCGTCGCTGCACGGGACACTCCTATAACAAGCGCTGCCATCGCTTACGGTGGCTAGCCAAAACGCGTAGTAGGAGGGCTTAAATGCAACAAACGTTCAATGAGCGCGTGACGCTGTCGTTTGCCGATCATGTGGCGGAGGTGGCGTTGTCGAGACCCGCTCACCTCAACGGCCTGGATTGGGCCATGATTGACGGCCTGCTGGCGGCACAGCAGCACCTGACTGAGCTTGATGGGCTACGTGCCGTGGTCTTACGCGGCGCTGGCGATAGCTTTTGCGCCGGACTCGATATGGCGTCGATTATGGGCGAGGCAGAGCGGCTGCCCACCTTGTTAGCGCCCGACGCAGCGGGGTTTAATCCGGTGCAGCGGCTGGCCCTGGGCTGGCGTGAGGCGGGGGTTCCCGTGGTAGCCGCCCTGCATGGGCACGTTTACGGCGGCGGCCTGCAGATTGCGCTGGGCGCGGATGTGCGCATTCTTCACCCGCAGGCACGACTAGCGCTATTGGAGATCGACTGGGGCATTATCCCCGATATGGCCATTAGCGTGACTGGAGAGTGGCTTCGTCAGGATGTGCTGTATGAGCTGGCGATCACCGGCCGTAAGGTGTCGGGTGAAGAGGCGTACCAGCTGGGGCTGGGCAGCCGCCTAAGCGACACGCCTTTAGACACGGCTCGGGAAACCGCAGCGCTTATCGCCACACGCTCGCCGCGGGCGGTGGCTGCCGCGCGTGAGCTGTTCGCGCAAGGCCCAGGCTTGTCTCACCGCGATCGGCTGGCGCTTGAAGCCCATTTACAGCGGCAGCTATTGGCCAGCCCTGAACAGCGTGAGGCGGTGAGTGCCCGAATGGAGCGTCGCGTCCCGCGTTTCGACTAACATGCCGCACATAAGCCCTTCCGCCGCTGCTGCTTCTGGCTCACCACCCCGCTTGCGCCCCTATCAAAAGGAGGCGGTAAAGCGGGTGGTAGGTCACTTTCGCGCTTCCAGTGCCCCAGGGGTAGTCGTGCTGCCCACCGGTAGCGGCAAGTCGCTGGTGATTGCTGAGCTGGCCCGGCTTGCCCGTGGTCGCGTGCTGGTGCTGGCTCATGTGCGCGAGCTGGTGGAGCAGAATCACGCCAAGTACCAAGCTTACGGTTTAGAGGCGGATATCTTCAGCGCCGGGTTAAAGCGTAAAGAGGCTAGCCGACAAGTGGTGTTTGGCTCGGTGCAGTCGGTGGTGCGCAACCTGGATCGGTTCAACGACGCCAGCTTTACGCTGTTGGTGATCGACGAGTGTCATCGGGTGTCGTTAGAGAAAGACTCTAGCTACCGGCAGGTGATCGAGCACCTGCAGCGCCAAAACCCGTCGCTTAAAATCCTCGGCCTAACCGCCACGCCGTTTCGTTTGGGGCAGGGCTTTATCTATCATCGTCACCACCACGGCATGGTGCGCGGTTCAGAAGAGAGTTTTTTTGCCGACTGCGTGTTTGAACAGCCGCTGCGCCTGATGGTCAAACAGGGCTTTTTGGCCGCGCCCAAGCGGCTGGATATGGCTATTGAGGGGTATGATTTCTCGGCGCTTGCGCCCGCTCCCGGTGGGCTGTTTCGGGAAGAGGAGCTGAATCGCGTGGTGGCCGGGAGCCGTGCGACGCCGGGCATTATTGCTCAGGTGATCGAGTACGCTAACAGCCGCCAAGGGGTGATGATTTTCGCTGCCACGGTGGCCCACGCCGAAGAGATTATGGGCTATTTGCCCGCCCAGCAGGCTGCGTTGATCACCGGCGCAACACCATCTGCCGAGCGCGCAGCACTCATTGACGCCTTCAAAGCTCGCCAAGTGAAGTATCTGGTCAACGTCGCGGTGCTGACCACCGGCTTCGATGCCCCCCACGTTGATTTGATTGCGATTTTGCGGCCCACCGAGTCGGTCAGCCTGTATCAGCAGATCGTGGGGCGCGGGCTGCGCCTCTCGCCCGGCAAAGAAGAGTGCTTGATTCTCGACTACGCGGGCAACCCGTGGGACCTCTATGCCCCAGAAGTGGGCGAGCCCAAACCGGATAGCGACAGCGAACCGGTGCAGGTGGCCTGTCCGGACTGCGGTCACGCGAACCTGTTCTGGGGCAAGCGCGACGGCGAGCTGGTGATTGAGCACTTTGGCCGCCGCTGCCAGGGGCTGATGGAGGATGACGCAGGGCGCCGCCGCCAGTGCGAGTTTCGCTTTCGCTTCAAGGTGTGCGACGAGTGCGGCGCTGAGAACGATATTGCCGCCCGCCGCTGCCACGGCTGCGAGACGCTGCTGGTGGATGCCGACGACAAGCTCAAAGATGCGCTCAAACTAAAAGATGCCAAAGTGCTGCGCGTCAGCGGCATGCAGCTAGAGGCGACCACCAATGGGCGGGGCCTGCCGCGCCTGAAAGCAACCTATTACGACGAAGACGGTGCCAGCCTTAGCGAGTGGTTTGCGCTGGAAACCTCGGCCCAGCGCCGCGCGTTTTATGCCGTATTTTTGCGTGCCCACCTGCGGGCGCCAGGCGGCCAATGGCTGCCCACAACGCCTGATGAGGTGGTGGGCGAACAGCGCCGCCTGCGCCACCCGGATTTTGTGGTGGGGCGAAAGGTAGGCCGCCACTTTCAAATCCGCGATAAGCTGTTCGACTATCAGGGGCGCTATCGTAAAGCCGCCGATGCTGGCTAGATGCCGCGCTGTTACACTGCCGTTTTTGAACCTATCAATGAAGGATTTGACCCGCGTGAGCGAGACGCCCAGCGCAGCGCCAGACCAAGACGTGACTCAATCGACGGCCGAGCCGGTCGTGGAGGCGCTTGGGCGTCTGTTCGATGAGCCCATCACCCAGTTGCCTGAAGACCTCTACATTCCGCCCGAAGCGCTGCGGGTCTTTTTGGAAGCCTTCGAAGGGCCGCTGGATCTGCTGCTGTATTTAATTCGACGCCAAAATCTGGATATTCTGACCATTAACGTGGCCACCATTACCCATCAGTACATCGAGTACGTGGAGTTAATGAAAGCCATGGAGATCGAACTGGCCGGGGAGTACCTGCTGATGGCTGCCATGCTGGCGGAGATTAAATCCCGGACGCTGCTGCCGCGCCCGCCGAAAGCGGAAGGCGAGGAGGAGGAGGACCCCCGCGCCGAGCTGATTCGACGCCTGCAGGAGTACGAGCGCCTAAAAGAGGCAGCCGAAGCGTTGGATACGCTGCCCAGGGTCGGCCGGGACTGGTTCAGCGTGCAGGCGGGCCTGCCGCCGCTGGAAACCCGAATGATTCATCCCGATGTGGAGCTTGATGAGCTGCTGGGGGCGCTGTCCGATATCCTCAAGCGCGCAGAGCTGGCCCAGGCTCATCAGATTAGTCGGGAAGTGCTCTCCACCCGCGAACGGATGCTGCATATCATGGAGCAGCTTAGCCAGGATGGCGCGAGCGGGCGCTACACCCCCTTTGAGGCGCTGTTCACCCTGGAGGAGGGTCGGGCCGGTGTGGTGGTGACCTTTATGGCCATTTTAGAGCTGGCGAAAGAAGCCATGATTGAGATTGTTCAAAACGCGCCGCTGTCGCCCATTCACGTGCGCGCCCGCCAAGCGGCGCTGGCCGATGAGGAAGAGGATGCTTTCGAGCGCTCGAAAGAGGCGCAGGGCGATGCCGTCTCGGCATTTGAAGAGTCCGCGTTTGAACCTGACGAGGAGTCGCGGTGAGAGACACCACGTTAGACGATATTATTGAAGCGGCGCTGCTGGCTGCGGGGGAGCCGCTGCCCGTGGAGCGCCTGGAAACGCTATTCCTGGCCGATGAGTGCCCTTCCCGAAAGGCGCTGCGAGAAGCGCTGTCGCGATTGGCGCTGCGCCACGATAACGGTGCGCTGGAGCTGGTCGAGACCGCTTCTGGCTTCCAGCTACGCATTCGCCCGCGTTTGGCCCACTGGGTATCGCGGCTGTGGGACGAGCGCCCCCAGCGCTACTCTCGGGCGCTGTTGGAAACGCTGGCGCTAATTGCCTACCGCCAACCGGTCACGCGGGGTGATATTGAAGAGGTGCGCGGCGTGAGCGTTAGCAGCTCGATTGTGCGCACGCTCATGGAGCGCGGCTGGATACGTGTAGTGGGGCACCGGGACGTACCGGGCCGCCCCGCCGTGTATGCCACCACGCGCAGCTTCCTGGATGACTTTGGCCTGAAAACGTTGGATGCGCTGCCGCCTATGCATACCTTGGTGAATGGCGAAGATGACGAAGCGCTGTCCTCGGAGGAGGCGTCAGCCGAACAAAATCTGCCATCCGCACTGGACGAAACGGCGCAAAGCGTGCAGGATGCGCCACCCCAGAGTAAAGACACTACCTCGGCTGAAGCAGCCGACCCCCACGCCGAGACGGCGTTAACCCAGCCGCTGAGTTTTGCCGATTTAGAGGCACGGCTCGCGGCACGTGCGCAGCGCCAACATGACGACGCGCGCACGCAGACCAACGATGTGAGGTCAGACGACCATGAGTCAGAGTAACAACACCACGCCCCCCACCAGCGAAAAGCTCCAGAAAGTCCTCGCCCGCGCAGGCCTAGGCTCCCGCCGTGAAATGGAAACCGCTATTTCTGATGGCCGTGTGAAGGTCAATAGCAAAGTGGCTAAGTTGGGTGATCGGGTAGAAGCACGGGACAAGGTCAGCTTTGATGACCGCCCGGTGACACTGCGCCCGGAAGAGGAAGTGCCGCGCCGGGTGATTATGTACAACAAGCCGGAAGGCGAGCTGTGCACCCGTAAAGACCCTGAAGGCCGCCGCACGGTCTTTGAGCGCCTACCGCGCCTGAAAGGCGAGCGTTGGATTGCCATTGGCCGCTTGGACATCAACACCAGCGGTTTGCTGCTGTTCACCACCGACGGTGAGCTGGCCAACCGCCTGATGCACCCCTCTACACAAGTAGAGCGTGAGTACGCGGTACGCGTCATGGGAGACGTTAAGCGCGAGCACATCGTCGCCATGGTCGACGGTGTGATGCTCGAAGATGGCCCGGCGCGTTTCACCGACGTGCAGGAGTTCGGCGGTGAAGGTATCAATACCTGGTTCCACGTGGTGATTCTAGAGGGCCGTAACCGCGAAGTTCGTCGCCTGTGGGAGTCCCAGGAGCTGACGGTTAGCCGTCTGAAGCGGGTGCGTTATGGCAATATTTTCCTCGATAAGCGCGCCAAAGCCGGTGAATGGGTCGAGCTGTCTCAGGATGAAGTGGATGATTTGGCAACACTGGCGAACTTAGAAACTCGCAAAGTGCCTGAATTAACGCCGGATGAGAAGAACCGCTGGAGCCGTGATAAACACAAGCGTCGTCCTGTTCAGGCCATGCGTAAGCCAAAGCGTCGTTAACAGCGCTTAAGAATAGCACTTCAGAATAGCGCTTAAGCAGCGGATGTTTATAGACCAAAGATAAAAAATGCTTGCTATCGACAAGCTGTATCCGTACTATATGCATCCGTTCGAGGGGGTCGTTAGCTCAGTTGGTAGAGCAGTTGACTTTTAATCAATTGGTCGTAGGTTCGAATCCTACACGACCCACCATTCGAACTGAGTTCTAGCGCTACGTTTTCCATCAGCGCGCAGCAAAAATTTGGGTCGTTAGCTCAGTTGGTAGAGCAGTTGACTTTTAATCAATTGGTCGTAGGTTCGAATCCTACACGACCCACCAAATTTAACGCCCCTGGCAGCTTGCTGCCAGGGGCGTTTTGCATGTGATGACCGGCGCCCGCACGAACTTTCTGCTTGCAGTGAGCAACAATTGTCCACCACAATAGTCCAAGTTTTAGCTGCCGGCGACACCACGGTAGCGCTGGTCGTATAAGTGAGGCCAGAGCGGCGCGCCACCGCGAGAGACGCAGCGGCCCGTCGCATCGAGAGCGGCGCGTGCGGAGTGCATACGCCGTGACTGATGTTTAACAGGGGGATTCCCTGTTCGTCACAGTGGTAGACGCGATGACTATTATGACTTCCCAAGCTGAGCTCGACGCTCCGCTCCCCAGCCCTTACTGCCCCACCCGTATTCCTGCAGAGGATGAGGCGCGGGTTGATGAAATTAAGCAGCTGCTTCATGCCCACAACGCGGTGTTAGTTGCGCATTACTATACCGATGATGCTATCCAGCAGCTGGCGGAAGAGACCGGCGGCTGTGTTGCTGACTCCCTGGAAATGGCCCGCTTTGGCGCTCGTCACGATGCGACGACATTGGTGGTTGCAGGCGTTCGCTTTATGGGAGAGACGGCAAAAATTCTCTCGCCAGAAAAGCGCGTACTAATGCCAACGCTAGAGGCCACCTGCTCGCTGGATATTGGCTGCCCCATTGATGAATTCAGCGCTTTCTGCGATGCACACCCGGATCGTACGGTGGTGGTGTACGCGAATACGTCTGCCGCTGTAAAAGCGCGGGCCGACTGGGTGGTTACGTCGTCCATTGCGGTGGAGGTGATTGAACACCTGCAGGCCAAGGGCGAGAAAATCCTTTGGGCGCCCGATAAGCACCTGGGTGGCTACATTCAGAAGAAAACCGGCGCCGATATGCTGATGTGGGACGGCGCCTGTATCGTCCATGAAGAGTTCAAAGCCAAAGGTATTGAGGATCTTAAGCGCCTCTACCCCGATGCGGCCGTGCTAGTCCATCCCGAATCGCCGGCTTCGGTCGTCAAACTGGCGGATGTAGCCGGGTCAACCTCTCAGCTGATCAAAGCCGCCCAAACGCTGCCCAATGAGCAGCTCATTGTCGCTACCGACCGGGGTATTTTCTTCAAAATGCAGCAAGCGGTGCCGGAAAAAACGCTGTTTGAGGCACCCACTGCGGGCAATGGCGCGACTTGTCGTAGCTGTGCCCACTGCCCGTGGATGGCCATGAACGCCCTGGATAACTTGGCCGGTGCGCTGCGTCATGGCAGTGGCGAAATCTTCGTAGATGAAGCGCTGCGTCAGCAGGCGTTAAAGCCGCTGGAGCGTATGCTGAACTTTAACGCCTAATGTTTAGCGCATAACGACAGCTTACATGTTACAGCCCGAATGCGTTTAGCGTTCGGGCTGTGTTGTTAGCGGCCTCAAAACTTCTCCAGCGCCGCTCGGTACTCAAGAAACGCTTCACGACGCTGCTCGATACGTGCCAGTGCCTGCTGGTCGTTCTCCTGCCGTGCGGCATCTTTGGCGATACTTAACTGACGAATGCCGCTATCAATTCTTCCTGTTAGCTGTAAGTGCTCTGCTCGCGCTAAGTGCCCCCAGCCGTTATCGCCACTACGGCCTGCCGCTTCTGCCAGTAGGCTAAACCCTTGGGGGTTTTCCGGGTGGCGTGCAGTTATCTCTCTGAGCAGGTTGTAAGCGGCGTCTGGATCTCGCTGGAGTTGAGCTTCGGCCAGCACTAATTGGGCAGGTAAGTAGTTGGGCGATAGCCGTAGCAGCCGTTGGCTGCGGGTAATGGCAGCGTCGTAGCGCTGAGCGTCAAGCGCTATGCTGGCGGCTGATGCGGGCAGCATGCTGTAATCAGGCAGCTCGCGGGCTAACTGATCGAGAGTATTGAGGGCGCTATCCGTCTGTCCATTATGCGCCGCGATGAGTGCCCCTAGATAGCGCTGTGCCGGTTCTTCGGCGTCCTCCTGGGCAAGGCGGGAGGCGGCCTGTTGGGGCGTGTTGTGGTAAATGCTTAGCAGTGCCCGGGCGCGCATCATGTCGTACAGCGTGTTGCTGGTGTAAGTGTCGGCAACGCGGAGCTGTGATGCGCGGACCTGGGCGTCGCTTAAACGGCTATCGGAGACCGGGTGGCTCAACAGAAACTCGGGAGGCGTGCCTCCTTGCAAGCGCGCCATGCGCTGCATGGCGCCAAACATACGCACCATCGCCTCGGGGTCGTAGCCTGCATTGGCCATGGCTTGAAGGCCAATCCGGTCGGCTTCCTGCTCAAAGCGGCGGGAGTAGCTAAGCTGGTCTTGAATCAATGCTGCTTGAGAACCCATAGCGGCGGCAAGGCCTGCATCGCCACCGCCGCTTGCGGCTATTAACATACCGGCAAGCATAGCAGCCATAGCGGGCAGCTGAGTCTGCTCGGCGCGGGCGCTACCGCGGGCATAATGGCGCTGAGATAAGTGACCAAGCTCGTGGGCGAGCACTGACACGAAGGCGCCTTCATCTTCGGCAAAAGCAAACAGCCCAGAGTTAATGCCAACCACGCCGCCGGGAACCGCAAACGCGTTCAGTGAGCGGTTGTCGACCATGACGATTGTCGTTTGCAAGTTGCCGAGTTGGCTGTGGGGGGCGAGGCGGGCAATGAGGCCCTGCACGTAGTCATTAACGATAGGGTCCTGCCACTGGGGGGCCTGGGCGCGAAACTGGCGTAACCACGCCCGGCCTAAACGATACTCTTCGTTACTGACTGAGGTGGCCGCACCACCCAAGCTAGGTAGTTGGTAGTCATCAATGGCGTGCCCCGGTGGGCTAACAGCCGCCGTGCTGAGCGCCAAAAAAAGTGCTAAGGCCCAGCGTGGGTAAATCGTGCGAAGGTGCGGCATGGCATCCTCATTAGTGAAACTGGCGTCATGTATTAGGCGCAGCTAACAACCTGTGACATTGATTCAGACAGGGAAGTGCCGTTAAATCAACTCAACGGCGAGCATCACGAAAAAATAGTTTATGTAACAATGCCATATTTCGGCAGCATTTTGAGGGAGAGGTTATGGCTGGGCAAACCCCTGATTTAATACTGGATGCAAGTGGGCTGCACTGTCCGCTACCGTTATTGAAGGCAAAACAGGCGCTTTCAGGGCTTGCGCCGGGCCAGCTGTTGGAGGTGCGTGCAACCGACGCAGGCGCCTGGCGGGATATGGCATCGTTTACCGAGCAAAGCGCCCACGTGCTTGAGCAGCGTGAACAGCGAGACGATGTGTACTTTTTTTGGATACGTAAAGCAGGGAATATACACTCATGACCATGCGCACGATTCTGAAAAGTTGGGTTGAGCGTTACTTTTCAGACGAAGAGGCGTTAATTCTTCTGTTGGTTCTAGTGGCGGGTTTTGCGGCCATCATCTGGTTTGGCCGCATGCTGGCACCGTTTTTTACGGCGCTCGTGCTGGCATTTCTGCTACAAGGCGTGGTGAACGGATTAACGCGACGAAGTGTGCCGCATCTGTTATCCGTGATTATTGTGTTTTTGGGCTTTATCAGTGTGCTGCTAACGCTGGCATTTATTTTAATGCCGCTGATTTGGAACCAGCTGGTTGGGCTTGTTCAGGAAATGCCGCGTATGTTTGCCAGTGGCCAAGGGTGGCTGGATGAACTGCAGGCTCGCTATCCAAATTTAATTACCCCTGACCAAATGCAGAGCTGGATTGGCGTTGCCGGACGTGAAATCAGCCAGCTTGGGCAGCGTGCATTAACGCTCTCGTTAGCTTCGCTTGGCAACGTGATGGCACTGATTATCTATTTGGTATTGGTGCCTATCTTGGTTTTCTTCATGCTTAAGGATCGCGAAGCGTTAGTGGGTTTTACGCTTTCATTATTGCCACAAAAGCGCACGCTGCTAACACGCATTTGGCATGAGATGGATACTCAGATTGCCAACTATATCCGCGGTAAATTTATCGAAATTATCATTGTAGGCAGCGTGGCGTTTTTTACCTTCGCTTTCTTTGGCTTGCCGTATACGGCGCTGCTGGCAGTGTTAGTGGGGCTTTCGGTATTGGTTCCTTACATTGGGGCGGCGGTCGCTACGCTTCCGGTGGCAGCCGTTGCAGGCTTTCATTTTGGGATCAGCGAGCAGTTTGCTTACGTACTGGTGGCATACGGTGTGATTCAAGCGTTGGACGGTAACGTGTTGGCGCCTGTACTGTTTTCAGAAACCAACAATATCCACCCGGTTTCGATTATTGTTGCCGTGCTGTTTTTCGGTGGTATATGGGGTTTTTGGGGGATCTTTTTTGCGATACCGCTAGCCACGCTGCTCAAGGCGTTGGTGTATGCTTGGCCGAGAGGCATCAAGGAGCAGGAGGAGAACCGCTTGTTGAAACATTCGGGGCAAGTGAATCACTCGGAACAAGAGCTGCCTTGACGGACGACTGGCGCCCCTGCCCGCTAAGAGGGTGGGGCGCACATGCTCGCTAGGAAACGTCTTCTCAGTGTTCGGCGTGCAAAGCTTCAGCAGCGGCTAACACTTCATCAACATGGCCCGGCACTTTGACACCGCGCCACGCTTTGGCGAGTTTACCTTCGCTATCGATTAAGAACGTGCTGCGCTCAATGCCCAAATGCTCCTTGCCGTACATTTTCTTTAGCTTGATGACATCAAATAGCTGGCAAACCTTTTCATCTTTGTCGGAAATGAGCTCGAAGTTAAAGTCTTGCTTTGCTTTGAAGTTCTTCTGGGCACGAAGGCCGTCCCGAGAAACGCCGATAATGACTGTATTAGCCGCATCAAACTGATGTTTACGGTCGCGAAAATCACCTCCTTCCGTCGTGCAACCCGGCGTGCTGGCTTTTGGGTAGAAGTAGATGACGACTTGCTTGCCTTTAAGCGCTGAAAGCGTAATGGTGTTGTCGCCCGTGGCTGTGGCAGAAAAGTCAGCGACTGGTTGGCCAAGTTCAATTGACATACAAGCTCCTAATGTGGGGTAACGTTCAATCAGAATTACACGCAAGTGCAGCCCGCCTGTCAAAGCTGATCGCCCAAGATAGGTAAACTCACTGCGCTTTACGCTGTACAGGCTTGGGTCGCCTGAGTACCATTTGGTGTTTGTGGGCGGGGCTGTTCATGCTCCTAAACGTGTCAGTGCTACGTTTTAGCGCTATGTACGTTATCGCGTCGCATGTGGTTGGTTGATTTCAACATTTTGCAGGTGAGGAAAAACGGATGATCACAGGTAGCATTGTCGCCCTGGCGACGCCGATGAAGGTCAATGGTGACATCGACTGGGAGGCGCTTCGTCGTCTGGTGAATTTCCACCTCGACAACGGTACCGATGCCATTGTCGCAGCGGGCACCACGGGTGAACCAACTACCATGTCATTTGCTGAACATTTTGACGTGATTCGTAGCGTGGTTGAAGAGGTGAAGGGCCGAATCCCCGTCATTGCAGGCACCGGCGCCAACGCTACATCTGAAGCGGTGGAACTGGCGCGCTACGCCGGTGAAGTAGGTGCTGACTACTGCTTGTCGGTGTGCCCCTACTACAATAAGCCCACCCAGGAAGGGCTCTACCAGCACTTTAAGGCAGTGGCTGAGGGCAGTAAGCTGCCGGTAATTCTTTACAACGTGCCCAGCCGCACCTGCTCTGATCTCTACAATGAGACCGTTTTGCGCTTGGCCGAGGTAGATAATATCATCGGTCTAAAAGATGCCACCGGGAACCTTGAGCGTGCCGAAGATCTAATCAATCGCTTGAAGGGCAGTGGCTTTATGCTCTACTCAGGCGATGACGCGACGGCGTGTGACTTTATGTTGATGGGGGGGCATGGTGATATCTCCGTGACCGCCAACGTTGCCCCGCAAGCGATGCACGATTTATGTGCGGCAGCCATTGCGGGTGATGCCGATAAAGCGCACCAACTCAACACGCGCCTGATGCCGCTGCATACGAATCTAGGGATCGAGTCCAACCCGATTCCGGTAAAATGGGCGCTGCATCGTATGGGCTATATGGACGCAGGTATTCGCCTGCCGCTGACATGGCTGTCGGAGAAGTACCATGGCACCGTCAGCGAGGCGCTGCAGCTTGCAGGCGTTGTAGAGGAGTAACACGGCGCGATACCCCTTGCTACTCGGCGTTAGGCCTTGGCCCGCCGAGTATCTAATTTGTTGACTGTTAAGGTGGCTTGATGAGCCCTGTGCTGAAAAAACCTGTGCTTGAGAAACGTGTGCTTAAGTGGATACCGCTGGCACTGGCAACGGCGGTTGCGCTTGCTGGCTGCGCGCGCGATGGTTATTACCACGATCGTAATCTGGATTACACCGAAGCTGCCCCTGCACCGCCTTTAGTGCTGCCTGAAACTCGCAATACCCAGCGTTACCGTGATGTCATGCCGGTGCCACAAGTAGCGACTCAGGGTACACGGGTTGAGAGCGCAGCAGACATCGCGCCGCCGCAGTCGTTGACGGTGGGTAGCGGTTTAGAACCCGACTACGTGGAGCGCCGCCAGGTAGGTAACCAGTCGTGGCTAGTTGTCGCCGCTGAAACCGGCGCCGTGTGGCCGCAGTTAGAGGCTTTCGCCCTTAGCCGCCAGCTAGGTGTGCAGCAGAGCAATGCCAACCAGGGCATTATTGAAACCTCCCAGGCGACGCTACGTTTGCAAAGCGCGTTACGTGCTGGCAGCAGTGAAGTCCGCTGCGAGCAAGGCGGACAAACGCAGGCCAACTGTCTTGACGCGTTAGAGCAGTATCTAGGCGCGCGCAGTGCAAGCGCTAGTGCATCCTCCTCGTGGACCGCCCAGCGCTTGGCCAGTCAGCAATCGCTGCAGATACGTCAGCAGGGCGACGAGTGGCAAGTAGTGATCCCCCAGCCTGTTGACCGTGTTTGGGCCGAGCTAAATCACTATTTGGCGCTCGATTTTAGCGTTGAAGGTCAGCGTGATTTGCTCGACACCTCTGCGGAAAACTACGAGTTCTTAGTTGAATATATGACGGAAAGTGAGCGTGGTCGCAACCCGCTGCAAATCGTCTTTAGCCCAGATGTGCGCCGTATGTCTCAGGAAATTCGCCTAGCTCTGCAGCCGAATGGTGACCAAACCATACTACGAGCGATCAACGCCAGCGAGCGTCGCTTGAGTGCCGATGATCAGCGCGAGTTGCTTGAGCGTGTCTCCGGCTATTTACGTTAATTTTTAATGTTGCACCTTTTTCGGAGTCCCCATGGAAAAGCGCCAAGAACTCTATGCCGGTAAGGCAAAATCTGTTTATACCACTGACGACCCTGACGTACTGGTACTTCACTTTCGTGATGATACCAGCGCTTTTGACGGCAAAAAGAAAGAGGCGTTAGCCCGAAAGGGGATGGTGAACAACATCTTCAATGCGTTCATTATGCAGCGCTTGGAAGAGGGAGGAATCCCTACGCATTTTGAAAAGCAGCTTTCTAACAACGAAAGCTTAGTTAAAAAAATGCAGATGATCCCGGTTGAATGTGTTGTACGTAATATCGCTGCTGGCAGCCTAGTTAAGCGTTTAGGCGTCGAAGAGGGCGCTGCCCTGACCCCGCCGACCTTTGAACTGTTTTTGAAAAACGATGAGAAGGGCGACCCGATGATCAATGAGTCGCTGGCGGAAACCTTTGGCTGGGCGACCCCCGAGCAGCTGGCAAAAATGAAATCGCTGACCTTTAAAGTGAACCACATCCTCAAACAGCTGTTTGCTGAGGGCGATATGCTGCTGGTGGATTACAAGCTTGAGTTTGGTGTGTTCAAGGGTGAAGTGGTGTTGGGTGACGAGTTCTCCCCGGATGGCTGCCGTTTGTGGGATGCCAATACCCGCGAGAAGCTGGATAAAGACCGCTTCCGCCAGGGGTTGGGGGGAGTTATTGAAGCCTACGAAGAAGTGGGTCGTCGCTTGGGGATTACCTTTCCCGCATAGCGATAGCTAACCTAAAGTGGGTCGATTGCCACCACCTCTAAGGTGGTGGCATTGTTTTTAGCACCTGGTTTTATAATAGCGCGGAACTTTACATCGACATCCCGCAGCCGCACGCCGTAAGTACGCTCGCTGGCGCCATTGCGCTGGTAGGCAGGGCGTGGGTCTTGCCCCAGCACCTGCTCGATGAGTGCGCGGAGTGATGTGCCGTCGGCCCGAGCGGCGAGGCTTATCTGAGCGTCTTGGCTGAAGCGGATGGAAAGCCGGTCGGGGGCATGCGGCGCAAAGCCTGCCCTTGCATCGGGTTTTGCCTCAGCCCAAGGCAAGTAGGGTTTAATATCGACCACAGGAGTGCCGCTGACTAAATCGCAGCCTACAAGCTGCAAGCGCACCCCGTCAGATGTGTCGATTTTACCTAGTTCGATCAGCGACAGACCTAACCGATTCGGCCGATGGGTGCTGCGGCTGGCAAACACGCCGACTTTACGATTGCCGCCCAAGCGGGGTGGGCGCACTAATGGCGTCCAACGTGTCGGGCTTTGGTGGAAAATAAACGATACCCATAGGTGGCTAAAGTCTTCTAAGCCGCGCACGGTGAGGGGGTCGTTGTAAGGTGGCATCAATACGAGACTAGCATGAGCGTCGGGCGCTAGCCCTGGCTGGCGGGGCACACCGAATTTATCGGGGTAGTCACTTTCGATATAGCCAATGGGCGTGATCGAAAAGTGTTCGCCGTGCGGGCCGTCATCCATCATGATTGCCTCTTGTAAGAGTAGATTGAGAAGTAGTGGGCGTAGTATAAAGCAGCTCCATGGCCTAAGCCTGCTTGAATGATGCATCGAACGATAGCCCAACAGCTCAGAGGTGACGCATGACGAAAATTGAAGAGTCTAAAGCGCCTGCCTCGAAGACGCGTGTCGTATATCGCGCGGGTCTAGCGCGAGACGCTGCCGATCAAGCCGAGGTGTTTTATCACGCAGTGATGCAGGGGGCCGCCACGCATTATGACTTGAGCGAGCGCCGTGCCTGGGCGAATGCGCTGCCACGGGAAGCGAGTGCGTGGGCTGCTCGCCAGGCGCTTTATACCACCTTGGTGGCAACCTGCGACGGACGCTGTGTGGGCTTTTTAGAGCTGGATTTAACCACCGGGCGTATCGAGACGCTGTACGTTTGGCCTTCGCTAAGCGGGCGGGGGATTGGCACCACGCTGCTGATTCACGCCGAGCGCCTCCTGTTGGAACAGGGCCAATCCTATGTGGAAATTGAAGCCAGCCTGGTGCTCTATGAGCGGTTGCTTCGCCGAGGGTTTGTCGACCACGGCGAGCAGTGGGTAGAGCGTAGCGGTGAGCGTCTAAAACGTTACCGCATGACAAAGCCGTTAAACGCGGTGGAAACCTGAGCGGGTTAGACGTTAAAGGTTTGGGTAATTCGCATAGAGAGGTCGATGGACTGCACGTCTTTGGTCAGGGCGCCGCTGGAAATGCAGTTTACGCCTGTGTCAGCAATGGCTTTTAACGTCGTCGCATCCACATTGCCAGACGCTTCCAGCGTTGCACGACCGCCGTTAATTTCCACTGCAACATGCAAATCTTCCAAGGCAAAGTTGTCGAGCATAATAATGTCGGCACCAGCGGCCAATGCTTGATCAAGCTCTTCAAAGGTTTCCACTTCTACCTCAACGGGAATATCGCTTGCCAGCTTGCGGGCCTGTGCAACGGCAGCTTGGATACCCCCGCAAGCCGCTATGTGATTCTCTTTGATTAAAAACGCATCCCATAAGCCAAGACGGTGGTTATGGCCGCCGCCACAGGTCACCGCGTACTTCTGGGCAAGTCGCATGCCGGGTAGCGTTTTACGGGTGTCGAGTAAACGAACGCCGGTGCCTTCAATTAAGTCGACGTAACGGCGTGTTGCCGTTGCCGTGGCGGAGAGCGTTTGCAGCACGTTAAGCGCAGCGCGTTCGCCGGTGAGCAGACTGCGGGCAGGGCCTTCCAGCTCTAAGAAACACTGTTCTGCAACGAGCGTGTCCCCATCTGCCGCTTGCCAGCGCAGGGTGACGCGGCTATCCAGGCGACGAAATATCTCATCCACCCAGGCAACGCCGCACAGCACCGCCTTCTCTCGGGATATCACTTTAGCGGTGGCCCACTGATTCTCAGGAATCAACTGCGCGGTAATATCGCCTGGGCCAACGTCTTCGGCTAACAGCTGCGCGGCGCTGGAACGGATCTCTTCGGCAAGTGCGTTTTGATAATGCATGGGGGTCTCTGGGCGTCATCAAGTGTGAACCGCATTATAGTGAAAGTCAGCGTCAACGTAGAGGAGCGTGTGCTCGTGATGAATAATGAAACCACCGGCAGCTGGGAAACGGCGAGACAGGTGGCATCGCCAAACTATGATCGTCGACCAACCAACGAGGTGTCGCTGCTGTTGATTCATGCGATTAGCCTTCCGCCAGGCCAGTTTAACGGTGGTGCGATTGAAGCCCTGTTCACCAATCAATTAGTTCCGGGCGAGCACCCTTTTTTTTCGGAGGTTGCTCACCTGCGCGTTTCCGCGCACGTCTTAATTCGTCGCGATGGGCATTGTGTACAGTTTGTTGATACGGATCATCGCGCTTGGCATGCTGGGCGTTCACGCTGGTGGGATAGGCGCCAACACGCATGGCGAACGGCATTAAATGATTTTTCAGTGGGCATAGAGCTGGAAGGTGATGACATAACGCCTTTCACACAAGCGCAGTATCAATCGCTGGTGGCCGCGTCACATTGGCTGATGTCGCGCTACCCATTACTAGATAGGTCGCGCATTACCAGTCATGCGCATGTAGCGCCGCTTCGAAAAACGGACCCCGGGCCAACGTTTGATTGGGCTTATTTTTACCAGCAGCTAGGGCCAAAGAGCGTGCTGTAATGTTGATTTATAAATGGGCTTAGGAAGGTTGGAAAATTAATTAAGTACTTCACCTGCAAGTAAAACAAACGGTAGTTTGGCTACATTTTTGCGCGCCAGTCAGCTGCGACTAAAGCATAGAATTTTTCTTATGTTGCGGTGCAGTAGTTTGTTTTCGATAGACTTTTCCCGCGTGTTGGAATTGGCAGAGTGACGACTTTGCGGTATCTTCGCATATACAAAAGGCTAACTTTTACGACATTTTTGTAGCTTTACTACATTTAAAAGCGTGTAGCTCATTGAATGTAGAACGAAAACCCCTGCACGGCGCACATGCGCCGGCTGTTTATTGGCTTGTGGTGGCTAAACACCGCAGCCGCCCCAGGCCCCATGGGTTAGCGGGGCTCATTGTCATTTATCGTCATTCGGAGAGACCTCTATGAGTCTGGAGACAAGAGAAGATCTCGATACGGTCGAAACCACGGAGTGGCTGGACTCCCTGGAATCGGTACTGGATCGTGAGGGCGAAGATCGTGCCCGTTACCTGATGACCCGCCTGGCGGATCGCCTGCGCCGGGACGGGATGAAGGTACCCTTCTCGGTGACAACCCCGCACCGTAATACGATTCCGGTTCACCGCGAAGCGCCGATGCCCGGCGATCTGTTCATGGAGCGTCGCATTCGCTCCTTGATCCGCTACAACGCCATTGCCCAGGTGATTCGCAACAACCGCGCTAACCCAGGCTTGGGCGGGCACATTGCCAGCTTTATGTCGTCGGCCACGCTGTACGACGTGGGCTTTAACCACTTCTTCCGCGCCCCCAAAGGCGATTTTGAAGGCGATCTGATTTACATTCAGGGCCACGTGGCGCCGGGCATTTACGCCCGTTCCTACCTGGAAGGCCGCCTGTCGGAAGAGCAGATGGACCGCTTCCGCCGCGAAGTCGATGGCGATGGTCTCTCGTCCTACCCGCACCCGTGGCTGATGCCGGACTACTGGCAGTTCCCCACCGTCTCCATGGGCCTTGGCCCCATCCAGGCGATCTACCAAGCCCACGTGATGAAGTACCTGCATCACCGTGAGCTAAAAGACATGCACGACCGCAAGATCTGGTGCTTTATGGGCGACGGCGAGTGTGACGAGCCGGAATCCCTGGGCGCCATCTCGCTGGCCGGCCGTGAGAACCTCGACAACCTGATCTTTGTCATCAACTGCAACCTGCAGCGCCTGGACGGCCCGGTACGCGGCAACTCCCGCGTCATGGACGAGTTCGAAGGCGTGTTCCGCGGCGCCGGTTGGAACGTCATCAAAGTCGTCTGGGGGCGTCACTGGGATCCGCTGTTCGAGAAGGACAAGAAGGGCGTCCTGCAAAAGCGCATGGACGAAGCGGTCGACGGCGAGTACCAGAACTACAAGGCCAACGGCGGCTCCTACACCCGTGAGCACTTCTTCGGCAAGTACCCCGAAACCGAAGCAATGGTCAAAGACCTCTCCGACGAGGATATCTGGAAGCTCAACCGCGGTGGCCACGACCCGTTCAAGGTCTACGCGGCCTACCACGAAGCCGTGAACCAAACCAACGGCAAGCCCACGGTCATCCTGGCGCACACCGTCAAAGGCTACGGCATGGGCAGCGGCGACGGCGAAGCCGCCAACGAGTCCCACCAGGTCAAGAGCATGGAGTACGAAGCGCTGCGTAAATTCCGCGACCGCTTCGGTATTCCGCTCACCGACGAACAGCTCAAAGAGGTGCCCTACTACAAGCCGGAAGAGGACTCTCCCGAGCTTAAGTACATGCACCTGCAGCGCGAGCGCTTAAACGGCTACCTGCCCAGCCGGCGCAGCGACTTTGAGGCGCTGGAGATCCCCGGCCTCGAAGACAAAACCTTTGCGTCCCAGATGGGCGGCTCCAAAGGCCGTGAAGTCTCCACCACCATGGCGTTCGTGCGCGTGCTCAACGGCCTGGTGAAGGATAAGAAACTCGGTAAGCACGTCGTGCCGATTATCCCCGACGAAGCGCGCACCTTCGGCATGGAAGGCATGTTCCGCCAGCTCGGCATCTACACCTCCGAAGGGCAGAAGTACGAGCCGGTGGATAAAGGCCAGATCATGTTCTACCGCGAGGATCAGAAAGGCCAGATTCTCGAAGAAGGGATCAGTGAAGCCGGCGCCATGTCCGCGTGGATTGCCGCGGCCACTTCTTATAGCAACAACAACGTCACCCTGCTGCCGTTCTACATCTACTACTCGATGTTCGGCTTCCAGCGCATTGGTGACTTGGCCTGGGCCGCCGGCGACCTGCAAGCCCGTGGCTTTATGGTCGGCGGCACCGCCGGGCGCACCACGCTCAACGGCGAAGGCCTGCAGCACCAGGATGGCCACAGCTTGATTCAAGCCTCCACCATCCCCAACTGCCGCAGCTACGACCCGACCTACGCCCACGAAGTCGCGGTCATCCTGCAGGACGGTCTGAAGCGCATGTTCACGGATAAAGAGAACTGCTTCTACTACCTGACGGTGATGAACGAAAACTACGAGCAGCCCGCCCTCGAGACGGTGCCCGCCGACGACATCATCAAAGGCATGTACCTGCTGCGTGAAACCAAGGGCGACAAAGGCCGCGTGCAGCTGATGGGCTCCGGCACCATCCTGCGCGAAGTCGAAGCCGCCGCCGAGCTGCTTGAGAAAGACTGGGGCATTGGCGCCGACATCTGGAGCGTCACCAGCTTTAACGAGCTGCGCCGCGAAGCGCTGCTGCTGGAGCGTGAAGGCTTCCTGAACCCTGACGCCGAGGCCACCAAGCCCCACGTCACGAAGTGCCTGGAAGGCCGCGACGGCCCGGTGATTGCCTCCACCGACTACATGAAGCTGTATGCGGATCAAGTCCGCGCCTGGGTGCCCTCTGAGTACACCGTACTGGGCACGGACGGCTTTGGGCGCTCCGACACCCGTGAGAAGCTGCGCTACTTCTTCGAAGTCGACCGCTACTTCGTCACCGTCGCCGCGCTGCGTGCGCTGGCCGACCGGGGCGAGATTGATCGTAAGCACGTCGGCGAGGCGCTGAAGAAGTACGGCATCGACGCCAACAAGCCCAACCCGCTGACCAGCTAAACCGCTGCCCGGCGGGCAGGTGCCCGCCGGCTCGATCCGATTTGGAAGGAGCGCGACCTTGAGTAGCGAAATTATCAAAGTTCCCGACATCGGTGGCGATACCGATGTCGAAATCATCGAGATTGCGGTGTCAGAAGGCGACGTCATTGAAGCGGAAGACACCCTAATCACCCTAGAATCCGACAAAGCCAGCATGGACGTGCCCGCCCCGAAAGGCGGCAAGGTGCTCAAAGTGCTGGTCAAAGAAGGCGACACCGTCTCCGAAGGCGACGACATCGTCGAGCTGGACGTTGAAAGCGGCAGCGATGCCGGTAACGACGACGCGCCAGCCAAAGAAGATACGCCGAAAGAAGCCTCTAACGAGACACCGCAAGCACCAGCGCCTGCACCCGAGGCCAAAAAAGCCAGCGGCGGCAAGCAGACGGTCGATATTAAAGTGCCGGACCTGGGCGGTTCCGACAGCGTGGAAATCATCGAAGTCGCCGTGGGCGAAGGCGATGAGGTTAACGCCGAAGACACCCTGATCACCCTGGAGTCCGACAAAGCCTCCATGGACGTGCCGAGTCCGTACAGCGGCAAGATCGTCAGCTTCACCGCCAAAGAGGGCGACACGGTCTCAGAAGGCGACGTGATCGGCCAGATGGAGATCGCGGGCGACGGTGGTGACGAAGACGAGGCGCCCGCTCAAGCAGCCGAATCCGCCGCCAGCAGTGCGCCGGAAGAAGCGGTTGAGGAAGAGAGTGCCGAAGAGGAGAGCGGTAGCGGCGAGCCGGAGCGTAAAGAGATTCGCGTGCCGGACCTATCCGGCTCTTCTGACGTGCCGATCATTGAAATCGGTGTGGCTGCCGGTGATGAGATTAACGAAGAAGACCCGCTGATCACCTTAGAATCCGACAAAGCCTCCATGGACGTGCCAAGCCCTTATAAAGGAAAGCTCCTAGAGCTGACCGTGAAAGAGGGCGACACCGTTTCTGAAGGCGACGTGATCGGTTATATCGAAGTCGCCGGTACCAAAAAGGCGGCGCCGAAAAAAGCAGCGCCTGAAAAGGCACCGCAAAGTAGCGCTAGCCCATCGAGTGCCAAGCCGGCTCAATCGCCAGCAGGCACGCCAAGCCCCGAAGCGCAAATGGCATCCCATAAGCCGCGCGATGGTAAGCTGGTGCACGCAGGCCCAGCGGTACGCATGCTGGCCCGTGAGTTGGGTGTGGATATTGGCCTCGTGAAGCCCAGCGGCCCGAAAGACCGCGTGCTGAAAGAGGACGTGCAGGCCTACGTGAAGCAGGCAATTGCTAACCAAGGCAAAGCATCAGCGGCAGCTCCAGCGGCGACGGGCGGTGCGGGTATTCCGCCGATTCCAGAGGTCGACTTCAGCCAGTTTGGTGAGGTGGAAGAGAAGCCGATGGGTCGTCTGCTCAAAATGGGCGCGACCAATCTGCATCGTAGCTGGCTCAACGTACCCCACGTGACCCAGTTCGACGAAGCCGATATCACCGAGCTTGAGAACTTCCGCAAAGCCATGAAGGCCGAGGCCGAAGCTCAGGGCGCGAAACTTACGCCGCTGCCGTTTATGGTCAAAGCGTGTGCCTTTGCGCTGCGTAAATTCCCCCAGTTCAACGTCAGCCTGAAAGGCGATGGCGATACGCTGGTATGGAAAAACTACGTGCACATCGGTATCGCGGTGGATACGCCGGATGGCCTGATGGTGCCGGTAGTGCGCAACGCCGATCAGAAATCCTTGATTGAGATTGCCAAGGAGATGGCGGAGTTAGGCAAGAAAGCGCAAACTAAGAAACTTAAGCGTGACGAAATGACCGGTGGCTGCTTCACCATTTCGAGCCTTGGCTCGATTGGTGGTACCGCATTTACGCCGATCGTTAATGCACCGGAAGTGGCGATCTTGGGCGTGTCGAAAGCGCAGATGAAGCCGGTGTGGGATGGCAGTGCCTTCCAACCGCGTTTGATGATGCCGCTGTCGCTCTCCTATGATCACCGCGCGATTAACGGCGCCGATGCAGCACGCTTTACCGCCTTCCTGGCGGATGTGTTGACCGACATTCGGCGGCTCTTGCTGTAAACCGTTATAAAGTAGAACGACACACGGCGCCCATTGGGGCGCCGTGTGTGTTTGTAGCCTATTAGCGCCTAAAAACAGGGGTGACCAAAGTACAAGAAACGGCCACTTTACTGTTTTAACTTAAAAAAGTAATAAAAAAAGCGCCTTTCAGGCTTTTGGAGAGTTGTGTCGTCTTTACGGCACGGTTATTGTCGACTCATTATTTTATTCTATTGCGATCATTCAAGGAGCAGTGCCATGCGTTTAATCCTGTTGGGTGCCCCAGGGGCGGGCAAGGGAACTCAAGCTCAGTTTATTTGTGAGCAGTATAAGATTCCCCAAATTTCCACCGGGGATATGCTGCGCACGGCAATCAAAGATGGGACTGAGCTGGGCCTAAAAGTAAAAGAGATTATGAATAGCGGTGGCCTTGTTTCCGATGACATCATTATTGACTTGGTGAAAGAGCGCATCAGCCAGCCAGATTGCGCCAATGGTTTTCTATTCGATGGTTTCCCCCGCACGATCCCTCAAGCGGATGCCATGAAAGAGGGCGGCGTGAAGCTCGACCATGTGCTGGAAATAGCCGTTCCTGACGAAGAAATCGTTAACCGTTTAGCGGGACGCCGCGTGCACCCGGCGTCAGGACGCGTGTATCACGTTGAACACAATCCGCCTAAAGAGCCGGGTAAAGATGACGTGACCGGTGAAGCGCTGATTCAGCGTGAAGACGATCAAGAGTCTACCGTGCGTAATCGTTTGTCGGTGTATCACGACCAGACCGCCCCGTTAGTTGATTACTATCAGCAGTGGGCCAAAGAAGATCCGCAAACCGCTCCCCAGTACCATCGCGTTGAGGGAATCGGCAGCGTGGCTGATATCACTCGTCAGGTAAAAGAAGCACTCAATTAAGCGATATGTGCCCTGTATTAACGACGATGGCCCGCTCTGTGCGGGCCATCGTCGTTAAGGCTCTGCAGCGGTATAATGCCTCTCTATTTCTACTGAGTATGAAACTGCTATGCCATCACTCCTACTCGCGCTGGATGCCTCTTCCAGCGCCTGTTCAGCCGCGCTAATACGCCAAGAGGGAGCAGAGCGTGAATGTATTGCGCGTTTTGAGTTAACCCCGCGCGCCCACACGCGTCGACTGATGCCCATGGTGGATGACGTGTTGGCAGAGGCGCAAGTCTCTCCCCAGCAGCTAGACGCGGTGGCGTTTGGGCGTGGCCCCGGCTCGTTTACGGGCCTGCGCATCGCAGCAGGTACGGCCCAGGGCTTAGCATTTGGGTTGGATCGTCCCTTGCTGGGCATTTCCACGTTGGAAGCACTCGCGCTTCAGGCTCATCGCCGCTACCATTTTCGCCATGTCGTCACCGCGCTGGATGCGCGTATGGGGGAAATCTACGTGGCGATTTGGCACTGTTTAAACGATAGCGTTAGCCGCCAAAGCGATGAGGCCGTGTTGGCACCGGAAAGGTTGCACCTGCCCTCAGATGAAACCGACTGGGTGGGCGTTGGTTCAGGGTTTAGCTTATGGGAGCAGTTTACTGCCGACGTGCAAGCCAACATGACTCAGTACCTTAGTGATCTTGAACCGAGGGCCGAAGAGATGGCGTGGCTTGGCTTGCGTGATTTAGAGGCTGGTTTGGGACAGGTGGCCCATGAAGCCCAGCCGGTGTACCTGCGTAATGATGTGGCGTGGAAAAAGCCCGCATGAGTGACAGCTCGTGGCGCGTACGGCCTGAAACCTTAGTGCTACCTTCAGGGCTTACCTTGGCCCAGTATGAAGGCCAGCTAGCCCTTGCCGGGAACGAGCAGCAGTATGGCAAACCGCTAAGCGTTGATTTTGTCGCGGGAAAGGCGGCTCACCGACGCCAGTTTGGGGGCGGCCGGGGGCAGCTGGTAGCGAAAGCCTGTGGCTTAGCCAAAGGAGCAACGCCAAGCATTGTGGATGCTACCGCAGGGCTAGGACGCGATGCGTTTGTGCTGGCAAGCTTAGGTGCAAAGGTGCTGTTAATAGAGCGCGTAGCGGCGATTGCGGCGCTGCTAAACGATGGCCTTGCTAGAGCGGCGCAAGCGGAAGAGACCGCCGCGATTGCGGCACGTATGCAGCTGCGCCATGGTGATGCCGCCAATGCCCTGGCTGAGCTGGTAGCCGATGCGCAGTTTGACCCTCAGGTTATTCATCTTGACCCGATGTTTCCCCATCGCGAAAAGTCTGCGCTAGTGAAAAAAGAGATGCGCCTGTTTCGAGAGCTGGCCGGCGACGATAATGACGCTCCTAGGCTGCTGGAGGCAGCGCTGGATGTGGCAACGCATCGGGTTGTGGTTAAGCGGCCTCGTAAGGCGCCGCCCATTACCGGGCCTGCCCCACAGCATACCCTTGAGGGAAAAACGAGCCGCTACGATCTTTACGTGCATCGTTCGCTAACCCGTTAACGTTTCTCAACCTAAAAAGGAGCCTGTATGCAGCATGCGTGGCGAGAAGGGAATCGCGTTACTCTGCTGCCAGAGGCGTCGCGCTTTCTGCCAGCCATGTTTGAGGCGGTCAGCCAAGCCAGGTACTACGTGCTGGTCGAGCTGTATCTCATGGAGTCGGGCAAACTTGCAGACCAGGTGTGCGATGTACTGATTGGTGCTGCTCAGCGCGGGGTAAACGTTTATCTATTGCTGGATGGCTATGGCGCGATGGGCCTGGGCCGCGCTGAGCGAACCCGGCTGCAGCAGGCAGGCATCCAGTTACGCCTTTTCAATCCGATTGGCTTTCATTCGCTGGCCCGTAATTTAAGCCGTGATCATCGCAAAATTGTTGTCATCGATGGCAAGGTTGCCTTTACCGGTGGCTTTGGAGCGGTAGATGAGTTCTTGGATGCGTGGTACGAAATTGCGGTACGAACGGAAGGCCCGGTCGTGGCGGATTGGGAAACGTTATTCCGTCGGCTGTGGCGCTCAAGGTTAACCCGTGCGGAGAAAGGCAATTTAACGCAAACAGGGCTTGCTACGCAGCGGCCGCCTGAACGCTATCCCGATGGTGTGCTGGGTCGGGTGGTATCCGCTAAAGGGTATCGTTACCAGGCTATTCGTCACTCACTGTATGGGCGTGTCAGTCAGGCTAATGAACGCCTGTGGCTCTGCACCCCCTATTTTGTGCCTACCTTTTCGCTGCGCCGCAGGCTAGCCAAGGCCGCCCGTCGGGGAATCGATGTTCGGCTGCTGTTACCCGGCAGCGAGCACGACCACCCAGGTGTGCGCTACGCCGGTCAGCGTTACTATCAGGCGCTTCTTAAGGCGGGGGTGCGGATTTTTGAATTTCAACCTACGTTTATCCATGCCAAATTCGTGCTGATTGATAACTGGGTCAGCATCGGATCATGCAATTTTGACCACTGGAATTTGCACTGGAATCTTGAGGCGAACCAAGAGTTGGAAGCCGTAGCCGTGGCCGACGATGTCTGCGCACTGTTCGAGCGTAACTTTGCCGTCAGCCAGGAGGTGGATGCCGCTGCCTGGGCCGCGCGCCCTTGGGGGCAGCGCGCTAGAGAATGGATTTATGGTTTAATGAACGCGATGGTTACCCGTCTTAAATAGCTGACTTTCAGACGCTTACCTGCGTTTTTTGCCTTTCGCCGGCGTCTTCTTGCGCGGTTTAGGCTTGGCCGTTTCCGGTGGCACGCGGTAGTGCAAGTAGAGGTCAAGCACTAGCTCAGGCAGCTGAGCAACCAAGCTCTCCTGGTTAGCTTGATCCTGGGCCATTTCCGCCATGTCCGGCTCGTCTTCGAATAGCCCGGATAGCAGCATGAAGGGTAGCAGCAGGGTGGCCGCCGCCTCTTCGTCATCTTGGAACCAAGTGCTCTCATCGCTGAAAACGCCTTCCATAAAGCCCGCGCACCAATCGCCAATCGGCGTTTCTTCAGCGGGTAGGCCATCCAAGGTGAGCTCAAAGGGCAGCTCGGGTAAACCGCCTTGTTCCAGCACTGCCATGGCGTTATTGCGCAGCAGTGTTAGTAAGTGGACGATATCGTTACGTTCGGCCTCGTCGCGATAATTAGGTTCGCCCTGAAACAGCTCTTCGAGCCACTGTGCGGTAGGCTGCTCGCTAGGCGCGACTGCCAGCGCGACTAAAAAGCCGTGCGCAGAAATGAGGTCGAGTGCATCTTCCCCCACCTGCTCGGAATCTAAAAAGTCATCCAGCCTATCCAGCTGCTCATCTTCAAGTAGCGGTTGAGGTGGGACGTTTTCGGACGAATTTTCTGCTGGCACGTTATTGCGCTCTGCCATGGGGAGCCTCGTTTTATAAAGTCGTCTTTGTGAAACGGATGCTGATCGGTAACAATCGTTCGCAACGTTATTAACGGCTAGTTTATCACTAATGAAGACCTCACCACTGCCCCCTTGGTCACCTGAGCAATTAGCAGCGTTACCGACTCACGCTTTGCATAAAGCGGCCCGGTTACGGGTACATGAAGCGTTAGCGCGCTGCCAAGAAGTGTATCCAGAACTGCCCGCTCCCAGGGTATGGTTTGACCTGAAAGGAGCCTCTGCAGGCCAAGCACACCTGGGTAAAGGAGGGCTGCGCTTTAATCCAGTGCTGTTAGCGGGTAATCGCAGCGCATTTTTTGATGAAGTCATCCCCCATGAAATGGCCCACTGGCTGGTATTTCACTTGGCAAACGGGCCGCGTTTAAAACCTCATGGGCGCGAGTGGCAGTCGGTGATGCGCGACCTGTTTGGTTTAGCGCCCAAAGTAACTCACCAATTTGATATTCAGCAGGCGCAGTCACGGCCTTACGCATATCGGTGTGACTGCCAAATACACTATTTTACCAAGCGGCGTCACTCTTTAGTGGTAAAGGGGCGTCGTTACCGCTGCCGTGAATGTGATCAGACCTTGGTCTACTGCACTATTGGTAAACCTTAAAACAGTTTTAACCTTTTGTTTTTTATATTAAAAATGTTAATACCAATGTCTAAGAGGAAGCCGGCTCAGGTAGGTTTATGCTAGGTAAATATTAAACGGGTCGGCGCGACCAATAATAATGCCGACACCATTTTCCAGAGAGTGCATTTTCACGGACAGAGGCAATTTCATGAGCGAACATAAAAACGTCTACCCGGTACGCGATAGCATCGCCGCCAGTGCGTGGGCAGATAAAGATAAATATGCAGCCATGTATCAACAGTCGATGGATGACCCGGATGGTTTCTGGGCCGAGCAGGCTAAACGTCTCGACTGGATCAAAGCGCCTACCAAAATTAAAAATACATCGTTTGCACGTGATAACGTTGATATTCGCTGGTTCGAAGATGGTCAACTGAATGTTAGTGCTAACTGCCTAGATCGCCATTTAGAAAAGCGTGGCGATCAAACCGCCATCATCTGGGAAGGCGATAACCCCAATGATTCAAAGCATATCAGCTACCGCGAGCTTTATGAGCGCACCAACCAATTAGCCAATGGGCTGAAGTCGCTGGGTATCAAAAAAGGCGATACCGTTACGCTGTATATGCCCATGATACCGGAAGCGGCGGTGGCAATGCTTGCCTGCGCCCGTATTGGTGCCGTTCACTCGGTCATCTTTGGCGGTTTCTCGCCAGATGCGGTTGCCCAACGGGTCATTGGCGCCGACTCTAAGTTGGTGATTACCGCTGATGAGTCGGTACGTGGTGGCAAGCATGTGCCGCTGAAAGAGAACGTTGACTCAGCGCTTAAGCGTGAAGGAACGGACGTATGTAAAAACGTCCTGGTGGTTAAGCGCACCGGCGGCGATATTGAGTGGCAGGATGGTCGCGATCTCTGGTTTGATGAGCTGGTCGATAAACAGTCCACCGAGTGCCCTGCAGAAGCGATGGGGGCTGAAGACCCTCTCTTTATTCTATATACCTCAGGCTCTACCGGCGCGCCGAAGGGCTTAAAGCATACTACCGGTGGCTACCTCACGTATGCGGCAATGACCCACCAATATGTCTTCGACTACAAGGACGGTGAGATCTACTGGTGTACCGCTGATGTGGGCTGGGTGACAGGCCACAGCTACATTGTCTACGGGCCGCTGGCTAACGGTGCGACGACGTTGATGTTTGAAGGGGTGCCGAGCTACCCAACCCACGGCCGCATGGGTGAAATCGTCGATAAGCACAACGTCAATATTCTCTACACCGCCCCGACCGCCGTGCGCGCTCTAATGGCTCATGGCGATAACGTCATGGATTCCAGTAAACGTGACTCTCTGCGCCTGTTGGGTTCTGTGGGCGAGCCAATTAACCCTGAGGCTTGGGAGTGGTTCTACCGCGTCATTGGTAACGAGAAGTGTCCCATTGTGGACACCTGGTGGCAGACAGAAACCGGTGGTTTCATGATAGCGCCGCTGCCCGGCGCTATTGACCTCAAGCCAGGCTCTGCCACGGTGCCTTTCTTCGGCGTCAAACCTGCGCTGGTCGATAACGAAGGCCACCAGTTGGAAGGGGCTGCTGAGGGTAACCTGGTGATCCTAGACTCCTGGCCTGGCCAAGCGCGCTCTATCTGGGGTGATCACGAGCGCTTCGTACAAACCTATTTCTCTACCTATGATGGCATGTACTTTACGGGGGATGGCTGCCGTCGTGATGAGGATGGCTATTACTGGATCACCGGCCGTGTGGATGACGTTCTCAACGTTTCTGGCCACCGTATGGGCACCGCAGAAATCGAGTCTTCGCTAGTGGCGCACTCCGCAGTAGCTGAAGCGGCGGTCGTTGGCTTCCCTCATGATATTAAAGGTCAGGGCATCTACATCTATGTCACTCTCAATGATGGCATCGACCCCAGCGACGAGCTGAAAAAAGAGCTGACCCAGTGGGTGCGTAAAGATATCGGGCCGATTGCCTCGCCGGACGTGATCCAGTGGGCGCCTGGGTTACCCAAAACGCGCTCTGGTAAAATCATGCGTCGTATTCTGCGCAAGATTGCCGCGAATGAGTGCGATGGCTTAGGAGACACCAGCACCTTGGCAGACCCATCGGTGGTGGATGAGCTGATTGAGCATCGCGCTAATCAGTAGCGCTAAGTGCCCCTGTTGGCTGGCCGCAGGGGCTACTTTTCAACACACATCTTTTCAACGAATGAGTTAAGCGTTTGCTATGTTGTATCTGTCACATTACGCTAATTCGTAGCAGTGCCGGCCGTTGAGCCGGCACTGCTGTTTTTGATCGGATAACCTATAGATAACAAATTGTGCATGTGATGCTTGGGCATGACGAAGCCCATGGGGTACCATGCTTCAACCGTAAGAGCCTAGCGTCGCGGCGGCAGGCAACCCCGCTGCTCGAGGAACCGGAGGAATATCCATGGCAGTAGCCCATAAGTTTATCGTCGCTGACGACCATCCACTGTTTCGTGCAGCGCTTACCCAGGCGTTACGCCAGTTGGCCCCTCAGGCTGAGATTGTCGAAGCTGACACGATGGCCGCCACTAATGACGTTGTGAATCGTCATCCCGATGCCGATTTGATTTTGCTGGATTTACATATGCCCGGTGCTCACGGCTTCTCGGGCCTGATTCAGCTGCGCGGCCAGATGCCGGATATCCCGGTCGCTGTTGTATCTGGTAGCGATGAGCCCTACGTGGTGCGTCGCGCCATCGACTATGGGGCATCTGGTTTTATTCCTAAGTCGTCCTCCCTGCAGTTAATCGCTGAAGCAGTTGGAGAGATTCTGCAGGGTGAGGTATGGCTACCTGAAGCGTTAGCCAACGTATTGGAAGAGACCAGTGAAGAGGAGTCGCGTTTTGCAGAGGCTATTGCTTCGCTAACGCCACAGCAATTTCGCGTGCTCAATATGTTGACCGAAGGTCTGTTAAACAAGCAGATTGCTTATGAGCTGAGCGTCTCTGAGGCAACGATTAAAGCCCACGTGACCGCGATTTTGCGCAAGCTGGGCGTACACTCGCGTACACAGGCAGTTATTGCCGCGCAAAAACTGGAAGTAGAGCCGCCGAAAGTCGAGTCGTAACGCGCTTTAGATAGTTGGTTGGCGCCGCGCTTATGTTGCCATAAGCGCGGCGCTGTCGTTTATAAAGAGAGCTATCGCTGGCTGCTTGTTTAATGCTTGCTATGCATTTAAGTAGCGGCGCGGCTGGCTTGAAGGGTGCGTGTTAACAAGGCACGCAGTGCTGCAGGCTTAACCGGCTTCAAGAGCAGTTGATAGCCCGCTCGTTTAATCTCTTCGGCTACGGCTTCGGTACGGTCAGCCGTAATCACAATGCCGGGTACGGCGCTGGTGAGCCGATCGCTGAGGGCTTCCAGGGCCATCAAGCCCGTTACTTCGTTATCCAAGTGGTAATCGGCCAGTATAGCGTCCGGGTCGCCATCCATATTGCGCAGGATCGATTTAGCCCCGCCAATACTGGTAGCCGTAAACACCTCGCATCCCCAGCCGCTGAGCATGGCGGTCATGCCTTCAAGAATCAGCGTTTCGTTGTCGATACACACTATTCGCGTGCCCGACAGCTTATTCCCACCACGGCGCCCTTGAGGCTCTTGGTCGGTGGGCAACATTTCACGTGCTGCCACGATAGGTACGCTGACCGCAAACACGGTGCCAACGCCCTCCCAGGAGCGTACCTTAATGGGATGGTCTAGCACCCGACTCATGCGGTCGGCAATGGAGAGCCCTAGCCCTAATCCCTTTTCGCTCTCTTTATGGCGCGATACCTGATCTAAACGGCGAAACTCTTGGAAGATTTCCGATAGTTTCGATTCAGGAATGCCGGGGCCGCTGTCCCAAACTTCAATGGAGAGGCGGTCTCCGTAGCGACGGCAGCCCAGCAGTACACGCCCCTCCTGGGTATAGCGGATTGCGTTGGAAAGGAAGTTTTGCACAATACGCCGCAACATTTGTGGGTCAGAGTCGACCCACTGCTTTGTCGGTACGACATTGAGATCCAGGCCGCGATCATCAGCCATGACTTCAAACTCAGCGCGTAGCGGGCGGATAATATCCGCCAGGGCAAAGTGGCTGCGCCGGGGAGTGAGTGCGCCGGCATCCAGTTTGGAAATATCTAGCAGAGTGCCGAGCAGCTCTTCAGCGGCCTGAAGGGAGTTATCGATGTGCCCGACAATACGCTGGGTGTCGCTCGTCGTGACGTTCTGCATTAACGCAGAGGTAAACAAGCGTGCAGCATTGAGCGGTTGCAGCAGGTCGTGGCTGGCGGCAGCCAAAAAGCGCGTTTTGGAGGCATTGGCATCTTCGGCGAGCTGTTTGGCTTGGCGCAGCGCCTGTTCGGCCTCAGCACGCACGCGGTTTTCCTGACGCAGCGCCGCATTGGCTTCAGAAAGCGCCTGAGTGCGCTCACGGACACGCTCTTCAAGGGTTTCGTTGGTCTCTTTAAGCGCAATTTCAGCTTGGCGACGCTCGGTAATATCCTGATAAAGAGCAAAAAAGCCTAATATTGACTGGCTATCGCCAAAGTGTGGCGTATAGGTTACCAGCATATAGCGCATCGCTTCGTTCACGCGCATCGAGACTTCAAAACTGACGCGCTCCCCTGTTAGCGCACGCTTGGCCCAGGGCAGGCGCTCTTCAGCCTGCTTGACGGGCAGGACTTCTTCGTAGCGCCGCCCAATGACAGCATTTCGATCGATGTTAAACGCTTGCTCATAAGCGCGGTTGGTAAATAGGTAGCGACACTCTTTATCGAAGTAAGCGATTAACGCGGGCACATTGTCGGTGTAAATGCGGATATTGTTTTCAGAGCGAATCAATGCCTCTTCGATGCGCTTTTGCTGGGTGATGTCTTGGTAGGTATAGACAAACCCGCCGCCGGGCATCGGGTTGCCTTGAACTTCCAGTACGCTGCCATCCTGACGATAGCGCACGTAGCGATGGGGCTGACCATCGCGAATGTTATCCAGCAGGAGTTGGACGTGCTCTTCGGGGTCACCGGGGCCGTATTCGCCGTTGTGGGCGTTATAGCGGAAGATGCGATCCATGGGCGCACCCACCCGAATTAAATGGTCTGGGAAGCGAAATAGCTCCAAATAGCGCTGGTTCCAAACCACGAGCCTGAGATTTTGGTCAACAACGCTAATGCCTTGGTTAATATTTTCAATCGTGGCTTGGAGCAGGGCGCGGTTAAACTCCAGTACCTGGGAGGCTTCATCGACGATGGAGATCACATCTGAAATGCCAATGCCGCGCCCTTGAAGAGCTGAATTGACGACGATCCGCGCGGAGGAGGCGCCTAGGACGGAGGCCAAAAAGCGCTCGGTAAACTGGATAACGTCAATGGAGGCTCGGGTGCCGTCGTCCAGTGGTTTACCTGCCCGACGTGCATAGTCTTCAAAGGCGCGGTCTACTTGGCCCGCTCCTAGAAAGCGTTCGCAGAGTACTTTTAAGTCGCCCACCGTGGTGGCGCCCGTCCAAGGGCGGTTAACGGAGGTTTGACGGGTTTCGACGCTATCGACAAACAGTGATGCCTGGATGCGCTCGACCACGCGCTGGGAGGTAATCTGTGAAACAAAGATGTAGCAGAACAGATTAAGGCCTAGTGAGAGCATGACGCCATGAGTGAAGGTGTCACCTAGGTTGAGGCCAAACAGCGCCGTGGGCGATAGCCAGGCAAGCCCTAAGGGGCCACCTGCTAGCCACTCCGAGGGCAGTACACCCGCATTAATCATGGCGGGCATCAGAAGGCTATAGGTCCAAATGCCAAAGCCTGCGTTCATCCCGACAATAACGCCTAAGCGGTTGCCGCGCTTCCAGTAAAGCCCGCCAATCAGCGCGGGGGCAAATTGAGCGGCGGCGGCAAAGGAGAGCATGCCGATAGACGCCAGCGACGTGAATTCAGCAATCAGCTGATAAAAGCCGTATGCCATTGCCAGCACTGCCACAATGGTTAAGCGGCGTGCGCGCAGTACGAGGCGGCCATAATCACGGGCTTTGGTATCAAACCAGCGCAACCTGAAGAGCGCCGGGATCACGATCTCGTTTGAGATCATAATAGAAACGGCCACTGCCGCGACAATAACCATGCCGGTGGCAGCGGAGAAGCCGCCGATAAACGTTAGCAGCATCAACCACTCGTGCCCTGATGCCATAGAAAGCGCTAAAACATAGGTATCGGGTTCTACGCCGCTTTCAGAAAATAGCAGGAGACCTGCGGCGGCTAGCGGTACTACGAAAAACGCAATAGCCAGCAAATAGAGTGGGAACAGCCAGCGGGCCTTATTGGCATCGTCTGGGTGAATGTTTTCGACGACTGCGACGTGAAATTGGCGCGGTAGGCAGAGAATCGCCAGCATGGCGAGCAGGGTTTGTGCCCAAAAGCTTTGGCCGAAATCCTGGTTGGCGAGCTGGCGCTGAAGCTCAAGCTGGCTTTCCGCATGGCCCATCAGTTCACCTAGGCCGTCGAACATTCCCCAGGTGACAAAGACCCCCAGTATGATGAAGGCCAGGAGTTTTATCAGCGACTCAAAGGCAACGGCGTGAATAAGCCCTTCATGGTGCTCGGTAGCATCGGTGTGCCGAGTGCCAAAGAGGATGGCAAAAATCGCCATCACAATGGCAACGTAGAAAGCCGTATCCCCAAACAGCGGCGTATGGGTCATATCCGCGGCGTCCGTCAGTACGCCAAAGGTAGTGGAGACGGCTTTAAGCTGAAGCGCAATATAGGGGAGGGTACCAATTAGCGCGACGAGGCTGGCAAAGGCGGCAAGGGATTGGGTTTTACCGTAGCGGGAGGCAATAAAGTCAGCGATCGAGGTGACATTCTGGTGTTTTGCCACGCGAATCATCTTGGCCAAAACCGGCCAGAACAGCAGAAAGGTCAGGATAGGCCCGACAAAAATGCTGGCAAATGACCAGCCAGCGGTAGCTGCTTGGCCTACCGCGCCATAAAACGTCCAGGAAGTGCAGTAAATCGCTAGCGCTAAGCTGTAGATGATTGGCCGACGGCGGCTGGCGCCGTGGGTGCGGGCGCGTCTATCACCGTGCCAGGCAATCCCAAATAAAATCGCAATATAGAGCAGTGATACCGCGATCAGCAGCCCGCCATGAAACATAATCTCTCCCCATGTTGAGTGCTTCGCCTAGCGTTTGACCTGTGCAAAGTGCCCTATTCTAGGCGAAGGAAGAGGTTACGTCTGCTGTTCCGAAGCGAGTTGGCAAACACTCTTCAGCAGCGGTGAGGATTCACGCAGCCTGCGCAACTGGCTAAGTTCCACGTCTTGGGTATCGGGGTGGATAGGCGCCAACTCACGGTTTGCGCAGTTCAGCACGTAGGGTTGAGTGGTCAAGATGTCGGTGTGCTGTCGTTCGAACTGGTAGAGAATAAATTCAGCCACCAGCCCGTCGTCAGTGTTGGTTCCAATCACGTTACTGCTATCGACCACGCTAAACTTGGTAGTCATTGGAAAGGCGAAGGTCCATGGGCGCCAAACCGCACTTGAGGTATCGCTGGAAATCACTACGGCCGTTTCTGGCAGCTGTGCCTGCTTATGTTCAAACCAGGAGTACTCCACCTGAATTTGGTAGCCCAGCATACCTAAGCCGCCGCACACAGGCACAATCCACTTGGGAAGCCGCTTGCCGCTAAGGTTTCTAAGGATCAAGCCAATACCCGCGGCGGCAAGCCCCGCAAATACGGCGGCTACTAAGTGCCAAATCATACAATATCCTTTCTAAAAGCCATCGGGCTTCCCTGAGGAAGCCCGATGGTAAGCTGTCATTCCACGTCTCTATTGGCCGTATGCCTGATAGAAGGAATGATTATGACTTAGTGATCAACCGCTACACCAGCACCTTTCGGATAGCGAACGCTTTCCACCAGGTCTTGAATCTCCTGGGGAGGCTCTTCCGTTGCGCTGGAGACTGCAAACGCAACTGCAAAGTTGATCATCGCACCTATCGCACCGAAGGAGAGCGGGGAGACACCCAGGATCCAATTGTCCGGCGTGTTAGCCAGCATATTGGTGCCTGGAATGAACAGCCAGCCGAGGTAGGTGAAGATGTAGAGCAGCGTGCAGATCAGGCCTGCCAGCATGCCTGCAATCGCCCCTTTGCTGTTCATACGCTTAGAGAAGATACCCATCATCAGCGCTGGGAACAGCGAGGCACCCGCGATACCAAAGGCCAGTGCCACGGTTTGTGCCGCAAACCCTGGTGGGTTCAGACCCAGATAGGTTGCTAGCAGAATCGCGCCACCCATGGAAATACGCGCCGCGAGCATTTCCCCTTTTTCGGAGATCTTCGGATTGATCATGGTTTTGATCAAGTCATGGCTAATCGCTGACGAGATGGCAAGCAGTAGACCCGCAGCCGTTGAGAGTGCTGCTGCAATACCCCCCGCGGCTATCAGACCAATAACCCAGCCTGGCAGGTTAGCAATTTCAGGGTTGGCAAGTACCAAGATGTCGTTGTTAACTTCAAGCTCGTTACCTGCCCAGCCACGGTCAGAGAAGTCAGCAGCGTTGTTGTACATCTGGATACGGCCATCGTTGTTTAGGTCGTTATGAACGATGAGGCCTGTTTCTTCCCAGGTGCGGAACCACTCAGGGCGATCTTCGTAAAGAATCGGGTTATCAATTGCTTCGTCGTAGTTTTCGACTTGACCCGCCATGTCGGGAAAGACGGTGGTGGCAAGGTTTAGGCGCGCCATAGACCCAACCGCAGGAGCGGTGAGGTACAGCAGTGCGATAAACACCAGTGCCCAGCCCGCAGACCAGCGTGCATCAGCGACTTTCGGCACTGTGAAGAAGCGGATAATAACGTGGGGTAAGCCTGCAGTACCCACCATTAGCGAGAGGGTAAACAGCACCATGTTCAGTTTGTTATCCACATCGGCAGTGTAGTCGCGGAAGCCTAGCGCGTTGACCACCTCGTCTAACTTAGTTAATAGCGGTAAGCCAGATTCCGTGTGCGTACTAAACATACCAAACATGGGAATCGGGTTGCCGGTAAGCTGCATGGCGATAAAGACAGCAGGGATGGTATAGGCAATAATCAGTACAACGTACTGCGCTACTTGGGTATACGTGATGCCTTTCATGCCGCCAAATACGGCATACAGGAAGACAATGAGAGCGGCGATCCAAATACCCCACGTGTTGCTGACTTCCAAGAAGCGAGAGAACGCAACGCCGGCACCTGTCATTTGACCGATAACGTACGTTACCGATGCCACGATTAAGCAGACAATCGCCACAAACCGGGCGGTGTTGCTGTAGAAGCGGTCACCAATGAAGTCGGGCACGGTAAACTTGCCGAACTTACGCAGGTACGGGGCGAGTAGCATCGCGAGAATAACGTAGCCACCGGTCCAGCCCATCAAGAACGTAGAGTTGGCATAACCCCCGGAGGCGAGCAAGCCCGCCATGGAGATAAACGATGCTGCTGACATCCAGTCGGCGGCGGTTGCCATGCCGTTAGTAATTGGGTGAACGCCGCCGCCGGCGACATAGAAATCTTTAGTGGAGCCGGCACGTGCCCATATCGCAATCCCGATATAGAGCGCAAACGAGGCGCCAACAAATAGTAAGTTAATTGCAAACTGGCTCATGCTGGCTTACTCCCCAAGGCCAAATTTTTCATCAAGTTTGTTCATCTTCCAGGCGTAGAAGAAGATCAAAACAATGAAAGTCAAGATTGAGCCCTGTTGTGCAAACCAGAAACCCAGGTCAGTTCCGCCAACCGGTATCCCCGCTAGTAGGGGGCGAAAGAGGATAGCGCATCCATAAGAAACGAATGCCCAAACCGCTAGGCACCCAAATATTAAACGGACGTTGGCTTTCCAGTACTCAGCAGCATTAGTTTTGTCGTCTGCCATTGTGTTGCTCTCCACTTGTGATTTTTAGGGTTGGAAAGTGAACTCAAAGTAGCGTGTGATTCATCAAGGCAATCGCACGATGGAAACTGCTTTGTGTGTAAGGCAGTGCGTCATTTTTGAGCGCTGCTTACCCTATTATTTTTTTACAGCGTTCACCTGTTTAAATGCTAACCAAGAGTGACCAAATTGTGCAAAACGAAGAAGGCTTATTGGTATCTGGTAAAACATTCGGCTAGTGAATTTGATTACCCTGACTGTTTCACAGGTAATACTGGTCAATAAATGCAAAAAATAAATCCCAGACTTTGGTATCAGGCCGCTATATAAGCAACCATTCATGGGTTTTTATACGCGGAAATGCTTATTTTTTCTAGTTTTTTTATGATCTTTTGATATTCGTTCAGAGGTAATGGGACGATGGTCTATGGCTCGCTTAAAAGCAATGTTTGCTACCTTAAATGAAGTCCTTTTCTAGTGCTTAAGATCTTCTTAAAAGGCACTACTTTAGTCGCTAGAAAAACGTCGATTCGACGTTAGCGGCATAGCTAAAGGTATAAGTAGTTGTGTGAGTCAAGGAAATATAGCGACGCTGAAAAAGCGGCTTGTTTATAACGGTGTGAGAGTGAAGGCGGGCTGGCAGAAAAGCGCTGGTAAAAAAGGGAGCACTTGCCAGAGGAAGCAGTTGCTAGAGCATTAGGCTGCTGGGTCATCAGGTACTTTTGCCTTTAGTAGAGTGAGGTCACGCATGGTCGACGTTGAACTGTCCCAGCTGCCATTTACGCTGTTGGATGAAGAAGGGCGTGATTATGTTCGCCGTGGAGTAGACTTAGCTTACTTTGACCGAGATGAGATTATTTTAGAAACCGGACAGTCGGGTGAGTCGGTGTTTCTCATTCATAAGGGCGAAGTTGCCGAGATTGACCCTACGTTGCCTGCATCGAGTGCGCGCATTGGTCACTACACTGCGGGCGATCTGTTTGGCGCGATCAGTATTTTAAATGGCAAAAGCCGCTACCGTTTTCAAGCGGAACAAGAAAGCCTGTGCTATATCATGCCCAAAGCGCTATTTATGCAGCTTTGCCGCCATTATCCCGACTTTGAAAACTTCTTTAAGCAGACGCTCTCCCATAAAACGCGCCTGCTGACTGAAAAACGGGCGGAAAGTGGCGTCACCATGGCCGGTTTTATGCTTGCTAAGGTCAGCGAATGCATGCGTGAACCGCTACTCATCGAGGCGTCTGCCGATATTACCAGTGCTGTTACCCAGTTAAACGAGAGCCATGCCGACAGCTTGCTGGTTAAGACCCAGGGCAAGCATGGGATGGTCACTAAAACGGACCTGCTGAATGGTTTAGTACTTGGCAAGTGCACAAAAGCATCCTTTGTTGAGGAGGTAGCCCACTTCTCTCTGGTAACCGTAACGCCAAATCAATACCTGTTTGAAGCTCTGGTACTGATGACACGCCATAAAGTGGCCCGTGTGGTGGTGATGGAGAAAGAGATGCTTAAGGGGGTTGTAGAGCTAACCGACGTGTTGAGCTACTTTTCCAGCCGTAGCTATGTGGTTAGCCTGCAAATTGAACAAGCCAATGACTTAGATGCATTAGCCACGGCAAGTCGTCGCACCCCGGAACTGGTCAACGCCTTGATGGCCCAGGGGGTGAAGTTACGCTTTGCGATGGATCTGTTGGCCGCGCTTAATGGGCGCATTATGAGTAAAGCCTGGGCATTTACCGTTGATGAGGCTCACCATAACGACAGCTGCATGATGGTGATGGGGAGCGAGGGGCGAGGCGAGCAAATTCTTAAAACAGACCAGGATAATGGCCTTATTTTAGCGGATGACAGCCAGTGGCCTGACGTGGCTGAACAAATGCAAACGCTGACCAATACGCTGATTCAGTTAGGTTATCCGCCCTGTCCCGGCAATATTATGGTGTCTAACCCCGAATGGGTCGGGACAGTGTCGCAATGGAAAAAAAATATTGTTAAATGGGCGAGCGCACGGGATGGCGATAGCTTGATGAAGCTGGCGATTCTGCTTGATGCCCATGCGGTCGGGGGTAACCCCGCTTTATTGGAGAGCGTGCGGGAAGAACTCTTTGAGCGCTGCTCCCGTGATGAACTGCTGCTCTCCTACTTTGCCAGAACGGCACTGCGTTTTTCGACGCCGCTGACACTGTTTGGCTCGCTGAAAAAACCTCAGCACGGCATTGATATAAAGAAAGGGGGGATTTTTCCGATTGTGCACGGCGTACGTACCATGGCGCTTGAGCGACGGATCAAGGCAACCTCAACGCTAGATCGGTTAGATGCGTTAGCGACAGATGGCCGTTTGGATCGTCGCTTCGCCGATGATTTGGGTGAAGCGCTGGCGCTGTTTACAGAGCTGCGGCTCAAACAGCAGCTGCAAGAACTGGAGGGCGTGTCCGATAAGCGCACTAACCGCGTGGTCGTACAGGAACTCTCTTCTCTTGAGCGCGATTTGCTGCGCGAAGCAATGCATATTGTCAAAGATTTCAAACAGCGCCTTTCACACCGTTATCATTTGGAGTATTCGTGAGCGGCATGCGATGGTTAGATCGGCATGTGACGCTTTTTAGCGGCTCATTGCGTACTCTTCTTCAGCGGGAAAGCGACCGCCGCCGGTGCGTGGATTCTCCCTATGCCTGGCTGTTCCAACCCTATATGGGGGAGGAGCAGGTGGCGTTGACATGCTATGCGTCTAAGGGTGAGTACCCAGCGGTGAGTGTGGCAGCCGTGGTTCTTAACCAGCGCCACGTTCAAACCAGCCGTGCATGGGTCGCCACAATAGCAAACACCCGCAGTGCGGATGCCGCCACGCTTAGGCGCCAACATCGGGTTTATGGGACGGCAGTTGCCCTGTCTCCTAATGCGGAAAACCTTGGGGCGCTTGCTGAATTTATTGGCAACCGGCCTTTAATAGGATGGCAAATAGATCGCTCCCTTGACCGGCTTAATGCGTTGTTCAAAAAAGGGCTTGGCTTTGGCCTGCCTAACGCTCAGGTGGACGTGGCTAAACTTCACCATCGGCAATTGCGACGTTTACACCCTTACGTAGATGAGGGTAATGATTTAAGCGAAGCGCTTGAGCGATGGCAGCTGCCCGCTATGAATAGCCACGGCGTGTTAAGCGAAGCTGCAGCGAGTGCGTTGCTGTATATTCGCTTACAGCGTGAGACTGTCCAGGTGGCTTAAAGCCGTCGGGTTTATGTTGGGTGGAGCATACGAGTATTGTTAGAATGGCCGCTGCTTTTTCTACTAGCGGCAGTGCCTATACCATGCAATCTCTTGATTATTTTGATCCGGCAACCACCGTTGCTGCCGATTCGGCCAGCCAGTCCACGCTAGCCGACAGCCAAGACGCTAAACAAAAGCGCGAATTCAATAAGTTGCAAAAACGCCTGCGCCGCGAGGTGGGGAATGCCATCATTGATTATCAGATGATTAATGAAGGCGACAGGGTAATGGTGTGCCTGTCAGGTGGTAAAGATAGCTACACCATGCTTGAGATATTGCGCAACCTGCAGCGTAACGCACCGGTTAACTTCTCGCTGGTGGCGGTGAATATGGATCAAAAGCAGCCGGGGTTCCCAGAGCATATCCTTCCCCAGTATTTAGAAAAGCAGGGGGTGGAGTACCACATTTTAGAGCGAGACACCTACTCGGTGGTGAAGGAGAAAACCCCCGAAGGTAAAACCACCTGCGCGCTCTGCTCACGTTTGCGCAGAGGGTCGTTGTATGGCTTTGCCGAAGAAATTGGGGCTACCAAAATCGCGTTGGGCCATCACCGTGAAGATATTTTAGAAACGCTGTTTTTGAATATGTTCTTTGGCGGGACTTTAAAAGCCATGCCGCCTAAGCTGCTATCTGATGATGGTAAAAACATTGTCATTCGCCCGCTTGCGTACTGCAAAGAGGCGGATATTGCCGAGTTCTCCCGGCTAATGGAGTTTCCCATCATTCCCTGTAATTTGTGTGGTTCGCAGCCTAATCTTCAGCGTCAGGTGGTTAAAGATATGCTGGCCGAGTGGGATAAGAAGCATCCTGGGCGGCTGGAAAGTATGTTTAAAGCAGTAACAAATGTGGCGCCTTCCCAGCTCGCCGACCGCCAACTGTTTGATTTTGAAAGCCTGGAAGACAAACAAGCCGCAATGATGGCCGGGCGTATCCAAGCCTTTAACGTGGTATAGCCGTCTGTTCGTCTTCTTCAGCCAAGATAATTAACCGTTGCATGTCGAGGATGTTAATTTCACGTCCTGACACGGCTACCACGGCCTGTTGCTGGAAACGGCTAAGAATCCGGCTAACAGTCTCCACAGCTAAACCTAGGTAATTGCCCAGGTCCGCCCGAGACATAGAGAGCCGGAAGCTGAAGGGCGAGTACCCACGGCGGCGAAAGCGGTCTGAAAGGGTAATTAAAAAGCTGGCGAGCCGCTGATCAGCGGTTTTGCGTGATAACAAACGCATCATGCGCCGATCATCCTTTAGTTCTTTGCTCATGCTCCGGTAGAGCTGTCCCCGTAGTTCTGGCAGCTCTTCAGAGAGTGTGTCTAAGCGGTCGAAAGGAATTTCGCAAACCGTGGTAGTTTCCAGAGCAATAACGCTGCCGGGGTAATAGTTTTCATCGATACCGTCTAACCCTACCAATTCGCTGGGCAGATAAAAATTGGTGAGCTGATCATTGCCATTACCTTCACTGGTAACCTGTTTAAGGCTACCCGAGCGCACGGCATAGACACTGGTAAACGGGTCTTCCTGGCGAAACAGTGGTTCGCCTTTTTTAAGCGGCGCGCGACGGCGGATAATCGCATCGAACTGCCCCATATCCTCAAGCTCCAGGGCCAGCGGCAGGCACAACGAACTAAGACTGCAGGTTTGACAGCGCGCTTCTTGCAGCAGTGAACGTCGGGGGCTGGCTTGGTGAGGCATGTAATTCTCCATTTATCATTTGCCATGATAGGCGCCAGACAAAAGCGCCTCAATAGGGTCACATAATCTTTGAGTAACGTGTAGATGATTGACCCGGTAAATAAGCATCGAAGGCCATAGCAATATGACGAATAAGCAGTCGGCCAGCGGGTGTGGCGTTCAAAGAGAGACCGTCACGTATTAGCAAGCCGTCCTGTTCTGCTATGTGAAGCTGCTCAAGAACCGGAGAGAAATAGTTAGCAGCATCAACTCCCCAGCGTTGGCCTATCGCAGCTAAATCAATTCGCATATCGCACATTAAGCGTTCAATGACATCTCGACGTATTAGGTCATCATGATTTAATCGTAAACCTTTTTCTGTCGCTAGCCTACCTTGATCTATCGCTGTCTCAAAGTGCGCAAGAGAAGTTGGGTTTTGTGCATAGACGTCATCCACGCGAGAAATGGCTGAAACACCGAGTCCTATCAAGTCGCACTGGGCGTGGCTGGAGTAACCTTGAAAATTGCGCTGCAGCGAGCCGTTACGCTGTGCAACCGCCAAGCTATCATCTGGCCGAGCAAAATGATCCATCCCAATATGTACATAGCCTGCATTGGTCAGCATCTCAATAGCGGTATGCAAAATAGCGAGTTTTTCATCAGCGCTTGGTAGGTCTTCTTCGTTAATACGCCGCTGGGGCGCAAAGCGGGTGGGCATGTGGGCGTAGTTAAATACCGACAGTCGTGCAGGGTTGAGTTCTATGACTTGGCGAAGCGTTTCGGCAAAGCTCTGTTCAGTCTGGAAGGGGAGGCCATAGATCAAATCCAGATTGAGGGAACGAAAGCCTAGACGATGAGCTTCATCCATTAGGGTCTCGGTGAGTACCCGTGGCTGCACGCGATTGATCGCTTTTTGTACCTGTGGGTTTAAATCCTGTACGCCAAGGCTCAGCCGATTAAAGCCCAGCGACTGTAAGTGGCGAAGGGTAAAGACATCGGCTTCCCGTGGGTCAATTTCAATGGCGTAGTCACGATCAGGCGACATGGATAAACCAAAGCGCGCATCAAGGCGATCGATCAGATCGCTCATTTGGGAAAGCGAAAGAAACGTCGGTGTACCGCCGCCCCAATGCAGTTGTTGCACTGGCCGATGAGTATCTAAATGGCGAGCAGTTAAGACCATTTCACGGTCGAGCCTAGATAAGTAAGGCTCTGCCAGCTGCGTGTTTTTGGTCGCAATCTTATTGCAGGCGCAGTAGAAGCAAATTTTGCGACAGAAAGGCACGTGTACATAAAGCGAGAGTGGCCGCTGGTTCTGATTGCTGCGTTCTAGTGCTTGGGTAAAGTCATCTGCGGTGAACTGCTCATGAAAAGCGAGTGCCGTAGGGTAAGAGGTGTAACGTGGGCCGCTTTTGTCATAACGGCGTAGCAGCGCCTCGTCCCAGGCAGTGGCCGAAGGCGCTGCAAGTGTAGGGTGTGAAACGGCAGCAGTGGCTTGTGCACGCATGGAAGGCGCTCCAGGGTTTAAAAGCAAGGTGTCACCAAGCTTGAATAGCAAGATTACAAAAGCAATAGGGGATAACAGGTGTAAACGCCTGGCCAACAGGCATAAACGCTGTTAAATGCTAGAACAAGCAAACCATGAAAGCGTTGAGCTACATCAAGTAATGCGTGCCGGTGTGTTAATGGGCGCTATGCCCCGCCAGCGCCCATAATTGCCATACTGCAAAACCAATAATCGTGAGTGCAGCAATGCTACGTGTGGCCGGATGGCGTATTAGCTGGCTAAGCTGCTGGGCGGCTAAACCCGTTGCGAGTAAGGCGGGCAGGGTGCCTACTCCAAAAGCGCCCATTAGCAGCGCACCTTGAAGCGGGTCGGCAATCGCGAGACTCCAGGCAAGCATGGAATAGACCAGGCCACAGGGAAGCCAACCCCATAGCGCGCCCAGGGTAAACGCTTGGGGTAGATGGACGACAGGCATTAGACGGCGCCCCAGCGGCTCTATGTAGCGCCACAGGTGTCGTCCGATGGCTTCGACTTTAAGCAGGCCTTTCCACCAGTTGGCGATGTACAGCGCCATTAAGATTAGCATTAGCGCGGCGAATCCCTGCAGCACAATGCGAGCGGTCGGTGAAAGGGAAATAAACGTACCTAAAGCGGCCACGATAGCGCCTGCCACCATGTAGCTGAGTATCCGGCCAGCATTATAGCTGAGCAGAAGCCCTCCCATACGGGCGGGATGGCGCATGCTTGGTGGTACGGCGAAGGTGAGAGCGCTCATGATTCCGCCGCACATGCCAATGCAGTGGGCACCCCCCATTAAACCAAATACAAATGCCGCCATCACCGGCGGTAAATCTAACCCTGTCGGGTTCATGGCGGCGGCTCTGAGCTATCGGATTTGGTTTGCGCGGGAGGCGCTTTTTTACGCTCGGCGCGCTGCTCCTTGGTTAGGTCGTTCTCGTCGTCATCGAATAAAACGCGATGAGCGGGGCCTTCAAGATCGTCAAACTGATCATGTTTCACCGCCCAAAAAAATGCCCAGACCGCAAGGCCCAACAAGATGAGTGACAAGGGAATCAGCAGATAGAGAATGGTCATGCGCTCACCGGATGAGTAGAGGCTGTCAGCGGGGCAGGAGAGGTGCGCCAGCGAGACAAGCGCAGCGCATTACCCACCACGACTAGCGAGCTAAGCGACATGCCGATAGCGGCAAGCCAAGGCGGCACTAACCCCATGGCTGCCAGTGGCAGTGCCGAAAAGTTGTAGCAAACTGACCATAGCATGTTTTGTCGCATGATCTTGCGGGTGGCTCCGGAAATCTCGATAGCGTCATATATCCGCATCAAGCGTGGGCTGAGGAGCACTGCATCGGCACGCGTGCGGGCTAAGTCAGTGGCGCCGTTCATGGCAATTGCCACGTCCGCACCGGCTAAGATCGGTACGTCGTTAATGCCGTCGCCAATCATGACCACGCACTCGCCCTGCGCCTGCAGTTCGCGTAATCGCTCAAGCTTACCTTCAGGCGACTTTCCTGCATGCCATGTCGTGATGTTGAGCTGCTGAGCCAGGCTCTCAACCGCTTCCTGGGTATCCCCTGAGAGAAGCTCAACCGCTAAGCCTCTGGCCTGCAGAGCGGCCACCGTTTGGGCGGCATCTTCACGAATGCCGTCATGTAGCTTAAACCATGCGCGTGGCTCGCTATTTTCGCTTAGCAGTAGCCACTGACCAACACTGGGCAGTGCGATAGCTGTTTTGCTGGCGAAGTCGGGCTTGCCTAAACGCCAAGTGGCGCCGTTGAGCGTGCCCTCTAACCCTGCGCCGGTATAGCTCTGTACATGGCGAGCCTGTAGCGTGGCGTCGCGGAAAGGGCGGAATGCCCGAGCAATGGGATGCTCTGAGTGCGCTTCTAACGCTGCCGCAATTGCCCTTGCTCGTTCAGTGCTTAATTCGGGTGACTCAGCGGAAGGGCTGGCGAGCGGAATCGTTTGTGTGAGGTGCATCTCGCCCCGGGTTAGCGTCCCTGTTTTGTCGAAAATAACCCGCGTCACGTTAGAGAGCGACTCCATCGCATCGGCGCGGGTAATCAGTACACCGCGCTTGCGAAGCTGCCCATGCCCTGCGGTTAGTGCCGTCGGGGTAGCCAGGGCCAGCGCACAGGGGCAAGTGACAACCAGCACCGACAGCATAATCCACAGCACTCGCGATGGATCGATGAACCACCAGGCGACGGTAACGCAAGCCGTCACCACCAGCAGGCGCAAAACAAACAGATGCGCCATACGCGCAGCCATTTGAGCAAGCCTTGGGCGGCTGGCAAAGGCGCGGTCGGTTAAATCCACAATGCTCGCCACGCGTGCTTCGCCCCCTGCATGGGTAACGGAGACGATTAGCGGATTCTCCATATTCTGGCTGCCGCCGGTGACGCTATCGCCAACGCGCCGTGTAACCGGCAGGTACTCCCCGGTCAGCATGGACTCATCGAGGCTGGATTCGCCCTCTTCAATAATGCCATCGGCGGGCACGCCGTGGCCCGGCTTGATCAGTATGCGGTCGCCTGTTGCAAGCTCGCTAGCCGGTAGAATGCGCTCGCTGCCATCGGCTTCAAGGCGGGTGGCGGAAACCGGCAAGACCCCGCTTAACGCGTTGCCACTGTGGCCACTGCGTCGCCTGGCGCGGCCTTCTACATAGCGGCCAAACAACAGAAAGAACGTAAACATGGCCACTGAGTCGTAATACACTTCGCCCACTCCAAACAGCACCGCATAGCTGCTGGCTAAGTAGGCGCCACCGATGGCTAGCGAGACCGGTACATCCATACCCAGCACGCCGGTTTTAAGGTCGCGCAGCGCATTACGGAAAAAGGGTTGGGCTGAGAAAAGCACCACCGGCGTTGCTAGGGCGAACGATAGCCAGTGGAAAAGTGCATAAAAATCCGCGCTGATTTCACCTGGCCCCGCGACGTAGATTGGGATAGAGAACATCATGACCTGCATCATGCCAACGGCGGCGACAATCAGGCGGCGAACGTTCATACGCTCTTCGTGCTGCAAACGCGCTTGGGCTTGGTCAGGCTCGTAGGGTTGGGCGTCGTAACCAATCGCTGCCAGCTCGGCGAATAGCTGCGATAGTTTGACGACGTTAGGGTCCCAGCTCACTCGCAGGCGGTGATGGGTTAAGTTCACCGCACTCGATTGTATGCCCTCAAGGGCGTTTAAACGGTGTTCAATTAACCAGGCACACGCGGCGCAGGTAATGCCCTCGACGGCTAATGTCGCTCTCACAAAGCCCTCATCGCCATCGGCATGCACAAACTGCGCCTGCAGGCCTGGGTCATCAAAAACGGACCAGGTTTCCGCTTTAGCGGCCTGGCGCTCATCAGGGCGTTCCGGTAGCTCGGTGCGGTAGCGGTAATAGCTTTCCAGCCCTCCATCCACAATGGCATGAGCCACTGCTTCGCAGCCTGGGCAGCAAAGTGGATGGGAGGTTTCGTCTAGTTTAATCTGCCACGGTGCCCCGGAAGGCACCGGATTGCCGCAGTGATAGCAGCTAGGAGAAGTGACGGTGGTGCTCATTCGCTTGCAGGACGCCCTCCTGGCAGTAGAGCAATGCTATTTTCATCAGGGAAGCGCGCCTCGCCGATCAACCGCCAGTCAGCGTTGGTCTGCTCTGGTTGAAGCTGGATATACCAGCGGTAGCGAAGATTATCCGGCCCTTGGGTGATATAGCGGCCGTCTCGTACGTGTTCCAAGACAAACTCTTGGTCCCGATCATCCTGTGTTGGGAATATCAGCATTAGATAAAGTTTATCTGGACGGTCATCGCCTGCTAAGTCAAGCACGATATCACTGGTCAGTGGGTCGATGCGCAGCTCTGCTGAGAGGTTTAGCTCATTGGCGCGCTCCTGCTTGGCAAACACCATGTTAATGGCTTTGCCATGCTCGTAGTAATCTTCCTGTACCACCATGCCGTCTGCGGTTTTGATCGAGACGACCGCAAAGGTGGTACTGAACACAATGGATGTAAACAGCAAGCCAATTAAAAACCATGGCCAAAATTGCTTGTACCAGGGGGTAACGTTGGGGGAGGACATGGCGCCTTTTTATCTCCTAATGTCGCCCAGAAAACGCGACTCACGCTCAATACGGAGGCTCTCGTCTTGTTGGGCTTGCAAGGTAAATATAATGGGGTGGCTTGGTTCAGTGAGGTCACTAGCATCCACAAGTACCGTCACGATCTGTAGGCGAGCCTCACCTGCTGGGACGCTGACAGCAACATCATCTAACGTCACACTCGGCAATCCGGATACGCTCAAGCGATAGGTGTGGTCTTGGTTATCTAAGTTGCGAATGTTCAAGCTATACACATTGCTAATGCGTCCATCTCGAGTCGTTTGATAGAGCTGGGTGCGCTCGCGTTCAACGTCGAACCCCAGGGGCATACGGTCATTCACCGCCCAGGCGAATGCCGCTACCATCACCATGAGTGCCGCGAAATAGCCAAGCAGGCGAGGGCGTAAGATGTGACTCTTTTTACCTTCTAGTGCATTTTCAGTGGTGTAGCGAACAAGCCCCCTTGGATAACCCATCTTATCCATTACGCTGTCGCAGGCGTCAATGCACGCCGCGCAGGTAATGCACTCATACTGCAGGCCGTCACGAATATCGATGCCGGTTGGACATACCTGAACACACAGGTCGCAATCGATACAGTCGCCTAGGCCAGCTTCTCTCGCTTGGGTATGGGTAAGCGATTTTTTGCGGCTGCCGCGAGGTTCGCCACGCTCTTTGTCATAGGAAACGATGAGCGTATCGCGGTCAAACATCACCGACTGGAAGCGAGCATAGGGGCACATATAAATGCATACCTGTTCGCGCAGCCAGCCGGCGTTTAGGTAGGTAAATACTAAAAAGAAGCCTACCCAGAAGTAAGACCAGCCGTGGGCTTCAAGCGTAGGCAGCTCGGTCACCAGCGTGCGAATAGGGGTGAAGTAGCCAACAAAGGTAATACCTGTCGCGAGCGCGATGAGTAGCCAGGCGGTATGCTTAGCGCCTTTACGCCAGGCTTTATTGGCGGTGAGTGGCTGTTTATCTAGCTTGATACGCTGGTTTCGGGAGCCTTCAATACGGTGCTCTAGCCAAATAAACAGAAACGTCCAGACGCTTTGCGGGCAGGTATAGCCACACCAAACACGCCCTGCAAAGACGGTAATGAAAAATAGCCCAAAGGCGCAGATTATGAGCAGCCACGAGAGCAGTACAAATTCTTGTGGGTAGAACGTAGCCGCAAAAATATGGAATTCACGGCCGGGTAAATCAAACCAAATAGCTGGACGGTCTCCCAAGTTGATCCACGGGAGTAAGAAAAATACCAACATGAGCGCCCAGTTAGCGCTGCGTCGAATCTTTTGGAACAGCCCTTTAATTTCGCGCACGTAGATATGTCGACGCTTGGCGTACATTTCCTGGGTGTGGCTTTCACCAGGGGTGTGATGCCCAACAGTCGGCGGCGTAATATCGTGGCTAGGTATTTTTTCCATGGCAATGATCGCAGCTCACATAGCAGGAATAGACGGCAGCACTGGGAATAGCTGTCAACCAGATAAATCTAATAATGAATAGTGTATCGGGTTGTGGATGAAGAAAGGGTGCGGTATGTAACCGCACCCCTTTAAAGCAGCGTTTTAAAACAGTTTAGCGCTGTTTAATCATTAAACCGCAAGCTATATACATATGCGGCAACTAGGTGAACACGCTCTTCACCAATGTAAGCTGCTTGTGCTGGCATGTGCCCGTTACGGCCATTGCGCAGCGTTTGACGAACGGAGTCTGCAACGCTTTGCCCTGGTGCTTGGTAGAGCCAAATGTCGTTGGTCAGATTAGGCGCGCCGAGAGCCGTGTTGCCCGTTCCGCTGGGTGTGTGACACGCTGCGCAGGCGGCAAGGAACGTGCTTTCACCGCTAGCCGCGCGCTCTTCATCATGTTCAAGATTAGAGAGCGAGAGCACGTACTGCGTGAGATTTTCGATGTTGTTCTCACCCAGCTGTTGCCAGGCAGGCATCAGTCCATTACGGCCGTTATTCAACGTCATCATAATGTTTTCTGGTTCGCCACCATACAACCAGTCGTCATCGGTCAAGTTCGGGAAGCCATAGCCACCCTGCGCATTGGAGCCGTGACATACAGCGCAGTTATTTAGGTAGACGCGTTCAGCTACCTGCATGGCTTCTGCATCTCTTGCGAGCTCAGGAATAGGGACTTCCTGGTACTGAGCAAAGATTGGCGTAAAGCGCTCCTCTGCATCGGCGACCTCCTCTTCCCACTGGCTCTCTTGAGACCAGCCCAAAACACCTGCGTAGTTGCCTAACCCTGGGTAAAGCACCAAATAGCCTAAGGCAAACACTACCGTGAGAACGAAGAGCTGGAACCACCACTTGGGCAGTGGATTGTCATACTCTTCAATGCCGTCGGCGGCGTGACCAGTGGTTTCAACATTACCATCAGCATCCGGGATTTTATCGGTACGGCGGTTGGCAAGTAGTATCCAAACGCTTAGAGCGATAGTGCCCAGCGTGATGACAATGATCCAGGCGCTCCAGAAGCTGGATAGGGAGTCACCCCATAAATTATTCATCTGTTTTTATCTCCCCTATCGTGGCGGGAATCTGCTTCGCGCTCAGGCGAAACATGCTTATCACGGGCTGGTTGCTCATCACTGTCGTCGGCGAAGGGCAGGTTAGCTGCCTCGTCAAAGTCTGGTTTGCGTCGCTTTGAATAGGACCAGGCAAAAATGCCTATAAAAGCAACAATCAAAAACAGCGTGATAAGACCGCGGAAAGTTCCCGTATCCATAGCTTAACGAGTGCCCTCGAGCACAGTTCCTAGTTGCTGCAGGTAGGCAACAAGCGCAGTGATTTCCTGCTGGCCTTGAACATCTGCAGTGGCTGTGGCGATATCTTCGTCGGTGTAAGGCACGCCTAACTGACGCAGTGTGCGCATTTTAGCCGGAGTAGAATCACCATCGAGGGTACGCTCAAACAGCCAGGGGTAAGCCGGCATAATAGATTCAGGCACCACATCGCGGGGGTTATACATGTGCGCACGGTGCCAGTCGTCGCTGTAGCGGCCGCCTACACGAGCCAAGTCTGGCCCAGTACGTTTCGAACCCCACAGGAAGTTGTGTTCGTACACTTGCTCACCAGCAACGTTGTAGTGGCCATAACGCTCGGTCTCAGCACGGAAGGGGCGCACCATTTGCGAGTGGCAGCCGACGCAGCCTTCGCGGCGGTAAATGTCGCGCCCTTCTAGCTCCAGTGCAGTCAAGGGGCGCAGCCCCTCAACGGGTTCGGTGGTGTCTTTTTGAAAGAACAGTGGAACCACCTCGGCCAAGCCGCCAAAGCTGATCGCAACCAGAATCAAGACGGCGAGCAGGCCAACGTTCTTTTCGACAATCTCATGTTTCATTGGTCTCAACTTCCCCGATTTAAGCGGCTTGCGGCGCTGGTTGGCTGATAGCTTCGCGGCGTTTTACCGTCATGTAGACATTAAACGCCATAATCAGCATGCCTGTGATCCAGAAGAGGCCGCCAATCAAGCGGACAAAGTAGCCGGGTCCACTGGCTTCAACCGATTCAACGAAGGTGTACATCAAGGTGCCATCAGCGTTAATTGCGCGCCACATCAGGCCTTGCAAGATGCCGTTCACCCACATAGCCGCGATGTAGAGTACGGTACCGATAGTGGCTAGCCAGAAGTGCACGGCGATCAGGCTGACGGAGTGCATTTCAGTGCGGCCAAATAGACGAGGGATCAGGTGATACATAGAGCCAATGGTGATCATGGCTACCCAGCCAAGCGCACCAGAGTGTACGTGGCCAATGGTCCAGTCGGTATAGTGAGAGAGCGCGTTGACGGTCTTAATGGCCATCATCGGTCCTTCAAACGTCGACATGCCGTAGAACGAGAGCGCCACTACCAAGAAGCGGAGTGTCGGATCTGTACGCAGCTTATGCCAAGCACCTGACAGCGTCATCATGCCGTTGATCATGCCGCCCCAGGAAGGAGCCAACAGGATGATCGACATAATCATGCCCAGCGACTGTGCCCAGTTGGGCAGCGCTGTGTAGTGCAGGTGGTGAGGGCCAGCCCACATGTAGATCATGATCAATGCCCAGAAATGGACAATAGACAGGCGGTAGGAGTAAATCGGACGCTCGGCCTGTTTTGGCACGAAGTAGTACATCATGCCCAGGAAGCCTGCGGTCAGGAAGAAGCCTACTGCGTTGTGTCCGTACCACCACTGCACCATCGCATCCACCGCACCCGCGTAGATCGAGGTGGAATACATGGGGGTCACTGGGATGGCTGCGTTGTTCACGATGTGCAGTACGGCAACCGTGATAATAAACGCAGCAAAGAACCAGTTGGCCACGTAGATATGCGACGTGGTTCGCTTCTTAATCGTCATTAAGAAGACAATCGCGTAGCTAATCCAAACGATGGCAATCAAGATATTGATTGGCCATTCAAGCTCTGCATACTCTTTGGTCGTGGTATAGCCTAGCGGCAATGACACCACTGCAGAGAGAATGACTGCCTGCCAACCCCAAAAGGTGAAGGCTGCGAGCTTGTCAGAGAAAAGGCGTGTCTGACAGGTGCGCTGAACGACGTAGTACGATGTCGCAAACAGCGCCGAGCCACCAAAGGCGAAAATTACGGCGTTAGTGTGTAACGGACGCAGGCGTCCGAAGCTCGTCCAAGGTAATCCGAGGTTCAGTTCCGGCCAAACCAACTGTGCGGCAAGGATGACACCAATGGTCATACCTACAATGCCCCACACAACGGTCATAATCGCGAACTGCCGAACCACCTTGTAGTTGTAGGTCGGGTGTTCCAGTGCTGTGCTCATTTCATGTTCCCATCGAACGCGGTTAGGGGGTAACCCGTGGCATTTTGCACGGATGCGGCCACCCGCTTGATGATGCAGGTCAAGATCCAGTCGCGATTCTAGCGCAGCGGGGCCTCAAGCTGAACAAGCCAATTGGAATAACACGGAATGACTAGGAGTATATCGTGTCTCGTTATAGTGAGTTGGGTTTCGTTAACATTGCGCCAGATGAACTGCCTAATGCGATGGAGAGTGCCACGAAACGGCGGTTTATAGTCGATGGCTACGGGCCTTTAACTATATCCGGTGAGCCACGATTTGGTCGGATACTGTTTGCGCACGGTGCCGGAGCCGGGCACTTATCAGATTTTATGCGTCAATTTGTCGCGACGTTAGCAGGTGGTGGTTTGCAAGTATTGGCGATTGATTTTCCTTATATGCAGCACGCCTATGAATTAGGAAAACGGCGCCCTCCACCACCTGCTGGTCATACCTTGGCACACTTTGGCCGATGGTATCAGTTGCTTTGCCCATTCGGGGCCTCTCCCCTGTGGGTAGGAGGGAAGTCAATGGGAGGGCGTATCGCCTCTATGTTTGCGAGTAATGCGTTAACAAGTGAGGCCACTAGTCATGAAAAAGGTTGCCCCGGCCTTGTTGTTGCTGGCTACCCTTTTCATCCACCCAGGCAGCCCCATAAGCTTCGCGTGGCGCATTTTGCGTCTGTGAGTTGTCCAGCGTTGATTCTCCAGGGCGAACGCGACCCGTTCGGGAATATCGAGGAGGTTTCTGGTTATGCGCTTCCGCCCACTACACAATTAAAGTGGCTGCAAGATGGCGACCATGATTTTAAACCGCGCCGGTCTTCTGGGCTAAAACATACGGTTTTGATTGACGACGCAGCTATTTATGCGGCATCCTTCGTCCGCGCTCACCACACGGTAGCGGCAGGGTGAGCAAGATATTGGTTTAAATCAAAAGATTTAAACACGATGTATTGACATCCGGTCAGGCTTCTGTAGAATGCAGCGCCACGTGACCAGCGGGTGGTTAGCTCAGTTGGGAGAGCACCAGCCTTACAAGCTGGGGGTCACTGGTTCGAACCCAGTACCACCCACCATTTTAATGGTGACTGGAAGCGTAAAACAGTACGAATTGATGCAGTAGTGGACCGGTAGTTCAGTTGGTTAGAATGCCGGCCTGTCACGCCGGAGGTCGCGAGTTCGAGTCTCGTCCGGTCCGCCATCATCAGTTTTTATTGTGCTTAGTTGTCGTATGTGGACCGGTAGTTCAGTTGGTTAGAATGCCGGCCTGTCACGCCGGAGGTCGCGAGTTCGAGTCTCGTCCGGTCCGCCACGATAACGTAAGAAATCAAAATATTGGGTACTTGTTACCTAAATATTTAGGGCGGTTAGCTCAGTTGGGAGAGCACCAGCCTTACAAGCTGGGGGTCACTGGTTCGAACCCAGTACCGCCCACCATTTAAAAGCACTTGTGTAATTAAATGGTTTTAGTGCCTTGATGTGGACCGGTAGTTCAGTTGGTTAGAATGCCGGCCTGTCACGCCGGAGGTCGCGAGTTCGAGTCTCGTCCGGTCCGCCATTCAAGTTGCACATGTGTAAGTTATCAGCATTAGCTGAACGAATTCTAAAAAGCCCGGATCATCGATCTGGGCTTTTTTATTGTGCGCTCTTTATTTTATGGCGTGCAGCATCAAGGCTGCACGCTTGTATTAACTGATAGATTAACTGATAGCACTCACGCCTGCTTTGGCAATTTGAACATCTTGATCAGGCTTAACGCCAGAAATGCCAACAGCGCCCACCACATGACCATCTACGGTGATCGGCACGCCGCCAGATAACAAACCCTGTAGCGGAGCAGAAATAAACGCAGTACGTCCGCCGTTAATCATCTCTTCGAAAACTTGCGTTTCTTTGCGGCCCAGTGCCGCGCTGCGTGCTTTTTGAGTGGCTACATCCGCGCTGAAAGGGGCAGCGCCATCTAGGCGGCGCAGGGCCAGCAGGTGGCCGCCATCGTCGGTCACCGCAATAGTGACAGGCCATCCATTGCTGTCAGCTTCTTTTTGGGCGGCGTCTAATACGGTAATGACGTCGGCTTGGCCGAGAATTGATTTGGTTTGCATGAAAAGCTCCTTTTATTTAGAAAAAAATGCCGTGCAGCCCGCCAAGCGGGGCTGCAACGGCAGAATACGTTAGTGGTTATACCAGTGCGGCATCAACCACTTCTACCCAATGACGAACCGGCGTTCGGTTGGCGCTTGCTAAATGTGTTTGGCAGCCAATATTAGCAGTTACGATGACTTCTGGGTTGCCTGCTTCTAATGCATTTAGCTTATTATCCCGCAATTGAGTGGCAAGCACCGGTTGGGTAACCGAGTAAGTGCCTGCCGAGCCGCAGCAAAGGTGGCTATCTTGAACGGGCGTAAGCGCAAACCCGAGCTTGCTAAGCACCCCTTCAACCGCGCCATTAAGCTTTTGTGCATGCTGCAGCGTGCAGGGGCAGTGAAACGCCAACCGCTGTTGCGCTTTCAGCTGTAGTTTCTCTAGAGGTTCATCGCGCAGTACTTCAACTAAGTCTTTCGCTAGCGCGCTGACCTTTTGGGCTTTATCGGCATACGCTGGGTCATCTTTGAGCATGTCGCCATACTCTTTAACGAAAGCGCCGCAGCCGCTCGCGGTTTGCACGATGGCTTCCGCGCCTTGCTCAATCTGTGGCCACCAGGCATCAATATTGGCACGCATGCGGGCGCGGCCGTCATCTTGAGCGTTTAGGTGAAAATCAATGGCGCCGCAGCAACCCGCTTCATTGACGGGAGTAACGCTGATGCCTAAACGGTCCAGTAAGCGGGCCGTAGCAGCGTTGGTGTTGGGCGAAAGGCCGGGCTGAACGCAGCCCTCTAATATCAGCACTTTTCGCTCATGGCGCTGGCTATCGGGGCGTTGGCCTGCATCCACGGGGGCAGGTGGCATTTTGCTGCGCAGTTTGCCAGGGACCAGTGGTTTAAAGGTCTGCCCTAATTTGAGCAGCGCTTTGAAACGCTTGGGTTCCACCAGCATTTTGCGCAGGGCATAACGCTGGGCGCGCTCTGGGGCCGAGCGTGGCACGCGGCGCTCAATTTCAGCGCGGCCAATATCGAGCAGTTTGTGGTACTCCACCCCTGAAGGGCAGGTGGTTTCACAATTACGGCACGTGAGGCAGCGGTCTAAGTGTAGGCGTGTCTCTTCAGTGACTTGATCATCGTCATCGCGACTCTCAAGCAGCTCTTTCATCAAGTAAATGCGGCCACGGGGACCGTCGCGCTCATCGCCCAGCAGCTGGTAAGTGGGGCAAGTGGCATTGCAAAAGCCGCAGTGTACGCAGGTGCGTAAAATGCGCTCAGCTTCTTGAATGTGCGGCTTTTGAAGGTCAGCGTCGGTAAAGTTCGTCTGCATGTCAGCTCTCCTAATTAAAACGCCGCATAAAGACGACCGGGGTTGAAAATGCCGTGGGCATCTAGCTCCGCCTTCAGGTTGCGATGATATTTTTCAACCACTGGGTTGAGCGGCGTAAACGGTGACGCTGCGCCGCCTTCTGCGTGAGGGGTATAGCAGGTGGCGTGTCCACCTGCCGCTTGGCAAGCCGCGCGCAGGGTATCGGCGTCGAGGTGAGTTTTTACCCAGCGCTGGCTACCGCCCCAGTCGTAGAAGATATCGTCTTCAGCAATATCCAGCGCCAAGCGAGGCGTATGAGGCGGTAGCGATAACCGCCACAGCGACTGGCCTTCGCTAAGCGTGAAAAATTCATGCTGCTGATCGCGCAGTTGCTGCCAAAACTCAGCGGAAAGCGCTTCCCCGCCCAACCGTTCCTGGGTGGCGTTAACGGAGCTTGCTCCTCCTTCCAGGCGAATAAACAGCTCGCCTGCGCGCCATGCGGCGGCGGTGATGGGTAGCGGTTGGCGACCAAGCTCTGAGAGCTTTTTCAGTGCGTCATCTAGCCCCATCGTCAGGCGAAGGCTGTGGCTTGCAGTGGGAATGGGCAGTACCTTAAAGGAGATATCAGCGAGTACCCCAAGCGTGCCTTGAGCGCCGACCATTAAGCGCGAAAGGTCGTAGCCCGCCACGTTTTTCATTACCTCGCCACCAAAGCGCAGCAGCTTGCCTTCTTGGGTGATGACTCGAGTGCCCAGTACAAAATCACGTGCTGCGCCTGCCCAGGGGCGGCGTGGGCCAGAGAGTCCGGTGGCCACGGCGCCGCCGATGGTGCTGGCATCGCCGTAGATAGGGGGTTCAAAGGCCAGCATTTGATTGTGTTCAGCCAGCGCGGCGTTAAGCGCGCTTAAGCGTGTGCCCGCGCGAGCAGTCACGACTAGTTCGACGGGATCGTACGACACTATCCCGCTGTGCTCGGCGATGTTTAGCGTTTGCCCCTCTACCGGACGGCCATAAAAGGCGCGGGTGTTGCCCGCCACTATGCGCAGCGGCGCTCGCTCTGCATAGGCGCTGCGGACTTGTTCACACAGCTGGGCAGAAATGTCCTGGTCGGCAGCGTTAATCGCTAGTTCGGTCATGGTGATTCCTAATGATTATTTTCCTAGTGATGGTGATAACTAGGCGTCGCCTTAGAAGCGCGGTAGCTCCGGGTGCGGTAACTCATTGTTATGCACATGCATTGCGCCAAACTCGGCGCAGCGTGCCAGAGTCGGAATATTCTTCCCTGGGTTTAGCAAGCGCTGGGGATCAAATGCGGCTTTTAAGGCGTGAAAAACGCTGATTTCATCGGCCTGGAACTGGCTGCACATTTGGTTGATTTTCTCTCGCCCTACACCGTGTTCGCCGGTGATCGAGCCGCCTGCTGCCACGCAAAGCTCAAGAATTTTGCCGCCGACATCTTCTGCTAACGCCAGCTGTCCCTCTTTGTTGGCATCAAACAAGATAAGTGGGTGCATATTGCCGTCACCCGCGTGGAAGACGTTGGCGACTAACAGGCCGCTCTCCTCAGAGAGGGCGGCAATGCCTTTAAGTACCCGCGGCAGCTCCCGGCGAGGAATGGTGCCGTCCATGCAGTAGTAATCGGGTGACATACGTCCGACCGCAGGGAAGGCGTTCTTGCGGCCTGCCCAGAATTTGGCGCGCTCGGCTTCATCGCGTGCCTGCTGAATATCCGTGGCGCCCGCTTTTTCTAATACACGGCGTACGGTGTTGCAATCATCGTCTACATCGGCCTCAACGCCGTCTAGCTCGCAAAGAAGAATCGCTTCTGCTTCAACGGGATAGCCCGCTTTGATGAAGTCTTCAGCGGCTTTGATCGCCAGCTTGTCCATCATTTCCAGGCCGCCGGGGATGATGCCAGCGGCAATGATGTCCCCCACCGCGCGCCCCGCTTTTTCGATATCGTCAAAGCTTGCCATTAAAACTTTGGCCGTCTCAGGTTTGGGCAGCAGCTTAACGGTAATCTCGGTCACCACGCCCAGCATGCCTTCGGAACCATTCATTAACGCCAGTAGGTCAAAGCCTGGCGCATCGAGTGCTTCAGACCCCAGCGTCATGTGTTCGCCTTCGATGGTCAACACATCGACCCGCATGACGTTATGCACCGTAAGGCCATATTTGAGGCAGTGGACGCCGCCGGCATTTTCAGCGACGTTACCACCGATGGAGCAGGCTATTTGCGAGGAAGGGTCGGGCGCGTAATAGAGTCCGTACGGCGCGGCTGCTTCGGAAATAGCCAGGTTTCGCACGCCAGGCTGTACCTGGGCGATGCGAGCGTCGGGGTCAACCTTGATAATTTGATTGAACCGCGACATGACCAGTAGCACGCCGTGTTCAAGCGGGAGGGCGCCGCCTGAAAGGCCGGTGCCTGCTCCGCGTGTGACCACCGGTACGCTTAGCGCGTGGCAGCGTTTCAGAAGACCTTCTACCTGTTCAAGGGTTTCGGGCATCGCGACCAGCATGGGCAGGACACGGTAGGCCGCCAGTCCATCGCACTCGAAGGGGCGTAAATCCTCTTCGCGGTGAAGTAGCGTTAAAGAAGGAACGGCGCTTTGCAGGTCGCTAAGCACCTCAGCTTTATCACGGTGGACGAATTCGCCATCAAGACGCTCGTCAAAAAGGATATTCATAGCGACATCCTAGCTTTTTATCATGAGAAGTAATGGCCATAGGGTAACGGCAGCACTGTTTTACCTGTTGACCAATTTGAGCTTTTTTTGTGCGCCTGTCTAGGTTGTGGTGCAATGGTCTGACCAGTAATTAGTCGATAGTCACACGCACCCTAGTGGCTTTTATCGCCTTAGCCTTTACGTTAGCTAACAACGTTTGCAATGTGGTCTGACCCTGGTGGTAGGGGGAAGGCTGACCGAAGGAGCGACCAGTGGTAGTAAATAGTGACGATGTTCCCATGGGGCGGCGCACTCCCGAGCACGTGGCTGCTAAGCTCGAAGAGTTAATCCTAGAAGGCGTGTTTCGGCCCGGACAGCTGCTGCCCTCCGAGCGGCGCTTATGCGAGCGCCTGGGAGTGTCTCGCGCCTCCCTGCGCGAAGGGTTAAGAATTTTGCGTAGCAAAGCCATTATCAATACGCGTCAGGGGCATGGCTCCACGGTGGCGTCGCTGCTGCCGATGCACCAGCAAAGTCCTTTAATGCACCTGTTTCGTGACCATCCGCGCACGCTGTTTGACTTGCTGGAGGTACGCGCCTTGTTGGAGGGCGAATCCGCCTACTTAGCGGCCAGGCGCGGTACGTCAATGGATCGCGTGCTGATCACCCGCCGCTACCGAGCGTTAGCCGAGTACGCCGCTCAGCCCGATAACATCGATGTTGAGCAGCTGGCACGGCTTGATCACGCGTTCCACTTAGCCATTTCGCAAGCTTCCCATAACCCGGTGCTGGTACATACGTTGCAAAGCCTGACCGATTTACTACTTAGCTCGGTGTTTGCCTCTGTGAAGCATCTTTACCATCGCCCTGGCCCCAGGGAGATGATCAATCAACAGCATGCTCACCTGCATGATACGGTGGTGAGTGGCGATGCGGAGCAGGCAAGGCGCATTGCGTTAGAGCACCTGACCAGCATTAGCGAGCTGTTGCGTGAAGTAGAAGCCGAGCATGACCGCCTAGAGCGCTCGGCTATGCGTTTAGAGCAGTGGCAGTGATGTGACAAGATTTCGCTGACAGTGCCCCCGTAGGCTGCAACCCATAAAAAGGAGTAAAGCATGGCTATTTATCAGTTTGGCGAGTTAACGCCCGATGTTCATGAGGATGTGTATATCGCCGAGACAGCCGACGTTATCGGTCAGGTGACGCTTAAGGCGCGTTCAAGCGTGTGGTATCAGGCAGTATTGCGCGGCGATAGCGACCATTTAGAAGTAGGCGAAGAGAGCAATATTCAGGATGGCGCCGTGCTCCACGCGGATCCAGGTTACCCGCTTAAGATTGGTAAAGGTGTCACGGTGGGGCATCAGGCAATGCTGCATGGCTGCACGATAGGTGATGGTTGCTTAATAGGTATCCAGGCGGTGGTGCTTAATGGGGCTGTAATTGGGGAAAACAGCTTGGTAGGGGCGGGGGCGTTTATCAAGGAAGGCGCGGTGTTTCCGCCTAATTCACTGATTGTGGGCTCGCCGGCCAAAGTAGTGCGAGAGCTTTCTGCCGAGGCCGTCGAGGGGCTGAAGCTAAACGCGCAAAGCTATGTGATGCGCGGTCAGCAGCATGCAAGCACCCTAAAGCGTATCGGTTAGTCGTTCTGATATGCCTTAAAACGCCACACCCCAGGCAAGGCCTAGGGTGTGGGAAGTGCGTTATCGAGTTACTAACCTTATCCGTAAACCTGGGCTACCTACATAAGCGGATCGGTAACGCCGATAACATAGAACGCGATGAGCGCAATGATGCCGGTGAATACTAGGTAGTAGATGGTCGGGATAATGGTTTTGCGGATCGTCGCGCCTTCGCGGCCAAGTAAGCCAACGGTGGCTGAGGCGGCTACAACGTTATGGATTGCAATCATATTACCCGCCGCCGCACCGACTGCCTGGAGCGCTACCATCATCGCGGTAGAGAGGCCCAGCGTTTGTGCAATGCTGAACTGGAACTCGGCCAACATCAGGTTAGATACCGTGTTCGAGCCGGCAATGAAGGCGCCCATGGCACCTACCGCAGGCGCAAAGAACGGATAGACCCCGCCGACGCTATTAGCAACCGCCTGCGCCATCATAACCGGCATGGAGACCAGGTCAGCGCCGTTCACACCGGAGTTGATTAGAATACGCACCATCGGCACGGTGAAAATCAGTACGAAACCGGCACCAAAGATCGTCTTGGTGGACTCCGATACTGCTGCGCTCATCTGGCGTGTATTCATTTGATGCAAGAAGTACGTCACGATAACCACGGCAACTATAATGCCGCCCGGCAGGTAGAGGGGCTGCAAGCCGCCACTAATACCAGCTTCGCCAAAGATGTTAGCCCAGCTTAGGTTGATCGAGGTAAGCGCGTTACGCAGTGGCTCAACGGTGCGAGAAGCGACCAGGAAAATTGCCAGCAGTACGTAGGGAATCCAGCCTTTCAACGTCGACATCGGCGCTTTGCCTGCCACGTCATCCAGCTTGATCTGCAGATTGCCGATCCACTCATCGGGCCAGGAGGAAGATTCCGGGAAGTCCCACGTATCTTTGGGCAGCAGGAAGCCTCTACGTGCTGCAGGTACCACAATCGCTAAGCCCACCATCGCGCCAATCATTGACGGGAATTCTGGACCTAAGAAAACGCCAACCAAGGTGTAAGGTACAACAAAGGAAATACCGGTGAAGATAGCGAAGGGTACAATGGAAAGGCCTTCTTTCCACGAGCGGTTAGCGCCAAAGAAGCGCACCATAATCAGCACGAGAATCAGCGGCATTAAAATACCTACGATACCGTGAGTAATGGCAACGCCACTGGTGATCATCTGGAAAAACACATCCCAGCTTGACCCCGCCGCTTCCAGCTCAGCGGTAATGCCGATTCGGTCAAGTCCGCTTCCAACCCCTACCACTACCGGAGTGCCCACAGCACCAAATGACACCGGCGTAGACTGAATCATCATACCCACAACGACCGCGGCCAAGGCAGGGAAGCCAAGCGCTACCATCAAGGGTGCTGCTACGGCTGCCGGTGTACCGAAGCCTGAGGCGCCTTCAATAAAGCAGCCAAACAGCCAAGCAACGATTAACGCCTGGACGCGGCGGTCAGGGCTGATGCCCGAAAAGCCGTTACGAATGGCGGTAATGCCACCGGAGTGTTTCAGCGTATTCAATAGCAGAATAGCGCCAAAAATAATCCACAGCAGGCCGGCGGTCTGAATCAAACCCTGAACAGTCGACGCAGCTACGCGGCTGAATGACATGTCCCAGGCGGTCAGAGCGATAACCGCAGCGGTTAGGAAGACAATCGGCATCGCTATTTTGGCAGGTATTTTAAAGCCTATGAGCAAAATACCTGCTAACAACAGCGGCAGAAATGCCAGGAGTGCAAGTGTCGTTTCATTCATGGGAGGAACTGCCCCTTGTTATTAATTTGGTATGCGCCGCAGTAGCCGACCAGCCTGCGACTGCAATACTGGTTGGGTCAGTGTGAAAGATACGTTTAGGCTGAGTGAATGACTACATTGGAAAATTGGTCTTACCAGCGAAGTGGCGGCATGATATCTAGATTTAGACGATTTTTAATTTTCTAGCTAATTGTTTTTATTGAATTTTTAAGTATTTTTAGAAAAAGGGAAGTTGGCGAACTCATTAGACTAATAGACAGTACAGTTGCTATCTAAAAAATAGGTACAGATCTAGTGTAGCCTTGCGTCGTAAGTGGCTTACGCCCATTGTTATCATCGGTAACACTCTTTAATAACGACAATCAATTTCTCCGAGGTTATGACCGTGGCAATTACTCTTTATGATCTGTGTGGACGGGACGAACAGTTACGCTTTTCACCTTACTGCTGGCGTGTGCGTATGGCGCTAGCCCATAAAGGTCTGGCATTTGAGACCGTCGCCTGGCGTTTTCTTGAAAAAGAGGCGTTAGCGTTTGCGGATTACGGCAAGGTGCCCGTCCTTACCGATGGCGATACAGTGGTTACCGACAGTTTCGACATTATGCGCTACCTAGATCGCGCGTATCCGGATGCCCCTGTGCTGGGCGAAGGGGAGAGCTTCCAGCGCGTGCTGTTTTTTAAACTCTTTGTAGAGCGCAGCGTGACCCCGGCACTGTTTCGGATAGTGGTGATGGACTTGCTAAGCGCCATTCATCCGGATGATCGTGCCTATTTTCGCGAAACCCGCGAGGCTCGTTTCGGTGCGCGTTTAGAAGAAGTCCACCAGCCAGAGCAGGGCCGTCAGCAGCTCAAACAGGCACTTGCCCCGGTACGCGATCTATTAAGAGAGAGTGCGTTCTTGGATGGCGATGCACCAAGCGGCGCCGACTACCTGTTATTTGGTAGTTGGATGTGGGCTTACACAGTGTCATTAGAGACGTTAGTCGCTCCGGGGGACCCGGTAGACGAATGGTTCAAACGCATGCTCAAGGTGCATAACGGTGTCGCGGGTAAAGCGATAACCGTACGTGACTTGTCGACGGCGACCTAAAGCACAGGAGCTGGGTTTTAAAATAGCCCGTTATGCTTTTAGTGCCATTATGGGAAAGTTTTTTAATCGACTGTTTTATAGTGGTTATTAGGAAGTTTTTAAGTAGCTTTTTGATTCTCAACCGCCGGTTTGCATATGTATGACGAAAATCATGTTGCACTGCACAAAAAGCACTGCTAGCTTTGTAGATAGTTAAAGGCAGATGTTTAACCATCGCCTGCAAAGGCGCACTGAATTGCTAGCACGCTTAAGGAGACTCTCTAATGAATAAAACAGTCGAGAAAACTAACCAGCAGCTTGAGTCCGCATTCGTAACGCCTATGCGTTCGTATACGTTGGCCGCGCTTGATTACTACGAACTGCTTGTCAGCGCTCAGCTAGACGCAGCGCGTGCGTACTCCGACATGACCATTGCCCAGGCGCGTGTTTGGCTAGATGTCAAAGATGCTGAGGGCTTTAAAAAAGCCATGGACAGCCAGCAAAAAGCAGCGACTGATCTTATGGAGCGCATAAAAGGTGATTCTGAAAAAGTCACCTCTATCAGCCAAAGTTTTATGGAAGATAGCCAGAAAATGGCTGAAGATAGCACCAAAAAGGCGGTTGAAGCTGTTAAGCAGTAACTCACCGCCGCTCTTCGCTAAAATGCCGCGCCTTTGGGCGCGGCATTTTTTTGGCAGCATAAAACGGCTTTCAAACAATGAGTGTTTAACGCTGCTCTTATAACGCGATGTCTAGCCGTTGCTTCTATCTTTTAACGCGTTCACAGCGGCTGTTCAGCCCGTGCTCTTAGTCGAAAGCGTGCAATGCGGATAATTTGTTCAATGGCGGTTTTCCGCTCCTGGGCTAAATCGTTATCCAGGCGCGTTTCAAATGCGGCCAATATAGCGTGGCGATCCAGGCCTTTAACGGCAATAACAAACGGGAAACCGAATTTAGCTTTATACGCGGCGTTCAGCTGTTCAAAGCGAGCAAACTCTTCAGGAGTACACTGATCTAATCCCGCCCCCGCCTGTTCTCGGCTGGAGTCTTCAGTCAGTTCACCTGCCAAAGCGGCTTTACCGGCTAAATCCGGGTGCGCTTGAATGACCGCAATTTGCTGCTCGGGCGATGCTTGCTGCAGCATCAGTCCCATTAGATCCGCAAGCGCGTCGGGGGCATTATGCGCTTCACTTAACCCCTGCTCCCACGCGGCTTCTGCCACCCACGGTGAGTGCTCATAAATATCGCCGTAATGATGGGTAAAGCTTTCCAGGCTGCAGGTGCTTGGCGCAGGTGAAAGAGTAGGCAAGGGGGATGTAGGCACAAAAACTCTCCAAGGCGTTCTATGGTGAACCAACTGTATACAATAAATAGTAGTAATTGTACCCTTTGACCGATAGGTCAGTTTTCTTAAATAATCTTAATGATGATCTTGAATAGGGCGCCGTCTTTCAGGAATGCTCCATAACTGTCATATAGCGCGCGTTAAACTGATAAGCTAAAGACATTAAACGTTAATTTGCATGGTTGGAACGCTATGAACGCACTGCACTTCTCTTCGATCCGTCGCACTAAAATTGTCGCCACCCTAGGCCCAGCCAGCGACCGTGAAGGGGTGCTTGAGGCTATGCTCGCGGCGGGTGTAGATGTGGTGCGTTTGAATTTCTCCCATGGTACCGCCGAGGATCATCGGCGTCGTTTGATGCGCGTGCGTGAAATCGCGTCCCAGCTTGGTCGCAGTGTGGCCGCCTTAGGTGACCTCCAAGGCCCTAAAATCCGTATCGCCCGCTTTCGGGATGGCGCAGTAGTGTTGAAAGAAGGCGAGCCGTTTGTGCTGGATATGTCGCTGGATAGCGATGCTGGCGATATCCACCAGGTGGGCTGTGACTATAAAACGCTCTCGCAAGATGTGAGCGCCGGTGACCGCCTGCTGTTAGACGATGGGCGCGTGGTACTCGACGTGACCCGCGTTGACGGCCAGCAGGTGCATACCCGTGTAGTGGTAGGCGGCAAGCTCTCCAATCACAAAGGCATCAACAAGCAGGGCGGCGGGCTTTCTGCTCCGGCATTAACCGAAAAAGATAAAGTCGATCTAAAAACCGCCGTTGAGATTGGCGTCGATTATTTGGCGATTTCATTCCCGCGCCATGCAGAAGATATGCACGAAGCGCGCCGCCTGCTGGGCGAAGCAGGCAAAGAGATTGGTTTAGTCGCCAAAGTAGAGCGCGCCGAAGCAGTCGCAGATGACGCTACCCTGGATGGCATTATTGAAGCCTCTGAGGCGGTGATGGTCGCGCGGGGTGACCTAGGCGTTGAGATTGGCGACGCCAAACTGGTGGGTGTTCAGAAGCGCATGATCAAGCGTGCGCGGTCGCTGAACCGTGCGGTCATTACTGCTACGCAAATGATGGAAAGCATGATTTCAGCACCGCTACCCACCCGCGCCGAGGTGTTTGATGTGGCCAACGCGGTGCTGGACGGCAGCGATGCCGTCATGCTGTCAGCGGAAACGGCGGCCGGTGACTATCCGCTAGAAACCGTAGAAGCCATGTCGCGGGTATGTTTAGGTGCCGAGCGTGAAAAAACCGCTCAAGAGTCGGGCCACCGTATGCATGAAGGCTTTTCTCGGCCTGATGAAACCATTGCGCTTTCCGCGATGTACGCAGCGAACCACATGGAAGGCATCACGGCCATTGCGTGCATGACGTCATCTGGCTATACGCCGCTTATTGCTTCGCGCATTCGCTCGGGCCTGCCCATTGTTGGCTTAGCACACAACCCTATCGCCCAGCGGCGCATGGCGCTCTACCGGGGTGTGGTATCACTCCCCTTCGATACGTCTGAAATGAGCGCCACTGAGCTTAATGACCAAGCGCTTATCCTGCTGGTGAAGCAAGGGGTCGCCAAGGCGGGTGACTACGTGATTCTTACCCGTGGTGACCACATGAACGCCCATGGAGGAACCAACACCATGAAGGTGATGGCCATTACTGAGCAACACGTCGCGCAAGCACAGGTGTAACGCCATGCGTGCACTGCTATTGGCTTGTTTGATGTTCGTCAGCGCACCGGCATTGGCCAGTGCGCAGCCACCGATTATCGCGGCGGCATCGGATTTACAGTTTGCGCTTACCGAAGCGGCTGAGCGGTTTAAGGCGCAGACCGGGGCAGACGTAAGGCTTAACTTTGGGTCATCGGGCAACTTCCGCCGTCAAATTGCCCAGGGGGCGCCCTTTGAACTCTACCTTTCCGCTGATGAAGCGTATGTCTTCGCGCTTCATCAGGAGGGCCATACCCTGGATGAGGGCACTATTTACGCTGCTGGTCGGCTGGTATGGCTACAGCGTTCACAGCGTGGCGACTTGCCCGATGACACCGCCCCGTTAGCCGGCGTCGAGCAAGCCATTGCCGCCCAAGCCAGCGGTACGCGCGCGCGTATCGCTTTGGCAAATCCTGAGCATGCGCCTTACGGCGTTGCTGCCCAGCAGGCGCTGAGCCATGCTTCGTTATGGGAGCCGGTCGCGCCGCTTCGCGTGTTAGGAGAGAATGTCTCCCAAGCGGCCCAGTTTGCTTTGGCAGACGATGCCCGCGGTGGCTTGGTGGCTTATTCGCTGGCGTTAGCCCCAGCCCTTGCCGAGCGCAGTGAGTACGTACTGATTCCTGAGGAGTGGCATGCACCGCTACGCCAGCGCATGGTGCTCACCCGCCAAGCGGGTGACGTGGCGAAAGCCTTTTATGCCTGGCTTCAGGAAGACGAAGCGCTAGCGATTCTCAAGCAGTATGGCTTTAGTACCGAGTAATGGATTGGTCGGCGCTGTCGGTTTCGCTTCGTTTGGCCGCGTTAACGTGCCTGTTTTTACTTCCCGTTGGAATATGGGCGGGTCGCGCCCTGGCAACGGCACGCTTTCGGGGCAAAGGGCTATGCGAAGCCCTTATCGCGCTGCCGCTGGTGCTGCCGCCCACGGTGCTGGGGTTCTATTTACTGCAGCAGTTTGGCCGTGATGCTCCGTTAGGCAGCGTATGGGCAACGCTTACCGGAAGCGGGTTAAACTTCACCTTTAGCGGCATCTTGTTAGCGTCGCTCATTGCTAATCTTCCCTTCGCTATTCAGCCTATTCAACGAGCCTTTGAGCATGTGCCCACTAACCTGCGCGAAGCGGCGTGGTGTAGCGGCCTTAGCCCCTTGCAAACCCTCTGGCGTATTGAGCTGCCGCTAGTGTGGCCAGGTATTCTCTCCGCTGCCGCCTTAACCTTTGCCCACACGCTGGGTGAGTTTGGCGTTATTTTGATGGTGGGGGGCGCTATCGATGGTGAAACCCGCACCTTGGCGATTGCGATTTACGACCGTGTACAGGCATTTGACGAGCAGGGGGCGGCGCGTATGTCAGCGCTGCTGCTGTTGGTATCGCTCACCACTCTGGGCCTCGTATATGGCCTAGCAGGCAAGCGCAGGTGGGCACGTGGCTAATCTCACGGTAACGGTTGAGCAAAGCGGCCCGATACCGCTTCACGCGTCGTTTAGCTGCGCGCCGGGAGAGCTGCTGGCGCTGGTCGGGCCATCGGGCAGTGGTAAAACCACACTGCTGCGCACTATCGCGGGGCTTTATCAACCCAAATACGGCGAGGTGACCTGTGCCGGGCAGGCCTGGTTTTCAACACCTGAACATGCAGATGGCAAGCGTATTTCGCTATCTCCCCAGCAGCGCCAAATCGGCATGGTATTTCAAGATTACGCACTGTTTCCGCATTTAAACGCACTGGATAATATTCAGCTTGCCCTTAGCCATCTGCCCAAATCCCAGCGCTATGCCCATGCAATGCAGTGGCTGAGTAAGGTGCGCTTGGAAGGGTTAGAGGCACGCTTTCCTAATGAGCTTTCCGGTGGCCAGCGCCAGCGGGTGGCGCTGGCGCGAGCACTGGCCCGCGAGCCACGAGTGTTACTGCTGGATGAGCCTTTTTCGGCAGTCGACCAAGTCACGCGACGCCGCTTACAGCGGGAGCTAGCGCTGCTGCGCCAGCAAATACCTATCCCCATTGTGCTAGTTACCCACGACTTAGAGGAAGCCGCTGCGCTAGCGGATCAAATCTGCGTGCTACATAACGGCACTAGCCTTCAGCAGGGCACGCCTGAAACGCTGTTCCGACGGCCTATCTCACCTTTAGTGGCGCGTTTGCTTGATCGTCATAATGTCTTTGAGGGCGAAGTGGTGGACTGGCAGGGGCAGCGCCGTCTTAAGTGGGGCGAGTGGCTGCTGGAAGTCGGCGAGGGACTCCAATCGTTTGCCGTGGGCAGCCGTATAGGCTGGTACCTGCCGCCATCGGATATTGTACTGCATCGACGAGGGCGGCCCTCCCAGGGTGAGCGCGAAAACCCCGTAGCGGCCTTCGTCAGTGAAATGGTGGTGCTCGGTGGCATTACGTCGATTGTGCTGCGTGTTTCAAATGGCGATATGTTACGTTTCGACATCGCGACGCATGCGGCTAGGCGTAACCAGCTCACGCTTGGCGAGCAGGTGCATGTGTCGCTGCTGGCGGAAGGCATACACCTGATGCCAGCGCATCGTCCCCATGTGGCACCGCATAACAAAAGGAACTCGCTATGACTATGACGCGCCGTCAGTTGTTAAAAACCTCCCTCGGTGTTTCTCTGGCCGCCAGCTTGCCAGTGCCGCTGCTTTCTTGGGCAGTGGAGTCCAGCCAAGCTGCTACGCTACCGCTTGCGATTCACAGCCAGGATGGCCCCCATCGATTGGATGTGGAAGTGGCGGAAACCACGGCTCAGCGCCAGCGGGGTCTAATGGGGCGTGAACACTTGCCGGAAACGCGCGGAATGCTGTTTCGGTTTGAGAGCGAACAACCAGCGGGTAATGCCTTTTGGATGTACCGCACGCTGATTCCGCTGGATATTGCTTATATAGATGGCGAAGGGCGCATTGTGGCGATTAACACCATGCAGCCCTGTGACGCTGAGGCGCCGAGAGAGTGCCCTAGTTACCCAGCAGGAACCGCCTATTACTCTGCACTTGAAGTAAACGCCGGTTATTTCGCTGAGCGCGGTATTCAAGTGGGCGACTGTGTGTCTGTACCCGCTTTAGCGGGATTCTGCCGCCCCGATAGTTAAACGTGCGTTTTTGCATGCGGTGAATTAGGCGGTGCTGGAACGTCGGCGCTTACCCATTTTCAAAACGATCAGCGCGATACCCGCCACGACTAACCCGCCGCCGGTAAGCTTGTGAAAGCCTAAGCTATCGCCCATTAGCAGCGCGCCCAGGCCAACTGCGAGAACGGGTATCAGCAGCGTCATTGGCACCACACGATTAACCGGGTGACGCCGCAATAACCCGTACCAAATGCCGTAGGCCACAATCGACGACATCACGGCGGTGTAAATCATCGCCCCCCACCCTAGCCAGCTGGCTTGCCGCATCGCCTGCCACTGGCCGCTTTCAAATAGCCACGACCCCAGCGCAACTTGAGGTACAGCAAATAGCGCCACCCAGCCCGCCAATGCCAGCGGGGCAATGGGCGGCCCACGTTTGATCAACAGCTGCGATACCGCCCAGCCGAATGCACTCAACAAAAGAATTGCCAGGGGGATAGGGGTGGGCAACGTGGGCCCACCGGCTAACACAATGATTCCTGAAAATGAGAGCAAAAGCCCCACGATACGTTTGGGCCCCAGTTTTTCGTTAAGAAATACCACCGCTAATAGCGTGGCAAAGGGCGTGCCCATCTGTACCAATAGCGCACCGGTGCCCGCTTCTGCCTGGCCCAGACCAATAAACAGTAGCGCAAAGTGCAGGCTGCCAAAGGTGATTGAGAGCAGCAGTAAGAATGGCAGCTGGGCGCGGGCAACCGGATAAAAAGGCACCAGCAGGGAGGCCACTAACATAAACCGGAGAGTGGTCATTAACAGCGGTGGGAGCTCTGCTACGCCTACTTTGATCACGATAATATTGAGTGCCCAAATGGCAATAACAAAGAGGCCTAATAGCAAATCACGAAGCGGCACGTGGCTGTCCCTGAAGTGAGAGAAAGTGATGTAGCTTAGCAGCAAGCAAGCGACACAGTAACGTTCAACGCCATTTGCACCAAAAGTTGAAAGTTAAAAGCTCAATCCTTCGCTTTCTTTCAAACCGCGAGTGCCTACAATGGAGGGCTGCTTCGATAGCGTACAGTGCCTGCAAATGTGCGCTAAGCAGCATAAAACCGCACAATTCATAAAAAACGCACCATAAAAACCAATAAGGATCGACACAATGACGCTGACACGCTCTATGGCTCGTTTTACCGCTGGCTTGGCCGGTGCCGCACTACTTTCCGCTTCACTTTCTGCTCAGGCGCGTGAGCTTTCGGTTTCCACGGTGTTGTCGGATGCCTTTCCCTGGGGGCAGGCCGCTGAAAAGTGGGCTGAACTGGTGGAGGAGCGTAGCGGGGGAGAGCTGACGCTTCGGGTTTACCCGAACTCGCAGCTGGTTTCTGGCGATCAAACCCGCGAATTTTCCGCCATGCGCTCGGGGTTGATTGATGCGGCGGTAGGGTCAACCATCAACTGGTCCCCTCAGGTGCCTGAACTCAACCTGTTCTCTTTACCGTTTTTTATTCCTGATGAAGCATCGGTAGATGCCGTCACTGGCGGTGAGGCGGGAGAAATGGTCTTCGAAGCCATTGAGTCTCGCGGTGTAGTGCCGCTCGCCTGGGGCGAAAATGGCTTTCGCCAAGTCTCTAACTCCCGAGGGGCGATTAGCCAGCCAAGTGATTTGGATGGCTTGAAAATTCGTGTTGTCGGTTCGCCGCTGTTCCAGGATACGTTCTCGGCGCTCGGTGCAGACCCTACGCAAATGAGCTGGACAGATGCCCAGCCCGCGCTGACCACTGGCGCGGTTGATGGCCAGGAAAATCCGCTTTCGGTGTTTGACGTGGCGCGTATTGACCAAGTGGGCCAGGAGCACTTAACGCTCTGGAACTACATGAACGACCCGCTGATTTTTGCCGTGAATCAGCAGGTATGGCGTTCGCTGAGCGAAGCGCATCAGACGTTACTGCGTGAAACCGCCGAAGAAGCAGGCGCATGGGAAATCGCCATGACCCGTGATGAGGAGAGCGAGCGCCTGGCGGCTATTCAGAAGCGCGGCGTCACGGTAACGGAGCTTACTGACGAGCAGTATCAAGCCTTTGTGGATGCGACCCAGTCCGTTTATGAAAAATGGGCGCCGCGCATCGGCGAAGAGCTGGTAGAAGCCGCTCAATCAGCCATCGACGCGCGTTAATCACGCCTGATGCTTTAACTGCCGGCCCGATGACTGGGCCGGTAGCTTTTCTTAAGAGGTTGCCGATGAAAGGCTTTCCCGATGCGCGCCCCGAACGCTGGCTTGGTGCGCTATCTCTTGTTGTTATCTCGCTGATTAGCCTGGGGAATGTGGTTACACGCTACCTCACAGGCGGCTCGTTTTCGTTTACTGAAGAGTTTTCGGTTTTTCTACTGGTGGTGCTGACATTCGCGGGCGCATCGGTGGCGCTAAGGCGTAATCGGCATATCCGCATTAGTTTTTTAGAACGCGCACTGCCTGGGCGGTGGCGGAGTGCCTTGATTCTGTTTCAAGCTTTGTGTGGGCTGATCGTGCTGGGGTTGATTACCTGGTACGGCGGCAAGCTAGCGTGGCAGGAGTACCAGTGGGAGTCGCTTTCACCGGGCTTAGGACTGCCCCAGTGGTGGTATCTTCTTTGGTTGCCGGTGCTTTCTGGCGCCATGTTGTGGCGCCTAGTTCAGCAAACCCGCGATCGGTTGCAGGGGGAGCTGAACAATGACGCCTGATATCTGGATGATCCTGGCCTTCGCCGGGTTGCTCATTGCCGGCGTGCCGGTGGCCTTTTCGCTAGCGCTTTCTGGGGCGGTGGGCATTCTGGTGGGGCTTTCCCCCGACATGCTGGCAACGTTGGGTACCAACACCTATAACAGCATTGCGAAATACCCATTGATTGCGATACCGCTATTTATCCTGACCGGGCTGATTTTTGAACGCTCTGGCGTTGCGCTTCGTTTAGTGCGCTTTGCACAGGCGCTGATTGGCCCGCGCCATGGTGGTTTGGCGTTGGTGGCAGTGTTGGTGTGCATGATTATGGGCGGCATGAGTGGCTCCGGCCCTGCAGACGCCGCAGCGGTGGCCATGGTCATGCTGCCAAGCATGACAAAGGCGGGGTACCCCAAACCATTTTCGGCCACGCTGATCGCGGCCTCCGCCTCAACGGCGATTTTGATTCCTCCGTCGGTGGCGCTGATTCTGTACTCCATTGTGGTACCTGGGGTAGATCTTCGCGCACTTTTTGCAGCAGGCCTCTTTCCCGGTATTTTAGCGGGGTTAGCGCTTTTAGTGCCGGCATTGATTGTTTCCAAACGCTACGGGTGGGAAGGCGGCACGCCGGTGGAAGGCGCTGAGTTGCTCAGCGTACGCACGACGTTTAAACAAGCGCTGCCAGCCCTTTTTGCTCCGGTGCTAATTTTGGGTGGTCTTCGCTCTGGCCTGTTTACGCCCACCGAAGCCGCGGTGGTAGCGGTTGCCTACGGCACGCTGGTGGGGCTGTTTCTCACCAAAGAGCTGTCGCTACGCGATTTATGGGAGCTGCTCGGCGAAGCGGCGATTATTTCTGGGGTGGTGATGCTCATTATTGCCCTGGCAGGTATTTTTGCCTGGGCGGGCACCATGCTAGGCACCTTCCGCCATTTAGCCGAATGGATCATTAGCCTAACTGATAACGGCGTGCTGCTATTGGTGCTCGTGATGTTAGCGGTATTGGTAGCCGGTATGCTGCTGGATGCCATCTCCATCTATCTGATTATGATGCCTATTCTGATTCCTGTGATGCAGCACTTCGAGTGGAATCCGGTGTGGTTCGGGATTTTATTAGCCATGAACATTGCGATTGGACAATTTACACCTCCCGTCGCGGTGAACCTGATGGTGACGACGGAAGTCGCCAAGATACGTTTGGAGCACACCATCGGTTGGGCACTGCTGTTTGTAGTGGCCATGGCATGCGCGCTGACGCTGGTTGCAATTTTTCCAAGCATTGCGCTGTGGCTACCGACGATGTTGGGTTACAACGTTTGATAGTTGGTCGGCGCATCCTGTTTTGGTGCTTCTTTTAGGTTATTAGTATATTTCTTTTTGTTGTATGGTGTGCCACTTACCCTACGCCGTATTTACGTTGGAGATAAGATGATATTCCCCCCACGCTTCGCCCCATTAGTGTTTGCATTTTTGATGTCGATCTACATGGTTACTCTGATGACGTTTGTCATCACCTGGGCAAATACGGGGCTGATAGAAGGCTTTTTAGGGCGCTGGTGGCGCGCTTTCTACATTGCCTGGCCCATCGCATTTTGTTTGATTTTGCTTGGTGCGCCACGGCTTCAGCGGCTGGCGGCAGCGCTTATCAAAAAAGCCGGATGAGCCCTAAACCTTAAGCAAGGTAGGTGCATGCTTAAATATTCATAGGCTATGCGCGAAACGCATATTCTTTCGACGTAAGCATCAATTAACGCCTACTAAACGTTTAAGCCCGCTAGACTTAAACACTCATAGCGTTAGCGGTGCTTGAAACACAAGTGCTTGTGACCGAATGGGGTTTCGCCAAACGCGTGTTTTTTCGCTAAAGTAGTAGAAGTCGGCACTAACCGCCGATGCAGATAAAAGATTGTCTTGAAAACGTTTTGATATCGAGGCACCTGAAGGGAACCGTTCTGCAGGTGGTTTCAAAGCGCATAACGCTCACAACATCAAGATAAAGAGGTATTTCCATGAAACGCCATGTATTTTCTACCGCTGCCTTTTCAGGCGCGCTGATTGCAGCGGCAAGCTTTGCCTCTCCGGCAGTGGCTCAAGATCGTTACATTACCATCGGTACCGGTGGTCAAACCGGCGTTTACTATGTGGTGGGCCAGTCGGTTTGCCGGATGGTTAACCGCGGTAGCGATGAGCACAATATTCGCTGTAATGCACCGTCTACCGGTGGTTCGGTCGCTAACGTTAACGGCATGAAGAGCGGCGAGCTGGACATGGGCGTGGTGCAGTCGGATGTCCAGTACCGTGCTTACAATGGCGAAGCCAATTTCGAAGATACGGGCCCTTGGGAAGATATGCGCGCCGTATTTACCATGCACGGCGAGCCGCTCACCGTTGTTGCTCGTGCTGATTCCGGTATTGAAACGATTACCGACTTCCCCGGTAAGCGCGTCAACATTGGTAACCCTGGTTCTGGCCAGCGTAACACCATGGATGTGGTCATGGATGCGTTTGGTTGGGATGAAGACACCTTTGCCCTTGCCTCACAGCTGGACGCCGCCGAGCAGTCCGCCGCGCTTTCAGATAACAACATCGATGCCATGGTGTACGTGGTAGGCCACCCTAATGGTTCTATCCAAGAAGCCACTACGACAATTGATGCGCGTTTAGTACCGGTGACTGGCGAAGAAATTGACGCGCTGATTGAAGAGTATCCGTACTACACCCGCTCTGTGATCCCGGGTGGCTTATATCGTGGCAACGACGAAGATGTTGAAACCTTCGGTGTTGCAGCAACGTTCGTTTCTTCCACTGACGTTGATGAAGACGTAATTTACGAAACGGTTAAGGCCGTGTTTGAAAACTTCGATCGTTTCAAGCGTCTACACCCAGCGTTTGAAAACCTGAACGAAGAAGACATGATTGCTGACGGCTTAACGGCGCCGCTGCACGATGGTGCAGAGCGTTACTACCGTGAGCGTGGCTGGATCGAGTAATTCTGAACCGTCACATAAAGAGCAGCAGGTGAACAGCGTTCACTGCAAGTAATAAAGCGCGGACGCCCAAAGTGTCCGCGTTTCTTGTTGAAAGCGCTGATTGTCAGCGCTGACCATAGGCAGGGCAAGCGTATGCGTGATGACAAACAACCTTCGGCGGCCGCTGATACTGACCTGGAGGATATGGTCGCATCCAGCGACTCCGGGGCACGAAAGCCAGCGGGGGTGCCGGGCAAGCTGCTGGTAGGCATTGCTGCAGCGTGGTCGCTATTCCAGCTATGGATAGCATCGCCACTCTCTTACATGTTGGGTTTTGGGGTGTTCAGTGCGACTGAATCACGCTCGATACATTTGGCGTTTGCGCTGTTTTTAGCCTTTATGGCCTATCCCGCTTTAAAACGTTCTCCGCGCGATCGTATTCCGCTTCAGGATTGGGCGTTTGCAGCGGTAGCGGCTTTTTGCGGCGCTTATCTGTTTTTGTTTTACGATGACCTGGCTCAGCGTCCGGGTAGCCCGATTACTCAAGACATCATCATTGGCGTGATCGGCATTATTATGCTGCTGGAAGCCACCCGGCGTGCGCTAGGGCCGCCGCTGATGATTGTGGCCGGTTTGTTTATTGTTTACTCGCTATTTGGCCCCCATATGCCGGGAATATTGGCCCACCGCGGCGTGAGCCTAGGCGGGTTGATTAATCACCAGTGGTTGGGTACTCAGGGTGTGTTTGGCATCGCGCTGGGGGTTTCCACCAGTTTTGTTTTCCTATTTGTGCTGTTTGGTGCCCTGTTAGATAAAGCGGGTGCCGGTAACTACTTCATCAAAGTGGCTTTTTCTATGCTGGGTCACTTTAAAGGTGGTCCTGCGAAAGCGGCTGTGGTGGCTTCGGGCATGACCGGTTTGATTTCGGGGTCGTCGATCGCCAATACAGTGACCACCGGCACCTTTACAATTCCGATGATGAAGCGCGTGGGCTTTAGCGCCGAAAAAGCGGGTGCTGTTGAAGTAGCTTCGTCAGTGAATGGTCAAATTATGCCACCGGTAATGGGGGCGGCCGCCTTCTTGATGGTGGAATATGTAGGCATCTCTTACGTTGACGTTATCAAGCACGCCTTTTTGCCAGCGATTATTTCCTATATTGCGTTGATTTATATCGTGCATCTGGAGGCGTTGAAGGCTGATATGAAGGGGCTGCCTTCAAGCAACCCTGTGCGCCCGCTGCTTAACAAGGTCCTCGGTTTTATGACGGGGCTGATACTGTTGATGGCCCTCTCTTTTGCCGTTTATTACGGCCTCGGCTGGCTTAAGCCAGTGCTCGGTGAGGCCACACCTTGGGTGATCGCCGTGGGCTTGGCGGTAACGTATATCGGCTTATTGAAGATCAGCTCGAAATACCCAGAGCTGGAAATGGATGACCCCAATTCGGCCGTTGTCAAACTGCCTCAAACACGGCCCACAGTGATGGTGGGTTTACATTACATCCTGCCGGTCGTTGTGCTGGTGTGGTGTTTGATGGTGGAGCGTATGTCGCCAGGGCTGTCGGCGTTTTGGGCGACGATGTTTATGATCTTTATCATGGTCACTCAGCGGCCGGTGATTGCCTTTTTCCGGGGCCATAGCCAGTTCGGCGCGGATGTTAAAGAAGGCTTTAAGGATCTGTGGGACGGCCTGGTCGCCGGTGCCCGTAATATGATCGGTATTGGTATTGCTACCGCCACCGCCGGTATCGTGGTGGGTGCCGTTTCACAAACTGGCGTAGGGTTAGTGCTGGCGGATGTGGTGGAGATCCTTTCCGGCGGCAACCTGATGATGATTCTGTTGCTAACGGCACTGCTGAGCTTGATTTTGGGCATGGGCCTGCCAACCACAGCTAACTACATTGTGGTATCTGCACTCATGGCACCGGTCATTGTGCTCCTGGGTCAGCAGAATGGTCTTATTGTGCCGCTGATTGCCGTGCACTTATTTGTGTTCTATTTCGGGATCATGGCAGATGTCACGCCGCCCGTGGGGCTCGCCTCGTTTGCCGCTGCGGCGGTTTCCGGCGGTGATCCACTGCGTACCGGTTTCCAGGCGTTTTACTACAGCCTGCGCACGGCCGCGCTGCCGTTCCTGTTTATCTTTAATACCGACCTGCTGTTGATTGACGTTACGTTTATGCAGGGGATTGTCGTGTTCATCGTTTCGACCACCGCGATGCTGATCTTTGCGGCAGGAACCCAGGGTTACATGATTGCTCGTAATCGCTGGTATGAGTCGCTGCTGCTGCTGTTGGTGGCCTTTACGCTGTTCCGTCCGGGCTTTTGGATGGATCGCATCCACGACCCCTACGAGTCGGTTCCGCCGGCACAGTTTGCAGAGGCGCTAGGACAGGTGGACGATGGCAGTAATCTGCGCATCCAAATTGCAGGGGAAGACGATTTCGGTGATCCCATAACCACCTACCTACTTGTGCCTGTGCCCCGTGGCGATAGCGGCGAAGAGCGTATGGCGAATCTGGGTATAGAGCTTTACACCGATGGTGATCAAACGCTCGTTGACTTTGTAGAGTTCGGCAGCTTGGCACAGGATATTGGCTTTGACTTCGACCAGGAGATCATCGAAGTGCTTGCACCGGTAGACCGTTGGGCGAAAGAGTGGATGTGGTTACCTGGCTTTGCCGTTTTTGCCTTAGTGGTTCTTCTTCAACGTCGCCGCCGTCATACAGGCCGGCCGGATAACGCGGCTGCTGAAGCCTAAAGGAGGTCACCATGTACAAAAAGATTCTGTTGCCGGTTGATCTAAACGAAGAGGCGTCATGGAAAAAGGCGCTACCCACGGCGATTACGCTATGTGAAACCTTTGGGGCTTCGCTTCATATTGTGACAGTGCTGCCGGAATTTAAGATGCCTATGGTGGGCGCTTATTTTCCGAAAGATTTTTCTAAAAAGGCGCACGACGCTATTAAAGAAGCGCAGCATGTGTTCATCCAAAAGAACATACCTGAAAGTATACAAACGCAGAGTGTGATTGTGGATGGCTCGCCCTGGGAGGCAATTATTAAGGCCGGTAAAAAGCTGGATGTCGACCTGATTGTAATGGCTTCCCACAATAAGCGGAAATTTGTCGATTACGTACTGGGGCCTAACGCCGAACACGTGGTTCACCACGCTAAAACATCGGTAATGATCGTACGATAAGAGCACCGAATCTCTGCTCTTTTTTCCCCAACGCCAGGCCTTGAGCCTGGCGTTTTGGTTTGTGCTGGCCGTCATGCCGCTGATGCTTGTGTGTTTTTCGGGGAAAGTTAGGAGGTGCTAACACATCAATTTAATTCGTGGTAACAGCGCTGATGGTGGATTTTTTGTACTTGCTAGCCTTATTAGCTCTCAGTATCACTGCGTTCAACTACATTAAAAGTACGTTAAGCCATTAAGTTGGGATTAATGTTAAAGGCAAGAATGCAGCCCTGGTACATCACAGGAGTTATGCCATGAATGCGACCACTACAAAAACACAAGACCACGCACATATGCCAACGACTAAAGACACACCCTCAGTTAAAATCACGATCAATAAAGTGGGAATGGATCGTCCACGTGCCTGGTTAACGTCAGGCCTTGAAGACTTCCGGCGTGCCACCGCCGTTAGTTTGTCCTACGGCATGTTTTGGGTGGGCTTGAGTATTGCTATCACGTTTGGGGCGTTTACTCTGGGATATTGGTATTGGCTATTGCCGATGATTGCAGGTTTTATGTTTGTGGGCCCTTTGGTCGCGGTGGGCTCTTATGGCATTAGTCAGGCGCTAGAGCAGGGCAGAGTGCCTAACTTGGGTGATGCATTTGGCAGCTGGAAACCCCACGCTGGGCAGTTAGCAATGATGGGCGTCATGATGATGATCTTCTTTCTTGCCTGGATCCGTCTGGCCACGCTGCTGTTTGCGCTGTTTTTTGGTTTTGAAGTACCAAGTCCCGCAACGCTTTACACTGCGCTACTCACGACCCCTGAAGGAATCGGCATGTTGGCTGTAGGCACCGCGGCGGGCGCTATTCTCGCCTTTGGTGCCTTTGCCATTAGCGTAGTGGCTATTCCCACCTTAATGGATCAAGATCTGACGTTTATGGAAGGCATAGAAGCCAGTGTTCGCTGCGTTGCACGTAACTTCCGTCCTATGCTGCTTTGGGCCGCTATCCTCACAGGGTGCGTGTTGGTGGGGGTAATGACCTTTTACATCGGTTTAGCACTTATATTGCCAGTGTTGGGTCATGCAAGCTGGCACGCTTATGAGGAACTCGTGCGCTTTGAGACTATTGAGGAGATAAAAACCTAATCGCTTCGCGTTCAAAACAGCAGCCGTTTAAAGGCGTCCGTTCGTTGACGAAAAACGCGTAAATTACCTGACCTACGAAAAGAGATGGCGTAACCTCTACGTTGTCTCTTTTTTTATTGCTCGCGCTGGGTGGCCGGGATGTATCAGGCTATGCTCTGAGCGCTTTAAAGCGAGGTAGTGGCTGTGAAAGCGTTGTTATTGGGGTGGGTTGTGCTGGCGTTCAGCATTCCTCAAGCGGTGCAAGCTGAAACGCAGGCGGGATTGGCCTCTCCTGATGGGCCTGTGATTCTGCAAGTGAAAGGTAATATTGCACGCACGAATACGGGTGATAGCAGTCATAGAGAAGCGCATTTTGATAGGGAAATGCTGCAGTCATTACCACAGCATACGGTTAAAACGAGTACCCCATGGACCGAAGGCACTAGCCACTATAGCGGGCCCCTAATGCGCACCTTGCTAGAACACCTGGATGCCGAAGGAGAAAGCGTGCATGTACTGGCGCTTAACGGTTACGAAGCCAATATTCCGGTTAGCGATTTTTATGATTACGATGTGATTTTGACGCTCGAACGCGATCAAAAAGCCATTCCTATTCGCGAGTACGGCCCGTTATGGGTGCTGTATCCTTTTGATCAAAATGAGGAGCTGTTAAGCGAGAAAATACGCTTCAGGGCCGTTTGGCAGGTTATGCACATTAATGTCCATTAACGGCCCTATGGTGAGTGCGCCTCGCCTGTTGCGTTATCCACGGCGTTTTAAAGTTGTGGCTATGATTACCGTGCTGCTGTTTGCCGGGGCGCTGGTGGTCGCGGCACTGGCGGCTTGGCGTCAAGACCAACTAACGCAAAGCCTGCGAGAAGATACCGCCTGGGTTGTCTATAAGCTGGATCGTGATGCGGTTCAGCTGCTTAATCATTTACTTGCGGCAACCCGTGGGCCTATTTCGCCAGCTGAACAGGATGCGCTCAACTTACGCTTTGAACTGCTCTATAGCCGTATCACGTTGCTTAAAGAGGGTGAGGTGAATGCCCTATTGCAAAATGTCACTATGGCAAACGAGCTGCTTAGCCAAATCCAGCAGCAGCTAGACACGCTGGACCCCATGGTTGACCCCCACGACTCTCTCGCCCAGTTACCCATCATTAATTTAGAAACAGAGCTGCAGGTGCTCACTCGGCTTACCGAGCGCTTTGTGATCGCGATCAATGGTTACTTGGCAGAATCCGCAACGGAAGAGCGTGCGCTGCTCAGCACGCTATACAACGTATTGATGACACTGCTCATAGGAATGAGCTTGGCCGTTCTACTCGTTATTGGCTTTCTAGTGCGTGAAATGCGAGAAAGCGCTACCGCGCGGCGTGAACAGGAGCAGTTGAGTCGCCAGTTAGAGGTCACCGCTCAGCAGGCGCAAGCCGCTAACCACGCAAAGTCTGATTTCCTGGCAATGGTTAGTCATGAAATTCGCACGCCGCTAAACGGTGTTATTGGCATGAGCGAGCTGCTGCGCGAGCCGGTCAGTCCCGCTCAGGTAGAAGACTACGCACGCACTATCCACGACAGCGCTAACCAGCTGTTGGCGATGATTAATGAAATACTCGATTTTTCTAAAATCGAAGCGGGGCACTTAACGCTGGAAACCTCGCCCATGGCGGTGAAACCGCTGGTGGATAGCGTGATGGCACTCTTTGAACCGCGTGCCCAAGCAAAGGGACTTCAGCTCGTGCTTCACATTGACCCCTTGGTACCGGCCTGGGTCATGATGGATGCGGGTAGGCTGAGACAGATTTTGCTGAACCTGATTGCCAATGCGATCAAGTTTACCGACCATGGCCAGGTCACGCTTCGGCTCTATGCCACTGTGAACAACCTCTCCTTTGAGGTGAGCGATACCGGCTGCGGGTTAAGCCAAGAGCAGCAGACGCTTTTATTTGAGCCTTTTCAGCAGGCAGATGAAAGCGTAGCTCGGCGTTTTGGTGGAACCGGTTTAGGGTTGGCGATTTGTAAACGCCTGTGTGACGCCATGCAAGGGCATTTGCGGGTAGTCAGTGCGCCGGGCCAGGGCAGCACGTTTTATTGTGATCTGCCCTTGATTGAGGCGCCCCCCCAAAGCTCTCCGCTGCCTTCTGAACCCACGCGGGATTTCATCGGTACGTCGCTACTGCTAGTTGAAGATAATGCGGTTAACCGGAAAGTTGCCACGGGCCTCCTCTCACGTTTGGGATGTGATGTGGTGTGTGCCGAAAATGGCCAAGACGCGCTGGAGATGGTGCAGACTCAGCAGGTACATCTTATTTTTATGGATGTTCAGTTACCGGATATGGATGGCCTGACGGTGACGCGAATGCTGCGAGAGAAAGGCGGATGGCTGGCGAGTGTCCCCATTGTCGCGATGACGGCAGGCGGTGCTGAAGATGATCGAAACCGCTGTCTGGCAGCGGGAATGGATGATTACATCATCAAGCCGCTGTCGCTGCTGTCATTAAGCAACGTTTTATCCCTGCAGCTTTTTCCATCATCGCAGCAACTGCCCACTTTAGAGGCGCACGCAAAGCCAAATGAGGGGCAGGCCCTGCTTAACAGCACCACACTGCAAACGCTGCTGAGTTCTTTAGGGCAGGCGAGCGTTGCCCAGCTGGTCGTGCTCTATCATCAGCAAGTAGATGACTACGCTGCACAGCTTGGCGCGTACCTCTCCGGGCCTAGCGAGCTTTCGAGTGCTCAGGCTAAGCAGGTGGAGCGCTTGGCACACCAGCTGAAAGGCGAATCGCTAAGCGTGGGCGCAGAACAGCTGGCGTGGCGGGCGCAGCGGCTAGAGCTATTGATGACGCAGGCGCAGCGCTCTTACAGCCAAATAGAAGACGCTTTTGGTGCGTTACGGCAAAGTGTCGCGCGTACTCATGGTGCATTGGAGGCGTGGTACCGTGACAACCTCCCCAACGCCTAATGGGCTACTCTCCGCCGCCAGCCGTCACCCTGAACCCACCAAGGCGGCCATGGAACTGTCCCAGGCGCTATGCCATGCGCAGCTTGGGTTTGTGCTGTTTTTCTGCAGCGCCGAGTACCCGCTAGACACCCTCGCCGACGCCCTTAGCGATGCGTTTAGTGATGTGCCAATGAGTGGCTGTACGACGGCAGGGGAGATGACGCCTGAGGGGTATGATCGGGGGTCGATTGTCGCTATTGGATTTGATCGTCGGGTTTTCGCGGTGGAAACCGAGCTGATTGATGACCTGGAACACTTTGATCTTACCCGTGCACAGCCGTTGGTTGATGACTTATTAGAGCGCTGCCGCCATCAGGCGTTGGCGCCTATTAATGATCACAGTTTTGCGCTCACGCTGTTAGACGGATTATCCAGCCGTGAAGAGCAGGTGTTGGCAACGCTGGATGCTGCCCTGGGGCGTATACCCAGTTTTGGCGGCTCAGCGGGGGATGATAACCACTTAACGCACACCCATGTATATGCCAAAGGACGCTTCCATACCCGTGCTGCAGTGGTGGTTATGCTGAATACTCGGCTGCCGTTTGAGGTGTTTTCAAGTCATCATCTTGTGCCGCTGGCTCATAAACTAGTGGTCACGGTGGCTGACCGCGAGCGGCGGCGAGTGCTAGAGCTTAACGGGCTGCCTGCCGCCGAGGTATATGCGGCTCTGGTGGGCTGCCGGGTGGAGGAGTTGACCCCCCACGTTTTTGCCCAGCACCCTCTTGCGGTGCACCTAGGCGAGCAGCACTACATTCGCTCTATTCAGCGGGTCAATGACGATGGCAGTCTCAGCTTTTACTGCGCGGTTGAGACCGGTATCGTGCTTACCGCCATGCAGCCAGCGCCGCTGTTAGAAGACCTAGAAGCGATGCTGCTCAGCGTGCGCGAGCGCTTAGGCGATACCGCAACGATTATCGGCTGCGACTGTTTTCTGCGCCGTATGGCGCTGGAGTCCCTGCAGCAGTTGGATCAGGCATCATCGCTGCTACGCCAAGCGCGAGTCGTCGGGTTTAATACCTATGGCGAGCAGCACCACGGTATGCATGTGAATCAAACCTTTACGGGGGTGGCGTTTGGCGCTCTTCCAGCTAGCGACAAGCAGTGACGAAACGGCGGATAACGCGACGCTACGCGAAGAAAATCGCCGCCTGCGTAAAGTCTGCCACGCACTGATGGAGCGGGTCGAGTCGGGAGGCAGCCCCAACGGCGCCCCCTACGCGGCGTTCGAGCGCTCAGTGTTGCTGGCTGAACAGGTGCGTGAGCGAACCGATGCGCTGCACCGCACGCTCGATGAACTCAGCCAAGTGAATGCGCGGCTATTAGCCGCGAATGCCGAAGCGGAAGCGGCGAATCTTTCTAAAACGAAATTTTTGGCGGCGGTTAGCCACGACTTACTACAGCCTCTAAATGCTGCCCGGTTATTTGCCAGTGCTCTGGAAACCCATGCGCTGCCTGATGCCTCTCAAGCGCTAGTGGGGCATATAGGGCGCTCGCTGAAAGATGTTGAAGGCTTGCTGGGCACGCTAGTGGACATTTCCCGCCTGGATGCCGGGGTGCTGCATGCCGATAAAGCGCCGTTTGCTGTGAGCACGCTGCTGGATGCACTGGCCGAAGAGTACCGGCAAGTGGCGGCAGTTCGGGGCCTGGCGCTGCACTATGTTCCTTCACGTGCATGGGTCGACTCTGATCTGGCCCTGCTCGCGAGGGTGGTGCGTAACTTTCTCAGTAACGCAGTGCGCTACACCGAGCAGGGGCATCTGCTGTTAGGCTGTCGCCGCCGTCCCGACGGGCTGGAAATCATGGTGGGAGATACCGGTCCCGGTATTCCAGAACCGCAGCGCGAAGCAATTTTTTTAGAGTTCCGGCGCGCCAGTCAGCCGCAGGCCCATCATAGTCGAGGTCTGGGCTTAGGCCTTGCCATTGTTGATCGCATTAGCACTATGCTAAACCACCCCGTCACGCTGGCGTCACGGCTTGGCCAGGGGGCGCTGTTCTCTATCTTAGTCCCTTACGCAGCGCCCAGCGGCAGCGTAGAAACAGCGCCCCGTTCGCGCCTGGTTGCCCAGTGGTGTGATGACCCGCTGCAAGGCTGTGTGGTGTGGGTGATCGACGATGACCCGGCTATTATTGAAGGGATGCAGGCGTTATTAGGCAGTTGGGGGTGTCGAGTGCGGGCAGCGGCAACGTTGAGCGCACTGGAGGCCGCCAGCGACGGAGAGCGCCCGGCAGCGCTGTTGGTGGACTACCATTTAGGCGAGCACCGAGAAAACGGTATTGATTTAGCGGCCCGTCTGCGCCGCCGCTATCCTGGCTTGGCCACGGTGGTCATTACGGCTAACCATGAAGCGTCTGTGAAACGCGCCACGCGGCAAGCGGGCATGCACTGCCTGTTAAAGCCACTTAAACCACTGCGTTTAAAAATGTTGCTAGGTACGCTGCTCGATAGCGGCTAATCCTTCGATAATGCTGCACGTTTGGCGATATAGCCGCTTAGGTCCTCCTCCCCGGCAATCACAATCGCGTGTACTCGGCTGCTGGCCCCCAATTTTCGCAAAATAGCCGAGACGTGGGTCTTCACCGTGGTTTCAGCAATTGTCAGCTCGCGGGCAATCTGCTTGTTCGACATCCCCTGGCTCATACAGCTCAGTACATCCAGCTGCTTGTCGGTGAGCCGAGGCAGGCGGTTTTGTGGGTGGTCTGCGCTCTCCGCCGTGGTGGGGGTAAGGTTACGCGGAGGCGGGCGGCGCATAATGTCGGCGGGTAAGTAGAGCTGGCCCTGGAGTATTTGCGTGATTGCCGCCAAGAGCTGCTCCCTTGGCGTTGATTTGGGAATATAGCCCACCGCGCCCAGTGCAATGGCGTCCAGCACCAGCTGGCGCTCTTGAAGCGCAGACACAATCGCAACGGGCAGCCATGGGCAGGTATCGCGCAGGATTTTTAACCCCTCCAAGCCTTCCGTATCGGGCAGGCTTAAATCGAGCAGTAACAGATCCAACCCGTCGTTGTTTTCAACGCACTGGAGCGCTGCTGCCAAGCTGTCGGCTTCCAGGAGTTGGGTGTCGGCTAAACCAGCGCTTACCACTGCAAGTAACGCATCGCGGAACAGTGGATGATCATCTGCCACTAACAGCGAGTACATGGCGTCTCCTACCAAGGGATGAGGGTGCGTCCTGCCATCGGGCTATATCGAGAAAGGCCTATGTGTTCAACACTGAGTTGGCACCTTTTAATAATCATAATACTCAGGAGCTTTACGATGATCTACGCCAACCCTGGTGATACCGGTTCCGTGGTGTCATTTGAAAAACGTTATGGCAACTACATTGGCGGTGAGTTTGTTCCCCCTGTCAACGGCCAGTACTTCGACAATATTAGTCCAGTTAACGGTCAAGTATTTTGCGAAATCCCCCGTTCGAGCGCTGAAGACATTGATAAAGCGCTGGATGCCGCGCACAAGGCCGCACCGGCATGGGGCAAAACCTCGGTTCAAGAGCGCAGTAATATTTTACTCAAAATTGCCGACCGCCTTGAGCAAAACCTTGAAATGCTCGCCGTGGCCGAAACATGGGACAACGGTAAAGCCGTTCGTGAAACCCTCAATGCGGATATTCCGCTCGCCGTTGATCACTTCCGTTATTTTGCGGGTTGCCTGCGCTCCCAAGAGGGCACCGCTGCCGATATCGACGCTAACACTGTCTCTTACCATTTCCACGAGCCGCTGGGTGTTGTGGGGCAGATTATTCCCTGGAACTTCCCGATTCTGATGGCGGCCTGGAAACTAGGCCCCGCGCTGGCAGCAGGCAACTGCGTGGTGCTCAAGCCGGCTGAGCAAACCCCCGCCTCGATTTTGAAAGTGATGGAAGTGATTGGCGACCTGCTGCCCCCTGGCGTGCTCAACATCGTCAATGGTTTCGGTGCGGAAGCAGGCCAAGCGTTGGCGACCAGCAAGCGGATTGCCAAAATTGCCTTTACGGGTTCAACGCCCGTTGGCTCGCATATTCTGAAGTGCGCGGCAGAGAATATTATTCCTTCCACCGTCGAGCTGGGTGGCAAGTCTCCCAACATCTACTTTGCCGACATCATGAATGCCGAGCCGACCTTCATTGATAAAGCGGTAGAAGGACTCGTGCTGGCGTTCTTCAACCAGGGGGAGGTGTGTACCTGTCCGTCGCGAGCCTTGATTCAGGAGAGTATGTACGACGAGTTTATGGCGAAGGTGATTGAGCGCACCAAAACCATCAAGCGCGGCAATCCGCTGGATACCGACGTGCAGGTGGGCGCCCAGGCGTCTCAAGAGCAGTTCGATAAGATTATGTCGTACATGGATATCGCCCGTGACGAAGGCGCTGAATTCCTGACCGGCGGTAACAAAGAGACCCTGGATGACAGCATTAACAGCGGTTATTACATTCAGCCCACGCTGCTGAAAGGCAATAACCAGATGCGCGTTTTCCAAGAGGAGATCTTTGGGCCAGTGGTCGCGGTCACGACCTTCAAAGATGAAGAAGAAGCGCTGGCGATTGCCAACGACACCGAGTTTGGCCTGGGCGCAGGCGTATGGAGCCGCGATATGAACGTGGCGTTCCGCATGGGACGTGGCATTCAAGCAGGCCGTGTATGGACCAACTGCTACCACCAGTACCCCGCCCATGCGGCCTTCGGTGGCTATAAGAAATCTGGCGTTGGCCGCGAAACGCACCAAATGGCGCTGAATCACTATCAGCAAACTAAAAACCTGCTGGTCAGCTACGATATCAACCCGCTTGGGTTCTTCTAAACGTTTGTTATGTCGTCCCATCGCCCGGCCTAGGCCGGGCGATGCTGCACATCCTCTGGCGCTAACTCTACGGATAAGAGCAGCTTAGAACTGCCGTTAACCATTATTAGGAGTCGCATCATGGATAATACAATGCGGGCGGCCGTCGTGCGCGAGTTCGGACAGCCGTTAGTCATAGAAGAAGTCGATGTTCCACGCCCAAAGCAGGGGGAGGTATTGATGAAGGTGGCGGCCTCGGGGGTCTGCCATACGGATCTACACGCAGCGCACGGCGACTGGCCAGTCAAACCTTCACCTCCCTTTATTCCAGGGCATGAAGGCGTTGGGCACGTCGTAGCGGTCGGGGCCGGTGTCTCCCATGTCAAAGAGGGCGACCGTATTGGTGTTCCCTGGCTCTACTCGGCCTGCGGTTTTTGCGAACACTGCTTAGGCGGCTGGGAAACCTTATGTGAGTCCCAGCAAAATACCGGTTACAGCGTTAATGGTGGGTTTGCCGACTATACCTTGGCCGATGCGGGGTATGTGGGGCGGCTGCCGGATAACGTTGGCTTTGTGGAGCTGGCTCCGGTGCTGTGTGCCGGCGTAACGGTTTATAAAGGTTTAAAAATGACCGATACCCGCCCCGGCCAATGGGTGGTGATTTCGGGCATTGGTGGCCTTGGCCACATGGCAGTGCAGTATGCCAAAGCCATGGGGCTTAACGTGGCGGCTGTCGATATTGATGACGGCAAGCTGGCGCTGGCTGAGCGCTTGGGCGCGACGGTTACGGTAAACGCCATGAAAACCGACCCCGCGGCATACCTTAAAAAGACCATTGGCGGTGCCCATGGTGCGCTGGTCACCGCAGTGTCGCCGAAGGCCTTCGATCAGGCGCAAAATATGCTGCGCCGTGGCGGTACGCTGGTACTTAATGGCTTACCACCAGGGGATTTTCCACTGCCCATCTTTAGCACCGTGCTCAATGGGATCACTATTCGTGGCTCGATTGTCGGCACGCGTAGCGACCTTCAGGAAGCGCTCGATTTTGCGGCGGAAGGTAAAGTGGAAGCCACCGTCGCAACGGATACACTGGACAATATCAACGATGTTTTTCAGCGCATGATAGACGGTAAAATCGAAGGGCGTATTGTGCTAGACATGGCGGGTTAAACGCCCAGCGCGCATAAAAAATCCCGGCCGCGTGGCCGGGATTCTTCGTTTTATGCGTTGTACGTAAAGCGCTACTTACATCTGCGCATCTTCAGGTGGTTCGCCGATGGTGCCGGGCATCGCTTGCACATGGCCCATCTGCTGGCCTGCCAGAGTGAGGAAGTGTAGATGGCGTTCATATTCCGCCACTAAGTCCCCAATTACCTGGCCTCGGGTGTAGCCGTTCAGGTCTTTATCTTGGCCACCCTCAGCTAAAAACACATCCAAGCGCACGTAGAAGTCATCATCAGCGGGGATGAAGCTTGGGGTGCGCATGCGGTGCGGGCACACTTGGTAGACAAAGCTCGTCGCATCGCCAAAATCGACCTGCAGCATCAGGTTGGGCAGTGATTCCCCCTCAACCTGCTCTTCGGTCACATTGGCCGTCTGTCCACGGCTCTCAAGCTCCTGGGCAAACTGCGTCATCGCTGGGCGAATCGAGTGCTCAATCGTGGCTGCCGCACCGGCACGGTTAGAGGTGTCTAGCGCGCGATCCAACCGCTCGCGCCAGTCGCCGCCGGGGGCACCGCCTGCAATCATGCGGCGAGCATCGGCTTTACTACCTTCTAGCTTCAGCGCTTTATAGGTGCCTACCATAATGGCGAAGATCACCACCGAGAAAGGCAGCGCCGTAATCACGACTGCGCTTTGTAGTGCGTTTAAACCACCCGCCATCAGCAAGGCCACGGTAATCAAGCCAATCACCGCCGACCAGAAGATACGCAGCTTCACCGGCGCGTCATGGTTCACATCGCTCAAGATAGAGGTGAAGTTGGCCAGTACCAGCGCACCGGAGTCCGCCGAGGTAATGAAGAATACGATACCCAGAACAGTCACGACGGCGGCGGTAATGCCCACATAGGGGTAGTACTCAAGCAGCGTGTAAAGCGTGGTTTGCGGCGAGTTAAGTGCCTGCTCACCCAGTTCAACAACACCTTGGTTAGCCACCAGCTCAATGCCGCTATTACCAAAGACCGACATCCATACCATCATGAAGGAGAGCGGAATAAACAGGGCGCCCGCAACAAACTGACGAATCGTGCGGCCGCGTGAAATGCGCGCCAAGAACAGACCCACAAACGGTGTCCAGGCAATCCACCAGCCCCAGAAGAAAATCGTCCACCACATCTTCCACTCTTGAGCGCCTTCATCGGCAAAGGCGTAGGTGTCAAAGCTTGCTGCCACAAAACCAGAAAGGTAGTCACCGGCGTTATTCACCACTTTATCCAGCAGTACCAGCGTATCGCCAGAGAACAATACAAACAGCATCAGCGCGAGCGCCAGCAGCATGTTGAATTCAGACAGGCGACGGATGCCTTTCTCGACGCCGGTCACTACCGAAATCGTCGCAAGCACCACCACGAGCGCGATCAAGATAACCTGCACGGTCAATGACTCAGGCACATCGAACATGTAGGCCAGGCCATAGTTCAACTGCATGACCCCGATGCCCAGGCTGGTTGCGATACCAAAGACGGTAGAGATAACCGCCGTAATGTCCACCGCATTACCAATAGGCCCGTGGATACGTTTGCCCAGCAGTGGGTAAAGCGCACTACGGATCGCCAGCGGCAGGCGGTGACGGTAGCTAAAGTAGGCCAGCGCCATACCCATCAACACGTACAGCCCCCAACCGGAAAGCCCCCAGTGCAGATAGGTTTGAACGACGGCGTTGCGCATTGCCTCCTGGCTTTCGGGCGTTAAATCTGGCGGTGCCAGGTAGTGTGCCACGGGTTCAGCTACGCTGAAGAACAGCAGGTCGATGCCTATGCCCGCAGCAAACAGCATCGCCGACCAGGAGAGCAGCGAAAACTCTGGGCGAGAATGATCAGGCCCTAACCGTATGCTGCCAAAGCGGGACATGCCAATCACCACGACGAACAGTAGGTAGGCCACGATCGCCAGCATGTAATACCAGCCAAACGTTTTGCTTACCCAGGCGAGGCCAGCATCAAAAAAAGCGCCCGCTTGTTCTGTGAACAGCATCGTTAGGATAAGAAACACGAGAATGCCAGCTACGCTGCCGTGAAAAACCACGGGATTCAGCCGGTCGCGGGAGGGAAGAACGGAATTGTCTTTCGCCATGGAGGCGGACTCCTGTTGTTAGACAAGGTAAGGGGAATATTTATTTTGAATGAACGTTCAAATAAAATACGTGGTTTCGACGCCCAGTTCAAGTCAACGCCTTCTCAACCCTGGGTGTTTTTAGGCGTGTAGAAACAGAAATGCCCGGCAAAGCCGGGCATGTCATCGAAACTAAACGGTGAGTAATTGCTGACAGTCATTGCTAACTGAGTAGCGTTTTACTCCGCAGCACTGTCCTCTTCAGCACTGTCCTCTTCAGTACCGTTATGATGCGCGCCACGCTTACCGTGCCCACGTTCGCCACGGTACTCTTGATGAATCTCACGCATCGCTTCGCGCACTGCCTGCTGCTCTTCTTCGCTAAGAATGTCAGCGACCCGCGCGTGGTGTTCCTCTTGTAAGGCTTGGACGGCCTCGCGGTGTTCGGCATGGGCTTCGTTCAGCGCTGCTTGCTGCTCTTCACTTAACCCGGCACGCTGAAACACTTCCTGGCGGCGCTCTTCCATGCGTTCTACCATATGCTCACGATCATAGCCGCGATCTTCATGCTGGCCTGCCTGTACGGTAAACGCTAACGGCGTTAATGCGACGGCCAGAAGGGCGGGGGCAAATAGCTGGCGAAGTGACATAAAAATACCTCTCAATAAGGGTTTAGCGTTCTCAATAGTTAATGAGACAGTGTCAGTATGGTTGAGACGCGTGCAAACCGTTTGCATTAAGTGTGCAACAATCATGATCATTTGAGGCGCTAGGGGGTCATAGCGTCAGGGTGAGGGCCCGGTTAATCGCTCGCTAGTTGAATGAGGAGGCATGAATGCCAGCTCTACGCGCTGTACGTCACTACCTTAGCCTAAGCGCCCTTGCACTATTGATCAGCGGCTGCGGGGCCACCCATCAAAGCACAACCGTCCCGGCCATTGAACAAGCCTCGCTCCAGCCAAGGAGCATCCCCTTTACCCGCTTACCGCCTCAGCGCTTTACCCCGGCGGACTGGCCCCAGGCATTAGAGGCCCGAGTACTGCTGCCCACAACACCGGGGGTTGAACGGCGTCCCGCCGCGCTGGTGGTTCACGGCGGCGGCTGGCGTAATCGCGGCCCAGAGGATATGGAAGGCATCGCGGAACAATTAGCGGCGCAAGGGTATGTCGCGGTGAATATCGAACACCGTTTTGCCCCTGAACACCGTTTTCCCGCCCAGTTGCATGATTTACAGCAGGCAATGGCATGGGTTCACGCCAATGCGGCAGCGTGGAACATTGATACCCAGCGAATTGTAGGCGTTGGGTTCTCATCCGGGGCGCACTTAGTGAGCCTGTTGGCGCTGGCAGGGGAAGAGGGGCCATTAGCCGACCCTTACGGCGGCGAGCATACGCGCTTAGCGGCAGTGTTGGCCGGCGGCTTGCCGAGCGATCTGCTTAAGTTTAACGATGGCCGACTTGTGGTGGATTTCATTGGGGGAACCCGTGCCGAAAAAAATGAAGCCTATCGATTAGCGTCCCCCGTCCGGCAGATCACCCCAGAGGCGCCGCCGTTTTTCCTTTTTCACGGCAAGTGGGATCAATTAGTGCCAGTCGACCACGCCACGGATTTCTATCAGGCGCTGCAAGACAACAACATCGAAAGCGAGCTTTACTTGCAACGCTTTCGCGGCCACTTTGCCAGCTTTTTGCTACGCGGCAGCGCTATCGATGCGGGCATCGCGTTTCTTAACCGGCAGGTGATGCCCTAGCCACGGCATTTACCCCTCTGGCTGATATTTATAGCCAACGCCATAAACCGAGCGGATGATTTCCAGCTCCGGCAGCGCCTCGTGGATTTTCTTGCGCAGTTTTTTGATATGGCTGTCCACGGTGCGCTCGGAAACGATGCGGTTGTCGCGGTACATGTGGTCCATCAGCTGTTCGCGGCTGAAGATGCGCCCCGGCGACTGCATCATTACGCGAAGCAGCTGAAACTCAACCGCGGTGAGACCTAAATCTTGGCCGTGGGCCAATGCCTGCCAGCCCTCTTCATCCAGCGTGACCGGCGCTTGGCCCCCCGCCTCCGTCGGCTCAACTGCCGCTTGGCTGCGGCGTAGCACGGCCTTCACTCGGGCGACTACTTCGCGGGGGCTAAACGGTTTGCAAATATAGTCATCGGCACCCAGCTCCAGCCCTAGCAGGCGGTCGACCTCTTCTACTTTGGCGGTGACCATAATAATGGGCAGCGCCGGCCACTGCTGGCGAATTTCCCGGCAGAGCGTTAGGCCATCTTTACCCGGCAGCATAACGTCCAGCAGCACCAGGGCTGGTACGTGCTGGCTTAACCACGGCATAACGTCGTCGCCATGGCTAATGATGGTGGTGTCGAAGTTGTGGCTCGTTAAGTAGTCGGCCATTAGTCGGGCAATTTTCGGCTCATCTTCAACGATCAGTAATGAGGGGGTGCGGGGCGTATCTTGTTGGGTCATCGTCAGCTCGCTAGATAGGGGTAGACGTTAAGAGAGGGAAGCGCAGCGTCCACTTCAGGCCGCCCAGGGGCGAAGCGCTGGCCTTTAGCGTACCGCCATGGGCGCTTACCAGCGCACTGGCAATGGACAGCCCTAGTCCGCTGCCGCCGCTGGCGCGGTTGCGCGAGCCCTCAACACGGTAAAGGCGCTCGGTGAGTCGGGTCAGCTCGCTCTCGGGCACGCCCGGCGCGCTGTCTTGCCATGTGACGACCGCGTGTGAGTGCTCACTGCGTAAGGTGACCTGCAACTCGCCTGGGGGCTGTGTATAAGCGCAGCTGTTATCGAGTAGGTTGCTCCATAGCTGGCGCAGGCGCTGGGCATCACCACGAATCATCACCTCAGGGCTTATTTGGGTTGTCAGCGCTAAGCCGCTCTCCTCAAGCCAGCGGTCGGCATCGGCTAAGCGGCCGCTCAGGCACTCGCTTAAGTTCATGGGCGCTAGCTGAATATCCAGCGCGCCTGCATCGCTTTGGGAGAGCAGGCGCAGGTCGGTCACTAACCGCTCAAGCTGGGCGACCTCCTGGGCTAACGAGGCAAGGTTCTCCTGGTCGAGAGGGCGAATGCCGTCCTGCATCGCTTCAATTTCGCCGCGCAGCACCGCCAGCGGCGTACGCAGTTCGTGAGCCGTATCGGAAACCCAGCGTGCCCGGGCGTCACGGCTGGCCTCCAGGGTGGCCGCTAGTACGTTGAAGTCCCGCGCGAGGCGAGAAAGTTCGTCACGGCCCTTAACCGCCAGGCGGGTGTGGTAATCCCCTTCGGTGAGTCGCAGGGTGGCGCCCGCTAAGGCGCGGGTTCGTCGGCCTAACCACCAGGAGATTCCTCCCGCCAGCAGTAAGGATGCCAGCACCAGCGAGACCACAATTACCACCAGGTTGCGCTGCTGGCGCTCTAAAAAGCGGCTCTCCATCCGCTCCATCATATGCTGCGGTGGGCGAAACCCAAGGGCGCCAATGGCGTGGTTATCGCCGTTTTCCGTCATGTCGCTATAGAGCGTGAGCCAGCGCCATTCACTCGGGCCAAGGCGACGGCCGCTCGGTGCGATAACGTCATTGCCCTCTGCGTCGCGTAGGGCAAAATCACTCGCTTCGCCCAGCGAGGAGGGGCGGTCGCGGTGCTCCTGGCCAAGCTCGAAACGCACAATAAACGGCCAGCGTTCCGGGGACTGTTCCAGCCACTCCCAGCTGCCTTGGGTTTCCCAGCGGGTAATCAGCCCGTCGGCGAGCAGCGTCGCCCGTCGCTCTTGGGCTTGGTTCAGGTAGTCTAAAAAGCCGCGATCGATGCTGTAGGAGACCGCGAGAAACATGCTGGCCGCAATGGCGACGTTGACGCTCAAAATCACCACAAACAACTTTAACCCGAGCCGCGAAGGCTGCCACTGGCGAAGTAACGCGAGCCGTTTCATTAACGTGCTCCTTCTGGGCTTGGCGAGTGTGGCTTGCTCAGTCGTTCGCGCAGGTTCTCAAGGCCAAGGTAAAGGCAGGGCACCAGCACCAGCAAGATAACCGTGGCAAACAGCATGCCAAACCCCAGCGAAATCGCCATAGGGATCATAAAGCGCGCCTGGCGAGAGGTTTCCAGGATCATTGGGGCAAGGCCTAAAAAAGTCGTTAACGTGGTCATCATAATCGGGCGTAGGCGCCGCGTCGCGGCGGCCACGATGGCTTCTCGTGGGGCCATGCCTTCACGGCGTTTGCGATTAGCGTAGTCGATTAACACCAGGGCATCGTTAATCACCACGCCGGAGAGCGCCAGCATGCCTAGCAGGCTGATAATCGAAAGCCCAAAGCCCATAATCATATGTCCGGCTACGGCACCCACAATGCCAAAGGGAATGGCGGCGAGTACCAGCAGCGGCTGCAGGTAGCTTTTAAACGGAATAGCGAGCAGTGCATAGAGCGCAGCGAGCATTAACCACATGGCGGTACGCAGGGTGGCGAGGTTATCGGCGGTATCCTGCTGGCGCCCGCCCATGCTGACCTCAAGCCCCGGCCAGGTATTGCTCAGGGTGGGGAAAACGTCCTCTTGAAGGGTGGCGAGTACCTGGTTAATCGACGCGTCGCCTTCCGTGTCGGCGGTTACGGTGATAATCCGGCGGCCATCAATACGCTGCAAACTGCTGGACGCCTGACTGAGAGTGATATCGGCGACCCGTGATAACGGCACGTTGAGCCCATCGGGGGTGCGTATGGGCAGGCGATAAAGCTCGTTTAAGCTGTCGCGCGCCTGCTCGGGCAGGCGGACTTCCACGCTAACTTCCCGCCGTCCTATAAACTGCTCAACGGCGGTGGCGCCTTGTAGGGGGCCGCGCAGCGCCTGGGCAAGGTCGCTGCCGGTTAAGCCCAGCGCTCGCCCTTCGGCGGAAAGGCGCATTTCAAGCTGCGGCTTGCCGTCGCCCAAGCCGCTGTCGATATCGGTTAACCCGTACTCGCCCAGCAGCTCTGCCAGCCGGGTGGCGGCGGCTTCTAGCACCAGAGTGTCGGGATGAGAGAGGCGCAGGCTCAGCGCCGCGCCGCTGCCAGGGCCGCCAACGTCAGACTCAAAACGGACGGACTGCGCGCCGACTAAATCGCCGGTGAGCTCCCGCCACTCCCCGGCAATCCGGGAAGGCGGCCAAGCGTCTAGACTCTCTCTGGCGATATCCAGGCGCACCGAGAGGCTTTCACCGTCCAGGCGGCTCCGCGAACTGCTAAAGCTGAGCGTCTCTTCACGCTCGCTAAGCTGTTCAGCGGCGTTTAGCAGCTGCTGGCTAAGCTCTCGGCTAATGCTGATATGGCTACCAATGGGGAGCGTCACGCTGGCTTGCACTTGGTCGGACTCTACCCGTGGCATGAGTGAAAATCCCAGCCGGCCGCTCATTGCCCAGGCCAGGGCTATCGAGAGTATCGCCACCCCAAGGGCTACTGAGAGCAGGCGCTGGTTGAGTGCGCGTTGCAAAAATGGCTCAAACTGCTGGTAAGTGAAGTGGTGCAAACCTCCCTGCATGCGCTGACGCACCGCTTCAAGGGGGCGCTGCCACGCCGGTGTTTGGCGCGGTTTGCGGCTGTGGGCAAGGTGAGCGGGAAGTATGAACAGCGCTTCTACCCAGGAGATCAAGAAGACGGTAATCACCACCACTGGCACCGTGGCGAAAATCAGCCCTAAAAAACCGGGTAAAAACAGCAGCGGCAAAAACGCCACGATATTAGACAGGATGGCAAAGGTGAGTGGCACTGCGATTTCCCCCGCGCCCTTCACCGCTGCATCGCGCAGCGAGTAGCCCTCCTCGCGATAGCTGTAGATATTCTCGCCCACCATAATGGCGTCATCTACCACAATGCCGAGCGCGATAATAAAAGCGAACATCGACATAAGGTTCAACGAGACGCCCATCCATGGCAGGAACAGCATGGCGCCTAAAAACGCGGTGGGTATACCCAGCGTTACCCAAAACGCCAGCCGTGCTTCCAGAAACAGCGCCATCAGAATCATGACGAGCGCTAGGCCCATCCAGGCGTTTTTCAACAGCAGGCTAAGGCGGTCTTGGTACACCTCGGAGCTGTCTCGGGACACGTCCAGGCTCACGCCTTCTGGCAGCGCAGTGCGCAGCCGTTCAAGCTCGTCGTGCACGGCTGTGGAAAGGCTGGTGGGGGTTTGAGTGCCTACCTGGTAAACATCCACCGAAAGCCCCGGCAGGCCGTTGTAAAACTCTTCGCGGTCGGTTTCAGCAAAGCCCTCGCTCACCCTGGCGATATCACCCAGCACAACCTGGGCGCCTTGGGCAGTGGTTAGAATAGGCAGCTGGGCGAATTCAGTGGCGCTGTTGCGCCGCCCTTGATAGCGGATCAGCCACTCACCTTCGGCGGTAGTGAGCTGGCCGCTGGCTAAGTCCAGCGCTTCAGCGGCGATGCGGCTGGCTAACTGTTGGTGGTCCAGTCCATAGCGTTCAATGGCTTCGTCGTCTAGGTGCACCTGGATTTCGCGATCTCGGTTGCCGGAGAGCTCGACACGGGAGATGCCGCTGGTGGCCTGCAATTCGGCGCGCACGTCCTCGGCGGCGTCGTGGAGCGCTGCCAAGCCCACCGTGCCATAGACTTGCAGGCTGACCACGCTGCGCGAGCGGCCCGCTAGGGTGAAGCGCGGCGGGTCGGCGGCACTGGGCAGGGTGGTAATCGCGTTCACCGCCTGCTGGATATCCTGATAGGCGCGCATGACATCGACGCCATCGGTCAGCGTCGCGCTAACGTTGGCGCTGCCTTCGCTAGCGCTGGCAGTGAGTTCATCAATGCCTTCAACATTGGCAATGGCCGCTTCTACAGGCAGAAGCAGGCTCTGTTCGACATCTTCCGGCGTGGCGCCGGGGTAGCTAATGGTGACTTGGACAATTTCCGTCTCAAACTCAGGAAAGACCTCTTTTTTGATCGCGAAAGACGCAAAGAGGCCGCCAACGATAAACAGAACCATCAAAAGGTTGGGCGCTACACCGTGGTCGACCATCCACGCCAGCGGGCCGCGGCGGGTCATTGGGTGGCTCCATTATCTTGGCCAGGCGGGGCGTTCCGCTGGCGCAAACGCACCTGTTGGCCCTCGCGAGGCTGGGCAAGCCCGGCCACTACGACGCGCTGGCCTGCCGCTAGGCCACTGCGTACCAGCGCTTCTTCCTGGCCGCGGTAGGCCAGCGTAACGGTGGTGCTGCGTAAGCGCTCATCCTCATCGACCCACCACACCTGCTCGCCAGGGCGCAGCGCCGCAGAGGGCAGGGCAATCAGCGTTTCTGTGGCCGTGGTGTGATAAGTAATGCGCACCACATCACCCAGGCGCAGGGCGGGGGCGTTGTTTTCAAGAGCGCTGTTCTCAAGTGCGTCGTTCTCAAGTGCGTCGTTCTCAAGTGCGAGAGGATCATCGACTGCGATCAGCAGCTGCGCTTGTAAACCGTTCTCCTCCAGGTTGGGCAAAATCGAAAGTAAGCTGCCTTCCCGTGAGGCGCCTTCTGGCCAGCCTTGGCTGGTAAGCGTCACGGCATCGCCGGGCTGAAGCCACGCTAAGGTCTCTCCAGGTAGCGAAGCGCGTACCCAAAACTGCTCAACCCCCACCAAGCTAAGCACTTCCGTGCCTTGGCTGAGCAGGCTGCCCGCGCCGACTAAGCGCTCTTGCACCATGGCCCGCCAGGGTGCTTTTAACGTAGCGCGCTCTAGATTTAATGCCGCCTGATCACGCGCGACGCGGGCCTGGGTAAGCTGCGCCTGCGCCTGACGCAGCTGCGGTTCGCGCAGTACCAGGGCGCGGCGTTCGGTAGAAAGCTGGCGACCAAAGGATTCATATTCGCTGCGGGCGCGCTGCTGTTCCGCCTGTTCTAAGGCGAGCAGCGCTTGGGCGTTGGCCAGCTGCGCCTCAGCGTCTTCAAGCGCTAGCTGTAAGTCTGCTTGGTCGATATACACCAGCGGGGCGCCTTGCTCCACCACTTGACCGGGGAGGACGCCTGGCCCAAAACGTTCCAGCTGGCCAGCAACGCGGCTGGCCAGCTGGGTGGCTTTTTCAGCCTCTACCCGGCCAAAACCGCTGAGTTGCGGCGCTTGGAGACGCTCTTCTACGCTGATGACATCGACAACCGGCGGTGGTGTTGGCGGCGGGGGTCGCCGTTCAACGCGGGGCGGCTGGCTAATAATCCACCAGGCCAGCGCCAGCCCGCCGGCGAATACCAGCAGCGCGGCTAGGGCGCCGAAACGAATGCGGCCTTGTTGATGTGAAGCGTAAGAGCGAGAAGGGGTCATTAACGGGCGTCATCCGTTGGCTAGGGGCGAAAATTCCAGGTCATTAGGCGTATCATGCTAGCATCTACGATTCCTAAGCAGCGATTAGGTAAGTAATGTGCAATTTGCGTGCAACACGCTTGCCCAGTATGGCGTTACCTAATAGCGTCGTAAAAAAGAACGCCTGCTCACTGTATTTGAACATCATTAGACTACTGGTCTACGTCACATGATAAAAAACACCGCGACCCGCGATAAGTTAATCGAAACTGGCGCTGCGCTTATTGCCCAACAGGGCTATAACGCGACGGGTATTAATGCCGTTCTAAAATCCTGCGGTGTGCCCAAAGGCTCGTTTTATCACTACTTCTCCAGCAAGGAAGATTTTGGTTTGGCGGTGATAGAGCGCTTTGCCACGGAGTACGATGATAACTTGGCCATGCTGCTTGAAGACGCCACCTTGCCGCCTTTAGAGCGGCTGCGCCGCTACTTTGCCACTGGCCGCGCGCACATGCGCGAATGCGATCATACAACCGGCTGTTTAATTGGCAATCTGGGGCAAGAGCTTTCCGGCCAGAGCGATACTTTCCGCGATGCGCTTAACCTTGTGTTCCAGCGCTGGGAGAAACGCCTGGTGACCTGCCTGCGCGATGCGCAAGCCGAGGGCGCCGTCAACACGACTATCGCGCCAGACGCCCTGGCAAGTTTTGTGCTTTCTGGTTGGGAAGGCGCAATTTTACGCGCAAAAACGCTCAAATCCGTCGCACCGATGGAGCACTTTGAGGCGATTTTGTTTGAGCAGGTATTAAAGGCCGACACGCCCGTCGGCGCTGAAACATCGCTGGCGCAATAACGCCAGCGTATGCAGTGGGGTGAGGGTATGTTTCACGGGTTTAAGAAGCACACACGCCACGTTAACGGCGTGGATATTGCCTATCGCCTAGGCGGTAGCGGCCCTGGGTTACTGCTGCTTCACGGCCATCCGCAAACCCACGTTATTTGGCATAAAGTGGCGGATACCCTGGCCCAACACTTTACCGTTGTGGCTGCGGATTTGCGCGGTTATGGCGATAGTGCGAAACCCGACGACGACCCTGAGCATCTCAACTACGCCAAGCGCACCATGGCCAACGATATGGCCGCATTGATGAGCGCGTTAGGTTTTGAGCGCTTTAAGGTGCTGGCCCACGACCGCGGGGCGCGGGTGACCCACCGTTTGGGGCTCGACCACGCGGAGCGCGTTGAGCGCATGGTGCTATTGGATATTGCCCCCACCCTGGCCATGTATCGCGGTACTAATGAAGCCTTTGCGCGCGCCTACTGGCACTGGTTTTTTCTCATTCGCCCTCAGCCGCTGCCGGAAATGCTGATTAACAGTGACCCCGCCCAGTATTTAAAAAGTGTGATGGGAGCGCGCAGTGCAGGCATGGCGCCTTTTACTGCAGAAGCGCTGGCGGAGTATGAGCGCTGCCTCTCGCTTCCCGGCGCCGCCACAGGAATTTGTGGCGACTACCGCGCCAGCGCCAGTATTGATTTGATCCACGACCAAGCGGATATTGATGCAGGCACGCTGCTCACCTGCCCCCTCAAGGTGATGTGGGGAGCCGACGGGGCAATAGATGCGTGTTTCGATGCGCTTGCTGAGTGGCGCAACGTGGCCACTCAGGTTGACGGCAAAGCACTTCCCTGCGGCCACTACATCGCCGAAGAAATACCCGATACCTTGCTGGAGGAGGCGCTGCCGTTTTTGCTGCAGCCTCATTAGCACTGTGGGTTTAACCACGGGCAGCGGAGCCATCTCATCATCATGTCGGGCGCTTCATGGAAAGAACGCCCTTAGCAGCTATAGTGAAGGGGCAACACTCAACAGAGTTAACGCTATTCACTAACGACCGCCACCAAGGATCAGGAGGTAATATGAACACCGCACTTTCTGCTGCAAGCGCCCATCCCGATAAAGACGATCCTAAAAAAGACCAGCGTGATGACCATCACGACGACGCCAACCCGATGCCGGATACGCATCATGTTAATCCCAATAGCGACGACTCATCCGACAAGAAAGAGCGCAAATAAACGCGGACTGGCCGATTTAGACCTGTGCGGCGCTACTTTTTGTAGCGCCGCTTTACTTCCACGCTGAGTTTTCCTTCACCTAGCCGCAGCGAGAGCTTCTGTCCCGGAGTGGTGTCGTCTGCGCGGCGAATAATGTGGCCTTTTTCGTCCTGGGCGATGGCGTAGCCGCGCCCTAATACTGCAAGCGGGCTAACCGCGTTTAATTCACGGGCGGCGCTGTTGAGGCGCACTTGCCGTGCTTCCAAGGCGCGCTGCATGGCGCTGCCCAAGCGGCGCTGTAAGCTGGCTAAACGCTCCTGCTCAGCGCGATATAGCCGGGCCATATCCTGGCTGGCTAGGCGCCTTTCTAACTGCGTTACGCGGGCTTGTTGCTGGAGAAGTATGTGCTGCATTGCGCGCTGCAGCCGCTGTGTAAGGGCGGTGAGGTGCTGACGCTGGCGGTTAAGCTGCTCGCCGGGGTGGCGAAGGCGGGCGCGCAGGGTATCCAGGCGCTGGCTGTCGCGCTCGAGGCGAGCCTGCATGGCGCGGTGCAGGCGGCTTTCCGCCTGTTCCAGCTGGCGCTTCAGGGTATTTTGATCCGGCACTAAGCGCTCGGCGGCGGCGGAAGGCGTTGGGGCGCGCATATCCGCCGCAAAATCCGCTAGGGTGACATCCACCTCGTGGCCCACCGCCGACATCACCGGCAAGCGGGAGTGAAAAATCGCCCGTGCCAAGTGCTCATTATTAAACGCCCACAGATCTTCAAGGCTGCCGCCACCACGGGTAATCAGCACGAGATCCTGCTCGGGGTCGAGGCGTGCTTGGCGGTTCAGCAGCCCCAGCGCGGAAATCATCGCAGGTGCCGCATCAGCCCCCTGAACAGGCACCGGAATCAGCGTCACATCCGCCAACGGCCAGCGTGTTTCAAGTACGGCCAGTACATCGCGAATGGCCGCGCCGCTGGCAGAGCTTAAAATCAAAATTTTGCGGGGTGGAAAGGGCAGGGGGCGGGTATTGGCAAACACCCCTTCGCCTTCCAGCTGCGCTTTTAAGCGCTCGAAGGCGGCCAATAGTTCGCCTAGGCCCGCTGCCTGCACTGCTTCGGCAATTAATTGGTAGTCGCCCCGCGGCTCAAATAACGAGACACGCCCACGTAGTTTGACCTGGTCGCCATCGCGCATGGGAGCGGCCACAAACCGCGCCCGCTGACGAAACAGCGCGCAGCGTATTTGCGCGCGATCATCTTTAAGTGTGAAGTAAATATGCCCCGACGTGGGGCGAGAAACGTTAGACAGCTCGCCCTCAACCCATACTTCGCCCATGTCTCGCTCTAGCGCTTTGCGCGCCTTGAGGTTGAGTTCGCTGACTGAGAAGATGGTGCTGTTTGTGGCGCTCATGGAGGCAGGTGTCATCCAACGCTTGCGGTGCGGTCAATAATGAAGGGAGACGATCATTAGACAATACGACAACGTGTATCAGCAATGGTCTTTGCGCTGGTCGTTTTGATGGTCGTTGTGATGGGGACAGGAATAGAGCGTCGTTCCTCGATTATTCACTAGATTGTTTTGTTTTCGTCATCAAATTGTCACATAACCGTGTTACGTTGCTCGCCGACACAAAACTGTCATCAAAGCGTCATACATAGATTGTCCACCAACACGGCAGACCACTTATGTCGAATCTCGGACCTTCAACCGATCGTCCTGCTCTAGCTCGCGAGGTGCCGCGTGAGGTGCCCGCGTGGTTGCGCGGTATTTACGCTGGCCTGTGCCTGTACCTGTTCTTGGCCGCACTTAACGTGCTGGGCTCGGGTCTGGGCACGTTTGGTAGCGATAGCGACCTGCTAACCCGTGCCTTTGCGCTTGGCGCAAACCCCTTCATTGCCTTAATGGCTGGCGTTTTAGTCACCATGGTGGTGCAGAGTTCGTCGTTCACGTCGGCGCTGATCGTTACCCTGGTAGCTAGCGGCGAGATGACGCTGGGCACTGCCGTTTTTGCCATCATGGGCGCCAATATCGGCACCGCCGTTACCGGTGTCATCGTGGCCCTGGCAAACGTGCGGATCAAGCGCAACTTCCGCCGCTCGTTCACCGCGGCGCTGATGCACGACTTATTCAATATTCTCACGGTTCTGCTGATCTTCCCGGTGGAGTGGCTGACGGGAATGTTCCATGAGAATGGTTACGGCATCTTTACACGGCTAGCCGGTTGGGTAGCGGAGCTGATTGGCTTGGAGGAAGTTGCCAAGCCCAGTAGTCCCATTAAGGTAATCACTGCCCCCATTGTTGATGTCGCTAATTGGCTGGGGGCCTCCCTGATGCCCAGCGTGGCGGCGGCTGGCCTGTTCGTCGCGGGGTTAGGCCTGCTGCTGATGTTCGCAGCGCTGGTCTTTATGGTGAAGAATCTGCGTGGTGCGCTGCTGCGCCATATGGATGGCCTCTTCCGCACCTATTTCTTCCGTACTGATGCGCGGGCCTACGGGGTCGGGGTGGTGTCTACGGTGCTGGTGCAATCGAGTTCTATTACCAGCAGCCTGATGGTGCCCTTGGCGGGAGCGGGCGTGGTGCGCCTACGTCGAGTGCTACCCTTTATGATGGGCGCCAACCTGGGTACCACGATTACCAGCGTACTGGCGGCGACTGCTAATCCTATCGCTGCGGCGATGACGGTGGCGCTGTTTCACGTTATTTTTAACTTAACCGGTACTTTCATTTGGTGGCCGCTTCGGGTGATTCCGCTGCGCATTGCCACTTGGTATGGCCGCTTGGCTGGTAAACAGATCCGCTACGCCTTTATGTTCCTGATCGGCGTATTCCTGGTGGTGCCGGTGGTCGGCATTACTTTAACCGAATTGTTCATGCGCCTGCGCTAAGCGCGGCCAACCGAGGGGTTTATCATGTTCAAACAGCTTTATAGTGCGCTTACCTCGGAAACCAGCATTGATCAGGCCTACGCGGATCTGACCAAAATGCTGGAGCATGGTGCCTGGATGTTCGCACGTGCTAACGAGGTGCTTTACAGCACGGTGCCGGCCGAAGACGTGCGCCAGCCGCTTTATCAACGCGATGTGGCGGTCAACGAGCTTGAGCGCTCCATCCGCCGTAAGGTGTTGCGCCACCTGACCGTTAATCCCGGCCACGATGTGGCTATCTGCTTGGCGTTGATGAGCGTTGCAAAAGATGCCGAGCGCATTGGCGATTACTGTAAAAACGTCTTTGAAGTTGGCGCTTTTTACAGTGAAGGCTTTCATGTGGATCGTTATCAAAAGCCCTTGGATGAGATCTCCGAGCGTTTATCCGGGCTGTTTAAAGAGCTCATCGCGGCTACACGAGACTCAAACGAAGCCCAAGCCCACCGTATCATCACGGCTGCCCGCGACATCGGCGGAATCTGTGATGACCTCATCGAAGCGCTGTTGGGTGAAGAAGAGGCGGTTGAGTTTCATGAGGCCGTGGCGTACTCGCTGCTCGCGCGCCACTACAAGCGGGTTTCTTCCCACTTGGCCAACATTGCCACAGCGGTAACCGGGCGTTTGGAAGATCTCGACTTTCCCAGCGAGGCCGATGACCGCGCGCTAGACTAACGTCGCCTAGGTTGAAACAGACAAGCAGCCCCCTTTAGGGGGGCTGCTTGTTTTGTATATGCTCCCATCGCATTGCTGGCACACCCCTCCAAACGTTATAATAGGGGATTAACTTTCCACGCCCCACTTCCTCTTCCATCAGGGTGTTGCCGCTATGCTACGTATGGCCCAAGAAGCACTTACGTTCGATGACGTACTCCTCGTTCCCGGCTTCTCCGATATTCTGCCCAAGGATGTCAGCCTCAAAACCCGCCTGACCCGCAATATTTCACTCAATATCCCGCTGCTTTCCGCTGCAATGGACACCGTTACCGAAGCGCGTCTAGCAATTGCGATGGCTCAGGAAGGCGGCATCGGCATTATCCATAAGAGCATGGCCATGAGCCAGCAAGCCGCTGAAGTGCGTAAAGTTAAAAAGCACGAAAGCGTGATTGTAAAAGACCCGGTGACCGTTAGCCCCAAGGCGAAGCTGGACGACCTGCTGGCGATGGCACGTGAGAACGGCTTCTCTGGTTTCCCCGTGGTTGAAGGCGAAACCCTGGTCGGGATTGTGACCGAGCGCGATATGCGCTTCCAGCCCAACCACGGCGACAGCGTTGCGGACATCATGACTCCCCGCGAGCGGTTGATTACCGTTAAAGAAGGCACCGACCTTGAAACCAGCAAAGCCAAAATGCGCGAACACCGCATTGAGAAAATGCTGATCGTCGATGACGAGTTTCACCTGCGCGGTTTGGTGACTTTCCAAGATATCGAAAAAGCCCGCACTTACCCAATGGCGGCTAAAGATAGCGATGGCCGCCTGTTGGTAGGCGCGGCCGTAGGCACCGGCCCGGAAACGCCTGATCGCGTTGCTGCCTTAGCCGATGCCGGTGTGGATGTGATTATTGTGGATACCGCCCACGGTCACTCCAAAGGCGTGATTGACCGTGTACGCTGGATCAAAGAGAACTTCCCCAATATTCAAGTGATTGGCGGCAACATCGCCACCGCCGCTGCCGCCAAAGCGCTGGCCGAGGCGGGCGCCGACGCGGTTAAAGTTGGTATCGGCCCCGGCTCCATTTGCACCACGCGCATTGTGGCGGGCGTTGGCGTTCCACAAATCACCGCGGTTTCTAACGTGGCAGAAGCGCTGAAAGAGTTTGATATTCCGCTGATCGCCGATGGCGGCATTCGCTTCTCAGGTGACCTAGCCAAAGCCATCGCCGCAGGCGCAAGCGCGGTGATGGTGGGTGGCCTGCTGGCCGGTACCGAAGAAGCGCCGGGTGAAGTCGAGCTTTACCAAGGCCGTACCTACAAAGCCTACCGCGGCATGGGTTCCATGGGCGCCATGTCCCAGAACCAGGGCAGCGCCGACCGCTACTTCCAAGACAAGAGCGAAGGCGCCGAGAAACTGGTGCCGGAAGGCATTGAAGGCCGCGTACCCTATAAAGGCATGATGGCCGCTATCGTTCATCAGCTGATGGGCGGGCTGCGCGCTTCCATGGGTTACACCGGCTGCCGCGATATTCAAGAAATGCGCACCAAGCCGGAATTCGTACAAATTACCAGCGCTGGCTTTAACGAATCCCACGTTCACAACGTGCAGATCACCAAAGAAGCTCCCAACTACCGGGTGAGCTAACCAGCACGTTTCATTAAATGGCGCGGCGAGCATTGCAGCTCGCCGCTTGCTTTTTGGCCTTACCAGCGGCACCCGCACCGCTTAACCGAGACCCTGCCATGAGTGACATTCACGCCCATAAGATTCTGATTCTCGACTTCGGCTCACAGTACACCCAGCTGATCGCCCGCCGGGTACGTGAAATCGGCGTATTCTCCGAAATCCGCGCCTTCGATATCACCGAAGAAGAGATTCGCGAATACAACCCTAACGGCATCATCCTGGCCGGTGGCCCGGAATCCGTCACCGAGCTGGATTCCCCCCGCGCCCCGCAGTGCGTGTTTGAAATGGGCCTGCCGGTATTGGGTATCTGCTATGGCATGCAGACCATGGCCGAGCAGCTGGGCGGCAAAGTGGAAGGCTCCAACCAGCGCGAGTTTGGCTACGCCCAAATTCAAATCGATGCTGAAAACGCGCTGTTCAAAGACATTAAAGACCACGTCGATACCGCTACCGGCAAAGCGTTGTTGGATGTGTGGATGAGCCACGGCGATAAAGTCGCCCAAGTGCCTGACACCTTCACCGTGACGGCCTCTACCCCGAGCTGCCCCATTGCCGCCATGGCCTGGGAAGAGAAGCAGTTTTACGGCGTACAGTTCCACCCGGAAGTAACCCACACCCTGCAAGGCCAGCGCATTCTTGAGCACTTCGTGCTGGATATTTGCGGTGCCGAAAAGCTGTGGACGCCTGCACAAATCATCGAAGACCAAGTACAGCGCGTGCGTGAGCAAGTGGGCGACCGCCACGTACTGCTGGGCCTTTCCGGCGGTGTCGACTCTTCTGTTGTGGCCGCGCTGCTGCACAAAGCGATTGGCGACCAGCTAACCTGCGTGTTCGTCGATAACGGCCTGCTGCGTAAGAACGAAGGCGACCAAGTGATGGAAACCTTCGCCAAGCACATGGGCGTGAAGGTGATTCGTGTAGACGCCGAAGAGCTGTTCCTCGGCAAGCTGGAAGGCGAGAAAGACCCGGAAGCCAAGCGCAAAATCATCGGCAACACCTTTATCGACGTATTCGATGAAGAAGCCAGCAAAATCGACGGCGTCGACTTCCTGGCCCAGGGCACCATCTACCCGGACGTGATCGAATCCGCCGCTTCTAAAACCGGCAAAGCGCACGTGATCAAATCCCACCACAACGTGGGTGGCCTGCCGGAAACCATGAAGCTCAAGCTAGTCGAGCCGCTGCGCGAACTGTTTAAAGACGAAGTGCGCAAACTCGGCCTAGAGCTTGGCCTGCCCTACGATATGGTCTACCGCCACCCGTTCCCTGGCCCCGGCCTGGGCGTGCGCATTCTGGGTGAAGTGAAAAAAGACTACGCCGACATCCTGCGTGATGCCGACGCCATCTACATTGAAGAACTACGCGCCTCCGGCTGGTACGAAAAAACCAGCCAAGCCTTCGCCGTGTTCCTACCGGTGAAATCCGTAGGCGTCGTCGGCGACGGCCGCCGCTACGAATGGGTCATCGCGCTACGCGCAGTAGAAACCATCGACTTCATGACCGCCCGCTGGGCGCACCTGCCCTACGAGCTGCTGGAAAAGGTGTCCAACCGTATTATCAATGAGTTGGAAGGGGTTTCGCGGGTGACTTATGACGTGAGTAGTAAGCCGCCTGCTACTATTGAGTGGGAGTGATTACACGTTAGGCACTATCTGGTACTAACTGGCATTAAATGACAATTAAGCCCATGTTTACATGGGCTTTTTTTTTCGTCTGGCAGTATTTGGCAATTGATGGCAGCGGGAAGCACCGCTTGAGCATGGTATCCAAGGTGGTATTATCGAGACATGATGCCATGAGTGATAGCCGATACCATGCTGCTTGATCCTGTGTGTTTATGGTATCGAAGTTATTTAACTATATGTTTTTATTTGTTTTATGGCCTGGTTTTCGGATGATCTTCCAGTATGGTATTGGAATCAAAGAATGATAAGACTCATGCTGACCGACACCAAGCTGCGCAACCTCAAGCCGAGGGATAAACTCTACAAGGTGAATGACCGGGATGGCCTCTATGTGGCTGTCACTCCTGCCGGTTCTATCTCATTCCGTTACAACTACTCGATCAATGGCAGGCAAGAGACAATCACCTTTGGCCGCTATGGCGTTGGGGGTATCACTCTGGCAGAAGCCCATGAGCGACTTGGTGAAGCCAAGCGGATGGTCGCCGATGGAAAGTACCCAGCGAAGGAGAAGCCCCGAGACAAGGCGCGTGTTAAAGGGGCTGAAATCTTTGGTGCCTGGGCGGAAAAGTGGTTACGTGGCTACCAGATGGCCGATTCTACACGTGATATGCGCCGCTCGGTTTCTACGAGAGAGCTGGAAACGAAATTCGGCAATCAGAAGCTGACTGAAATCACCCACGAGGACTTGCGAGCACTAACCGACGCCATCGTAGAGCGCGGTGCGCCTGCTACGGCGGTTCGTGCGCGTGAGATTGTAATCCAGGTATACCGCTGGGCGACTTAGCGAGGCCAGAAGGTTGAGAACCCGGCAGACCTGGTGAGGCCAGCAAGCATTGCCAGATTTGAGCCAAGAGATCGAACCTTGACGCCCGAAGAAATCAGGATCATGTACCAGTACATGGGGCGTATTGGCACATCACCATAGATCCGAGCAGCGGTCAAACTGCTGTTGCTGATGATGGTGCGAAAAAGCGAGCTGACGAACGCTATCTGGAGTGAGATCAACTTCAGCGAAGCGCTCTGGACAATCCCCAAGGAGCGGATGAAACGGAGAAACCCTCACCTGGTGTTTCTATCCAGGCAGGCCATGGATATTCTCATCGCTTTGAAGACGTTCTCCGGTGGATCGGATTATGTTCTGCCGTCACGCTACGATTCTGACGTCCCCATGAGCCGTGTCACGCTGAACCGGGTGATGACGATGACTTACAAGCTAGCTCAGAAAGAAGGGCAGTCCCTTGCCAAGATTGGGCCCCACGATCTGAGGCGTACAGCAAGTACCTTGCTCTATGAAGCTGGCTATAATACCGACTGGATTGAGAAATGCTTAGCTCATGAACAAAAAGGTGTTAGGGCTGTTTATAACAAGGCAGAATATAGAGAGCAGTGTGTATCAATGCTGCAAGACTGGGCGGACATTATAGATGATTGGGTCTCTTAACGCCGGTGGTTTTAAATAAAAAATACTGCAGGGAGTGGCGATTTTTAATGACTTTTACATTTGACAACCTTAATTTCCACAGAATAATTTTACACAATGTCTATAAGCCTAACGATGAAGGGCGTGTTGATCCGTTTCCTAGTCGTGTATTAACGCAGTTAGCTGTTACTGGTTTAGATAAGCTACAACAGCGTATCAGCAGTGTACTCGGTAATGGTTCCCACAGCTTGCAAATGGACATAGCTCAGGATGGCGCTGCTAGCTGTTTTCATTGTGCTACCCGACTCTTAACTGATGACGATGCTAGTTTTATAAAAAATTCAGTAGAAATTGCTGAATTGCATACCACCGCCCATACAAGCAAGAGCTGGCCTGGTGGAACTTTAGTAATTATTGATGGAACTGCTGGAGCTGCGAATAAGAGATGCTTGTTCATCATTAAAGCGGAGCAGCAAGCAGGGTTTGTGGGAAAAGAAGAGGGTGATAAGGTTGTCATGGATTACTTGGACAACTTAATACTTACCCCTCAAGCGAAACTCTACAAGGTTGGCGCATTTGTTGAAATAAGCAGGGAAAGTGTTGGCAATGAAATTAGAAATGCTGACGACTTTGAAGCCTATGTTTTTGATAGTAATATCCAGGCAAAAGATGATAGGAAGGCTGCAAGGTATTTTTATTCTGGTTTCTTGGGTTTAAGAATTCCTGAAAACTCAGAGCAGAGAACTCGGGACTTTTTTGAATATACAAAAAATTTCATTAATGATTCTGATCTGTCGACAGAAAGTAAGGTCGATCTTCAACAAGCTCTACATACATACCTGAAAACTGATCAGAGCAACACAATACAGACTAGTGGTTTTGCTGACCAATTCATGGAAGAGGAATTAAGAGATGATTATGCTTCTTATATGGAAAGTAAGAATTTTCCAACAAATGCAATAGTTAAAGATAACTCTTTAATTAAGAGGAAGTTGCAACATCGTAAAATGAATTTCTCTTCCAGCGTTAAGTTGACAGCTCCAGCAGATACTTTTGAAGAAATGGTTCAGGTTCTTGACGTTACTGATGAACATACTACCCTGAGAATACAGGGTAAGCTGACTGAGCAAGAATAATGGAGCGCGACGATTTCATCGAGTTGTATGAAACTGAGTTGCCCATGTATAAAGCGTGGGCCGACTTTGTACTGACTGAAATTGATTCCAGTATTTTGTCTCATGCGGGAACAAAAAGTGCGTACTTGGAATGGGTGAAAATACCACCATCTCAAAGAGTAAAACAGGTAGACTCGCTGGTTACGAAGGCATTTATCAGGAAGCGTAACAAGTATAAAGACCCTTACAAGGAAATAACTGATAAAGCAGGTATTCGATTTGTTGTACTGCTAACATCTCAACTTGAGCTGTTGTGTAATATAGTTGAAGAAGCTACAGGTTGGACTTATTCAAAGGATAAAGAATTTGATGAGTGGAAGGGTGATGATCCGAGATTGTTTGATTATCAGTCTGTTCACTATATTGTTTACGCTGCTAGGGATATTGAGTATAAAGGCATTCAAATAAATGAAGGCACCCCCTGCGAAGTGCAATTAAGGACTTTGCTTCAACATGCTTATGCGGAGCTTGCTCATGATACTATCTATAAAGGCAATATAGCGGCTTCACCAGAGGTCCACAGAACATTCGCAAAAAGTATGGCTCTGATGGAAACTACTGATGATTTATTGTGTAATGCAAAAAAATTATTAGAAAATGCGACGGCCGATATAAATGCATGGAAGAATGTCATCAACACCGAAGCAAAAAAACGTCTTGGTGACATCCAGCTCATTGATGATAGTAAGAGTGCGGACCATCTACTTAACTCAATTAGTGATTTATTGCAAAAAACTTCAACGGATGAATTTTTAGCTTTCCTTGAAGATCCAAATTATTCCTATGTAAGTGAAAAGATTAAAGAGAGACAAACCGGTTCGGTAGAGTTTAGGCATCCGTTTGTTCTTTTAATATACTTCCTTGCAAAAAGGTTTCGTGCTTCATTGCATCGAAAATGGCCTCTTGATCTTGAGCCACTGGAAGGTGTTTACAGTGATTTGGGGCTTCAGCCTCCTTGGGCTACGACCTAAATTTTAGCCGCTAAAATTTCTATCGGCCTTTTTCAGGCTTGTTAGCAGGGTGCGAAAATCTTTGCGAACTGCAGCTAATGCTTTAGATGTGATAATCCCCCCGAAAAACCAGAGTGTTCAAAAGTAGAATTTTCCGTAAGCTAAGCGCAGGGTCACGCGGGATCTGGCAGAGCTGCTGGAGAAAGGCTGCCTTTCCAAGCTGCCCGGCGGCGGGCGCAGCACACGCTATGCCGTGGTGTTTGGGCAAGCCCAATCAGTCTCCTAAGTATTGATATACTGCTACCTTTAAACGCTTATTTGCCAAGTTGAGCCCCATGAAAATCGACCTCTACCAAGTAGATGCCTTTGCCTCAAAGCCCTTTGAAGGCAACCCAGCGGCGGTGTGCCCGCTGGATGCGTGGTTGGATGATACGCTGCTGCAGGCCATTGCCGCGGAGAACAACCTTTCCGAAACGGCGTTTTTTGTGCCGACTGAAGCGGGCTACCACCTGCGCTGGTTTACGCCTTCGGTGGAGGTGGATCTGTGTGGCCATGCCACGCTGGCGGCGGCGTGGGTCATTTTTAATGTGCTGGGCGATAGTGCTGAAACGCTGCAGTTTGAAACGCGTAGCGGGCCGCTATTAGTGCAGCGTGAGGGCGATGAACTGGCGATGGATTTCCCCGCGAAAACGCTCGCACCGCTAGACATGCACGCGGAGGTCGCCGCAGCCCTCGGCGGTATCGAGATTGAGGCACTCTTAATCTCAGATGACATTGTGGTGGTCGTTGAAGATGTGCGCGTGATTGAGCGCCTTGCACCGGATATGCAGCGGCTTAAACAGCTGCCGGGGCGGGGTGTGGCGGTTACCGCGAAAGGCGATGATGTGGACTTTGTGTCCCGTTGGTTTGGCCCCAAGGTGGGCGTGGAGGAAGACCCGGTGACTGGCTCGGCGCATACGTCGCTTGCCCCGTACTGGGCGGCGCGTTTGGGTAAGCAAGCGCTTACTGCCCGCCAAGGCGGTGCACGTAAAGGCGCACTTAGCTGTGTGGTAGAAGATGAGCGGGTAATGATTAAAGGCCGTGTAGCGCCTTATTTAACCGGGCAGATTATGCTGCCCAACGCCTAAGGTGAGATTAACCACCTGGTTGAGCCGAATAGAGCGGCTATTCGGCTCAATAAGTGAGCCGAATAAGTCTCTGCAGTTCTCAAACGTTTTGGCGGTGTTCCCATCCACCAGCGCTAACTGGGTGTGACGAGCCGGTCACCTAAAAGTGCATTAAGCCTCTTCGAGGCCCTCCACCATAAACACGCGGTAATCAGCACCTAGAAAGCGATGCTTGCGGGCTTCCTGGTAGGCGGGGCTTTCGTACCAAGCGCGGGCGGCGGCCATGTCGGGGAAGCGTAGAATCACTGCCCCTTCCATGGCGCTGCCTTCCAGCACTTCAAAATCGCCATAAAAGGCAAGCGGCTGTGGATCGTGGCCTTCACGGGCGGCTTTCGCTTTCTCGCTGTAGCGCTGCATTTCTTCGCTGTCGTGGGTGTGTTCACGGGTTAGTACAATGTAAGCGGGCATTCCTTTCTCCTGGCGGACTATCAACACGATCAAAAGCGGCTAAAGCATAACACTGCCAACACACGCTGCCTGCAGCGATGGGTTTAATCGATATTGTTGGGGTCGTTGGCTGCGGGGTCGCTCTGCGCTTTCGTACTGGGTGTTAGCGGCTTATTTTCCAGCGTGGCGAGGGCAATCTTGTAGCAATCGTCGATATGGCTATTGCCCATGTATTTCATGGCGGTAAAGCTGATACCGCCTGCAACGGCGCTGCCAATGAAGGGCACAAACTTAGAGACTCCCTTGGCGGCGACCTTAACGCCCATCTTTTGCAGCAGCGTGACGATTAATTTCTGGGTGATGTACTTGCCGGCTAACTTGCTGCCGGTATTGGAAATGGTGGTCATCACAAAGAGTTTGGTTTCGGTATCCAGGCTTTCGATTTGTTCGGGGGTTAAGCCAAACTGGGCATTAATGTTAGGAATTAGGCGCATTAAGATGGCGACGTCTGAGCCGATATCCAGCCCAGGAATAGGAACAACGGCGGCGCCCGCCGAGATCCCTGCGCTTTTGGTCACCATCGCATAGCATGACGCTTTAATAGCGTCGAGTTCTTCCCGTGTCTCGATCATGCGGCGTTCCTTTTTAAGAGCTGACATCACCGTTACCGGCGGTTGGCTGAACGTCGGCGTGGCAAGGGTTATAACGCCTTCACGTCTCCGCAGCCCCGTTCAGTACACGCGGGTTGGTGGTCATACAGCGTTTGAATGATCTGGCAGTTAGCCGCCTTGCCGCCCCGGCATTGGTGAACCACTTGGCGCAGTTCGCCTGCCAGTGCTTGTAAGGCAGCGATGCGTTCTTCCAAATGTTCTAGATGGCGGCTGGCGATGTCATCGGCGGCGGTGCAGTCGGTGTCGGGGTTGTCGGAAAGCGCTAACAGTTCCTGAATGCTGTGCAGGTCTAGCCCCAGGCTGCGGCCGTGGCGAATAAAGCCAATGCGTTCCAGTGCCGCTTGATCATAGGAGCGATAGCCTTGCTCACCCCGCTGTGGTGGTGTGAGTAATCCGAGCTTTTCATAATGGCGAATACTTTCCGGCGAGCATCCGGTGCGGCTGGCAACTTCACCAATACGATAGTGGCGTTTCATCAGCTTGACCCTGTAACGGTTACAGGGTTTAGGCTAGCTGTTACTTTGTGAGTTAACAAGCAGGTAACCGACGATGACGCTGATCAATGAGCTGTTGAGTATTGCCTTAACCGCTGCGCCCTGGCTGCTGTTGGGGTTGGTGATCGCAGGGCTGATTAAGGCATGGATGCCGGAACACTTACTACAGCGCTGGATGGGGGGGCGTGGGCTGGGCAGCATTACCCGGGGAGCGGTGATTGGCATGCCGTTGCCGCTCTGTTCCTGTGGGGCGATTCCCACTGCGCTGGCCTTGCACCGGGGTGGCGCGGGCCGTGGGCCAACCACGTCTTTCTTGATTAGTACCCCCGGCGTTGGCGTGGACTCAATGCTCATCACCAGTGTGCTGTTAGGCCCCTTAATGGCGCTGGCGCGGGTGCTGGGCGCCTTGGTAACCGCAATCGTCACGGGCATTCTGGTGGGCTTTACCGGCCAGGCTGCGCTGCCCAAAAGCACCCCCGCTAGCAGCTGCTGCGCATCTAAAGGCTGTGCGTCTAAAGAGGTCAGCGATGAAACAGGCGCTGCTGCTGAGGCGACGGGGGTAATTGCAGGGTTGAAGTATGCCTTCAGTGATTTACTGGATGACATCAGCCGTTGGATGTTTGCCGGTTTATTGCTGGCGGGGGTGCTGGTGACCTTTGTGCCGCCAGAAACCCTGGTAGGTTTTTCGGGTGGGCTGCTGGCGCTGCTTCTTATGGCGGTGATCGGCATTCCCTTGTATATCTGTGCGACGGTAGCCACGCCGGTGGCTGCGGGTTTGCTGATGGCGGGCATTTCACCGGGAATGGCGTTAGTCTTTCTGCTGGCTGGCCCGGTAACGAGCCTAGCTACTCTGGCCATTTTGCGGCGTGAGTTTGGAAACCAGGCCTTGGCGGTTTATCTCGTCAGTATTCTGCTGGTGACGGTGTTGATCGGCTGGGTGTTTGATAAGGGGCTGGCGATGACGGGATGGGACCCGGTTCAACAGGCCAGCCAAGTGCAGGAGTTGCTACCGGCCTCTGTCGAGTGGTTGGCCTTAGCTATCCTGGTGCTGGTCGCTATTCGGCCTGTTCGTAAGCGGTTGTTGGGGTTTTAGCTGCAAAAGCGTGGATATAACGTCATGGCTGGCTAAAACATCCAAGTAACCCCGAGTAGTGGGCCGCTCATTGAGACATCGACACGAGTGCCGTTTTCGTCGCGGTCTACGGCTAAGTGCCGAAAGCCTGCTGAGAGGTGAAAAGCGTCGTTTATCTGGTAATTGGCGGTGGCTAGCGCCTGCCAGGTGTTATCAGAACCCACGCCGAAACCGCCGGCATCAATATGCACCAGCGTTGACCACTTAGGCGACCAGGTGGAGCGCAGGCGAGCGGCAAGCAGTGGGTCTATCCAGCGCTCCGTTGTGCTGGCGCTCACCCCTAAGGCGGGCGCGTCTACGCTGGCTTCGATCCGCCAAGCGCGTGCGCCTGCTAAAAGGTCTAGGTGCTGGGTCGGCGTGCTGACCACTTGATAACCGGCGGCAGCGGTGAGCGAGCGTTGGCGTAGGTTGCCTTCTACCGCAACGCCTGGCAGCAGCATGCTCTCATGGCTAAGAGAGGCCCAGGTAATATCTCCAAACAGCACCCAGCGATCTTTTCGCGCGCTTCCCGCCATAAAAAACGCGCCTTCCAGGTCATCCATTACGTTGCTAAACGAGCGCGAGGTACTGACAGTGGGGGCATTGGCCAGTGGGCGCACGTCACCGGATAATCCGGTCATCCATACATAGGGAGTTAGCTGATAACGCCAGCTGTTTTCCTGCGCAGGAGAGTGAGTGGCAACGCCTGCAGCGATCAGGCCAATGGCGGCAACCAGTGAACGTGATGTAGGCATCATGATTATCCTTATCGGGTGTCTTTGTAGATGCGCCCACCTTTCATAATCAGGCGTAGGTTACGTTCTGGATCATGTAGAAAATCAAGATTTTGGGTGGGGTCGCCATCGACTAGGAGCAGGTCGGCAAGCGCGCCTGTTTCAATTTTGCCCAGCGTGCCGGGGTAGGGGTTCCGCGGGCCAGAAAGCGCGAGCAGTTCGCCGTTGCGCCCTGTGGCCATGGCCAGCACCGTTAAGGGGTCGTAAAAGCGGGTGAGCTTGGCTAGCTGGCGCAGTTGATTGGGCGTATTTTGCGGGCTAAACAGAATGTCGGTGCCCCAGGCGGTTTTAATATCGAAACGCTGGGCAAGTTCATAAGCCCGCACGGTGCCCTCTGCCACTTGGCGCTGGGCCTCGCGACGAGCGGCATCGGGGTAAACGTTGGCATCTTCATCCTGAAGGAAGGGTTGAAGGCTCCACCACGCGCCTTCGCCTGCCATCATTCGGGCGGTTTCTTCATCGGCCAGTTGGCCGTGCTCTATCGATTTAACGCCAGCCCTAAGCGCTCGCTGAATGCCTCGAGGGGTATACACATGCACCATAACGTAGGTGCCCCAGTCTTCCGCTGCGTCAACCGCTGCGCGTAGTTCGCGCTCGGTGAATTGGGTGCTGTCTAGTGGGTCGTAGGTGGAAGCGACCCCGCCGCCCGCCATTAACTTAATTTGCGATGCCCCTAGCATCAGCTGCTCACGGGTGCGCCGAAGCACTTCGGCTTCGCCGTCGGCGATGGCGGCTACCCCTTGGCGCTCCTGTTCGCTCAAGGGCGTCGTGCTACCCCGAGGCACTTCATGGCGCATGCGGAAATCGCCATGGCCAGAGGTTTGGGAGATCATGGCGCCAGCAGGAAAAATACGCGGCCCGGCCACAATGCCTTCATCGATAGCGCGCTTTAGCGCAAACGAAGGCCCGCCCACATCGCGCACCGACGTAATGCCGCGCATCAGCGTGCGCTCTGCTTCCTGAGCGGCCACCAAATGCACGTAGCCCACGTCGGAAGTCATGGCGGCGACCTGGCTAATCGCCGCTAAGGTGGTGTGCCAGTGGGCGTCGATCAACCCCGGCATGAGTACGCGGCCGCCGCAATCAATCACTTCGGCGCCTTCTGCGGGGGCGTCCTGGGGCAAAATGGCGTGGATGCGGCCCTCTTCGATGCGCACGGTCACGCCGTCGCGCAGCGCGGTGCCGTTGCCATCAAACAGGGCAAGGTTGGTCAGCAGTAGCGGGCCATCTTGTCGCTTGGGTTGGTTAGCGACCGACATGGGAGCATGTAGGCCCGCAAAAAGTGCCATCACCGCAGCAGCACCACCAAGTAATTGGCGACGGGTGATCTCGGCCATTATGCGTTCATGGAAGCGCTGAAGCAGCGGTGAGCCACAGCAGCAAGCGCCATGGCCATGGTGGTGCAGTAATGGAGCGTGTGAGGGGGCGGCGGGGGGCATAGACGACACCTTTGTCAGTTTTGTTCAAGCGTTAAGCGATATAAAACGCAGCAATACAGAGCCGTTGATAGAAGTAAATTATAGTGAGGCAGTGCATTACACAAGCTGAAATCAATGTCTCTATGCGGCGTTGCTGCTCCCTAAGCGTTAACCACGGCTGAGCCGATAGCGTAGTTTAGGCAGCGTACGGGCAACGGGGGGCAGGCGGGTGGCCATGATGAGCGCCGCAATAGCAGCATACATCGCCCACTCTTGCATATCTGCGCGAACTACCCAAAAGAAGTGCAGTAGCACCAAGCCCAAAATGGGGTAGGAAAATTTGTGCAGCGGCTTCCAGCGTTTGCCGAGGCGCCTCATCGACCAGCGGTTGGACGTGGCGCCCAGAACGGCAAGGCCAAGCAGCGCCAGCATGCCCACAATAATGTAGGGGCGCTTTACCAGCTCGCTACCCAGCAGCGCCCAGTTAAGGCCTAGGATAAACAGCACATAGCAGAGCATATGCAGGGTAGCGTAGGCGAGTGTCCACAGGCCAAGCTGGCGCCGGATGAGTGCAAAGCCTTTCCAGCGGGTAAGTTTGGTGAGCGGGGTAAGGCTTAACGTGAGTAGTAGCATCCACAGCGCGCCGATGCCGATATTCAGCAGTAAATAGTTACCCGGCTCGGGGCCAGCAGCGTTATTAGCCACCTGCCAGCTCCAGAACAGCAGCGGCGAGAGCGCCGCCAGAAAGACACCGACACGCCACACTAGCCATTTTTTGGGCGTGGCCATTAGTAGTTTGCCCTCAAATCCAGCCCCGCATACATGTCAGCGACTTCATCGGCGTAGCCGTTAAACATCAGGGTATCAATGGTATTGGGGTTAAACAGGCTGTTGGGCAGCCGACGCTCGGTGGCTTGGCTCCAGCGGGGGTGGTCAACTTCTGGGTTCACGTTGGCGTAGAAGCCGTATTCATTGGGCGCAATGAGTTGCCAGGAGTTGACCGGCTGTTCTTCCACCAGCGAGATTCGCACAATTGATTTGATGCTTTTAAAGCCGTACTTCCAGGGTACAACGAGCCGTAAAGGAGCGCCGTTTTGGTTGGGCAATTCGCGTCCGTACATACCCATGGCCAGCAGCGTTAACGGGTTCATGGCTTCGTCTAAGCGCAGGCCTTCCACGTAAGGCCAGTCGATAAGTGAAAACGAAGAGCGCTGCCCAGGCATCTGTTCAGGGTCGACCAGGGTTTCAAAGCGGACGTACTTGGCTTTACTGGTGGGGTCGGCGCGTTTGATAACGTCAGCAAGCGGAATGCCCAGCCAGGGAATTACCATCGACCACGCCTCGACACAGCGCAGGCGGTAAATACGTTCTTCAAACTGAGAGGGTTTGGCAAAGTCTTCTAGGGTAAAGCGCCCGCCATTATTCACTTCGCCATCCACCACTACGCTCCAGGGCTGGGTTTCCAGGCTGCCAGCATGTCGGGCGGGGTCGGTTTTGCCGGTGCCGAACTCGTAAAAATTGTTGTAGCCACTGGCATCATCGAAGGGGGCAATTTTGTCTTTGTCGGGGTTGCTCGGGGTAATGGCGCGCCACTGGGTGTCGCTGATTTTTTCCTTTAGCCATGCAGGTCCATCGCCTTCAGGCACCTCTGAGTAATCGGCATTGGCGTGTACGTTGCCGGAGAGGGCGAGGCCCGCGCCTAGCCCCACCATGCCGCCCATAAAACGCCGCCTGGAGAGGTAAATAGATTCCGGCGTTACATCGGATTCGCGTAGGTCACTGGGTTTGGCAATCTTGATAAGCACGGGATGCCTCCACAAGGGAAAACGGTTGGGATGAATATAAAATCAGTTTGCATCAGAGTTATCACAGATAACTCTCAAGGTTATTACGTATTTATAACGCTGGGCGATTTAGCACCTTTCACCGGCAAACGTATGCAGAAGCAGGCGCCGCCGGTGGCCAGGTTTTCCACGCGGATATCACCGCCCTGAAGCATCATAATTCGGCGAGCAATCGCAAGCCCCAAGCCTGCGTGACCAGCGCCGCCTGAGGTGTCGCCGCGATAAAAAGGCTCGAAAATATGCGCAAGGTCTTGCTCTGCAATGCCCGGGCCGCTGTCCTTTACGCATACCTCAGGTTCGCCCCCAGTTTGGCCCACTACTACGTTAATACCGCTACCCGCAGGGCTGTAAGCAATGGCATTGCTGATCAGGTTATCTAGCACGCGTTCCGTCATGGCTAAATCGGCATAGGCGATAGGCAGTTCCGGGTCGCCACTGAGCGTGAGCGTTAACTGGCTCTCATGGGCGGCTGGGCGATGTTTCTGGACCACATCATGGACGAGTTCTGCCAGTGGGAAGGGTTCTGGTACCGGCTGTTTCTCTCTTGCTTCAAGCGCGGCAAGCTCAAAAAGCTCATCCACTAGGCGGCTTAAACGGCGGCCCTCTTTGAGAGCGATAGCGAGAAAGTGGTCTTGCTCTTCGGGGCTTAAGCGGTCACGCCGTAATTTTAGGCTTTCGATATAGCCTTGCATGGAGGCTAGCGGCGTACGCAGGTCATGAGACACCTGGGCGATCAACTGGCGGCGCTGGGCGTCTTTCTCTTTGAGCTGTTCAATTTGAGAGGCAATCCGCCGGGCCATATCGTCGAAGGAGGCACCCAGGTAGTCGATCTCGTCACGCACCACTGGCCGCTTGTTGCGCCATCGGGTATGGCTGAAATGCGCTTCGTTAGCCTCTGAAGGGAGATGGAGAGGTTGGCGCATATCGCTGTTTTCAAATTCCGCCACTAGCCGCGCAAGCGATCTCAGGCGGCGGGTTAGCAGGTGGAAGATCGCCAACCCGCCTATCATCGCGACGGCGAGGCTCACCAGTAGCGCCCAGGCGCTCATCTCAAGCACTTTGCCGCCACGGGCCATGGTTTCCGCCGCATCGTACTGTTCTCCACGCAATACCACGTAAAGGTACCCTTGTGGATTGTCCGCCGACGGTACTGGGGTAACGGAAAAGACCTTCTGTCGGTCGTGGCTGCGGGGGTCATCGCCAAGTAGCGGGTAAAGGCTCCTGTCCGCTAGCAGTTGATGTATTGGGGTTAGCGACACGTGGTTACGTTTGATCTGCGCGGGGTTGGCCGAGTAGGAGAGAATAGTGCCATCTAAATCCAATAGGTAGATTTCAATGCTGGGGTTGATGGCCATATACAGGGAGAAAAGCTCTTCCAGGGCGCCTGGATTAAGGCCGCCGTCGCTGACTAAATTTCTGTCGGACACTAAGGTTTGCGCCAAATCCTGATGCAACGCCTGGCTGACCGAAGCGCTGTACCCGCGCAGCGAATAGAGGCTGATAAAGGTATACAGCAGCCCAACGGCCAGCAGCAGTAAAAACAGCCCGAGAGAGAGCCGGGTATAGAGTGTTTTCAGCATAATTTACTCACGGAAACGGTAGCCCACTCCCCAGACGGTTTGAATAAATTCCGGCCGTGCGGGGTCGTTTTCGATTTTTCCCCGCAGGCGGTTGATGTGGGTATTGACGGTATGTTCGTAGCCTTCGTGGCTGTAGCCCCACACGGTATCTAGTAGCTGAGCACGGCTGAATACCCGCCCCGGATGGCTGGCAAAGTGCCAAAGTAGATCAAACTCGCGTGCGGTGAGCTCGACTGGCTGCTCCTTGATAAACACTCGTCGGCGTGCGGGATCGATCCGCAGGCCATCGGCGGTCAGCTCATCACTGCGGGTTTCTGTAACCGCAACAGACGACATGGCATCCACGCGCCGAAACAAGGCTTTTATCCTTGCCGAGAGTTCTGCCACGCTGAAGGGTTTGGTGAGGTAGTCATCGGCCCCTATTTCTAGGCCCAGCACCCGGTCAAGCTCGGTGCTTTTTGCCGTCAGCATCAGTACCGGCACGTAGCCTGGGCCGGTGCGGATCTCGCGACATACGGAAAGCCCATCCAAGCCGGGTAGCATCAGGTCGAGAATCACTAAGTCGATCCCGCCTTCACGAAAGCGTGCCAGCCCAGTATCCCCCCGCTCACAGAGCAGGGGGGTCATGCCCAGCTCGGCCACGTGCATCCGGACGAGTTCTCTGATGCCTGGGTTGTCCTCAATAATCAGTACGTGTCGTGTCATAGCTTCCTGGCTCTAGCCTGTGAGGGAGTGTCACCAAATGGAGGGAGAGATTCAACGACCATCTTCGCTGCGCAATATCACGGAAGGTTCGCTGGGAAATAGAGTTAGAGAGTTAGGTATAGAGTGTATCGCGCAACATTCACAAATGTGTCACGGGCGGCGACGTCGCCGTGCGCCTTGCCTGATCAACGATGGTGGGCTGTACTTGGTCTAACCGCCGCCATGGAAGGCCCGCTATTAAAGACAGGCTTGTGGGGGGGGCGTTACTGGACAAATGTAAACTTGGCTCACCTTAAATAAAAAGGCATGTATGAAAGTAAATGGCTCATGGCCCGTATGGATAGTACTGATCGTCACGTTTACTTTTTCTAGCCTTTGCGCGGCGCAATCTCAAGGAGATGAGAGCGAGAATGAACGATGGTTCGCTATTGATGCGCTTAACACAGGGCTAGGCGATGTGCCTGAGGATGTGGGGCGGATGTCGCCACGGGAAATGGTTCGCAGCTTTTTAGCGTTCACCGAAAGCGAGAATTACGCCGCAGCCGCGCATTTGCTTAACCTCAACGATATTGACCCAAGCGAACAGCAGGCTCAGGGCGCCGAACTCGCTAAGCAGTTGGCTGAGGTATTAAAGCGCGGTGAGTGGCTGGACGCATCTAATATGTCCGGCCGTCAAGACGCGGTGATTGAAGACCCTTCCGGGCAGAACCCGCAGGCAGGTGAGCCGCAGCGCAACATTGAACTGGCAGCCCTAACCGCAGACGACCAGGCCTACGATGTTCGGCTGGGCCGTTACCGCGTGGGTGAAGAAGATCCAGTGTGGTTAGTCATGCCAGAGAGCGTGACGTTTATTCCGACTCTCTACGAAGAGTATGGGCCTTCGATGTTGGAACGCTATGTTCCCGAGCGTCTAAAGGCAAAGTTTGGCATGTTAAAAATCTGGGAGTGGTTAGCGATCCCGATTTTTTTAATCGTCATCGGCATGGTGGGAGTGATTACTTACTACGCTGTTGGGCTTGTGGCTCGCATTCTACCTTCTGGCGTGTCTACTATTTTTGCCGATCAAATTGGCGTGCCCATGGCGATGATTGTGATGTCGCTGGTAACGCAGATGCTGCTGGACTACGTCGTATCGTTCTCCGCAATTGCGACGACAACGTTCCGCGTGCTGTTAATCTCTATTATGGCCTGGGGGGCAGGTACTATTGCGCTGCGTTTTGTCGATACGATTATGCTGCGTTTAACGCGACGCTTGGTGGGGGAAATTGATGACACGAAGCCTAAAGATCAGCGACGGCTGCTAACCTCGCTATATGCATTGCGCCGCGCCATTATTCTGATCACTGTAACCGGCGTATCTATCTACATCCTAGGCCAAATCCAGCTTTTCGAAACCCTTGGCTTGTCTATTCTGGCGTCTGCCAGCGTATTGGCCGTATTAGTGGGTGTGGCGGGGCAAACGGTTCTTGGCAATATTCTCTCCTCGTTTCAGTTATCGCTTGCCAAACCTATCCGTATTGGCGACCTAGTGATCTTTGAGGGTGAGTGGTGTTATGTGGAAGGCATCTTTTATACCTATATTCGACTGAGATCATGGGACGAACGACGTTTGATTGTTCCCGTCACCTACTTTACCTCTAAGCCTTTCGATAATTTGTCGGTGAAGAGCACAAAATTGTACCGATCCCTGGTGCTAACGCTTCACCTAAGCGCCGATATAGGGCTGTTAAGAGATAAATTCCTCGAATTTGCCAAAGAGGAGGAGAACGTTGTTGAACACCATAAGCTGCTCTGTTACGTGACGGCACAAACGGGGACAGCCCAAACCATCACCTGCTATTTAATGACATCTGACCCCATGGCGGGCTGGACGGCCGAGATGAACTTACGCGAGAAACTGCTAGCCTTTATCCGCGATAACCATCCAGAGTGGTGGCCCAGAGAAATCATGGTTATCAGCCATGAGGATATTGCACGCGGAGAAGGACAAGGCAAGCGTTCGCAGGAAGCGAACAGTGCCGATGAGCAGCCCTCTGATAGTGGTGAACAGCAGTCGTGAATAAATAGTAGCGAATATCGTTAATCAGCCCTTTTGAAGAGGCAGCGGCCAGCACCGCTGCTTGGTTGACTGAGCAGGCTATGTGCTCAGCGTTAAGAAGCCATCTTCATCGATAAATCCTTTGTCGCCCGTAACATACCAGCGGCTGCCGTCGAGCTTTTTAATGGCAGCAGCCGTGCGGGCTGGGTCGTTAAGATACCCCTGCATGACTTGAGGGCCGCTGATCAGGATTATACCGGCCTGGCCGGTAGGCAGCTCTTCAAAGCGTTCTGGGTCAACGATTTTGATGCTAGTGCCGGGTAGTGGCATGCCGACGGTGCCTGATTTGTTGCCCTTTTGAATAGGCTGGTAATGGGCCCCTGTGGCATCAGGCAGGTTGACCGTGGCAACGGGCGCGGTTTCTGTGGCGCCATAGCCTATATAGATAGGGGCATGGAACGTGCGGGTAAAGTCGTGGCATACACGTTCATCCAATGATTCTGCGCCGATAACCACCGCTCTTAAGCTTTCCAGCATACGTGGAGGCACTTCCTGACTGCGGTTTAACAGGTCTAGAAAACGTGATGTGCCGAACATGATCGTCGCGTTGTGCTTGGCGATAGCGCTGGCAATGCCAGGCGCATCGTCGGGGTCCGCGTGGCAAACCAGCGGCAGCCCTTCGATAAGTGGCAGCAGTTGGGTCACCGTTAGCCCAAAGGCATGGAAGAGCGGCAGCGACCCCATTACCACATCGTTACTCTGGGTGTTGAGCACATCAGAGGTTTGTTTGATATTGGCCATCAGGTTGCGGTGGCTGAGCATTACGCCTGTTGGCCGGTCGCCACTGTGGTTTATGAACACTAGGGCGGCGGTACGGTTGGGGTCTTGGTTGCCGATGAACAGGCGTTTCAGTACCCCCGCCGGCAGTAAACGAACGCTCAGCCAGGTGCAGAGGCGTTCAGTGCGGTTCATCGATGAGTGCAGGTCTTCCAAGTAGACCACCTGAATGTCGGTGAACAGCCGGCTGATGTTTAGCCCTTGCTGCCGGCATTTTTCAATAAAGTGGCGCGAGGTCAGCAGCGTGCCGATCTCCGCTTGAGCAAGCGCGGATTCAAGCGCTGCTTGGCTTGCGGTGTAGTTAAGGTTTACCAGCGTTTTCCCGGCTAGGAGTGTCGCCATATTGGCGAGCACGCCAGCGCTACTGCTTGGCAGCAGCAGCCCGATGTTTTGCCCAGAGGCAAGTTGACGAATACGTTTTGCTAATAGCAGGCTGGTGGTAAGCGCTTGGTCGGCATTGTATGAGCGGCTGGGGTCGGTCAGTGCTCGCGCGCTTGGATGACGCTTCACGCTGCGTATCCAAGCTTCGGGTAGCGTAGGTAGTTCGTTGATGGCATGCTGCCAAGAGTGGGTGGCTTGTTCAAAAATGCGTCGCTTGAGGACATCGGCAGGGGTGTCTTTCGCAAGCGGCTTACCAAACGCGACCACAACCGACCGGTGCAGCGGGGGGTTACGCAACGCTTTAAGCTTGCTGGAAGAGCGTGAAAACTGGCTGCCCCACAGACCACGCAGGTAGAACGGCACGATTTTGACGTCCGGATTGGCCATTTTGCAGGCCCGTTCATAGCCACGGCGGAACTCGCCTAGCTGGCCAGTACGGCTAATGGCCCCCTCAGGAAACAGACACACCACTTCACCGGCGTTTAACTGCTCGGCGACGGTGGCCAGGGCATGTTCAGCGGCGCTGCCACGTTCGATAGGAATGCAGCCGAGCGCCTTGAGAAAACCGCGAAGGTACCAGCGCTGATAGACAGACTTTAGCATCACAAAGCGTACTGGGCGCGGGCTGGCGATTTGTACCATGGCCCAATCCACCCAGCTGATATGGTTGCCCAATAACAGCACGCCGCCTTGGGCTGGCAAGTTTTCTAGCCCGTGAACATCGACCCGGTAGCGGCGCGTCATCAAGAAGCTGAGCAGAAAGCGCACCAAGCTTTGCGGCAACTTTATGACGGTGTAACCGCCACCTAGCATCGCGACGCTGGCAATTAGCAATAGTAGGTAAAGACTGTCTACACCGGCTAATGCGAACAGCGCAGTGAGCACCAAAAAGCCCAGCATGGCGATGTTCTGAATCCAGTTATTGGCTGCTAGCACGGTACCTAGCTCATTATCGGCAGCGTGAAACTGTATCAGCGCATTGAGCGGTATCATAAACAGCCCGCCCATCATCCCAATAAAGACGAAGTTCACGGTTTGTCCGATGGATGTAGTGAAGAGCGGCAGACACCACAGCCCCACCGCGACCCCGATTGCTCCTACAGGGATTAGCCCCGTTTCAATTCGGTTGCGAGAAAGCTTGCTGGCCAGCAAAGACCCCAGCGCGATCCCTATGCCGCTGGCTGCAAGAATACCTTGTAGCACCAAGGTGTTATCGATGCGAAGGGCGTCTTTCGCGTAAGCGGGAAAGGCGGCTAGCAGCACTTGCCCCACGGACCAGAAGGTCGCAAGGCCAATAATAGACAGTTTGATGACGGGTTGGCGTGCGATGATTCGCAGGTTGTCTTTCAAAGCGGCGCCTTTGATGTAGCGCTGCCAGGTTAGCGGAGTCTCTGGGCCGGTAGTGTAATCCAGCGGAAGACGGTAAAGCGTCGCGACTTGGAGGATGCTATTCAGCACGAGCAGCCAGCCTAAGGGGGCAATTTGGCGCAGCAACTGACTTGGCGTTTCGGCATCAGGCGAGACTCTGCTCTCAAAAAGGGCAGTAAACGCCACGGTGCCTGCCAGAATAGCGCCAATGGTGACGGCTTGGATCAACCCATTGGCTTCCGCCAAGCGCGGCTTGCCAAATAGCCCTCTTACCAAGCCGTATTTAGCCGGAGAGTAAAAGGCCGACTGAATCGCTAGCAGTAGCGTCATGGCAAATGCCAGCCAAAACCAGCCTTGGTAATAAGCGGTGGTGATGCCCAGTGCAACAGCAACCGCGGCCCAGGCTGAAAGCCGCAAAATGCGCACCTTTGGATAGCGATCCGCCACGTGGCCTGCCGGGCTAAACAGCAAAATAAACGGCAGTAGGATAAGCCCGTTCACCAGCGCCGTCAGTACCACCTGCGCTGTGCCGTCATAACTTTTGAACACGGTATTTTGAATAACGATTTTATGCCCTAAATCCACGAAAGCGTTTAGAAAAATGGCAATCAAGTAGGGCCAAGCGCCTGCAATGCGCAACAATGGTTGCATGGTGTGTCGCCTTATAAACCTGAAGTGAGGGCACTTTCGTTACATATGGGTATCACTGCAACTTGGTTAGATAAAGTTGTGTTATATGGGCTTTCCGGTATCGTTATACGCTACTTTAGGGTCTGGAGGTTACGTGTCTCAGACGAATGCATTAATCGATACCTTAAAACGCCAGCTGCGCGCTCAGGGTAAAACCTATGCCGATGTGGCGAGATGGCTTGAGCTAAGCGAGGCCTCGGTAAAGCGGCTGTTCGCCGAGCAGCATCTTACCTTAGAGCGCCTTGAGCGTATTTGCGACCGACTTGACCTAGAGTTTTGCGAGCTGGTGCAGGCCATGCAGGCAGAAGAGCACCGTTTGCAGGAGCTAACCCAGGCGCAAGAGCAGAGTATTGTGGACGACCGTGAGCTTTTCTTAGTCGCAGTGTGTGTGATCAATGGGTACAGTTTTGATGAAATTCATCATCAGTACCAACTGAGTGAAGCGCAGTGCATTCGGCAGTTGCTGGCGCTGGAACGGCTAAAATTAATTGATTTATTACCCGGTAACCGTATTCGGCGGCGCGTGGCATCAAATTTTCGTTGGCGGCCTGGCGGGCCTATTCAGTGCTTTTTCCAGCAGCATATCGCGACTGAGTTTTTTCACTCCCGTTTCGATAGCGACAGTGAAAAGTTACTGGTGCTTAATGGATTACTCTCCCAGGCAGGTAACGCCGAGTGGCAGCAAATCATGCAGCGCCTAGCGAACGAGTTTCATGCGTTATGCGAACGAGAGAGCGGGCTGCCCATTCATCAGCGCTTTGGCACTACCTCGGTGCTAGCGGTACGCCAGTGGCAGTCCACGCTGTTTAAAGATATTGCCCGTGCCAAACACACGATAAAAAATTAGCAATAAGCCGCTGATTTTACTTCGCTTCTAAAGTTATATACCCACTTTTTCATGAGTGTACATGTTATGAGCTTGCATCGTTATGAGTAGCACCCCTTTTCAAGCGTTGGCTTGCCCGCTAGATGGCGAGCCATTAGAGCCGCTAGGCAGCACGTGGCGCTGTGCAGTCGGACATAGTTTCGACATCGCCAAGCAGGGGTACGTCAACCTGTTGCCCGTTCAGCACAAGCGCTCCCATGACCCCGGCGACAGTAAGGCCATGGTGGCCGCTCGTCAGCGGTTTCTCAATGGCGGTTATTATGATGCGATCGCAGCGGCTGTGAACCGCGTTGTGGAAGAGCATCGCGTGGTTTCGGGGTCGCCTCATGCCCCTTATAGCTGTCTGGATGCAGGGTGCGGCGAAGGGTACTACCTGCGCAAATTGGCAGGCGCCGTGGCCGGTTCATCGCCTTTATCATTAATGGGCTTAGATATTTCCAAATGGGCAGTTTTGGCTGCTGCCAAGCAAGATATGCATCAAGCCAGTTGGGTGGTCGGCAGCAATGCCCACCTACCTGTGCAGTCGGCAGTGCTGGACTGCGTTCTTTGCATGTTTGGTTTTCCGGTCGCAGGGGAGTTTGCTCGTGTATTAAAACCGGGTGGACTGCTACTTCAGGTTGAAGCAGGGCCAAACCATTTGCGTGAACTGCGGGAGTTGATCTACCCCACGTTAAAACCAGAGCGTGCTACGGAGCCAAGCGTGCCTGAAGGCTTTGCCCACCGACAAACCCTATCGCATTGTTATTCGTTAGTGCTTGAGGGGGCAGAGAAAGTAGCTGATTTGCTGGCGATGACACCACATTTGTATCGAGCGAGTGCTGAAGGACGTGCGCGTGCGGCAGCGCTAGATAACATAACGCTAACGGTTGATGTGCGCTTAGTGGTTTATACGCGGGTATGACGCGCGTGCCTCTATGGTGGGCACAAAAAGAGGGCACAAAACAAGGCGGGCTTAAACGCAACAAGGCCCGCATTAGCGGGCCTTGTTATCCAGACCTTGGAGGGTCTGAGCAAACTCTAAAGCTTAGGGCTTAGGAGATTTGCTTGATGTTAGAAGCCTGAAGGCCTTTCTTACCCTGGGTAACGTCAAAAGAAACGTTAGCGCCTTCTTGAAGGGTTTTGAAACCGTCAGACTGAATTTCAGAGAAATGAGCAAAAAGGTCGTCGCCGCCGTCAGAAGGAGCGATGAAACCAAAACCTTTAGTGTCGTTAAACCATTTAACTGTGCCAGTTGCCATTGTCTAGATCCTTTCGCGCTAATGCGCCGTAATAAAGTTCCTGGTATTACCCAGATTTAAGTAGCGGGTGAAACAAGGAATACAATATCAGGCTGCCGAAAAAGATCGTACACTTCTGAAACCATGCCGCTTGCTAACCAACTGACGCTACATTGCCACGATTTTTTGGCCGGGTCAAAGCCTTTCATGAATATTTTCTAGGGGATGCCTGAACAATCGTTATTTCCATCCCATTTTCCAAACGCTAGCGTCGGTTAGCTCTTGCCAGGCAAGAGTGATCTCGCGGTTTGAGTGAACCGCTTCAATGACCACTTCCACCACCTGCTCTTCTTCATTGCGCAAGAGCTTCGTGACGATAAAGTGCTTCTCTTTATTACGCGGCTGTGTGGCCGTCCATTTGCTGTTGTGAAGCTTGTTCGGATTGATGGTGTTCACGAGGATGCTCCAGAGGTAGTGGCGTTTTTACGGTGGCTCAGAGTGCTACCGTTAAAAATGGTATCGTTGGCAGAACATCTTTGAAAAGACAATGCCGCCGCTTAAGGGCGTTGTCAAAATAGAGGAGTGTCTTATGATTGCTGAACACGAATGGGTTTACCTAAAGCGCGCCGTGGCTTTGGCTGAAGAGGCTTTAAATGCAGGCGATGAGCCGTTTGGTAGCGTGTTGGTGAATGCCGAGGGCAAGGTGTTAGCTGAAGACCGCAACCGTATCGCCGGCGGAGACGCAACTCAGCATCCGGAGTTTTCGCTGGCTCGCTGGGCAGCGAATCATATGACGCCTGACGAGCGTGCAAAGGCTACTGTGTATACCTCTGGAGAGCACTGCCCGATGTGTGCGGCGGCCCATGGTTGGGTAGGGCTAGGTCGTATCGTTTACGTCAGTTCTTCTGAACAGCTGGGTGTCTGGCTATCCGAACTTGGCGTAGCGCCACCGCCCGTTGCCACGCTGCCAATTAATGCGGTGGTGCCCGGTTTGGCTGTCGATGGCCCCGTTCCTGGTTTAGATGAGCAGGTGCATGCCTTGCATCGCCGCTTGCATGCGTCGGCGTCGTTAAGCAGCTGACTGTAAAACACCGCCTTATGTTTAATAAGGCGGTGTTGAATCGTTGCGTATAAAAACGTACATCAGTGTTCTAGTATGTCTAGTGTTTCAAGATGACATAAAAGGCATGGATGATACCTGGTACAAAACCAAAGAGCGTCAGAATGATATTCAGCCAAAAATGCCCTTTGAAGCCGACCTCAAAAAACACCCCTAAGGGGGGCAAGATAACGGCAAAGATCATTTTAATCGGGTCCGTCGCGGTAAATGCCATAAAGCCTCCTTTGCTTGCATAACCAGTGTTTTGATAGCGGTTTGATATCAATATGTTGATGGCACAACCGTGAGTGTAGTCATAGTAGTTGCGCTTCGCGAACTATTGCGACTTAGGTATGAAGTTTTTTCTCTCATCGTCTCTCTGCCAGAGAGCGTGTGTTTACAGGCACCGCTGAATACTGACTAGGAAAGGACGCCATGTCTTCGACTTCATTACCATCACTCCTGCTGGTTAGCGTGTTTCTCGCCAGCCCTGCGTGGGCGCAAGTGCCTAACAGTGAAGATGCAGCGCTGCCCACGGTGGAGGTAAGTGCCCCGCGCTTGGCGCGTGAGCTTTACGCTACGCCAGCGGCTGTTTCAACCATTGATCGCGGCACAATTGCACAAGGCCAGCAGCGCACGCGGCTGGATGAGTCGCTGACAAGAGTGCCAGGCGTGTTCCTGCAAAACCGCGATAATTTTGCTCAAGGGCAGCGTATTGCCGTTCGCGGGTTTGGCGCACGCGCACCGTTTGGGGTGCGCGGTATCATGGTGATGGTCGATGGCATTCCCTATACCCTGCCAGACGGTCAGGCTCAGCTAGACGCTATTGATCTGGACAGCGCCGAGCGTATTGAGGTGATTCGTGGGCCTTCGTCTGTTCTATACGGCAACGCAGCGGGTGGGGTGATTGATGTCACCACCGCAGATGGTCGCGATGATCCCGGCTCTAGTGTGCGCACTGAGATGGGAAGCGACGGCTACCGTAAGGCAGTCGTGCAAACAGGCGGCGCTCAAGGGGATTGGGCGCACCATGTGAGCGTTTCAGCGCTCAATGTGGACGGTTACCGGGAACAAAGTTCCACAGATCGGTACTTATTGAATGCAAAGCTGCGCCGTGAGTTGGGCAGCGGCCGAGCATTAACTGCGATAATCAATCTACTCGAAAATCCTCGCTCCGAAGACCCCGGCGCGCTCAACGCGAGCGAAGTAGCCCGTAGCCGTAATCAAGCAGCGCCAAACGCAAGGGCGTTAGATGCAAGGCAAAACGTAGATCAGCAGCTACTTGGCCTTCAGTACGAAGACTTAACCGCAGGCCCCGGTGCGTTTTACCTCAAAGGGTTCATTGCCCGGCGGGACTTTGAGCAACAGCTGCCCTTTGTCGGTGATAGCCGCCTGGGCTATCAGCGCGACTATGTTGGCGCCAGCAGCGAATATCACCACGACATCACCTTGGGCAGCCTACCGCTAAACTACATTGTGGGCGCTGACTTAGCGCGCCAAGAGGATGAGCGCTTTCGTAACAACGTCAACGCTCAAGGTAGCGTTGGCGAACAGTCGGCGGCAGAGACGCAAACGGCGACCTCTACCGGGGTATTTGCCCAGGGCGATTTGGCACTGACTGAGCAGGTGACGTTCTCTCTTGGCGCCCGTTTTGACCGCGTGACGCTGGAGGTAGATGACCGCTATGTTGAAGATGGCGACCAAAGTGGCGAGCGCACCTTTAATGAGTGGAGTGGTTCGGCGGGGCTGAGCTATCGCTATCGGCCTCAGCATCAGGTTTACGCGAATACCGGTACCGCCTTTGAAACGCCAGCCTTTGCAGAGTTTGCCAATCCGGCAGGCGGTGGTTTTAATCCGGCGGTGGAGCCGCAAAAAGCGTGGAACCGTGAAGTGGGGGCGCGTGGCTATATTGCGCCGCTGGCGATGGATTATGATTTGGCGCTATTTTCAGTACGGGTTCGGGATGAGCTGGTGCCTTTTGATGAAGGTGGCCGCACCTTCTACCAAAACGCAGGAGACACCAGCCGAGAGGGTCTCGAACTGGCGCTTGGCTGGCAGCTGGCCGACCAGTGGCGCTTGGATAGCGCTTTAACGCTGGCGCGCTATGAGTTTGATAGCTTTGCCACCCCAAGCGAGCGCTTCGATGGTAATCGCATCCCAGGCCTACCCGAGCAAACCTGGGTGAACCAGCTTACTTGGCAAGGGGTGGGCGAGCGGTTTGCAACGCTGGAAACGCAGTATGTAGGTGACCTAGTAGCGGATAACGCCAATGAGACAGAGGTGGGTAGCTACTGGTTGGTCAACCTGCGATTTGGAGATGGTTGGCAAGTAGGCGGCGAGACGCGCTTAAACGCCTATGTAGGCATTCGGAACCTGTTTGATGAAGCATATTTTGACAATGTGCGCTTGAACGGTACTTTTGGCCGCTACTATGAACCCGCCCCAGGGCGGAGCGTAGTTGGCGGGGTAGAGCTAAGTTTTTAAAGTACGGTTTTTAATACATAGTTTTTAACACATAGTTTTTAACACATAGCTCTTAACACAGAGCTTTTAAGAAACAGGGCAGCCCTAGGGCTGCCCTGTTTGGGTCTATGCTACTGCCGCTTGCCGTATTTACGTTAGCTTGACGAGCATTTTACCGGTGTTGCCGCCTTCAAAAAGCGCTAAAAATGCATCGGGCGTGCTTTCAAGCCCTTCCTCAATCGTTTCTTTATAGCTGATGCTGCCTTTTGCAACCTGCGGCGCTACTTCGTTGAGAAAATAGCGGTAGCTAGACCAGTGATCCGCCACAATAAAGCCCTGCATTTTGGCTTTACGCACCACCAGCTGCGCTAGGTTACGAGGGCCAGGGGGCGGCGTTTCTGCATTGTAGCTATCGATCATGCCGCAGACGGCAATCCGCGCGCCTTCATTAAGCTGGCTCAGCGCTGCTTCAAGGCAGATGCCGCCCACATTTTCAAAATAAACATCGATACCATTCGGGCTAGCCAGCTTGATGGCATCGCTTAGCTCTTGAGCCGTGCGGTCACGGTAGCTAACCGGCTCGACACCCAGCGATTCCAACCAAGCAAGTTTATTGGCTGCCCCAGCAATGCCCACTACATGGCAGCCTTTCGCTTTAGCAAGTTGAACCGCAAGCGATCCAACAGCTCCGCTGGCGGCGCTAACCAGTACGTTATCGCTAGGTTTGCACTCAGCGATGAGGTTCAGGCCCGTCCAGGCGGTCATGCCTGGCATACCCAAAACGCCTAAATATGCCTGTTCAGGCACATCGCTATCGGGTAGCGGTGTGACGCCCTCAGCAGAGATCTGTGCAATATCTCGCCAGCCCCCCATATGGCTGACGGTCTCTCCTACCTTGAGGCGAGCGTCGTTGGACTCAATGACTTCTCCTACAGCACCGCCTTCCATGGGTTGGCCAAGCTCAAAAGGCGCAACATAGGTGTGTATGCCGGTCATTCGGCCACGCATATAGGGGTCAACCGACAGCCAGTGATTGCGAATGCGGACTTCTCCTTCGGCGAGGTCGGGAAGTTCCTGGCTTTGTAGCGAGAACAGTTCGCGCTCGGGCAAACCGGTGGGGTAGCCAGTTAAGGTAAAAAACCGTGATTGCATGTATGCCTCCTGCTGATGCGAAGTGAATCTCCTTCCTGCAGGATAGAGACTGTTAGCATGCTCGCAAGTTCGCTATTAAGGCCACGTTCTTTATTAAAGCGCACCGAGGTAGCAAAAACATAGAGCAGCGGATATCGCCAATATAGAAAGGGCGGCTTGGAAGCCGCCCTTTCTAAGTGTAATGAGTCTAAGGTGTTGAGTTGTCGTTTAAGGGGTATCACACACTTGCGGGTGTGCTATCCGTTAACTCGCGATGCCATCTGCACTGGGCCAGAACAGCAAAACTAATCGAGCAAGGTCAGGAGAACAGGTGCCGTGCCTCGGCGAATCATGCCAAGTTTCATTGCTGCCCGTTTTGAGAGATCAATAACACGCCCTTGAACGAAGGGGCCGCGATCATTGATCAGTACCTCTACTTCTTGTCCTGTATCCGGGCGGGTAACCAAAACTTTGGTGCCGAACGGTAAGCTTGGGTGAGCCGCCGTTAGTTCCTGCTGGTCAAATTGCTCACCACTGGCAGTGGTAGCGCCTTGAAAGCGGTCACTGTAAAAAGAGGCGACGCCTTGTTCGGTTTCTACCTCATGGGCAACAGCAGTCGTTGCCGTGCAGGCTATTAGTAGTGCTGCTAAACAGCTCGTTCGAATCAGTCGCTTATGGGCTCCCATGGGAGTACCTCAGTTTTTCATATTGCGGATCATTGATCGATGAGGGCCTACTTAGGCTTACCGATAGTAACGCGCTCGTTTTGAGTCAGCAAGCTTTAAGAAGATCGATGCAGATAGCTTCATAATTGCGTTTTTTTTAATTTTTTGCGGTTGGCCTTGGGATTCAGTCAGTTACTGTCTTCAGGCCGCTTTATAATCAAACAATGTTTTTGTGCGCTGCAATATTTTTTAAGTGCTCTCTTTGTGCATGTAAGCAATATATAATTTAGTTTCGTTATCACTCACGTCTTATCACCACTCATAAGGATGCCCCATGGCTAAGTCTTCTCCTTTATCGCTTATTGTTGTTGCTATTGGCGGTGCTGCTGTCGGTTTTTTAGCAGCGCAAACGTTTACGGGCTCTATGTTTGATACCGAAGAATCGCAGCCACAAAATTCGTTGGAAAGCTTAACGCTGGGCGAGCGAGCGAACGGTGAAATCACCTCAGCCAGCGAATTGAACGGTAAAGATGGCAGCCGCTTTTTACGCTATGCCATTAACCTGGAAGAAGGGGCGCTGGTCGAGTTTTCCCTGCGGGGCGCACTGCAAGGCGTGGTGGCACTGTATGACGATCAGCTAGCACTATTAGGGAGCGCACCGACGCTACGCCAGCCTATTAAAGAGGGGGGCGAGTACATCGTGGTGGTTAGCGGCGCTGATGAGCACAGCTATGGCCCGTTCAGCATTAATAGCCGCGCCATCGAGCTAAGCGATTCCGATACCCTTACCATCGATACACCCATTGATAGCTGGCTTGAGGGTGCCTCACGGGAGCTAACGCTTACGGTAGAAGAGGCCGGCATGTATCAAATTGAAATGCTCGCTGATGACTTTGACGCTTACTTAGAAATGGAAGGCCCGAATGGGTACTACCGTGAAGACGACGATAGCGCTGGCGAACTCAATGCACGAATTACCGATTTTCTTGCCCCTGGCGATTACCAGTTAACCGCGCGCGCGGCCTATGGCGATGGCAATGGCTTATTCACGTTAACCGCTGAGCCTAGAGCATTGCCGGGAGATGGCGAACTGCGTAACGATGGCACTATTACCCCTAGTGAGGCCTTAAATGGTTGGTATAGCGGCCAAGCGCTTCACTATGAATTAGAAATTGCAGAAGCGGGCATGTACCAAATCGAGATGAGTTCAAACGATGTGGATGCCTACCTAGAGTTAGAAGGACCTAACGGGTATTTCCGCGAAGATGATGACAGCGCGGGTAGCTTGGATGCGCGCATTGCGGATTTCTTAGCCCCTGGCGTTTACCAGGTCACCGCGCGAACCGCCTTTGGTAGCGACAGTGGGTTATTTGCCCTTTCCGTCACGCCGCGTGATCTGCCTAACGGTATTGAATTACGCAATGAAGGCGCTTTGACGCCTAACGAAACATTAAACGGCTGGTACAGCGGTGAACCGCTCACCTACGAACTGACGCTGGAAGAGAGCACGCAGGTTACACTTGCCATGCGCTCGAGCGATTTTGACACCTACATTGAGCTATACGGTGAAGGTGTTTCCCACAGCAATGATGATGGTGGCAATGGCACCGATTCTCTGCTGGAGACATCGCTACTGCCGGGTACCTATACCGTGAGTGCACGGGGCTTTAGTGCCAGCGGCAGCGGAATGTTTGAGCTTCAGGTGAGCACCGCGCCAGCAGATATCCAACCGACGACCTAAGCGCTGACGTTCAGCTCTCACGACGCCCTGCGCTGCAACAGCCGACCACCACTAATATGGCGGCGCAGGGCAGTCGCCAGTCCAGCACACTCATGCCTGCGACTACTAGCAATGCGGCCGCTAGAATCGGTACGCCATAGGCAAGACTGCCAACGACACTTGCTTGTCCCAAACGCAGCGCTTTGTCCCAGGCAACCATGGCGATGCCATATGGCCCTAACCCTAAAGCGATGCCGGCTAATAAGGCTTCGCTACTCAGTGCCTTAGGGCTGCCTTCCACCAACAGGCTAGCAGCGGCGGCAATAGCGCAAGCCACCAGCAGCAATCGGGGCAGCAGCGGTGTTAAAGCCACCGGCGCCGTTTGGCCTAACCAAGAGTAAAGCGCCCAGCAGCAAGCCGCGAGTAGGGCTAAGGCATAGCCGTTGGCTGCCCCACCAAGACCTTCGTTGAGCGCTTGAGGGAGCAGCAGCAACGCAGCGCCGGAAAATGCGATGAGTGCGCCGATGACCCCCGATAGGCGCAGTGTTCCTAGACGACTCCATTGGCTTAACAGCACAAACACGACGGGCCATGTATAAGTAATGAGCGCTGCTTCTGCGGCAGGCGCCAAACGCATGCCCACAAAGTAGCTGCTAACAGCGCCAAAAATAAGCAGTGGAACGCCCAGCCAAACGCTGACCTGCCACCCTTTACTCAACCTCGCCATGGGGACTCTGCGGCTAAGCGGCAGCGTGGCAAGTGCTCCTGCCAACAGTGTCAGTGCGGTGAGTTGCAGTGGAGATGAGGTATGGGCAAGCGCTGCCAATAGCGGCGCCACGCTCCAGAGTATAACGGCCACTAACGCTGCGATAATGCTGAACCAAGAGGGTGTCGCAACGGTTGAATGAGCGCGATACATGGAGTTCTCCTTGCCTTTGATAAACTCCGCGCAGCATACTCAGGAATCATTCATCACAATATCGATCTTTTATGATTGGTTATATCAACAATGGTGATGTATGCGGGCACCCACGTTAGATCTGGCGCTTTTGCGCACCTTAGTCGCCATCGCGGATACCGGCAGCGTGACCGCTGCGGCCAAGCGGTTGGCGTATACCCAGTCCACGGTGAGCATGCAGCTGCAGCGTTTAGAAAGGCAGTTAGGGCTTCGTTTACATGAACGCGAAGGACGACGTTTACGCTTCACTTCAGACGGTGAGCGCTTACTGACTCACGCTCGTCGCTTGTTAATGCTGAATGACGACGCGTGGAGCGATATGCAGGCTCAGCAAGTCACGGGCGATTTAACACTGGGTATTCCCGAAGATTACGCTTCGCTGCTGCCGTCGGTATTTGCCTACTTTCATCAGCTATACCCAGCGGTGGGGCTAACGGTTATTTGCGGCACCAGTGCGCACCTCGTTGAGCAGGTCAAAGCCGCTAAGATCGACCTGGCACTGGTCACGCGTCAGCGTAACTCGCCGGGCGGCGAGGTGATCCGCCGCGAGCCGCTTTATTGGGCTGTCGGCACGCACCAGCAGCCTTCATTGAGCGACCCCATTTCGCTTGCGCTCTACTCTCCCGGCGCTGATGTGTTTCGTGACGCAGCAGAGCAAGCGCTGCAAGCCGCGGGGCGGGCATGGCGGGTAGCGTATACGAGTCAGTCGATGGCGGGCCTTGCGCCTATCGTTACCGCCGGGTTAGCCGTGGTGGTTGTTACTCGCAGTATGCTGACCCCTTCGCTACGGCCATTAGATGAGAGCAGTGGGATGCCCGCATTGCCGGTGATTGAGCTAGCCCTGCATCGTGCCCCCCACCGGCCTTCAGAACCTGCCCGCCGACTGGGTGAATTAATTCGGGAACAGCTGGCGGTGCCAAAGGATGCGTTATAAATTCCTACAACGTACGTGGCTGAACTACGATTAACACATGACAGACACGATGAGTTCACGTGATTAGCCGTTAGGAGCACTCAATGCACGAGTTGGATCACTATATCTACCCACACCGAATACTGCACTGGTTGGTGGCAGGCGTTGTACTGCTTTCCTTAGCGAGTGGGTTAACACTTGGATTTTTAGGTTATGAGGGGACTGTCAACTTAGTAGGCAATACGTTAACGAACGTTCTCTATACCAGCCATAAAACGCTGGGCGTTGCCCTTTTACTGTTGATGACGCTGCGCATAATTACCCGCTTGGCGTTTGTCGTTCCGGATCATGATCCGCCTCTTAATGGATTTGAGCGGTTTGCCAGTACCAGCGTGCATCACCTGCTTTACTTGGCATTAATTGTCATGCCGCTGCTAGGATGGGCGGCGACCGCTAGCGGTGGGTTCCCCGTGGAGTTCTTTCGCTGGCACTTGCCGGGGCTAATTGGTGAACATAAGGCGCTTTCAGAAGCGTTGTTCATGTGGCACGAACGCTTGGGGTGGGCAATTCTCGCTTTACTGACGCTTCATGTGGCGGGAGCGCTCTACCATTGGCGAATTAAGCGCGACAACGTGATGAAGCGTATGAGTCTCTTTGACTAGCCGGGCATCTTAACGGCCCTCGCCATCGCTTTGTAGCAAGCTTTTTAGTACAAAGCATAGTGGCCGTTACCTAGCAGATCCATAGCGGTAGCATCGGTGAGAGGATTTCGCCATGTACATGTCCTGGTCAGCTTCGCGCATTAAGCTCTCTAGCGTTGTCGTAATACCATGACTTGTGCTGGCGCCGATGCTCACTCCTACGCAGACCAGTGTGCCGTTAGGAAGTTTAATCGGCTGGTGAATAGCTTGGTCGATGCGGCAGCGCAGTTCATCAATGGCTTTTGGGTCGCATAGCCCTTCAAAAAGCATCACAAACTCGTCACCGCCAAACCGCGCGCAGTGGTCATTGTCACGGGCTAAGTGCGCTAACCGCTTGGCAACTTGCTGCAGTACAAAGTCACCTGCTTCGTGGCCATGCTCGTCGTTAATTGGCTTGAACCGATCCAGGTCACACATAAACAGGGATAGCGGGATATGTTGCTGGCGGCTGCGCTCTAGCGCTTGTTCAGCACTGCGGGCCAATCCATTGCGGTTGAGCAATCCGGTCAGCATATCGTGATTGGCCAAACGCTCTAGCGCAAGGGTGCGCTCGGCTACTTTGGCCTCTAAGAGTGTTTCCTGCTGTTTCAGCATGGCAACGGTTTCTGCTTGAGCCTGCTCTTTTTGTTTTTTCATCTTGTTAAAACGTGCTGCCAGCGCAAAGGAGAGTAGCAGCATCTCCAGCGCGGAGCCGATTTGTATGCCGTGTAACGTAATAAAGTTAGCGGGTAGTACACCAAGGTTGCGCAAGGCAAAAACGGCGGCGCCAAGTAAAAATAGCGACCAAGCAACGACGAACAAGCGGGCACTGGGCACCCGCTGCCAGCTGCAATACAACCCGCACACCAGCATTAATAACGATGCCGTAAACCCCGTTATGTCCATAAGCCGCAGGGCGGGTTGCGTGGGTAAAAGCAATACAGCAAAAAGCGCCAGCCAGCAGTACCACCGGAAATACGTAATAGCACGGTGCCAGCGAGGGCAATAGAGATCAGTATTGAGAAAACTTTGGGCAAACAGCGTGCCCATGGTGGAGGCAAAGGTAAAACCTAATGCGACTAACCGTGCAGAGCTATCGCCTAAAAAGCTCCAGAACATCAGCGTACCGAGGCCATTAAATGTCAATATGGCCAAGATAAAGCCGAACGCAAACAGCGCATAGTAAAGAAATACCCGCTCTTTCAACCCAAAAAACAGCAGCAGATTGTAAATGCTAAGCGCTAGCAGCATCCCGAAATAGGTCGCAAGCCAGAAATTATGGCGGTCATTTTGTGCATAAAAAGCCTCAGGAGCCATTAAATCGTAGCTTAAAAACTTACTGCCGGACGCGCTAATCCGGGTATACAGCGTGACCTGTTCACCGGCTGCTAGGGTGAGTGGAAAGACGGCTTGGCGATGCGCTAATTCGCGCATAAAAACGGGCAGAGCGCTGCCGCTTTGTTGCACTTCGCTATGCTGGCCTCGCAGCGTATACAGCGTTACGTGATCTAAAAAGGGGTATTCAAATCGCACCATCCATGAAGTGGCTTCGGCGGATTCATTGCGTATATGAGTGCGGAGCCAAGTATCGCGTTGGGTATAGCCAAAGTTTAACGCACGATTATGTTGGGCGTCTTCAAACGTCGGATTCAGCGCTAATAGGGCTGGCAAACTAAGCTCTTGGGCGTCGTGCCAATAGCTCGTCGTGGGGCCTAAGGCATAGTGCGCTTGAAAAGGAGGCGATAGCCGTAGCGTGTCCGCATTAGCCGTAACGGGACAACACCATAACAATAGTATGTAAAGACTCGCCTGAAAGCGCGTCACCCAGCCCGAAACATGCATAGTGTTCCGATATTTAGTTGAGTTTTAATTCCCCGAACCGTATTGACCCAATTCTCTTGCCTACGCCGAGGTGCTGTTTTCCATCATCTCAGGGTTTCTTCAGTCTCTATAGTAATGCAGATTGTATCTAAATAGTAATAAATTGTTAGCAAAAAGTGGCTGGTGTAAGCCAAAAGCGTCTACGCGGTTAGAAAAAGAGCGGTGGGGCAGACGCGGGGCATCATTGGCTAGCTCTCGTGTGCATTAAAAGCAAAGCTAAAGTGTAGACGCCTTTTACGCCAAGCCCCACGTTAATGAGGCAAAAGCGTTAGGCGGTTCAGTCTTTTGGCTAGGGCCTACATGCGTCTGTCGGCAACGCAATTAGCGCGTGAAGTAGCGCTGCATAACCGAGATGACCTGATCAATGTCGGCATCATCGATATCACGATGGACAACAAGGCGCGTTGCGTAGAGCAGTTCGATTAAAATACCGTGCTCTTTTAGCCACGCCGCCAGGGGTTGCACATGCTCATCAGGAAAACGGGCAAACACCATGTTGGTGGCCTGAGAGGTAACCGCAACGCCAGGAAGAGCCGAGAGTCCTTCTGCCAAGCGGGCTGCTCGGCGATGGTCGGAAGCTAAGTCGGCAACGTGGTGATTCAGCGCATGCTGGCAAGCCGCAGCGATAATGCCGGATTGGCGCATGCCGCCGCCGACCATCTTGCGTAATCGGCGCGCTTTATTAATCAGCGCCTGGGAGCCAACCAAAGCAGACCCCATGGGCGTGCCGAGCCCTTTCGAAAAGCACAGCGATATACTGTCAAAGGGCTGGCAGAGCTGCTGAAGCGAACTGCCTGTTGTTACGGCCGCATTAAACAACCGGGCGCCATCCAAATGGGTTGCTAGACCATGTTCGCGGGCTAAATCGGTCGCCTGCTGTATATAGGCAGTGGGTAACACCTTGCCACCAATGGTGTTTTCCAATGCCAGTAGGCGAGTGCGAGCAAAGTGGAAGTCATCGGCCTTTATGGCTGCGGAGATTTTTTCCAGAGGAAGGCTACCATCTTCGTCGTTCTCAATCGGCTGTGGCTGAATGCTGCCTAACACCGCCGCGCCGCCGCCTTCATACCGGTAGGTATGGGCGGATTGCCCAACAATATACTCATCGCCCCGCTCACAGTGGGCCATCAGCGCTACCAAGTTGCTTTGGGTGCCGCTGGGAAACAGCAGTGCTGCCTCTTTACCTGCCAACTCTGCCAGGTTGGCCTGAAAAGCATTAACGGTTGGGTCGTCACCCCATACATCATCGCCCAGCGGGGCGGTCATCATGGCATCCAGCATGGCGGCCGTAGGGCGGGTCACCGTATCGCTGCGCAAATCAATCATCTATATCTCCTCGCCTAAATGCGTCGCTAACAGAGCAATGTGGCCGTAACCAACTATTGTTAACAGCATACTGTAGGACAACTCCGCATAGGTGATGAGATGGATCTTAAAAGTGGCTACCCGTTTTGGGCGGTAAAAAATGGGCTATTGACGGCGTTTCCGCAATTAACCCGCAATCATGAAGGCGAAGTGGTCATCATAGGCGGTGGAATAACCGGGGCGTTAATCGCGGACACGCTAAGTCGCCATGGCCATCACGTTGTGGTGATAGAGCGCCGTGACGTGGGGTGGGGCAGTTCTGCAGCCAGCACCGCGTTGCTGCAGTACGAAATCGACACCCATATGGTGGATCTGGCCGAGCAGTACGGAGAGGCGAGTGCCGTCATGGCGTATCAGGCCTGCGCCGATGCAATTTTGACGCTAGAAAGCCTGGCCGCTGAGTTGGGCAATGTTGCCTTTGAGCGCCACCAAAGCCTCTATTACGCGAGCAGCGAGGAGGATGTGGCGGCTTTAAAATCGGAGCTGGCGTTACGCCAACAGCATGGGTTCGATGTTACGTGGCTTGAACGTGAGGATGTGTTGTCGACCTACGGCTTTGAAGCCCCCGGCGCCATTTTATCCGGGCTTGCTGCCAGCATAGACCCTTATCAGATGGCCTATCAGCTGTTTGATAAGGTCGTGGGACGGGGTGGCGAGGTGTATGACCGAACCCAAGTCGAGCACATTGCCCCCAGTGAGCAAGGGGTTGAGATAACCCTTACGAACGGCGCCTCGCTACGCTGCCAGCAGGTCATTATCGCTGCAGGCTACGAATCGCAAAACTGGCTACCTGAATCCGTAGCAGTTAACCGAAGTAGCTATGCGTTTGTGACTGACCCACTCGCTGATGAAGCGCTTGGGCGCCTTCGCCATACGCTAGTATGGGAGTCGGCACGCCCCTATTTATACATGCGCGCTACTCAGGATGGACGCTTATTGGTAGGGGGCGATGATGACGATGAGGACCTTCCCGAGCGCCGTGATGCCAGTGTCATTAAAAAAGCCCAAGGGCTAGCGGCTAAAATTGAGACGCTATGGCCCTCGCTGGAGATCAACCCGACGTTTAGCTGGGCAGGCACATTTGCAGAAACGAGCGACGGTTTACCCTATTTTGGCCCCCATGCATCGCTTGGGCCAAGAGTACATTTTGCGTTAGCGTATGGTGGCAATGGTATCACCTACAGCGTTGTAGGGGCTGAACTGTTGCGCGCACTCATTGAAGGCAACGACCATCCACTCGCAGAACTGTATTCTTTTCAACGATTAACGCGTCAATAGTGAACCTATTGCACCGTTGAGCACTCAATTACCAGTTTTAGCGCCGTTACCAAGAGTCATTAGCAATGAGCCATCAACTTTATTTACGTGCCCTGGAGCGTAACGACTTACGCTTTGTTCATGAGCTAAATAATAACCAAAGCATTATGTCGTACTGGTTTGAAGAGCCTTACGAATCCTTTGACGAGCTGGAAGAGCTTTACAATAAGCATATTCATGACAATGCAGAGCGACGCTTTGTTGCTGAAGACAGCAGGGGTCATGCCATTGGCTTGGTAGAGCTAATTGAAATCGACTATATCCATCGTAGCGCTGAGTTTCAGATCATTATTACGCCCGACCATCAAGGTAAAGGGTTTGCCCGCTCGCTTATCCGCCAAGCGTTGCACTACTCATTTACCATCTTAAATCTGCACAAGGTGTACCTGATTGTGGCGGTGGATAACATCAAAGCCATTCATCTTTACGAAGCGAGTGGGTTTATCGAAGAAGGGCATTTAGTTAAGGAGTTTTTCATCAACGGCAAGTACCGTGATGTAAAGCGAATGTATATCTTGCAAGATACTTACTTGGCTGAGCTAAACGCCGACGAGTAAGTGCGAGTAGCCGCAAAGAAAGAGTAGCCCTTTTGAGGAGAAGAAAACTGCACCGGCCGGGGTAGCCGATGCAGTGGGGGCACTAACGTTTATGCGTGCTTATTGGTTGCGCATATATGCGGCAACCGCATCAAAGGCGGCGCGTTGCTCTTGTGCGCTTTTCGCCCAAACTTCCATAACATCGACTTCCATCGCCTGACCTTGGGTAACTGAGTGTTGCATGGCGAGCACTCCTAGTGGGAGGTTAAGGGGATTTTTAGTTATACACGGCTTACATTGTGCGATGCAGCAAGTTAGCTCTAACATCAGATATTAGGCGTTTTTCAGCCCTATGGGTAGTCCAAAGGACGTAAGTGATTTGCTATTAAGCGTAAGCTTTGGCTTACAAATCAGGGTAAAAATCTCATACGTTATTGAATGGAAAAGATTTTCATAACACAAAGAAGCCGACAAAACACGTCGGCTTGGAGAGTTATCTTTTCGTCTAAAGGGGTGTAAAAGCGGTGTATACGACCAAGCTTAGCCGTAATAGGCGGCTAATGCTTCGTTAGCGGCTTGTTGCCATTGGGCTTGTAAACCCCAAAAAAAGAGCACTTCATCGTCTTGCGGATAGGTTGCTAGTGTCAACATCATGGGTGGTCCTCCTGTAGGGACACACCTGCAGTATAGCGCCTTTTTGTTGCACTGCAGCATGTGATTTCTCCACAGCCACCGCAAGTCAGCACAGAAATTGATCAACCGCCAGGCTTTAGTGCTGTTATTGATACGGTTTTTGACATCGCGACTAAAAAGGCCCGAGACGACTCAGCGTCGTTAATGAGCGTAAATAGAGTCATTTCCTCAAATTTTAGAGGCTCCGAGCCGTATTTAGCATGGTATGTTGACCGTAATGACGCATAACAACTAACTCGTTTAAGGGCTACGCCATGACGACCACTCCCCATGACCGCTGGATAAACGCCCCCGGCGGACGCTTATTTACCCGCACCTGGGAGCCACAAACCGCCTGCTGCGATATCCCGATTGTCCTTTTCCATGACTCTCTGGGATGTGTTGAGCTTTGGCGCAGCTTTCCTGCAGCGCTTTGCACCGCCACTCAGCGGCGAGTCATTGCCTATGATCGGCTAGGCTATGGACGCTCAGAGCAATGCACAGCAGCCCCGCTTCACAGTTTTATTGATGATGAGCCGACGACAAGTTTTGCCGCACTTCACGCCGCGTTGCCGTTTGAGAAGTTCATTGCCCTGGGCCACAGCGTTGGCGGCTGTATGGCGGTGCACTGTGCCGGGCACTACGCTGAGCAGTGCATTGGGCTGATTACCATTGCGGCTCAGTCTGTTAACGAACACCGCACTCGTCAGGGAATACAGGACGCTCAGGCTGTATTTGAAGCCCCAGAACAGTTTGCCAAGTTAGCAAAATACCATGGCGAGAAAGCGCGCTGGGTGCTAACTGCCTGGACGGATACGTGGTTACATCCCGCGTTTGAGGATTGGTCACTTAGGCCAGCATTAGAGCGGGTCACGTGCCCCACGCTGGTGCTTCACGGTGAAAACGATGAGTACGGCTCCCACCGCCAACCTGAGCAAATAGCGCGCTATATAAACGGCCCAGCCCACTGTGAGATGTTGCCCGGTATCCATCACGTGCCGCATCGCGAAGCAGAGGCGCTTGTTGTTCAGCTGGTAAGTCAGTTTATCGAAAAGCGCGGAATACTCCATCCAAGCGACCGCATTGGGTGGAGATGAATAGCGCGGCGTCCGCTAGGGCGCCCTATATCTTGCAGCCTTACATAAATCTACCTAATCTGTAGATCATGAAAACCGAACGTGCCTACCAATACCGCTTCTATCCCACGCCCGAGCAGGCAACCTTGCTGGCGCGGACGTTTGGGTGCGTGCGGTTTGTGTGGAATGCCGTGCTGCGCTATCGCACCGATGCGTTCTATCAGCGCCAGGAAAAGATCGGTTACACCGACGCCAGCTCGTTTCTCACCCAGTTGAAAAAGCAGCCGGATACGGTCTTTTTAGCTGAGGTCAGTTCGGTGCCGTTGCAACAATGTCTGCGCCACCAACAAACCGCTTTCAAGCATTTCTTTGCTAAGCGGGCGCGGTATCCCAACTTTAAATCCAAGAAGCACCGGCAGTCAGCCACCTTTGCCAGTTCGGCATTTTCGTACCGTGATGGTCAGATCACGCTCGCCAAGTGCCGCGAGCCGCTGAACATTCGCTGGAGCCGCGAGCTACCGTCAGCGCCTAGCACCGTCACCGTGTCAAAGGACGCAGCAGGCCGCTACTTCATTAGCTGTCTGTGCAAGGTAGACACTGAGGCGCTGCCGATCACGCCGAAGATGGTAGGGATTGATCTTGGATTAAAAGACCTATTCGTGACCAGCGATGGTCAACGGGTTAATAACCCGCGCCATACGGCGCGCTATGCGCGCAAGTTAGCGCGGGCGCAACGGCAGCTAAGTCGTAAGCAAAAAGGCTCCAACAACCGTGCTAAGGCACGGTTAAAGGTCGCTCGCTGTCACGCCAAGATCGCTGACACGCGACGTGACCACCTGCATAAACTCACTCGCCAGATCGTTAACGAGAACCAAGTGATCGCAGCGGAGAGTTTGCAGGTGAAGAACATGGTTAAAAATCGCCATCTCTCTAAAGCCATCAGCGATGTTGGCTGGGGGGAGCTGGTGCGCCAGCTTGACTACAAAGCGGCGTGGGCAGAGCGCCAGTTCGTCCAGATCGACCGTTTTTACCCCAGCAGCAAACGCTGCTATGGCTGCGGCTTTGTGATGGCATCCCTGCCACTAAATATTCGCACCTGGGATTGCCCAGGCTGTGGCACCGAAGGCATTGACCGTGATCTCAACGCCGCCCGCAACATCCTACAAGCAGGCACCGCGCTATTAGCCGGTGCCGAGCGTTGAAGTAACTACCGAGGGGCACTCGGGAATTGACGCCTGTGGAGTTTGTGTAAGACCGGCAATGCCAAGGCATTGAAGGCAACGAACATCGAAGCAGGAACCAGGAAGGTAACAACCTGGGAATCCGCCACTACCATCTCTGATTTAGTGGTTGGAGGATGTCAATAGCCGTGTGCGTTCATAAACAAACGCGAGGATAACGATGCGCTTACGAATTTTGTCTGATCTCCATTTAGAATTTTTTGACGGCCATCGTGAACTGCCTGACGTTGCGGCAGACATTATCGTGCTGGCGGGTGATATTCACCGCAAAGTAGAAGGGCTGGCCTGGGCAAGGCAGCAGTTTCCGATGCACCCTATTTTATATGTGCCGGGTAACCATGAGTTTTACGGCACCTGTATGCCGCTGCTGCGTGAAGAGCTAGCTCTTGAAGCCGAGCGTCATACTATCGAGTTACTGGACAACCGAGCCGTTACGCTAGACGGGGTGCGCTTTTATGGGACGACGCTATGGACCGATTTTGCGCTCTATGCAGATGACCCAACGCGCAACCCGCAAGATACCCAAGCAAAAGCACTGCGCTACATGCCTGATTTTCGTATCGTCACAACGGCACCTGGGGAGCCTTTTACGCCCCAAGCCAGCCGGGAGCTGCATGCCGCAGCGCTTAGTTGGCTAAGCCGCGAACTCGCTGAACCCTTTGATGGCCCTAAAGTAGTGATTAGCCATCACGCACCGCTGCATCGCTGCATTCCTGAGCAATATCTCGGCGATGCGCTTTCTCCCGCCTTTGCATCGCATCTGTCGCAGTTGATGGGCCAAATGGATCTTTGGGTGCATGGGCATGTCCATGAGCCGGTCGATCTGCTGCATAACGGCACCCGTATCGTCGCTAATCCCGGTGGTTACCCTTATGAATTCAGCCCGCCGCTATTTCAGGATGATTTAGTGATCGACCTAGAGGTTGAAGCGTAAGCCATCGTCGGGCGCCTTTTAACCAGCAAACCACAGGAGGGTGCTGCCCAGCGGGTATCTGCAGTAAACACCACATCACATACGACCGGCGAATATTCGCGGCGTACTTCTTCATCAATGCGCTGGCGCAGCCGGTCTTGTTGAGTTAGTGACGCTTCTGATGAAGCGCTGGGTAAGACCACGTGCACCATTACATACAGTAAGCGACCAGGGCGTACCATGCGCACCCGCACTTCGTGGGTATCAACGTTGGCCAGCGCACGCGCGACGGCTTGGCGTACAGGCTCTGCAAGGGACTCTTCTGGGGTTTTGTTGAGCAGTTCCCGTAGCGCTTGAGAGGCCATGCGAACCGGAACGCCCAGGCAGAGAATGACCACTGCAATGACAAGCACTGAGTCTACGTAGGGCAGAATAGCTTGCCAGCCTATGCGCTCAAACAGCATCACCAAACAGAATGCTGCAAGCACGGCGGCAGAAATGATGCTATTCACCACCCAGTTGAGCTTATCAGCCGCCACGAGGGGGCTATGCACATGGCGTTGGCTGCGCTGCATGACCCACGCAGTGAGCGAGCAGGCGGCAGTGGCAAACAGTGCGTAAACAACGGCAATCCCTGCTGAAATTACCCGCCCGCCAGTCAGTAGTGCGGCCACTGCATCTACCAAAGCAAAAATGGATACGCCTAAAATCAGCAGCCCTTTACACAGGTTGACCAGCGACTCAAAGTAGCTGTAACCAAAGGGGTAAGCGTCACTATCTGGTCGGCTGGCCAGTTTGCTTACCTTGATGGTGACCAGCGCTACGCTGAAGTAGATCAGGTTGAAAAGCCCATCTAGTAGGATGGCTTGAGAGTTGGAGGCAAGTGTAGCAACGATGCCCGCACAGCCAATGAAAAGTGCCATAAAAGCGGAAAAGGCCAGGGTACTGGATTCTGTCTTCACGAACGTGCTATCTCCCATGCTTGTATCACCAACAGGCGGCAAGCATAGCAATATCGCCAGCGGCTTTGTCAGTCACTTATGCTTGCATTTGCTCACTAATTTTTGGAAACCCCCATTGCGCTAGGAGATGAACGCTAAAAGCGAGAAGTTGTCATAGTGAGCGCCCACTCAGGCAAGTGCTTATGCATACCAGGAGAAAGAGATGAAACAACGTAATATTCGCGACAATGCGTTAAAAGCAAAGCTGCGAACGCCCATGTTCAAAATGCAGCAGCAAACTCCCAAAAAAGGCAAAGGCAGCTACTCCCGTAAAGGTAAATCTGCTGAGCGAGGGCATCGCCAAGCCGCTTAACCAGGCGATTTGGCGATGCCTTCCCCTGGCATCTTGTTACTCGATCTTTTGAGCGAGTAGCTCCCATCAGCTTAGCCGACCGAGTGGGTCGGCTTTTTTATTGATTGGCTGCTTGCTCCACGGAGGCGATGCTACACACTTCCATGCGATAGCCCGATTGATAGACGCTGCGTAGGCGTAGGCCATGACGTCCATCCAGCTCCAGCTTACGGCGCAGCCGACTGACGTGGGTATCCACCGTACGAGTAGAAACACTGCCTTTGATTCCCCACACTAGCTCCAGAAGGTAGGCGCGTGTTAGTAGCTCACCCACTTTAGAAAAAAACAGGATGGCTAATCTATATTCCCGTTCGGTCAGCGCCACATAGTTTCCCGCAATGCTGATGCTGTGCTCTTCCTGATTAATAGAAAATATATCTGGACAAGCGATGGCGTGACCTGATGTCTCGTAGCCTACGCGACGGCCCAGTGCGCTAACCCGGGCAATTAATTCTCTTGGGCGTAATGGCTTGGCTAAAAAGTCGTCGGCGCCTTGTTCCAGCGCTGTTACAACGTCATCTTCATTTTGGCTTGCAGTGATGAAGAGGATAGGGCCGCGCCAGCCATCGTTTTGTCGCAGATGGGCGACGACATCCATTCCACAGCCATCCGGTAATCGCCAGTCAATAATGAGAAAATCAAAGCGCTGCTCTTGCGTCGCGCGTCTCAGCTCACTGGCTCTGCCAAAGAGCGAGATCTGATGCCCCGCAGACAGCAGGCACTGTTCAATAAACGCTTGTTGGTCGAGATCATCTTCAAGCACGCCAATATGCATAGTGAGCTGCCTATTTTTATCGTGTGATCAACTCCACACTACTGCCGGGAAACGCATATTTTGATTCTAGTTGAAGTAAAGTAAGCGACACAAAGGTTCACAGTTAACGCTGAGATCATGGCGCTATACTGCGTTAACCAATGTGGAGACCAAGCCATGATTAAGTATTTGATTAATAATGCAGTTCTTTTTATTGCCAGTGCGCTAATTGCCCACAGCGCACTGGCACTGGAAACGCCAACAGGCCATGTTATTCTCGAAGTGACGGGCAACATTACTCACACCAACGTGGGTGATGAAGCACACTTCGATAAAGCCATGCTAGAGGCGCTAACGCAGCGGAGCACGCAGACCAACACGCCTTGGCATGATGGTGTCGTCAACTTTTCAGGCCCGCTAGGAAGGGCGTTATTAGAAGCCGTTGGCGCTGAAGGGGATCAGATGAACGTCGTAGCGCTCAATGACTACTCTTCGATGGTGCCTGTCAGTGATTTTTACGACCACGAGGTCATTTTAGCCATGCGTGCGAATGGTCAGCCACTCAGAATTCGAGATCACGGGCCGCTGTTTATTATTTATCCCTTCGATGAAAATCCTTCGCTTTTGAATGAAGAGATCCTCACGCGTTCCGTATGGCAAGTAAAACGGATAGAGGTCAAATAGCGCGGGTAGTACCACTAGGTAGACGCCATGTTGCCCATTTTGAAGCATTACTTTTCGCGTCGCGTAAGGGTTGCTACTTTCTCAGCAATCCTCTTTTTTCTTTCCGCCATCATTATTGGTGGCGTCATTTTTCAGCGCCAACATGCAATTGAAAACAGGCTGTTAGAAAACCTGGTATGGACAGGCTATCAGTTTGATAGAGAGGTTAGGGAGCTACATATTACGCTAGTGGATATGAAAATAGATAACGCTTCTGTTGATGATCTGCTGCTTCGGTTTGAGATTTTATACAGTAGGAAAGCGCTCTTTCAGCGCGGAGATATTTATTTGGCTGTCTCCAAGATTAAAGGCATTAATGAGTTAGTGGAGCAATCGAGCAGATTAATTGAAGAAATAGACATTGCTATTGAACCCCTATGGGAGCGCCCAAATAGCATTAACGGGGCTATGATTGACGAGTTTCTGAGAAAAGTAGTTGAACTACAGCGGTATACGGGAACTATTTTGATCGATACAAATGCCAGTGTTGCTGCACTAAGGGCAGCCGAGCGCCAGACAATGACACAGCTGTATGCAGTGGCATTGATGATCTTGCTCTTATTGACGCTCTCAGGAGGCCTGTTAGTAAGAGCGCTAATTCGCGAAGGCAGGAGTAATCTTCAGAAGGCTCAAGCGCTGGAAGAAAAGAGTGTCGAGCTAAGAGAGACCGCTAAGCGTGCAGAAGCTGCCAGCCAAGCTAAGTCGGAGTTTATGGCGGTAATGAGTCACGAAATTCGTACGCCGCTTAATGGTGTAGTAGGCATGGCCGACTTGTTGAGTGAGGAAGTGCATACGGCGAAGGGCCAAGCTTACCTATCAGCTCTCAAGCGCAGTGCCGATAGTTTGCGCGCTGTGATCAACGATATTTTGGATTACACCAAAATTGAGAGTGGTCGACTTGATTTAGACTCAAAGCCCTTTGACTTAAAAGAGTGTATCGAAGCGCTGTGTACCGGGTATGTGCTTCAGGAAAATATCAAGCCTGTTATATTTAGCTACGCTATTGATACATCGTTGCCCCACTATGTAGTGGGGGATGTAGCACGTCTGCGTCAAGTCATGATGAACCTAATTAATAACGCGCTAAAATTTACGGAAGAGGGTTTTGTTAAGTTTCGCGCATCTTTAGATGGGCACGGCCGGCTACTCTTTGAGATACACGATACGGGGTGTGGTATTGCCGAAGCGGATAAGGCGCGTCTTTTTTTGGCCTTTTCACAAGTAGATACATCTATTGCGCGTCGCCACGAGGGAACCGGCTTGGGGCTTGCCATCTGCAAGCGGCTTGTTCACGCCATGGGTGGAGAGATTGGCGTGACCAGTCAAGTGGGACTAGGTAGCTGCTTTTGGTTCTCGGTACCGTTAGCCGAAGCCGAGTGTGTTGATGGATATTTACATCGCGAACAGCACAAGCTGTTCGCGGATAATCGCCACATATTAATTGTGGAAGATAACCCAATTAACCAGACCGTCGCTAAAGTGATGTTAGAGCAGCTGGGTCAGCGCGTCACTATTGCTGACAACGGCCAATTAGCGTTGGAGCATCTTCAAGAAGCGTCTTCGACCATTGATCTTGTGTTAATGGATATGCAAATGCCAATTTTAGATGGTCCTGAAACGACCCTGCGGTGGCGTGCCTTTGAAGCCGAGAACAAGCTGGCTAGATTGCCTATCGTAGCGATGACCGCCAATGTCATGCCCGAGCACCGTGAACGCTGTTATGAAAGCGGTATGGACGGTATGATTCATAAGCCTTTTACACGAGTAGAGCTGCAGAGTTTAATCAATCAGTATATTGCCAATGAGCCATATTCCCGTATGGAAGAAGCGCTTCAGTCTGGATGTGGCGAGACACTAGACGCTGACCTTTATGTATCTCATAAGAGTGGCTTATTAGATGAAAAAGTGTGTGATGAGTTAAAGGAAATGTTCGATACTGCCGCTCTTCGTATGTTAATTGATAATTTTATCAGTCGTTTAGATGCGCGAATTACCAAGCTGAGCGATGCATGCATAACGAAAGATCATGAGTTGCTACGTAAAGAGGCTCACTCGCTTAAAGGGGCTGCGGCGTCTTTAGGGTGCGCGTCCATTGCGGCCTGTGCTGAAAAGTTGGAAAAGCCTTCTAGCGATAATGATCGTTACTTGCTTTCCTTAATTAATGACCTGAATAACATTAAACTGAAAACTATCGATGCGTTGGTTGATAGTGGGCTAAGATGAGTCACGTTGATAGCGGGCTAGATGGTTCTTTTAGATGGTTTTTTAAATGGTCTTTTTACGCCTTCTATAAAGCGTTGATGGAGCAACGCCCAACGATTTAGCAGCCGATTCAATGCAGCCATGATGTTCAGAAATGGTGTTTTCTATAATACTTTCTTCAATTTCTTTCAGCGTTTTCCCGGAGGTGCTGATAGTACCAAAGGACATGATATCGGGTCTTGATGACGTGTTGTTCAAGCTATGCAGAGAGGTAGTGGCGGTGAAGTGGTGTTTATGTAGCTCGACTCCTTGGTGAAGAATGGCGGCTCGCCTGAGCGTATTTTCCAATTCTCTTACATTGCCCGGCCAAGGGTGTTCCGTTAAGAAACTGATCGCGCTATGTGTAAGCCTACAGGGCAGCGTGTGCTCTTCACTGGTAATGGTTGAGAGTAGGCGGTTGGCGATTAGGACGACATCGTTACCCCGATCCCTTAATGGAGGAAGCTCAATGCTGAGTACATTAAGCCGGTAATAAAGGTCTTCTCTAAACTCTCCCTGCTGTACAGCCGCTGAGAGGTCTCGGTGACAGGCGCTGACAATACGACAATCAACGGTCACCGGCTTGGTGCTTCCGACGGGTAAGATGGTGCCAGTTTGCAAGGTTCGTAGCAGTTTTGCCTGAAACGCCAGCGGCATATCGCCTATTTCGTCTAGGAAAAGCGTTCCACCATCGGCCGCTTCAAAAAAGCCTTTCTGATCGCGTGTAGCGCCGCTAAACGCGCCTTTGATATGTCCAAATAGCATGGACTCAATAAGTGATTCAGGAAAAGCGGCGCAGTTAACGGCAATGAATGGTCCATTGGAGCGAGAGCTGCAGTAGTGGATACTGCGCGCCACCAGCTCTTTACCGGTACCGCTTTCTCCGTGTAGCCAAAGCGGTGCGTTAGAAAGCGCCAATAACGGAATCTGCTGGCGCAAAGAGTGCATTATTTTACTTTCACCCAGCAATAAGTTTTCGGGTGATGCATCGTTGACGCCAGATTGCGCTGGCTGCTGCTGAAGTTTTTCAATCAGCCTTTCCGTCCAATCCAGCAGTGCTTTACACCCTAGCGGTTTTACAAGACGAACAACTTCGCCACAGGATGCATTTTCTGCAGAGAGATCATTGGCAGAAATAATCATGCAGGCGGTAGGCTGTTCAAGATCTCGGCAGGCGGTCATGACATCAATGCCGGTCATATCGGGCAATTGGTAATCTAAGATCACGGCTGCTGGCCCCTGGTGAGCTATCAACGCAGTCACCGCTTCACAGCCGCTTCTTGCCACTTTAACGTTGCGGTAGTGCAGCGTTAATATGGCGTGGTAGAGCGAAGCGGTATCGTCATCGTCTTCAACTACTAAAACAAGATACTGCTGTTGAGTGCCGGTGCTTTCTTCTTTAGTGATAGCGCTATTCGCACTTTCAGGAAACGGTTGGTGCTTTTTAGCTGTTGCTGCAATTGTAGTTGTAGTGCCCATAATAATAGTGCCCTTATAGGTTGCCGCCAGGTTAAATAAAAGCCTTAGGCTAAGCATACCCCTATATTTTTATGTAGATATGGGCGTGACATTTTTTGACATTTTGCCGAGCAATAAATGTTTATTTATTAATCATTTATTCTGCGATGTTCTCATCTAAAAGTATTAAGTCACTACTATCTTCCTGCATGTTGAGTATGTTCCTTATTTTAGATGAAGAGTGGGCTTCAGCTTGATTGGTTTGGTGATTTTCGGTCATGATTAATCCTTCAGCGCCATCGCCCAGCGTCATTTCAATTTGCTGCCAGTTACCCACGGCAATAGAGGTGGATGAGTTCACGATCACGATGCCATCTGTAGACCCATTGGCCAATGGGTTAAAGCCACCTGCAGCCGTATTCTCTCGGTTAGCGGCAGGCATGGCATTGTTGCGCTCGCGCGCTTGTCTCCAGCGGGCTTCCTGTAACAGCAGCGAACTTTGCGTATTAGCACGCTCTGGAAAATCGTAAGGATATGGCCCTATGAGCGGGTCACGGTCTCTCGCTTCTAAAGAATGGGGTAGCGCTATGAATAATAACAAGCCAGCACTTAATAGCTGTCGAGCGGAGAGTGAGAAGGCGTTCATCGTAATCCTCCCTGGCGCCCATGCGCTGCATGGGCGCCTTTTATAGTGTTTAAATTCAGAAGTTGCCATCCACGTTGACAGACAGGTTGTTGCCGACAGAGGTAGCAGTTGACGACACGGCGGGGTTAGTGTTGTTGGCCATGCCACTGATACCATCGAACAACACTGCGTCAACCGTAGAGGTGCTGGTCACTAGGGCAACGGCTAGCTGCTCATTGTTGGCGATGGCGAAGGCATCCTGATCAGAGATCGTGGTGAGATCTAGGCTCAAGTTGTTACCTACACCAGTAGCGGAACTATCCACGGTGGCATTGGTGACACCCAGCACTGACGACGATGCAAGGATGGCCCCTGGTACGAGTGCTGTGGTAATTAATGGGTCAACGCTCAGTCCTACTCCTGCATAGAGCTGGCTATTATCCGTCTGCATGGATACATCCGAGGTAATAGATCCATTATTACCGACCGCTGTTGCGGCACTTTCTACCGATGCAAGGTCATCAATGGAGTTACCACTGAGCACCGGGATAATCAGGTTGTCCACAACGGTGACCAAGCTGGTGGCTGTCATGGCGCCAAAAGCGGTCTGATCGTTTTCGGTTTGTGTTAAGCCAGCAGGTGTGACGTTGACATCAGATAACGCTGATGTGTCTACCGTGCTGTTCACAGTGGCGTCCCACACCCAAGTGACGGAGTCAAAGGCTTGGACGCTTGATACCGCAGTGATGCCAGCAAAGGCGATAGCTACGGACAGTGCAGTTTTGTTTAGAGTTTTCATGACGGCATCCTTTTAGTAAGCCGCTGGATAATGCCCGTCTGCCACTTGACACTCTTCAGTGTCAGCAATGGGCAGGCCGAGACCTTCCGTCAGGATCTGGTAAGCAGCCATTTCCACGACGGATCGAACACCAAGTTGAAGAGGCTCATTCCTCACCGACCCGGCATCGAATTCAACAAGCTGATTGTCAAAGAAGCGGTAAATGCCGGCTTCTACTTGGTTACCCACAATCTGCTTTTGTAAACTAGTGACATAGACGGTTTGGAATGTATTGGTGTCTATGACTCGAAGATCTAATCCCACATTAATCACCGCTTCTCGCGTGCCGGCGCCAACTAAACCGACATAAAGGCGGGCACCTTGTGTGAGAATGTTGTAGTTAAGCTCTGTGAGCGCGCCCAGAATGACAAAATTAACGGGCTGTACATTCAGCGGCGCCGCAGGTATTTGCATTGCCCCGGCATCTTGCAACTGACGCTCAGCCAGAGGAATACGAATATCTAGGCGTTCCGCTAGTCTCACTTTGCGCGTTTTATATAGTGCGCTAATCAGCATTTCTGACACGCCTTGCGTTAACGTGCGGCTATCAGTGATCGTTGAGTAGCTGACTTGACCTGTTTGATCGAGAATTTGCCCGACGCTGACAATAGGGAGGTTAGTGCCTGGCTGTTGGCTGAGCGCGCTGAGACAGCGGCTATAAGGTGTGTGATTAGTCATTACAGGGGAGCCTTCGCGTGGTGCGATAGGATCAGTCCCGATAGAAGCACAGCCGCTAATAGAGGCACTTAACGCGATGGCGGCGGTTATCTTGTGGGGAGATGGAAACTTCATGGCTGGTTCCTCCTGTTGTTGTAGAGTTAATAGCAGGAGGGGTGCCATATTTATATTTCTTTAAATCTATCAGTGGCTTGTCAGATTATTGTGGAAATTAATACGGTTTTGAGCTGTTAAATGCCTGGTTTGCTTTTGCATTTTGCAAGTTTTGAATTGCAAGATGCAATTTTATTGCGTTATGCAATTTAAGCTGACCTTTTAAGCTATATAAAAATGGAATGATTAATTTTAGGGAGTGTTGAGGTATAAAAGTCGGCGGCTTTATCGCTATGGGAGTTAATAAAAGGTAGGTAATATTTTAAGCAGATTTTTTATACTGAATATAGCGCTGTATACTTTAGTAGCGAAAGGAAAAGAAAAAGCATAACCATTATGCTTTTTCTTATTGCAAGCTAGATGCTTTTATATGGCCATCACTTTTTATCTATATCCTTCCGCTTGTAAGTGAAACAGCGACGCATAGCGCCCGTTCTCTTCTAGCAGCGTGTCGTGGGTGCCGCGCTCGATGATATGCCCTTGGTCGATGACCATAATTTGATCGGCGCTGCGCACCGTCGAAAAACGGTGGGAGATTAAGATCGTCATTTTATCGCGGCTGTGCTCGCGGAAACGGGCAAACACCTCGGCTTCAGCGGCGGCGTCCATGGCGGCGGTCGGCTCATCTAACACTAAAATATCGGCATTTTTCCGCATATAAGCACGCGAAAGCGCGACTTTCTGCCACTGGCCGCCGGAGAGCTCCTGACCGTTTTTAAACCAGCGCCCCAGCTGGGTTTGGTAACCCTGCGGCATGCGGTCGATAAAGCCATCTGCCATGCCGTCGTGAGCCGCCTGCTGCCAGCGCTGCTCGTCGCCAAACGCCTGCGTATCGCCGACGCCTAAGTTTTCACCCACCGAAAGCTGATAACGGACAAAATCCTGGAAGATAACGCCCACACGCTCTCTTAATGCCTGGGTATCCCATGTTTTAAGGTCACTACCATCTAATAAAATGCGCCCTTTAGTCGGGTGGTAAAGCCGCGTTAACAGCTTAATCAGCGTGGTTTTACCCGAGCCGTTTTCCCCAACGAGCGCAATACTGTTGCCGGGGGCTAAATGCAGCGAAATATCGTGCAACACTTCGCTGCCGCCCGGGTAGGCAAAACTGACGTGTTCAAAGCGCAGCCCATCGCCCGGCGCTGTGCCCTTGGTGACGTAGCCTTCTTCCGCTTCCGTGGGCTGCTCAAGGTATTCATAGAGGTTCGATAGGTAGAGATTATCTTCATACATGCCGCTAATGGCCGTTAGGCTGGCCGATAGCGCGCCTTGGCCTTGCTTGAAAACCATTAAATACATGGTCATTTGCCCAAGGGTCAGTGCCCCTGCAATCGTTTCAACCACCACCCAGCCGTAAGCGGCGTAGAACGTTAACGTGCCAAGCAGCCCAAGAATAAATCCCCAGCTTTCGCGGCGCAGGGTTAGGCGGCGATCTTCGGCAAAGAGCGTACTAAAAATATCCCGATAGCGCTGAAGAAACAGTCCCTCTAGGCCGAACAGTTTGACCTCTTTAATGCTGTCTTCGCGGGCAAGCACCGTTTCTAAATACATCTGCATCCGCGTTTGCGGCGAACGCCAGCGAAACAGTCGAAAGGCATCACCGGAAAACTTTGCTTCTGAGAGAAATACCGGCAGTGCGCCAATCACTAAAATAAGCAGTGCCCAGGGAGAAAACTGCACCAGCAAAAAACCAAAGCTTGCCAGCGAAATAGCGTTCTGTAGAAGCCCAAAGGTTTTGTTGACTAAAGCAAGCGGGCGTGTGGAGGCTTCTCGCCGTGCCCGAGTCAGCTTGTCGTAAAGCTCTGAATCCTCAAACTGGCTGAGCGATAACGTGCCCGCTTTTTCTAAAATCATGACGTTCACTTTCTGGCCTAGCAGTGCTCGCAACAACGACTGCTGAGCCGATAGACCCCGCTGAGCCAGCGCTATTAGCGCAATAATCAGCCCTTCAAGAGCCACTAAACCTAATACGGGGGTGAGCGTTTCCCAGAGATTGGGTGAGCTTTGCGCCTGATAGCTTTCCATGGCGCCTACTACGCCATCAACAATTAACTGGCCAACCCAGGCAGCAACGGCAGGCAGCACACCGGCTACCAGGGTGCATAGGGCTAATCCCAGCATCATCCAGCGGGAGGTTTCCCACACCAGTGCAAGCGCGCGGCGGCTGTAGCGAAATACGCTAAAAAAACCGCTAAAGGGAGAGAGAGCTGGCGTGTAAGAGGGCGGTGGTGTCATTGAGCAGCAACATAGAAAAATAGGCAGCTATGATGCGTGGCTTTGTCGTTGATAGCCAGTCTGCCTTCGTGAGATAGAAGGTAGACTGGCCTAATACGGCAACGTTATAGGGGGAGTACAGCCCCGTCGGTGCGCGGCTCGGTGCCGCCTTGCAGTACGCCGGTGTCGGGGTCGCGCAGAATGACCTGCCCACGGCCAAAGCTGATCGAGTCGGCGACCTTCACGATGTCGTGGCCACGGCGGGCCAGCGCAAGCGCTAAGTGATTGGGGAAGTCGGCTTCAACCTCAACGGTTTTGCCGGTCGTCCATTTCCAGCGCGGCATATCCAGTGCCGCCTGTGGATTGAGCTGATCCTCAATCATCGCAGTGACCACCTGCACTTGGCCCTGAGGCTGCATATAGCCGCCCATGACGCCAAACGGCCCCACGGCTTGATCATCTTTGGTGATAAAGCCTGGAATGATGGTGTGGTAGGTGCGCTTGCCGGGAGCCAGGGCATTCGTGTGCTCAGGATCTAGCGAGAATGACCAACCTCGGTTTTGCAGGCTAATCCCGGTGCCAGGGATGACCATACCGGAACCAAAGCCTTTAAAGTTACTTTGGATAAACGACACCATATTGCCTTCGTCGTCGGCAGTGGCTAGGTAGACGGTGCCGCCTTGCAACGGGTTGCCATGTGCCGGGTCAACGGCCTGATCGCCGATCAGCGCCGCGCGAGCCTTCAGGTAGGCATCATCCAGCATTTGCTCGGTGGTGGGAGCCATCGCGCTGCGTTCGGTGATGTGTTTAAAGCCATCCATATAGGCAAGTTTAGTGGCTTCAATCCGGCGGTGCAGGGTTTCAACCGTATCGCCTGGGCACGGGTCTAACCGTTCCAGCATGCCGAGTGCCTGCAGCACGATCATACCGCTGCCGTTCGGTGGAATTTCCCAAATATCATGGCCTTGATAGCGCACGTTAATTGGGTCGACCCACTCGGGCTGGTAAGCGGCCAAATCCTCTTTACGAATTAAGCCACCATGTTCGCGGGAGAACGCATCGATTGCCTCAGCCAGTTCACCGCGATAAAACGCCTCGGCGTTTGTGTTGGCAATCGCGGCCAAGCTTTTCGCGTGGTCAGGGGCGGACCATAACTCGCCTGGGCGCGGTGCCCGGCCTTTGGGGGCAAAGGTATCGAACCAGGGTTGGAAGGCCGCGTCGGGGTAGGTCGCGTAGTTATGGAAGGCCTCTTCCCACATTTGGTGGATCACCGGCGTCACCGCAAAGCCTTCTTCTGCCAGCGCGATGGCAGGCGCTAGCAGATCCGCAAAGGGAAGTTTACCAAAGCGCTCAGAGAGTGCTGCCCAGGCCGCAGGCGCGCCAGGCACGGTGACCGGCAGCATGCCATGGTTAGGCATAGCGTCATGGCCAAGCGCTTTCAAAGCTTCAATGGTGGCCGCCTGCGGAGCAGGGCCACTGGCGTTGAGGCCATGTAGCTTTCCATCGACCCACACAATCGCGAAGGCGTCGCTGCCAATACCGTTTGAGGTAGGCTCTACCACGGTAAGCGCGGCGGCGGTGGCAATCGCCGCATCAATGGCATTGCCGCCTTGCTGCAAAATAGTGATACCTACCTGGGCGGCGAGCGGTTGGGAAGTGGCTACCATACCGCGTTTGCCAAAGGTGGCCATCCGTCGGGAGGCGCTGGGGTAATAGAGAGCGTCGTTGTGCATGTTTATGATCCTTTGCGTCGATGAGTCATCGCTATTGGGATGTCGCAGGTTTTAGACGTTTCAGCTTACGGTCTTGGTAGAGCGAAAAAACGACCGAAGCAACAGCCAACACTAAGAACAGTGCAGAGAGTGGCCGTGTCAGGAAGGTTAGCCAGTTAGGGTCGAGCTCTAGCGCGCGGAAAAGCTGCCGTTCTAAATTGTTGCCCAGCACCACGCCGAGTATGAGCGGCGTAAGAGGAACACCCGCTTTCCAAAGCAAGTAGCCAATCACCCCGAAAATAAACAGCACCCAGATATCGAACAGGTTGTTATTGAGCGCATAGGCACCAATGGCGCAGAGCATCAGCACAACCGGCACTAGGATTTGTTGTGGGATTAACGAGATTTTGGCGAACCAGCGCACCAGCAGCAGATTACACAGCACCATGACCACTGCACCGATTAAGAGACTTGCGTAGATCGCGCCCACCAGCACCGGGTTTTGTTCAAACATCATCGGGCCTGGGGTGATGCCGTGGAGGATCAGCACGCCCATCATGATGGCCATGGGCAGATCACCCGGAATGCCCAGTGCTAAGGTCGGTACGAATGCACCGCCCGCCACTGCACTATTCGATGCCTCGGAAGCCACAATCCCACTAGGGGTGCCCGTGCCAAACGTTTCAGGGTGGCGCGAAAACTTTTTCGCCTGGTCGTAGCTTACAAAATTTGCGACAGTACCGCCGGTGCCCGGTAGTGCGCCGATCAGGCTGCCAATCAATGATGAACGCAGGGTGTTGAGCTTTTGACCCGCCATATCTTTCATGATCTGGCGGTAAGGAATCGACACATTCGTATCGACGCCTTTGCCGCCGTCGTTGCCATCGCGCATTTTTTCGATATTGCCGAGCAGTTGAGAGAATGCAAAGACACCAATCATCACGGGCAGCATCTCAAACCCTGAGCTGAGGGCGGGCAAATCAAAATCAAAGCGCAGATTGCTGTTGCGGTCATAGCCAACGGTGGTAATCAATAGGCCTAGCGCAGCGGCTAAAAGGCCTTTGAGGAGCGCGCCGTTGGATAGCCCGGCCACTAGCGTTAGCGCGAAGATGATCAGCGCGGTAATTTCCCAGGGGCGGAAATTCATGCTGAAACTGGCAATCAGCGGCCCAAAAAAGACCAGCACGGCCACGCTGATAATGGTGCCAAGAAAGGAGGACATGACACCGATGCCTAAGGCTCGGCCGGGTTCACCCTTTTGCGCCATTGGGTAGCCATCGTAAACAGTGGTGATCGAGGAGGGAGTGCCGGGGATACCCAGCATCACACCCGACACAATACCGCCCGAGTATCCGCCTACAAACACGCCGACCATGAGCGAAACGCCGCTCACCGGGTCCATGGCAAAGGTAAACGGGAAGACCACTAAAATAGCCATGGTCACGGTAAAGCCAGGAATACTTCCCCCCACAATACCGAATAGCACACCGAGTATGATCAAGCCCATGACGGAGGGGCTGCCGACCTCGCTGAGTGCTTGAAGAAAGAAATTAGACATTAGACGTTCCTCAGCATTAGGGCAGCCAGACGTTTAAGCCGTAGCGGAAAATAACAAATACCAGCGGCACAAACGTGCAGCTGATGCCCAGGTTGATTGCCCATTTACGCTTAGTATCGACGCCTAATAACAAGGCAAAAGAGGCCACTAAAAAACCGATGGTAGCCACGATATAGCCCAGTAAGGGCAGCAGCGCTGCATAAAGCCCAAACATTACAAATAGCGCTACAACGGTTTTACGCCGGGTAAACCAGTCGCTGATCTCCGTTCGCCAGGACGTCACGGGAGTGACGCGGGTGAACAGGGAGCGGATCAGCATCAAGAGCGATAAAAGCCCTATCGTGACGAGCAAGATGCGTGGGAACAGGGCAGATCCGTAAGGCTGCCAGCTTGTTGGTGGGCGGATGGAGCCCGACTCCACCCACATGACAGCCACCATTAAAAGCAGCGCGAGCGCCAGCGCGCGGTCTTTGGTAAGCGTTAGCATTAGCGTAGCCTCCAGGTGCTCCCAGGCGCGTTGCCCTGGGAGCATGAGCGAGAAATGACGTCGAAACGCTTAGTTTTGAAACTCGATGTTTTCGGCAGCTGCCGAAAGCGCCGCTTCGTTTTCCTCTAAGAACGCTTGATAGTCATCGCCCGCCAGGAAGCGTACAACCGAGCCGAACTCATTCTCGATTCGGCTTTGAACTTGCTCATCTTCCAGCGCTTGGCCATAGGCCTCTGCGACGGCGTCCAATACCTCTTGGGGAGTGCCCTTGGGCGCAAAGATGCCACGGCTGGTGGAGTGATCCATCTCAATGCCCTGTTCTCGCAGGGTGGCAACATCGGGCATGTTGTCCAGGCGCTCAGGGTGCGCGATGCCTAGGGCTTTAAAGGTGCCATCTTCATAAAAAGCGCCGCCGGAAGGCAGGTTAAACATGGCGAAGTCGACTTCTTTGGCCATTAACGCAGAGACTTGTTGGCCGGTGTCGGGGTAGCCCACTAGGCGTACATCTGCCATATCAATACCGGCTTCCTGGAAAAACTGCGCCCAGAAGAAGTGGTCGGTTGAGCTTGGGATCATGCTAAAGCGCACTTGGCCTGGGTTTTCACGCACGTAGTCGGCAATATCCGCCGCACTTTCTACAGGGTGTCCTTCGTAGGTCGTGGCGATATTGATGGTTTGTGTGAGTAGGGCGATAGGCTCAAACGCGTCGTAGGAGTAATCGACGGTGCCTGCGAGCTTTGAAAGCGCAATCGTGTCATGGCTACCCAGCAGCGTGTAGCCATCGGGCGTAGCGTCCTTGACGTTGCGTGACCCCAATGTCGCGCCTGCCCCGGCCATATTCACCGGCACAATCGAGGCACCTAAGTGCTGCTCGGCTTCCTGTGATACCAGCCGGAAGATAATATCCGTGGCACCACCAGGGCCGTAAGGGATGATTAAGCGAATATCCTGCTCAGGATAATCCGCGTGGGCAGTGGAAATGAGCGCCAGGCTGGAGGTAAGTCCAATGGCGGCGAGGGTGGTACTTAGAGCAAGTTTAGAACGCGTCATTTTATACACCTTTATGATTGAGTTGGTGTGGTGATCCGCTGTGTTAAGCAGCGGTGGGGTGAGCGCGTGGTTCCATATTGGGTTCTTATTGTCTGCAGTGAATCGTTTTTCGTGCACATCAGGTCAACCGAGAAAAAGCCCTCCATAAATCAATGCGCCGATAACAACAAAGGCGGGATGGGTTTTGAAGCGTACCAAGGCAATGGCGGCGACTACGCCGATGAAGAGCGTATGCAATACGCCGCTGGAACTAACGCTTTCCAGCAAAAAATTGAGCGTTAGCCACGCCATCATCATGGCAATGACGGGTCGTACCCACTGGCTCATTCGCTTAACGCGGGGCGATTCACGATGGCGATAAAGTAGCCCAAGTGCGCCTAGCATTAGTAATAGCGAGGGGATGACGGTAGCAGTAACGGCAATCAACGCACCGCCGATGCCCGCTACTTCATAACCGATATAGCCCGCCATTTTGGTGGCAATCGGGCTGGGAAGCGCGTTGCCAAGCGCCAGCGTTTCGGCAAAGCCTTGTGCTGTCATCCAGCCATAGCGTCCTACCACCTCTGCTTCAATGAGCGGAATAATGGCCGGGCCGCCGCCATAGCCGATGATGTTAGGAATAAAAAAAGCTAAGAACAGCTCCCAATAGATCATGCTGAGCCCTCCGCCAGTTTTTTACGCGTGGGCCGCAGCAGGGCTGTTAGCAAAATGGCGCCAATCACCCAGCCGGGGTGTACGCCTAGCCAATAGATAATGGCACCGGCAGCGACTGCCATAACAGCACTTGCCAGCCAGCCAAGCGCTGCCTGGGATTTGTCGAAAAAATCCCAGGTCAGTTGTCCCATCATAACCATGACGACAGGAATCACGGCCTGCCCCATACCCCGTATCCAGCCTACGTCGCGGTAGCGGCTAAAAAGGCCCAGCATCACAATCATGGCTACAATCATGGGGAAAATAGTTGCGAGTACCGCAATGGCACAGCCGCTGGCGCCTGCCACGCGATAGCCAATGTAGCCTGGCATCTTGGTCGCAATAGGCCCCGGCAAGGTGTTCGCAATGGCTAAAACATCGGCAAACTCTTCATCGGTGAGCCATTGATGGCGTGTTACAACTTCTGCACGCACCAGAGGTATCATGGACGGGCCGCCACCGAAGCCAAAAATGCCGACGCGGAAAAAAGCCCACCACAGTGCGGTTTGCTTCATTTTCCAGGTGCCTGTAGAGGAAGCTGTGTGAGAAAAAACGCTGCGTCAGAAATCATCGAAATGCCTGTTTATCGTTTATAAATTAAAAAATCGATTATTTTGTCTAAAATAGAATATAGGTGAGCCTTGCAAGAGGCGTCAACACCTATGTGAAGAATCTCCGTTAACCGATGCATGGCGTAAGGTACGCAAAAGGACTCCGGCATGAACAATCCTATTCAGCTCTCTTCCGGTAAGGCATCCAGCCCCATTTACGATGTATTACGCAGAGATTTAGTGAGGGGGCGCTTTAAAGCAGGGGAAAAGCTGGCCATAAATGCGCTAAAAGATGAGTACCAAGTAGGGCTCAGCCCGCTGCGTGAAGCGCTTAACAAACTGGCGGCGTATGGTTTGCTAGAGCAAGAGAATCAACGCGGCTTTAAAGTGCCCAAGCTCTCCCGTGATGAGCTGGACGATATTGCCCAAATGCGCACCGAGCTTGAAGGTATGGCGCTTGAGCGTGCGATTGCCCAAGGGGACGCCCAATGGGAAGCGGAGTTATTAGCCGCCGCCCATCGGCTTAAACGCGCAGATATTACGCTGGATAAAGGCGAAGAGTGGGAGCGCTTGCATACTCAGTTTCATCGTACTCTCGTCGCACCCTGCGGATCGGTATGGTTGCTACGTTTTATTGAACAGCTGCACGACCAGTTTGATCGCTATCGTCGGCTAGGCCCAAAAATGCCGACCATTCGTCAAGAGTTGGATGAGCAGCACCATGAGTTAGTGGCGCTAGCACTACAGCGTGATGCAACGGCGGCTAGGGCGCTGATGGATGACCATATTCACAAGTCTTACGAGGTCGCCTTGGCACGCTACCAGAAGCATGCCTAGCGCCAAGTAAGCAGTTGCCATGTAAACTCGCGTTTTCAGAGAGATGTTGCCCCTAATTCAGTACCGAAGGTATGAGTCGTCATGCAAGCAACAGACAGCACTATTATTGAACAGACATTGGCATGGGTAAGTAGCTTTATTGTGGAGCACGATATTTGCCCATTCGCCAAACGCGAGTTGGACAGAGGCAGTATTCGTGTGGAAGTAGTGCGCTCCAAAAAGCTGGAGGTCGCGCTGGAAGAGCTGGTGGCTGAGATTGAGTGGTTGAATGAACACCCTGATACGGAAACAACGCTACTGGTCTTTCCTACGCTGTTTAAAAGTTTTGAGCACTACTTGGATTACGTCGAAGTGGCCGAAAGCCTGCTTGAAGAGCAGGGCTATGAGGGGATCTACCAGCTAGCCACGTTCCATCCTGATTACTGCTTTGCCGACGCTAACCCTGAGGACGCGTCAAATTATACCAACCGCTCGCCCTATGCGATGGTGCACTTGTTGCGCGAAGCGAGCGTTGAGAAAGCGATTGCTTTTTATGGCGATACGGCAAAGATCCCTGAGCGGAACATTGCTCATTTGACCAACATGGGTAGTGCGGCTGCCGAAGCGGCGTTACAGCGTTGCTTCAGTGAGGCTGTTCGTAAATAACAAGGCGATGCTTCCCCTGGTGTTTGGCTTGATAGAGCGCGGCGTCTGCCCGTTGAAACACTTGGCTGATCGCCTGGCCATGCTGAGGCCAAATAGCGGCGCCCAAGCTGCAGCCGACCTGCGCGGTTTGCCCGTCTGGAAGGTTCACCGGCAAAGCAATTTGCGTAAGCAAGCGCTGACTAATTTCGTTGGCCAGTGAGGCGCTGTGTTCGCTAGGGCTTTTGATGAGCATAACAAACTCGTCGCCGCCCAAGCGTGCCACAACATCGCCACTGCGCAGCGTCGCTTTCATGCGCTGGGTGACTTCAATGAGCAGCAGGTCACCCGCGTGGTGTCCAAGCGAGTCGTTAATACGCTTAAAACCATCCAGGTCAAACATGAGGATTACCAAGCTGAGATGCTGGCGCTCCATTTCTGCCAAGGTGTGGTGTAAATATTGATCAAGAAAAGAGCGGTTAGGAAGGCCTGTCAGCGGGTCAGTATTAGCTAAATCTTCCAAGCGGCTAATGGTTTGACGCTGGTCTAATAGCCGCTCGACCATATCGCGCATCGACGTGGAAAGGCGTTCAAATTCGGGGGAGCCAGTTTCGATGGTAATGGCGCCATGCGTTTGTGCCGTTTGGATAGTGTCGGCTGCACGGGCAAGCCGAGTTAATGGTGCGATAAGGCGCGATGCCAGTACCCAGCCAGCAATGGAAAAGAGCAGGGCAACGAGTAGTCCTGTGCCTAAAATCAGTTCGTTAAGGCGTGCTACGGGCGCAAAGGCGGTATCAACTGGCTGCCTGCTAATCGCTACCCAGCCAAGTCCAGGGAAATCGCCAAACCCTTGGCTATGCGCGATGCCCGTCACATAGTGCTGCCCATCGGGCCATGTTTCAACGGACCACTGCGGCATTGCAGGATCGCCTGTATCGTGCGTAAACGGTAAAGCTTGGCCGCGCAAATCAGGTGGGCCTAAAAGTACGGTGCCATTATCTGAAAGTAACAGCAGGTCGGTTTGCTGCTCTTTCAGCGCTGGTGAGAACATAGAGTCTTTAACGCGCGCCGCCCATTCCCAGCTTAAATGAACGGCTAGTACGCCGCTGAACGCGCCGCTGGCATCTTCAAGGGGGGCCGCGATATCGACAAACTGAATGGGCTCCCCAGTGGGGTTGGGCAGTAGTTGCGAGAGTAAGACGGCATTGTGTACATCACCAATCCAGAATGCCTGCCGCCCTTCGGTAAAGACGGGCCGCTGGGCAATGGACTGACCTTCTAAGATGCGGTCAGTGGCGGTTACCACGTTGCCTTGGGTATCGGTGATACCCAGCCACGACACCACATCGTAATGACGCTGCAAGTACTCAAGCTGGTCACGCGTGAGCTGACCAGCTGCTTGCCCTGCATCCTTGAGGCCTAGCAACAGCTTAATCTCTTTTATGCGCGCATCCATGCTGCGGTTCAGCTTGTCCACCATGTGATAAGCCGTATTAGCGCTGGTTTGGCCAATGTTTGCTTCCAACTGAGTGGCCGCCTCACGGGAAGCCACCCAGCTAATCAGCATCGTGATGGTAAATACCAGCGTTGTGACCAGCGCAATGATGCGGGTGCGCAAGGAGAGGCGCTGTAGGCCTGAAAGGTGTAGGGGCATAGGGCACTAAAAGAAGTAGTCGGTATATGTGTTTTACCCTATCGTAGTTTTGGTATTAGTACGAATGAGTGAGGGTCTATGGCAGTGCAAGCGCGCACATTGAATGGTGTGGAAGGCAGTTAAACGCAAGCTGAGGCTGACAGCGTTTTATACATCACATGCGTATCGACCAAGCCTAGCGTGGCATGGCGGTAGGCGTTGGGTACGGTGCCCACGATATGAAATCCTAACCGTTGCCACAGTTTGACGGCCACCTGATTGCTTGCCACCACCGCATTAAACTGCATGGCTTGGAAGCCGGCCTCTATCGCCACTGCTTGCGAGTGCTCACACATGGCTCGGGCAACGCCTTGGCCGCGCGCCTGAGGCGTTACCATGTAACCGCAGTTACACACATGGTTGCCGGGGCCTGCGGCATTTGCTTTTAAATAGTAAGCGCCCAGCAGTTGGCCTTGCCCATCTTTAACCGCGATGCTGTGAAGCGGCGTTTGGCACCATAATGCAAAGGCATCGTTATACGTGATGTTAGGGTCTATCGCGTAGGTTTCCTGTGCCGCTACAATGGACTGAAACGTTGGCCAAAACGTAATGAAATCTTCAGACGTCATTGGCGTAAATGTGTGTGCTGACATGGGCGGTGTGTCCGTAAGACTGTTATCCAAATAATCAGGGCATGGCGTACGTTAGCATACTCTGATGTGTTCATAGGGCCGGATCATGACGATAGAAAGTGCGCTCACCTATTTTTTAGCAATTTTTATTTTTGCGGTAACGCCAGGCCCCGGTATTTTTGCGCTTTTGGCTAAGGGAATGGCAGCGGGCACTCGCCAGTGTGTTCCGCTGGCGCTGGGTATGACAGCAAGCGACATTATTTACCTATTACTGGCGTTTTATGGCTTGGCTGCGCTAGCTGAGAACTGGGGTGAGGCTTTCACCGTACTGCGCTATGTGGGGGCTGCCTACCTGTTTTATCTTGGCTGGCAGATGTGGGCCGCCGAGGTGACCAACCACGCGCTAACGTCAGCGTATAACAACAGCGTATCGACCCGTGATGCGCTTAAGGGCTTCACGCAAGGATTCTTGATTTCAGCGTCTAATCCAAAAGTGATCTTATTTTACATTGCGTTCTTGCCTACCTTTATTGACCTTACGGTGCTCAATAGCAGCGATATGTTCCTCGTGGTGGGCTTAACGCTGGTGGGGCTAATGCTGGGCTTGATGCTGGTGGCCTCGTTTGCCTCTTCTGCGCGGCGGTTCTTCCAGTCAGAGCGCGCGCAGAAAGGCACCAACCGTACGGCAGGTTCACTCATGGTCGCAGCCGGTGCCTTTCTTATCGCCAAGGGATAGAATTGCGGAAGGCTCGTTAAGAGTGGCCGCTTAGCGGGCTACGTCTGCAACGATCTCATAGCTGCGTATGCGGTCTGCATGATCGTAAAAATCACTATTAATCATGAGTTCATCCGCACCGGTGCGTGCTTGGAATTCTTCAAGCTCTGCTTTAACCGTCGCTGGCCCACCGATAATGGCTGCCCCTAAAAACTGGCTGACCCGAGCCTGCTCAACGGGCGACCAGTCGAGCTGCTCAACCGGCGGCTGCGACTGCGTCGGCTTGCCACGGATCAGGTTAAGAAACTTCTGCTGTGCCGTGGTGGCTAGGTAATGCGCCATTGCATCGCTTTCAGCCGCCATAACGGGTAGGCCTACCATGGCGTGTGGCTTGTTTAGGTGTTCCGACGGACGGAAGTTATCGCGGTAGAGCCTGAGCGCTTCAAAAAGATAGCCTGGCGCAAATTGGGCGGCAAAGGCAAAGGGCAGCCCTAACTTAGCGGCTAGCTGTGCGCTATAGCCGCTAGAGCCGAGTAGCCAAATAGGTACGTGAGTGCCTTGACCTGGAACGGCTTTCACGCGCTGACGAGGATCCGCATCGCCTAAATAGCTGCGTAGCTCATTAAGCAGCTGTGGAAAATCATCGACCCCCGCGTGAGCATTTCTACGCATGGCCTGCATGGTTGCGCCATCAGAGCCGGGCGCACGGCCCAAACCTAAATCAACACGGCCAGGATAGAGCGTTTCCAGTGTGCCGAACTGTTCCGCGATCACCAACGGCGGGTGGTTGGGCAGCATAATACCGCCGCTACCAACGCGAATGGTCGAGGTGTGCCCAGCGACGTGTCCAATCAGCACTGCGGTTGCTGCGCTGGCAATGCCCGCAATGTTGTGATGCTCGGCGAGCCAATAACGGGTGTATCCGAGCTGTTCAGCTCGCTGTGCCAGGGCAACGCTATTATCAAACGTTTCAGCCGCGTTGCCGCCTTGGCGAATGGGTGCTAAATCCAGCACTGACAGTGCAGTGGTAGCGAGTTGGCTCATGGGTCACCTGCAAAACGTACATTGGTCGGGCTAATCTCGTTAGCACGCTTGGTAATTAATCGTTATGCGGGCGAAAGCTGGTAAATGCAAGCCGTCGATTGGGTGGCGTTACTCTCTGGGGGGAGTAGGACGCACCAGAATTTCGTTCACGTCCACATGGGGCGGCTGTGAGAGTGCATAGACGACAGCATTGGCGATATCGCGATCTTCTAGCGCGTATTCGGGCGGCTCATCAAAGAAGGGGGTATCGACCATACCGGGTTCAATCAGCGTGACACGCATGCCGGTGCCGCGTAACTCTTCGCGTAGATTGTAACCAATACCGGTGACGGCCCATTTAGTGGCGCTATACATAGAGCCGGGGATGGTCGTCCGGCCGGCAGCAGAGCCGGTGAGCAGCACGTGCCCTTGGCTACGTTTTAACGCGGGCAGGCAGGCTTGCAGCGTAAGGCCAACGCCATAGATGTTGGTAAGAATCATCTCCCGCCAAGCGTTGTGATCAGCGCTGCTAAAGCCACCGGGTGAGCCGCCGCGCCCTGCGTTAGCAAAGACCGCATCGATCCGGCCGAACGTTTCAAGCGCATGGTCAACCATCGCCTGTTGCTGGCTTAGGTCCGTGACATCCACCTCGCAGGTAAGTACGTTCTCAGGGCCGAGTTCATGGGCGAGGGAGGCCAGTTTGTCGGCTGAGCGGGCGGCAAGCACGAGTTTGTAGCCTTCGCGAGCGGCGGCACGCGCAGTGGCGGCTCCAATGCCGCTTGAAGCGCCGGTAATCAAAAGTACCTGATGGTGCATAAGAGATGTGCTCCTTGTACATTCCAGTCGGGGGATCCTTAGGTAGCAGAATCATTAGAATGGTCAATGAACATGCATCTTGCAAATAGGGCGTGCCCCTATTTGGGTTAGGCACGTTGCGCCTTTTTTGCTCAGACAGACGGGAATGGATCGCCCACGTTGGCCATGCTGTTCGTTGGTTCAGCAGGGTGCCAAGTTAGCGCCACGCCCGCCTGCGTTTGGAATGAAGCCCTGCCTATTCATGAAGATACACAGCATCGATATCCAACGATGAGTAATTACCCAGTGCCTCAAAATGCTCTGCGAGCCAGCGCTCGGCGGCATCACGCCCTTGTTCAAACAGGTGGCAGAGGAAAGGCCACTCCGCGTTCATCTTGCTGGAAACAGAAAGGTTTTCTAATGCTTGCTCGCCGCTGATGCGGTGAAACAGGGCCTGCTGATAGCTGTTTTCGATGCCCTGCTCTTCAAAGGCATGTTTCAGCAGCGCAATCATGCGGATCTCTTTTATCAGCGATGCATTAAACGTGATCTCATTGAGACGATTCATAATGGCTGAGGCAGAGGTAGGCACATCGTCGCGGCTGACAGGATTGATCTGCACCAACATAATATCCCGAGCCGTGCACTCCTCCATTAATGGAAACAGCGCTGGGTTGCCCATGTAGCCGCCATCCCAATACGCATCGCCCTCTATTTCTACGGCTTGAAAGACAAAAGGTAAGCAGGCGGAAGCCATGACCGCATCAATGCTCATCTCCTCACGCCGGAACACGCGCTGTTTGCCCGTGCGTACGTTGGTCGCAGCAACAAAAAGTTTAAGCTGTTCGCAGCGTCGTACTCGTTCAAAATCGACGTGTTCAGCCACAATATCACGCAGTGGATTGATATTGAGTGGGTTGAATTGGTAAGGCGACACTAGGCGACTCATGAGATCCATCGCAATATAGCCAGGCGAGTGGTCCAGGCTCCAGTTGCCAGTCAGCACATCCAGAGGGGAGCGTCGAATAGGGCTTGTCATACCCGCACGGCTAACCGCATGCCAGAAATCACGAAGCGCTTTACGCGCTGTCTCTTTGTCGCCACGGGTGAGAGCATCCGCCATGACAACGCCGTTCATAGCGCCTGCGCTGGTGCCGCTAATGCCTTCAATTTCAATACGGTCGTCTTCTAAAAGGCGGTCAATAACCCCCCAGGTATAAGCACCGTGGGAGCCACCCCCTTGTAATGCGAGGTCTAGCTTTTTGATGTGCACCATATAGCCTCTTGCTGAGAGCAGTAGGGAAGTGTAGTTCGTCTTCAGCATGGCACAGATGCCAATACGATGTGCGCTCAGCAGATAAGTGGGCGTTAGGGCGCATCAGCCAAGGGGGAGCGATGGCCCGTCGCAAGTGGGACCTCATACACGGCATACTCAATGAGCTGATCAAGCTGCTGCACTAGCTGGAGACTTGCCTCTTCCATTAACGCAAGCGACGCCAATTGTCCGGTATGGTCTCCTTGCCGAGCAAAGCGCAGTGCTTCCAAACCACTTTCATGGAAGCGCCGATGGGGGCCGGCCAGTGCACGGTAAGCGGCTGTCTGCTGGTAGCGTTTTCCATCGCCCAGGTAGTACCACTGGCCAAGGGTGCAGTGTTGGTGATCTTCTAATGTTTCATCGAACTGGGCTGAAAGCAGCTGTTTATACAGCCGGCTTTTCCAGGCAGCGTGCTCCAGTTTTGCTGCGTGCAGGCAAGCTGTCGTGGTGCTGTGGTGAATCACCTTGTACATATGTCGCGCTTGGTCGGTTAACTGCTCTATGACTTTTTCGGCTTCTTGCGCTGCCTGAGTTAACGTTTGAGTGACCTGGCATTGGTGCGCCACCGCTTGGGCATCCTGCTTGATTTGATCGGCGATCTGCTCAGCACACTGGTCGAGTTGACGAGATAATCGCTGGGTGTACTCGGCTAAGCGCTCCATATCTTGAACGACCGCTGCCATGCCGGGAGACGGGGCATCGGTGTGGGCAATCTCAAGGGCTGCGCTCATCGCCAGTGCTCTTGTATGGGCGGCACTGCGTGCGAGCGTAACGCTGAGTTGACGAATATCGTGCAGCGCCGGTTTAGGGGGAAGGGCGTTAGAGGAAGGCGTGTCGTGGTGGTCGCACTGCTGTTTCAGCATCTGTGCGGTGTGTTCGGCGTGATGTAAGCGTGTAAACATATCGACTAGCGTGGCCCGTTCTGCCGCTAGTTGGCTCGCGTGCGTCTCCATGCCCTGGCTGATGGAGGCCAGCATATCTGCCCCTTTAGCTTGAAGCATGCTCAACGACTCGGTCGGTGTCATCAGGCTGAGCGCGCGGCAGCTTTGGGATACCCTTTCAGCATCCAACTGCCCTTGAAGGTCAGAAACTTCCTGCTCTAACTGACGGATAGTGTGATAGGGGCGCAAAAAAGCAAACATGACCGTACCTGCAAAGTAAAAATATGTTTGTGCTGTTTTGTCACAAAGTATTGCAGAGCGTTTTCATGCTTGCTTGGTTTAACAGGCGTTAATGAGCAAATTCAGACGCCGTTTGGTTGTATAGTGGTAGACGTTATAACGGTGGCTCAGCTGTTTGCAGCATCTTACCCGTTATTAACGTTGCGCCAATTGCGGATACTGCTCAGAAGTGCAGCGAAGGTAGGCAGAGGTAGCAAGCCACTCTTCGTCAGGATAGTAAGCGAACACATACTGGCTCTCTTTTAGGCTGTCGATGAGCGGGTAGGTGATCTCCTCGCGCACGGCGGGGCAGCCGTGGCTGCGGCCTAGTCGGCCTGTTTGCTCAATAAAATCCTCGCTGACGTAATCCGCGCCATGGATCACAATTGCCCGTTCAAAGGCGAGGTGATTGACGTCGGCTTCCAGACCTTCAAGACGCAGTGAGTACCCATTACGGCCGTAGTAGCTGTTCATGGTGCGAAAGAGGCCAATGCTGGATTGGTGGCTTTCTGGGGTGTTAGAAAAAACGTCTGCTACCGCATCCCCTGAGCCTTGCCCATGAGAAACTAACTCTTCAAATAGCAGCGTATGGCGGTGCAAATCAAAGACCCACATGCGTGGTTCGGTGGAGGGCAGTGAGTAGTCAATCACCGCTAAGCGTTCGGCAGAAGGGTCTGCGCAGCTAAGCGCTTGCGCCGCGAGACGCAGGGCTTCTGGGGTAGCGGAGGGAGCCAGCTGAAGTAACTGATGATGTAGGGTAGAGACCCCTTGGGGGGGCGCCGATGCCACCTGAGCAAAGAAGCTGGTGGCATAGAGTGGCACGCTAAATAATAAAACAGGTAAGGAAAACAGCGTAGTAGCAAAACGTGAATGACGTAACATAGGGTGTAATCCTGGAAATAGATAACGGGATGAATGCACGTAAGCAGCTATCATAAAGTTAAGCGTACCGACCGGGATCTATAGGTACAGCGATTCAGCATAGTAACGCAAGGAGGGGCGATGAACGAGAAGCAGCGACTAAGACGATGGGCGATGGGTGCAGCGCTATGTTTGGCGCTGACCCAATCGCTCACCACTGCTTATGCCGCGTCGGGTAATGCCCCTCTGCAGCAGGCATTGGCGCAGCAACTAGCTGAAACCAATCACCGCTTACCTGTAGACGCGTTCTATCAGCAAAAGGACGGTGCGCCTGCGTGGCAAACAAGCGCGGCTGTTGAAGCATTAGTGGGTGCGCTGAATGGCCTCGAAAGCGATGGCTTAACCCCCAGCGACTACGCGGCGCATACCCTGCTCGACGATTTTCGTCTTAGTCAGCAAGCAGGAGCAACCGCTCAGGCGCGGTTTGATCTCAAGGCGACCCAGGCACTGCTGCTCGCGTTGGAGCATCTTGGGCGTGGCAAGGTCGACCCGCGTGATATGGCCACCAACTGGACACTGCCGCGTCCGGAAAACCGTTATTCCATGCTGCGTGTTGTCCATGCGGTTGAGGACGGTGATCTAGAGCGTGCCTTCGCTTTAGCCCGCCCCACAACCCCCGCTTATGCTCAGCTACGTGAGGCGCTGGGTCATTACCGCTACCTCGAAACCCAAGGCAGTGCCCCCTATTTGCCGGGAAGAGAGACATCGTTGCGTCCTGGCGACACGGGAAGGGATGTGACCGTGCTGCGCCAGCGGCTGGCCTTATGGGGGGATACACGCTTATTAGCGGCCGACAGCAGTGCGTACCCTATGATTGGGGTGCAGTCGTCCGTTAGTGATCCTCTGTACTTTGATACTGAACTTGAAGGTGCGGTTAAGCGCTTTCAGCGTCGTCACCAGTTACAAGACGATGGTGTTGTGGGCGAGCGAACGCGCTTAGCGCTGAATACGCCGGTCGCCTCACGGATTGATCAGTTGCGGGTTAACTTAGAGCGAGCCCGTTGGCTGGGGCCAAACCTGACAACCGAGCCACAGGTGTGGGTAGACATTGCTGGCTATCGGCTGCACTACCTCCGGCCTAACGGTGAGCATTGGGATGCGCGAGTGGTCGTGGGAACCCCACGGCGTGAAACGCCCATTATTCACTCCTCTATTAGCCATTTAACGGTTAACCCTAGCTGGACGATTCCACCCACCATTATGCGTGAAGACGTTCTGCCACGGGTGCGGCAGGACCCCAGCTATTTAGCACAGCATAATATTCAGGTACTAAGCCCCGAGGGTGAGCGCTTAGACGCAGATAGTATTGATTGGCAGCGTCCAGGAAACGTTATGTTGCGCCAAGTGGCGGGTCGGTCTAACCCTCTTGGGCGTGTTGTGGTGCGCTTTCCCAACAACGACATGATTTACCTGCATGACACACCGGCAAGGGGCCTGTTTCAGCGTGAGCACCGGGCGCTCAGCTCTGGCTGTGTACGGGTGGAGGGCGTGGTAGAGTTTGCGCAAATGTTGCTACAGGACAGCGGCAGTCGTCACCAGCTCTCTTCTCTGATGAATAACAGCGCCAGTGACCGAAATGTCAGCCTACCGCAGCGTATTCCGGTCGCGTTGCACTATCTTACGGCTTGGCCAAATGCCCAGGGGGAAGTGGAGTTTCGCGATGATATTTACCATCGCGATACGCCGTTACTCAATGCGCTGTCGAAAACCATATAGCTCGTACAGACGCTCAAAGCCACGTTTTAGCGGCTAACGCGCCGTAAACCAGCTGTATCGCCATCAACCTATTACGCCGCCCCAAGGGGCGGCGTAATAGGCTAAGTACACGGATGAGTGCTGGAAACTAAACGTTACTGGTTACTCTCTTCACCACGCTGGTAGCTGGCGACGTTAACTGGGCCTGTCTCGCCACTTTCGAGTGCGGCCAGTACCGGCTCCGCGTGACGCTGGAAAGCAATTAGCGTGTCACCGCTTAGGCTGGTGTTTTCAGGCAGGTCGACGCTCATGGCGTTAACCGGCGTGTTGTTGACGATGACTTCGTAGTGTAAATGGGGGCCGGTGCTACGTCCGGTGTTGCCAGACAGCGCAATACGTTTACCCATTTCTACACGCTCACCTTGGCTAACCAGCGGGCGCGACAAGTGCAAATAACGCGTTCGGTAACCGTTGTCATGGCGTACTACGATGTAGCGGCCGGCGGCGTGGTGGTTGCCAACGCGTTCAACCCGACCATTGGCGGGCGCGACAATCGGGGTGCCAATTGGCATCGCGAAGTCGGTTCCATTGTGAGGGCTAACGCGCCCTGTCACCGGGTGCAAACGGCGTGGATTAAAGTTGGAGCTAAGGCGATAGTTGCCTTCAAACGGGTAGCGGGCGAAAGCAGGATCTAAGCTGCTGCCCTCTGGGGTGTAAAAGTTGTTGTCGGTAGCGCTACGCACCACGGTTAGATCCATACGCTCACCGTCATACTTGACGGCCAGTACGCGGGAGTCGAGGGTTTCCCCATCAATCATGTCCGACTCAACCAGGACCTGGAAGCGGTCGCCACGGCGGCTATCACGACGAAAATCGAGCTTCTTTTCAAGCAGGCGAGTAAGTTCGGTAACGGAGCTGCTCGTCAAGCCGGTTGCTTGCGCAGAGCGGGCAAAGCTGCCGCTGACACTACCGGCATAGAGGCGCTGCACAGGCTCACCCTGGCGCTCTATAGTGGTAATAGCATACTGATCTTCGTCACGCTCCAATAAAACACCGTCGCGGGCGTTTTTCATCATGCGCAGCGAAAGCAAACGCTGGTTTTCATCCAGCTGGTAATCGAAGCTATTGCCTGCGCGCCAGTGAGTAAGCATGCGCGGGTCGGGCAAGTCTTCTAGTAAAGCAAGCACCTCGCTATAGCCAAGGCCTAGCTTATTTTGCGCAAGTACCGCGAAAGTTTCGCCAGACTCTACAATGTGCGTTTTCCACTCGGGCACAAAGGGCTCTTCTGCCGCTAATTCAAGCTCAAGAAACGAGATATCATCGAACAGGTCAATGCCGTAATCTTCGTAGGAAGTAGCATCAGCGATGTCGACAGAGGGTGTATTGTCGATATTGAGCATGCCACTTGATAGCGTGCCTAACACAACGGCCATGTGAAGAGCGCCGTCATCTAGTGTTGCCTCAGGACGTTCGCTGGCCATCGACGCATCGGCGCTGGCAATAACGTCCAGCTCCATATCAAGGTCGATAATTTCCGTGGCAGTCAGGTCGCTCAGCGGGATGTGGTCTCGGGTCGCGTCGATAGCGCGGGAGGCGCGATCAATCGCATCTGCAACGGGGGTGCGTTCTTGGCGAAGCGATGGAACGCCCGGCGTAGAACCACTGGGAAGCGGTACTAACACGCTCTCCAGTGGGGTATGAGGCTGGTTTAAGTCGTGGTAAGTCGTTACTAGCTTTTGTGTGCCCAGCACAGTGACCATTGTGGCCACGGGTAACAGTAATAATTTATGCGTGCGGGGCAGCGAATGAAGGATTCGCAACATGGGTAAATGGACCACCAGATTCGTGTAAAAAAAGTAACATAAATGTGAATAAGCCCAGGAACCATACCCCAACGACGATGGAGTGCATAGACTGTATATCCATCCACAAAATATACTTCCGGCAAAATGCAGAGGTATTAAGCAAATATTACGATTTTTGAACACTGTTTGCTAACAAAAGTAACAAATTAGCAGGCACATCAAACAGTCTTTTTTCTAATGAGCCTGCTGATTAAACCGGTGTTAGCGGGTAGACATACGTCGAGTGCCTCTCATCTTTGTTATCTCTTCTGTTAATTAGCCGATGAGCAATAATTTTTTTCAAGCAGGTACTTTTTTTCATTTCCTGGCATTCTAGTGTGGTTTTTTCGAAGATGAAGCGGGTTATTTCGCTGTTTAGCGTCGAGGAAATCGAAATGTCTCGGGTAACACTTGCACAATGGCAGATGCTAGCCGCCGTGGTTGATCACGGAGGGTTCGCGCGTGCGGCAGAAGCCGTCCATAAAAGCCCTTCTACGCTTAACCATGCGGTTCATAAATTAGAAGAGCAGTTGGGTGTCCAGGTGTTAGAACCTGTGGGCAGGCAGGTGCGCCTCACGGAGGCGGGTGAATTACTGTTGCGCCGTGCGCGCCAGTTGATCGAAAGTGCTGACACGCTTGAGGATGTAGCCTCGCGATTAGCGGCCGGCCTGGAAGCCGAGGTCGTCGTCGCGATTGACCAGATTTTTCCAGCGGCTGCCCAAGCCAAAGCGCTTGAGCGTTTTTCAGAAACCTATCCTCAGGTTCGGGTTCAGCTCCATGAGAGCGTTCTCAATGGCGGCATCGAAATGCTCTACGACGGCCGCGCTGACTTGGTTGTGTCAGGCATCGACGCCCAGGGGTTTTTAGGGGAGCCGTTGGCATTCATGCGTTTTGTGGCCGTGGCGCATCCAAGGCATCCCCTTCATCAGCTGGGGCGCTCGCTGGATTTACGCGATTTGTCTCAGTATCGACAGCTGGTGGTGCGTGACTCGGCGCTGCGCCAGTCAGCTAACGCCGGGTGGTTAAAGGCAGAACAGCGCTGGACGGTGAGCCACATTAATACCTCGCTGGATATGCTCAAGCGAGGATTGGGTTTTGCCTGGATGCCTGAAACGCGCATCGTCGATGATCTAAAAAGTGGGAAGCTAAAACCGCTACCACTGGCTGCAGGTAGCATTCGTGAAGTGCCGGTACAGCTCATTTTTCGTGACCGGGATCGGGCCGGGCCGGCCGCTCATGCAATGGCGCAAGCGCTGAGGCAGGCGGTTGCCGAGGAGTGCTCCGATGATTCGATTCCCTCGAATGAAACACCGTAAAACATCCGCTTGAGCATCCGGGGGGCAAGCGTATGCTGAACGTAAGTTTTAGTGATTTTACGTTCATTTAGGAGAGCCCCGATGGGACTACTTGTTAACGGCGAATGGGTCGATCAGTGGTACGACACAAAAAAGCACGGCGGCGAATTTGTTCGCGAATCGGCTCAACTGCGCGACTGGGTAGGAAGCAGCCCAGAGGGCTCTGGGCAGAGCTATCCAGCGGAGCCAGACCGTTACCATCTTTATGTGTCGTTGGCTTGCCCATGGGCACACCGCACGCTAATTATGCGTAAGCTGAAAGGCCTGGAAGATGTGATCGGTGTTTCTCATGTCAGCCCATTAATGCTCGATAAAGGCTGGACGTACCATCAAGACGAGGGCGCCAGCGGCGACCCGGTTAATAACGCAGAATACCATCATCAGCTTTATACGCTGACGGACCCTACCTATACCGGGCGTGTCACTGTGCCGGTGTTGTGGGATAAAAAGCGCAGTGCGATCGTCAATAACGAATCGGCCGATTTGTTGCGCATGCTTAACCGTGGGTTTGATGAGCTAACCGGCAACGATTTAGATTTTTACCCGGAAGACCTTCGCAGCGTTATTGATGAGGTCAATGACGATGTTTACGATCATATTAATAACGGTGTGTATAAGTCGGGGTTTGCAACGGAGCAGGGCGTGTATGAAAAACACGTGCGTGCGCTGTTTGAAGCCCTGGAACGCGTTGAAAAACGGCTGAGCGAACATCGCTATCTCGCCGGTGAGTGGCTGACCGAAGCTGATATTCGTCTTTTCACCACTCTGATCCGTTTTGATGCCGTGTATTACGGTCATTTTAAGTGCAACTTCAAGCGCATTGAAGATTATCCCAACTTAGCTAACTATGTGCGTGAGCTTTACCAATGGCCGGGGGTAGCAGAAACGGTCAATATGGATCATATCAAACGCCACTATTATTATAGTCACGGCAATATCAACCCAACGCGCATCGTGCCTGCTGGCCCGCATTTGGATTTCGAACTCCCCCATGATCGGGAGCGTTTATCAGGGCAGGGTATTCGTCGTCGTGAACGGTAGCGTTTAGAGGTGTGGCAAAAATAAATAGGGCCATCCAGTAGTTGGATGGCCCTTTCGTTCATTGGGCAGTTCGTTTAACGCCAAGTTAAGCGAAATACGTTGTCGGTTTACTCGTTGTCGTTAACGGCTTCGCGAGTAGACTGCCAGGCACTCTGAGCGCCTTCTTTGGTCGTTTGCCATGCATCGCGTGCATTGCTTTTCGTTTGCTCCCACCAATCACGATCATAGGTAGGGAATGTTTCTATTTCTTCCTGGGAAGCGTCGAGCATGATGCGGTGTTCGGTATCACCATCGCTCTCGGTATGGGTTTCAAGCGTGAACTGGTCGGTGTTAATCACAATTTCACGACCGCCCAGCCCAAGTACTGCGCCACTTTCAATCACCAGTGCCGAAATGCGCATCTCTTCATCAAAAAGAATATCGTCGACTTCGCCGATCTCTTCGCCAGAGCCGCCAACGAAAAATACGTCTGCATCCAGGATATCATCAGCAGAGTACATACCCTGCGGTTCAGTTGATGCATGAACACCAAAGGCAAGACTGCCTAAAAGGGCGGTACTGATAGCAGTAGTAAGCATTGACTTGCGCATAGCATCTCTCCGTGTAGCTATAGACAGGTAACATTGATAAGTAATGTAACGGTTGAGGCAGATAAAGCGTGAGAAGAGTACCGCCTATTAAATGCCGTTTGCCCAGTCGTCGGCGCGCCGCTCGGCTTCTTCCCGTTCTAAGCCGTATTTTTGCTGAAGCTTGCCGACAAGTTGATCCTTTTTGCCGCCAATTTGGGTAAGCTCATCATCGGTTAACTCACCCCAGCTAGCACGCGCTTTTCCTTTCATCTCTTTCCAATTGCCTTCGATTTGATCCCAGTTCATATCATCACTCCTTGAAGTTAGTGAACATCATTAGGCATTCCTAAGGTTAGACGAACAGCGTATATGTGCAAGTCTCGTTCTCAATCACTGTTTTCAATTTTCAATCACTGCTTCCAAGAAAAGTGGATGTAAAAAAACTAGTCATGGGCTATTAGCAGTGTTAGCATGCGCCTTCCTCGCATGTGTTGACCCCTCCATCATGACGATAAGCGTGAACTTACGTAGTTTTAATTTATGCGTAATAACGCTTGCGGGAACATTTTGCTGATAGCAGATGTTCATTGCTGTGAAGATGGCGCGCCTCCAGTATTTCACCAAACGGGTGAAATCGGCGCAGAAGGTCGCCACAACGGTTAGCCCGCTGAAGCGGTGTTTGCTAGCCGGATGCTAGGTGCGACCGGCGTCTCCGACTCCACTGATGACGATATCCGCTTACGCGGAGCCTTGTTCTTTTGCTGCGCACTGTTACGCGTTGCATAAAACAGAGTCAGGGACGCTTACGATGTTTTTTGCCGGTTCAGCCGGCCTACCAAGGTGTGATTAATGACCTCGACTTCTGTCGCTTCGCCGAGCTTCGGCGATCTTGCTCTGTTGCCTGCCGTTCTCTCTGCTGTTGAAGCACAAGGCTACGAAATTCCTTCGCCCATCCAGGCGCAGACTATTCCTGCGTTGCTGGAAGGCCGCGATATGCTGGGCCAAGCACAAACCGGTACCGGTAAAACCGCTGCGTTTGCATTGCCACTGTTATCGCGTTTAGAACTGACTCGCCGTGAGCCACAAGTATTGGTGATGGCGCCGACCCGCGAACTCGCACAGCAGGTGGCGGCTTCGTTTAGTAAATATGGCCAAAACCTTAAGGGTCTTGAAGTAGCGATCCTGTGTGGTGGTCAAGAGTACCGTGAACAGTTAGGTGCGCTGAAACGCGGCGCCCAAGTGATTGTGGGTACACCGGGCCGTATTATCGATCACCTTGATCGTGGCAGCCTGAAGCTAGACGGCTTGTCAGCACTGGTGCTGGACGAAGCCGATGAAATGTTACGCATGGGCTTTATCGACGACGTAAAACGCGTGGTTGCCGATACCCCGAAAGAGGCTCAGCGTGTGTTCTTCTCGGCAACATTGCCGACTGAAATTGAGCGCATTGTTAACCGCTATTTGGTTAACCCGGTAAAAGTTGCGATTGAGTCGCGCACCACTACTGGCGAAAACATCGAGCAGCGCATTGTGCGCGTTGATGGTGGCGCTAAGTTAGAAGCAGTGGCACGTATTCTTGAAGTTGAGCCGGTAGATGCCGCGATCGTCTTCGTTCGTACCCGTGCTGCCTGTACCACGCTGGTTGAGCAGCTGACTGCTCGTGGCGTGAACGCCGCTGGCCTGTCCGGTGATCTAGATCAGAGCCTGCGCGAGCGCACCATTACCCGCTTGAAGCGTGGCAAAGTCGACGTGCTGATTGCGACCGACGTTGCTGCTCGTGGTCTTGACGTGCCGCGTATTACCCACGTCATCAACTACGACCTGCCCCAAGATGCGGAAGCCTACACGCACCGTATCGGACGTACCGGTCGTGCGGGCCGTAGCGGCATCGCGATTACGTTCGCTGGCTTCCGTGAAGGCCGTAAAGTGGGCTGGATGGAGCAGGCAACCGGTCAGAAAATGACCGAAATGCCGCTGCCTGACGAAGCGGCTATCCGTGCTCACCGTGATGAAGTATTCCATCATCGCGTTGTGGCTGCGCTGACCAAAGGTGCTGAAGAGCAGCGTGCGCTTGTTGAGCGCTTGGTTGAAGAAGGCCACGACGCGGTTGAGCTGGCCTGCGCCTTTGCTGCGATGGCCCGTGCTGATGAAGCACCGATTGGTCGTCTGCAAGCACCGCGCAAAGAGAAGCCTATGCGTGATGGCGCACCGGGCAAGCCGGCTGGCGCTCGTCGCGAACGCTCAAGCGCGCCTAGCGAAGGCATGACCCGCTACCGCGTTTCCGTTGGCCATAAAGATGGCGTGAAGCCGGGCCAACTGGTTGGCGCGCTGGCGAACGAAGGCGGTATTGAAGGTGCCCGTATTGGCCGTATCGATATCCGTAATGCGTTCTCCGTCGTTGAGCTGCCAAGCGGCCTGCCTTCCACGATTCTGGCGAAAATGGCACGTGCACGTGTTGCTGGCCGCCCGCTAGAAATTAGTGAAGATAGCGCTCCTGAGCGCGCGCCACGCCGCCGCCGTGATGATGGCGACGCACCGGTTCGCCGCCGCGAACGTGCGTAACTCCATGCTGGGCGTATAACATCGCCCAACGTGTGAGTCACGTCCATCCCCCTATGCCACTGGCCCTGTGCCTACTGGCGTAGGGGGATTTTTTTTGGCTACGCTAAACGCCTCTCACTGCGTGACACAAGGAGTACGCATGGACGCCGCGCTGCATGAATGGAATCTATCCCCCAAGCAGGCCATTGCCCTGCAGAGTCAACTAGCCAAACAGTTAGAACTCGACGACCGCATCGACCCGGTGACGCATATTGCGGGGGTGGATATTGGCTTTGAACAGGGCGGCGCGATTACGCGGGCGGCAGTGGTGGTGGTGAAGTGGTCGCCAGAAAAGGCCCCACAGCTGCCCGTTGTCGAGCAAGTGGTGCACCGTGAACCCACCCGGATGCCCTATATTCCCGGGCTGCTCTCATTTCGTGAAATTCCCGCTGCGTTAGGTGCCTTTGCCAAGCTCGCCACCACGCCGCAGCTGGTGATGGTGGACGGTCAGGGCATTGCTCACCCCCGGCGGCTTGGCGTAGCCGCGCATTTAGGGTTATGGCTGGATCTACCCACCATCGGTATCGCTAAGTCCCGGTTAACCGGCAAGCATGCAGAGGTGGGTGAGGCGCGAGGCGACTGGGTGCCGCTTATGGCAGGGCAGGAGGTGATCGGTGCCGTGCTGCGCTCACGCCCGAATGTGAAGCCGGTCTTCGTATCGCCCGGGCACCGGCTAACGCTGGAAACGTCGCTTGTGTGGGTCATGCGCTGCCTTGGACGTACCAAACTGCCCGAGCCGACCCGTTTGGCAGATCGGCTGGCATCACGGCGAGATCAAAAAAGCGTCAAATAAAGCCGATAAAACGCTGTAGCAGGCGGGTGGCCTCTGGGGTTTCAGCAATCTCGCTCAGCAGTTGGTCCGGGTCGTCGCCCTGGTCGCGCAGGGCGGCCCGCTGGCGCTCAATGTAAGCGCGCATCACAGGGGGCGAAAACTCCGGGTGAAACTGCACGCTCCACTGACGCGGCCCGTAGCGCAGCGCTTGATGGGCATCGTGGCTGTTATGTGCCAATACCGTGGTGTTGGGTGGCAGCTGCATTACTGATTGAGCGTGCGTGAGATGCGCGGAAAACTGCCCTGGTAACTGGCTAAAAAGTGCGTCTTGCTGACCCGCCTGAGTTAAGCGCACCGTGCGCGTGCCTGATTCTCGCCCGGCGGGGTGGTAGTCGCTCATGCCGCCAAAGGCCGCGGCCATGAGCTGATGGCCGTAGCAAACGCCCAGCAGCGGCAGATCATCGGCTAACGCCTGCTGTAACCAGGGTTTGAGAGCTTCGCTCCACGGCGGCTGTTCGCTCACCATGCTGTGCGATCCGGTGATCACAGCGCCTACGGTGTCATCGGGAGGCGTGGCGGTTAGGCGGGCGTCCCACACGCTTAGGGTTAAGTGCGCGGGCAGCGCATCGCTTAGGTGTTGGATAAACAGCTGTTCGAAATCACCGTGCTGGTCGACCACTTCAGGGAAAGCGTCGCCGGTTTTAATAATGACTAAAGAGGCCATTGCGTTCTCGTTATCGTGTCGCGGCTGAGGAAAGATAGTCTAACCAGGTCGTTCCACTGTAAGCTGGAACGTCTCACACTGTGACTGTTTTACCATAGATTAGGAGCTTGATATGCAACAGATTACCCGCGCAGGCGCGCCGATGGATGTGGCCGGTACGCTGCCTGCCGTTGGCCAAACCGCTCCCGAGATGACGCTAACTAACAGCGACCTGGAAGATGTCACCCTGGCCACTTACCAGGGTAAGCGTAAGGTGCTGAATATTATCCCCAGTGTTGATACACCCACCTGCGCGATGTCGACCCGGCGATTTAACGAGCTGGCCTCTAGCCTTGATGACACCATTGTCTTGGTGGTGTCAGCAGACCTGCCGTTTGCCGCTAAGCGCTTCTGCGGGGCCGAAGGGTTGGATAACGTCGAGACGCTCTCCACGTTCCGCCATCGGGAGTTTCAGGAAGCCTGGGGCGTGGCGCTGTGTAACAGCGCAATGGAAGGGCTGTGTGCCCGGGCGGTGGTTGTGCTGGATGCGGATAACCGCGTGCTGCACAGTGAGCTGGTCAGCGAGTTGAAAAACGAGCCAGATTACGAGGCGGCGCTGGCGGCATTGAGCCGCTAACAGGTTAGCGGCAGGTTAGGCTGGCTACGTAACGCGGCTCTTTTTAGCGGCCTCCACCAGCGCATTAATTAAACGCTGCTGGGGGCGGTTAAATACCAGCCACTCTGGGTGCCATTGCACGCCAATCAAAAACGCGTGTTCTGTTGACTCAATACCCTGTACTAGCCCATCCCTGTCGCGGGCGACAATATTGATCCCTTTGCCCGCTTTATTCACCGCTTGATGGTGCAAGCTGTTCACTCGGCACCACGTTACCCCAAGCAGCCTATGGAGTTGGCTCGCACCAACAATATCTACCGTCTTACGGGGCAGTACCGTTCGACGCCGTTTCAAGCCTTCGTGGGTCGTATAGATATCGGGGTCGAGGGTGCCGCCTAAGTGCACATTGATTAACTGTGCGCCTCGGCAGATACCCAGTACCGGCGTATCCTTTGGGATGAAGCGATCCAGCAGACTGAGTTCTAGCGCGTCCCGCGCGGGGTCCAGGCGCACGTCTAGCTGCACCTCACCGCCGTATAAGTGGGCCTGAATATCGTCGCCGCCGCCAATAATTAAACCGTCCAAATGGTCGGGCAGCGGGCGAGAAGGCGATAGACGCAGGGGCTTGCCACCGTGTCGCCACACGGCAAACCAGTCAAACAAAAAGGCTAGCTGGCTTTTATGATCCGACGAGGTAATTCCAATCAGCGGTCGAGACATTCTGACAAAGCTCACATTGCAGTGGGTTAGCGACGACCGAGTAGCTGCATCAGCCTTTCTTTAAGCCGCGCGAGCAAAGGGCGGTTGTGGTAGGCAACATACTCATCGCAGCGTGCTCGTAAGGCACTGGCATCGGCGGCCAACTTTTCAACCTCCACCCAGCGGTTCCACTCCATTACCGAGCCCCAACCGGGTTGAGAAAGCTGTGCATTGGGCAGCCGGTAGTGAAACGTAGGGCGGGGTTTGATGAGGGAGGTATGGAACAGTTCGTGAGGATACTCGGGACGCAGGAACGCGAAGAGCGGTAGTAGGTCTAGCTCACGATTGCGAGTGGGATTGTAGTGTAGATAATCAGCAATAAAGCTTTCCAGATCAGGTTGATAGTTAAAGTCGAGAACCTTCAGTGCGTACTCTTTGGGAAACGGGTTCGCGTGGGGAAGCACCTCACGGGTAATGTCCACCTTGATTTCATCGCGCAGCCAACCAGCCAGAAGTAAGTATGCGCGCAGCATACTGAGCAGATAATCAACATCAAAGCGTTCTACCTCAGGGTTGAGGTGCAGTCCGAACCCATACAGTAGGCTCGCATCGGTCCCCTTGGCCCCCCTATCGCGCAAGGTCTGGAAGAGCGCGTCTAATGTTTCAAGCTCATCCCAAGGAATCGGTGGGCATACAATTTCAGTGGGCACTACGCCGGTCACCATATCGCCAATTAGTTCCCGGGCCTTTTGATGGAACTCCACCCGCCGCTGGTGTTGCTGGCGCGCCCATTCGCTGTCGTTTTCGTGGTGCTCTTCCAGCAGCGCTTTGTCGGGGTGTGCGTATTGCGTGTCTAGTTCGATGCCAAACTCGCCCCATTGCGTGTCTTCTACCAGTAGCCGGTGGGGACTTACCACGTTAAGCTCACCACCAAATAAGTCACGCACCAGAGCGGCAGTGTCGCGAGGCGGTAGTCCGGCAAATTCAACTTCTACGCCAACACGCCTCGTTTGCCCGTTACTATTTAAACGGTGAGGGGGAGCTTGCAGCGTCATCTCGCTATCCTTGAGGTGAACGTTTAAGCACTCAGCCTATCATAGTCACGCGTTGAGGCTGAGCGTATTCAGTCAGGCAAGTGTTGTGCAATCGGTGTGTTAAGCCAGTCCATTACAGGAGTGAAGCGTGCGACAGCACTGGATAATCAAGCTGATGATGGGCGTCATTATCACCGCCCTGCTAGGGGTAATGGCGCAGGCTCAAGCACAGAGTGTTTCACTGCCCAGCCTAGTCGGTGGAAACGACGCAAGCGAAGAGCCAAACGTTAGCAGCGATGATTTTCAAGGCTCGCTGAATGACGTTATCTCGATGCTTGAGAGTGAGGAGCGGCGCAATGAGCTGCTGGATTCGCTGCGTGAGCTGCAGGTTAGCACGGAGGCTGCCGACGATGATGGCGTGGTGCGTCAGGGGCTACTGGGCGCGCTTGCCGATACGTTGTCAGATCTTGGCGAGCAGGCGCAGGCAGGTAACTCGCCCATTGATGAGTGGTCGCGACAGCTCGTACAGGGGGCCGCTGATTTACGAGCCTTGAATGACGGAGCCGGGCAGGGGGAAGCCGTTCGTGCGGTGGCCGATGGAGCGGTATTAGCCTTCATCTGGAGCGTATTACTGACGGTCATGATAGCGGTAGGCCGGTTGGTTGCCACCCGGCGCGAGTGGCCGCTGGACTTGCCCCGCGACCCAAAAGCCTGGCTATTGGTGGTGCACTTCTTGCGCCGCATGCTGCCCTGGACATTGGCGTTTGCAATTACCTTGGGCATTGGGCAATTGCTGCCTTCCAGTTCGGGCCGAACAGCGGTGTTGGTGATCGCTTATATTTGTCTGTGTGGTCGGGCGCTCTCGGTGGTATTTGAAACAGTGATTGCCTTCTTCAGCCGCGGGCACCGTTTTACCGCGGTGCAGCTGCTTCAGCAGCAGGCGCTGCGCGGGCTGTTTGTGATTGGTGCTTTAATAGCGCTGGGCGATGCCGTCAACTCAACACGCTTAGTGGACCTGCTAGGCGCGGAGCTTTCAGGTTTAGTATCAGTGCTGGCCAATATGCTGGCGGCACTGCTCTCAGCGCGGTTTATTTTCCGCTTCAAGCGTCCTATCCGCCATCTGATTTGTAACCGTCCCTACAAGCAGCGCCGCGATGCCAGTGCCGCGGTGGAGATGGTGCGTACCTTGGGAGGGCTGTGGCATATCCCGGCGCTTTTAATGGTTGGCGGCTCGCTGTTAGCGATCTTCATTACCGTTGGCGATGTGGGCACGGCGCTGGCCCGCTCCATTATCTCGGCCAGCTTGCTGGTGCTGACGCTAGTGGCAACAGGGCTACTGCGCCGCCAGGCCGAGCGCATGGGCAAGCGGCGCCATCGGCATCGCTACAGCCAATACCGTAAACGCTTAGAGCGGTTCGGGTTCGTGCTGGCGCATATTTGTACCTGGATGGTGTTTGCCGAGCTTTCGATGCAAGTTTGGGGAGGGTCACTGTTCGGCCTGGGCCAGCAAGCGGTGGCCAGCGCTCGCATTGGGCAAGCGCTGATCAGCTTAGGCTCGACCGTGCTGCTGGCGTGGCTGGTGTGGATTTTTGCCGATACGGCGATTCAGCGTGCGCTGACCTCTTCGGCGCGCTCCCGCGGGCGCCGGGTGAATCAGGCGCGTGCGCAAACCATCACGCCGATGATCCGCAACGTGATTTTTGTCACCATTTTGATCATTGCGGTGATTGCGGGGCTGGCCAATCTAGGCGTGAACGTCACGCCGCTGCTGGCGGGTGCCGGTGTCATTGGTCTGGCGATTGGCTTTGGTGCCCAAACGCTGGTGCAGGACTTAATCACCGGGATCTTTATCCTGATTGAAGACTCGCTAGCGGTTGATGACTTTGTGCAGATCAATGGCCATATGGGTACCGTAGAGGGCTTAACGTTGCGCACCGTTAAGCTGCGCGATTTGGATGGCGTCGTGCATATCATTACCTTCAGCCGTATTGAGTCGATCCACAACATGTCGCGCCAGTTTGGCATTGCGTTAATGCGGATTCGTATCCCCTACGATATGAAGATTGACGATGCGATTACGCTGATGCAAGAGACCGCGCAGGAGCTGCGCAAAGACCCGATGATGCGCCACTATATCTGGTCGCCGCTGGAGATGCAGGGCGTGCAGGGGTTTGAAGATGGCTGCCCGATTTTACGCATGCGTTTTCGTACCGCGCCTGAAATGCAGTGGGATGTGTCTAGGGCGTTTAATCTGCTGCTCAAGCAGCGTATGGAAGCGCAGGAAATGGATCTGGGCGTACCGCGGCTTAGCGTTAGCATGGAGGCGCGTTCAGATGCCCGTGATGCCTCTCGTGACGGAAGCGACTTCTCCATTGACGAGTCGGGCCATGAGGATGAGGATGCGCATAAGAAGCCAGCACCCCCGAAGCCAGCGCCACGCCCGACAACCTCCGAAAAGCGTCGCGATGCCCTTGAGCGTGAGGGTGAACTACCCCAGGGCAAGCCCCAGGCTCAAGGCGTACCCAAGGGCTAAACCTATGCCCGCGCCAATGGCGAATGTGAGCATGAGTAACCAGGGGCCTCGCCAACGCCGCCAACGGTTATAAAGCGAAACAGCAAGGCTTACGCGGTCGACCAGCTCATCATGGCGGGAGATCGCGTTGTCCGGCGGCAGCGAAAAGTCATTGGCAACATCGCCCTGCCAATGCGCACCATGGGTTAAGCCTAAGCGAGCCCGTAAACGGCCAATATCGCTTACCGTATCGTGGAGCGCGTCGTAGGCATCGCGGCGCTCAGCGATCGCCAATACGGCCTTGGCATCCTGGCGAAGTGCGCTATTGGGGCAGCGGGCCACCGCACTGTTAATGTCAGCTTCATTTGCGCTGGGCGAGAGGGCTAGTCGTTGATACAAATCGCGCATAACGTGGTGAATACTCGCAGGCTATGACGTTATTAAGATGTCTTAGTGTAGCGGGCGGCTTAGTAGGTTTGCATTAAATAATCATAGGCGCTTTTTATGCGTTGAAAGCGTGCCGATGCCAGGGCAACTTGGTGCTCGCTCTCAGAATAGAAACGATCCGGGTGATGCAGCTGCGCCATACGTCGATAGGCTTGGCGCACATCGGTACGGCTAGCGCCGGGCGTTAAGCCTAACACCGCCAAGGCGCGGGTTTTGCGGTCAGGCGGTGGCGCGCTGCTTGAACGCTGACGCTGTTGGCGACGATCCTCTTCCTGACGTGCTTGCTCTTGCTGCCAGCGTTCCCGGCGAGCCTGCTCTCGTTGGGCCTGTTCTCTTCGCGCCTTTTCCTGTTGGGCTTTTTCCCGGCGACTCTTCTCCTTCTCTCGCTGCGCACGCTCTTTAGCGTTACGCGCTTGCGCTTGCTGACGCTGCTTCTCCTGCTGTTTTTCGGTTTTTGCCTGCTGGCGTTGCTCCGCTTTGGCTTCAGCATCTTTCGCTTGCTGCTCGGCTGCCTGGGCTTCTTGGGCCTGGCGGGCGTGGTACTCTGGGTCGTGCTGCTGCCAGTAGGCGTCCCGGCTTGGGTCTTCCGGTGCGCGTAGCGGCTTACCGGTGAGCTCTTGAAACAGCGTACTAAGCGTACCGGGCGTTACGTCTAACAGGTCGGCGAGGAAACGCAGGATGTAGTGATTCGCCAGGGAAATGTCCCCGTCGTCGGTGGCCACGGTAATAGCCTGATGAATAACGCTTAGGCTACGCTCCTTAGAGCACTCTTTGCGAACTACCTCGGCGGCGAGCTGAATCGCCTGCAGGTCTTGGCTGTGGGCAATGCCCATGATGGGCCCCAACTCATGGCCGTGGCGAAACTGTGCGGTCACCTGGGCCAAGCGGCGGCGCCGCTGCCCTTCAGAAACATGCTGACGATGTACCAGCACCCAGGCCAGCAGTAGCAGGGTTGCCGTATCCACTTGGCTGCGGCTTTTTAGCAGTAGCAGCTCAAAGGTTGAGAAACGGGCAATGGACATTGCCTAGCTCCAAAGCGAAGAAATTAAACCGTAGCTGCATGAACGCGTGCCACCATGATTATTTTTAGCCATGGTATATCATCGCGTTACGCAATGAAGTAGGAGATTGGTTAGGTGATCCATGTTGAGCGTAAAAACAGCTTTCAGCTGCGGCTCTCGCGCCAGCTCAAGGAAGAGACCTCGCATACGCTCGATGTCTACCTATTTGTGCCGGGCGAGCTAGGCCTAAGTACCCACGTGATCTCTGAAGAGGCGTTTTACCATGGCGCTATTTACGTCTCACGTACCTATTACAGCGATAAATACCATTTACCCCTAGTGCACAGCCGCTTAGCAAGCCGCAATCAGTTAGGCAGTGACTCGTATCGCTTAAGTTTGAGCCTGTATGCCTACCAGTATGTGGTGGCATTGGAGCGCACCACTCAGACAATGCTCGTGAGCGCGCGAAAGTTTCGCCATGCCCGAAGTGATGAGCGTAAAGGGGAGGGCGAGACTAGTGAGTCTGAAGAAGCGCTGCGCCAGCAGTTTGCGGACATGAGCGATTTAAGCGAGGGCATTTTAAAGCGTTTAAGGCGTAACCCCCCAAGCGATGAACGGCTTTATAAGTACTTTGCTAATATCGACAACTATCTTTCCTGGTTTACAGAGCAGCAGCTGCTGGCGCTGGTGGCACATATGCCCCGCGGCAAAGGGTTTAGCGATATCAAGCGGCGTTTCATTACGGTGTGTCGCCGAGAGGAGGAGTACCGCCGTGAACAAGAGTACAACGCCCAGCGGGTCATGGATGACCCCACACGCATGTCTAACAAGATGCGGTTACTGCGGCGTCTGATTGAGTACCCCATTACGTTAAAACAGAGCGCAATAGAGCTAGGCGGTGGCGAACAAAAAGCCGTCAAAGCCTTGGCCACGGCGGTCGTGATGGCCTTTGTATCGCTGGGCGTGCTCCACTTGAGGAATGTGGTAGGTGATATAACCGCGCTATTTGTGCTGGCCATGGCGCTACTGTATGCCATGCGGGAAGTGTTTAAGGACGATCTGCGTAATACGCTATGGCGCTGGCTTCGCCGCGGGCGCCCCAAGTGGCGGCGACAGTACATCGACCCCACCCGCAATGCACTGGTCGGGCGGCAGCTAGAGTGGTTTGACTATAAGCGTTACGCGGCGCTGGATAGCGACATCCAAAAAATGCGCCGCCGCACGGTGGCGCAGCGTGAAGAAGTGGTCATGCACTATCGGTCGAGTTCACGTATGTCACCCACCCGCTTTTTAAGTGGTTACGAGCACACTCGTGAAACGCTGCATGTCGACTTTTCCATGCTGATTCGCTTAATGAGCAAAGAGAAACACCATATTTACCGCCTGAAAGATGGCCAATCGGTGAGGGAAAGCGTGGAGCGCCGGCATTTGTTCAATTTGGTGATACGTGAAACCGGCAGTGAGGAAACCCCCTATCTTGCACGTTGGAAGGTGGTGGTCAGTCGCTCAGGCATTGTGGATGTGGAGAAAGTTGCTGAGAGCAGTCCCGAGGAAAGTAGCCCATAAACTGAGCTAGATCATAAGAGCCTTGGCGATCGCGCGCGAGCATAGATAAATCACTGGCAGCGAGCTAGGCTCAAAGAACAATCGCTCAAACTGAACTTACCATCCATGTGCAACGCCCCAACATGGGTTGTGAAGGTCAGCTATTAGAATCAGTCTCAAGGGGATGCATCATGCAAGCTATCGACATTATGACGCCTAAAGTCATCAGCGTAGGCCCTGATACAGAAGTGCGGGAAATTGCACAGCTGCTACTTGAGCATCGGATCAGCGCAGTGCCGGTGGTGGACGATGAGCGCCGTGTGCTGGGTATTGTCAGTGAAGGTGACCTTATGCGCCGGGTCAAAGGTGATGAACGCCAAGGGCGCTCTTGGTGGCTGTCGCTCTTTACCGGTGGCAAAGACCCAGGAGAGTATGTGAAATCTCACGGTCGAAAAGCGCGGGAAGTGATGACGCCGGACCCGCTCACCGTCGAAGAGAACACGCCGCTTCATACCATTGCTCGACTGTTGGAAAAACACCATATCAAGCGGGTGCCGGTGGTAAGAGAGGGTAAACTCGTTGGCATTGTAAGCCGTGCTAATTTACTACAGGGCATTGCCAATGCAGCCGTTGCGCCTACAGAGTCGCCGACGGATGACCGCAAGATTCGCGACGCGATTTTAAAAGAGGTAGAGCAAAACACCGGGGTGCATGTCGAAAGCATCAGCCTGATTGTGGACGGCGGCGCGGTGGAAATTTGGGGGCTGGTGGAATCCGTTGAGCAGAAGCAGGCGGTCACCGTTGCCGCAGAAAACGTATCGGGCGTTACCAAGGTCGAAAATAACCTTGGCATGATGCCCAGAGGGGCGGGTTATTTTTAAGCACGCGGGTCGCCATGGCTAGCGCATAAAAGATGTTTTTATACAAAGTAAAAGCCCGCGGCACATCGTGCCGCGGGCTTTTTATAGCACGAGCGAATTAACGCCCCGGCAACTGCTCTGGGCCAAAGGCATCGGGCAGTAGCTGCTCCATGGTGTAGGTTTTTAGCACTTCACCCTGCTTGGAGAGCACCATGATCTGCGTGCTGGGGGTGGCGAATTCGCGGATGCGCTGGCGGCAGTCGCCGCAGGGCGTGCAGAGATGCTCGCCAGGGCCCATGACGTATACCTTGGCAAGCTTGCGCTGACCAGCGGTGACCATCGCGGAAATGGCTGAGGCTTCGGCGCATAGCCCTTTGTAGTGGGCCACTTCCACGTTGCTACCGGCAAACTGCTGGCCGTCTGGGCACTCCATCACCGCCGCAACGGGGTGATTAGAGTAGGGCGCGTAGGCGTTGCCTAGGGTGGTTAACAGCGTGTCGACCAGTGCCTGATCCGCTTGGCTCATGGCGTTATCCTCTCAGTGGGCGTTTGATTCCAAGCGGTTAAGCGTTGGCAGCGTCGTCGCGCAGCACGGTGTCGAGCGCAATCACCATCATGTCGTTGAAGGTGGTTTGACGGTCGGCACTGGAGAGCGAGTCGCCTTTCAGAATGTGGTCAGACACGGTGCAGATGGTCAGTGCGCGAGCGCCGAACTCGGCGGCTACACCGTACAGGCCAGCGGCTTCCATCTCGACGCCGACGATGCCGTAGCGCTTCATCAGCTCGGCCATGTCGGTTTGCGGGTTGTAGAACAGGTCCGCTGAGAAGATGTTGCCCACTTTCACGGCGACGTTCTGCGCTTTGGCGGCGGCGACGGCGTGGCTGGTCAGCTCGAAGTCGGCGATGGCGGCGAAGTCGTGGTCGTTAAAGCGCATGCGGTTCACTTTGGAATCGGTGCAGGCACCCATGCCAATCACCACGTCGCGCACGTTCACATCGTCGCGTACCGCGCCGCAGGAGCCGACGCGAATGATCGACTTGACGCCGTAATCGGTAATCAGCTCTTTGGCATAAATCGAGACGGAGGGGATGCCCATACCGTGGCCCATCACGGAGATCTCGCGACCTTTGTAAGTGCCGGTGTAGCCGAACATGCTGCGCACGTCGTTCACTTGGCGCACGTTCTCAAGGTAGGTATCGGCGATGTACTTGGCGCGCAGCGGGTCGCCGGGCATCAGTACGGTATCAGCGAAATCGCCCTTCTCGGCATTGATATGTGGGGTAGCCATTAGACACTCCTCTACAAAAATTAGTAGCCAGAACAACCCTAGGCGGGGGCGCTGTAAACCCTTCCATGGGCGCTACTTTCGCCATCTGACCGCCATGGATGGCGGAAATGCCGGAATTGTTGGGAACACTTTCCGGCCCTGGCGAAAGACCCCCGCTACGGGTTGATTCTGGCTGTGCACATTAGCGTGCGAATAATGGGTGATCGGCCTTTACGCCGCGTTCGGTAAAAAGCTTTCGCCATCGGCCATGGCGTCTACGGCGAAGAACGCCGCTAGGGTTTGGCCAATGTCGGCGAAGGTGCCGCGCTCGCCCAGCGGGCCGGGGGCGAAACCGGCGCCGCGTACCATGATCGGCACGTACTCGCGGGTGTGCTCGGTGCCTTCCCAACTAGGGTCGCAGCCGTGATCGGCGGTGAGCAGCAGCAGGTCGTCGTCGTTAAGGGCAGCCAACAGCTCCGGCAGGCGGGCGTCAAAGTGCTCAAGGGCCGCAGCGTAGCCCGGCACGTCCCGGCGGTGGCCGTAGACCGAATCGAAATCCACGAAGTTGGTCATGATCATGGTCGGGCGGTCGCTGGTCTCGTTGGCGGTGCGCGCGACTTCCGCCAGGGTGGCGTCCATTAGCGCGTCGTGGCCGCTGGCTTTGACCTTGTGGGTAATGCCGCAGTGGGCGTAGATGTCGGCGATCTTGCCAATCGACACCACTTCACCACCGGCATTGGCGAGCTTTTGCAGCACGGTGGGGCTTGGCGGCTCAACGCTGTAGTCGCGACGGTTGCCGGTGCGGGCAAAGCTTTCGCGGTCGTCGCCGATAAACGGGCGGGCGATGACGCGGCCAATGTTGTAAGGCTCCAGCAGTTCGCGCACGGTTTCACACAGCGCGTAGAGGCGCTCTAGGCCAAAGTGCTCTTCGTGGGCCGCAATCTGGAACACGGAGTCCGCTGAGGTATACACAATCGGTTTGCCGGTGGCGATATGCTCTTCGCCCAGGCGGGCAATAATCTCGGTGCCCGAGGCGTGGCAGTTGCCGATCACGCCCGTTAAATCCGCTTCCTGAACGATGTCGTCGAGCAGCTCCAGGGGGAAACTGTTGGTTTTGTCGAGAAAGTAGCCCCAGTCAAAGCGCACCGGCACACCGGCAATTTCCCAGTGGCCGGAAGGGGTGTCTTTACCGCTGGAGATCTCTTTCGCGTGGGCGTAAGCGCCTTTCAACTGCTCGGGCAGGTTGACGCCTTCCGCCACGCTACCGGTGGCATCCCGGTGGGCGTGGAACAGGCCGAGTGCGGCCATATTGGGCAGCGTCAACGGGCCGGAACGCTCGGCGGTATCCGCCTCGCCACGGGCGCAGGCGGCGGCGATGTGGCCCAGGGTGTCGGCACCCTGGTCGCCAAAGGTCGCGGCGTCCGGCGCGCTACCGATTCCAAAAGAGTCGAGTACTAAAACAACGGCACGGCGCATTAGGCTTCTCCTCGGAAGGTCTCTTGCAGCAGTGTGTCGGCGGTGGCTTCACCATCACCGATGGTGACCGCCGCACGTAGCTGGGCGGCGGCGCGGGCGGCGGCCTCTTCGGTGCGGGCGTGAACGATGGCTAGCGGGCGCTGGCTATCCACGCGGTCGCCGATTTCGACGATATCGCTAAAGCCAACGCTGTGATCGACGCTGGCGTCGTTACGCAGGCGGCCGCCGCCCAGCTCTACCACGCTCATGCCCACGGCGCGGGTATCGAAGCGCTGCACGATGCCGTTCTGCTCGGGGTACACCGCTTGAATCACCGGGGCGGTGGCCAAGTAGCTGTCCGAGCGCTCCATAAAGTCGGCGGGGCCGCCCAGTTCGCGCACCATGCGGGCGAAGACTTCCGCCGCCGCGCCAGAGGTGAGCGCTTTATCCAGCTTGGTGAGGGCTTCTTGGCGGTTGGCCACCAGCTTGCCCGCAATCAGCATCTCAACGGCGAGTTCACGGGTGACCTGCATCACGCGGCTGTTGGCGCGCTCGCCGCGCAGCAGCGCCAGGGTTTCGACGATCTCTACCGCGTTACCGGCACACGGAGCCAGCGGCTGGCTCATATCGGTGAGCAGCGCAGTGGTGGGTGTGCCTGCTTGGGTGGCGACGTTGGCGATACTTTTCGCCAGCTCGCGGGATTTTTCCGGGGTGGGCATGAATGCGCCGCTGCCGACTTTAACGTCCATGACCAGGGCGTCCAGGCCAGAGGCCAGCTTTTTACCCAGGATGGAAGCGGTAATCAGCGGAATGGATTCCACGGTGGCGGTCACGTCACGCACGCCGTAGATGCGTTTATCCGCTGGGGCGAGGTTGCCGGTTTGGCCGATGATCGCCACGCCGGTGGATTTTACGACATCGCTGAAGCGCTCGGGCGCGGGGTAGGGGTCGTAGCCGGGAATCGATTCCAGCTTATCCAGCGTGCCGCCGGTGTGGCCCAGGCCACGGCCAGAAATCATCGGTACAAACGCGCCGCAGGCGGCGACCCACGGGCCGAGTACCAGCGATACCAAGTCACCTACGCCGCCGGTGGAGTGTTTGTCCACAATCGGGCCGGGCAGGTTGAGCGAATCCCACTGCATCACGTGGCCGGAGTCCCGCGTGGCGGTGGTCAGCGCCACGACTTCTTCGCGGCTCATGCCGTTTAAAAACACCGACATGGTGAAGGCGCCAATCTGTGCGTCGCTGATGCGGTCGTCGGCGATGCCCTGTACGAAGGCTTTGATCTCTTCAGCGGGCAGCGGCTGGCCGTCGCGCTTCAGGCGAATCAGTTCTTGGGGGAGCAGGGAGTGGTGAGAAGCGTTCGACGGCATTTAGTAGCCTCCATTCGTCACGGCATCAGCATTGCCGTTTAGCGTGTTCAACAGGTTAGCCAGCAGGCTGGATGCGCCGAACCGGAAGTGCTCGGGCGTGACCCACTGTGGGCCCATAATATTGGCGGCCAGCGTCAGATATTCCGCTGCCTCTTCTGCAGTGCGAACACCACCAGCTGCCTTAAAGCCGACATCCTTACCGCTGGCTTTGATGGCATTGAGCATAATTTCGGCGGCTTCCAGGGTGGCGTTCACCGGCACTTTGCCGGTGGAGGTTTTGATAAAGTCGGCGCCACCTTCAATGGCCAGCTCGCTAGCACGTTTGATAAGCGCAGGCGTTTTGAGTTCGCCGGATTCAATGATGACTTTTAAGCGTGCTTGACCGGCGCAGGCGGCTTTACACATTTCCACCAGCTCAAGGCCCGTCTCTTCGTCACCGGCCATCAGCGTGCGGTAGGGGAACACCACGTCGACTTCATGGGCACCGGAGGCGACGGCATCACGAGTTTCACGGGCAGCGCCCATGATGTCGTCGCCGCCGTGAGGAAAGTTGGTTACCGTAGCAATTTTAACGTGCTCGTTGAGCTTGTGAGCAGTGAGTGCCCGCTGCGCAGTGACGACAAACTGGGGGAAAACGCACACCGCTGCTGGGTTGCCAAAGGGGGTTTTCACCTGTTGGCAAAGCGCTTCAATCGTGCTGTCGGTATCGCTATCGTTCAGGCTGGTCAAATCCATGAGGGTGAGTGCTTGGCGGGCAGCCTGAGTAAGTTGAGCTTGGGTGAGCTGGGAAGGAGCAGTCGCAGTCATGGAAATCTCGCAAATTAGTAAAAGACAAAACGGGCACTGCATAAAATAGCAGCGCCCGTTGTATGGTGTCGTGCTTGCTGCATTAAGCGGTCATGCTGCTCAAGGCCAGGAAGAAACCGGCAATTGAAGCAGACATCAAGTTAGAGAGTGTGCCTGCCAGGACGGCCTTCACGCCAAAACGGGCAATCTCTTTGCGACGAGTCGGGGCAATGCTGCCTAAGCCGCCCAGCAAAATAGCGATCGATGAGAGGTTGGCAAAACCGCACAGGGCAAACGAGAGAATCGCCATGGTGTGAGGCGTCATCATCTGACCCGTGGCGGCGACGACCTGCTCCCCGTCGATATAGGGCGCCAAGTTGATAAAGGCCACAAACTCGTTGACCACCAGCTTCTGGCCGATAAACGAGCCTGCCAGGGTGGCTTCTTCCCAGGGTACGCCGAGCAGGAAGGCCAACGGAGCAAACACCCAGCCAAGGATCAACTCAAGACTTAACGCGTCAAAGCCAAACCAGCCGCCAACGCCGCCTAAAATCCCGTTAATCAAGGCGATAAGCGCGATGAACGCGAGCAGCATAGCACCGACGTTGGCGGCGAGCTTCATGCCTGATGTAGCGCCTGCTGCTGCCGCGTCGAGTACGTTAGCCGGTTTGTCGTCCTGCTCTTTCAGCTCTTCTTCCACTTTTGAAACGCTGTCGCTGTCGGTCGCATCCTGGGTTTCCGGCATAATCAGCTTGGCAAATAAGAGGCCACCCGGAGCCGCCATAAAGGAGGCTGCTACCAAGTACTCCATGGGAATGCCCAGCGCGGCATAGCCCGCCAGTACGGAACCGGCCACCGACGCTAAGCCGCCACACATCACTGCGAACAGCTGTGAAGGGGTCATGCGGGCAATAAACGGGCGTACCACCAGCGGAGCCTCGGTTTGGCCAACGAAGATGTTCGCCGTCGCCGAAAGCGATTCAGTGCGCGAGGTGCCCAGGGCTTTTTGCAGCGCGCCGCCTAAAATCCGAATAACCCACTGCATAATGCCGATGTAATAAAGGACCGCGATAAGCGACGAGAAAAAGATAATCACGGGCAACACTTTAATCGCGAACACAAAACCGACGTTCTCCACATCGGCTAAGCCGCCAAATAGAAAGCCGATCCCGTCATTGGCATAAACGAGCACTTGGCTAACGCCAGACGAGATAGCTTGCAGCACCGCTTGGCCGAAGGGAACGTACAGCACAAACGCACCGATGCTCGCTTGGATAGCAAACGCACCTAGCACGGTGCGCAGCCGAATCGATTTGCGGTCGTAAGAGAAGAGTATTGCGATGGTTACCAGCGTAACCATACCTACCAAGCTCATGATGAGGGTCATATGGGTACCTTCCGAGCGTATGAAGTGGGGTGATTACAGTAAGTTTAGCTTTACTGAGTAAATCATCGCGTTTTGATAAGCGTTCGGTGTACCCAGCTTATTGTCTGAGTAGCGATACTGCACGCCCGTGGTAATTAAGTCGGAAGGGTGCCACCACAGGCTAAGCGCGCCGTTAGTGCCCACACTGCCCGCTTTATCGCCCACGTAGTTCTGTTCCAGATACTCATCATCGCGGCCAAAGGTCTGCTCGTGCCAGTTGGTGACGCTGAAGTTCTGGTTCAGGGCGGTAAAGTCGTAGCCCGCAACCCAGCCGGCCATATAGCCATTCATGCCGGTGTAGCCGTCGCTCTGTACGCGCGCTGCACCAATAAACGGTTTGAACCATAGGCCGTTATCGAACGTCGTGCGGTAGCCAAGGCCGAGAATTTGATCCTGCTCGCGAGCGTTGAACCCGTAGTCGCGGAAGTCGTAAAGATGCGCGTAGATTGATAGTGGGCTGTCGCCCAAATAAATATGCGACGTCACTTTGCCGGCGGTGCGGAAATTGTCTTTACCACCGCTGGATTGGTCGAACTGATCGTTGGTGGGGTTCTCGAAATCGAAGAAGCCGTAGAATTCACCCCAGCTAAAGCCGACCCCGCCTTCGATTTCAACAAACGTGAAGTCGCTTTTGGCTGCGTTGTTAGCAGTGCGCGCTTCGGTGCCGTTTGACCAGTCCAGGTAGTTCACAGAGACGTTGGCAAACGACCAGAGACGATCAAGGGGTTGCGGCGTGGCATCGTCGGCAATGGCCGGCGTTGCCAGCGCAGCACTGGTCAGTAAGACGCCAGCGCCAAGCGTGACGAACGAAGAAGAACGAGCGTGAGTTAGAGCAGTCATGGAAGCCTCAACAGGGTTGTATCTCGGTGCCAGGGCGGTTGGCTTACCGACGTTATGAGTCGTGTGGGCTGGCGTTGATGTTAAAATTATAACATTGAGTGTTATTTTTTTAACGTTGATTTGCAAGTATTGTCACATCAACGCTGTTTAAATGTGATATGCACACCATGTGCGGGGGGAGTAGTGCATTGCAGTAGAAATAAGTGAGGGCCTAGCCCAGCATAGATAGCCCAGTAGAGCCTAACGGCAATAAAAATGAATCAAAAGGAGATGCCTGCCATGAATGACCGGAGCGCACAGCGCTTGGCGGTGCTACAAGAGGCGCTGGTCAGCGGGGGAACCCTGCATCTTCGTGAGGCTGCCGAGCTGTGTGGCGTTTCCGAAATGACCATTCGTCGCGACCTGACAACCCAGCCCTCGCCCATTAGCCTGTTAGGGGGGCGGCTAGTGATGGCGAGCTACCCGGGAGTAGCGCCGGTTTACGACCTTACCGAGCAGCAGGCGAGCCACTATCAGATTAAGCACCGTTTATGCCAGCGCGTTGCCAGCTTTATTGACGACGGCGATACGCTATTCATTGACTGTGGTTCAACGCTCATTCCATTGCTGAGTCAGCTAAGTCATTTCCGCGAACTCACCGTGGTGACGTATGCCCTTAACGTGGCTAACGCTGTCGCCGCACTGCCTAACGTGCGGTTAGTGCTCTTAGGCGGGCTGTTTTATGCTTCATCGCAGTCGTTTGGCAGCGACGGCATGAGGGCTGCCATCGAACGGCTGGGGATTAATAAGGCGCTTATTTCCGCGGCGGGGGTGGATTACGAGCGGGGAGTCAGCTGTTTTCATTTCCACGAAGTCGCTCCAAAACAAGCCGCCATTGCCACCGCGATGCAGAGAATTCTCGTGGTGGATGCGAGTAAATTTGGAATCGTGCGGCCTGCTTATTTCGCCGCGTTATCCGATTTCGACAGCGTGGTGACCGACGATGAGCGCGCCGCAACCCTTGAGGGAGTGGCAGTAAGTACCGTTATCTAGCCCTATTTTCGGTAGCGTTAAATTCTATATTGCCACTCTTCTGCTATGTTTAGTGCTAACCGTGATTTCATTTGCGGCCTTGATAAACGACAGGGCAGTGTCAGCTCCACGGGTGTGGTTGTCATCGCCAGCGTGCAGTGCGGTATGTGATGTCGGCATCCGCCACGCACGTAAAAGCATACGTATAAGAACAACAAAGCAGGCGCAAGCTAAGGCTTGATGTCTTCGTTTTAATACTGACGATTGTCGTCCTGGTGGTAAGGGCTCGCCTATGGAACATGCAGCATCGGTATCTCAACATGATGGTCGATTAAAAAGTCATCCCAGCCGCTGGCGCGATTTGCTGGCGCTCACCAAGCCTGGAATTATCGGTGGTAACTTGATTGCCACCGTAGGTGGGTATTTTCTAGCGGCCCAAGGGGCGTTTGATTGGGTCACGTTTACCTCGGTCATCGTGGGTATTGCCCTGATTATTGCCTCGGGCTGCGCGTGCAATAACGTTATCGACCGCGATATTGATGCGCTGATGGCACGCACGCGCCACCGCCCCTTGGCGAAAGGGCGCATCTCGATCACTCAGGCGCTGGGGATTTCGGCGCTGCTGGGGGTGGCGGGGGTAGTCTGTTTAGCGCTAGGAACCAACGGGTTAGCCGTTGCGCTGGCGGTGATTGGCTGGGGCGTTTATGTCGGGGTGTATAGCCTCTATATGAAGCGCCACTCTGAGTACGGCACCTTAGTGGGCAGCCTTTCTGGGGCCATGCCGCCAGTCGTTGGCTACTGTGCCGTCACCGGGCAGTTCGACAGCGGCGCACTCATGCTGCTGATTATTTTCTGCTTGTGGCAAATGCCTCACTCTTACGCCATTGCGATTTTCCGCTATGCGGATTATCAACGGGCATCCATTCCGGTACTGCCAGTGGTTCACGGTATTAAGCGGGCAAAGCACCATATTCTTGGCTACATTATTGCGTTTATTCCTGCCTCACTGGCCCTTGTGCTAGCAAGCCAGGCAGGTACCGGGTACCTCCTCGTTGCATTGGCAATGGGCGGTTACTGGCTTTACCTAGCGCTGTGTGGCTTTCGCTTAGAGGATGATGTGCGGTGGGCCAAAAAGATTTTTGGCGTCTCCATCCTCACCATTACCGCGATGAGCTTGGTGATGGTGCTTGAAGCCATGGTACCTATGTGGGTGTAAGTCTACTGCGTTAGCTAACCGGCGTATAACGAAAAGGCCCCGAATGTGATCGGGGCCTTTTTGGTTGGCAGCGATATGTTAGCTTTCCCGTTGGCTGGCCTGCATGGCGGTTAGGGCAATGGTGTAAACAATATCGTCCACCAAAGCACCGCGGGAAAGATCGTTTACCGGCTTGTTCAAACCCTGCAGCATCGGCCCAACGCTCACCACTCGGGCACTACGCTGTACCGCTTTGTAGGTGGTGTTGCCGGTGTTGAGGTCGGGGAAAACAAATACAGTGGCACGGCCTGCCACCGGGGAGTCCGGGGCTTTCTGCTTGCCAACGCTCTCAATGGCGGCGGCGTCGTACTGCAGCGGGCCGTCGATGGCAAGGTGCGGCGCCCGCTCTTTGGCAATGCGAGTGGCTTCACGCACTTTATCCACATCGGCGCCGGTGCCGGAGTCGCCGGTGGAGTAGCTGATCATCGCCACGCGTGGCTCGATGCCAAAGGCTTCAGCAGAACGCGCGCTCTGCAGGGCGATTTCGGCCAGGGTTTCGGCATCAGGGTCTGGGTTGACCGCACAGTCGCCGTACACCACTACCTGCTCCGGCAGCAGCATGAAGAAGATCGACGAGACCTGCTTATATTCAGGGGCGGTTTTGATCAACTGAAAGGCAGGGCGAACCGTATTGGCGGTGGTATGTACCGCGCCAGACACCAGCCCATCCACTTCATCAAGCTGCAGCATCATGGTGCCCAGCACCACGTTATCCTGCAGCTGGGCCTCTGCGGTAATGTCGTTGAGCTTGCCACGGCGGCGCTCTACCATCGGGCTGATATAGTTCGCCCGGCTGCTTTCTGGGTCGATAATCGTTAGCGCGTCGGGTAGCGTCAGGCCGCGATTGCGCGCAACGCCTTCAATATCGTCACGCCTGCCTAGTAATACACAGTCAGCAATGCCTCGACGTTGGCAGATGATGGCCGCTTCGATGGTGCGTGGTTCATCGCCTTCGGGCAGTACAATGCGCTTTTTAGCCTGCTGAGCGCGTTTAACCAACTGATGACGAAAAGCAGAAGGCGAGAGGCGGCGGGTATAGCCCCGGCTGAGCTTGGCTTTCAGCCACTCTAAATCCAGATGGGCGGCCACGTAGCGTGCTACCTGCTCGGCGCGTTCGAAATCGTCCATGGGGATTTCACGGCTGAGCTGGCTCAGATTTTGCGCGGTAGTGAGACTGTCGGTTTCAACCGCGAGTACCGGCAGGCCGGTTTTAAGCGCTGGGCGACACATTTCAATCATGTTGTCGTTAGGCATAAAACCGTTGGTAAGCAAAACGCCCGCTAGCTGGGTGCCGTTCATGGTCGCGAGGGCCGAGGCCAGCACCACATCATCACGGTCGCCTGAGGCTACGACCAAGCTGCCGGGTTTGAAAATATGCAGTGCATTGGCTGCGCTGCGGGCGCAGAGGCTGGTCGATAGAACACGCCGACTGGCTGCTTCGCCTTCATTGAGCATTTTTGCGTTTAAGGCCCGTGCTACATCTAACGTGCGCGGCGCACTTAGGGTTTTGCTGTAGGGCACGACACCAATTAGATGGAAACTGTCGGTGGCCAGCGCGGGCGAGTAGCGGCGCAGCTCGTTGAGCACCGGCTCTTCCAGCTGCGGTTTCATGGTGCCCGGCGCGGCAGAAAGGTCGTCTTCCTGGCCGTAGGGCAGGTTTTTCATGCGCATTAAAATGCCGCCCAAGGTGCGGCTAGAGCTGACCCCGCCAAAGCTGCGGGCGTGCATATCCAGCTCTTCGGCAAGCCGCTGGGGCTCGTTTAAATCGCCGGTGCCGACCAGTATGATCCGCGCGTTAAGCGCATCGGCTAGCTGCGCGTTGGTCTGGGTAGCGTAGGTCGTGTGCTGGGTGGGCACGACCCCCTCGACCACCACAAGATCCAGTGCGCTGCCATCCCGGTAAGCCTGCTGGGTAACTTGCTCGTAAAGCTCGACCACGTTTTCCATCAGCTCATCGGTATGGTCATCACGTAGCAAACGCTCCAGGCGTGCCTGGGAAATAGGCGACGGCGGGCGCTGATTCAGCGTGCGCGATACCAGCGCCGTGGAGCGATCAAGCCCAGGGCCGTTTAATTCGTTCTGCATAAACGGCTTTAAAAAACCGGCTTTTAGGCCAATGGTATCCAGCGCTTGAATTAAGCCCAAACAGGCCGAAGTCAGCCCAGCGCCTACGCTTGTGGGCACTAATAAGATCGCTTGGGGTTGGTCAGGCATACTGTTCATTCAGGGGTCTCCACGCGTTGGCGAGTTTCCATGGCGATACGGCCCTCTTCATCGGTGGGGATGACCCACACCTCCGGGCCGCGGTGGCCAGCGCTATCCAGCGTGCCCTCTTTGCCGCGAATGATGGCTTCGTTGGCCGCTTCATCCAGGCTGAAACCAAAGTGGGGCAGCAGAGCGAGCACGTTACGACGCACGATGGGCGAGTTTTCGCCAATGCCGCCGGTAAAGATCAGGCCGTCAAGGGTGGGCAGGGCGCAGGAGAGCGCCGCCAGCGATTTGGCAACCCGGTAGCAGAAGACATCCAGCGCTAGTTGGGCACCGCTATGCCCGGCCAATGCTTGGTCTTCAATTTCCCGCATGTCGTTGGTAAGGCCAGAAAGGCCTAACAGCCCGCTCTGTTTATTGAGCACGCTGTCGATATCCTCCAGCGACCAGCCCAGCTGGCGGTGCAGGTGCGCATGCAGGCTAGGGTCAACATCGCCGCTTCGGGTGCCCATCACCAAACCCTCCAGCGGGGTTAGGCCCATGCTGGTATCCAGGCTTTGGTTATGCCACACCGCGCTGGTGGAGCAGCCGTTGCCCAGGTGGGCGGTTAGCCAGCCGCCCGCGCCACGGCGACTCAGCTCGGCTGCGCGCTGACTAACGAAGGCGTGGCTGGTGCCGTGGAAACCGTAACGGCGAATGCTATGCTCAGTGTAGAGCGCTTCAGGCAGCGCATAACGGTAGGCGCGGGGCGGCAGCGTTTGATGAAACGCGGTATCAAACACCGCCACCTGGGGCAGCTCAGGGAATACTTTTTGCGTGGCAGCAATGCCGGCCAAGTTAGCCGGGTTGTGCAGTGGTGCCAGCGCTGATGTCGCGTTGATCGCGTCAATAACGCTGTCATCAATGAGCGCTGCTTGGGTAAAGTGTTCGCCCCCATGCACAATGCGATGCCCCACGGCGCCGGGAACGCGGCCTTCCAGACGCTTTAAAATAGCGTTTAGGGCTTCTTCATGGTCAGCATTGGGCAGCGATTGGGTAAAGCTCTCACCGGCGCTGTTTTTGCCTTTTATGCGTGCGTCTTCACTGCCTAAACGCTCCGCTAAACCGGCCAAGCGTGGCGCCTGTGGGTCGGAATCAATCAACGCGTATTTAATAGATGATGAGCCGCAGTTTATAACCAGCACCGGTGCGTTCATAACAACCTTTGTGAAGTAGTTAGCGTAAAGTGGGGGTAGACCTTAGTTTAACATGCTGCGCTGCAGGATATTAGCGCGGTATTTCGTTAGCCTTCTATGTAAAATGTCGGTTAGCTACTTTTCATCATACCTACCATGAGCCGCTTTGCTGCTATGTCTTCTATCACACCCCCCATGCTACTCCCCCGGCATCTCGCCATTTTGCTGATGATGACCGTTGCCACCATGTTTGCCGCTAACCATGTTTCGGCACGTTTGGCGTTTGATAATGGCACTGGCCTGCTGCTGGCCGTGCTTACGCGTTCGGGGGTGGCCTGCCTCATTCTGCTGGCGTTGGTCATCGCTCAAAAAAAGCGACTTTGGCTACCGCCGGGTACTTGGCCCTGGCAGTTAGGGGTGGGGTTATTAATCGCTATCCAAAGCGTCAGCCTCTATTCAGCGGTGGCGCGGCTGCCGGTGGTAATTGCGCTGCTGCTGGTGAATACCTTCCCGATTCAACTGGCGCTACTCAGCTGGGCGTTGGGGGGCAGGCGGCCTTCGCTGCGCAGCTGCATGATTATGGGCACTATTCTGATTGGCCTATTGGTGGTGCTGGATATTCCTAGTTGGATAGCAGACGCCGATGCCATGGGGCCAGGGTGGCTGGCGGGTATCGGTTTTGGGTTAAGCGCGGCCTTGGCGTTTGCCTGCGCGCTGTGGGTCACCGAGCACCGCTTGGCAGGGGTTGGCAGCACCTTACGCAGCCTGTTAACCATGCAAACGGTGTTTACGGCGATGGTCATCGGTGGGGTGCTGGGAGTTGTGCCCGGGGGAATGAGCCTGCCTGAAAACAGCACCGGGTGGATGGGGTTAACGTTTTTAGCGCTTCTATACGGTACGGCGTTCTCAGTGCTGTTTATTTTCGTACCCCGGCTGGATATGGCCCGCAACGCCCCGGTGATGAATTTCGAGCCGGTCGCCTCGCTATTAATCGGTTATCTCGTGCTTGGTCAAATGCTTAGCCCCAGCCAGTTAATGGGCGGCGCTGTAGTGGTAGGGGGAATTATCGTGCTCAGCCTTTCCCGTGGCCGTTAACCAGTGAGGAGGAAAAAAGGAAATTAGATGCAAGCTAAAGCGTCGAATTGCGTTCTTGGTAGGGTTGATCCAAACTTAAAAGCGTAAGGAAACACTGTTTTTTAACTGAGGCTTATCCTATGAAGATGACCATGTTATCGCTCACCTCCGCAGCGCTTTTGGTTGGTGCAGGTACGTTCGCGGCAACCGCCCAAGCCCAGCAATCTTTTCAATACCCTCAAGGCTATGTGGGCGGCGATGCTATGTTTTGGAGCCTAGACCCTGACCAAGGCTCCTCCCGAGACGATGTAGGTCTTCGCTTGCGCGGTGGTGCCCAATTTAATGATTACTTTGCACTTGAAGGACACCTAGGTAGCGGAGGTTCCGACGATGGGGCTGAACTCGATTATTTAGCCGGCGCCTATGCAAAAGGCATTATCCCGGTTGCCCCGGAAGTACGCTTGTATGGTCTAGCCGGTTTCAGTGAAGTGGAGATCAGCGATGATCGTGAAAGCGGTTTCTCCTATGGTGCTGGTGCTGAAATGGACATAACACCCAACCTTTCTGCTGGCGCCGATTACATGCGCTATTTAGATAAGTCGGCATATACCTTTGATGCGGCTAGCATCGGCCTTCGCTACCGTTTCTAAGCAAACGTGCAAGTTAGTTAGGTCTTACTCGTGTAATGAAAACCCCACGGCTTCAAAGCAGTGGGGTTTTTTGTGATTTTAAAAACCTACTTTTCAAAATATGAGCAAATTTTCAACAAAGGGCTACGCTGAGAAGTAGCCCGCGTTGAAGTAAGTACTTACTTGGCGTGCGGCTACTTTCCTACTAACGGATTAGAGGTGTGCGTCATGGCAAGTGGCAAAGACGATAAAGTAAAAGGGGGCGCTAACAAAGCCGCCGGTAAAGTAAAAGAAGCAGCGGGCAAAGCCACCGGTATCAGTAAAACCGAAGCCAAGGGTAAAGCTCAGCAGGTGAAGGGTGAACTGCAAAAAGGTCAAGGTGCAGCCAAAGACAAAATGAAAAAGAAATAACGTTCAACAGACGATTGTGCGGATATTAATACAGGGGCCAATGGCCCCTGTGCGCGTTGATGAGAAGGAGAAAAGCAATGGATTAAACAAGCACGCTTTCGCTGCAAGGTTAACGCTAATAATGGCCCAACACTTTCCACCATAAGCCGCCTACCACTACCCAAATAAACAGATTCACCACGCTCATAATAAAGCCTGCTTTCCACCACTCCCCTAGCGTTAAGTAACCCGAGCCAAAAATCACGGGTGATGTGCCCGTGGCGTAGTGGGTCAGGGTCATCATGATGGAAGAAGTGGCCGCCATGATTAACACAAAGGGCATAGGGGGCGCGCCAAGGCTTAAACCAACGGTCAGAAAAGCCGCCATCATGGCGGTGATATGCGCCGTGGTACTGGCAAAAAAGTAGTGAGTGTAAAGAAAGGTGAGAACCAGAAGGGCAGAGGCGCCTGCCCAGCCAATGCCCATCATGGTAATCCAGCTCTGCATGTTGGTGGAAAACCAGGTAATCAGCCCTGTTTCGTTAAGCTGGCTGGCCATCATAATGAGGGCGCCAAACCACAGCAGCGTATCCCAGGCATTTTTCTCTTTTAGTACGTCTTCCCAGGTTAATACCCCGGTGAGCAGCAGCAGGGAAAGGCCGATAAACGCCGTCGTCGTGGTATTAAGGGTGGCGGCGTCACCGAAAAAGATGGCCGGGATATCCGCCCAAAGTAGCAGCAGCACCAGAAAAACAAACAGCATGATGCCTTCGTTACGGCTTATTTTGCCTAGCTCGGCCAGCTTGTCCCGCGCCAGCTGTGTGGCATTCGGCGTTTCTTTAATTTCCGGTGGGTAAAGCAGGTACAGAATGTAGGGCATGGCCAGGATAGCGACCAACCCCGGCAGCAGCATGGCCACCGCCCAGGTTAGCCAGCTGAGCTGTATTTCCGCGCCGGTAGCGGAGGCGATCAGTTGCACGGTTAATGGATTAGGGGCGGTAGCCGTGATGAACATGGCCGACGTGATTGGGTTGCTGTGGTAATTCACCAGGGCGAGATATTTGCCGATTTTGCCAGAGGTGTTGTCCTCGGGGTGTGAATCAAAGCTGTGGGCGATCGAGCGCATAATAGGGTGGATGATACCGCCGCCACGGGCGGTATTACTGGGCGTGACCGGTGCAATTGAAAGCTCTGAAAACGCCAGGCCATAGCCAATTCCCAATGTTCGCTTACCGAAGATAGAGATGAAATAGTAGCCAATGCGCGCCCCTAGGCCTGTTTTAATCAGCCCACGGGAAATCATGATGGCGATAGCGATTAACCAAATAAGCGGATTAGCGTAACTGCTTAACGCCACACTGATAGCGGCGCCGGGTGTATCACCTGTCACGCCGCTGGCCGCCACAATTGAAATCGCAATGACCGAAATCGCCCCAATCGGCATGGCCTTGCCGATAATGGCAACAATCGTGCCTACAAAAATCGCCAGCATCAGCCACGCATTGGCGGTGAGGCCTTCAGGCAAGGGAATAATCAGCCAAATAAACAGTGATATAGCCACCGCAATGGCGGTCGACCAGGGTTTGAACGGCAGTGTCGACATGGGAGGTACCTATAGAGTGAAAATAGCGATTAGCAACGCACTCGATATAAATAAGATAGCGCGGTGAATGCTATTCAAGTCTATATATATCTACGGTGTCCCTTATTGCTCCATATCAATTGCCGTCCTTAGTCCGGTTGGCCGTTAGCAACGTGAAACAATTCACTAAATAGGAGCCGTCCCATGCCTACCATGATGAAAGCCGCTATTTTTATTGAGCCAGGCCGTATCGAGATTGACGACAAACCTATCCCCGACATCGGCCCCAACGATGCCTTAATGCGGGTGACCACCACAACAATTTGCGGCACCGATGTACACATCTTAAAAGGCGAATACCCGGTAGAGCGGGGCCTAACCATTGGCCACGAACCGGTCGGCGTGATCGAAAAACTCGGCGCCAACGTTAAAGGCTATCAGGAAGGCCAGCGGGTGATTGCCGGTGCGATCTGCCCCAGCTTTACCTCTTATGCCTGCCAGGATGGTTGCTCCTCACAAGATGGCGGCCACCACAGCCACGGCTATAAGCCGATGGGCGGCTGGCGCTTTGGCAACACCATTGATGGCGCCCAGGCGGAATATTTGCTGGTGCCCGATGCCCAGGCCAACCTCTCGCCGGTGCCCGATAGCCTAACCGACGAACAGGTTCTGATGTGCCCCGACATTATGTCCACCGGCTTTGCCGGTGCCGAAAAGGCAGGCATTAACATTGGCGACACCGTGGTGGTGTTTGCCCAAGGCCCCATTGGGCTATGCGCCACCGCAGGCGCACGGCTGCGGGGGGCAGGCATGATTATCGCGGTAGACGGTGTGGATGAGCGGCTAACCATCGCCAAGCAGATGGGCGCGGATATCACGCTGGATTTCCGCAAGGTTGATGTGGTGGAAGAAATTCTTAAGCTGACCGGCGGGCGCGGTGTGGATGTTGCTATTGAGGCACTCGGCCTGCAGCAAACCTTTGAGTCTGCCTTGCGGGTGCTAAAACCTGGCGGAACTTTATCCAGCCTTGGCGTTTATTCTGAAGACCTGACCATTCCGCTGGGCGCTTTCTGTGCAGGGCTGGGGGATCACAAGATCATTACTTCACTGTGCCCGGGCGGCAAAGAGCGCATGCGCAGACTGATGAGCATCATCGCCGCTGGGCGCTTGGATCTTGGCCCTATGGTGACCCACCGCTACGCGCTGGAGGATATCGTTGAAGCCTACGATCTGTTCTCCCACCAGCGCGATGGCGTACTAAAAGTGGCGCTAAGCACTGCCTAGCGCCGTAGGTGGCGGGCTACACCTCCTGGTATAGCTCGCTGCCTTCCTGGCGGAACTTCTCCGCCTGCTCCTGCATACCGCGTTTCACCGCTTCCGCATCGCTCTCGGCGGCATTTTCTGGCGTGCGATCTCGGTAGGTGTCGCGCACTTCCTGGCTGATCTTCATGGAGCAGAACTTCGGCCCGCACATCGAGCAGAAGTGCGCCACCTTGGCAGAATCCTTCGGCAGGGTTTCATCGTGGTATTCACGGGCGGTGTCTGGGTCTAGCCCCAGGTTGAACTGGTCTTCCCAGCGGAATTCAAAGCGCGCCTTGGAGAGCGCGTTATCACGGCGCTGAGCGGCTGGGTGGCCTTTGGCTAAATCCGCCGCGTGGGCGGCAATTTTGTAGGTGATGATGCCGGTTTTTACGTCGTCTTTATTCGGCAGGCCCAGGTGCTCTTTCGGCGTCACGTAGCAGAGCATCGCACAGCCAAACCAACCAATCATCGCCGCGCCAATGCCGGAGGTAATGTGGTCGTAACCGGGGGCGATATCGGTAGTGAGCGGGCCGAGGGTATAGAAAGGCGCTTCGTGGCAGGCTTCAAGCTGCTTATCCATGTTCTCTTTGATCAAGTGCATGGGCACATGGCCGGGGCCTTCGATCATCACTTGAACATCGTGCTTCCAGGCGATTTTTGTCAGCTCGCCCAGGGTTTCGAGTTCAGCGAACTGTGCTTCATCGTTGGCATCGGCAATCGAGCCGGGGCGCAGACCGTCACCCAGCGAAAACGCCACGTCGTACTGCTTGCAGATCTCGCAGATCTCTTCGAAGTGGGTGTACAGGAAGCTTTCCTGGTGATGGTACAAACACCACTTCGCCATAATCGAGCCGCCACGGCTAACAATGCCGGTGACGCGGTTGGCGGTCAGCGGCACATAGCGCAGCAGCACGCCGGCGTGAATGGTGAAGTAATCCACGCCCTGTTCGGCCTGCTCAATCAGCGTGTCGCGGAAGACCTCCCAGGTCAGGTCTTCGGCAACGCCATTCACTTTCTCAAGTGCCTGATAAATCGGCACCGTACCAATCGGCACCGGCGAGTTGCGGATGATCCACTCGCGGGTTTCATGGATGTTCTGGCCGGTTGATAAGTCCATGATGGTGTCTGAGCCCCAGCGGATACCCCAGGTCATCTTGTCGACTTCTTCTTCAATCGAAGACGTCACCGCTGAGTTACCCAGGTTGCCGTTAATCTTCACCAGGAAGTTACGGCCAATAATCATTGGCTCGGATTCAGGGTGGTTGATGTTATTGGGAATAATCGCCCGGCCACGGGCCACTTCATCGCGCACAAACTCCGGGGTGATCTCTTTGGGCAGGCCGGCACCAAAACTCTGGCCCGCATGCTGATGGCCCAGAATGCGCTCAACTTCCGCCGTGCCCAACGCTTGGCGGCGCTGGTTTTCGCGGATAGCAATAAACTCCATTTCCGGCGTAATAATGCCCTGGCGGGCGTAGTGCAGCTGGGTAACGTTCTTTCCTGGCTTTGCCCGGCGCGGGGTTCGGGTTAGGTCAAAACGCAGCTGGGCAAGGGTCGGGTCGTTGGCGCGGCGCTTACCGTACTCACTGGTGGGGCCGTCTAAAAACTCGGTGTCATCGCGCTCTTCAATCCAGGCGCGGCGAAGGGCAGGCAGGCCTTTGCGTAAATCGTTGTTGGCGTCTGGGTCGGTGTAAGGGCCGGAGGTGTCGTACACCAGCAGCGGCGGGTTCTGTTCATCGATGCTGCTGGTTTTGGTGGGCGAGAGGGTGATTTCCCGAAACGGCACGCGGATATCCGGCCGCGAGCCTTCCACGTACACCTTGCGCGAGGCGGGCAGCGGCTGAATAGCGGCCGCATCTACCTGGGCGGTTTCGGCTAAAAAGTGGCTGGTTTTACTCTTAACGGTCTTAGTCATTTCGGTGGTATTCCTTTGTTTTTGGTGTTTTTGGTGTTTTTGGTGTTTTTGGTGTTTTTGGTGTTTTTGGTGTTGTTGAGTGATGCGTGTGGGGCTTATTCGCTAAGTTCCAGGCCCATCTGCCAGAAGTCGATTTCCAGGCGCGTGGCATCGCGGAAAATCTTGCTTAATTCGGCAAAACGGGCGGGGGTGACGTCAGAAAGGCGGGCATCGAGCCACGCAAGCTCCGCCTGCATGGCCGCCTGAAACTCCTCACCTTCGTACATGGCAATCCAGGCATCAAACGGGTTTTGCGCGCCGCGCAGGGTGGTTGGCTGGGCGTTCAGCCAATTGGCGATTTCGCCGTAGCCCACGAGGCAGGGGGCCAGCGCCACGTGTAGATCGAGCAAATCACCCCGGTTGCCGGTATCCAGCACGTAGCGGGTGTAGGCCAGCGTTGCGCGAGCTTCGGGCAGCTCGGCAAGCTCTTCTTCGCTAATGCCCCATTCCTGGCAAAAGCCCACGTGCAGGCCCAGCTCCACGTCCACAATGGCTTTTAAACCTTCATGGGCTTGGCGCAAATCCGCCAGGGTGGGGCTTTTGTAAGCGGCCAGCGCGTAGGCGCGGGCGAAGTGAATTAAAAACAGGTAATCCTGCTTCAGGTAGTGGCGAAACGACGCTTCAGGCAGCGTGGCGTTGCCCAGCTGGCGCACAAAATCGTGCTCAATATAGGCGCGCCAGTCTTCCTGGCAAGCGGTGGTGAGATCAGTAAAGCGGTAGCCCATGATGCCTCCGGTAGTGGTGATCCGGAGGGCGGGCGGAGATCGAGGAGATGGCGTGGAAGGTGGCGTGCGATCGTGAAAGCTAGCCAAGGCCATCGCTTGATCCCTACGCCGGTACCCGCGCGCTCATCATAGGAGCAGCGCATTAGCCGGATCAGGTTCAGCGGGACCAGCGCTTTGGCAGTATCAAGCAGATACGCCCTGCGCCATCTCAGCCGGATTTCACCGGCACCCCGTCAAGCAGTTAGTTAGCGGAGTCTAGGCTGCGGATGGGGGAGATGCAAGGGATAGATGATAAATGCCGAATTAGGCTTTGTCTTAAGGTGGGGAGTCGGATAGAGTTGCATTTATTGATTCATGAGAAACTGGTTTTTACGAGTTCACAATATTATTTGAAATAGTCAATCCTCAAGACTTAAGGAACGTCAAGTGAGCGAAATAATTCAACATACTGATGATAATTCCTCTACGGTGCAAGTGGGGGATGGTCAAGGCTCCTCAGTTATACCTATGAAGGTATATCAAGATATTTATCACAAAATAACTGGTAGGACTGAACAGATAAAAAAAACCTACGATGAAGACATTTTAATTGGAATAGAAGAAATAGAGCAGTTGCATTATAAAATTACACAGCTGTGTGATGTTCATAATGTCATCGCGAGGAATGAAACTATATCCGTTTTTCATGAGCAAGATAGAAAAGAGCAATTTACTTCTTTTGAAAGATTTTTATCATATAATTCGAGTTCTTCAAACCCTACGGTTAATGTAGTAGTTAAGTATAATTTCTCAATAATTGTTGCTGGTTTAAAGAATCCTCAAGAATATATTGTGACAGTTAGACTAGCATCAAGAGTGGCTTTAATAAAAAAGCTTAAAGAAGATGCTCCTCCTTTTATTCCTGCCCATGTACTTGCAGCCATGGCTGGTGATGTCGCGGAGATAAAGGTTGATTATGCTGATTATGTTATAGCAAGAGGTTTTGTAGAGGCGTTCGATGAATGGATAAGAGGTTGTGAGACAAATTCAGAGCCCAAAGCAATAACATTTTTGAAAAAATATTCTTTTCTGTTTCCTCGACTTTTTGGCCCACTAGTCGCTGTATCTACTCTTTTTTTTACAATGGAATATATAGATGGTGTCGAAGCTTCAGTGATGGATGTTGCTTATGTGTTAAAAATGTTTAGTTTGTTTTTAGCTGGTTTGTATATTTTGATTACGTTTGCCGGGATCGCAGGTAAATTGATTGAAAACTCTATTGATAGATATATGCCAGCTTCATATATACAGTTAAATAGAGGAGATATGAAATTAATAAGCAATTTTAATGCCAATAAGAAAGGAAGGATGTTCGAGTTTTTTTCTGGAGCTTTGCTAACGGTTATCTTAGGTATAGCTTCGAGTAAGTTGGCTAGCTTGATCGTTATTTGAAATTAATTTTGGATAAGAATTTTGAGGGATTACAATGAGTTTTTTTAAATTAGCGATCATTGTCGTGTTGTTTGTTGCCACGCCTACATGGGCGGAAAGCCTTACGGGGCCTCAGAGTAATGCCGTGAGATCTGCGAATTTGTATCTCAGCATGCAGGGTTTCTCCCGGAGCGGACTTATTCAGCAGCTCTCGTCAGACTTTGGCGATGGTTATGAGATTGCCGATGCTACCGTAGCAGTGGATAGTCTTGATATTGATTGGAACAAACAAGCGGCGAAATCTGCGCAACAGTACCTCAATATAATGGGCTTCTCTTGCCAAGGTCTTATTGCGCAACTTTCATCCAGTGTTGGCGATGGGTACACGGAGAGCCAAGCCACCTACGGGGCACGACAAGCGGGTGCTTGCGAATAACTAGCAGTAAGTCCTGGCAAAGTTTTCAAGAATTGTTGTGCTTACGTGCAGCTAAACATAGTGTTAAATCAGTAGTGATACCGAAGCTGAGCAATAAGCAAAGCGTCGTCCGTGACCTTGTAGACGATGCGGTGTTCTTCGTTGATTCGCCGAGACCAATAACCCGCGAGGCTGTGCTTGAGGGGTTCTGGTTTGCCGACCCCTTCAAATGGCTCTCGCTTGGTCTCTTTGATTAGCTTGTTGATTCGGTGCAGAGCCTTTTGTCGGTTTTCTGCTCTTGCAGATAATCTACACAGGCGTTTGCGGAGAGTATGAACTTCACTCAAGACGTGTCTTTTCTCGACCACCGCCCTGTTCCAGCTCGACAACGGATTCCAGCAAGCGCCGTGCGTTTTTTGGTACGCGTAGAAGGTAAGCGGTTTCTTGCAGTGCCTCGTAGTCTTCCAGAGAGATCATGGCCACGGATGGAGATTTATTCCGGGTAATGATCACTGGGGAGTGGTCTTCACAGACCTGCTCCATGATTTTTGCTAGTTGGGTTCTAGCGGCGGTGTAGCTGATGGCATCCATAAGAGTGCTCCTGAGCGGGCCGTTGATGACCGCTTACTCACACCATCATTAAGCCCTGCTTACGTGTTGGCGGCGCGTAGGCGGCGTTGATCTGTGCCAAATCCTCTTCGTCGAGCCTGACGTTATCGGCCTCAGCGTTCTGTTTGAGGTGATCCAGGTTCACGGCTTTAGGAATAGCAATCACACCGGGGTGGCGCAGTGCCCAGGCAAGCGCCACTTGCGCGGGGGTGGCGCTGTGTTTGTCGGCGATGCGTTGTAGGGCGGCGTTATGCAGCAGCGCGCCGCCTTGCCCGATGGGGCAGTAGGCCATCAGCGGCATGTTGTGCTGTGCCTGCCAGGGTAGCAGGTCGTACTCAATGCCGCGTGCTTCGGGGTTGTAGAGCACCTGATTGGTGGTACACGCAGGTGCGTCTAGCTCGGTTAGGTCGTCAACGTCAAAGTTCGACACGCCCCAGCGCAGAATCTTGCCCTGCTCGCGCAGCCGCTCAAACGCTTCCACGGTTTCGCTCAGTGGGTATTGGCCGCGCCAGTGCAGGAGGTAGAGATCAATCGTGTCGGTGCCCAATCGGCGCAGGCTGCGCTCGCAGGCGGCTTGAACACCCTTGGCGCTGGCGTTGTGGGGGTAAACCTTGCTGACCAGATACACCTCATCGCGCCGCTCGCGGATCGCTTGGCCAACCACCTCTTCAGCGCCGCCCTCGGCATACATCTCGGCGGTATCAATCAGCGTCATGCCCAGGTCCAGGCCTGCACGCAGCGCCCTAACCTCCGCTTGGCGCTGCCCGGCATCCTCGCCCATATACCACGTGCCCTGGCCGATACGGGGTACGCTTACACCGCCTAGCTCAATCGTCTGCATGTCTTTCTCCTGTGGTGAGACTGTTTTGAATGCTCGCTGAAATTGCCGTTGCGGGTCAATCTTAGAGGATTCTTATCGAACGTCGCCTGCCTTTATGCCTGCAGGGATGTGCCTGCTAAACTCAGCGATATCGTTAACCCTCACTGCTTAGGAATACATACAATGACTCTCCCCCAATCACGCTGGGTGCGGGCTGCGCTTTCAGTGTGCCTGCTGTTGGTAACAGCGTCTGTGATGGCGCAGGAAGATAGCATTACTGCCGAGCTTGAGCGCATCGAGCAAACCTTAGAAGCGCGTATAGGCTTTGCTGCTCATGATTTAGCCACGGGCCAGCGTTGGGAAGTGAACGCGGATGAGCGCTTTGCGATGTCCAGTACCTTTAAAACCCTGGCCTGCGGCGCACTGCTGGCGCAGGTAGAGGAAGGGCAGTTAGCGCTGGATACCGAGATTAGTTTTGAAGCGTCAGAGTTAGTGACTTACTCGCCGGTCACCGAGCAGGTCGCGGGCCACCAGCCGATGACGCTGTTTGAACTGTGTGACGCTACCATGAGCACCAGCGATAACACCGCCGCTAACTTAGTGCTTGAGGCGCTAGGCGGGCCGGAGGCCATCACGGCGTTTGCGCGTAGCATGGATGACCGCACCACCCGCCTAGATCGCTATGAGACCGAGCTAAACGAGGCTACGCCAGGGGATGAGCGGGACACCACCACACCTAACGCGATGCTGGCCACGCTGGAAACATTGGTGCTGGGCGATGTGCTTACACCCGAATCTCGGCAGCAGTTGCAAGACTGGATGAAGGGCAACGCCGTGGCTGATGGGCTGTTTCGTGCTGCTATGCCAGACTGGATAATTGCAGACAGAACCGGGGCGGGCGGTTACGGCTCTCGCTCAATTACCGCGATTATTTGGCCGCCTGAGCAAGCACCCACGGTTGTAGTGTTTTATATCACCGAAACCGAGGCGTCGTTTGAAGCGCGCAATGCGGCGATTGCGTCTCTAGGTGAGGTGATTCAACAAACCCTACAAGGCCAGCAATAAACGCAGCGCTTCTCGCTATACTGAGGAGCATGCCTGTTCGGTGCTGTACCGGGCAGTTGATCAAGGAGTGAATCATGCCAAGGTATTGTTGTTCTATGCGCTCGGCGCTGCCCGCGGTACTGTGCGTTTCAGCCGTGCTTGCCCAGGGGGCGCAGGCGGAGGTGCTGAGTGCCGAAGACTCTGACCCTAGGCAACTGGGTTGGATGCAGGGCTTTCCGCCGGAACCAGAGCGCATCATCGGCCAGCCGGATTCCAACTACTTCAGTTTTCCCAAAATGCGCTGGACGGTGTGCCACTTTCGCGAGCTGTTGCCTACCAAGCAGGTCAGCCGTGGGTTAGGCGCGCCGGTGCCGTTTAACTACGCGCTGGACGATGCGATTAACGATGTGACGTTCACACCGATTGATGGTAGCGAGCCAATGACTTGGCAGGCTGCGCTGAACGAAAACTACACCGATGGCGTGCTGATTTTGCACCAGGGGCAGGTAGTGTATGAAACCTACTCCGGCTGCCTGGATGAGGCGGGTCAGCACGGGGCCATGTCGGTCACTAAATCCATGACCGGCCTGCTGGGTGAAATTTTGGTGGCGGAAGGCGTGCTGGATGAGCAGGCGCTGGTAGGGGAGATTATCCCCGAGCTAGCGGAGAGCGCCTTTGGCAATGCCACGGTGCAGCAACTTCTGGAAATGACCACGGGGCTTGCGTTTAGTGAGGAGTACAGCGACCCCAACGCAGAAATTTGGGCGTATAACGCGGCGGCAAGCCCGCTGCCTAAGCCAGATGATTACACCGGGCCGCGCACCTACTATGAATATTTGGCCACCGTACAGCCGGAAGGTGAGCATGGGCAGGCGTTTGGCTATAAAACCATCAACACCGATGCGTTGGGGTGGGTGATTGCGCGCACAACCGGCGAGTCGGTGGCATCGCTGTTGTCGTCGCGCATCTGGCAGCGCATGGGCGCAGAGCAGGATGGCTACTTTACCGTCGATTCTATCGGTACGCCGTTTGCAGGCGGCGGGCTTAGCGCGGGCCTGCGTGACTTGGCCAGAGTCGGCCAGCTGGTGTTAAACGAAGGCGAGATGAACGGCGAGCGGCTATTTCCAGCGGCGGCGGTGGAGCGCATTCGCCAAGGCGGCGATAGGCAGGCGTTTGCACAGGCAGGCTACCGCTATTTACCCGGTGGCAGCTACCGCGGTATGTGGTGGTCGCTGCATAACGAACATGGCGCCTTCGCGGCGCGTGGGGTGCATGGGCAAACCATCTACATCGACCCCACCGCCGAGATGGTGATTGTGCGCTTTGCCTCGCACCCGGTGGCGGCCAATGCCGCTAACGACCCAACATCGCTGCCCGCCTATCAGGCGGTGGCGGAGTATTTGATGGAGAAGGCCCAGCCCTAAAATGCGCCCTTAAACAACAGCCCTAGTTGGCTGATTAGTTAACCGAGTGGCGCTTACACCAGCTCGCGCTTCTCGCGCTTAGCCACGCGTATGTCTTTCACGGTAGCGATGCCGATGACCGCGAAGATGGCGAGTGATATCAACGGCCAGATCAGTACATATAACGCCAATATAAAGGTTTGCATGTGCTTTCCTATTCGCTAGCTGGTGCGTTTCGGCGCACCAGCAGGTGGAGTGATTTCGGCTTATTTGAAAAGGCTTATTTTAAAAGACTTAGCTCTAAGTAGCCGGTTTGGCCGGGTCGTAGTTGATCACTTTCTGATCAATCTGCGAGAAGTCGAACTTGCTCGAACTCATCAGGCTGACCGCGATGCAGACAATGGTGCTAACGCCGTAGGCCATCAGTGAAGCCAGCAGCACCGTGTAGCCCCGCAGGAAGCCAACGCTGAAGTAGGCCAGCACGATGGCGCAGAGTGTGCCGAACACCAAACCTACCCGGCGTCCGCAGAATCCGAAGGCCATCAGGCCAAGCACCACGCCACCGCCCACGGCGGCGAGTAATTCGAATAGTCCGCCGACGACGCCGACCAAGGGCAGCAATTCAAAGCGTGCGACGCAGAACATCACTAGGCCCGCGATAACCGCTGAGGTGAAGGCCGTATTAGTCACTCGATCCCAGAAGCAGCTGGCGATAACCGGGAACACAATCGCGCCCCAGAGTGCGCCCACAAAGACCAGCATGATCAGAATATCCATCGAGAAGCTGGCGAGAATCACCCCGATCAGCGTTGCGACGATCATGGTCAGCCTGCCGATAAACAGCATTTTGGTCGGGTCGGGTTTGTTTTTGGCGATGTTCTTACCGTACACATCGGCCATCACAATCGCTGACATGGCGGAAAGATCCGAGTCGGCGGTAGAGGAGAGCGAGCCAATTACCAGAATAAAGAACAGCGCGATAAACACCGGCGAGAGGTACATCGACACCATTTGCGGTATCAGGTTGTTCATGTCGCCACCGATGGGCTCCATACCGGTCATCAGCGCCATCAAACCAATCATGCCCAAACCAATAACAATCGCACCGTAACCAATGGTCGCGGTAATAAAGGTCGGCTTGATATGGTCTTCACGCACGGCGAATAGCCGCTGGGAGATAGTCTGGTTACCAATCGCGTAGGCTAGCACCGCCACAAAGAAGGGCGCGCCTTGATTAAGGATAGCGTCCATCGAGAACAGATTTGCCTGCTCCGGCGTGAGGAAACTCATGCCATCCGATAGCGTTTGCGGGCCGCCGAGGGCGAACATCACCGCTGGAATAATCAGAATAGCCACGGCCATCATGGCCATGAGCTGAGCAAAATCAGTCAGCACCGAGGCGCGGAAGCCCGACCATAGCGTATAGCAGAGCACCCCGACCCCCGCGATGATTACCCCGGCCTGGAAGGAGAGGGGCGAAAGTACCGAGACCAACGCGCCGGAAGCCGTGAAGTTAACCATCAGGCTGATGATGCTGCCCAGAATGTTAGAAGAGGCAAGAATCAGCTGGCTGGAAGAGCCATGGCGAGCATGAATAAGCTCACCCAGGGTGTGGGCGTTGGGCGCTAGTTTGCGAAAGCGACGGCCAAAGGGGTAGATGAACAGAATCATCAGCGCGCCCCACAGCCCATAATGCAACGGGCCGGAAATGCCGTAGGTATAACCTGACGTGGCGGCGCCGTAGAACGAGGCTGCCCATATCCAGGTGGCGGTCATGCTGGCAGCGCCTAGGCCAAAGCCGATCTGATGATTGGACACCATAAAGGCGTCAGTATTTTCCTTTTTCTTTTTAATCAGCAGGGTCAGCAGGTATGTGCCGCCGTAAAAAAACACCAGCAAAGCGAGGACAGTCACGGTCGAGAATTGATAGAAATTTTCTTCGTTCATTGAATACCCGTAGGCTTTGCAGCCTTAGCATCCTAAATAGCAACCAGAGCTCCATGGACGGAGTGGCGCCAGAGGACGTAAGCAAAAACAGATCATCTTTCTAGTTATGTCTGTAGCGAGATGTGACTGCGGTTGGCAGCCTGGTCGTGCACGTGTCAGGCGTTGGAAACGCCTTAAATAGAAGGGGTCGGATTAACGCACGCAGTGAGCTGGAATAAAGCGCAGGGAGGGGCGATCCGGATGGCTACCCTACTCCCTTAGGCACGAACAGTACAGGTGAGGCCACGCTAAGTGGCTGAAGTAACGTTTGGAACGTTATGATAATGCGCTGCTGCAAAGCATCTATGTATCGGTAGTTTGATGCCTGTTGAGGCTTGCCCATCCAGAGCGATCGGCTGCCCATTAGCGTTAATGTTGATAGCGGTTATATGAGCGCTACCCCCACCTCTACTATTCCAAACACCGCTACCCCCGCCGCTACCGGCCAGCCTAATGAGCGTAGCCGCCACCATGTGAGTAAGGTGGCGCTTAGCCCGATAACGGTAGCGACCCATGAAATGGCGCTGGGGTTGACCGGCACAATGGAAACCCCCAACACCCCAGCAATCATCAGCGGGCCAAGAATGCCCAGCCACTGGGGCATGGCGCTCATATCGGTATCGCTGCCCAAGCGGCGTTGCATCCACAAGAACGGCACGACGCGCATCAGCAGCGTGCCGAAGGCACATATCAGTACGGCGAGCCAGAGTCCGGTACTCATTGTGGGCGCCTCCCTTTTTGAAATTTCACGGTGTAAAAGCACAGCGCGCCGCAGGCGGCGCCCAGCGGAATAGCCACGTTGCTGCCGCCTACAAGCGTTAGCCCAAGCGCGGCTGCAATGGTCATCCCCATGGCCGCGGCCCAGCGTTTATCGGTAAAGCGCGGGGCTACCATCGTGAGAAACAGGGCAGGTAGCGCAAAGGGCATAATCTCACCGAGCAGCGGCCAGCGGGCGGTAAACGCTTCACCGGCGGTGGCACCTACCATCGTAAACACGACCCATGCCGCCCAGACAAAAAGCGATGCCCCTACAAACCAGCAGAAGCGCTTGGCTTCGGGTAGTTGGGGAAGCCGGGTGAGCGCGAGCGCAAATACTTGGTCGGTCAGGCCGTGCATTAACCAGGGCCAGTGGCGGCTGCGCGGCAGCAGGTGGGCAAGGTTAGGGCCATACACCACGTGGCGCACGTTGATCAGCAGGGTTAAGGCCACCACCAGCCACAGCGGCGCGCCGGTGGCAATCATGCCCACAAACAGAAACTGCGAGGCACCGGCGTAGATCAGCAGCGAGATCGCGGCTGCTTCCAGGGTGCTAAAGCCCGCTTGGCTGGCGACTAAACCAAACGACAGCGCCACCGGAATATAGCCGCCCAGCAGCGGAATGGCTTCCCGCACGCCTTGTAGGGCGCTTCGCCCAGGAGAGTGATGCGTTAGCTCGCTCATGGCGTTTTCCTCTGTGTGCCGTAGGTCACGGTGAGTAGCATGGTGGCCTCGCCGTCATGGGTGCGGTAAAGGTGTGGCTCGTCGGCAGGAAAGGTCACGCTTTCACCGGGGGCAAGTGCCGTGGCAGCACCTTCTGGGCCGGCTTCTAACCAGCCGCTAATCAGCGTCAAGGTTTCCTGGGTGCCTGGCGTGTGGGCTTCCGCATGGCGCAGGGTGTGCGGCGCGCAGCGCATCCAGTAGGCATCAACCTGTGGCGAGCCTTTTCCCTGGTCAATCAGCTGAACCTGAACGCCGTCTTCCCCAAGGGGCATCGTGATGGGCGCTACCAGCGTGCCAAAGGGTACATTGAGCTGTACGGCTAGCCGCCAAAGGGTGTCTAGTGTGGGGTTGCCGTTGCCTTGCTCTAAACGGCTTAAATTGGATTTGGCAATTCCCGCCGCATTAGCTAGGTAAGAGAGCGACCAGCCTCGCGCTTGGCGGAGTGACTGTAAGTGCTGGCCTAGGGTGTTAAGCGAGTACTCATCCATGGCGATGTCTCGTTGTTCTTTGTATGAATTGTTCTTTGCATATTGTTCTTTGTATAGAACGTTCTATATAAGGAACGTTAGCCTGTCAACGATTGTTTTGGCGCCGCTGGCTGGCACCCTTTATGCATCTTCCTCTCTAGGTGTTTGCGATGGGGAAGCGCAATGCGTTCGTTGGCAATGCTTAAACCGGTTAAATCGATTTTATGGAGCGTGGCGCTGTTGCTGCTGGGCAATGGCCTGCTGAATACGCTGCTAACACTGCGTGGTACAGGGGAGGGCTTCTCCAGCGCGGTGCTGGGGATGATTATGTCCGGCTACTTTGTCGGCTTCATTTGTGGCACCTGGGTAAGCGGGCGCTTAATTCGGCGGATGGGGCACATTCGCACCTTTGGGTTCTGCGCCTCTATTTGCGCTTCGGTGGCACTGCTGCACCTTGTGTTTATCAACCCGTGGGTGTGGCTGCCCTTGCGGGTGGTTTACGGGCTTTCGTTTATCACCTTGATTACCGTGATTGAGAGTTGGTTGAACAGCCAAGCCGCTAGTCACGAGCGGGGGCGTATTTTCGCGGTGTATATGGTGGTTAACCTGGGGGCGCTCGCTACGGCACAGCAGCTGCTGCGGCTTGCGTCGCCACACGGGTTTTTGCTGTTTGTGGTGATCGCCATTTTAATCAGCTGGGCGCTGTTACCCATCACCATGACCCGCCGGGTTCAGCCTAAAATTCCCGAGCGACCCAAAAGCAGTCTGCGGGCGCTATTAGGCTTTGCGCCGCTGGCGGTCGCCTCTGCCGCCTTATCCGGTTTAGCCATGGGGGCGTTTTGGTCAATGACTCCGGTGTACGCCACACAGCTTGGGTTTGATATTAGCGGCGTGGGGCTGGTTATGAGCGTGGCGATTATCGGGGGTGCCCTGCTGCAGATCCCGATTGGGCGTTTTTCAGACACTCATGACCGCCCCAGAGTCATGACCTGGGTGGTATTTCTTGCGGCGCTAAGCGCCGCAGGCATGCCGTTTGCACCTAGCCAGGAAGCACTGCTGGTGCTCTATTTTATTTGGGGTGGTTTGGCGTTTTCGCTCTACCCGTTGGCGGTCGCCCAGCTGATTGACCAGCTGCATCCGGATGAAATTGTCTCCGGCTCGGCGGATATGTTGGTGATGCACGGCGCGGGCTGTGCCGTGGCACCTATTGCAGCGGGGTCGCTGATGACGGTTGTAGGAAGTCACGGCTTACCCATTTATATCGCCAGCGTGTTTACCGTATTAGGTATTTACGCGCTTTACCGTCGCCGCCATGTGTCAGCCCTGGTGACGCATACCGCCCACTTTGAGCCAATGGTACAAAGTAGTGCAGAGGCACTGGAAATGATCTTTGATGATACGCAGCGCGATCTCTTTGACGACCCAAGCTTTTATGAAGAGGAGGAACGCCTGCGGCTGGTGGGGCTTTTTAAGCCAGCAAAGGGTTAATGCCAGCAACGAGGTAATGCTGAAGTGGGGAGCGCTCCATCACGCAGCGGCTCCCCCGCTGAATAGGTTAAGTGCGCGTCGTCTCGTTTGCCTGGCAGGCCGCCGCTGTGAATAGCACATCCGTTGAGGAGTTAAGCGCGGTTTCGGTCGCGTCCTGTACCACGCTAATCACAAAGCCAATGGCCACCGCCTGCATGGCGACGTCCGTAGGAATGCCAAACAGGTTAGCAGCCATGGGAATCAGCATCAGCGAGCCACCGGCGACGCCTGAAACCCCGCAGGCGGCCAGTGCCGATACCACGCAAAGCAGCAAGGCGGTGGGGAAGTCGACGGTAATGCCTAGCGTATGGGCAGTCGCCAAGGTAATCACCGTTATGGTGATGGCGGCGCCGCACATATTGACGGTGGCACCCAGCGGAATGGAAATAGAGTAGGTGTCAGGGTCAAGCTTTAAACGGCGGCAAAGCTCTAAATTAACAGGGATATTCGCTGCTGAGCTGCGGGTGAAAAACGCCGTGATAGCACTGCCGCGCAGGCAGGTAAACACCAGCGGATAAGGGTTCTGACGGGTAGTGAAGTAAACCAGCAATGGATTGCTAACAAGCGCCACAAACAGCATACAGCCCACAATAACACCCAGCAGCTGAGCGTAGTTCAGCAGTGCAGCGACTCCTGATTCTGCCAAGGTTCCCGCGACTAAGCCAAAGATGCCAATAGGGGCTAAGCGAATCACTAGGGTGACAATACGGGTGACAGCCGTGGATAAATCGCTTAACGCTTGGCGGGTGGTATCGCTGGCTTGGCGCAGCGTTAAACCAAGGCCAATGGCCCAGGCCAGAATAGCGATAAAGTTGGCTTCCATTAGCGCACTTATCGGGTTGGCTACCGCATTTAATAACAGGTCTCTTAGAACGCTAAAAATATCCCCGGGCGGGTTGCCGTCGATTTGCCCCGCATTTAGCGACAGTTCGGTGGGGAACAGAAAACTGGCCGCCACTGCAATGAGCGCCGCAATTAATGTACCGACGACATAGAGTAGAAGCACGGGACGAATATGCGTGGGTTGGCCCTTTTTGTGCGCAGCGATGGCTGCAGCAACCAGCACAAACACCAAAATGGGGGCAACCGCTTGCAGCGCGGCAATAAATAGCTGGCCAAGCAGCGCCACATTGCCTGCCATATCGGGTGCGAAAAGGGCGACGCAAACCCCGGCCACAATGCCAATTAAAATCTGCGGGATAAGGCCCAGCCGGAAAAGTGGCTGAAACACGGTGTTGAAGGTGGCGATCATTGCGCGGCTCTCAGGTAGTAGAAGGGGAAACGGTGCGTGGGCATGCCTGAAAGGGGCGGTATTCTACCAGTTGCGGGATGAGCGCGGGGAGGCGTGCTAAAAACTCTGTGAAGGTGCTCACTTAAATGAGCAGTGGGCGATATACTGCGTCAGTCGCTAGGTTTACGCTTAGCGGCACATCTCATGCAATCGACAGCTTCTCTCAGAGAAGAAAAAGAATAAGGAATGTATCAATGCGCATTAAAGTGTTATTCGCTGCACTGCTGATGGTGTGTAGCTCATCGCTGGTTATGGCGGCCGACTACTACGTAGATATCACTAACCGCACGGGCTATACCCTGTACTACATGTACGTAAGCCCGGCAGATTCGCAAAGCTGGGAAGAGGATGTGCTCGGCAATGACGTTCTGGTGGATGGTGATACGCAGCGGGTGACGATTACGGGGTATAGCAGCCCCATCTTCGATATTCGCGTCGTCGATGAAGACAACGACAGCTACACCTTTTGGGAGGTTGACGTCTCAACTCAGGACGTAGTGGTAACGCTTGACGACCTAGACTAAACACTTCAAACGGCTTGCCAGTGCTGGCATCGACCTCGCTGTTGATGCTTTATGGGGGCAAGCCGTTTTGTTCAATTCACGCCGCTATCCAATTCACTCCACTATTATAGTTAACGGTGAAATGTCTAATGGTGCAATGCCGTTAGGCAATAGCAGAGAGTTGAGAGGCAACGTCGGCACGGGAGTGATGGCTTGTCACAGTAGTGGAGGCTGACTCGGTATTATTGGCGCGGCACGTCATCATGGTGATATAGGCCTGCTCGGTAAGGCGAACCACGTCAGGGGATGTCCCCCATTTCAGCAGCATTTCATCGATGTGTCGTTCCGCGGCTTCAAACTGGCCACAGTGGCTCAGCAGTTTGGCGATGGTGTGATCGCAGGCAGGGGTATCAAACATTTCTTCCCTGATTTCTTGAATAGCCAGTTGCAGGCCTTGTTGAGAAATATCTTTTAAATCAATAGTTGGCATGCCACTTTTCCTTGTGAATGCTAATAGTTACAGATGCTAATGCTTAAAACACGGTGCTTTGTACCGTCGACAGTCGGCGCTCTTTTGTACGCCTCTTGTACCTCTCGAGGCTAATACACTGTTTCGAGAGATTCAATCGCAAATCAGCAATGTTGCAAAAAATTAATGTGAACTAAAAACCCCGCGTGCATCGTAGAACGCGGGTAGCGTGGTGGCTTACTTTGCTACCTGCTGACTCAAGAAGCAGAGCCATAAAAGTTATACAAGATATTCAATAAACAGTCATCGTATGGTCATTGTCAGCGTCTCTTTACTGTGCAGCGGCGCACCGCCGGATCACTATCTCTAGTTGATGCTGCTGACTATCTAGCGGCACCCTGATCGGCATGCCCATCTGCGTTTCCGCTAAGGCAACGCCATCCAGTGTTGCAGTGAGGGCTTGGCTTAGGAGGGGCTGGCCTGAGAGACGCTGGCTTAACGCCGCCGAAGGAGCCTGCGGGTTGATCACCTTGATATGATAGCGCGACTGGTCAAGGGTAATATCTGCCGTAAAATGCGGCCAGCTTGCTGGCAGGCAGGGAAAAACCACCAGCTCTTTAGCTTCCCGGCGAATGCCTAAAATACCCTCTAAACCGGCTTGGTACATCCAGCCAGCAGCGCCGGTGTACCATGTCCAGCCACCCCGGCCCACATGGGGCGCCACAGAATACACATCAGCGGCCACCACATAAGGCTCAACGCGATAGCGGGCAGCCGCTTCCGTGGTAGTGGCATGGTTGATGGGGTTAAGCAGTGTTAGCAGCTGATGCGCTTTGTCGCCTTCACCCAGTTGGGTAAAGGCTAAAATGGCCCACATTGAAGCATGGCTATACTGCCCGCCATTTTCGCGCATTCCAGGCGGATAGCCGCTTATATAGCCGGGGTCCTGCGTCGGGTGATCAAAGGGAGGCCAAAAGAGCAGTGCTAACTGCGGGTCATGCAGAATGAGTTCGCGCTCCAGGGAGTGCATCGCAAGCGTCGACCGCTGAGGGTCGCTGGCGCCGGAAAGCACCGCCCAAGATTGGGCGATGGAATCAATCTGGCACGCATCGCTTTGTTGGCTACCCAGCCAGCTGCCGTTGTCGTAAGTCGCTCGGCGATACCACTCGCCATCCCAAGCGCTGTGTTCAATTGCTATGCGTAGCGCCTGAGCATGTTCATACCAACGAGCGGCGCGTTGAGGATCATCTGAGTGGCAGGCTTGGGCTTCGCGCTGCTCGGCAATTGGCGCAAATTGATGAAGTGTTTTCAACAGCAGCCAGCCTAGCCATACGCTCTCTCCCTTTCCTTCGGCGCCTACGCGGTTCATGCCGTCATTCCAATCCCCGCCGCCTATCAGCGGCAAACCATGTTCACCCAGTTGCGAAAGGGTGATCTCTAGCCCACGTGCGCAGTGTTCAAACAGTGGGGCGGTTTCCAGTGAGGTGGTTGGCTGGAAAAAGTGCTCGTGCTCATGCGACGACAGCAGCGCCCCATCTAGAAAGCTCACTGGCTCATCAAGCACCGTTATGTCCTGAGTTGTGGCGATATAACGCGCGCAGGCGTATGCCAACCAAACCCGGTCGTCAGAGATACGCGTGCGCACGCCTTGTCCAGAATGGGGCAACCACCAGTGCTGTACATCGCCTTCAGGGAATTGGCGTGAGGCCGCGCGTAGTAAATGCTGGCGCGTTGTAGCGGGGTTGCTAAACGTTAGTGCCATGCAATCTTGCAGCTGATCGCGGAAGCCATAGGCGCCGCTGGCCTGGTAAAACGCTGAGCGAGCCGTTAAACGGCAGGCGATGGTTTGATACAGCAGCCAGCCGTTTAACATGATGTCCATGGCACGGTCGGGGGTTTTGACCTGTATGGCATTGAGCTGCGTATTCCAATGGTCATGAATGTGGGTAAGCTCGGTAGCTATGTCTGCATCACGAAAACGGGCAATCAGGTCGGCCACGTCGTCATTGGAGCGCCCCTGTCCAAGCAGTACGATAATGTCGGCTGTTTCTCCTGGGCCTAGCGTCACGGGACGCTGAAGCGCGGCGCAGGGGTCTAGCCCCGCGCCTAGCGTGCCGGAAAGCGGCGTTTTACACCGCAACCCTGCCGGTTCGGCCAGGCTTTTGCCATATCCGATAAACTCGCTGCGGCTGCCTGTCCATTGCGTGGGTGGTTCGCCAATATCGAGAAACGCCACGCGGCCTGGGAAAGCAGCATTCCATGGGTTGGTAACCAACAGCGCACCGCTTTGTGTTGCTTGCGACGTGATAAGAAAGGGCGCTGATGCGCTGCGCGACGTGCCCAATACCCACTCTGCATAAGCGGTCACCGAGAGTTTGCGCGTCCGGTTTGCATGGTTTGTCAGTCGCAACCGCGAAATGCGCACCGGGGCATCCAGCGGCACAAAGTGCAACAGTTCTAAGCTAAGCTCGTCATGCTGGTGTTCAAATTGGCTATAGCCAAAGCCATGACGCGCAACGTAGCGGCCTGAATCACGAATCGGGCTTGCCGTTGCCGTATAAAGCTCGAACGTCTCTTCATCTCGGACATAAACAGCATCTCCGCTTGGGTCAATAACGGGGTCATTGCTCCACGGCGTCAGCTGGTTTTCTCGGCTGCTGTCTGCCCACAGGTAGCCAGCGCCCTCTGCCGAGACTTGAAACCCGAACTGTTGATTGGCAATAACATTAATCCACGGCGCTGGCGTTGAGCTGCCCGCTTCTAGAAGGATGACGTACTCTCGCCCTTGCTTTGCAAACCCGCCCCAACCATTAAAAAACTCCAGTGTAGGCCGCTTAAGCGGGGCAGACGTGGGGGGCTTAACCATCAACTGTCTGGGGAGAGCACGTTTGGTAACAGCCGGTAGAGACTTCGTGGCGCTCTGTCGAGACAGCATTATCGACAGCTGATCGGCAATGGACCCACGGTGCGCGATGAGCACCACGCGCGCAATCGATTGAAGCTGAGCGCGTGACTGGGCGCTCGTTAGGTCGGCGCGTAAGGCATAGACCGTTCCTTGGGCGTAGCCACTGTGAAGTCGAGGTCTTGCCTGGCTGCTGAGAATGGTGGCTTCAATGGCTTGCTGTAGATCTTGAATGTAAGAGGACGCACGCTCATTGATGACGACGACATCGACTTCAAGACGTTTCATGCGCCAATACTCATGGGCGCGAAGTAATTGATGCAATTGTGGCAAGTCGTCAGTGGATTCGATCCGCAGCAATACGATGGGTAAATCGCCGGAGATCCCGTGTTGCCACAGCAGCGACTGTTGAGCGGCGCCGCTTTGAATTGCACTCTGGGGTGCTCTAAAGCGTGCGTCGGGATAGAGCAGTGGGGCCGCTAGCCGCTGAAAGTCGGCAGCCACCTCAGGCTGGGTGCCCAAATGGCGTAGCTGTACCTGTGCTTGCGTCCAGGCGAGCATTTTTGCGCGCTCAAAGGCGCTAACGTCATGATGTTTATCAATGAGATCCATAAGCGCTTCGCGTGAGCCGGCAACAACCGTCCAGTAAGCGATGCGGGCGGCTTTGCCTGGCGCGATCCGCAGGCAGTAGCGCGATGCAAAAATGGGGTCAATGACGCTGCCTACCGTGCCCGATAAATGCTGGCCCTCTGCCAGTGCCGTCGCGGTGGAGATATGGTGGCCACGGCCAATAAATTGCTCGCGGTCGGTCTCGTATTGGAACGCTCCAACGGTATCACCTTCCACGACGGCGAACTGAGCTACCCAAACGTGCGCTTCGCTGGGGTCCCGCCGCCGCCGAGTCGCCACAAGGGCATTAAAGGCGGGGAGGTACTCAGTGACCACGAACATTTTGGCAAAGCTCGGGTGGGCGTTATCGGTACTCGGCGTGGTGAGCACTAATTCTGCATAGGTCGTCACATCAATGTCGCAGGTTTGGCGTCCGCTGTTGGTGAGCGTTAGCAGGCGTACTTCGCTGTCATCTTCCCCAGACACCAGGATATCCAAGTGACTGGCAATAGATTCGTGCCGATGAACATAGCGGGCAGAATCTTCAGCAAACAGCACGTGGTTGTCGTCGTCATTAGTGCCGGTATGTGATGCCAGGGGGTGTCCTGTTGCACTCCAAACGCTTGGGCGCCGCGTATCGCGGAGAAAAATAATGCTGCCCCAGTGATCGCGAGTGGAATCTGGTTGCCAGCGAGTGATGGCAAGCGTGTGCCACCGGCTGTAGCCGCCCCCTGTTGCGGTCAGCATGACGGAGTAGTTGCCGTTTGAGAGCAGGTGAGTCACCGGAGGGCCGTTAACGTCGGTTGATAGTTTGCGCACGGTTTGTGCGTCGTTGACGGTTTGGCTAGCCGTTGATTTCACCTCTTCCGCGCGGGGGTAAGCAATCGCCACATCCCGTGGAATCCGCTCTTGCAGCAATAGCTCGCTCGCTTGAATGATCGGCTCGCGATGGAAGCGTGCCCGCATCTGCCCACGGTGGAGCGTGTTAGCGATGGCGACGATAGTCATGCCCTGGTGGTGTGCCATGTAGCTGCGCACAATCACCAGCTTGACGCCTTTGGGGAGCCGCGAGCGGGTCAGGTCTAGCGCTTCGTAGTAGCCATAGCGCCCTAGCGCGCCCATTTCTGCAAGGTGGCGATAATTTTTGAAGGCCCCTTCCGGGTCGACCATTGCCGCCAGCCCCGTTGCGTATGGCGCGATCACTAAATCGGCCGATAGACCGCGCTTCAGCCCTAAGCCAGGCACCCCAAAATTGGAGTACTGATAAGTATGTTCTATGTCTCGTGCGTTATACCCCGACTCCGAAATGCCCCAAGGGGCTGAAAACTGGGCGGCGTATGTCTCCTGGCGTTTAACGACTAGGCGGTTCGTTTGCTCCAACAGGCTGCCAGCGGGTGCGCGCATGATTAGCGACGGCATCAGGTATTCAAACATGGAGCCTGACCAGGAAATCATCGCCGCACCCTGTTTTAAAGGGGTGGCGGCGCGCCCTAATCGGAACCAGTGGCGCGTGGGTATATCACCTTTGGCGATGGCAAACAGGCTGGCCAGCCGTGCTTCTGAAGCCAGCAGGTCATAACAGCTGGTATCCAGGCTGACATCATCCAGCGAGAAGCCAATCGACAGTAACTGCCGCTCAGGGTTTAGCAGAAACGCAAAATCCATACTGAGGGCAAGCCGTCGCGCTTTACAGGCCAGCTGCTGAAGCCGCTCTACATAAGCGTTGGCGAGGGTGTTGTGTTTGTGGTCATCGTTATGCTGAACCGCCGTTTTATGCAGGGCTGTCACCCAAAAAACCACATCCTCGCCATCTTCACTATCGCGGTCGTGATGGTCATTAAACAGGTCGCAAGCTAGGTTAAGCGCTTGTTGTGTGTGCTTGGTAAGGGTTTCCAAGTCTAACGATGACGTTTGGCTTTCACTTAATAGAGTGGCAACTTTCTCAAGCGGCTCGCTAAGCTGGTGAAAGGGTGAAGGGGGGGCTGCTGCTTGGGAGGCGCGCTTAGGTTCTTCAAATTCAAGTTCTTCAAATTTAAGCTCTGCAAATTTAAGTGCTTCGAATGCCAGCGCCAATGTATCGGCCAGTGCTTGGCGAGGATCAGGTTGAAATGCGGTGTCCTGCCAGGTTTCCAATGCGTTGGCGAGGGTAATGAGATGGCCAGCCAGGTTGCCGCTATCGACAGTAGACACATATCTGGGGTTGAGCGGACGCAGATCATCGATGGCATACCAGTTAAAGAAGTGGCCACGATAGCGGGGCAGGGTATGCATCACGGCAAGCGTTGTTTCGATACGGCTTAGCGCGTTGAGATTGCCGATCCAGCCGAAATCACGCGCCGCCAATATCGACAGCAGGTAGAGGCCCATATTGGTCGGTGACGTTCGCTGGGCGACAACCGGCTGTGGCTCTTCCTGAAAATTGTCTGGCGGCAGTTGGTTAGTCGATGCAGTTACAAAGGTTTCGAAGTAACGCCAGGTTCTACGCGCAATTAGCCGAAACTCACGGGCGGTTTCTTCTGCTATTAACGGTTGGTTCGCAATACTTATCGTACTGCTTAACCACGTTGCCAGCACCGGCGCGGCTATCCATAGCAGTGCGATCGGCAAGACCACTAGCCAAACGCTGCTGTTAAACCATAACGCACTGAGGGCAATGGCTACGCCAAGTAACGTGCCGGGTGCCATGTGCCAATAAAATCCCCAAACGGTGAGGTGTGGGCATTTCATTGTCTGGGCAGACGATGTCCACTCTAGTAAATGACGGTGAGTGATAAAAACACGTGTCAGAGTGCTAACAATGGCATCTAGCATCCGCCACGCTTGGTCAGGGAGAAACATCAGCTGCAGCAAAATTTGTTTCAATCCCAGCGTTAGTTCATCCCACCACTGTTGGAAATGGTAACGAAGGTTGACGCCAGCGCGCAGGGGAGCAAACGACGTTATTAACGACAGTAAGACCGGTATGCTAACCACCATAATAACCATGAAACTGCTGACCAGGGCCATCATGGGCGGCAGCTGCCAGCTCACGGCAAGGCAGGCTAACAGTAAAGGGGGGAGCAGCGATCGGCGCAGATTGCCGAGTATTTTCAAGCGCCCTGAAGGCGGTAACGAGGCTGTTAATAGCCAAGGGAGTAACTGCCAATCGCCTCGTACCCAGCGATGTTGGCGTTTAGCGGCCACATCATAGCGGTCAGGAAAGTCTTCAATGACTTCAACGTCTGATGCCAACCCTGCACGGGCAAAAATGCCCTCAAACATATCGTGGCTTAGCAGGCTGTTTTCTGCGATGCGGCCCGCAAGTGATGCTTCAAAGGTATCAATGTGGTAGATGCCTTTGCCTGCAAACGAGCCATCGCCCACGAGGTCTTGGTAAAGATCTGACATAGCGGCGGCATAGGGGTCTAGGCCCCCTGGCGAAGCGCACAGCCGCTGATAGGTAGAGCCTCTTTCGCCTGTTGGCATCGATTGCGTGACGCGCGGTTGCAAAATTGCATAGCCTTCCACGACCCGCTTTTGCTGCGTATCAAATCGAGGATGGTTGAGCGGGTGGGCTATTTTGCCGACCAGCTTGCTAGCCGCACCTCGTGGCAGTCGGGTGTCGGCGTCCAAAGTAAGGATATAGTGCACATTTTTTGGCAGACAAGGTGGAGCCCTGAAGGTCGTATCGGTGGCGCCACGCAACAGCTTGTTGAGCTCATGAAGCTTGCCACGCTTGCGTTCCCATCCCATCCAGCAGTGTTCACTTGCGTTGTAGACACGGTTGCGGTGCAGTAAGAAGAAGCGCTTTTCATGGCTGGACGTCGCGTAGCGCTTATTCAATGCCTCGATGCGTTTTTCACAAATGCTTAACAGGGCCTCATCGGTGGCTGTTTCTGCCTGCTGGGCATCCACGCCATCCGTTAACAGTGCATAGCTAAGGGCGCCGCCACCGCTACTCAAGTGATGCACCTCAAGACGGTCAAGCTGCTCCTGCAGGTCGGCTTCATTGGTCAATAGCGTTGGCATGGCCACCAGCGTACGAAGAGCGGGGGGAACACCTTTGGAGAGATCCAGACTAGGCAGCGGCTGAGCGCCGATATTATAAATAACGAAACGATTGACGATAGATGTTGCGACCTCAACCGTGGGCAGTACGCCGAGGGCTGCTAGTAACACTAACCAAAGTGACGACACCTCGCCTGAATGCATTGATAACAGCAGCCACCCAGCCAACACCATTAAAGCGATTGACGTCGCTGTCAGCATCAGGACATAGCCATGGATGCCATTGTGCACCAACAGCTGACGAAAACGCCGTTTCAAGGGCGGGCGAAAGTTAAGGCGTTTTTCTAGCGTAGGCCTACCCGCCGCCACTAAAAAATAACCGGGGTCTTTGACGCGTGCTGCCTCATGGGCATCATCGGTAAACGGCAATGCTTCTCTTGACAGCGTTAACGCATGATCCACCACTTCCCGTTCGTTATAGGCTGAGCCACGGGCCAGTTCCTCCACTGCAATACGATACTGGTTGCGTGTTGAGAAATCGTACTGCGCAAAGCGGCTGTGTTGGCGTAGTTTTGCGTCTACTAAACTGACACTTTCGAGCAGCTCAGCCCAATCGGTGCTGGAGATAAAGCGCATACTGGTAATGATGTTGCGCACGGTAACGTTCGCCGCCCCTTGGCGCTGCTGGGTACGTTGCACAACATCATCAATCGATTCGCCCTGGCGATTAAGCTGCTCAAACAGCCAGCAGGCCAGTGCATTGGTATGGGGATTAACGCCGCGTAAACGTTTCGCCAATTGTGCTATAAAAGGCGCTGATAGCGGTGCTGTTTGAGGCGTAAAGGAGGGAAACTCATAGTCGGTTGTATCGTTCTTTGGTGAGCCGCCTCTGGTTTGTAAGTCGCTCTTCGTAGCAATCCATTTAGCGGCGAGTGTATCTGCCGTATCGCGCGCCGTTTGCTCAGTAATGATTTGATCGGCAAGACGGCGTAAGTTTTCAACTAATACAATACGAAGCGTTATAGCAACCGCCCATAACTCTCCAATCGTTAATGGCTGTTCACGCTGATAAGCGTTAATAAAGGTGCGTAAGTTAGTGAGCTCTATATTGCTGTCGGTATGCGCAATAAATGCCCATGCAAGACCAAAGACGCGTGGATAGCCTGCAAAGGGGCCTTCTGAAAGTTTGGGCAGCTGTCGGTAGTAACCGGGCGGAAGATCGCCGCGAATTTCCCGAATCTGCGCTTCGATAAGATGATAATTATCCAGTAACCAGGCGGCGGCAGGAACGATATCTCTACCCTCTGCCAACGTTACGCCGCACGCGCGATAAGCGGCCAGTAATACGCTGGCATTATCGTTGAGTCGCCGTGTTAGCGACATCACTTTAGGTGGGTGCTCTGTGACCGTTTGTGCCAGTGCTAAACTGCCGGCATGCTGTTCAAGCCGTTCTGTACTAAACAACTCTTCGCGTACCGGAGACGTTGAGCTCCAAAGAGCAGCAGAGGCATGGTATTGATGCACACCACGAAAAAAAAGCGTCTGGGTAAAAAGAGCCACGGGATAGGTCCTGGTTAAGGTGCGATGTTTGTCTCGCAAAACAATGCTTCTTTCCAGGAAGATGTGCTTAACGCAGGTCTTTGTCGGTTCGATAACGCACATTACGTGCGTCGCCTTAACCAGTGGCCTTAATAAGAGAACTTAATAAGCGACCGTGCCGCTAGCGTAGGGTCCAGTAGCCTCCCCATAGCCGTGTGGCCGTCGTTATCATACAAGCGGCGGCAAACAGGCCCGCGAGCCATGGAAAATACTCAGGAAATAAGCAGAAGAGCACTAACGCGATAACGGTTTCTGTGCCTTCGGTTAATCCCTCTAAATAGTAAAACGCCTTTTGTGGAAAGTTTGGCCGTTCGACGTTGCGTGCTTTCGCCGCGATAGCAAAGGCTAAAAACGAGGTACCTGTGCCAATAAAAGCGAACAGTAACACTGCTGCGGCTAGCGCATTTTGTGCAGGATTCGCCAGCGCGAACCCCAGTACGACCGCTGCATAAAAGACAAAATCCAACCCGATATCGATAAACCCACCCGCATCGCTCTGCTGGCCGCTTAGCCGGGCAAGGGCGCCATCCAGTCCATCACCCAGGCGGTTGAGTAAAACTGCCATCAGTGCCCAGGCGTAATATTCAAAGGCTAACAGCGGGAGCGCGCTCATCCCCACCAAAAAAGCGACTAATGTGACTTGGTCAGGGGAGACCTTCCAGTTATGGAGATGCCGAGCGAGGCGGGCAAGCGGTCGGTGGGTTAACGGCATAGTAAAGCGGTCGAGCACGTGAGTACCTCCTTGGAAAATGGCTCTAACCTACCGTGATCAGCCTGACATGTCATGCAAGGGGAGTGGGCGCTATCGAATACAACTAAAGTATTTAGACTTTGGTTGTAATTACCACTAATTAACTGGACTAATACGTGGCTTGCGTGAATAAAGGGCACCCAAAAGCCGGCTAGGCTGGTTTGAATACGCCATAAGGGTTTGCTGAGCGAAGCGCCCTTTCGATCACCTGACTGCGAGCGGTACTTTGAAAATGCGCAGAACTGCCACGATGACACTGTGGGAGTCGCTTTGGCACTCCCATGACCAAGTCAAAAACCTCCTGATGTGCGCGTTGCCAACCACGGGGAAAGGGAGCGCCTCTCTAGGTTCTTCAGAAAAACGGCAGAGCAGTGGCGACAAGCCGCCACGCCCACCCGCCTATAACACCGCTCAAAAAGTGGGTTTGCTGCTAGGGCCGATGCTGTTTGCCTTTGTCGTGCTGTTTTTCCACCCTGCAGACCTAAGCTTTGAAGGCCGCATGGTGCTTGCCACCACGCTGTGGGTCGCCGTTTGGTGGATAACCGAAGCGATCCCCATTCCGGTGACATCGCTGTTGCCCATTGTTTTATTGCCGATTACAGGGGCGCTGGAGAGCAGTGCCGTCACGGCGGCTTACGGCAATCCGATTATCTTCCTTTTCCTCGGCGGTTTTATGATTGCCCTGGCCATGGAGAAGTGGGACCTGCACAAGCGTATCGCCCTCACCATTATTTCGCTGCTGGGTACGAGCATTAACAGCATTGTGTTCGGCTTTATGGCGGCCACCGGCTTTCTATCGATGTGGGTCTCCAATACCGCGTCGGTCATGATGATGCTGCCTATCGGCACCGCGATTGTGTATCAAGTCACCCAGGAGCTGAGTAAAAGCGGGGGAGACCACAGCGAAGACATCGATAAATTCAGTAAAGCGCTGATTTTTGGCGTCGGCTACGGCGGCACCATCGGTGGCTTAGGTACCCTGATTGGTACGCCGCCCAATATCATCCTGGCAGCCATTGTGAATGAGCTGTTTGGCGTTGAGATCACCTTTGCCAGCTGGATGATGTTTGCGTTCCCGGTTGTGGTGGTGCTGCTCTTTATTGGCTGGGTGATGCTGACGCGCTTTATTTACCCGATTAAATTCACCAACCTCCCAGGGGGCAAAGCGCTCATTGCTAAGGAGAAGGAAGCGCTGGGTAGCATCACGTTTGAAGAGAAAGCGGTGTTGGGGGTTTTCCTATTTGCAGCGTTTTTCTGGATTACCCGCTCGTTCTTGTGGCAGGGGCAGATACTCGCGATTCCCGGAATTAACGACACTATGATCGCTATTTTTGCGGCGATCCTGCTGTTTTTAATCCCATCGCCTAATAAAGGTGGCTGCTTGCTGGGGTGGGATGTGGCGAAAGACGTGCCGTGGGGCATCTTGCTACTGTTTGGTGGTGGTTTGGCGATTGCTGCTGGTTTTGGCTCCTCTGGCTTAGCGGCGTGGATCGGTGGTCAGATGAGCGTGCTGGAAGGGGTTAACTTCTTGCTGGTGATTCTGTTAGCTGCGGGCATGGTGCTGTTCTTGACTGAAATTACCTCAAACACCGCCACCGCCACAATGATCCTTCCGGTGCTGGCGTCGCTGGCGCTGGCGCTGGATATTCATCCGTTCGTGCTCATGGTTCCGGCGGCCATGGCAGCCAACTGCGCCTTTATGCTGCCGGTGGGAACGCCGCCGAACGCGATTATTTTTGCGACCGGTAAGATCAAAATTATCGAAATGGTGCGCAATGGGTTCTGGCTGAATATTTTCGCGCTGCTGCTGATTGTCGCGTCGGTGTATTTCTTGTTGCCCCTGCTGTGGGGAATCGATTTAACCACCTATCCAGATGCCTTCCGAAACTAACGCCCCCATAGAATGTAGAGATTACCCCGCCACCGTGCGGGGTTTTTGTTGGGTAGAGGGTGGGTGGCATTGTTATGATGAGGCATCATTTTTCATCTTGAGCCTGTCATGCGTCTACTACATACCGCCGATTGGCACCTGGGGCGGCTGTTTCACAACCTCTCACTGCTGGACGACCAGCGCCATGTGCTAAATCAGCTGCTGGAGATTGTTGACTGCGAGGCGGTGGACGCCGTGCTGATCGCCGGGGATATTTACGACCGTTCGGTGCCGCCCGCCGCCGCCGTAACGCTACTGGATGCTGTACTTGGCGAACTGTGTGAAAAGCGCGGCTTGCCGGTGATTATGATTTCTGGCAACCACGACGGCGCTGAGCGCCTTGGTTTCGGCGCACGCCACCTGCGCCAGGCTGGTTTGCATATTTTGTCTGATCTATCCGTTTGCGAGCACCCGGTGACGCTGTCGATTAACGGGGCAGAGGTGGATGTATTCGGCATTCCCTACGCCGACCCAGAGTATGTGCGCAGTGAGTTTGGCGTAGACGTGCGCGACTTTGACGGCGCCCATCGCTACTTGGTTGAACGTATCAACGCCCAGCGCCAAGCAGGCCGCCCCACGGTGCTGATGAGCCACTGCTTTGTGGATGGCGGCAGTGCCAGCGATTCCGAACGCCCGCTCACGTTAGGTGGGGCGGAAAGCGTGGCGTGGGAGCCGATGCAGGACTTTGACTACGTGGCGCTTGGCCACCTTCACGGGCCGCAGTATCGCGGCGGCGAGCATATTCGCTACAGCGGCTCGCTGCTGAAATACAGCTTCTCAGAGGCTAACCAGCGTAAAGGCGTCACGCTGGTGGATATTGGCCCCGAGGGCGTGAGCCAGATTGCACACCGCCCGCTGCTGCCCAAGCGACATGTGCGCGTGCTGGAAGGCGAACTGGCTGAGCTGCTGGCGCTGGGCAGAGCCGATACCCAGGCCGATGACTATCTACTCGTTCGTTTGACCGACCGTCATGCGATTCTTGACCCCATGGGCAAGCTGCGCGAGGTTTACCCTAACGTGCTGCATTTAGAGAAGCCCGGCATGTTGGAAGCCCAAGGGCGTCAGCAGCTAGACCGCGAGCGGCTCACGTTCAGCGCGCTGGACATGTTTAGCGATTTCTTTACCCAAACCAGCGGAGACGCCATGAGTGATGAGCAGGCCAGTGCCATGCGCGAACTCATCACCACTCTGAGCCGCGAGCAGGAGGGCCAGCCATGACGCCGCTAACGCTTACCATGCAGGCATTTGGCCCCTTTGCGGGTACAGAGACCATCGACTTTACGGCGCTGGGTAAAAGCCCGCTATTTCTGATTAACGGCCCCACGGGTGCCGGTAAAAGCTCAATCCTCGATGCCATCTGCTTTGCTCTTTACGGCCAAACCACCGGCAACGAGCGCGATGCTGGCCAAATGCGCTGCGATCAGGCGAACCCAAACCTGCTCACCGAAGTGACCCTGGATTTTCGTCTGCGCGATTGTGCTTACCGAGTGCGTCGGGTGCCGCAGCAGGAGCGCCCTAAAGCCACGGGGGAGGGCACTACCACGCAAAACGCCGAAGCCCAGCTGTGGCGGCTGACCCCAGAAGGTGAAAAAGAGGAGTGCCTGGTGGCGCGTAAGGTCACCGATGCCAACAGCCAGCTGCACGCTTTAATTGGCCTGGATGCTAACCAGTTTCGCCAAGTGATGGTGCTGCCCCAGGGGAAGTTTCGTGAGCTGCTGTTAGCAGAATCGAAGGACCGCGAGAAAATTTTTTCTCAGCTGTTTCAAACCCAGATTTTTCAGCGCATTGAAGAGCGCCTGCGTACCCAGGCGAATCAAATAGAGCGAGCGGTGAATGATCATCGTCAGCGGGTGCAGGGGATGCTCGCGGCCAGCGATGTTGAGAGCGAAGCCGCCCTTAACGACGCGCTCGCTGAGCTGGCGCCTGGTTACGAAAACGCCAAGCGTGACGTCGTCAGCGCCAGCGAGCAGCGCGAGCAGGCGGTGGCCGCTGCCCAAGCGGGCAGGGCACTTGCCCGCCAGTTTGAACAGCATGCCGTGCTGGTCAGCGCTAAAGCGGCCCTGCTAGAGCAGCAGCCCGCGGTGCAGCAGGCCCAAGAGCAGCTTCGCCAACACGAGCAAACCCAGCCGCTGGCAACGCTGTTCTACACGCTGCAAGGTGCCCAGAAAAACGCTGCCTCAGCCCAGCAACATCGCCACGCCGCCGAGCAGGCCATTGCCCCCCGACAGGCCGACCACCAGCAGGCGCAAGCGGCGCTAGAGGAGGCCAATGCCCAGCATGCCAAACTGCCCGCGCTGCAGCGCCAAGCCTATGAGTTGGAGCAGTCGATTGCTACGCGTCAGGAGCTTGCCACGCGCGAAGAGCAGCACCAAGCGCTCGCCAGTCAGGCGGCTCAAGCCCTTGAATCGGCTGAGCAAAAGCAGCGTGCTGCCCAGCAGCAAGAGCAGTACGCCATTGAGCAGGAGGTGCGCTGGCACCAGGGCCAGGCAGCGCTGCTTGCTCAGCAGTTGGAAAACGACCAACCCTGCCCGGTGTGTGGCAGCCGTGAGCACCCAGCGCCTGCCACTCCTGCCCAGGCGCTGGTGACGCAACAGGCGGTGAAGCAGGCGCGAGACGCCCACGAGCGTGCCCGCCAAGCCTGGGTGAACGCTCAGCAAACCGCCCAGCGCCTGGAGCAGCAGGCCGGCCACCTAGACGAGCAGTGCCAGCAACTGCGCCAGCAGTTAGGCGAAGCCACCTCGCTGGATGCTTTGAAAGCGTCGCTGGCCAGCGTAAAACGCGAGATGGACACCTGCGAGCGGACGTGGAACGCCGCCCATACCCAGGCCCAAGCCGCTCAAACGGCGCTAACCCAAGCACAAACCACGCTAACCGAGAGCGCCCAGCGCCAGATTGAGGCGCAGTGCGCCTTGGAAACTGCCCAAAGCGAGTGGCAAGCCGCGCTGCAGGCCAGCCCGTTTAGCGATGAGCAAGCGTTCAACGCTGCCCGCTTAGAAGGGCCGGATCAGCGGCGCCTGAGCGAGAGCGTCGCGCGCTTTCAGCAGGAGTTGGCAAAGCTAGAAGGGCAGCTGGAGGCCAGCGAGCCGCTGCTGGAAGGCAAGACACTCCCCGATGTTGCCGCTCTCAACGCCAACGCCGAAGCGACTAAAGCCCACGAGGAGGCGTGCCGCCAAACGTATCAGCGCTTGGCGGCACGCGTTAATCAGCTCACCGACACCCAGCAGCGCCTGGCGGATGCCCGCCGTGCAGAAGCCGCACTGGAGGAGCAGTACACGCTGTGGGGCACGTTGAGTGAAGTCGCCAACGGGCGTACCGGTCACCGGATTAGCCTGCAGCGGTTTGTGCTAGGCGTGCTGCTGGACGATGTGCTGATACAGGCCTCAGAGCGGCTGCTACGCATGAGCCGCGGACGCTATCAGTTAGTGCGTCGCGAAGACCCGTCCAAAGGCAATAAAGCGTCGGGGTTGGAACTGGACGTGGCCGATACCTACACCGGTAAGAGTCGCCCGGTGGCAACGCTTTCCGGCGGGGAGTCGTTTATGGCGGCGCTGTCGTTGGCGTTGGGGCTTTCTGACGTGGTGCAGGCCTATGCAGGGGGTATTCAGTTGGATACGCTATTTATTGATGAGGGCTTTGGTAGCCTTGATCAGGATGCCTTAGACCAAGCCATCGCTATGCTCAGTGAGCTACAAATGGGCGGGCGAATGATTGGGATCATCTCTCATGTCAGCGAACTCAAGGAGCAAATGCCTGTCCGTGTTGACGTGCGCGCCAGCCGACTGGGTAGCTCGGTGGAAGTGAAGGGTGCGCTGCTTTAATCCCTGGGGCGGCGTTAATTCATGCTGCGTTCATACAGCATGTTTTATAACGTGAGTGAATCGTCTAGCGAGATCCAGACGTAATGTCTACGTAGGAGTGCAAGGATGAACGCAAGCAAAATTTTACAGCAGCTGATGAACCAAGCTAGCAGCAGCAACCGTAGTGGAAGCAGCGGCAGCGGTTTTGATGTAAAGGGCGTTATTGATGGTTTATCACGTCAGTTAGGCGGCGATAACAGCGGCGGCCAGAATTCGCGTCAAGGCGGCTCCAGCGCCAGCGGTTTTGATATGAAGAGCCTGTTAGGCGGAGGCGCTATGGGGCTGCTGGTTGGCTCCAAGCGTGGCCGTAGCATGGGCGGTAAAGCACTTAAGTATGGCGCCATTGCCGGTGTAGGTGCGTTGGCTTGGAAAGCATGGCAAAGCGCCCAGGATAAGAAAGGGGCTGAGGCTTCGTCTGCTGAAGGTGAGCGCGTCGAGGTGCTCAGCGGTGAGTATCAAGAGCGCCGCAGCTTAGAGCTGCTGCAAGCGATGATTATGGCTGCCCGGGCCGATGGTCATATCGATGAACAGGAGCAGGCGCTGATTACCGATCAAATCGATGCCCTCGGCGCTGACCAAGAGATGCATCGCTGGGTGGAGCAGCAGCTCAACGCGCCGCTGGATGCCCAGGCGCTCGCCCGCGAAGCGGACTCCCCTCAGGCGGCTCGTGAGATGTATCTGATTAGCGTGGCGGTGATTGATGACCAGAACCCCATGGAGCGGGCATGGTTGGACCAACTCGCCAGCGCCTTGAACCTGACGCCAGACATGGCGGCTGAGCTTGAGCGTCAGGCACAGCAGGCAGGTTGATGCTCGATACGCTTAATTTTTGGCTAGCCACCAGCTTTGGGCTGGGGCTGGCACCTATTGCGCCGGGCACCGTGGGTGCGCTGCTCGGCGTGCCGCTTGCGTGGTGGCTGTTAGGTCGTCCGGTGGGACAACAAGCTGGCATCATGGCACTACTGCTAGTAGCGGCGGTGCCGGTGTGCCACATGGCGGCGTGGCACTACGATGGCTTAGACCATGGCAGCATCGTCGCCGATGAGTATGTTGCCTTTCCGCTGGTGGTGCTGGGGCTTAAAGCCGCTCGGCATCCGTTGATATTAGCCTTGGCATTTGGCGTCTACCGCTTTTTTGATGCCTTAAAACCACCGCCCATTCATGTGGCGGAGTATGTGACCGGCGGGTTGGGCATTGTCCTGGATGATGTGATTGCCGCGCTGGTAAGCTGGCTGGTGATTGCACTGATTGTGACGCTCTGGCAGCGTCGGCAGCGGCAAATAGCCTAACGCCATTCATAAAAACGCTGCCCACAAAAAATGCCGCAGGTCGTGAAAGCGACACTGCGGCATTTTTGTGGCTGACGTTCTTTCAGCCTATCGCTGGGCGGTAGGCGTGGTGATATTAGCTTTGCACAACAATAACCGACTTGATGTTCACAAACTCAAGCATCCCAAAGCCGCCGTGCTCACGACCATAGCCTGAGTCTTTCACGCCGCCAAAGGGCATTTCGGGCGTTGCGACACCAAAGCCGTTGATAAACACCATGCCGGTATCGAAATACTGGCTGGCAAGCTCGGTAGCACGCTTGATGTCTTTGGAGATTATACCGCCACCTAAGCCGTAGCGGCTGTCGTTGGCAATGCGCATAGCGTCTTCATCATCTTTGGCGCGGATTAGCGCGGCCACCGGGCCAAACAGCTCATCGTCGTAGGCAGGCTGTCCGGGGGTGACGTTATCCAGCACGGTGACCGGGTAGAATGCCCCTTCACCTTCTGGTTTTTCGCCGCCGCAGAGGATTTTCGCGCCTTTGCGTACGCTCTCTTCCACCTGCTTGTGAAGGCCATCGCGCAGGTCGACGCGGGCCATAGGGCCAAGGTCGCTCTCTTTGTGAGAGGGGTCACCTGCTTTCAAGTCTTTCATGCGCGCCACGTAGCGCTCTTTAAACGCTTCGTAGTTTTTCTCGGTAACCACAAAACGCTTAGCTGCCACGCAGGTTTGGCCACCGTTATACACGCGCCCCTTTACGCAGGTGTCTATCGCTATGTCTAAGTCGGCATCGTCCAGCACCAGGTAGGCATCGTTGGAGCCCAGCTCTAGTACTGTCTTTTTCAGATGTTCGGCGGCTTTGGCGGCCACCTTGCGGCCAGCGCCGTCGCTGCCGGTAAGGGTCACGCCACGCACGGCGTTATGGGCGATCACGGTGTCGGAAACATCGTGTGAAATTACTAGCGTGCGGAAGACGTTTTCCGGCAGGCCCGCTTCGCGATAAATTTTTTCCAGCAGCAGACCGCTGCCCGTCACGTTTTCAGCGTGTTTCAGCAGCACGCTGTTGCCCGCCATAATATTGGCAATCGAGTAGCGCACGACTTGGTAAGCAGGGAAGTTCCACGGCTGAATGCCGTAAATCACGCCCATGGGGGAATAGGTAACAATGCCGCGCTCGCCGTTGCTGGGTTTGCGCTCTTCATCGGCAAGCTTGGTAGGGCCGTGTTCGGCGGTGTAATTGCAAATGCCGACGCAAAGATCTACTTCTTGGCGCGCTTGCGATGGCAGCTTACCCATCTCTTTGACCATTAGGTCGGTAAGCGCTTCTTTGTGCGCACTCATCGCTTCGCCAATGGCTTTCACTACGTTGGCGCGGTGTTCAAGCGACTTTAGCCGCCAATCTAAAAACGCCTCGTGACTGGCTTCAACGATTTGCTTGGCCTTACGCTCATCCATCAGCGTATAGGTCTCCAGCGTTTCGCCGGTGGTCGGGTTTACTGTCTTGATCGTGTTGCTCATAAGATCTCCTATCTTTAGATCAACGGGGCGTTTAATTAGATAGAGCAGCCTTTTAGCCGACTGGTCTATTTGTGCTGGCCTTTTACCTTAGTAGAGAAATGGCGTTTTGCCCAAATCAGTGATTGGCCATTACGTAAAGCTATCGATGAGGCAAGGTGGAACATAAATCGTTCCATAGAAACGCCAAGGCGTATTAACAGCCTGACGTTTTATGGCGTGCAGTGGTGGATTATTCGAAGGTTGGGCCGCCGGCCTCCGCGCCCCATACTTCTTCTAGGCGGTCATCACGGCCGCAGCTCAAACGATAGAAGCGATAGCGGAGTGGGTTTTTTTCATAATAATTCTGGTGGTACTCTTCGGCTTCCCAAAACTCGGCAGCGGGTAAGATATCGGTCGTGATCTCTTGATCAAACCTAGCTTCCATCTCGGCTTTTGAGGCTTCCGCTAATTGCCGCTGTTCATCGTCGCTGTAGAAGATAGCTGAGCGATAATGGTCACCGACATCGCAAAACTGACGGTTGACGGCGAAGGGATCTATATTGCGCCAGAAAACCTCCAGAAGCTGTTCGTAGCTAATCTGGCTTTCGTCGTACTCGATTTGTACGACTTCTATATGACCGGTACCACCGCGAGACACCTGCTCGTAGGTAGGGTTCTCAAGCTCGCCGCCCATATAGCCTGAAATAGTGGCGCTGACGCCCGGCTGTTTATCGTAGGGAGGCTCCATGCACCAAAAACACCCGCCCGCAAATGTGGCCGATGCAGGGGATTGTTCCTGGGCATAAGCCGAGACGCCGGTAGCGCTAGCGGCTGCCAGTGCGCAAAGCGCCAAGGGGCGAAGGTGGGCAAAACGAGACATAAGTAGCGCTCCTATATACAGAAAAAGTCATTGCTGAGTAGGAGTCGGCGAACGACGCTAGGTTCCAATAACGTATACATAAAACGGCAGCAGCGTACATTAAGTGTCTAACCTGGCCGGTGGGGCCACACGGTATCCAGCGTATCTAGCGCTGCTTTAATAGTGGCTTCTGTCGCGCGATCGTTACGCCATATCAAACTAAGGGCGCAGGGCAGGCGGACGTTATCGGCGACAGCCAAGCCGCTCTCCTGACGTTCGGCCATGGCCAGCGCATCCCGCGCTAAGCTAAGCCCCACGCCTGCGCGCACTAAATCCAGCATGCAGGCTTCTTGGTCGACCTGGGCGACGCGGTTAGGCGTAGCGCCGCTCTCGGCCAACGCGCGGTTTAGCAGCCGGTGATGGGCTGAAACGGGGGGTGTGACTATCCAGGGTAGCTGTGCCAACACGTCCCAGCGGGTATCCGCCAGCTTAGCTTCCCAGCCCGGCGGGGCCACTACGTGGTAGTGAAAGTGGGTCAGCTCTCGCCATGCCAGTGCGCTGTTGCCAGTGCCTTCCCCAGGCGGGGCGAGAAAAAAGCCTACATCCAGTTCGCCCTGCTCCACACTACCCAATACGCTTCCGCTCATTCCGTGGTGCAACTCCGTTTCCAGCTGCGGGGCGCGAGCCATCAAGCGGCTAAGGAAGTCGCCTAAACGAATAAACTCGGGGTCGACAATGGTGCCAATGCGAAGTTTGCCGCGCAGCGTGCTGTGTAAAGCGCTGGCGCTCTGCTCAAAGGCCAGTGCGCTGGCCAGGGCATTTTCAGCGGCGGGCAGCAGCGCATATCCATCGGCAGTGAGCGTTAGCCCTTGCGGGCGGCGGGTAAACAGCGTGAGCCCCAGGTGCTGCTGCAGTTGCTTTAATTTCAAGCTGACAGCGGGCTGTGTGAGGTGAAGCTGCTCGGCCGCCCGTGACACGCTGCCCGTACGTGCAACGGTGACAAAGGCGCGTAGCGCTGCGTACTCCTGCATGGAACGGCTCCTAAACAGCGGTGTGTTATTAGAATAGCTTATATCTGGGTTTAAAATTTCTCAATTGATCGCCCTGTAAAGCGCGGTAGGCTGTTGGGTTACCACTGATCACTTAAGTTCTCGTTATAAAGGTAGCCCCATGACAACAACAGCGATTCAACATTTCATCAATGGCCAGGTAAGCGCCGGCAGTTCGCCGAATACCCAAGACGTCTTTAATCCTGCTACCGGCAAGGTCACGGGGCAGGTAGCGCTGGCCTCCCAGGCGGATGTGGACTCCGCTGTGCAGTCTGCGCAGGCTGCTTTTCCCGCTTGGGCGGATACCCCGCCCATACGTCGCGCCCGGGTGCTGTTTAAGTTTTTGGAGCTATTAAACGCTCATAAAGATGAGCTGGCCGAGGCAATTACCAAAGAGCACGGCAAGGTGTTCACCGATGCCCAGGGTGAGGTTGCCAGGGGAATCGATATTGTTGAATTCGCCTGCGGTATTCCTCAGCTGCTGAAAGGCGACTACACCGAGCAGGTCAGCACCGGCATCGACAACTGGACGCTGCGCCAGCCGCTGGGCGTGGTTGCGGGCATTACGCCGTTCAATTTCCCTGTCATGGTGCCGATGTGGATGTTCCCCATCGCCATTGCGGCGGGTAATACGTTTATCTTAAAACCCAGCCCCCTCGACCCTAGCGCGTCATTAATGATGGCCGATTTGCTTAAACAAGCGGGCCTGCCCGATGGTGTGTTTAACGTGGTGCAGGGCGATAAAGATAGCGTAGAAGCGCTGATTGACCATCCGGATGTTAAAGCGCTGTCGTTTGTGGGTTCCACGCCGATTGCTAACCTGATTTACGAACGCGGTGCGAAGCACGGCAAGCGCGTACAGGCGCTGGGTGGGGCTAAAAACCACATGGTGGTGATGCCCGATGCCAACCTGGATAAAGCGGTGGATGCGCTCATTGGCGCCGCCTACGGCAGTGCGGGCGAACGCTGTATGGCGATCAGCGTGGCCGTGCTGGTGGGCGATGTAGCCGATAAAATCATACCAATGCTCACCGAACGGGCGAAAGCGCTGAAAGTAAAAGACGGCATGCAGCTGGATGCGGAAATGGGTCCGATTGTGACTCAGCAGGCGCATCAGCGGATTACCGGCTATATCGAAAAAGGCGTGGCCGAAGGCGCCGAGCTAGTTGTCGATGGCCGCGCGTTTGATGCTGGACAGACCGGCGACGGCTGTGGGGAAGGTTTCTGGATGGGCGGCACGCTGTTTGACAACGTGACGCCGGAGATGACGATCTATAAAGAGGAGATCTTCGGCCCTGTCTTGGCATGTGTGCGAGTGCCGGATGTTGCCACTGCCATCCAACTGATCAACGACCATGAGTTTGGCAACGGGGTCAGCTGCTTTACTGAAAGTGGCAGCGTTGCCCGTGAATTTGGCCGCCGTATTCAGGTGGGCATGGTAGGCATCAACGTGCCGATTCCCGTACCGATGGCGTGGCACGGCTTTGGCGGCTGGAAGCGGTCACTGTTCGGCGATACCCACGCTTACGGAGAAGAGGGCGTGCGCTTCTATACCAAACAGAAATCCATCATGCAGCGCTGGTCAGACTCCATCGACGCGGGTGCTGAATTCGTGATGCCCACGGCGAAGTAACGCCACCACGTTACGGGAGCCAGCACATGTCAGATGCTGCTAATAACAATTTTGATTACATCGTGATCGGCGCAGGCACCGCAGGGTGCCTGCTGGCCAATCGACTAAGCGCCAATCCGAATAACAGGGTGCTGCTGGTTGAAGCGGGCAGGCCGGACAACTACCACTGGATTCATATTCCGGTGGGGTATCTCTACTGTATCAATAACCCGCGGACTGACTGGCTGTTTCGCACTGAGCCTGACAAGGGGCTTAACGGCCGCTCACTGATCTATCCCCGCGGCAAAACCTTGGGCGGCTGTTCCAGTATTAACGGTATGCTTTACCTGCGCGGCCAGGCGAGGGATTACGACCACTGGGCTGAACTGACCGGCGATGACGCCTGGCGCTGGGATAACTGCTTGCCAGACTTCATGAAGCACGAAGACCATCACCGGCTGGATGATGGTGGTGACGGCGATGCTGAGCACCGTCGTTACCACGGTCATGGTGGCGAGTGGCGAATCGAAAAGCAGCGTTTGAGTTGGGAGGTACTGGATGACTTCGCCGAAGCGGCGGTTCAAGCCGGTATTCCGCGCACTGACGATTTCAACCGCGGCGACAATGAAGGCGTTAACTACTTCGAGGTTAACCAGCGAAGCGGCTGGCGTTGGAATACTTCCAAGGCATTTTTACGGCCGATTAAGCAGCGCACTAACCTGACGGTTTGGCACTCTACCCACGTCAATCGCCTGCTGTTTGAGCACCAAGAGGGCATGCCGCACTGCGTGGCTGCAGAGCTTCTACGCGAGGGAAAAACGCTCAAGGTGTCGGTCAATAAAGAGGTGGTGCTGAGTGCGGGGGCCATCGGCTCGCCGCAGATATTGCAGCTTTCCGGGATTGGCGCGCCCGAGCTGCTGAAACGCCACGGTATAGAGGTAGTAGAAGCGCTGCCCGGCGTGGGCGAAAACCTGCAGGATCACCTGCAGATTCGCTCTGTGTATAAGGTGAAAGGGGCGAAAACGCTCAATACCATGGCCAGCACGCTGCTAGGTAAAGCAAAGATTGGCGTGGAGTATGTGCTTAAGCGTACGGGGCCGATGAGCATGGCGCCGTCACAGCTGTGTATCTTTACGCGCAGCTCTGAGGCGTATCAGCACGCGAATATTGAGTATCACGTTCAGCCGTTAAGCCTGGATGCGTTTGGTCAACCGTTGCATAACTTCCCTGCGATTACCGCCAGTGTTTGTAATCTCAACCCCACCAGCCGCGGCCGCGTGCAGATTAAAAGCCGTAATCCACAAACGGCACCGGCCATCGAGCCTAACTACCTGAGCACGGAAGAGGATCGTAAGGTCGCGGCGGACTCACTGCGGGTCACGCGGCGTATTGCCGAGCAGCAGGCATTTGCTAAGTATCAGCCAGAAGAGTTTAAGCCAGGGCTTGAGTATCAGAGCGACGAAGCGTTGGCGACGTTGGCGGGCGATATTGGTACGACGATTTTCCATCCGGTAGGCACCGCGAAGATGGGCCGTGACGATGATCCGATGGCGGTTGTTGACTCAAAACTTCGGGTCAGGGGCGTCAATGGGTTACGCGTGGTAGATGCCAGTATCATGCCGACGATCACCAGCGGGAATACCAATTCGCCGACGTTAATGATTGCAGAAAAGGCGGCCGGATGGATTTTGGAAGAAAAATAATTGCAATGTCATTTTTTTCCATCATAGTGTTGACGTGCGGCTAAGTTAAGCGCATGCTGAATGCAGTTGGTTAGCAAGTCGAACGTTGTCAGCAGTATCGAACGCCCAAGCGTGAGTCTGGTGAAAGTTTCTTGTTCTACCCACTGCAACTCGGGTATTACCCCGGCTTTATAATTCGCTTTATCGAGGATTTCGATCATGGCAACTGGTACCGTTAAGTGGTTTAACGACACTAAAGGCTTCGGCTTCATTTCTCCGGACGACAATGGCGACGACCTGTTCGCGCACTTCTCCGAAATTCAAGCTGACGGCTTCAAAACTCTGCAAGACGGCCAGAAGGTTTCCTTCGACGTCACCCAGGGTAAGAAAGGCCTTCAGGCTTCTAACATCAAAGTTCTATAATTAGATCCTATGATGTTTGCAACTAGCCCTTAAGGTTAGCTTGCCCAAAAACCCCGCTTTCGAGCGGGGTTTTTTGTTTCTATGCCCGTCTATTCTGTTTCACACCTCACACCTCACACCTCACACGCCATATTCTTTTTTGATCTTACCCTGTTTCTAAAAATAACTTTTTAGAATATATGATTAGCGTCACAATGCTCCCATGCTTTTTTGTTAAGCCTTTTTATAAAGTTTTCTTTTAAGGACGTGGGGTTATGTCGCTGGATGCTTGGATTGCTATTGGGATAGTGCTGACTATCTTCCCTTTGATGGCGCTAACACGTCTTGGCCCCGATATTATTTTAATGGGGGCGGTGGTGGTGTTAATGACGCTGGGGGTGATTGACCCCCAGCAGGCACTGGGTGGTTTTTCAAACAGCGGCCTGTTTACCGTGGCGTTTATGTACGTACTGGTCGCCAGTATTCGTGAAACCGGCGGCATCGATCTTATTATTCGCTATGTGCTGGGCCGCCCTAAAGGCGAGCGGGGTGCGCTGGTAAGGCTGCTGCTGCCGGTGGCATCACTGAGCGGTTTTCTTAATAACACCCCCGTCGTCGCTACCTATATTCCTGCGGTGATGAGCTGGAGTCGTCGGCTACGGCTCTCTCCACAGCGGCTTTTGATGCCGCTGAGCTTCGCGTCTATTCTGGGCGGCACCATCACCCTGTTTGGCACCAGTACGAACCTGGTGGTGCATGGGCTACTGGTCGAGCGCTATCCTGATTTCGCCATGGGGCTGTTTGATTTGGCTTGGGTTGGCATTCCTGTGGCGGTGGTTGGGCTTACTTACCTGATTCTGCTGGGGCCGCGTCTTCTGCCTTCCCGAGAAGGCATGGCAAAAGCCTTTGCTAATCCCCGCGAGTTCACCATTGAGATGGAGGTTGACCCTGCCGGTGTCTTGGTTGACCGCACTGTGGAGGAGGCGGGGCTGCGTCATCTGCAGGAGCTGTTTCTGGTCGAGATAGAGCGTGCCGGTAACGTGGTCAGCGTAGTGGGTCCAGGGGAACAGCTGAAGGGAGGGGATCGGTTAGTGTTTGTAGGCACCTCCGATGCCGCCGTTGAGCTACAGCAGATACGCGGTTTAATTCCTTCTCACGATGGCGCTTCCAGCTTGGAGAAAGAGTTTAAGGAGCGCCGGCTGGTAGAGGCGGTGGTTTCCAATCAGTGCCAATTTATCGGCCAGCGCATTCGCGATGGACGTTTTAGAACGCTATACGGCGCTGCTGTGCTGGCCGTTTGCCGCAGCGGTGAACGGGTGACGGGGAATCTAGGGCAGGTGCGCTTGCAGCCTGCTGATGTGCTGCTGCTGGAAGCGCGCCCGCCGTTTATTGAGCGCCACCGTCAGTCGAAAGACTTCCTGCTGATCAGCGAGCTGAACGGCGCAGCGCGCCCGGTTCATGAAAAAGCCCCGCTGGCCTGGGCCATTTTGCTAGGCGCTGTGCTGCTGGCTGCCTTTGGGGTGTTGAGTATGCTCAATGCCGCGATGCTTGGGGCTGCGCTGGCGCTGTTAACCGGCTGCTGCACCGTGGGGGCTGCTAAGCGGGGATTGGATACTCAGGTGCTGCTGACCATTGCCGCCTCTTTTGGCGTGGGGGCCGCGCTACAAAGCTCCGGTGCCGCCGATGAAATTGCGGGAGGCGCTCTTTCGCTGGTCGCGGGTAGCCCGCTGCTTTTGCTTATTGGTACTTACTGCGTGGTGGCGCTGCTCACGGAGTTAGTCACCAATAATGCCGCCGCAGTGATTATTTTCCCGGTGGTGATGGCCGCCGCCGAAAGCCTGGGGGTTAACCCAATGCCCTATGTGGTGGCGGTTATGTTTGCGGCTTCGGCGAGCTTTCTAACCCCGATTGGCTATCAAACTAACTTAATGGTGCATGGCCCTGGTGGTTATCGAATAAGCGATTTTTTACGTGTAGGCGGTGGTTTAAACGTCCTTACTGGTGCCATTGCGTTGACGCTTATTCCGCTGGTTTGGCCGTTTTAAGCGGACAATGTCTCGCTGTTAACGCTACTTTGCGCTAGGGTGGCGCTTTTAAATTCAGCAAGGAATTAACCCCATGACAGCCCCAGGCGAACTGATTATTGAACCGAAAAATGGTCAACCCGCCGATGCGTGTGTGTTTATCATTCATGGCTTAGGTGCCGATGGGCACGATTTTGAGCCGCTGGTTCCCGCGCTTACGCTACCTGACGATGCGCATGTGCGCTTTATTATGCCCCATGCGCCGCGCCTGCCAGTGACCATTAATGGCGGTATGGTGATGCCCGCTTGGTATGACATTCTGGCCATGGATTTAGGGCGCCGCGTAGACGAAGGCCAGCTGATGAAATCTGCTGAGCGGATTCAGGCACTGATTCAAGAGCAGATCGACCAAGGCATTGATAGCCAGCGCATTATTGTGGCGGGTTTCTCACAGGGTGGGGCTGTTGCTTACCAGGCCGCGCTCTCTTTCCCGCAGCCATTAGGCGGCTTGCTAGCGATGTCGACCTACTTTGCCACCGCCGATAGCATCGAGCCTGCCGATGCGAACCGTCAGGTGCCGATTGAGGTACATCACGGCAACTTCGACCCCATCGTGCCTGAAACCTTGGGCCGCAGCGGTGTCGAGCGTTTAAAGACCCTGGGCTATGAGGTTAATTATCGTCAGTATCCAATGGCGCATGCGCTTTGCCCCCAGCAGGTTGGGGATATTGGCCGCTGGCTGAGCGAGCGTTTAGCCTAGGGCTGCGTCGACAAGTGCCTAAAAGGCAGGCAAAGTAATTATCTCAAAAGCCGAAGCAAGGGATTAGCGAAGGCGCATGATAGCTTCCTCTACGTTATTAGAAGGAGGGTTAGCGCTCTGCTTATGTGTAGTCGCACTGGCCTGCCTGTTTGATCGCCATCTGTTACGGGCTAGCAGCCTGTTTGTTCTCTTTGCGCTGCTCATGACCTTGGCGTGGTGGTGGTTGGGCGCCCCTTGGCTGGCGTTAGCTGAGCTGCTATTGGGGGCGCTGCTAACAGGCGCCAGCTTTTTTTATGCGTTAAGGGTATTCCCTTCTGATGGCGACCCTTCCGCCCACGGTAGGCGTGTCTCCTATTACGACAACTTACAGGGCATTTGGCAGCATGGCGCAGCGCGGGCGCTGTTAGCGCTGGCATGGTGCTTAATGATGGGCGGCGCAATCCGCTATGTAATGCCGGTAATGGCCTACTCCCCAACCGAACATCCCCTTGTGCTAGCCGCGATATTTATCGCGGCAACGGCGATGGGTGCGTTTGCTCTGCATCGCCATCTGCTGCGCCGCTTGCTCGCCTTTAATATTCTTGGCTCCGGAGTGTTTCTTCTGCTCGCCGGTATGGCTGGCACTGTGGAAGGTGCGCAGGCATTAGTGAGCGTTGGCTTGATGATTGCTTGGCTAGGCTCATTGCTGGGGGCGCTGTTGATTCGTCATCTCTTTCTGCTTGGAGGCGAGAGTGCTTTGGGTCACGACAGTAAGGCCAAGGAGAAAGCCCAATGAAGTGGCGATTTGGCCTGACAGAAGCGACGTTCGAACCCCTTCTACTGACGCACTGGGCGCTGGCCGCCGCGCTGGCGCTGCCCATTCTTTTTGGCCTGCTGGGCGCACTGGTCTCCCCCCGTCGAGCGTTACCTATTGGCCTTGCCTGCGTGCCAATACTCTTGGCGGGCGCCCTGTTAACGGTGGATTACCAGCAGTCAGGGCTGTTGCGTTGGCAGTGGCAGGTGGCGGGCGTCACAGTGTCTCTCCGCCTGGGCGGTGTCAGCGTTTTAATGCTGTTGGTGACCCAGTGGGTGGGAGCGGCGGCAGCGCTATATACCCCGGGGCACGTGCGTTTAACCAATCCCGGCACGCAGGTGCGTTGGCTGTGGCCGTTGATGGGCGTTTTAATCAGTGCGCTTTCACTCATATGGCTGGCGGCGGATCTCCTAACGCTTTACGCCGCTCTCGAACTAATGGGATTAGCTGCGGTAGGCATGCTGCTTTTATCGGGTAAACCTGCAGCGCTACTGGCGGGCATGCGCTATCTGTTGCTGGCACTGGTTGGGTCATTGGCGTATCTGCTGGGCGTTGCCCTGGTGCTGGGGTATTGGGGAGAGCTTGATCTACGGGTACTAGCAGACGTGGTAGAGCCAGGCCCGGTTGCTTGGATAGCCGCTGCGCTTATAGGCGCGGGCCTTGCGCTAAAGGCAGCGCTGTTTCCCCTGCATGGTTGGTTAACGCCGGTGCATGAAAACGCGTGGACGCCGGTCAGCGCAGTGCATGCGGCATTGGTGGTAAAAGCCTCGCTATTTATCTTAATTATGCTGTGGAGTATTCTGCTTCCCGATGCGGTATTTGCCCCGCGCTTTATCGCTTGGTTAGGCATGCTGGCCATTGTGTGGGGTGGCCTTGTGGCATGGCGGGCGGCGTCGCTTAAAACCCTGGTAGCCTCTTCAACGGTGGCACAGCTGGGTTATTTAATGGTGGCTTTTCCTCTGCTGATCGGACCCGATATTTCACCGTTGCCCAAGTCGTTGGCCTGGGATGGATTTTGGTTACAGCTGATGGGCCACGCGCTGGCGAAAGCCGCAATGTTTATGGCCGCAGGTAATTTAGTTCTCGCCACGGGTGAAAGCTCGCTGAAGGGGCTGGCGGGTACTAGCCGCCGTTTACCGCTGTCGTTATTGGTATTCGGCATTGCGTCAGTGACGCTGATGGGCTTGCCGCCCAGTGCAGGCTTTACGGCTAAGTGGCTGCTACTACAGGCGATGGTAATCACCCAGCAGTGGGTTGCTGTTGCCGCGCTCTTGGTCGGTACACTGTTATCAGCGGCCTACATCTTTCGTGTTTTCCGCTACTCTTTTGATGAAACGGCCCCAAGGCACCGTTACCATCCGTTGGCGCCGAGTATGGAGATCGTAGCGCTGGCGCTAGCGTTGGCAGCCTTTGCGTTGGGGTTGCTGGCCCATCTACCGCTGTCGCTGTTACATGAAGGTGGCCTATGAACGCGGCATGGCTTCCTCTGACGACGTTGGCGACCTCCATTATTGCAGCGGTGGTGATCTTTCTTTTGCCCGAGGAAGCGCGGCGGCTGCGCATCAGCCTCAATCTAGTGGCTGCCGTTAGTAAACTTGTCCTTGTGGCGTTAATGGTTGGACGCGTTTCCCAGGGCTACCAGGACACCTTTAGTTTTCAGATTATCGGCGGTATTGATTTTGTGCTTCGCGCCGATGCCTTGGGCGTTATGTTTGCTGGCCTGTCGTCGCTTTTGTGGTTATGTACCACCATTTACGCCATTGGCTACTTGGAAGGTGGGGCGAATCTCAAGCGTTTTTTTGGTTTCTTCAGCCTGTGTGTGGCCAGTACGTTGGGGATCGCCCTAGCGGGCAACCTGTTCACCTTTTTAATTTTCTACGAAACGCTGACGCTGTCTACGTATCCGCTGGTGGTTCATGCGGGCACTGCTAAAGCGTTAGCGGCGGGGCGGGTTTATTTGCGCTACACGCTAACCGGCGGGGTAGTGCTGCTGTTGGGCGTCGTAATACTTTACAGCTTAACAGGCGACCACTCGTTTGCCTCAGAGCGCGGCCTATCACCCTATCTTAACGATCACCGTGGGCAGCTAACGCTGATATTTGCGCTGCTGGTGGGCGGGCTAGCTGTAAAGGCAGCGATGGTGCCACTCCATGGTTGGCTGCCCAGGGCAATGGTAGCGCCTGCGCCAGTCAGTGCCTTGTTGCACGCGGTGGCGGTCGTGAAAGCCGGTGCTTTTGGCATCATGCGGATTATCTACGACCTTTACGGAATCGAGCTGAGCGTCGAGCTAGGCGTGACCACGGTGCTGGCAGTAGCTGCGTCGATCACCATTATTTATGGCTCGCTACTGGCGATTGCGCAGCAAGAGCTTAAACCCCGTTTGGCGTTTTCAACTATTAGCCAAGTCTCCTATGTCGTGCTGGGGGTTAGCCTATTCGGCCCGTTTGGCACCATTGGTGCGCTTGCCCACCTCCTTCATCAGGGGCTGATGAAAGTAACGCTGTTCTTCTGTGCAGGGATTTACGCCGAGGAGCTAGGTATTCACCGCATAGATGAAATGGACGGCGCTGGCAAACGTATGCCGCTTACCAGCCTCGCGTTTTCTGTGGGGGCGCTGGGGATGATCGGGCTGCCTCCGGTGGCCGGGTTTATCACCAAGTGGTACCTGGGGGTAGGTGCGATACAAGCGCAGATGAACTGGGTGGTGGCAGTGCTAGTAGTGAGCAGTACCTTGAATGCGATTTATTTCCTGCCGATTTTGCACCGTTTGTGGTTCCGCGAGGGACCTGCCCATGGTTGCGGGGAGTGGCCAAAGGAGCAGCGCCTTGGTCGCCTGGAAACCCATGGCTGGTTGCTATGGCCTGCGGTGTTTACCGCCGTGGTAAGCATGGGGGCAGGGCTGCTGGCAGGATTGCCGTTTAGCCCGCTGGACTGGGCAACGCGGGTTGCGGTCGGGGAGTATCTGCCATGATGACACTGCTCTTACTGGCGGCACTGCTGTGGCCGCTTTGTGTTGCAGGTAATGTGGTGTGGCAGGGCTATCGCACCCCAGTGGCCGCGCGGCGCTATTTCACATGGGTGTGGATTACGGCTTCCTGGCCTGCGTTCCTGCTGGCCTATGCGGGTGAGGTGCAATGGATAGTTGAGGCCTGGATGCTGGGTGGTGATTGGGAATTGAATGCGCTCAGTCGTCCGTGGCTTGCGTTTACGACGCTACTTTGGAGCTTGGCCGCGGTGCATGGGCGAGGGTATTTCGCCGCCGAACAGGCGAAGGCTCATGCGGGAGACCATGCTGCCGAGCGCCGTTTGATGCGCCTGGCGCTGCTTTGGCCGCTGACGTTTTTGGGCAACGTTCTTCTGATTATTGCCCAGGACATTGCCAGCTTTTACCTTGGCTTCGCGTTAATGACATTTGCCGCTTACGCTCTTGTGGTGCACAGCGGCAGCCAGGAAGCGCGGTTGGGGGCCAAGGCGTATTTAATCTTGGCCGTGGTTGGCGAAGGGTTAATCCTTGGCGGTTTTCTGTGGGCGGCAGGCACTGCGGAAACCCTGTCACTTCAAGGGGTTCGGGAAGGTATTGCCGAAGCCGACCAGGGCGCCCTTATGGCGCTGCTGCTATGGCTTGGGTTTGGCGTAAAGGCGGGGGTTATTGGCCTGCATGTGTGGCTGCCGTTAGCCCACCCGGTTGCTCCAGCCCCAGCAAGTGCGGTGCTGAGCGGCGCCATGATAAAAGCGGGCCTATTAGGCTGGTTAAACGTACTGCCGTTAGGTTTTGATGGACTTTCCCCTGAGTTGATTCAACTGGGTCGCTGGATACTGGTAGCAGGCTTGGCCGCGGCGTTTGGTGCGGCGTTTTATGGCGTGTGGCAGCACCATCCTAAGGCCGTGTTAGCCTACTCCAGTATTAGCCAGATGGGCATGTTAACCGCCATGGTAGCGATGGGGCTTGTTGCGCCCGGGGTGTGGCCGCTGTTGCTTCCTGGCTTGGTGCTGTTCGCGGCTCATCATGCGCTGGTAAAGGGGGCGCTATTTATGGGAACCAGTATTAGCGAGCACATGCCCCGTTGGCCGCTGCCTCTGCTGTTTGCGCTCATCGCGCTGCCTGGGGTGTCGTTAACCGGTGCGCTAGCAGCGGGGATGATCAGCAAGTGGGGGGTTAAACACGCCCTTTACGAGATGGAGCATACGCTCTTAATTATGCTGCTAACCTGGGCGGCGATAGGCACAGCCGCGCTAGTGAGTGTCTGTGTATGGCGCCAATGGCAGCAGCGCCACTTGGGGGGCAGCGATGCCTTCCAGCCGGGAGCATGGCTTGTCGCGGTCATTGCCGGGCTTACGACCCCGCTATGGCTTCCGCTGCCTGAGGGCAGTGTTGTGCTGCCGCCGGTAGGTGAGTGGTTGGGAATTGTATGGCCATTTCCAGTGGGTGTGCTGCTGGTGGTAATCAGCATGTATTGGCTGCGGCACCTGAGTGCCAAGAGACCGCCTGCAGGCGATTTATGGTGGCTTTATAGCGTAGTGGCCATAAACGCTGTGGAGGTGGCAAGCGCCGTGGCACACAAATGCCAAAAGATAAAAGGAGCAAGCGTTAATGCGGCGTTGGCCTTCGAGCAGTTCGCTATGGGGCGGCTAACACGGCTTTTATCTAGCGAGGCGTGGATGCGGCACCATGGCAGCGGTTTGATGATGGCGTTCGCTGTGGTGCTGGCACTTCTGCTACTGTGGGAGGGGCTGCGATGAGCGATAAAGAGAGAGTGAACACTCACTGGCGTGGCCGAAAAGCGACAGTGCCTGACGATATTCCGCGTATGGGTTGGTACGATATTGTTTGGCGCGTTCTACGGGCAGCGCGGCGCGATCGCATTACGATGTACGCGGCTGGTATCGCCTTTTATGCGCTGTTGGCGCTTTTTCCTACGATTGCAGCGATTATTTCCCTAGGGGGGCTGCTGTTTGATCCTGCTGAGGCAGGACGGCAGCTTTACGAAATTAGCCGCTTTATGCCCCCAGATGCGGCGAACTTGATTGATCAGCAGGCTCAAGACGTCGTGGAAAGCACGGAAGCTGGCAATCTGATGACAGCGCTAGTCGTGCTTTTAATAGCACTGTTTATTGCTTCTAAAAGTGTTTCCGTGCTGGTGGTTGGCTTAAACGTCGTGTATGGGGAAAACGAAAAGCGTCCGCTGCTGTTGCGCGGTGTGGTGCTGCTGTCACTGACGTTGGGTTTGCTCACCATGACGCTAGTGTCATTGGGCTTTATTGCTATTGTGCCGATTGTCGTCGATACGCTGATGATTGAACCACCGGTAGACAGTGTTTTGAAGTGGTTGCGTTGGCCTGCGCTTCTGTTGCTGATGAGCGTGCTTATTGCCTTACTTTATCGTTACGCGCCTTACCGACGCGCTGCGCAGTGGCGCTGGTTAAGCTACGGTACGCTGTTTGCCACTGTCATGTGGTTATTAGGCTCTGGTGGGTTATCTCTTTACGTGCGCTACTTTTCTACCTTTAGCGAGTTGTACGGCTCTATCGGGGCCGTTGTGGCGTTAATGCTCTGGTTTTGGCTATCGGCATTTATAGTGCTATTTGGTGCGGAGCTAAATTGTGAGATGGAGCGCCAAACCTACAACGACACCACGGTAGGAAAGCCGAGGCCGTTAGGTGAGCGTAATGCCTTTGCCGCTGATACCGTAGGCGTTGAAAACCCTTGGAAAGGCGACCCATCGGATACCGTTGATCGCTAAATATGCAGCCAAGAAACAGCCCACTGTGCTGAAGCACATTGCACAGTGGGCCGATCTGAAACTGTAGTTAACCAGTTAGGTTAGTGAAGGCTCTTGGGGGTTGGCGCTATAACAGCTCTTCCGCTGCGAGTGCCAGCCGTGAGCGCTCAACGCTTTTCAAGGTGATATGCCCTGCATGGGGCCAATCCCTAAAACGCTCGACCACGGCAGCCATGCCGCAGGTATTGGCGGTTAGGTAAGGGGTGTCGATTTGGCCAACGTTACCCAGGCAAACAATTTTCGTATTGCGGCCCGCCCGTGTGACCAGCGATTTTAGCTGTTTAGGAGTGAAGTTCTGTGCTTCGTCGATAATCAAAAAGGTGTCGTTGAGAGTGCGTCCACGCATAAAGCTGGGCGAGCGGATTTGCACCCGTGAGCCGATCAACTGCCGTGTGGCGCCATTATCCCAACTGGATTCGCCCTCTTCATTGCGCAGTAAGTTATCCATGTTGTCGTGGAAAGCCCCCATCCACGGTGACATTTTCTCCTCTTCAGTGCCCGGTAAAAAGCCGATGTCTTCGCCCATGGGGATAGGCGCACGGGTAAACACGATGCGCTCAAACTGCTTGGCGTCTAGGGTTTGCTGGAAAGCCGCAGCCAGTGTCATGAAGGTTTTACCGGTACCTGCATTACCGGCAATGGTAACAAGGTCGATGTCTGGGTCCATCAATAGGTTAAGTGTGAAATTTTGGCGGCTATCATGGGCGTGAACGCCCCAAACTCCAGCATGGTGGCGGTAGTTAGTCAGCAGCTGCAAGCGTGCCGATACGGGGGAGAGTTCGCGCACAATGGCTTCGAACTCAGCGCCGTTTTCACTATCTGATACCAGCATTCCCACATGCCAGTGGCGGGGCATATTGCCATTAAGTAGGTAGAACGTGTGGTGGTCGACCCGCTCGACGGTCACATCCACATTTAGCGCTTCCCACAGCGTCGCACCATCCTGGCCTGCCGATGCGTATACCTGGGCGCCTTCAATCATGGCATCGCTATCGGAAAAAGCGCGGTCGTTTAGATAGTCTTCCACCGGCACTTTAAGCGCGGCGGCTTTAACGCGTAGATTAATATCTTTGGTGATTAGTATGACGGAGGCATCGGGGCGCTCATCCCGCAGCCGGCAAGTTTCCGCCAAAATTCGGTTATCTGGACTGTCGTCTAACGCATCAAAAGGCTTTAAGTCGTTGTAACACAAAAAGCGCAGGCGGCCAGATTCACCGCTGATACGCGGGATGGGTATGCCTTTTTGTATCTCATCAAAGGTGACTTGGCTGGTAAGGTCAGAAAGCGTGCGACTGATTTGCCGCGCCGTGCGGGCGATCTCACGCGCCCCGTTTTTGTGCTTGTCTAGCTCCTCAAGCACCGTCATGGGAATCACCACGTCGTGCTCATCAAAATGATAAAGCGCTGCGGGGTCGTGGATAAGGACGTTCGTGTCTAGGACATAGAGCCTAGTGGCTTTTTTATCGAGTCTTACCATCGTGGAAACTACTCCTTAGTTGACGGCAACATCGACACTGGCAGAGCTACTTTACGCTTAGATGACACTGCCCAAGTGTTAGTTCTCTAGCGTGTCCTGATACTCCTTATTTAGCGCTTTTTCACAGAGTGGAAGGCATTGGTGATTTTCGCCACTGGTAAATTTCAACGCTTCAGCGTGGCAGTTGTGAAACCTCTATCATCGGGTAGTACCTAAAAAGCGCGTCACGCTATTGAGGAGCGCTGTGGCCACCACGCCCAGGTTTTCACCCTCCACGTAGCGGTAGTAATGGCTCTCCAGGGCGAGGTCGTGGTTTAGCGCGCAAAGCCGCTGCTCTTCGAGCGCTTCTTTCACCAGGGGGTAGGGCAGTAGCGCCCAGCCCGTACCGTTAATGGCTGCATCGCGTATTACCTCAAACATGGTGAGCCCCAGGTAGTTGGTGGAAAACAAGGCTTCGCTGACCAGCTTATCCCCCTGGTCGTAAGTTAGGCATACCTGGGTATATTGGGCGAGGTCATCGCGGTTAACGCTTAATAGACGGCTTAACGGGTGAGTGGGTGCGGCCACTAAACACATACTCACCGGCGCCAGATTGGCGGCATTAATGGCGGCGCCTTCAGCGGTATACAGGCCAAAAGCAATATCCACCGTTTGCCGCAGCACAAACTGTGGGTGCTCCTGGGGGGGTAATAGATAGACCGAGATAGCCGTAAGCGGATAGCGCTGCTTTAGTTCATGCATTACCTGGCGCCAAAACGCTTCCGGCAAGGCGTCATCCCTGGCGATACACAGCTGGCTTTCCACCCCCTGCATGTGCTGCTGGCAGTGCTTTTTGATCCGGCTGGCGCTGGTTAGCAGTCGGTAACAGTCGGGCAGTACGCTTTCGCCCACCGCCGAGAGCTGTAGGCTGTTGCCCGTGCGCTCAAACAGCACGACCCCCAGGCTATCTTCCAGCGCATTTACGGCGGCGCTGAGCGTGCTGCGCTTTATGCCCGTGTGCCTTGCTGCCGCTGCAAAAGAGCCGTGCTCCGTCACTTCTATAAAGGCTTCGACCTGTTCTGCACGCATTACGAAAGCTCCCGTTGAGCGCCAGTATTTTTAGCACTGAGCGATTAGATAGCGAGTAGTGTAATGATTATGATGGCGCAAGTTTACCTTAACCATCAGGAGTAAAAGCGTGTCCCCCTTTGTCGCCGAGCGCCGTGCGCTCAGATTTTCCGCCATATCGGCCAGTCTGTTTGCTTTTACAGGGCTGGCACTTGGCCTTGCTAGCGGATCGATCACAATTTTATTTGATAGCGGCTATTCGCTATTAAGTTTAGTGCTGGCGTCGCTTTCGCTGTTTGCGCTACAGCAGGCACGTAAACCCGCGGATGATCACTACCCCTTTGGGCGGCTAACAGTAGAGCCATTAGCCGTGCTGCTCAAAGGCGTGGTGATTGCGCTGGTGTGCGTGTTTTCGCTGGTGTCGGCCCTATGGAGCCTTGCCCAAGGTGGGCGATTGGTTACCCTGGATTTGGCGCTGATGTTTGGAGTGGTGAACGTGACCGGCTGTTTGCTTACGTGGTGGTGGTTAAACCGCTACGCGCGCATTGCCCGTTCGTCGTTATTAGCCGCTGAGCTGCGTCAGTGGCAAATGGACACCTGGCTAAGTGCTGCAGTGATGCTTGGGTTTGCGCTTACCTGGGGGCTAACATTAACCCCGTGGGCAGGCTATGCGCGCTTTGCCGACCCCGTCATGGTGTTGATCATTGCAGGCTACTTTTTACCGATGCCTATCCGCATGGTGCGCGGTGCGCTGCGCGAGCTAATGTTTGGTGAGCCGGTGGGCAGCGTACGCCAAGAGATGGTGCAACAAGTAGCCGACTTCGATATCGCCGATGATGATGTGCGTTTAGCCCAGGTAGGCAGTTTCTTAATGGTCGATATTCAGCTGGATAAGCAGCAAATCGACGATGCCGAAGAGATTGTTGAAAGCGTTGAGCAGCACTGCAGGCTGCGCAATTTACGCCCGGTGACCAGTATTACGCTAGTGACATAATGTGCTTGTTCGAATAAATATTGACGTAGGCTCAGAGGCAGTGATATTCAGCGCTACCGACAAATTGTGTCGGCCCACTATCGCTATGTTGAGGGTTTCAAAACATGCCTCTGCGCCGCTGTTTGCCCGTGCTGCTGGTAACCGCTTTGGTTGCTGGCTGCGCAAGTTCTACCGTTGCCCCGCGCTACACCACTGAAAATCCGGATGTGATGCGTATTGGTGGCGAACGCCCTATCAGTGCTAATCCGCGTACCGATGATGCCGGCTCTTTCTGCCTCGAAACCACCGAGCGTTGGAACGAGCATGGCCGCACGCCGGATGGCCAAACGCTATGGGCCAAAGACACGCTACGCCGCGTAGTACCCTGTCCTTAAGAACCGTGCCCTTAAGAACGTTGTCCGTAATGATCTAGCTGCTACGTACGCAACGACCGCGCCCGCTTAACATGCGGGCGCGGTCGTTTATGTTTTATCATATCTTTTTTCGCAGGCGGGCCTTTCCACCATAGCCAGTAACGTTAACTGACGAGAACTTCATGACTCCGGCGATTAATAGCGCAAAGCACGCAGGTATTGTGTTCCACCTTCATGAGTACCCGCACGACGCCGCTGCCGCGTCGTATGGGCTAGAAGCGGCTGAAAAGCTGGGTGTCGCAGTTGAGCAGGTCTTTAAAACGCTTGTGGTGAAGTTGGATGGTAAACAGCTGGCGGTAGGCATTGTGCCGGTGAAGGGTCAGCTAGGGCTTAAGCAGATTGCGAAAGCCGCCGGGGCGAAGAAGGCAGCCATGGCTGATCCCGCAGAGGTTGAACGCACCACTGGCTATGTGCTGGGCGGTGTTAGCCCCTTGGGGCAGAAAAAGCGCCTGCCGACCTATATTGACGCTTCAGCGCAACAGTTTTCCACGCTCTACGTTAGCGCTGGACGGCGGGGGCTAGAGATTGAGCTTTCTCCCAGCGACTTGGCGTCACTGAGCCATGGGCGTTTTGCGGTGCTGGCGATCTGAGCGTTGGCGGTAGCGATTGCTCTTACCCTCACCCCATACAGCAAGGCAGTGGAAAGCGCTTTCTGGTATGGTGCTTTACATTATCGGTTTGCTGGGCTGAATAGCCCCTTCAGGAATTTTTTGTGTCCGACACCTCTTTTGCATCGCTTGCGCTCTCATCTGCGCTGTTATCGAATCTAGACTCCCTTGGCTACCATGAAATGACGCCGGTTCAGGCCCAAAGCCTGCCGCCGATGCTGGCAGGGCGCGACGTACTGGCCCAAGCCAAAACCGGCTCTGGGAAGACTGCCGCGTTTGGCCTGGCGCTGCTGGCCACGCTTCGTGTAGAAGCATTTGCCGTTCAAGGCTTGGTGCTGTGCCCCACCCGGGAGCTAGCCGACCAAGTGGCTGAAGAACTGCGCCGATTGGCGAGAGGGTTGCCCAACGTTAAGGTGCTTACCCTTTGCGGGGGGGCGCCATTTGGGCCGCAGCTGGCTTCGCTTGAGCACGGCGCGCATATCGTGGTGGGCACCCCCGGGCGCATCGACGAGCATCTACGCAAAGGCTCGCTAACGCTTGGCTCTCTAACCACTTTGGTGCTGGATGAAGCTGACCGTATGCTGGATATGGGCTTCCAGGCGACCATAGACGATATCATTGCCGACACGCCCGCAGACCGCCAAACGCTGCTGTTTAGCGCGACCTTCCCAGATGAGCAGTCATCGGGCGGCCTTGCCACCATGACCCGCGGCGTAATGCGCGATCCGGTCACTGTCAAAGTGGCCGAGCTTCACGATGCCACTACCATTGATCAGCACTTTTACGACGTCGCTAACGAAGAGGCGCGTTTTGCCGCGCTTCAGCAGCTGCTGCTGGTCTATCGGCCGGCGACCAGCGTGGTGTTTTGCAACACCAAGCGGGAAACCCAGGCGGTGGCAGAGCAGCTCACCGATGCGGGATTTAGCGCCGTGGCGCTTAACGGCGATCTAGAGCAAAAAGATCGTGACCGCCGTTTGATTCTGTTTGCCAACCAGAGCGCATCGATTCTGGTGGCCACCGATGTTGCTGCTCGCGGTTTGGACATTGCCCAGCTAGACGCTGTGTTCAACTATCAAATTGCCCGTGAGCTGGATGTTCACGTGCACCGGGTAGGGCGCACCGGGCGCGCGGGCGCTAGCGGCGTTGCCTGTACCTTGGTAACCCCTAAAGAGCATTATCGGCTAGAGCGGCTGGAAGGCTTGCTAGAGCAGCCGATTGCCACAGAACCACTGCCTAAACCGTCGAATGCTGTGCCGTTTGAGCCACCCATGGCCACGCTGCAACTTGCAGGCGGTAAAAAAGACAAGCTGCGCCCGGGGGATATCCTGGGAGCGCTGACCAGTGAAGGCGGGCTGCGTGGTGATCAGGTCGGTAAAATTAAAGTGCTGGCTCGCAGCGCCTATGTTGCGGTAGAGCATAGCGTTGTTCAAAAAGCCCAAGCGAAGCTTGAACGTGACAAATTAAAAGGGCGTGCTTTCCGTGTTCGCCGTATCCGTTATTGAACGCGTACCAAAGAGGAGCCGACGCAGCTAACCATGAAAATCCCTAAGCGATTACAACCCTTGGTCGATGATGGCATGATCGATGAGGTGTTGGTTCAGTTAATGAGTGGTAAAGAAGCACAGGTTTACGTGGTGCGCTGTGGCGAGGATATCCGCTGTGCCAAAGTGTTCAAAGAGGCCAAACAGCGCAGCTTTAAACAAGCGGTGCAGTATCAAGAGGGGCGTAAAGAGCGTAACAGCCGCCGTGCCCGGGCCATGGCTAAAAAAACCCGCTATGGCCAAAAAGAGCAGGAGCAGGCGTGGCTAAATGCCGAAGTGGACGCGCTCTATCGGCTTGCCTCCGCAGGCGTTCGCGTCCCCGAGCCTCATGGCTTTGTGGACGGCGTACTGCTGATGGAGATGATCAGCGACGCCGAAGGTAACGTCGCGCCGCGCTTAGATGAAGTGACACTTACACCTGAGCAGGCCGAAACTTACTACGCCAAAGTGATTCAAGACGTGGTTAAGATGCTGTGCGCGGGTTTGATCCACGGCGACTTGTCAGAATTCAACGTGCTGGTCGATGCCTCTGGCCCGGTGATTATTGATCTGCCCCAGGCCGTCGACGCCGCAGGCAACAACAGCGCCGCCGCTATGCTGTATCGCGATGTGGATAACATGCGCAATTACTTCGGCCAGTATGCACCCGAGCTGCTCACGACCGAATATGGCCGAGAGATGTGGGCGCTATATGAAACCGGTGAGCTGCACCCGGATAGTAAGCTCACCGGCCACTTCGATGCTGATACTCACATTGCCAACGTCGATGAGCTGATGGAAGTGATCGACGACGCTAAAGAGGAAGAGGCTGAACGCCAGGCGCGCATGCGTGACGATGGCGATGATGACGAACCGCCCCAGCCTTATTAAGCCTCCCCATCAATACCGCGCATAGGCGAATTACGCGTGCTGCCACCGGTGGCAGCATGCGAGTCATCGCACCTCACGCAAGGACCTCTCATGCTGTCTCGTATGCTTACGCCATTGTTCCGTTACTTTGAGGGGCGAGTAAACCCCTACCCGGAAGATGAGGTCACCACACCGCCGAAAGGGTTATTGCCGTTTATTTGGCACTTCTCACGCCCGGTATGGCCTTGGCTGCTGGCGGTATCGTTGTTGACGGCGCTGGTTTCTGCTGCAGAGGTGGTTTTCTTCAGCTATATGGGGGAGTTGGTCGACTGGTTGGGCAACGTGGAGCGGGAAAGCTTTTGGCAAAGCCACGGCCTTTGGCTGTCGGGAGTCGGCTTATTGGTGATAGTGGGCTTGCCGCTGCTGGTGTTAATGCAGTCGCTGGTCACCCACCAGACGATTTTTGGCAACTACCCCATGATTGGTCGCTGGCTTTCCCACCGTCACATGCTCAGCCAAAGCCTTGCGTTTTATCAGGATGAGTTTGCCGGGCGGGTGTCGCAAAAAGTCATGCAAACGGCGCTGGCGATCCGGGAAACCGTCACCAAAGTAATGGACCTGATGGTCTATGCCGTTGTCTATTTTACCGGCGCAGCGATTTTATTGGGCCGTGCCGACCCGTGGCTGCTGCTGCCCCTTGGCCTATGGCTTATGGGCTATTTAGGCATTATGCGTTTTTTCGTCCCGCGCCTGCGGGATGTTTCCATGGCCCAAGCCGATGCCCGTGCCCAGATGACAGGTCGCGTAGTGGATAGCTATAGCAATATCCAAACCATCAAACTCTTTGCCGATACCGAGCGCGAACAACGCTACGCGAAAGACGCCATGGAGGGCTTTATGGTCACCGTGCACCGTCAGATGCGTTTGGTGACGGTGATGAGCGTCTGTTTAACGCTGCTGAATACGCTGCTGCTAGTGGGCACCGCTGGCATGGCAATCAGCGCCTGGTACCTGGACGCCATTTCGCTAGGTGTGCTGGCCATCGCCATTGCGCTGGTAATGCGCATTCGCTTTATGTCCGACTGGATTTTATGGGAAGTCGCCGGGCTGTTTGAAAATATTGGCACGGTGCAGGATGGCATGAACACCATCGCCCAAGAGCCAACTATCAAAGATGCCCATGGTGCCAAAGCGCTTGCCGTGCCCAGCGGCGAGATTGTGTTTGATGCGCTGCGCTTTCAGTATGCCCAGGCGAAAGGGGAGAGCAAAAACGTCTTTGACGGGCTGAGCTTAACCATCAAGCCCGGCGAGAAAATCGGCCTGATTGGCCGTTCAGGGGCAGGCAAGTCCACTCTGGCAAATCTGCTGCTGCGCTTTTACGACCTGCAGGGCGGGCGAATTTTAATCGACGGGCAGAATATTGCCGATGTCACCCAAACCTCGCTACGCCACCAAATTGGCATGGTCACTCAAGATACCTCGCTACTGCACCGCTCGCTGCGGGATAACATCCGCTACGGCAGCCCCCATGCCAGCGATGATGACGTATGGCAGGCGGTACGCCGTGCCCACGCGGATACGTTCATCAATGATTTAGTCGACCCCAAAGGCCGTCGCGGACTGGATGCCCATGTGGGTGAGCGCGGCGTCAAGCTCTCCGGTGGGCAACGTCAACGCATTGCAATTGCCCGGGTGCTGCTTAAAAACGCGCCCATTTTGGTGCTGGATGAAGCCACGTCCGCGCTGGATTCCGAAGTGGAAGCCGCCATTCAAGAGCAGCTGGATGCGTTGATGGAAGGCAAAACGGTGATTGCGATTGCCCACCGGCTTTCGACGATTGCCATGCTGGACCGTTTGATTGTGGTGGATGAAGGGCGCATGGTGGAGAGCGGCACCCACCAGGAGCTACTCGCGCAAAATGGCATTTATGCGAGCCTCTGGCAGCGCCAGTCCGGTGGTTTTTTAGGGCACGACCTAGACTAGTCTGTTTTAAAGGGGCTTGAACGTGATTGCACTACCCTCACTTAATAGTAGACTGGTCGTTTACAGCTCGACGTAACCGAGCGCGTTTTACAGGAGGCAAAGCAATGCAAGCCATTCAGCTTCAACACCCCGGCGGTTTAGATAAATTAAACGTGGTTGATCTCGCCGCACCAGGCGAACCTGGCCCCGGCGAAATTAAAGTACGCCTGCATGCGAGTTCGCTGAACTTCCACGATTACGCGGTGGTCGCGGGCATGATTCCCACCGACGATGGCCGCATCCCTATGTCGGATGGGGCAGGCATCGTGGAAGCTATCGGTGCAGGTGTGAGCGAGTTCGCCGTTGGCGATGCGGTGGTGTCTACTTTCTTTCCCGACTGGCTGGAAGGCCCTGCGCGAGTCGGCGATTTCACGACCACACCAGGGGATGGCGTTGACGGCTACGCCCGTGAGCAGGTAGTGGCGCCCGCGACGTCCTTTACCCATCAACCAGAAGGCTACAGCCATGCGGAGTCTGCAACGCTCACCACCGCAGGGCTAACCGCATGGCGTGCGCTGGTCGTAGATGGCGGTATAAAAGCAGGTGATACGGTGTTGGTATTAGGCACTGGCGGTGTCTCCATCTTTGCGCTGCAGTTTGCCAAGATGATGGGGGCTCGGGTGATTGCAACGTCCTCGTCTAATGAAAAGCTTGAGCGGCTGCGTGAGTTGGGTGCCGAGCACACGATCAACTATAAAGAGACGCCGGACTGGGGTAAGGCGGTGAAAGCGCTCACCAACGGTGAAGGCGTGGATCATGTGGTTGAAGTAGGCGGCCCTGGCACGCTGCCGCAGTCCATTGATGCGATAAAAATTGGTGGGCATATTTCGCTGATTGGTGTGCTCACCGGTCGTGAAGGCGAGATTCCTACTGCCAAGCTGATGGCTAAACAAGCTAAGCTGCAGGGGCTAATCGTGGGCAGTCGCCGTCATCAAGTCGAGATGATTCGCGCCATCGAAGCATCCAACCTGCGGCCGATTATTGACCGTGAGTTTGCGCTCCATGACATTGCTGACGCTTTCCGCCACCAAGAATCTGGCAAGCACTTTGGCAAAATCTGCCTCACGTTTTAGGCACTTGAATTAGCGCTTAACGCCAGTAATCGAGCGCGTGAACTAAAGCGGCCATTTGCGTAGAATGGCCGCTTTTATTTGCCAGGAAAGTTCATGCAGCACATTGCCCATCTTGTTCATGAGGCACTGCCCGCGCCGCTTGTGTTAGAGCAAATGCGCGTATTAACACGCGAAGCCGCCCGCGCGATCGTCATGCGTGATGGTCAGATTTTGCTGCTTTATACCGAACGCTACGACGACTTTAGCTTTCCAGGCGGCGGTATTGACGCAGGCGAAAGCCCTGAAGTGGGCCTGCGCCGTGAGCTGTCTGAAGAGACCGGCGCCAAGGAGATTAACGTCACCTCACATTTTGGCTACGTAACGGAATACACCCCTACTTGGAAAAAGCAGTGGGACGTGATGTTTCAAACGTCCCACTGGTTTACCTGCCAAATTGGCACTGCGCTGGGGGAAGCGAAAATGGAAGATTACGAAACGGCCAATGGCATGGCGGCGAAGTGGGTATCCGTTGAAGAAGCGCTACGTCACAATCGCAGCGTTATTGCACGCCGACCATCCTCCATGGGCCTCTCCATTCACCGCGAAACCCTGGTCCTTGAGCGTGTGGCGATGGCGCAGAGCCGCTAGCCCGGTATTCTCTATGGTCTATACGCACTCTGTCCTTTGTTGGTTATCTGCAGTTACTGTTAAGAAGCGTTTAAGCCCACTAGGCCTGTTCGTGTAGCCGGCTGTATACCACTCCTTTTACCTCCAACTCCCAGATGTCTTCATAAGGAACCGTGGTACCCTCGACATCGCCGGGTTCGCGAGTGCTATTTTTGATATCCGTTTCAGGGATGACTTTGACGCCGGTGAACCCCACATGCTGAATGCGCGCGCTTAGCCGGTTACCGTCGTGGTCGATTAATACCCGCTCGCCAGCAATGCACTTTGAAAGCTTCTCGTGTAACTCTTCCGTGGTCACGTTTACTACGCTCATCTATGTCTCCTGCGCATCATATTCACATTAAGTAGTTACCAGCTTAGTAGATATTTCTAGCCACTTCATTTTAGGCATCACGTTCTTATTACGCGGCCGTACACCGGTTGGCGTGCTAATCTTTATTTTCTTATTTAGCCGAAGGTAGCCTTATGGTGCAGCGCTCCAGCAAAGAGGCTCCCGTATTATGGGAGGTGGTTGAGCTAACGGGGTTTGTGACGCCCGAGCACACCCAGGCTAGCCAGTGGCGGCGCAGCTGGCTAGCGGCAACCCGTTGGCTAGTGGGCCGAGAGGCCGCCGAGCATAAAGCGAAACAAGAGAGCGAACTGCGCGCCCTGCCAGAAGTAAGGCTGGCTCATCTCGTGCCCGACGTAGACTGGACGCCTGGGGCGAGGGCATTGGCGCAGGTGCTTCTCCAGCAGGGCCTTAACGAAGAGCCGGTGGTGTTTTTTATTACTCCACCGTATGGCGGGCATAGCGCCGTTGTGAAGGATTGGGCTGAGCAGCAGGGGGTGAGCTGCTTGGCGTCCCCTACCTACCAGGAGCTTTCAGAAGGCACCCTTGAATGGTTAGCGCGTTGTGAAAACCAGCACCGCTGGGCGCTGCCGGCCTTGGAGCGCTGTTTTTTGCGCCATACCCAAGGCTTGCAAGGGGTGCGTGCGCTACTGGAGCGTGCGTTAAGCGGGCGCATGGGACGTGGGGTCATTGGCTGTGACAGTTGGACATACGCCTATTTGCAGCAGGCGATAGGCCTGGATGGCGCGCCTGCTTTAACGCTTCAGGCAGTAGAGGGCCAACAGCTCGCTTATTACTTTGCGCACTTGGCGGATGGCGGTGGCTACCCCACGGTGTACAGCACGCGTACCGGTAACCCTATTCTTGAAAATGACGCTGACGATAACGCCGAAAACGGGCGTAAAACGGTGCATAAAGAGCTGCAGCGCCTAGCGGCCCACTGCCGTGGTCATTTAGGCATCGCGTGGCACTACTGGCGGGAGCGGCTGCGTGAGCCTGCTGAAAGCAGCGATTCAATGCAGTCTCAAAACCAGTCGCCAAATGTTGCGCCGTCTGAAGAGCTGTGGCTAATGGACGCCTTGGCGGAAGCGGAGCTGCCGGCGGAGACTGGAGATCTAGCGACGCTGCTGCTGCACGCGCTCTTGATTCATGGCGGGCTGGAAGATCAGGCGCTGGGGGATGTACTCCCTTTTTCCCATCATGAAGTGTTGAATGCGCGGCTATCGCTGGCGCGTAAGGGGCTGCTCGTGTGTCATCAAGGGCGCTGGCAAGTGGCGCCATTAAGCTACGCCAGCGTGCGACAGCTGTTGGAATCCCGCAACTACCTAGTGGATGCGCTTTAGGAGGGCAAATGGACGATAACGAGCAGTACACCAGACTGTTTAACGATATCGATAGCCAAGCGCTCATCATTCTCGGCGTCACGCTGGCCAGTATGGTGCTGTTGATTATTGCGAGCCAGCATGGCCTGAACTGGCTAGCTAATCGGCTGCATGGTCAGCTGCGGTTTCGCGTGTTTGCGCTTGTGCCGCTCACACGGCTGCTTATTTTAATTACCGCACTCGTCATTGCCGTGCCTGTTGTTATCGAGCCATCAATGCGCAATATGGTGACGCTGTTGGGGGCGCTTGGTTTGGCGATCGGTTTTGCCCTAAAAGACTACGTGAGTAGCCTGATCGCTGGGGTGGTCTCAGCAGTGGAACTGCCTTATCGGCCGGGGGACTGGGTAAGTATTGAGGGGACGTATGGCGAGGTAAAGCACGTTGGAATGCGCACCGTGGATATCCAAACGCCTGATGATGATATGGTCGCGGTGCCCCACCTCAAGCTGTGGGACTCAGCGATTCACAATGCGAATAACGGCGGCACCAGCTTGCAGTGCGTTACGCACTTTTACTTACATCCAGAGCATGAGGCGGAGCGCGTACGCAAAACGCTACGTGATGTGGCACTTACCAGCGCCTATCTCAAGTTTGACCGACCCATTATTGTCGTAGCAGAAGAGAAACCGTGGGGCACTCACTATCGCATTCGCGCCTACCCGGTAGACCCACGGCAACAGTTTTTATTCATTACCGACCTTACCGTGCGAGGTAAACAGGTACTGAGCGATATGGGCATTAAGCCAGCGCTACTGCCCCCTGATGCGGTATTAGATTCACAGAGCGAAGCCAACCGATGACGTTAGGACCAACGCTTTATGTCGGCTGGGATGTAGGCGGCTGGAATTGTGATAGCAACCCTACCAGCCGCGATGCGCTGGTGGTGTTGGATGAATCGCTGACTATGGTGGGCGCGCCGTGGCGCGGCAACCTGCGCCTGACGCTGAATGAGGCAAGCTCCAGCCGCAATCTGTTGAATCGCCTGCTGGCGCTTTGCGACTACACGGCCAGTGGCTACGAACGGGTAGTGATGGCAATCGATACGCCGTTAGCGCTCCCCCAAGCGCTGTTGGCGCTTGCTCGTGGTGAACCCGTCGATGCCCTGGGTCGCTCGCAAGAGAACCCTTACCTCTATCGTCAAACGGAGCGCTGGCTATTTGCCCGAGGCGTCACGCCTCTCTCTCCGATCAAAGACATGATTGGCAGCCAAGCCACCAAAGGCATGCACCTTTTGGCGCGCTTTGCGCCTCATAGCGTACGCTGCGGCCAGTGGGCGAGTGCGCAGGGAGAACTGTTAGCCGTCGAGGGCTACCCGTCGCCCGCCAAACGCTCGGCGGCGATTGCTACGCTGCAAGGGAAAGTGCGCCTGCCTGAGGCGTACGTCTCCATGCTGCAACAGCCAACGTCGAAACAGCAGGATAGCCAGGACGCCTGCTTTTGTGCGCTGCTGGCCTGGAGCCTTGAGCATGCGCCTGAGCATATCGCCTGGCCGCCAGCAGAGATGCCAGCGGCGGAAGGGTGGATTTTTGTGCCGAAGGATGCGCTAAGCGACTAGCCGTTTAGGCGCTCTCTTCGGGGAACTCCGCGCTGTGGAAGACGTTCTGCACATCGTCGAGCTCTTCCAGCATGCCCAGAAACTTTTCAAACATCGCCACATCATCGCCTTCAATCGGCGTGGTGGTTTGCGGCAGGAACTGAATTTCGTCGACCTCAAAGTCGATCTCACCAAAGGCATCTAACAACGCTTGCTTCGCTTTGGCGTAATCAGTGTGCGGCGCAAACACCGTGATGCGGCCTTCTTCCTGCTCAATGTCGGTGACATCCACATCAGCTTCCATCAGCGCTTCTAAAACGGCTTCTTCATCGCTGCCGCTAAAGGAGAAAATTGCGCAGTGGTCGAACATGTGGCTCACGCTGCCCGGCGTACCAATTTTGCTTTTCGTTTTGGTAAAGCAGCCGCGCACATCGCCAAAGGTGCGGTTAGGGTTGTCGGTTAAGCAGTCAACAATCACCATGGCGTTGCCGGGGCCAAACCCCTCATAACGCGCCGGAGAGAAGTCTTCGCCGCCTGCGCCGCTGGCTTTATCCAGCGCTTTATCAATCACGTGAGACGGCACTTGGTCTTTCTTGGCGCGCTCCATCAAACCGCGTAGTGCGAGGTTGCCGTTAGGGTCGGTACCGCCCGCTTTGGCACAAACGTAAATCTCACGTCCGTACTTGCTGTAAACCTTGGTTTTCGCAGCGGCCGTTTTGGCCATGGATTCCTTACGGTTTTGAAACGCCCTACCCATGTTGAAGTCCTTTATTAGCCATGAATCGCCTGTGTGCAGGCGTCACCTTGATTCAAAAAAGGAGAAATTTTACCCAACAGCGTACCATGCTAACAGCGTTATTTAAGTGTCTGCATTTATTCACTAGCGGCTGATTGGGCTAGCGTATACTAACGTTTTCTTAATGACTGATTGTACGGAGAGATAACATGCCACTGTCACTCTGGCTATCGCTGGCTGCGATTTGCGCTATGGGGGCTATGTCGCCGGGGCCGAGCCTGGCGTTGGTATTGCGCCACACCCTAGGGGGCGGGCGTTTGCCTGGGATGACCGCGGGTATCTTTCATGCGTTAGGGGTCGGTTTTTATGCGCTGCTTACGGTGTGGGGGCTAGGTGCGCTGATTGTTCGCCATCCGCAGCTATTTCAGGTGGTTACTTGGCTTGGCGCAGCGTATTTGGCTTGGCTGGGGGTTAAAGCACTAAGAGCAGGCAGGGCGGGTGCGTTATCACCAAGCGCTGTTAAAACCACAACGCGTCAGGCAGCCAAAGAGGCAGTGTTGGTAGCGCTCGGTAATCCTAAACTGATTATTTTCTTTGTGGCGCTGTTGAGCCAATTTGTGACGCCCGAGATGAGCATCCTGGCAAAAACGATTATTGTCGTTACCGCTATGGTCATTGATGGCGGCTGGTACGTGCTGGTGGCGCTGGGTCTTTCCCATTCCAGCGTATTGCCGTGGCTGCAGCGTCATGCGCACTGGGTTAACCGAGCCACAGGGGTGCTGTTAATCGCGCTGGCGCTTCGCGTTGTTTTGGGGCCAATCAGTTAACCAGCGCTGGTGTAACCGCATCTGTCGTGGCATGGTGACACAATGCTAGCGAAGGCAAGTAGGGGCCTTGCGATGACGATTTATGATCAAGATTGCTATACCCACCAAGGCGAGCCGTTCAACTTGCGCGCCCTGCGTGGACAGGTATTGCTGGTGGTCAATGTTGCTAGCAAATGTGGCTTTACGCCGCAGTTAAAAGAGTTGGAGGGGCTTTATAGCCGGTATCGCGATCGTGGCTTTACGGTGCTGGGGTTTCCTTGTAACCAGTTTGGTAGGCAGGCCCCCGAAAGTGCTGAAGCATTTTGTGCCTTCGGCGAGCAAGAGTATGGCGTGAGTTTTCCATTAATGGAGAAAGTGGACGTTAATGGCCGCGATGCCCACCCGTTATTTGTGCTTTTGAAGCAGCAGGCGCCAGGCGTGATGGGCACTAAACTAGTCAAATGGAACTTCACAAAATTTTTAGTAGGGCGAGACGGCCAAGTGATAGCCCGATTTGGGCCTAAAGACCATGGCCTGCCGCTACGGTTAGCCTTGGAGGCTGCGCTAGATAAAGAGTAATGCCGTTATCGGCTATACGTTTCCGCGCGCGACCATAAGGCGCTGCATTAGCTCGGTCCAGCGATGTCGAACCATCATGGTCGTCAGGCCTGAAAAGAGTGCCCAGCTTTTGCGTCTCCACCCTTTCAACTTCATGTTGTGATTTACCAACTGCTTCATCAGCTTGTAGTCATCAAACTTACGCCACTCACTGGCAACCGATAGCTGATGCCGAGACATGACCGGGGCCATTTCTAAGCGGAACATCCACTCAAGCTCTTCCAGTGACATATCATGTTGCTGTATCACATCAATCATGTGGGCGTAATCGCGCTCGCTCGGCTCGCGGTCAAGCCAGAGGGGGGCGAGTGCAAGCCACAGATCGCCTCGCTCATCGACTAGCTGCTGTGCATTCATCAAAGGTCTCGTCGGCAAGTGGTAGGCAGGACGCTATCCTGCCGCGAATGGCGAAGAAGCTCAAGAGCGGACAGGGCGCGCCGAGACCGCTAGAATACCTCCATTGGTAACTCGGCACTGCCGTGCCGAATGCAATAATCATCTGAAAAGGGGTCCAATGTGATCATTAAACCGAAAGTGCGTGGCTTTATCTGCACCACCACCCACCCTGTAGGCTGCGAAAAAAACGTTCTTGAACAGATCGAAGCAACGCGTGCTCGCGGGCTGGACAAAAGCCAGGGCCCCAAGAAGGTCTTAGTGATTGGCGCATCTAGCGGCTACGGTTTAGCGGCCCGCATTACCGCTGCCTTTGGTTACGGTGCCGACACCTTGGGCGTCTTCTTTGAAAAGCCCAGCAGTGAGACAAAAACCGGCACGGCAGGTTGGTATAACAGCGCTGCCTTCGACAAATTTGCCAAGCAAGAAGGCCTGTACAGTAAGTCCATCAATGGCGATGCGTTCTCCCATGAAGCGCGGGAAAAAGCCATTGAGCTGATTAAGCAGGACATGGGTGAGATTGATCTCGTGGTTTACTCACTGGCATCCCCCGTGCGTAAGCTGCCCGATACCGGTGAAGTCAAACGCTCTAGCCTAAAGCCGATTGGTGAGACCTACCGCGCCACGGCCATTGATACCAACAAAGACGCCATCATCGAAGCCGAAGTGGAACCGGCGACTCAGCAAGAGATCGACGACACCATCACTGTGATGGGCGGCGAAGATTGGGAGCTTTGGATGAGTGCGCTGGCTGACGCGGGCGTGCTGGCGAAAGGCGCACGCAGCGTGGCGTTTAGCTACATCGGCACCGAGATTACCTGGCCGATTTACTGGCACGGCGCGCTGGGTAAAGCCAAAGAGGACTTGGATCGCGCGGCGGCAGCCATCGATGCCAAGCTGAAAGCGAGCGGTGGTGGTGCCAACGTAGCGGTGCTGAAATCCGTAGTGACCCAGGCCAGCGCGGCGATTCCGGTGATGCCGCTTTATATCGCCATGGTTTACCGCATCATGAAAGAGCAGGGCTTGCACGAAGGCACGATTGATCAGTTGAACCGCCTGTTCGGCGAGTGTCTCTACTCTGGCCAGCCCGGCGAGATGGCGACCGACGACCAAGGCCGCCTACGCCTGGACGATTGGGAGTTGCGTGACGATGTCCAGCAAGCCTGCCAAGACCTGTGGCCAACCGTCACAACAGAGAACCTGTTTGAAATTACCGACTATGCTGGTTACAAGCACGAGTTTTTAAAGCTATTTGGCTTTGAGCGTAATGACGTGGACTATGATGCGGATGTGAACCCAGACGTTGCGTTCGATGTCATTAGCTTATAAGTGGTGAGACAGTAGCGCTAGCAACAAGAACTCGTACTCACCTTTTCTGCCGCAGTAACAGGAGGCGTTTATGGATACTAGGGAAAGCAAGACCCAAGAAGAGGAGAAAGAGCACGTCATAAATCAGCGTATACCTGAAGACTTTGAGAGTGCCGAACCTCAGCGCCAGCCGGAGGCCAAGAAGCCGCCTAAAGGCCTTCATAAGCTCCTGCCCTTAATTATTATCGTGCTAGGGGTAGTGGTTGCCGGGTTTCTGATTCTTGGTGCAGGGAATAGCGGCGGCTAACGAACGATCTCTCTTTTGCTGTACAAAATCGCTTGCCGGGCTTTTGCCCGGCAATTTGCATTTATGCGCCCTGTTTTTGTTTAAAACACCGTAGCGCTGCCTTAAAGGGCACAATTGGGTAAGATGTAACCATTACAGTCGACCCAGTTAGCCAGCGGACGGTTTTCATGCAGCGCAACAGGCAGCACAGCGAATTCACATGCATTCCAGTACGTTAACGCCACCTCCAAGCCACCGCAGGCGGGTGGCCTTTGTGCTGCTGCCAGGGTTTTCGCTATTGGCGCACGCGAGCGCTATGGAGCCGCTGCAAATGGCCAACCAGCTAAGTGGCCAAATGCTGTACCAAACGGTGACTCTCAGCCTGGATGACGAGCCGGTGCGCAGCGGTGCGCAGCTTCCACTCATCGCGCAGCACGCGCTGGGGGCGCCCCTTGGCCCGCTGGATCTACTGCTGGTATGCGCGCCCACGCCGCTGCCCTACGCACTGCCCGCGAAGCTTAATGAGTGGCTGCGTAGCCATCAGGGGCGAGGTGTGGCCTTTGGCGGCTTGGCTGGGGGCACTGAGGTGCTCGCCCGCTGCGGCTTACTGGAGGGCTACCGCGCCACCTTGCCTTGGCAACGTTTTGACGCCTTTGCCCAAGCCTACCCCCAAGTCACGCTCTCTCAGCAGCTCTTCGAGATCGATCGCGACCGCCTAACCTGTGCGGGCGGCACTGCCGCGATGGATATGATGCTCACGCTGATTGGCAAGCATCACGGCCCGCGTTTGGCTGAGCAGGTCTCCGAGCAGTTTGTCTGTGACCGTATTCGCCTAGCCGACGAGCGTCAGCACGTGCCGCTGCGCAACCGCTTGGGCCACGCGCCCCAAAGCTTGGTGGATGCGGTCACGCTAATGGAAAGCAATATCGAAGAGCCGCTCTCGACGCTTGAACTCGCCGAACATCTAGGTATTTCACGCCGTCAGCTAGAGCGCTTGTTCAAGAAATATCTTCAGGCGGTGCCCAGCCGCTACTACCTGGATTTGCGCCTGCAGGATGCCCGCAAGCAGCTAAGAGAGAGCGACCGGCCGGTGGGGGATATTGCACTGATGACCGGGTTCTCCTCTGGCGCGCACTTTTCCACCGCTTACCGCAACCACTTTGGCATTACGCCGCGAGAAGAGCGGTTGGGTTAAGCGCAGCTTTTCATAATTTACCGTCCCAATACTGAAAGCAGGGCGCCCACCGCGCCCCGTATACTGAATTCATCGCTTACTCCACTGGAGGTACTGTCCCATGAGCCACACCCCGAACCGTCAAGATTTCGACCATTACATGGCGCCCAACTACGCGCCGCAGCAGATTATTCCGGTGCGAGGCGAGGGCAGCCGCTTATGGGACCAAGAGGGCCGTGAGTACATCGATTTCGCTGGCGGCATCGCGGTGAACTCCCTGGGTCACTGCCATCCGGTGCTGGTCAATGCGTTAAAAGAGCAGGGCGAAAAGCTTTGGCATCTCTCTAACGTGTTTACCAACGAGCCGGCGCTCAAACTGGCCAAAACCCTTACCGAGCGCACCTTCGCCGATAAAGTCTTTTTATGCTCCTCCGGCGGCGAAGCTAACGAAGCCGCGCTGAAGCTGGCCCGCCGCTGGGCGGTCGACCACCACGGCGAGTATAAAGATAAAATCATCTCGTTCTACCAGTCGTTCCATGGCCGCACCTTCTTTACCGTGAGCGTAGGCGGCCAGCCCAAGTACTCCCAAGGCTTTGGCCCGGTGCCGGGCGGCATTCTGCATGCCAATTTCAACGACCTGGAGAGCGTACGCAAGCTAGTGGGCGACGACACCTGCGCCATTATGGTTGAGCCGATGCAGGGCGAGGGCGGCATCGTCCCCGCCACCCAGGAATTCCTGCAGGGCCTGCGCGATCTGTGTGACGAGCACAACGCGCTGCTGATTTTCGATGAAGTGCAAACCGGCGTTGGCCGCAGCGGCGAGCTGTACGCCTATAAAAACTTCGGCATCACCCCGGATATTCTCACCAGCGCTAAATCCCTGGGCGGCGGCTTCCCGATTGGTGCCACGCTAACCACCGATGCTATTGCCAAATCCCTGGCCATCGGCACCCACGGTTCTACCTATGGCGGCAATGCGCTGGCATCCGCGGTAGCGCTGGCGGCGGTTGAGTTCATCGATACGCCTGAGGTGCTACAGGGTGTGAAGCATCGTCACGACTTGTTCCGCGAGCACCTGGAAACCATCAACCGCAAGTACGGCGTCTTCAAAGAGATCCGTGGCATGGGCATGTTGATGGGCGCGCAGATGTCAGATGCTTTCGAAGGCCGCGCCAAGGATATTCTGCCGCTGGCCATTGAAGAGGGCGTAATGGCGCTGATTGCTGGCCCCAACGTGCTGCGCATGGCGCCCTCGCTGGTGATTCCCGAGGAAGATATCGCCGAAGGCATGGCGCGCCTTGAACGTGCCATCGAGCGACTTGTTGCCAGCGCATGAGCAGGCAGCAAGATAAAAAAGAGGGAGCGTTAAACATGTTGGTAATCCGTCCGGTCACGCTGGCTGACCTTCCCGCCTTAGAGCAACTGGCAGAGCACGCGGTGCCACGACTTACCAACCTGCCAGCCAATCGCGAACGCCTTGAGGAGCGCATTATGCGCTCCCGGGAAGCGTTCTCAAGCGATATCGAATTCCCTGGCAACGAGCATTATATGTTCGTGCTGGCAGATGATAGCCGCAACGAGGTGCTGGGCACGGCCACGATTCGCGCCCAGGCGGGGGCTGCCGAAGCCTACTACACCTACCGCCAAGAGACGCTGATTCACGCCTCCCAGCAGCTCAATGTGCGCCGCGAGGTGCAAACGCTGGCGCTCTCTCATGAAGCTTCGGATGCCACGCTGCTCTGCGCGCTGTCGCTCAACCCGCGCTATAAAGGCACCAGCGCGGAGAGCCTGCTGCGCCGGGCGCGGCTGATGTTTATCGCCCAGTACCCGGAGCGCTTCTCGCGGATTTTGGCGGTCGCCTTTCCCGGCTATTTGGATAGCCATAATGAATCCCCTTTTTGGGAGAGCGTGGGGCGCCACTTTTTTGCCCGCAGCTTCCAGGAGATGAATCACATTGCGGGGGTGCGTTCAAAGAGCTTTATTGCCGAAGTGATGCCGCAGTTCCCGCTCTACTTACCGCTGTTAACACCCCAGGCCCGCGCCGCTATTGGTCGTGAGCATCCGGCCCATGAAGAAGCGCTGGCCGAAATGCTGGCCGAAGGCTTCGTACGTTCGCGGCACGTGGATATTTTCGATGCAGGCCCCATTGTCAAAGCTGAGCGCGAGCGCCTGGAAACGTTCCGCAATGCCGCTTGGCACCCGGTGCGCGTGCGCCCTGAGCACGCGCTTCCAGATGCTGAACCGGCGATGATTGCCAATCAAACGCTGGGCGATTTCCGCTGTATTGTGGCGCGCTATGCGCTTTCGCCCACGGGGCAGCTGATGCTCACCCCGCAGCATGCAGCGCGTTTGGGGGTGGAAGAGGGCCGCGCAGTGCTGGCCGCGCCGCTAACCCTGCCAAGCGCGGACGATGCGCTCGATGAAGGAGAGATGTAATGCGCATTCGACCCATTGCCCGTGATGATCTGGATGGGCTCCAGGCGCTTGCGCAGCAGGCAGGCGTGGGGTTTACCTCGCTGCCGGATAATCGTGAGTTCCTGGCCGGTAAAATTGAATCCGCCGCTCGCGCGTTCGAAGAACGCACCCCTGTAGACGATCGTCTTTATTTCTTCGTTCTTGAAGATGAAACCAACGGGGAGCTAGCAGGCTGCTGCGCCATTGAGGGCCAAGTAGGGCGCGAAGTGCCGTTCTATAACTACCGGCTCGGCACGCTGGCGCACTCCTCGGTACAGCTTGATCTACATCGCACCATCGATACGCTGTTTTTAAGCTCCGATCATACCGGCGACGCCGAGGTGTGTTCGCTGTTTTTGCGCCCAGAATATCGCGGCGAGGCCAACAAACACCTGCGCAACGGGGCGCTGCTCTCCAAGGCGCGCTGGCTGTTTATTGCTCAGTTTCGCGACCGCTTTCCGCAGAAAGTTCTGGCCGAAATGCGCGGCGTGTTTGATGAAAACAACATCAGCCCCTTCTGGGAAAGCCTGGGTAAGCACTTCTTTCCCATGGACTTCAATGAAGCCGACCGCTTAACCGGCCTGGGCCAGAAGAGCTTTATCGGCGAGCTGATGCCCAAGTTCCCGATCTACACCACGTTTATGTCGGAAGAGGCGCGGGCGTGTATTGGCCAGGTGCACCGACACACCCGCCCGGCGCTTGAAATGCTCAAAAAAGAGGGGCTGCGCTGGGAAGGCTACATCGACATCTTCGATGGTGGCCCCACGGTGGAAGCCTACATCGATGACGTGCGGGCGATTCGCAACTCGCAGCTTTATCAGGTGGAAGTCTCACCCAACGCAACGCAAGAGAGCGTTAGCCGCTGGCTGGCGGCATCTACCCATATGCTCAGCTTTACTGCTAGCTGGATAGGTCGCGCGCCCGCCGATGCCAGCACGATAGTGCTCACCCCCGAAGAAGCCGAACGGCTAGGGGTATCTAGCGGCGATACCGTTCGCCTACTGGAAACCTAACGCCCGGCTCGCTAACAAAACGACTCGACAGAACAGACACGCAGGCTCAGTGAAGGAGAGCACGATGCACACCCAGAACATGCACGCCCAGCAGCAGCAACTGATCAACGGTGCCTGGGTCGTCGGCGACGCCGACGCCTTGACCAAGCACGACCCCGTGGCGGGAGCGCTGCTATGGCAAGGCGCAGCGGCCTCTAGCCGCCAGGTAGGCGCGGCGGTTGACGCAGCGCGTGCGGCATTTCCCCGCTGGGCGCGCAACTCCTTTGCTGAACGCCAAGCGCTGGTAGAACGGTTTGTGGACGTGCTCAAGGCGCGTCAGGAAGATCTAGCCATTGCCATTGCCTCTGAAACCGGCAAGCCGCTATGGGAAGCACGCACCGAAGCTGGCGCGATGGTAGGTAAGGTGGCGCTCTCTATTAAGGCCTACCACGAGCGCACCGGGGAGCGCGAAAAAGAGGTCGGCAGTGCTAAAGCGGTACTGCGCCACCGCCCCCACGGCGTGATGGCGGTATTCGGCCCCTACAACTTCCCCGGCCACCTGCCCAACGGTCATATGGTGCCTGCGCTGCTGGCGGGTAACACCGTGGTGTTCAAACCCAGCGACCAAACCCCACTGACCGCCGATTTAACCCTGCAGTGCTGGGTAGAGGCGGGCTTACCTGCTGGGGTGATCAACCTGGTGCAGGGCGGTGTCGCGGTCGGTCAGGCGCTCTCCGCTCATCCTGGTATCGATGGCCTGCTGTTTACCGGCAGCGCCAAGGTGGGCGGGCTGTTACAGCAGCAGTTTGCCGGTCAGTTAGATAAAATCCTCGCGCTGGAGCTAGGCGGCAATAACCCGCTGGTGGTGAAGGATGTGGATGATGAGCGCGCAGCGGTGCTGACGATTCTGCAGTCGGCGTTTCTCTCTGGCGGGCAGCGCTGCACCTGTGCACGCCGCTTAATGGTGCCTAAAGGTGAAGCGGGCGACCGACTGATCGATGCGCTTTCCGATGCGATTACCAAGCTGCACGTGGCAGGGCAGTTCGATGAAGAACCCGCGCCGTTTTATGGCGGCCTAGTGAGCGTTGCTGCCGCTGATGGCCTGCTCAACGCCCAGGACGAACTGGAAGCCATGGGCGGCACGGTGATTAATCGTATGCAGCGCCTCAAAGAGAACACCAGCCTGCTCAGCCCCGCGCTGATCGACGTGACGGGCCTGGACGTGCCCGACGAGGAGCACTTCGGCCCGCTGCTGAAAATCCACCGCTACGCAGATTGGGATGAGGCGCTGGCCCTTGCCAACGACACCCGCTATGGCCTTTCTGCCGGGTTGATCGGTGGCGAGCAGGCGGACTGGGACGACTTCCTGCTGCGTATTCGCGCAGGCATTGTGAACTGGAACCGCCAGACCACCGGAGCCTCTGGCGATGCGCCCTTCGGCGGCGTAGGCGACAGCGGCAACCACCGCCCCAGCGCCTACTACGCGGCGGATTACTGCGCCTACCCGGTCGCTTCCATGGAAGCCGATAGCCTAGAAATGCCCGAAACCCTGCCGCCGGGAGTCAATTTATGAGCGTCAACAGCATTCGCGAAGTCAACTTCGATGGCTTGGTAGGACTCACCCACAACTATTCTGGGCTTGCCCACGGCAACGTGGCCTCCATGAGTCACGGCGGTTTGGTCTCCAACCCCAAAGAGGGGGCGCTACAGGGGCTGGCGAAGATGAAGTCGCTGATGGACGCAGGCTATGCCCAGGGCGTTTTGCCTCCCCAGCAGCGCCCGGATTTGGGCGCGCTGCGAGCGTTAGGCTTTAGCGGCAGCAACAGCGAGATCCTCGCCCAAGCCGCGAAGCAAGCGCCGCAGCTGCTGCGGGCGGTATGTTCAGCCTCCAGCATGTGGACGGCTAACGCAGGCACCATTACGCCTAGCGTCGATGCACCGGATGGTCGAGTGCACTTTACCCCCGCCAACCTGCAATCCAGCTTTCACCGCTATCTGGAACCGAAAACCACAGGCCGGGTGCTGCAAGCGATTTTCCGCGATGAGCAGCGCTTTGCCCATCACCCGGTGCTGCCCGCCACGCCCGCATTTTCCGATGAAGGGGCGGCCAACCACACCCGTCTGTGCGGCGAATACGGTGAGCCAGGCGTTCATCTCTTCGTTTACGGCCGTCAAGCGTTTGGCGACGCGAATAGCAGTGGGCGCGAACCCAAGCGCTATCCCGCCCGCCAAACTTTGGAAGCCAGCCAAGCGGTGGCCCGCCAGCACGGGCTGAGTGAGGCGCAAACCGTCTTCGCCCAACAGCACCCGGAGGCCATCGACGCCGGGGTGTTCCACAACGACGTGATTGCCGTGGGTAACGGCCCGGTGCTGCTCTACCACGAAATGGCGTTTCTCGATGAAGAGCGCACGCTGAACGAGCTGCGCGCCAAAATGAGCACGCCGCTGATTCCCGTGCGGGTGCCGGTAGAAGCGGTGAGCATGGAAGACGCGGTGGCGTCGTACCTGTTCAACTCCCAGCTACTCTCCAACCCGGATGGCACCATGACTCTGGTGGTGCCCAGCGAGTGCCAAGAGCGCGAAGCCGTTTGGAACACGATTCAGAATTTCATCCTGGCGGGCAATAACCCCATTGGCGAAGTAATCGTCAAAGACGTGAAGCAAAGCATGCGCAACGGCGGCGGCCCCGCCTGCCTGCGCCTGCGGGTGGTGCTGTCGGAAGCCGAGCGCGCTGCGCTTACCGGCCGCGTACTGCTCAACGAGGCACTTTATAGCGACCTCACCACCTGGGTGAACCGCCACTACCGCGACCGCCTCGCCAGTGAAGACCTCGCCGACCCCCAACTCGCCACCGAAGTGCTCACCGCGCTGGACGAGCTGACTCAGCTCCTGCAGATTGGGCCGGTGTATCCGTTCCAGTTGGGATAAAAATTACGCTAAGCAATAAATCAAAACGCCAAGGCATCTGAATAGCCTTGGCGTTTGTTTATTCTTATTTTAGTGTGCCTCAGGCGTACTTACGCCCTATCTCACCTGGTTAAATTGCGAAATCTGCACCCGTTAGCAACTCCCACGATACCCACTGCTCTTCGGTAAGAAGATGACGTGCTTCACGCATTGCAGCTAACCGTATTGTTTGTGCTTGAACATTTTTTTCCGAAGATGTTAAGTCCATGGATTGTTTTAAAGTTGATAGCTGGCTTCCTGCATCGCTGCTGATGTCTCTTAGCCCTGTTATTTGCGATGGTTCGAGATTTAACTGCTGAGCAATGGCAGGACGCGTCAATGCTCTAACGCCGAAGGTTTGAATTTCGATCTGTTTTAATCGCTGGCGCTGCTCGTCGCTAAGAATACTTTCAAGTGCTGCAAAGGTATCCTCGTTCACTGATACAAACACCTGGGCCACGAGAGGCACTCTGTCTGATTTTGTTGCCGGTGCCAGTGCCTGTTCAAAGTCTTCGCGATGCGCTTCGACCACCTCGTTAGACACTGCCTGAGCGGCGTCAGCCTCGTCACCGGATAACCCTAGATGCTGAACAACGACAGGGTTGTGCAGCAAGCGGTTAAGGTGGCCTTGATTGCCATCGGGGCCAGGCTGGGCCGACATTGCCGGAAGTGAAAACAGTAAAGCTGCCATTAATAGCACCGCCTTTTTATGAAAGCGCTGATGGAAGCTTGTGTAAACATTTTGAACAAAAATATGGTTGAGGGGCGTGCTTTTCATCGTTTAAATACACCTATATTGCTGTTGAGGAGAGTACAAAGGGAGCGTCCGCTCGTGGGTTAAAAAGAGAGATTTGCACGTAGATAAACCGACCTAGGCAAGCCTTGATTGACGAAGACACCGCTGGACCCAGACACGTACTCCTCGTCTGCTAGGTTCTCTACGGCTAATTGGAGGGCTAAGCCATCTTGCTGCCAGCCAAGGCTTGCATCCACGCGGGTGTAATCAGGTAGGTTAAATGTGTTCTCAGCATCGCCAGCACGGCCTGCTGCGTGAACCACGCCAAGGCCGATATCCCAGAGACCGAATGCCGAAGGAACGTGGTAATTTAGCAGGCCTGACACCTTATGCTCAGGAACATTCGTGGGGGTGTTACCTTCATACAGCAACGAGGTCGTGTACTCGGCGTCTAGGTAACTGTAGCCGCCAGTTGCCGTCAGGCGTTCGGTTAACTGACCAACGGCTTCTAATTCGACCCCACGGACTCTTTGGTCGCCTGTCACGATCGAAAGCGAGCGGTCGTTCGAGTCTGATTCCACTTGGTTAGATTGCTCAACGCGGAACAACGATAAGGTGGTTGCGAGGCTGTCATCCCACCATTCGCTCTTAATCCCCGCTTCGATCTGATTACCTTCCGAAAAGGGCACCGGCTCGCCGGATATCAGCGTTCCCACCTGCGGAGTCAATGAGGTGGAATAACTAAGGAACGGATTAAACCAGGCATTCTGATTAAAAATAGCGCCCAGGGAGTAATTCAGCGCATTGTCCTTACCGCCTCCGTCATTGAACTCTGTCTCTACATCGGTATGCCTTAAACCGCCAAAGAGGCTAAGTTTATTGCCCACTTTTGCGGTGTTTTGAAAATACGTTCCGCGCTCTTCGATTGTCCATTCGATACGGCTGTTGTAATGCCCCAGGTCTGGCACGGGTGTAAACACAGGTTGTTCGGGGTCAATAGCGTTTCTCTGACTCGCTTGCACTCTGTTGGTGTCATAGCCTTCACGACGGGTCGTGAAACCGATCGTGGCGGTGTTTTCGACAATGCCAACATGATGAATACCTTCAAATTCCAGCCGCCCTTCTTTATGCTCAAAATCGGTTTCAAATTTGATGATGTCCCTATCGATCAGCTCACCTTTGGCAGGACTGCTTCTGGTATTGACGGTGTCCCACAGGGCATCGGTGCTGCTATTCCCGTAGCTTAATGCGAGTGATGTGATCCAGTTGTCCGATAGCGGCTGCTCAACGCTGCCGGTGACAATATGGTTAACCTGATCTGAATAGCTCTGGTCGCCTACCAGTGAAGGGCCGTTGAAGCCATAGGAGCCGTCACTAAAGCGGATCACCCCAGGATCGGCGATATTTTCTTGTTCACTGTATTCGTAGGCAAATAGCAGGCTGGTCCCGGCATCGGAATACCAAGCGATCTGAGGCTTAAAGATCAGCCGGTCGTCGTAGCTGTTGGCGTGGTTCTCTCCAGTAAACGTTTGATTGGCCTCCTGCACGGTTGAAATCAATCGATACGCCACCCCCGAATCGCCAATCGGCCCGGTGGCATCCACCGTGGCCCGACGGGTGTCGAAATCGCCTACCGAGAGTGACACCTCGCGGCTAGCGTCAAGCGTTGGCTGCTTGGAGCGGTAGCTCACGATGCCTCCCGGCGACGCCGAGCCATACAGCAGCGAGGAAGTTCCCTTAAGCACTTCAACCCGATCATAAAGCGACCGGTCATAGTGATAGCGTTGGGAGGCAGGCCGGTTTCCATCTATATAAACGGAGTTGGCTCGGGCACCAAGCCGTCCGCCCCGAGTGGTTGACGATTGGAAGCCACGGATGGTGAAGGTATTCGATAGCGCTCCTCCAGAAGCACCGGCCGAGGCACCCGGCACGTACTGGAGAATGTCATCAAGCCGCCTTACGTTTAAGCGTTCAAGCATCTCAGAAGAAACAACGTTGACAGTGGCAGGGGTTTCGATCAACGCCGCATCGGTATTGGTGGCGGAGCTGGTGCGTCTGGCACGAAACCCGTCTATTGCCTCACCCCTGACTAAACGTGGAGCTTCAACCTGAAGCGGTGCAAGCGTCAGCGGTGCTGCATTCTCGCCAGCGGCTTGCTCAAGCATTACCGTGTTGGCGTCAATAAAGCGATACGCCAAGCCACTTCCCGCTAACAGTTCACGCAGCGCCTCTTCCGCAGCGTATTGGCCATTTAACCCCTGGCTATGACCCCCTTGGGTTAACTGTGGACTAAAAGAGAGGGTTAACCCAGCTTGTTGGGCCAAGGTATTAAGCGCTGATGTTAGCGAGCCAGCAGGCACATAGTAATTCTGCCGCAACACGGAGGGCGTTTCCGTGGTTTCCTGCTGGGCATGAACGGCTAAGGGATTCAGCAGTCCGCCAGCCGTGGCCGCAATAGCGACGGCCAAAGCCAAAGAGCGGCGCGTAAACGTGCTGGAAGGCGTATAGCGAAACATGCTGAATCCCTTGTGTTGTAGTGTCATGCCTATAAAGACGCATCACTCATCACAAGGGACAGCCATCAACGCAAAAAAAATTAATTCGGTGTCGCTTCGTTGCGTTTAACGATTGTTACCCACGGCGTAAACCGCTGGGTTTCAATAGGCAAGGCGCGTGTTAAAGAGGTTAACGCGTGCTCAATACTGTTCAGCGGTAACACGCCAGACACCGTTAGCCCTGAAAGCGACTCGTCGCCGTAGCGAAGCGTGCCGCGATAATAACGCGCCAGCTCATCCAGCACTTCAGTCAGCGGCTGGTTATCCAGGATAAGCACCCCGCTTGTCCAATCTGGCGTTGCCGCTAAAGGGCGAGGCTGATACGACAACGTTCCGTTGGTCACGTTGCCTTCATTTCCGCTGCCAACTTCTTGGCAGTGCGTATTCTCAGGACACACCTCAACACGAGACTCATACACCGTCACGCGTGTTGCAGGTTCTTCTTTCCACTTAGTGCGATAGACGCTGAAGGCTGTGCCCAGCGCCCGTATCGTGCCCTCTGGCGTCACCACTTCTAGCGCCCGCTGGGGGTCGGGGGCCACGTCAATGAAAAGACGCCCGTTGCGTAACGTAATCTGACGCCGCTCCGGTGAAAACTGCACATCTATTGCTGAGGAGGTGTCGAGCGTAAGGATGCTGCCATCTGCCAGTGCCACCGTTTTGCGCTCTCCCTGGGCGGTGTAATGGTCTGCCGTCATCTGCATTGGAGAAGCGGTGCCACTTAGCCACCAGCCTGCCGTCACCAGCGATATCACCAGTACCGCTGTGCCGCTGTACTTGCCCAGCAAGCGGCGTCTCTCAGAGCGCTCTTGCTGGTAGGCATGCTCTAATGTGTCACGCAGGCCAGGTTGCTCGGCCTCAGTAAACACTGCCCAAGTATCGCGCATGGCTTCCCAGGCATGCTGATGCTCGCTTTGGTGAGCTAGCCAGCGTTCAAAGTCGCGTCGTTGGGCGTTATCGACGGAATCGTCCGCCAACGTTATGCACCACTGCGCTGCCTCACGGAGGGACTGTTCAGAGAGTTTTCCAGGCGTAGGGGAGGCGCTTGAACGGGAAGAAGGGGTTTTCATGTCCTACACGCTCATGGGGCGTTGTCCTGCAGCGCAAGATGACAGTGCAGTAATCCTTGCGCAACGTACTTCTTCACCATGCTGACGCTGACACCAAGTTCGCCAGCAATATCAGCCTGGGAAGCACCGTCTAAGCGAAAGCGTAAAAAGGCATAACGGGGTTTATCTCCCAGCCCGTCAAGTAGCTGGGCAATTCGTTCTAACGTTTCCAGTGTAGCATTCACTTCTTCTGCTGAAGGCGCAAACGCATGCTGGGCGGCGCTCTCTGCGTAGGTTTCACGCCATATTCGCTCTAATCGGGCACGCCTCGCGTGATCCATTAATAGCCGCGTAGCAATCTTGGCAAGAAACGCCTTTGGCTGCTCTACAGGCGTGTCATCCTCACGCGTTATGACACGACAAAAGGTATCTTGAACATAATCTTGTGCTCTTTCGGGGCAGCCCAGTTTGAGAGACAACCACGTTTGCAGCCACGGCTGATGAGAGTGATAAAGATGTTCAACACGAAAAGAGCGGGATAGCCCAGGCAACGATGTCATAGTTGACTCAAATACTAAATGTAAATGATAGTGATTTTAATTTACTTCCTAATGTTTTCAATAGCAATTGATTTTAAAATGGCTGTATCGATATCCAACGTGTTTCTCGAAACATCGCCAGAGCTGCATTTTGGCCTCTCACGCAGCCATAAGCGCATCTCATGTAAACTCATTTTTATCTATTAACCGACCAGCCAAAGGCCCTGCCAGCAACATGACTTCTTCTATCCACCGTTTTTCCGCCGCTGAGCGCGATGGTCTTTATCGTGCGATTTTTGAGCGGCGTGACGTACGTTCACAGTTCTTACCTGACCCCATTCCTAGCGATGTGCTGGCGCGTCTTTTGCAGGCGGCCCACCATGCTCCTTCAGTTGGGTTTATGCAGCCTTGGGACTTTATTGTTATCGAAAGCCGTGAGGTGAGGGCGTCGGTTTTAGCGCTGTTCGAACAGGAGAATCAGAAGGCGAGCGAGCATTATGAGGGCGAACGCAAGGCGCTTTATCGTAGCCTGAAGCTGCAAGGTATTTTAGAAAGCCCGCTTAACCTTTGTATTACCTGCGACCGAAGTCGGGGAGGCGCCCATGTGCTGGGGCGTAATAGCATTGTCGACACTGATCTTTTTAGCACGTGTTTAGCCGTGCAGAACCTCTGGCTGGCGGCAAGAGCAGAAGGCATTGGCGTCGGTTGGGTGAGTATTCTCGATCAGAAGCAGTTGGGTGTGGCGTTGAACCTGCCCGAACATGTTTATCCTCTAGCGTACCTTTGCCTGGGGTATGTGAGTGAGTTTTTAGATCAGCCGGAACTGGAGGCCAGCGGCTGGCGCACCCGGCTGCCGTTAAGTGAGCTAGTGCATGGCGATACCTGGGGGCAGCCGCTAGACAATGGAGCGCTTAAGGCGGCGTTACGTGGTCGGAAGTAGTGGGCTTGCCACGCTGATGCAGGTGGTTTGTCGTTGTTGCAGTCACCACTCGTTGCTTATGTAGCCACCATACGTCAACGCCAAACGAGTAGAGCAGTGTGCCAAGAGCGCTTATGGCTAACCAAAGAGAAGCGGCTGCTGGCGTTAGCGGCGCTAATGCCATCAGCAGTGCAACCACTTGCCAAACGCATACGGCTTTGCGGCGAAAACTGGCGAATAGCGGTTTGCTCAGCCAAGGGAAGGGCCAGCTGGCAGCTACAAAAAGGTAACGTATCCCGCCAATGATGAGCACCCAAGCGCCTATGGTTGGCTCTAGCGTTAGTAGCCCCACGCAAAGCAGCATGATTAACAGAGCATCCAGCTCCATATCAAAACGCGCACCAAACGCTGATTGGCTATGAAAGCGCCGAGCAATCCAGCCATCAACTCCGTCTAGTGCCAGCGCTATGACCGCAATGGCCAGCCATTGCCACAGTGCAGTGGTAAACGTATCCGCCACTAATCCGCCTGCCACAATAGCCACTAAGGTAGCTCTCGCCAATGTGACGCGATTTGCCCAGCCCAATAAGCCGTAAGGCCAAAAGGTTAGCGTTAGCACACTGATACAAGCGTAAAGGCCGTAGGCCACTTTCCAGTGCGCTGGGCTTGCCAGCAGCGCGGGTACAGCGCTGCCCACGACAAACAGCATCAAACCACCCAGCAGTAACTCCGCAGCGCTATACAGCCGTTTGGGCAGGAAGCCATCTAGTGCATTAAGAGAAAACCGCATGGTGACTCACAGAGCGGCACGTTTAGCCGCAGTTGAAAATAAATGATGCAATTGTTTTTCTATGTACCATTCTTGTATACGGTGGTAGAACTGTCTACACCACAAGCTAAATTTGTAAGCAGTCTTTTTGTTTAGGACATTCTAAAGCTTAACAAGCGTTAAACATCCACTCTGTTTTCTACGCTACGCTGTAGAAAAAAGAAGCAGCGGCGCAGCATGGTCGACGAGCTGCCACCGTGGATGGAAGAAGTGCTTCACACATAAGGAAATGTCATGTCGGTGCCAGATACTGCGACAGCTTTTTGGATAACGCGCCAAGCCTATGGCGAGTTAAGGCGTGAACCGTTAGCGGCTCCAGAGGAGGGCGAGGTTCTTGTTCATGCGCTCTACAGTGGCATTAGCCGGGGTACCGAGTCGCTGGTATTTAATACACGAGTGCCTGAAAGCGAGTACGCGCGTATGCGCGCTCCCTTCCAAACCGGTGATTTCCCTACGCCTGTTAAGTATGGCTACTGCAGCGTAGGGCGCGTCGCTCAAGGCCCACAAGAACTGCTGCATAAAACGGTTTTTTGCCTTTATCCCCATCAAGACCACTACGTAGTACCCGCTGATGCAGTGCTGCCGTTACCCGAGCAGATACCCGCTCATCGTGCCGTGTTAACCGCCAATTTGGAAACAGCCATTAACGGCGTATGGGATGCTAACCCCATGCTGGGTGAGCGTATTTGTGTGGTGGGTGCGGGCGTTGTAGGTGCCCTAGTCGCTTATCTGTGTGCGCAAATTCCGGGTGTGGACGTGCGTTTAATCGACATTAACCCCGAGCGGGCAGCCTTAGCATCGCAGTTAGGCGTTGCTTTCTGTACGCCAGATCACGCGCCCGTCGACCAGGACTGCGTCATCCATGCCAGCGGCCATCCGCAGGGCTTAAGGATGGGGATGGATCTGCTAGGCAACGAAGGCCGTTTAATTGAAATGAGCTGGTTTGGTCAGGGAGACGTAGCGCTGCCGCTTGGCGGTGCGTTTCACTCCCAACGGCTAACCCTCAAAGCCAGTCAGGTTGGGCAACTGCCAGCTGTATTACAGCCCCGCTGGAACTACCGCCGCCGATTGCAACTGGCGTTGAGTTTACTGAGCGATCCGCGCTTGGACGCGCTGATTAGCGGTGAAAGCGAGTTTGCTGACTTTCCTGCTATTGCGCCACAGCTTTTAGGTCCCGGCAGTACCGCACTCTGCCACCGTATTCGCTACTCAATGTCATCTTTTTGAATAACATCGCTTTTTGAGAACAGGAGTCTCTATGTACCGCTTATGTGTCCGTGACCACTTTATGATTGCCCACAGTTTTACAGGTGAAATCTTTGGCCCTGCCCAGCGCACCCATGGGGCGACCTATGTAGTGGATGTGGTGTTTCAGCGCCCAGAGCTTGACCAAGATGGGCTGGTGATTGATATCGGCTTGGCTAGCGAAACAGTTAAAGAGGTGTTGGCGAACTATAACTTTCAAAACCTGGATGACGTGAGCGAGTTTAGCGGGCGCAATACCACCACCGAATTTATGGCCAAGGTGATTTTTGACCAGCTGGCCGAAGCGATTAAAGCGGGCAAGATGGGCACGACCGCCCAGGGGCTCACGGGTATGGAAATTAAATTGCACGAGTCTCATATCGCCTGGGCAAGCTACGAAGGCGCGCTATGAGCCAACGTTTAACGCTCATCGTGGCCGGTGAGCCAGAACAACGCACCGGTGGCTATATTTATGATGCGCAGATCGTCGCGGCGCTGCGTGAGCAGGGAACGACGATTGATGTGATAGGGCTGCCGGGGCGCTTTCCTGACGCCGATGAGGCGGCCTCCCACGCGCTGGGCGAGGCGCTAGCAGCCCAGCCCGACGGCGCACGGATCATTATCGATGGCTTGGCGATGGGGGCGCTGCCTGACATCGTGCGTCGCCATGCTCAGCGATTAGACATTACCGCGCTGCTGCACCACCCCTTAGGGGATGAGCAGGGCCTTTGCAGCGAAGATCAGCAGCGCTTACACCGTAGCGAATTAGCCGCCATAGCGAGCGTCGCTAGGGTGATTGTGACAAGCCGATTTACCCAGCGACGCCTAAGCGAGCTTGCCAGCCGCTACGCGATGCCTATGCAAACGCCGATTAGCGTAGTTGAACCTGGCGTTACGGCCGCTCCCATTAGCCCAGCGGCAGAGCCTGGTGCACCTATTCGCCTGCTGTGTGTGGCAACACTTACGCCCCGCAAAGGGCAGGATATATTGGTAAAAGCGCTTGCAGGTTTAAGTGATTTGAACTGGCAGTGCGATTGTTATGGTGGCGCCCGAGACGTGGCCTTTACCCAGCGTGTGCAGCAGCTCGTCGAAGAACACGGACTCTCAAGCCGGGTAACGCTTCACGGTGAGTGTGATGCAGCCACCTTGGAAGCCGCGTACCAGAGCGCGCACGCCTTAGTGCTGCCTTCTTGGTACGAGGGGTATGGCATGGTGGTCACCGAAGCACTAGCCCACGGTTTGCCAGTGATTACGACCACCGGGGGAGCGCTTAAAGATACGCTGCCTGAAGGCGCTGGCCTAAGCGTTGCGCCTGGGGATGTAAACGCGCTAGAAGCGGCATTGCAGGATTTTATTGCAGATGCTGCGCTGCGCACCACGCTTCGCGCAGGGGCAGCAGACGCGCGGGGCAATTTAAACGATTGGCAAGGCGCAGGGGCTGCCTTTGCAAAGGCGTTGCAGCTGCCCTCTTCGCTGGCAGCGGGCAGCCAATTCCAAGCGGACTGGCTCACGCTGCGCGAGCGCGTGGATGCCCATGCGCGCAGTAAGGAACTCAGTCACGCTGCCGCTGCGTGGCTTGCCCGCGGTATAGATGTAAATAGTGAGCCTAGCGCCCCAACGCCGCCGGCCTGTATTGCAGATTTAGGCTGTGGGCGAGGCAGCAACATGCAGTTTCTAGCGCCCCAGATACCTAGCCAGCAGCACTGGATGCTGTTTGACCACGATGCTGGTTTGCTCAACGAGGCACAAAAGCGAGCGTTAGCGCTGCGCAATGCCAAAGGGGAGCCTGTTTCGGCCGAGTGTCACTGCGTATCCCTCACCACCCTGAAGCACCCGGCGTTGGAAAAAGCGCGCTTAGTGACGGCCTCGGCACTGCTGGATCTTGTCTCCCGTGCTTGGCTAGAGGCACTGGTCAACCAGTGTGTGAGCCACCGCCAAGGCGTGCTCATGGCAATGAGCGTGACCGGAGAGTGGTGTTTTACCGACCTGCAGCTGTCACCCGTCGAGAACGATGAAGATCGTTGGGTGCAGGCGCTATTTGTGGCACATCAGCAGCGTGATAAGGGCCTGGGAGATGCGCTGGGGGGCGACGCCCATGGCGTGTTGATGGAAGCTTTCAAGCAGCAGCGCTACCAAGTGAGTGAGGCGGAAACGCCGTGGCAGCTGAATGCCAGCGACCCTGCTATGCGGCCATTAATGCACGCGCTGGTAGCTGGGTGGGCTGATGCAGCCACCGAGCAAGCCCCCGAGGCAACCGACCGTATTCGCCAATGGCGCGACCGCCGTCAACAGGCGGTTGAAGAGGGCGCAGTGGGTATTCTGGTAAGCCATCGCGATCTGCTGGCACTGCCAGTGGATGAGGCATAACCCATGTCCATTGGGCGCTATTTGCGCACCCCCTGGGTGCAGCGTGGGCTGATGAGCCTGGGGCTGCTAATGGCTGTTGTACTGTGGGTAGAGCCTGAAGCAGTCATTGCCGAAGTACAGCGCTTTTCCCTGGGTTGGATGGCCCTGGCACTGCTGGTGAGCGTGGGGCAGGTCATGCTGAGTGCCTGGCGCTGGAAATTTACGGCTGGGCTGGTGGGTGTACCCATGCGTTTTGGTTATGCCCTGCGGGAGTACTATTTGGCGCTGTTGGTTAACCAACTGTTGCCCGGCGGAGTATTGGGCGATGCGGGGCGCGCCCATCGTCATGCGGGGCAAACGGCTTCTAAGGGGAGCGCTTGGCGCGCGGTGGTCATTGAGCGGGCGTCAGGCCAGGTCGCGGTTGTACTCTTGACGCTATTGGCGCTGCTTTTTTCGCCGTTGTGGCAGACGGCATTGGGTACGCCTCTGCTGCTGAGCGTTTTGCTTGGCGTAGCGCTGCTGGTGGCGGCCGTCGTTGCCGTTGCGCTATGGCTGCGGCGTACCTCGCGTATCGCATTACCTGCGTGGAGCGCGGCGTTTGGGCAGGAGATACGCCGTAGTTTGCTCAAACGGCAGGTATGGCCGAGGCAGCTTCTTTCGTCGTTAACTATCGTGTTTAGCTACGGCGTGGTCATGGTTTGCGCGGCACGTGCAATAGGCGTGGAGCTTGCGGCCGTGGATATTTTGGCGCTGGCGCCAGTGCTGCTACTGGCGATGCTAATACCGCTTTCCATTGCGGGATGGGGGCTGCGAGAAGGCACGGCTGCGGCTATTTGGGTCTTTGTTGGCCTGCCTTCTGCTCAGGGGGTGGCCATTTCGCTGGCCTACGGAGTGCTGGTGCTGCTTTCTAGTTTGCCAGGTATCTGGGTGGCGTTTGCCCGGCGCGCGTCGGCAGCGCCATCACCATCTTCCTCAAACGCTGGCACGCAGTTGAACATCAAACAGCGTGTCGTCTCCACACCGGAACGTTCGCATCGACGGGCGCAGGGCGCTCTCCAGGGTGTCGATGGGTTTCATTTGCAGACCGGGCCTGCCGGAGCCAATCAGCAGGGGGGCTACCAGAAGGTGCAGCCGCTCGATGACGCCCGCTTCAATAAACTGCGAGACAGTAATGCCGCCCCCCTCAACCAATACTCGCGTCAGGCCGCGCTGCGCCAGCAGGTCAATCACATCGCGGGGAGTGAATTGCCCGTGGGTATTCAGCGGCAGTACGCAGCGTTCAGCATGACTTGTTGCGCCGTTAACGTCTGGCCCGGTGATGTGCAGCGTAGGGGCGGTGTCCGTGGTGAAAAGCGCATGCTCGGCAGGCACTCGGCCCCTTGGGTCAATCACCACCCGCACGGGGTGTTGGCCAGTGACATGGCGCACGGTGAGCTGGGGGTTATCCGCCGCTGCCGTGCCCGCGCCGACCACCACCGCATCGGCCAACGCCCGCAGGCGGTGCAAATGCACCAGGCTCTCAAAGCCGTTGATGTAGTGGGAGTGGCCGCTTTCCGTGGCAATTCGCCCGTCCAGACTCTGACCCAGCTGAGCAATGACCCATCGCGACTGAGCCGCCAGCGGCGTCAGGCAGTCCAGCAGCTCGCGGGCAGCCTCCGTTACCGTCACGTGGCTTTGCCACCCTTGTTGGTTAAGAGCGATGTCCAGCGGGCTGTGCGAGCCGTGACGAATGGCCATCAACCACTGCCACGCCATGTCACTGTCAATGCTGCCCTCTTCATGGGTAGAGGCTTTATCACTCTTGGATTCAGGCATAACGCCTCCCTACAAACCGTATTACTTCATCATGCGGGGCCATGTTGCCCAGCGCAAGCGCACTTTGCCCGTTATAAAAGGCAACCTGGAGGCCTACATGTATCACATTGAACGCGCTATTTTTGATATTCGTCGTGGTTTGCCGGTGGTATTGAATACCGGCGAACAGCGTCTACTGGTGCAAGCATTAGAAGGCAGCGCATCCGTTAGCAGCTTGGCTACTCTATCTGGCTCGCGGCCTGCGTTGGTGCTAACGCGCCATCGGCTTGAGGTCATGGGAGTCGCATTAACGGCGGAGGCAGCCTGTTTACCGCTAGCCCACCACGTGAGCGAAGCCGACCTGCACCGTTTGGCGCTCTCCCAAGAGAGCACGCCGCTAACCCCTGCGCTGCTGAGTGGGTTAAAGGCTGCGGGGGTTGGTGAGCGCGGGGCGGTGGCGCTAATGCGCCGTGCGTTATTAATTCCCGCGGCGCTAAGCGCTGAGGTAAGCGAGTCAGCGGCGGCCCATATTGAGCAACAGCTGACCAGCGGTAAGCTGTTGGAGGTTAATGCTCAAGATGCTGAGAAGTGTCTGGCAGGCGCCCCGGGTATGTTGAAGCGGGTCAGCGAAGCGCGTATTCCGTTAGAAGACGCGCCAGAAAGTCGCTTTGTGCTATTTCGTGAGCCTGACGGCCTGCGGGAGCACGTAGCGGTGGTGATTGGGCAGCCTGATTCGCTGTCAGGTGCGGTACCGTTGCGGATGCATTCTGCCTGCTTAACTGGCGACTTGTTTGGCAGTTTACGCTGTGATTGTGGCGAGCAGCTGCGCAATGCGGTAGCCGATATACAAGCCATGGGCGGCGGCGTACTGCTCTATTTAGCCCAGGAGGGGCGGGGCATTGGTTTGGCCAACAAACTGCGCGCTTATACCCTGCAAGATGGTGGCCTAGACACGGTGGATGCCGACCAGGTGCTTGGCTTCGGCGATGATGAGCGCCAATACGCGGTGGCGGTGGATATGCTGAACGCGCTGGATATTAACAAAGTACAGCTACTCACCAACAACCCATTGAAAATGGCCGCTCTCCGCGAAGGCGGTATCGAAATAGTTGCTCGCCAAGCGCTGTATGGCAGCGTGACCGACCATAATCACCGTTACCTGAGCGCTAAAGCGAACCGCGCAGGACATTTTCTGGATGACGTGCTGGAGGGGCGTGGACGTTAACGGATCACTTTTGGGGAGGCAGCGGCGGCAAGTGGGCGGTTTCGGCCACCACTTGCGCCAGCTGTGCGGCGTAATGCGTGACGAGCCGCTCTCCTAGTTCCGCAGTGGCTCCCGTCGCATCGCCTGCAACGCCGTGGGCGGTTAAGTCTTCTGCGAGCCAGGCAAACGCAGCGCTGCCTTCGGGGCTAACTAGCGCACCGGGCGCAGGCGTGGCGGGTGGCGACGGTTGATAGCCATCCAGCGTCACCAGTGACGGGGCTAAATAGTGCATCATGGCGGTTTCTAGCCGCCCGCCATGCAGGCCATAGCGCAGCTCCTCGGCATCAATGGCGCCTTCCAGGGCAGGCAGCCGTGTGTATGTGGCTTTTACCACCCGCATCGCAAACTGCTTTCTCAGTGTCAGTGCGGCAAGATCCATCACGGCTTTATTGCCACCGTGGCTATTGATCAGCACCAGTTTTTGTATGCCCGCGCGGGCAATGCTTGCGCCATAAGCTTCAAGCGTGGCAATGGCGAGGGGGGCGGGTAAGCTAAGCGTACCCGGGAAATTGGCATGTTCATCGCTAGCGCCTACGGCAATAGCCGGTAGGCAAATCACGTCGATGGTAGGGTCCATTATACTAAGCATGGCTGCCTGCAATCCTTCGCCGATGATCAGGTCAGTGCCCAGCGGTAGATGGGTGCCGTGCTGCTCAATGGCGCCTAATGTGATCACCGCGACGGGGTCGCTGTTGGCTATCGCCTTGATTTGCGGTGCGGTGAGGGTGTGCCAGTGATAAATCATGCGTTTTGCGACTCGTTATTAGAGAAAGTATTCGCTGCGGTTAAGAGGGGGTGGTCACTGCGGCAGGCGTAAAGATCGCCCGATGCCAGCCCGTCAGCGCCATCATTCAGCCACTGGGTGATCGTTTCGGGCGTCTGCCATGCCTCCCAGCGGAACCTGCGCTGTTCTCCGGCGATGGCATTGAAGCGGTAATCACCGAGGCGGGCAAGTTGCGCTATACACGCATGGCTGACGTCTAGCACGCCAGCGACAAACTCCACTGAAAGCGCTGCCACTGGACGGCTAAGCCCCATCAGCACCTCAGCTTCAAAGCCTTCAACATCGATTTTAATAAAGCTAGGCTCGCCGTAGGTGGCAATCAGCTTATCGAGTGTTGTGACCTCTACCCGCAGCTGCTGCTCCCAGCGGACTTGGCGAAAACCAGGGTTTCGCGCACCGACGTGCTGGCGCCACTCAGTTGCTAAGGTAGAGAGAGTGGGGTTGCCCACGCTGATCGCGATATCGGCGGTGCCAGGCTGCGGGCCAGCAGCTACTGGGAGTAGCGTGACCCCTGGCCGGTTAACCAGCCGTTTGAACCAAGTGGCTAGCGCTGGCTGCGGCTCCAGGGCCACCACCCGTGCGCCTAACGCGTGAAACGCTGCACTGCGATCGCCTAAGTGCGCGCCAATATCAAACGCGACCCCGTCGGGTTGAATAAATGGCCGATAGAGGCGCCTCAGGCTGCGCTGCCTACCAGGGCGCCAATAGATAAACAGTGAGCGAGCTACTCCGCCGGCACCTCGCAAGCTTTGTAACGATACAAAGGGCATCAGTTGTGCTCCTTAGCGGTTGAAGCGCTAGCATTCGCATAAGGGATAGGGCCATGGAACGACTGGCATGGCATATCGCCAGGTAACTCGCTGGGGGGCGGTTTCAGTCCCTTTATGTAAAAAGAGCGCTCACTAGACGGTGTGTTGAGCGCCGAGAAGTCTGCTAGAAGCGGAGGTCTTAAAACAGAACTGGGAGTGCCGAGTAGCCCAGCGCGAGCACTCATCGCATCGCCCCAGGTAGCGCTACTGGTATATTTCACGATAGGCACCGCTGCCATAAGGCCCAGCCAGGCGGGCGTTAACCAGCCAAACGCAGAGGGCGAAAATAGCACCAGCATGCCTGCCCAGGCAGCACCGCATAGGCTCATCCATCCCGCGTGTTGCCAACACTCTCGCCAGCTGAGCGAGCGCTCACCGCGATGCTGGGTTTGCCAATCAATGGCTCTTCCTATCAAAACATTAATAATAAACAGGCTATGCCACGCCATCATTAGGGGGGCGATTAACGCGGCAAACAGCATTTCTAATAGCGTGCTGAGGGTTAGCCGCAAGCGTCCCCCAAACCCTTGGGGGCATTGCCAGCAAGTGAGTACTAACCCCATCACCTTGGGAGCGACCAGCATGGCCAAGGTGACCAAGAGTAGCCCAAGAGAAAGCGCTTGGGGCAGGGGGTAGTGAGGCTGCGTGTCTACCGCTTGGTATCCCACCAGGATGCTTGTACAGAGTAAAAGTCCTAGCCAAACAAGCGATGAAAGATAGGCAAACGCACCAAAAAAGAAGTGCAAACGGCTAATGGGGTGGAAGCCAGCCCCTGTTAGTAAGCGTAAATGCTGCAGGTTGCCCTGTAGCCACCGTCGATCGCGCTTAGCGAAGTCGAGCAGGTTGCTGGGCATTGCTTCAAAACTGTTATGGGAAGCGCTCACGTGAGGGCTATGGCGCGACACGGCGGTGGTGGCCGTGGTATCCAGCAGTACTTGCCAACCGCCGCGCTTAAGCAGTGCCGCCTCGACAAAGTCATGGCTGAGCAGCTCGCCACCCAAGGGCGGCTTACCTGAAAGAGTGGGTAAGCCTGCGTGGGCCATGAAGGCGCGGGTACGAATAATCGCATTGTGGCCCCAATAGTTAGCCGCATCGCCCTGCCAAAAACTCTGTCCTGCCGCCAGCATGGGGCTATATAGCGCCGAGGCCAGCTGGCTAAAGCGGCCAAACAGGGTGCGCTGCCCCACCGGTATCGGTACGGTTTGAATCAGGCCTACGTTGGATTGGCGCTGCATGCGATCAATAAGATGTAAAAGCGTTGTGCCGCTCATGAGACTGTCGGCATCCAGCACCACTAGGTAGTCATAACGGCGTCCCCAGCGGCGGCAAAATTCAGCAATGTTGCCGGCTTTACGGCCATGGTTATTAGGGCGACGGCGATAGTGGACGTCCAGTTGCCCGGCAAATCGCTGCTGCAGGGCCGCCACGTGATTAGCCTCTTCCTGCGCGAGGACTTTATCCTGGGTATCACTCAGAATAAACACCTCAACGTGATCACGCATGACCGCTGCCGAGGCGAGGCAGTCGGCCTGTTGTAGCAGCGAACGGCAGGTGGCCTCTAGCCCGGCAATGGTCGGAATGGGGGGTTCTGCATAAATCGGCATGACAAGCGCTGTACGACTGGTCAGCTGTATTACATCCGAGGAAGAGGAAGGGAAGCGGCGCAGGCTAAGTGGATCAAGGCGAAGGGCGCAGAGCACAAAGCCACACACTGCCCCCCAGAAGGCGAGGGCGATCCAGCTAAATGTTAATGCGAATAGCGTCAGCATCGCGATTTGCCAACCCAAGGGTAGATGCGTCACTACCTGCGCCATGGCAGCGCAGCCTGCCATGCTGGTTGCCACGACCAGAATAGCAAAAAAGGCGCGGCGGCATTTTAACCACGGTATGGAGAGCATGGCCTCGTAGTTTTCAGGCATCGGGGTACCATACGTAGTTCCAGGTTTCGCTGATGGGCTCGTCGTTCAGCAGTAGCCGAAGGCGAATATCATTGGGGGTATCATCAGGAATCCTGAAGCGTGCGCGCCAGCCGCCGTTGGGTAAGGCGGCTACTTGCGGTAGCAGTATCTCGCCAGTGAGCGAGCTAATATCAAGTTCAACCGGTTGGTTGGCCGAAATGTCATCCAGCACACCGCCGTCGAAATCGACAATAAACTGCCGCTGTTTAGTCGTCTCAGGGGTTTCCTGCCCAGGCACGGCCGCGCTGCCTTGGCGACTGCGAACGACGCGCCCTAACGTGTGCTCATCTGGCTGAGTGTTTAGCGTATAGGTGCGGTAGTGCAGGCGGCGCGATTCACCAGCGTTTAACGTATCTTCAGCTACCCAGTAAGCGACAATGTTGTCGTGGGTTTCATCGGGGGTGGGTATTTCCACCAGCTCCACATTGCCTGCGCCCCAGTTTTCCAGAGGTTCCACCCACTGGCTCGGGCGGCGGTGGTAGTGGGCTTCTAAATCCAGATAGCGGCTGAAATCCCTTTCCCGCTGCATTAAGCCAAACCCTGAGGGGGCGCTATCTGAAAAAGTAGAAACGCGCACGGCTGATGGGTTATCCAACGGTCGCCAGATCCATTCATCGGCGCCGGTATGGATCAGTAGCCCGTCGGAGTCGTGAACCTGAGGGCGAAAATCATCGGGCTGTTCTGGGTTGATGTCACCATAGGCAAACATGCTGGTTAACGGCGCAACGCCAAGCTTTTCTATATCTTCCCGCGCGAACAGCGTTGCTTCTATCTCTGCCTGGGTGTTTTCACCGGGTTGAATAACAAACCGGTAAGCACCGCTGAGCGAAGGGCTATCCATTAGCGCCAGCAGCGTGAACGTACTGCTTTCTTTGGTGGGTTTGTAAAGCCAGAATTCGCGGAAAGCGGGAAATTCTTCCCCCGTATGGGTGGCGGTATCAATCGCCAGACCCCGGGTAGATAGGCCGTATGCCTGGTCACGGCCTATCAAGCGAAAGTAGCTGGCACCCAGAAAAACGGCGAATTCGTCGGCATAGTCCTCGCTGTTAATTGGGTAGTGCAAACGAAACCCTGCGTGGCCGCTGCCGGTTAGATCTTGTTCAAGCAGGCGGCTAGCGTCGCCATCGTAGTTGAAGTCATCCGCTGAGAATGGCAGGGGAGACACATCGCCATTATCGACAACGTTAATGTTCACAGGGGTTTGGAATAAAAAGCCGCTATGGAAAAGCTGAACTGAAAAAGGGCTTTCATCCTGCCAGTATGCCCGTTCAGGGTTAAAGCGAATTTGACGGTAGTCGTCATAGCTTAACGCTTTAAGTGCGCTGGGCAGTGATTCCTCAGGCGCTTGATAGGCTTCATTGGCAAGTGCTTGCGCGCGCTCGATAACGTGGTTGAATACCTCGTCATCGTTGGCGGTGGCAGGAAGAGTAATCAAGCAGCTTAACGACAATATCCATGTTGTTGTAAAACGGCCACCCATGAGCGAGTTCCTTTCAAGTGCGTAAAAATTAGCGCCAGCAAAATCAGTATATGAAATATTTGAACGAAAACTATACGATTGACTGAATGAGTATATGTTTTTTTCGATTTTCTAGCTTCATCTACTAGGGTGACAGTTAAAATAGTCACCGGCTGTGCTGCGGTATTAGTAGTATTCAACGCTACGTTAACTACGATGCCTCGTCATGGTGGTTAGGCTTAGCAATCATTATCCCGGGCGGCAGAGGTGCCCATGCTTCGTTTTTTATTCACGGCGCTTGCTTTGAATTGCCTGTTAGTTGTACCGCTATGGTGGCGTTTTGGCGGCGTAGGCTCGCCACTGATTGCTTGGGAAGCATGGGTAATAGCAGCAGGCATACGGCTTGTTCCCCCGGGCTCTGTTCGCCGCTGGCTGGTGGTCGTCATTATCGCCTGGCTGGCATTGGTGGTTGCTGCCAACCTGGGTGATGCCGCTACCCATACGGCGTTTGGTCGTTCGCTGAATCTCTACTTGGATTTACCCCTGGTGCGCTCTATTTATCACCTGCTTGTAGGTAATGTAGGCCACTTAATAGCGGTTTTCCTGATGCTTCTAGGGGGCGCGCTGCTATTGGGTACGTTGTGGGGGCTGATAGGGTTACTGCTCGCCCAGCACTATGTGGCACTTAAGCAGCCGCAGGGGGTAGTGGCAGCACTACTGCTGGGCGTGTCGCTAGTTTTCGCTGTGCTGGACGCAAACAACAAGCAGGTGGTGCCTGAGTCCACTCTGCCCGCCATCAATACCACGCGCTTTCAGTGGGAGCAGGTTGTTGCCACCCATCATGCACGGCAGGCATTTACCGAGCAGCTAGAGCAGTCGCCCATTGCGAGTCAGGCGATCCCTGGCCTTGAAGGGCGGAGTGTTCTTTTAACGTTTATCGAGTCTTATGGTGTCTCCGCGCTCGAAAACCCACGCTACAGTGAACAGATTTTGCTGACGCTTGCGGAGATGGAGCAGCGGCTGGCAGACCAGAACCTTCACGTTGTTTCAGGGCTGCTAGAGGCACCTATCCGTGGGGGGCAGTCGTGGCTCGCTCACGCCACAGCACTTAGCGGCCGTTGGATTGATAACCAGCTGTGGTATCGGTTAATGCTGGAGAGCGGCCACTCCACGTTGATTGATGATTTTCGTGCGACCGGGCAGCGCACGCTAACCGTGATGCCCGCCATTACGCTGGCATGGCCTGAAGGGGTGGCCTACGGTTTTGACGAAATAGCCGCGGCAAAGGATATTCCCTATGCGGGGCCACCCCTTCACTGGGTGACCATGCCGGACCAATTTACCCTCGACTACACCCAGCGCCACCTTCTGGACGACAGCCCAGTGTTTGCTCAGATAGCGCTGATCTCAAGCCATGCACCCTGGACGCCTATTCTTCCGGTGCTGGAAAACTGGTCGATGATAGGGGATGGGCAGATTTTTGCCCCCTGGGAGCATGCGGGCGATCCACCCGACGTGCTGTGGCGCGATATAGAGCGTATTCGTGACCATTACGCTTGGTCGGTCGACTACTCTGTAAAAGTGACTGGGCGCTGGGCCGAGCGGGTGGTGGATGATAATACGCTGTTAATTGTGCTTGGCGACCACCAAGCTGCACCGCTGATCACCGGCGAAAATGCCAGCGCTGCGGTGCCCGTGCATATTATTAGTGGAGACCCAGCGCTTTTGGCGCCATTTCGTGAACGTGGCTTTATTAAGGGTACCCTGCCAGCACTGGATGAAACAGAAAGCGCCCCAAAAATGAGCCAACTGCGCCACTGGCTGCAGGAAGATTTTGGCCCCTCGGCCTCGCAAACAAGGATGACACCATGATCCAGCCGGTAATTCTCAGCGGTGGCAGCGGCACGCGGCTGTGGCCGCTTTCACGGGAGCAGATGCCTAAACAGTTCCTGCGCTTAACCTCCTCCCAGAGCTTGCTGCAGCAAACGTTGGCGCGTTTAGAGGGTTTGGTAACGGCACCGCCTATTTTAATGGGCCATCATGCCCACCGATTTTTAATGGCCGAGCAGCTTCGGGAAAGCGGCTATGCTGGCTCGCTGGTGCTGGAGCCTGAAGGACGCAACACCGCACCTGCCATTGCGTGCGCTGCGCTAATCGCGCGCCAAAGGGGAGGCGACCCGCTACTGTTAGTGCTCCCTGCTGATCATGTCATCGGTGATCTGACAGCTTTTCAAACTAGTGTAAGCGCCGCAGTGCCGCTTGCCGAGGCGGGGCATCTGGTAACGTTTGGTGTTGTGCCTACTTACCCAGAAACAGGCTATGGCTATATTGCCTGCGGTAGCCCGTTAGGTGAAGGACACCGAGTAGCGTCGTTTATTGAAAAGCCCAGCGCAGAGCGAGCGAAGGCGCTTTTAGCGCAAGGCAATACCTTATGGAATAGCGGCATGTTTTTACTGCGAGCGGGAAGCTACCTTGCAGAGCTTAAGGCCTTCCAGCCCGACATGTTAAGCGCCTGTGAAGCGGCGGTTGCTGAGTCTCATCGGGATCTGGATTTTTTACGCTTGGGGGAGGAGGCATTTCGCCGCTGCCCAGCGGACTCGATTGACTACGCGGTTATGGAACAGAGCCAGCAGGCGGCGGTTGTATCACTGGACGCGCAGTGGAGCGATATTGGCAGCTTTGATGCGCTGTGGGCAGCCCAGCTTTCGGATGCGGCGGGCAACGTTGTGCAGGGCGATGGCGTGCTGCGTGATACCCATCGCTCACTGGTGATTGCCGAACACCGTTTAGTGGCGACTCTTGGCGTAGAAGATTTAGTGGTGGTTGAAACCCCAGATAGCGTGCTGGTCGCGCATCGTGAGTATGCCCAGCAGGTGAAGCACTTGGTGGCAACGCTTACCGAGGCGGGGCGCAGTGAGGTGCATACGGCGGCTCAGGTGCATCGCCCGTGGGGGAGCTTTCAAGCGATGGATAGCGGCGAGCGTTATCAGGTAAAGCATATAACGGTTAAGCCGGGCGGACGTTTGTCGTTACAGCGTCACCATCACCGAGCCGAGCATTGGGTCGTAGTCAGCGGTACGGCGCAAGTCACTATTAATGAGCGAACCTTTTTAGTCAGTGAGAACCAGTCCACGTACATTCCTATTGGAGTGCCGCATCGCTTGGAAAACCTGGGCAAAATCCCTTTGGAGCTGATCGAAGTGCAGTCGGGCAGCTACCTAGGCGAAGATGACATTGAGCGTTTGGACGACGTCTATGCCCGGCACAGCGATGAATAAAGTGACCTAATCCTCACCCACGTATTACCAGAGCCAGCTGCCAGGGCGTGCGGGCGGTTCGCCTTTGCGCACGGCCAGCCAGCCTAGTATGCAGCGCACCGCTAGCCATATCGCTAAAAGAGGCCACAGCAGAGCGCCGACTACCGTTATGCTCAACGTGAACGTAATAATAAAATAGAGGCAACCCATCCAGAAGGTGCGAATGAGATAGCGGTAGTGGGGCTGAAGCCAAGAAGGTGCTTCTTTTCGGTAAACGTACGCCACAATGACACCAATCAGCAGGGTTATATTGGCCGTTACTAACCCAGCCAAGTAGAGCGCGTAAATAATTTGTGGCGGGCGCGTATCTTCGTTGAGGGTATTAGGCTGATTCATAAGTTACCTTGTTCAATAGAGCCGGAAGTCATTCGCGTTGGGTAGCCTCTGCTGCTCTTCGACTACCTTACGGTAGCGCTTATATTCCCACTGGTACTGAGCTGGCTCCAGGGCAATTGAGGCTTCTACACTGGCGTTGACGCCGGTGGCAGAGGCAACATCGTCGTCGCTGTACACACGTTCATCGGCATCTAGAAAGTGAATTTCAAACCCTTTACCCGGTACTCGAAGTGCCACCCCTGTCACAACACGCGCTTGGGTACGGGCCACAAGTTTGGGTAGCAGCGTGGCGGTGTAGGCGTTGCGCCCAAAAAAGGGCGCAAACACACCGCTTCCCCAGGCAGGCTCCTGGTCGGGCAGAATGCCAATGGCCTCGCTGCGTTTAAGGGCTTTGAGTAGCGCTGCGACCCCCCGTGGGTTGGTAGGCACCAAGCGTGCACCCATGCGCTCACGACCATGGCGGGTTATTGGCTCTAAATCGGCAATTTTGGGCGGCTCGTACATGGCGGTGAAGGGGAAGTGACTGGATAGCCAGAAGTTCAGCACTTCCCAGTTGCCAAAATGGGGGGCTAATACAATCACGCCGCGGCCTTCCGCCCGGGCGCTGTCCAGTTTATCGCGACCATGTACCGCGAGAATGCTGGCATCCACTTTTTCCGGCACGGCCATCCAGGCGTGGCCAAGCTCCAGCATGGTGGCGGCCGAGTGTTTTAAACTCTGTTTGGCGAGTGCTTTGCGCTCGCTTGACGAAGCGTTTGGGTATACCACCTTAAGATTGATATCGGTGACTTGCCGCTCTCGTTTGCTAAAGCGATACACTTGGGGGCCGAGTAGAGTGGCGCAGCGCCATAGCCTTGCCAGTGGCCAGGAGGCGAGTGATTTCCACAGCCAGGCGATAGCGCTGGCTTGGGAAAGGCGTTTGCGTGCGGAGGGGGCGTCTTGGGTCATACCTTAAAGCAGCCAGCTATCCACATTAGATGGCGCACGCTTCTCCTGAAGACCTTTGAAGCCTTTAACACAGCGCACAATAAACCAGACCGCTAATGCTAACAGCAGTGGAAAGCCCACCAGTACAAGGGTAAGAAGAGTGGCTATGCTGGCGTAGAGTAAGCCGATCCAAAAAGTGCGCACTTGGTAACGGTAATGTTCGTCCAGCCAAACGGGCCCTTTGCCTTTATATACATAGGCAATAATCACGCCGATAATCGATGTGAAGCCCACCACAAAGCTCGCTAAGTAGAGCGCGTAAATCACCATAGCCATGGTAGTGTCGGGCGGCGATGATGGCGCTTTGTCTGACTGCTCTGAGTGAGTGTCGCTATTGATCACTTCGCCCTCAATTGGCGCCTCATTGGCGTTATCGCGCATGACGGTTCCTTATCTACTATTCAATATCGGCTATCAACAAACGCCTGAGCGCACTGTTTGAACCCGCTATGATAGCGCGGTCAGACGGGCATCGCATTAATAGGCATTAGCCTGCTGGTCGCGGGATGAAGGGCGGCAAATTTCCAGCAGGTTGCCATCCGGGTCGCGCAGGTAAATGGATTCGATGGGGCCGTTGGCGCCCTGGCGTGCCACGGGGCCTAGCTCTACATCGATCGCCAGCGCGTCCAAGTGGTCTTTAAACTCATCAAGCGGTAGCTGACAGCGTAAGCATAAGTCGAGACTTCCTGGCGTAGGGGTAGCGGATACAGGGGCGATATCCGTGTCCGTTTGGTGTAGCCGCAGGGCGGTATCGCCGAGCATTAAATCTACCCGTTGGGCATCCCGGTAACGGACATCCAGCCCCAGTACACGGGAGTAAAAATCGACTGCGCGACCCATATCGGTCACCGTCACCACCAGATGATCTAAACCTGTGAGCATGCCACTTTCCTTAATCCAAACGTAAAACAAGAGAATACGATGATGCGACGTTGCCCGCTATGCACTTCACCTGAACCAGCGCTTTATCACCAGGACCGCCGTCGTGACTACTATCAGTGTGCCACGTGTGCGCTAGTGTTTGTGCCCCTTGAGCAGCATGTGAGCGCAGCGGAGGAGAAAGCCGAGTACGATCAGCATCAGAATTCGCCGCATGATACGGGATATCGACGCTTCTTAGGGCGTTTATTTGATCCAATGCGTGCCAAGCTTAGCGCCGGGGCGACGGGGTTGGATTTTGGCTCAGGCCCTGGCCCGACGCTTTCTTTGATGTTTGAAGAGGCCGGACATGCCATGGCGATTTACGATATTTACTACGCTCCCGACGAGCAAGTGCTACATCGCAGCTATGACTTTATTACCGCCACCGAAGTCGTTGAGCATCTTGCCGCGCCTGGCGAGGTACTTTCGCAGCTGGTCGCAAATCTTACGCCGGGCGGCTATCTTGGGCTGATGACCAAGCGTGTCACTAGCCAGGAAGCGTTTAGCCGCTGGCACTATATTAACGACCCAACCCACGTGAGCTTTTTTAGCGAAGCCACCTTTCGCTGGTGGTCAGTCACACAGGGATTGTCAGTGGAATTTCCTGGTAACGATACGGTAATTCTCACAAAACACTAAGATGCTTGGTTTGGGTATGAAAAAGCGTTGACTTTATGGCAACGCAAGCAATAATTGCGCCCCCGTTTTCTTGCCTGCCAGATGTGATAGGCGTTTAAACGGCTACACATTAACCATCTGGCAAGGTGAGGTACGCATGTCGCGGCAACTGCTGGCCATGGCGCTGGCGCCCCTATTAGGGCTGTTTATTCTTGGGATTGGCAACGGTTTTCTTGCCACCTTAATTACCGTGCGTTTGGACGCTGCAGGTGAATCTGCCACGGTCATCGGGGTTGTCTCTTCTGCTTACTTCATCGGCTTGGCGCTGGGGGCGATGTTTAATGACCGCCTGCTGCTGCGCATTGGCCATATTCGCGCTTACGGCAGTTTTGCTTCGCTGGTGGCGGTCACCGTGCTGCTGCAAGGGCTCTTTTTTGACCCTTGGGCCTGGTTTGGGCTGCGCTTAATAGGTGGTTGGGCCACGGTGGGCGTGTACTTAGTCATTGAAAGCTGGCTGCTAACCTCGGGCGACCAGAAAGTACGTGGCCGCCTGCTGGCAATGTATATGATTTCACTCTACGCCGCGGGTGTGCTGGGCCAGCTATTGCTGGGCGTGACGAGCGCCATGGGCGATACGTCACCGTTTATGGTGATTGGCTTGTTAGCCTCTTTATCCGTACTGCCGATGGCGATGATTCCGCGCGTTTCGCCGATTATTGAGCACGCTGAACCGTTGCCACCGCTTCGGCTGATTACCATGACCCCCACTGGTGTGATGGGAAGCTTGGGCTCGGGGATGGTCGTTGCGGCGGCGTATACGCTGCTGCCGCTTTACCTGCAGCGTATCGGCATGAGCGTTAACCAAGTCGGCCAAATGATGGCCGTGGTGATCTTGGGCGCCATGTTACTGCAGTACCCGATTGGCCGCTGGTCGGATCGCCACGACCGCCAGATGGTGCTGATTGGCATTAGCGCATTTTGCGTGGTGATTTCAGCGGCCATGCTGTGGCTGCCGCTTTCAACGCCGCTGTTGGCGGTGCTGCTATTTTTGCTGGGCGGTGGGGTGTTTGCGCTTTACCCGGTAGCGGTTAGCCACGCGGCTGACCGTGCACCAGCGGGGGCGCTAGTGCGTATGAGCCAGGGGCTTCTATTGATTAACTCCATTGGCGCGACGATCAGCCCGCTGATGATCTCTCCGGTGATGACCGCCATGGGCGATGCCGGGCTGTTTTGGGCCTTTGGTTCGCTTAGTCTATTTTTTGTGTTGTTTTTCAGCTGGCGGCGCAGCGTTCGTCCAGCCCCCGTTCCGGTGGCGCCGTTTACTGCCACTACGCCCATGTCCAGTGCAGGGGCCGAGCTGGTGGTTACCGAGGAGCTTGTGCAAGGCGCCCTTGAGCACGAGCATTTAGAAGATCTGTCTGACGTTGTTCCTGAGGTCGACGTGGCAGAGCCTGTAGTAGGGCCACCTGCCGAAGATGCATTGCATATTACCTATTATGATGACGTGGAGCAGGTGAGCAGCGTCAATAAATAGCGGCTATTATTTGCCAAGGTGAGACCTTGGGCTAATGGCGTGATAAAAGTAGTGAAACTACTATCTTGTGTAGTGTTTTTGCTAATCGCCGATTATCACGTTTTTGCCTGAGGTTTTGCCATGAATTATTATGCCGCGCCGGTACGCGATCTACGCTTTGTACTGGAAGAGATGTTGGCGCACCGTTCGCTTGCGCTGCCGGGCTTTGAAGAAGCTTCCCCTGATCTTGTTGAAGCAGTGCTGGAAGAAGCGGCAAAACTGGCAGGCGACGTGTGGGGGCCGCTCAACAGCGTTGGCGACCAGCAGGGCGCTAAACGTCATGTCGATGGCAGTGTCACCACGCCAGAAGGCTTCGCTGCGGCCTACCAAGCGTATGTTGAGGGCGGTTGGAACGGTATTGGCGTTTCTGAAGCGTTAGGCGGCCAAAACCTGCCTGAAGTGGTGGCAAGCGCCGTCCAAGAAATGCTTCATGGGGCCAATATGGCGCTGGGGCTTTGCCCGATGCTTACGGCGGGGGCTATCGAAGCGTTAGCCCATCATGGCAGCGATGTGCTTAAAACCACCTATCTCCCTAAGTTAGTGGAAGGTACCTGGACGGGTACCATGAACCTCACCGAACCCCAAGCGGGGTCAGACCTTTCCAAAGTCCGCACCAAAGCGGTTCCTGAAGGCGAGCATTACCGTATCAGCGGTCAGAAAATCTATATCACCTGGGGTGAGCACGACGCCGCTGAAAACATTATCCATCTGGTATTAGCGCGTAAGCCCGATGCACCGGAAGGCAATAAAGGTATCTCCCTCTTTTTAGTTCCTAAATTTTTAGTGAACGAAGATGGCTCCCTGGGTGAGCAAAATGATGTTACCTGCGCCTCCATCGAACACAAGCTGGGCATTCATGGCTCGCCTACCTGCACCCTCAGCTTCGGCGAAAAGGGCGGTGCTATCGGCTATTTGGTGGGCGAAGAGGGACGCGGGCTCAACCATATGTTCACCATGATGAACGAAGCGCGTCATAAGGTGGGTATTCAAGGCATTGGTGTGGCCGAACGTGCCTGCCAACACGCCGTTGCTTATGCCCAAGACCGCATTCAGGGGCGCTCGCCTAAGGCTCGTGGAGGCAATGAGTGTGCCATTAGCGACCACCTAGACGTACGCCGGATGCTGCTCTCTATGCGCGCCCGTACCGATGCTCTGCGCGCATTGGCGCTTTACTGCGCGGGCCAACTTGACCTTGCCCGCCATAGCGAAAGCGATGCCGAGCGCCAAACGGCTCAGGCGTGTGCCGACGTACTAATCCCTATCGTCAAAAGCTTTTCAACCGACCAAGCCGTGGATATCGCTTCAATGGGCGTGCAGGTGCACGGCGGCATGGGCTATGTGGAAGAGACCGGCGCTGCCCAGCTGCTGCGTGATGCGCGCATTGCGCCTATTTACGAAGGCACTAACGGCATTCAGGCGCTGGATTTAGCGGGGCGCAAGCTGCAGCGCGATGGCGGGGCGGCACTCACGGCGCTGATTGATGAGGTGCACAGCACCGCTGGCGCGCTGCAGGCCGAAGCTTCTTTAGCCTCACTGGGCGACGCACTAGCTGCGGGTGCTGAAGATTTACGTGCCGCTATGGTGAGCGTGCTTGAACAGGGTAGCGACCCAGAAAAAGGCCCTGATGCTGTACAAGCCTATGCCACTCCCTTCCTGAACCTTGCTGGCCACGTACTGTGTGCCTGGCAAATGGGCCAAGCAGCGCTGAAAGCGACAAAAGCGATGAGCGATGGCAGTGACGAGCCGTTTTATACCGCCAAACTGTGCAGCGCGCACTTCGTTATTACGCAGTGGCTGCCGGTGGGTCGTGCTCAACGCGCGATTATCGAATCTGGCATGCAGTGCCTGAGCGACTTCGACCCAGCCATATAGCGTTACTGGGCAGTCGCTGCTCCCACCATCTTAACCGCCGACCCTAACAGGTCGGCGGCTTACGTTAGCCAACAATAAAACGGTCGTTTAAAAGCGCGCCGGTGGGATGGTCGTGCCAATCGGGCGGCCGTTCAGTGGGAAAAACAAGTCAACAATGCTTAAAACCCCAAGGAGTATGTTATGCAGTTAAAGCACCGCCAGCACGGCGAAGAGCAGCCCTACTGGCCTGCAGGGCCCTTTAAAGTGCGCCTGCCGTTTATCCATTACCGCTGGGAAATGGCGGAGATGATTCAAGGGCTGATTATGTTTGTGGTCAGCCTGGCCATGATTCCTCTTTTAGAGCAGTACCTGGGCCTTCCCTACGACGTAGCACTCGCCTTTGTGGTGGTATGCGGCGTTGGCTTCATGCTCCCCGCCCTGCTAGGGGTACCCATGGTGCCTGGGTGGATTACCCCAGCGGTGCCGGTGGTGTTAGTGTTTTTGGGGGATTTTGAACCCGGCCCCGAGGCGATCCAGGCGCTGTTCGCGCTGCAGTTTCTCGTCTTCTTGATCTTCTTCATCCTGGGGGTAACAGGGTTAGGGCGTAAGCTGGTTCACTTGGTGCCTAACTCCCTTCAAGCCGGGATTATTATCGGCGCGGGTATTGCGGCGATCACGGGCGAGATACAGCAGGGCGGCCGCTTGGCTGAAACCCCCGTTTCGCTAATTGCCGGTATGCTAATCGCGATCTTTATGCTGTTTTCTGTGGCTTTTAAGCGCTGGGTACAAGACCACGCGATTATGCGGAAAATCGCTAATTACGGCATGGTGCCGGGCATGGTTGCCGCTATCTTAATTGCCTGGGCCATTGGGGAATATCCGCGCCCAACCATCGAGTGGGGGATTACCCAGCCAAACTTCACCGACATGTGGGGCTACCTGCCGTTCGTCGTAGGCTTTCCGAGTATTGATGTATTTATGTTAGCCGTGCCTACCGCGGTGATTGCTTACGTCATCGCCTTTGGTGACATTGTGGTGGGGCGCACGCTGATGTCCCGCGTCGACCATATTCGCAGCGATGAAAAAATCGATTACAGCACCGACCGCATTCATCATGTCACGGCCATTCGTAATGGCATGCACGCCTTCTTCGCGCCTTACCCAGGGTTAGCAGGCCCTATTTGGACGGCGGTGACTGCCACCATGGCCGAGCGTTATAAAAATGGCCGCAATGCCATGGAGTCTATTTATAGCGGCGGTGGCACCTTCTGGATTACCGGTTTTCTTGCGCTCTTTACGCTGCCGCTGGTCAGCATGTTTCAGCCGGTACTGCCTATCGCCCTTTCGCTTACCCTGCTGCTCACGGGCTATATTTGCCTAATGGTGGGCATCGAACAGACCAAAACCACCGCAGAGCGCGGCGTGGCGGGCACCATGGCGGTTGTGCTAGCGGTTTATGGTGCAGGCTGGGGATTAGCCGCAGGCGTCGTGCTTTACATGCTCGTACAAAAGCAAAACCTGTTTGGGCGTGAGCCTGAGCCTGAGAAAGAAACGGACGAGCAAGCTCAGCGCTAAATTATAAAAAACGCAGTACATCGTTAACTATTCATACATAAGGTGATTTATGAACGCTTCCATTTTCGATCAAGGCTTATCACCCACGGCTGCCAACCATGTCGCGCTTTCCCCGCTGACGTTTATTGAACGCTCAGCCTCTGTTTATCCCGATTTTCCGGCGGTGGTTCATGGTAGCACCCGCCGTACCTGGTCAGAAACGTGGGCCCGCTGCCGCCAGCTTGCCTCCGCCCTTGAAAAGCGCGGTATTCAGCCCGGCCAAACGGTCGCGGCCATGCTGCCCAACATTCCGGCAATGTTTGAAGCACACTTCGGCGTGCCGCTTGCGGGCTGCGTGCTGAATACCCTGAATATTCGCCTCGATGCTGAAGCCATTAGCTATATGCTGAGCCACGGCGAAGCAAAAGCCATTCTGGTTGACCCTGAGTTTGCAGGCGTCATCAACGATGCCGTCGCCCTGCTAGACGAAAAGCCGCTGATTATCGACGTTGCTGATGTGGAGTTTCTCGGCGAAACACAAGGCATCGGCGAGATAGAGTACGAAGCGCTGCTTGCTGAAGGCGACCCAGAGTATGCCTACCAACTGCCTAGCGACGAGTGGCAGGCGATTTCGCTTAACTACACCTCCGGCACTACTGGTAAGCCGAAAGGAGTGGTGTACCACCACCGTGGCGCCTACTTAAATGCGGTCAGCAATATTTTAGAGTGGGCCATGCCCCACCACCCGGTCTACCTCTGGACACTGCCGATGTTCCACTGCAACGGCTGGTGTTTCCCCTGGACGATTGCCGCTAACGCCGGGGTAAGCGTGTGCCTGCGCAAAGTTGATCCAAAGCGCATCAATGATCTTATTGTGGATGAAAAGGTGACCCACTTTAGCGGCGCCCCGATTATCCTCAATGGCCTGGTGAACCTCGCCGCTGACCAGAAGCGCGAATTTGATCACCCTGTGAAGGTCACCACGGCGGGAGCTGCGCCGCCTGCCTCCGTGATTGCGGGGGTTGAGAAGCTGGGTATTGAAGTCACTCACGTTTATGGCCTGACCGAAGTGTACGGCCCGGTGACGGTATGTGCCTGGCGTGAGGAGTGGAATGAACTCCCGCTGGAAGAGCGCGCTAAAATTAAGGCCCGCCAAGGCGTGCGTTACCACATGCTGGAAGCGCTCTGTGTGGCCGACCCGGTGACCCTGGAGCCAGTCGCCAAAGATGGCCAGACAATCGGCGAAATTTTAATGCGCGGCAATAACGTCATGAAGGGCTATCTGAAAAACCCGGACGCCACCGCCAACGCGTTGGAAGGGGGCTGGTACCATACGGGAGATTTAGCGGTTTGGCATGCCGATGGTTACATCGAGATCAAAGACCGCTCTAAAGACATTATTATCTCCGGCGGTGAAAACATCTCTACCATCGAAGTGGAAGACGCTATTTATAGCCATCCTGCCGTAGAAGAGGCCGCTGTGGTCGCCAAGCCCGACGAAAAATGGGGCGAGACGCCCTGTGCTTTCGTGAAGCTGAAAATTGGCTATGGGGAAGTGACCGAGGCCGATATTATCGCCCACTGTCGTGAACACTTGGCGGGCTACAAAGTGCCGAAGACGATCATCTTCAGCGAGCTGCCCAAGACCTCCACTGGCAAGATTCAGAAGTTTGTTCTGCGCGAAGAAGCCAAGCAGCACTAATCAAAGGAACAGAGCTATGAATGACCAACATATAGGCGTAGTCGGCGCCGGTACCATGGGGCAGGGGATTGCCCAAGTTGTAGTGGCTAGTGGATTCACCGTGCGTCTTTACGACGTGGCCGACGAGCAGCTAACCCGCGCCCAAGCCGCTATTGATAAAGGGCTTGGCAAGCTGGTCGCGAAAGAAAAAATCAGCGAAGCCGACAAGCGTGATGCCCTAGCGCGGCTCTCCACCACCACGGCGCTAGAAGCCCTCAGCGACTGCAGCATTATTATTGAAGCCGCGCCAGAACAGCCCGCGCTCAAGGAAAAGCTGTTTCGTGATCTTAGCCACTTAAGCCACGATGCTATCTTAGCCTCCAACACCTCGTCGCTTTCGCTGACGCGCTTGGCCGCCGTCTGCGAGCGCCCCGAGCGGGTGGTGGGCATGCACTTTTTCAACCCGGTGCCGGTGCTCAAGCTGGTGGAAGTGATTCGTGCTGAGCAGACCTCCGATGCTACCGTTGCTCGCATTGAAGCGCTCACCAAGGCATTAGGCAAAACGGCGGTGCCGATTGGCGACGCGCCGGGCTTTGCGGTTAACCGCTTGCTGGTGCCGATGATTAACGAAGCTGCGTTTATCGTTCAAGAAGGAACCGCCACCCCTGAAGCGATTGATGAAGCGATGAAGCTAGGCGCCGCCCACCCCATGGGACCGCTGGCGCTGGCTGATTTGATTGGGTTAGACGTTTGCTTGGCGATTATGGAAGTGCTTCAAGAAGGCTTTGGCGACCCCAAGTATCGCCCATGCCCGCTACTAAAGCGTATGGTCGATGCGGGCTATTTGGGCCGTAAAAGCGGTCGCGGCTTCCATATATACGAATAACATCGTCAACGCCGCTAGGCTCGACAAAAGAAGTGATTGCCTACCAACCAAGCGTTCGCTAGGGTTGTTAGGTATTCACTTTAATGCGTAATAACAATTAAGGAGCCAGCATGAGCGACGCAGTCATTGAGAAAATTGATAACGACGGTGTGGTGCGCCTGACGATTAACCGTCCTAAGGCACTTAACGCGCTGAATAGCGAGGTGCTAAGCGCGTTGGAATCACACCTTGTTGAGCTAGAGGCGCACCCCCATTTGCGCGCCGTGCTAATTACCGGCGCCGGTGAAAAGTCGTTTGTTGCCGGGGCTGATATCACGGAAATGCGCGATAAAACCCCTGAGGAGGCCCGTGCGTTCGCAAGCCAGGCGCTGCGCACCATTAAACGCTTAGAAACGTTACCCGTGCCGGTGGTCGCGCTTGTTAATGGGTTTTGCCTTGGCGGCGGCTGCGAACTGGCACTGGCCTGCGACTGGGCGGTAGCTAGCGATAACGCTGTTTTCGGGCAGCCTGAAGTATTGCTAGGCGTGATTCCTGGCTTTGGTGGTACCCAGCGCTTACCGCGCCGCGTTGGCCCCGCCATGGCGATTGACCTCGTCACTACGGGGCGCAAAATTGATGCCCAGGAAGCGCTGCGTATTGGGCTAGTTAACCGCGTGATGCCCCAGGCAGAGCTTGAAAGCTATGTGGAAGAGCTCACCAAGCAGCTGAAAGGCAACGGCCCGCTGTCGGTGCGCGGTGCTAAGCAGGCCGTTCACGATGGCTTGGATCAAGACCTTGATAGCGCCTTGGCGCTGGAAACCAGCTTGTTTGCGTTCTGCTTTGCAGGCGAGGAACAAAAAGAGGGCATGAGCGCGTTTGTCGAGAAGCGTAAACCCAACTTTTAATCTTCAGCTTTCAAGCGGTGATTAAGGAAGGGGTGGCGGCGACGTCACCCCTCTTTTATGTACCGCGAGAAAGTGCCTGTCCTTCTTAGGTACGCTGAGCATTGCTTGAACGGCACCGCTGTGTTGCTAAACGCTGGCTTTAACGGATTACCCTAAGATTTAGCGCACGGCTACCTTGTGTTTTGATAAATCGTTTCGATAAATCCGCTACACTGACGCAAATTCGAGATGGATATTCCCAATGGCGTTGAGTGCTACCCCCTACAAAGTTGATATCAACCTTACCGACCTTGACCGCAATGTTTATGAAACGCTGCGGTTTACCGTGGCCCGCCACCCGTCAGAAACTGAAGACCGGATGTGCGCGCGTCTGATTGCTTACATACTCTGGTACAGCGAGGCACTGGCCTTTGGGCGCGGGCTTTCCGATGTGGATGAACCAGCTTTGTGGGAAAAAAGCCTAGACGGCCGAGTGTTGCACTGGGTAGAGGTAGGGCTCCCGGATGCGGAGCGTCTTACCTGGTGTTCGCGCCGCGCTGAGCGGGTCTCGCTCCTGGCATATGGGCGGGTCGATATTTGGGAAAGCAAAGTATTACCTGCCGTGGCAGCACTGAAAAATGTCCATGTGGCCGGGCTGCCCCAAGAAGCCTTATCCACTGTTGCAGCAGATCTTCCCCGTGCTATTAACTGGGCCGTCATGATTAGCGACGGTTCGCTGTTTATTACCGACGAGAATGGCCAGCATGAGATTACCCCTCAGTGGCTACTGCGCGATCGCTAGATATTTCGTAAAGCGGAGATGGGCAGCGAGAGGTACATCACAGGCGAGTTATTGAAAGTGCTAGAGCGTAGTAATAAACGTAGGTGGGATCGGACGGCTATGGTTAATGACCAGGAAGTACGCTTGCTATCTATTTGTACAATTACATACAATCACACCTGTTTGTTAGCAAACGACCCCTACCCCAACGTACTCAAGGAACGAGCGATGAAAAAATCCTCTGCGTTATGCAGAACAGTGCTGACAGCTGTTTTGCCGCTAAGCCTGCTGCCAGGTGTGGTGCTGGCGAATGATAGTTCACTCTCATTAACGTTTGAAAACGATGGCTTGGCCAGTAGCGACGACGGGCACTATACCAGCGGCTTTGAGCTAAACTGGACATTTACACCAGAGTCCCAAAGCTGGACGCAACGCCTTGCTGCCGTCTTACCCGATTCGCTGATTAGCCAAGCGGATCGGGCCTCATATCGTCTTATTCATCAGATTTATACGCCCAATGAGATTGAGCAGCGGCGCTTAATCGAAGATGACCGCCCCTATGCAGGGCTTGTTTATGCAGGTTTGTCGCTTTATGAAGACGTGCCTACTGGCCGTTGGACTCAGGCAACCGACCTACATGTTGATATCGGCCTGGTGGGGCCATCTTCTCTTGCAGACAGTATCCAGCGAGAAGTACATCGCGTTACCGATAGCGACCGCCCCCGTGGTTGGTCGAACCAACTGGGCGATGAGCCTTTGGTCAACCTCACGCTGCGCCGCCAGTGGTGGCACGATATTCCGTTAGCGGGAAAGCAGTTCTCCCATGGGCCAAGCGTTGGTGCCGCACTGGGTAACTTATATACCTACGCAAGCGCAGGCTACAGTGTTCGCTGGGGAGACGATGCCCAAGGCATACCCACACTGACACCTAATCCTGGCAGTCGCCATCTTTTGCGTGGCAGCAAGGGTTGGCAGTGGTACCTGTTTGCTAATATAGAGGGCTACTATATGGCCCAAAACCTTACGTTGGACGGCAATACGTTCTCTAATAGCCATTCGGTTGATCGCAAAGAGTGGGTTGCCGATGCCTCGGCTGGGCTTGCGCTAGCGTGGGAAGATTGGCAGGTCACCTATTCAGCGGTTCAGCGAACCCGTGAGTTTGACGGGCAAGATGAGCAGGATAAATTTGGTGCAGTCACGCTGACTAAGCGCTTCTGAATCAATAAGCATGCTTAAGTAAGAAGAGGGCGGTATGGCCAATAAATACCCACATACGCCAGATGGACGCTACTTCGTCGCTAAAAATCGGCTATGGCGCTGTACCGACCCTGGCCTTAGCGAAGATGAAAAACGCACCCATATTAAGTCGTTAATGAAAGCCAGGCGAGCGGTGCGTAGCGCTCAACAGCAAAACGACGAAACTGCACTGCGCCAAGCCCGCGAGGGCGTGCAAGCGGCCAAAGAGGCACTTGGCGAGCGTGGCCCCGTTTGGTGGCAAGATGGCGCCCCGGATGAAGGCGGTTTTGCGCCTCATAACAGTTCCTATGCCAACTGGTGGCGTGAGTACCGCCATCCTTTGCAGTACTCACTCTGACAGTTAGCTATTGATCTGCAGTTGATCGAAATCACTGGCATCGTGACGCTCAGGGAGCTGCTCGCTTGGCTCGCCCCAGGTACGGTTGACCATGCGGCCTCGTTGAACGGCAGGGCGCGCGTCAATTTCTTCAGTCCAGCGTATAACATGCTGGTAGGTATGTGCCTCAAGAAACTCAGCGGCTTCGTAAACGCGGTTTTTCACCAGCGCCCCGTACCATGGGTAGATCGCCATATCGGCAATCGTATACTCATCGCCTGCCATAAAGCGGTTTTCTGCTAAATGCCGATCCAGTACGTCCAACTGACGCTTCACTTCCATGGTGTAGCGATCAATAGGGTACTGGTATTTTTCTGGCGCGTAGGCATAAAAATGGCCAAAACCGCCGCCCAGCATCGGTGCGCTGCCCATTTGCCAAAATAGCCACGAGAGGCATTCGGTGCGCTTGGCCGGATCTGCGGGTAAGAAGGCATCAAATTTTTCTGCCAGGTACAGCAAAATAGCGCCTGACTCAAATACCCGCTGGGGCGGATTAACGCTGTGATCCATCAGCGCCGGAATTTTGGAGTTGGGGTTCACCTCCACAAAGCCGCTGCCAAACTGGTCGCCTTCACCGATCTGTATCAGGTACGCGTCGTACTCTGCCGCTTTAATGCCTTTTTCGAGCAGCTCTTCAAGCATCACGGTGACTTTCACGCCGTTGGGGGTTGCCAGCGAGTATAGCTGCAGCGAGTGCTTGCCGACGGGTAACGGCTTCTCGTGAGTGGCGCCCGCCACAGGACGATTGATGTTGGCAAACTGACCACCGTTCCCAGGTTCCCACTTCCATACGCGTGGTGGCGTGTAGGTCGTATCGCTCATAGTCGCCTCGCTGTTAAACAGATGAAAAAAAGCTGTGCAGACTCTTAGACTAGCTGATTGGGCTATCGATATGTGGGGACGTACAAGAAGAGTCACACGGTGATTTCGTTAGCCTATTAATAAAATAGACAGATGGGCAATGATTAAAAAGGGCTGTGGCAGTACCGCCTTGCACGCAGGCAAGACGGTGGACGGAGCGCTGGGTGATTAAACCAGGGTCAGTGTGACATCAATATTGCCGCGGGTAGCATTAGAGTAGGGGCAAACGATGTGAGCTTTATCGACCAATGTTTGCGCTACATCTTTTTCTAAGCCAGGCAGGCTAATTTTAAGCTCCACTTCGATACCGAAACCGGTAGGAATAGCGCCAATACCCACACTGCCGTCGATTTGAGTATCTTCGGGTAGCGTCACTTTTTCCTGGCTTGCCACGTGCTTAAGAGCGCCTAAAAAGCAAGCCGAGTAGCCTGCTGCAAACAGTTGCTCAGGGTTGGTGCCTTCACCGCCTGCGCCACCTAACTCTTTAGGTGTGCTGAGCTGAACGTCCAGCGCGCCATCAGAGGATTTAGCATGGCCTTCGCGGCCGCCATTAGCTGTAGCGTGAGCGCGGTAAGCAATTGTTTCGATAGACATACGTTATTTCCTATAGGTGGTTGTTGTAAGTGAATGACATGTGTAGCGACTTTAATTTAGTGCAGCTTTATTTTGCGCGCAAGTAAATTGATGGAAAAAGTAGGCACCTCAAGGGGGTGCCTGCGGGGTTATTGGAACTTTGTTATTGAAACTCAGTTACTGAAACTTCTGTAGGCTTTCGCGCAATTGGGCTAAATCCTCTTTAAGCTGAGTCAGGGTTTCCACGGATTTTTCACTGGCGTTGACGATACAGCTGGGAATATGGCGGGCCTGCGCTCTCAGTGAACGGCCTTTGTGCGTTAAGAATAATTCGACGACTCGCTCGTCTTGGTGGCTACGCTGACGGACGAGGAGTTGCTCATTTTCAAGCCGCTTTAACAGCGGAGTTAAGGAGCCTGGGTCAGTGAGTAAGCGCTTACTTAATGTGCCAACGGTAATGCCATCTTCTTGCCACAGAACTAGCATGGCAAGGTATTGAGGGTAAGTAAGCCCTAACTCTTTAAGTAGCGGTTTATAAACTTTGGTCATCATCAGTGACGTTGAATAGAGCGCAAAGCAGAGCTGGTGGTCTAGCTCAAGCTCGGTACAAGGGTCTGGCGCTGGCATGTCGACTCCGGGACAGAATGCATAGCACGTAATGTAGCCTGCAAGACAGAGAGTAGCTATCCCTAGACGTTGGTCGCAAGTTTGACGTTTTGTTTTGACACAGCGAGACGCGATAGCTAGCCTTCATCTATCGAATGTTACCGGTAACAATTTATTTAAACATACGTCGTTAATCTGATGGCCGATACGATTCGATAGGCTTTTGATAAATAGCACACCAACAACAACGACTATTCTGGAGATAACGTCATGACAACGATTTGGCGCAGCACGCTTACTCTGGTCGGTGCGACCACTCTAACTTTTGGCATGGCTCATGCTCAAAGTCCGGAACTTTCTGATCCGCCCGCTATTGAAGGCGAGGTCGTCGCTGACCATGGAAGCCATACCTTACGTATGGGCATTGGCCTGTCTGAAACATCGCCGCAGTTTCTTTCTAGCCAGTACTTCGGCGAAATTCTTGAGCAGCGTACGGATGGTCGTATTACGGTCAATGTTTTCCCAAACAGCCAGTTGGGCGATGACGTCCAAATGATGGAAATGCTGCAAACTGGCACGTTGGACATGACCTACCCCTCCAGCTCGGCGACCACCGGCTATGTGCAAGCGCTTTCTGTGTTTGACCTTCCATTCCTGCTGCCGAGCCGCGAAGCAGCGGTTGCTGTTATGCAGAGTGATGTTGCCCAAGAGATGCTGGACGAGTTTGAGGGCACCGGCTTGAAAGCGCTGGCTTTCTCTGAAAATGGGTACCGCCAGCTCTCCAATAGCGCGCGCCCGATTGAGTCGCCTGAGGATGTTGCAGGCTTGGACGTGCGCGGCCTGAGCGTACGTACCATGCAGAATCCGGTGCATCTGGCGATTTGGGAATCGCTCGGCGCCAACCCAACGCCAATGGCCTTCGGTGAGCTATTTTCAGCACTTGAGCAAGGCGTTGTGGACGGTCAGGAGAATCCCTGGAGCACCATTCTGACCTCTAACTTCAACGAAGTGCAGGACTACGGCACCGAAACTCGCCACGTCTACACGCCATTTATCATGATGCTTTCAGAGCGCACTTGGAACCGCATGGCACCTGAGTACCAAGCGCTGGTTCAGGAAGCTGCACTTCAATCAGCGGAGTACGAAATCCAGCTTTCTGCTGAGTATGACGACTGGTCGCGTGAACAGTTGGAAGCACGCGGTATGCAAATCACTCGCTTGAGCGATGAGCAGTTAGCCGCTTTCCAAGACGCCGTGCAGCCAGTTTATGAAGAGTGGGCGCCGCGTATCGGTGAAGATCTGATCGCTGAAATCCAGCAGATTGTCGAAGAAAGCAGCAACTAACAAGCACTATTTAGCACGTTCTCGGGCAGGCCATTGTGCCTGCCCGACGTGTCAGTGCCCCTTGGAGTTCTTATGACACCCTCCTCAACACCTCCTAACGCTGAATCCTCTTCGGCTGCGCCCACGTTGGAAGATCCGTCGGTTTATTTAGATGATCCCAATCGTAAGCTGCTGGAAATCGACATCGAAACGCGCCGGGGTCCTGCACTGTTCCGCTGGTTAACGCTCGCTATGGAGTATTTGATTGGCGCTATTTTGGCAGCGCTAATTGTCGCGGTTTCCAGTAATGTCGTTGGCCGCTCTGTGTTCAATCACTCACTGCCTTGGGTCGATGAGTTGGCGCGCATGCTGTTTATCTGGTTGGTGTTTATCGGCGCAGCAGCGGCGTTTGCACGCTACGAGCACATCGCGGTTGATGCGCTGGTAAGGCGTTTGCCGTTGCGTGTTGCGCACCTGCTCTATTTCTTACAACACCTGATTATTAGCGGTTTGATGCTGGTAATGATTTGGGGTGGCTATCAAGTGCTCACGCGCTCAAGCGGGCGCTCCGCCATCATGGGCGTGCCGCTAAGCTTGGTCAGTCTTTCGTTAGTGCTGTGCGTCATTTTTATCGCGGCGGTATCGCTTTGGCGGATGTGGGTCAGCGTGATTGTTATCCGTCAACCGCATCGCCAATCGGCGGACTTCCCAGGGGAGCGTTAATCATGCTGTGGATTTTTCTCGCCATCTTATTGGCATCTATTGTGATTGGTTTGCCGATTGCCTTTGGTCTAGGAGTAGCTGCCTTGGTGATGGCGGTGCTCTCTGATATCCCGCTCTCGATTATGATTGAGCAGTCCATTCGTGGCGTGAACAGCTTCCCGCTGCTGGCCATTCCCTTCTTTATTCTTGTCGGCGAAGTGATGAGCAACGGCGGGATTGCACGACGTTTAATGGAGCTGGCCGGTGCACTGGTTGGCTTTATGCGCGGCGGCCTTGGGCAAGTGGCGATTACCGGCTCGATGTTTTTTGGTGGGATCAGCGGCTCGGCGGTAGCAGATACGGCCGCCACCGGCGCGATGATGATTCCCTCGATGAAGCAGCAAGGTTACACCGCTGCCAACGCCACGGCGATTAACACGGTTTCGTCGGTGATTGGGATTATTATTCCGCCCTCCATTCCACTGATTCTTTATGGCATCGTCACCGAGACGTCGATCAGCCGCCTGTTTATCGCGGGGATTGTGCCGGGCCTACTCATTGGTGCCGCGCTAATGGTGACCACCTTTATTCTGGCGAGCAAGCAGAGTGGCGGCGTTCGTCAATTCCGCTGGGACCGGTTGTGGCAAGCGTTTAAAGCTGCCTGGCTAGCCCTGGTACTTCCTGTAATCGTGATTGGCGGCATTATTGGTGGCGTATTTACCGCCACAGAAGCCGCCGTTGCTGCGCTGCTCTATTCGCTGGCCATTTCACTGCTGGTCTACCGTGAATTTAAGCTAATTGAGCTGGTTGGTATGCTGATTCGTACCGCAAGGCTCACCGGTATGGTGATGATGCTATTGGCCTTTGCCACCGTGATTGCTTGGTTCTTGACCATCAACATGGTGCCGCAAACCTTAGTGCGCCAAGTGCAGGCGATTACCCAGGAGCCGTTTTTGCTGCTGCTGATTGTGGCGGGGCTACTGCTACTGGTGGGGTTTGTGATGGACCTAACGCCAGCCATGGTGATTATGGCGCCCATGCTTGCGCCGATCGTGACATCGGTAGGTGTCGATGCCGCTTACTTTGGCGTTCTCATGGCCTTTATTTTAGGTATTGGACTGTTAACCCCGCCGGTGGGTACCTGCCTGTACGTGGGGTGTGGCGTCGGCAAGGTGTCGATGGAGTCCCTGGTAAAAGCCATGCTGCCTTACTACGCCGCCTTAATCGTTGTTCTGGTGGTGCTGATTGCGTTCCCTGGCATCGTGACTTGGCTGCCTGACCTGACTGCCGTGCGCGGCAATTGATAGGAGTATCGAGTGCATAAGCCATCACATCGTATTCTTGTCATGGGCGTTTCTGGGTCAGGAAAATCCCATGTTGGCAAACTGTTAGCGGCAGCGCTGAGGGCAACGTTTATTGACGGTGACGATCATCACTCACCGGCTAATGTGGCGAAAATGGCCAGCGGTACGCCGCTTAACGACGATGATCGTCGTGACTGGCTGGCAACGCTTGCTGACTTGTTCGCGGCGCATAAAGCGAGTAATGCGTCGGTGGTCATCGCCTGTTCCGGCCTTAAAAAACGCTATCGTGATCGTCTGCGTGACGCTGACCCCGCGCTGCGAGTTTTATATCTAGAAGGGAGTCACGCGCTACTACGTGAGCGGTTGGAAACCAGGGCAGGGCACTTCTTTAAAGGCGACAGCATGTTGGCAAGTCAGCTTGCCGATTTAGAGCCGCCAAGCAGTGATGAAGCGCAGACCGTATCCATTGCGCTCTCGCCCGACGAGATTGTAAAGCGCTTCACGGCAACGCTAGCGTCTACGCATGGTGTTCATTAGCCTAAAGGATGGGATAGGCGAGGGGCCTTACTATTCGCTATGGTATGGCCCCTGCGTGTTCAACAGGCCTCTGGAGTGAGCAAGTTTTTCCATGTTTAACAGGCTTACGTACTGAACAGACTTACGTACCTAACTGAATAGTCAGTGACGCCATTGAAGAAAAAACGCCCGACATTACAAGATATTGCTGACCGCGTTGACGCAACCAAAATGACCGTCAGTCGCTGCTTGCGAGACCCGGATACGGTGTCGGAAGGCCTTCGTGAACGCATTTTTAGCGTTGCCGAACAGCTTGGCTACATTCCCAATCGGGCGCCAGACCTTCTGTCTCGTGCCACCAGCCACTCTATCGGCGTGTTGGTACCGTCGTTGACTAACCAAGTATTTGCGGACGTGATCGTAGGCATTGAAGCCTATACCGAGCCAGCCGGCTATCACTTGATGCTTTCTCACTATGGCTACAGCCCCGAGCTTGAAGAGCGCAGCTTGGCGTCGCTGCTCTCTTATAATGTGGACGGCGTTATCTTGTCTGACCGTGACCACACGCCACGTAGCCTGCGGATGCTGGAGACAGCCGGCATTCCCATTGTGGAAATTATGGATACCCGTCGCCCGCCGCTGCAGCAGGCGGTGGGTTACGATAACGTCCAAGCCGCCTATGACATGGTGAGTGAGATGATTCGCCGTGGCAGGCGCCAAGTGATTTACCTGGCTGTGCGCCTAGATGAGCGGACACGCCAGCGTGAGCAAGGCTATCGCCAAGCCATGGAAGAGCAGGGCTTAACGCCGATAACGCTTCAGAGCAGTCAGCGCTCTTCCTATAGCGTCGGGGCGGCGCTTATGCAGGAAATTCAGCGTGACCATCCTAATGCCGATGGTGTCTTCTGTACCAATGACGATGTTGCGGTAGGGGCCTACTTTGAGTGTTTGCGCCATGGTGTCGATGTCCCTGGGAAGATGGCGATTGCCGGATTTCATGGTCACGATGTCGGCCAAGCGATGACGCCACGCCTTGCCAGTGTGATTACGCCTCGGCAAGCGATCGGTGAAGCCGCCGCGAAAACGCTGTTGTCGCGCATTCGCGGCGAATCACTTGAGCACCAAGTGATGGATTTGGGGTACCGAGTTGAAGCGGGTAACACGCTTTAGTCTCGGGGCTGCTAGCGGCGCGTTGGCAAACTCGATAGGCTGTTAATTAACGATTAATCATAAAAAAGCCATCAAAAAATTGGCTATGTCGAGTGCGAGATTGTCATGAAAATTACCCAGCTTACCGTTTACCCGGTTAAATCGCTGAAGGGAATCGATGTTACCCGAAGTGAGATCTATACCCATGGTCTGGCTTGGGACCGCCGTTGGATGCTGGTGGACGCCCAGCAGCGTTTTGTCACCCAGCGCCAACTGCCTGCGCTGGCCACTATTTCGGTCGCACTCACGCCAGATGCGCTGGTGCTCTCGCATCCAAATGTGGCTCCAATCGCCATTTCCTTAGCAGAGCCCAAGGGCAATCTGCGTGTTGTGAAGGTGTGGGACGACCACTGTAAAGCGCTACCTGAAGGTGACGAGGTGTCCCGCTGGCTTGAGTCCGCCTTGGGCGAGCAGGCAAAAGGCATCAGTATGGTGCGCTTTGCAGCTGAGTTTACGCGTGCGGTTGAAGCAGATTTTTTAGTAGGAGGAGAAGCCCACACCTACTTTGCCGATGGTTACCCCTTTCTTATCACCACTACTGCGTCTTTAGACGCGTTAAATCAAGCGCTCATTGCCGAGGAGCAGGCTCCCATACCCATGAACCGCTTTCGCCCCAATATCGTTATAGAGTGTACAGACGCGTGGGCAGAAGACCGCTGGACAACGCTAGCCTCAGACCAGGGCAATTATGAACTGACCTTACGCAAGCCCTGCCAACGCTGCAAAATCACCACCGTTGATCAGCAAACGGCGGTAATACCCGCACCGGGCGAACCATTAAGAACCTTGCTTGCGCTAAACACGCAGCCTCACCTTAAGGGCGCATATTTTGGCCAGAATGCGACGTTAACCACTGGGCACGGTAACGTTATTCGTGTGGGGGATGAGGTGCTGCCAACGCAGCGCGAGGCTTAAAGCGTAATAACCGGGTGGCGATGGCTGTGCCCAGCAGGGTAATGACCATGCCGGCCACTATCTGAAGGCTTAACGTTTCATCCAATAGCAAGTAGCCCCAAAGCAGGGCGCTTACCGGTACTAAAAACGTGACGGTTGATGTGGCCGTTGCGCCTGCACTGGCGAGTAAACTGAAATACAGCAGGAACGCCAGCGTGGTGCTGAGCGCTGCTAATGCTAGTGCATTGCCCCAAGCCAGAGGACTCACAGGCTCGCTTGGCCATAGCAGTAAGCCGGGTATGAGCAGCACTAACGCAGACATAGCGCTGCTGCCGGCGGCAAGAACGCGGCTGGGCAGATGCCCTAAGCGTGTCTTTGTATAATTACTGGCAATGCCGTAGCAAAACGTTGCCCCTAACACGGCCACAATAAACCAGCCGTCGCCGCCCAGCGCAAAGTCCAGTCGGTTAGCGGAGAGTATATACACCCCCAGCAATGCCAGGGCTAACCCAGCGTACTGCTGGCGCTGCACGGGGGTTGCGAAAAAAGCGGCGCCTAATAGCGCGGTAAAAATCGGCGTTGTGGCGTTAAGCAGAGAGGTGAAGCCTGCCTCTAGGCGCGTAGTTGCCAGGGCTAGCAGTGAGAAAGGCAGTACATGGTTGATAATGCCAAGTAGCAGGAGAGGCCCTTTATGCTGCCAAATAAGCCGCAAGTAGTGCAGGCTCAACAGAAGCGGTACTAGTAGCAGTGCCCCTACCCCCATGCGAACCAAAACCAGCGGCACAGGCCCAAGCTCTGGCACCGCAACGCGCATAAAAATAAAGGAAAGTCCCCAGAGAGAAGAGAGCAGCAGTAGGCGTAGCGTATCCGCCGGTGACATGGCATATCCTTATGTCGATGACATTAATTATAGTGATTGTTATGGTACTCAAACGTGTAGAGACAATGTATCTGAAAGCTAACAGTTCGTGCGGCGTTATCGATTAACAGTTTTCTTAGGTTGGCACCGTGCGATAATGTCAATCTGTGTATCGTGACGTAGTTAGCGTTGACGGTAATGTAGCCAGTCTTTACTGTCTCGGTAAACGGTGCGTAAGCACTTTTTTACAATTTTGAGGAAAGGCCGTGGATCTCGCAACGCTGATTGGTTTGGTAGGGGCTGCTGTTCTGGTGGGTGCCGCTGTGATATTGGGCACGTCACCGGAAGTGTTTATGAACCCGACTGGTCTGCTGCTAGTTGTTGGGGGGAGTTTGTTTGTCGTACTGGCAAAGTTCAGTATTACGCAATTCAAATTTGCCTTTAAAGCAGCGGCGAGAGCCTTTAAGTTTCAACTGCCTAGCGTTCAAGAGAGTATTGAAGAGTTAGTCGAATTGTCGAAAGTGGCCCGGCGTGAAGGCATGATTGCCTTAGAAAATAAAGAAGTAAATGCGCCATTTTTGGAAAAAGGCCTGCAAATGCTTGCCGACGGATTCAGCGCCGACATGATCAAAGAAATGATGGAAAAAGAGCGTTTGCTTACCCTGGAACGTAACGAGGCAGGCGGCCGCGTTTTTTCTGCGTTTGGTGAGGTGGCCCCGGCGATGGGTATGATTGGCACGTTGGTCGGCTTGGTACAGATGCTCTCTAATATGGGCGACCCCTCTCTTATTGGCCCTGCTATGGCGGTTGCTCTATTAACCACGCTCTATGGCGCGATGATTGCCACAATGATCGCCAACCCCATCGCAGAGAAACTCTGGGTGAGGATGAACCAAGAGGCCAAAATGCAGCAGCTGTGGATTGATGCACTGCTGGCAATTAAAGGGGACAAAAATCCGCGCGTTCTTGAACAAATGCTGACAATTTATGTGCCTCCAGAGCGTCGCGGTGCATCGAATGCGGACGAAAAAAGCCCTGTTGGCGAGCGAACGTAAGCCATGGCTAATAAGAAGAGCAATATTCCTGCCTGGATGGTGACCTATGCAGATTTAATGACCCTGTTACTGTGCTTTTTTGTACTTTTACTGTCATTTGCAGAGATCGACGCTCAAAAGTTTCGCCGAGTGGCAGATGAGTTATCAAAAGCCTTTGGTGTTCAGCGTGACATAGAGGCCATGCAAATACCCATGGGAACCAGTGCAGTATTACAAAATTTTTCCCCCGCCACCCCCGACCGCACCTTTGTTGACGAGGTTCGTCAACGCACAACCCCCCAGCAGCCACAGCTTGAGACGATGCGCAGCATGATTGATGCTCAACGACAGCAGAGGGCACTTCAAGTGGCCAGCAGTCTAGAAGAGCTATTAAGGTCATCGTCGTTAAATGGTGTTGCTGAGATAGAAGTTGATCAGTTTCGTGTGGTGATCAGGATTGCTGAGCAGGGCACCTTTGGCTCGGGCAATGCTGATGTAACGCCTGCGTTTGCTGATTTGCTCAACGACCTGGCAACCTTGCTGGCATCGGTTGAAGGCACCGTTTCTATTCACGGCCATACCGATAACGTGCCTATCCGCACTTCTCGTTTCCGCAGTAATTGGGATCTATCCGCTATGCGAGCAGCATCGGTGGCAAACATACTGGTTGCCACGCAAGCGCTGTTGCCCGAGCGGCTGTTGATTCAAGGCTTTGCTGATACTAAACCGTTAGCGCCTAACTTAACCCCTGAAGGGCGAGAAAAAAATCGCCGTGTAGAAATAGTGGTAGATCTCAGCGACCCTTTTGAAGAGCGGGGAGAGCGTTCTATACAGTCTTTGCAACGCAGTGCTGAGCAGGACGCTGCCGGCATTTAGCCGCCACATTCGGCATAGTCAGTAGAATCGGCTACGCTGAATAAGCAAGTGGACGCAGCGTGTGTCTACTAATGCAATTAGCGAAACACCACAGGAAAGGAGAACAGGATGGATCGTAAAGCTAGTGCGCATTGGGAAGGTGGCTTGAAGGATGGTCAGGGCACCGTATCCACAGAAAGTGGCGTTTTAAAAGCCACCCACTACTCCTTTAAAAAGCGCTTTGAAGACGAGCCAGGCACAAACCCTGAAGAGCTAATTGGCGCGGCCCATGCCAGCTGCTTTTCCATGGCGCTTTCAATGATTTTGGGCGAGAAAGGCTATACTGCTGAATCCATTGATACCAATGCTCAGGTTACGCTTTCGCAAAGCGCAGATGGTTTTGATATCTCTAAAATCCATTTGGAGGTTGAAGCATCTATTAGTGGTGCAGATGAAGCGGTATTTAAGGAAGCCGCTGAAATGGCTAAAGATAACTGCCCGGTTTCTAAAGTATTGAATGCAGAAATTACCATGGAAGCGAAGCTTAAAAGCTAAACAGTGTTTGACGATTTATAACATGCGTTATAGCGCCGCGTGGTTTGCGGCGCTCTTTTAGTGGTGAAAATTTAGTGATAAAAGAAAGCGCATAAAAAAGCCCTGGCATTTGCCAGGGCTTTTAGAAGCGAATCAATGATTAGTTATTATCATTGTCGCGCTCATACTCTTCTGCACTTTCAAGTGCATCTTCTGAAGCACTCACACGAATCACGTAGTCATCGCCGTCTTCGTCTTTAGTTAATTCAAGCGAATCCCACTCAATAGCGACATCTTTTTCACCCATGCCTAGGAAGCCGCCAACGCCAACCACTACCGCTCTAATTTGGCCATCTTCATCAATAATTAAATCTGAGATGGTGCCGATGTCTTCATCATCTTCAACGGAGCTTTTGACTTGGTTACCGGTCAGCGAATCAGAATGGAAAGTGCCTGCTGGCTGGCTGGTGAGGTACGTCGCTTCCATTGATGTGGTCATGTCAGACTTCTCTGAATGCTCATCGGCATTGACTGCAGTGGCTGCAAACATAAATGCCGGTACCATCAGAGTGCTTAGAAAAACAGGTTTGATCATTTTCATTGCTTTTGCTCCATGCAATAAGACATAACGAAAAGACGTCAATGTCTAAATATTAATAACGATACGCGTCATTGGGTATTTTTAATCTTTCTTTAATACCTGAGCGTGGTTTCTGCTTACGCACGCTAGATCGTTATTGCTCCTGATAGCCGCTGAGGCTAATTCGTTAAATCGTTGGGTGTAACTACGGGGAATAGTAAACCCTGCTTAACGCTTCACTGCGCTAAGACACTTAAAAGGTAGACGCTGCCCTCTTTTTTGCAACGATAAAAGCAGCTTTTTTATTGCGATTACTGTTTGTCGATGATTAATAGGCTTTTTTATTTTCCAAGTATTGGCATAACGTTCAAAAAGCGTCGGTAAGCGGTTTCAAAATAACGCTAGGTGTCAGGAACCACGGATCATAACGGTATGGCAGAGATGGGTACGTTTGAGATGCAAAGCAGCTGCGACAGTCTGCCGAATTGACCCAGCTCAAGGCAATGGGCATATTCATAGTCAAATGGCCGTACTGGCAATGCCGGGGCCGCATAAAAAAGGAGAACCCATGACGACGATGGCGCGCTACCAGCCTTTACAGCGTATCAAGCAGCTAGGTGTTACCAGCCTTGCGCTGGGGGCTTGGCTACTAGCCAGTACCGCTAGCGCGAGTGAAGAGGATTCACCCAAGGGACATTTTGCTTTGCCAGAAGAGGGCAATATGGTCGGTGAGGTGTATACCGTCACGGCGAGTAGCGAGGATACTCTGCTGGATATTGCTCGACTGCATAATGTGGGCTATGAAGAAATTCGTATGGCTAATCCTGATGTAAGTATCTGGGTGCCTGGTGAAGGGACTGAGGTGACGATACCTAACCAGTTCATTCTGCCGGATGAGCCGCGAACCGGAATTGTAATTAACGTGGCCGAGCTTCGGCTCTATTACTACCCTGATGTGGGTGATGACGAAACCCCACGGGTGGAGACCTATCCTATCGGTATCGGTCGCGATGCTTACAACACGCCTCTGGGGATTACCAAAACCACCATGCGCCTTGAAAACCCGGCCTGGTATCCGCCTGAATCTATTCGGCGTGAGGCCGCCGAGCGAGGCGATCCACCACCAGCGGTTGTGCCGCCGGGGCCAGATAATCCACTTGGCCAATATGCCATTTTGCTAGATATCCCGGGTTACCTTATCCATGGCACAAACCAGCCAGATGGCATTGGCATGCGTGCCAGCCGAGGCTGTATTCGTATGCACCCCGAAGACATCGAGTCGGTATTTTGGCGCGTGCCCGTAGGCACTACGGTTAATATTATTGATGCCCCGATTAAGGTTGGCTGGGGAGCGGGCGGAGAGGCCTATGTGCAGGCATTTACCGCCACTGATGAGCAAGCGTTTGGCATGGAGACCCTGCTAGACGTTGTCAGCATCATTGAAGCGCATAATGACGAGGATGGGCACGTCATCGATTATGAACAGGTGCGCGACGTGTTAGAAAATGCTAACGGTCAGATCGTACCGCTCAGCTAAGTTATTCGTCAGGTGAGGGCGTTGGCGTAAGGGCGGGAACGAGTTCCAACGCTACCGCCTGGCGCACGAGTTCGGCCAAATTAGCGGCACCCATGGCTTTCATGGCGCGAAGCCGATAGACCTCAACGGTTTTGCCGCTAATCTGCATGTGTTCAGCAATTTCCTTGCTGGTCATCCCTTCTGCTACGTGAGCGACAATGTTCTGCTCTTTGGGTCGTAATGACTGGTAGCGAGCTTTTAGTAGTCGGTGCTGCTGCACAGCACGACGCTGTTCGTAAGCGTTGCCCAATGCTTGCTGCACGACATCAATGAGCTGCTGATGGTTAAAGGGCTTTTCGATAAAGTCGAACGCCCCATTTTTGAGTGCCGCGACCGCCATGGGAACATCGCCGTGCCCTGTCATCATGATGACAGGCAGCGCGGTGCGATGCTCAACCAGCTGTTGTTGAACTTGCAGGCCGCTCATTCCCGGCATTCGCACATCCAGCAGCAGTGCTCCGTAGTCGCTGTGTTCAGCGGCTAGAAACGCCTCGCCATCGGCAAACGCATGCGTCGTTAACCCAACGGACTCTAATAGCCATACCAGGGAATCGCGCAACGCTTGGTCGTCATCCACCACGGCAATAATTGAAGTGATAGAGCTCAGCGGCGGGGTAGCGGATGTGGGCTGTTTTGCGTCGTTGCGGGGCATAAGTCTTTTTCCTTAAGCTGGCGCAATTGTCAGTAAGCGAATGCTTAGCGTTCATTATGAGCGGGGGATTCGGCGCGTAAGGTAACATCAAAACAGGTGGCGCCCGGTTCCGCCGAGCGCAGGGCGAGCGCGCCCCCCATGCTCTCCATTAACGAGCGACTAATGGCTAGCCCCATTCCTAACCCTTCATCGCGGGTCGTAAAAAACGCATCAAAGATCGCGTGACGGTGTTCGGGCGCGATGCCTGGCCCTTGGTCTTCTACGCTGAGCGTCACTTGGCGACTATCGCTCATGTAAGCCCGAACCATGACCTGCTCAGCGTTACGCTGTTCACGGCTGGCAGTCAGCGCATTGAGCAGTAGATTAACGATGACCTGTTCTAGGGCAATAGGGTCTGCATAAATACGCGGTAGCCCCGGGGTAAGCCAAGGGGTAAGCCTTAATTTGGCCTGCTGATATTGCCAGTCACACAATTGGCAGGCGGCTTTCACCACCTCTTCGAGAACAATCGGGCGAACGCGATGACTGCGCTTACGCACAAAGCTGCGCATATGACGAAGCCGCTGGGCCAAGCGCTGCACCTGCTCATCAATGCGCGACAACGGGAGCAGTAATGCTTTAGCGGGCAGTTCGGGCGTTTGCTGGCACTTAAAAAGCGCTCCGCTGGTGTAATTAGCAATAGCGCCGAGGGGCTGGTTGATTTCGTGGGCAATGTTGGAAGCAAGCTCCCCCGCCGCCGCTAAACGGTTAGCGTGAGCAATTTGCTCTTGATGACGCCGTGCCTGGGCTTCGGCAGCTTTGCGAACGCTGATATCGCGGTTGATAAGTGCAAAATGTCCCGGTTCCGCTCCCCGGCTGCGGTGAGCAAGCACCACGCTTAAAACGGGAACCGGCCCGCTTGCGCCCCGCATTTCCAGCTCGCCGCTCCAGGAGCCGTAACGCTCCACCGCAGGAAAAACGACTTCTTTGAGTAACGTAAGAGAATCAGCCTGATAGAGCTGATTAAGTGCGACCTGCATGGCATCTTTAGGTAACGCAAAGCAGCGCCGGGCGGCTTCATTGGCACCAAAGATTTGTTGATTGGGGCCTAAAAAAAGCACGTAGTCGGTGGTGGATTCGACCACCTGCGCCAGGCGCTCCCGCGTGGCCTCGGCATGGATGCGTCGTCCAACATCCCGCGACACGCATAAAATATCGATTAATTCCCCCGTCGTACTATCCCGCCGGGTACGGCTAGTGGTTTCAAACCAGACGTAGTGGCCCGCTTTGGCACGAAACCGGTAGGTCTGCTGATAAAAACCATCATGGTAGTAAACCTGAGGAGATTTACTGAGCAGGTCGTCTAGATCGGCAGGATGGAAGAGTTGGTACGCGGAGACGCCGATCAGCTCGTCGGGTTCATAACCTAATAACTCCCGCGCCGCTTGAGAAGCGTACAGAAACGTACCATCACGGGCGTGGCGGGAAATCAGGTCGGTGGTGCTTTCTGCTAGCCACTGGTAGTGGCGCTTCTCCTCTTCCAGCGCCGCATTGCGCGCTTCTAGTGCTGCAATTTTACTATGCAGCGTGGCCTCGTCTTTATTAGTCTGATGCATCATTTAATGTGCCGGGTCAAGCACGCCACCCAGAGAGGCGTTACGCCGGAACCAGCCTGCGATGCTGGCACGGGGTTGCTGGGTGGGCAGCACTTCATGGGAAATGGACTCGGATAAAAAGCAGGCGAAGGTGCCCGCTTCAGGTACCACACGCGCCACCTCTTGAGTGGGATCGTCAGGGTGGTAAATGACCATTTCACCGCCGCCATCGCTGGGCCAGCCGGGGTTCAAGTAGCCAACGGTAGAAATGACACGGTTAGCGCGTCCCTTAAAACTATCCAAATGACGCTGATAAAATGCGCCAGGCGGGTAGTGGGCAAAGTGTGCTTCGTATTCAAACAGGCCGAGAAACAGCGCTTGGTTAAGCGACTGCTGTAGCTCTCCCATGGCATTGAGATAGAGACGCTGAGCTTCACTCTCTCGATCCAGCCAGTGAATCGCATCGCCGCGGATATCCTTACGCAGATGGTGCTGCTGCCCGCGACCAATACCTGCTTCATTCAGGGCATCGTGCTCTGCCATGTGCAGGAGTTCACGATGCAGTGCGTCGCAAAGCGCGGGGTCAATCACCTGCGTGCCGACATACCAGCCTTGTTCAACGAGCGCTTCAACGAGCGCTTTGTGTGCTGCAGGTTCAAAAGCGGGTGGGGTTTGTAGAGCAGATGCGATCATTTTGGGATTCTCGTACCAGAGGCGCGAGCGGCCTTGAGTGGGCGGCTGCTTCTCTCAGGATAGTGACGCAACGCGCCAACCGGACGCTGATAGAGATTAATAGGCATACCAAATCCCTCGGCTAATAGCTCTACTAGCATCATCGCTGACAACCCCCAGATGACATGGCCATCCACATGGTAGCTGGGTACATAGTGGGTAACGCCGTCGACCGTAATCACATCGGTGTGGGTGCGTTTGTCGTCTAAAAAGTGGCTTAACGGCACTTCGAAAATCGCATCTAACTCGGAGGGGTCTGCCACCAGGGGTAAATCAGGAGGAATGATACCCACCCACGGGGTAACACGGATACCGTGAAGAGAAATAACGTCAGACAGCCGCCCCAGGGGTTGCACTAGCCCTGGCGCTAACGCAATCTCTTCCATTGCTTCCCGTAGCGCGGTGGCATAGAGGTCGGTATCGCCCGCTTCGCGTTTGCCGCCTGGAAATGCGACTTGGCCACTGTGGGTGCTTAGGTGGCTTGCCCTGCGGGTAAAGAGCAGCGTTGGGGCAGGACGTTCAACAATCGGCAGTAAGACAGCCGCTTCAGGAAGCGAAACGTGGTCTAAGCGTTGAGGCGTGTGCTGTTGCAGCTGTTTGCGTAGAGTCTCTAACATAGGGGTTCCATTTGCTTTGTTCCCTTTTACCCAGCCGCGGTGATCAACGTCAAGCTTGTTGAAGCCAATTCCCTCAGCCTAGAGAAAACGCGATGAACTTTTGTAGTCAGTGTGGTGAAAAAGTCCGTTTTGCTGTTCCCGAAGGTGACGACCGCTCTCGCTACTTATGCGATGCTTGCGGCACTATCCACTATCAAAACCCACGTATTGTGGCGGGTACGCTGCCCATCAGCGGCTCGAAAGTACTGCTGTGTAAGCGGGCGATTGCCCCGCGCAAGGGGTACTGGACACTGCCAGCGGGCTACATGGAAAACGCCGAAACTACCCAGCAAGCCGCCATGCGGGAAACCTGGGAAGAGGCCTTTGCTGAGGTTAAGTTGGGCGATCTTTACACACTGATCGACCTGCCGCATATCAATCAAGTGTATATGATTTTTCTAGCCGACCTACTGGGGGGCTTCAGTGCAGGCCCGGAGAGCTTAGAGGTGGCACTATTTGAAGAGCACGAAATTCCGTGGGACGCGCTAGCCTTCCCCACGATAGAGCGTACGTTGCAACACTACTATGCTGATCGCAAAAACGTAGCTGATCGTAAAAACGTAGCGGATCGCAAAAACGTGGCTGATCAGAAAAGTGCTGCAGAACGTGAAGCCGTCGCAGGCGGTCATGGCACTGATTACCCGCTACATAGTAGTACCATCATGCCTGAAGACCGCGAGCGCTATTTCGGCAGCGCCTAAGCGCTTTAGAGATCGGCAAGTTGCCAGACATCGTAGGCCACTTCTTCATAAGGATGAGCCAGTTTGAGCGCTGCAATGGCTGCTTTAATCAGCTCATCCTCGCATACCAGCTCGATTTTACACTCTTCCACTTTCTCAAGCGTGCCTACTTGGCCAATATGAGGGTCTGCACCGTTTAGCGGGCGAAATTGTCCGGTGCCACGGGTTTGAAAGCAGCAGGCTTCATAATCACCTATCCGGCCAGCGCCAGTTTCAAACACGGCTTCTTTAACACTTTCAGCGTCTTCAACAGGCACAAAAAAAGCAAGCTTGTACATAGCATAAGCCTTTGCGTTGAGTGAATTGGCATGGAAGTAAACTGTATTAATAATAGGTGAATAAAGGCCAAGACGCGCCCCCTGGTCAGCATAGAAACGAAAACACCTCAGCCGATTCGCTGAGGTGTTGATCGCCAATTTAGGCGTTACCAGGACTTGTAGGGCAGGAATTTGCCGTTGAGCGTCAGCAATACCCGATCGCCTTTAGGGTCTTCGATTTTGTCGACTTCCATGGTGAAGTCGATGGCGCTCATGATGCCATCGCCAAACTTCTCCTGCACCACGTCTTTCAGGGTTTCGCCGTAAACGCCAACCACTTCATACAGGCGATAGACGAAGGGGTCTTGGGGGATCGCTTCATCCCAGGCTTTCGTGGGGAAGGCCATCAAGGCGTCAGCGACGTCGCTATCGACGCCAAGCGTATCGCAGAGCTTATGGGCAATATCCTGGTTGGCGCTGTTCATTCCGTAGCAGGCAGAGGCCACCCAGACTGGCGACATGCCGACCGCGTTACCAATATCGTCCCAACTCATCTTTTTACGTGCTTTGGCGGCGAGCAGGGTGTGACGCATTTCGAGCTTATCCATGACGCATCTCCTTGGGTGTGAACTTAACTAACTTTTCTTCTTTCCCGGCAGCAGGTGCTGCCTCTGGCGGGGTAGTGGGTGGCTCAATCGCTGCCTCTACGTTCACCGGATTAACCGACGTGGGGTAGTGCAAGCCCTTGGGTTCGTTTTCCTGGACGCGCAGTGTGCTTGAGCGGTTAACCAGAAAATCGACCAAGTAGTTACGAATCTTGTAGAAATGGGGGTGCTTGATGATTTCGGCGCGATTGCGCGGACGCGGCAAGTCGATTTCAACCGCTTCGGCAATGCGGGCTTCGGGGCCGTTGGTCATCAAGAAGATGCGGTCAGCGAGCAGGATCGCTTCATCAACATCATGGGTAATCATGAACACGGTCTGCTGATCGTGGGTCCAGATTTTGACCAGCTCATCCTGAATGACCCCGCGTGTTAGCGCGTCGAGTGCGCCGAACGGTTCATCCAACAGCAGCAGTTTGGGCTTAGTGGCAAAAGCCCGAGCAATGCTGACCCGTTGGCGCATACCGCCTGATAGCTGTGAAGGTTTACGGCTAACCACCTCCTTTAGGCCGACCATCTCCAGGTACTTCATGCTGTGCTCGGTGACTTCGCGTTCGCTCCAGGCTTTCCAGCGGGCGCGAACGCCAAAGCGGACGTTCTCAAGGGCGGAAAGCCAAGGCAACAGGCTGTAATTTTGAAAGACGACGCCGCGCTCAAGACCAGGGCCATTGATCTCTTTGCCCTCCATGACCATAGAGCCACCCGAAAACTGATCCAGCCCGGCCAGGGCATTCATAATGGTTGACTTGCCGCAGCCTGAGTGGCCGATGATGCAAACAAACTCGCCTTTTTGTAGCTGGAAGCTAACGTTCTCAAACACCGTTAGCGGCGGCGCATTTTTGCTAGCGCCGGGAAAGCGCTTGGCCGCTTGCTGAACTTCGACGAAAGCGTGACTCATTATTGACTCCTCGCGATAGCAGTGTGTAATCGCTCTCTGTGTGGCCGCTCGTTATGTGCGCTCAGCATCTTTATTCTGCGTACGTCACAAAGCGCGCCACATAGGCCAGCGACATATCGAGCAACATGCCAACGACACCGATCATCAAGATCGAGAAAATCACGCTGGTCAGATCCAGGTTGTTCCACTCGTTCCACACGTAGTAACCAATGCCCGTGCCGCCTACCAGCATCTCGGCGGCCACAATCACTAGCCAGGCGATGCCAATAGAGATGCGCATGCCGGTCAGAATGGTCGGTGCGGCCGCGGGCAGAATGACCTTGAAGGCGGTTTTAAGCGATGAAAGCTCATGGGTGCGGGCGACGTTTACCCAGTCGCTTCTCACCCCGGCGACCCCAAAGGCGGTATTCAGTAACATCGGCCAGATGGAACAGATAAAGATCACGAAGATCGCCGATGCTTCAGAGTCGCGAATAATAAACAGCGCTAATGGCATCCAGGCTAGCGGCGAAATGGGGCGCAGCACCTGAATAAACGGGTTCAGCGCTTTGTACATTAGCGGCGACATGCCGATTAAAAAACCAATCGGTATGGCGACCGCGGCGGCCAGCAGGTACCCGGTTAGCACCCGGTAGAGCGAGTAGCCCAACTGGATGCCAATGCCTTTGTCGTTAGGCCCGGCATCGTAGAAGGGGTTGGATAGCTCTTCCCAGGCGCGTACCAGAATTTCTGAGGGCGGGGGGACTTTTGCGCTCTCTTCAGCCCCGGCGAGCAGCTGCTCATACTCGCTAAGCTGCTCACCGCCACCTAATAGGGGCGCTTGGTTAAGGCCCTCCCAGAGGCCCAGGCCTAAAAGTAAGATCAACACCGCGAGCACGCTGGCGCGCATATTGAGGCTGATGTTCCACTCGGTGGTTGTGCGATCCATAGTTAGCTCCTGCGAATAGCAAAGCTTTCGACGTAGGCTTCGGGTTGGGTGTAATCGAAGGTTTTGCCCATGATTTGATAGTTGCGCGAGGTCTCTTCAGGGGCGTCGTAACCCAGCTCGCGCATTACCGTTTGCGTGTCGGTCGCGAGATACACATCCCGGGCGATTTGTTGGTAATCCACATGGCCCTCGATATACCCCCAGCGCTTCATCTGGGTCAGGATCCACACCGCCATGGAGTGCCAGGGGAAGGGGTCGAAATCGATGCGATCCGGCACGTTTTGCACGCCGCCCAAGCCGTCAGCGAAGCGCCCGGTCAGTACCTGTTCAATGACCGTGACGGGCTGGTTAAGGTAGTTCGTCGGGGCAATTGCCTCGGCTATCTCCGAGCGATTGGCAGGGTCGGAGGAGTATTGGGTGGCGTCGATAATTGCCCGCAACAGGGCGCCGTAAGAATTGGGGTTTTCACGGGCAAAACGGGCGCTGGTGGCAAAGGCGCAGCAGGGGTGGCCATCCCAAATCTCTTTAGTCAGTAGATGTATAAAGCCGATGCGCTCGAACACGGCGCGCTGGTTAAACGGGTCAGGCGAGAGGAAGCCGTCTATGTTGCCCGCGCGCAGGTTGGCGACCATCTCGGGAGGCGGAATCACGCGGATCTGAATATCCTGGTCAGGGTCTAGGCCGTGCTCAGCCACGTAGTAACGCAGCAGGAAGTTATGCATGGAGTACTCGAACGGCACGCCGAAGGTAAAGCCTTTCCACTGCTGCGGATCGCGTTTATCCAGGTGGTCGTTGTGCAACACGATGGCCTGGCCGTTGATGTTCTCTACCGCGGGCATGATGAACGGCTCGGGGTTGGAACCTGCGCCTAAGGTCATGGCCAGCGGCATCGGCGTCAGCATGTGAGCCGCGTCGTACTCGCCGTTGAGCGATTTATCTCGCGCCACCGCCCAACCTGCAGTTTTAATCACCGAGACATCCAGGCCGTAGCGCTGATAAAAGCCCATAGGGTGCGCCATGATGATGGGCGTTGCGCAGGTTATCGGCACAAACCCTACGTTCAACTGGGTTTTTTCCAGCGGGCCTAAATCCTCTTTAACTGCGGCTTTAATCGCATCCATGGGTAATAGACTGGCGAGCGCTGCAGCGGCAGTACCGCCGCCCACTAGCTTCATAAATTGACGCCGATGCATGTCGCTGTGGCCAAACATGCCGCGTACCAGTGCGCTCTCGACCATTCGGTCCATCATTGCGTCGCTGTCGGTTGGCACCGATGAAGCGCCTGCCTGGGCTGGGGTGATCATCGATTTCGCCGTCGGCTGACAGTCGTGACAATCACAGTGTCGTCCATGAATCAGTGATTGGCGGTGATCGAACGGGTTGCCGAGACTGCTGTGGTCGTTATTGTCTTTCATGGACGTTCACCTCACAGGAGCAAAAAAACAGATGGCTGCGCCGTCTTGGTGCGAAAAAGAGCTAAAGCGTGCGGCGCTATCCTTGTTGTTGCGATTTGTGTGCCAACTTGGGTTTTTATTTTATAAATAACTGTTTTTGTTTATTTAATTTCTATTTTTAGCCGCCGTTTTGGTGAGCTTTAGGAGTGACGAAAAATCGTAAATAACGATATTTCGTTGTTTTATTGACGGAAAATCGTAAGTGGCGTGGGAATTGAATGGTTATTAAACAGCCACTTTTGATTCATGAGATAGACGCCAATGTATGAGCAAGCACCCACTCACGCTTCGGCCACTGCCCTGATGGGGCGTTTTTCTCCCCTGGCGATGATCGTTATAGACCCCTACGAAGACAGGCTGGTATCCGCTAACCAAGCCGCCTGCGAATTGCTCTGTATTGATGAACCCCAGCCATTGGCTGCCCCGTTTAGCCATCGCTTAAGCGCGTCACTGCCGCTTTGGGTCAGTTTTACCGATGAGGCGCTGGTACAAAAAACGGCATGGTCAGATGATTTGGTAATACTCGATATGCTGCGCCAGCCCTACCGAGTGGAGGTTTACGCCCAGCGCATTGAAGGCTCAGGGCAGCTGCTATTAACGCTGATTGATCGCCATAAAGCCGAACAGCAGCGGGCAAAAGCGGAGCTGGGGCGTCAGCATCGCCAGGGAGAGGTGGGCTGGCAGCGGGTTGAGCAGGTATTCGAGCAGATTGAAAAGCAAAACCAGCTGATTCTTAGTGCCGCGGGTGAGGGCATTTATGGCTTGGATGCCTATGGCAAAACTACCTTTGTAAACCCCGCCGCCGAACGCATTTTGGGCTGGAGCACGGAAGATATGGTGGGCCATGATGCCCACTTAATGTTCCACCACACCCATGCCGATGGGAGCCACTTTCCGGTGCAGCAGTGCCCCATTCATGCCTCCTTTAGCGACGGCCAGGTACATCATGTCGATAACGAAGTGTTTTGGCATAAAAACGGCGAAGCGATCCCGGTGGAGTACACCACTACACCCATTTTTGAGATGGGTCGGTTAGTGGGAGCCGTGGTGCTGTTTCGTGATATCCGCGAGCGCAAGCGTGCAGAGCAGCAGTTGCGTGATGCGCTGGCGGAAGTGGAATCACTCAAGCAGCGCTTAGAGCTGGAGAACGAGTACCTTCAAGAAGAAATTAAAGCGGAGCTGAACCACCGCAATATTGTGGGCAATAGTCCTGCGGTGGAAAAGCTAATCAAACAGATTGAGATGGTCGCTCCCACGACCGCCAATGTGCTGATTAGCGGTGAGTCGGGCACCGGCAAAGAGCTAATTGCCCGCGCTATTCATGCGGGCAGCACGCGCAGCGACCGGCCGCTTATTCGTGTGAACTGTGCGGCTATCCCCCGAGACCTCTTTGAAAGCGAGTTCTTCGGCCATGTAAAAGGCGCCTTTACCGGCGCGGTTCAGGATCGAACCGGGCGCTTTGAGCTGGCCCACGGTGGCACGCTATTTTTGGATGAAGTAGGGGAAATACCCTTAGAACTGCAGAGTAAACTGCTCAGAGTGCTGCAGGATCAGCAGTTTGAGCGCGTGGGCGATAATCGCACGCGCGAAGTCGACGTGCGGGTGATTGCCGCCACCAACCGTGAGCTGCGCGAAATGATCGATGAAGGCCACTTCCGTGAAGACCTCTATTTCCGCCTGAATGTGTTTCCCATTGATTCAGTGCCACTTCGCAAGCGAATTGAGGACGTGCCGCTGCTGGCGCGGCATTTTTTGCACCGCGCCTGCCTCAAGTTTAACAAGCCAGGCGTGCGCATTCCGCCTGCTCAAATAGACACTCTGCAGCGCTACCCTTGGCCGGGCAATATTCGGGAGCTTGAGAATGTGATCGAGCGGCAAGTGATCGTTACACAGAATCGGCGTCTCTCTTTTGATGATCTGCTAGTGGAGCCACCCGTGCGCAACACGCCGCATAGTGTTGAGGAAGAGCAGCGTTCTACGCAGGCAGACATCCTTATGACAGAGCAGGCATTGTGCCAACGGCAGCGAGATAACACCTTGCGGGCACTTGCGATCACCAATGGCAAGATATCGGGCGGCGGTGGGGCCGCTGAGCTACTGGGTCTCAAGCCCACCACGCTCTCTTCTAGGTTGCAGAAATGGGGAGTCGACCCTCGGGGGTTTCGCTAGCCAGCACCTAAAAGGGTGCCTGCTCATGGCGCTTTGGGCTAAGGTAAAGGGGTGCGAGCTTGACAGGCCGTTTGTCCACAGAAATACGCGAAGTTCAAGTCTGGCATACATACATGAATGTAACTATAATGCCACTCCTTCTGAATGGCATATGTGTTGCGCCATCCTACGCTGACACCTAGAGGCAACCCCATGCGACTGGCACACTGGGCAGTCAATGCCCCTTTTCGTCCCCTGCTGTTAGCAGTGCTTACGTCTTCCTTTGTGCTGCCTGCCCAGGCGGCAGACCTGATTACCATCACGCGTGATGCGATCAGCAATAATGCGACGCTGGCTTCGGCACGCGCTGAGTTTTCCAGTGTGGAAGCGTCACGAGATGTGGTGCGCGGCGGTTTACTCCCGCAGGTCAATGCGTCGGGTAACGTGGTCCATAACCGCCAATATGAAAGCCAAACATCGTCAAGGGCTGGGGGAATTACCGATCCAACGTCCCCAGGCGTAGGTGGAAGTGAGGACAACTTCAATACCGCGTCGCTGTCACTGGAAGCCACGCAGGCCCTGTTTAACGCGGTCACCCGTCAAGAAGTCAACCAAGCTGAGCGTCAAATTGACCAGCAGGTGTACCTGTTAGCGGCCACCGAGCAGCAATTGCTGATTGATGTGGCGGGCGCGTATTTTGACATTTTGCGTGCTCATGAAGTGCTAGACGCGCGCTTAGCCCAAGAGCGTGCCATTGGCCGCCAATTAGAGCAGGCCAGTGAGCAGTTTGAGGTGGGGTTGATCGCGATTACCGAAGTGGAAGAGGCGCGGGCGAGTTTTGACCAGTCGCGAGCCGACCGTATTGCCGCTGAAAGTAATCTCCAGGTGGCCTTCGAAGTGCTTGAACAGCTCACTGGACGCCGTTATGCCACGATCGATGCGTTAGGCGATATGCCCGTTGAATTGCCCTCACCCAGCAGTCGTGATTTCTGGGTTGAGCAGGCGATTGAGCGTAACCCTCAAGTGCTGGCACAGCAGGCGGGGATTGAGCTTTCCAGAGTGGGGGTAGAGGTCGCTCGGGCAGGACGCCTTCCCACCGTTCAAGCGTTTGCCAACTATCAATACGCTGACAGTGATAGAGAGGCCCTCAGCGGCCACGACTCCTCAAGCCAGCTAGGGGTATCGGCGAACCTGCCGATTTACACCGGCGGCAGCACAAGTGCGAGTATCCGTCAGGGGACCTTCCAGCTTGAGCGCAGCCAGTACGACTTTGAGTCTCAGCGCCGCACCACGATTCAACAGGTACGCTCGCTATATACCCAAGTCAGCAATAACGTCGAAACCGTTGAGGCACGCCAACAGGCGATTGTGTCTAACCGCAGCGCATTAGAAGCCACCCGAGCGGGCTATGAAGTCGGCACGCGTAATATTGTTGACGTGCTAAACGCCGAACAAAACCTCTACAACGCCATCGCCAACTATGCCGAGGCCCGCTACGACTACGTGGTGAACTTATTGTCTCTGCGCCAGCAGGCCGGCTTACTAGATGTTGGGGCGATTGAAGAAGTTAATGCGTGGTTAACCGGGGATGCCGTGAACTTTACGCTGCCCGAAAGCGGAGACGCGGACGCTTACCAGCGAGCAATTAATATTGGCGCACCGCCTACGCCGGGTGCGTAGCCAACGCCGCGCAACAGATGGTTAACGCATGCGTGATATCTACTTAACGCGAGAAATATTTACTTAGTGCCAGGCTTAAAGGCGCTATGTTGCTATCCGTCAATGTCCAAAAAAGATGAATGGGAAGTCAACGTATGAAGAAGACGATTCACTCAGGTAGAGCGAGTCTAGTGACGCTGATAGCGGCATTGGCGCTAGCCGCATGCGGCCAGGAGCAGCCTCAGGAGCAGGGCGGGCAGCAGGAGGCGCCGCCTTATGCGGTCGAGGTCACTGAAATAGCCCGGCAGGATATTCCACTGAATAAATCCTACCCGTCGCTACTGCGCAGCGATAGTGAAGTTACGCTGGTGGCGCGGGTAAATGGCTTTCTCGAAGAGCGCCATTTTGAGCCTGGACAGCTGGTGGAGCAGGGAGATCGGCTCTATACCATTGAGCCAGACCTTTACCAAGCAACGGTGAATCAGCGTGAGGCTGACTTGCAAAGTGCGCGCGCTGAGTTGGCTCGTGCCCAGCGCGATGCACAGCGCTTTGAGCAGCTGTTAAGCCAAAATTCGGTGAGTCGTCAGCAGTATGACCAAGCGCTGGCCGACCAGCGGGTTGCCCAAGCCAGTGTAGCCCAGGCAGAAGCGGCCTTAACTAGCGCTAACCTGGATTTAGGCTACTCAAACGTTACCGCCCCCGTGTCTGGCATGATCAGCTTAAGTCAGATAAACGTCGGTAACCTGGTAACCCCAGGAACCGAATTAGCCACCATCACACCGCTTGACCCCCTTGAGGTGCGGTTTCAACTACCCCAGCGCGATGCCTTTGAACTGCGTCGTCAACTGGGAGAGCGCGGGAGCGCATCAGACATTACCGCACGCTTGAGTGTGCCAGGGCAAAATAGCGACGACAGCACTGAACTAGAAGGCCATTTGAACTTCCTCGGTTCTCGTGTTGATACCGGTACCAGCACGGTGCAGGCGTCAGCAGCGTTCGCCAACCCGGATGGCGCGGTATTACCCGGCCAATTTGTGCGGGTTCGTATTGAGGGCTTGAAGCGTTTTGATGTGCTGGCAGTGCCAGAAATTGCCGTGACGCAAGGCTTAATGGGACCGCAGGTTTTTATTGTTGATGATGACAATAAAGCCCGCGAGCGCACGGTTCAGCTTGGTGAAGTGGCCGGCCCCTGGCAGATCATCCGTGATGGTCTGACCGCTGGCGAGCGTGTCGTGGTTGGTGACCCGGCGGGCTTGGAACCAGGTCGGGCCATTGACCCCCAGCCGTTCGAGGGTAACGCGGGCGCTATCGTCGATGAAGCCGAGCAGGAAGAGGCGCAGCAAGAAGCCGAGCAGGCAGAGGCAATGCAGGAAGGGGCGGCTGACGCACAGCCTGCTGAAGGGGAAGAGGGCTCGCAATAATGAACTTTTCCAACTTCTTCATCAGCCGACCGATTTTCGCCACCGTATTGGCGATTATCTTGACGCTGGTAGGTACGATGGCGATGCGCATACTGCCCATTGAGCAGTATCCCAGCGTGGTACCTCCCACGGTATCGGTGCAGGCGCAGTTCCCAGGTGCCGATGCTGAGACGGTGGCGCAAACCGTTGCCGCGCCGCTTGCTGAAGCCATCAACGGTGTTGAGGACATGCTGTACATGACCTCTAACAGTGCTGATAACGGCACCATGAGCCTGAGTGTCGCCTTCAATATCGGTACGGATGGCGACATCAACACCATCAACGTAAACAACCGAGTGCAGGGCGCGCTTTCGCAGCTGCCTGAAGCCGTGCAGTCCCAAGGTGTCACCGTTGAGCTGCGTTCAGACTCTATCTTGATGCTTGTGGCTTTAACGTCTCCCAGCGGTGACTACAACAAAATCTACATGCAGAACTATGCCACGCTCAATATCTTGGATGAGCTTCGCCAAGTGCCCGGCGTAGGGAATGCTGAAGTGTTAGGTGGCGGCGAGTTTGCCATGCGGGTGTGGATGGACCCCGATAAGCTGGCCCAGTACGACCTGACACCCAGTGAAGTCGCCAGTGCCATTCGTGCGCAAAATACCGAGATTCCTGCAGGTAACCTAGCAGCCACGCCACAAAGCGAGCCGCGCGCGTATACCTACACGATCACTGCCGGTGGGCGATTGTCGGGCACCGATGATTTCCGCAATATCTTTCTGCGTACCAATCCAGATGGTTCTTCGCTGCGTTTAGAGGATGTGGCACGTATTGAGCTGGGCGCTTCGTTTTACGGGGTGGATGCTCGGTTAAACGGCGCCACCATGACGCCTATTATTATTAATCAGCAGCCTGGCGCCAACGCGTTGGAAACCGCCGATGCGGTACGTACCACGATGGAAGAATTGTCTGGGCGTTTCCCGCCGGGGCTTGAATACGTCACGCCTTATGACACCACGCTGTTTATTGATGCATCGGTAGAAACCGTATTAAAAACCTTCGTCGAAGCGTTTCTGATCGTTATCGTGATTCTGTTTATTTTCTTGCAGAATTGGCGCTTTACGGTCATTGCTATGTCGGTCGTGCCCGTATCGGTGATCGGCACCTTTGCAGGCTTTTACCTGTTTGGCTTCTCCATCAACCTGCTCACGCTGTTTGCCTTGGTGCTGTCGATAGGAATCGTGGTGGATGATGCGATACTGGTGGTCGAAAACGTCGAGCGGGTACTGAGCGAAGAAGACGATATTTCAGTACGTGATGCGACTATCCGCGCCATGAAGGAAGTGGGCGGTCCGGTAATCGCCACGTCGCTGATTATGGCGGCCGTGTTTGTGCCGGTGGCATTCTTAGGAGGCTTTACCGGGCAAATTTATCAGCAGTTTGCGATTACCGTAGCAATATCGGTCGCGCTGTCGGCGCTGATGGCACTGACATTTACTCCCGCACTGTCGGCTATCTTCATTAAGCATAATCTGCATAAAACGAAACAATCTGCCTTTCGGCGTGCGATTACCACGCCGCTGCGTCTGTTTGACCGCTTCTTCGCTGGTTTTACCGCCGTTTATATGTGGTTCGTGAAAAAGCTGGTGCGCTTCTGGGTGTTAGCGCTTGCGCTCACCGTAGCGGTAGGGGCTGGGTCTTACTGGCTCTATGCGAATACGCCTTCCACGCTCGTGCCGGAAACTGACCAAGGTATCGTGCTGGTCAGCGTTTCGTTGCCCGATGCCGCGTCGTTGAGCCGAACGCAAGCCTATATGGCTGAACTCAGTTCTCAGATAGAAGACATTCCAGGCGTTGAGTACTCCTCTGCGGTCGCGGGTTATGACATTTTATCAAGCGCGGTCAATACGGCGCGCGGCATTATGTTTGTCAATATGAAGACGTGGGCTGAACGAGACCTGACAGCCAATGAGCTGGTAGGCCGTATTATGCAGCTGGGTGCGAGTATTGATGGTGGCTCGGCGATGGCGTTTAACGTGCCGCCGATAATGGGCCTCTCTACAACGGGCGGTTTCACGGGCTATTTGCAATCGTTTGAGGGCGCTTCCACGCGTGAACTTTATGAAGCGTCACTGCAAATTATGCAGGCGGCTAACCAGCACCCGGCGCTGAGCCGCGTATTCACCACGTTTAATGTCAACGTGCCTTCTTACCGTGCGGAGATAGACCAGCAAAAAGCACTTAGCTACGGCGTTGCTCTTGAGAATATCAACTCAGCGCTCGCCAACACCTTTGGTAACGGGTTTGTTAACTTCTTTAGCTACCAAAACCGTAACTTCCAGGTCTATTTGCAGAACGAAGATGAATTCCGTAAAACACCGGATGATGTCAGTAGCGTTTATGTGCGTGGCGGTAATGGCGAGCGGATTCCGCTTTCTGAGTTTGTCACGCTTGAGCGCCAAACGGGCCCGTCGGTGGTCTCTCGTTTCGGTGTTTATGCGGGCGCTCAGTTCCAAGGCAACCCTGCGCCAGGGTATAGCTCTGCCCAGGCGATTGAAGCCATGGAAGAAGTGGTTCAGGAAACGTTGGGCAGAAACTGGGGCATGGGCTGGACAGGGACAGCGTACCAAGAGTCTAACCTTGGCAATACCGCCACGCTTGCTATCGTATTCGGTATCTTGATGGTGTTCTTGATCCTGGCGGCTCAGTATGAAAGTTGGTCGCTACCGCTTGCGGTGCTAACCGCGACGCCGTTTGCCTTCCTAGGGGGGATTGGTGGCATTGTGTTGCGCGGCCTGGATACCAGCGTGTATGTGCAGATTGGCATGCTGGTGGTAGTCGGCTTGGCGGCTAAGAACGCAATCCTTATCGTTGAGTTCGCCGAATTGCAGCGCAAAGAGCAGGGGAAATCGATTCGTGAAGCAGCGATTACAGCGGCGGAGCTTCGCTTCCGGCCGATTGTGATGACGTCACTCGCCTTCATTTTCGGTACTTTGCCGTTGGCACTAGCCACAGGTGCCAGTGATGTGAGCAGTCACCATATAGGTACGACCGTGGCGGTCGGTATGGCGTCCGTGGCCGTACTGGGAAGCCTGTTTATTCCCAGCTTCTACGCCATGATTGCCACGGTGTCGGATTGGCTCTATCGCAAACGCCACCCTGATCGGGATGATAACAACGAGCAGGCAGCGCTAGGGCATGACCAACCGTAACGCTGTTTAGCAACCGGCTAGCGGGCACCCTGTTGACAAGGGTGCCCGTTTTTTTTGCTTTGCAGATCGAGAATAACGTCGTGAAAAACATAAATGTGCCAGGTGGTCTACGCTAAAAGAGACCGCTGTTTTTAGCTTGTGCTAATAAAAATAACATCAAGCGAAAACATGACCAGGCTTTGTCTGGAGGAGGACACGCCATGCTGCCATCACTTGTTTCCGCCGCGCTGCAATTTCCCACGGTTGTGGTTACCTTTTTGCTGGCGTTGATAGCACTCTACTGGCTACTGGTGTTGATCAGGCTTGCGCCGCTGGAGTTGTTTGAGCGCGATAGCCTGCGCGATGACCATATGGCCAGCACTCTTGTATCCCTGGGTTTTGCAGGAGTGCCTGCCACGCTTGCGTTAAGCGTTCTGGTGCTTTTTGCGGGTGCCCTATCGCTGGCCATTGAGCTACTCGTCCTCCGCTGGTTTTCGCTGGGTATGCTGAGGGTTCCTGTCGGCGTGCTTGTGCTGTGGATCTCCTTTGCGGTGGCATCCCCCGTTGCGGCCGCCGTTTGCCATGCATTGCAACGGGCGCTTCATCGCTACCAGCCGTTTAAACGTCGCTGTTTATTAGGGGCTACGGTAGTTGTGTTAGAGCGCCAGAATGATGAATACGCATCTGCGCAATTGGAAAATGAGCCAAGCAGCACCGTCAAACTGCACTGCAAAACGGGGGACTGCCCGCAAACGGGCGAACGCCGTGTACTGGTGAAATATCTTGCTGACGAAGGTGCATACCGCAGTGTGATTGAGCGGCAGTATCTTGATACGCGCGTTCGCGTGAACAAGCTGCGCTTGCACCGCAAGCATCCTTCAAACGGCTATTCCACCTAACCATTGCGGGGGGATTTGCTCAATAGGCGCCGCCACTGTTTAACAAACCACTGGACAATAGGGATCGGCGCGGAGGCGCTTGTTGGTTTGCGGCGGGGGAAGGCGCTCAGTGGTGTGTCGAGAAATTGACGCAGTGGCGTTACTTGCTCGGGGCGATTGAGCATCGGCGCATGGCCGCAGCCCGGGGCGGTGAAAGTGACCAAGCCGGGCTGCACCTCTTTCATGCGTGGCAGCATGTCGGCATCCAGCAGTGTCGATTCTGCACCGCGAATCACCATGACAGGACAGTGAATGTTGGCCCAGTCAGCCCAGGTGTCCCGTGGTGTGTCATGGATAAACTGCTCGCCAATACGGGGGTCGAAGTGATAAGTCCAGCTACCATCAGGCAGGCGCCGTGCGCTGCCCAGTGCTAAGGCTCGCCACTCAGCATCGCGGGTAATACCAAAGCTGGCATAGTGCTGCATTAACTCTTTTTGCAGGTCTTTAAAGCTTGTAAAACGGTGGGTAAGACTGAAGTAGCTAGAAAGCGCAATTAAGCCCTCTTTATTTAGTTCGGGGCCAACATCGTTAAGGATCAGTCTGGAAATCCGGCGCTGATGCGCTGGGTCGGCGGCAAGCAACATGCCCAATAGCCCACCCATTGAGGTGCCAAGCCAATCTACCTGCTCCAATTCAAAATGGTCTAAGACGGCCAGGGCCACTGTTATATAGTGGCTATAAAGATAGTCGTGTGCAGGAAACAGTGACCAACTAGAAAGGCCGCGGCCAGGTGTATCGGGTGCGAGAATACGCCACTCGCTGCCCAACTGGTGGGCCAGCGCTTCGAAATCACCCCCATGGCGCGCAAGGCCATGCCACGCGATCAGCGTGCGCGATGCGCTGGGGTTCCAAATGCGAACGGCGATATCAAGTTCACGTACACGAACAAATTCCAATGCATCCATAACACAGTCCTATGCTGGCGACTCGCTCAGTATAGGTCTTTGCTGCGTCGCAGCGAAATAGGGACGTTAGCGCTTGACTAGGTTGATGAACGTATCAATCATTTCGCCGCTACGTTCACTGATGGAATAAACGCTGGGGTTGCGAAGCCAGTCGTGGAATAGGCCACCTAACATAGACTGCAACATTCTTGTTGCCACCTCGGGGCTAAGGCTATCGCGCAGCAGGTGCTGCTGCTGTGCCATCTCAAAGAGGGCTAGCATTTCATCAAAACACTCTTTGCCAATTTTATCCTGCATTTCTAGAGGATCAATATCGCTAAAAAATTCGCAGCGATGCATCAAAATTGACAGTATCCTTTGGTACGAAGGCTGTTCAAGTCTAGCCATGCCAGCATGGCAAGCTTGGCGCATTGACTCCAATGGCGAGATATCAGCGTCAGAGACGTCTACTTCGTCCATCAGCGACTGAAAAGGCATGTGGACACGCTCGACTAATGCCTTGAAGAGGTCCGCCTTATCTTTGAAATGCCAATAAACCGCGCCACGGGTCAGGCCGGCATGGCGAGCAATTTGTTCTAGTGATGTGCGAGCTACGCCTTTCGCGAAAAACACTTCTTCAGCAGCATCCAACAGCGCTTCGCGAGTCGCTGCCGCTTCTGCTTTGGTCTTTCTGGCCATGAAAACGTAACCTCACTATCAATACGGACGGGGCCATTTTATCTTAAAGTGGGTGATTTTACATTCAAAACTGTATGGTTATTGAGTAGCCCGCACGCCGTGAATGAAGATGTTCGTTATTTATAATTAGTAAGTGTATAACGCGTGTGTAAAACCCAATGTGAACGCACCGTTTTAAACGGTAGGTCATTACTCTGTAGAGTAGTTGCTCTACGCCCGTTATAGGACAAACAGCATGGCACGAGCTCCCTTTGAATTAGCTGGACATACCATTCAGCCCGGCCAGCGCTTACAAATCGATATGCCGGTTGCGCGTTTATACACCCACACGCCGCTGCATATTCCGCTTGAAGTGGTACATGGCCGCAAAGCGGGGCCGGTGATGTTGGTATGCGGTGGTATTCACGGCGATGAAATTAACGGTGTCGAGATTGTGCGCCGTTTACTGCGCTCAAAAGCAATTAATAGCCTGCGGGGTACGCTGATCGCGGTGCCAGTGGTGAATGTGTTTGGTTTTTTACAACAAACCCGCTACTTGCCCGACCGGCGCGATTTAAACCGCTGCTTTCCTGGGAGTGAAAAAGGCTCGTTGGGCGGCCGTATTGCGGCGTTGTTTCGTGAGGAGATCGTCGATCACGCAACGCATATTATCGACCTGCACACCGGGGCGATACACCGCACAAATTTACCGCAAATTCGTGCTCAGCTAAGTGCAGGTAGCGAAACAGAGCGCATGGCTGATGCGTTTGGTGCTCCGGTAATTCTCAATGCGGAACTGCGGGAAGGGAGCCTTCGGCATTACGCGCAGAACCGCGGTATTCCGGTGCTCACCTATGAAGCGGGTGAAGCGCTGCGCTTTGATGAGTGGGCCATTGCGCCAGGTGTGCGGGGCGTTTTACGCGTTATGCGGCGCTTGGATATGCTTGCAGGAGCACAGCGCCAGCGCTCGGCTGCTCCTGCAGAGCTAGCCAATGGCTCTAGCTGGGCGCGGGCACCCATCGACGGCATACTGCGCCCAAAAGTGCGCTTAGGCGCGCGGGTAGCCAAAGGCGAGGTGCTGGGCAAGGTCGCCGACCCTTTCGGTAATGATGAGGATGAAGTGCTCTCTATGGCTGACGGCATCGTGATTGGGATGAGCCGGCTGCCGCTCGCCAACGAAGGTGAGGCGCTTTATCACATTGCGCGTTTCGATGAGATTGAGGAGGCAGAAACCGCGATTGAGAGTTTTCAATCTAGCCTTACACCACCGCCTGATGCGATGTATTAACGCTTTTAGACGCTGTCGAATCCACGCCACGGATGGCGCGATACCGGCTTGTTGGCTATACCTGTGTGGGTACCGCTTAAGCTTACATTAAAAAAGCGGCAATGAGCGGTGCTTTCCAGTGGTACAGACCGTGCCATGTCGAGCGCGACAAGGAGGAAGAGCAATGACGAACAGCAAGTACACAACAAACGAAGCGGGCATCCCGGTTTCCAGCGACGAGCACTCCCTTTCTGTGGGTGCCGACGGCCCGATAGTTATGCATGACCACTATCTCATGGAGCAGATGGCGGCGTTTAACCGGGAGATGATTCCCGACCGCCAGCCCCACGCAAAAGGTAGCGGCGCCTTCGGCCATTTTGAAGTGACCGAAGATGTTAGCCAGTACACCAAAGCAAAATTTCTTCAGCCGGGTGCTAAGACCGACGTGTTGATGCGTTTTTCGACGGTGGCGGGGGAGAGCGGAAGCCCGGACACATGGCGCGATCCACGCGGCTTCTCGATGAAGTTTTACACCGATGATGGCAATTTCGACATGGTGGGTAACAACACCCCCGTGTTTTTCGTCCGTGACCCCATGAAGTTCCAGCACTTTATTCACTCGCAAAAACGCCGCGCAGATAACGGCCTGCGAGACCACGATATGCAGTGGGATTTTTGGACACTGGCGCCTGAGTCTGCCCATCAAGTGGCATGGCTAATGGGCGACCGGGGCGTGCCCGCCACGTGGCGGCACATGAACGGCTACTCCAGCCACACCTATATGTGGGTGAATGATGAAGGCGAACGGTTTTGGGTGAAATATCACTTTAAAACCGATCAAGGTATTAAGTGCATGACCCAGGAGCAGGCCGACCAAATGGCAGGCAGCGATGCCGATTACCATCGTCGTGACCTGTTTGAGGCGATCAAACGAGGTGACTACCCGTCCTGGACGCTGCAAATGCAGATTATGCCGTTTGAAGATGCCAAGACCTACCGCATCAATCCCTTCGACTTAACCAAAATATGGCCCCACGATGACTACCCGCTGATGGAAGTGGGCAAGTTAACCCTGAACCGTAACCCGACGGACTTTCATAGCGAGATTGAGCAAGCCGCTTTTGAGCCCAATAACTCAGTGCCGGGCACGGGCTTCTCGCCGGATAAAATGCTGCTGGCGCGGGTGATTTCCTATGCGGACGCACATCGTGCTCGTTTGGGGGTTAACTACAAGCATATCCCGGTTAATTCACCTAAATGCCCGGTAAATAGCTATAGCCAGGGTGGCGCGATGCGAATTAAACACTCCACCGATCCGGTCTATACCCCTAACAGCAAAGGCGGCGCCAAGGCTGACCCTGAGCGCTTTCCTGAAGATGCGGTGTGGTCGACCGATGGCCAGCTGGTACGTTCCGCTTACACGCTGCGCCCTGATGACGATGATTGGAGCCAAGCCCACGCGCTGGTTCGCCAAGTGATGGATGACGCGCAGCGTGATCGGTTAGTTTCTAACGTGGTGGGCCACTTGTCTGGCGGCGTCACCGAACCCGTACTAGCGCGCGCTTTTGAATACTGGCGCAATATTGATCAAGAGGTCGGTGAGCGCATTGAGAAAGGCGTGCGGGATAGCTAAGCCGACAAGCGAATAACGATCTTACCCCGCTCAGCACAGCCCGCTACATTACAACGTGGCGGGCTGTTCTGCTTCTAACGGCTCGGTGGAAGGCTCGCGCACTAAGCTGAGCGCTTCATCGTAAACACGCAAACCCACGCCCTCTTTGTGGGCGTGCTCTGACAAATGACGCCGAAAGCGCCTGCCGCCCGAGCAGCCCTGAAACAGCCCCAGCAGGTGGCGGGTGATGTGATTCAGCTTGGCACCCTCATCCAGCCGCTGCTGAATATAGGGGCGAAACGCCATGGCCGCCTCTAGGCGTGTTTGTGCTGGCCCAGGTTCGCCAAACAGCTGCGCATCGACCCCTGCTAACAGCCACGGGTTTTGATACGCCTCGCGGCCTACCATCACGCTATCCACGTGCATGAGCTGCGCCTGGCATTCGTCGAGGGTTTTGATACCGCCGTTAATGCCAATATGGAGTTCAGGATGGTGCTGCTTCAAACGATGCACGCGAGGATAGTTAAGCGGCGGCACATCACGGTTCTGCTTCGGCGATAACCCCTGCAGCCATGCCTTACGCGCATGAACGGTAAACACTTCACAGCCCGCATCCGCGACGATATTAATAAAGCGCGCCAAGTCCGCATCTTCATCCTGGTCATCAATACCAATACGGCATTTCACCGTGACCGGGATCGACACCGCCGCCTGCATAGCACGTACCGCCGCCGCCACTTTTTCAGGGTGGCCCATCAAGCAGGCGCCAATCATGTTGTTCTGCACGCGGTCGCTTGGGCAGCCCACGTTCAGGTTAACTTCATCATAGCCCCACGCCTCGGCAATCGCCGCGCACTCCGCAAGCTCCCCCGCATCGCTACCGCCCAGCTGCAAGGCAATGGGGTGCTCAACCTCGCTAAAGCCCAAAAATCGCTCACGGGGCGACCCATGCAAAATCGCACCGGTCGTCACCATCTCGGTATACAACAGCGCCCGCTTGGTTAAGGTGCGTGCAAATGCTCTGTAATCACGGGTTGTCCAGTCCATCATGGGTGCCACAGAAAACAGACGGGCGGCGTTGGCAGGGCTTTCTTTTTTCATATCAATCACTTGCATACTTGGTATGCGGTGTAAGTACACAAATCTATTGCCCTCTGATCGCGGCTATTCGCTAAATGAACAGCAGCACCATGGCCTAGCATGGTGATCTATCAGACGTGGTGGGCGCGTTGGCGGGCAATTGTACGCAAGAAAGGGTAGGCAGCACAAAGTAAGTGACTGCACCTTAATACGCGCATAGGCACGAGGGCTGGGAGGCTACCTTAGGGCCTAAGGAAAACAGGTGATAAATGAGCATTAGGAGAATGGTGTCACCGTGATTCTTGGGTTAAGCTGGCTTAATATAGTTGGTGTTTTGCGCAACACACAGCAACCGCGACCCGAAACATGAAGGTGTGTTTCTGCTGCTGGTGTGGGTGGCGAGCGCCGGATTAAGCAGGTGCAGCGTCTGGCGGGCGGCGCGCTGTACCTGATCAGCGACAACGACCACTACCAGCCGGAAATGATCAAGCCGCAGGATATGCACGATGTGGAGATTCTGGGGCGGTGTGAGATTCGAACTGGGAGGGTGGCATAACTGAAAATACATACAAGCGGTTTTGAGGCTACCTAAAGTAGTAGGAAACAGGGAATGAATTATAAGAGAGTTAAACAGCTCTTACAGTCAGCACTGCTACTCTGCTTGGTACTCTCGTGGCCTGCGTTTGCCGATATTAGATTTGGTAGCTGGATTGTGAGTAGTTGTAATAGTTGTTAAATAGGTATTTTAAATGAATCAGTCTGTTAAGGTGTATTTGGTTTTTTTGTTTTTTTATCTGCAGGTTTACTCTGTTTTGCACTCATATGTCTACTGGCAGTTCTTTGGAATAAATGCGTTCGATTATATGTCATTTAACGATATTGCCCTTTCATCAATTGGTTCGTTATTTGTCATTTTATTTGGTCTTTTTATAGCTTTACTATGGTCTTTTTATTGCATGGAAGTTTTTTTGAGAAATCCCTTAAGATTTTCAAATTTAATATTTTTTCTTTTTTTGTTTGGTTTTTTCTGTAGCTTTTTTTTGTCTTATTTTGATTTGCTTTCTTTCTCAAAGTCCGATGATATGTTGAGTTTTTTTCTTTTTTTATTCGGTGTTATGTTGCCAACTTTTTTTGGGTTTTCAAGCTTTGGTATGAAGGTTTTTTCGAGTCCAAGAGAATCTGTTTGGTATGCTACTACGGTTGTGATAGGAATATATCTGTTAAGTTTTTATCCTGATGTTTCTGCGCGCTATAATTATGAGCGCATCCAGAAAAACTCTTTTGATGTGCCAGTGGTAGAGGTCAAGAGTTGCGATGAATGTGAGTATAAAATGATTGGAAAGTTGGGCGACTATGTTATTGCTTACGATAGCCGAAACAGTTCTGTTGTTTCAGTTAATGATAAGAATGTAGAGGTGATACGCCATAAGCCATATTTTTTTATCAACGATCATATATTGAATTAAGTTTCTTTGTTTGCCCAAGTTATCCATTCTTCGCTGCCCCCTCATCCGTCTAAGCCTTCATCAATTCATTCCAATTTGTCGCATAGCGTGGGCTGTCTTTCGCGCAGCGTAGATACCAGGGGACGTTCTTTTCCGATAGCCCCAGGCGTACCGTGTCTTTTCCCATCTTCTCGCTCAGGGCGTCCATGGTAGCCATCCGCCGTGGGCTGAAAGTGCCCTTCCATAACCTTTGTTAGATATTTTTTTGTACAGTATTAGGCATTAGGGAAGCAACGTGCCAATGCTTAGGCACGTTGCTAATTATGGAGCTAGCACAGGGCAACAGTATTCGAGTGACCTACTTGGGGCCTGCCGTGGTGGGTGTAGAGCACCCCGCGGTGGCGGAGATGGACCGGCGAAAATTTCCGCCGACCTGTTTCTGGTTGAGATCAGCGAAGAGGCGCACCCCGGTGGGCCATGGATGGAAGGCGACGTGTTGGTGGTCGACGAAGCCCGCTCGTATGGCCACGCGGATCTGGTGGTGGCGGAGATAGAGGGCGAGTACCGATTATTCAAAACACAGCGCGTCGGCAGCCGCTGCCGCCTGTTACCGCACACAGGTGGGGAAGGATGCTTCATCACCGTGAAGCAGTACCGCAGGGTGGTGATGAGAAGGGCGCAGTTCTGGGCGTTGTAGGCGATGGCTTACAAAAACCCCCAGCCATGGAATGGCTGGGGGTTAACGTTTGGGCATTGAGATATTTAAGAGAGGCGAAAAACGGATTTTTGAGCGCGCTTCTGAGCTTCTTCCGCGCTAAGGCTGACCTTGACAGCGCCTTGCCGTTTGGCAGCGAGATAGCGTTTACGGGCAGCTTGAATGGTTGCTGCCTTGCGCTGCTGCTGTGTGGTGTGATCATTTGCGTATAAATACATAGCATGTTCCTTTGGCAGAGGTATAAGACGTTAGAACGTTGGCAACGAAATATGCCCCTTAGCGACGGTAAAGCCTTTTGTAACATTGGCACAGCTGGGGGTTGTCATCAACGGCGCAGCCATAATAGCCACTTGTCGACCAGCCCTTTATCCAGCCAAAATTTACTTCCGTTTCAGCACTGCTAATGGGTAAGGGCAATCCGGATTGAAGGCGAACCCGGTAACCATTCGCGCGATTCTCATCTAGGGCTGAGTTCACAGGAAGTGTACTTACTTCTCACACCTTACTTGTGTCCCAAAAACTTCATGAACTCAGGAATAAGATTGCCAACCACCACAGAAATAACCCTTTCGTTAGAAACCCCTGCAGCACTTTGCGTGTTTTGCGGTCTAAATCGCTGTGGGAAATGTTAGGCGGTGGTAAGCTTGAGTTTCGCTGTTGAGGAGTCTCTATGCATAAAACACTAGGTGGCATCAGTATCGTGCTAGTGAGTGCCTTGCTACTGGTAGGTTGCGGTAGTCAGGAAGAGGAACCGGCGGCGGTGCAGTCCGACGCGGCGAGTAGGGAGGCGGAGCTGCAGCAACCTGAAGAGACGGTTGAAGATGTCGAGCCTTTAGAGGTGGCTATCTCCGCGCAAGCTTCGCTGCGTACGGATCGCCGCTTGATGGTGGAAGGCGAGACCAATCTGCCGGATGGTGCTCAGATTCAGGTAACCATTGAGCGTGAAATAAGCCGCGTGCGCTGGCAGTCACTCACCAACGTTATGGATGGGCAGTTCGATGCGGGGCCTTTTGGTTCGGGGAGTGGCTTACCTGATGGCACCTACATTGTCCAGGTTCAGCTTTCAGAAGCCAGTGTGCAGCCTAGGGATGTTCAGGCGCGTATTGGTACCCAAGGCGAGTACCTGACGGGAGAGCTTGTAAGCCAATCCCGCCATGGCTTGGGGCAAGTGGCCACCTACTCACGCCGTTTCTTGGTGGGGAGTGAACCAAGGCGAACACGTGACCAGGCGACCATTGTTGAAGATAACTAAGGATCTAGGGGAAAGATGCTTTAGGCAGGGCACCAATGGGCTAACAGTACAGCGTGAATGGACGTATCACTGGGTGCTTTCGAAAAATGCTCAATGATAAAACGCTCATCACGCTGAATGAGGTAATGTCCTGCTTTGTGAAACACGTGTGTTGGGCCTAGCAGCAGTAAGTCACCGGCCGCAATCGGAGAAAAGTCCGTGTTACTGGCAGGAGTGGCCATGACACAAGGGGCTTTCCAGTCAATCTTCAACGGCAGATGGCTGGGTACTGTAATAGTGGTTGCCTGCACCTGTTCCCAGGGGAGGGGGCCGGTGTGGGTCAACGTTAAAAGTTGGGGGGCACTGTCACCTTCCAAGAGAGTTGCCAAAGAGCAATCAAGAGCATCGGCAAGCGCCACTAAGCGCTCATGGCCAATCTGCTTGATCGCACCAGACTCCCAATAAGAAATAGTAACATCTGATACGCCAACTTTACGTGCAAGGGCAGCTTTGTTGAGCTTGGCCCTAAGCCGCAGTTGCTTGATACGTGAGCCTAGCGATTCCATTTCATCTTCCTATCGATGAGCTTAAAAAGCTCGTTGGATGTACTTCCACCGCTTACGGTGGCGCTCTGGTCATGCTAAAAATGGTTTGCCAAGAGTGCGTCGCATTTTCAAACATGAACACGAATCATGGGTACAGCGCCATACTAAGCGATTGTGCTTTAACGCGCATCTTGCAATCTATTACTCTTAGGCATTCGATATGACGCTTTTAAGGGAAACTCGTTCCCTGGACGGTACTGTTGGTTGGCTAAAGGGTGCGTATAATGTCGCCACGCTTAATTGCAAAAGGATAATTTGATGACCGTACGTACGCGTATCGCGCCTTCTCCCACGGGCGACCCTCACGTAGGAACTGCCTACATCGCGCTGTTTAATCTCTGCTTTGCGCGTCAACATGGCGGGCAGTTCATTTTGCGGATTGAAGACACGGATCGGGTGCGTTCTACACCTGAGTCGGAACAGATGATTTTGGATTCGCTGCGCTGGCTAGGTCTTGAGTGGGATGAAGGCCCGGATGTTGGCGGCCCCCATGGCCCGTACCGCCAAAGCGAGCGGGGGGACATTTACGCCCAGTATGCGCAGCAGTTGCTAGATGCCGGTCATGCGTTTAAATGTTATCGCACCAGTGAAGAGCTTGATGAGCTGCGAGAAGCCCGTAAAGCCGCTGGGATGCAGTTGGCGCTAAAGCCGGTTGACCTGGCGCTAGACGATGACGAGCAGGCTCGCCGCGAGCAAGAAGGGTGGCCTTATGTGGTGCGTATGAAGGTACCTAGCACCGGCGTGTGTGTGGTGAAGGATATGCTGCGCGGGGCTATTGAAGTTGAGTGGGCGCAGGTGGACGCGCAGATTCTACTTAAATCAGACGGTATGCCGACTTACCACCTAGCCAACGTGGTGGATGACCACTTAATGGGCATTACCCATGTGCTGCGAGGGGAGGAGTGGATTAACTCCGCGCCGAAGCACCAGCTTCTATACGAGTATTTTGGCTGGGAAATGCCTGAGCTGTGTCACATGCCGCTGTTGCGTAACCCGGATAAATCCAAACTCTCCAAGCGTAAGAACCCGACGTCGATCAACTACTACCGTCGCATGGGGTTCCTCCCCCAAGCAGTGACCAACTACCTAGGGCGTATGGGCTGGTCGATGCCGGATGAGCGGGAGAAGTTCAGCCTATCCGATATGATGGCGGAGTTTGATATTCAGCGGGTATCGCTGGGTGGGCCGGTGTTCGATTTGGAAAAGTTGACCTGGTTAAACGGCGTCTACATTCGTGAAGACCTGGACGACGATGCACTGCTCCAAGCGCTGCGCGAATGGGCATTTAATGATGCCTACGTGAAGCAGATTTTGCCCCAGGTGCGCCCCCGGATTGAAACACTCTCGCAGGTAGTGCCGCTGGCTGGCCACTTCTTCTCCGGCTTACCGGCTATCACCGACGATGATTTTGATAGTGTGAAGCTCGATAAGGAAGACTTGGTCAAGCTGCTGCAGTTCCTGGTTTGGCGTTTTGAAACCGTTTCTGCGTGGAATAAAGAGGCATTGTTAGCCGAAGTGAAAACGCTATCAGAGCACTTTGAGCTAAAAATGAAAGCCTTTTTAGCGCCGGTCTTCATTGCCATTACCGGTAGCTCATCAAGCACATCGGTGATGGATGCTATGGCGATTTTGGGGTCGGATGTTACCCGTGCGCGGCTTAGAAATGCGATTGACGTATTAGGTGGCGTGTCTAAGAAGCAAGCTAAACGCTTCGAAAAGGAGTATCGAGAGCTATAAGTCTGTTGGGAAGCGCCAAACTCCGCTGGTTGGGCGAGTTTGGCGCTTTCTGGTGAGTAATAGGGTTGACGAAGATCAGCTTAATCAGTATTATACGCTCCGTCTTAACGACATGTGGGGCCTTAGCTCAGCTGGGAGAGCGCAACACTGGCAGTGTTGAGGTCAGCGGTTCGATCCCGCTAGGCTCCACCAATAACGAGTACTTCACGTTATTGTTCTCAAGTTTAGATACGTCCCATTCGTCTAGTGGTCTAGGACACCGCCCTTTCACGGCGGTAACAGGGGTTCGAACCCCCTATGGGACGCCACTTCTGCTACTTCTCATCTTATTAATTTGCCAACGGGTTCATACCTGTTAATTGGCTTTTTTGTTTGCCTGCCATTTGTACTTTTCCCCTATATCGGTCACTTTTTGAGTGATTTTGTGCTTGACTTGTCCACTTTTGCGATTCTAGTGGTGGGGTTGTGCACAACCCCTTGCGGTTAGCCTAAAAAATCAGCTATTTAAATTAAGTTGTTTTAAAACAGTGACTTACGTTAGGTTAAAAAATAACCAATTTAAGGCTGGGTCACTGTTCATGGCGATTGTGGGACGTTTTCTAGTGGTTGTGAACAGGGTTATCCACAGATAGTGTGGAAAACCCTGTTCAAGACCGAGGTGCTAAAAAGTCAAGGGTTATTGTGGCTTTCGTAGTCGCTTCAAGAGTGACGAAGTGTCCCAGCGGCCGCCTTCCATGCGCTGCACATCCGCATAAAATTGATCAACCAGTGCGGTAACGGGAAGGGCGGCATCCAGGCGGCGAGCTTGCTCTAAACAAATGTGTAAATCCTTGCGCATCCAGTTCACCGCAAAGCCATGGTCATACTCATCGGCAATCATAGTTTTGTGGCGATTTTCCATCTGCCAGGAGCCGGCGGCGCCTTTTGATATAACGTCAATGACCTGTTGCTGATCAAGCCCGGCCTGCTCAGCGAAATGCAGTCCCTCGGAAAGGCCTTGTACTAATCCTGCAATGCAGATTTGGTTAACCATCTTGGTGAGCTGACCGCTGCTGGCAGCGCCCATCAGTGTGACGGCTTTAGAGTAGTGGGCAAGGATTGGCTGGACGGTATCAAAGTGGTGCGGTTCGCCGCCACACATAACCGTTAGCGCGCCATTTTCGGCACCCTGCTGGCCGCCTGAAACAGGCGCGTCCAAAAAGGCGACGCCCTGCTCGCGGCAAGCGGCATCCAGCTCTAATGCCAAATCCGCAGAAACGGTCGTATGGTCGACGAGAAAGCTGCCGCTACTCATGGCGCTTAATACGCCGTCAGCACCGATGGTGACTTGTCTGACGTCGCTGTCATTGCCCACGCATACCAGTACAAGGTCGGCGCCTTCAGCGGCCTCTTTGGGTGTGTTGTGGGCAGTACCTCCAAACTCCTTAGCCCAAGCTTCAGCTTTGCTGTAAGTGCGGTTATACACGCGGGTGGTTAAACCCTGCTTAGCCAAGTGGCCAGCCATGGGGTAGCCCATTACGCCTAGGCCGATAAAGGCGACGGTGTTGATGGTATTCATAGAGTCCCTTTTGAAGGTCGGTGTTGGTGATGTCAGGCGGGTGCTGAAATATACGCAAAAGGCCACCCGTAGGTGGCCTTTCAATATCCTATAACTCTGTCTAACAGCGACAGCGTTATTTTTTAGGATAGTCGCGCTGGTCATGGCCAATGTAGAGCTGGCGCGGGCGACCAATTTTGTAGCTCTCGCTGAGCATTTCGTGCCAGTGAGAAATCCAGCCAATTGTCCGGGATACCGCAAAAATAACGGTGAACATGTTGGTGGGAATGCCCATTGCTTTGAGAATAATGCCCGAGTAGAAATCAACGTTCGGGTAAAGCTTACGCTCGATGAAGTACTCATCTTCCAAGGCGATCTGCTCAAGCCGCTTGGCAATTTTCAGCTGCGGGTCATCAGCCATGCCCAACTCGGCGAGTACTTCGTCGCAGGTCTCTTTCATTACCTTGGCGCGCGGATCGAAGTTGCGGTAAACGCGGTGGCCAAAGCCCATCAGCTTGAATGGGTCATCTTTATCTTTGGCTTTATCGACAAAGCGCTGAATATTCTCTTCGGAGTCGTCGCCGATCTCATCTAGCATATTCAGTACGGCTTCGTTGGCACCGCCGTGAGCCGGACCCCATAGTGCGGCGATACCGGCACTGATGCAGGCAAACGGGTTAGCGCCGGTAGAGCCTGCCAGGCGAACGGTCGAGGTAGAGGCGTTTTGCTCGTGATCCGCATGCAGCATAAAGATGCGGTCCATAGCTTTCGCGTATACCGGGTTGATTTTGTACTCTTCGCACGGGTTGCTGAACATCATGTAGAGGAAGTTCTCTGCATAACTCAGGTCGTTGCGCGGATAGTTAAAGGGCTGGCCAACGTTGTACTTGTGCGACATTGCGGCCAAGGTGGGCATTTTAGCAATAAGGCGAACAGCACTGATGACGCGGTCTTCTTCTTGAGTGATGTCCATGTGGTCGTGGTAGAAAGCTGCTAAGCCACCCACTACGCCGCACAGAATCGACATAGGGTGCGCGTCGCGACGGAACCCTTTGAAGAAGTTGTTGATCTGGTCATGAACCATGGTGTGATTGCGAATGCGTGATTCGAAATCTGCGTACTGCTCGTCGTTGGGTAGCTCACCAAAAAGGAGGGTGTAGCATACTTCGACAAAGTTAGACTCTTTGGCCAGCTGGTCGATGGGGTAGCCGCGGTGCAGCAATACGCCCTTGCCGCCATCAATATAAGTGATTGCGGACTGGCAGGAAGAGGTGGCCATGAAGCCGGGGTCGTAGGTAAACAGGCCTTCAGCACCGAGACCGCGTACGTCGATGACGTCGGGGCCAAGTGTGCCGGAATACATGGGTAGATCGATCGGTTTATCTAGACCGTCTACCGTCAATGTCGCTTTCCTGTCAGCCATGCTGGCCTCCTTTCGAATTCGGTTTGGGACGTAAAGTCGTTGTTTCGCTTACCGCGCCGGCGAAAAGGCCTGCCCACTATAGAAGCGTGCGGCATTTTGTCAATTAGCCTATTCGCCAACAATGGTTGTACAAGGGTTGTTGTTGTGAATAATTTCTGTATATGATGATTAGGCAGTTTATACTATCTAAGTGCCAGGAAATTGACGATACGTTAGGAGACTTATCAAATCGCCAAACTCCTGTCACTATAACTATGCTGCAACGCAAAATCGACTCGGTTTAGGGGTAATTATCTTGCACCATGGTCGAGTCTAGCCTGAGTTCAGTTTGTCAGCGGGGGCGAAGGTTCTTATAATCCACGGCGCGCGACCGGCAGGTAGGTGGTCGTGCTCGACTTGGCAACGGCCGAGCCCCTTCCAGCAATCACTGCCCGCTCGGGCCATGCCCGAACAGTCGCAGAGCGGGCCAAGAGAGTGTGTACAACGCCGTGAATAGCAAACGACCCGTAAATTTAGACCTAACTACGATACATTTCCCACTTCCGGCGCTAACGTCGATCACACACCGTATTACGGGTGTCATCCTGTTCGTTGGCCTGATTTTCGCTTTTTGGGCGCTGGGTAAATCCCTGTCATCTCCGGCCGGCTTTGATGCCGTCAGCCATGCATTGGCCAACAACTTTTTGGCTAAGCTCATCGCTTGGGGCCTATTGTCCGCTTTAGCATTCCATTTTGTTGCAGGTATCAAGCACCTGTTAATGGATGCTGATATTGGCGTCACCCTTGAAGGTGGTGTGAAAAAAGCACAGATCACTGTCGTGGTGAGTGCCGTTCTAATCATTTTGGCAGGAGTCTGGGTATGGTAACTAACATCACTAGCTTTGGCCGTAGCGGTCTGTCTGACTGGCTAATGCAGCGTGTTTCTGCGGTTATTCTGGCCCTTTATACGGTCTTTGTGGTCGCTTACCTGTTATTCAATCCAAACCTGGATTACTACGCTTGGAGCGGGCTGTTTAGCCAAACATGGATGCGTATCTTCTCGCTGCTAGCGTTTGTTTCCATTGCAGCGCACGCCTGGATCGGTTTGTGGACTGTCACCACCGATTATCTCAAGTCCACTCGCCTGCGTGTAGGTGCCCAGACGCTGATTATTCTGGCCATCTTCGTATACCTGGTGTGGGGCATTCAAATTCTGTGGGGAGCTTGATACATGTCTAACCTTCGTAGCCTGACGTTTGACGCTATCATCATCGGTGGCGGTGGCTCTGGCCTGCGTGCTGCTCTAGAGCTGGCAAAATCCGGTAAAAAGACAGCGGTACTGTCCAAAGTGTTCCCGACGCGCTCTCACACCGTTTCTGCCCAGGGCGGTATTACCTGTGCGATCGCATCTGCCGATCCGAACGATGATTGGCGCTGGCACATGTACGACACCGTTAAAGGCGGCGACTATATCGCTGACCAGGATGCGGCAGAGTACATGTGTTCTGAAGGCCCGAAAGCGGTATTTGAGCTTGAGCACATGGGGTTGCCGTTCTCTCGCTTTGATAACGGCCGTATTTACCAGCGTCCGTTCGGCGGTCAGTCGAAGAACTTTGGTGAAGGTGGTCAGGCAGCACGTACTTGTGCAGCCGCTGACCGTACCGGCCACGCGTTACTTCACACGCTTTACCAGAACAACCTAAAGAACAACACCACGTTCTTGAACGAGTGGTATGCGGTTGATCTGGTGAAGAATTCCAACGGTGACGTTGTCGGCTGTATCGCCATGTGCATTGAAACCGGCGAAGTGGTTCACGTTAAATCGAAAGCCACCGTACTGGCCACCGGCGGTGCAGGCCGTATCTACGCCTCTACGACCAACGCCCTGATCAACACCGGTGACGGGATTGGCATGGCGCTGCGCGCTGGCTTCCCGATGCAGGACATGGAAATGTGGCAGTTCCACCCGACCGGTATTTACGGCGCGGGCACCTTGGTGACCGAAGGTTGCCGCGGTGAAGGTGGCTACCTGATCAATAAAGATGGCGAGCGTTTCATGGAGCGCTACGCGCCGAACGCTAAAGACCTCGCGGGTCGTGACGTGGTAGCTCGCTCCATGGTCATGGAAATCCTCGAAGGCCGCGGCTGTGGCGAAAAGGGCGACCACGTCTTCTTGAAGCTTGATCACCTGGGTGAAGACGTACTTGGTAAGCGCTTACCGGGTATTGTTGAGCTATCCAAGACGTTTGCTCACGTCGATCCTGCTAAAGACCCGATTCCGGTCGTGCCTACTTGCCACTACATGATGGGCGGTATTCCGACCAACGTTCATGGTCAAGCAATTACCCAAGACGAGAATGGCAAAGACCATATCGTTAACGGTCTGTTTGCGTGTGGTGAAGCGGCGTGTGTATCGGTGCACGGTGCTAACCGTCTCGGCGGCAACTCCCTGCTTGATCTGGTCGTGTTCGGCCGTGCTGCGGGTATGTTTATCGAAGGCGCGCTGAACGAAGGTATTGAGTATCTGGATGCCTCTGAGTCTGATATCGAATCAGCCATGAAGCGCATCACGCGCTGGAACGAGTCAGAAGGCGGTGAAAGCATCCCTGAGCTCAAAGCTGAGCTGCAAGACATCATGCAGAACTCTTTCGGTGTATTCCGTGAAGAGAAAAACATGCAAGACGGTGTCAAAAAGCTGGATGAGCTGCGCGCCCGTATTGCCAACGCGCATCTCCCAGACAAATCCAATGCCTTTAACACCGCACGTGTTGAAGCACTGGAGCTGGACAACTTGATGGAAGTGGCGGAAGCAACGGCGATTGCTGCCCTGGAGCGTAAAGAGAGCCGTGGTGCTCACTCACGCTACGACTATCCTGACCGTGATGATGTCAACTGGCTGAAACACTCACTCTACTTCCCCGCCACTAAGGTGCTGAAGAAGCGTGACGTCAACTTTAAGCCAAAAACCGTTGATACCTTCGAGCCTAAGGTTCGTACCTACTAATCTCCGCATTGACGAGAGGGAGTCACCATGTCAAATCTTCAGGTATCCGTATACCGTTACAATCCGGAAACCGACTCCGCACCTTACATGCAGGAGTTCCAGGTCGATACAAAAGGCCGCGATCTGATGGTGCTGGATGTTCTGCACCTGATGAAAGAGCAGGATAGCGGGCTGGCGTTTCGTCGCAGCTGCCGTGAAGGCGTCTGCGGTTCCGATGGCATGAACATGAATGGCAAAAACGGCTTGGCATGTATTACACCGCTGTCAGATGTCGTGAAAAGCAACAAGCTGACGCTGCGTCCGCTGCCTGGTTTGCCAGTTATCCGCGATATGGTCGTTGATATGGGGCTGTTCTATAAGCAGTACGAGCGTATTCAGCCGTACCTGCAAAACGATACCCCTGCACCAGCCATTGAGCGCCTGCAGTCGCCGGAAGAGCGCGATAAGCTAGACGGCCTGTACGAGTGTATTCTGTGTGCATGCTGCTCGACGTCATGCCCCTCTTTCTGGTGGAACCCCGATAAGTTTGTTGGCCCTGCTGGCTTGCTGCAGTCTTATCGCTTCCTCGCAGATACTCGGGACACGGCAACCCGCGAGCGCCTAACCAGCTTGGAAGACCCGTTCTCCGTTTTCCGCTGCCGTGGCATCATGAATTGCGTTGCGGTATGTCCAAAAGGGCTGAATCCGACTCGTGCAATTGGTAAAATTCGCGAAATGCTGCTGGCAGACGCCACGTAAATGCTTAAAGTATGAGAAAAAAGCGAGTGCCACTTAAGTTCAGCTACAAAGCTACTTAAATCGTGGCGCTTCGCTTGTTATCATAGGGGCTATCATGCTGTGCGGCGACGCGTCGCACCCCATGACGAGTCAAGCTTAAAAGCCGGTGCTGCAAGTGCCGGCTTTTGAGCATGAACTGATAATAAAATAGCGCGTCATGAAAAACGTAGGATGAACAGGGCTTCCGGCCTCCGGTCGGCGCCGCCGGCAAATGTCCCGCCCCGCCGGCAGGGCAATAGCGATGTCGTTGCGTTAGCGTAGCGATGCCGATACCACCCCATCAGTGCAGGGTGACCGAGAGATGCAACAAGGCATAATGGATTTGATGTGGCGTTCTTCTCACGTTAGTGGCGGCAATGTCCACTACGTGGAAGCGCTTTATGAGCAGTACCTCGCCGATCCCGATTCTGTCCCCGACGAGTGGCGCAGCTATTTTGACGAGTTGCCACGTCCTGAGGGCAGTGCCTCCCACGATGTTCCACTAAGCCCGATTCGTGATCAGTTCTACCAACTAGGACGGGAAAGCCGCCCTGGGCAGGTAGTTGCCGCTGTTGATAGTGGCGAGAATAAAAAGCAGGTCAAAGTCCTGCAGCTGATCAACGCATACCGCTTCCGTGGTCATCAGAAGGCCAACATCGACCCGCTAGGGCTGCGTAATCCCACCCCCGTTCCCGACCTCGACTTGTCGTTTCATCAGCTGTCCAAAGCTGATCTTGACACCGAGTTCCAGACCGGTTCGTTTTTCTTAGGTATCGATAAAGCGCCGCTGCGTGAAATCGTCGACGCGCTAGAGCAGACGTATTGTCGCTCCATCGGTTGCGAAATCATGCACATCGTTGATACCGAAGAGAAGCGCTGGCTGCAGCGGCGTTTTGAGTCGGTTCGCAGTGCGCCCAAATTTAGCGATGACGTGCGCAAGCATATTCTTGAGCGCTTAACCGCTGCGGAAGGCTTGGAAAATTACCTGGCGTCTAAATATCCAGGCACCAAGCGTTTCGGTTTGGAAGGCGGCGAATCTTTTGTTCCGATGATGGATGAACTGATTCAGCGTGCCGGTGGTTATGGCACCAAGGAAGTCGTCATCGGTATGGCCCACCGCGGCCGCCTCAACCTGTTGGTCAATATTCTGGGTAAAAACCCAGCGGATTTGATCGATGAGTTTGATGGCAAAAAAGTGATTGAACGTGGTTCTGGCGATGTTAAATATCACCAGGGCTTTAGTTCTAACGTCATGTCTCCTGGTGGCGAAGTCCACTTGGCCATGTCCTTCAACCCGTCGCATCTGGAAATCGTCGCGCCGGTGGTTGAAGGCTCGGTGCGTGCGCGTCAAGATCGCCGCAACGACGAAGAGGGCAGCAAAGTACTGCCGATTAACGTCCATGGTGACGCTGCCTTCGCTGGTCAGGGTGTGGTGATGGAGACATTCCAGATGTCTCAAACCCGTGCCTACAAAACCGGCGGCACGGTGCATATCGTCATCAATAACCAAGTGGGCTTCACTACCTCGAACCCCTTGGATGCACGCTCTACGGAATACTGTACTGACATTGCCAAAATGGTTCAGGCGCCGATTTTCCATGTCAACGGCGATGACCCGGATGCAGTGATTCACGCGACACAAGTGGCGCTGGATTACCGTCAGCAGTTCAAGAAAGACGTGGTGATCGATCTAGTATGCTACCGCCGTCGCGGCCACAACGAAGCTGACGAGCCGTCAGGCACTCAGCCGATGATGTACGCCAAGATTAAAGATCACGCCTCATCGCGTACAGTTTATGCCCAGCGTTTGGTCGAGCAGGGTGTGATTTCTGAAGAAGACGCCAAAGCGATGGTTGAAACCTATCGCGATGACTTGGTCGCTGGGAACCACGTTGCCAATGCGTTGGTGCAGGAGCCAAACACTACGCTGTTTGTGGACTGGGCACCCTACCTGGGACACGAGTGGACAGGTGATGCTGACACCACCTTCGATATGAAGCGCCTGCAGCAACTGGCCGCGAGGATGTGTGAAATTCCAGACGGTGTGGATGTTCAGCGCCAGGTTGCTAAGATTTATGAAGACCGCCGTAAGATGCAGGCAGGTGGCATGGGTCTCAACTGGGGCTTTGCAGAGACGCTCGCGTACGCCACGCTGTTGGATCAAGGGCATCCTATCCGCATTACCGGACAGGACGTAGGTCGCGGTACCTTCTCTCACCGCCATGCGGTGGTGCATAACCAGAAAGACGGTTCTACCTACGTACCCCTTCAGAACATGGCCGATGGTCAGCCACGCTTCACTATCCACGACTCCTTCCTTTCTGAAGAAGCCGTGCTAGCCTTTGAATACGGTTACTCCACGACGGCGCCAAATGATCTGGTTATTTGGGAAGCCCAGTTTGGTGACTTCTTTAACGGCGCCCAGGTAGTTGTGGACCAGTTCATCTCCTCCGGTGAAACCAAGTGGGGCCGCCTATGTGGCTTAACCATGCTGCTTCCCCACGGATATGAAGGCCAAGGGCCTGAGCACTCTTCAGCCCGTTTAGAGCGCTTCTTGCAACTGTGCGCTGAGCACAACATGCAGGTATGTGTGCCTACCACGCCGGCGCAGATTTACCATCTGTTGCGCCGTCAGGTGATTCGCCCACTGCGCAAACCGCTGGTGGTTATGTCGCCTAAGTCGCTTTTGCGCCATAAAGAAGCTGTGTCTAGCCTTGAAGACCTTGCCCACGGCAAGTTCCACATGGTGTTGCCGGATCAGGCAGAGCTTGCCGCCGAGCAAGTCACCCGTGTGATTATGTGCGCTGGTAAGGTGTACTACGATTTAGCCAACTGGCGCGCCGAAAACGAGCGTAACGACACGGCGATTCTTCGCCTTGAGCAGCTCTATCCCTTCCCGAAAGAAGAGCTTCTGGATGTGCTCCAGGCGTATGCCAATGTGGAAGACATTGTGTGGTGCCAGGAAGAGCCGTTGAACCAAGGCGCCTGGTACTCCAGTCAGCACCACATGCGTGCCGTAGCCGATATGTTGAAAGATGGCTTCGGACGTGAGTTGAAATTTGCAGGACGTCCTGCCTCAGCTGCTCCGGCAGCAGGCTATATGTCCGTCCACACTGAACAGCAGCGCCAGCTGGTGGAAGACGCTTTTAACCTATAAGCGCCCATCGGATTTAGAGAACATATAAGGGAAACGACATGGCTATTGATATCAAAGCGCCAACCTTTCCGGAATCCGTTGCCGAGGGCACTGTTGCTGCGTGGCATAAAAAGCCGGGTGACAGCGTCGAACGTGACGAACTGATTGTTGAAATTGAAACCGATAAAGTGGTGCTCGAAGTCGTCGCACCGGAAGCGGGAACTTTGACCGACGTAATGGCCGAAGAGGGCGATACTGTCGAGTCTGAGCAAGTATTGGGCAAAATTGGCGACGCTAGTGCGTCAAGCAGTAAAGAAGACAAATCGTCTGACGACAGTGCGAAAAAGTCAGAAGAGAAGTCCGAAGAAAAAGGCGCTGAGAAGAAAGCCAGCGGCGGTAACGGCGGTGGTAAAAAGCACGATGTAAAAGCACCGAGCTTCCCTGAGTCTATTCAGGAAGGCACCGTGGCAACATGGCACAAGAAAGTCGGTGAAGCGGTTAAGCGCGATGAAGTACTCGCCGATATCGAAACCGATAAGGTTGTACTGGAAGTGGTGGCCCCTGCTGATGGCGCCTTGGCTGAAATCACAGCCGAAGAAGGAAGCCAGGTAGAGTCAGAAGCCGTACTGGCAATTTTTGCTGAAGGCGCGGGTGACGAGGGCGCAACGGCTGCAGATAAAGCCCCTGAAGCATCAGCGGACGACGGTGCCGGCGATGAGAAAATCGGTGATAAAATCCTCGCACCGGCGGCACGTAAAATGGTGGCTGAGCATGACCTTGACGTTGCCAAGATAGTGGGTACCGGCAAAGGTGGCCGTATCTTGAAAGAAGACGTGCAAAAAGCAGTTAATGATGGCTCTGCTAAGAAAGCAGCGAAATCCGCTGCGCCGGCAAAAACCACGTCGGTGACTGCCCCGGCGACGGAAGGCGAGCGTATTGAAAAGCGCGTGCCCATGAGCCGTCTGCGCCAAACCATTGCCAAGCGCTTGGTTCAGGCTCAGCAAACGGCCGCCATGCTGACCACTTATAACGAAGTGGACATGACTGAAATCATGGCCCTGCGTGCTCAGTACAAAGATACGTTCCTAAAAGCTCACGATATTAAGCTGGGCTTTATGGGCTTCTTTGTTAAAGCCGCTTCTGAAGCGCTCAAGCGTTTCCCGGACGTTAACGCTTCTATCGACGGTACCGACATTGTGTACCACGGCTACCAGGATATCGGTGTTGCGGTATCCACCGACCGCGGTTTGGTGGTTCCGGTACTACGTGACACAGACAGCATGAAAATTGCCGACGTTGAACGCTCGATTGCTGACTTCGGTAAGCGCGGTCGTGACGGTAAGCTGGGCATGGATGACATGATTGGCGGCACCTTTACGATCACCAATGGTGGTACGTTCGGTTCTCTAATGTCGACGCCGATTATCAACCCGCCACAAACTGCGATTCTGGGCATGCATAAAATCCAGGATCGCCCAATGGCGGTAAACGGTAAGGTTGAGATTCGCCCCATGATGTACCTGGCGCTGTCTTACGACCACCGCATGATTGATGGTAAAGACGCAGTGCGGTTCCTGGTAACGATTAAAGAGTTACTTGAAGATCCTGCACGTCTGCTGCTGGACGTTTAACAAAGCGCATTTATTCTCGCTGTTTTAACTAACGTTCTTATGCAATCGCACACTGCCTTCAGCCCGGTTTAGATCAACCGGGCAGGGGCAACCAAGCTAAAGGAGCCAACATGGCTGATAAGTTTGACGTGATCGTTATTGGTGCAGGCCCTGGTGGTTATGTTGCCGCTATTCGCGCTGCGCAACTGGGCCTCAAAACCGCCTGCGTTGAAAAATGGATCGGTAAAGAAGGTAATGTTGTCCACGGCGGAACCTGCTTAAACGTAGGCTGTATCCCGTCTAAAGCGTTGCTTGAAGCGTCGCACAAGTTTGTTGAAGCCAAGCACGATTTCGACGACATGGGTATCGAAGCGGGCGACGTCACGATGGACGTCAAAAAGATGATGGCCCGTAAAGACAAGATCGTTAAGAACTTGACCGGCGGCATTTCTGGCCTGTTCAAAGCCAATGGCGTTACCGCCATTGAAGGCACCGGTAAAGTGGTGTCTGGTAAGCAGGTAGAAGTGACTGGCCTTGACGGCAACACAACCACTTACGACGCTGATAACATCGTTGTTGCGGCAGGCTCTGTGCCGGTGGAAATTCCGCCGACGCCGCTGACCGAAGGTCTGATTGTTGACTCCACCGGCGCGCTAGAATTCCAAGAGACGCCGAAGCGTCTTGGCGTTATCGGTGCAGGCGTTATCGGCCTGGAGCTGGGCAGCGTTTGGAGCCGCCTGGGTTCTGAAGTAACCGTGCTGGAAGCGATGGACTCCTTCCTGCCGATGGTCGACACTGCGATTGCCAAAGAGACCCAGAAACTGCTCAAGAAGCAGGGCCTGGACATCAAACTGGGCGCCCGTGTGACCGGTTCGGAAGCGAAAGGTGAAGAAGTCGTCGTTAAATACACCGACAGCAACGGCGAGCAGGAAATGACCTTCGACAAACTCATCGTTTGCGTTGGTCGCCGCCCTTACACCAAAGGCGTTATTGCTGACGGTGTTAGCGTAGAACTTGACGAGCGTGGCTTCATCTTTGTCGATGACCAGTGCCGTACCAACGTGCCGGGCGTTTACGCCATCGGTGACTGTGTGCGCGGCCCGATGCTGGCACACAAGGCCTCTGAAGAAGGCATCATGGTGGCGGACATCATCGCCGGCCATAAAGCCGAGATGAACTACGACACCATCCCGAACGTGATCTATACCTTCCCGGAAGTGGCGTGGGTGGGTATGACCGAGCAAGATGCCAAAGCTAAAGGTATCGAGGTCAAAACCGGCAGCTTCCCCTTTGCTGCTAGCGGCCGTGCGATGGCGAATAACGCCACCGATGGCAGCGCCAAGATCATCGCTGATGCGGAAACCGATCGTATCCTTGGTATGCATATTGTTGGCCAGCACGCCGGGGAAATGATTGCTCAGGGCGTGATTGCGATGGAATTCGGCTCCAGCGCTGAAGACCTTGCATTAACCTGCTACGCGCACCCGACCATGTCGGAAGCGGTGCATGAAGCGGCGCTTGCAGTTGAAGGTCATGCCATTCATATGGCTAACCGCAAGAAGCGTAAATAATTTACTTCAGTAATAACGAAGCGCCACCTACTAGGTGGCGCCACACTTTTGGCCTTGTAGTGAAATGCAGGGATCAAAAGAACGGGGATGGCCAGTTCTCTAGAAGTCACTGGTCATCGTTCGAGTCACATGCAACCAATGGCATGAATCGATGAACCTTCACGAGTATCAAGGCAAACAGCTGTTTGCTGATTATGGTCTGCCAGTGTCCAAAGGCTTTGCCGTGGACACTCCCGAAGAAGCGGAAGAAGCGTGTAAAAAAATCGGCGGTGATATGTGGGTGGTTAAAGCCCAAGTTCACGCCGGTGGCCGTGGTAAAGCGGGCGGCGTTAAGCTGATTAAAGATCCAGCTGAAGCGAAAGCGTTTGCCGAGCAGTGGCTGGGTAAAAACTTGGTGACGTTCCAGACTGACGAAAAAGGTCAGCCGGTTGCCAAGATTTTGGTTGAGACCTGTACCGACATCGCCGATGAGCTCTACCTCGGTGCGGTGGTCGATCGTACTACCCGCCGTGTGGTCTTTATGGCCTCTACCGAAGGTGGTGTGGAAATCGAGACGGTTGCTGAAGAGACGCCGGAAAAAATTCTGAAAGCTGAGATTGACCCGCTGGTCGGCGCTCAGCCCTACCAAGCGCGTGAACTGGCATTTGCTCTGGGTCTGCAAGGCGACCAGATCAAACAGTTCACCAAGATTTTCCTGGGTCTGTCCAAGCTGTTCCATGAAAAAGACTTAGCCCTGCTGGAAATCAACCCGCTTGTTATTACCGACGAAGGCAACCTGCACTGCCTGGATGCCAAACTGGGCCTCGATAGCAACGCTCTGTACCGTCATCCGGACCTACAGGCCATGCGCGATCCTTCCCAGGAAGATCAGCGTGAAGCCGACGCCGCTAAGTGGGAACTTAACTACGTAGCCCTCGACGGTAACATCGGTTGCATGGTTAACGGCGCAGGCCTGGCCATGGGCACCATGGACATCGTTAACCTGAGTGGCGGCAAGCCCGCTAACTTCCTGGACGTTGGCGGCGGCGCGACCAAAGAGCGCGTAGCCGAAGCGTTCAAGATCATCCTGTCTGACGACAACGTTAAAGCCGTTTTGGTGAATATCTTCGGCGGTATCGTTCGTTGCGACATGATTGCTGAAGGCATCATCGGTGCCGTTGAGCAAGTGGGCGTTAACGTCCCAGTGGTCGTTCGCCTGGAAGGTAACAACGCTGAATTGGGCGCTGAAAAACTGGCGTCTAGCGGTCTGAACATCATCGCTGCTACCAGTCTGACCGACGCGGCTCAGCAGGTTGTTAAAGCAGCGGAGGGCAAGTAATGAGCATCCTGATCGATAAGAACACCAAGGTCATCTGCCAAGGTTTTACCGGTGGCCAGGGCACGTTCCACTCCGAGCAGGCGATTGCCTATGGCACGCAGATGGTTGGTGGTGTTACGCCGGGCAAAGGCGGCCAGACGCACCTGGGCCTGCCCGTTTTCAACACCGTGAAAGAAGCGGTTGAGAAAACCGGCGCGGAAGCCAGCGTGATCTACGTACCGGCACCGTTCTGCAAAGACTCGATCCTTGAAGCCGCTAACGCTGGCATCAAGCTGATCGTGTGCATCACCGAAGGCATCGCGACCCTCGACATGCTCGACGCGAAAGTAAAATGCGACGAGCTGGGCGTACGCCTGATCGGCCCGAACTGCCCGGGCGTAATTACTCCCGGTGAGTGCAAAATCGGCATCATGCCGGGTCACATTCACCAGCCGGGCCGCGTTGGTATTGTTTCCCGCTCTGGTACCCTGACCTACGAAGCCGTTAAGCAGACCACTGACCACGGTTTCGGCCAGTCTACCTGTGTCGGTATCGGCGGTGACCCGATCCCGGGTTCCAACTTCATCGACATCCTAGAGATGTTTGAGAAGGACCCGAAAACCGAAGCGATCGTGATGATCGGCGAAATCGGCGGTACCGCCGAAGAAGAAGCCGCGGCTTACATTAAAGCCAACGTTTCCAAGCCGGTGGTTTCCTACATTGCCGGTGTCACTGCACCTCCCGGCAAGCGTATGGGCCATGCGGGCGCAATCATCTCTGGCGGTAAAGGTACTGCGGATGAGAAGTTTGCTGCCCTTGAAGATGCCGGTGTTAAAACCGTGCGTTCTTTGGCTGAAATCGGCGATGCACTGAAAGAAGTCACTGGCTGGTAAGCTCTGACCTCTACTCGCACGCGATAAGGGCGCCTCTCGGGGCGCCCTTATTCGTTGGTGCTCGATTAACGTTTTGCTGTTGTATCGCCGGGTTTTCTGCGCAGCATCCGGTAGCTGTATAGAATAAATGGCAGTGCTCCCACCGCCAAATAAAGATGATAGCTCACCAACCGCCACACCAAGACGGCCGCCGCGGCCTGCTCGCGCTCCATCAGCGGCAGTAACAAACCACCCACGCCTACTTCGGCGGCACCCGCGCCGCCGGGCAGAAAGCTAAGCTGGCTAGCTGCCATGGCCAGCATTTGGGTTAAAAACGTCCATATCCAATCAGCTTGTCCGCCTACGCCTAGCACTGCTATATAGAGCAAACTATAGCGCATGAGCCAATGTGCGGCGGTGAGCAACATCATCGCGAGCAGCGTTATGCGTGGAAGTGCAAGCGTCACCGTGAGCGCCTGTCGGCACCGTAATAAACGGCGTGCCAGCCAGCGCCGTTGATAACGGTTTGGCCAAACGGTTGTAACGCCGCGTGTACGCAGCAATTTGGGTAAGTAGCGCATCACAATAGTGACTAGCGTCGCTAGAAACGCTAAACCGATAAGCGCCCACTGTATGAGTGACTGGTGTGGCCACTGTGAGTCGCTAACCAGTGAAAAGAGCAGCAAACCGCTCAGCATGGTAAGGAAAAACAGCAAATCACAGCCTTGATCAATCAGGAAGATGGCTGCCCCTTTGGCAGGCGGAAAGCCTCGTCCTGATAGGAGTATGAGCAGGGTGGCAGCGCCACCACTTCCGCCTGGAGTGGCGCATAGCGCAAACTTAGACGCCAGTTCGATGCCCAGCGCACCACGTTGGCTGAGTCGCCCTGCACGGCCACTCAGCATTAGCCTCAGCCTTGCTGCGTTCAAGTTCCAACATAGAAATGCTAGTAGCAGCATTAAGAGCAATAATTCGAATGGGAAATGTTGAATACGCTGCAGCGCCTCACTGCCGCCTAACCAGGCGGTAAGTACCAGCGGGGCCAAAAGTGCTCCAAGCAGCAGCAGGCCGTGCAACGGTCTAAAACGTAGCAGCTGTTGTGATTTAGTAGCGGTGGGCGAGGGCATTGGGCCGTTCAATTTTGCAAAGGTCGATATAGTGCTCAAGTAGCGACTGGATAACGCTATCCCAACTGAACTGACGTTCGACAAAATGGCGTGCATATCGTCCACTAGCCGCGGCGTCGTTACTGAACAGTGCCGTACAAGCCTCGGCCATAGCCGTGGGATCGAGAGGACGACATAGAATACCGGCGCCCAGTGGAACATTTTCTGCTAATGCACCGGCTCTGGCAGCGACGATCGGTATGCCGCTGGCCATCGCTTCTTGAGCGATTAAGCCGAACGTTTCCCGAGTGCCCGCGTGCAGCAGGGCATCGCTACTCGCCAGCGCTTTGGCCACGTCATGCGCGCCGCAGCAGCGGTTAACGACAGTGACATTATTGGGTACCTGATGAGGCATGCCTGGCCCCATCAATAATAAATGGTAATCGCGACCGAGCTGGCGCATCGTTGCAAGCAGCACATCAATGTTTTTCTCACGGGAATTGCGACCCACAAAAATAAGCAGTTTTTTATCCCTGGGTATGCCCATGCCTTGGCGGAAGCAAGGGTCGCGCTTCTGCGGGTGGAAATGGTCTAAATCGACGCCTAAGGGCTGTACGCGAACGTTATCGACGCCCCATTCTCTTAGCCGGTTCGCCATGGCGTTGCAGGGAGCTAGCACGCTATCAAACCGGCAGTAGAGATCCCTCACATAGCGCGTTAAGCGTTTCTCAACACGGCGGCCAAAACGATCTCCCATTAAGCGTGGAAGGTCTGAGTGGTAAAACCCAACGACCGGCACGCCAAGTTTTTGGCCCGCAGCGAGGGCCGCCCAAGCCGTTACATAAGGGTCGCCTGCCTCAATAAGATCAGGCTTAAGATCTACCAATGTGTCGCGCCAACGAGCCCCTCGCAGTGGGAATCGATACCCCTGACCCAAGGGAAGGTGTAACGCTGGCAACGTGTGGTGGTCGCCAAGGCTGTCCCGCTCTGCTCCCGGTACCAGTAAGCTGGTACGTAGGTGGGGGATACGTGCTAAGACGCGGTGTTTGGCTTGTAAATAGGTGCGTACGCCGCCGCTGGCGGGGGCATAAAACATCGTCACATCTGCGATGTGCAAGCTAACCTCCAAATTCTGAAAGTGTCGCCAATTCACCATAAGGGAGAAATAAGTCAATTCGGCGACAGCTTGGAAGATGCACCTGGGGTCTATTGCCACTTTTTTAGTTGCTTTATAAGAAGCTATTGGCGTCGCAAGAGGAAATAAAGCAATGAATAATAAGGGGGAATTGGAAAACTGCTGTTTTAGATAGCGTTATTGGATGGAAAAAATAGTACTGCCGATTAGATAGTTAATCCGTCTTAATTATTGACAGTAAAAAGCATAACGCTTATTTTTATTGTAACTTTTAGTGTTTTTTAGTTTCTTATTGTATTTTTTAGGCAGCGCTGCTTGTTTACGCATCTGATTATTACTGAAAGATAAAGTCGAAGCTAACGAGTTAATAAAAATTAATTTTTATTTTTAATAAGTAGCTGCCGATCAGTTTGATCGGTCGATCATTACTACGAGAATAATTGCTTTTCTGGGGCGTGTCTTATGATTAAAGTATTCGCGGTAATCCTTACATATAACCGGAAGGATCTGCTGACGCGATGCCTTGATGCGGTCTACTCCCAGACCCGACCATGTGATTGTGTCATCGTTATTGATAATGCTAGTACTGACGATACTGAGAAAATGCTATTGAAGACTGAGTATCCCGGCCTCATTGTCAGTGTGTTGAAGGATAATATCGGAGCTTCGGGGGGCTACAATGCGGGCTTGCGTCTTGCATACCAGAAGGGTGCCGACTTTATTTGGGCTATGGATGATGATGTCATACCCGAAAAGGATGCGCTTCATCATTTAATGAAGGCCGATAAAGCGCTGAAAAAGAAAAAAAGCAAAGCGGCTTTTCTTATTTCTCAAGCATTAACAGAGACCGGGCTTGCGACCAATACGCCGGCTATCAGCACCTTAAAAAACCGTATTGGTTATCGCAACTGGCCTGACATGCTTGAACTGGGCATGGTCGCTGTTCAGCGTTCCACGTTCGTTTCAATTCTCCTGCCTCGGGCTGTATTAGCGCAATATGGTTTGCCTATCACAGCAATGTTTATATGGGGAGAAGATACCGAGTTCACGCTCCGCATTACCCAAAAAACGCCTGGTTATTTAGTGGGTTTGAGTAAAGTGAACCATTTGCGACAAGAAGACGGGCCGATCAGTATATTGACTGAAAGCAACCCTGGGCGCTTAAAGTTGTATCGATACTTTATTCGCAACAAGCTCTTTATTTCTCGCAAGTATTACCGTTTTACCTTTTCTCGCTATGGAATGATTTCTGAGTTTTTCCGAGCATCTCGCCTTTTTTTTACGCTCTTATTAAAAGGTGAGCTTAATAAATCTGGCATCGTTTTGCGGGGAATAATCGAAAGTATATGGTTTTTTCCCGAGCCAGAAGTGGCGGACACGCCTAATGAGAAAATGATAACCACGATGCGACTGGTAGAGCACCCTCCTACAGAAAAAGCGGATGAAAGTCATCAAGGCGGCGTGGGGCTGAAAGTAGGTTCATAGGTCGGTTTAACCCATTAATCGCAAGGGTGAGGTGGTAATCGTGAAAATCTTAATCGTGGGGAATATGGGCTATGTGGGTGCCGCTTTGGTGCGAGAGCTAGCCGTACGTCATCCCGACGCCACTCTTCATGGCTATGACAATGCGTATTTTGCGCATTGCTTAACCGGGGCTGAGCTTCTTCCCGAGCGGTACTTGGATCAACAGTTTCTAGGCGACGTCAGGAATATTCCCGCCGGTTTTTTTGTAGGCTATACGGCGGTGATTCAGCTGGCGGCGATTTCTAATGATCCTATGGGCGACCGTTTTGCCGCAGTGACCGATGACGTCAACCATCAAGCAACGCTGAAGATGGCGCAAGCAGCAGCGCAGGCGGGGGTAGAAAACTTCGTGTTTGCTTCTAGCTGCAGTATTTATGGCGTCGCACTGGGCGCTCCGCGCTGTGAAGAAGATCCGGTGGCACCGGTTACCGCCTATGCCCGCTCGAAAATTGCCGCTGAGAACGCGCTGGCAAGCATCGACGGCGACATGGTGGTGACCAGTTTACGTTTTGCGACGGCGTGTGGAATGTCTGAACGGTTACGCCTGGATCTGGTGCTTAATGATTTCGTCGCCTGTGCGCTGAGCCAGCGGCACATTACCGTGCTGAGCGATGGTACGCCTTGGCGGCCCTTGATTGATGTGGCGGATATGGCCAGGGCCATCGACTGGGCGGTGCAGCGCAAACCTGAAAATGGTGGCCGCCTACTCAAGATCAATACTGGCTCTAACGCGCGCAATCATCAAGTACGCGACTTGGCGACGGCGGTTGCCCAGGCAATCCCTGGTACCACGTTGAGCATTAATACCCAAGCGCCAGCAGACAGCCGTTCCTACCAGGTGGATTTTAGTTTATTCGCTACATTAGCGCCCAATCATCAGCCACAAATGACACTGCAAGATTCGATCGTAGGGTTGGTTGATGGGCTCAAGAGTATGGCGTTTTCTGATGCCCAGTTCAGAGCTTCACACTACATGCGATTGCATGCGTTACAGGCACATATCACCTCTGGGCGTCTATCCGAAAACCTGCGTTGGCAAATTCGCCCTAAAGCGAATTCTACCTCTCTACCTTCAAATGAACATGTTATTTCGACACCTTTAACGGAGGCGAGGCCATGAAAGTCGCCATTTTTGCCGGTGGGTATGGCACGCGTTTGAGTGAAGAAACCTCGATTCGACCCAAGCCCATGGTCGAGGTGGGGGGGCGGCCGATCCTTTGGCACATCATGAAAATGTATGCACACCACGGCTTGAAGGAATTTGTTGTGTTGGGTGGCTATAAGGTGGAGTACATTCGCGACTATTTTCTTAATTATCGCGGTAACCGCACCGATTACACCATCGACTTGAAAACAGGCAGCGTCGACTGGCTCGAAAGCATGAATGATGACTGGAAAGTCACCGTGTTGGATACCGGGGATGATGCCATGACCGGTGGACGGCTCAAAAAGGCCATGCCTTATCTGGCAGATGAACCCTTTTGTCTAACCTACGGCGATGGCTTAAGTGACCTGAATATCAATGCGCTGATCGATTCACATTTAGCCTCAAAGAATTGGTGCACGCTGACGGCGGTAACGCAGCCAGGCCGTTACGGGGCGCTGCGCTTGAAGGAAGGTAATAGCCAAGTAGAAGGGTTTCGCGAAAAGGGAGAAATTGATGGCGGGCTGATCAATGGCGGCTTCTTTGTGTGCAACCCAGAAGTGTTTGAGATGATCGACGATAGCCAAACCGTTTGGGAAAACGGCCCCATGAACCGGATGATCGAGCTGGGCAAATTGGGATATTTTCATCACAACGGTTACTGGCAAAGCATGGATACGCTGAGAGACAGAATGGTGCTTGAGTCCGCCTGGGCAAAAGGCGCCCCTTGGAAGCTCTGGAAGGATTGAACCATCGATGATTATTGTTGATACAGCGCTTGCCAAACGAGAGGCACAAGGTAATCCCATTCGCGTAGGGTTAGTCGGGGCCGGGTTTCAAGCCAGCGGTATCGGCCTTCAAATCATGACCGCAACACCTGGAATACGCCTTTGCGCCATTGCCAATCGTCACTTGGAGGCTGCCGTTAACGTCTTTCAGCAAACCGACGTTAGGCCAGTGGCCTGTGATTCCCAGCAGGCGATTGAAGCAGCGATTGCGGCTGGGCAGGCGGTGGTGACTGAGGATGCCGTTGCAATGGCTCGTGCAGAAGGGCTGGATGCGATCATTGAAGTTACCGGCTCACTAGAGTTCGCGGCGCATGTGGTGATGGCAGCGCTGGAGAGTGGCAAAGATGTCATTCAAATGAATGCAGAACTCGATGGTACGGTTGGCCCTATTTTGAAAGTAAAAGCCGATGCGGCAGGCGTTATTTACAGCTTTGCCGATGGTGACCAGCCAGGTGTGCAGATGAACCTTTATCGGTTCGTCGCTGGCTTGGGCGTGGAACCCGTGCTATGCGGCAATATTAAAGGTCTGCATGACCCTTATCGCAACCCGGCTACCCAGGAAAGCTTTGCCAAACGCTGGGGACAAAAGCCCGCCATGGTAGCCTCGTTTGCTGACGGCACCAAGATATCCTTCGAACAGACGATTGTGGCAAACGGCACCGGCATGCGAGTAGCGCAGCGCGGTATGCTTGGCCCTGATTTTTCTGGCGGCGTGCCGGGTGGAACGCTAGTGCCCATCGAACAAACCGTGTCAGCATTTGAACCTTATCTACGCCCAGAGGGGCCGGGGTTGGTTGACTACGTGGTAGGGGCGCAGCCAGGGCCGGGCGTGTTTGTGTTGGGGATGATAGAAAGTCCTCGCCAGCGCCATTACCTTGAGCTCTATAAGATGGGTAAGGGGCCTTATTACTGCTTTACAACGCCTTATCATTTGTGTCATTTCGAAGTGCCCACCTCAATTGCCCGCGCCGTACTGTTTCGAGATCCCGTGTTAACACCTTTAGGTGGCCCAAGCGTGGGCGTCATCGCCATAGCCAAGAAACCCTTGCAGGAGGGCGAGAGCATTCAAGAGCTAGGTGGTTTTGAGGTCTATGGAGTGGCGGAAAACATTGAGGTAATACGCAGAGAGCGGCTGTTGCCTATCGGGATAGCGCTGGGCTGTCAGGTGGTAGGTCAGATTGAAAAAGATGCGGCGCTGACCTTTGATGATGTGCGAATACCACCAGGGCGCCTGATTGATCGCCTATATGCCGAGCAGGAGGCCATGTTTGCCCCGGCACCGATGCCTGCGACCGCTGCTACCCCCACGGAGTAAATCATGCTTTTTCATCAAACGAATCTTGAGGATGCCAGGCTGATTGAGCTTGAGCCACGAGGGGATGAGCGCGGTTTTTTTGCACGTACCATGTGTCGTGTCGAGTTTGAGCGCCAAGGCTTACTAAGTAATTTTGTGCAGCAAAACACCTCCTTTTCTGCCCAGCGTGGAACGTTACGGGGGCTGCATTACCAGCGGCAGCCGCATGCCGAAGCCAAGCTGGTACGCTGCCTTAAAGGCGCGATTGTTGATGTTATCGTGGATATTAGAAAGGATTCGGCAACGTATTTACAGCATCAGCTATTTGAGTTAACCGATACCAACCGCCACCAGCTTTATGTGCCGCCAGGCTTTGCGCACTCTTTTCAGACGCTGACCGATGATGTTGAAGTCAGCTATCTGGTATCGGCGGCCTATCATCCTGAGGCGGAACGTGGCTTGCGCTATAACGACGAACGTCTCGCGATCAATTGGCCACTTCCGCCCACGGTGGTGTCTGAAAAAGACGCTGGCTGGCCCTTAATCAGTGAGCGAAAAGAAGCGCTCTTTTAACCTTTAGCGGCCACGCGCTATTTACCAAACCGCGCCACAAAAAAGGGGCAGCGTCATCGCTGCCCCTTTTACTTTTCTGTAAAGCCTTTGCTTACTAGGAATCACCCGCGGTCGGTTTCGCTACCAGCGAGCGGGTCTCTTCACGAGCTTCGGTGAGCACCACGCGAAGCGGGTCGCCAAGCTTGTAACGCTCTTCGCCTTCAATCTGGATACGACCCTCTTTATCATCAATCACCACTTTGCTGCGGTCACTGTGCATTAAGGGCGCAGGTACAAACGCTGTCGCGCCATTTTCAATCAGCCGTACCCGCATGCCGCCACGGTTGATGGCCATAATTTCGGCTTCAAAAGTGTCTTGGTTCTGTGCGGCAGGCGTTAGGTAACGCACGTAAAGCCAATCTTTCACGTCGCGCTCGGCCATACGGTTCAGGCGGCGGCGCTCCGTGAGCTGCTCAGTGAGCTGCTGGGTCGCTTCAGCCGGGGCCTGTTCGCCTTTCAGTACGCGTTTGATCAGGCGGTGGTTGACCATATCGCCATACTTACGAATCGGCGATGTCCATGTGGCGTAGGCGGGTAACCCTAAACCAAAGTGCGGGCCAGGCTGGGCTGACATGCTGGTAAAGCCTTGGAAACGGCGCAGGCGTGCATCTAGCCAAGCGTCATCGCGGCTTTCCAGGGCGCGCTTCAGCTCGGTGTAGCGGGCAAGCTCGGTCAGCGCTTCGCGCTCAACCACAATCTCTTGACCTGCCAGGAACTCCTGGGCGGCCTCGGCTTTTTCCGGCTCAAACGCGCGATGTACGTTAAAGATACCGTGACCGATATGCTGTGCCAGGAAATCCGCGCAGCAGGCGTTAGCCACAATCATCGACTCTTCGATCATGCGGTTGGCTATGCGGCGCTCTTCGGTGCGCACTGCCAGTACGTTACCGGCGGGATCGAGATCAAACACGTAGTCGGGGCGGTCTTTAAATACCAGCGCGTGTTCATTACGCCAAGCGGTACGCGCCTCGGTTAAATCACGCAGGGCAGTGAGCTGCTCGGCAATGTTATCAGCAGGTGCCCAATCGCCTTGACTCTCGATCCAGTCAGAAACGTGGTCGTAGGCGAGTTTGGCATGGGATTTTACATTCGCCGCGAAGAAGCGGTAATCGCCCAGGCTGCCGTCGGCGTTAATGTCCAGCGTACAGGCGAGGGCAGGGCGCTCCTGACCTTCCCACAGTGAGCAGAGATCATCCGCTAACTGCTCCGGCAGCATGGTGACGTTTTGGCCGGGCAGGTAAACGGTGAAAGCGCGGGTGCGGGCTTCTAAATCCGCCGCATGGCCCTCTTCCACATAAGCGGTGGGGTCGGCAATCGCTACGCTTAGCTGCCAACCGCCTTCGGCGCGCTGGGAGATGTGCAGCGCATCATCCATATCGCGGGTTTTTTCACCATCGACCGTAAAGAACGGGGTCGCGGTTAAGTCTTCGCGGGTAAGGCCTTCATCGATTAAGGGCCACTCGGTGCCCGCATCGGGGCACTCTTGCTCCAGCGCATGGCGAGCCAAGGTAACGCGCCACGGCACGGCGGGGTCATCGCTCTTGGCGACCAGCTCATCAATTTGGGCAAAAAATGCGCGGTCGTCGGTTTTCAGTGGATGACGTACCAGACGCGCTACCACCCAGTCGCCATCTGCAATGGTGGCTTCATCAAGGCTGTTCTTAATGCGCGATTTGAGAACGTTTTTAATCGAGGGATGATCGGGTACTACGGCAAGACGGCCTTCGCGCTTCTGCACACGGGCAACAAACCGATCCAGACCCGCTTCAATCAGCTTTTCCGGCTCAACGGACTTTTTATCACCGTTCTCGTGGATGACCGCTTCCACGCGATCACCGTGAAGCACTTGCTTCATGGCGGGCGGTGGCACGAAATAGGATTCACCGTCGTCGGTTTCTAGAAACCCAAACCCTTTATCGGTGGCTTTGATCACCCCTTCGGCGCGTGGGGTGGTTTGACGAATCTGTTGCTTGAGCTGGGCAAGCAGGGAGTTGTTTTGAAGCATGTGCTCAATCAGTTGGCGAGAGTAGGCTGACACTATACGGATTCCCACTGGCTGCGCCAATTACCCACTGCGGGGAAGTTGGTTGCTCAACGGCAGGTCAATGACTTACCCGTGCTTCGTTGAATCGGTTAAGCTGAGGTTTACTCAGGGCTGCTGATCTATTGGTTAACGAGGAGCGCTTATGACACCGCGGCTGATTGTTTCCGACCTTGATGGAACGCTGTTAGGCAGCGACCACCGGCTGCACCAACGCACGATTGACGTGCTGCGCGCGCTAGCGGAACAAGGGCATCATGTCGCGCTGGCCTCGGGTCGTCATTACCATGATATGCGGGTATTTCGTGATCAATTGAAAATTCCCGCTCATTTAATCAGCACTAACGGGGCTTATACCCACGACCCTGAAGGTAGCCTGCTGAATGCTACCCATCTTGCGCCTGCCCATGCCCAAGCGCTGATTCAGCTACCGCGTCCGCCCCAAGTGCGGCTTAGTCTCTACCGTGAAAATGGCTGGCATGTGGATGCTGAAGCGCCGCATTTACTGTCGTTGCACGCCTCAACGGGCTTTACCTATGAGGTCGTGCCGCCGGAAGAGATGGAGGCTAGCGGCGTAGGGAAAGTGCTTTATTTAGGTGACCCGAAGGCGCTAGCGCAGCTAGAGGCCTTGGCATTGGAGCAACATGGCGCCGACCTGCACATTACTTATTCGACAACCAATGCGTTAGAGATTATGGCCGGGGGCGTTAATAAAGGCGTGGCGCTTGCGGCGCTACTTGAGCGGCTGGGCTTAACGCCCGCAGATTGCCTGGCGTTTGGCGATAATCTTAACGATATCGAAATGCTTAATTTAGCAGGCGAGGCGCAGGTGATGGCTAACGCACACCCTGAACTATTTGAGCGTATAAAAGGCGCTGAGCGCATTGGTCATCACGGTGAAGTCGCCGTAGCGGCGTGGTTGAGCAAGCGGTTTGGGCTATAGCGCCGTTAACAACCTATCGCGTTAATCACGTGCCTTGTCTGCGGGAACCGGTTCTTTATCCAGGCGTTTGATCTGCCGCCACAGGTCTTGGCGCAGATCGGCAAGTTTGGGCTGCTCTTCTTGAGTAAACGCCACGGGGCGGCAGAGGCGTTGGGCGCGAAGGCCTAAGCGTGCACTGAGTAACCCAGTCGCGAGGCCTTGGCCTGCCCGTGCGGAGAGCCTGCCTGCCAAATCGAGCGAGAGCATATCCATGCTGGCATCGGTGGCGAGTTCGCTAGCACCGGCAAACGCCATATTGTGCAGTACGTTGCGAAACAGCCGCAGGCGGCTGGCGTAGCCAAGCTCAAGGCCGTATAGGCGGCATAGCCGATCAACCATGGCGAGGCTGCGCCAAGCTACTAACGCCATATCGACCAAGGTGAGCGGGCTGATGGCGACCATAACGGCGGTTTCACCGGACATGCGGGTAATCAAACGCTGGGCTTCACGGTCACGGGGCGCAAGCAGGTGATAGCGAAGCAGGGTTTGGAGCTCTTCGCCGCTATGGTGGGGCTGGCTGGCGCGCTGAAAGGCCAACCAGTGCGGGTCATCATCGGCCAGTTTTAGCTGGCGCCTAAGCTGCTCGGCCATGGCGCGGGCCTGCTGTGGGGATCGCAGCGGTAGTTCGGCAAGGTCGGCGCGCAGTTTGTCGTGGCGTTTCAGGCGGTGCAAACGCCCCAGCTCTTTAAGCAGTGAGATTCCGCCTAAGCTAATCAGGCTAATCCCGAACAGCTGCCAGGCAATGGCCAGCCATTGCGATTGTGCGAGTGCATCGGGTATACCGGTGACGAGTTCGGCGGTGCCAAGCGCAGCGCCGCCGCCCAGGGCAAATAGCAGCCCCCAGCGGCGCTTGCGCGGTGCGCCTAAGCTGGTGGCAGGCAGGGCTTGCTCTTCTGCCAACGGTGCCAGCGGGTGATGCTCGCTGGTGCCGGAAAAGGCTTCACGTTGGCGCAATGCCGAAGCTGCTTCAGCGGCCGTTTCTGGCGTGTCATCCAGCGTAAAATGACGGCGTGGCTGCGGGGTAGTCATGACAGTTTATCTCCAATCAGCCAGTCGATGGCGGCGTCCATACGGATATGATCCAGCGCTTCTGAGTGAGTAGGCATTGGCCGAAAACTGGGGAAGTCGAACCCTTGCTGCTGCCAAAAAGCGGCAGCGGGTAGCCGGGCGGGCACATCGCCGGGGTAAACCAATACGTCTTCACCCTCTAAGGTAGTGCCGCGCAGAGCAGGTGAGCGCTTACCCTCATGGGTGACCTCGCGGGCTTCCGTGGCGCGAATTGCCGCTAGCGAAAGTGCTTTAACCGGCACGTTAGCAAAGCGTAGATCTTTGAGTGGCTCTGCCAGTAAGGCCTCTAATAGCTGTACCACGTTGCCGTGTTGGTCAGGGGTAACGTGATCTGCTTTGGTAGCGGCAATGGCTAAACGGTCGATTTTGGGCGCAAACAGGCGCGTGAGCAGGCTGCGTTTGCCGTAATCAAAGCTTTGCATCAGCTGGCGCAGCGCTCTCGAAAGGTCTTCAAAACGCTCTGGCCCGGCATTAAGCGCGCCAAGCACATCCACCAGCACGATTTGGCGGTCAAAGCGGCGGAAGTGGTCACGGTAAAAAGGCCGTACCACCTGCTGCTGATAGTAGCGAAAACGCGCCGCTAACATGGCGTAAACGCTGGTGTCGGGCAGTGCTTCCAGGGTCTCTTTGGGAGTGCGAAGCGCCGGTAACGGAAAAAACTGTAGCACTGGCGCGCCGTCTAGCTCTCCTGGCAGCAAAAATCGCCCTGGCTGGAGGTCTGAAAACCCCGCTTGCTTGGCGCGCCTTAGCCCTTGAGCATAGGCTTCTGCAAGCGTGGCGAGTTGGGCTTCGTCCGCTTCTGCGGCGGGGTCTAGCTGCTCCGCTTCGGCTAACCATTCACTAAACAGTGCTTTCCGGTGTGGCCCTTCAAGCTGCGACTGGGCGTGACACCAGCTATAAAAGTCATGCTGCAGTAGGGGGAGATCCAGCAGCCACTCGCCGGGGTAGTCAAACAGATCCAGCGTTAGGTGGGCGATGTCTGGCGTCAGCCAGCCCTGCTGCGCAGGCCGGTAGCGCAGCTGCAAGCGCAGCTCGCTGATGCCGCGGGTTGGTTCAGGCCAGCGCGGTGGCGTATCGCGCAGTGCGGCCATGCCAGGGTCGTAGGGAAAGCGCGGCACGCCGAGGTCTGGCTGGTTCAGCCGTTGCGCACCTAATAAACGCCCTTCGCGCGCTGCCGGTAACAAATCAAGCTGCGCCTCCACCCCGGCGTGGCGCAGCTGATTCACTAACGAGGTCAAAAACGCCGTTTTTCCCGCTTGCGATAGCCCGGTAACCGCCAGCCGTAGCTGACGGTCACGGCCACGCTCTAACAAATTGCTCAATTCGCGGCTTAACGGCTGGCGCATAAAACAGGCCTCGTAGGCATCATATAACTAATAAGGGTGCTATTAGCGTAGCGGCTACTGCCGCAGCATGAGCACCAACTGGTAAAACATCGGCATCGTTGCAATTTGAAAGCCTATCACTGCGATGACATAGCCTGGCCATTTGCGCGACATTTTTTGGGCGAGCGTCAGGCCAACCAAGCACACCACCATTCCCACTAGGTTAAACGCAAGCGTGGCTGCCTCAAGCCAATCTTGAGGATTCATGGAAGCTCCTTGTCTGAGTTACGTGGCACTTTTCGATACGGCTACATTACCAAGTAATTAATGTGGCAGTGATGACTAACGTTCGAATTAGCCGCGGCTTAATGTCGTACCTAGTAGGTGTTGCGCACCCGGTACCAGCCATACCGGGTCTAGACGGGTATTGGCCGCTTCTACACACAGAAAGTGGCGTGCTGCCTCAGCGGGGGTGTCGCTAGGTAGCTCGCTGTTGGGGTGCCACACGACGGTAGAATCACTGGACTGTTTGGCGATGCGTAGGCTTCGCTTTCCATCGTTAAGTAGTACGGCTTCATTGGTGTGGTAAATGCGGTCAACCGCGCCGCGAATAGCCAGCGTTCCCTGTTGCTCGTCTTCGGCAAAATCGCGCAGCTTATCTAGGTAGCGCGCGCCTGCTAGCCCCTCCAGGCGGCATTGATGGGTATCGTCAACGGCTACGTAGGTATGCAGCGCGCCGCTGGTTTTAATCGGGGTATCGCCAACGTTTTCGCTAATCAGCTCAACGTTTAGCCGCTGGGCGTTGGCTTGAATAACCACGCGTGCCGTCAATACGCTATGCAGTCGCTGAGCGGGGGAGAGGTGAACTTCGATGCCTTCGGCGTGCTCATCCACGGCTTCTAGGTGCCACTGGGCATGGCGGGCAAGGCCGTGAAAGGGGCCATCACGTTCAGGGCTTTCATCGGCATAACGCTCATCTCCAAACCACGGCCAGCACAGTGGAATGCCGCCACGGATGGCGCCGGGTAGCGCTTGTGGCGTAGGGGTGACCCATAGCCAGCCCTCATCGCCTGTGGGTTGAAAATGCAGAACCTGTGCGCCCTGAAGGCTGATCACCATTTCTCCCCAGGCCATTTTGAACAGCACTACCTCGCGCCCTTGCCAGTTGGCCTGTTGCTGGCCATCTACGTTGCTAAGGAGCTGTTTGAGAGAATCGGGGATCATGGGATTTCCTTTATAGAGAGCAAGCATCCGGTGCGCCGAACATAAGCGCTGTGTGCTATGTTAGGACAAGCGCGATGCGTAGGTAAAACCATTGGCTATATGAAGTAGCTAACGTAGATAGATAAAACCCCAAGCAAAGTGAATATCAAGGAGGCACTATGGGCTTTATTGCATGGTTAATTATTGGTGGTTTAGCTGGCTGGATTGCTGGCAACATCATGCGCGGCGGCGGTTTCGGTGTGCTGGGTAATATTGGTGTCGGTATTGTCGGTGCTTTGGTTGGCGGCTTCCTGTTCAGCCTCTTAGGGCTTCAAGCCGGTGGCTTTATCGGCTCGCTGGTGACGGCGACCGTCGGTGCTGTCGTCTTGCTATGGGTCATCAGTAAAGTCAAAAGCGCTTAGCGCCACATAGCCTGTCCTGTATGCGCTGCCCGGCCTTTGTGTCGGGCAGCGTTGTTTTGTGGCGTTGCTATCGGTCTTGGCACAAGTTTCCGTTACACTATGCAGCTTTAGCAGCCTGGTTAGGGCTGCTTCATTTTGTTTGGCTTTCATTGATCGTTTTCTGCTTCTTCGAGGTGTCTTTTGGTCGACGCGCTGAATGCCTGGTGGGCCCAACAGCTGGTGCTGTGTGATTGGGCGTTTACTCCACACCCGCTGGCGGTGGATGCAGTGGCGGCTGAGCAGCGCCTACAGCAGCTAGGTATCGCCCACCGGGGCGAGCTGGCCGACCAGCTTTTCCACGGCCTGGGTGCAGCCTCGGGTGAGGCCGATCGGCTTTTAGGTGCACTTGAGTGGGCCGCGCTGGCGGGTGCTGCGGGCTGGATATCCCAAGCAGAGGCCACCCGCTGGGCCCACCACGTAACGCGGCGGATCACCTCAGAATACAGCGACCTGCGGGCCTGGCTTTCGGATCTGCGCCGAGCGCTGGGCGCCAAGGGCTGGGAAACGGGGGCTGACGATCGCTTTATTGATGCCTGTCAAGCGTTAGCCGACCTGGAGAGCGAAGGCGAAGGGATTACCTGGGAGACGCTTGAACACGAGCTGTTAATCTTGCCTGACCCTGCGTCGCTATGGCCGCAGGTGCCTGCTGCTCAGCCGTGGCGGCTATGTGCGCTGTTCAGGCCGGTGATGAGCTATCCGGCCACTACCATCGACTGGCCTGATGCCCCTGTATGGTTAGAGCGTATTTGGCAGGTGCACAGCCGTGAACAGCTACTTGAGGTTATTCTATGGTTAAGCGCCCAGGGTGAGCGTCAACGCTGGGATATTGAAGCCCGAGAACTACTGACCATGGATAATGCACAGCGGCTGGAGTGGCAGCGTAATGTGCTTGAAGACTCCCCCTATGCGCCGGTACTCAATAAGTTTGTCAGCGAAGGTGAGCCGCTAGAGTGGGCAGCCTGGGACTGGCTTCGGGTAGTGGAGTTGGCCTGGGCGGGGGCCTGCTGTGAGTGGCTAAGTCAAGAAGAGGCTGACGCCTTGGCGGCTCACGCTGCCGACTTAATAGGGCGCCGCTATCACGATTGGCATGCCGTGTTGAAAGCTTACCTACGTGGCCAAAGCCTGTTCGAAGGGGTCGACCGTCGAGGCATGACGCCCAGTGTTCGCTATAAGCTGCTGATGCACGCGCCCCATAGCCCCTGGAAGCACTCGCTGGGGGCGTTGCTGGATGATGCGACGCGCAGCGCTTCTCGAACGCTTATCAAGCAGTGGCGCAATTCACCGCACCACTGGCTGCTAGCGCTAGCGAGCGTGCGCGAGCCTGATGTCATGCTACGCCAGCTTAATCCATCCGCACCTATCGCTGAGCAGCGCCGCGCCGATGCCGCGATTTACCTCCAAGATTCGTTGGGCTTACATGCTGATGAAGGCCATCAGGCATTAGCCCGTTACTGGCTGCCCGCCCAGGCGCATCACCTTAATCAGCTGGCTGCGGATGCGGTACACGGCGTGAGGCCGCCTTCACAAACACCGTTTGGCCAACCGACGCCCGATGAGCTTCAGCAGCGCAATGCCTTGAGAGGCGTGAGCCGCCATGCGGCGACTATTCATATGGCGGAGAAGTTCGCTTTTTATCTGCATATGGCGCTGGATAGCGGGCTGTTTGAACAAGCACCACTAATGGAATACGCCAACGCCCTGCGTAGCTGCCTGTGCCGTTTTTATGCCACGCCGAAGCGCTTGTTGGATGCATGGTTCGCTTGGGAGAGCTGCCTGCCCGAGCCTGAGCACGACTCGCTGATTAACGAGATTGCATGGCACCTGGATGACCCTGGCAGCCTGTTTCATTGGCTTGATTGGCGCCACGACGCTTGGTGTGAACCCGGCGAGCGGCCAACGCTAAGTCACTTTACGGCGATGTCGCTGGTAGGGCCGCTCAATAGCGCGGTTTGGAGCGAGCCTCAGGTAGAAAGCCCGCGAGAGTGCGCTGATATTCGCGAGTGGGTAGAAAGTCACTACCATTTGAGCAGTGCGAGTGACATGCAGGAGTTTTTAACCTTCATGCTGGAGTCTGGCGACCGGCAGGAGTATCAGATTAACTATGCGCCTTACACGCTTAACCCTGAACGCCTAGATGCTGAAATCGCTATTTTGGAGTCGGGCGACTGTGCGGAAGAGGAGCGCCACCATTTGCTGCGGTTGCGCCGTGTGCGCAGCAACGAAGATGGCTGTAATGATCTGGACATGGCGGCCTGGGATATTGCTCAGCTGGTAGACCTTGCCATTGCGGCTCGACAGCTTGGCTGGCTGGAGCGTAAAGCCTTCGCGGATGTATTGGATCGCGCATACCAATTAGCCGCCAACCATTACGCCGGTTGGCAAGAGTACGCGGCAGGCATGTACGCAGGTTTTTCATTTTTTATGGGAGAAACCCCTGAACGAGACAGCTTTTTAGCGGGTTTTCGTCAGGCGATGGTCGCTTGGATATGCGGAGCGCCGGTATTAGCAGGTCCGTGGTCGAGCCTCGATTTTCCTGGCAATAAGCCGCGCCATTTTGCGCCGCTGCATATTGATACCTTGCCGGGTGATCAGCGAACGCTACATTGATGCTCGCCAAACATAAGATAATTAGCTTATAGTCCTTAGGCTGGAAAAATGAGATTTGTCATACTTTACTCTCTTTCACTGTCCATACTGTTACGAGGTTAAGCGCATGGTTGCGTTGCCACACCCCGCTGTGACCGCTGTCCGTGTTGTAAGTGCTTGTGTCGTTTTTGCTTTTTTAGCTGGCTGCGCTGGTTCAGCCTCGCGCCAAGGCATGGAAGCCCCCGAAGATTATTTTGCGATGTCGCTGCCGGGGATGGAGGGGGCCGCTCCTCAGATGTCGCCCGTTGATCCCATCGATGCACATCTGCGTAGCCTCCAGACGCCTCCGCCAACAGCTGTTCGCCAAGCGCTGTTAGAACAGCACCAGCGATGGGCCGGTACGCCTTATCGGATTGGCGGGACGACGGATCGAGGGATCGATTGCTCCGCTCTGGTAAGAAACGTTTTCCGCGATACCTTTAACGTTGAGTTACCCCGATCTACCCGAGGACAAGTGCATGAGGGACGCCCGATCGACCGCCAAGAGCTGCAGGCGGGCGATCTGGTCTTCTTCCGCCCACCCGGTGCTTACAACCATGTGGGCATTTACGTTGGAAATGGCTATTTCCTCCATGCTTCCACATCGAAAGGTGTGATTATTTCAAGCCTGGATAATAGCTACTGGCAACGCTACTACTGGCAGTCACGCCGCACCTTAGAGCCGACTAACCTCGCCCAGTTGGGTAGTCGTTTTACCCAGTAAGTGCGTGCCACCACCGCTTTCATACTCGGCGTTTAATAGTGGGAATGGCATGATCGAAGCCAAAACGCGCGCCTGGTGGCGCGCGACGGCGGCCCTATGCTTAGGGTCGTTTCTTGTGTTCATCAATTTGTATGTGCCTCAACCGCTGTTGCCTGGGCTGAAAGACGCTTACGGGGTCTCCACCCTGGGTGTCAGTCTACTGATGTCGGTATCCACGCTCTCACTCGCCTTAGCGCTGTTGGTTTTTGGGCCGCTTTCTGATGCTATCGGTCGAGAGGCCATCATGCGCATTACGCTGCTGCTGGCGGGTGTCCTTTCACTGGCGCTAGCGTTTGCACCGACCTTTGAAAGTCTTCTATTTCTGCGCCTACTGCAGGGGTTTGTTTTAGGCGGTTTGCCTGCCGTTGCGATTGCCTGGATGGGGGATGAGTTCGATAAGCCCGCGTTACTGGGCGCTGTGGGGCTTTACATCGGTGCCAACTCCCTAGGTGGCATTAGTGGGCGGATTGTTGGCGGGGTTGCCGCTGATGTAGGCGGCCCTACCGCGGCCTTTTTAGCGGTTGGAGCAATGACGATAGTCGGCTGTGTGGTTTTCTGGAAACTTTTGCCCAATAGCCGCGCCTTTACCGCCAAGCGTTTTAAACTGCGCCAAGCAATGGGGGATTTGCTGGGCCATCTGCGCACCCCCGTACTGTTGGCAGCCTACTGCTTAGGCGGCATTAACTTTCTTATCTTTATCAATCAATATAGCTATATCACCTTTCGCTTGGCGGGCGAGCCCTACCACTTAGCCGCCAGCGGCCTAGGGTTAATTTTCCTCACTTACCTCGGTGGCACCTTTGGCTCTACCGTTTCAGGCCGATTAGCCGGGCGCTTTTCTCCTGCTAGCTGTATCAGCACAGGGGTAGTTATTTTGATGTTCGGCACGGCGGTCACGCTCGCTGATAGTTTGGTGTTGATTATCGTCGGTTTAACCATCAATGCGTTTGGCTTTTTCCTGGCCCACTCGCTGGCATCTAGCTGGGTAGGCCGTTATGCCCAGGGCGCGCGGGGCAGCGCCTCGGCACTCTACTTGGTGTTCTACTATTTGGGGGCTAGCGTGGGAGGGTTTTGGCTGGAGTCTTTCTGGCGGTGGGGGCAGTGGCAGGGGGTGGCCGTAGGCTCCTGGCTATTGCTGACGGTTACTCTGAGCATTGGCGTCGGCATGTGGCGCTTTGAGCGTCGCGCGCTTACGCGCTAGTAGCGAAGGTGCCATGAGTAAGGTGGCAGCGCCGCTGGCATAGGCGTTCCAACAGGGCCGTATCATGGCTGATGACCAGTACGCCTAGCCGGTGTTGTTCAGCGTATGTTTTGAGTGCCTGCCATAGCGCGACCTGGGTAATGGGGTCGAGCATGGTGGAGATTTCATCGGCAATTAAGTACTTCACGCCGGGTGCTAAGGCTCTTAACACGCAAATGCGCTGTAATTCTCCACCGGATAGTGCATGGGGGAAGCGCGATAGCCAAGCAGGCTGAATGCCAAACGCCTGAAGAAGCGCTGCTGGCGGCGTCCATGCCTCATTAAGGATTTTACCGACTCGCCAGCGTGGGTTAACAGCAAGCTCGGGCGACTGCGGCAGCCACTGCACTGGGCTTAACCCACGGGCTGGAAGCGGCCTGCCCTCTACACAAATACGCCCCTTCTGCGGGCTAAGCTGCCCTGCTAACAGCTTGCCAAGGGTTGATTTCCCCGCGCCTGAATCACCGCTTAGCCCTAACCACTCCCCTTTATTCAGGGTGAGTGAAATATCATGTAGCAGCCGCTCGTCAGGACGAAAGCCAAACTGTAGGTGATGAACTTCAAGCAACGCTCGTCTCCTGACTATCTACCCTATCGGTTAAATCGTTTGGGCCAAGGCAAAAGGCATTGTCCGGCAGCGCTTGCCATAGGGCCTGGGCATAAGGGCTTTGAAGGCGCTCACCGCTGCCTTGAAAGGCGCAGGCGGTCGTCGTTTCTATGCGCTGCCCCTGGCGCATAATCGTCACCTGATCAGCAATGGGCAGAGCGTGACGTAAATCGTGGGTAATCAACATGACGGCCTTGCCTTGATCGGCCAGTGCTTTCAGTGCTGCCATCACGCGCTCACGCTGCAGCGGATCCAGCCCAACGCTGGGTTCGTCGGCAATAATCAGCTGCGCGTGGCTAACGTGGGCCATGGCGGTGAGTACTCGTCGTGCCATACCGCCCGAAAGCTCATGGGGGAAGGCATTCTGTGCATCGTCATTTAGCTGGTAGTGAGCGAGCGCTTTACCCGCATTTTGCCAGGCACTGGCTTTCGCGTGCCCCGCGCGGCGAGCTGCCCAGCTTACCTGGCGCTGGCTGCGGACTAACGGGTCGAGTGCGCTGAGTGATTGGGGGATTAATGCAAGCTGGTGCCCGCGAAGCGCGCATTGGCGGGCAGGCGTTAACGGTTCAGACTGAAAAACAAGCTGACCGCTGGTTTTGGCACCTTCAGGCAGTAAGCCCATAATCGCGTAGGCGAGCAGGCTCTTTCCCGCACCGGAGGCTCCGACAATAGCGTGTACTTCTCCTGGCACAAGACTTAACGATATCTGCTCAAAACAGGTAGCCCATTGCCGTTTCCACCAGGGCTGGTAGTAGGGCAGCTGTAGCGTGAGACGATCAATATGCAGCACAACAGGCTCCTTGAGTGGGTGACAGCAGGCAGTGATGCCACTGCGCTATAGCGCCCGCCGTAACGTAAACGCTAGTCGATCAATGCACAGCACTAGCAGCAGCAGCCCTAACCCTGGGAACACCCCAAGCCACCAGTAGCCTGCGGTGATATAGCGCATGGCGTCCGCCAGTAATACCCCAATGGCCGGCTGGTTGGGGTCTAGGCCAACCCCTAAAAACGTGAGGGCGGCTTCATGCAAAATGGCGTGGGGAAACATTAGTAGGGCACCGACAAGGCAGTGGGGCAGTACGTGGGGTAATAAATGACGCCGCAGGATAAACCCGCGGGATTTGCCCAGCGAGCGTGAAATACGCACGTAAGGGGCATGTCGCAGGGTGAGTAGCTCAGCCCTCAGCACCCTTGCTAGGCTTGGCCAGTGGGTAAGGGCAACGGCAATAATGACTGCCTGGGTGCCTCCGCCCAGTGCAAAGGCAATTAGCAGCAGTAAAATCAAATGCGGCACGCTGAGCAGCGTATCGATCAGTAAGCTGACCAGCGCATCAAGTTTACTGGACAGCGTGGCGATGGCGGCCAAGGTTAACGCAATGGCGGTGCCCAGCAGTGCCGCGCTGATACCGACCCAAAAGCTTAACCGAAGCCCGGCCAGGGTGCGTGCCCATAGCTCACGGCCCAGCGCATCGGTGCCTAGCCAGTGGCTGGCGCTGGGCGGTGCAAGGCGCGCATCAAACTGCATTTGCTGAGGTGCTTCTCCGAGCCATAAGGGGCTTGCGATGAGCATGCTCAACATAACGGCAGCCAGTGCGAGATAGCTCACAGCATAAAGGCGCGGTTGGGAGGGACTCATAGGTGCCCCTGCTCGATACGTGGGTCAACCAGGTGGTAAAGGCTATCGGCGATTAGATTACCTACGCTGACGAACAGCGCGGTAAAGAGCGCAATGCCCAATAGCAGGGGGACATCGCTACGCAGCCCTGCCTCAACGGTGGCTTGCCCAAGCCCTGGGTAGGCAAAAATCTGTTCGATTAAAATGGCGCCGCCAAACAGCTCGCCCAAAGAGGCAAACGCTAAGGTCAGTGCGGGGAGGCTTGCGTGGCGAATACCGTGGCGCCAGGCAATATCAATACGGCTGGCCCCCTGGGCAAAGGCATGGGTGGCAATTTCGGAGCGCATCAGCGCAATCATGCGCGTGCGTGTATGGAGCGTGATAGAGGCAATGCCTAAGAGTGTCAATGTCGCAACGGGAAGCGCTAAATGATGCAGTCGGGTGAGTAGGCTGACCTCTTGGATAAGCATCCCCGGTGGGCCTGCGCAGCAGATAGGCGTCCAGCCCAGGTACACCGAAAACAGCAGTACGCCTACTATACCGAGCCAAAAAGTGGGGGTTGAGGCGGTGATATACGCATAGCCGCTAATCACTTTATCAAGCGTAGACCCCTCTTTGGCGCCTGCCATAATGCCGAGTGCTAGGCCCACCAGCACTGAGAGCAACCAGGCGCTGCCAAGGAGTAGAATGGAGCGGGAAAAGCGCTGGCTGATGACCTCGCTGACCGGCTGGTTGTAGATATGGCTCCAGCCAAGTTCGCCGCTGAGCAGTTGACGTAGCCAGTGGCCAAACTGAACCGCCGGAGGTGCTTCAAAGCCCCAGCGCTCTGCAATGAGGGCGCGCTGCTCAGGGCTCACCTGGGCCATTTGCGGGCCGAGGTAGGCGTCTACCGGGTCGATGGGGGACAGCATCATGAGCCCGAACGACAGCGCGGCGACGCAAAACAGTACCAGTGTTAAGCGCAGACAGCGGTAGGCTAGCCAGTGGGTTAATCGCATGCCCAGCGCCAATCCTGAAGGTTGGCGGTAATGGGCCAGCCGTGGCCGTGGGGAGCGACACCCAGCTCGCCAACCTCTAGGCAGCGGTGGGCAGCATAGACGTGAGCAAGGTTAACCATCCATGCCCAGCTTGCATCACCACGACTACCGTAGCCGGTTTCGCCATCCCACTGGGCAGCCTGCCAATGTTGGTTGGCGGTTTCCTGGTCAGCCGCTGTTTGAGCCGCGTCTAAATGGCGGTCTACCGTAAGGTTAGCGTAGTAGCCGCTGTTATAGAAGCCAAAGCCCGCGTGCTGGCTATGAAACAAGTAGTACACTTCCTGGGGGCTGTGGCTGCCAAAGCCGAACACAATGGCATCCTGGTGAAGCGCCTCGCGCTGTATTTCGTCCCAGTGGCGACCTGTGGGCTGCATCTCAATCCCCAAGGGGCCCACCATGTCGGCACTCACCTGGGCGAGTAATTGGCGCGTCGTATCGCTAGCCGGGTAGGTTAAGCGAAAGCGCGCAGGCTGGCCGCCCTTGTAGCGCAGCCCGTCTGCACGAAGCTCCCAGCCTGCGTCATCTAAAAGGGCATGCGCACGCGTAAGGTTAGGCGCATCAAACGCTTCCTCTGTATGGCTCCATGCCAAACCGTCGGCAGGGCCAAACGCAGGGCGGCCATAGCCATGTAGGGCAACGTCTACCAGCGTTTCTCGATCAAGGGCTAGGTTAATTGCCCGACGGATAGCCATATCGGCGGTGACATCATTACCAATAGGAGCGCCTGAAGGTGCGCGTTCACCGCTCGCAGGCTGCATTGGGAACAAGATGCCGCGGTTGTCTACGCTCTCCATCACTATCCGCTGCATATGGGTAGGAATATTGGCCGCCAGCGCCGGTGGCAGCGCCGCGAGGTCAACTTGCCCGGCGTGCGCGGCACTTAAGGTGGTGTCTTCCCCGGTAAATAGAAACACTAACCGCTCAAAGGCAGGTGGTTCACCGTAATAGTAGGGGTTACGCTCAACGATGAGCTGTTCGCCTTCCTGCCACTCCACCAGTTGGTAAGGGCCAGCGCCAAGGGGTTGTCGACCATAATGATCGCCATAGCCATTGTCCCGCTCTGCGGCAGGCACAATTCCTAGGGTCATTAACTGGTCGATAAAGGTGATGCGGGGTGCTTTCAGGGTCAGCTCAACGGTATATCGATCAATGGCGCGGGCTTCTTGTAGCGCGCTAAGGTCGGCTCGCCCGCCTGCCTGGGACGCTGCATTAAAAGTATAGGCAACATCTCTCGCCGTTAGCGGTGTGTTATCCGAAAAATAGGCATCGTCACGTAGGGTGAGCGTCCAGGTGAGGCGGTCTTCTGACAGCGACCACGCCGTAGCAAGCGCAGGGTTAGGGGTAAGGTCATGATCGCGGGATAGCAACGTTGCCTGAAACAGCGGATTGCCATACTGGCCCCAACCTAATAGAGGATCGAACCCTTGCTCGGGCTCACCACCAATGGCAAGTACAAGCTGATCTTTCGCTTGCAGTGTGGTACTCAACGCTAAGCAGGTAGTGGTCAGTCCCAGTAGTAGGGGGCGTTTAAAGCGGAGCATAGCTGAGCCTTTTCACTTAAAGGTATGATGTTTTCACAATAACATCATACTATCAGCGCTGGAAGTTGCGGCAGTGCACCACACCCAATCGGCGAAGGAGGGAGTATGCAGCGGGTAACAGTGACGCTGGACGAGGAGCTTTTAAGCGAAGTTGATGCGCTGATGGGGCTGCGGGGCTATCAAAATCGTTCGGAGGCCATCCGTGATTTAACCCGTAGCGGGCTAAAACAGGCCAAAGAGGAGGTGGCGCCTGATGCGCCGTGCATGGGGGCGCTGGTCTATGTTTACGATCATGCCGCACGGGACTTAACCAAGCGCTTAACTCGCCACTCCCACGATCACCACGATCTGACGCTTTCAACCCTGCACGTTCATATCAATCACGATAGCTGCCTGGAAGTGGCGCTGCTAAAAGGGCAGGGAAGCGCTTTGAAACAGTTTTCCGATGAAGTGACTTCGTCGCGCAGCGTGCGTTACGGCCAGCTCGTGCTGATTCCTGACGAGTGAGCACCAACCGTGCCTATAAAAAAAGGCGGCCCATTGGCCGCCCCTTGATCGCATTCGAGCCGCTTAGTGCTCGACGCCACCTTCGCCGTGCACGTGGCCGTGCTCGACTTCTTCTGCACTGGCTTCACGAACAGTATCGATCTCAACATCAAAGTTGAGCTGCTGGCCAGCGAGCGGATGGTTGCCATCGACAACAATCGTATCGCCTTCAACCTTCTTAACGGTGACCATTAACGGGCCGCCTTGGGTCTGTGCCTGGAACTGCATACCCGGCTCGATGCTTTCAACGCCCTGGAAAGCATCGCGCGGTACTTCTTGCATCAGCTGCTCTTGAACTTCGCCGTAGCCTTCGGCGGGTGAAACGGTGACATTGAGTTTGTCGCCCGCTGCACGGCCTTCGAGTTCTTTTTCCAAGCCTGGGATAATGTTGCCAGCGCCGTGGAGATACGTCAGCGGCTCGCGGCCTTCGGAACTGTCAAGCACCTCACCTGCATCGTTGGTCAGGGTATAGTGGAACGCGACAACCGAGTTTTGCGCAATTTGCATTGAATAACCTTTCGGTGAGTGCATGTCCCAATATGGTAACGCGTGTGGGCTGGCTTGTCAGGGGGTAAGCCGGGTTTTTCCCGCTACTGGCCTTTGGCGGTATTGCGCCTTGCGGTGTGCGGGGATACTCTACAGCCACAACTTTTTCCCTCTTTTAGACAACCTTCAACGGAGTTTTCCATGACGATCTTGTTGATTTGGGTCATCGCGTTTGTCCTGATCGCCTACTTTGCCCATAAGCGTTGGGACAGCGGTGTCAGCCAAGGGCTTGATAAGATGCTGCCCAGCGTTTTAAAAACGCACGGTGAAAATCGCTACCTTTGGATTGGTGCGATGGCCGTGCTAGGTGCCACCACGCTTGTCCGCCCGGTGGATATTTTGCTTGTGGTTATTTTGCTGGCAATCATTGGTCTTATTGTTATGAAGCTAGCAAACTGGGCGAGCAGCAAAGCAACGCACTAAACATCAGCGCAGCCATAAAAAAAAGCGCCCGATCAGCTTAGCTGGTCGGGCGCTTTCGCATTTAGAGCACAGATAGAAATGTGCGCTATGGCAGGAGCTTAGTAGGGCGCAACGCTCATGTTGGCACCACTGCCAATCAAGCGAACCCGCTGGCCCGCTTGGAACTGACGATCGGCACGCTGAACGACAATAACGTCGGTGCCGTCATCGCGGCGGATTTCCATTTCCAGAGCGCGAACCCGATTAACGCGGTCTTCGGCTGCCGTACCAGCGACCGCACCGCCTAACGCGCCTGCCACTGTTGCCAACTGACGACCGGTGCCGCCGCCTATCTGATTACCTAAAAGACCACCGATAACCGCGCCGCCGCCGCCGCCTAACAGGCCGCCGGTACGGCTATCTGCCTGAATTTGTACCGGACGTACTGCGACAATGGTGCCGTACGCAACGCTTTGGCCGGTTTGGGCCTGGCTGCCGCGGTATACATCGCCTGAATAAGGAGCCGTATTGGCACAGCCCGCCAATGTCAGAATGCTTAACGCAGCAACGGGTAGTAGACGTTTCATTAAAACCTCCAGTGTCTCAGCGCAATGGGCTGCAACGGATATCATGATAATAGAACAGCGTTCGTTAAAAGATAACGGAAGCGTAGAGCTTTGACCAGCCGTCAGTAAAAAAGGTCATAAAGTGTTGTGTAGCGGTATATTACGCAAACAGTGTGCAAATACGTTGCATATGCACAGCGTCGTTTCACTCGTTTGCACGAACAGTCGGGCGGCCGAGTGATTAACAAGAACGAAAAAGGGGGCTTTCGCCCCCTTTGGTGTGCTGGTTAGCCTTCATGGCTGGGTTGGTACGACTTAACCAAATTGATTCATCGTGTTGTCTTTACCGCCAGCTTTCAAAGCGGCATCGCCGTGGAAAAACTCTTTATGGTCGTCGCCAATGTTAGAGCCTGCCATATCCTGGTGCTTAACCGTTGCAATACCTTGGCGGATCTCTTCACGCTGAACGCCTTTCACGTAGGCTAGCATACCCTCATCGCCAAAGTAGCCTTTCGCTAAGTTGTCGGTAGAAAGCGCTGCGGTGTGGTAAGTCGGCAGCGTAATCAGGTGATGGAAGATGCCGGCTTCACGGGCGCCATCGCGCTGGAAGTTACGTGTCCACTCATCAGCTAATTGGCCAAGTTCAGTGTTGTCGTACTCAACGCTCATCAGCTTGTCACGCTGGTAAGCAGAAACGTCTTTACCTTCTTTTTCCCACGCATCAAATACTTGCTGGCGGAAGTTCAGCGTCCAGTTGAAAGACGGTGAGTTGTTGTAAACCAGTTTGGCATCCGGGCACACTTCGCGAATGCGGTTAACCATGCTAGCAATTTGGCCAACGTGGGGTTTCTCGGTTTCGATCCACAGCAGGTCAGCACCGTTTTGCAGGCTGGTGATACAGTCCAGAATAACGCGGTCTTCACCGGTGTTGGGCTTGAACTGGTAAAGGCCTGATGCCAAACGCTTGGGCTTAACCAGCTTGCCGTTCTGCTTGATAACCACGTCGCCGTTGTTGATGTCGGCAGCGTTCTCGATGACATCGCCATCCAAGAAGCTGTTGTACTGATCGCCCAGGTCACCTGGCTCGTTGGTCACGGCGATTTTCTGCGTTAGGCCTGCGCCTAGTGAGTCAGTACGTGCCACGATCACACCATCATCTACGCCTAGTTCTAGGAAGGCGTAACGCACAGCGTTGATTTTGGCCAGGAAGTCCTCATGGGGAACGGTCACTTTACCGTCCTGGTGACCACACTGCTTCTCGTCAGATACCTGGTTTTCCAGCTGGATGCAGCACGCGCCCGCCTGGATAAACTTCTTGGCCAGCAGGTAAGTCGCTTCGGCGTTACCAAAACCAGCGTCGATGTCGGCAATAATCGGCACGACATGCGTTTCGTGATTATCGATTTTGCTGATCAGCTCTTTCTCTTTAGCGCTATCGCCGGCTTCTTTGGCATCATCCAGTGCGCGGAAGAGGTGGTTAAGTTCCCACGCATCTGCCTGCTTCAAGAAGGTGTAAAGCTCTTCAATCAGGTTGGCAACAGAGGTTTTCTCGTGCATGGACTGGTCGGGCAGCGGGCCAAACTCAGAACGCAGCGCGGCAACCATCCAACCGGAGAGGTAGAGGTAGCTACGCTTGGTGGTGCCAAAGTGCTTCTTAATAGAGATCAGCTTTTGTTGGCCGATAAAACCGTGCCAGCAGCCCAGCGATTGGGTGTACTTTGATGTATCAGCGTCGTAGGCCGCCATGTCTTCACGCATGATTTTTGCGGTGTAGCGGGCAATATCTAGGCCGGTGTGAAAGCGGTTTTGGGCACGCATACGAGCGGCGTATTCTGGCTTGATCGCTTCCCATTTACCGCCTTGTGCTTCGCGTAGTTGGGCGATGGCTTTAATATCGTCGAGAAGTCCTGACATGAGCTGATACCTCCGGGGTCGTGATAGCGATATCGCAAGTGACGTTAGCTAACGCTTATGCTGCACTTGCGAAGTTGTTTCAGAGTTACTTATTTAAGTTGCTGTGTCGCTTAGATAATCGTCTCTAAGAAAAACGTCTCTAAGCGGAACGTCGCATGCGCTAAAAAGCCATGGGGCAATCAATCGAATGCGCCGTACTGCAATGCAACAACTATCAACCAGTCGGACGTATTGAACAATTGACACTTGGGGGCAGAAGGGGTTGTAACTCGACTACAGGGCCTAGGCATAACGCCGCGTTTGTGTAGTCGTTTTCCGTCAGGGCATGACGAATAGGCCAAAAAAAGCGCCACCCAGCGGGGTGGCGCGTCAGCCTGCCTTAGACGATAGAGCTTCTTACAACGTTAGTGCCATGTGGCGGTGAGGAATGCCAGCGTCCATAAATACATCCCCATAGGCCACAAAGCCTAGGCGTTCATAAAACGCCAGCGCATGTAATTGGGCGCTTAGCTCGGCAGTTGTATGGCCAGCGTCACGCGCGGCTTGAATGGCGGCCTCCATCAGCTGAATGCCAATTCCCTTGCCGCGGGCGCTGGAGAGCACCGCTACCCGACCGATATGGCCATCGGGTAGCAAGCGGGCGGTGCCCACCGGTTGGCCATCCAGCGTGGCTAAAAAGTGGTGGCACTCAGGGTCCCGGCCATCCCACTCTTCCTCTTGGGGTACGCGCTGCTCGTCGATAAACACCGTAGAGCGAATAGCGGAAGCCGCATCCCCTAGCGTGTGCCAATCGCCGCTGATGATGTCTTCAGAACGCACCGTTACTCCTCATCTTCTTCGCCCATAAAGCCTAGGCTGCCCGTGTTGATAAGCTGCGTGACAAGCGCGGCGGCCCCGCTTAGCTCCAGCACATCAGCCCGAATGGGCATGGGATTTGCAAGTCGTTTAGCGAGTGATTCAGAGCAGGCATGGCCATCGCCGTCAACAAACAGCGTAGTGCCGGAGGCATCGCTGCGCCATGCAAAGCGAGAACCCGGCATATGAAACAGTGGCTCACCGCCTTGTAGTTGAGCAACAAGGTCGTCTTCGTTCATCGGCTCTTCAAGCGGCACAATTTGGTCAATATATTTTGGCTGTGTCATCACGCGGCCAAACCATTGCGCCATTTGCTCCGGCTGATCCAGGGTTTCCAAGATAAACTGCCGCATACGCTCAACGGCAGCATCATCCAGTTCACCCACTTCCTCGGCGGGTGACATACCTGCATCGCTATACCGCTGGGAGGCAGGCAGCTGTTCACCGAGATAATCAGCGTAGGAGGTAATAGCTTCATCTGCTGAGGGCGCGCGAAAGCCCACCGATATCGTCATGCAGTCATCGGTTTGGCTAACCCCATGGTGTGCCCAGCCAGGGGGCAGATAGAGCATATCGCCGGGGGCTAGCGTCCAGTCGGAGTCTGCTTCTACTTCAAAGGTTTCCAGAATGCGCAGGTCGATTCCTTGGATGATCGGTGCATCGTCAGACTGCTTGCCACCCAGCTGCCAGCGACGGTGGCCGCTGGCTTGCAGTAAAAACACATCATACTGATCGATATGTGGGCCAACGCTGCCGCCAGGCGGTGCGTAGCTGATCATGATGTCGTCCAACCGCCAGCGGGGCAGAAAATCAAACTCATCCATTAACGCCGCAACGGCGGGGACGTAGTGGTCTACAGCCTGTACCAACAGGCTCCAGTTGTCTTCTGGAAGCCGTTCAAAGGTGGCATCGTCAAATGGCCCATGGGATACCTGCCAGGGACCATCGGGGCCTTCTTCCTCGACTAGCCTAGCTTCAACGCCTGGCTCACAGGCGAGACCCGCTAGCTCATCAGGGTCGATAGGGCTGATAAATTCGGGAATAGCGCCACGTATCAGCAGCGGTTTCTGTTGCCAGTAGTTGGCCAAAAAGTCTTCTGGGGTTAAATCGCCCAGCAGCGTTAATGGCGTATTGGGTTGGCTCATGGCAGTATCCTAAATAGGTGAACGCGGCGCTATTAATAGTAAGAGCAACGACCCGTTACAGTGAGTTTAGCCGTTGGGTAATGGCTTCGGCTTGCGCCGTTGCATTACCGATGTAGCTTGCCGGCGAGAGCGCTTTCAGCTCATCTTTTACCGTAGCGGGTAATTCGAGCGTATCAATAAAGGCGGCAAAACCGGCTTGATCAATACGCTTACCACGGGTGAGTTCTTTGAGCTTTTCGTAAGGTTTTTCAATGCCGTAGCGACGCATTACCGTTTGGATAGGCTCGGCAAGCACTTCCCAGCTGTTGTTTAAATCTTCTGCCAGCCGCTCTGGGTTAGCTTCCAGCTTGCTGATGCCTTTTAGGCTGGCTTGGTAGCCGATCAGCCCATAGGCTAAACCGACGCCGAGGTTGCGGAGTACCGTGGAGTCTGTCAAGTCGCGCTGCCAGCGTGAAATCGGCAGTTTTTGGGCTAAATGGCTAAGTACCGCGTTGGCCAGTCCGAGGTTACCTTCTGAGTTTTCAAAGTCGATCGGGTTAACTTTGTGCGGCATGGTGGATGAGCCGATTTCGCCTTCCACAGTGCGCTGCTTGAAGTAGCCTAGTGAGATATAGCCCCATACGTCGCGGTCAAAGTCGATCAGGATGGTGTTAAAGCGGCAGATGGCATCGAACAGTTCAGCAATGTAGTCGTGGGGTTCGATTTGCGTGGTGTAAGGGTTAAAGCTTAAGCCCAGGCCCTCTACAAAGGTGCGCGCATTGGCTTCCCAATCGATATCTGGATAAGTGGTGAGGTGGGCGTTGTAATTGCCCACGGCGCCGTTGATCTTACCTAAAATCTCGACGCTTTCGATCTGCTTAAGCTGGCGCTTTAAGCGATATGCCACGTTGGCCATCTCTTTGCCCAGCGTGGTCGGGCTGGCCGTTTGGCCGTGGGTGCGAGATAGCATAGGCTGACTTGCGTGGGCAACCGCCAGCTTGGCAATATCGTCGGCAACCTCATGCATAGTGGGCAGCAAAGCTTTTAAGCCGTCGGCCAGCATCACGCCATACGAGAGGTTGTTGATGTCTTCACTGGTACAGGCAAAGTGAATAAATTCGGTGACGGCATTGAGTTCGGTTTGGCCTGCAATCTTCTCTTTCAAGAAGTACTCAACCGCTTTGACATCATGGTTCGTTGTGCGCTCGATCTCCTTGATACGCTCAGCGTCCTCTACCGAGAAGTCACGAATCAACTGCTCTAAAAACGCAGTCGCTTCAGCGGAAAGCGGCGGAACTTCGATAATTTGACCGTGGTCTGCCAGGCGCTGCAGCCAGCGCACTTCCACAATTACGCGCGCGCGGATCAGGCCAAATTCGCTGAAGTGTTCACGTAACACAGCGGCTTTCGCGCCGTAGCGGCCGTCAACAGGGGAGAGAGCGGTCAAAGCAGAGAGTTGCATGGCGTAGGTTTCCAGGTGGTCGAGAGAGTCGTTAAAAGAGCGGTTTTATGCAAAAGCGTTAGCTAAGGCTATCGAGCGCGCGACGTAGGGCTTTGCGCTGGAAAACAAGCTTCCAGCGGCGTCCGCCCAATTGGTGCCAGAGCAGTGCAAAGCGAATGCCGGCCATCAAGCACGCGCGAACCCGCTCCGGCATCATACGGGTTTGTAAAAGCGACGGATCGCCCTGCACTACAATGCGCGTTTTAAATGTCGAGATAGTCTCTTGGTAGGCTTCACCAAGACTGGCAATGACATTTTCATGGGTGGTGCCGAAGTGCTCAGACTGGCCCTGCACATGGGCTAGCTTTTGGCCAAGCAGCTCCATCATGTGGCGATCAGTGCGCAATTTGTTCATTAACAGAAGCAGTGAAAAGCCATAGCGTAGCACCACGGGGTTAGCCTGTTTGCGGCCCACCAGAGCTTCAAGGGTATCCAGCCCGCGGCGAAGGTTGTTGGGATGGCCGCCATAAATAGCTTCAAAACTTTCTGGATTGGTATCTACCGTGGCGTTAATCAGCGTTTCCCAGGCGCGAGTGTCAACGTGGCCCGTACGGGCAAGCTCGTCCACAAGGCTTGCCGCTTGAAAAACGCCCGCAAGGGCGAGTGCCTGGCGGGCAGCGGGGGAATCTGGGGCACGATGAATAGGGGTTGTACTCATGCAGCAGCCTCCGAAGCGTTCCAAGTGGCGCGAATAACGCCGCCGCCCAAACAGATATCACCATCGTAAAGAACCAGCGATTGGCCTGGCGTAACGGCCCATTGCGGATCGTCAAACAACACTTCCACGCTGCCATCGGGAAGGGCGCGCATTTCGCAGGGGCAGTCGCTTTGGCGATAGCGGGTTTTGGCGGTAAAGCGGCCTTGCAGGGTTGGTGGCTCGCCCGCAACCCAGTCCATTTTTTCAGTGGCGAGGGTGTCGGTATAGAGCAGCGTATGATGCTTGCCCTGAACGGCAATCAATACGTTGCGATCAAGGTCTTTCGCCGCCACGTACCAAGGGTCTTCCGAATAGTTGGCCAGACCGCCGATGCCTAAGCCCTGGCGCTGGCCGAGGGTGTAGTACATGAGACCCATATGCTTACCAATGACATCACCTTCGGGCGTTTCAATGGTGCCGGGCTGCGCGGGCAGGTATTGCTGCAGGAAGTCGCGGAAACGACGCTCGCCAATAAAACAGATGCCGGTGGAGTCTTTCTTCTTGGCGGTGACTAAATCGTGCTGCTCAGCCAGTGCACGTACTTCGGGTTTTTCCAGCTCGCCCACAGGGAACAGCGTGCGGGCAATAGCTGCTTCGGGCACCGCGTGTAAAAAATAGCTTTGGTCTTTATTGCCATCCAGGCCTTTCAGCAGGCGCGGGCGCTGTTCGCGAATCCCTTGGCGCACATAGTGGCCGGTGGCGATTTTATCCGCGCCCAGCATTTCAGCGTACTCAAGAAAGACCTTAAATTTGATTTCGCGATTGCAGAGGATATCTGGGTTGGGGGTTCGCCCAGCCTTGTACTCGGCGAGAAAGTGCTCAAACACGTTATCCCAGTACTCAGCGGCGAAGTTGGCCGTGTGCAGCTTAATGCCCAGCTTCTCGCACACTGCTTCAGCGTCGGCAAGGTCTTCTTTTGCCGTGCAGTACTCAGTGCCGTCATCTTCGTCCCAATTCTTCATAAACAGGCCCTCAACCTCGTACCCCTGTTGGAGTAAAAGAAGGGCGGAAACAGACGAATCAACGCCACCCGACATACCGACAATCACTTTGCCGCTGGCGGTGGACTCGGTAGTGGACGACCCAGTGGTGGCCGACATAGGCATCCTCAATAGACGTAGTGTGCAAAAAGCAATAAACAAGTGGCAGACGATTATACACGATGGGGCCTTAACGCTTCGAGTGCTTCACTCCTGAATCACGCCCAGGGGATAGCGGTGTCCGCTCTGTGTATCGTGAATGCGTTTGAGCACTAAAGGGCTGCGTAGCCGCTGAGCAGCATTAAGTGCTTCTATTTCTTGGAGTGTGAGCCAGTGGGTCGCCGTTATATCGCTATCGATCGGCATATTCAGCTGGGCCGTTGGGGTGGCGACAAAGCCATGGCTATGAAACGTGAGGCCGTCTGGCGTGTGAAAAACGTAAAGCCCCAGATAGTCGGTCAGCGTGACCTGCCAGGCGGTCTCTTCTTTAATTTCTCGTTTAATCGCTGCCAGTGGCCCTTCGCCTGGCTCCACGTGGCCGGCGGGCTGATTGAAAACCGTGAGCGGGCCACCGCGTGCTTCTTCTACCATCAGGTAGCGCCCATCTTGCTGAATGACGCACGCCACCGTGCTGCGAATATGGCTCATGGGGTTCTCCTGCGTTTTGATGGCTGGCCTCGTTTGGTGGTCGTCGCCGGGCGGGGAGCGTGCAGTGTCTCTTTGCGCCACTCGCCGGGTGCTAGGTCTCCGAGCTGCCAAGGGCCAATCGCTGCGCGAATTAAACGCAGGGTGGGAAAGCCCACATGGGCGGTCATCCGCCGTACTTGGCGATTGCGGCCCTCGCTGATGGTTAGCTCTAGCCAACTAGTTAAGGGGTGGCGTTTAGGGTCAATGGCGGGGGCGCGCGGTGCGATGGCTGGCGCCTCAATGCGCCGTGCTTTTGCAGGTTGGGTAGGGCCATCTTTTAAGGTTACGCCGCGCTTAAGCAGGTTGATCGCCTCATCGCTGATATTGCCCTCCAGCTGTACCCAGTAGGTTTTAGGCTGTTTATGCCGTGGGTGGGCAATGCGGTGAATAAGACTGCCGTCGTCACTGAGCAGCAGCAGCCCTTCAGAGTCGTAATCCAACCTGCCGGCGGCATAAACGCCGGGGGCGTTAAGCACATCGGCTAAGGTGGCACGGCCTTGGTTATCGGTAAACTGCGAGAGCATTCGGTAGGGTTTATGCAGTAAATAAAGCGTACTCATGATGCCTCTTAGGGGTGCCTTTAATTTGTCGACAATCGGTCATGCGGTTAAAGCTCAGCGCTGGTATACTTCGGCGTAGCCGTTTGAGACGTGCTTGAGTTGTCGTAATCACCACCGCAGTAAACCACCGAGTGATGCCGGGGCAGCCAAGAAATGCTCCGCCTACTTCGCGGCCTGGTCTTTGTTTGAATGCGCCGCGTAGCTTGAGATTTTTTATAATCACAGCGACAGAAAAAAAGAGGTTAACGCAAAAATGTCCACAACGCCGAAGATCATTTATACGCTCACCGACGAAGCCCCTGCGCTCGCAACCTACTCTTTGTTACCGATCATAGATGCCTTCACCGACTCAGCCGGTGTCGAAGTTGAAACGCGAGATATCTCTTTGGCGGCGCGGGTATTGGCGCAGTTCCCCGATGTACTTAGCGAAGAGCAGCGCGTAAGCGATGACTTGGCAGAGCTTGGCCAGCTGGCGACCACGCCAGAAGCCAATATTATCAAACTGCCCAACATTAGTGCCTCTGGCCCGCAGTTAAAGGCTACTATTAAAGAGCTGCAAGGCCAGGGTTACCCGCTTCCAGACTACCCGGAAGAGCCCCAGAACGACGAAGAAGCCGCTATTAAAGCGCGTTATGACAAAGCCAAGGGCAGTGCGGTAAACCCCGTGCTGCGTGAAGGTAACTCTGACCGTCGCGCGCCAAAATCTGTCAAAAACTATGCGCGCAAATACCCGCATCGCATGGGCGAGTGGAGCGCGGACTCCAAGTCCCACGTGGCGCATATGAGCGAAGGTGACTTCTACGGCAGCGAGCAGTCAGCCGTGATGGAAAAAGCTGCCAAGCTTAAAATTGAGCTGCAGCAAAAAGATGGCACCACCGTGGTGCTGAAAGAGAGCCTGTCGGTGCTGGAAGGCGAAGTAATTGACGCTGCCAGCATGAGCAGCCGCCGCTTGCGCAGCTTTATCGATAGCCAGATCAATGATGCCAAAGAGCTTGGCGTGCTGTTCTCGCTGCACCTGAAAGCCACCATGATGAAAGTGTCTGATCCGATTATGTTCGGCATCGTGGTGGAGGAGTTCTACAAAGACGTGCTTGAAAAGCATGCCGATGCGCTAAAAGCGTCGGGCTTCAATCCCAATAGCGGTATTGGCGACCTGTACAGCGCTATCGAAAAGCTTCCGAGCGACCAGCAGGAAGCGATTAAAAGCGACATTGAAGCGCTATATCAGGAACGCCCCGCTATGGCGATGGTGAATTCCCACAAGGGGATTACCAATCTACACGTGCCTAGCGACGTGATTATTGACGCCTCCATGCCAGCAATGATTCGCGATTCAGGCAAAATGTGGAACGTCAACGACGAGCTACAGGACGCCAAAGCAGTAATTCCGGATCGCTGCTACGCCACGATTTACCAAGCAGTGATCGAAGACTGCAAGCAGCATGGTGCGTTTGATCCGACCACGATGGGCAGCGTACCTAATGTGGGCTTAATGGCGCAAAAAGCCGAAGAGTACGGCTCCCACGATAAAACCTTCCAAATTCCTGCCGATGGCACTGTCGTGGTGACCGACGACGCTGGCCACACGCTGTTTAGCCATGCAGTAGAAGCGGGCGACATTTGGCGTATGTGTCAGACTAAAGATGCGCCGATTCAAGACTGGGTGAAGCTTGCGGTCACCCGTGCCCGTGACAGCGGTGCGCCGGCTATTTTCTGGCTGGATGCACACCGTGCCCACGATGCGCAGCTGATCAAAAAAGTTGAAACCTATCTTAAAGAGCACGACACGGCTGGTTTGGATATCCGTATCCTCGCGCCGGTAGAAGCCATGCAGGTATCGCTAGAGCGCATCCGCAAAGGTGAGGACACTATTTCTGTCACGGGTAACGTGCTGCGCGACTACCTTACTGACCTGTTCCCGATTATGGAGCTGGGCACCAGCGCCAAGATGCTCTCGATTGTTCCGCTGATGAACGGCGGCGGCCTGTTTGAAACGGGCGCCGGCGGTTCCGCACCGAAGCACGTCCAGCAGTTCCTGGAAGAGAACCACCTGCGTTGGGACTCGTTAGGTGAATTCTTGGCGTTAGCGGCGTCCCTTGAGCACCTGGGCAGCACCTTCGATAACGCCCGTGCGACGCTGCTGGCAAAGGCGCTGGATGAGGCGAACGGCCAATTCCTAGACAGCAACAAATCACCCTCGCGTAAAGTGGGCGAGCTGGATAATCGCGGCAGCCACTTCTATTTGGCGATGTACTGGGCTGAGGCGTTAGCCGCCCAAGACCAGGACGCTGAGATGAAAACGCTCTTTGCTCGCTTGGCCGAAACGCTGAAAGCGAACGAAGCTGCCATTATCGATGAGCTCAACAGCGTTCAAGGCAAACCGGTGGATATTCAAGGCTATTTCCACCCTAGCGGTGAGCTGGCCAGCCAGGCCATGCGTCCGAGCAAAACACTCAACGATGCGTTGGCGATGGTCGCTAAAGACTGATCAGCAAAGTAGGTAGCGCGTTATGTGCTGCTAAACCCCTCGTCCGCGATGCGGGCGGGGGTTTTTTGTTTGACCCAGTGTGATAATTTATTTTTTTCATGAACCCTTGCTGATGGCGCGCGTCTTAGAGAAGTAGCGATTCCAGATGGATGCCGCCTGTTAGCTGAGAGACGATAATCTTTGTTGCTTATGCCCAATATTCATAGTTCACACCTGGCGACAACGCTGCAAATAAGCGTCTCGCGCCCTGATATGCCTGACTATGACGATGGCCTGGCGGTAGAAACAGCCAAGCCGGAGTTAGCTCAGCCGCCGTTGTACAAAGTGGTGCTACATAACGACGATTACACGCCCATGGAGTTCGTCGTGGAAGTTCTACAAGGCTTTTTCGGTATGGATAGTGAAAAAGCAGTGCAGGTAATGTTGGCGGTGCACACTCAAGGGAAAGCGACCTGCGGTATTTTTACCCGCGATATTGCTGAAACGAAAAGTTATCAAGTCAATGAATACGCCCGTGAATGCGAGCACCCATTAATGTGTGATATCGAATCCGCTAACTGAAAGCGTTGAAAAAAATTAGCGGAGGGGCTTGCAACCGCGCCATTTGTACCCGATGTTGAAAGTGCCGGTCGATTAAACTGATCCGATGCAACCCCTAGGTGGCAATATGCCCTAGGTAGTAGCGAAAAGGGGACTGCCATGCTGAGCAAAGAACTTGAACTGACCCTGAACACGGCCTTTACCGTGGCGCGTTCTAAGCGTCACGAATTCATGACCGTTGAGCACCTGCTCCTAGCATTGTTGGACAATGCCTCGGCGGTGGACGTATTGAAGGCGTGCGGGGCTAACCTCGATAAGCTGCGGTCCGATCTGCAGGATTTTATTAACTCGACCACGCCACTGATCCCTGAAGGTCAGGGTGACCGTGAAACGCAGCCAACGCTTGGTTTTCAGCGTGTGCTGCAGCGTGCGGTGTTCCACGTACAGTCATCCGGCAAAAGTGAAGTCACCGGTGCCAACGTGCTGGTAGCTATCTTTTCCGAGCAGGAGAGCCAAGCGGTTTACTTCCTGAAGCAACAAAGCGTTGCGCGCGTGGACGCGGTGAATTACATCGCCCATGGTATCTCTAAAGTAGCAGGCCACGGCCCTGCACAGTCTCCCTCCTCGCCAGAAAGCGAAGATGCTGAAGAGGGTAGTTCAGAAGGCGCCGCACATCCGTTGACTGGCTATGCCACCAACCTGAATGAGCAGGCGCGGCAAGGTAAGATTGACCCATTGATTGGTCGTGACCACGAGCTAGAACGCGTGGTGCAAATTCTGGCCCGCCGCCGTAAAAATAACCCGCTGCTAGTAGGCGAAGCCGGTGTGGGTAAGACGGCTATTGCCGAAGGCTTGGCCAAGCGTATTGTCGAAGAAGACGTGCCTGAGGTCATCGCCGATGCGGTGGTTTACTCGTTAGACATGGGCGCGCTGCTGGCAGGTACTAAGTACCGCGGTGATTTTGAAAAGCGCCTGAAAAGCTTATTGAGTGAGCTGCGTAAGCAACCTAACGCGGTGCTGTTTATTGATGAGATTCACACCGTGATTGGTGCCGGTGCGGCTTCTGGCGGCGTGATGGACGCGTCTAACCTGCTAAAACCGTTGCTCTCCTCTGGCGAGCTACGTTGTATCGGCTCAACAACCTTCCAAGAGTTCCGCGGTATTTTTGAGAAAGACCGCGCTCTGGCGCGTCGCTTCCAAAAAGTGGATGTGCTGGCGCCCTCTGTAGAAGACACCATCAAGATCCTCAAAGGGCTGCGCTCACGCTTTGAAGAGCACCACGAACTCAAGTACACCGACGGTGCTTTAGAGAGTGCGGCGCGCTTAGCGGATCGTTACATTAACGACCGTTACTTACCCGATAAAGCAATTGATGTGATTGATGAAGCGGGCGCACACCAGCGTATGCTGCCGCCGGAAGTGCGCACGCCCACCATCGATGTAGAGCAGGTGGAAGCCGTTGTGGCCTCCATTGCCCGCATTCCGCCGAAAAGTGTTTCAAGCTCGGATCGCAAGCTGCTTGAAAAGCTTGATCGCGATCTGAAAATGCTGGTATTCGGCCAGGATGAAGCGATTGATTCGCTCTCCGCTGCGATCAAGCTGTCTCGTGCCGGGCTCAAGTCACCGGATAAGCCTGTGGGTAGCTTCCTGTTTGCAGGGCCTACTGGTGTCGGTAAGACCGAGGTGGCTAAGCAGCTTGCGCATATTATGGGCATCGAGCTGGTGCGTTTTGATATGTCGGAGTATATGGAGCGCCATACCGTATCACGCTTAATTGGCGCACCTCCTGGCTATGTGGGTTATGACCAGGGTGGTTTGCTCACCGAAGCGGTCACCAAGCAGCCTCACTGTGTTCTGCTACTTGATGAGATTGAAAAGGCGCACCCAGAAGTCTTTAACCTGCTACTGCAGGTTATGGATCACGGCCGCCTGACGGATAACAACGGTCGCGAGGCAGACTTCCGGCACGTTATCCTTATCATGACCTCAAACGCAGGCGCTGAGCAGGCATCGCGCCGCTCAATCGGTTTCCAGCATCAGGATCACTCTACCGATGCCATGGAAGTGATTCGTCGGACGTTCTCTCCAGAGTTCCGCAACCGCTTGGATGGGATTATTCAGTTCCATGCGCTGCATACCTCTGTGGTGCGCAACGTGGTTGATAAGTTCTTGATTGAACTTCAGGCGCAGCTTGATGAGAAACGCGTTCAGCTGGAAGTGGATGATACGGCAAGAGATTGGCTGGCCGAGAAAGGCTACGATCCCGATATGGGCGCGCGGCCTATGGCTCGCTTGATTCAAGAGAAGCTCAAGAAACCGCTGGCTGAGATGATTCTGTTCGGCGAGTTGGCAGACCAGGGTGGAATAGTGCATGTAAGCCTGGAAGAGGGCGAACTGCATCTTTCTACCGAATCGGAAATGGCGGATGCGCCCTGAAAAGGGCGCTAAGTCGCTTTGTAAGCACCATGCTCGACTCTTTGTGCCGCTTAAAAGAGTCGGTGTGGTGTAAGCCTCAGTAAGCAAGACACAACGCACAGCGCCCTGTCACCGACGGGGCGTTGTCGTTTCCAGGGAGCGGCGCCGTATTTAAATCAGACGTACATGCACTAGCAGAGCTTACTCAACAAGCGTCATCAAGGCTTAGCGCGAACGGTAGACGATACGGCCCTTAGAAAGATCGTAAGGCGTCAGTTCCACTTTTACCTTATCGCCTGTCAGGATGCGGATGTAGTTTTTACGCATCTTGCCAGAAATGTGAGCGGTAACGACATGGCCGTTTTCAAGCTCAACACGGAACATGGTGTTGGGAAGGGTATCAACAATAACACCTTCCATTTCAATATGATCTTCGCGTGCCATATAGGCAGATCCTCACTTATTTAACGTAGTATTTAAGATAATGGTTAGTCGAGCGATTGCTTCATAAGGCGTTATTATATCTCAGGCGCCGAAGAAACAGCGCTATATTGTGCCGCAAGCCTGCCGTCAAGGCAAAAAAGCTGGCTAGTTTAGTCAATTAATGGCCGCCAGTGCCGCCCATCCAGTATCTCAATGGGAGAAAAAGCGCGTTTGTAGCGCATTTTTCGACACTCCTCAATCCAGTAACCCAAATAGAGGTGGGGCAGCGCTTTTTTATGGCAAAGATCAATTAACTTAAGAATTGCCAGCGTGCCAAGAGAGCGCTTGTCTAGTTCGTCACCTACCGCAAAAAATGTATAAATCGCAGAAAGGCCATGCTCCAACTGATCAAAGGCAGCGACAGCCACTAGCTCATCGTCCAAATACATTTCCAATAACTGGGCATACGGCTCATCGAGGGTGAGAAACGTGCGGTACTGTTCTCTGCTGGGAGGATACATATCGCCGTCGGCGTGGCGTAAGCGGATATAGTCAGCATACAGTGCGTAGTGTTCAGGTAAAAAACGAGCAGGCACTACACGCATGGTAATATCTTGATTGCGGCGTAAGATTTTTCGCTGGGTGCGGTTAGCGCTAAAGTGGCTAACGGGAATACGTACCGAGCGACAGGCGTTACAGCCTTCGCAATGGGGGCGATACAGATGGCGGCCGCTGCGCCGAAAACCCAACAGTGACAGTGAATCGTAAACACCAGGAACCGGCGATTCTTGGGGGTCTAAAAACAGCGTGGTAGCTTCCCTGTCAGGCAGGTAGCTGCAGGCATGTGGCACGGTCAGGAAGAAGCGCAAATCCCGCACAGGGCGACGAGGTGCGTTACTACTCACGGCTTGCCTCCTTGTTTAAACTGGTGTCCAGCGATTAGGGGTGTTCAACCGATGCTATAGCAGCCAGCCATGGTGACGTTGGCACAATGGGTGCTGCATGGCCTGAAGGTGTTAATCTAAATGCTTTTTCTGGCAACCACTTCTCAAGATAGTTGATGAATGTCTCCCGAGCGACCGTTGTTGCGCCAAGACTCGCTAAATGAGGTGTATGCATTTGGCAGTCGATTAATTCACCGTCATGGTGCTGCATGGCATGGGCTAGATGGGCAAGGGCTACCTTTGACGCATCGGGAACGTGTGAAAACATTGACTCACCAAAAAATACGGGGCCCATGGCTAACCCATACAAGCCCCCCACTAACTGACCTGAATGGTGTACCTCAATGCTGTGGGCAATGCCTAACGTATGCAGACGCTGATAAGCGCGGCGCATATCCGTGTTAATCCATGTGCCTGGCTCGCCCTGACGTGGAGCAGCGCAGGCGTCAATCACGTGCTCAAAGTGTTGATCTAATGTAACGGTAAAGCCACCATTGCGCAGGCGCTTGGCAAGACTGCGGCGCCGTATAAACTGTGCAGGCTGTAAGACCATGCGTGGGTCAGGACTCCACCATAAAATAGGCTCGTCGTCGCTGTACCATGGGAAAATTCCTCGGCGGTAAGCGTCGACTAACCAGCTCGGAGAGAGTTCTCCACCGGCTGCCAGCAAGCCATTGGGTGAGTCGAGTGCCTGCGTGGTAGAAGGGAATCGCGGATCTGGCGATGAAAGCCAAGGTAGCATTGCTTGCTCCTGTTACTGAGCGCTTCAAGAAGCCCTGTGACGGCGCAAGGATGCTCGGTATGATGCAAACTCGCAAGTGGATTAAAGACGCCATTGAGGTGTAAAGGGAGAATCGCTTGAAAGTAAATAAGGCAGTAGACAAGCGAACGCAGCGAAATTCGCGTCAATCATCATCAACCTCTTCGGCCAGGGTGAAAGCGGCAAAGGATAAAGCCCGCCGGTTTGGTCTGCGTTTGCAGGGCTCAGTGCGCGAAGGCGTTGTCGTGGTGCTGCTGGCGTTATGTGTGTTCCTACTATTAGCACTGTTTAGTTATCATCCCGCAGACCCTGGGTGGTCATACCAAGGGCCGGAAACAGACGTGCGTAACTGGATGGGCCCCGTGGGCGCGTGGCTTGCCGATGTTCTCTACTCGTTGCTGGGAGCCAGTGCGCTTTGGTGGCCGGGGATGTTGGGCTACGCAGCTTGGTGGCTCATGCGCTCCCGGCAAGTGCGTTTTGAAGTCGATCCCATCGCTATCGCTGTGCATACCGGTGGCTTATTGTTACTGATATTTGGCACTACGATGCTGGGTGCGCTGCATTTTTATCACCCCAACAGTATTTTGCCTTATGCCTCCGGCGGTATTCTGGGAGAGGGCTTAGTGGGCACTTTAAAACCGTTGGTGAGTGGCGGTGGTGTCGGGTTAATCGCTGCTGCGCTTATTTTAATGGGGTTCCCGCTGTTTAGCGGCATGTCATGGCTGCAAGTGGCCGATGAAGTGGGGCGTCGGCTATGCAAAATAGGCGCGTGGGCCAGCGCCCGGCGTGCCAAAGGGCAAGCGAAACGGGCCGAACGCGCGGCTGTGCGTGCAGCGGCCAAAGCGGCTTCGCAAAAGGTAAAAGAGCGGGCCCGCATGGAGCCTCAAACGTCTGAGTTCGAAGCACCTGAACCCAGCGCAGCCGATGACAGCACACCTCATTCGTCTACGGATGCGCCCAGTGCACAACAACCCGTGGCGGCAGAGCCTGAGCGGTTTACTCAGGAGCACGATGTGCCAGCGTCACTCCGTGCGACAAAAGATAGCGGAAAACAGGCTAGTCAGGCACCTCAGACAGAGGCGGAGCATCGCCACGAGCGTGCCGAGGGGGCGGGCAGCGAAGCGGAGCACGAAGAGCCGCAATCCATACGTTTTCGAGGGCGAGAACGGCGTGAACCTAGTTTCTCTACCGCGTTTACGAGCGCAGAAGAAGCGACCTCCACCACGATGGATACCTCCATTCCCTGGGAAGCGGCAGCAGTACCAAGCGAACGGCTTGCTAAGGCCGAGCCCTCGGTAGCACCAGTTGAGCCATCACCCGCAAAGCCCATTGCTGAGCCGACCGCGAATGAGCCGGCGCCTAGCGTACCGCCGCGGGAAGACGCCTTTGCCATCCGCGCAGACTCGCCTGACGAGCCTATTGCGCCGATGTCTGCTAAGGCACCTGCCACAGAGACAGAGCACCAGCACCATGTGCCTGAGCAGGGCACTCAGCAGCCAGCGGAGTCAACAGCACCAGAACCGACAAAGTCAGAGCCGACAGAGTCAGAGCCAGTGGCGCCCATAACGCCGCACTTTTCGCCTGCTGAGACGGCGGAGACGGCAGAGTCTGTGGGGCCAATAACCGCAGAGCCGCGTCGTGAGCGGGTGCCGGAAGTCGTGCCAGAACCCGTTTGGGACGAAGATGAGCAAGATGTTCCATTAGCAGCGGAACCGGCAGTGCAACCGGCACCGGGGCGTCATGAGCCAACGTTCTCAGCACCCGCTGAGGAAGAAGCTGATAGCGGCCCCACTTTATGGACAGTTGAACACCTGCAGAGCCAGCGGCCAGCCTTTGAAACCCTGGACGAGCCGGAAGGAGAGGTGCCAAGCCTGCAGCTATTGACGCCACCAGAGCCGCATCAACCCAACTATACCGACGAACAGTTGGCCGATATGGCGGAGCTGCTGGAAGTTCGGCTACGCGAATACGGCGTTAAGGCAGAAGTCGTTGATACCTGGCCGGGGCCGGTGATTACACGCTTCGAGATTAAGCCTGCCGCCGGGGTTAAGGTATCGAAAATCAGTAACCTAGCCAAAGACCTGGCGCGTTCGCTGATGGTGAAGAGCGTCCGTGTTGTGGAGGTGATCCCCGGTCGTCCAACGGTAGGTATCGAGATTCCTAACCCACATCGCGCGATGATTCGCCTGCGTGAAGTAATCGACTCTGACCGTTACCAGCAGGAAACCTCGCCGCTTACTATGGCATTAGGCCAGGATATCGGCGGCGGCCCGGTTGTGGCCAACCTGGGTAAAATGCCCCACTTACTGGTGGCCGGTACCACGGGGTCGGGTAAGTCGGTAGGCGTTAACGCCATGTTGATTTCGATGCTGCTCAAAGCTAAACCCGATGAGCTTAAGCTGATCATGGTCGACCCGAAAATGCTGGAGCTTTCCGTATACGATGGCATCCCGCACCTGTTGGCGCCTGTGGTCACCGACATGAAAGAGGCGGCTAATAGCCTGCGCTGGTGTGTGGCGGAAATGGAGCGTCGCTATAAGCTGATGGCCGCGATGGGCGTGCGGAATATTGCTGGCTTTAATGGCCGCTTAGATGAGGCCGAGCGCGCTGGCGCGCAAGTGGCTGACCCGTTATGGGAGCCACAGCCATGGGAAATGCACCAAACGCCGCCGGTGCTTGAAAAGCTGCCCTACATCGTAGTGGTGATCGATGAATTTGCCGATATGTTTATGATTGTCGGCAAAAAAGTGGAAGAGTTGATCGCGCGGTTGGCGCAAAAAGCGCGTGCGGCAGGTATCCACCTGATTCTCGCCACCCAACGCCCATCGGTTGATGTAGTGACCGGTTTGATTAAAGCCAACATCCCCTCGCGGATGGCGTTTCAGGTCTCATCACGAATTGATTCACGCACCATTCTTGATCAAGGCGGGGCGGAAAGCCTGCTTGGCCACGGTGATATGCTCTATCTGCCTGCGGGGTCTGGGCCTCCCAATCGTATTCACGGCGCCTTTGTCGATGATGATGAAGTTCACCGGGTTGTCGACGATTGGAAGCGCCGAGGCGCGCCTGAGTACATTGAGGAGATTCTTTCCGGGGGTGTGACTGCAGACGCATTGACCGGCTTGGAAGCTGACGGTGTGGATGGTGACGACGCTGAACAAGATGCGCTATATGACGAAGCCGTACAGTTTGTAACGGAAACGCGCAAAGCCTCTATTTCAGCAGTGCAGCGCCGCTTTAAGATCGGTTATAACCGAGCCGCACGGTTGGTCGAGGCCATGGAGGGCGCAGGGGTTGTCTCTTCCATGGGCACTAATGGTGCCCGCGAGGTGCTGGCGCCGCCCCCGGTGGGCCACTAAGGCGGTAGTAAACTCATTGTAAAACATGCAACAAACGTGGAAGTCGCGCCGTGGGTGAAACCCTACGGCGCGTTTCGCGTCATAGAGGTTATATGGAACGTCTTAAGGCCATCCGTTAGAACATTTGTTACAACGTCGGTTTTAAGCACCACCGCTTTTGGCAATCACTGCCTAGGGAGTACAGTAATGCGCGAGATGCATACACGACGCACCTCACCACTGATGTTGGCTGCCAGCGCACTGGGTTTAACCTTTGCATCCCCAGCCCTGTGGGCCAATGAAGCAGCCGAGCGCCTGACCGAACGGCTCGACCCGCTAGAGAGCTATCACGCAAGCTTTGAACAGCAAATACTTGACGGCGACGGCGAGCGCTTGCAGAGCGCCCGCGGCGAAATGTGGCTCTCTCGCCCTGGTATGCTGCGCTGGGAAGTGGAGGCGCCGTACTCGCAAATCGTAGTTTCAGACGGTAGCGATGTTCACTTATATGACCCGGATCTTGAGCAGGTAACGGTACAGGCAATGGATAATCGGGTTTCCCATACGCCCGCGCTGCTGTTGTCAGGTAGCGCCGACGATCTGACCGCCAGCTATGAGGTGTTTTATGAGCAGGAAGATGGCGATGACGTATTTACGTTGATTCCTTCTTCTGCGGATACGCTGTTTGAAGAGCTGAGCATGGTGTTTGATAACCAAACGCTAACCGAGCTATGGATGATGGATAGTACCGGTCAGCGCACAGCGATTACGTTTAGCAATATTACTCGTAATGGCCATATTGACCGCAGCCTGTTTGATTTTGACATTCCAGAAGGCACCGATGTAATTCGCGAAGGACGCTAAGTCTGGGCGGCCAAGCCGCTCTGTTCGCACTTTTTCAGGCGCCTTTGGGCGCCTGATCTGCTTTCTGGTCACGCTCTTCTCGCCACGCCATTATCTCTCCAAAGCGCTTTTCTTGCCCTATCGTGCTTGGCTCATAAAAGCGTACGACGGGAAGCGCTTCGGGCCAGCAGTTATGCGCGCTGCCTGCAGGGTAGCCGTCCTGTTCGTTATGGGCGTAGCGATATCCCTCCCCATGGCCTAGCTGCTCCATGAGTTTGGTGGGCGCGTTACGTAGATAGCTGGGCACCTCTAATTGAGGCTGCTGCTCAGCAAACTGTTTGGCGGCTTTCCATGCGCGATCAATACGGTTGCTTTTAGGTGCCACCGCTAAATGAATGGCCGCATGGGCAATGGCGCGCTGGCCTTCGTAATCACCCAGGCGTAAATACGCGTCCCAAGCAGCTATCACCAAGGGAATGGCGCGTGGGTCTGCGTTGCCTACATCTTCAGAGGCAATAGCCGTTAAGCGCCGTACGATATCCAGCGGGTCGCCGCCACCTTGTATAAAACGCGCCATATATAAAAGCGCCGCGTCAGGCCGCGATGAGCGGATCGATTTATGAATGGCTGAAAGCAGGTCGTAGTAAGCATCGCCCTGTTTATCGAAAGCGCTGGATTGATGGCCCACTACATCGGCTAAGACGGCTTTTTTAAGCTCCTCCCGGCCGTTGTTCGGTTCAGTGAAGTCGCAGGCGGTTTCCAACAGCCCCAGGGCTCGGCGCGCATCGCCAGCGCTGGCGTGTGCCAACGCTTCCAATACGCCGTCTTCAACGTCAATAGCGCGCTTGCCAAGGCCGCGATGTGGGTCGCTTAACGCTTGGCGCATTACCGTTATCAGCTCATCCGAGTTGAGCGATTTAAGTACATAGACCCGTGCACGGGATAGCAGTGCAGAGTTCACTTCAAAGGATGGGTTTTCGGTTGTGGCCCCTATGAGGGTGAGTAAGCCTGACTCAACGTGGGGTAGCAGCGCATCCTGCTGGCTTTTGTTAAGCCGATGAATTTCGTCTAAAAAAAGCAGCGTTGGTGAGGTGCTTTGTTGAGCGCGCTCGACGGCTAAGCGAATCTCTTTTACCCCGGCCATGACGGCGCTCAGGTGCTCCAGATGGGCGCTGGAAGCGCGTGCTAACAGTTCTGCTAGGGTGGTCTTACCTACGCCAGGTGGCCCCCATAAAATCATTGAGCGCACCACGCCAGACTCCGCCATACGTCGCAGCGGTTTATCTGGCCCTACCAGTGCTTCCTGACCAATATAGTCATCAAGTGTCTGCGGTCGCATGCGGTAAGCGAGCGGCGCATCTTCGGCGGGAGACGCATGCTGCCGATCAAAAAGGTCCATGTAAACTTCCGTTGTAAATCGAGACGTTGAACAACACGCTGTAAACAAGTGTCTGTGGTAAACGGCGTCTTGTGAGACTACCTTTGGCATAACTCATGAGAAAGTCCGTGCGGATGGCCACAGCGGCTAGCTAGTAATCGCCGTGGGGCGCATGGTAAATAGTAACGCTAGTGTAGTTGAAACCCGCCAAGATCAGCAGGCAGAGTTTGTGATCGCGTGCCTAGCTCCTGAAGGGAGCGGCAAGCATGACACTTATGAAGGAGACGGCACGATGTTAAACCAACTGCGTCTAGATCATGCCAATATGGCGCGTATGCTCCATGTGCTACAGCTAAAGCAGAAAACACTGCTCCTCGGGGAGCGTCCTAACTTTCAATTGATGCGCGAGGTAGTGGACTACATTCTTTCTTATATGGAAGGGTTCGCGTCTCCGTTGGAACGGATCTGTGTGGAACGGTTAGAGGCTAAAGCGCCCGAACATCTTCAGTTAATGGAGCAAATGGCGGCGGATTATCGCGAGCTTAAACCGCGTTTGCGGCAGCTTTCCAACGATATCGACACGATTTTGATGGATAATGTCCTTCCGATGGATCGTTTTACACAAGACTTAAAAGCGTATCTTGAGGCGCACCGTGCCTACCTGCGCCTTGAGCGCGAAGGCTTGTTCCCGCTGATTGACAAGCACTTTAGCCCTGAAGATATGCAAGAACTTCGCAATGCCCTTCCAGAAGGGGCTGAGCAGGAGTTGGAGCGTCTCCAACACGCCTATCCTGAGCTATATGCTGAACTGTGCGGTGCCGAGGTGCCTTCGCTGTAGACGGCCATTCCACAACCCTTCAGAGCACAACGGGGCGTGTTAAACTATCGCCCCGTATTGATGGCTTAGCGAGGGGTAGCGTGGCAAAAGCGGATGACAGGTTGAGATGGGGAATATGACAGGCCCGGTGCTGATTTTCGATTCAGGCGTGGGGGGGCTGTCTGTCGCTAACTCTTTGCGTTTGCACTATCCCACGGTGTCGATGTGCTACGCCTGCGATAATGCTTGGCTGCCCTATGGCCTTCGTGACGATGACGCGCTAGCTAAGCGTATCGTGACGGTGTGCCAAGCTGCCGTTGACGCGTGCCAAGCCAGCGTATTGGTGGTTGCCTGCAACACTGCCAGTACGCTGGCACTGGAAGGTCTGCGTCAAGCGTTAACGATTCCCGTGGTAGGTACGGTGCCGGCGATCAAACCAGCAGCGCTCAAAAGTAAAACACGCCACATTGGCCTGCTGGCGACGACAGCGACGGTCAATCGGCCTTACACCCAGGGGCTTATCGAAAGCTTTGCGAGTGACTGCCTAGTAACAAAGGTAGCGGCTGATGCACTGGTCACTGAGGCGGAAGCTTGGCTCGCTGGCACGCCGCTCAACGCTACCCGTATTCACCAAGCGCTACAGCCGCTCTGGCAAGCCACGCAGGCTACCCCCGCGTTGGACACCGTTGTGCTTGGCTGTACCCACTTTCCGCTATTGAAGCCTATGCTGACCACGCTCGCACCAACGCCGCTTGCTTGGGTTGATTCTGGCGATGCCATCGCACGCCGAGTAGGGCAGATAGCCAAGCAGCTGGCGTTTAAGGCGTCCAACGGGCGCTGTTTTACCACGGCGCCAGCAGATGCTTTGATTGATGGATTTGCTCGCTACGGTTTCCTTAAACCCCAGCAGCTCTTACTGCCCGCCACTACTTAATCGATCAATTATCAACGCTTTTTTACCCACTTTAATTTTCTAATCACAAGGAGCCACCTTGGCGATTCCCACCGTAGATCCCGCTCGCTATGCGGCACAGTTGGCTGATAAACAAGCTTATCTGGAAAGTACCTTTGCCACGTTTAAAACACCCGAGTTGGAAGTTTACCCTTCGCCGCCTAGCCACTACCGCCAGCGCTGCGAGTTTCGTATTTGGCATGAAGAGGATGACCTGTTTTATGCCATGTTTGAGGTGGACCCCGAAAATCCCAAAAACAAAAAAGTAGTGCGCCTTGACCAGTTTCCGGTCGCCAGTGAGCAGATTAATGCACTGATGCCGCAGCTGCGCGAGGCGTTCTTAGCCAGCGATGAGCTGCGCCGTCGACTCTTTCAGGTTGAGTTTTTAACCACCCTATCAGGCGAAGCGTTGGTCACGCTGATTTACCACCGCCCGCTGGGAGAGGCCTGGGAAGAAAAGGCCCGTGCGCTGGAAAAAGCGCTGGGTATTATGATTATTGGCCGCTCACGTAAACAGCGTATCGTGCTCACCCAGGATCACGTATGGGAGCGCTTAACAGTCAATGGCCGCACCCTGCATTACCAGCAAGTAGAAAACAGCTTTACCCAGCCCAATGCGCACATTTGCCAAACGATGCTGGATTGGGCGCACGAGGTGACCGCTGGCCGTCAACATGAAGACTTGGTAGAGCTGTACTGCGGTAACGGCAACTTTACCATTGCATTAGCGGATAACTTCCGCCGGGTGTTAGCAACCGAAATTTCCCGAACCTCGGTCGCCAGTGCCAATGTTAACCTGGAGGCGAATAGCGTAACCAACGCCCAAGTCGCAAGGATGTCAGCAGAGGAGTTCTCCCTGGCACTGCGAGGTGAAAAAGTTGGCCGGCGGGTGGCTGAGATGGGGCTGGAAAGCTACGATTTTTCTACCGTATTAGTCGACCCGCCACGCGCTGGATTAGACGAACAGAGCTGTCAGCAAATCAGTGAATACGATCAGATCGTTTATATTTCATGCAACCCGGCAACGCTCGCTGAAAATTTAACCATACTGACTAAGACGCACCGCATTGAGCGGTTTGCGCTTTTTGATCAGTTTCCTTTTACCCACCACTGTGAATGCGGGGTATGGCTCACGCGGCATCCAGTCGCTCAAGAGTGAAATTGTCAATAGTGCTTATGATGCATAAGCGGCATACACCATGAATAACCTGTCAGATGATTAGGGTGGTGACCATGGGTAGCGTAAGCTAATGAGCAGCGTGGCCTAAAGGCCTATTGTTCTTCGTTTTTTGGCCAAAACAGTGGCCCTAGGAAGTCGAGGTGATGGATGCATTACGTTGCGATTGAAGAGAGTCGGCAGGATCTTTTAAAGCAGCTACAAGAGCGATTGGAAGCGCAACTGGAGCCTGCACGCGCGGCAGACGTTGAAGCCTTCGCTCGGCACTTTTATGCCACGGTGCCCGTTGAAGATCTGATTGATCGTCGACTAGACGACCTTTACGGTGCCACGCTATCAATTTGGCAGTTTCTGCAAAACCATGACCCCTTAAGCCCCAAAGTGCGTGTCTTTAACCCCGACTTCGAAGAGCATGGCTGGCAGTCTACGCACACCTTTGTGGCCGTTTTGCATGAAGATATGCCGTTTCTGGTCGACTCGGTGCGTATTGAGCTAAATCGCCGCGGCTTAACGGTACATGCCATTCAAAACGCCGTTTTTGCCGTCGCGCGCAATGGCCAGTATCAGCTCCAAAGCCTTGCCTCGCCGCGTGATGAAGATGCGCCGGATGCGCGGGAATCACTTATTGTCATTGAGGTTGACCGCCACACCGACCCTGATGCACTGGCGAATATCGAGAGCAAGCTCCACGAAGTGCTGCGGGATGTGCGCACCGCCGTGGGCGACTTCGACGCAATGTGCGGCCAGATTACCACGGCCATTCAAGAGCTTGAGAAAAACTGCCCGCCACAAATTGACCCCGATGACCATGAAGAAGCGATCGCCTTTTTAGAGTGGTTGCTAAAGGATAACTTCACCTTCCTGGGCTACGACGAATATTTATTGGAAGGTAACGAGCTGCAGCGCGACTCCAACAGCGTGCTCGGTGTTTTCCGCCTCGACCAACCGCGCTATCGGGAGCGTATCCGCACAGAAGAAGGTATCGATGAGCACAACGACTACGTGCTGGTGCCTCAGCTGCTGTCGTTTGCCAAAAGTGCCCATCACTCCCGGGTGCATCGCCCCACCTATCCTGATTACATCACCGTTGACCGCTACGATGATGATGGCAATGTGATTGGCGAGCGGCGTTTCTTTGGCTTGTTCACTTCTACGGTGTATAACGAATCGCCGCGTAATATTCCGCTATTGCGGCGTAAGCTGAAAGCCGTGATGGATATCGCGGGGTTCAATCCCCACGGACACAACGGCAAGCAGTTGCTCCAGGTGCTGGAAGTATACCCCCGTGATGATCTTTTCCAGATCAGCACAGAGGCGTTGGCCAGCACGGCATTGGGCATCCTTAATATCCGTGAGCGCCGTCAGGTGCGTCTGTTTATCCGCGCAGATGTGAGCGGTAAGTTCTACTCCTGTTTAGTTTTTGTGCCTCGTGATGTGTTCTCAACCGATCTGCGTCAGCGTATTCAAGCGATGCTGTGCGATGATCTCGACGCCCATTTTGGAGACTTCAACACCTACTTGTCGGAGTCGGTGCTGGCGCGCATTCAGCTTATTCTGCGCTTCAATGGTGATGCCCCAAGCCAGTACGACCTAAAACGTCTGGAAAGCAAGGTGGCACGCTTAGCGCGCAGCTGGCGTGATGACTTGCAAGCTGCAATGATCGAAGGATTTGGCGAAGAGCGCGCCAATCTGCTGATTGAACAGTTCCACGAAGCGTTTTCGGCCAGCTATCGTGAAGACTTTAATGCCCGCACGGCGGTGTTCGATGTTCAGCACCTGTTGAATTTAGACAGCGGTTCAGATATCTCCCTCTCTCTTTATCGTCCCCTTGAAGAGCAGGCGGGCGGTATGAATCTAAAGCTTTACCACCGTGAGTCGCAGATACCGTTATCCGATGTTTTACCGATGATGGAAAACCTCGGTCTGCGGGTAATTGGCGAGCGCCCCTATGATATCAATGCCCCTCAGCAGCGCTATTGGATTCATGACTTCGAGCTTGAGCACAGTAGTGAAGGGGTAAATCTAAGCGCGATGCGCGACACTTTCAGTGAAGCGTTCAAGCGTATTTGGGCCGGAGAAGCCGAGAACGACGCCTTTAATCGGCTGATTATTGGTGCAGGCTTAGACTGGCGCGAAGTGGCGATGCTGCGGGGCTATGCCCGCTACTTGAAGCAGATCCGCTTTGGCATGTCCCAAGACTACTTTGCCGCTACCCTGGTAAATTACCCAGCGATTACCCAGGGGCTGGTGAAACTCTTCCGCCTGCGCTTCGACCCGGCGCATCAGCACGGCACAACCGAGGAGTGTGTCGCCCGCTTAAACGAGCACCTTGAAGGCGTGGCGAGCTTAAACGACGACCAGCTGCTGCGTCGCTTTATGGAGCTTATTCTAGCCACGCTGCGTACCAACTATTACCAGAAAGCCGATAACGGCGGCTTTAAAGACTATATCGCCTATAAGCTTGAACCATCAAAAGTCACAGGCATGCCCAAGCCACGCCCGGCGTTTGAAATTTTTGTCTGCTCGCCGCGGGTGGAAGGCGTGCACCTGCGCGGTGGCAAAGTTGCTCGGGGCGGCTTGCGCTGGTCCGACCGTCTGGAAGACTTCCGTACCGAAGTCCTTGGCCTAGTAAAAGCGCAGCAGGTGAAAAACTCAGTTATTGTGCCGGTAGGGGCGAAGGGCGGCTTTGTCTGCAAGCGCATGCCTGAGAACGCTGACCGTGAAACGCAGCAGAAAGAAGGGATTGCCTGCTATAAAATCTTTATCCGCGCGCTGCTGGATATTACTGACAACCTTGTGGGGGGCGAGGTAGTGCCGCCGCAAAACGTCGTGCGCCACGATGAAGATGACACGTATTTAGTCGTTGCCGCTGATAAAGGCACCGCGACGTTCTCGGATATCGCTAACGAGATTTCTGTAGAGTACGGCCACTGGCTGGGCGATGCCTTTGCCTCCGGCGGTGCCAACGGCTACGACCATAAGAAGATGGCGATTACTGCTCGTGGCGCCTGGGAGTCTGTTAAACGTCACTTCAAAAACCTGGGCGTTAATACCCAAAAGGACTTGTTCACTACCGTGGGCATTGGTGATATGGCCGGCGACGTATTTGGTAATGGAATGCTGCTGTCCGACAAGATCCAGCTGGTCGGTGCGTTCAACCATTTGCATATTTTTGTCGACCCAAATCCTGACGCAGAGGCCGCCTTTGCCGAGCGCACACGCCTGTTTAACCTGCCTCGCTCCAGTTGGGAAGACTACAACGCTGAGCTAATTTCTAAAGGTGGCGGGGTATTTAACCGTAGCGCTAAATCTATCGCCATCAGCCCTGAAATGCAGCAGGTGTTTGGCATTCAAGACGCCCGCCTATCGCCCAATGACCTGATTCGAGCCATGTTGAAGGCCAAGGTTGACCTGCTGTGGAATGGCGGCATCGGCACCTACGTGAAAGGCTCCGAAGAAACCGATGCCGACGTGGGCGATAAAGCTAACGATGCGCTACGCATTAACGGCACCGAGCTGCGCTGCCGCGTGGTAGGCGAGGGGGGGAACCTCGGCTTTACCCAGCGAGGAAGGATGGAAGCGGCCGCCAACGGCGTACGTGTTTACACCGACTTCATTGATAACGCCGGCGGGGTCAACTGCTCCGACCATGAGGTCAATATCAAGATATTGATTGATGAGGTGGTTAAGCGTGGCGATATGACCGACAAACAGCGTAACCAGCTGCTGGCCGATATGACCGAAGAGGTCGCTGACCTGGTTATTTTGGATAACTATCGCCAAACCCAAGCGCTGGATCTTTCAGAAATCCTTTCCAAACAAGGCATGGGGCCCTTCCGTCGCTTTATCAGCGAGCTTGAGTCCGCTGGGCAGATTGACCGTGAGCTTGAATTCTTGCCCGCTGACGACGTGTTAAAAGAGCGTATCAGTAACAACCAAGGCATGCGCTTGCCCGAATTGGCGGTGCTGATCTCTTATGCTAAGAGCACCCTGAAGGGTGATTTGATCAACTCCGATATACCGGATGATCTTTACATCCATCGCCATCTAGAGCGCCTGTTCCCGGCTGTTTTGACCGAGCGCTATCAGAGCGAGATGTACGAGCATCGCCTGAAGCGTGAAATTGTGGCTACGCAGGTAGCCAACGATTTGGTTGATCACATGGGCATTGTGTTTGTACGTCGCTTGATGGACTCCACCGGCGCTGGCCGGGCGGATATTGCACGCGCCTACATTGTGGCTCGAGATGCGTTTAACCTGCCTGCTCTGTGGGCGCAGATCGAAGCGCTGGACAACCAAGTGCCAAGCCGTGTGCAGTACTCCATGATGCTAGAGCTGATGCGCATGATTCGTCGTGCCACGCGCTGGTTCCTGCGCACACACTTGGGGCTTTCCACACAAGATGCTATTGAGTTCTTCGGCCCGCGCTTGGCGCAGCTGCAAGAGGGTATTGGCGAGCTGCTAAGCGGTGAAGAGCAGGCTGCTTGGCGCAAACGCTGTGACGAGCTGCAGGACGCGGGCGTGCCAGAAGCCTTAGCCTCCTCCGTGGCCGCAGCACCGAGCCTCTATGCAGGCCTGGGTATTATCCAAGCGGCACGTGTCACCAATGAGAAGCCCCAGCGGGTAGCCGAAGTGTTCTACGAGATCGGCAGCCGTCTAGAGCTTCCCTGGATGATTCAGCAGGTAACCCATTTAGAAGTGCGCGATGCCTGGCAAGCGCAGGCACGGGAAACTTTCCGTGATGATATTGATCGCCAGCAGTTGGCACTTACCACGAGCGTGCTGAAACTTGAGGCGGGTAGCCGCGATACTCAAGAGCGTGTCGCCCAATGGCTAGAGCAGCATGCCGAGTTGCACCGTCGCTGGTGCCGCCTGATTGACGAGGTGCGTGGCGGCAGTGAAGGTGGCTTTGCGCTGTTTGCCGTTGCTATTCGTGAACTGGTAGATCTTGCGGAGAGCGATAGCGAAGCGTAAACCCTACGCCGAGCCGTCAATATACGCCGTGCCCTGGTTCGCCAGGGCACGGCTTTTTTATGGACGGCTTACCCTGCGAACCATCGTTGATGTGCGCTATACTGCGCCGGCCTAACGCCTATCCCAACGCCCAGGAGAGTCCTGCTGATGTATAACCTCGCCCGTTCGCTGCTGTTTCGCTTAGATCCGGAAGCTTCGCACAGTATGGCGCTGCGTGGGTTAGATGCTCTGCATCGGGTTGGGGGCATTAAGCGAATGTATGGCGAACCGGTAAGCGACCCGGTTGAACTGATGGGGCTGCGTTTTAATAACCGGGTTGGCCTCGCCGCCGGGCTGGATAAAAACGCCGACCACCTCGATGCCCTGGGCGAGCTAGGGTTCGGCTTTGTTGAAGTGGGCACCGTGACGCCCAAAGCCCAGCCAGGCAACCCGAAGCCGCGCCTGTTCAGGCTTGCTGGGCACGATGCCATCATCAATCGCTTTGGTTTTAATAACAAAGGGGTAGAGCATCTGGTCGCCCAGGTGAAAAAGCGCCACTACAACGGCATTGTCGGTATCAATATCGGCAAAAACCTGTCTACCTCGGTTGAGCATGCCCTGGATGACTATTTACTCTGCTTAGAGGCCGTTCACGGTGTGGCAGATTACATCGCAGTGAACATCTCATCACCCAATACCCCTGGGCTACGGACTCTCCAATTTGGCGAGCAGCTAGACGCGCTATTAGGGCCGATACGCGCTCGCAGCCATGCACTGGATGCTGAAGCAGGCCGTAAAGTGCCGCTGCTGGTCAAAATCGCCCCTGATATGAGTGAAGAGGAAGTCACGCTGGTAGCAAATAGCATTGCCGGTAACGCGCTCGATGGCGTCATTGCCACTAATACCACGGTTTCTCGGGAAGCAGTGAAAAGTGACCCGCAGTCCGAAGAGGCGGGAGGGCTATCGGGTAAGCCGGTATTTGAGGCGTCAAATACCGTTATTCGCCTGCTGCGGGCACAGCTGCCTAAGCTGCCGATTATTGGCGTGGGTGGGATCGATAGCGGAGCAGCCGCTAAGGCAAAAATTGCCGCAGGTGCTGATGTCGTGCAGCTCTATTCAGGGTTGATCTATCAAGGGCCAGGGCTTGTTAAGCAGTGTGCCGAGGCGCTTAGGGCGAGCGGTAAGTAAAGAGGTCAATACGTGGCGGTGCAATGGCGCATTAAAAAGCCCGCATGCTAGCGGGCTACTTATGCCTAACGTAACTTTAAAAGTGAAAATTAGGACATGACCAGAGGGTTTTTGTGGATGCCGGAAACGCCGGTCATACCGTCCCACTGATCGCCGCGACCTTCACGCCAACCGCTCATCCAGTATTCGCGTAAATTGACATCTTGGCTGGGGCAATCATCCCGGGAGCGACCCGTAATGCCCGCTTTATATCCGTGAACATAAGCCCGTTGGAAGCGATCACGTTTTTGTCGTTTCATTGGCTAACCTCGTTTCATGAAAGCCTTTGATGAGAAACAGGGCCTAATACTGTGCTGCTTAGCCACATGTACAGTGTATTAGCAGTTTATCCAAACAGTGTGTGTAACGTTGTTACACCGGCACCTATTCCGAGAACTGACCTTAACAGTGAGACACCGCACAAGCGCTAATGTCTAGCACTCACGTGCTGAACGGGCAAAGCGGCTATCTCGACCAGTCATGCGTCATTAAAGTGTTTACATCGAATGGATGTACTCGTTAACGACCATAACCAACAACGCATGCGTTTTTTCAGTAGCTACACTCTTATTGTTAGACCATCATGGGGTCACTTGTCGACCATGAAATTGTCATAAGACGTAAACTCATTTGCCATATATAGGAATATCGCGCAGTTACGCGCGGCGAATACCATGACCGAGTTGAACCAAACTGCGCTACTCAACCTCCTAGCGACGTGCCCTAAAGGCATTGAAGGCCTACTGGCGGATGAACTAACAGCCCTGGGCGCCGTGCAGGGTAAAACCACAGTGGCAGGCGTCTATTTTTCTGCTAGCCAAGAAACGGCTTACCGGGTTTGTCTATGGTCGCGACTGGCGAACCGCGTTATTTTGCTGCTAGCGCGAGAGTCGATGATAGAAACTGCCGAACAAGTACATGAGGCATCCGCTCGAATTGCCTGGGCGGAGCACGTACTTCCCGGTAAAACGCTGGCAGTCGATTTCCATGGCCGCAGCGACCATATCCGCCATACGCGCTTTGGCGCCCAAACTGTCAAAGATGGCATTGTCGATTCGCTTCAGTTGGCGGGCCAAGAGCGGCCTAATATTGATACTAAAACGCCCGATTTGCGCATTTATACGCACCTGCATCGGGCAAATTTAACGCTGGGTATCGATCTCTCCGGTGAGAGCCTGCACCGCCGTGGTTACCGCCGCGACGTGGGCCACGCGCCGCTCAAAGAGAACCTAGCAGCAGCACTACTGGTGCGTGCCGGCTGGCCGGAGCGCGCCAAAGCCGGCGAGCCACTGATCGACCCGCTGTGCGGTGCCGGTACGCTGCTGATTGAAGCCGCGCTGATGGCGGCGGACCAAGCCCCTAACGTGAACCGCGAGCGGTTTGGGTTTCACGGCTGGGCGGGCCATGACGATGCCCTGTGGCGCGAATTAAAACGCGAAGCCGATGCACGCGCCTCGATTGGTCGCAAGCGCTGTAAAACGGAACTGTTGGGCTTTGACCAAAGCCCCGCAGCGCTGACTGCCGCGAAATCCAACGCTATGCGAGCAGGCATTCCTGCTCTGATAACGCTCCACGGCCAGAGCCTTTCCCAACTGACCCGGCCAGAGACCCTGACCGCCGAGCAGGGGCTATTGATCACCAACCCGCCTTATGGCGAACGCCTGGGCGAGCTGCCTGAGCTGGTGAGGCTCTACGCCCAGCTAGGCGATAAAGCCAAAGCGCTGTTCCCCGGCTGGATGCTGGCGCTGTTTACCGGCAATCCGGATCTTGGCCACCGCTTAGGCCTGCGTGCCCACAAACAGTACGCGCTAAAAAACGGCGCGCTGGATGCCAAGCTGCTGCTGATGGAGATTGGCAGCGCCCGCCCTGCGCCCCAGCAGAGCGGTGAGCCGTCAGAAGCGGGCGTAGCGCATCAGGAAAGCAGCACAGCAAAACCGGCAGTGTCGGAAAATGCGCAGATGTTTGCCAACCGATTGGCGAAAAACCAAAAACGTCTGAAAAAGTGGCTGAAGCAGAGCGGTGAGATCTGCTACCGCATTTACGATGCCGATATGCCGGAATACGCGCTGGCGGTGGATCGTTACGGCGACCGCGTTCATGTTCAGGAGTATGCCGCACCGAGCTCTATTAATCCGGCGCAGGCGCAAAAACGGCTGTTTGATGCACTGGAAGTGCTGCCCGATGCGTTAGGTGTTGACGCCAGCAAGGTATATATCAAACGCCGCGAGAAGCAGGCAGGCAGCGCTCAGTACCAGAAACGCTCTGCTAGCGGCGAGCGTTTTGAAGTGCAGGAAGGTAGCGCGCGACTGTGGGTCAACCTGCGGGACTACCTGGATACCGGCCTGTTTCTGGATCACCGTCCGGTACGTCGCATGCTGGGCGAGATGGCAAATGGTAAGCGCTTTCTCAACCTGTTCTGCTATACCGCCACGGCCACCGTGCAAGCCGCGCTGGGCGGGGCCAGCGACAGCGTTAGCGTGGATATGTCCAACACCTACCTCGAGTGGGCGCGGGATAACTTTGCGCTCAACAAGCTCGACCCCAGGCTACACCGCGTGGTGCGGGATGACTGTTTCCGCTGGTTGGAAACCGCCAATGCCGAGTTCGATCTGATTTTTATGGACCCGCCAACGTTTTCAAACTCAAAAAAGATGCGCGACACGCTAGACGTACAGCGCGATCACCCGCGGTTAGTTGCGCTCGCTATGGCGCGCCTTGCTCCCGGTGGAACGCTGGTGTTCTCCAACAATCAGCGGCGTTTCAAACTAGACGAAGCGCTTAGCGAGCAGTACGCGGTAGAGGAGATCACCTCGCGCACCTTCGATCCGGATTTCCAGCGACGTACTAATTTGCACCACGTATTTTTGTTACGCCACAAATAGTCATCAGAAGAAGAGCGTCGGTCATGATTCATCTGTCGATTTATACCACCCTCGGTTGCCACCTTTGCGCTCAGCTTGAGGCGCTGGTTAACACGCTGGCTAACCAAGAGGTAGCCCTGCATCGCATCGAGATTAGCGATGACGACGCTCTTGTTGAGCGCTACGGAGTGCGTATTCCCGTCTTGGTGGACAGCGAAGGAGAGGAGTTAGATCGAGGGTTTGATTTAGAACGCCTCAGTGCTTGGCTACAAGCGCGTGGCTGGCTTGATAAAGCGGCGCTAGAGGCGATGACGTCACCGCCTGCTCACGTGCCGCCTGTGGGCGCACACCAGCGCAACGGGCGACGATTTTTAGGCTAGCAGGACTTCACAGGGCATCAAGTAGCGAAAGCTGGCGCATGGCTTCTTGGCCCTCTGGCGTGTGATCAGCGGCTTCTAGCACCTTGCGGAAGCCGCGGGAGGACTGAATTGTGGCTTCGTCCTCCAGCCACATTTGCGCTTGTTCTCGAGTGTCTGCCAACTGGTGTTTTAGCCCGCCAAACTGAGTGCCAATTTGCCCCCAGGCACGGCTAAAAATCCAGTCGCCAAACATATCCTGGTGAATATGCACCAACACATAGTCATGGTCGGTTTCCCAGCGTACGATCACAACACTCTCCTTAAATGACCCTCAAACACGCCTGCGTATCAAGCTGTTGCGGGGTATTGTAAAGCCCGGATATCAAAACGCCTATGAAACTTGTAATCGACGCCAATATCCCTGCCGCCGACGCCTGTTTTGGCTCCTTGGGTGTGCTGCACCGCTTGCCAGGCCGTGAGATACGTGCGGCTGACATCCGCGATGCCGATGCGCTGGTTGTTCGCTCAATCACTCAGGTGAATCAAGCGCTACTGGCGCAAAGCCAGGTGCGCTTTGTGGGCACTTGCACTATCGGCACCGACCATATTGATCTTGCTTATTTGGCTGAGCGCAATATTGGCTTTGCCAGCGCCCCAGGCTGCAATGCTGAGGCCGTGGTGGATTACGTGCTGAGCAGCCTCCTGACGGTGAGCGAGCGAGAAGGCTTGCCGCTGCTGGAGCGCACCGTGGGCATCGTCGGAGCAGGCAACGTGGGCAGCCGTTTGAAAGGCCGCTTGCAGGCGTTAGGTGTAGACGTTTTGGTGTGCGATCCCCCAAGAGCCGAGCAGGAAGGAGAGAATGGTTTTGTTGCGCTGGATACGCTGATTGAGCGCTGTAACGTTATTTGCTTGCATACACCGCTAGTGAAGCAAGGGCCCCATGCAACGTATCAACTGCTTAACGCTCAGCGTATCAACGAGCTGACCCCAGGCACGGTGCTGTTGAACGCAGGACGAGGTGACTGCATTGATGGCTTGGCCCTGCGCAGCCGGTTGGCGGGGAAGGGCGATCTCACCGCAGTGCTGGACGTATGGGAAGACGAGCCGGAAATTGATGCTGGCCTGCGGGACTTGGTGACGCTTGCGACGCCGCATATTGCCGGGCACAGTCTGGATGGCAAGCTGCGGGGTACCTGGATGATCCAACAAGCGCTGGCAGAGCAGTTAGGCCAGCCCAGTGCCATGCCCTTTAGCGAACTCTGCCCACCGCCGGCACTTTCCTCACTCACATTACAGCGCGCGCTGCCGGTGGAAGAGGCGCTTCGGCTGTGCGTGCGTGCTGTGTATGACGTGCGCCGTGACCACGATGCGTTGCAGCGTCAGGTGATGCACCAGGGGATTGCCAAGGGCTTTGATAGCTGCCGCGCCAACTACCCGCTGCGCCGCGAGTTCGCCACGCTGAGCGTGACGTTAGAAAAAGACGCGGTGGCTTTACAGCCGTCCCTTCAGGCGGCGGGTTTTCAAGTGCGCTGTGTCTAGATTAGGCACATTAAAGAGGTGATTTAAACGCACAAGGCCCGCAGATGCGGGCCTTGGCGTAGTGTATTAAGCGTTTTGCTTACTGGCGGTAAGCGGCTTCTTTCAGCGCACGGATACGATCATCCAGCGGTGGGTGGCTAGCAAACAGGCGCTCAACCAAAGAGCGTGTTTGGCCCTTGGTGATTGCCATGGCGCGCATGGTGTCAGGCATTTGGTCAGGTAGTTCCGTTTCTGCTTTTAAGCGTGCCAAGGCATTAACCATCGCGCCGGTACCGGCTAGGCGGGCACCAGCTTCGTCTGCGCGGTATTCACGGAAGCGTGAGAACCAAGCCACGATCGCGGAAGCGACAATGCCGAAAACTATTTCTGCGACCATCACTACCGCAAAGTAGCCCATGAACCCCAGTCCGCCCTCGCCATCGCTGCGGCTTTTCAGGAAGTTATCGACTAAATGCGCTACGACGCGGGCGAAGAACATAACAAAGGTGTTCACCACGCCTTGAACCAGGGCCAGCGTTACCATGTCGCCGTTAGCCACGTGACCAATCTCATGCGCCAGTACCGCGCGTACCTCTTCAGGGCGCATACGGTTTAACAAGCCTGCAGAGACCGCCACTAAGGCATCATCCTTATTCCAGCCAGTGGCAAACGCGTTGGACTGCTGGGCCGGGAAAATACCCACCTCTGGCGTTTTGATGCCAGCTTCTCGGGAAAGCTCTGCGACAGTATCTACCAGCCACTGTTCGGTAGCGTTAGAGGGCGTTTCGATAATGACCGTGCCGGTACTGCGTTTAGCCATCCATTTGGAAATGAATAGCGAGATCATCGACCCCACCATGCCGAAAATAAAGCAGAACAGCAGTAGGCTGGTGAAGTTGATGCCTTGGCTGCGTAGGTAGCCTTCTACACCGAATAGGCGCAGTGTAAAGCTGGCCACCAGCACAACCGCTAAGTTGGTAGCCAGAAAAAGCAGAATTCGCATCATCGTTAAGGTTCTCCTTAAAGCATTTAAAAGCAGTTTTAGAGTGATTGCTTAGATACGTGTAGCTGGAAGCAGTTTCAAGCCTGTGAATTTATTGACGATAGCGCGACAGAAAGTTAGCAAAGCGGTCCAGTGCATCACCCAGCTGGTCAGCCCAGGGCAGCGTGACAATGCGCACGTGGTCAGGTTCTGGCCAGTTAAAGGCAGTGCCTTGAACAAGCAAGATTTTTTCCTGTAAGAGCAAATCCAGCACTAGCTGCTGATCATCTTTGATGTTGAAGACTTTGGGGTCTAGCCGCGGGAAGGCATAGAGCGCGCCTTTGGGTGTTACGCAGGAGACCCCGGGAATCGCGTTTAGCTTCTCAACGGTAATGTCGCGCTGTGCCAGCAAGCGCCCGCCGGGCAGAATCAGATCGTTAATCGACTGATAACCGCCTAGCGCCGTTTGAATGGCGTGCTGGGCGGGGACGTTGGCGCATAGCCGCATTGAGGCCAGCATGGTAAGGCCCTGAATAAAGTCCTTCGCCCGCTGTTTGGCCAAGGTGCCGGAAATGCTCATCCAGCCAGAGCGAAAGCCCGCGCAGCGGTAGCTTTTGGAGAGCCCGTTCATGGTAATCACCAGCTGGTCATCGTCTGCTAGTGCGCCGGTGGCGGTATGCTCAATGCCGTCATAGAGGATCTTGTCGTAGATCTCATCGGAGAACACCACCAAGTTGTGCTCTTGAGCGATATCCAGCACTTCCCGCACTACTTCTGGTGGATACACCGCGCCGGTGGGGTTGTTGGGGTTAATAATCACAATGGCGCGAGTGCGGCTGGTGACTTTGGCGCGAATATCGGCGATGTCCGGGGCCCAGTCGGCCTGTTCATCGCACAGGTAGTGCACGCCGTGACCGCCAGAAAGGTGGGCAGCCGCCGTCCACAGTGGGTAGTCCGGCGCTGGGATCAGTACTTCGTCGCCATCGTTCAACAGCGCCTGCATGGCCATGACGATCAGCTCGGAAACACCGTTGCCAATATAGATATCTTCGATACCCACCCCAGGAATCTGCTTGCGCTGGCACTCCTGCATAATCGCTTTACGGGCAGAGTAGAGGCCTTTGGAATCACAGTAGCCCTGGGCAGTGGGCAGGTTGCGCATCACGTCCTGCAGAATCTCTTCCGGTGCTTCAAAACCAAACGGTGCTGGGTTGCCAATGTTGAGCTTTAAAATTCGCTGCCCCTCTTCTTCCAGGCGTTTGGCGTGGTCGAGTACCGGGCCGCGAATGTCATAGCAAACGTTGTGCAGTTTGTGCGATTTTTTAAGCGTGTGTGATTCTCTAGGCTGCGGGGTGTCCATGGGGTGCGTTATCCAAAAGTGTCCAGTGGCCATTAGAAGTAGCTGATTATTCGCCCATTATGCGTCGGATGGTAGCGGGCTGTCTTGGTCGTTTTGCACTACAGGGGGCGGAATGTCATGGGGAGTCTCTAGCGTAATCCGACCAAGCTTGCCATCGCGCAGCTCATGGAGCAGTACTTCGGCGCCGCGGTGTAGGTCGACTGCACCACCAGGGCGCAGGCCGCCTCGCTTTCCGGCGATCTCCTTTAATATGGCCTGGCCATCGAAGCCGGCAATAGCTAGAAAATCTGGTTTTTCAGGGCCGTCAGCATCAACATTGGTAGCCGCTGGCGCTTCATAGGTAGGCAGCGCTTTTAGCTTATAGCGAGCGGTTAACTCTTGCGGATAGCGCTTGGCAAGCTCCGCGCTGGCGACAATGGCGACATCGGTATACTCGATGGCGGTGTCCCGAATAGCCCCACTGGCGGCGAGGCGGTAAGCGCTGGCCTGATCTTCAATTTTCGGCCACAGTACGCCTGGGGTATCAATCAGCGCCACGCGGCCATCAATACGCACTTTCTGTTGGCGCTTAGTGACCGCAGGTTCGTTACCGGTTTTGGCAATTTTACGCCCGGCCAGGCCGTTAATCAGCGTTGACTTACCCACGTTAGGAATGCCCATTACCATGACGCGTACATCGCGATCCGCGCGCACCGCCCCGGCCAGTTCGTGGCACAGTTTAGGGATTTTCTTTAATTCGCGGGTGTTCGTGGTGGTAATGGCCAGGGCGCGGGTGTCTTCCTGGGCATCGAAATAAGCCACCCACTCAGCGGTGCGCTCTGGGTCAGCAAGATCAGCACGCGAGAGTATTTTGAGTACCGGTTTATGGCGGGTTAGCTCGGCCAGCATTGGGTTAGCGCTGGAATAGGGCAGGCGCGCGTCAAGCACCTCTATCACCACATCAATTTCCGGCAGCGCGTCCTTGATCTGACGGCGGGCCTTGTTCATATGTCCGGGGAACCAGCCGAGCATGGGTTTCTCCTACAAGCACAAAAATACGAGCATAAAAAAGCGGGCCGCCATTCTAACAGATGGTGCCCGCCTTGCTGTGCTTCGTTTTGGCTAACAATTACTCGTCGGGATGAAACTCTAACGAAACTGAGTTTATACAGTAGCGAAGGCCAGTGGTGTCTGGAGGGCCATCGGGAAAGACATGGCCTAAGTGGGCGTCACAATGGGAGCAGACCACCTCGGTGCGAATCATGCCGTGGGTGGTGTCGCGATGCTCCTCTACGCAGCGTTTACCCAACGGGCGATCAAAGCTTGGCCAGCCGCAGCCAGCATCAAACTTGTGCTCGTTTTCAAATAGCGGCGCGTGGCAGCATACGCAGTGATAAATGCCCTGTGCGTCACTCACCTGGTAGTCGCCGGTAAATGGCCGTTCGGTGCCTTTCTCTCGGGCAACCCGATACTGCTCTGGGGTGAGCTGCTGGCGCCATTCGTCAGGGGATTTTTCTATTTTCGCCATGGGGTTCTCCTCTCCCTCCGGTTACCGTTAATCAGAGGCGTGCTAATCAGGCTATCGTATCCCTCATCAGAGTGACAGTAGTACGTTTCGATTTGAGAGTGCTTGACACACTGAGACGCGCTGAGTAATATACGCGCCACCTCGACGAGGCAATGAAACGTCCCATTCGTCTAGTGGTCTAGGACACCGCCCTTTCACGGCGGTAACAGGGGTTCGAACCCCCTATGGGACGCCACTTACTCTAATAGAGCAAGCGGTCATAACGTCGTCAAGGTAATCGGAACTGCGGGAATAGCTCAGTGGTAGAGCATCGCCTTGCCAAGGCGAGGGTCGAGAGTTCGAATCTCTTTTCCCGCTCCAAGCATTTATTATGCTTACTGCGTCCCATTCGTCTAGTGGTCTAGGACACCGCCCTTTCACGGCGGTAACAGGGGTTCGAACCCCCTATGGGACGCCAATCCGATTGCGAGAAATGCAGGAAATGCAGGTTAAGCGGGAATAGCTCAGTGGTAGAGCATCGCCTTGCCAAGGCGAGGGTCGAGAGTTCGAATCTCTTTTCCCGCTCCAAGCATTTAATATGCTTACAGTGTCCCATTCGTCTAGTGGTCTAGGACACCGCCCTTTCACGGCGGTAACAGGGGTTCGAACCCCCTATGGGACGCCATCTCGCACTTTTTCGTAGCACCGTTTGTTGTACGCGGGAATAGCTCAGTGGTAGAGCATCGCCTTGCCAAGGCGAGGGTCGAGAGTTCGAATCTCTTTTCCCGCTCCACACAACGGTTTTACATAGGTGCTAAGGGTCGAGAGCTGGAGCGCCAGCCCGGTCAAATCTCTTTTCCCGCTCCAAACAAACACCCTCCTTCTTGTCTCTTTCTTATTTTTCTATCTATTTTTGAACATCATATCGCACATCTGTTGGCGATATTTCTGCGTGGCTGTCTTTCAAGCGGCTTGAAAAAACATACGGATGCCCCGATATCCTCTTATCCAGCTCTTTTTTCTTGTGCTCCCCATTTGCTGACAGGACATATTCATGGCCGAACCGGCATTGTCTATCCGTGGCCTCACAAAAGTGTATGGCAACGGCTTTCAGGCGTTAAAAGGTATTGATTTAGACGTCCAGCAGGGCGATTTTTTTGCTTTGTTAGGGCCTAACGGAGCGGGTAAGTCGACCACCCTAGGGGTGGTCTGCTCGCTGGTGCAGAAGTCCGCCGGTAAGGTGTCGATTTTTGGCATCGATATTGACAAAGACTTCGCCAAAGCCAAGTACCAGCTTGGCGTGGTGCCCCAGGAGTTTAATTTCAATCAGTTTGAAAAGGTGATTGATATCATTCTGGCCCAGGCGGGGTATTACGGAATGACCCGCAAAGAGGCGTTGCCACGAGCTAAGCAACTGCTCACTGACCTTGGGTTATGGGATAAACGCAACGGCAGTGCGCGTATGCTTTCTGGTGGTATGAAGCGTCGTTTGATGATTGCCCGTGCGCTGATGCACCGCCCAAAACTACTGATTCTTGATGAGCCAACGGCGGGTGTCGACATCGAGCTGCGCCGCAGTATGTGGGAATATATGCGGCGTATTAACCGCGATGAAGGCACTACTATCATTCTTACCACGCACTATCTTGAAGAAGCTGAGAGCCTGTGTCGCAATATCGCGATTATCAATCAAGGCGAAATTGTGCGTAACACCAGCGTGCGTGAACTGCTAACAGAGCTAAATACTGAAACCTTCTTGCTCGACCTGTCCGCCCCGGTAGAGCAAGCACCCGTTATCGAAGGGTTTGAGGTGCAGCAGATCGAGCCTTCTCAGCTGGCGTTAGTCATCCATAAGGGCCAACAGCTTAACGATGTGTTCAGTGCTTTAAGCGAACAGGGGCTAAACGTGGTGTCCATGCGTAACCGCGCCAATCGCTTAGAGGAGATGTTCGTTTCCATGGTGGAAAGCAGCCAACAAGCGATTGATCAGCGCGAGCAGCAGGAGGCTCAGGCATGAATGCAACGCAAACCCTCATCGCGCTGTGGACCTTAGTGCTTAAAGAGATCAAGCGCTTCACGCGGATTTGGCCGCAAACTTTGCTGCCGCCATCCATTACCATGGCGATGTACTTCATTATTTTCGGTAATCTGATTGGTTCGCGCATCGGCGATATGGACGGCTTCAGCTACATGGACTTCATTGTGCCGGGGCTGATCATGATGTCGGTGATCACCAACAGCTACTCCAATGTGGCCTCTAGCTTCTTTTCCAATAAGTTTCAGCGTTCTATTGAGGAGATGATGGTCTCTCCCATGCCCAATTGGGTAATCTTGTCCGGCTTTATTTTGGGTGGTATGGCCCGTGGTTTGGGGGTGGGGTTAATTGTCACGCTGGTGTCGCTGTTTTTTACCCGTTTAACGGTTGAGCACTCACTGCTCACGGTACTGGTTGTTGTGCTGACGTCGGCGCTGTTTTCCATAGGCGGCTTTATTAATGCGCTGTTTGCTAATAAATTCGACGATATCTCCATCGTGCCGACGTTTATTTTGACCCCGCTGACGTATTTAGGCGGCGTGTTTTACTCGATTTCGATGCTGCCCGATTTCTGGCAGGGCGTCTCCATGCTCAACCCCATACTCTATATGGTGAACGTCTTCCGCTACGGCTTTTTAGGCGTCTCTGATATTCCGGTCGTTTGGGCACTAATGGCAATTCTTGCCTTTATTGTGGTGCTGTTTATGGTGGCACTGACCATGCTAGAGCGCGGTAAAGGCATCCGCAGTTAAACGTGTGATAACGCCCGGTAGAGGGCGCTAAGTAGATACGCTACTAATCAAGAGAGCAAACTCGTCATGGCAGACCGCCCCGATACCCTAGAACACGCGCCTTTGGGGCGCGAATCCGCTTACCCAGAGCAGTATGACGCTGGGCTGCTGTATCCTATCCCCCGTACTGCGAACCGTGCTCCGCTGGGCATTGAAGAGGGTAAGCTACCGTTTGTAGGCGAAGATGAGTGGCATGCGTTTGAAGTTTCCTGGCTGAATGGTCGTGGTAAACCCACCGTGGCGGTTGCCCGTTTTCGCTTGCCTGCTGATTCGCCTAACCTGATTGAGTCCAAATCCTGGAAGCTCTATCTCAATAGCCTAAATCAGACGCGCTTTGATAGCCGAGAGGCGGTGCAACGTGTGCTTGTTCGCGACTTGGCCGCTGCGGCGGGTGCCGACGTGAGCGTAGAGCTATTGGGTGTCGACGACAGCGCACTTGCCCCCCAGCGCCTGCCGGGCGAGTGCCTGGATGACTTGGATATCGACATCAGCGATTACACGCCCAGCGCAGCGCATTTGGCAGTCAGTGAAGAGGTCGTCGAGGAGACGCTGTATTCCCATCTGCTTAAATCTAATTGCCCGGTCACCGGCCAGCCCGACTGGGGTAGCGTATTAATTCGCTATAAAGGCCCTAAAATCGATCGTGAAGGGCTGCTGCGCTACCTAATCGGTTATCGTCAGCATCAGGACTTTCACGAGCACTGTGTCGAGCATATTTTTACCGACCTGATGCAGCAGGTTAAGCCTGAAGAGCTGCTGGTGCTGGCCCGCTATGTTCGTCGTGGCGGACTGGATATCAGCCCATGGCGAGCAACGCCGGGATTAACGCCGCCCAGCCCATTGCGTCTAGCTAGGCAGTAACCAAAAGCGCTAACCTAGCGCTCAACGATGAATAAAAGGGGAGTCATAATGGACGCACTCACGCTGCTTCACGAACGTAGCTCGATGGGTAAACTCACCGAGCCCGCGCCCAGTGTCGACCAGCTCAGCGCTATCTACCAGGCGGCGCTGCGCGCCCCGGATCATAAAGAGCTGCGCCCCTGGCGGTTTATCGAATTTGTCGGTGAAGGGCGCGAGCGCCTGGGCGAGCTGTTCGCGGAAGCGGAGTTTCAAGAAGACCCCAGCGCTAGCGATAATACGCTAAATGCCGCGCGTAAAAAGCCGCTGCGTGCGCCGATGATCATTGCGGTAATTGCTAAAGTCACTCCGGAGATTCCGGGCGTGCCGAAAATGGAGCAGGTCATTTCAGCCGGGTGTGCGGCCCACGGCATTTTATTAGCTGCCCACGCGTTAGGGTTGGGCGCCATGTGGCGCAGTGGTAATTACGCCTTTGACCCCGTGGTGCGTAAAGGCTTATCGCTAGACGAAGATGACGAGGTGGTCGCGTTTATCTATCTGGGTAGCCTCGCAGGTCGCCATAAACCGCTACCTCAGCACAATGTGGAAGACTTTGTAGAGCGTTGGGATTAACGAGGAGCGCATGATGAGCCAGCCACGTCAGCCTGGAGTGCCGTACCCCCGATTGCCACTCCCTGAGACCCAGGAAGATCTTGTCGCTTTCCAGCAGTGGCTAGGGGAAGCGATTCCCATGGTGGGTGCACTGGGAATTCAGGGCATGTCCCAAAGCGCCGATCAAGAGGGCGGGTCGTTGACGTGGCAACTGGCGCTCACCCCTAACCTAAACGACAAGGGCACAGGCTTTGGCGGTGCGCTAACGGCACAAACCACGCTGCAAGGCTGGTGTTGGGTAACGCTATGGCTGCGTGCCCAGAGGCGGGCGCAAGATGTGGTGGTGGCCGAAGCCAGCCAGCGCTTTTTTGCGCCAGTCACGGTCGACTACCGCATTATTTGCACCCCCAACGATCCCCAAGGCCCTGGGCAGCTCGCGGAAAAGCTTAACGCGCGGGGCAAAGGCAGCATTGAATTGACTCAGCAGCTCTACTGCGGTGACACACTCTGCTTGGAAGCCAGCGGGCGCTACGCCGTGCTGCCCGTTGCTTAAATCTTTAAAAGGCTTGCTATTTTGGGCCTTAGACCATAGAATATGCGCCGTTCTGTTGGGAAAGGCAACGCCTTCTCAACCGAGCAAAAAAGTGGAGAGGTGTCCGAGTGGTCGAAGGAGCACGCCTGGAAAGTGTGTAAGTCGAAAGGCTTCGAGGGTTCGAATCCCTCCCTCTCCGCCACAGAATACAGAAAAAGCCCGTTGAGAAATCAGCGGGCTTTTTCGTGACTAGCATTTGTGCACCACTTACCGCCCAGTCCGTACGATTTCGTTGGCTTTGATTGAGCAGAAGCAAATAATTTAGCCGCTATCTATATCGGGTGTAGGTTGGGACGCTCTCTCGATCTGCCTATCTGTGCAATGGATGCCCTATCAAGTGGGGGGCTGAGATCATGCGCTACTGGGTCAGAAGAGTAGAGGCTTGCAGATAGTCGGCAGCATTCGTGGTAACACGTTCTTGATCCAGCGTTTCAGATCCCAGGTGCACTTCTTCCAATGATACGGCCATCGTTTCGACTTCTTGATCTATCCGCTGAAGCGCATTTTCAAGCGTGTAGGTCAGCATATGAATCTCTCCCATTTGTTCGTTGGAGAGAGTTTCAGCGTTTAGAAGCTGAATGAGCTGTTGATTGCCTTCTGTTAGATTTTCCAGCGCTTGCGTGAGATTTTCAGAAGAGGCTCCCTCAAAATGGTCCAGGCGATTCTGCTCATCTGCCAAAACAATGCCGCTGCTCATTAAGCTTCCCAGAATCAAAACAAAAATGCGTTTCATACAGAACCTCATTGTATGTTGATCTTTATATCATTACTGATGATTGAAGTATCATCAGGCTTCTTTGCAAATACTAATGATAATTCTTTTTATTTGCAACCAAATAGTCATTTGCGCTTTTTTGTTCATGCCTGACTTTTTTAGAACAATAAATGGTGTGCAAGATTTTGGGTCTGGGTCTGGGTCTGGGTCTGGGTCTGGGTCTGGGTCTGGGTCGCGAGTAGGAGGGGGAGACGGCATTTCGCTTGGTGTTTCGGCCTGCGGCCTCAGCTAGATGCCCTAGCTTTGTCATGGGCGCTAAAACACCACATGTACGCTTTTGGTCGTTAGATTCAAAATAGCCCTGGCCACACTCCGCGCACACCCTTAATTAATGAGTACCTAGCGATGTGGTGGCCAAGGTTAGTAGGTAGCTCCCATCAAAAGGGAAGGATGCCGCTGAAACCTATCCCTGCGACGGCGACGATCACAACAACAATAACGACAATGGTAGTGGTAGAGGGCATTTTTCTCTTCCTTTGAGATACGAATGTCATTGAAGCGTAGTCGTCATTGGTGTGTTTCGCACATCCCGCGTTTTATGAAGGCCTCTCTTTGCTGAGCGCTCTCCCCAAGCTGGCAAAATAGTTGCCGAATAGCGCATTGATGCGTTCGCGCTGCTCACCTTGTGGGTATAGGCCGTGCTCTGCCTCGGGGGAGGTTTGGGTGCCGTTTACCAGGAAGTGGTTTTTGATGGTGGCGTCCTGTACGAAGGCTTCAAACGCTCGGGCGCACAGCTCTTCTGGTTTGCTGTAATAGAGTTGGCCCTGGGCTTTATCCATAGCAGCGGAGTAGTTGAAAAGCGCGCTGGGCTGCTGGCCGTCGGGGTGAAGCAGAATAGCATGAAAGCAGGCGAGTAAGCGCTGGTTGAGCGGGTGGGGAATCGGAGCTGCATCCGATAGCCATGCCGCCGAGGCAAAGGCGCTAGTGGGTACGTTATGAAAACACTTCTGAGCAATGTAGTGATCAAACGCGTGGAACCATTCATGGGCAATGCTGCCAGGCCCCGCATTTTTAGCGAGCGAAAAGCAGCGCTGGCTGGGGTCGTAATGAGCGGAAACGCCGGGCCTGCCGCCGCTGCCGTACTGCAGGGCTATCGAACCACGCAGTGAAATCAGCGCCTCATTGCCGCGCAGGATCAGCATTAAATCGCACAGTGCATCGTGAAAAAGCTCAGCAGCGCGGTCGCGCTCGGCGGTGGTCACCCAGCGGCCGATTTCAATGGAACGAAAATCGAACTGGCGACGAATTAGCGCAAAGCTGCTGGCACGCGCTGAGCGGTGCATGGGCCCACGGCGGTAAAACTCTCGCGCTTCAATACTCACGACGTGCTCGTTAATCTAAAAAAGAAGTTCACCGAGCTATCTTATCTAAGGTGCTTTACCTTGCAACCACGAAAACACGCCCCAAGGTAAGGTAGGTAACGCAAGACGCTATCGCACTCTTCACAATTAGGAGTTATGAGATGAGCAAGCGTATTTTGGTGGTACTAACGTCACACGATCAGTTAGGAGATACGGGTGAAAAAACCGGCTTTTGGCTGGAAGAGCTAGCCGCGCCGTACTATGTGTTTAAAGATGCGGGGGCTGATATTACGCTTGCCTCGCCGAAAGGTGGGCAGCCGCCGCTGGACCCGAAAAGTGACGCAGACGATAGCCAAACCGACGAAACGCGGCGCTTTAAGCAAGATGGTGAGGCTAATGCGGCGCTAGCGGCCACCCATCGCCTTAGCGATATGAGTGCCGATGATTTCGATGCGGTGTTCTATCCAGGTGGTCATGGCCCGCTGTGGGATTTGGTTAACGACCAAGACTCTATCCAGCTGATTGAAAACTTTATTGCGCAGGGTAAGCCAGTGGCATCGGTATGCCATGCACCCATCGTGTTAATTAATGCGAAAAACAGCAGTGGTGAGCCGCTGGTGAAAGGGCGTCAGGTGACAGGCTTCACTAACGGCGAAGAAGAGGCGGTCGGCTTGACAGGTATCGTGCCGCATTTAGTGGAAGATGCGCTGCAGCAGTGTGGCGGCATTTACAGCAAAGCAGACGACTTTACGCCGTATGTGCGTGAAGACGGCCAGTTGATTACCGGGCAAAACCCGCCTTCCTCCGCCGCTACCGCAGAAGCACTGGTGGCGTGGCTGGCGCGTTAAACAGTACGCCTATTTACGTGAGTAACCATAACGGCGGGCCACAGTGCCCGCCGTTTTGATTGATTTAGCGACGCAGGGGCAACGTCAAAGCGCCCGATTTTTTAAAAGCGATAGCTGAGTGTTACCCCTGTGAGGGTTTGCCACTCGCTGCCTAGCTCATCAACAATAGGGCTGTCGGCAGCGCTGCCAGTGAGATACGTTGCGCCCACAAAGCCGGTGGCTGTCCATTCAGGCGTCAGGGAGTAGCTTAGGCTAGCGTTGGCCCCCATGCGCCAGTAACCACTATCGGGTGAGTAGGCCGCCACGCCGCTACGCACGCTGTCTTGCACCGACACACCAAACAGCGACTCGGTCCATTTCTCGTTTGAATAGGTCACGCTAGGCGTTAGGGTAAAGAGCGTCCGTTCGCTAACCGGCATGCGCAAGGCGGCATTGGCTGAAAATTTTGCCCCTTCTACATCGCCGCTTACTGGCGTACTGCCTGCAACGCTATAACGCCAAAACCCTTGCTGATAGCTGACTCGTAAACCTAACGTTGCCCCGCCATCGACTTTTTCAAATTGGCTGATATCGCCCTTATTATCCCGCCCAAAGGTATAGCCAATAAATGGTGAGGCCGTCCAGTTGCCTTGACGAATAGCGTGCCATTCAATCCCGTTGCGTACGTTGATCGAAAGCTGGTCGCCGTATGCCAGGTTAACAACGGGCCAGGCACGTGCGTCATAGTCATCGCTGCCCAGGTAATCAGGTGAGTAGGTGACGCCTGCTCCGATACTGCCTTCCCAGCTGTCTGCCCAGGCGGGTGCGGCTAGCGCGATGCCGAAAGCTGCCGCTAGCCATGGAGTCATACACTTACGTTGAGAAGCGCGTTGCGTTGTGCGAGAAACGAGAGTCGTCACTGGGATATCCTTTTGGTTTTGCAAACGTACGTGATTGTATGTTTTTGGCTTAAGCCACTGCAAGCTAATCTGATGGCTTAAATGAGCCATCACCTAAAACTATTTACCGTTTTATAGCTTAGGTTAGATAACTCAGCGGCTATAGGCTTCACTGTGTGCACATAGCGCAGGGAAAGCGTTACAAGGACGTGCAGGTAGGGAATGCTTGCGATGTACAAGGACGCATGAACAGGAGGTTCGTGAAAAAGATCAAGGAGGAGATGATCAAACCCCGGCCAGGACCGCCGGGGTTTTTTTATGGCTCAACGTTTTCATTTATTAGCTGGCGCGATGATAAAACAGGGCGCTGAGCGTGCTCATGGGGGTAGAGACAGCCGTTTGGCAGTTCATACAGCGCAGCGTAGCACTGTTTTTACCCGAGCCTTCAAGACGAAAACGATTTAAGTACGACGTGGTGGCGGATTCTGCATTGCCGCAGTGTCGGCAAATAAAATCCACGCCGTGCACTGTTGGGCTAATCATGATGTGTCGCACGCTGACCTCCTAACGCGAGGGGTTGATGGGTTCAGGCGTGGTAACGTCCGTGTCGAACGGCATCGATGGTGATTGATGCGTTAAAAGTATAAGCAGCCATCTCGTTATTCGCCATGTTTGTAAACAGACTAACGGACAGTTTGCGTGCGCACGGTAAAATCATAAAAATATAGGGTTTGTTATCCTAGATTAATGTTTTTGACATATTGAAGGTTCATGGTGAGTAACAACACAAGGAGCGGTGCGAAGGAGCAAAATTAAGCAAGGAGCGCTTGTTAAACCAGGGATGCATGAACAGGAGGTTCATGAAGAAGGATTAAGGAGGAAATTCTACTACCCCGGCCAGAAATGGCCGGGGTTTTTTTATGCTACTTCTTCTTTGTTTTTTTAGACTTTGTGTGTTTTTTGTCTGCGCTGTTAGGAGGCGTATCGCTTTCAGATTTGTTGCTGTCAGGCTTGTCACTTTCAGGCTTATCACTGCCTTGGTGAGTAAGTGGGTTGGCCTGATCAAGCCGTGGGTGATTGTCTAGAAATTCCCGCTGTAAATCAGGCAGCGCATCCAGTGCTTTGAGCGTGTGAGTCAGTGCATGAATCGCTGCGAGCACATCCTGGGTGTTGCCGGTTTCAGAGATGGTGTGCATGTTGCGGATCGGAAAACCGATGGAGGTTGCCGCGCTATCAATAGAAGCGAGTACGCCCGCCATGCCGTCAGTACCGGTATCCACGCCGACGATATCCCGCTGCAGGGGAATATCCTGCTCTTTGGCGGCGCTGGCAATGATGCGGTTGAGCTGTTCGCTAGCAATAGAACCGACCGCCATGGTGAAGCCTTTACCCATTTCCAGCGGCTGCATCCGCTTGTCGCCAATACCGGGGGCGGCTACGTAGTCGTGGTTAACGTCGACGCCAATCAGTGCGTCTGGCTTGAGTTCACCTGCCATCACGCGGCTGCCGAAACGGCCAATCTCTTCGTAGCTGGCAATGGCAAACAGTACGCGTACTTTTTTGGTGCCGCCTGATTCGGCGATTAACTTCGCCACTTCTGCGGTAACAAAGCAGCCTAAGCCATTATCCAGGTAAGCACCGTAAAAGGTGTTTGGGCTAAAGCCAGGACGAATAGGCCGGTCGAAAATAATCGAATCACCCGGGCGAACGCCGAGGTTTAGCACCTGCTGCTTTTTATTTTCGCCGTGAATCTGCAGGTCTAAGTAGATCTGCTCTTTTTTGATGCCTTTGCTGCCATCGCGCTGGGCGGGGTCAGAAAAGTGAATAGCGCCCAGGGCTTCTACTGTGCCGCCTTGGATGCAGCGGTAGCTGCCGGGGGCATCTGGGTCTTCGCTAAACAGCTTCACTTCATGGCCGATCAGTACGGTCGGCAGGAAGGAGTCGGTATTGATCCAGATCTTGCCGTCTTCACCAATCGAACGAACCTGCATGCGGATTTTATCCGCGTGGCCGATGATCATCACTGTAAACATGTCATCGCGGCCAGGATGGGTGTCCAGCACGACACCTGCATTGCCTTTAAATTGATGAAGATGCCAGTCGCTCGGCGCGAAGCTTTCAAAGTAAGGCTTCAGTACGCCGTAGGTCATAGCGCCTTCCAGACCGACAGGGCTGGGGGCGGCAAGAATATCGCGCATTACGTTGAACTGCGCGTCAGGCATTGGCTGTGTCCAGGGTTTGGCGCTATCGCTCATGTAAGCACTCTCCGTATTAGTGGTAGTCATCACGCCTTAGTCTGCCAGATTATTGGCTTGGATGCGCTGATCAACATGCCACGTTTAGCCGATGGTGCAGCGCTACTTTCCGCGTATTATAGAAGATAGCCAGCTATTCATTAGCACCTTACTCATCATAGACGTTATTACAAAGAGAGAGCATATATGCCGACGGTTAGCTTGCGCGCGCAGCGCTTTAAAGTGCTATTGGCGGGTGTTTTTAGCCAAATTCTGTGTATCGGCGTTGCCCGCTTTGCTTACACGCCGTTACTCCCTGTGATGCAGCAGCAGAGTTGGATAGGTGATGCTGATGGTGGCTGGTTAGCGGCGCTAAACTACGCAGGCTATATGCTGGGGGCGGTATTAGCAGCCTCTATTCGCAGTATTCATCTGAAAGATACCCTGTTCAGAATCGGTTTGATCTTAGCGGTGCTGACCACCGCGGGAATGGCGCTAACCGAACACTTCTGGCTATGGGCGGGGCTGCGCTTTTTGGCGGGGCTTTCCAGCAGTGGCTCGATGCTATTGGCCTCGGGGTTAATTCTTCATTGGTTGATTCAGCACCAGCAGCGGGGCGAGCTGGGTATTCACTTTGCTGGGGTGGGCATTGGTATTGTGGTGGCGGCGTTGGCGGTCGAGCTGATGCTGAAGCTGTCGTTAAACTGGCAGGCGCAGTGGTGGGGTTTTAGCGTTCTGGGGGCGGTGCTACTGGTGCCTGCTTGGCGCTGGCTGCCCCGCCCAGTGAAGCCGCTGCCTGGTGCAAGCACGGCTCATGAAGCGCCTGCCCATCCTCCCTCGCGTACCTTTATGCGGCTGATGCTGCCGGCCTATTTTTGTGCCGGTTACGGTTATGTGATTAGCGCCACCTTTATTGTCACGATTGTCGAGCGCGAGCCGTTGCTGGCGGGTGCGGGTAATTGGGCATTTGCGTTGGTTGGGCTGGCAGCGGCGCCTGCGGTAATGCTGTGGGATTTGGTGGCGCGGCGCATCGGTTATTTGGGGGCGTTAAGCGTGGCGATGTGGATACAGGTGGTGGGCATTGTGCTGCCTGCCATGACTTCCAGCCTGCCTGGGGTACTACTGAGCGCGGTGCTTTACGGCGGTACCTTTTTGGGCTGCGTGAGTTTAGTGCTCACGATGGCGGGCAGGCTCTACCCCTCTAGTCCTGCCAAGTTAATGGGGCAAATGACGCTGGCTTACGGCGCGGCGCAAATTTTTGCTCCCGCGCTTACCGGTATGCTGGCAGAGGCGTCAGGTAATTACTCGTTGGGACTGTGGTTGGCAGGCGGCTTTGTTGCGCTAGGGGCGCTGCTCTTGATGTGGTTAAGAAAGGTGGATCAAACTGCCCAGCGGCTAGATGCAGAAGCAAAAGCACTCCAAGTAGCCTAATTGGCAGGCGTCTTGTGGTAATAGAGGCTTGGGCTTTAGATAAAAAATCCTCTAGGATAGGTGCCTTTTTTCAAATAGGGTGGAAGGACATGGCGTCTACTGAGCAACCTCGCATTCAGTGGCTAGGCCGCTGGGGCTTTATGTTGGCAGCCACCGGGTCGGCGGTGGGGCTTGGCAATATTTGGAAGTTCCCTTATATCACCGGGGAGTATGGCGGCGGGGCGTTCGTATTGGTCTATCTGGCGTGCATTTTAGCCGTCGGCGTGCCGGTGATGATGACCGAGATTGCCTTTGGACGCCGTGGTCGCGGCAGCCCGATTGACGCGATAAGGCGTGTTGTTAATGAGTCTGGCCGCTCGTCTGCCTGGTCGCTGATTGGTTGGATGGCGATGCTGTGCGGTTTTATGATTCTGTCGTTTTATGTCGTGGTCGCAGGCTGGTCGTTCTCCTATTTATGGAAAATGTTCACCGGTGGCTTGGCGGGCGGCAGCGTTGACGACATGGCGGCGGTTTTCGGGGCCAATAATGCCAATCCGTTCATTTTGGGCGGTTGGAGCACGCTGGTGACGGTGCTCACGATGGTAATTGTGGGGAAAGGCGTTCAGGAAGGCATCGAGAAAAACGTCAGCTGGATGATGCCTGGGCTAGTGCTCATGCTTGTGCTGCTGATTGTGTTCGGTGTGTTTTCCGGTGGGTTCGGCGAAGCTGTGAGATTTTTGTTCTCGTTTAACGCCGGAAGTCTCTCCAGTGAAGGCATGTTGGCGGCGTTGGGCCACGCCTTTTTCACCTTGTCGTTGGCTTCCGGCGCGATTCTGACCTACGGCAGCTACTTGCCTAAAGGTGCTTCGATTGGGCGTACCACGGTAAGCGTGGCCATTGCTGATACCGTCGTGGCTCTGATGGCGGGGTTAGCGATTTTTCCGGTGATTTTTGCCAATGGCATGAACCCCGGTGAAGGGCCGGGGCTGATCTTTATGAGCCTGCCGCTGGCCTTCCAGGCGATGCCAATGGGCACGCTATTCGGCATTCTGTTTTTCTTGATGCTCTCAATGGCGGCGCTGACCTCATCTATTTCGATGGTGGAAGCCACGGTGTCGTGGTTATGCGACAACAAAGGTATGAATCGCAAGTCTGCCTCTTGGGCGACGGGTATCGTGCTATGGCTGATCAGCACGCTGGCAATGCTGTCGTTTAACCTGGGTGCTGATTGGACTCTAGCCGGTAAAAACGTCTTTGACTGGTTGGATTACCTGACCTCGCGCTGGATGATGCCACTGGGTGGCCTAGGTATGGTGCTGCTGGCAGGGTTTGTGCTGAAAAGCGAAACCTTCCGCGACGAGCTGGGCCTTGCGCCGTTGCCTTATGCACTTTGGCTCGCCATGGTGCGTTACGTTAGTCCGCTAGGTATTCTGGTTATTTTTGTCGACGCGCTGGGCCTTTACCCAGTGTCGTTTGCTGCTCACTGGCCGATACTACTGGCGATCTTAGTAATATTTGCGCTGGCCGGCGAGGCGTTAAGCCCGCGGCTGCGCCAAGCGGTGCGCTTGCGCTAACCGCTGCTGTTCACGCTTCACCCTGGCGGCGGCAATCGCGCCGGGGTGAGTGCCTGCCTCCATTAACTCCTCCCAGCACGTGGTGTAGCGCTGCGAACGATGCGCGCAGCGCAACTGCCACGGTGCTTTTGCCGCTGTCATACCAAAACGAATCGTGCCTTGCCCCATGCGCTGATTAATAGCGTCAACGGTATTCATCAAGTGCGGATGCGCCTTGGTGGGAGTCTGCAACAGTGAAAGTTGATACTGCTGCGCATCCACTAAATCCAACAACATGACGCCGGCTTTCATAAACTGAAACCCCGGCCGATACATCTGCTCAAGCCCCTCGCGTACGGCCTCTAAAATAACGCGGGTATCGTCGCTTGGTGATGCTAGGGGAATCATCGCGCTGGGAGAAAGTTGAGGCTGGTCTTTGCGGTGGCGGTTGGTGTTTAGAAACAGCAACACAGCGCGGGTAAGGCTTTTTTGCTGGCGCAACTTTTCAGCACTACGCTGGGCATGGCGGCGCAGGGCTGCGTGCAGTTCCGCTTTGATGCCGGTGGCTTGTCCAAATGAGCGCGATGTCATAATACGCTGACGCGGCTCTTCTAGTGCGTTCATTTCCAAACAGGGGGTGCCGCGTAGCTCGATCGCTGTACGCGCCAGTACTACTGAAAATCGTTTGCGAAGTTGCTTTGGGTCGCACTCCCGTAACTGCCATGCCGTGCGAATGCCACTTACCGCGAGCCGTTCTGCTATACGTCTGCCGACACCCCATACCTCATTCACCGGCAGCTGTTTCAGCAGCGCCTTAGTGGTTGGGCTATTGGCCGTGAGTAGGCAAACCCCTTGGTAGTAAGGCTGCTTTTTGGCAACGTGATTAGCGAGCTTGGCGAGCGTATGGGTAGGTGCCAGTCCGACGCATACGGGAAGCCCTAAATAGCGGCGAATACGGCGGCGTACGGCTTCCCCAAGCGTTTGGCATTGCGCGTCGCTGAAGCCGTCTAGATAGATAAACATTTCATCAATAGAGTAAGGCGCGACCTCTGGGCAAGCATCTTGCAGTAGCTGGGTAAGACGTGCGGACATGTCGCCATACAGCTCGTAGTTAGATGACAACAGGTGAATCGCTCCTCGTCGGCGCAACCCTTCCAGCTTGAAGGAGGGAGTACCCATGGGGATTTCCATCGCTTTCATTTCGGCCGAGCGGGCAATCACACAGCCGTCGTTGTTTGACATTACGCCAACGGGTTTGCCTTCAAGCGCAGGATTAAATACACGCTCGCAGGAAACATAAAAGTTATTGGCGTCAACCAGGCCAATCATGGCAGATACTCGTGGATGACGGCGCGCACCACGCCCCATAGCTGGCAATTTGTCTCTTCTAGCGGCAATGGCGGGTAGTGAGGGTGTGCCGAGCAAAGGTGTGGCGTGCCTTGATAGAGCGCATAACGCTTGATCAGCACTTCCTCTTCCAACATGGCGACCAGGATATGCCCTAAGCGGGGCGGTATGCTGCGATCTACCACTAGCAAGTCACCGTCGAATATCCCCCAGTCTTCCATGCTGTCACCCGTGGCGGTGAGGTAAAACGTATGGGTAGGGTGCTTAATTAGCCGCTCGTTGAGATCAAGCGTGCGCGGCTCGTAATCCTGAGCAGGCGAAGGGAAGCCGCTAAACCCAGCGCGGCCGTATAGCGTTGGAAATGGCAACGGCTGGGAGGTTAACGGCAAGGTTGTTGCAACCATGCTCGTTGCCAACATGCTTGCTGCTGAAGGGGTGGGTGGAGATGACATCATCGACATCCTCATGAATAAATAATGTATTTATATACAGTATTTATTCATGGGTGAAAAATTGCAAGTGATGTTCAAAGCTGGACGTCGGGCGGCGATTGGCTCAGCGGGAACTCGTGGCTTAGCGGGCCAGCCACAGGCCAACCACCAATGCACTGATCACGGTAATCAAGAACACAAGATTGCGAGCACGGGTGTCACGACGTGGGTTCATAGTCATTTTCCTGTTGGTTATCATCGTTAAGCGCATTACAAAGTAGCAGCAGCACGCGAGCGATCGCCGTATAAAAGCGGCAGATGCGCTGCGCTTAGCATGGTAACGTTTACGCCCTAGAGCGTCATCTGACGTATATAACATTGCTTGGTTATCCGGCTTTAAAGAGAACCTGCTTATGAATGAATCGACCGGCGTCGGTACGGCTGCGCAACCGCTTTCCCTGGCGAATGGGCGGCTGGCGGCACTTAGCTGGGGGCGTAGCACGGCGCCTACCTGGGTAGCACTGCATGGCTGGCTAGACAACGCAGCAAGCTTCAGCCGGCTGGCGCCGCTGTTAGTAAATGCGCTAGATATTCGCATCGTGGCGATTGATTTCCGCGGTCACGGACATTCGGCTCATGCGCCTGCAGAAAGCGATTATGCACTCTGGGACTATACCCATGATGTGCTGGATACCCTGGAATCATTAGCGATCGAAAAAACGACGTTGCTGGCGCATTCGATGGGGGCCGCCGTAGCGTGCCTCGTCTCGGCGGCTCTGCCCGAGCGGGTGGATAAGCTCATTTTATTAGACGGTTTAGGCGCGCTCAACACACCTGCTGAAGAGACGGCCAGCCAACTACGCAAAGGGTTAGTGGCCTATAGGCGGCCGCTTTCCCGTCCTCCTCGTTATCCTGATGTTGAGAGTGCGGTCGCCGCGCGGGTAGCCGGTGGTGTCACGCCGCTGGATAGCATCACCGCCACGCCACTTGTGGAACGTAACACCCAGGCGACGGCTGATGGGCATGTGCAAATGCGTACCGATAGCCGTTTATTAAAACCTTCCTTGGTGCGCTTTACGCCCCAGCAGGTGTTGGCATTACTGGCAGACATTCAAGCACCGGTGCTATTGATAGAAGGGGAACAGGGCATTTTGGGCGAGCGAAATTGGGCGGAACAAGCGCGCCAGGCGGTGCCAAACTTAACGCGCCATGTGCTGGCAGGGGGCCATCACCTGCATCTTGAACCTCAGGCGGTTCACCACGTGGCCAGCACCATTAGTCAGCAAGCGTAGCGGGTACCTGATGGCTCGCGTTAGGAAAATGATGATGAAGAAAGTAGCGCATGTTGTTGAAGCACCTGTGGCAAGCAGCTCCTTGAAGGGTGGTAATAAGGTGGCACTGGTATTGGGTAGCGGAGGGGCTAGGGGGTACGCGCATATTGGCGTGATTGAAGCGTTGGAAGCGCGAGGCTTCGAGATTATTTCGATTGCCGGCTGTTCCATGGGAGCGTTAATTGGCGGTATTTATGCCGCCGGCAAGCTGCCTGAATACCGGGAGTGGGTGTGCAACCTGGATTATTTAGACGTGCTCAAGCTGGTCGATGTGACCTGGAGCCCCATGGGGGCTATGCGTGCCAATAAAGTGATGAGCAAGCTAGAAGAGCTGGTCGGCGATAGGCTGATCGAAGATTTGCCTATCCCTGTGACAACCGTAGCGACGGATCTGGTTCGTCAGCGTGAAGTGTGGTTTCAAAATGGCCCTTTACTCCAGGCAATCCGTGCCTCTATAGCCGTGCCGGGTGTTATTACCCCGGTGCATCTTGGCGAGCAGGTGTTAGTTGACGGAGGGTTGCTCAACCCGCTACCAATGATGCCAATTCTCGCGGCCCATGAGGCAGATTTCGTGGTGGCGGTAAACGTCACCGCCCACAGCCCGCAGCCGGTCACGCTGGAGGAGCTACTGCCTCAACAAGAGAATGGTGACAGCCGCACCGCGTTAGAGCGGAGTCGCGATGCGAACATTGGCGGCTGGATGGACGATGTGCGCGCTACCACCCGCCGCCTGTGGGACGGCCTGGGGGTTAGTAACGGTGACGGGAGCGACGACGATGAAACGGTAGACCTTCGCGGTAAGCGCGAGTGGGGCAAGCTCGATATGATTCTTGAATCGTTTGATATCACCCAGGCAGCGTTGGCGAAGTATAAGGTAGCGGGCTACCCGCCGGATGTTTTGATCGAAATACCCAAAACCGTGTGCAGTACGTATGAGTTCCACCGTGCGAATGAGTTGATCCGCTTAGGTCGTCACTTGGCTGATCAGGCGTTGGAGCGTCGCATGCCCGGCATTGCCTCCGATGCGGCGGAATAACCACGGCTAGTGGCCGCGCTTACGCAGTAAAATATATACCGCCCCGGTGCCGCCATCGAGTTCGGTGGCGGAACAGAACGCCAGCACGCCAGGCCACTCTCTTAACCACGCATTGGTATGGCTTTTAAGCACCGGAAAATCTGAGGTGGTGCCCCAAGCCTTACCATGCACGACTAACACGCAGCGCATGCCCTGTGCGGCGGCGTCACGTAAAAAACTTTCAAGCTCAATCCTTGCTTCTTCCAAGGTATAGCCGTGTAGATCTAAACCCGCTTGCCACGCCGTTTGGCCACGCTTGAGCTGGCTAAACGTTCGCCAGGGCAGGTCGGGCACACTGAACTCCAAATACTCTGACGGGCGTACGGCTTCTACCCGGCCGTCGGATGTGCGCCCGCTGGTTTGCAGCGTGTTGCTCTCGACCGCCGCGCGGCGGCGCGCTTCGCCAGCGTCCGTTTGACGCTTGGGTTTGCCAGGGTCAGCTTGATTAGTGGCAATACGGCGAACGCCTGCTGCTTGCAGTGCTTGGCGAAAAACACTGATATCGTCGTCGTTGGGCAGGTGTCGCGTCATAGTCGGCTCAAATAAAAAAGAAGTGTTAGCAGATAAGCATAATAGAGAAGCACACAGTATAGCGAGACTGTCGTTACTGTGAACGGCTACCGTTAACCGCAGCTGTGAAGCGCATGCGAGTGAACCATGCGCTGTGAACCAGGCGGCGTCAAAGGTACAATCGCATAATAACTTTTATACGCCAGGAGCCGCTGTGACCACGCCTCTTAATGATGAGACCTCCCACTCAATGCTTTCGTTGCCAGAGTCGGCCTTGGTGAGCGAGCTTTTTACACTGCGCGATTACTTACGCTGGGTCTCTAGTGAGTTTTATTTAGCAGGGCTGCACTATGGGCATGGCACTGAATCGCCGTGGGATGAAGCCGTTGCGCTCTGCTTAGGTGCGCTACATTTGCCGTGGAACGTTGACCCGGCAGTGCTCGATGCGCGCCTGCTGCCCATAGAGCGCGAGCGCATTATTCGCCTCGCCCGCGAACGCGTTACCACCCGCCGCCCGCTGCCCTACTTACTGGGCGAGGCTTTTTTTGCGGGCCACCCCTTCAGCGTGGATGAGCGCGTGCTGATTCCCCGCTCGCCGATTGCCGAGCTGATTGAAGATGGCTTTGCGGCGTGGTTCCCAGAAGAGCCGCCCGCCCGCGTGCTGGATCTGTGCACCGGTTCAGGCTGCATAGGCATTGCAACAGCGCTAGTGCTGCCTACCTGCGAAGTAGCCCTGGCGGATATCAGCCAGGATGCCCTGGCCGTTGCCCGGCAGAATATTACCCGCCACGATGTCGGCGACCGGGTACGCGCCGTGGAATCGGATGTGTTTAACGGTTTAGAAGGGCAGCGCTTTGACCTGATCGTCTCCAACCCGCCTTACGTGGATGAGCGCGACTTGGCCACCATGCCCGCCGAGTTCCGCCACGAGCCGTCGCTGGCGCTAGGCGCAGGTAGCGACGGGTTGGATATCGTGCGGCGTATTCTGCGCGAGGCTCGCCAGCACCTAACCTCGGAAGGCTGGCTGATTGTTGAAGTCGGCAACTCTGACCGCCATGTGGAGGCCGCCTTCCCCGAGGTGCCCTTTATCTGGCTTGAATTCGAGCGTGGCGGCCAGGGCGTGTTTGCCCTGAGCGCCGCTGAACTCGACGCCCATGCGGCGTCTTTTGAGTGAGGAATTAACGCCCATGTCTGGCAATACGTTTGGCAAACTGTTTACCGTTACCACCTTTGGCGAAAGCCACGGCCCCGCCCTGGGGGCCATTGTGGATGGGTGCCCCCCTGGCATTGCGATCAGCGAAGAAGATTTGCAGGGCGATTTAGACCGTCGACGCCCCGGCAGCTCGCGCCACACCACTCAGCGCAAAGAGCCGGATCAGGTGCGTATTCTTTCGGGTGTGTTTGAAGGCAAAACCACCGGCACCTCGATTGGCCTATTGATCGAAAACACCGACCAGCGCTCGAAAGATTACTCCAAGATCAAAGACCAGTTCCGCCCCGCCCACGCGGACTATACCTACCACCACAAGTACGGCCACCGGGACTACCGAGGTGGCGGACGCTCCAGCGCGCGGGAAACCGCCATGCGCGTGGCCGCCGGTGCCATCGCTAAAAAAGTGCTGGCGGCACAGGGTATCCAAATTCGTGGCTACATGAGCCAGCTTGGCCCGATCAAGATTGACTTCAAAGCCTGGGAAGCCGTCGACCAGAACGCCTTCTTCTGCCCCGACCCCGACAAAGTCCCCGAGCTTGAAAGCTATATGGATCAGCTGCGCCGGGATCAAGACTCAGTGGGCGCAGAAATTACCGTGATTGCCGATGGCGTGCCCGTGGGGTTAGGCGAGCCGGTCTTTGACCGCTTGGATGCTGACTTGGCGCACGGCTTGATGAGCATCAACGCGGTAAAAGGGATCGAGATTGGCGCGGGCTTTGGCTGCATTGCCCAGCGCGGCAGCGAGCACCGTGACGAGATGACGCCGGAAGGCTTTCTCTCTAACCATGCGGGTGGCGTGTTGGGCGGTATCTCCAGCGGCCAACCCATCGTCGCACGGCTGGCACTGAAGCCGACGTCCAGCATTACCACGCCAGGGCGCTCCATTGATGTGCATGGCGAGCCGGTTGAGGTGATCACCAAAGGGCGTCACGATCCCTGCGTGGGCATTCGAGCAACGCCGATTGCAGAAGCCATGATGGCCATCACGCTGTTGGATCACTGGTTGCGCCATCGGGGCCAAAACGGCGATGTTAGCGTTGATACGCCGCGTTTAAATCAGCGATAACGTCTCAATTGAGCTAGCTGGTTCACTGCTACACTCAAATGAGACAGTTGAGGAGTCGCCTATGAAAATTAACGTTGAGTTTGATCTAACGCCGGATGAGTTTCGGCAATCGCTAGGACTGCCTGATGTTGAGGCTTTTCAGCAAAGCCTGCTCGAAAATATCCAGCGGCAGATGGAGTCGGGTGTGGAAGGGTACGACCCGATGAGCCTCATGCGGCCCTTTATGCAACAGCCGATGATGCAGCAAGGGCTTTCACAAGGGCTCGCAAATTTTGGCACCTATCAGCAAATGATGCTGGATATGCTGCGCCAAGCGGGTTCCGCAAGCAGTGAAAACAGCGGCGACACCAGTGGTCACGCAAGCAGTAAAGAAGACGCCAGCAAAACTGCCACGAGCGAGAGAAGCAGCAAGGCAAAAGCCACCGCCACCTCTCGCTCACGGACGAAAGAGTAAACGTTAAAACAGTAGTGGCTACATCCGTTGTTAAATAGAGTAGGTAGGGGGCAATGAACGTATCGATCAGCGCCCCCTTTCAGTTACGCTTGATTAATAGCCAGCACCTCGGCGCGTACTACGCTCTGATGTTCTATTAGGGGATTCACGACCTCCCGACAGGCCTTGTAATGAGGCGTCTGTTTATGGTCGGCTAAGGCCGATTCATCCTGGTATATCTCATAAAGATAAAAAAGATTGGCATCCTGCTGGTCCTCTAGCACGTCAAAAACATGGCAGCCCGGCTCGTCGCGTACTGACGCGGCAGCATTGGGTAGCATCGCCTCTAGAAAGTTTTCCCGCTGATGGGGTTTGAGTTGTGTCTTGACAATGATACAGAACATTCAAGGCTCCTTGGCTTGACGAAAGGTTAAAATGGAAATATTTTCCATAAAGTAACATAAACACATAAACGACCAAAGGAAGCATCTATGAAACGTCCAGCTCCCCTCAATGGCATGCGTCATATCGCCCTGCAAGCCCAGGACCTGGAAGCCAGTGAGCGCTTTTATGTAGAACTACTGGGTATGGACGTATTGCGCCGTGCCCACGACGACTTGGTCTACCTGACCCTGGGTAATGACAATCTCTCTTTGAGCCGCGCCAAATCTCCTGTGGGAGAAGTCCCGCAGCGTTTGGATCATTTTGGCTTTGTGGTGGATATCCCTGAAGACGTTGACGCCTGGCATGATTATCTAAAGGCGCAGGGAGTCGAAATCACCAGCGCCCCTCACGACCATCCCGATGGCGCTCGCAGCTTTTACTGTTTAGACCCGGACGGTAACAGCGTTCAACCGCTCTATCACCCTGGTGTCTCTGGACAGCGTTTAGCGAAAACGGATTAAACTGTCAAAATTGGCTTTGCTTCTGTAACGGTAGATCTGGTTATACGATATAGCCCTGCTAGACTCATAAGAGTAACGCTGAAAAGCGATTAAAAAATATCGCTATTTCTAATTGACGTGGATGGGCATTGCGAGCAAAGGAGCGACCTTCAAGGCGCCCTTTCTCGCAAGAGTGTTGCAAAGCAACATGCCAGCGGCTACTCTTTTTGCAGTGCAGCAATGCGCCGTATGATGAGCCTCTCTGGGCTCATGCCAAGGAACGAGAGACAGGAGTAACTACAATGCAAGATAAAATGATGGACGCCTTCAACACTCAGACTCGCCAAATGTTTGAGCCAATGCGTAAAATGAATTCGCTGATGCTTAACAACATGGAAAAGCTCACGCAGTATCAGCTAGAAGCCATGAAGCGTTACAGCCAAATGGGAACTGAGCGCATCCGCAGCGCCACCGAAATTAATGATGCAGAAAGCCTGCGCGATTTTGGCACTAAACAAGCCGAAATGATGAACGAGCTATCCCAGCAGATGCAGGAAGATGCGCGCGTCATGGGCGAAATGAGCATGCAGTTTAAATCCGAAATGGAAAAACTGTTCAATGAAGCGGGACAGAAAATGAGCGAGCAGGCAACCTCCGCTGCAAAAGGTGAGCAGCCTGCGAAAGCCTCTAGCCAGTCTTCACGCAAAAGCTAAATAAAGCAGTATATGCGCGGCGCCTTTAAGGGCGCCGTGTTGTTTCTGAACGATATTGCCTGTGGGCCACGCCACATGTAGGTGAGGGGGAGAGCGAGTATGCAGTCAGGTTGGAAATTGCCGTCTAAAGCTATGTCTCAAGAAGAGATTGAGACATGGAAAGCGCAGATTAGTGATATCGGCGAACAGTACCGAGGCCTTTTTGAAGACTTGCTGACGCGGATGGCACCCAGCGAAGCCGCAGACTCCGTTCATAGCGACATGCGCGAAAGCTTTGAAGCCGCCGCAAAGTCGTTAATGAGCGACCCTAGCTTATTGTGGCAAACCCAGTCGCGGCTGATGCAAGACCAGTGGCTGCTATGGCAGCAGGGCGTGCGGGCCATGGCCGGTGAGCAGGTATCCCCGCTGGTGACACCGCCAAAACACGACCGCCGATTCAAAGACGACGCCTGGACCACCGACCCCTACTACATGGCGATCATGCAGCAGTACCTGCTGTTTTCGCAGATGGTGGAGGAGCTGATTAACGGCCTGGAGGGGTTAGACCCTGTCCATAAGCGTAACCTGGCGTTCTACGCGCGCCAGTTAGTGAACGCGATGTCGCCCACCAACTTCGTGTCGACCAATCCAGAAGTAATGCGCCGCACCCTGGAAACCAAAGGGCAGAACCTGGTCGATGGCCTGACCCGGCTGCGGGAAGACCTCGCTAACTCAGCGGAAGGCATCAACGTTCGCATGACCGATCGCAGCGCTTTCGGTGTAGGCGATAATATTGCGGTTACCCCCGGTGCTGTAGTGTATGAGAATGAGCTGATTCAGCTGCTTCAATACACACCCACCACGGAAAAAACCTTTAAGACGCCACTATTAATAGTCCCACCGTGGATCAATAAATATTACATATTAGATCTGCGGGAAGATAACTCGTTAGTAAAGTGGATGGTAGATCAAGGCCATACCGTCTTCCTGATTTCTTGGCGTAATCCTGGCCCAGAGCAGCGCGATATTACCTGGGCGGATTACATGCAAATGGGGCCCATCAGCGCGATGGAAGCCATCGAGCAGGCCTGTGGTGAGAAGTCGGTTAACTTATTGAGTTACTGTGTGGGCGGGACACTCACCGCTTCAACGGTCGCTTATCTAACCAGCACGCGGCGGGGTCGCAAGGTGAAGTCCGTTACCTATATGGCGACGCTGCAAGATTTCCGCGACCCCGGTGATATAGGCGTATTCCTTAACGAGCGCGTGGTTGAGGGAATTGAAAACACGCTGGAAATGAAAGGGTATCTAGATGGCCGGTCGATGGCCTATACCTTTAATTTATTGCGTGAGAATGACCTGTTCTGGTCGTTCTATATCAATAATTATCTAAAGGGTGAAGTACCTGCAGCGTTCGACCTGCTGTATTGGAATACAGATGGCACTAACCTGCCTGCGGGAACCCACGCTTGGTATCTACGCCATATGTACCTGGAAAACCGCTTGGTAGAGCCGGGTGGTATTGAGCTGGACGAGGTGAAGATTGACCTTCGTAAAATATCGGCCCCTTGCTATTTCGTATCGACTAAAGAAGACCATATTGCCAAGTGGAACAGCACATATTATGGCGCGCTGCTGCCCAAAGGGCCGGTGACTTTTGTGCTGGGTGGCTCTGGCCATATCGCAGGCATTGTGAATCCGCCCCATAAGAATAAATACGGCTACTGGACCAACGATGCGTTGCCCGAAACACATGATGCATGGCAGGAGAGCGCTAGCTTCCACGAAGGTTCCTGGTGGCCGCACTGGCAGGCATGGGTAACGGAGAACGGCTATGCAGATCCAGACCCGGAAAAAATGGTGCCTGCCCGTCAGCCAGGAGAGGGCGAGTTAAGCGTGATAGAGCCCGCGCCCGGACGCTATGTAAAAATGACGATTCCTGAGGTGCTGGGCGAAGCGTCTACCGATTGATTCTCTTGTCATTTTTATACGGCTAGCTGAGTTAATAGCCCTAAAAAAGCCCCTGCCACCCATTGGGTGGCAGGGGCTTTTAGGTTCTTGTTAAGAGGCTAACGCTAACGGCGGCGGTATAGCCCAGGTAGCAGTAGCAAGCCTGCGAGCAGCCACGCGGGCCAGCTACCCGTTCGCGTAAACGGCGTGAGACCTTCCATAGCGTAGAATTCGCCGGTGAGGTAGGTAGTTTCAAACTGGGGAGCGCGGTCTACCAGTTCACCTCTTGGATCAATAATCGCGGTAATGCCATTGCTGGTGGCGCGAACGACATAGCGGCCGTTTTCCAGGGCGCGCAGGCGGGCCATTTGAAGGTGCTGGTGGGGGCCTATGGAGGCGCCAAACCAGGTGTCGTTAGAGACCGTGACAATGACATCGCTATCCGCTGCGCGCCGTGCAACGAGCTGCGGATAGATAATTTCATAGCAGATGGCGTTACCAATGCTGACACCCGCGGCCTGCATAGGGGCTTGCTCAGAGGCACCTTTGGTAAAGCTCGACATGGGGAGGTCAAAGAAGTCGATAGCGCCCCGTAATATGCTTTCCAGCGGCAAGTACTCGCCAAACGGCACTAGGTGCTCCTTTTGGTAACTGCCTTCTACATTGCCTACCCCGATCACGCTGTTGAAGTAACGGTTCTGTTCATCCAGCTGAACGATGCCCGTCATGAGTGCCGCGTTGGGGGGCAAAATGGCTTGCACTCGTTCTAGCACCGGGCGCGCCTGCTGTTCCATCATGGGCAGCGCGGTTTCTGGCCATAAGATAAGATCTACGTCGTCGGCGACGTCGCGGGTTAGGTCGCTATACGTATTAGCGGCCACCCGCTGGCCTTCTGGCGTCCATTTTAAAAGCTGCGGCAGATTACCTTGCAGCAGCGCGACGCTCGTCGGTTCCTCAGCGGGTGTTGTCCAGAGGGTAGGTAGCGCCAGCGGGGCTATCCAAATCGCAGCGATAGGCACCAGAGCCCACCACTGGCGGCGCAAGAGTTCGGCACCCAGCGTGCCGGTAAGCACTACCATCAGCGAAAGCAGATAAACACCCCCAACGGGTGCCCAGCTAGCTAGAGGGGAGTCGACATAGCTTGAGCCAACCAGCAGCCAGGGAAAGCCGGTAAACAGATAAGTACGCAGCACTTCCCCTAATACCCAGGCACCTGCGAAGGTGAGTAGCGCCCAACGGGAGCCAAAAAAGCGCCGGTAGAGCCAAAAGGTACCGGCAAAAAACAGGGCTAAAACGGCCACAAACAGTGCGGTAAGGAATACCGCCAGCGGCATACCGGTATAGCCATAGTCATGAATAGAAACATATACCCAGGAAGTGCCGCTGGCAAACAGCGCTACGCCATATAGCCAGCCCTTTAGCGCTGCTTGGGCCGGGGTTAGGGTATGCAGGCCAGCGTATAAAAGCGCAATCGCAATAGGCCCCAGCCACCATAGTTCAAACGGTGAAGCGGTAAGCGTGGTAAAGCCGCCGGCCACCAGAGCGGCCAGTAGCTGAAGCGCGAGCGTGGGCGTTAACCCCATGGTGATATCCTATCGAAATTTATCTGAGTGGTCGGTTAATCGTCGCCGGTATTATCACTCTCGGCGCTTTGGTCGGGGTATGCCTCAAGTAAGCGGATGCGACGGTTGTCAGCATTGAGGATGACAAAGCGCCAGCCACCAAAGCAGGTGTGCTCGCCGCGACCGGGCAGGTGCCCAAATTGCTGCATCACCAAGCCGCCAACGGTATCAAACTCGTCATCGGAAAACTCGGTGTCAAAGCGCTCGTTGAAGTCTTCAATCGGCGTTAAGGCGCGAATAGCAAAGTGGCCGTTATCCAGCGTGCGGATATCGTCTTCTTCGTCGGTATCGTGTTCATCTTCGATATCCCCGACAATCTGCTCCAGAATGTCCTCGATGGTGATAATGCCCGCAGTGCCGCCATACTCATCCACCACAATCGCCATATGGTTGTGGGTGTCGCGAAACTCCTTGAGTAGGCTGTTTAAGCGCTTTGACTCCGGAATAAACATGGCCGGACGCAGCACGTCTTCCAGCTTAAAGGCATCGCGGCTCTCTTGGGTCTGCGAGAGCAGAGGAAGCAGGTCTTTAACCAGGAGAATACCTTTAACATCATCAAGGTTTTCACCAATCACCGGGTAGCGGGAGTGGCCGGTCTCCTGAATGAGCGGCAGGTAACCATCGCTGGTTTGATCAAGGGTAATGGCCGACACCTGGGAGCGCGGAATTAATATTTCCCGCACCTGTTGGTCGCTGATTTCAAGCGCGCCTTCAATAATCATAATGGCGTCTTGGTCCAGCTTCAGTTTTCCTGCGGTGTGGCGTAAAAACGTCATCAGCTCATCGCGTGAGCTGGGTTCATCATTGTCACCAGAAAGGGCGCCAAAGAGTTTCTCGAGCCATGATTTTTGATTAGGAGTGCTCGATCGGTCTTCGCTCATTGCGTCTCATCTCTCAGTTGCGGGCAGACAGTTACGGGCAGGTGCTAGACGTAACACGTGACGGATAGGTCGTCACGGTGGCTACTCATTATAAGGGTCAGGAATGTCCAGGGAGGCGAGAAGTTCGCGCTCGATCTGTTCCATCTCCTCCGCCTCTTGCTCGTCAATATGATCGTAGCCCATTAAATGCAGGGTGCCGTGGATGACGATATGGGCATAATGATGCGTCAGCGGCTTTTGCTGCTCGCTGGCCTCTTGGGCAACGACATCGTGACAAATAATCAGATCGCCCAGTAGTGGCAGCGTCATACCGGGTGGATTTTCAAACGGGAAGGAGAGCACGTTGGTAGGCTTATCCTTACCTCGGTAATCGCGGTTAAGTGTTTGGCTTTCGGCGCTATCCACCAGGCGAATCGTCAGCTCTAAACGCTCATCCTCTGGGTGACGTGAAAACACACAGCCCACCCAGAGGGTGAGCTGTTCAAGAGAGGGTAGCTGTGGCTCGTCAATAGCCACTTGCCGATCAATCAGAAGGTCGCTCATCGGTAGGTATCTCTAGCGCGATCATTGGTGCGCTCAAGCGCCTGCATACGGGCGTCGCGCTCCTGCTGCCGGGCCTCGCGGCGGGCACGCTCTTCCACTTCCTGCTGGGACTCAAACTCATCGTAGGCTTCTATGATGCGCTGAACCAACGGGTGGCGCACCACGTCTTTGGCCGCAAAGTGAGTGACACCGATTCCGGCGGTGTCTTTCAACACATCCAGCACTTGAGACAAGCCGGAACGCTGCCCGCGCGGTAAATCCACCTGAGTGATATCACCAGTAATCACCGCTGTCGAACCAAAGCCAATCCGCGTGAGGAACATTTTCATCTGTTCCGGCGTGGTGTTTTGGCTCTCATCCAAAATGATGTAGGAATTGTTCAGCGTGCGTCCGCGCATATAGGCGAGCGGCGCGATCTCGATGACCTGACGCTCAATTAACTTGGCGACCTGTTCGAAACCAATCATTTCATACAGCGCATCATAAAGCGGGCGCAGGTAAGGGTCGATTTTTTGGGCAAGGTCGCCCGGCAAAAAGCCTAGTTTTTCACCGGCTTCCACCGCTGGGCGAACCAGCAAAATACGGCGTACTTCCTGTTGGTTAAGCGCTTCTACCGCGGCGGCAACCGCCAAGTAGGTTTTCCCCGTACCCGCCGGCCCAATGCCGAAGTTAATATCGTGCTCGCGAATACTCTGTACGTAGCGCTGCTGATTTAACCCGCGAGGTTTAATCATGGTGCGTGGCGTTCGCATCACCACTTCATCACCACCGCCCTCGCTGTCCAGCTCTTCTTCAAGTGCTTCTAAGCCGGACTCTTGAAGGAACAGGTGCACCGTGTCGGCGTCAAGTTCGTCAGCCGCTGTCTCACGATAGAGATGCTCCAGCACGTTAGCAGCTGCTTTAATACGATTGGCAGCACCGGCTAATTGAAAAATATTGCCCCGGTTGCGAAGTGTCACGTCCAGGCGGCTCTCAATCAGTTTTAGGTGCTCGTCCTGTTGGCCGCATAGGCTGGCAAGCCGCTGCGGGTCATTGGGTTCAAGGCTTAGGGTGATAATGCGATTGGCCTGAGGTGATGGCTGGCTCAAGAGTAAGAAACCCGTTAGTTGATGTGTGTGAGCTTCAGCTTACTGCCCCGGCGGTGCCGGGGCAATTACCTAGGATAGCGAATAATTAATAACGCTCTGCAGAGACCAGTTCACCACGCAGTGAATTGGGCAGTGCTTCGGTGATTTCCACGTCAACAAAGTAGCCAATCAGCTCGGTAGGATTGGCCGCGCGGAAGTTCACCACGCGGTTGTTTTCGGTACGACCAGAGAGCTGCCCGGGGTCTCTTGGTGAGAAACCGGAGACCAGCACTCGCTGGGTCGTGCCTACCATTCGGCGGCTAATTTGTGCAGCCTGCTGCAGAATGCGCTCTTGTAAAATGGCAAGGCGCTGCTTTTTAACGCTTTCCGGTGTTTCATCCGGCAGACCAGACGCAGGTGTGCCGGGGCGCGCTGAGTAAACGAAGCTGAAGGAGTGGTCAAAGCCGATGCGGTGGATCAGATCCATCGTCGCCTCAAAGTCCTCTTCAGTTTCGCCAGGGAAGCCGATAATAAAGTCAGAAGAGAAGCTAATATCCGGGCGATTAGCGCGAATCCGCTCCATCTTTTCGATGTATTCGTCGGCAGTGTGGCCCCGCTTCATAGCGCTTAAAATGCGGTCAGAGCCAGACTGTACCGGCAGATGCAGGTGGCTCACCAGCTCTGGAATGTCGGCAAAGGCGTCGACCAAGCTGTCGGTGAACTCCACCGGATGCGAGGTGGTGAAGCGAATGCGGTCAATGCCGTCTACGGCGGCAACGCAGGCGATCAGCTCGGCAAGGTCGATCTCATCGCCATCGTCGTTATCGCCACGATAAGCATTCACGTTCTGGCCCAACAGGTTGATTTCGCGCACACCCTGGTCGGCTAGGTGGATGACTTCATCCATCACGGCTTCAAATGGGCGCGATACTTCTTCGCCACGGGTGTAGGGCACGACACAGAAGGTGCAGTACTTGGAGCAGCCTTCCATGATCGAAACAAACGCCGTTGCGCCATCAGAGGTGGGCTGGGGCAGGTGGTCGAATTTTTCGATTTCTGGAAAAGTGACATCCACCGCTGCAATTTGATTGTTGTTGCGGGCGTCGAGCATTTTAGGCACGCGGTGCAGCGTTTGCGGGCCGAAGATCATATCCACAAAGGGGGCGCGCTTACGCAGCGCTTCACCTTCTTGGCTCGCCACGCAGCCACCCACGCCAATCACTAGGTCGGGGTTGGCGTCTTTAAGTTTTTTCCAGCGTCCCAATTGGTGGTAGACCTTATCCTGCGCCTTTTCGCGAATCGAGCAGGTGTTAAGCAGAATGACGTCTGCTTCTTTTTCATTATCGGTCAGTTCAAGCTGGTGAGATTCGCCGAGCATATCCGCCATACGGGAGGAGTCATACTCGTTCATTTGGCAGCCGTGCGTTTTGATGAAAAGCTTCTTCGCCATCGGTACCTGTCGTCTATGGGTCGTCGGGGGACGAGGGATGAATGAAAACTCGTGAGCAGCGAAAGGCTGCCGTGGAATAGAGGCATTATACGGGCACAATAAACCAGGGGCTAGCGTTCGCCAGGAATCGATACTTGACCTAGGCGTTTCTATCAGTATACTACGCACCGTGTTTGAGCAGTTCCTCGATAGCTCAGTTGGTAGAGCAAATGACTGTTAATCATTGGGTCGCAGGTTCGAGTCCTGCTCGAGGAGCCAAAACGCTAAGGCAGTTTTTTTATGTTTACGCTAATGGCTTCGCTTTAAACACAACAGCAATTACATTGTTCCTCGATAGCTCAGTTGGTAGAGCAAATGACTGTTAATCATTGGGTCGCAGGTTCGAGTCCTGCTCGAGGAGCCAATTTGCTGTTCTGCTGTAGTTACCGTTCACGGTAAACGTTCCCCGATAGCTCAGTTGGTAGAGCAAATGACTGTTAATCATTGGGTCGCAGGTTCGAGTCCTGCTCGGGGAGCCATTTAGCATACGATGCACCTTTCTAAGCACGCACCCTTTTAAACTTCTGCTTATTTATTGATACAAACACCCGTTGCCTTTGGCATCTTGGGTGGTTTTTTGTGTCTTATGGTTGGCTGTGTTATTAGCGTAAACTATGGGTATTATTCACCGGTTGGGAAGAGTGTTGTGGTCAGAGTGTCTAGCCTGGAAGCGTTGCAGGTATTTAAATGTTTAAGTGATGAAACGCGATTAATGCTGGTATTGCTAATTGCCAAAGAGCAGTCGCTTTGTGTTTGCGAGATGACCTATGCGCTGGAGGAGTCTCAGCCGAAGGTGTCTCGCCATTTGGCGCAGCTACGCCAGTGCGGCCTGCTGATGGATCAGCGGGAAGGGCAGTGGGTCTACTACCGTTTAGCGCCGCAGCTGCCTGCCTGGGCGCAGTCGATCATCGAATCGGGCGCGCAGGGGAGCGCGGTGAAGCTAGCGGCGCTAACGCAGCGTTTGGCGCGCATGGGAGATCGCCCAGCTCGGCGTGCCGCTCTCTGCTAACGGTAGTGAGTCAGTAAGCACACACAAAAACGCCAGCCCTAGGGCTGGCGTCTTCGTGCTTAGGCTAGGCCACGCTATTACTTAGCGTTTGGCCATGCGCTGGTTAGCTTCCAAGTGGGCGTAATCAAGTAAAATTTCGGCAGCCTCCAGTGCATGAGCGCGATCAACGGGCATGTCATCGCTATCGCTCTCATCTGCCATGCCAGGCTCGGTGTTATCAACTCTAGCATCCATCCACTCTTCTAGCTCTGCTAGTCCCAAGGCGCGACGACGCTGATTCTCAAGGGAGAGTTGCTCCGCTTCTCGTGCCTCCAGCTCGCGCTGGCGCTGTTCGCGATTCAGGCTGACGCTGGTATGCTGTTCGCGCAGCTGGCGGGCAAGCGTCGATTGGCGCTCGAGGTAGCGGAAGTTAGGGTTCTCGTCGGCCCGTGTTTCATGCCGGGCAAGCAGCGCGTCAAGCACGTTTTCGGGAGAGCCGTAGCGGCGGTACTGAACGTTTTGCACGGTGTCCCAGGCCAGGGCGTTATCCAAGCTGCTTTCGCCGATGCGCTCGGGATCGATCAGGCTGGGGAAGGTAATGTCCGGTACGACGCCGCGGTTTTGAGTGCTGTCGCCGGAAATACGGTAAAACTTAGCGCGTGTTAGCTTGATCTGGCCGTGGCTCAAGTCATTTAGGGTTTGCACGGTGCCTTTGCCAAAGGTAGAGGTGCCCACCACAATGCCTCGGCCGTAGTCTTGAATAGCACCAGCAAAAATTTCCGAGGCAGAGGCTGAAAGGCGGTTGACCAATACGGTCAGCGGGCCGTCGTATAGCGTACCGGCTTCGGTGTCGCCGTAGAGCTGAATGCGCCCCTGGGCATCACGCACTTGTACCGTTGGGCCACGATCTATAAACAGGCCGATGAGTGAGTTGGCTTCCTGAAGAGCGCCGCCCCCATTGTTACGCAGATCGAGCACAATGCCTTCCACACCCTCCTGCTTGAGGCTTTCCACTTCGCGGGCAACGTCTCGCGTCGTGCTGCGATACTCCTCTTCTCCGGCCTGCCATGCATCAAAATCCACATAGAAGGTGGGGATGTTAATAATGCCGACACGATGGGGTTTGCCATCCCGCGTGACCTCGACAATTTCACTGTTAGCGGCTTGATCTTCCAGACTTACCGTGTCACGGGTAATTTCAACAATTTGAGAGCGCGTCATATCGACGGCTTGTGCGGGTACAACGTCTAAGCGCACCACGGAGCCCTTAGGGCCGCGAATTAGGTCGACAACATTATCCAGACGCATGCCCACCACGTTAACCATTTCGCCCTTTTCCTGGCCCACGGCAATAATGCGGTCGGCAGGTTCAAGCACGCCTGCGCGGTCAGCGGGGCCGCCGGGAACAAGGCTGGATACTTTGACGTACTCGCCATCGGCTTGTAGCAGTGCACCAATGCCTTCAAGGGAGAGACTCATTTGAATGTCAAACGATTCTCCCTGGCGCGGCGAAAGATAACCCGTATGCGGGTCGATCGTGCTGGAAACCGCAGCCATAAGCAGGCCGAATACGTCTTCAGCTTCTGTTTGACGAAGTCGCGTTAGCTGTCCCTCGTAGCGCTGGCGAAGATTGGCCTCAATTTGCTCATCATCCTGGTCCGTTAAGGCCAACGTAAGCGCATCGTTTTTAAGCCGCTTGCGCCATAGTTCATCCAGCTCGCTCTCACGGGTTGCCCAGGGGGCATCTTCTCGATCTACTTCCAGGCGTTCGTCGCTGTCGAATTCGAAAGAAAGACCATTATCAAGGCGCGCTAAAAGCCATTCAAGGCGAGCTGTTTGACGGTCGCTTAGGCGGTTGTAAAGCGCAAAGACATCGTCTAATTCGCCATCGAACAACAGCTCCGCCATGCTGCTTTCCAGATGGCGATAGGACTCTATGTCGCGGTTCAGAAGGTATGAACGCTGACCATCTAAAATATCAAGATAGCGCTGGAAAGCTTCCTGAGACCACTGTTCGTCGAAGGTGATATTGGCATAGTGGCCGTAGCGGAGCGAGTCCGCAATCTCTACTGCCGCTTGGCGTTGTTCGTCGGTCGGCGCGAGTTGCGCCAGCGCTGCCGGGCTGGTGATAACCAGCATCATGGCAAGGGCAACCGAGCGTGAAAGCGTTGCAAACAAGCTCATCAGTCAAGCTCTCCCGGATTTGTGTAAACTCGTTCTTCCCTAGACCCGCAGATAGCCTATGAGTTGCGTAGGCCAAGGGAGCATTGTAACAGGTCATTTAGCCTGTGAGACTCAATCATTACTGTTATGAGGATTTCCATGTCCGAAGCTTTCAACGCAGAACGTTTAACGCGGCTATGTGATTTTCTGCAACAGTCGCCCACGCCATGGCACGCGACTCGCAGTATGGCGCAGCGTTTGGAGCAAGCGGGCTTTCAGCGCCTGGAGGAGTCATCGAACTGGCAGCTGGTGCCAGGAAAGCGTTACTACGTGACGCGCAACGACTCCTCAATTATTGCTTTTCAGCTACCTGCTGGAGCGCTAACCAGCCTGCGCATGTTGGGTGCCCACACCGATAGCCCGGGGCTGCATTTAAAACCTAATGCAACGCAGTATGCCGCTGGCTGGTTGCAGCTTGGGGTGCAAGTGTATGGCGGGGTGCTGTTAGCCCCTTGGTTTGACCGCGATTTGGGCTTGGCAGGGCGGGTACACGTGCGCCACGCCGATGGTCGCCTAGAGAGCGTGCTGCTCAACGTTGACCGCCCGATCGCGATGATTCCAAGCTTGGCGATACACTTGGATCGCGAGGTGAATGCAGGGCGTGTTATTAACCCGCAAACGCAGATGTCGCCGGTGCTAATGCAGAGCGATACTTCCAAGCTGAATGATCTGCTAGCGCAGTGGCTAGAGGAGCAGCACGGGCTGCGTGCGGTGGAGGTGGTGGATTTTGAGCTGAGTTTTTACGATGTTCAGCCCCCCTCGTTGGTTGGTCTGCGCCAAGAGCTGGTGGCCAGTGCGAGGCTGGATAACCTGCTGTCGTGTTTCGTGGGCCTGGAGGCGCTGCTCGATTGCGATGCGCAGCAGGGTGCTTTACTGGTTGCGAATGATCACGAAGAAGTGGGTAGTGCGAGCGCTTGTGGTGCTCAGGGGCCATTTTTGGGCGATGTGTTGAAGCGTTTGAACGCGCAGGTGGGCGGCGGCTCAGAAGAGTCGCTTATACAGCTGATTCAGGCGTCATTGATGATTTCTTGCGACAACGCTCACGCGCTACACCCTAACTTCAAAGATAAACACGATGAGCGTCATGGGCCTGCAATCAACGGCGGCCCGGTGATCAAAGTAAATGCTAGCCAGCGCTATGCAACGAACAGCGTTACAGGAGCATTGTTCCGCGATGTTTGTCGTCAAGCAGAGGTGCCAGTGCAGTCATTTGTGACTCGCGCGGATATGGGCTGTGGCAGCACTATTGGGCCGATTACCGCCACCGAAGTGGGTGTGCCTACTATTGATGTTGGATTGCCCCAGTGGGCAATGCACTCCATTCGCGAGACGGCCGGTACAAAAGATGTTGATTATCTTACCCTGGCATTAACGGCGTTTCTAAATCGTCCCCAGTTATGCTGAAGGCTTGGTAGGTAACAACTGTTGTTAAACGAAAAAGCCCGCTGACGATGTCAGCGGGCTTTTACTGGCTTAATTCGGTATTGGTGGCTACGCCCTGATTTGAACAGGGGACCCCATCATTATGAGTGATGTGCTCTAACCAGCTGAGCTACGTAGCCATTCAACGGGGGCGAATGATACGCGGGCCCTCGCTGCCCGTCAAGTATTTGTTGTTCCAAACCGCAAGGCGTTATTCCTCTTCAAGCGGTGTCCACACGATTGCCGCGCTAATCACGTCCTGATAGTTGCGGATCCGCTGAACAAAATGCACGGGTTCATAGCCGCGCGCATAGCCATAACGGGTCTGTGGGTAATAGCGTTTGTCAGCCTTGAGTGGTAGTACCTCTTTCATATCTTCCCAGGAGTCTGGGTTTTTGCCTAGCTCCCGGGCCAGCTGCCGAGCATCGAGCACGTGGCCACGGCCAATGTTATAGCTCGCCAGTGCTAGGTAGGTGCGGTCCGGTTCGGGAAGGGAGTCAGGTAGACGCTGATGGCGGTCGGCGAGATAGCGTGCGCCCCCGTCGATAGCTGCTGCTGGGTTCAAGCGATTCTCGACGCCAAGGGATTCCGCAGTATTCTGGGTTAGCATCATGATGCCGCGCACGCCAGTGGGGGAAACGGCTTGAGGATCCCAGTGCGACTCTTGATAGGCCAGAGAGGCGAGCAGTTCTGCGGGCATGCCGGTTTCGGCTTCGGCTTCCAGGAACAAGTCAAGAAAGTGAGGCAAGCGCTCATCGATGCGTTCGTTGAGTGCGCGTAGGTCAACAAAGTCGAATTCACTGATATAGGCATAGTAACGCTGTGTGACTTCCTCGATGCTTTCTTGCCCCTCGGTGCTTTCCATCCACTGGTTGGCCATATTGGCAAGTGTCTGATGGTCTGGAGGCAGATACCAACCTAACCGATCGCCGCTGGTTAGATTCATGGCGACTTCCAGGTGGGGGAAGTGGCGCCGCACTACCCGAACAATATTGGAATCAGCCATGGTGCAGTCGATGCGTTTTTCAGCGACTTCGGTCAGTAGTATCTCAGTGGTACGCGGATCTTCTTCGAAAGTGATACCCGTATACTGGTTGACCAAACTTTGTAGCTTTTCTGCGTAGCTGGAATCTGCCGTGACCCGGATATCGACACCTGCCATTTCCTCTACTTGACGTGGTAGGGGGCGCATGTCGCGGTGGCAGACCAATTGCTCAACAATATCAGTATGGGTGGGGCCTCGCTGGAAGTATTCATCACGCGAAGGGAGGTGGGTAAGGCCTGCCGCGGCGAGATGAATGTTGCCTTCTCCCATGGCTTTAAGGACGTCGGAAGTGGAATCAAATAGCGTCCATTCAACCTGCCAGCGCTGTGATGCGGCGAAAGACTCGACTAGATCGTGCTCCGGCCCAGCCGGTGTATTGTCACGATCAACGTAATAAGTGGTGGCGCTGTTACGGGTAGCCACTTTGAGAGTCCCGCCCGGCTCGGGCGGTTCGCGTTGTGTGACCGGCGGCTCGCTGGGTCCGCAGCCCAAGAGCATGAGCAGCGGCAGTAGGCTGACTGTTAACTGGTAGGCGCGGGATAGAGAGATCATATCCCGGCCGCTAAGTGAGCGAGAGGGAGGCATGAAATAACCCTAGCAGGCTTTTGCGTTGCCAGGAAGGCAGTGCTTAAACGCTAGAAATGCCTAACGGTTACCGTAGCGAATCGCTCACTGCCCTTATGAGGAGGGGTTCTGCACGTTACACATTAAACCGGAAGTGGATAACATCTCCATCTTTCACGATGTACTCTTTGCCTTCTAAGCGCCACTTGCCTGCATCCTTGGCACCTTGCTCACCGCCAAGCGTGACGTAATCGTCATAGGCGATGACTTCAGCGCGAATAAAGCCTTTCTGGAAGTCGGTGTGAATAACCCCTGCCGCTTCAGGTGCGCTGGCGCCTTGTTTTACTGTCCAGGCGCGTACTTCTTTTACACCTGCGGTGAAATACGTTTGTAGGCCCAGCAATGCATAGCCTGCACGAATCACGCGATCAAGCCCCGGCTCTTCCATGCCCATTTCAGCTAGGAACATGCTGCGCTCTTCGTCATCCAGCTCGGCTATTTCGGCCTCAAGCTGGTTGCATACCGGTACCACGACGGCGCCTTCTTCAGCGGCAATTTCGTTGACGATATCCAGGTAAGGGTTGTCCTCAAAGCCATCTTCATTGACGTTGGCAATGTACATGGTGGGTTTGAGTGTCAAGAAGCCAAAGCTCTTCACTTGCTGCTTTTCATCGTCGGTGAGCTCGAAGCTACGCAGCGGCTGGCCTTCGGCGAGGTGGGGCTGAATTTTATCGAGCACGGCTTTGGTGGCCGTGGCGTCTTTATCTCCACCTTTTACAGCGCGCTGCAGGCGCTGGCTGGCTTTTTCGACGGTATCTAGGTCGGCCAGCGCTAGCTCAATATTGATCGTTTCAATGTCGGCACGGGGGTCGACCTGGTTGGCAACATGGATAACGTTATCGTTATCAAAGCAGCGCACCACGTGGGCGATCGCCTGTGTTTCGCGGATGTTAGCCAGGAATTTGTTACCTAAGCCTTCCCCTTTTGATGCGCCCGCGACGAGGCCGGCGATATCCACAAACTCCATCGTAGTGGGCAGTATTTTCTGCGGCTTGACGATCGCCGCCAGCGCGTCCAGACGCGGGTCGGGCATCGGGACGATACCCACGTTAGGTTCAATGGTGCAGAACGGGAAATTTTCCGCATCAATACCTGATTTTGTCAGCGCATTGAAAAGCGTGGATTTACCTACGTTGGGTAGGCCGACGATGCCGCAGTTAAAGCCCATAAATAATTTCCTGGCCGCTAGGGCAGCGCCATTAAAAAGGGCGCTTGCCGAAATTGAAAAAAGAGGGTGCTGCTATTTTACGCTATGTAGGCGGTTCATGGCTTTGGCCCATTCGCCTGTTAATGCAAAGGGTAGGGTGGCTTGGCACTCATCCAGAGCGTGCTCAATGGCGTTCAGCTCCGCTTTGCCTGGGCGTCCCAGCACATAGTTAGTAACCTGACGCGCTTCGCCGGGGTGTCCAATGCCAATGCGGACGCGGTGAAACTGATTTTGATTGCCTAACGCGCTGATAATGTCGCGCAGGCCATTGTGCCCCCCATGCCCGCCGCCGGTCTTATAGCGTGCCTGTCCTGGCGGGAGGTCTAGCTCGTCATGGGCGACCAGTAGATTCTCAGGCGTCAGTTTGAAGAACTGAGCAAGGGCCGCCACGGCAGCACCGCTGCGATTCATAAAGGTGGTGGGATTGAGAAGGTGAACATCCTGGTTGCCAATACGCGCTTTGGCATAGAGCCCTAAAAACTTCTTCTCAGGGCGAAGCTCCGTATGAGCGCTGCGTGCGATAGCGTCTACTAGCCAAAAACCAGCGTTGTGGCGCGTGGCGTCATACTCTGCACCGGGATTGCCCAGCCCGATAATGGCCGTTACCTGGCTCATTGTCCCACCTCCAAAACGTCTGGGAGAAATGTTGACTCGTGTCGGCGATAGTGCCCAGCGCAGCTGCGCTAGTTGGTAAGCTGCAAAAAAAATCAAGCGCCGAAGCGCTTGATTTTAACATCCTTAAGCTGCCAGGGCAGCTTAAGCTAAACGCTGCTGACGGGGCTTCGAGCGGAGCCCCATCAACGCAGCGCTAGCTTACCGGCACTTACTCAGCGCTGGACTCTTCTTCACCTTCTTCGCCTTCTTCGTCATCGCCGCCGCGTACTTTCACTTTGGTGATGCTCAGAACGGCGTTGTCGTGATCTTCACCGTGCGACAGGTCAACAGAGGTGACGCCAGCCGGTAGAGTAAGGTCAGACAGGTGCAGGGTGGTGCCCAGCTCAACGTTGCTGATGTCCACTTCCAGGAAGTCAGGAAGGTCTTTCGGCAAACAGCTGATCGCCACTTCGTTAGCCAGAACGTGCAGTTCACCGCCTTGGTCTTTGATGCCCACGCATTTCTCTTCGTTCACCACGTGCAGCGGCACGTTCATGGTGATTTCGTGAGTGGCGTCAACACGCAGGAAGTCGGCGTGGGTTAGCAGCGGCTTGAACGGGTGACGCTGCAGGTCACGAACAACCACTTGCTCTTCAGTTCCGTCGATGACCAGTTTGATAACGGAAGAGAAGAAGGACTCATCTTCAATCGCCTTGTAGAAAGCGGTTTTTTCTACAGAGATTGATTGAGCGCCTTTCTCGCCGCCGTAAACAACGGCCGGAACTTGTTGGTTCGCACGACGCAGGCGGCGGCTCGCACCTTTCCCCAGGTCGTTACGAACGCTGGCTTTCAGGATAAAATCAGACATGGAATTGCCTCTTAGTTTAAGTAAGGAAGCGCCGCTGACCGCGACCAGGCAGCGACGCTCCCAGGGCCCTTAGGTAAGGGCTATGTCGTCAGTCGCTTAATGGAACATCGCGCTGACAGATTCTTCGTTGCTTACCCGGCGGATCGCTTCCGCAATCAGGCCTGCAACGCTCAGTTGACGAATTTTTCCACTCCGACGTGCATAGTCAGAGAGTGGAATCGTGTCGGTCACGACAACTTCGTCCAGTACAGAGTTGGTAATATTGTCGACCGCAGGGCCAGACAAAATCGGGTGGGTCGCATAGGCCACAACGCGAGCAGCGCCATGGTCTTTTAACGCTTCACCGGCTTTGCATAGCGTGCCAGCCGTATCGATCATGTCATCGACAACCACACAGGTGCGGCCTTCAATTTCGCCGATGATATGCATGACCTGGGCTTGGTTAGCCTGAGGGCGACGTTTGTCAATAATGGCCAAGTCAGCGTTGAGCTGTTTTGCAATCGCGCGAGCACGTACAACGCCGCCCACATCGGGGGAAACGACAACCAGGTCGCTGTAGTTTTGGCGCTCGATGTCGTCAAGCAAAATGGGTGAGCCGTAGACGTTATCAACCGGCACGTCGAAGAAACCTTGGATTTGGTCAGCATGCAGGTCCATGGTCATAACGCGGTCAACGCCGGCTTTTACCATCATGTCAGCAACCACTTTTGCTGAGATGGGAACGCGGGCGGAGCGTACACGACGATCCTGACGAGCATAGCCAAAATAGGGAACTACCGCGGTAATACGAGCGGCTGAGGCGCGACGCAGGGCGTCCACCATCAGAATCAGTTCCATTAGGTTGTCATTCGTCGGTGCGCAGGTGGATTGAAGGATGAAAACATCCTTACCGCGCACGTTCTCATTGATCTCGACCGCGATTTCGCCGTCGCTGAACTGACCAACCGTCGCGTTACCCATACGGCTGTCCAAGCTCTCGGCAATCTTTTGAGCGAGTTCGGGATTGGCATTCCCGGTGAAGACCATCAATTTTGACACGCGCAGCCACCTTTGCAGTGTTGGGGATCAGGGGAGAAAACGCAGATCAACATCAGGGTTGGCTGGGGTACCAGGATTCGAACCTGGGAATGCCGATACCAAAAACCGGTGCCTTACCACTTGGCGATACCCCAGCAATAACCTAATGCGATGACCGGGCGCTTTCAGCAGCCCAGAGCATCTTGTAGGGGAGAGGTGTTGAGCCCGCGTGCTACCCATGCGTGCCAGTGTTGGCCGGTCAGTTCAGCGACGACAGCTTGAGCGGCTTGCTGTGAATCAAAAGCCGCAAACAAACAGGCGCCGGTACCGGTCAGCTGGCTAGGTGCATACTGCGCAAGCCAGTCAAGCGCTTCCGCAATGGGCGGGTAGCGTTTTTTGACGATGGCTTCACAGTCGTTACGCCACTCCGGCGCTCCCCCCTGCAATGCGCGCGCCATAGTAATGGGGTGGCTGTCGCGTGTCAATTCTGGGTCTTGAAAGACCTTACTGGTAGGCACGCTAACATGGGGGTGAATGACCACAAACCACGGGGTGTCTAAGGTAATGGGGGTTAGCTGTTCGCCCACGCCCTCCGCCCACGCGCTGCGGCCGTGAATAAACACGGGGACATCGGCACCTAGCGTTATTCCTAGCTCAGCCAGGGTGGTGTCGCTAAGCCCCAGCTGCCAGAGCCGGTTGAGCCCTTTGAGGACAGTGGCGGCGTTGGAGCTGCCGCCTCCCAGGCCGCCGCCCATGGGCAGGTGCTTTTCGATGGAGATAGTCGCCCCTAGGCGGGTGCCGCTGGCCTGCTGCAATAACGTAGCTGCCCTGACGATCAGGTTGTCATCGTGGGCGACGCCATCCATGGGCGTGATGAGTTCGATAACGCCATCTTGGCGAAGGGTGATGCTCAGGTAGTCGCAGAGGTCGATAATCTGAAACAGGGTTTGCAGCTCGTGGTAACCGTCTTGTCGACGACCCACAATATGCAGCATACGATTTAGCTTGGCCGGGGCGGGCAGGGTGAGTGTGCGGGGTGCTGCGGGCATGCCGTCTCTCTACTGGCTAAACATATGTAAATGTAAGAAAGAGGGCTGGCGTGTGCCGCCAGCCTTTCGCTTTCGGTTAGGAGGCTTGCCACTGGTTAACAACCAGAGTGATACGCACATCGCCGTAGTTCATGACTAAACGGCGCGGTAGCCACATGCCTTCTACCTGTTCCCAGTCGCGATAATTGATTTCCCAGCCGTCTTGCTGCAGGAAGTTGGGGAAGCCAAGTTCGTCGGTTTCAAGCTGGTAGCTTTCGTTGTCACCGGGTAGGCCGCGCACCCAGTCGGGCATGGCGCTTACCGGGAGTGACCACCCTAACTGTTCTTCCATTAAGGCTTCAGGAGTTTCTGCCTCAAAGCGGCCGTCGCTAGTGGAAAGCGAGAAGCGACCTTCGCGGCCTTCGAGCACGCTACGTCCACCGCCAAAGGGTCCGCTAATCAGCATGCGAAAATAGTGGGGGTGCTGGTTCCAATCTAGGTTGGCGCTGGTGTTTTCCTCGGGCGTCCTCAGTCCTGCTTTGCCGACCATTGTCCAGGTGTCAAACGCTTCAACATCGGCTTGCTGGCGCTCCCATTGGCCGGCTTGACGGCCGCTTTCATCGACCGGCGCTTGGCTGGCACAACCTGCAAGCGTCAGTAGTGCCATGCTGGTTAACCAAAGGCGAGCGGTACGCTTGGCCTTGAAAAAACAGGAAGTGCGTGAGCGTAAAGCGCCAAGATGTGTGGTCAACATAAACAAACTCCGTGTCAGTGTTGTGTGATAAAGGTGCGTGCAGCACGACGAATAAGGCAAGCGTTAGGGCGCTTCTATGGGCGTTAGTTCAGGATGGCGCTCAAGTAGCTCATCAATTTGTGGGTGTTGATCGGTGCGTTGGCGTATTTGCTGAATTAGGCGGCGTGCTTCATCACTGCGTCCGAGTGCGTGCAAAACCTCCGCGAGGTGGGCGGCGATCTCCTGGTCAGGCATTTGCGCGTAGGCACTTTCCAGCCAGGCAATCGCTTCTTCAGGCTGGCCAAGCCGAAAGTAGACCCACCCCATGCTATCCAGTATTGCGGGATTTTCCGGGTCGGCTTCGTAGGCGCGCTCTATGAGTTCGCGCGCTTCTACTAAGCGCCCTGGCACGTTAAGATCCGCGAGGGTATAGCCCAGCGCATTAAGTGCCATTGCGTCGTTTGGGTCGGTGCGCAAAATCTGGCGTAAATCCTGCTCCATGGCGGCAACGTCGCCCGCTTCCCAAAAGCGCATTGCGCGTAAATAGAGTAGCGTTGTGTCGTCTGGGGTGCGGGTTACCTCTCGGTTAAGCAGCTCGGTGGCCTCGTCCTCAAGCCCAAGTTCATCGAGAAGCTGCACTTCGAGCAGCACAAGATCACCGAAATAGTCATCGTGGCGCATCCGTTCAATGCGCAGTAGTGCGCGTGCATCCAGCAATCGATTGTCTTCTATCAACATGCGCGCCGCCGTTGCGCGCGCGGGCAGAAACTCATCGCCACTGCGCACCTGCCGGTAGTAGAGCAGGGCATCGTCAATTTCACCCTGAGACTGAGCAATGGCACCAAGTAAGTAGTAAGCAATATTGGGAACGGTGTCTTGGCCAATGAGTGGCTGGAGTAGCCGGTAGGCTGGCTCGCTGTGGCCCTCCTCCAGATATAGTTGGGCGAGCGCAATGCGCAGATCCTGATTGCCGCCGTGGTTTTCCAGTAGCGTGTTCGTTTGCTCTTCGGCAGCGGTAATGTTGTTTAGGCGAATTTCTGCTTGAGCCAGCATCAGCACAAAGCGGACATCATCAGGTGCGAGTTCAAGCCCAGCTTGGGCTGCTCGCTGTGCTGTTTGGTGATTGCCGGTTTCTAAGGCAAGGCGCGCCTTGGCAAGCCATAGCGGGGCGGAGGCGGGTTCTCGCTGGGCAACCTGTTCAAGGCGTTGCTGGGCTTGGTCTACGTCGCCAATAGCTGCTTCAATAAGCGCCGTGCCAAGCAGCACGTCGCTATGAAACTCAAGCTGATCGGCGTTGGGTTGCGCGAGGTGTGACCGCAGTGGCTGGATAAGTAGGTTTAGTGGGGCTTCTTCAGCAACGGCGATTTCAGCAAAGGCCGCGATTTCGCCATTGCCACCTGCTTGGGTGATAGTCAGACGCTGCTCTAGGCTGTCGTACCAGTCGCCGCGCTGTAACGAAAGGGTTGCCAGCAGGCGGTTAGGCGCTTCAGCCGTTGGAGAGAGCTCACGCCAGCGCAGTGCAGAGGCTTCTATTAACGCAATGTCGTTGCCAAATCGGGCGGCAAAGGTGGCGCGTTCAGCAAGCGCCGGTGCACTGTAGCGTTGGGCTGCTTCTAGGTAGCCTTGACTAGCGGTACGGTAATCACCTCGTTGGCCCGCAAATTCTGCGGTCAGCAGTGCGCGCAGCCCGGCTGCATCAAGTCCACGGGTAATAGGTGGCGCCGACTGCATGGGGTCGCTTGAATAGGTAGGTACCCCGTCCTCCGTATAAGAAGCTGAGGTTTGGCAGCCACTTAGTAAGAGTAGCGTGGTAACCAATGGCAGTGGGGTTAAACCCAGTAATGTGGCGCGAAGGGGCATGCGTCTCTCGATCAAGTGGCCGAGTGCTCAGCATAGCGGCTTGGTTGCCTGCGGCAAAGTGGTGTGGGCCAGAACATGCAGTGCTGTGATAGAATATTCTACCTTGAAAAAGAGTGGCGTTAGCGCAATTTCTTAACTGCGGCGCCTAATTGGCTTACTTAGCAAGCCCGAGACACATAGACGAGTGACGTGACGACCCATCTACTAGCAAAGACGCCTATCGAATGACGCTTCTTGCCCTGGGAATAAATCATCGTACGGCCAGTGTGGCCGTGCGCGAGCAGGTGGCTTTTACGCCGACGCAGCTGGAAAGCGCGTTGGCGGAACTGCGTAGCTTGCCACAAATCAACGAAGCAGCCGTGCTATCGACGTGCAACCGTACCGAGCTTTACTGCGTGACGGATGCCGCTGGTGAGCAGGTTGTGCTGGATTGGCTTGGGCGTTTCCATAACTTGCGTGTCGAAGATCTTTCCCGATGTGCCTACCACTATCTAGACAACGATGCTGCCCGCCATTTAATGCGTGTCGCTGTTGGTCTGGATTCTATGGTGCTGGGTGAGCCGCAAATTCTCGGGCAGTTAAAAGAGGCCTATCAGCAAGCGCGTCAAGCCAAAGGCTTGGGCGGCGAGCTGGAGCGCCTTTTTCAGCACACGTTTGCCGTCGCTAAGCAGGTGCGTACAGAAACGGGTATTGGTAAAAATCCGGTGTCGGTGGCTTATGCCGCCGTCAGTATGGCTAGCCGAATTTTTGATGACTTTAGCCGTGCCCGTGCGCTGCTCATTGGCGCCGGAGAGACCATCGAGCTGGTGGCGCGCCATCTTCATGAAGCGGGCGTGCGCCAGTTAACGGTGGCAAACCGCACCCGTGAACGCGCTGAGCAGGTCTCTTCGCCGCTAGGTGGCACGGCGATTACGCTGTCTGAAATTCCCGATGCCCTTGAGTTTGCCGATATTGTCATCTCCTCTACCGCATCACCGCTGCCTATTTTGGGCAAAGGAATGGTCGAGCGAGCGCTGAAAAAGCGCCGCCATCGCCCGGTTTTCATGGTGGATATCGCCGTGCCACGCGATATCGAACCGGAAGTGGGTGAGCTAGCGGATGTATTTCTCTACACCGTTGATGACTTGGAAGAGGTGATCGAAGAGAACCGACGCCATCGACAAGTAGCCGCCGACCAAGCTGAATCACTGATTGAGCATGGGGTTGGTCATTGGCTACACGAGCGCCGTATTCGCAAAGGCGGTGAGCTGATTCGCGACTACCGCCGTCACGGTGAGGCAATACGCGACCACTCGCGGGAACAAGCGCTTGAGCGCTTGGCGCGCGGAGAAGACCCCGCGAAAGTTATTGAGCGTATGGCACATCAATTAGCGAATCGCTTGATGCATCACCCAACGCTAGCGCTACGCGAAGCAGCCTCCCAGGAAAACCACGAATTGCTGAACGCCGTGCCGCACTTGCTGCTACCTACTAAGCCTGCCTTTGAGCAGCCTGCTCGCCCGGTAAAACGCCAGAAGGATGATACACCCGCATGAAAGAGACTTTGCGCCAACGCTTAGATAGTTTTACCGACCGCTTTGAAGAGCTGGCAATGCTGTTGTCTGATCCTGAGGTGATTAACAACCAGCAACGTTTCCGTGACTACTCCCGTGAATATGCTGAGCTGGAAGAACTGGTGGCGACTTGGCAGCGTTATCGTGAGGTTGAAGTCAGTATTGACGAGGCGGAACAGCTCAGCCGCGATAGCGATCCGGAAATGCGTGAGCTGGCGGAGCTGGAAATCACCGAGGGGCGCGAGCAGTTGGAGGCGCTTGATAGTGAGCTCAAGCGTCTACTGATTCCGAAAGACCCAGACGACGGTCGCGGCGTGTTTTTAGAAGTGCGGGCAGGTACCGGTGGCGATGAAGCGGCTATCTTTGCGGGCGATCTTTTCCGCATGTACTCCCGCTATGCGGAAAAGCGCGGCTGGCGAGTTGAGGTGGTGAGTGCCAACCACGGTGAGCATGGGGGGTATAAAGAAGTCATCTCCCGAGTCAAAGGCGATGGCGTCTACGCACGGCTGAAATTTGAATCGGGCGCGCATCGGGTGCAGCGGGTACCGGCCACTGAGTCCCAGGGGCGCATTCATACCTCGGCCTGTACCGTCGCAGTGATGCCGGAAGTGGATGACGTGGGTGACATTGACATTAATCCGTCCGATTTGCGCGTGGATACCTACCGTTCAAGCGGGGCAGGTGGCCAGCACGTTAACACCACCGACTCCGCGATTCGCATTACCCACCTACCTTCCGGCGTGGTAGTAGAATGCCAGGAGGAGCGCAGCCAGCACAAAAACCGCGCTAAAGCGATGTCGCTGCTGGCCGCCAAGCTCAAGCGCAATGCGGTGGACTCCCAGCGCCAGGAGCAGGCCGATGCCCGCCGCTCCTTGGTAGGCTCTGGGGATCGTAGCGAGCGTATTCGTACTTATAACTTTCCCCAGGGGCGCATTACCGATCACCGCATCAACCTGACGCTTTACAAGCTGACCGAAGTGGTGAGCGGCGAACAGCTTGATGAGGTGATTGAGCCGCTGATCCACGAGTATCAGGCGGAACAGCTCTCGGCACTGCAGGACGCTTAATGACGTTCGACGCCTTGTTGAATAACGCCGCTCAGCGGCTGCAGCTGGCCGGTTCACCATCGCCTCGATTAGATGCTGAAGTGCTGATGGAATTCGCCACTGGTCACGGCCGCACGTGGCTTTATACCTGGGGCGACAGGGAATGCCCTACCTGGGAGAATGCACGCTTTGAGGCACTCATTGCCGCTCGCGCCCAGGGCCAGCCGGTGGCCTATTTAACCGGTGTAAGGGAGTTTTGGGGACTGCCGCTAGCCACGTCCCCCACCACGCTGATTCCTCGACCTGATACTGAAACGTTAGTAGAAGCCGCCTTGGCGCGGGCGCAAACATCGACGGGCAGGCTGCTCGACTTAGGCACGGGAACAGGTGCCATCGCGCTGGCATTTGCCAGTGAAAAGCCTGGCTGGAAGGTGGTCGGGGCAGATATACGACCGGAAGCGGTGGCGCTGGCGACCCAAAATGCAGGTTCACTCAACATCACAAACGCCACTTTTCTGGTGAGCGACTGGTTTAGCGCTTTGGCGCTCCCTGCGTCTGCTGCCACGTTTGACATCATTGTGAGTAACCCGCCTTATATTGCAGCTGATGACCCGCACTTAGCCCAGGGTGATGTCCGCTTTGAGCCACGTTCGGCGCTGGTAGCGGCGGCTGACGGCATGGCAGATCTGCTGCACGTGATTACAACAGCAAAAGCCTATCTCACACCCGGCGGCTGGCTGGCGCTAGAGCACGGTTATCAACAGGCTCCCAGCGTGCGTCAAGCACTCAAGCAAGCGGGCTATCAAAGCGTTGAAAGCGTGCAAGACATCGGCGGCCATGAACGGGTTACCCTGGGGCATTTCAAATAACTGCCTGATTTATAAGTATTGGATCCTGCTATGAAACCTAAAAATAGAACGCTGGACCGTATCGATCTTAAAATTTTGCGCTGTCTGCAGGAAAATGCGCGCATTTCCTACGTCGATTTAGCATCTGAAGTTGGCTTATCCACAACCCCTTGCTTAGAGCGCGTTAAACGTCTGGAGCGAGCGGGGATTATTCGCGGTTATCAAGCGATTCTCGATCCGCGTGCGTTGAAGGCTAACCTTTTGGTATTTGTCGAAATTAGTCTGGAAACGCAGTCGCCTGCCGTTTTTGACGAGTTCCGCCGCGCGGTAGAGACACTCCCACAGATTCAGGAGTGCCATTTGGTCTCTGGGCAATTTGATTACATTTTGAAGTGTCGCATTCCTGAAATGGCGGCTTACCGTCAGCTGTTGGGCGATGTGGTGCTGACCCTGCCCGGCGTGAAAGAGTCAAAAAGCTACGTGGTGATGGAAGAAGTGAAAGAGAGCTTCAGCCTGCACGTTCCCGACTTCGAGGAATTTGAGGATAAGTAAGCCGATGATGGATGATCAGGCGCTGCTGCGCTATAGCCGCCAAATTATGTTGCCTGAAGTGGATATTGACGGACAGGAGCGCCTGCGAAGCGCCCATGTGCTGATTATCGGCGCGGGTGGCCTGGGGTCGCCTGCAGCACTCTATTTAGCGGCAGCGGGCATTGGGCGTATTACCATTGCGGATGCAGATGAGGTGGAGCTTTCTAACCTGCAGCGGCAAATCGCTCACCAGCAGGCAAGCATCGGCGTAAACAAAGCGTGTTCAGCAAAAGCCAGTATGGAAGCGTTGAACCCTGACTGCCAGGTAGTGGCGGTGGAACAGCATGCCGTAGGCGAGCCGTTACAGGCCCTTGTAGCGTCGGCAGACGCCGTGCTGGACTGCACTGATCGTTTTTCGAGCCGCTACGCGATTAATGCTGCCGCACAGCAAGCAGGCGTACCGCTGATTTCTGGTGCGGCGATTCGCTTTTCGGGCCAGCTGGCGGTATTTGACCCCCGCGACGCAGAGAGCCCTTGTTATGCTTGCCTTTACCCCCCGGATGATAGCGATGACGAAGCCCTTAGCTGTGCTGAAAGCGGTGTCATGGCACCCTTGGTAGGGCTAATCGGCTGCTTTCAGGCGGTTGAGGCGTTCAAGCTGCTCAGCGGCGCGGGGACACCGCATCAAGGCTTATCCACGTTCGATGGCTTGAGCGGTCAGTGGCGCCATTTTCAAGTGCCCAGAGATCCTGCTTGCCCGGTGTGTTGCGCTCGTTCATGACGTCTCCGTACAAAACCTACAGCTAAAAAAACGCCCGCTAAGCACGTTAGCGGGCGCGACGTCACGGTCTTGTACGTCAAAAGGAACGATCCAGAGGGGCATAGGCTGCCCCTCCGGCTAGTTAATTACGAATCAGATAGTCGAAAGCGCCTAGCGAGGCTTTGGCACCTTCACCCATGGCAATAATGATCTGTTTGTAGGGCACGGTGGTGACATCGCCTGCGGCAAACACGCCGGGCACTGAAGTCATGCCGTGGGCATCGACAATGATCTCGCCACGGGGCGACATTTCAATCGGCGAGCCTTTCAGCCACTCGGTGTTGGGCACCAGGCCAATCTGTACAAAGATGCCTTCCAACGCGATGTTTTTAATCTCATCGGTGTTGCGGTCTTTGTAGGTCAGGCCGTTAACGCGGCTGCCGTCGCCGGTCACTTCCGTGGTTTGGGCATTCAGCACGATGTCGACGTTGGGCAGGCTTTTCAGCTTCTTCTGCAGCACCGCGTCGGCGCGCATTTCACCCATGAACTCAACCAGCGTGACGTGGCCGACGATGCCCGCCAGGTCGATAGCCGCTTCAACGCCGGAGTTGCCGCCACCAATCACCGCAACGCGCTTGCCTTTAAACAGCGGGCCGTCGCAGTGGGGGCAGTAGGCAACGCCCTTGTTGCGGTACTGCTGCTCGCCGGGCACGTTCATCTCACGCCAGCGGGCACCGGTGGCCAGTACCAGAGTTTTGCTCTTCAGCTTCGCGCCAGACTCAAACGTCACTTCGTGCAGGCCGCCTTCGGCTTCCGCTGCTTTGAACGTTGTGGCGCGCTGCAGGTTCATCACGTCGACTTCGTACTCTTTGACGTGCTCTTCAAGGGCGCTGACAAGCTTAGGGCCTTCGGTATGAGACACGGAGATAAAGTTCTCGATGCCCATGGTGTCGGCTACCTGGCCGCCAAAGCGCTCGGCGGCAACGCCGGTGTTGATGCCTTTACGGGCAGAGTAGATAGCGGCTGACGCGCCTGCCGGGCCACCACCAATCACCAGCGTATCGAAGGCGGCTTTTTCGCTCAGCTTCTTCGCTTCGCGCTCGGCAGCGCCGGTATCCACTTTGGCCAGAATCTGCTCAAGGGTCATACGGCCTTGATCAAACGGCTTGCCGTTGAGGTAGATGCTGGGAACCGACATAATTTCGCGCGATTCAACTTCATCCTGGAAAAGCGCGCCGTCGATGGCCACGTGGCGCACGTTGGGGTTGAAGATCGCCATCAGGTTTAACGCCTGCACGACATCCGGACAGTTCTGGCAGGAGAGCGAGTAGTAGGTCTCGAACAGCATCTCGCCGTCGAGGCCTTTAATTTGATCCAGCAGCTCTTGAGAGGTCTTGGGCGGATGGCCACCCACTTGCAGCAGCGCCAGTACCAGCGAGGTGAACTCGTGGCCCATGGGGATGCCTGCAAACACCACGCCGGTCTCTTCGCCGGGGCGGTTAATCGCAAACGACGGGGTGCGGCTGTCTTGCCCGTCGCTATGCAGGGTAATTTTATCGGTGAGGCTGCTGATATCTTCCAGCAGGCCCAGCAATTCACGTGACTTGGCACCGTCATCGAGGGACGCAACGATCTCGAGCGGTTGAGTCACTTTTTCCAGGTAAGCTTTCAACTGATTTTTTAAATTGGCGTCCAGCATGACAGTGGCTTCCTCGCAGTCAGCAGTAGATAGTTCTCAACCTAAAACGCTGCCGTCAATCGATGGATAGACAGCTAGGCGCTAGGGAAAACGGTAACAATGACATCGGTGCTTAAACGAAACACCCGGGCAAAAGCCCGGGTGTCAGGCTGTCTAATGGGTTAAATCGCTGTTGATTTAACTCAAGCGCGACAGCGGTAGGCGGTTTAAATTTTGCCTACTAGATCCAGAGACGGGGCAAGGGTCTCTTCGCCTTCTTTCCACTTAGCCGGGCACACTTCGTTCGGATTTTCACGAACGTACTGAGCAGCCTTTACTTTACGCAGCAGTTCTTCAGCATTACGGCCGATGTTGCCTGCGTTGATTTCAACGATCTGGATTTTGCCATCCGGATCAACAACGAACGTGCCGCGCTCAGCCAAACCGGCTTCTTCGATCAGAACTTCGAAGTTGCGAGAAATTTGCAGAGTCGGGTCAGCAATCATCGGGTACTGCAGTTTACCGATGGTTTCAGAGCTGTCGTGCCACGCTTTGTGCGTGAAGTGGGTGTCGGTAGATACGCTGTAGATTTCAACACCCAGCTTTTTAAATTCAGCGTAGTTGTCGGCCAGGTCGCCAAGTTCGGTCGGGCAGACAAAGGTAAAGTCAGCCGGGTAGAAGAAGAAAATAGACCACTGACCTTTCATATCTGCTTCAGTAACGTCGATAAATTCGCCGTTCAAGTAAGCAGTCGCTTTAAACGGTTTTACTTCAGTGTTGATCAAAGACATTTATAACATCTCCATAAAAGGTGAATGGCAGTGGAAAAAGTTACAACAAATGGTATCAAGGTACGACTAATAGCTAAAATTGAAAAAATGAATCTTTCCAATAGGGCATTACTATCGTCGGGTTTTGCCATCTGTCGCGAAACCTGAAGTGGGGGCACTATATGCCTAATACAAGAATTTTTAAGTTACTCTTGCGGTAGACGTCACTGCACCGCAAAATTCGCACGGCTGCGATAATCGCCTACGCTGTTTTCAGCTGGACGGGATTGGCACACTGAGTCATCCGTTAGCAGGCAGCCGTATACTGAACGTGGGCTGTGGGTGATGTGGACTTTACATTTAAGGAGTAGGTAAATGGGGAACATCCAAAAACTTTCAGGGGCCGTTACGGCCATCTCTTTTGCCGTAGCGGCCGCTGCTGCCCACGCTGATGAAGTGCGGGTATATAACTGGTCAGACTATATTGCTCCGGAAACGCTGGAGAAGTTTACCGAGCGCACCGGTATAGAAGTGACCTATGATGTTTATGATAGCAACGAAATTCTTGACGCAGCGCTGCTGTCCGGCCGTTCTGGCTACGACGTAGTGGTGCCCTCTACCTATTACTTTACCCGCCAATTAAGGGCAGGCGTGTTTCAGGCGCTGGATCATGAGCTGCTGCCTAATCTGGATAACCTTAACCCGGAGCTGATGGCTAACCTTGAAACCATCGATCAGGGTAGCGAGTACTCGGTTCCCTATATGTGGGGCACCAACGGCATTGGCTATAACGTTGAGCGAGTGACCGAAATTCTTGGTGACGACGCACCGTTAAATAGCTGGGCGCTGCTGTTTGACCCGGAGATTACCACCCAGTTGAGTGAAGCGGGCTGCGGCCTGGCGATGCTCGATTCTGGCGACGAAATGCTGTCGCCCGCGATGGTGTATCTCGGTTTGAACCCTCTTGATGAGAGCGTTGAAGATATCGAAGCCGCCGGTGAACTGATTGCCAGCGTGCGCGATAACATTACCTACTTCCACTCTTCGCGCTATGTCTCTGACCTCGCCAATGGTGATATTTGTGTCGCCGCAGGTTACTCAGGCGATATCTTCCAGGCCGCTGCGCGTGCCGAGGAAGCGGGCCGCGACTTCACCATTGGGTACAGCATCCCAAAAGAGGGCGCAGCACTTTGGTTTGATATGATGGCGGTGCCGGCGGATGCCCCGAACCCCGAAAACGCTCACGCGTTCATCAATTTCATCCTCGACCCTGAAATTGCCGCTGAAATCAGCGAATACGTGCGTTACGCTAATCCGAACCTGGCGGCAAACGAATACCTTTCCGATGAGCTGCTCAATGATCCGGCTATCTACCCAGAGACCGAGGTGATGCAGAATCTGTATGTCCAAGTGGAAAAGCCCCAGGATATTCTGCGTGCCCGTACGCGTACCTGGAACCGCGTCAAATCTGGACGTTAATACCAATCATCGTCTGACGGCGAGCCGGGCTGATGCCCGGCTCGCTGTTTGTCTTTTATCGCCCGAATAATCGGGCCTTTTGATGGGAGTGGCGAATGGTCACTACGCCCCTGTCGAACGATGCTTCCTCCTCTTCGTCTGCAGCTATCCCGCCGGCACGTGCCCAGGGGAAGGCGCCTCGATTTGCTGAGGATATCGTTTTAGAGGTTAAGCGTTTAAGCAAGCGTTTTGATGATGCGCTTGCCGTGGATGACGTGAATTTACAGGTAAAGCGCGGGGAGATTTTTGCCTTGCTCGGCGGCTCTGGCTCGGGTAAGTCGACGCTGCTGCGCATGCTGGCCGGGTTCGAAACGCCCAGCGAAGGGCGCATATTGCTAAGTGGCGAAAACATTACCGAAATGCCGCCGCATAAACGCCCCATCAACATGATGTTTCAGTCGTATGCGCTTTTTCCGCATATGACCGTGGCCCAGAACATTGCCTTCGGCTTGAAGCAGGACAAGCTGCCGAAAGCTGAAATCGACGCGCGGGTTGCCCAGATGCTCAAGCTAGTGCACATGGAGCGCTTCGCCAAACGTAAACCCCACCAGCTCTCCGGCGGTCAGCGCCAGCGTGTGGCCTTGGCGCGCTCGCTCGCTAAGCGCCCCAAGCTGTTATTGCTGGATGAACCCATGGGCGCGCTGGATAAAAAGCTGCGCACGGAAATGCAGCTGGAAGTGGTCGAGATCATCGAGCAGGTAGGCGTCACCTGCATCATGGTGACTCACGATCAGGAAGAGGCCATGACCATGGCGGATCGCGTGGCGATCATGGCCGATGGCTGGATTGAGCAGGTGGGCTCGCCAGTCGATATCTACGAAAGCCCTGCCAGCCGCATGGTGGCCGAATTTGTGGGCACGGTGAACCTGTTTGAAGGCGAAATCATCGAAGATGCCGCCGACCACTGCCGTATTGAATCACCGGCGCTGTCGCGGCCGATCTACATCGACCACGGTATCACCACCCAAGCGGTCGACCGCCGCGTGTGGGCGGCACTGCGCCCTGAAAAGATCTGGCTTACCCGCGAACAGCCGACGTCTGAATATAACTGGGAAGCGGGTAAGGTCGATGATATCGCCTACTTGGGCGGCTATTCACTTTACTACGTGCGCACTGCCTCAGGAAAAATGATCAAGGTGAGCATGGCCAACACCGAGCGTCGCGGCGACCGCCCCACCTGGGAGGATAGCGTGTACGTTTATTGGGAAGACCATAGCGCTATCGTGCTGAACCGCTAATGCCCAGGTGGCTGAAAGGAGATTGCCTATTATGATGCCATCTCGCATTGCAGGCGTGATCAAGCGGATGCAGCTAGGCCGGCGCGCTGTGATTGCGTTTCCGCTGGTGTGGCTCACGCTGTTTTTCCTGCTCCCGTTTGCGCTGGTGCTGAAAATCAGCCTGTCTGAGTCAGCGATTGCCATACCGCCCTATGGGCCGCTGGTGGAGTACGTCGACCAAACGCTGAACATCTTTTTGAATCTGGGCAACTATCTGTTTTTGTTGTCCGATTCACTCTATGTGGCGGCGTACTGGGGGTCGATTAAAACGGCGTTTGTCGCAACGGCAGTGTGTTTGCTGATTGGCTATCCCATGGCGTATGCCATGGCCCGTGCGCCGGGGCGTTGGCAGCTGATTTTACTGCTGTTAGTTATGCTGCCTTCGTGGACGTCGTTTCTGATTCGGGTATACGCCTGGATGGGGATTCTCAGCAATAGCGGTCTGATCAATAACCTGCTGATGGGGCTGGGCGTTATCGACTCACCGCTGCGGATGATGAATACCCAGTTCTCGGTCATTGTGGGGATCGTCTACGCCTACCTGCCGTTTATGGTGCTGCCGCTGTATGCCCATCTGACGCGGTTGGATAATTCGCTTTTAGAGGCGGCATCGGATCTCGGGTCACGCAAGCTCAATACATTCTTGAAAGTCACGCTGCCGCTCTCCATGGGGGGCATCATCGCAGGTTCGATGCTGGTGTTTATTCCGGCGGTCGGGGAGTTTGTGATTCCTGAGCTGCTGGGCGGCCCCGATACCTTGATGATTGGTAAAGTGCTGTGGGAAGAGTTTTTCCTCAATCGCGATTGGCCCGTGGCCTCGGCGCTTGCCATGGTCATGCTGCTGCTGTTGCTTGTCCCCATTGTGTGGTTCCACCGCTACCAGTCACGGGAGCTTGAAGAATGATGAGATCGCGTCGACGCCCAAGTTTTACCACCGTGATGCTGGTGTTGGGGCTTCTGTTTCTGTACCTGCCCATGGTGGTGCTGGTGGTGTATTCGTTCAACGAATCTCGACTGGTAACGGTATGGGCCGGGTTCTCCACCCAGTGGTACGGCGAGCTGTTCCGTGATCAGCAGATTTTATCCGCGGTATGGACCAGCCTGGAGATTGCTTTCTTTGCCGCCAGCATGGCGGTGTGCCTGGGTACGGTGGCTGCGTTTGTTATGACGCGCTATGGTCATTTCCGCGGCAAAACTGCGCTCTCGAGCATGGTGACGGCACCGCTGGTCATGCCGGAAGTGATCACCGGCCTTTCGCTGCTGCTGCTGTTTGTGCAAATGGCGCAGCTGATCGGCTGGCCCGCCGACCGCGGCATGGCCACCATTTGGATTGCCCACACCACGTTCTGTAGCGCCTACGTGGCGGTGGTAGTCGCCGCGCGTTTGCGTGAAGTGGACCGCTCTATTGAAGAGGCGGCGATGGATTTAGGCTCACCGCCGGTCAAGACCTTCTTCTTTGTGACGCTGCCGGTGATTGCGCCTGCGTTGGCTGCCGGTTGGCTACTGGCGTTTACGCTATCGCTGGATGATCTGGTGATCGCCAGCTTTGTCTCTGGGCCGGGAGCCAACACGTTGCCGATGGTGGTGTTCTCATCGGTGCGCATGGGTGTGTCGCCCAAAATCAACGCGCTGGCGACGCTGATCATTTTGACGGTGTCGTTAGCCACGCTGCTGGCATGGTACTTCATGCGCCGTGGCGAAGCTAAGCGCCAGGCGGCGATGCAGCAAGGCGAGGGTGCTTAAGCGTTGAGCTTGTGCTCATAGGGCTTATGCTGATAGTGCTTTTGCTTAGAGTACGTCGTCATCACGCCCGGTGGTGACGGCGTCTAGCTCACCGGTTATCGGCGACACAATGACCTGAAGCTGAATGGGCGCGCAGCACTGGTGGCAATCTTCCCAAGTGTCGTGGCTGCCTTGGGAAGTGTCGATCACAAAGGTGAGCGGCGTGTCACAGTAAGGGCAGTGAAAGTCGTGATTAACTAAGGCGTCGTCTTGCATGATGTTTGCCCTTTTAAGCGTGACACTTGGTGTCATGATAAGCATGATGGTTTCCTAGTGTAGCAGTGCTACTTGTAAGCAGGCACCTGATAAGCGAATCAGGTAGGATATTGGCGGGTTTTCCCGAATCACCTAGCGAGATAACAGCGATGATGAAACGATACATGGCAGTTGCGGCCCTAGCGGCCTTCCCGATGGTCGCCCAGGCAGATACACCCAACGTAACGCCCGGCGAGTGGGAATTCGTCAGCGTAACCAGCGTCAGCGGCGATATGCAGATTCCCGATCAAACGGAAACCGAGCGCCAGTGCATTACCCAGGAAGAGCTGGATGGCGCTGAGTTTGGTTTTATTGAAGAGGAAGAGGGCTGCGAACTGCTTGACCAGGATATGAATGCTGATGGCCTCTCCTACAGCATGGTATGCCGCGCTGAAGGTGGTGAAGCCACCATCGACGGCGAAATGCGCTTTATGGGTGAGCAGATCGAAGGTACCGTGGATATTTTTACCCAGTCGCCCATGGGTGAGCTGACCATGAATACCGCGATTGAAGGCGAGCGTATCGGCGACTGCGAATAAGCATAGCCTGTTGGATGTTGAAATAATAAGGGCGCCTCTTGGGCGCCCTTGGCGTTCTCTGATGGCTAACTTATCGCTCTGGCGACTCCAGCGGCGTGTGGTGAGCCGTAGGCGCGTTGGCGATCTCCTCTTCGAGCTGGCGCTTCACCGCCCCAGGTGAACCGGAATAGCGGGCCAGCAGGTCGTAGGCGACCGGTACCACAAACAGCGTGAAGATCGTTGCCGCACCGACCCCGGCTATAATGACCGTGCCAATCACCAACCGCGACTCCGCCCCTGGCCCGCTGGAGATAATCAGAGGAATGGCGCCGGCCATGGTGGTCACGGCGGTCATCAAAATAGGCCGCAGACGGGTGACTGATGCCTCAATCAGCGCCGAGCGAAACGCTTGGCCTTCATCGCGCAGTTGGTTGGCGAATTCGACGATTAAAATACCGTTTTTCGCCGCCAAACCAATCAGCAGTACTAAGCCTACCTGGCTGTAGATATTCAGCGACTGGCCGCTGAGCAGCAGCGCGAGCAGCGCACCGCTCATCGCCAGAGGCACCGTAAGCATAATCACAAGCGGGTGAATCAGGCTTTCAAACTGCGCCGCGAGTACCAAGAAGACGACCACTGCGCCAAGAATCAGCAGGAACATGGTAGCGCCGCTTGCCTCCTGGAAATCTCGGGATGGCCCCGCCACGTTGGTTTGTACCTCTTCCGGCAAAATGGTATCAGCGGTGTCTTGAAGGTAGGCCAGCGCTTCGCCCAGGGGGTAGCCATCGGCGAGGTTAGCTTCAATGGTAATCGCACGCACGCGGTCAAAACGATTCAGCGTGCTGGCGCCGGCAAAATCAGACAGCGTGACCAGGCTTGCCAGCGGAATGAGTTCGCCGGTGCGCGCCGAGCGTACCTGGATATTATCCAGCGCGCGCGGGCTGTTTTGGCGGCTGCGGTCACCCTCAACAATGACGTCGTACTCTTCACCGTTATCCACATAGCGGGTGACGTTACGGCCTCCCAGCAGCACTTCCAGCGTGCGCCCTATCTCCGTCACGGTAACCCCTAAGGAGGCGGCGCGCTCATAATCGATATCGACGCGCAGCTGGGGCTGGGTTTCGTCGTAATTGCTTTCGATGGCCGTTAGGCGTGGGTTGTTTTCCCGCACATGGTTGATGAGCTGGTCGCGCCAGCGGTCGAGATCTTCATAAGTACCGCCTCCCAATACAAATTGCACCGGTTTTTGGGTACGCTGCCCGAACCCCTGGCGCATCACCGGAAAGGCCTGAACGCCAGGCAGCGTGCGGAGCTGCTGGCGCACATCGGCCATGATCTCCCAAGCGCTGCGGCGGCTGCCCCAGTCCGCCATATTGACGATGATGAAGCCACTGTTGAAGTTTTCGATATTGCCAAAGCCGCGCGGGGCGCGCACCACGACGCGCTCCAGCTCACCGCTCTCTACAAAGGGCGTGAGCCGCCCTTCGATCTCATCCATATAGTCCATCATGTAGTCAAAGGTAGCGCCCTCAGGCCCGTTGACCAGCACGATGAAGTTGCCGCGATCTTCCTGCGGGGTGTATTCGTTGGGCAGTGCCGAGGCGAGCCACGCCGTCCCGGCAATCAGTAAAGCAAACAGCGCCACCACCAGCCACTTAGCTGCCAGCACGGCTTCAAGTGCTCGCTGGTAGCGGCGTTTAGTGCCGTCCAACAGCCACTGCACACCTTGGCCAATACGGCTGTCGTGCATGCCGGGCTTGAGAATTTTAGACGCCATCATCGGCGTTAGGGTCAGTGCGAGTAGGGTAGAGACAATCACTGCCGCCGCCATGGTGAGGGCGAATTCAGAGAATAGCCGGCCAATATCGCCCTGTAGCATGCTCAGCGGCAGAAATACCGCAACCAAGACGAGGGTGGTGGCAATCACCGCAAAGGCAATCTGCCGCGTGCCGCGAAAGGCTGCTACGAGCGGCGTCTCGCCATAATCGTGCATGCGCCGATTGATGTTTTCGAGCACCACAATGGCGTCGTCAACGATCAGCCCGATGGCCAGTACCAGTGCGAGCAGCGTGAGCAGGTTGATGGAGAAATTCATCACCGCCAACGCCGTAAAGGCGCCAATCACGGCAATGGGTACCGTCACGGCAGGCACAAGGGTGGTGCGAAGGTTGCCAAGGAACAGGAAAATGACCACTACCACGAGCCCCATGGCGATAAACAGCGTCATCACGACCTGTTCAATGGCACCCGATACGAACACCGAGGCATCATAATTCAGGGCAAGCGACATGCCGTCCGGCAGGGTGCCTTGAAGTCGCTCAAGCTCTTGCTTCACCGCATCAGAAAGCTCGATCACGTTGGCGGTGGACTGCATGATCATGCCAAGCCCCACCATGGGTACACCGTTGGCACGGAACACTGAGCGGTTCTCCACCGAGCCTACTTCCACGCGCGCCACGTCAGAGAGGCGGACTAGGTAACCGTCGCTGCTTTGGGACAGGGCTAAGCGCTGAAAGTCATCGGCGGTGGTGAAGCTGCGCGGTAGGCGGACAATGAACTGGCGGTCGTCGGACTCAATCGAGCCTGCCGGCAGCTCAACGTTTTCGGTGCGTAGGGCGTCTTCGACATCGCCCACGGTGAGACCGCGGGCGGCCAAGGCGTTACGGTCCAGCCAGATGCGCATGGCGTAATCCTGGCCGCCGCCCACGCGAACCCTAGCCACACCTGGCTGAACAGAGAGGCTATCGACGAGAAAGCGGTTAGCGTAATCGGTGAGCTCAGCAATCGAGTAGTCTGCCCCCGATAAGCTTAACCACATGACGATCTCTTCACTGCTATCGGCTTTAGTGACTTCGGGGTTGTCTGCGTCGTCTGGCAAGTTGCGCAGCGCGCCTGAAATGCGGTCGCGGATATCGTTGGCAGCAGCGTCGATATCCATAGTGATGGCAAACTCGATCTCAATCTGCGAGCGGCCATCTTCGCTTTGCGAGGTGATCAGCTCAATGCCTTCCACCCCTGCAATGCGGTCTTCCAACACTTGGGTAATGCGTGTTTCTACTACGCTGGCGGAGGCGCCGGGGTAGCGGGTATCAATACTAACGATGGGCGGGTCGACCGTGGGGTACTCTTGCAGCGGCAAGCGGTTAAGGGCCAGCAGGCCAAAGGCGATGATCAGCGCCGCGATGACCATGGCAAGCACGGGCCGTTGAACGGAAATATCGGATAAGCGCATTAGCGGTCAGCCTCCAACAGCGAGCGAATGTCCGTGCTGTCGTCCGCAATGCCTAGTAAGCGCACTTCCTGACCCTCACGGGCCAGCTGGAGGCCATGGATCACCACCACGTCGCCTTCACGGATACCCTCAAGCACTTCCACCTCGCCACTGCGTCGCTCGCCAATGGCGACCTCTTGGCGCTCCAAGCGTGGGGTATCCTCCTGCTGTTGAATGAGCATCACAAAGTGACGGTTGCCGCTGGGTTGAATCGCGGCTTCGGGAAGTACGAGCGTCTCGCGCACGCGCTGCTGCACGATCACTTCCATCAGCATGCCGGGCCGCAGCTTTACGTCTGGATTCGCCAGTTCGGCGCGCACGCTCACGCTGCGGGAAACGGGGTCGATGCGAGTGCCAATGCTGGAAATCTCGCCGCGAAATATCTCCTCCGGGTACGCCGCCGTGGTGGCGCTTAGGCTGAGTCCGGCAGACAGGCGGCCTAAAAACACGTCGGGCACAGTGAAGTCGAGCTTCATGATATCGAGCTTGTCGAGTGTGACTAGCTCCATGCCCGGGGTGACAAGCGTACCTATGCTTACGTTACGAAAGCCCACCCGGCCGCTAAACGGAGCATGTAAACGGTAGTTTTCAAGCCGCGCTTCCAGCGCTTGGGCATCCGCCTGTGCTTGACGCAGCCGGGATTGCGTATCTTCTACGTCGGCTCTTGCCGCTAGGTTGCGCTGCTGTAATTGCGAGGCGCGGCCCGAGGCATTGCGGCGCTCATCGGTAATCGCCTGGGCGGCTCTCAGCAGCGCCTGCTCTTCGGCATCTTCAAGGCGGATCAGTAAACGGCCACGCTCAACCTGCTCACCATCCTCGAAGTTGATCTCTGCGATAGTGTCGGTCACCGTGGCGGAGAGCGTCACGCTCTCATCGGCGCTTAGCGTACCTAGTGCTTCTAGTGGGTCGGACCAGGTCTGCGACGTGACCTCATAACCGATCACCGGCGGCTGGGATTGGGCACTGGCTGCCGCGGCCCATCCAAGCAGTAACAAGAAGCACCAAACAGGGCGTTTTACAGCAATCATAGGTATCTCTGTGTTATTAAATAGGCGTCGCCGTGTTTCGTACACAGCGGTGTTGAGCAAGTGGGCGATTATCTTATGCATCTCTTGTACATGAGTTTTTAAAATGTACAGTAGTTTGGCGCTGCTTACCTGTTAAAATGCCCAACTTTTCATCTTGGGAGCCTCAGTAATGGTCTACGACGTCGTGGTCATTGGCGCGGGTGCCGCTGGTTTAATGTGCGCGGCACAGGCTGGCTATGCCGGGCGACGCGTCCTAGTGGTCGACCATGCAAACAAAGCAGGTAAGAAAATCCTAATGTCTGGGGGAGGCCGCTGTAACTTTACCAATCTTGATACAGCGCCTGGACACTTTTACTCTGAAAATCCTTATTTTTGCATTTCTGCATTAAAACGTTACCGCCCAGAACATTTTGTATCGCTGGTGGAGACCCACGGCGTAGAGTATGTGGAGAAAGCCCCTGGACAGCTCTTTTGCGCAGATTCCGCCAAAGAGATCGTACGCGTTCTACTCACCGAGTGTGAATGGGCGGGGGCAGAAGTGGCGCTGAGCACATCCATTTCGCGGCTGGAGCGGCAGGGTGAGGGGATGCGGTTAACCACGTCCCTGGGCACAATTGATGCAGGTGTGGTGGTCGTGGCGACCGGAGGGCTTTCCATTCCCACCATGGGGGCCACAGGGTTTGGTTATGACATTGCCCGCCAGTTTGGCTTAGAAGTGCTGCCGACGCGTCCAGGCTTGGTGCCGTTTACTCTGAGCGATAGCTGGAAAGAGCGGGCCGCCGGGCTTTCCGGGGTTAGCGTGCCCACAGCGGTGAGCTGCAAAGAGAAGCGCTTTGTCGAGCCAATGCTGTTTACCCATCGGGGGCTATCGGGGCCTTCCATGCTGCAGATTTCCAGCGTTTGGGAGCCGGGCAGCGCCATCTCCATCGATCTCTTGCCGGGCGAAGACGCAGCTGGCGCGTTGCGTCATGCGCGCCAGGAAACTCCCAAGCGGCTGCTCTCGACCTGGCTGGGCGAGCGTTTCCCCAAGCGCTTTGCCCAGGCGCTGCTGGAATGGTACCCCGATGCGCACGTGACTAGCCCGTTGGCGCAGTTCAGCAACGATGCGCTCGATGCCTGGGCCCAGCGGCTCAACCAGTGGCAGCTAAAACCGGCGGGCACGGAAGGTTGGCGTACAGCAGAAGTGACCATGGGGGGAGTGAGTACTGACGCTATTTCATCGAAGACCTTCGAGGTAAAAGACTTGCCACAGCTGCGCTTCATTGGAGAAGTGCTGGATGTCACGGGGCAGCTCGGTGGCTATAACTTTCAGTGGGCGTGGGCCAGCGGCGTGGCCTGTGGCCAGGCGTGCTAACCGTTATTAACGCGCATTAAAAACGCCGTTGCGATTAGCCGCAACGGCGTTTTAATGGGCACTATAGATAACACCTTACATCAGGCGATTAAGACGCTACTTTCGCCAGAAGCTTCAATTTCCGAAACAGCATGTAGCCTGCAAGCGCTTTTCGGCCAACGGCCATGGCACCGCCAGGATGGCGTGCTATGCGTAGCGCAACAATACCGCCAATGGCATAGAGCGGCAGTTTGAGGCTTCGCCAGTTGCTGTCTAGCGGTGATGAAGCCCGTTTCAGCGTGTCGCTATCCACTAAAATATCGATGCGCTGTTGCTCTAGTTCAGCCAGCAATGCAGCTTTACGCGCTGCTCGGCTAGGTGGCTTAACGGCGCTGTTGTGACGCGTCATCCTCATTCACCTCCAGCAAGGCGCGGTCGGCGGCGAGCTGCTTTAGCGTCTCTTTAAGCAGCGTGTGACGTTTAGCTTGGCGTAGCGCAATGGCGGCCAGCAGAAGGCTTAGCGCAATTAATACCCCGGCGCTTACGCTAATCGCGGTAAGCCGGTACGTATCCCAAAAAAGCACAACTACCAGCGCTGTCAGCGTGGCAACCCCTAGCAGCAGTAGCAGCAGGCTAGCACCCGCCAGTAGCAATAAAACCAGTAAACGAGCGCGCTCCTCTTCTAACTCTAGAACCGCCAAACGCAGGCGAGTTTCACTGTTCGCAACCAGTGTTTTCAGCAGGCGTTTGGCGGCAGAAAAGACGCGTTGGGTGGGACCCAAAGCCATTAGCGACGTCCGAGCAGCATACCAACAACAAGGCCAGCGGCGGCGCCGATGCCAATGCTTGTCCAGGGGTTTTCACGAACGTAACGATCGCAGCAGTCAACCTGCTCGGAAAGCGTTTCACGGGTATCTTCGTAAAGGCGTTCGCCGCGTGCTTCCAGGCGAGCTCGGGTATCCTTCAAACGTCGTTCGGCGCGCTCACGCAAGTCACGCATTTCTCCGCTGGCGTCTTTGGAGGTTGCATTCATCAGCTCTTCGACGGTTTCGCTGAGATGGCGCAGATCTTCTTTCAGCTGGTCAGCGCGTGCGGAGGTATCTGTATTACGTTTTGCCATGATGTCTTCCTTTGACGAGTAAATGAGTGACGACTTCAGCATAGCAGTCGTCGCCGTATAGACAAACTTGTTGGCTTAACGGTTTAGCCCGGTGGCGCTGAACAGAGGGTTAAGACTGAAACCGAGGCTTAGGCGATGTACACGATGGTTGTAGTCAATCATGCTTTCTCCGTAGCCGTAGTAGTACTGCACATGGGCACGTACGCCGTTAAACGCGGGCCAGCTGTAATCAACCTGCGTGCCGTAGTTGCCAGCACTTGGGTTGCCCCGCACCAAGCCTTCTATTTCATGGTTATTATTCAGCCGTTTCGCCAATCGGATATCGCCATAGCCTAGAAACCGCTGAATATCAGGATTGTCGTCGCTGCTATCGGATTCAGGAACGCGCCAATACGGTGCTAATGTTAGTGCCCAGTCACCGCGCTGAAAGGTGTTTTCCATATAAACCCTGTTCCAGCTGCGGGAGAGTGGAGCTGAGCGGCCGTTCGATTGGTGATTAAAAGCAAGCCGGTTGCGCGTATTTACCCAGCCTAAGGCGCTCCAGGCATTGTCAAAATCAATAAAGAGTTCAGGTTCATAGTTGGTCTCCCGGAAAGGGGAGGAGGCATCGGTATTGTACGCTTGCCACCAGCTACGCTGAGTGTAGCCAAAATAAATATCGCCAACATCGCCGAAAAGATCCTGAACTAAGTTAAATTTAGCGCTGAACTGAAACTTTACCTCTGCGCTATCTGGGGAGCTATCTTCGGTGACATTGCGAAAATTTTCGGCATTTTGATTCGTGTTGTAGCTTACCGGGAATAAGTAATTTGTTCGGTGAGTCGTAATGGAGAAAGGGTTGCGGGAGGATTCCTGCTCCAATTGACGGCGAGTGCTAAGATCCTCAAGTGCTACCTCTTCAGGTAGCCGTTCCACCGGTAGCCCCATGTCCGCCTCTTCGGGAGCATCAAGTTGCTGCAGCTGTTGGCGGAGCTGATAAAGCTCAGTATTTAACGCGCGAATACGCGCTTCAACATCCTCACGGGTTTCCGCCAGCGCACTATTGGTGAATGCTTGTGCGCCTAAGAGTGCCATAAAGCCGGTACATAACAGTTTTCGGATGACCATCAACGTGGCTCGCAAATAGAAAAGGAACGGTTATCAGGCTTGTTTCTATACAGGCTGCGGGTGTAAGTCAACTACTCTAGATTGCGCTAGGGATAAGAACGCCTGACAATGGCGCTGTTTCCCGTAGTCACGGGTTTTTAGTGTCGGTGAGGCAGATAAGCGTGGTGAAATTCGCTGTAGAGGTGATCGTAAAAATTGTTTGGGCAGTCGTCTTTACGATGTGTATCGGGGCTGCCGCCGTACACGCGAATATCCCCAGTGGGGTACCGTCCCAGTCGCAACTTTCTGAGCGATTGGCAGAACTCGTCAATCAAGAAAGTGAGCTAACTCCAGAGCAGCTGCGCGAAAAAGAGTCTCTGGAGGCCGCACTCCAGGCCTACGAGCGTTTGATGGCTGTCGACGAGCGGCTGAATGCACTCGACCAGCGTATTGCACAAGCGCCTGAACTGCTACTTCGTTTAGAGCGCGAGTTAAACGAGGCAGAAGAGGAGAGCCTTCAGCTCTCGGTTGATAACCTCAGCGATATGCCGCTGGAGGCGTTGGAGACTCAGCAAGCAGAAGCCGTAGTGGAACTGCAGCAGTTGGAGAGCCAGCTAGCCGAGGTCAATTCCCAACTGCTGGCCGCACAAACGCTGCCAGAGCGTGCCCAACAGTCGATTTCCGATGCGCTGCAGCGTGCCGAGACCCTGCGACGAGAGTACGACGAACGCGAAGCGTTGCTTGAAGGACGGCAGCTCTCCGCTCAAAACGATGCAAAGCTGATTCAGCTACGCCTTGAACGGGCCCAGGCAGAGCGAGAGGTTAACTTAAATCAGCGGGAGTTAAGCGCTAATAGCCGGTTACGCGAGTTGGCCCAGCAGCGCCGTGACTTATTGTCGCTACAAATAGAGCACCAAGAGCAACAGCTGAACTTGCTACAAGGCGTCATCGATCGCCAGCGCCGTTTGCAGTCTGAGCAGGCGATTGCCGATGCCGCCCGAGATGATCCGCTCATCGCGGAAGGTCATCCCGTCGTGCTCAATGCTCAGCAGATCAACCAAACGCTGAGTCTTGAGCTACTGCGCGCCACCGATCGTGCGAACGGCATTGTGCGGGAAAACATTGAGACTCAGCGTCAGCTTGATCAAGTGCGTCAGCTGCAGCGTAGCCTTAATGAGCAGCTAGACGCGATTCGCGGTAGTCAACTGCTGTCACGCATTCTACGCGAGCAGCGCCAGTCGTTGCCGGCTATCGCCCCTCGGCGCGATTTACAGGACGAAATTGCAGATCTGCGCTTAAAGCAGTTTGATTTGATTCGCCAGCGTGATCAGCTGCGCCAAGGCGAGCGCCTAGCCAGCCAACGGCTGCAAGAGGCGGGAGTCGACGTCACGCCGAGCTTGGTTGACTCGCTTACGCGGCTTTATCAATCTCGCCGTGAGCTGGTTGAACAACTTGAGCAGGCTTACGGCAGCTTGCTCAGTTCCGCCATTGAGTTGCAGCTCAACCAGCAGCAGCTATTTATGACCACGCGTAGCTTACGCGCCACCATTGACGAGCAGCTGTTCTGGGTGGCAAATAGCCGCCCGTTAGACGTTAACTGGCTACGCCAATTGCCGAGCAATCTGGGCACTGAATGGAGAGAGGGTGAGTGGCGCGCTATTTTGCCGAATCGCTGGCAGGGGCTTTCGTGGCACCTGCTAAGCGGCGCTCCGCTGCTTTTGGTAAGCCTTTTATTGGTTGGTCTGCGGCGACGCATTAAAACTCGCTTGGCATTGATCCATTCGCAGATTGGACGCTTAAAAAGCGACACCCAGCTGCATACGCCGAAAGCTGTGTTGCTCAATGTGCTGCTAGCTAGCCCTGGGCCACTGGCATTGGCGGGCATGGGCGTTGGGCTTAAGTCAGCAGAGGGCGCGTTGGCTTACAGCTTAGCACCTGCGCTTTTACAGCTGAGTTTGAGCTGGGGAGTGATTGCGCTAGGGCGCCGTTTACTGGTGGCTGACGGCGTGGCCGAGCGCCACTTTACCTGGTCGCCTGGCTATAACGCACGGCTACGTCAATTACTTGGCGGGTTAGGCGTTGCGCTGACCCCTGTCGTGGCTATTGCCGCTATGTCGGAACAGATGGAGACCCCCTTGGCGCTGCGCCCAGTGGCCATGGGGTTATTTTCTATAGGGCTACTTGCCATGAGCTGGTGGCTAGGACGGCTGATCCTCTCCCATGTGCCCTTTTTTGGCGTAAGGCTCTTCCGTTTGATACTTGGGCTAGCGATGGCTTCGGTGCCACTCGTATTGCTGGGCTTAGTTGCTTGGGGGTATGAGTACACCGCGCTGCGCTTGGTAGGGCGCTTTGCGATTACGCTCTACCTTTTAGGGCTATGGGTAGTGGTTGAAGCTACCGTGGTGCGTAGCCTCGCAGTGGCGGCGCGCAGGCTGGCTTATCGCCGCGCATTGGCCCGGCGCCGCGCCATGGTGCAAGAAGGCGCTGAAGGTGGGTTAGAGGTCGTTGAAGAGCCGCCGCTGGATATGGAGAAGATCAATACCCAATCGCTGCGCCTCTCGAAACTTATCTTGTTAATTGGCTTCAGTGCGCTGCTCTATTTGGTGTGGGCGGATCTGCTGACGGTATTGGGGTACTTGGACCATGTAGCGCTGTGGAATGCCGAAGAGGGAGATCTCGTTGGCGACACCCTCTCCATATCGGATTTTTTCACCGCACTGCTGATTGTTGCGCTCACCTTTATTATGGCCAGTAATTTACCGGGCTTGTTAGAAGTGATGGTGCTTTCGCGGTTAGCGCTTAAGCAGGGGAGCGCCTATGCGATTAGCTCATTGCTCTCTTACACCATCGTCGGGACGGGCGTTGTGATGGCGTTAGCCACGTTGGGAGTGTCCTGGGATAAGCTGCAGTGGTTGGTAGCGGCGCTGAGTGTGGGGCTGGGCTTTGGTTTGCAGGAGATCTTTGCCAACTTTATTTCTGGTCTGATTATTCTGTTTGAGCGGCCCATTCGGATTGGCGACACGATTACGATAGGCAACCTGCATGGCACTGTTAGCCGGATACGTATCCGAGCCACCACGGTCACTGACTTTGATCGCAAAGAGATTATTATTCCTAATAAAACCTTTGTAACCGACCAGCTGATTAACTGGTCGCTTTCGGATAACGTGACTCGAGTGGTGCTCACTTATGGTGTCTCCCACGGGTCTGACCTGCCGTTAGTGCATCAGTTGCTGCGCCAAGCAGCTGACGAGAACGAACGGGTGTTAAGCGACCCGGAGCCTCAAGTGTTTTGCCTAAGCTATGGGCAGCACAGCTTGAACTTTGAGCTGCGCATCTTTGTTAATGACTTGGTGGATCGGCTGTTTGCCGCCGACGAAGTGAACTGCCGCGTGGATGAACTGTTCCGTGAAGCTGGGGTGCGCGTCGCATTCGAGCAAATGGATGTATGGCTGCACCCTGACGAGGGCGAGTCCGTCAAAGTGCAGTCGGCGAAGCGTTTGCCACCCGCTAACCTCAGCTGATCCCCAACGCAACGCCGAATGCGCTGGCCTAGCGCTTACTGGCGAACAGCAGAAACTCCCGATTGCCGTCACCGCCGGTAATCGGGCTCTCCTGCCAGTGGCTAATAACGAGCCCGTACTGCTGGCAGGCGGTGCGGATTTTCTGTTCTACCTCAGCGAAGCGGCGAGGGTCGCGCACCACGCCGCGTTTGTCGAGGGCATTTGGCTCTAGTTCAAACTGCGGTTTGACCAGCGAAAGTAGCTGCCCATCGGTGGGTAGCAGCGCTGCAATCTCGGGCAGAATGAGCGTTTGCGAGATAAACGAGACATCCATCACCGCCAGATCAATCGGCCATTCAGCAAGCGCGCTCAATAGCGCCGAAGCGCGGCTCATTTCGCGGGCGTTGAGTCTTTCCAGGCAAGTCACTCGCGGGTCGTTTCGTAAATGGTTAGCGAGCTGGTCGTGACCTACTTCGACGCCAACGACGTGGCGCGCGCCAAACTGCAGGGCGCAGTCGGTGAACCCGCCGGTCGATTGGCCAATATCTAATACGCCTCGCCCCTCTAGGCGCATGTTGAGCGCGTGCAAAACGCCCTCTAACTTCAGTCCGGCGCGGGAGGCATAGCGCTCCTCCGGATCATCTTCCACGTTGAGTGGCGTGTCGATTGGCCACTTTTCTGAAGGCTTATTAAGCGTGCGGCCATCGGCAAGCTGAACGCGGCCGTTGCGTATCAGACGCTGGGCGCGGGTGCGTGAATTAGCCAGCCCTTGGCTGACCAAAAGTTGATCGAGTCGAATCATGGTGTCTATGGGGTTGTTAACAGCAGCTATTAAGGCCCTTCTGGCGGTGTGTTGGGGCCTTGGTCTGCCTGAAGCTCGGTAGGCGGCAATCGGGTAGCTCCCCAGCTACGGTGAAGATAGCCTTTAACGCTTTCAAGCTCCTCCTCCGTAACTTTGGCAGGTTCGCCCCGCTCTAGTGGGTCATAGTGGTAAATATACAGTCGAGAAGTGAACTGGTCGAACGGCAGTGAGGCTTCGCCAAACCGTTCACCGTTACCAGCAGTGCTGACTTTGACCTCATCACCCCAGTTTTGCCCGCTATCGTTATTAGGGTTATAGAAGTAGATGCGCATTACGTCATTTGGGTCGAGTGACGCACGCAAAATCGTGATGGCGTGCCAACCAATGAAGCGGGCGGCGCTGTCGGTCACTGCGATACCGGCCGGCTGCGGGTGTATAAGCGGTTGATTACCGTTGTAGTACGGGTGATAGCTGGCGTAGAAGTGGCGCACGAAATCATCCACGCTGCATAGCTGGCCGGTGGCAACGTCGACATTGATGCTAAATCCGCGGCCTGACCACCAGCCGTGAAATTCAGGGTTTACCCAGCGGTGGGGGTCGCCTTCACGGCCAATACAACGCCTGCCCATTTCGGCATAAATACGGTCTAGATGGGGGACGACAATCAGTGAGACCGGATCCAGGTCCATGGGTAGCTCGGAGGCAACGCCCAGCGCGCTTTCCATGGATGAGATAGGTTGGCCTTCGAAATGCATAATAATTTCATCGTCACGCGCCGCCCAGGTCACCATTTGCAGCAGGTAGTCGGGGTCGTTATAGGCCCACATGGAGAGTGCCCGAGCCGACTGGCAAGTGGGGTTGTTACCCTGGCCAACGCCGAGCGGTAACCCCAACATACAGAGCACGCCTTCAATCAAGCGCGCCCGTGGTGAAGCATAATCACCATAAGCAATGGTGAGCCGTGACTCAGCCCACTCAGAAAGCTGTAGGTTGAGCTGGCGCCACATGGCCGGAGCCACGGGAGGTTGATAAAGAATTCCACGCTCCAGCAGCAGTGCTAAGCCATAAACGGCCTGGGCGGTAGCCGGGTAAACGCCGCTACGAATGAGTGCGTGCACCAGCTCACGGTAGCACAACAGGCAGTCGCGGCCGGTAGCAGATAGCCCTAGTGCCTCAGAGAGTAGGTGATCGCCCTCTTCCAGCAGGTAGCGCATCAATACGGCATGGTAGGGCGATACTAACCCCGTATCGTGCATGGCGCGGGCAAAACCGGTGGATTCCGCTTGCAATGCAGCGCTGTCCATCCGCTCCAGGCGTTCACGATAAAGCGCAACGCCTGGGTCTTCACGGCAGGCCTGGGTTGGCCCGTAAAGTGAGCTAACCAGCCTGTCAGCCCCTTGGCCGCTCGACCCTAAATCAATGTCTGGATTCACTTGGCACAGGGCGATCTGGGTAATCATTTGCTTAATGGCATCGACCTGGATCGGACGCTGCTTGAGGATTCGCCAGATTTCGTCAATCAGTTGATCAATGACATGCTCATAGCCAATGCGATTAGCGAGATGCTGAAAGAGCTGACGCGGAATATTGGCTAACCGGCCTTGGGTTTCACGTTCGGCTTCGCTTGGCGCGTGAAACAGCAGCCACAGGTTAATAGCCATCACTTGGGTTAAATAGTGATGAGCATGCTCCTGGGAGACCAGCGAATGCAGATAACCACCCTTCGCAACAGCCAGTAGCCGCAGCTCGCTTAATGTTTCAATGACGACGACATTCGCATCGGCACTCTTCAGTGCAAAGGTGGTTAGCGTAGGGATTAAATATTGGGGGGTTGCCCAATCAGAGCCTTCAAATACGCCGGCGGATTCAAAATCCACCGCGCGTGCCTCAAGGGCGGCACAGCCGCCCTCTAGCATTAAGACGCGCCGCGCGGTATCCAACACGCGAGGTAGTTTTGCTACTTTGGAGAACTCAGGCGCCTGCGAAAGCAGGCGCACCGCATCATCAAAGTTGCTCAATAGTTCGTTGAGCTTGGCATCTTCAGGTGAAGAGACCTCTTGGTGGTTCGTCACATAGACTCCTTACCCTTGCCGTAGCGGGGATTATACATAGAAGTCGAGATCCTCTTGGCGTTTTAAAAGATCGCGGATAGTATGCGCGTCCTCACCTTTAAAGTAGATCAAGCCCCAGTGGGTACCAAACGCGGTGCGTTTAGTGACGGTTTCTTCCACTGGGGTGCTCAGCTCATGAGACTCAAAATAGGGATGATCCTCGGTCTCTGCGGGAATCTCTAAGCGGCTGACAACACGACGGCGAGGATAAACGCCGAAGCAGCCCGCGAAGCCGTTTGCATCTTCGACCTCTTTTGGGAAGAACGCAGCAACTTCTTCACGGGTGGTTTTCGGGTCAAACACCAGCATGGAGGCTTGATAGGCATTAAAGCCGTAAACACGCTCCAGTAGTTCAAAGACCTTAAAGCCTGGAGGCCGGTAGGCAACCTCACCAAAGTACATCTCACCGTCGCTGGTAACGAAGTATTCGGGATGAATAAGACCAAATTCGATATCAAATGCTTTAATCAGCTTTTCAATTTGAGCGACAATTTTCTCTCGATATTTTTCAAGCTCTGGCGAAGCAGGCACAAACACCGAATAGCCCAGCTTGACGTACTCGGAAATATTCAGGAAGGCAATTTTGCCATCGTGAATCCAGGCTTCAACAGCAAACTCCCAGCCGTCCAGGTGGGATTCCATCAATACCGGAAACTCTTCATCGGGTATAGAGTCGACTTCATCCGGCGTGCGGATGACGCGGTGACCGAGACAGCCTGCTTTATCGAATGCTTTGAGATGGATGGGGTCGTTGGGATCACCGTCTAGCTTAAGCAGGGTCTGATTCACCCGTTTAAGAAAGCGAACAACGTCCTCTTTATCATGGGCTTCTTCAAAAATGCCCACGCGTATACCGCCTAGTTGGGCGCGCCGCTTCATCAGTGCTTTATCACGCAGTAACAGCGATTGGCCATAAATGCGCGGATTGTCTAGTAGCAGGGAGTTAATCGCGCCGGCCCACTCAACCGTTTCTTCGTAAAGCGGGATAGCCACATCGACGCCTTTCTCTTTCAGCGTTTCGGCAATTTCCATTGAACGGTCGTTGAGGCGTTCAAAATTCCACGCTACGTAAGGAATATCATGTTTTTGGCAATACTCTTCTGCCCAATCAGGTGCCACCACTATGTAGCGTCGGTCAAACGTCTCTGCGGCTTCGATCGCATTGAGGCTCCAACCTAATAGAGCGATGTAACCCTTATTGGGATCTTTTTGCATAGATGGTAACTCCTGGGGTGGGTGGAAAAAACTGCCTTACCACCAACTCACCATACACGATAGGCGCTACCACCGGCTAATTAGTGGCCTGTGAGGCTGTCAAATAAGGAAAGCGCCGTTTTCGATGATGTCTGCTAAAGGGGCAACCCCGGAGTATGGTAGGCTAGGCGCGGTAACGTTACCTTCAAGTGGCAAGAGGAATAGGCCAAGATGGCGGCCAAGCCGATTTATCGTGTAGTGGTTCACCAACAGGGTGAAATTTGGGATTTATACGTAAGAGAAATCTTTCAGAGCGAACTCTGGGGCTTTATTGAAGTCGAGGAGTTTGTCTTTGACGATGCATCGCGGGTAGTCGTTGATCCAGGAGCAGAAAAGCTGCAGCGCACTTTTGAAGGCGTAAAGCGTAGTTATCTGCCGCTCAATGCCATTGTACGCATTGATGAAGTGGAGCGAGAGGGGCCCTTAAAGGCAGTTAAAAGCGATGCCCGTGTTGCAGAGTTTCCTCGTCCCTTTCCGCTGCCTCCCCGCGGAGAAGGGTAAGCGCCTAAGACAAGCGCAAAGCTTAGCGATACGTGCGGGTGGCTTCGTCGGCCAGCGCTCGTTTTTATGATCAGGACATGACGTCATGCAAGTAGACAAATTTCGTTTGAGTTGTTATGCCGCTGCCGTAGGTATGTTGTTAAGCGTTAGCGGAACTACTGCGTTCGCCCAATCAGAGAGCCAAGCCTGGGTGAGCGATGAGTTAAGCACCTATGTGCGAAGCGGGCCTACTGATGGTTACCGCATCGTGGGGACATTGAACGCGGGTGAGCAAGTAGAAATGCTCGAAACCAGTGGTGACTACACCCGCGTACGCGGTAACAATGGTGATACGGTGTGGGTATTAAGCAGCGAATTACAGCAAACGCCCAGTGCCCGTGAACAGTTGCCAGTACTGGAAAGCCAAGTAAGTGAACTGACGGAAGAGTTGGACGGAATCAATGCAACCTGGGAGCAGCGCGTTAGCTCCATGCGGGAAACTCTGGAAGTGCGCGAGCAGCGTATTGCCGAGTTAGAAGCTCGCAATCACGAATTGGACAGTGAAGCCGATCAGTCGCGCCAGCAGGTTCGGGCGCTTCAGGCGCGCTTGGACACCCAGGAAGAAGACTTGCTCATGCGCTATTTCATGTATGGCGGCGGTGTGGCGGGCGCTGGACTGCTTGTGGGGTTGATTGTTCCTCACTTGCCACGTCGTCGTAAGAAGCGTGATCGCTGGTTTTAAGCGAGGTAACCGAGATGGAGAACCCATGGCGTCAGCGCTGGCAAGAGGGGCGTATCGGCTTCCACCTATCCGATACGCATCCGGCGTTGGTGCGCTATTGGCCAACGCTGGGCGTAACGCCGGGCGCTAAAGTGCTGGTGCCGCTTTGCGGTAAGAGCCTGGATATGCGCTGGTTGGCAGATCAAGGACATCCGGTGCTAGGCATTGAGCTGGCGCCGGAGGCCATTGAGCAGTTTTTTGCCCAGCGGAGTGCCGGTGTCTCCCGCTATACCCAGGCAGATTTTGATGTGTCTCGTCAGGGCAGCGTTGAGCTATGGTGCGGCGACTTTTTTCATCTGCATATTAAGCAGGCTGCCGAAGTGGGCGCGTTTTACGACCGCGCTTCATTGATTGCCCTGCCTCCTGCCACACGAGAGCGCTACGCGTTTCATTTAGCCCAGCTAGTGCCGCCGGGTGCCCAAGGCTTGCTTGTCAGCTTGTCACACGGGGATCATGAGGCGGGGCCGCCATTTAGCGTGCCGGGGAGCGAAATTGAGCGTTTGTTCACAGCTAATTTCCAGGTCGAGCTGTTAGCACATGGCGAAGCCGACGATCGGGGGCGCAGTGAAAGCGTGTGGGCATTAAAAAGGCGCGGTCCACACGTTTAGTGTGTCCGCGCCGTTTAGCGCTTTAATTAGCTATGCCATTTGCTATACGAGCCAGGGATTGCGAATCGGTTTTGGTGCTCAAACATTAGCGAGCAAGCAGGCGGCCCAGCTCTGGGTCGCTGAACGCGCGGTTCAAGCCGTCGCTTAACAGGTCATTCAGCATACGTGTATTCGTGTCTTCGCCGGGCTTAATGGCATAGCCCTGGGTACGACGTGACGTGTAGGTGCCTGTATAAGTCGTGCCTTTATTTTCGGCAATCGCTCGAAACACCCCTTCAATGCGTGCTTCATCCACCAGCGGTTGGCCGCTGTCGCCACGGCCATAGTTGAGGCTGGCAAGTTCAAGCTTCAGCGTTGGGCGCCCCTGTGCAGCTTCGCGGGTAGGGTTGAACCCCATATCACGCACAGCGCGCTCGGCTTCTGCCTGCAAGCGTGGAATTAGCTCGTGGCTATTGACGGTAATTTGCGCGGTGGACATCGTACCGCCAGAGCGCGTCCCAATGACTTCACTGCTTCGCGCGTCTGATGCAATGACGGTGACTTGCTGTCCGGAACCCGTTTGCGGCACGCTCGCACTGCGTTCGGGGCTCAGCTGAAGGTATTGAGGGCTTGCACAGCCTGCCAGTAAAACACTGGCCAGCAGTGCCCCGGAAAAGCGTAAAAAGTGGCGCCGACGCATAGGGTTCTCCGCAGTCACCGTGGTGAAAGATCATCGCTCTTTAGAGCGTAACAGTATGCAAAAAAGCTGAGCCGATAATACGTTGGCGTATTTTTAAAAGCAAAGCCTAGCTCCAGCGCTGTCACTTATGCTGCCCGAGTGTGTTTCTCAGGGGCGGGTATATCTTCTTTAAATCGGTGCCACTGACGGGGGTGAGCAAACAGACGTTGCCCTCGGCGCATCTGAAGCTGCTCAAAATCCGCATGGCGCACCGTTGCAAGCCACGGTTTAGCCAGCCAGTCGGCTTCTAATTCGACACGCACTTCGGCACCTACCGGTGAGATAGCCGTAATGGTCACCGGCAGGTGGCTTTCAGCACTAGGCTGCAGAGCAAGGCGCACTTCATGCGGGCGTAGCAAGAGTTCTTCATCACCGTCAGGCAGGTCAACATTAAGATGAGCATCGCCGCAGGTGAGCACCCCTTGGCGTACCTTACCCTCTAAGTGATTAACATCGCCAAGAAATTCAAATACAAAACGGTTCTTGGGTGCGCGATAGAGCGTTTCAGGCGTGTCAATTTGTTCGATACGCCCGTTACTCATCACCACTACGCGGTCAGATAGCTCCAGTGCCTCTTCTTGATCGTGGGTAACAAATACGCTGGTAAAGTTAAGCTCTTCATGCAGGCGGCGCAGCCAGCGGCGCAGGTCTTGGCGTACCTTGGCATCCAGCGCCCCAAACGGCTCGTCTAGCAGCAGCACGTCAGGCTCTACGGCCAAGGCTCGAGCCAGCGATACACGCTGCTGCTGGCCGCCTGAGAGCTGGGCAGGCAAACGGTTTGCTAAATGCTGTAGCTGCACCATTTCTAGCAGCCTGAACACCCGTGCGCGAATCTCGCCGCTAGAGGGGCGGCGCTTTTTTGGCATCACGGTGAGGCCAAACGCTACGTTGTCGTAGACGCTCATATGGCGAAATAGCGCGTAGTGCTGAAACACAAAGCCAATACGGCGATCACGCACGTGAACGTTAGTGACATCGCGGTCGCCAAACAGAATTTTACCCGGCTGTGGCGAGCGGTCGGCGCTCTCTAGGCCCGCAATAATTCGCAGCAGAGTGGTTTTTCCTGAACCGGATGGGCCAAGGAGGCCGACTAATTCTCCTTCGTGAATATCCAGGTTAATCGGTTCAAGCGCCTGGGTATTGGCAAAGTGCTTTGCGATGTTCTGTAGGCGAATGCTCATAAAAATGCCTCCTGGCGCGATGCGCGCCATTCCAGGCCTGCCTTGGCCGCAAGGGTTAACAGGGCAATAAGGGCCAGCAGCGCAGCGCTCGAAAATGCGCCTACCGCGTTGTAATCCTGATAAAGCTGTTCAAGGTGCAGTGGTAAGGTGTTTGTCTTGCCACGAATAGCGCCTGCGACCACCGAAACGGCGCCAAATTCACCGACGGCGCGCGCGTTAGTGAGGATAATCCCGTACAGCAGCGCCCAGCGAATGTTCGGGAGCGTGACACGCCGAAAGGTCGTCCAGCCGCCAGCACCCAGCGTTACGGCGGCTTCCTCTTCTCGCGAGCCTTGGGCCTGCATCAGCGGAATCAGCTCGCGTGCCACGAAGGGGCAGGTGACGAAAATTGTCACCATTAAAATGCCTGGCCAAGCGAACATGAGCTGAATGTCGTGCGTGTCTAGCCAGCTGCCGATCCAGCCATTGCGACCATAGAGCAACAGATAAATAAGCCCGGCCACAACGGGGGAAACGGCAAACGGAATATCGATCAGCGTTTGCAGAATGCGTCGGCCTGGGAAGCTAAAGCGGGTCACTAGCCACGCAAGCGCGATGCCAAATACCAGACAAACTGGAATAGTCATCAGCGCGATAACAAGCGTGAGGCCAATGGCGTGCAGCGTGAAGGTATTGCTGACGTTGGCCCAAAAGACCATCACGCCTTGAGAAAACGCCTGGGCGAAAATGGCCACCAGCGGCAGCAGCAAAAATAGCGCTGATAACAGCAGTGCGGCGCCAATCAGTAAACGCCGCACAGCGGGTGCGTCACCAATCCTGCGCATTAGCCTTTTCCTCCATGCAAGCGGCGCACAAAGCGGCCTTGCCAAATATTGATTGCCAGCAGAAGGGCCAGTGACACAATAAGCACGACGGAGGCAATGGCCGAGGCGCCAGCGTAGTCATACTCCTGCAGTTTGACGAAGATCATCAGCGCAGTAATTTCCGTTTCGTAGGGCATATTGCCGGCGATAAAAATAATTGCCCCGAACTCACCCAGCGAGCGCACAAAGGCAAGCCCGGTGCCGGTAACCAGTGCCGGCCAGAGATGCGGCATAATCACCCGGCGAAACGCCACGCCGTCGCTGGCGCCAAGGGACATCGCGGCTTCATCCACTTCTGCAGGTAAGTCTTCCAGCACCGGCTGCACGGTACGCACCACAAAGGGAATGCTGGTAAACGCCATGGCCAGCGCAATGCCAACCCAGGTGTAGGCCACTTGGAAGCCGAGCGGCTCTAATAAGCGGCCCATCCAGCCGTTACCTGCATACAGCGTGGCCAGCGTGATGCCGGCGACTGCCGTAGGCAGCGCAAAGGGCAGATCCATTAAGGCATCTAAAAGACGCTTGCCGGGAAACTCGTAGCGCACAAGTACCCAGGCAAGTAGCAGGCCAAACACCGCATTCACCAGCGCCGCCACGGCCGCAGCGCCTATAGTGACCATATAGCTGGCCACCACACGGCCCTCGGTAATAATCGCGAAGTACTCGGCTAGGCTAAGCTCTGCCAACTGGCCAAATAGCCCGGTGATCGGGAGAAGGAGTACCAGCGAAATGAACAAAACGCTGATTCCCATCGATAGGCCAAAGCACGGCAGCACGCGTGCGCTGCCGGACCGCCATATTGCTAGCTGGCTCATGGGGTACCGTTAACGACGTTGGAGTTGATCAAGCAGAGCACCGCCTTCGAAATGGGTCTCCATTGCTTCTTCCCAGCTGCCAAACACATTTTCTACTTCAAACAGCTCGGTGTCGGGGAATTGATCGGCAAACTCGGCAACGACTGTTTCGTTGTGAACCCGGTAGTTAAAGCCCGCCAGTTGGCGCTGGGCATCTTCGCTGTACAAGTACTCAAGATACGCCTGAGCTAAGTCGCTATTGCCGTTGCGCTCTGCGTTAGGCTCAACCACTGCGACTGGGAACTCGGCCAGGACGCTGACCGGCGGCACGATGACTTCGTAATCATCGCTGCCGTACTCGCTACGGATGTTATTCACTTCCGACTCAAAGCTAATCAGCACATCGCCGATGCCGCGCTCGATAAAGCTGGTGGTAGCCCCTCGGCCGCCAGTATCAAAGACGGCTACGTTGCGCAGGAACGTGCGCATAAAGTCCTGGACTTGCTCTTCGTCACCGTCAAACGCGTTCTCGGCGAAGCCCCAGGCGGCTAGATAGGTATAGCGGCCGTTGCCAGAGGTTTTGGGGTTAGGGAAGACCATTTGCACGTCTTCTTTCACGAGGTCATCCCAGCTTTCAATCCCTTTCGGGTTGTCTTTGCGGACCAAGAACGCGGTAGTGGAATAGTAGGGTGAGGCATTGTTATCAAACGCGTCCTGCCAGTCTTCAGCCACTAGGCCTGCATCGGCCAGTACCTGAACGTCGGTGACCTGGTTGAACGTTACCACGTCGGCACGCAGGCCCTGCATGATGGCACGGGCCTGGGCAGAGGAACCACCGTGGGATTGGCTAATGGCGATCTCTTCGCCGTGCTCTTCTTGCCACCAGGCTTGAAACTCTGGATTGATAGCGCTGAAAAGCTCGCGGGCGATATCGTAGGAAGAGTTCAACAGCTCGCGCTCTTGGGCAGCGGCAGTGCCGGATATAGCGGCGCTGGCCACCGTTACGCCCAGTGCAATGGATAGCAGGCTGCGGCGGAAAAGAGGGCGTGAAAAGGTAGGTAAAGGCATGGCAAGTTCCTTAGATTCGGGGCGATGTTGTCGCAATGGCACTAAGGTTATACCTGTGATTGTGGAATTACAATTGTGTTTTATATTCTTTTTAAGAATATAGGTGTGTGTCTTTGTGCAGGGTGCCCCCTTCAGCAAGATGGGGCTTCGAGGGTGGCTCTGGTAAGATATAGGCTTACTTCTCCTGGCCACCAAGGAACCCACTATGTCCGCTGCGCACGACTTTCTGATTGCCCCTTCGATTCTCTCCGCTAATTTTGCGCGGCTTGGCGAGGAGGTCGATAACGTGTTGGCCGCCGGTGCTGATATTGTTCACTTCGACGTAATGGACAACCACTACGTGCCGAACCTGACCATCGGGCCAATGGTGTGCAAGGCGCTGCGCCAACACGGCGTGACAGCGCCTATTGATGTGCATCTGATGGTCAAGCCGGTTGACCGTATGATTGGTGATTTTAGTGAGGCCGGGGCGAGTTACATCACGTTTCACCCGGAAGCCTCTGAGCATGTAGATCGCTCGCTACAGCTGATTCGCGATAGTGGCTGTAAAGCGGGGCTGGTGTTTAACCCAGCGACTCCGCTTTCGTACCTTGATTACGTGATGGACAAAATCGACATGGTGCTGCTTATGAGCGTGAACCCAGGCTTCGGCGGCCAGTCGTTTATTCCTGGTACCCTGGATAAACTGCGCGAAGCGCGGGCGCGTATTGATGCATCTGGTCGGCCAATTCGCTTAGAGATCGACGGCGGCGTGAAAGTCGACAACATTGCCGACATCGCCGCTGCTGGTGCCGACACGTTTGTGGCCGGCTCAGCGATTTTTAGCGCCCATCAATCCAGCGACCCCCATGGTTATGACAGCGTGATTCAGCAGATGCGCAACGAGCTGGCAAAGGCGCAGGGCTAAGACAACCCTTTAATGAAGCTTCATGCGGGGTTTCAGGTAGCGGTTTAACTTATCAACTAGCCAGGCCAGCCCAGTTTTAGGGGCGCCATGAATAGAGAGCTGGTGCATGCGGTAGAGCGACGCATAGGCCTGACGCGCCAGCCAGCCCTCTAAAAATAGCCCCTTTGAGGCAGAGCTGCGCATTAAGTTGCCCACTGCATCGTAGCGAGCCAGCGACACCAGCGAGCCGTGGTCGCGGTATACAAAGTCTCTCAAAGGCTTTTCTTCTAGCGCGTTGACCATGTTTTTAGCCAGCAGCTTGGCTTGCTGGTGGGCGGCCTGGGCGCGGGGTGGCACAGTGCTGTCCTTCCCTTGAGGGCAGCTAGCGCAATCGCCCATGGCAAAGATATGCGGGTCATCAACGCTCTGCAGCGTTTGGTGTACGCTAATCTGGTTTTTCTTATTGGTGGTTAGGCCGAGTGCAGCCAAAAATGGCGGGGCTTTAATCCCTGCTGCCCACACGTTCAAATCGGTTTCGATCACATGCCCATCGCCGGTGACTAACTGATATGCCTCTGCCTGTTGGATCGCCGTGTCGACATGCACCTGCACGCCCATGCTCTCTAACTCTTGCTTAACGGTATGACCAATTCGCTCAGAAAGAGCGGGCAGTAAGCGTGGCGCAGCTTCAATTAAATGCACGCTAATGTTCTGGTGGTCGAGGGCCGTAACGCCATAGGCATTAAGCAAGCGCGAGGCATCTAACAGTTCTGCAGAAAGCTCAACGCCGGTCGCGCCGCCCCCCACAATGCCAATAGTGAGTTGAGTATGCTGGCGCAGTGCTGGATCGGTATAGCGTAAAAAGGTGTTAATCATGTGATGCTGAAACGCCTTAGCTTGCTGGGGCGAGTCTATAAAGTGGCAGTGTTCTGCGACACCTTCCGTACCAAAATCGTTTGAAACACTGCCGAGCGCTAGCACAAGATGATCGTAGGTGAGCTCGCGGGCGGGCAGGACTTCATCGCCGTCCTCATCCAAAATGGGGGAAAGTTGAATGACCTTTTTATCGCGATCAACGCCTTCCAGCGAGCCGCGCTGGTAGCGGTAGTGGTGGGCACTTGAGTGTCCTCGGTAATCGACTTCATCCATACTGGAGTTAAGCGCGCCGGTTGCCAGCTCATGCAGAAGTGGCTTCCATACATGGGTGGCGTTGCGGTCCAGTAAGATAATCTCTGCGCGCTGTTTTTTACCGAGTGTTTTACCCAGGCGTGTGGCGAGGGCTAACCCGCCTGCACCACCGCCAACGATCACAATTCGTGGTATCGCCATTCTGCTCTCCTTGCTAATTATAGCCACAGCATAGAACCTTCTAGCCTGCCTGACGACGTGCTAAACGGGTAAGATAATAAAAGTAATGGGAATGGCGGTAAGTCAGTAGCGCCTCACGAGGCCTAATAGGAGAACAGCAGCGTGCACACCATTTTGCAGGGCAAGCGGTTAATTGCTTTTGATTTAGACGGCACCTTGATTGATTCAGTGCCGGATCTGGCGGTAGCCGTCCAAAACGCGCTGAATGAGGTTGGCCTAACAGCGCCCAGCGAAGAGCACGTGCGCGACTGGGTGGGTAACGGCGCGCCGGTGTTAGTGGAGCGAGCGCTAACCTGGGCGACTGAGCAGGCACCGGATCAAGCCTTACAAGCCAGTGCGTATGACGCTTTTATGCGCCACTACAGCGCTGCACCCAATGCGCTTACTCAGCTTTATCCTGGGGTACAGTCAACGCTCAAAGCTTTGCACGAAAAAGGCTATGCGCTGGTGTTAATCACTAACAAGCCCGAACGTTTTATCGCGCCTATCTTAAGTCACTTTGAACTGCTACCGCTGTTTGCCCTTTGCCTGGGCGGCGATACTCTGGACGAGAAAAAGCCCAGCCCGTTACCGTTGTTACACGCTGCTCAAACGTTGGATATTCCGCCTTCAGCCAGCGTGATGGTCGGCGACTCCCGTCACGATATAGCGGCAGGCAAAGCCGCGGGCTTTACCACCGTGGCGTTGCCCTATGGCTATAACCACGGCGAGCCAATAGCGCAGAGCCAGCCTGACCTGTTAATTAGCTCACTGCTGGCACTGACCGAATAATCTGCGTTAGCGCTTACGTGTTCACGCTAAATAGAAGAAATGCTCACTCTGGTCGCGCCCCGCCTAGCCCTTCGTGGAGCTGCTCCACGTTTTGGCGCAGCATGGCAGGGTAGTTGTAAGCAGGGCTGTCGCTCGCACCCAGCGTGTCCACATAAAGCGGGCCTTTAAGGCTTACGTTTATCTCTCGGGCAAGAGCGTCCATATGGATACACGGCACCGTGCTTTCATAAAACAGCGCCTGAGGGCGTTTTTCCACCAAACGCCTACTCATGGCCGCCATCGCTTGAGCACTGCCAAATGTTTCATGATTGACACCCCAAATAGCGTCGTACTCAAACCCATAGGCGCGCGCAAAATAGTGCATGCCTGCCTCACTGGTTACCAGTTGGCGATTGGTTTGGGGGATACCTTGCAAGCGCTCTAACAGCTGCTGGTCTAGCTGCGCTAGCGCCTCATGAGCGTCTTTAGCCCGCGCGTTAAACGCTTCGGCATGTTCGGGGTAGTGGTCGCTTAGCGTTTGCGCAATCACATCGATGTAAGCGGCTGCCCCTTTGGGGTCCATCCACATATGGGGGTTCGTGCTCCCTTTAAACTGACCCATTGTAAGGGGCAGCGGGGCGTAGTCGGCGTTTTCGGCGATGGCCGTAAGGGTTAGGTTGTCGTGGGCCATCGCTTCTACATGGCGCATCCATGGCTCTAAGCCAAAACCGTTGTAAAAAATAATGTCTGCTTCTTCAATGGCGAGCACATTGGGGGGCGTCAGCTCCCAGCGGTGAACATCTTCCTCCGGCGGGATAAGGTTAGTAATAGTGATATCGCTACCCGCCACCCGCTCAACGAGGTCCTCAATGACACTAAATGAAGTGATTATTTTGAAAGAGTTGCCGCCAAACGCTTGCGTCGCGTTTAGAGCGGTTATTAATAAGAGCGTGATGATCCAAGGTGCTCGTTTATCCATGTCACGCTCCTAACTTATCCTATTAAAAAGACGGCAGATAATAGAGATTACCTACGTACGTTGCCAGTAACATTCCCATGAGAGAGCCGTCTGGCAGCGTGCCGCATTGCACCAGTGTAATGCCTTGGTTTCACTAACGTGAGTTAAGCTCTATGCTTTTAAAACGCTGTTTAGCACTACTACGACCCGTCAGGTGGCTGCATGTTGCAGACGGCTGTGATGAAAAATGTCGGTTTATACATTTTCGTGTGAAAACTAGCTGCATTATGTGACTGGCCAGTAATCCTCTGATGGGCTAGCAACTTTTGCAGATGGCCCTTTTAAATAGCCTTTGGATAGCGTGCTATGACGTCTTATTCTCACTCTACGCATCGTCGCCGCCGTGGTTACCCGAAAGGGCGCGATGTGGCTCCTGTTGCGCTGGCGGCACTGCGCAGTCTATTAGGCGATGAACGCCTTAATGCACGTTTGCAACAGCGTGATCTACTGATTGAGCATCTACACGCTATTCAGGATGCCCACGGCCACTTATCGCTTGTGGAACTGCGCGCCCTGGCAGCCTATATGAACCTGCCCATGGCAGCGGTGTATGAGACGGCGACATTCTATGCCCATTTCGATGTGGTGCACGACCACCAACCGCCCCCGCCGGATACCACGATTCGCGTCTGTGATTCTCTTTCCTGCCAATTAGCGGGGGCCAGTGCGCTGCACAAAGCATTAGAGGCCCGCGTCGATCCTGACTGTGTGCGGGTGATCCGTGCCCCTTGCATGGGGCGCTGCGATACGGCACCCGTGGCTGAAGTGGGCCACCACCATGTGTTATACGCCACTGCCGATGGCGTCGAGGCGGTCGTAGATACGGGCCACTTTCACCCTGAAGCGATTATTTGGCAGCGGCTTGATGCCTACCAGCAGGCTGGCGGTTACCAGTTACTGGCCAATGTCCGCAGCGGTAAGGTCAGCATTGATGATGTGCTGCAGGCGCTTGAAGTCTCGGGCCTGCGAGGCTTGGGGGGCGCGGGCTTCCCTACGTTTAAAAAGTGGCAGGCGGTGCGCCAAGCCGCCGGGCCGCGCTACTGTGTGATTAACGCTGATGAGGGCGAGCCGGGGACGTTTAAAGACCGCTATCACTTAGAGCGTGCGCCGCATCAGTTTCTTGAGGGCGCGCTGATTAGCGCTTGGGCGATAGAGGCCGAGGCTCTCTATATCTATCTGCGCGACGAGTACCCTGGCCTGCACCGCGTGCTCCATGAGGCGACTGCGGAGCTTGAGAAGGCGGGCATCGTCGCGCCTGGATTCATCATCATGCGCCGGGGCGCGGGCGCTTATATCTGTGGCGAGGAGTCGGCGCTGATTGAATCCTTGGAAGGCAAGCCGGGTAAGCCGCGCCACCGCCCGCCTTACGTAGCCCAACAAGGGCTTTTTGGCCGCCCCACGCTGGTCAATAACGTTGAAACCGTCTACTGGATTGCGCCCATTTGGCATAAAGGCGCTGAGTGGTTTGCCGGACATGGGCGCAACAGTAGGCGCGGTTTACGCAGTTTTTCCGTCTCCGGGCGAGTGAAAAAGCCCGGCGTGTACCTGGCACCTGCGGGTATCACGCTACGCGAGTTGATAGAGGAGTATGCGGGCGGCATGGCGGAAGGGCATTCGCTGGCTGCATATCTACCCGGCGGTGCATCGGGCGGTATTCTCCCCGCCAGTAAAGCGGATTTGCCGCTGGATTTTGATACGTTACAGGCGCACGGCAGTTTTATTGGGTCAGCGGCGATTATCGTGCTCTCTGAGCAAGATAATCTTCAGGCGGTGGCCACCAACCTGCTGGCTTTTTTTGCCGATGAGTCTTGCGGGCAGTGCACGCCTTGTCGGGTAGGCACCGAGAAAATGCTTAGCCTGCTAGAGCGTCCTCAGTGGGACGTACAGGCGCTCACTCGACTGGCGCAGGTGATGCAGGACGCCTCGATTTGCGGCCTGGGGCAAGCGGCACCGAACCCTGTGTTAGGACTACTTAAGGATTTCCGCCCTGCGCTCGCCCAGCAGCAGATTATCGTCAGCGATGCCGCTGAAGGGAGTGCACCATGACCGCTTCGTTCACTATTGTCTTGGATGATCAAGAAGTCACTGCCTATCCCGGAGAATCCCTTTGGCAGGTAGCCAAGCGCGCTGGAGAGACCATTCCCCACCTCTGCTTTAAAGATGCCCCCGGCTACCGCGCCGATGGCAACTGCCGTGCCTGTATGGTGGAAGTGGGAGGCGAGCGAGTGCTGGCGGCAAGCTGTATCCGCGAGGCCAAGCCCGACATGGTGGTGCGCAGCGCCCACTCGCCCCGTGCCATACAAGCCCGTGAAACCGTGCTGGAACTGCTGATGGCCGACCAGCCCAACCGCGCCCTAAGCCCTGACCGCTCCAGCCACTTCTGGGAAGTAGCCGACCAGTTAGCGGTTGACGAAGCGGCCGTTAAGTCATGGCTGCCGCCACGACGTAAAGCAGCCGTCAGCCATGCGGCGGCGGCGCCACAGGTGAGCCAGCCAGATACCAGCCACCCGGCGATGCATGTCAACTTGGACGCATGCATTACCTGTAACCTGTGCGTGCGCGCCTGCCGCGAGGTGCAGAGTAACGATGTCATCGGCATGGCGCAGCGGGGCGCCGCCGCCACCGTGGTATTCGATTTTGCCGACCCGATGGGCCAGAGCACCTGCGTGGGCTGCGGCGAGTGCGTGCAGGCGTGCCCCACCGGCGCGTTGATGCCTGCCACCGTTGTCAATGCCCAAGGTCAGGGCGATTCTCAAAGCCAGCGGCAGGTGGATTCCGTGTGCCCCTACTGCGGGGTGGGCTGCCAGCTGACGTATCATATTAACGACGATGCCTTGGCTTATGTGGAAGGGCGCAACGGCCCCGCTAACCAGAACCGCCTGTGCGTGAAAGGCCGGTTTGGGTTTGATTACGTGAGCCATCCCGCACGGCTGACCAAGCCACTGATACGTCTGCCCAGTATTCCCAAGGCGCTCGACCCTTCCTTTGACCCCGCCAATCCTTTCAGCCACTTTCGCGAGGCCAGCTGGGACGAAGCGCTGGAAATCGCGGCGGGCGGCCTGATGGCAGTTAAGCAGGCGCAAGGGCCAAAAGCGCTGGCGGGCTTTGGCAGCGCCAAGTGCTCCAACGAAGAGGCGTGGCTGTTCCAGAAGCTGGTGCGTACCGGTTTTGGCAGCAATAACGTGGACCACTGCACGCGGCTTTGCCATGCCAGCTCCGTCGCGGCGCTGATGGAGTGCTTAGGCTCAGGCGCGGTGACCGCTTCGTTTATGCAGGCGCTGGAAGCTGACGTGGTGATCCTCACCGGCTGCAACCCGGCGGTGAATCACCCCGTGGCGGCAACATTCTTCAAGCAGGCAGCCAAGCGGGGCACTGAGATCATTATTCTCGACCCTCGCGGGCAAGCGTTGGACGCTTATGCCAGCATGAGCGTGCGCTTTACACCGGGGGCAGATGTATCGCTGTTCAACGCGCTGCTCCACGTGATTATCGCGGAAGGCCTGTATAACCAAACCTACATCGACGCCCACACCGAAGGCTTTGAAGCGCTCAAGCAGAGCGTGGCTCACAGCACACCGGACGCCATGAGTACGCTGTGCGGCGTTGCCCCCGACACCATTCGTGAGGTGGCACGCCGCTACGCCAAGGCTGAAAAAGCGATGATTTTCTGGGGGATGGGCATTTCCCAGCATACCCACGGCACCGACAACGCCTGCTGCCTGATTTCGCTGGCACTGGCCTGCGGCCATACCGGCCGCCCCGGCACGGGCCTGCACCCGCTACGCGGTCAAAATAACGTGCAGGGTGCCTCGGATGCGGGGCTGATTCCCATGGTGCTGCCGGATTACCAGCCAGTAGGCGATAGCCAGCTGCGCGCCGCGTTTGAAGAGCTATGGAACACGCCGCTGAGCGATGAGCCTGGGCTGACGGTGGTGGAAGTAATGAATGCGATTCACGCAGGCGAGGTGCGCGGTATGTACATTTTGGGTGAAAACCCAGCGATGTCTGACCCGGATCTTACCCACGCCCGCGCTGCGCTGGGTAAGCTTGAGCATTTGGTGGTGCAGGATCTGTTTATCACCGAAACCGCTCAGTTCGCGGACGTGATTCTGCCTGCTTCTGCGTGGCCCGAAAAAGACGGCACCGTGACCAATACCAACCGCCAAGTACAGCTGGGCAGGGCGTCCTTACCGCTGCCAGGAGAAGCCAAGCCGGATTGGTGGATTATCCAAGAGATCGCTAACCGCTTTGGGCTGGGCTGGCGCTATCAGCACCCGCAAGAAGTGTTTGCCGAAATGCAGCAGGGTATGCACTCGTTCAACCATATTAGCTGGGAGCGGCTAGCGCGAGAGCACTCCGTGACGTACCCCTGCCCAGCCGAGGACACGCCCGGCCAGGATGTGGTCTTTAGCGACGCCTTTCCGCGGGCTGGCGGGCTGGCTAAATTCGCCCCCACGCGCCCGCTGCCGCCGGACGAGCCAGTGGATGACGAGTACCCCACGGTGCTCACCACGGGCCGCCAGTTGGAGCATTGGCATACGGGTTCGATGACGCGGCGTGCCCAGGTGCTCGACGCCCTAGAGCCAGAAGCGGTCGCCAGCCTTTCACCGGGTGAACTCCATCGCCTGGGGGTGGCACCGGGCGAGAAGCTCACCATTACCACGCGGCGCGGAACGATAACGCTGACCGCCAGAGTGGACGACAAAATCCCCGATGGGATGGTGTTTGTGCCGTTTGCCTACGTCGAGGCCGCCGCCAATCTACTCACCAACCCGGCCCTGGACCCCTACGGCAAAATACCCGAGTTCAAGTACGCCGCCTGCCGTTTAACGGCGGAGCTTGCCACCGATCACCAGCATGCAGGGTGTGAGTAGCAGCGTAAGCCCAGTGGCGAAGGTGAGGCCACCGGCGATGGCGCTGGACATCTGGGTCCACCACTGGGCGGAAGGGGCGTTAAAGCCAAGGGCTGGGGCAAACAGATTCACGTTAATGCCCAACACCATGGGCATTAGCCCCAGCACCGTGGTAATCGCCGTCAGCAGTACCGGGCGCAGGCGCAAACAGCCCGCTTCCAGCGCTGCTTCTGTGGGCGTCATGCCATTGCCCCGCAGCTCGTTGTAGGTATCAATCAATACGATATTGTTGTTGACCACAATGCCTGCCAGGGCAATAACCCCCATGCCCACCATAACAATGCCAAAGGCCTGGCCGGTAATCAGCAGGCCCATCAGTACCCCAGCCGTTGAGAACACAATGGCAGATAGCACCAGTGCCGCTTGATAGTAGCTATTGAACTGGGTGACTAAGATGAGCGCCATGAGGCCAATGGCAATTAAAAAGGCGCTAATCAAAAACTGCATCGCTTCTTGCTGGTCTTCCTGCTCCCCGGCCACGTTCACCATTAAGCCATTGGGCAGTTGGCCTTCGCCCGCTGAAAGCAGCGCCCGCAAGCGCTCGTCGGCAAGGTAACCGGGGGCTAAATCTGCCTCAAGGGTAATCGCCCGACGCCCGTCAATGCGGTTTAGCGTGCCGACTTTAGGCGCCGGGGTAATCGTGACAAAGTGAGAGATAGGCACTTGGCCGCGCGGGGTATTAAGGGTTAACCGCTCAAGTTGATCCAGCGATCGCCATGACTCGGGCAGACGAACGCGAATATCCACTTCATCGCTCACCGTAGGCGGGCGGTAGCTAGCTACCTGCAGCCCTGTGGTCAGCAGCTGTACGGCACTGCCAATGGTCGTAATGTCGGTGCCCATGCGGGCAGCGGCTTCACGGTCAACGTTCACCCGCCACTCCACCCCCGGCAGGCTGCGGTTGTCCTGAATGTCGGTAAACCCGCCCAGCTCGCGCATAAGCCCCACGAGTTGATTAACCCCCGCATCGGCAATGTCTGGGTCGGTGGCGCTTATCTCTAGCACAATGGGTTTGCCGCCACCGGGACCCATCTCCTGCTCCTGAAACTCCAGTGTGATGCCAGGTATGTCTCGGGTGCGCTCGGCCATATCGTCTAATATCGCTTGTGCAGGGCGGCGCTGGTACCAATCCACAAACTGAAACTGCAGCACGCCCACCACATCACTTCCCATCTGCTGGTCGGGCACCGCAAATGAACGGGCATAGAGCGCTTCTACCTCGCTCATTCCACCCAGGTGATTTTCCACTCGCTGCAAGATGGCATCGGCTTCCAGGGCAGAGAAGTCGCCCCGGGCGCGAACTACTACCTGGGCGCTGTCTGGTTCCACGTTGGGAAAGAAGTCCACCCCGTGATTAAAGCGCGCATAGCCCGTGTAGAGCAGGGCGATCAGCAGCAGGGCGAACAGCAGTACCCAGCTCGGGTGTTGGAGCAGTCGCGCTAACAGGCTGCGATAGTGGCGCCCAAGGGCCGTGCTTTCGGGGTTGGCGGTTCTCTCGCTGGTGGCGGCTTCTTCGTTAGAGGCTGGCGTGTCTGAAGCCGACTCATCAGATGCTGGTTTCGCAGAAACTGCTTTGGCAGGGCGAGTCACCAGCCGCCCAAGCGTAGGTAGAAATATAAGCGCCATGGCCAGCGATGCCAGCAAGCATAAAATCACCGTAGCGGGCAGGTACTTCATAAACTGCCCCACCATACCTGGCCAGAATAGCAGCGGTACAAACACCGCCAATGTTGTTGCCGTTGAGGCAATGACCGGCCAACTCATGCGTGACGCCGCGTTCAGCCACGCCTGATGGGACGGCTGACCCTCATGCAAATGGCGGTCGGCCAGTTCACTAACCACAATGGCGCCATCCACCAGCATGCCAGCCACTAAGATCAACGCGAATAGCACCACAATGTTGAGCGTAAAGCCAAAGGCCCATACCAGTAGAATGCCGGTTAAAAATGCCCCCGGAATGGTTAAACCCACCAGCAGTGCCATGCGCCAGCCCATCACCGCCACGACCACAATCAGCACTAGCACCACGGCGGTCAGTACGTTATTTAACAGCTCTGAGAGCATGTTCTGTACCGTGACTGATTCATCCAAAATAGTGGTAATGCTGAGCTGTTCTGGAAGCAGATCGCCTGCCAGGGCAAAGCGTTCCCGCACAGCCTCGATAGTGGCGATAATATTGGCCCCGGCTCGCTTGGAGGTTTCCAGTACCACGGCGGGTTCGCCATCAATGCGCGCAAAACCTTGGGGCTCTTTGTAGGTAGGGTGAATCCAAGCCACATCGCCGAAAGTGACCACTTGATCGCCCTCAACTTTGACCGGCATCTGCATCACATCATCCAGGGATTCGATAATGCCCGGTACCTTCAGCGCTAAACGCCCTGCGCCGGTGTCTAAGCTGCCCGCCGCTACTAATCGATTATTACGCGATACCTGATTAAACAGCGTGTCAAAATCAACGCCGTAGCTCTCTAGCACCAAAGGGTCGACGACGATTTCCAGCAGGTCTTCCCGCTCCCCGGCAATATCAACTTCCAGCACATTGGCGATGCCCTCAATCTCTTCTTTCAGGCGCCGGGCAATCGTAATGCGCTCGCGGGTATCTAGCTGTCCAGAAAGGCCAATAGTCAGCACCGGAAATTCCGAAACGTTCACTTCCATCACCCGGGGCTCTTCAGCTTCATCTGGCAAACTGCTGCGGGCAATGTCTACACGTTCACGTACATCACTAAGCGCTGTATCAGGATCAAAGCCAGGATCAAACTCCAGCGTCACTGCCGCATGGCCTTCGCTGGACTGTGCGGTGAATTTGCGCAGCCCTTCAATCCCCCGTAGCTCCTGCTCCATGGGACGAACTAAAAGCCGCTCTCCATCTTCGGGACTAACCCCCTCTAGCGAAAGCGAAACGTAAATAATTGGGATAGTAACGTCGGGGTTAGCTTCTTTAGGAATGGTTAGCCAGGCAGCGATGCCCGCTAGCAGTAACCCCATCAGGAGTAATAGCGTGGTGCGCGTGTGGATGAGCGCTGCATTAATGAGTTGGCGCATGACCACCTTCCTGGCGGCTGGCAGGGACGGGGGTGACGGTGTCGCCTGGGGCAACTAACCCCGCGCCTAACGTGATTAATGTCAGCGGGTCGGGTAAGCCGGTGACATAAGCGCGTTCGATATCGGCGCTTACCAGTTCAATGGCCGTTTGGGCCACCTGATTGTCATCGACTACATGCTTAACCGCCAACTGGCCTTGTTCGTTTAGGCTAAAAAGCGCGGGGGAGAGGGTATGCACAGAGCGCGGTGGCAGGGTAATGGTGAACTCCGCGCTGCCCCCTGCCAAACGTTGCCGGTCAGGGTTGTCCAGGGTGGCTTCGATATAAAAGGTACGGGTGGCTTCTTCAGCTCGGCTACTGATGTGGGTTATCTCACCGGTTAACGCGCGCCCGTTTAACAGCCGTGCGGTGACCGGTAGGCCAACGCTAAGTTCGCCAACTTGCTGCTGAGAGACCCAAGCTGTGCCGGTTAAACGGCGGTCGTCAATTAAGCGGCCCCACTCTTCGCCGGGCTGCAGTAGGTCGCCTACTTCAACCTGAACCCTGTCTAGCACGCCTGTAAAAGGGGCGGTAGGGCGGGTGTCGCTCAGCTTTTTTTCCAGCTGGGCTACCTGGGCGGCACTGGCGCTTAACGCGCTCTGCAGGCGCAGCAGTTCTGGCTGCGAAATCAGCTCCCGGCGGCGTAAATTTTGGGCGCCTGCTAATTCGGCTTCTGCTACGGCCAGCTCATCCCGTGCCTGTGTTAGGCGCTCGGGTAGCGCCTCGCTATCCAGCACTAGCAGGGTATCGCCCTGTGCCACGGTTACCCCTTGACCGACAGGCTTTTCCGCCACAAAGCCTGTCACGCTAGCGCGTAAGGTGGTGTCGCGTTCGGCGGATAATTGGCCTTGGATAACCTGCTGGGGAATGTAAGGGGTGCTTTGCTGAACCGTTACCTCTACCTGTGGAAACGCTTCGCTTTGCGTTTGGCTGCTCTCAGGTGGTGTATTTTGAAAGCGCTGAAAATCGCCCAAGGCAAGCCATATGACCAGTACCAGGACCAGCAGGCTGGCCAAGGCATAAGAGTAGGGAATTCGTCGCATGGGGCTGCTATATCCGTATAAACCCAGAAGGCAATGTATTAACAGTAGCGCTAATGAAGGGCGCAAGGCCTGCCATAACATAGCGCAACCTGAGTTTCTCAGCGAGTATCAGTGATCTGCGGAGCGGGTACTAGCCTCATGTCTGATTGAGTTTTTGCCCCGCTGGGCATACCATCTTGCCGTCTTAAGTTCTGTCGTACCACCCTCAGGCGAGCCCTTACACTCGGCAAACCATCAAGGAGCAATGATGAAAGATCCAGTACGTATTGCGATTACCGGCGGCGCAGGCCAAATTAGCTACTCTCTTATTTTCCGCATCGCCGCTGGCGACATGCTGGGGCCGGATCAGCCTGTCATTCTTCAGCTTCTGGAAATCCCTCAAGCGATGGATGCCCTGAACGGCGTGGTGATGGAAGTTAACGACTGTGCCTTCCCGCTGGTTAAAGACGTTGTCGCAACCGATGACCCCAACGTCGCGTTTAAAGATGCTGATTTCGCCCTGCTGGTAGGTGCCCGCCCGCGTGGCCCGGGTATGGAGCGTAAAGACCTGCTGGAAGCCAACGCTGCTATCTTCTCCGTACAGGGCAAAGCGCTAAACGATCACGCCAGCCGTGATGTGCGCGTGCTGGTTGTGGGTAACCCGGCTAACACTAACGCCCTGATTGCTTCTTGCAACGCGCCGGACCTCGACGCTGGTCAGTTCACCGCCATGACGCGTCTGGATCATAACCGTGCGCTGACGCAGCTGGCTCAGAAAACTGGCAAGCATGTTACTGACGTTGAAAACATGATCATCTGGGGCAACCACAGTGCCACCCAGTACCCGGATCTGGCCCAGTGCACAGTTGACGGCAAAGCGGCGTTTGATCTGGTTGAACGCGACTGGTACGAAAACGACTTCATCCCCACCGTTCAGCAGCGCGGTGCGGCGATCATTAAAGCACGCGGTGCGTCCTCTGCCGCGTCTGCCGCGTCTTCTGCTATCGACCACATGCGCGATTGGGCGCTGGGTTGTGACGGCATCGTCAGCATGGCGATTCCATCTGACGGCAGCTACGGCATCGAGGCAGGCATCATCTACTCCTACCCGGTGCGCTGCCAGGGTGGTAAATACGAAATCGTACAAGGTTTCGAGCTGGATGCGTTCAGCAAAGAGAAGATGCAAGCCACCGAGAAAGAGCTGCGCGAAGAGCGCGCTGCCGTTGAGCACCTGCTCGGTTAAGCACGCCCGCTGGCGTTTTTAAAAGAACGCTCAGTAAACGTAAAACCCCGCAAGCATGCTTGCGGGGTTTTTTTATTGCGATTTACTACTCACTCCAACCACTCATCACGCTCAATCACGCAAACTCATAATCCGCCAATGGCGTGTTTCGGCGACTTCGCGAAGCGTATCGTCGGGGTCGACGGCGACGGGGTGCTCAACTTGCTCAAGCAGCGGCAGGTCGTTGTGGGAGTCGCTGTAAAACCAAGCGCCATCCATGGTTAAGTCTTGATCTTCAAGCCACTGCTTTAAACGGGTAACTTTACCTTCGCGGTAGCTTGGCACCCCTGACACGCGGCCGGTGTAGCGTCCATCGATCATCTCCGGGTCAACCGCGATTAAATCATCGACGCCCAAGCGTTCAGCAATTGGGGCGGTAATAAAGCGGTTGGTGGCGGTAATAATCAGCAGCGTATCGCCTTTGGTGCGGTGGCGGGCCAGAAGCTCTTCGGCCTTAGGGAGGATATGTGGCTCAATTTTGCTGGCCATAAACTGCTGATGCCAGGCGACCAGCTGTTCCGGCGTGTTTTCCGCGAGCGGCTTCAGTGCCATCTCCAGAAACGCTGCCATATCCAGGGTGCCCGCGTTGTAGTCGGCCATAAAGCGTTCGTTGGCTTCTCGGTAAGCCACAGGGTCAACCGCACCCTGTTCGAGTAGAAACTCACCCCAGGCGTGATCGCTGTCGATGGATAGCAGCGTATTATCCAAATCGAAAATGGCCAGACTCACGGCGCTCCCCTTATGGTTAATATTGGTAGTTGATAGCCAGTTAATAGCAAGGCACAAAGCGGCGGATTATCGCAGAGTCGTCTTGGTTTAACCACTTAGCGTTATATTGTATTGATACGCTTGTCTCCCTTGTGGAAAAATGGGCATAACTGAAAATTTATTAAGGTGATGTCCGTGATCGACGCTGACGGCTTTCGCCCCAATGTTGGCATTATTATTGCCAATAGCCAGGGGCAACTGCTCTGGGCGCGTCGTGTAGGACAAAATGCGTGGCAATTCCCCCAGGGAGGCATTAAAGCAAGCGAGACTCCACAACAAGCGCTTTTTCGTGAGCTTCACGAAGAGATCGGCCTAACCGCCGACGATGTTGATATTGTCGCCTGCACCCGGGGCTGGCTGCGTTACCGTCTTCCACGACGCATGATTCGTACCCACTCGCGACCGGTCTGTATTGGTCAGAAACAGAAGTGGTTTTTACTTAGGATTCGCTGTCAAGAGAACCGGATCTGCATGACGGCCACGCCCAAGCCCGAATTTGATGGCTGGCGCTGGGTAAGTTATTGGTACCCACTGGGGCAGGTAGTGCCTTTTAAACGAGAGGTATATCGACGCGCGTTACGAGAGCTCTCTCCGCGTGTACAGCGCCTAGCACAAGATAACGAAGGATAATGCGCTTTGCTGCCTAGGATGGGCAGTAAGGCCAGCCGAAAATCCCTCAGCGAGGCAAATAATAGTGAAAAGTAAAACCTCCATGCTTGAGGTGCTACGTCGCGTCATTCAGGAAGTGAATGGCGCTCGAAACCTCGATGCCGCGCTGTCAACCATGGTTCGTCGCATACGCAAGGCCATGCAAACGGACGTGTGCTCTTTTTACCTTTACGATAAAGAGCTTGAGTCGTTGGTGCTGATGGAAACCATTGGGCTGCGTACCCAGGCAGTGGGCCGCGTTGTGCTGCCTTTGGGGGAAGGCTTGGTGGGCCTGGTGGCCAAGCGCAGTGAGCCGCTTAACCTAGAAGATGCCCAGTCGCACTCCCATTTCCGTTATTTTGAGGCCACGGGCGAAGAGCGCTATTCAAGCTTTTTAGGCGTGCCGATTATTCATCAGCGCCTGATGCTTGGCGTATTGGTGGTTCAGCAAGCTGAAAAGCGTCAGTACGACGACGAGGATGAAGCCTTTTTAGTCACGATGGCCGCGCAGCTGGCGGGGGTGCTTGCCCATGCGTTAGCGACGGGCAATCTTTCTCGCCCGGCGCTGCCCGGTGGCCAAGCAATGTTTAAGGGCGTCGCAGCGTCTCCCGGCATGGCCATGGGTGAAGCGGTGGTCATTTCTCCACCTGCTGATCTCAATAGCGTTCCTGATCTCATCCCTAATGATCAAGATTATGAAGTCGCTCGTTTGAAAGAGGCGATTGGTAAAACGCGCAGTGAAATTCGCGCCGCCGCCGAGCGCCTAGCAAGCCGTATTTCTGCCCAGGAGCTCGCTCTTTTTGACGTATACCAACAAATGTTGGGGGAAGCGGCGCTTTCTGAAGAGGTTGAAAAGCGCATTCGTGAAGGGCAGTGGGCACCTGGGGCATTAGCCGATGTGGTGCGCCGCCATGTGCAGTATTTAGAGCGTGTCGATGACGACTACCTTCGCGAAAGGGCGGCGGATATTCGCGACCTGGGGCGCCGTGTGCTGTCGCATTTGCAGGAAGACACGCCCTCAACGCCTGAAACCTACCCTGATAACGCCATTTTAGTCGGCGACGAAATAAGCGTGGCGATGCTGGGTGAAGTGCCGCGAGATAAGTTAAAAGGCCTTGTGTCGGTAAGAGGGTCAAGCACGTCTCATGTGGCTATTGTGGCCCGTGCGATGGGAATTCCTACCGTATTAGGCATGGTAGACTTGCCTCTACCGCGCTTAAATGGCGCGCCGGTAGTGTTGGATGGCCACCGTGGCCGTCTGTTTGTGCGTCCCGCTGAAGAGCTGAAAACGCGCTATGCCAGTTTAATTGCCGAAGAGGCCGCGCTCAGCGAAGTGCTAGAGCATGAGCAGGATTTGCCCAGCGAAACGCCGGATGGCTATGCAATGCCGCTGATGGTCAATACCGGCTTAGCGGTCGATGCCGGCTCGCTGCTTAAAAGCCGGATTGGCGGCGTAGGACTCTACCGTACCGAAGTGCCGTTTATGATTACCGAGCGCTTCCCCGGTGAAAAAGAGCAGATGCGCATGTATCGCGAGCAGCTTGAAGGCTTTGCGCCACTGCCGGTGGTGATGCGTACCCTGGATATCGGTGGCGATAAAGACCTCCCGTATTTCCCTATTGAGGAAGCCAACCCCTTTTTGGGCTGGCGCGGTATGCGGGTAACCCTAGATCACCCTGAGGTGTTGATGGTGCAGCTGCGCGCCATGCTTAAAGCCTCGCATGATTTGGGTAATCTTTATGTACTATTCCCGATGATCACCAATGTGGAAGAGGTCGATGAGGCGCTGCGCCTGCTGGATCGTGCGATTGTCGAGCTAGGCGAGGAGGGCACCACCGTTATACGGCCTAAAGTCGGCGTGATGATCGAAGTGCCCGCGACCATTTACCAAATGGACGCGCTAGCTAAACGCGTTGATTTCTTCTCGGTGGGCAGCAACGACTTAACGCAATACCTATTGGCGGTCGATCGCAACAACCCGCGTGTCTCAAGTCTTTACGATGCGCTGCACCCCGCGCTTCTCGGTGCGCTGCAAGAGCTTTCTCTGGATGCCAAGCGGCTGGGTAAGCCTATCTCACTGTGTGGCGAGTTAGCGGGCGACCCGGCGGGTGCACTGCTGTTAATGGCCATGGGCTTCACGAGTCTCTCCATGAACGCCCCGAGCTTACCTAAAGTACGTGCGGCGATTCGCCGGGTAAGCTTTACGGATGCAAAAGGCTTGCTTGAGGAGATTCTGCAGCTGGATACTCCCACCCAAGTGCATGCGCATTTAAATACGCGTATGGATGAATGGCAGCTTTCGCATTTGCTACCCCCGCGGGACTGAATTTGAAAGGCTTGTTTCTCCCTCAAAGCGGCCGAGCGGCCCAAAGCGCTGCTCGGTCATTGCCACTTCCCCCTGCTGGCTGAGGGTCACCCACGTCGTCGCTCGGGTGCCATACTGCTCACCAATAATAAACGCGGCAGAAAGCTGGCGCTCAAGGGTTACGCCAACCCCTGTATTGGGCAACTGAGTATCAGGTGCTATCTGAGGATTGTGCAACGCTTCTTGAGTAGCGTATCGCCAGTTATCAGGGCGGCTCTGAGCTAGGGTCTGCGTGGCGGCGGTTAACTTCGGCCAAGGTGTATTGAGCGTTGCGTTGGAGAGGCCATGCACTCCCTCAGCGACCTCGTTCAGGATAGTGCCATCGTAACCTCTATGTAGATGCCACAAGCGCTCTGTTGTCGCAACGAGCAGGTTAAACCCGGCATAGTGCTGAGCCTTGGTGTGAGCCAGTTGGACCAGCCAAGCGTCAATATCGCGGCACTGTAGAGCGCTCGCCACCAGCTCCCCTCGACTAGGAGCTTGTGCCGGTGTGGCAAGCCGTGGGTCGCGTACATTAGTGAGCGCGGCCACCCGGCCTTGCTGGTTAGCCGCCAACCACGTACCCCCTGCCTCTAAATCTCGACCGCCCATTAGTCCGTGAGGGGTATCCCAAACAGCTAATGGCGCCGTGGGGCGGGCGTGAAACTCATCTCGGTTCGCCGCGAGGCGAAGAGGCTGAGCGCTGCCTGGGTGCCAAGCAAACGTTATTAAGCACATGACGAATTCGGTAATCCTTCAGACTCAATGAGCAATAGTGTCAACCTCTACAAGAGTGGAATGACAGCGTTGGTGTGTAGACGTACACTAACCTCAGAACAGGATGTTTGACCACCAATGCTTGACTGCAACCCAGGACTGAAACCATGCAACCCAATCAGCGAGAGCACTTCTGGAACGCCGTTATATGGCCGATTCTCTGGCCTTTGCTGCTTGTTCAAATGGCGCTGGTCACGCTGTGTGTGTTGGTTGGATTCGTTATCTGGGGAATGTCGCCAAACCAAACCTCCTGGAGTACAACGCTTTGGCTCACTCTCGCCCTTTTATTAGGTAGCTGCATGAATGTGGCTGCCTTTCTTATGCTTATTAAACACCGTGCTAAGCGGTTAGATGGGCTATTTAGGCATGAATTAAAGGTCCTTGAACGAAACGCAAAAAAACTGAGCCATGCGGTTGCGAAAGAGCCTGCTGATGAACAGCGCGTCGCATCAGCAGGCGCAGAGTCGCTTTTGCCCCTCCAGCGGTTGGTGCAAGTGAATGAGGCGCTTGACGAGTGGCTGAATATCCGCCAGAAAGCGCCATTTATAGCGCCGCTGCCTGAGCAGCCCAAGCAGGACCAAGCGCTGCTAGAGGATCTGCATCATCAGCAAAAACAGCTTAAGCACCTTATGGCGGGTCGAGACCGCGCTCGTGAAGAGTCACGCTTAAAATCGGGCTACCTAACGCTTTTACAGCGTGAAGCGGATAGTTTATTTGCCTATCTTGGGGAGTTAATTCAGAAAGAGCGTTGCAAAGAGTGCCATCAAGATATTAGCCACGTGCAAGACCGGCTAGCCGATATTCGTGCTCTCCTGGCTAATTTTGCGCAGGAAAATGCGGGTGCTGTAGATAGTGACGAGGTGATAGCCCCCGGCGCGACGCGTCAGCTAAAGGTGCTTGTCGTGGACGATGGCCCTGTCAATTTAATGCTGGCGCGGCAAATGCTAGAGGCCCAAGGGCTTTACGTAGAGGGTGTCAGCAGCGGTGAACAGGCTCTAGAGAGACAACAAGCGACGTTTTATGATCTGGTGTTTATGGATATTTTTATGCCAACTTTGGATGGATTTGAAACGGCACAGCGCTGGCGAAATTACGAGCGTAAACACGACAACCCACGCAGCGTGCTTATCGCGTTAACTGCAAATGTGGATAACGCCAGGCGCGATACCTGCGAGGCTGCTGGGTTAGATGATGTGCTTGCAAAACCTTATCAGCCCGACACACTCGTAGGCATGATTACCAAATGGGTGCCTAGTACAAACCATGAGACACCTACCTAATGACAGTAGTGGCTATTATCGCGGGTTATTTAGCATTAGGCGCAGTAGCGGGCACAATGGCGGGGCTATTCGGCGTTGGTGGCGGTCTGATTATTGTACCTGCGCTGGTCTTTGCGTTTAACCTGCAAAACATTGCGCCAGAGATCACCATGCATTTAGCGGTAGGCACGTCGCTGGCGACCATTGTGGTGACCGGTGCTTCTTCAGCGCTGGGGCATTTTCGCAAGGGTAGCGTGCACCGCCCCTGGTTTATGGCGTTATTGCCAGGGCTAATGCTGGGAGCCATTGGCGGCGTTTTCATTGCTGATAATCTGTCTGGCACCGTTTTAGGTACGCTATTTGGTGTTTTTGTGCTGCTGCTTGCGGCCAAAATGGTGCTGGGCCTTAACCCTAAGCCGGGGGTAGGATTGCCTGGCAAGGCTGCAATGACTGTCGCTGGAGGCGTTGTGGGTACTATTTCAGCGCTATTTGGTATTGGTGGTGGAGCGATGACTGTTCCCTGGTTATCGCGCTGTGGGGCATCTATGACCCAGGCCGTCGGAACGTCAGCCGCCTGTGGGTTGCCTATCGCCATGGTCGGCGCGATTACGTTCATAGTCGTTGGCTGGGGTCACCCCTTACTACCCCCATGGGCTACGGGTTTTGTGATGTGGCCAGCATTTTTAGGGATCGTGCTGACCAGCGTGCCTTTTGCCAGAGTAGGGGTAAAGCTAGCCCATGTGCTGCCTGCCCAGATTCTTCGCTTCTCCTTCGCGGCGCTTCTTGGCGTGGTGGGGCTTCGTTTTATCTTGGCATGACCGCTTCCTGACATATGTGTAAGCCGTTTTATTTCTTTCCGTTTAGAGAGTCTTGATGATCAACTACCCAACGATTGACCCGGTTGCAATTTCACTCGGTCCGCTGCAAGTGCATTGGTATGGTCTAATGTACGTGGTGGGGTTTGTCGCGGCATGGTGGTTAGGCTGTAAGCGCGCACCACGCATAGGACTGACCAAAGACGACATTGGCGATCTGCTCTTCTACTGTGCCATCGGGGTGGTGATAGGAGGACGGTTAGGCTACGCGCTATTTTATGGTTTGGAGCAGTGGGCGGCTGACCCCCTGTGGGTGTTCCGCGTTTGGGATGGCGGTATGAGCTTTCATGGCGGCCTGTTGGGGGTGCTTCTTGCCGCTTGGCTGTTTGCACATCGCAAGCAGCTAGCGTTTTTTACCCTCACCGACTTCATCGCGCCGTTGGTGCCGATTGGGTTAGGCGCCGGGCGAATTGGCAATTTCATCAACCATGAGTTGCCGGGACGGGTAACGTCGCTGCCCTGGGGAATGCCTTTTCCAGGCATGGGCCCCGAGCCACGCCATCCCTCAGCTCTGTATGAGGCGCTATTAGAAGGCGTAGTACTGTTCGCGATTCTTTGGTGGGTGTCGGCTACGCCTCGGGCGCGGGGTTTCATGTCAGGCCTGTTCCTGCTGGGCTATGGCGTCTTCCGCTTCATGGTAGAGTTTGTACGCATGCCCGATGCGCATATTGGCTATCTCGCTTTCGGCTGGTTCACCATGGGAATGTTGCTAACGATACCCATGATTGTGTTTGGCCTGTTTTTAATGACGTGGTCGCGCCATAAGCCTATCGACGCCAAGGCTTCTTAAGTAATTAAATTCTTACCGGCGAGACGCTGCCTGTGACGCTCTGGCAGCAGGTGGTTTAGAATATAGACTCTCATTGCCTGATAATTTGGAAATTCTGTGACTGCAACAACGCCCACGCTGAAAGAAGCGCTTGAACAGCCGTATCTTGACTTAATGCGCACTGTATTGGAGCAGGGCGTTGATCGTAACGATCGGACGGGTACCGGTACGCGCTCAATTTTTGGCCATCAAATGCGCTTTGACCTCTCCCGCGGTTTTCCGCTATTAACTACCAAAAAGCTGCACCTACGCTCTATTATTCATGAGCTGCTGTGGTTTTTAAAAGGCGATACCAATATTGGGTATCTTCAAGAAAACGGTGTGCGAATATGGGACGAGTGGGCGGATGAGAACGGCGACTTAGGCCCTGTTTACGGTTACCAGTGGCGCAGTTGGCCAAGTCCTAAGGGCGGCAGCGTTGATCAAATTGCCAATGTCCTCGAGCAAATTCGTAACAACCCGCAGTCACGGCGTTTGATTGTTTCTGCCTGGAATCCTGCCCAAGTCGATGAAATGAAGCTGCCGCCATGCCACTGTCTCTTTCAGTTCTACGTGGCTAACGGGCGCCTTTCCTGTCAGCTTTATCAGCGCAGCGCGGATATTTTCCTAGGCGTGCCCTTTAATATTGCAAGCTACGCACTGCTCCTTAGCATGGTCGCCCACGTAACAGGCTTAAAGCCCGGCGAGTTTATTCATACGCTTGGCGATGCCCACTTATATAGCAATCATTTAGAGCAAGCCAAAGAGCAGTTAACACGTACACCATTGGCGGCGCCTAAGCTCACGCTTAATCAGCAGGTTACCCGCTTGTTCGACTTCACGTTCGATGACATACAGATATCGGAATATGAATCACATCCTCATATTAAAGCCCAGGTGGCCGTATGAATTCGCAAGAGCGCACGTTTGATCCCTTAGTGCCTGTTGCCATGATTGTCGCCATGGCGAAAAACCGCATCATAGGTGTGGAAGGCAAACTACCCTGGTACTTGCCTGAAGATTTAAAATTCTTCAAGCGGATGACCCAAGCCAAGCCGCTGGTCATGGGGCGTAAAACGTATGCGTCTATTGGCAAGCCGCTACCTAACCGGCTTAATATTGTGGTAACCCGCGACAAAACCTTCCAGGCCGCCGGCACGCGGGTATGCCATGATTTACCCGCGGCGCTTGAGCTAGCCGACCAGCAGGCAACCATTGAAGCGGCGGAAGAGATTATGGTGATGGGGGGCGGTGAGATCTATCGCCAAGCACTTCCTTATGCGCAACGCCTATATATCACCGAAGTGGATATCGAGGTAGAGGGCGATGCGGCCTTCCCAGCGTTTTCTCTGGATGAGTGGCGCGAAGTGCAGCGGGTTGCAGGAAGTCCAGCGGAAGGGCAGCCCCACTATGATTTTGTCGTATACGAGCGCGTCAACGACTGATTGGATCAAAGGAGGGGAGCATGGCCGCCAGCGTACTGCATTTAATCGAAACACTAGAAGCGCACCTTGAACGCACGGAATCCGAGCTAAAAGCCCTGCGTGAAGAGAATACTTGGCTCAAGCAGCAGCTGGCTGGCCAACATCAAAATGATGTTGCTCCTGTCCCGGAAACCTCTTCAGCAGTGCCGGATGGTGTCTCCCAGCAAAATGTGAACGTAGAGGCTGGGGCTGATGTGAATGAAGGCGAAGAGCGTGAAATAGCAAAAGAAACAGAGGCTCCTTCACCCCAAGCGCTGTTAAATCAGTGGTACCAGCGCTACCCCAACGCCTTTTTCAAGGGGCACACTAAGCCACTCAAGATTGGTATTCATCACGATCTTGCTCAGCGGGAGCCTTGGTCGGGTAAGTTGATTCGGCGAGCGCTCGCAAACTACGTCAACTTGCCACGCTATGTAAAATCGATGCGTGAAGGCGCAGAGCGGTTCGATTTAGATGGCAACCCCGCAGGCAAGGTGGATAAAGAAGCGTCGCTACACGCCAGCCAACGGCGAAAAGAGCAGCCATCGTCTGATTCATCCGTTGCTGCAAAGAAAAGCGAGCCGCCTCAGAAAGGCGCAGCTAATGCAGCCAATCGCGGACATGCTCACACCCCCCCTAAAAAGGCGGGCACCAGCCGCCGCGCTACTCAGCCCGCCGTTAAAGCGGACTATAAAAGCAAATACCCTGCACAGCCTGAAACCAATCGGTTAGAAAAAAGCTATCAAGCTAAGCCACTTAGCTTGGAAGAAAAGCTAAAAGGGCTTCAGCAAAAATTTGAAGGGCACTGAGACCTAGTCAGCCTGCTAGGGTTCCCTAAAAATATGCAAATCGTAAAAAAACACTGTTTTTTTCTATTGCGTTCCCTGGAAACCCGGTATAGAGTTTGACCTGCGAGCATTGGAATATAACAAGGCTTAGTCGAGGACATGCCACATACCACCGGGAAAAACCGGAGGATGCAACAAGAGCATGGCCCGCAAGCCAACTGCTAACTTACCTACAAGTTGGCAATAACGATCGAAACAGTAAGCTAGTTAAGGAACCTACATCATGAAAAAGACACTTTTAGCGACTGCTATCGTAAGTGCAATTGCAGCAATGGGCGCAACCTCTAGCGTTCAAGCAGCCACAGTATATGATCAGGACGGCACCAAGCTTGATATCTATGGCCGCATTGCCATGGGTATCCGCGGTGGCGGTCCTGAGTTCGATGGCCAAGATCGTGAAATCGATAACGGCGCTGAGTTTGTAGATGTTTACTCTCGCCTTGGCCTGCGCATGAGCCATGAAGTCACTCGCGATTTGACTGCTTTTGGTCGTCTTGAGTGGCGTTTCGATGGTGATGAAGCTAATACTGACTCTGGTTTTAGCCAAATCCGCCAGAGCTATATCGGTTTGGAAAGCGCTCAATTTGGTACCATCCAAGGTGGTAACTTCGACAGCTTCTACAACCAGTTCGTATCTCTGCCGTTCGACGTTTACATCGATCAAGGCCTGAAGTTTGCTGGTCACCCGAAGCAGTCGCGCGGCGACTCTATCGGTTATTACACGCCTGACCTAAGTGGCTTCACTGCGTATTTGCAGCTGAAACACTACAGCGAGCGCGGCGCCTTCGAAAACCCGCAGTTTGATGCTAACGGCGATCTGATTACTGACGTCCGTTATACTGACGATGAAGCTAACGAAGTTGCAGCACAAGGTGGCGTACGCTACGCACAAGGCCCTGTGACTGTCGGTTTGGGCTTCGTTGATGACGTTGTTGAAGGCGGCGGCAACGATGAAATGCTGTATGGCCTGATCGGTTCTTACGATATTACTGATCAGTTCACTGCGCGTCTAGGCTATGAAGGCCGCGAAGACAACGACGTACGTGGTGGTGGTTTTGACACCTTCGGTATCGGCGCTTCTTACGCTACCGGTCCTTGGGCATTCAACGTTGATTATTACAACATTGATCGCGATGATGACACCACCAGCAACGCATGGGCTGCTGGTTCGTACTACAAAGTTTCTAGCAACTTCGACGTTTTCGTAGAAGTAGCTGACGGTGACGCGCCGAACGTTGATCGTGACACCAGCCTTGGTGATCTGACCGACAACGTATACTGGCTGACAGGCGCGCGTTACCACTTCTAAGCTTGGTTTAACCACGCTTACGGGTGTAACCCCTGCAAAACAGTATAGAACCGGCTCCTTTAGGGGCCGGTTTTTTTTTGGCGTATGATTGGGCATGCTGTTGATATCCGCTATTCCTGCTCGCATCTGCTGTGTCTATGTCAGTAAACTGTTCATAACAGCACAATAGGCTGCCCATAGAGTTGAAAGGAGATGTGGGGATGGATGCCATCACTCAGGCGTTTTATGAACAAAGCCCAAATGCCAGCGTGGCGAAGGAGCGTGTTGCCTTTGGCACCTCGGGGCATCGGGGGCGTGCGTCGGAGCGCACCTTTAACGCAGCGCATATTACGGCGATTACTCAAGCGGTGGTGGATTATCGTAAAGTGCAAGGCTACCAAGGGCCGCTGTTTTTAGGTTTTGATACCCATGCGCTCTCTCGTCCTGCTTGGGAGATGGCCCTGCGTGTTTTGGCAGTAAATAAAGTGCCGGTATTTGTGGAAAAGTCCCAGGGCTATACGGCCACACCGCTGATCAGCCGCGCTATTTTGCAGCACAACAGCCATCAACATCAGGCTATTGATGGGGCGGGAAAAGCCGATGGTCTGATTATTACCCCGTCCCATAACCCTCCAGAAGATGGTGGAATAAAGTACAACCCCGCCCACGGCGGGCCTGCCGATACGGACGCGACGCAATGGATTGAGCAGCGTGCCAATGCGTATCTGCTAGGAGAGTTAGGCGATATCGCCTTGGCTTCGGTACCAGACGCCCTCAACCATGCCCAAGAGTATGACTACACGGCCCACTATGTGGCGCAGCTGGGCCGGGTGGTGGATATAACTGCCATTCAAAACGCCCACCTTACGCTAGGGGCAGATCCTATGGGCGGAACCGCACTGCCAGTATGGCAAGCGGTCGCCAAGCATTACGGGCTGAACCTTGAGGTGGTCAATACTACCGTTGATGAAAGCTTTAGTTTTATGCCGCCAGACCACGACGGCAAGATTCGTATGGATTGCTCTAGTGCATCCGCCATGGCGAACCTGCTAAACATTAAAGACCGTTTTGATATCGCGTTTGGCAATGACCCGGATGCTGATCGTCATGGTATTGTAGACAGCAACGGCCTGATGAACCCTAATCACTTTTTAGCCGTGTGCGTTGATTATTTGCTTAGCCATCGGCCCGAGTGGAAAGAGACGCTTAAAATCGGTAAGACGCTGGTATCGTCTTCACTCATTGATCGGGTAGTTGCCTCACATGGGCGAGCGTTATACGAAGTGCCGGTTGGGTTTAAATGGTTTGTCGAAGGCCTTCACGAGGGCTGGCTTGCCTTTGGAGGGGAAGAGAGCGCAGGCGCTAGCCTACTTACCCGTGATGGCAAGGCATGGTCGACCGATAAAGATGGGATTGCGCTGTGCTTACTGGCCGCCGAGATACGCGCGGTGACCGGCAAAACCCCTAGTGAGTATTACCGCACGCTAACCGAGCGTTTTGGCGAGCCTTACTACAAGCGAGTGGATACTGCCTGTACGGTTGAGGAAAAAGCCGCCTTCAAGCAGTTAAGTGCGCAAAGCGTAACCGATACCGTCTTGGCAGGTGACCCCATTACTGCCGTGCTTGTGAATGCACCAGGTAATGGCGCTGCAATAGGGGGGCTAAAAGTAACGACCCAAAACGGTTGGTTTGCGGCACGCCCCAGCGGAACGGAATCGCTTTACAAAGTGTATGCAGAAAGCTTCAAGGGTCCGGAGCACCTAGATGAACTGATTGCAAATGCTAACGCACTGCTTTCCAAGGTGTTGAGTGGCGCGTGAGCCGTGATCCTGCTTGAAGCCTAGCTTTCGCCCGTGGTGACGTTATTAACAAGGTGCTTTATTAACGAGATATTTTATTCACAAAGTGCTCTACCGAGGTGCTTGTGAACGATGCTCGGCATACGAATTGCATGTTGTAGGGCGTGGCTTAATTTTCTGATTTGAAGTGTTGGTAATAAACGCTTAAAAGGATGTTAATGATGACTCAAGTGCGCAAGGCGATTATTCCGGTAGCCGGTTTCGGCACACGCCTGCTGCCAATCAGCAAGGCGATTCCTAAAGAGATGGTGCCTGTGGTTGACCGTCCGCTGATTCAGCACGTGGTAGAAGAAGCCCTGGCGGCGGGTATTAATGAGATTATTTTGGTGACCCGAGCGGGAAAGTCGGCGATTGAAGACCATTTTGATGCCCATTTTGAGCTTGAGCACTCGTTGGCAAGTAAAGGTAAGAACGCGCTGCTTGAAACCCTGTCTGCCATTTCGCCCAAACAGCTAAAGGTAACCAGCGTACGCCAGCCCAATGCGAAAGGCTTGGGCCACGCGATTTTTTGTGCCGCTCATTTGCTGGATAAAGATGAACCGTTTGCCGTTATCCTGCCTGACGTGTTGGTAAAGCCCCAGGTAGGCAGCACCGTCTGTGACTTAGGGAAGATGGTAGAGCGCTGGAGTGCGCATGATGCCTCTCAAATCATGGTAGAAGCCGTGCCCCAGGCAGACGTTTACCGCTACGGTATTGTTGACTGTGACGAGCCTAACGCAGGTGAAAGCGCCACGATGCGCGGTGTGGTTGAAAAACCAGCACCTGAGGATGCGCCTTCACGGCTTTCCGTTATTGGCCGTTATGTGTTGCCATATCGCATTATGGAGCTTTTGCGCGACCAGCCGCCGGGGGCAGGCAATGAAATCCAGCTGACCGATGCCATTGACCGCTTAATGCAGGAAGGCAAAACCGTACAAGCTTTCCGCATGCATGGCCGCACGTTTGACTGTGGGCATATTGAAGGGTGGTTGAACGCCAATACCACCCTTGCTCGCGAAGCGGGTTACGATATTTAATTGCAGGCTGCCCAAAACAGTTGCTCTTCAAGCCGCTTGAGTGAACGCGAAAGCGGCTTTTTCAATGTAAAAGAATAGGGGAGCGCGTATGCAAGACCTGCTGGAGCGCGTATTAGCCATTGCCTACAAAGCCGGTGAAGCGATTATGGCGGTGTATGGGCGTGAGTTTAGGGTCGAGCTAAAAGACGACAACAGCCCGCTCACCGAAGCTGATCAGGCGGCCCACCGCGTCATCATGCGTGGTTTGCAAGCACTTCCACAGCAGCTGCCCGTTCTTTCCGAAGAGGATGTGGATGGATTTGCTGGCATCGACAGCGCAGGCCGCTACTGGTTGGTAGACCCGCTGGACGGTACCAAAGAATTTATCAAGCGAAATGATGAGTTTACGGTGAATATTGCCCTAATCCAGAACGGCAAGCCGGTACTGGGCGTGGTGACCGCCCCTGCGCTGGGGGTTGCATACCTAGCCGCTGAAGGGGTCGGTGCGTTCAAGATAGAGAATGGTCAGCGCCGGGCAATACATGTCGCCGGTAAGCCAAATGCCGATAGCGAGTGGAGGGTGATGGCCAGCCGGTCGCACGCAAGCCCTGATGTAACCGCGTGGCTGGCTACCTTAGGGCGCCATAAGCTTCAGCCTATGGGGAGTTCGCTCAAATTTGGTGTTATTGCAGAAGGTCGTGCCGATGTTTACCCGCGCCTCGGACCCACCTGTTTATGGGATACGGCGGCTGCGCATGCCATTGTCTTGCAGGCGGGCGGGCGGGTAGAAAACCTGCAGGGCGAGCCGCTAAGTTATGCTAACCCTGCTGAAAAGCTAAATCCTGACTTTGTTGTTTGGGGGCATTAAATTGCTTCTGCCCCTCAGACGCTTTTTCACAGCAAATCCATTCCAGTATCGCGCTTCTCTTCGCGTAGTTTGTCTCTAGCAATATAAAGCGCGGCGATGGCACGGGCCTCGTGGAAATCCTCACGGAGCAGTAGCGATGGCAGCTCTTCAATCGCATGAGTTTCCACAATTAGCGGCTCGGGTTCATCCCCGGGTAGCCGCTTAGGGTAAAGGTCGGTGGCGAGCAGTACCTGCATGCGGTGGCGCATGTAGTTAGGCGCTAATGAAAGCTCAACCAGCGGTTCAATGCAGTGGGCACCGAATCCGCACTCTTCCATTAGCTCGCGATTGGCGGCGGTGATGATATCTTCGCCGGGATCCACTAATCCCTTGGGTAACGTCAGTACATAGTCTTCAAAGCCTGCGGCGTATTCACGGATGAGCAGCACGTGCTCTGGGTCCGGCATGGCAATAATCATAACGGCGCCACGGTCAGCACCGGTTAAGCGTTCAAACTGGCGCTCTTCGCCGTTTGAGAAGCGTAAGTCGAGGGACTCAATTTCAAACAAACGGCTTTTTGCGACGCTCTGGCGAGCGAGTATCTGTGGCTTGCGCGGGTAGCCGGTTAAGGTATCGCCTGACGATTGATCGTTGATAGACATCGTGTCTCCGTGGCTGCAAAAAACGGGTTACGCTACAATAGCACGCTTACTCTTTAAGACTGGAGCGGCAATGATTGATTGGCGCGGGATTGATACTGTCCTACTTGATATGGACGGAACGCTGCTGGATCTGCACTTCGACAGCCATTTCTGGCTAGAGCATTTGCCCCGGCGTTATGTAGAGCTTCATCAGCTTGATGTCGCCAGCCAAGAAGAGTTGCGCGCGCGCATCATTGGTGAGCAGGGTACGCTGAATTGGTACAGCCTAGCGTACTGGAGTCGTGAGCTGGGGGTAGATATTGTCGCCTTAAAACAGGAAGTGCAGCACCTGATAGGCCTGCGCAGCGACGCGCTAGACTTTCTTAAGTGGCTGAAGCAAGCCCACCCCCGCGTCGTGCTAGCAACCAATGCTGACCGTGCCAGCTTGGCGTTAAAGCTTCCGCTCACAGGGTTGGAAAGTTACCTAGATGCCATCATCTCTTCAGAAGATGTCGGTGCCGCCAAAGAAGAGCAGGCGTTTTGGTTTGCCCTGCAAGAGCGCGAACCCTTTGACCCTGCGCGCACGCTGTTTATTGATGATAATGCTAACGTGCTGGCCAGTGCGCGTGAGTTTGGCATTAAGCATTTATTGGGTATCAAGCAACCGGATAGCCGGCGTCCAGAAAAAGAGCTGCAGGAATTTATCGCTTTGGATCGGTTTGCTCAACTGCTGCCAAGCAACTTGCCAGGGCAGCGCTCAGAAAATTAAGGAGAGCGTGAATGAGCGATAGCGTTCGTTTGGATAAGTGGCTGTGGGCCGCTCGGTTTTTCAAAACCCGTGCACTCGCCAAAAAAGCGATCGAAGGCGGTAAAGTGCATTATGATGGCGCGCGGGTGAAAACCAGCAAAACAGTAGAGCTAGGCGCGTTAATAGAGGTGCCTCAAGGGTGGGATACTTATGAAGTCGAAGTGATCTCATTATCCGACCAGCGCCGTGGGGCACCTGAAGCGCGTCAGCTATATGCCGAAACGCCAGAGAGTACCCAGCGTCGTGCTAAAGAAGCGGAAGCACGCCGCCTTACGAACGAAGCCATGCAGCATCCTCTTAAACGTCCTGATAAAAAGCAGCGGCGTGATATTCAGCGTTTTCAACGTCAACGCAGTGACTGAGATGTTCAGCGTATACGCTGATTTCCTCAGGCGCTCTGTCACTTTTTCACATCTTTATACGGGTTTTTATGTCTGATCAAATCCAGCGTTTTCTGTTCGATCAAACCAACGTGCGCGGTGAAATCGTCACGCTCGCCAGTGCCTACCAAGAAGTGCTCGATCGTCATGCCTACCCGCCTGCCGTCAACGCGTTGCTGGGTGAATTACTGGCGGCCGTTGCGCTGTTAACCGATACCGTAAAGCTAGACGGTACGCTCAGTATCGAAGTGCGCGGCCAGGGGGCGCTGGCACTGTTAATGGCAGAGTCAAACCCAGGCGGTGAGCTGCGTGCCATTGCCCGTATTGCTGAAGATGCGGCGCTGCCGAGTGAGTATGCAAGCTTCCGCGAACTGGTGGGTGAGGGGCAAATTGTAATTACCCTTGATCCGCGGGAAGGGCATCGCTATCAAGGCATTGTCGCGTTAGATCACGACACCTTAGGTGGCTGTTTAGAAGCCTATTTTGGTCAATCGGAGCAGTTGCCTACACGCCTATGGCTCGTCGCCGATGGCAAGCGAGCGGGCGGGTTGTTGCTTCAGCGTTTGCCGGATGCCTCGCAGAACCAGGACGTGGACGCTTGGGAGCGCAGCGTAGTGCTGGCCGATACCATTAAGCCTGAAGAACTGCTTGGCCTTGAACAGCGCGAGGTACTGTATCGGCTTTACCATGAAGAGACCGTGCGTGTGTTTGAGCCTAAGGCATTACGTTTTGGCTGCACCTGTTCGCGGGAGCGTATGAGCCATGCGTTATACACCCTTGGCCAAGAAGAGTTGCGGGATATTCTGCACGAGCAGGGTGCCATTGATACCCAGTGCCACTTTTGTCACACGAAATATCACTACACAGCCGCCGATATTGAAATTTTGTTAGAAGACCCAGGTGCACCACCCCCCGTCATTCACTAGTTATGTAGTCGCCATGGGGTGTAAATGCAGAAAAGGTGTTTAACAGCCGTGCTAGGCACAGCAATGGGTATAGCAAGCCTGCTAAACGATTGTTTGAATAAATATTGCGGCGCAACACAAAATATGGTGCAAATGTAGTAGTTTAACTACAAGATATTTGCGTAAAGCCCCCGTTTCCCGGGGGCTTTCTTTTTGCCATAATGCGCCGGACTTAAGCGCGCCCAGCCCCTTTTATTATGGCTGGGCTGACCATTTAAGGCGTCGGTGACGCCCGGTAAACGAGAGAAACGGCCTTAAGGCCCAGGAATCGACATGACCACGACTCAAGCCGCTCCCCAAGCCCACGTCAATCTCAGCAGCGCCGAACTGATCGAGCGCGCCGTGGCCCGTGGTGAAGGCCGCCTGTCGGCTAACGGTGCCCTGGTGGTTAACACTGGCTTACGCACTGGGCGTTCACCGAAAGATCGCTTTATCGTCGATGAGCCCTCCACCCGCGAGAGTATTGACTGGGGGAGCGTTAACCGCCCGTTCGACGCCACCAAATTCTCTGCGCTGTGGGCACGTGTTGAAGATTACCTGGGCAGTCGCGAGCACTTTGTTGCTGAACTGCACGTGGGCAGCGATGCCACGCACTATCTGCCGGTGCGCGTTTCGACAGAAACCGCATGGCAAAACCTGTTTGGTCGCACCATGTTTGTACGCCCCCAAGCCTACAATCAAGCCGCCAAAGAGGAGTGGACCATCCTTAACGCAGCGGGCTTTGAGTGCGACCCTAGCCGCGACGGAACGAATTCCGATGGCTGCGTCATCATCAACTTTGCTGAGCGCAAAGTGTTGATTGCCGGTATGCGTTATGCCGGTGAAATGAAAAAAGCGATGTTCTCGGTACAGAACTTCCTGCTACCTGCGGCTGACGTGCTGCCTATGCACTGCTCGGCTAACGTTGGTGAAGACGGTGAAACCTGCCTGTTCTTCGGTCTTTCCGGTACGGGTAAAACCACACTGTCTGCCGACCAAGCGCGCTTCCTGATTGGCGACGACGAGCACGCGTGGGGCGATGATATCGTCTTCAACATGGAAGGCGGTTGCTATGCCAAGTGTATCGACCTTTCCGAGAAAAATGAGCCGGTTATCTGGAACGCTATCAAGTTCGGTACCGTGCTGGAAAACGTGGTGCTAAACGATCGCCGCGAGCCAGCTTACGCCGACGACAGCCTGACCCAGAACTCGCGCGCCGCCTACCCGTTAGAGCACGTTGAAAAGCGTGTGCCCGAAAATTTAGCGGGCGAGCCTAACGCGATTGTCTTCCTGACCTGCGATATGTCGGGTGTGCTGCCGCCGGTCTCGATCCTTTCTAAAGAAGCGGCCGCTTACCACTTCCTGTCTGGCTATACGGCTAAGGTGGGCTCCACGGAAATGGGCTCCTCTGAAGGCTTGGCAGCCACGTTCTCTACCTGCTTTGGCGCGCCGTTCTTCCCGCGTCCGGCGCGTGAGTACGCCGATCTTTTGATCAAGCGCGTGGAGAAAAAAGACGCCCAGGTGTATCTGGTTAACACCGGTTGGACCGGTGGTGCCTACGGCGAGGGTGGCTCACGCTTCTCGATTCCGACGACTCGCGCCATTATCAGCGCCATCCAGTCGGGCATTCTGCGCGATGTAGACACCAAGCACATCGAAGGATTGAACCTGCAGGTTCCGGTAGCCGTGCCGGGCGTAGATTCTAGCCTGCTTGACCCCCGTGAAACGTGGGCCGACCGCGACGCGTACGACCGCCACCTGCGTGATTTGGCAACCAAGTTCGTCGACAACTTCAAGAAGTTTGAAGGCGTTAACGATGCGATTTTGAAAGCAGGCCCGCAGCTAACCTAAGGTTTGCATTCATATTGGATTTGTCGAACGTTTGAATAACGAAACGGTCGTAAAGGGGCAGTGCACAGGCACTGCCCCTTTTTTTATGGGCTACTGTTTTACGTCTGAGACGAGAGGTGGGCGAATGAAGCGGCGTCAATTTTTAGGGTTAGCTGGCCTGACGGGAATAGTCGGTTCATTACCTGGCGTATCGTTTGGTTTTCCGCGTTTGAGCTTGGAAGCTGCCCCCGATATCGAAAAGCTTGTGTTAAGCGAAGAGGCGTGGCGAGAGAGGCTTTCAAGCGACGCTTATTATGTGCTGCGCCAAGAGGGAACCGAGCCACCTTTTTCTAGCCCCTTGGATAACGAAGTCAGAGAGGGTGAGTATCGCTGCGCTGGGTGCGATTTGCCGCTTTTCACCAGCGCGATGAAGTACGACTCCGGCACGGGCTGGCCGAGCTTTTATACGCATATCGAAGGGCATTTGCTGTCTAAGTTAGATTTCAAAATGATCTGGCCTCGGACCGAATATCACTGTGCCCGCTGCGAAGGACATCAGGGGCACGTGTTTAATGATGGCCCAGAACCCACCGGGCTACGCTGGTGTAATAACGGGGTTGCGCTTCGATTTGTACCCGCCTAAAAGCGCAATACCTGCTTTAAGGTAGCGTCACGAAAGGCCAATTCATGCCAGCATTGGTGCGTTTGTGATACCTTGTGGTCACTTAAAAATGCTGCATGAGTTAGTTGCGATTTATGGATGTCAATCAGCGTATTATTTCCCGTCTAGCCTCTGAGCTAAGCGTACGTCACGAACAGGTCGCTGCCACGGTAGAACTTCTGGATGGCGGCGCCACCGTGCCTTTTATAGCCCGCTACCGTAAAGAGGTGACCGGCGCACTGGACGACATCCAGCTCCGCCAAATGGATGAGCGCCTTCGCTACCTGCGTGAGCTTGAAGAGCGCCGTGCAGCCGTCATCGCGGCCATTGATGAGCAGGGCAAGTTGGATGGCCCGCTGAAGGCCAGCATTGACGCAGCTGAGACCAAGCAGCGCCTTGAAGACTTATACTTACCCTTTAAGAAAAAGCGTCGCACGAAAGCGCAAATCGCTCGCGAAGCCGGCCTTGAGCCATTGGCCGATGCGCTGCTAAACAACCCGTCGCTTGATCCCGAAAACGAAGCCGCCCAGTACCTGCGTGAAGCTGAAGGTGATATTCCTGCTATTGAGGATGCCAAGGCCGCGCTTGATGGTGCCAAGCAGATCCTGATGGAGCGCTTTGCAGAAGACCCCGAGCTGATCGGCCAACTGCGCGAACGCCTCTGGCAAGAGGGCGAGCTGAGTGCCCGCCTGCTAGAGGGCAAAGAGCAGGAAGGCGCTAAGTTTTCGGATTATTTTGAGCATGATGAAAAGCTCGCCAAAGTGCCCTCGCATCGTGCGCTGGCTATGTTCCGTGGTCGCAACGAAGGTGTCTTAAGCCTAGCAATTCGCCTGCCGGGTGAGGGTGACGCGCCTGTTCATCCTGCCCAAGTAGCGATTGCCAAGCAGGTGGGCATTAGCGATGAAGGTCGCCCTGCGGATAAGTGGTTAGGCGAAGTAGTGCGTTGGACGTGGCGCGTAAAACTTTACACGGCACTCGAAACCGAGCTGCTGGGCCGTCTGCGTGAGCAAGCTGAGCTAACGGCAATCGACGTATTTGCAGCTAACTTAAAAGATTTATTACTGGCCGCACCGGCAGGCCAGAAAGTGACGCTTGCCATTGACCCAGGCTTAAGAACCGGCTGCAAGGTAGCGGTCGTTGATGCGACGGGGCAGTTTGTTGATCAAGCAACGATTTACCCCCATGCACCGCAAAACCGCTGGGATGAATCGCTGAATGCGCTTGCCAAACTGGTGAAACAGCACGGCGTGGAGCTGATTGCGGTCGGCAACGGCACCGCTAGCCGTGAAACCGATAAGCTGGCAGGAGAGCTTGTAAAGGCGTTAACGCCCGCGCAGCGCTTGAGCAAGGTAATGGTCTCTGAAGCGGGTGCGTCAGTCTACTCGGCATCAGAGTATGCCTCTCGCGAGCTGCCAGATTTAGACGTGACCGTGCGCGGCGCCGTCTCTATTGCTCGGCGCCTGCAAGATCCTCTCGCTGAGCTGGTGAAAATCGAACCTAAATCTATCGGTGTTGGCCAGTATCAGCACGATGTTTCCCAGGTGCAGCTATCTCGCAGCCTGGAAGTCGTTATTGAAGATTGCGTCAACGCGGTAGGGGTTGACCTGAATACCGCGTCCAGCGCGCTGCTTTCCCGGGTAGCGGGGCTTAGTGCCGCGATTGCTGAAAATATTGTGGCGCAGCGCAATGTTAAAGGGGCCTTCAAAAGCCGCAAAGAGTTGCTTGAAGTGAGCCGCCTTGGCCCGAAAACCTTCGAGCAGTGCGCTGGCTTTTTACGCATCAGCAATGCCGAAAATCCGCTGGATGCCAGCGCCGTTCACCCAGAGGCTTACACCCTTGTTGAGCGTATTGCCAAGCAGAACCGCCGAGATGTAAAAGGCCTGATTGGTGACAGCGCTACCTTAAAAGCGCTTAAGCCCGCTGATTTTGCCGACGAGCGTTTTGGTGTGCCAACCGTGAGCGATATTCTCAAAGAGCTGGATAAGCCAGGCCGAGATCCACGCCCCGAGTTTAAAGCCGCCGAGTTCCGTGAAGGTGTGGAGACCCTGAAAGATTTAAAATTGGGGATGGTGCTAGAAGGCACCGTTACCAACGTGACGCACTTCGGCGCCTTCGTGGATGTGGGCGTTCACCAAGATGGGCTGGTGCACATTTCTGCACTCTCTGATCGCTTTATTGATGACCCGCGCAGCGTCGTGAAGGCAGGCGATATTGTCAGCGTCAAAGTGATGAGCGTTGATATCCCGCGTAAGCGGGTAGGTCTTTCCATGCGTTTAGACGATGAGCCAGAGCAGCCCGATTCACCGGCTAGCCGCGACTCGCAAGCACCGCGCAAACCTGCTCGCAGCCAGCGCCAAGGCGGTCAGCGCCAGGGCAGCCAACAGAGCGAAGCTCCCGCTGCCATGGGGGCATTAGGTGCAGCGCTGCTTAACGCAAAGCGGGGCAAATAGTCGCGTGTCTTGAATATTTAACGGTTGCCGCCATATTCTGCTTTCTGTTCTCACACGAAGACATGAAAAACGACCATGGCGATGCCAGCTGATTTCACCAAGGCCTGCGTTTGGCAGGCCTTACTGACAAGGAGTGTTCACCTTGCCTGAACCACTCACTGTGCCATCCTCGTTAACTGCCCAGATTGAGCGCTTATTGCCGAGTGCTCGGCTAGGACGGTTAGGCCGCCTGCGTCGCGGACTGGAAAAAGAAGGGCTGCGGGTTGATGCCAATGGTCATATTGCCCAAACGCCGCATCCCCATGCGTTAGGTTCTAAATTAACCCACCCGCATATTACGACCGATTACTCAGAAGCACTGCTTGAGTACATCACGCCGGTTTACTCAGAGCCACGGGAAGCCCTGGCGTTTTTATCCGATCTGCACACCTTTACCTACCATCATTTAGATAATGAGTGGATATGGCCGGGCAGTATGCCTTCACGGCTTTCGGGTAACGACAGCGTGCCGATTGCCGATTACGGCAGTTCCAACGTAGGCACCATGAAGCATGTCTACCGTAAAGGGCTGGACGTGCGCTACGGACGTATTATGCAGGCCATCGCGGGCGTGCACTATAACGTGTCGCTGCCGGATGATATGTGGCATGCCCTGCGGGAAATGGAAAAAGCCACCAACATTCCCTTTAACGACTACCGCTCAACCCGCTACTTCGGAATGATCCGCCACTTCCGCCGCCATAGCTGGCTGTTGCTCTATCTCTTTGGCGCTTCACCAGCCATTGATAAGAGTTTCTTACCCGACGGAAGGGTGCCCGAAAAGCTACAAGAACTCAGCGACGATACCTACTTTGCGCCGTATGCGACGACCCTGCGGATGTCGGATCTTGGTTATCAAAACAAGGTACAGTCGCAGCTAAAAATCTGCTTTAACTCGCTGTCCAACTATGTCAACACCTTGCGTCATGCGATTTCTACCCCCTGGCCCGATTATGAAAAGCTGGGCGTAAAAACCGGCGATGAGTGGCAGCAGCTAAACGCCAATATTCTACAAATTGAAAACGAGTACTACAGCGATATTCGCCCCAAGCGGGTGGCGAAACACAACGAAACGCCTAGCCAAGCGCTTGAAGCACGTGGGGTTGAGTACATTGAAGTACGCTGTCTGGACTTAAACCCCTTCGATCCGCTGGGCGTTACCGAAACCCAGATGCGCTTTGTCGACACCTTTTTGATGTGGTGTCTACTGAGCGATAGCCCTTGGATCTCCGACGAAGAGTGCGACCGCCTAGATGACAACCGCCGCTTAGTGGTAGAGCGCGGCCGCGATCCGGCGCTGATGTTAATAAATGATGGTGAAAGCACTACGGTAGAAGCCTGGGGCGAGCAGATCTTTGCAGAATTAGCGGAAGTTGCCCGCCTGTTGGATGCGGTAGAGGAAACTACCCCCCATGCGGCTGCGCTTGCTGAGTTAGCGCCTCGCTTAAGTGATCCGTCGCTTACGCCCTCAGCGCAGGTGCTCGCCCGTCTACAAGAGGGTAACGGGTCGCTCAGCGATATGCTATTAGGCCTTGCGAAAGAGCAGGCCGATAAGCTGAAAGCCACGCCGATGCTGCGCTCACGTGAAGCGCTATTGGCGCAGCTTATTGATACTTCGCACCAGCAACAGCAGGATATTGAAGCTGCTGACCAAGTGAGCTTTAGCGCGTTTCTAGAAAGCTACTTTGCAAAAGCACGTGAGTCCCGTGCGCTGTCGACTATTTCGTCTGAGGATGGCCAATGAGCTTCACTACGGTGCGCCCTGTTGCGCTAGCGGGCGTTGCGTTTTGCGTCATGATGATGGCGGTTGCGCTGTCGCTTGAACATATTGCTGGGCTTGCTCCCTGTCCGCTATGTATTTTTCAACGAGTTGCGGTCATAGCGGCAGGGCTGATATTAGCTCTGGCTGCATGGCACAACCCGCGAGGCGGTATCGGTAAAAGTGTTTATGGCGTGCTGGGGTTAGCCGCTGTCGGCACCGGTGCCTTTATTGCCGGCCGTCACGTGTGGCTACAAAGCTTGCCCGCTGATGAAGTGCCAACCTGCGGCCCTGGGCTTGACTACATGATGGATATTCTTCCCATGCAGGAAGTCGTGGCGATGGTGCTTACGGGGTCAGGCGAGTGCGCTGAAATCGACTTTATGCTGTTAGGCTTATCGCTACCGGCGTGGACGCTGGTGGGTTTTTTAATGCTGGCGATTATTCCCCTGCGTATTTTGTGGCTGGCCATCAAGCATTAATCCTACGTTCAAGCACGGTTAGCCAAGTAGTTGGCCTTTAGTATCATGGAAACCGTACCCGCCGGGATTGACAGCGCTAGATGGAAAGGCGAGTCTAGCCTTAACAAAGGCGGTTACCTGCAAGGAGAAAGCCCCATGCTCGAAGATTGCAAAAATGCCCTGGAGCGCTGGGGGGGCGTGCACAGTTTGATAGACCGTTGGCTTGATCAACGTCGCTCTCTTTTGGTAAGTTTTATCGAATTGAAAGAAGCCTGTGATGCTGAATTAGAAACAGTGAGCAAAGCGCGGGTTGATACGTTTAGTGAGCTGTTGATGGACTATATCAGCGCCGGACATTTTGAAATTTATCCTCAGCTTGCGGAAGAAGCCAAAGCTTTTAACGATGAGAGCGCTTTGCTCATTGCTTCGCAGCTGCTTGAGCGGTTGGAAATGTCTACCGCTATGGTGCTGGAATTTGACGAAGACTTTGCCTCGCCAGTGCGTTGCCAACAGAACCTAGTGCGTTTGCCTGCCTGGATTGATCGTTTGGCTAAAGGCCTTACCGAACGCTTTGCGCTAGAAGATCAGTTGATCGCCCGTCTGCATGCCGCCCATAGCCCTAAGCAAGTGAAGTCTCCCGCCTAAGTTGATTAAAAGCATCGCACAATTTGTGTGCGATGCTTTTTACCGCTCCCTCGCCATAACATCCGCTACGGATCGCTGCCTGTTTTATAAGCAGAGCGACAGACCTGTGCTTGTCTGCCTAGCTTATCGCATGGCGGATACGTGGGCAGGGCGTTACAATCCTTAGCCGAGCAGTTAACGCTCAACCGACAGCGAACTTGGATATCAAGTTGGGTAACATTGAGAAAAAATATGCACGATATTGAAGGTAAACAATTGGTTATAAAGCCTATTGTAATAATGATCGATAATTATGATAGTTTTACCTTCAATATTGTTCAGTACCTGAGTGAGCTGGGTGCCGAGGTAGTGACCTATCGAAACGATGAGCTGACCGTTGAGCAAATAGAAGCCATCGCACCGACGCATCTCGTGATTTCACCAGGCCCCTGCACACCCAATGAAGCTGGCATTTCGCTGGCGGCGATTAGACACTTTGCGGGCAGACTGCCGATTTTAGGCGTGTGCCTGGGGCACCAGGCGATCGGTCAGGTATATGGTGGTAAAGTAGTGCGGGCACCCCAAGTGATGCATGGCAAAACGTCGGCAGTGGTGCACCGGGGCCAGGGAGTGTTTAGCGGCTTGGAAAACCCGCTGGAAGTGACGCGCTATCACTCGCTAGTTGTGGATAAAGCCGGTTTGCCCGACTGCCTGGAAGTGACCGCCTGGACGGTGGATGATGATGTGACGCCTGGGCTCATCATGGGATTTAGGCACCGAACCTTCGATATAGAAGGCGTGCAGTTTCATCCTGAGTCGATACTTACGCGCCAGGGCCATGCGTTATTGGCCAATTTTTTACAACGCGGCTGATCGCCAAATTTATACGCTTTAGGGGCTTTCCTGTTCATGCAAATGCGAGATGCAATTAACGCGGTGATGCGCCGCGAAGACCTCTCTTTCGATGCGATGCACGCGCTGATGCGTCAGATCATGACCGGCGAAGCCTCTGACGCGCAAATTGGCAGCCTGCTGGTGGGGCTGGCCATGAAAGGGGAAAGCGCTGAAGAGATCAGCGCTGCCGCCCAGGTGATGCGCGAGCTGATGAAGCGCGTCGAACTACACACCGACAACGTGGTGGATATTGTCGGCACCGGTGGCGATGGTGCGAACCTATTTAATGTGTCTACTGCGTCCAGCTTTGTAGCCGCTGCCGCAGGCGCCCATGTTGCCAAACACGGCAACCGCAGCGTGTCTTCCTCTTCGGGCAGCGCTGACTTATTCGATATTGCCGGCATCTATCTCGACTTAAAACCTGAGCAAGTGGCGCGCTGCATTGAGCAGGTAGGCGTTGGCTTTATGTTCGCACCTAACCACCACCCCGCCATGCGCTATGCCATTGGGCCACGCCGAGAAATGGGTGTGCGTACGCTGTTTAATATTCTTGGCCCGTTAACCAACCCCGCCAGTGCGCCCAATCAAGTACTGGGCGTGTATTCCGCTGAGCTGGTGCCGCTGATGGCCGAAGTATTGCGCACGCTGGGCAGCCGCCATGTCATGGTGGTGCACTCTGAAGATGGCTTGGATGAAATCTCTCTCGCGGCGCCCACCCTGGTGGCGGAACTAAAAGAGGGCGAGATTACCCAGTACACCATTACCCCGGAATCTCTGGGCATTGAGCGCCAAAGCTTGGCGACGCTAAAAGCCGCCAGCGCGGAAGATAGCCTGCGTTTGGTGAAAGCCGCGCTAAGCGGTGAAGGAGCCGCAGCGGATATGGTGGCACTCAACGCCGGGGCCGCGCTCTACTGCGCGGGCGTGGCCGATAGCCTGAAAGAGGGCGTGATGGTGGCCCAGGACGCCCAGGCTTCCAAACTACCGCTTGAGAAGCTCAGAGAGCTTTCGCACTTCACTAGCGTCTTTAAAGGGTAAAACTTCTAATGAGTGACCAGGCAACGCCGACTATTTTAACGCGCATTTTGGCCCGTAAAGAGCAAGAAGTCGCTGAGCGCCAGCAGGCAGTCTCCGAGGCGGATCTGTTAGCGCTGGCGGAGAAGCAAAGTGCGCCTCGTGGCTTTATTAACGCACTCAATCAGCGTATTGCGGCAGGCGACGCGGCAGTGATTGCTGAGGTGAAAAAAGCCTCGCCCTCTAAAGGCGTGATGCGGGAAATGTTTCACCCGGCGGAGATTGCCAAAAGCTATGCCGAGGGCGGCGCGGCGTGCCTTTCCGTGCTTACCGATGCCGACTTCTTCCAGGGTCATGAAGATTACCTGATTGCCGCTCGCGATGCCTGCGACCTGCCGGTGATTCGCAAAGACTTTATTACCCACGGCTATCAGGTCACTGAAGCGCGCGCCATTGGCGCGGATTGCATTCTGCTGATTGTGGCGGCCCTCAATGACGCCCAGCTACGCGACCTGCACCAGCAGGCCAACGCATTGGGGATGGATGTGCTGGTGGAAGTTCATGATGCGGATGAGCTAGAGCGCGCTCTGGCGCTGGATCTGAAGCTGGTAGGCATCAACAATCGCAATTTGCATACGTTTGATACCAGCCTGAATACCACGCTGGATTTGCTGCCGCGTATCCCTGAAGGCGTCACCGTGATTACCGAATCCGGCATTCATACCCGTGACGATGTGGAGCTGATGCGTGATCACGAGGTCAACGGCTTCTTGGTGGGTGAAGCGTTTATGCGCGAAGAGGACCCGGGTTTGGCCCTCAAGCGACTGTTTTTCTAAACGCTCCACACGGATACAAGCAAGCCCCAGCAGGCCAGCCGCGTTAGCGGCTGGCCTGTTTCATGCAGATCAGCAGAGCTTGCAGCGGGTGAGGCAAGGTTTGCGCTGAGTAGCGCTTCACCTGGCTGCGGCAGGAGTAGCCCGTGGCAAGCAGCTTGCCCGCGTTCTCCTCAGCTTCGACCTGGGGCTGCCACGACTGGGCGTAGATTGTTTTCGATGTTTCGACATTACGGGTTTCATGCCCGTAGGTGCCGGACATGCCGCAGCAGCCCGTGGTGGCCAGCTCTAACTGCAAACCAAACGCCGCAAATACCTGCTGCCACGCTTTCGGGCTGCCCGGGGCGTTGGTTTTTTCGGTGCAGTGGGAAAGTAGCTTAAAGCCCGGGTCTTTGAGCGTGAGCTGGCCGGGGGGGAGGGTGTTGACGCGGGTGGCTAGCCACTCTTGCAGCATCAGCACATTGGGCACCTGCTCTTGCCCCAGCGCTTTGACGTACTCCTGGCGGTAGGTCAGTGTCATGGCAGGGTCGATGCCTACCATGGGCACCTCGAACTCACTAAGCGCGCGAAGGCGTTTGGCCTGCTTTTCTGCCGTGCGCTCAAAGGCACCTAAAAAGCCCTGTACGTGCAGCGGCTTGCCGTTGGCGGAAAACGGCATGACAAACACGCGCAGATCCAGACGCGACAGCAGTTCCACCACATCCATTACCAGCTTGGCTTCAAAGTGGGTGGTGAAGGCGTCTTGCACAATCACTACGCTGTTGGCCCGCTGCTGCTCGGTGAGTATCGCCAGCGATGTGGGCGTGGCTTCCGCAACGCCCCAAGCGCGCAGCTGTTTTTTCACACTGGCGCGAGAGAGTTGCGGTGAGTCGCTTATTCCCATTCCTGTGCTCATCAGCTTTTCCACCCAGCGTTGCCCAAGGGCGGCGTTGTACAGGGGAGCAGCCTTGGCAAGCGTGGGCAGCATAAACTCGGTGCCGCCAATTACGTAGTCGCGCAGCGGGCGCAGGTAGCGGCCGTGATACACCTCTAAAAACTGCGAGCGAAACTGCGGCACATTGACCTTGATAGGGCACTGGCCCGCGCAGGATTTACACGCCAAACATCCCGCCATGGCGTCATAGACTTCATGGGAGTAGTCGTGGTGCTGCTGGCGGCTCAGGGTATTCATCAGCCGCTTGGGGAAACTTTTGATAAAGCCCCAAGTGCGCTCGGCTTTCTTTTTACGCGACTCTTCTACGACATCAATGCCCGCTTCGGACTGCAGGCGCAGCCACTCGCGAATCAGGCTAGCGCGGCCTTTAGGGGAGTGGCGGCGGTCGCGGGTAGCCTTCCACGATGGGCACATGGGGTCGTCCACATCGTAGTTGTAGCAAGCGCCGTTGCCGTTGCAGTACACCGCTGCGTCGTAGGCCTGCCAAGCCCGCTCGTCAATGGTGCGGTCTAGCTGGCCGCGCATGGGCACGCCGTCGACAGTGAGCAGTTCCGGGTCGTTCTCTTTAGCAATTAATCTGTTGTTGTCAGAAGGTGAAGCGATCTTGCCAGGGTTGAGCTGGTTATGTGGATCAAACGCTGTTTTTACCTGCTGCAGGCAGGGGTAGAGCTCACCGAAGAACTTAGGCCCGTACTCGGAGCGCACGCCTTTACCGTGTTCGCCCCACAGCAGCCCGCCGTATTTCTGGGTAAGCGCGGCGACTTCATCGGAAATCTCACGAATCAATTTTTCTTGTTCGGGATCTTTCATATCCAGCGCCGGGCGCACGTGCAGCACCCCCGCATCTACATGGCCGAACATGCCGTAGGAGAGCTTGCGGGCATCCAACGCGGCGCGAAACTCGGTAATAAAGTCGGCCAAGTGCTCTGGTGGGACAGCCGTGTCTTCAACGAAGGCTAGTGGACGTTTTTCGCCCTGTACGTTGCCGAGCAAACCCACCGAGCGTTTGCGCATCGCGTAGACTTTTTGGATATGCGGGCGGCCTTCGGCCAGGGTATAGCCTAATCGCTCTACGGTAGGGTCTTGGCTCAAATGGTCAGTAAACGCCTGCACCCGCTCGGCCAAACGCTCAGGGTCATCATCGTTAAACTCGATCAGGTTAATGCCCTGAATGGGCACGCTGCCCGCTGGGAAAAACTCAGCGACGCTGTCCCACACGAAGTCTTCCATCGCCAGCTGCAGTACCGTGTCGTCCACGGTTTCAATGGACGTTGGCTTTGCGCTGCTGACCATCAGCGCCTTGGCATCCCGCAGCGCATCCATAAAGCTTGGGTAGCGCACGTTGACGAGGGTGGAGTGCTTGGGAATCGGCAAGACGTTGAGCACGGCTTCGTTTAAAAAGCCCAGCGAGCCTTCCGAGCCGCACAGCAGGCTGTTCAGGTTGAGCTGGCCCTCCGTCTCCCGGAGATGCGCCAAATCGTAGCCGGTGAGACAGCGGTTGAGCGGCGGGAATTTCGCTTCTATCAGCGCACGCTGTTGGTCGATGATCTCAGCGGCGGTGGTATGTACACGACCGAGAATGCCGGATTGGGCAACGGCCTGTTGCTCTTCGTCAGCGCTAAGCGGGCGGCTGTGCAAGTGTTGGCCGCCGAGCAGAACGGTATCCAACTCCAGCACGTGGTGGCGGGTTTTGCCGTACTCGCAGCTGCCCTGGCCGCTGGCGTCGGTGGAGATCATGCCGCCGATGGTGGCGCGGTTAGAGGTGGAGAGTTCCGGCGCGAAAAATAGCCCATGAGGCTTCAGCGCGGCATTGAGTTGATCCTTCACCACGCCCGCCTGAACGCGAACCCGCCGTGCTGCCACGTCAATTTCTAGAATCTGATTCATGTGGCGAGAGACATCTACCACGATACCGTCGGTCAGCGACTGGCCATTGGTGCCGGTGCCGCCTCCTCGCGGGGTCAGCACGATATCGCGGTGGGGTAGCTCACCAGCTAGCTTGGCAAGGCGCTCAAGATCTTCCGCGTGTTTGGGAAACACCGCCGCCTGGGGCAGGCGCTGGTAAATCGAGTTATCCGTTGCCAGCACGGTGCGGTTGGCGTAATCCGGCGCTATTTCGCCTTCAAAACCGCGTGCGCGCAGGGCTTCGAGAAAACGCTTATAGTGGCTGCTAAGGCGTTCAAAAGGGGCCGTGCGAGAGTCCAAAGATGCAATCATAGGGGATCAAGCCGTCACTGCTGGAAGCGGATGGGGATAGCATTACTTTACCGCAGCTACTGCGGCGGTGCATCTTGATGTAGCGTCTTAGTGGTGGCTTAACGCTTCCTTGGTTTGAAACCCCATAGCCCCCTGTCCTGCTTTTGCCTACAATAGGCCCCTTTGCCACGGCGTTTGCGTGCCGTGTTTCACAGAATTCTGGCCAAGGGATAACTCATGCTCGATCCGAAACTGCTGCGCGGTGATCTTGATGCGACTGCGCAACAACTGGCCCGGCGGGGCTTCGAACTCGATAAAGCGGCACTGCAGGCGCTGGAGTCGCGCCGTCGTGAGTTGCAAACCCAGACCGAGCAGCTGCAAAACGAGCGTAATATGCGCTCCAAAGCGATTGGTAAGGCCAAGGCTAGCGGCGAAGATATTCAGCCGCTCTTGGATGAAGTGAGTGATTTAGGCGAGCGCCTGGATAAAGCCAAGAAAGAACTGGCTGAAGTGCAGGAAGAGTGGGACGACGCGATTAGCGGAATTCCGAACCTGCCCCATGAGAGCGTGCCGGAAGGTAAAAGCGAAGACGATAACGTCGAGTTGCACCGCTGGGGCACACCGCGTGAGTTCGACTTCGAGGTACTGGATCATGTGGACTTGGGCAAAAAGTCCGGTTATCTCGATTTCGAGTTGGCGGCCAAGCTGACCGGCGCGCGCTTTGCGGTGATGCGTGGACCTATTGCGCGCCTGCATCGTGCGCTGGCGCAGTTTATGCTGGATACGCAAACGCAACAGCACGGCTACGAAGAGTGCTACGTGCCTTACATGGTGAATCGCGATTCACTGATGGGTACCGGCCAACTGCCAAAATTTGGCGAAGATCTGTTTAAGCTCAATGATGAGCGGGAATACCACTTGATTCCCACTTCTGAAGTGCCGCTAACGAACTTCGTGCGCGATGAGATTGTGGAGCTGGCGGCGCTACCCATGAAACTGACTGCGCATACGCCATGTTTCCGTTCGGAGGCGGGCGCTTACGGTCGTGATACCCGTGGCATGATTCGTCAGCATCAGTTCGATAAAGTCGAGATGGTGCAGATTGTAGAGCCGGAGAAGAGCTACGAAGCGTTGGAAGAGATGCGTGGTCATGCTGAAGCTATTCTGCAGGCGCTTGAGTTGCCCTACCGCGTGGTGACACTGTGTACTGGCGATATGGGCTTTGGGGCCGCGAAAACCTACGATTTAGAAGTATGGTTACCCAGCCAGGAGACATATCGGGAGATTTCGTCGGTTTCTAACTGTGAAGATTTCCAGGCACGCCGCATGCAGGCGCGTTACCGCCATCCGGATTCCAAAAAGCCGCAACTGCTGCATACGCTGAACGGTTCAGGCCTGGCGGTAGGGCGCTGCCTGCTGGCGGTACTTGAAAACCACCAGCAGGCGGATGGGTCGATTACTGTTCCGGCTCCCCTGCAACCCTACCTGGGCGGCCTCGAGCGTCTTGCCCTCTAAGCGTCCATTCAACATTCACCCCGGCATCGATACGGATGGTGCCGGGGCGGTAGTCATTGGCTGAGCCGCTGCCCATGGCGTCGCTCTCAGCGCGCATAGCCATCATGCGGGGCTGAAACGTCGGTGCCTGGGTCTCTTCAACGCGCTGTACTTGGCCCAGCCTTACGCCCAGCGTGCTGGCCATGAGATCCGCTTTGTGGCGCGCTTTTTCCAATGCTTTGGTCAGTGCCTCATCGGTGGCGGCGTCGCGATCTTGCAGGTCGAACTGCACTCCGTCGAGCGTGTTGACGCCGGCACTGATCATAGCGTCAAACACCTCGCCTAATTGGTCTATATTAGTTAGCTCAATACTGAAGGGGCGCTCCAAGCGGGTGCGTATCAGGGTATCCTGCTCACCGTTATCGTTACGCGGGCCTGCGACATGTTGAGGATAGACATTGAGTGACCCTGCCTGAATAGCGCGCTGTTCAATGCCGATCTCTTCCATCGCCTTAATTAGCTCGCTAGCACGATGTTCAAGCCGTTGTCGTGCCTCACTAAGCTCGGCACTGTCAGTCTCTTCCAGCGTAGAAACCGCTGGGGTATTTTCCCAAAGCCGTGCTGAAAGCGTCGCCTTATCGGGTTCTACTTCCACCCATGATTGGGCTTGGACATGCAAACTGGGTGGGGTGGGAGATGCTGCGTGAGCTGTTGATGTTGCCAGAAGAGCGAGAAGCGCGCTGCCAAGCACGCCATCGCGCAAACGTTTTAGTTGTGGCGTTGCTGAACTCATGGGTCACTTCCTTACTGAGAGAGCCAATAATTAGATTTTATTAACGTAGAGTTTACTAACGTAGAGTGTGACGCTGCTTTGAAGGGCGAAACACCATAAAGTTCATCGGCGAAGAGTCGATGCCAAATAGTTGCTTAATAGCGTCATGGTTTGTGCAATATTGCACGAGCAGCCATGATGTATGGATAACATGCTAAGGAAAGGGCAATGTCGAAATTATCGGATGAGGATTATCGCAGTATCCCCTTGAATGCGACCCTGGCGCTTGCCGCGCTCGTAGTGATTGTGGCAGGTATGAAGGCGGGGGCAGATCTTCTAGTCCCTCTTTTATTAGCGGTATTTATTGCGGTTGTATGCACGTCACCTGTTCAGTGGCTGCACCGTAGTGGTTTAAGCCGGGGGGTCTCGGCATTTTTGACATTGATGGTGCTGCTGGGATTTATTTCCTTGATAGGCTTGCTGGTGGTGAACAGCTTTAGCACCTTCATTGAGGCCCTGCCCGATATTGAGTCGCGTTTGTACGAACACTACTGGGATTTGCTCAACGCGCTCTCTAGTCGCGGGTTGGCGATTGATCCTGACCAGCTCAGTAATATGCTTGCCATGGAAGATAATGGGTCGTGGGTGGCAACGTTATTGGGGGAGTTGGGTAATCTTTTTATGCAGGGCAGCATTATCGCGCTGCTGGTCATTTTTATGCTGTTCGAAACGCTTAACTTCCGAGATAAAGTGTCGCGTGCCCTTGAGAATCCAGCCCCAAGTTTAAAACGCTTTAGCGAGTTTAGTTTAACGCTGAAACGCTACCTAGCGGTGAAGACCGTTATTAGCTTGGCTACTGGGGTATTGGTCTGGCTTTCTTGCTTGTTGGTGGGAGTGGAGTTTCCGTTGTTATGGGGGGTGCTGGCGTTTGCGCTAAACTTCATCCCTAATATTGGTTCGGCCTTGGCGGCTATTCCTCCTGTGCTGCTACTGCTGGTTTCCCAAGATGGCGGGGTATTACAGGCGTTTTTGCTTGCTTCAGCTTACTTAGTGATCAATTTTATTTTAGGAAATCTTATTGAGCCTCGCGTGATGGGCCAAGCGTTAGGGCTTTCTACCTTTGTGGCTTTTCTCTCGTTAGTTGTGTGGGGGTGGATCTTTGGTGCTGCGGGCATGTTGTTATCGGTGGTTTTGACGATGACGCTGAAAATTGCCTTGGACAGCCATCCGCAGACGCGCTGGATTGCGCACTTGCTGGGGCCAGGAGGGCAGCGTCGAGCGCGTCTTGGCGATGCCCGACGTCCACCTTGGAAGCGTCGAGAATAAGAGAATAAAGAGAGTGTGGTGGGAGCTGCAAACAGTAACCGCTGGCTTAGCCAGCGGTTACCTCAGCGCGGATTAGGCGTTTTGATCGATAAATTGAGTCAGCTGGGATTTAGATTGTGCACCTACCAGTGAAGCTACTTTCGTGCCTGACTTAAACAACATGACCGTTGGTACGCCGCGTACACCTTGCTCAGCGGCGATTTCGGGTGCGTCGTCTACGTTCACGCTTACAACTTTAATATTGTCGCCACGCTCAGCGGCCACTTCATCAACCACAGGCGCCATGACTTTACAGGGGCCGCACCAGGGGGCCCAGAATTTCAGCAGGACAGGCTGTTCGGCGTTAAGGACTTCTTGCTCGAAATTGGCGTTGGTGACATCAACGTTAGTAGCCATTTGATTCTCCCGTTTGCGTTGCTCTTGCTGTTACGTTGCCTCAAGTGGAGCAACGGTCTTTACGCGGTTTATTAGCGCACTCACACCGCGCCAAGTGGGCAGATGTTAGCGGGCGCGGAGGATGCTGGCAAATTTACTACGATGGCGCGCCATGGGACAGAGAAATTAAAAGATGCTCATAGACGCTATTTTTTATACTATAAGTGAATTATAGAGTGTTTTTTTATTCATATTAGTGCTCTTGACGCGTGCAGAAAAAAGCATTTCGAGAAAAACATACACCCTAGTAGCGTGAGGATACGCTTTGGCGTGCTTCCTACAAAGATAATCAGGTGAGGATATGAAGCTACAGCAACTTCGCTATATCTGGGAAGTCAACCGTCACAATTTGAACGTGTCGGCTACTGCTCAGAGTCTATTTACCTCTCAGCCGGGTATCTCCAAGCAAATACGTTTGTTAGAGGACGAGCTGGGCGTCGAGATTTTTGCTCGCAGTGGTAAACACTTAACCCGCGTAACGCCCGCAGGGCAATCGATCATTGAGCTTGCCGGGCAAGTGCTTAAGCTAAGCGAGAATATTAAGCAGGTAGCGCAAGAGCATAGTGACGAGCGCCGTGGGAGCTTAGCGATTGCTACCACCCATACTCAGGCTCGCTATGCACTGCCGCCGATCATTAGTGAGTTTACCCAAAAGTACCCGGAAGTAGCCCTTCATATGCAGCAGGGCACGCCTAAACAGATTGCTCAGATGGTGAGCGAAGGATTAGCGGATTTTGCGATAGCTACTGAGTCGCTGGAGCTTTTCACCGATTTAGTGCTGCTGCCTTGCTACCGCTGGAATCGCTGTGTATTGGTGCCGAAAGGGCATCCGCTTGCTTCGCTTAAAGGGCCACTTACGCTGGAGGCGCTGGCAGAGCATCCGCTGGTCACGTATGTCTTTGGCTTTACCGGCCGTTCGCAGTTGGATGATGCCTTCAAGGCCCAGGGGCTGACCCCCAATGTGGTGCTAACCGCTGCAGACGCCGATGTAATCAAAACCTATGTGCGATTAGGTATGGGCGTGGGTATCGTCGCCCATATGGCGGTAGACCCAACATTGGATAGTGATCTAGTTGCGCTGGACGCTAGCCATCTATTCGCCAGTTCTACAACGAAAATCGGCATACGTCGTGGCACCTTCATGCGTGGCTATATGTATGATTTTCTAGCCCGGTTTGCACCACATTTAACCCGCGAGCGCGTGGATGAGGCATTATTGGCGGGCCCTCGTTACGAGCATGCGCTGTTCGAAGGCGTTGAACTTCCAGAGTATTAGTTCTAACTAACCAAGTACGCCCAGGCTAAAAGCCTGGGCGTACTTATTTCTTCGCTACTTTCTTTGCTACTTTTTCGATACTTTCTTCACGACTCGCTATGCACGAGGTGCTTTAGCGCTAGTGCTGAAGATGTAGGCCACACTCACGCTTCTCTTCTACTTTAGTGGGGTCGAAATAGTCGAAGTTATTAGGTAAGTCATGGGTTTGCAAGTATTCATACATATCTTTCGCACTCCACTGGAGCAGCGGGGCAACTTTTAACAGGCCATCGCTGTTGCGACTAGCGACCTGCATTTTGGCGCGCTCTGGGGTGTCTTCGGCGCGCAGCGCAGTGAACCATACGTCTGGCTGCATGTCTCGCAAGGCACGTTCAAACGGCTCGATCTTAACTTCTTGAGTAAAGGCTGCATGGCGTGGGTCGTCAATGCCAGGCATTGGCCCTTCCAGTGCTTCCCGGTGGGCGCGGGTGCGTTTTGGTAAAAAACTCACCATGTTGAGATTAAGGCGCTGGATTAGCGCGTCGGCAAACTGATAGGTGGCGTCGGTGTTGTAGCCGCTGTCCATCCATACAATGGGGATATCGGGACGTACTTGGGTCACCATATGCAGAATGACCGCTTCAAACGGGCGAAAATTAGTGGTGCAAATGGGTCGACTGCCCTGGCGAAAAGCCCACTCAATTAGGCCTTGGGGGTTGTTGGCAAAGTCGTGGTTAATGTCGTCAAGAACTGAGGACATGCAGCCTCCCTTTCATTAATAAACTGTAAAACGTGCCGTTAAACCTTGGCTGTTAGCGCTAGACTAACAAAGGGAGGGCCTCTCTCCCCAATACCGTTTGGTTAGGCTTTTATATTTCTTTTTGATTTAAGCGGGTGTTTTTTTATTCCAAGGCGCCTATTAAATGACGGATTTTATCGAGTGTTTCCGTGTACTCTTCTTCGGCTTTTGAGTCGGCCACTAGGCCCCCTCCACCCCATACGTGCAGCGTACCAGCGTCTGCTACCATCGTGCGTATCGCGATTGAGGTATCCATACTGCCCCGGGTGTCTAAATAACCTAGGCTGCCGCAGTAGACGCTCCGCTGGCAGGGTTCCAGTTCGTCGATAATCTGCATGGCGCGTATCTTTGGGGCGCCGGTGATGGAGCCACCCGGAGAGGCCGCCGTTAGCAGCGACAAGGGAGAATGATTTTCGGCCAACTGGCCCTGCACCACGCTAACAAGGTGGTGCACGTTAGGGTAGCTCTCTAGCTGGCAAAGTTGTGGCACTCGAATCGTGCCTGGGGTGCATACGCGGCCGAGGTCGTTGCGCAACAAATCCACAATCATGACATTTTCAGCGCGGTCTTTGGTGCTGCTAAGTAGCTCCTCGGCCAGCGTGCGATCCTCCTCTTGGGTACTGCCCCGGGGGCGCGTGCCTTTAATAGGACGTGTCTCTACTAACCCGTCTCGACACTGGATAAAGCGCTCTGGCGAAAGTGATAGCACTGCTTGGTTGTTCCACGCCATAAATCCCGAGAAGGGCGTTGGCGTGGCTTTTCTCAGCCGCAGATACGCCTGCCACTCATCCCCTTGGTAGCGGGCTGAAAAGCGCTGGGCCAAGTTGATTTGATAACAATCTCCCGCGCGTATATAGCGCTGAACAGCATCAAAGCGTTCGGTGTAGTCCGCTTGGCTAAGCTCGGCTTGAAAGGCGCTGGTTAAAGAGAAGGGGGCATTGCCCTCGTCGAGGGGTTGCGCGAGCCATTCGGTGACCTGCTGTTGCCGCAAAGGGGAGGCGACTAGCCACGCTTGGCGCTGCTCATGGTCAATAGTGATACACCAGTCATATAGTCCAAGCCGAGCCAAAGGTAGCGCCGTGGCGCTGGGGTGCTGACTAGAAACCGCTAAGTTATTGCGGCCTAAATCGTAGCTCCAGTAGCCAATAAGTCCACCTAAAAAAGGCAGCTCGCTCTCTACTTGGGGGCTGGGTAGTTGCGCTAACAGCCACTCTTGTAGGGCGAAGCTGTTGGCTGACGTACTGCTATCTATATCACTAAATGCGGCAGGCAGCTGGAGCTGAGAGGAGTTAAACAGCGGATGGCCGGTTGGTGTGATTTCAAGCGTTGCCAGCGGGTCACTGCTCAGTATGTCATAGCGTCCGGTGGCTACCGGGCGCCCGCTATCAAGCAGCACTGCGCCGGGGCGCTTTCGCAAACGCGCAAATAGCGCCAGTGGGTCAGATGAATAAGGCAGGGCTGTAATGGTTAACGCCGTTGTCATGGTGCAAACGCCAGGCCGGTACAAGGGCGACATATCTTAGAGGTCGTTACCCGTACACACCAGTGAAATGCTTTGACGCCTTACACACGCTGTTATTTCAAGGTGCCGGGTTTGCTGTATGATTGTTGACAGCTTGAGTGTGTTTTGTTCGTTGCTTACAACGAAAGACGAATAACGTCGGGCTTTTTGCCTAGTTGACGGCGCAAAAATGACAAGCTAAAGTTCTTTCATCCATTGATTGTCGACAATTAAACATGACCCTATTCGTTTCTCCTTCACATCAGCGTGCTGATAAATCCTCTGAACAAATGTCGCCAGAAGTGCGCACGTTGGCTGAGCGGGTTTTCCATCAGTTACAAGACGCTATTGTGCGTGGCGAGCTGGCGCCGGGTAGTAAAATCACCGAGCCGGGATTGTCTAAAACCTACGGTATTTCACGCGGGCCGCTACGTGAAGCCATGCGTCGTTTAGAGGCGCACCGGTTGATTGAGCGTGTGCCCCATGTAGGTGCGCGGGTGGTTAAGCTTTCTATGAAAGAGCTGCTAGAGCTGTTTGATGTGCGGGAAGCCTTAGAGAGCATGGCGGCACGCTTGGCCGCTGAGCACATGTCTGCCGAGGAAATTAAGGGGCTGCGCGAAGTGTTGGCCCTGCATGAAAGCCAGACAGATCTAAAGCGAGGCGAGGCTTACTACCAGCGCGAAGGTGACCTTGATTTTCATTACTGCATCGTTCAAGGCAGTCACAATAAAATGTTGATGAACCTGCTTTGCGATGATCTTTACTACCTAGTGCGTCTTTATCGCACCCAGTTTAGTGCCAGCGGTAAGCGGCCCCAGCTCGCCTTTGTGGAGCATCACCGCATTGTAGATGCCATTGAGGCTGGAGATGCTGAGCTGGCTGAGCTGCTAATGCGGCGGCACGTTAGCGCTTCTCGGGCAAACGTTGCCGACCGTTACGCTGCCATTCTTGAACAACAATCAACATCATCAGCGGATTAGTGCGATAGGCCATTCCGTCAAGCCTTTTAAAGGAGCAACGCCCATGTCTACCTCATCTACTCTTACGCCAGGTGCTCGCTTTCGGGCCGCGCTAGAAGCGAACCGTCCACTGCCCATCCTCGGCACGATTAACGCGTATACCGCGATGATGGCTGAGCGAGTAGGGCACCAAGCGATTTATCTGTCGGGCGGTGGTGTGGCGAATGCGTCTTTTGGCTTGCCGGATTTGGGTATGACCAGCATGAATGACGTAGTCGAAGATGCGCATCGTATTTGCGGCGCGACTGACCTGCCGCTGTTGGTAGATATCGACACAGGCTGGGGCGGTGCCTTTAACATTTCGCGTACCGTGAAAGAGATGCAGCGTGCAGGCGTTGCTGCCGTTCATCTGGAAGACCAAGTGGCCCAAAAGCGCTGCGGACATCGCCCCAATAAGGCTATCGTGTCTCAGCAGGAAATGGTCGACCGTATTAAAGCTGCGGCAGATGCCAAACTAGACCCCGATTTTTACCTCATTGCGCGTACTGATGCCTTCCAGAAAGAGGGCCTAGACGCCGCCATCGAGCGCGCTAATGCCTGTGTGGAAGCCGGTGCCGACGCGATTTTTGCCGAAGCGGTGCACACGCTGGATGACTACCGTGCCTTCTGTTCGCGCGTGAACGCCCCGATTCTGGCCAACATCACTGAATTTGGCGCAACACCGCTGTTCTCTCAGCAGGAGCTGGGGGAAGTGGGCTGCCGTATGGTGCTCTATCCGCTTTCCGCTTTCCGCGCCATGAATGCCGCTGCTCTGCAGGTTTACCAGAGCATTCTGGATAACGGCCATCAAAAAGAGGTGGTCGACATTATGCAGACCCGCGATGAGCTGTATGACTTTTTGAACTATCACGATTTTGAGCAAAAGCTCGACGCGCTGTTCGCTGAGCAGAAAGATGCGTAATAGCCGTTAAAAGAACGATTTAAAATTAAAATATAAAAGTACGAACAGGAGACACGACATGGCTGATAAACCGCAAAACAGTGCAGGACTCCGTGGTCAAAGTGCCGGTAGTACCGCGCTGTGTACGGTGGGTAAAACAGGATCTGGGTTAACTTACCGTGGTTTTGATATTAAAGAGCTGGCTGAGAAAGCGAAATTTGAAGAAGTCGCTTATTTACTGTTGAAAGGCAAGTTGCCTAATCAAGCCGAACTCGATAGCTATATTACCAAGCTGAAAGGGCTACGCGGTCTACCCGATGCCTTGAAGACCGTGCTGGAGCAAATTCCTAAAGATGCGCATCCGATGGATGTGATGCGTACAGGTACCTCCATGCTAGGTAACCTGGAAACAGAAGAGAGCTTTGACCAGCAGCAAGATGTTTCCGATCGGCTGCTAGCAGTGCTGCCCTCGATTATCTGCTACTGGTACCGCTTCAGCCACGACGGCGTTCGTATTGATACTGAAACCGACGATGCCTCAGTAGGCGGCCACTTCCTGCATATGCTGCGTGGCGAGCCTGCTTCTGAGCTGCATGCACGGGTCATGAACGTATCGCTGATTCTTTACGCTGAGCACGAGTTTAATGCGTCCACCTTCACGGCGCGCGTGTGTGCTTCGACGCTTTCCGATATGCACTCCTGCGTTACCGGCGCGATTGGTTCGCTGCGTGGCCCGCTGCACGGCGGTGCTAACGAGGCGGCGATGGCGATGATCGAGAACTGGGCGTCGCCAGAAGAAGCCGAGCGCGAAATGCTCGGAATGCTTGAGCGCAAAGAGAAGATCATGGGCTTTGGCCATGCGATTTACCGCGAGTCCGACCCGCGCAATGAGATCATCAAAGAGTGGTCGAAGAAGCTGTCTGAAGACGTCGGTGACAGCGTGCTTTACCCCGTGTCGGTACGTTGCGAAGAAGTCATGTGGCGCGAGAAGAAACTTTTCTGCAACGCCGATTTCTTTCATGCCAGCGCCTATCACTTTATGGATATCCCGACCAAACTGTTCACGCCGATCTTCGTTATGTCCCGCTTAACGGGCTGGGCAGCCCACGTGTTTGAGCAGCGTGCCAATAACCGCATTATTCGCCCCAGCGCCGACTACACTGGCCCTGAGAAGAGCGAATGGGTGCCCATCGAAGCGCGTGACTAACCCATAACGGGCCGTGATTAAGTGAGAGGCATTATGAACACGAATTATCGCAAGCCGCTGCCCGGCGTGACGGCAGACGGTGCCCCGGTCGATTTCTTTGACGCACGTCAAGCCGTTGAAGATATCAAGCCCGGCGCCTACGCAGCGTTGCCCTATACCTCCCGGGTGTTAGCCGAGCAGCTGGTGCGCCGCTGTGATCCAGCGCTGTTAACCGATGCGCTGAATCAGCTTATCGAACGCAAGCAAGATTTGGATTTCCCCTGGTACCCGGCGCGAGTGGTATGTCACGACATCCTTGGGCAGACCGCCTTAGTCGACCTAGCAGGCTTACGCGATGCCATTGCTGATAAGGGCGGCGACCCGGCGAAAGTAAATCCAGTGGTACCTACGCAGCTGATTGTTGATCACTCATTGGCCGTTGAGCACGCAGGGTTTGAGAAAGACGCGTTTGAGAAAAACCGTCAGGTGGAAGATCGCCGCAACGATGACCGCTTCCATTTCATTAACTGGACCAAAGTGGCCTTTGAGAACGTCGATGTAATTCCTCCCGGCAACGGCATTATGCACCAGATCAATCTGGAGAAAATGTCGCCGGTGGTGCAGTGTCGCGCTGATGAAAATGGTCAGAAAGTTGCTTACCCAGATACCTGCGTAGGCACCGATAGCCACACGCCCATGGTTGATGCGCTGGGCGTCATTTCCGTCGGCGTTGGCGGTCTTGAAGCCGAAAGCGTGATGCTTGGCCGTGCTTCGATGATGCGCCTGCCGGATATCGTCGGTGTCGAACTGACCGGTAAGCTGCAGCCAGGTATTACCGGTACCGATATGGTGTTGGCGATTACCGAATTCCTGCGTAAAGAGCGCGTAGTGGGTGCGTACCTGGAGTTTTACGGTGAGGGCGCCGATGCGCTGACCGTTGGCGACCGCGCGACCATTTCCAATATGACGCCAGAGTATGGCGCCACGGCGGCGATGTTCTACATCGACGACCAAACCATTGATTACCTCAAGCTGACAGGGCGTGAGGATGAGCAGGTAGCGCTTGTCGAGGCCTATGCCAAGCACACCGGGCTATGGGCCGATAGCCTCAAAACGGCTGAGTACGGGAGAATACTGCGCTTTGATCTTTCAAGCGTTAACCGGACCTTGGCAGGGCCTTCAAATCCTCACGCGCATCTGCCCACCTCGGAGCTTGCTCAGCGCGGTATAGCCGTTGATCTGGACAAAGCACGGGCCGATGAGCAAGCGGGCAAAATGCCGGATGGTGCAGTCATTATCGCTGCGATTACCAGCTGCACGAACACCTCCAACCCGCGCAACATGGTGGCAGCAGGCTTAATTGCCCGCAATGCCAACCGCTTAGGGTTAACCCGTAAACCGTGGGTGAAGTCGTCGCTGGCGCCGGGTTCGAAAACCGTCAAGATGTATCTGGAAGAAGCCAAGCTAATGGATGAGCTGGAAAATCTTGGCTTTGGTGTGGTGGCCTACGCCTGCACGACGTGTAACGGCATGTCGGGCGCTTTAGACCCAACGATTCAGGAAGAGATCATCGACCGGGATCTTTATGCCACGGCGGTGCTTTCGGGTAACCGTAACTTTGACGGGCGCATTCACCCCTATGCCAAACAGGCGTTTTTGGCTTCACCGCCCTTAGTAGTGGCCTACGCGATTGCGGGCACGATTCGCTTTGATATCGAAAAGGACGTGCTGGGCACTGACCAAGACGGCAACCCCGTTACGCTGAAAGATATCTGGCCTGACGATAGCGAAATCGATGCCATTGTGAAAGCCTCGGTGAAGCCGGAGCAGTTCCGTCAAACCTATATCCCCATGTTTGACCTCGACAAGAGCGCGCGCACCCAGGTCAGCCCGCTTTACGAATGGCGCCCCCAGAGCACCTATATACGCCGCCCCCCTTACTGGGAAGGCAATATGGCTGCCGAGCGCGGCTTGAAAGGCATGCGCCCACTGGCGATTTTGCCGGACAATATCACCACGGATCATTTGTCGCCTTCTAACGCGATCATGATGGACAGTGCGGCAGGTGAGTACCTGCACAAAATGGGCCTGCCTGAGGAGGACTTTAACTCCTATGCGACCCACCGCGGCGATCATTTAACCGCCCAGCGGGCGACACTGGCCAACCCCAAACTGTTTAATGAAATGGTGCATGACGAGCAGGGCAACGTTGTGCAGGGGTCGTTGGCGCGTGTTGAGCCGGAAGGCACTGTAACGCGGATGTGGGAAGCCATTGAAACCTACATGGCGCGTAAGCAGCCACTAATCATCATTGCCGGCGCTGATTATGGTCAGGGTTCCTCTCGTGACTGGGCGGCGAAAGGCGTTGCGCTGGCGGGTGTTGAGGCTATTGTGGCCGAGGGCTTTGAGCGTATTCACCGTACCAACCTAATTGGTATGGGGGTGATGCCGCTGCAGTTTGAAGAAGGCACCACACGTAAAACGCTAGCCTTGGACGGTACGGAAATCTTCGACGTAGAAGGTGCGCCTCAGCCCCGCGCCAAGCTGACGTTAGTGATTCATCGTCAGAGTGGTGCCACTGAACGAGTGCCGGTGATTTGCCGGATTGACACCGCCGAAGAGGTCACCATTTACTCAGCCGGTGGGGTATTGCAGCGTTTCGCCCAGGATTTTCTTGAATCCACCACGGCGTAGCCAAGCAGGCGTTAACCTTTAGCGCCAAGGCGATCACCCAAAGAGCCCGTCGCTAAGCGCCGGGCTCTTTTTCGGCATGTTGATAATGAATATGGTTATTGAGCGCAGTCATTAAGAATAATCATTGAGAAAAGTTAGGGAGTGTTATTTATGTCTCACGTTGCACAAATCAGTATTCCCGCCACCTACATGCGTGGCGGTACCAGTAAAGGGGTATTTTTCACACTGAGCGATTTGCCTAAAGCCGCCCAGGTTCCCGGTGAAGCCCGAGATAAGCTGTTAATGCGTGTGATCGGTAGTCCAGACCCCTACGAAAAACAGATCGATGGCATGGGCGGGGCGACATCCAGCACCAGTAAAACCGTGATTCTTTCTAAAAGTGAGTCACCAGATCACGATGTGGACTACCTATTTGGCCAAGTCTCTATTGATAAACCCTTTGTAGATTGGAGCGGCAACTGCGGCAATTTATCAGCGGCGGTGGGTCCTTATGCGATTGCCAATGGCTTAGTTGACCCTGCTAACGTGCCGGAAAACGGTATGGCGGAAGTGCGAATTTGGCAGGTTAACATCAGTAAAACCATCGTGGCTCACGTACCTATGGTCAATGGCCAAGTGCAGGAAACCGGCGATTTCGAGCTTGATGGTGTGACCTTTCCCGCCGCTGAGATCCCTGTAGCCTTTATGGACCCCGCAGACGGTGAGGGTGCGATTTTTCCAACGGGTAATTTAGTCGACGATTTAGATGTACCGGGAGTCGGTGTACTAAAAGCGACGCTGATTAATGCGGGGATTCCCACGGTATTTGTTAATGCCCAGGATATTGGTTACACGGGTTGCGAACTACAGGAAGCGATCAATAGTGATGCCAAGGCGTTGGCAATGTTCGAGACGATTCGTGCTCACGGCGCGGTACGTATGGGGTTGATAAAGCACGTTAATGAAGCGGCGAACCGACAGCATACGCCGAAGGTGGCGTTTGTGGCACCACCAGCCAGCTATACGGCTTCCAGCGGCAAACCGGTGAGTGCGGAAAACATTGATTTGGTGGTAAGGGCACTCTCAATGGGTAAGCTGCACCACGCCATGATGGGCACTGCAGCGGTAGCGATTGGTGCAGCCGCCGCTATTCAGGGTACGTTGGTAAATCTAGCCGCAGGTGGTGAAGAGCGTGACGCGGTTACCTTTGGGCATCCATCGGGATCACTGCGCGTGGGTGCCAAAGCCAGCCTAGTCAGCGGGCGCTGGCAGATCGATCAAGCCGTCATGAGTCGCAGTGCGCGGGTGCTGATGGAGGGCAAGGTACGTATCCCTGGGGATACCTTGCTGTCACATGCGTAGCGTCCATACTAAAAAGTGATTCTCAGGTCGAGTGCGCCACCGCTTGATCGTCCGAGACCCTACACAAAAATGCATTCAGGAGCTCGCTATGTCAGCTACGTCGGAAGTGAATCAGCGGCCCGATTATGATCTTGAAATCCAGCGTATTTCCGATTACGTGTTGAATTATCGCGTTGAGTCGAAGGAAGCGCTGGAGACTGCTCGTTACTGCCTGATGGATAGTCTTGGGTGCGGGCTGCTGGCACTGCGCTTCCCCGAGTGCACAAAGCTGCTTGGGCCTTGGGTAGAAGGCACGACAGTGCCCTGCGGCGCCCGTGTGCCAGGCACGTCGCTTCGCCTTGATCCCATAAAGGCGGCCTGGGATATCGGCTGCGTGATACGGTGGTTGGACTATAACGATACGTGGTTGGCGGCCGAGTGGGGGCATCCCTCCGACAATCTGGGGGCCATTTTGGCCGTGGCCGACCACCTGTCGCAAAAGCGCATTGCCCAGGGTGATGCGCCACTGTTAATGCGAGATGTGCTAGAAGCAATGGTTATGGCGCATGAGATTCAAGGTGTGCTCGCGTTAGACAACAGTTTCAACCGTGTGGGGCTTGACCACGTAGTATTAGTTAAGGTGGCCTCTACGGCGGTAGCGGCGAAGCTTTGGGGAGCGGATCGTGAGCAGCTGCTGTCGGCGCTTTCTCACGCCTGGGTAGACGGGCAAAGTTTACGCACCTATCGTCACGCGCCTAATGCCGGTTCACGCAAAAGCTGGGCAGCGGGGGATGCGACCTCGCGAGGGGTTTGCTTAGCAGATATTGCCCTGCGTGGCGAAATGGGCATACCCAGTGCGCTGTCTGCCCCGCAGTGGGGGTTCTACGATGTGCTCTTTAGCCATTCAAATAAAGACCTATGTCTTAAGCCTGAGGCCGAGCGCCGCCTGCGTTTCCAGCGTTCGTTTGGCAGTTACGTGATGGAAAATATCCTATTTAAGATCTCTTTTCCGGCTGAGTTTCATGCGCAAACGGCCTGTGAGGCAGCTGTGGCGCTGCATCCTGATGTAAAAGACCGATTGGATGAGATAGACAACATAGTGCTGACGACTCACGATTCTGCCATCCGCATTATCTCCAAGACCGGCGATCTCGCCAACCCGGCGGATCGTGACCACTGCTTACAGTATATGACGGCAGTACCCTTGATTTTTGGTGCGCTGAACGCTGAGCATTACGAAGATAGTTTTCACCGTGCGCATCCTGAGATTGATCGGTTACGTGAGAAGATGACGGTTGTTGAGGATCGTCGCTACTCTCAGGACTATCACGACCCTGATAAGCGCTCTATCGCCAATGCCGTTCAGGTGTTTTTTAAAGATGGCACCTGTACGGATAACGTGGTCGTTGAATACCCCGTCGGCCACCGCCGACGTCGTGATGACGGTATCCCCCTACTGATAGAAAAATTTAAGCGTCACTTATCAACGCGATTTCCGCCTCGCCAATGCCAGCACATTGAACAGTTATGTACGGATCAGGCGGCGTTTGAGGCGCTGCCCGTAGAGCGGTTTATGGCGGCATGGGTAATATAGCGGTGCATGCAAAGTACGGCTGTTCTGTTCCTTAACGCCCCGCTAAGGTGAGTGTCGGGGCGCTAAGGCTCCCCGTTTATTCGTCGCTGAAGACAACCTGATCGCGCATGCGGTCAACGGTGGCTGGCCCGATACCGTTAATGCGGGTTAAATCATCCGCCTGCTCAAATGCACCGTTAGTCTCGCGTTCTTCAATAATGGCAGCCGCTCGGCTTGGCCCTATACCGGGAAGTTCTGCGAGTAGCTCTTCGTCTGCGGTATTGACATTAATCGGTGCTACCGTCTGCGCTAAGACAGCACCTGATAGGCCCAAACCTAAGCTGAGTAGCAGCGCAATGAGCAATTTTTTTAATGTTGTTTGCATTGTTTAACATCCCTTGAGTGGTTGGTTGGGCCGCCTAGCGACGCTTTGCTATTGCAATAATTTGTCGAGCAATTGCTGTTTGGCCCGGCGTCTAAATTAGCGAAGTTTTAATAAGCCTTCGCCTTAATCAACTTAAGCGCTTCATCAGGAAAATTCTGTAAGTCATGTGCGATTGTTTTTGTAAGCCTTTTGCTACGGTTTATGAGCAAATCGCTTACACAGCAAGTCGGGTTGGGCTGTTACAATGCGCTAAAAATGCATGTGGAGTACGCCCATGGCTACCGATTCGCCCTTGATTATCGCCCTTGATTACCCCTCCTTGGATGCTGCTTTGTGCATGGCTGACCAGTTAGAGCCATCGCGCTGTCGTGTAAAAGTGGGTAAAGAGTTATTTACGCGCAGTGGCCCTGCTGTGTTAGAGGCTTTGCATGGACGTGGGTTTGACGTGTTTCTTGATCTGAAATTTCACGATATTCCTAATACGGTAGCAAGCGCTGTTCAAGCGGCGGCAGAACAAGGTGTTTGGATGGTTAATGTGCACGCTTCTGGGGGGCGTCGCATGATGGAGGCTGCAGTCAAGCGTCTTCAAGACCATCACTTATCAACGCACCTTATCGCCGTGACGGTGCTGACCAGTATGCAAGCCGAGGATTTACATGAGATGGGAGTAGTGGCCACGCCGCAGGAACAGGTGATGCGTTTAGCGGCGCTAACCCAGCAAAGCGGTTTGGGGGGGGTGGTGTGTTCTGCCCAAGAGTCAGCGCAAATTAAAGCCTTGTGCGGCGCTGAATTTTTGAAAGTTACCCCGGGTATTCGTCCAAGCTTTGCCGCTGCTAATGATCAGCAGCGGATTATGACGCCTGCCGAGGCGATGCGTGCGGGTAGCACTCATTTGGTCGTGGGGCGTCCTGTGACCCAGGCAGAAGACCCCATGGCAGCATTGGCAGCAATTGAAGCCGAACTCGCGGTGGTTTAATTATTATTCGCCTTCAATGCCAGTAATAGGCTTGATGGTGCCCCAGCGACGGCAGCTGGGGCACTGCCATACGAGGCGGTCGCTGGTAAACCCGCAGCGTCGGCACTGGTGGCGAGGCCGGCCTTGCATGAGTGCGCCTGTATGGTGCTTCAAGAGCAGTAGACGTGAGTCAGGCGGGGTTTTACCGCTAAGACGCTGGCTCTCCATATAGAGATCTACTAAGTAATCAAGCCCGCCTAAGCTTGGGGCCTCACTAAGCCATTCACCGGTGCGTTCGATAGCGCTATCAACGCCGTCGCGGTGATGTACTAGCTCTCCTAACGTAATAATCACGCTGGTATAAGGTGCTTGGCCAAGCAGCTGATAGAGCTGGGTCTCAAAGCCTTGTACGTCGTTGTTACGCTCATAGGCGCGTTGAAGGGCCGGCAGCATCGTGGGGATATGGGCAATATCTTGGCAAGGTATGCGCTCAAGTCCTTCAATAGCGCGACGGTAGTGTCCATTTTCCATTTCTAGCTCGGCTAGAAGCAGCGTTGCGCGGACGCAGTGCTCGTCGAGCTGTAGCGCCTTTTTTAGATGTTTCCGAGCCAGCGCGCGGCTAGACTGCTGAATTTCTTCTAAGGCTAGTTCGCAGAGCCAGTGTGCGGCGGGTCGGCGCATCCCCGGCTGCTGTTTGATAAGTGGTTGAGCAATGTCCAGAGCAGACTGCCACTCTTTTTCACGCTCTAATATATCGATTAATAAACGTTTGGCGTCTGCGTGGTACGGAGAGTTAACGGCGTGTGCTAAAAGCTCCCGCAGTAAACGTTGCGCGCGGTCATGGACGCCTAAGGCCATAAAGTCACGCGCTAGCTCAAGCTGAATATGCTGGTTGGTAGACGTAGAGAGCGCTGGGCGTGCTAGTAAGTTTTGGTGAATGCTGACGGCTTTGTCTGCTTCACCGCGCGCACGAAAGAGCTTACCGAGTGCAATGTGAGTGCCAATAGTATCGCTATTGACATCCAGTGCATGGATAAAGGTGTTGATCGCTTCGTCAGGCTGCTCGTTTAGAAGATAATTCAGCCCGACGAAGTACTCTCGGGATAGCTCTGGGGCGCCCGTCACTTCTTGTTGCCGGTGGCGGAGAGAGGCGCGTCGATAACCCAGGCCAAAACCAATGGCGATGGCTGCCAATAGTACACCCAGCAGCGCGAGATCATGCATTTACGCCACTTCCTTAAGCTCCTGAGTGCGTAAACGGTCTAGCTCTTTGCGCTGCTGCTTGCTGTGCCTTTCGCTGCGTGCCAGCCGCGCCTTCAGCCGTACATAAACACCCAGCATAGCGAGCATCCCTAGGATGACACCACAGGCTAACGTGGCCAGCAGCCAGACAGAAAGAGAGACGGGCGGCAGTTCTAACCAAATGAGGTTTAAGGCGACGGTTTGCTGGTTGTTGACGGCAAACAGAATGCCAACCAGTAATACAACCAGCAAGATGATGGCTAGAATCAGCCCTTTTATCCAACGCATTAGAGTTTCCTAGTCAGTGACGTTCACGGTGGTGCTATTGTGTCTGAGTCTGTAAGCGACGTCATCCCGCAGAAGGTCTGATATCCATCGAAAAGCACGCGATGCTTGGCTAGTAGCCAAGTGCACGGCTAGCATCTACCTGTTCGCGTAGCTCTTTACCCGGCTTAAAGTGAGGGACATATTTTCCCTCTAAATCAACAGGGTCGCCAGTTTTAGGGTTACGCCCTATGCGGGGTTCTCGGTAGTGCAGTGAAAAACTGCCAAAACCGCGTATTTCCACGCGGCCGCCGCTCGCTAAAGCGTCGGTCATATCATCCAGGATAATACGCACCGCCGTTTCCACTTCTTTGACGGATAGCTCCGGTTGCCGCATTGCGATTTGTTCGATCAATTCAGATTTGGTCATCGGTTGGCTCCCTGCGAACTGATAAGGCGCATAGACAGATAGATGCGTGCGACCTCGATAACATCGAATCCAGCATACTGCGCATGCCGATATAAAACAATTCAGATAAAACAAGGTACTAGGTTAATTAGTGCGAAACTGAATTACAGCATAGGCGAAGGTTGCTGCTGGCGCGACCCTGTGGCTTAGGTATACTGGCATTTCATTTCATCTATCCCGAGAGGCTGACGTTGAGCGACGATACTTCCCCAGCAGCAATATTACGCAAGCGACTTTACTGGCACTCTCGCCGCGGTATGTGGGAGCTGGATTTGTTGCTTATACCTTTCCTTGAGCACCGCTTTGATACGCTGAGTGAGGAAGATCAATTAGCTTATGAGCGGTTAATCGAAGAAGAGGATCAAGATCTGTTTGTGTGGCTAATGCATCGCGAATGGCCAGAGGATCCTGTTTTACGTCGATTGGTGCAGATGATCGTTGAGCATGCCGAAACCACCGATAACTCTGCCTATCGCACGCTCTAAGTGTCAAAGTGCTTGTCATGCTGTGTTAGCGCTAGGGCTTTGTAGTGTGTCGAGTGGATTAGTGCCTGTGTGGTGGGTGGCTATTTTGGCGCTTTGCACTGTCTATGTGGTGTGGTGTCAGTATCAGGCGCAGCCCAACGGTGAGCTGCAGTTAGTAAAAACTGGTACGCAGCTACTAGGGCGTTGGTTGCTGGCAAATGGAGAGCTAAGCGATGAACGGCCGGTGCGCTGTGACTATATTGGCCCGTGGCTGCTTGGTCTTTACGTGGGGTCGCAAAGGGTTTGGCTATGGCCTGATAGTTTGCCAGCCCATAGCCACCGAGCGCTGCGGCGTTTATGCCACCGGGCTGGTCGTTAGCTGCTGAAGTGTAAGCCTGGATGCTGTGGCGTCGCTCTGTTGCTCAGGCCAGTCCGTGGAGTAGTGCAGCCCTCGGGATTCATGACGATTCTGTGCCGCTAATACCGTCAGCTGGGCAAGTTGCAAGCACTGTTTGAGGCGAAGGCACTCTGGATGGACGGGCTGCTCGGCACGTGTGTCATTGGTAGCATTAAGCAGCGTCTTCAGTTTTACATCAATGTCGTTAAGTTTTTGGCGTGCGGTATTCAGACTTTGAGTGCTGCGCACAATAGAGACGTAGTGGCTCATTATTTCGCGCATCTCGTTGCGCATTGCATCAAGCGTGTTGATATCAACACCACCCGTCGCATGGTTAGGTGGCGCAACGATGTCGCTGGCGCAGGGCAGGCCAGCAGCTGGCTGGGCAAGTAAGTGCTTTGCACAGCTTCGTGCGTATACCAAACACTCCAGTAGAGAATTGCTTGCCATGCGGTTTGCGCCGTGGAGGCCAGTGCAGGCGGTTTCGCCTATGGCATACAGGTTGGCTACGTGGGTGGCGCCCTTGTCATCAGTTGCGACACCGCCACAGCTGTAGTGCGCTGCAGGCACCACGGGGATCGGCTGTTGGGTAATGTCTAGGCCACGCGTGGCGCAGTGAGCCAAAATCGTCGGGAAGTGATGGGCAATAGCCTCTTTACCCAGATGGCGAATATCCAACCACACATGCCCATGGCCGCCTTGCTGAATTTGCGCATCGATAGCCCGAGCGACCACATCGCGGGGTGCAAGTTCTGCGCGTGGGTCAATGTCGGGCATAAACCGATGGCCCGCTTCATTTAATAAATAGCCGCCTTCACCGCGCACGGCTTCGCTGATTAAAAAAGCGGGGCCTTCTGGGTCGAATAAGCACGTCGGGTGAAACTGTTGAAACTCAAGATTCATTAATACGGCGCCGAGTTCAGCTGCCATGACCATACCTTCTCCGCTGCTGGGGGAAGGCGTGGTTGTGTGGCGATAAAGCCCGCTGGAGCCGCCAGTGGCTAACACAGTGTGACGTGCTAATAAGGTTTGATAGTGCTGCTGTGCGTCTGTCCCCGTGGCGCCAATGCACTGGCCAGCGTCATTGCGGAGGAGGTTTAAAACCGTTAGGTCGTTGCGTTGGATAATGTTCGGATGCGCGCTGACTTTATTGAGCAGCGTATCGACAACAGCGCGCCCGGTGGCGTCATCTGCATGGATAATGCGCCGGGCGTTGTGTCCGCCTTCTCTAGTGAGGTGGAAAGGGTAGCGAGCAGCGGGGTCGGGGTCAGGGGTAAACGGTACGCCGTTATCAATGAGCCACTGAATAGCGGCGGGTCCATGGGTCACCGTGTATCTTACCGCGGCTTCATCGCACAGTCCGTCACCCGCAATTAGCGTATCTCGAACATGGGCTTCAAGATCATCGTCGGGGGATAGAACGGCAGCAATGCCTCCCTGAGCCCACCGGCTGGCGCCTTGGTCATCAATCGCAGGGCGGACTAGCGTCACTGAGAGGTGATCGGCAACCTCAAGCGCAAGGGTTAAACCGGCGACGCCGCCGCCGATAATCAGTACGTCGGATGTTGGCGTGCTCATGGGCCCGCTCCTTTTTCTCACAATCAAGCGCTGTGCGGTATAAGGCAGGCATCATAGCGTGACCGTAATCGCTTGGCGATGCGTGCTGGGAAAAAATCGTTCGCTAGTCTCAGGGGAGGTGTTAGGCAAACAAAAAAGCCGCGTAGATCAAGAGATCTCGCAGCTTTAACGTTTAACTAATAAATGGTGCCCGGAGCCGGACTTGAACCGGCACGGAGTTACCTCCGAGAGATTTTAAGTCTCTTGCGTCTACCAATTTCGCCATCCGGGCAGTGTATCGTAGACGAGGTCTGCCGTTACACTGAAAATGGAGGCTGGAGTCGGAATCGAACCGGCGTACACGGAGTTGCAGTCCGCTGCATAACCACTCTGCCATCCAGCCTAACAAGTCGTTGGAGCGGGAAAGGAGATCGATCGGACTGGCGTTCCAGCTCACGACCCTCTCTTGCATTACCACGCTATCCAAGTTGGAGCGGGAAAGGAGATTCGAACTCCCGACCCTCGCCTTGGCAAGGCGATGCTCTACCACTGAGCTATTCCCGCTTGACTCGAGGGCGAATTATACGCATCAGGGCGAGCTTGTCAATCAATGAATTTATCAGCAAGCACAATCAGATACTCTCTTTTTTTACATTGAGCGACTGAGGTGTGGCCATGCAGATTTTAGGTACTGAATCATTGACCATAGGGTCAGGATAGCTGCCGCATAAAGGACAACAACACCAAATAAGGCAATCTCGTGCCCAGGCGGAAAGGCTAACAAAATAAGGATGGCCACCATTTGTAACGTGGTTTTAAGCTTACCGATCCAAGAAACGGCCACCATGCCACGTTTGCCCATTTCCGCCATCCATTCGCGTAGTGCTGATATGACGATCTCGCGGCCAATAATAACCAGCGCAGGCAGGGTTAATACCAAGGTGTCGAAGCGTTCTATGAGCAGTGCTAGTGCGACTGCCACCATGAGTTTATCGGCCACGGGGTCTAGGAAAGCGCCAAACGGCGTTGACTGGTTCCAGCGCCGGGCCAGATAGCCATCTAGCCAGTCGGTCACTGCTGCCAAGGCAAACAGTCCCGCTGCAAGGGGCATGCTCCAGCTAAACGGCAGATAAAACAGTACTACCAGTAGCGGGATGAAGACGATTCTTGCCAGAGTCAGTATGTTGGGTATATTCATCGCAGGGCGCGATCCTTGCCGGAGAGTCATGAAAGATAGAGTGCTTGCTGAGGGAGTATTCTATCCCCCTTGGCGATCAGCATCCATGTTAAGCGTCGGTTTATCCATTAAGCGCAGTGTAAATTGTTTCTGCAAGGGCAGCGTTAATACCTGGTACCCGTAGCAGTTCATCGCGACTAGCCTTTTGGACACCCTGTAAACCGCCAAAAAATCGCAGCAGCTCACGTCGGCGCTTCGGGCCAATGCCAGGAATATCTTGTAGCGTTGAGGTGCGTCGTGCTTTATCCCGCTGAGCGCGGTGCCCGGCAATGGCAAAGCGATGCGACTCGTCCCGAATGTGCTGGATCAAATGCAGCGCGGGCGAGGCTGGGTCGAGAGGCAGTGGGTTATCGGTAGTTTCTAGGAACAGCGTCTCCAGCCCCGCTTTGCGCGTTGTTCCCTTGGCAACGCCCAGCAAAATAATATTTGTTACGTCAAGGTCGGTTAGCACGCCCCGAGCCATGTTGAGCTGTCCCTTGCCGCCATCGACAATCAGCACATCGGGTGCGGTGGCTTCACCGCTTTTTACGCGTTTAAGGCGACGGGTAAGCGCTTGCTGCATGGCCGCGTAGTCATCGCCTGCTGCCACCCCCTCGATGCGGAAATGGCGGTAATCGCTTTTACGCGGCCCTTGGTGGTCGAATACTACACAGGAGGCGACCGTTGCTTCGCCGTGGCTGTGGCTAATATCGAAGCACTCAAGGCGCTCGGGAATTTTATCGAGCGCTAACGCTTTTTGCAGCGCTTCAAAGCGTTGGGTGAGCTGCGTTTTATTAGCCAGCTGCGAAGCGAGCTGCTGTTCGGCGTTGGTCATTGCCAAATGTTGCCACTGAGCGCGATGGCCACGTACTTGGCTGGCGACTCGGACGCGTTTGCCTGCTTGTAGCGATAAGGCGCTTGCGATTAGGTCACTGTCTTCAAGCGGGTGGCTGGTGATCACTTCGCTGGGCACATTGTGGGGTTGGCCAAAATAGTACTGGCTAACGACCTCGGTAAGCAGCATTTCCGGCGGTAGATCCAGGTCATTTTTAGGCATGTGGTGGCGTGCGCCGAGCAAGCGTCCATCTCGTACGCTAAGTACTGATACCCCCAGCGCGCCTGGCCGCTGGGCTAATGCAAAAATATCGGCATCGCCGCTTTCATTATCCACAAACTGGCGCTGCTGCAGCTGTCTAAGCTGCTGTATTTGATCGCGTAGGCGGGCAGCTTCTTCAAAGTTTAAGGCGTGGCTGGCTGCCTCCATGTCAGTAGTCAGTGCCTGAGTGACGTGCTCGCTTTTGCCCTCAAGGCACATAACCGCATGCTCTACGTCGCGGCGATACTCTTCCTGAGATATGTAATCTACGCAGGGTGCGCTGCAGCGCTGGATTTGGAACTGAAGGCAGGGGCGCGATCGGTGGGCAAAAACGCTATCTTCGCAGTTACGAATGCGAAAAATTTTCTGCATAAGCGCAAGGCTTTCTCTTACCGCACCGCTGCTCGGGTAGGGGCCTAAATAGCGTCCATCATCACGGCGCTGGCGAGCTCGCTTGTACTCAAGGGCAGGATAAGGATGGCGGTCGGTCACAAATACAAAGGGGTAAGACTTATCATCTCGTAACAAGATGTTATAGGGCGGCCGCAGCTCTTTGATCAGCGTCTGTTCGAGCAGCAATGCTTCGGTTTCGCTGCGCGTAACGGTAATTTGAATATCGGCAATTCTTGCCACCATTGCCTGAGTTTTGGTGTTCAGCTGGCCACGAAAATAGCTGGAAAGCCGCGCCTTTAAGCGTTTGGCTTTGCCGACGTAGAGGGTGTTGTGCTGCTCATCCAGCATTCTGTACACACCTGGAGAGGTGCTTACTGAGCTTAGAAACTGCTTGGCATCAAAAGTCATGGCTGGGTGTCGGCGCTTCAAAACGGCAGAAGCTGCGATGGTAGGGTTATCCCAGGCTGGGGTCAAAGCCCTCGACTAGCCCATGGCGCAGAGCGAGATGGGTTAGCTCAACGTCGGTGGCAACCTGCAGCTTATCAAACAGCCGATACCGGTAAGTATTAACGGTTTTGGGGCTTAAATGCAGCCTATCGGAAATGTCTTGAACGCGCTGGCAATTAACGATCATCAGCGCGATTTGTAACTCGCGGTGCGATAGCTGGCTAAACGGGTTGTTTTCATCGGTAAAGTGAGACAGCGCTAGCCGCTGTGCAATCTCTTGGCTGACATAGCGGCGCCCGTGAAAAACTTGGCGAATGGCGTCGGTCATTTCTGCGGCATCAGCACCTTTGCTCAAAAAGCCCGAAGCCCCTGCCTCTAGCATTCGCCGCAGCACGCTATCTTCCATGTGGGCAGTCAAAATAATAACTTTGATATCCACTAACGTGCGGTGAATGCGTCGTGTGGCCTCAAGCCCGCCAATACCGGGCATACGTATATCCATAAGCACAATATCGGGTTTCAGTATGCGGCACTGAGTAACGGCGTTTTCACCATCATCAACTTCACCGACGACCTTAATGTCGGCTTCTTCGTTTAGCAGGTGCGCAATACTGGTTCTCACCAGGTGGTGATCATCGGCGATTAAAACGTTGATCAAGAGGCAAACTCCTGCATGAAAATCTTCTTTGACACGGGCGCTCAGCCGGTAACTAACCCATAGAGTGCCACAGCTCCTGACAAAGGAGAATTAGAACATGATTGTCTAAGCTTTGTCTTGACGATAGGCAATTTCTCGCCTAGTATTTGCCCGCTGCTGCAACGGCAGTAAGTGGGGCCTTAGCTCAGCTGGGAGAGCGCAACACTGGCAGTGTTGAGGTCAGCGGTTCGATCCCGCTAGGCTCCACCAAGATTCATGAAAAACGCCTCGCTAATATTAGCGGGGCGTTTTTTTATGCCTATTTTTTTGTGTCTTTTATGTTTTTATACCTGCAGTATTTAGGTATCAATGATTTAACCCCCTATTACTTGGTTAAACTATCACTGCAAGTTTAAGACAGCTGGCTGTTACTCGTTAACCTTACCAAGTAGCAAGAACTCTATCAGCGCCTTTTGGGCATGCAAGCGATTGCCCGCTTCTTGCCAAACCACGGCGCGCGGGTCATCAAGCAGCGTGTGGCTAATTTCTTCACCCCGGTGGGCGGGCAAGCAGTGTAAAAACAGGACATCAGGTTTAGCCGTGTCGAGCATTGCTTCGGTGACCTGGAAGCCGGCAAAGTCAGCTTCGCGCTTGGCCTGTTCTTCTTCTTGCCCCATAGAAGCCCACACATCGGTGGTAATGAGATCGGCATCTTGGGCAGCGGCTTGTGGATCGTGAAGCAGTGTGACGCAGTCGCCAGCGGCGGCCATGATGTCAGCACGGGGCTCATACCCCTCAGGGCAGCAAATGCGCAGATGGAAACCAAACTGGCGTGCCGCGTTAATCCAGGAGTGGCACATGTTGTTGCCATCTCCCACCCATACCGCTGTGCGGCTTTGCACGCTGCCACGCAGCTCGGTCCAGGTCATCACGTCTGCTAACAGCTGGCAGGGGTGGTAGTCGTCGCTCAATGCATTGATCACCGGTACGCTGCTGGCGCTGGCGTAGGCTTCCAAGCCGGCGTGAGAGAAAGTGCGGATCATGACTGCATCGACCATCTCTGAAAGCACGCGGGCGGTGTCTTCGATCGGTTCGCCACGGCCCAGCTGGGTGTCGCGAGGAGAGAGAAAGAGCGCGTGACCGCCAAACTGCGCCATGCCCGTCTCAAATGATACGCGGGTACGCGTGGACGATTTTTCAAAAATCATCGCCAGCGTGCGGTTAGGCAGCGGCGTATAAACAGGGCCGTTGGCTTTCAAGTCGGTTTTGATTTTGATGGCACGCTGAATCAAATACGCCAACTCATCGGGTGATAAATCCAGCAGGGTAAGGAAATGGCGTGTCGCCATGGTGACTTCTCTCCGCGCAAAAACCCTATCCTAGCGATGCGGCAGGGGATGCGCAACGCGAGCAGCATGCGTAGAATAGCGTCCACAGGATATGGCTGAGTAGTTTGCTCAAGTATTGGCTGGTAATGCAATAAGAGTGACATGTGGCCGTAAGGTTAAAGCCGGTGGACGAATAGCGTAAACTGGCTTGAATCCCACTATTTAATGTTAGGAGCATATGATGAGCACGACTGCCGAAAATATTCAGCGCCAAATTAGCGAAAACCCGATTCTTATCTACATGAAAGGCTCTCCGCAGCTACCGCAGTGCGGTTTTTCTGCGCAAACTGTTCAAGCGTTGATGAGCTGTGGCGAGCGCTTTGCTTTCGTAAACGTCTTGGATAACCCGGATATTCGCGCTGAGCTACCGAAAATTGCCAACTGGCCGACGTTCCCCCAGCTATGGGTCGAAGGTGAGTTAGTGGGCGGCTGCGATATCGTCATTGAGATGCATCAAAATGGTGAACTCGAAAAATTGGTTAAAGAAGCTGCCCAGCGTGCGGGTGCTGCTGAGAGTGGCGATAGCGCATAAGGTAATACCCGTGCCAAAGGGCTGTGCGGTTGGCGGGCGTAAGCCCAGCCGCTAGAATGGTGCTTTGTCACGTATAGACAGTCAGCCCGCCAAAGGAAATTCTGCTCAATGAGCTATCAGGTTCTGGCCCGCAAATGGCGGCCGCGCACATTCCACGAGCTCGTGGGCCAGGCTCATGTCCAGCGCGCCTTGGTCAATGCTCTTGATCAAGGCCGTTTACATCATGCTTACCTATTTACAGGTACCCGAGGTGTGGGTAAAACCACGCTGGCGCGTATCTTGGCGAAATGCCTGAATTGCACTGCCAATGGCCGAGGCGATGAAGGAATCACCTCTACCCCGTGTGGTCAGTGCGATAGCTGCAAAGCGATTGACGAAGGCCGTTTTGTTGACCTGATCGAAGTCGATGCAGCGTCACGCACGAAAGTGGAAGACACACGCGAGCTGCTGGACAACGTTCAGTACGCGCCGACCCAAGGGCGCTATAAAGTGTACTTAATTGATGAAGTGCACATGCTCTCCACTAGCAGTTTTAACGCGCTGCTGAAAACGCTTGAAGAGCCACCACCCCACGTTAAGTTTTTACTGGCGACCACCGATCCGCAAAAACTCCCTGCTACGGTGCTGTCGCGATGTTTGCAGTTCACGTTGAAGCATATGCCCCCTGAGCGCGTGGTTGAGCATTTAACCTATGTGCTGGGTGAAGAGGGGGTTGCGTATGATGAGAGCGCGTTGTGGCTGTTAGGCAAGGCGGCCGAAGGCTCAATGCGTGATGCAATGAGCCTGACGGACCAAGCGATTGCCTTTGGTCAAGGCGCCGTGCGCCATGCGGATGTCGCCGCTATGCTGGGTACGCTGGATCACCGGCATGTCTTAGCGTTAGTAGAGGCTCTCGCGGATGTCGATGTGCAGCGGTTACTGGCAGAAGTTGCGCAGCTTTCAGAGCAAGGGCCTGATTTTGCGGCAGTGCTGGATGAATTAAGCGCCATTTTGCACCGTTTGGCGGTGGCGCAAATGGTGCCCGATGCGGTGGATAACAGTCACGGTGATCGCGCGCTAATTCAGCAGTTAGCGAGCCGCTTTACCGCTGAAGATATTCAGCTCTATTACCAAATTGGTATCCAGGGCCGAGGCGATATGGTGCATGCGCCTGACCTGCGTAGTGCGCTGGAAATGACGCTGCTGCGCATGTTGGCGTTTCGCCCCCAAGGGGTTCCCAAGCCGCCTCGTACGCCGTTGCCATTGCGCCCAGAGCCAGCTGAAGACGTTAGTGGGGCAGCAGCGCAGTCAGCCTCTATGGGCGAGCCAGCCGCGCCAAAAAAGCCTGAACCTGCACCGCCAGTAGCCCAGGCTAATCCGCCTGCGCCGGCCGCTGTGCAGGAGGCGCCAACGCCAGAAGCCCCCGCCGAGAAAAATGAGCAAGCCCCGCCCTGGTCGCTTGATGAAGTAGAAAACGCCGCCATGCTCTCTTCAGAGCCAGAGCCAGAGCCAGAGCCAGAGCCAGAGCCAGAGCCAGAGCCAGAGCCGCCTGCCGTTCAGGACGGTAGCCTGTTTGATCATCGACAGTGGCTAGCGCAGTTTAACGCGTTAGGGTTGGGCGGTCTTACGCGTAATTTAGCGGCGCACTGCCAAGTCGAGAGTGACGATGGCAATACCCTGGTGCTCCGGCTAGACCCGGGTCAAGCTGCTATGAAGGCGGAAGTGCATCAAAGCCGCATCGAGAAAGCGCTTAAAGCACAGGGCGTCCCTCGTCGCATAGAATTTACGGTGGCGGAACTGGCGCTTGATGTGGAAACGCCACGTCAGCAAGAAGAGCGCCTCCACCAAGAGCGTCACGCGTTGGCTGTTGATCTACTGCATCGCGACCCCAATATACAAAAGCTGCAGCAAGCTTTTGGGGCAACGCTGATAGAATCGACCGTTAAGCCAGCCTCTGACACGCGTTCCTAGTCGGCTGTTTAAAACGTTAAGCATATTTTTATACCTCTCAGGAGATAACCGCATGTTCAAAGGTGGAATGGGCAACATCATGAAGCAAGCCCAAGAGATGCAGGAAAAAATGCAGAAGGTACAAGAGGAAGTTGCTAAAGCTGAAGTGCAGGGTGAAGCGGGCGCCGGTATGGTAAAGGTCACCATGAACGGGCGCCACGACGTTAGCAACGTGACGATTGACCCTAGCGTAATGGAAGAAGACAAAGAGCTTTTGGAAGACTTGCTTGCCGCTGCGGTGAATGATGCTGTGCGTAAAGTAGAAGTCAGCTCAAAGGCAAAAATGGAAGAAGCGACGGCCGGCTTGAACCTGCCGCCCGGTTTTAAGATGCCGTTTTAACCCATGCGATTTTCTCCGCTGGTGGAACAGCTCATGGATGCGTTTCGTGTGCTGCCAGGCGTTGGGCCGAAAACGGCCCAGCGTATGGCCATGCACCTTCTAGAGCGAGAGCGTCCGGGCGGGCAGCGGTTGGCTGCGATTATTCAGCAGGCTATCGAAGAGGTGGGGTACTGTCAGCGCTGCCGAACCCTGACAGAAGCAGATATCTGTGCTCTTTGCCAAAGCCCCCGGCGTGATGATGCGCTTTTGTGCGTGGTTGAGTCACCCGCTGACCAGTTAGCTATTGAAGAAGCTGGCGGATTTCAGGGTCGCTACTTTGTCCTGCATGGTCACCTGTCTCCGCTTGACGGCATTGGGCCAGATGCCATTGGCTTAGACGTGCTTGAAGCGCGAGTTGCCGAAGGTGCTATCAGCGAAGTGGTGCTGGCGACGAATCCCACGGTTGAGGGTGAGGCAACGGCCCACTATATTGCGTCGCAGCTTGCCCACTATGGCGTTAAATTCTCTCGGCTAGCGTATGGTGTGCCCATGGGGGGCGAGCTTGAGTACGTGGATGGCGGTACTCTGAGCCGCGCATTTAATGGTCGCCAGCCCTTCGCCAGCGATTGACCCCTATAAAAAACGCAAACGCTACGGCGGTTGTGCCAATCTGGAAGTGTCTCTTGTCCTCTTTAACTACTCCTTTATATCAATGGATTGATACCGCTGAAGCGCTTGATATCGCCTGCGCACAGGTTGCCGATGAACCTGTTATCGCATTAGATACCGAGTTTTTTCGCGAAAACACGTTTTTCCCGGTGCCGGCGCTGCTCCAGTTTACTGCAGGAGAGCAGGCCTATCTGGTAGACCCGCTGACCACGCCGTGCACCAACGCGTTTCGCCAGCTCTTGCAAAACGACGCGATAAAGCTGCTGCATGCATGTAGTGAAGACTTGGAAGTGTTTCAGCACTGGGCGGGCGTATTGCCAGCGCCATTAGTTGATACGCAAGTTGCGCAGGCGTTTTTGGGTGAGAACCCGGGAATGGGTTACCAGAAACTGGTTGAGCTATGGGTGGGCGAAACCCTACCCAAAGAAGAAACGCGCTCTAATTGGTTGGTACGTCCATTAACGTCTTCTCAGTGTGAATACGCGGCCCTGGATGTCATCTATTTGCTGAAAGTGTGGAAGCTGCAGTCAGAAAAGCTTGAGCAGCTAGGGCGGCGGCCTTGGCTTGAGGAGGAGTGCGCGACGCTGATTGAGCAAGCGGGTAGAAGTGTAGAAAGCGATGGTCAGTGGTTTACCCGCCACCGTCAGCTTTGGCGTCTCTCCCCGCGTCAGCTAGAAGCCTACCGCCTTATGACGATATGGCGTGAAGGCGAAACCCGCCGCCGAGATTTGCCGCGTAACTGGCTCGTCAGCGATAAGCTGTTGTTCGCCATAGCGGAAGCGATGCCCAAAAATCGCTATGAGCTGGCGGATGTTGAGGGTGTGAAACCAACGCTGGTCAAAAAAGAGGGCGATGCGCTGCTCGCGTTACTAAAACAGGCCCACCATTGTGATGAGGATGACCTTCCAGCGCCGTGGCCAGACCCTATGCAGCCAGCGTTTAAGCGGCGTTTTAAAGCCGTGAAAAAGGTAGTTACTGATAAAGCCGACGCGTTAGGCGTGGCGCCTGAGCTGCTGCTTCGTCGTCGTGATATTGAAGCGATCGTGATGCAGCAGCTCGCCGGTGAGACGCTAACGCCCTTAAAAGGCTGGCGTGATGACTGTTTAAGCGAAGGCCTGCGCCAGGCCATTAAGGAGGCCTCTCAGTGAGCGAAAAAATTCTCTGCGAAGTGTTTAAAAGCTCGCGTAAAGAAGAGATGTATCTTTACGTTGATAAGCGTCAAGGGTTAGCCCCGGTGCCCGACGTACTGATGGAAACCTTTGGCAAGCCTATTGCAGTTTTTACGATGATCTTAACGGCGGATAAGACGCTAGCGCGTGCCAGCGCGGCAGACATCATGGCCTCGATTAACGAGAAGGGGTTTTATCTGCAAACGCCCCCAGCAAAAGAAGCCTACTTATTAGATGTTCATCGCGCCCACGTTAATCGTCAGCAATGAATTTTCTCGCCCACGCTTGGCTTGCTCGTCACGGCAGTGATGCGTTTCTGTATGGCAATCTTATTGCGGATGGCGTCAAGGGGGGCGATCTAAGCGATTGGCCAGATGCGGTGGCGAGTGGTATCCGTCATCATCGGAGGGTCGATGCCTGGGTAGACGCTCACCCTTGCGTATTAAACGCCAAGCAGAAGGCGCCGCACCCTCAGCGGCGTTATGCGGGCATTGCCCTGGATATTGTCTGGGACCATTTTTTAGCTCGGCGGCAGCTGGGTGATGACGATTACGAGGTTCTGGTGGAGCGCTGTTATCAGGTTCTTTCGGCTAGATCTGCTCCTAACCGTCTCGCGACAATGATGCCGCTATTAGTGAAGCATGATTGGCTGAGGGGCTACGCGGATTTCGACTTTACCTGCCGAGCGATAGCAGGCGTTGGTAAACGCTTATCGGGGCCCAACCGCTTGGCTGAATTAGTCCCCTGGCTTAATGAAAATTACCGCTGGTTGGAAGACGATTTTTATACGCTATGGGCAGAGTGCACAGACACGCTGGGCCATCCTGGCGCCTCAGGCAAATGATATAAACGGTTACTTAGAAAGGTACTAGCTATGCAGCCCGCCATGCGCGAACGCTTTTGGGAAAAATACGCCCTTGATGAACTCACGCCTCAAGAGTGGGAAGCCCTGTGTGATGGCTGTGGGCAGTGTTGTCTGTTAAAGCTACATGATGACGAGACGCAAGAGCTGGCCATTTTGAACGTTGCCTGCCGCTTGCTGGATATCCAAAGCTGCCAGTGTAGTGATTATGCGAACCGTTTTGACAGCGTGCCGGACTGTACTCAGTTAACTCCTGCGCTGGTTAAAGAGTTTACCTGGCTACCTCAAACCTGTGGCTATCGACGGGTTGCCGAAGGACGCAAGTTGGCTGGCTGGCACCCGTTACTCAGCAACGATGCTGAGCGGGTGCACAGAAAAGGCATTAGCGTGCGCGGTTTTGCCGTTTCTCAAGATGAAGTGCCTGAACGGCGTTTAGAGGAGCACATAATCGCTGTTCTTCCCATGTGATCCTTACATTCATCTTGACCACCCGTGTTCTAACCAATGCGCCTCGCGAACGGTTTTAAACAGCCGGTTTACGCGTCGCGCTATCCCAAATGGTCAAAAAAGTTTCTTTAACAGGAGTAGCGGACTTTTGTGCGCTGCTAGCCTTTGGTTGTTGGCGGGTAGATGCTTTTAAAGGCGCATCCCATATAGTAAGAAACTGTTCCTGGTTTTTCATACTGCTCTCCTGATGTTCACTTAGTAGATAACCTGTCTAGCAATTAGACGTTGGTATATGTCGCTAAGTGGCAGTATGGCGCAAAAAACATTTTATGGAAAGCATTTCCATAAAATTGAGTGTTGATATGCATGCTGTAAAAAAGCCCCTGAGCCTGCTACTTGCTGGCAGGGCGGGGCTTATTGCTTATTTAATCGGTCACGTTCGGAGCGAGATCTAGTGCCCAAAGAATAAAGGCATCTTGGCGGGCAGTGTCTCGCCACGCTTTGAATCGACCTGAAGCGCCGCCGTGGCCGCTACTCATATCGGTATGTAATAAAATCGGCGCTTCACCCTGTTGAGCCAGAGACACTCGGGCATAGAATTTAGCTGGCTCCCAGTAGCTCACCCGCGTGTCAAACCAGCTACCTTCGATCCACAGCGCCGGGTAGTTTTGTTGGCTGATATTGTCGATAGGCGAGTAGCTGGCAATGCGCTGCTCTACCTCCGGCTCGTCAGGATTGCCCCACTCGCTATATTCAGCGGTCGTGAGCGGCAGTTCGGGGTTTTGCATCGTTCGCAGTACGTCTAAGAAAGGCACGTCAAGAACCGCTGCGCAGAACGCGTCAGGCGCGCGATTAAGGCAAGTGCCTACTAATAATCCGCCAGCGCTGGCGCCACAGGCGACAATACGCTGAGGATCACTCAGTTTTTCCGCAACCAACAGCTCCCGCGCGGCTAGAAAATCATTAAAGCTATTCTCTTTGTGCGCCATTTTACCCTTCAGATACCAGGGTTCGCCGCGTTCGCCACCGCCGCGCACGTGGGCAACGGCAAAAGCCACGCCGCGTTCCAGAAGCTCTAGCCGGGCGATGGAAAACCAGGGATCTAGGGCTTCGCCGTAAGCGCCATAGCCGTAAAGTACGGTAGGCAGCGCTTGGTTGGCTAAATCTGCGCGTCTAACAACCGACACGGGCACCTGTTCGCCATCACCGCTGGTGGCCCACAAGCGCTGGCAAACGAGGTTTTCCGGTAAAAGGTTTCCATAGACGGCAACACGTTTTAGTAATGCGCGCTCGCCGCTTTGAAGATCAAGCGAAAACCAGCTGGGTGGCTGGGTGAATGACTCCTCCCTTAACCGTACCACCTGTGTATCAAAGTGAGGCGAGTCCTCCAGCAGCTGTGAACAGGGTGTTTCAGGTAGCGCAATATAGTCATCCACTTGCGCATGTTGATGTGCATCAAGTACTAGGCGCCTCAGCACTACCTGTGCTTCGCGATGGCTACGCTCAGCCACTATCAGACCCCAGGCAAAGGCATCGACCCCTTCTAAGGTTGCGTCATCGCGGTGGGTAATTAACGCCTGCCACGAAGCAGTGTCTTTACCGAGCTGCTCTTCAGCTAGGTAGTCGAGTTGAAAGTGGGGGCCGGTTTGATTTTGCAGCCGGTAGAACACGCCGGGGCGATGATCGATAGTGACTTCAATGCCGGGTTGGCGGGTGTGTAGATAGACAGGTGTGGCCGCAGGGCTAGCGGCGGGCAGGGCGGCGATTTCGGTGGTATCTTTGGAGCCGCTGTCGATGAGCAGCCACTCTCTAGAGCGAGTTTTGCCAATCCCGATCCAGAACTCTGGATCGCTCTCACGCATGACTAAGGTTGGTTCAGCAAGATGTTCGAGTGCCGAAAACGCTAGCCACACGCGCCAAATGGAATCTGGACGCTGGGTGTCGTCAAAGCGAGTGAACAGCAGCGTGGCGCCCAGCGCTGTTTGATCCTCTGCCCAGCAAAGGCTAGGGCCAATGTCGCTCATCAACCGTTTCGGTTCGCCGTTGGGTAGCGCCTTAAGCCATAGCGTGAAGCGCTCATCTCCTTGGGTATCTTCGGTCCAAGCGAGCCACTGCTCATTGGGCGATAGGGCCATGTCGCCCATGTCATAAAAGGGTTGGCCCGCCGCGCGTTCCCGAACATCTAAAAACAGTTCGCGCTTTAGCGGCTGGCCGTTTGGGTGGCGCCACCAGCAAGGGTAGTCATCCTCTGCACCGGTTTCGCTCCAAAACGTAAAGAAATCCAGTGCGGTTTCAAGGCTGGTAACAGCCAGCTCGCGGCGCGCTAAATGGCTTTCATAAAGCGTATTCGCCAGTGGTGCTAGCGGCGCAAACCATTCGCCATGCTGCTGGTTAGCGTCATGTAAAAACTCGGTCACTTCTGGCGCGTCACGCGCTTCTAACCAGTGCCATTGTGGGTCGTTAGCGCGATAATAGCGCGCAGCGGGTGAGCCTTGGTGAATGCCGGGCTGTGCTTTCATAAATTGACAGGTACCATAACGGGAAATCAACGTCGGGTGAGACCACCCACATGAGGGGTATTATGCTGTTTGCAAACTCAATGTCACTGATGTGGCTAAGTTATTACGGCCTTTCGTTAATAGTGCTCATAGCTGTGTACTTTGCATTGGCATGGTTGCCGCGTCTGCCGCGGTTAGTGTTGACATGGATAGTAGCCGGTGCCATGTGGATGCCAGCGCGTTTTCGTTTGCCGCTAGTAGAAGAAGGGGAGTTCTATACGGGCTGGGCCCCGGCGGCGATGGTCTCAGCGGTGGGGGTGTTAGAAGGCGGCGGCTCGGGGCTGCGTGATGGGTTGTTATGGCTCATTTTAGGCATGGCACTGGGCGCCTGCGTGGGCATAGCGCTTTGGTGGTGGCGTCGCCCACAAAATATTGATGAAGCGCCACAACCGCGTGAGGTTGAAGAAGAGCCTACTCGTCGTCGCGAGCCGGTGATTAATTAAAAATTAGCCCAGCCTAGGAGGCGATGAATGTGTGAGCTGCTGGGCATGAGTGCCAATGTACCGACCGACATCTGCTTTAGCTTTTCAGGCTTTTTACACAGGGGCGGAGGGACTGGCCCGCACCGAGATGGTTGGGGAATTGCGTTCTACGAAGAGGGTGGATACCGCGAGTTTCGTGACCCGCACCCCTCAGTAGACTCGCCGATTGCGCGATTAATTTGCGACTACCCTATTAAGTCTAACGTGGTGATCAGCCACATTCGCCAGGCGAATGTGGGGGGCGTACGTCTGGCTAATACCCATCCTTTCACGCGGGAGATGTGGGGGCGACCCTGGTGCTACGCCCATAACGGCCAGTTAACGGATTGGCAGCAGCTTCCCCTGGGCGTTTATACCCCCGTAGGTACGACCGACAGCGAACATGCTTTTTGCTGGCTTATGGGGGAGCTGCGGCGTGCTTTTCCGACGCCACCTGCCGCCGCTGAACGTGTTTGGGAGTGCTTACATACGCTCTGCGAGCAGCTTCGCGGTCTTGGTGTGTTTAACTTACTGCTGTCTGATGGTGTTTATCTTTACTGCTATTGCTCAACGAAACTTGCCCATATAACGCGCCGCGCGCCTTTTGGTGAAGCTGAGCTTTCCGATGCGGAAATTACCGTGAATTTCATTGAGCACACTACGCCTAATGATGTTGTGTCAGTCATCGCGACGGAGCCGTTGACTCAAAACGAAGCGTGGGAGCGAATGCAGCCCGGCGAGCTTTTGGTTTGGCGGGAAGGAGAAATACAGGCCCGTTACTGTCCATAAGAGTAACAATCGCTACAGTAGTAATAGCAGTTAGGAAAAGGGGGCGCTGTCGATTGAGACACACGGCTATAAGCTAAAGTTGAAACGTAAGTTTCAATCGATCGTTTTACAGCGGGGTGCTCGTCGTATATCGTTGCCCTTTTAACCTCACGACAATAACAAGGTCGGTCATATCATCGACACGGATAGCGGAGATTGCCCATGAGCGAACACGCCAACGCCCCCATTTTACGTGGCCCAGCGCTTGAAGGGTTGGATCAATATGATTCAGTCACTGATGTTTTTCACACGGCGGTAAAGCGCTTCAACGATAAGCCGGCGTTTACCTGCATGGGAAAAACGCTCACTTTTGCCGACCTTGATCGCCTTTCGGCGGACTTCGCCGCATGGTTACAGCACGAGACGGATCTCGAACCGGGTGATCGGATTGCTATCCAGCTGCCTAACGTGCTCCAGTTCCCCGTGGCGGTGTTTGGCGCCCTGCGGGCAGGGTTAGTTGTTGTAAACACCAACCCGCTTTACACCGAGCGGGAGATGGCACATCAGTTCAAGGATTCTAACGCCAAGGCCATTGTTATCCTGGCCAATATGGCAGATAAGTTGGAAAAAGTGCTCGATAAGACGGATATAAAGCACGTGCTGGTGACCCAGCTGGCGGATCTTCATGATGTGCCAAAGCGCTGGTTAATTAATGCCGTAGTGAAGCATGTTAAAAAGATGGTGCCTGCCTACTCGCTACCCAGTGCCATCGGCTTCCGTGATGCGCTGAAAAAAGGTGCCTCGTTAAGCCACACTGACGTGAGCCGCACCCAGAGTGACCTGGCCGCACTTCAGTATACCGGTGGTACCACGGGGATGCCCAAAGGGGCGATGCTCACTCACTGCAATCTCATTGCCAACATGCTTCAGGCACGGGCAGCGATTGGCGAGCATTTAACCGATGGTGAAGAGTTGGTGGTTGCACCGCTGCCGGTTTATCACATTTACACCTTTACCGTTAACTGCTTGTTCTTAATGGAAACCGGTAATCATTCACTGTTGATTACCAATCCGCGTGATTTGCCCAGCTTTGTGAAAGAGTTAAAAGGGTTACCCTTTACTGGGTTTATCGGGCTGAACACGCTATTCAATGCGTTATGTAACCGGGATGATTTTAAACAGTTAGATTTTTCCAAGCTCAAACTGACGATTTCAGGTGGCATGGCGCTGACAAAAGCGGCTGCCCAGCGTTGGGAAGAAACCACCGGCTGTCCCATTGCCGAGGGGTATGGGTTAACCGAAACGTCTCCCATTGTGAGTTTTAATCCGACCAATGCGATTCAATTAGGCACGATTGGCAAGCCTGTGGCAGGCACCTCCGTCAAAGTAGTTGATGCAGATGGCAATGACGCCGCGTTAGGCGAGCCGGGTGAACTTTGTGTGCAAGGCCCGCAGGTCATGAAAGGGTATTGGCAGCGAGAAGAAGAAACACGCAACTCGATTGATGAGGATGGCTGGTTCCATACGGGTGACATCGCGGTGCTTCAAGACGACGGCTACATTCGCATCGTTGACCGCAAGAAAGACATGATTCTTGTTTCCGGTTTCAATGTTTATCCTAACGAAGTTGAGGATGTCGTTGCTGCTCATCCCGATGTGCTTGAAGCGGCAGCGGTGGGCGTGCCTGATGAAAATGCAGGTGAAGCAATTAAGCTTTTTGTTGTCTCGAAGAATAGCCAGTTGGATGCGGAAACGCTGCGCAGCTGGTGTAAAAAAGAGCTGACGGGCTATAAAGTACCGAAGTACGTTGAGTTTCGCGATGAGCTGCCTAAAACCAACGTGGGTAAAGTGCTGCGCCGTCAGTTGCGGGATGAAGACACTAATAAAACCACGGCGTGAGCAGAGAGCGGCTGCGTATAGGCAAAGCCTTTACAGCGCGGTATGAAGCTGAAATCATGATGGCGTTATTTTTTATGAAAAATATTTCCATTATAATTTTCAGCAACGGAGACCGTTATGCCGATCATTAATATTCAGCTCATAGCAGGCCGCACTGCCGAACAGAAGGAAGCGCTGATCAAAAACGTCACCGATGCCTGTGTTGAATCTATCGACTGCACGCCCGAAAGCGTTCGTATCTTGCTTTCTGATGTAGAAGGCCAAGACTTTGGCGTCGCGGGTGAATCTGTTGCTAAGCGTCGCGCTGCTAAGCTGTCCTGAGCTGGCGCTAGCGACGGGGTAGGTGCTGCTTGCCTGAAAGCGGTACAATGGTCGGCCTGCTCAAAAGAGTAGGCCGATTTTTTTTAATGTGATGGAAACCAAGCTAAACGTGACCACCGACACGAACTCCCCCCGCACAGAAGCCCAGCAACTCAATGCACTGAACGAGGCGTTGAGTCATGTCATGCTGCGTGATGCTCAGCGTTTAGAGCGTCGTGTCGCTGGTTTAAAGCGTCGTTTACGTGACAACAAGCCTATCGACCGTGGCTTGAATGAGGTACAGCGCGAAGTAGACAAGGCCAAACAGACCTTCACATTGCGTGCCGCCCAGCCCGTTGTGTTGAACTACCCCGCAGAGCTGCCGGTGGTCGAGCGGCGAGAGGATATTTTTAACGCCATCCGCGATCACCAAGTGGTCGTAGTCGCGGGGGAGACGGGATCTGGCAAAACCACCCAGCTACCCAAAATATGCCTTGAGTTAGGGCGTGGCCGCCGAGGGCTGATTGGTCATACACAGCCTCGTCGTTTGGCTGCCCGCAGCGTGGCCACCCGTTTGGCAGAAGAGCTCAACGTGTTGCTGGGTGAGCAGGTAGGCTACCAAGTACGTTTTACGGACCAAAGCACGCCCAACACGCTGGTTAAGCTAATGACGGACGGTATTCTGTTAGCCGAAACCCAGCACGACCCGCTGCTGCTACGCTACGACACGCTGATTATTGATGAGGCCCACGAGCGCAGTCTCAATATTGACTTTCTGCTGGGTTACCTCAAGCGGCTACTGCCCCGGCGGCCGGACCTTAAAGTGATCATTACCTCGGCAACCATTGATGTTGACCGATTTGCAGCTCACTTTGGTAGCGAGACAACAAGCGCTGAGGGGCATAATAAAAAGCCCGCGCCTGTCGTCGAGGTGTCTGGGCGAACATACCCTGTCGACGTGTTTTATCGCCCGCTAGTGCGTGATGAGGAGGATGAAGAGGACCGTACGCTGCAAGAGGGCATACTGCACGCGGTACAAGAAATTGATGTTATCGAGCGTGAAAAGGGCTGGCTGCATGGCCCCCGCGATGTACTGGTATTTCTACCCGGCGAGCGGGAAATTCGTGAGACCGCCGATACGTTGCGGCGTGCTGACTTAAAAGGCACCGAAATACTGCCGCTCTATGCGCGACTCTCTAATGAGGAGCAGAACCGAGTATTCGCGCCTCATCGCGGGCGGCGTATTGTGCTCGCCACTAACGTTGCCGAAACATCGCTTACGGTGCCAGGTATTCGCTATGTCATCGACCCAGGCCTTGTGCGCATTAGCCGCTACAGCTACCGCTCAAAAATTCAGCGGCTGCCTGTAGAACCCATCAGCCAAGCCAGTGCCAATCAGCGTAAAGGGCGCTGTGGACGGGTAGCCGAGGGCGCGTGTATCCGGTTATACGATGAGGAGGATTACCTCTCACGCCCCGCGTTTACCGACCCAGAAATACAGCGCACCAATCTAGCTTCTGTCATTCTTTCCATGCTGGCGTTAAAGCTGGGCCATATTGAAGATTTCCCCTTCGTTGACCCGCCGGATAGCCGCTTCATTAAAGATGGCTTCCGACTGCTCTTTGAACTGGGCGCCGTGGACGAGCAGCAACACCTTAGCCCGCTAGGTAGAAAGCTGGCCAAATTGCCCATTGATCCGCGTTTGGCGCGAATGGTGTTGGCGGGAGCCGAGCAGGGCAGCCTTCGTGATGTACTGATTGTCGTCTCGGCGCTGGCGATTCAAGACCCGCGTGACCGCCCAGCGGACAAACGCCAGGCAGCCGATCAAGCCCACCAGCGCTGGCACGACCCTGAGTCTGATTTTGTCGCGCTGCTAAATTTATGGCACGGCATTGAAAACGCGCGCGAGGCGCTCTCAGGAAACCAGTTGCGCCGCTGGTGTCGCGATCACTACATCAACTATTTGCGGGTACGCGAGTGGCACGACACCTTTCGCCAGTTGCGTCAGCTGCTGCGTGATATGGAGATTGACGTGCCCGCGCCACCCCCTCGCAACGAAGAAGAAAGCGAGGAGCAGGCCAAGCAAGCACGCCGTAAAACCTCTGGCAAACTGCATCAGGCGCTGTTGTCAGGGCTGTTATCCAACGTAGGCACGCTGCTTGAAAATCGCGAGTACTTGGGCGCTCGCAACCGGAAATTTATGGTTCATCCGGGGTCGGGACTAGCGAAGAAAACGCCTAAATGGTTGATGGCGTTTGAGCTGATTGAAACCACTAAGCTCTTTGCGCGAACGGTCGCTAAAATCGAACCGCAGTGGATCGAGCCGCAGGCTGAGCATCTTGTAAAGCGCAGCTACAGCGAACCCCATTGGGAGATGAAGCGTGCTCAGGTGGTGGCTTTTGAGCAGGTCACGCTATTTGGCCTGCCTATTGTCGCTCGCCGCCGGGTGCATTATGGCCCCATTGCCCCTCAAGAGTCGCGGGAGCTGTTTATACGCCGCGCCCTGGTAGAAGGTGAGTTTCAAACCAAAGGTGAGTTTTTTGCCCACAACCGCGCGCTGGTTGAAGAGGTTGAAGCCCTGGAAGATCGCGCCCGTCGCCGCGATATTCTGGTAGACGAAGAGGAGCTCTTTGCGTTTTATGACGAGCGCCTGCCCGAACACATTGTTAATGGTAAAGGGTTTGAGCACTGGCGTAAGCAAGCCGAGCGTGAAGACCCAGCGCTACTTAAGTTTGATATCCAGGCGCTGAAAGCGCGCCACGCGGACGATGTGACACAAGCACACTATCCGGATCATCTGGTGTTAGCGGGTGTTGTCTATCCGCTGAGCTATCATTTTGATCCCAATGCCGAAGATGATGGCGTGACCATCACCGTTCCCGCTGCCATGTTGCCCCAGCTGCCTGTACACGCCCTTGAGTGGCTGGTGCCTGGGTTGCTGCGCGAAAAATGTATCGCGCTACTCAAGTCGCTGCCTAAAAGTATTCGTCGCCAGGTAGTGCCAATACCCGATTGGGTCGATGCAGCGCTGGAAATGCTGGTGCCCGATCAGCGCCCGCTAACCGAAGCACTGGCTGAATTTATTCGCCGTCGCTCAGGGACTCGGGTGCATCCAGATGACTGGCGGCTCGATTTACTTGAACCGCATCTCCTTATGAATATTAAAGTAGTGGATCATTCGGGGGAGCTGTTGGGGCAGGGGCGTGACCTGCGAGCGCTCGAAAAACGCTTTGAAGCCGCAGCAAGCGCCGGTGCTCAAGCACTTTCGGAGCAGGCCAGCCAAGCGCCCGCCCTGGATGGATTGCCGGATGAGCCACTGCCCGAATCCCGTGTCACCACCCAGGCAGGTATTCGGGTAGAGGCGTATCCGGCGCTAGTCGCCTATGAAAAAGATTTTAAAGTAGCTCTTTTTGATCATCCTGCAAAAGCAGAAGCAGCTCATCAAGAAGGGGTTGCTCGTTTAGCGATGGCCAAGCGCCCTGAGCAGGTCAAAGCCATTAAGCGGCTGCCGGATGTGGAAAAGTGCGCGCTGCTATTTGCTAAAGTGGGTAGCAAGCAAGCTTTGATCGATGATTTACTGCTGGCGGTGTTCACGCAGGTAGTGGCTCAGCACCCTTTGCCCCGCTCAGCAAGTGCGCTTGACGAACGGTTAAGGGCCACTGAGCCTGAACTGCTTGATCATGCCAGTGCGCTGCTGAAGGACGTTGAGTCTGCCTTAAAAGGGCACTTAGCGGTGAGTAAGATTCTTAAAGGAAAGCTTAATTTTGCGTTAGCGCTGGTCTACAGCGATGTGAGTGCGCAGATGCAGCGACTCGTTTACCCAGGCTTTATTCGGGACGCAGGCGAGTGGCTTACAGAGTACCCGCGCTATACCGAAGCGGCGCTTATTCGGCTTGAAAAAGCGGCCCGTGAACGTGGTCGTGACCAAATGATGATGCACGATGTCCAAGCGCTAGAGGCGCGTTTTGACGCGCGCCGCAAAAGTGAGCGTCGTGGCGATACAGAAGACCCTGCATTGGTCGCATTTGGCTGGTGGATTCAAGAGCTTAGGGTCTCGTTATTTGCGCAACAGCTTGGCACCAAAATACCGGTATCGGTTAAGCGCCTTGAAAAGCGCTGGGAAGAGATAATTAGCGTTTAGAGCTTCGCTGGTACAGCACGCTTTTTACGCACACAGTAATACAACTAGTAAGCTTGCGGCTATGGTCGCTGACAGCAGTGATAGCAGGCTACTTAAAGGAGAGTTGCATGACGAATGTGGTGATAACCGGTACAGGGCTATACACGCCGGAACACGCCATCGGTAATGAGGCCTTGGTTGGCGCATTTAATGCTTGGGTCGATAGTCAGAATGTGCGAAATGCCGAGGCCATTGCGCGCGGAGAGCAGTCACCACTAGCGCACTCCAGCAGCGAGTTCATTGAAAAAGCATCTGGCATTAAAAGCCGTTATGTATTGAATGCGTCCGGTATCCTTGACCCTGAGCGGATGCGGCCTAAGTTGCCTGAGCGAAAAAATGACGAGCCATCGATTCAGTGCGATATGGCCACTAAAGCGGCCCATCAAGCGTTAGAGGCTGCCCAGGTGGCACCCGGTGATATAGAGCTGGTCATTGTCGCATGCTCTAACTTAGAGCGCGCCTATCCAGCCGTTGCTGTAGAAGTTCAGCAGGTGCTGGGCACAAGCGGCTATGGCTTTGATATGAACGTCGCGTGCAGCTCGGCCACATTTGCGCTCGAAACCGCAGCCAATGCGATTGCCTCTGGCAGTGTAAAAAGAGCGTTGGTGGTTAACCCTGAAATATGCTCAGCACATTTAAACTTTACAGACCGTGACAGCCACTTTATTTTCGGCGATGCTTGTACGGCTATGGTACTGGAAAGTAGTGCTTGTGCCGTGGCTGAGCAGCGCTATGAGATACTGGGAACTCGGCTAGTGACGAAGTTTTCCAATGCTATCCGCAACAATGCCGGTTTCTTGAATCGTGTTACGGATAGCGATCCACACGCACTTGATAAGCTGTTTGTGCAAGAAGGACGACGAGTATTTAGAGAAGTCTGCCCGATGGTGGCACAGCTCATTACGGATCATTTGGCGTCGTTAGAGCTGGCGGGTAGTGACCTAACGCGTATGTGGTTACATCAGGCTAATCGCCATATGAATGACCTTATCGCGCGAAAAGTGTTAGGGCGAGATCCCAGCGAAGAGCAAGCGCCGATCATTTTAGATCGCTATGCAAATACTAGCTCGGCAGGCTCGATTATTGCTTTCCACCTTCATCGCGATAACTTTGCATCCGGTGACATTGGCGTTATTTGCTCTTTTGGTGCAGGCTACAGCGCCGGTAGTGTGGTAATTCGTCGTCAGTAAACGCCAATCAATAGGCGCATGCTTCTATTCGTCAGAAGCATCAAAAGGCGGTCATTAAAGAGGCGTTAAAACGTTGAGAGAGGAACTATCATGCTGAGGTTGTTAGCCAAGCAAGCGTCTGCAAGCCGCATGCGCCAAGGAGTGTTGCCTATATTGCTGCTAGCCACGCTAAGCATGGGGGGCTGTGCAAGTACCAGCGTCAACACCGCAGAAGCAGAAGAGGCTCACCCTGAAGACCCTTGGGAGGGCTTTAACCGCCGTGTCTTTGCCTTCAACGACGTGCTAGATCGCTATGCGCTTAAGCCGGTAGCGAAAGGTTACCGCAGTGTGACCCCAGAGCCGGTACAAATCGGAGTGGGTAATTTCTTCTCCAACTTAGGGGAGGTGCGTACCGCTATTAACAGTCTTTTGCAGGGCAAGCCGGCTAATGCAGGCTTAGCGACCTCACGGTTTTTGATTAACTCAACCGTCGGAGTGGGAGGGTTGTTAGATTATGCCACGCATATGCAAATTACCGCCGATGAAGAAGACTTTGGTCAAACGCTAGCTGTCTGGGGATGGGGTGAGTCTCGCTATCTGATATTACCGCTGTTAGGGCCTAGTACACTGCGGGATACCACTGGCTTCCCACTCGATATTGCAGCTCACCCGATTACCTATATGGATGACCACCAGCTGCGCGCTGGCTTGGCGGCGCTGGATGTTATCCACTTGCGCGCCGGTCTATTAGACCAAGAATCGCTGATTAGCGGAGACCGCTATCGGTTTATCCGTGATGCGTATTTGCAGCGCCGTCAATTCCTGGTGAATGATGGTGAGCTGGGCGATGATCCTTTCGCCATGGATGATTTTGAATTCGACGCGACAGATTTTGGTGACGACGATTTCGCCGATTGAGGCCTAGCATGGATCATACCAAGCAGTTGATCGCGGTAATTGATGAGCCGGGGCCTGAACGCAATGCACTGGCACAAGCGATTACCTGTGATGGAATGTCGGTGTTTGCAGCAGAAAATATCGAGCAATTACCCGCAGAGACGGCACTGATCGTGGCACACGCACGTGCGGTGCCGCGCCAGCAGTGGTCGCAACTTACGTTATGTTTGCCGACCCTGGTGGTAAGCGACACCCGACAAGATGCTGATCTGATCAAAGCGATTGATGTAGGGTTAGTGGACTATATTGTTCATCCGCTGCGGCATGCCGAGCTGCTTCGTCGCATGATTCGTAAAGCCATAGAACTGCACCAGCTTGCACTAGAGCGGGATCGTGACCGAGTACGATTAGCAGAGCTTAACGAGAGCTTAGAGACGCATTTGGCCTTACTCCGTATGGACCAGCAGAGCGGCGGTCATATTCAGCGACGCCTTTTGCCCGTGCGCCCCAAAGTTATTAATGGGGTCTATTACGACTACTGGTTTGCTCCCTCACTCTATTTGTCAGGCGATTTTCTTGATTACCAGCGCTATAACGAACGTTATAGCGCCTTCTATTTTGCCGATGTGTCTGGGCACGGAGCGTCGTCTGCGTTTGTTACCGTATTGCTAAAGTATCTCTGTAATCGTTGGCTTAGCGAGTGGGACGGTCAGCAGCCCGAGCAATTGGCGCCTAACTGGCTAGCCGCCTTGAACCGGGAGCTGCAGGATACCGATATCGGTAAACACGCGACCTTATTTGTGGGGGTTATTGACCATGAGGCCAAGACTCTGCACTATTCGCTCGGAGCACAGCTGCCGATGCCGTTACTGGTAACAGAAAATTCTCTAGTGCGATTAACCGGGGAGGGAATGCCGGTAGGTCTTTTCCCTGATGTGGAGTATCCTGCACTCAGCTGTGCGTTACCCTCTGAGTTTCAGCTATGGCTATGTTCAGATGGGGTATTGGAATGCCTGCCGGGTAAAACGCTCGACACGCGGCTCAAGGAACTCGAGCAACTAGTAAGCGAAAGTGTCACGCTTGAGCAGTTGCGCGACCGGCTAGCCCAGACGAATGCCCTTCTGTTAGCAGGAGATGCAGACGATGAGGCGAACCAAGACCGCGATGCTTTGCCCGATGATCTAACAATCATGATGGTGAGCGGATTTGGTCATGCTGATTGAAGAAGGCCGTATTAAGGCGGCGTTCGACTCCGGTGTTTTTGTGTTAAAACTGTGTGGTGATGTGCGCTTAACGCTATGTGCGACGCTTGATACTCAAGCGCAACGTCTTGCTGAAACGCCAGGATTGCAGGCGGTAATGATTGACTTGCGCGAAGCCACCAACGTGGACTCCACCGCGTTAGGCTTTCTTGCTAAAGTGGCGATGGCGGTAAAAGGTCGCTTAGAGCATCCACCTACCATCATTGCTGATAATCCAGATGTTCGACAAATGCTCGATGTCATGGGGTTTGCGCGTTTTTTTACGCTGATGGAAGCGCCTTTGCAGCAGGTGTCGAAATTAACCACGCCGCTAGAAGACTTGCCTGCTGAACCAGCAGACGAGGAGGGGCTGCGTGAGCGCATTTTAGAGGCCCATCGAATTCTCATGCACATGAACGAGCATAACCGCGAACAGTTTCAACCGCTGGTGGAAATGCTTGAGGCGCAAAACTCAACGGTTCATTAAGACACTTCACGATAAGGTCGCGAAGCGTTGTGTTTTAAATACAAAAGGCTCTCTAAGGATATCCTAGAGAGCCTTTTTGGTTTTGATGTTTAGCGCGTTACCAACCAGGTAAAGAGCGACCACTCATCGAGTTAGTGGCTGCGAAGCGTGCTGAGCAGCTCTTCAAGTTTGCGCTGGTCGGCCATAAACTTGCGAATCCCTTCTGACAGTTTGTCCGTCGCCATCTCGTCTTCATTCATGGCCCAACGGAAATCTGCCTGTGATAGAGGGTCACTGGGTGCGCTATTAGACGCTTTAGGTACGAGCTGCTGTGGCAATTCTCCTTGAAGCTCGTCTAGCTCTTTGAGCAGTGCCGGGGAGATCGTCAACCGATCACAGCCGGCGAGTGCCTGAATCTCGCCAATATTTCTAAAGCTTGCGCCCATGACAATGGTGGGGTAACCGTGGCCTTTGTAGTAGTCATAAATGCGCTTAACAGACTGCACGCCTGGGTCATTGGTACCGCTAAAGTCCGTCTCAGGATGTTTGGCTTTATGCCAGTCGAGAATACGACCCACGAAGGGTGAAATAAGCGTTGCGCCAGCATCGGCGCAGGCCTGCGCCTGGGCAAAACCAAATAGCAGGGTGAGGTTGGTACGAATACCGTCGCGCTCTAGCTGGCGAGCCGCTTGTATACCTTCCCAGGTCGATGCCATTTTGATCAAAATACGCTCTGAACCCACCCCCTTCTGAGCATAACGCTCAATCAGCGAGTGTGCTTTAGCAATGGTTGCCTCTTTGTCAAAAGATAAGCGAGCACTTACTTCGGTGGAAACGTAACCAGGCACCAGTTCACTGATTTCGCTGCCAATGTCGACTGCGACGCGATCAACGGCCTCGTCGAGACCGTTGCTCTCTTTAGCAATACTGGCAAGACGTGCGCGCCTATCTTCTTGTTGGGCAGCTTGCAGAATAAGCGATGGGTTCGTCGTGGCGTCCTGCGGCTGAAAACGGCGAATTGCCTCAAGATCGCCGGTGTCAGCCACCACGGTCGTCATTTCTTTTAACTGCATCAGTAGGCTAGTGGCCATGGGTAGCTCCTTGCGTTGTCGTTGAGGTACTTTAACAAGGGGCGAGCACCACGAACAGAGACCGACAAATCAATTCAAAATGGTTATAATTAGCGGCCTATCTTTTTCTCCAGCCGCCGCTTTAAACCAAGGATTACCATGGAGCTGAATCCACGCCGGGTAGCGCTACTGGTTGCAGCCAATACCGCGCTTGCCCCCTTTGCTATTGACGCGTATTTGCCCGCTATCGGCATTCTGGCTGAGAGTATTAATGCCAGTATTCATCATACTGAACTTTCAATCAGCATGTTCTTATTCGGTTTCGCGATCGGGCAGCTCTGCTTTGGGCCAGTATCGGATCGTTACGGACGAAAGCCGGTGCTATTAAGCGGGCTGGTGGTCTTTATGCTCGCCAGTTTGATGATTACTACGGTCGATAGTCTGGGGTCGCTGCTGGTCTGGCGGTTTATACAAGCATTGGGGGGCGGGGCCTGCGTCGTGAATTCTGCAGCCATTGTGCGCGACTGCTTTAGCGGGCGTGAAGCTGCCAAGGTGATGTCTACCATGGCGATGATTATGATGCTGGCGCCATTAGTAGCACCAGCCGTGGGTAGTATACTGCTCCATATTGCGGATTGGTGGCTGATTTTTGTGTTTTTGGCAGCCTATGCGGGCTTTTTACTTTGGCTGTTGGGCACTCGACTACCCGAAACCCGTGACACGAGCTTGCCCGCTGCTTCACCCCGTCAAGTGGTGCGTAACTATGCGAGCGTGCTGCGCCATCGTGAAGCGATGGGCTATATCTGCGCCGTGGCGGCATCTTTTGCCGGGCTATTTGCGTTTATCACCGCGTCGCCATTTCTCTATTTAGAGTATTTTGACTTATCGCCGGGCATCTATCCGCTGGTGTTCGGCGTCAACGTGGTTATGATTGCGCTCTCAAATCGCGTCAATATTTATCTGTTGCGAAAGCGCACTCCGCAACAAAATCTGCGCTTGGGACTGACGGTTCAGCTCGTAGCCGCGGCGGGCCTCGTCGTTGCTACGGCGCTCGATGTGGCCTCTATTTATGTCGTGGTGCCGCTGGTAATGCTGTTCACCGGTATGATTGGTTTAATTACGCCTAACGCTATTGCCTCGCTGTTAGACCACTTTGGGCATATCAGCGCAACAGCCACCGCGCTATTGGGTGGCGTTCAATTTAGCTGCGGAGCGCTTGCTGGCGTGTTGGTGGGGTTGTTCCAGGTAGAGCACCTGTGGCCCATGGTACTGACCATGTTGGGAGCTGCCTTACTGGGGAATATCGGCGTTAGGCTCCTCACCACGGCGCCGTTAATAGACAATGCGCCGTCTCGATGAGTAGCTTGCTGCAGTGGATCGAAATGCCGTTAGGCGTGTGGCTGGCGTGTTCGGCCGTGCTGCTGCTGGGCGCTTTTGTTCAACGAGCCACTGGTTTTGGTTTGGCGGTTGTTGGTGCGCCGCTGCTCCTGATATTAGAGCCGCGTTTAGTGCCGGTTATCCTGGTACTGTTTGGGCTAACGGTGTCGTTGATGATGGTGCGCCATTACTGGCACGAAGTACGGTTAGATGCGATCGGTGTCGCGCTCATTGGCCGTTTGCCAGGCAATGCCTTAGGAATTTGGCTGCTGCTAGCCGCGCCGATGGTAGTGCTGGAAAAACTGATTGCTGCGATTGTGTTGTTTGCCGTCCTGGTAACGTTTTTCCGTTTCACGCTGCCGGTTAATCGTGTCTCGTTGTTTATCGCGGGCGTGCTCTCCGGCATCTTTGGTACCGTTGCTGCCATCGGCGGCCCGCCTATTGTACTGCTGATGCACGGATTTTCGCCGGATCGCCTGCGCGGAAATCTCGCTGCCTTTTTTATTTTAACGTCGCTTTTAACCCTCACCACTCTAGCCCTGGCTGGGCTGGTGAGCGTTTGGCATTTTAAATTGGCGCTCACCTTTTTGCCTGCGGTGCTTATGGGTAACGCCTTGGCAGACGCTATTGCTCACCGCTTGGATAAGCGAATGCTCCAGGGTGCCTCGCTTGCGCTCTGTACGCTGGCGGCATTAGGGCTATTACTGTAGTCATTCGCAATACAGCACGTCACGTTAAAAAAATTTGTGATGGCGCATAGTGTCATATAGTTGTCATCGAAGCAGTGCAAAGTACGTCCTGCGAAGGCCAAAACCTTACATCGACAGGAGTATTTCGCATGAACCGTATTCTAAAAACCACCGTCATTGCGGCAGCTGTAATGAGTGTTGCGGGTGTGGCGCAGGCACGTGACCAGATTCGTATCGTCGGCTCCAGTACCGTTTACCCGTTTGCCAGCTACGTGACGGAAGAGTTTGGTGCCACTACCGGCAATCCGACGCCTGTTATTGAATCAACTGGTTCGGGCGGTGGTTTGCGTCTGTTCTGTAACGGTGTAGGTGAAGGCACGCCTGATATCACAAATGCTTCACGCCGGATGAAGGTTGCTGAGTTTGAGCGTTGTGAAGAGAACGGCGTTACTGATATCACCGAAGCTAAAATCGGCTCTGACGGTATCGTGCTTGGTCAGTCCAACACAAATGATGTTGTTGACCTGACGCTTGAGCAGATTTTCATGGCCGTCGCCGCTCAGGTGCCGGTTGATGGCGAGCTAGTCGACAACCCTTACACTAACTGGAGCGAGATCGACTCTTCGCTGCCAGACCGTGAAATCTCAATCTATGGCCCGCCCACTACTTCTGGTACCCGTGACGCTTTTGAAGAGCTAGTCATGGAAGCTGCATCGCTTGAAATGGGTGTTTACGGTGAAGAGGGCTACACCGATATTCGTTCTGACGGTGTTTACATCGACGCTGGTGAGAACGACAACCTGATCGTTCAACGCTTGGGCGAAGACACCGGTGCAATGGGCATCTTTGGCTACTCTTTCCTTGAAGAGAATACCGATACGCTGAACGGTGCCACCATTGGCGGCGTTGAGCCAACGCCAGAGGCTATTAGCTCGGGTGATTATCCAGTTGCGCGTTCACTGTGGTTCTACGTCAAGAACCAGCACGCTGAAGAAGTACCGCCGATGTACGACTACGTTGATATGTTTATGAGCGAGCAGATGATTGGCGCAGATGGTTACTTGCGTGATATCGGCTTGATCGTACTGCCGGAAGAAGAGCGTGAAGAGTGGCGTCAAGCGGTTGCTGATCGCACTACAATGTCAGCAGACGTTCTTAAGTAAGTCGCTGAGTTAGAAATGAAAATGGTCGGCAGCGAAAGCTGCCGGCCTTTCGTTTTATGACGGCGAATATTGGCCTCTGTCACATTGTTGTAATGTTTTTACCCCAAAGTAGTCGTCAATACGATTTCATTAAGTAATGCGAGAGAAATTCGATGCAGACTAACCAGCTTCTTCTGATTTTTTGCGGTGCGTTACTACTGCTGGGGCTGCTGGCGTTTTTTGCTGGCCGTTCAAAAGCCACCCGTTTACGCAGTGCGGGTACGGCGATGTTTGCTCAGCCAGATCAATACGCCTGGTTTACCGTGCTCTCAACTGCCGGTCCAGCTGTACTAGTGAGTACGCTGGGAGCTTTTGTGCTGCTTTTAATGGGCGCCGATATTCCTACGCTCTATTTACTGTCCGCGAGTTTGGTGATTGCAGCCATAGGGCTGATGGTAAGTCTTAACCAAGTTAAACCTGATTTTCACGCCCGGCAGGCCATTGAGCGGGTCATTCGCATGGTTTTGGCCGGGGCAGCGTTAATCTCGATTTTTACTACGTTTGGTATTTTGTTCTCGATTATTTCCGAGGCGCTGCGTTTTTTCCAAATGCACAGCTTTTGGGAATTCATTACCGGCACTACTTGGAATCCAGGCGCGAGCTTTTTAGCGTCAGCGGGTCGTGGCGATGGTAGTGGGGCTGAATTTGGCTCGATACCGCTATTTGCCGGCACCTTTATGATTACCGCTATCGCTATGCTGGTCGCTGTTCCTATCGGCCTGCTCTCCGCGATTTACATGTCAGAGTACGCCCCTCAGCGCGTGCGCACTGTCGCTAAACCCGTACTGGAAGTGCTCGCGGGTATTCCTACCGTGGTTTACGGCTTTTTTGCCGCGATTACGGTAGCGCCCATTATTGTCAATATCGCCGGATTTTTTGGGCTCGATGCTTCTTACAATAACGCCGTCGCCCCTGGTGTCGTGATGGGTATCATGATTATCCCGTTTATCTCGTCGCTGTCTGACGATGTGATCAACTCAGTGCCCGATAGTATGCGCCAAGGGTCTCTGGCATTAGGCATGACCAAAGGTGAAACCATTCGAGACGTGGTCATTCCAGCTGCGCTGCCCGGGATTATTTCAGCGGCACTCTTGGGTATGTCACGAGCGCTAGGCGAAACCATGATTGTGGTGATGGCAGCAGGTATGCGGCCCAATCTCACCGCTAATCCGCTGGAAGATATGACTACGGTAACCGTGCGCATTGTGGCGGCTTTAACAGGAGACCAAGAGTTTGAAAGCGCTGAAACTTTGTCAGCCTTTGCCCTTGGGCTTGTGCTGTTTGCAGTAACGCTTGCGCTAAATCTGGTGTCTGTACTGATGATCCGTCGTTTCCGCGAAAAATACCGCGTGAATAACCTGTAACGCTGAGGAACTGTTTCGATGAGCCATACTTTTGACGAAATCAGCCAGCAGCTAAGGCGGCGTCACCGTAAGTCTGCCCGCCTTAAATGGATCTCGATGGGATCGTTGGGCTTGGCAGGCCTGTTTCTGGTGCTCTTCTTTGCTGACATGCTAAACAAAGGCTTACCAGCCTTTCAACAGGCGTACGTTCTGACCGAGTTAAATTATACAGAAGAGGCTTCTACCGATGCCCGCAAAGCTATTGCCGATGATCTAGTGCCATTAGTAAGTCGTACTGAATTGCGCACTATTCCTCTTCAGATGCGCAATGATACAAGCATGCTCGGTACCACCGAAGAAAGATGGCTATTAGTTAATAGTGAAGCTGATCAATATATTAAAGGGCATCGCCACCGTCTTAGTGAAGAAGAGCAGGCCGCTATAGACGAGCGATTGGAATCGGGCCAAGTGAGCTTGCGCTTCAATACCACCTTTTTTGGGTCCGGTGATTCAAAAATCGCTGAGAGTGCAGGTATTCTCTCGGCAGTGGTCGGCACTGTGATGACCATGATCGTAACGCTATTAATCTCATTTCCTATCGGGGTAATGACCGCCGTTTATTTAGAAGAGTTTGCGCCGGATAACCGCTTCACCCAGGCGATTGAAATCAACATCAATAACCTGGCCGCGATCCCGTCGATTCTATTTGGTTTGCTGGGTTTGGCGATCTTTATCAACTTCTTCGGAGTTCCGCGTTCGTCGCCGTTGGCCGGTGGTATGACGCTAGCACTGATGACGTTGCCGGTGATTATTATCTCTACGCGAACCGCGCTGCGTAGCGTACCGGATTCTATCCGTCATGCGGCTTTTGGGGTGGGCTGTTCGCGCTGGCAAGTAGTGCGCGATCACGTTCTGCCGTTGGCAATGCCGGGCATTATGACGGGCTCCATTATTGGCTTGGCTCAGGCGATGGGTGAAACAGCACCGCTAATCATTGTCGGTATGGTGGCCTTTATTCCTGATGTGGGCGCATCCTTTACTGAAGCGGCCACCGTTATGCCTGCGCAGATATTTACTTGGTCAGGCGAGCCTGAGCAGGCGTTTGTGGAAAAAACAGCCGGCGGTATCTTGGTGCTACTCACCGTACTCATCTCACTCAACGCCTTTGCCGTTGTGTTACGTAAGAAATTTGAGCGTCGCTGGTAGGCCAGCGCGATAGAGGACATGACTATGAATAGCAAAGCACCCGTGATGAATCAGCAGCATGCACCAGACGTTGGTCAGCCTTATACACGTAACGAGCAAGCGTGCCACGACCTTAGTATTCGCGTTCGCGACCTCAACCTGTGGTACGGCAAGAGCCAAGCCCTGAAAGGTCTGAACATCGACCTGTTCCAGAAGAACGTGACCGCGCTGATTGGTCCTTCGGGGTGCGGTAAGTCGACCTTTTTGCGCTGCTTAAACCGCATGAATGACTTGATCCCTAGCGTCCATACAGAAGGCTTGGTCGAAATGGACGGCCGTGATGTGAACGCTGCAAAAATGGATGAAGTAGCGCTACGCCGCCGGGTAGGGATGGTGTTCCAGAAGCCGAATCCGTTTCCGAAATCTATCTACGAAAACATTGCCTACGCCCCGCGTATGCATGACTTAGTAAGTCGCAAGGCGGAGCAAGACGAGCTGGTTGAAAAAGCACTGCGTGATGCAGGCCTGTGGAACGAAGTCAAAGATAAGCTACAGGAACCCGGCACCTCGCTATCCGGCGGTCAGCAGCAGCGTTTGTGTATTGCTCGTGCCATTGCGGTACAGCCTGACGTTATTTTGATGGATGAGCCTACCTCTGCGCTGGATCCGATCTCAACGGCGACGATCGAAGATCTAATGGATAAGCTGAAAGAGAAGTTCACCATTATTACCGTGACGCACAATATGCAGCAGGCTGCACGGGTAGCGGACTACACGGCATTTTTCCACCTAGGGGAGATCATCGAGTACAACGATACTAAGGTGATGTTCTCAACCCCTGCACAGAAGAAAACCGAAGACTATATTTCCGGTCGTTACGGTTAACCAAACGCGCCTGCAAACTCGCATTAGCGGTTTTGCAGGCGGTTTTTTGGTTGTATATATATGTTTTTTCGTATATTGACGGTAAGATTTTTGCACTGTTTATAAAAAGGTGGCTCCATGGCATTACGTATCGGTATTAACGGGTTTGGTCGTATTGGTCGTCTGGCACTGCGCAGCCTGTGGGCTGAGGTTGAAGCCGGGGCCGTTGAGCTTATGCGCATTAATGACCCCGGTGGGGATGCGGCAACGTTTGCACACTTATTAGAATTTGACTCAGTACACGGTCACTGGTCGCCGGGTAAAGGGATTACCGCTTCCGACGATTCGATAGTGCTTGATGGCCGCTCCGTTGCATTTAGCGCCAACAAAGCGGTTGCCGATAGCGATTGGTCCGCGTGCGACGTGGTCATTGAGTGCTCGGGTAAAATGAAAACGACGGAAAAACTGCAGGCCTACTTGGATCAAGGTGTCAGCCGTGTCGTCGTCAGTGCGCCGGTAAAAGAGCCAAGCGTGCTGAACGTAGTGGTGGGCGTGAACGACCATCTTTATGACCCTTCTCAGCATAAGATTGTGACTGCCGCCAGTTGCACCACTAACTGTTTGGCACCCGTGGTCAAAGTGATTCAGGAAACCTTCGGTATCCGCCATGGTTCAATGACCACTGTTCACGACATCACCAACACCCAAACCATTCTAGACGCCCCGCACAAAGATCTGCGTCGCGCACGTGCTTGCGGTATGAGTTTGATTCCCACCACCACGGGCTCGGCAAAAGCGATTACTGCGATTTTTCCAGAGCTGGAAGGCAAGCTGAACGGCCACGCTATTCGCGTGCCTCTGGCCAACGCATCGCTCACCGATATGGTGTTTGAGCTTGAGCGAGAAGTCACTGTTGAAGAAGTTAATCAGGTGCTAAAAGCCGCCGCGGATGGCGAGCTAGCCGGTATTCTGGGCTATGAAGAGCGTCCGCTGGTATCGATCGATTATCGCACCGACCCGCGCAGTTCCATTATCGATGCGCTATCCACCATGGTCGTCAACGGCACCCAGCTTAAGCTTTACGCCTGGTATGACAACGAGTGGGGCTACGCCAACCGCACGGCTGAGTTGGCGCTGATGGTCGGTGGCGAGCAGGTGAGCCGTGGCTGATTCGTCGTTGTTGAAAATGCGGGCGCGTATAAAGGCGCTACCTTTTGAGGTGCGCCAATACATGCTGATCACCGGTAACTACTGGGCATTTACCGTTACCGATGGCGCACTGCGCATGCTGGTGGTGATGTATTTTCACCAGCTAGGTTACTCGCCGCTGCAAATTGCCATGCTGTTCCTGTTCTACGAAGCCTTTGGTGTGGTGACCAACTTGGTGGGCGGTTGGCTGGGCGCGCGGTTAGGCTTGAACCGCACGATGAACGTGGGGCTGGGGCTGCAAATTATTGCGCTTGCCATGCTGATGGTGCCCGCCGGGATGCTGACAGTGGTCTGGGTGATGGCGGCGCAGGCGCTGTCTGGCATCGCCAAAGACTTAAACAAAATGAGCGCTAAAAGTGCGGTTAAAGTACTGGTACCTAAAGAGAGCGCCAACGCGAATAGCGCACTTTATCGCTGGGTAGCGATGCTGACCGGCTCTAAAAACGCGCTGAAAGGCTTGGGCTTTTTCGTTGGTGGAGTACTGCTAACGCTGATCGGTTTCCGCGGTGCGGTAATTGCCATGGCAGTGATGCTTAGCGCAGTGCTGATGCTCTCTTTGTGGCGCTTAAAGGCAGATTTAGGGCGCCAGAAGGTAAAGCCCAAGTTTTCGGAGATTTTTTCCAAGTCCCGCGCTATTAACGTGCTTTCAGCGGCGCGCTTTTGCCTGTTTGCGTCTCGGGATGTCTGGTTTGTGGTGGCGTTGCCGGTGTTTTTATATGACCAGCACGGCTGGTCCCACTGGACGGTAGGCGGATTGCTGGCAGCGTGGATTATTGGCTATGGCGGGGTGCAAACCCAGGCCCCTAAGCTAACTCGGCTGATTAAAGGGGATGCTCGCGCGCTAACCGCTGGGTGGGCAGCCGCTTTGGCGGTTTTGGCCATTTTGCTGGCGCTACTGCCGCTGGCGCAGGTAGGTTGGCTAGTGGTCGGGCTGTTGGCGTTTGGGGTGCTGTTTGCGATTAACTCTAGCTGGCACAGCTATTTAATTGTTCACTACGCGCGCGCCGATGGCGTCTCGATGGATGTCGGCTTTTACTATATGGCCAACGCTATGGGGCGGTTGGTGGGAACACTGCTATCAGGCTGGCTATATATGGCTTACGGGCTGAGCGCCTGCCTATGGGTAGCGGCAGGCCTGGTGGCCGCCAGTGCACTCATGGCGCTGGCGTTGCCTAGACAAGCCGCATGATCCGTTCGCTCAGGGTTGGTTTGACGCTCACGTTAGGGAGTGCGCAAACGCTTTCCTGGGCATCCAGTTATTATCTACCCGCCATCCTTGCAGTCCCAATAGCACAAGAGTTAAGTGTTTCAACCAGCTGGGTATTTGGCGCGTTTTCAGCAGCATTGCTGCTGACAGCAATGCTCGGGCCTTCCGTTGGCCGATGGATCGACAAACAAGGCGGGCGAGGCGTTTTGATGGCCTCAAACGGGGTAATGGCGCTGGGCCTTGGCATAATGGCCCTATCTCAGGGTTTACCCTCGCTAGTACTTGCTTGGCTGGTAACGGGGATTGGGATGGCGATGGGGCTATACGATGCTGCTTTTGCCACCTTAGGCCGATTATTAGGGCGTCAAGCCAGGGCTTCGATTACCGGTGTTACGCTGGTCGCTGGATTTGCCAGCACGGTGGGTTGGCCGCTTACCGCGTGGTTGGAAAACGAATGGGGCTGGCGAGTGGCCTGCGCTAGCTGGGCATTAGCGCATGTGTTGATCGGTATGCCTTTGAATTTCAGCCTGCCTAAAGCGGCCAGCAACGCCGTTTCTAGTGGGGCTGATCAACGAGCGCCAATGCCTGGCCGCCCCCGTTTAACCATGCTGCTTTTAGCCTATGTGTTTGCGGCGGGGTGGTTTGTGTCGACGGCGATGGCGGCGCATCTACCCAGGCTATTACAAGAGAGTGGTGTGTCACTTTCAGTCGCAATTGCAGCCGCCGCGCTTGTGGGGCCTGCCCAGGTAGCGGCGCGCATGGGTGAGTTTATACTGCTGAGGCATTGCCATCCGTTGGTGGCGGCACGCGTGGCAACAACGCTGCATCCGTTAGGCGCCGCATTGTTAACAGCCGTTGGTATGCCCGCTGCCGGTTTTGCGTTACTGCATGGTGCGGGTAACGGCATGATGACCATTGCGTCTGGTACGTTACCGCTGGCGCTATTTGGCCCCAAAGGATTCGGGCGGCGGCAAGGACTCATTATTGCCCCCGCACGTGCGTCTCAAGCACTCGCACCACTGCTATTTGGTCTGCTGATAGAGCAGAGCGGTGCCAGTGCGCTGTGGCTAACAGCCCTGTTAATGCTGGGCGCGACGCTAGTGTTGCTATGTATTCGCGTGCCTAGTCACTAGGGCTGTTTCATCGACGCTTTATGCTTTGAGTAGCTGCTTAATCTCCTCAGCACTGGCTACTTTACCCTCGATCACGACATTGTCATCGATTCCCAGCGCAGGTGTGCGCATGATGCCTTCATCAATAATGGCGTTTACATCGGTAATTTTCTCGATTTCCACGGTTAGACCGAGTGCGTCGGCAGCTTCTTTTGCGTTGTCGGTAAGTTGCTGGCACTTCTTGCAGCCACTGCCGTATATCTTGAGTTTCATCAGGTCACTCCTTTTGGTTTTAACGCTGGCTTTTAACAAAGGCTGCATTATTCTTTCTCAAGGCCACAACTGACCGTATAAATAGCCGGACAGTGTCGCCATCACGACAACCAGTGTGCAGTAAACCAGGGTTTTCTGCGTCCCTATAATGGTGCGAATCACTAGCATGTTGGGTAACGACAGGGCGGGCCCTGCCAGCAGCAGTGCTAACGCTGGACCCTTACCCATACCGTTACCAATCAAGCCTTGAACGATGGGCACTTCGGTAAGGGTCGAGAAATACATAAAGCCGCCCAGCAGTGAGGCGAGGAAGGTAGAGCGTAATCCGTTATCGCCAACCGCTAGCACTACCCACTCTGAGGGGATGAGTCCTTCTTCTCCAGGACGGCCCAGCAGCAGCCCGGCTACGAATACCCCGACCAAAAGCAGTGGCATAATCAGTTTGGTGAATTCCCAGCTTTGCTCTGCCCACTCACGGTCGTCGTCACGCAGGGTGGCAATTAGCATAAGGCCAATAATGCCAACCGCGAACGCCAGCTCAGGTACACTGGGCACTAGCGCAGCGGCGATGGCGACGGTGCCTGCCAGCACGGCTACTTGATGAAGCGGCCAGTTCCAGCGACGAATTAGTAGCAAAGCAAAAAGACCGGAAAGTACGGCAGTGATATGCCATTTGTATGCATAAATGGTCATCCAGGTATCGCTGTCGGCTGCCGCCCAGTTGGCAAATACCAAAATGCCCACCATAAGTCCAAAAAATACGCCGATTTGGCCAAGGGGACGGGAAAGCTCACCACTGAATCCGCGACTGTTTTTGGTTGCGCGGGTCTGCTCCTCACGGCGGTAGATTAGGTGCATGATGATGCCAATTATCACGGCGAATACAATCGCACCGATGGCCCTGGCTAACCCCAGTTCAACGCCCAGCACTTTGGCGGTTACTACAATCGCCATAATGTTGATAGCGGGTCCTGAGTAGAGAAAAGCAATGGCAGGCCCCAGGCCTGCGCCTCGGCGATAAATACCCCCAAAAAGCGGTAGTACGGTACAAGAACAGACGGCCAACAAGGTGCCTGAAACCGATGCCATGCCAAAGGCAACAGGCTTGGGAGCGTTAGGTCCCAAATAGCGCATCACGGCACCTTCGCTTAGATAGGCAGCCATGGCACCGGCGATCAGAAAGGCCGGCAGCAGGCAGAGAATGACGTGCTCCTGAGCATACCAGTGTGTTAGCCGGATGCCTTCCAGCACCGCATTATCAAAGCGTGCTGTCCCAGCGGGCAAGAAATAGATCAGCAGAAAAATTCCCACCACAGCAGCGAGCCAACGCACTTGGTGGGGGTTCTTCTTGGCGAGGTAAAGCAGGCGACCGACAAAGGAAGGTGAGGAAGTGTTAGGTTCCGGCATGCGATACCTCATGTAGGTCTGAAAGGAATATTCTTATAATTATATATGGATAGGCATATATTAACCAAGTCAGTTTATCCGCAAAAGTGATGCTTTACGTTTATTGAATAGCGACACCATCCACATACAGGTGGCGTAACTTCCACCAGCCTTCAACACCAATGCGCAGCCCCTGAGCCGTTAGGTCAGGGGGTATATAGATCGAAATACCATCTTGAGTATGGTGCTGATAGTCGTGGATATCATCTGGCAGCCGCGTTTCAGCCACCGCCAGATTCGCGAGGCCACCGCAGCAGCCATGACGGGGGGAGAGGCGGACAGTAACGACGCCGCCTTGCTGTTTAATGAACTCCACGGCGTTGCTATCGATATCAATAATATTCTTCATGGCCCACTCCGCAAGTTGTTTCAGTCTGAACGCGTTGGCTAAGGTCTGCTGGAATTTCTTGTTGCCAATAGGCCGTTGTTAAGCGTATCAGTCGCGCGGTGCATTGCGCTGAGCGGGCGATTGTTTAAACGCTGGAGATAGCGTTTTGGGGTCTTGTTCAGCTTTGTGCGCTTTAGCCGCGTCTGCCCACCAGGTTAGTTGGCCTAGCGTGCGGCCAAAATAGCTCTCCCAGCGCGCTTGTTCCTGGGCGAATTGCCCATCATCATTCAGCGCTTCCTGCGCTTTGGGTATATGGATCATAGCGGACACGGGCAGGCAGCCCAGCTCTGAGAGAAATGCGCGCATGCTCACCGCGGCACGTGCGCCGCCCCATTGCCCCATGGAGTAAGTCACAATGGCGCTAGGCTTAAACGCAAACAATGACGCGCCAAAATGATTCAATAAATGGCTCAATGCCGGGCTCATGGAGTGGTTGTATTCAGGGCTGACCATCACGTAGCCATCGGCGTGTTCAATTTTGCCGGCAAGGGCGTCAAGATCGTCGGGAACCGTTTTCTTTGGGTATGCAAAGTGCGGTTTAAATGGGTCGTTAAGGTCTAATGTTAGTGGGTCTACCACCTCTGCCGTTGTGTTGGGTAACGCAGTGAGTAAGCGTTCGCAGGCCATTGCTACCCGCTCGCCTAAGCGGGCAGGGGCCGGTGGTGTCGATGTGCGTGTTGAACCGAGAAAAATGAGGTAATGCGCCATAGGTAACGCTCCTTGTTAGGCGTTAGCGGGGAAATGCTGGCGGGTCTTATTGGCAATCCTGACTAGCGCAAGCATCAGCGGGACTTCCACTAGAACACCCACTACTGTGGCGAGCGCAGCGCCTGACTGTAAGCCAAACAGGGCAATGGCAGCGGCGACCGCCAGTTCAAAAAAGTTGCTGGCGCCGATCATGGCACCAGGAGCAGCGATGTTGTGCGGCACACGCCACGCCTTGGCCCAGCCATAGGCGATAAAGAAGATTAAAAACGTTTGAATAATGAGCGGAATAGCGATCAATACGATATGCAGCGGATTATTCAAGATAACGTCGCCTTGGAAGGCGAAGAGTAGTACCAGGGTAATGATTAAACCGATCGGCGTAATAGGGCCGACGCGCTTCATAAACACGTTGTCGTACCACTCAGTACCGTGCTTGGCAATCAGTGTTTTACGGGTGAAATAGCCCGCCGCAAGCGGAATCACGATATACAGCACTACCGATAAGATAACTGTGTCCCAGGGGACTTGAATGTTCGAGATACCGAGTAAGAAAACCACCAGCGGTGCAAAGGCAAACAGCATAATCACGTCATTCAAAGCCACCTGTACCAGAGTGTAAGCCGCGTCACCTCGTGTTAAGTAGCTCCATACAAATACCATCGCGGTGCAAGGCGCGGCCCCTAGTAATATGGCACCCGCTAGATATTGGCTAGCCAGCTCCTCAGGAATAAAGGGCCGAAAAATCACCATGAAAAACAGCCAGGCCAAAGCGAACATGGTGAAGGGTTTTATCAGCCAGTTGACTGTAGTGGTAATGGTCAGGCCTTTAGGCTGGCGGCGTACCCCTGCAATAGCGCTGAAGTCAATTTGGGCCATCATTGGGAAAATCATCGCCCAGATAAGTACGGCAATCGGTATCGATACTTGGGCATACTCAAACCGTGATAATGCTTCTGGCACGGCGGGGGCGAACTGCCCTAGTGCAATCCCGGCAGCGATGGCAAGTGCTACCCATACGGAGAGGTAGCGTTCAAACAGCCCCATGTCGGCGCTGGTAGGCGATGAGTTGCTTTGGGTCGTCATAACACCACTCCCTGATTAAATAGCACGTTGATTAACGCGTTTAGAGACTTCTTCAGCGCTCTCTTTCCGCTCAGAGTAGCGGTCGGTTAGCAAGTCGCTGCGCTCACGAACCAACAGAGTGAATTTCACCAGTTCCTCCATGACATCAACAATGCGGTCATAAAAGGGTGAAGGTTTCATGCGGTCGTTATCATCAAACTCCATAAAAGCCTTAGGTACCGATGACTGGTTGGGAATCGTCACCATACGCATCCAGCGACCCAAAATGCGCAGCTGATTCACCGTGTTAAACGACTGTGAACCACCGCATACTTGCATCACCGCGAGGGTTTTCCCCTGCGTGGGGCGGACACCGCCTAGCGCAAGCGGAATCCAGTCGATTTGTGCTTTCATAATGCCTGTCATCGCACCATGGCGCTCAGGTGAGCACCACACCATGCCATCGGCCCACTGTGCCAGGGTACGCAGCTCATCGACTTTAGGGTGGCTCGCATCTTCCGCATCTGGCAAGGGTAAACCGCGCGGGTCAAAAATCGTCGTATTAGCTCCCATTGCATTGAGTAGTCGAGCGGCTTCTTCAACCGCCAACCGGCTGAACGAGCGTTCACGCAGAGAGCCGTAGAGCAGCAGAATCTTGGGGGCTGGCAGATCGCTTGAAGGTAGCAGCAGCATTTCATGGCTTGGGACATTAAAGAGACTAGCGTCAACGTTAGGTAAATCGGTGGGCGCGGTCATTAGGTGCTCACTTAATAAATTGAAGAACGCATGGGTTCAGCATTAACAGCTAGCAATCATGATATATGTTTTACCATATATTTCTACCGTTATTAGCAGGCTGCAATAAAGTCGTCATCTTGAAGACGTAAATTGTCAAAATCTAATTCATAAGAGAAGGTCTTTTACTTATGTCAAAGCGCCGCGTGCTGTTCCTGTGCAACGCCAATTCTGCGCGTTCTCTAATGGGGGAGGCGTTACTTCGCCATATGGCAAGTGATCGCTTTGATGCGTTTAGTGCAGGTTCCGAGCCAGATGAACCCCATGCACTAACGCTAGAGGCGCTGAACAAACAAGGGCTTTCTACCGACGGTTTGCGCAGTAAGTCCTTGGATGAATTTAAGAATGAACATTTCGATTTTGTCATCGTGCTGTGCGACAAGGCGCAACAGGCATGCAGAGAATGGCAGGGTCACGCTGACGAAATGCTTTTCTGGGATATTCGTGATCCGCGGTTAATGAGTAAGTTAGATGCGTATGAGCAAGCGTTAATAGAGATCCGTCGACGTCTACAGCTGTGGCTCTCTTTAAATGTTAATAACCCGTCACGTGATTGAGGGCTGTTATGCGCATGATCAATAATCTGAGCGTTAAAGCGAGCTGGGCGCTGGTGTTAGTCACGTTCACCTGTCTGATATTGGCGATTGGTGGTTTAGGATTATTTGCCAATCATTTTGGCAGAGAAGCCTTTACGTCGTTACAGCAGCGAGAAATGCATCAGGTGCGTGAGCTGAATGGTGCTTATACTCAGTTGCTGCGTGCCCGCATACAAATGAACCGAGCTGCGGAGCTCATTCGTACTCCCTCTTTTGATCGTCCAGAGCCTCTGATAGAGGAGGCAGCGAGCTTGTTAAGCGCCGCTTCCGAGCGGTTCAACGCCTTTCATGCGAGTTTTCCTGAGGAAGGGCGGCTTGAGCTTGTCAATCAGCTGGCGAATGATTTTCGTTCGTTGGTTAATAATAATTTAAGCTTGCAGATGATGATGCTGGAGGAGCGCGATGTTCGTGGCTTCCTTTCTGGTGAATCCCGCGTTGATGATAGTAGCCAGAAGTTTGTGAGCACGGCAGATGCTTTTTATGATTATTCGGTTGCCCGTGGGGCCGGGCAACTTGATCGTTTTCAAAATGTATCGTCACTCCTTTATTGGGGAGTGCTGGGCGTTATTTGTGCAGCCATACTCATCATTGCATTTGTCGTTTGGGGTGTGCGCAACAATGTACTGCGGCCTCTAAATACGATAACGCAGCACTTTCAGCGTATTGCTAAGGGAGATTTGTCAACGCCTGTTGAAAATCATGCCAATAATGAAATTGGCCGTTTGTTCAGCGAGTTGTCCAATATGCAGCTCTCGCTAAGAACCACGGTGAACCATCTCAACAACAGTAGCCAACAGGTTTATACCGACAGCCAAGTCATGGCGGCTCAAAACCAACAGCTGGCAGGGCAAACGGACTCGCAAGTGTCTGCGCTTGTGCAAATGGCGGCAAGCCTTGAGCAGTTAACCGCAACCGTCAATCAAAACGCAGAAAGTGCAGCCCACGTGAGTCAGGCCACGACCGGTGTTGCCCATAAAGCCCAGCAAGGTGATCAGATCATCGCTCAGTTTATAGCGACTATGCAGACCATTAACGGGCACTCCGAGGAAATACAAAGCATTATTTCAATGATTGAAAGCATTGCCTTTCAAACCAATATCCTTGCGTTGAACGCCTCTGTTGAAGCAGCGCGCGCGGGTGAGCATGGGCGTGGTTTTGCGGTAGTCGCTAGCGAAGTGCGGGCGTTAGCAACCCGCAGCTCTGATGCAGCCCACGAGATTCGAGCGCGGATTGAAGCGTCGCGCCAGAGTGTTGAGCAGGGCAGCGCGCTGTCGCAGCAAGCGGGTGAACATACGCGCGATATTATGCAGTCGGCTACTCAGGTAGAGCAGTTGATGGAGCGGATGGCCAGCGCGTCTGAGGAGCAGCGCCGTGGTATTGAAGAAGTGAATAGAGCAGTCGCGCAAATTGATATGACAACCCAAGATACGTTGAGGCTGGTGAATCAGGCTGCACAAAGTGCTGAAGGGTTGACGCAAGAAGCTTTGCAAATGCGCGAATATGCAGGACAGTTTCGTATGGCGGATGATCCATCTAACAATGAATGTGACGGTAGCAGCAACGCCCTCGAGAAACACACGTCGTTGGATTGGCAGACGTTGGCGACGTCAGAAGCGTATGGCAATAAAGAGGAGCTACGCGCCTTGGCATAATCCGTTTGGCAAGGCGCGAGCATGTAGATTTTGTTAGTCGATGAGTTCTACGGCCACGGCGGTGGCTTCGCCACCACCGATGCAAAGGCTGGCGATGCCGCGCTTGCCGCCTTTGGTACGTAGGGCATGAATCAGCGTCGCAATCACCCGTGAGCCCGTTGAGCCAATCGGATGCCCTTGAGCGCAGGCGCCGCCAAACACGTTAACCTTTTCATGGGGTAAGCCAAGGTCATCCATTGCCATTAACGTAACAACCGCAAACGCTTCGTTAATCTCGAAGAGATCCACGTCGTTAACGCCCCAGCCAAGCTTTTTCATCAGCTTTTCAATCGCTCCTACGGGGGCGATGGTGAACTCGCTTGGATGGCGGGAGTGGGTTGTGTGACCCAGCATTTTGGCTAGCGGCTTTACGCCGTGACGCTTAGCGGCGTCATGGCTGGCCAAAATAAGCGCGGAGGCACCGTCGGAAATTGAGCTGGCGTTGGCGGCCGTAATCGTACCGTCTTTAGCAAACGCTGGGCGCAGCTGGCGGATTTTATCCAGCTTAGCTTGGAAGGGCTGTTCGTCATGCTCGACCAGGGTTTCACCATGGCGGCTGGTCACTGTTACCGGAGCCATCTCAGCATTTAAGTGGCCACTGTTGGTGGCGTCCATCGCTCGTTCAAGCGAAGCAATAGCGAAATCGTCGAGTCGCTCGCGGGTGTAGCCGCGTTCGGTTGCCACATCTTGAGCAAAGACACCCATCAGCTTGCCGGTTTCGGCATCCTCTAGGCCGTCAAGAAACATGTGATCTTTCAACTCGCCATGCCCTAAACGGTAGCCGCCACGCGCTTTAGTCAGTACGTGAGGGGCATTAGACATGGACTCCATGCCGCCTGCCAAAAGTACTTCGCCGGTGCCGGCTTTGATCAAATCGTGAGCCAGCATGGTGGCTTTCATGCCTGAACCACACAGTTTATTGATGGTGGTTGCGCCATTAGCGTCGGGAATACCGGCTTGACGCATGGCTTGGCGAGCTGGCCCTTGCTTGACACCGGCGGGTAGCACACATCCCATGATGCCTTCTTCAATTGCGGAGGCCTCGATGCCTGCGCGTTCTATGGCGGCGCGGATTGCAACGGCTGCGAGCTCGGGAGCCGTCATACTGGAAAGGCTACCCATCATGCCGCCCATTGGCGTACGGGTAGCGGATAAAAATACAACCTCGGTGGCATTACTCATTGGTGCGTCTCCTGACAGCGTTATTATGATTGTCTTACGTATGATTATTTAATGAAGTACTAAGCCATGCGTTGACCCATTAGCGGGGCTGTGGTCTTCTCCCCACTAACCAAGCAAGCGCTAGTGTGAGTGACATGAATGTAATGAATGCATCTCCCCGCCGCAAGGAATTGACACGTTTAGCGGCTCAGCTATTCGTCCAAGAAGGCTTTGATCGCACCACCGTGCGTATGCTGGCGCAAGAAATGGGTATCAAGTCTGGCAGCTTGTTTCATCATTTCAAAGATAAGCAGGAAATCTTAGCTGCGGTAATAGAAGAGGGCACCCAGAATGCGCTTATTATTGCCAAAGCGGCTTTGCAACGGTGTGAAAAGGAGCCAGAAGCGCGCTTACATGCCATGGCGCGGGCGCACTTGGAAACACTTTTTGCTGACCGAAATGCCCATGTGGTGGCGTTATTTGAGTGGCGGCGCTTAGACGCTGCTTCTCGCGCACACTTGAGCCATCTGCGTGATGCTTATGAGGATCTATGGGTCGAGGTAATCGACGAGGCGTTGGCCGCTGGGTTGATCCATGGTGACCGCTTCTTTGTGTCTCGATTTATTCTAGGCGCGCTAAACTGGACGGTGCGTTGGTACGACCCCGCCGGCCCACGGACGCCCGATGATTTAGCCGATGAGTTGGTTGCAATGATCATGGCGCGTTAATCGGTGCATCGTGTAAGCGGTTGTTAGTACACCTTCGCTCGACCAACGTCTAACCTGTTTACAACGCTGATTGCTTGCGCTCTTGCGTAAATGCTTTTAGCGTTAGTTCATCTACAAGGTTTCCGTTAACGTAAACGGATAATTATAACGCGTGACATTGAAACCCTGGCCTGTCTGTTTGCGTAAAACTGCTCACGACTAACAACATAAGAGAGCCACCATGACAGCAACATCAGCCTCACTACCAACCTATACAACCTACCTGGAAAGCTTCTCCGTCAACGATATGATTGCCAGGCTGGATGACCACCAAGACGGCCGTTTCAATGCCTTTGAAGCCTGCTGCGGGCGGCATGTCCGTGCTGGCCGGGGAGAAACCTTAGCGTTGGTGCATGAAGACACCCAAGGGGCTATGCATACGCTAAGTTACGCAGCGCTTGATGAAGAGAGTGGCAAGCTTGCGGGCTGGTTTCTTTCCCAGGGCTTGGGTGAGGGAGACCGCATCGCATGCATGCTGCCGCGTTCTTCAGCGCTGCTGGTAGCCGTATTAGCCACATGGCGAATTGGCGCGGTCTATCAGCCACTGTTTACCGCCTTTGGTCCTGATGCAGTGGACTATCGTTTAGGGCGTGCGGACACCAAACTGGTGATTACCGATCATGCTAACCGCTATAAATTTGACGGGCTGACGCAGTGTCCGCCTGTTCTAGCGGTTGGGGGAGCCACTAGCGAGCATCCTAACGATCATGATTGGCAGGCTGCGTTGACGCATACGTCAATGAGCGATAAGCCGCCGCGCCTTTCCCCAGAAAAGCCGTTTCTGCAAATGTTTACGTCGGGTACCGTGGGCAAGCCTAAAGGGGTGGCGGTGCCTCTTTCAGGTATGACGGCGTTTGCCCTCTATATGGAGTTGGCAGTAGACCTTCGTGATGATGACCGTTTTTGGAATATGGCCGATCCTGGCTGGGCATACGGGCTCTATTACGCGATTGCCGGGCCGCTGCTGCTAGGCGTTACCACCCACTTCTGCGAGGCGGGTTTTAGCGCGGAGGGCGCCTTGGCATTTATGAAGCGTCACCATATTACTAATTTCGCTGCTGCGCCCACAGCGTATCGCCTGATGAAGGCGTCTGGGCTATTTGATGACGCCCATCAAACGCTAGAGCTTCGCGCGGCTAGCTCGGCCGGTGAACCTCTGAATACAGAAGTCGTGACCTGGGTAGAGAAGTCACTGGGTTGTCCGGTGATGGACCACTATGGACAAACGGAAACGGGCATGACCTGTAACAACCATCACTCCCTTGATCATCCCAAGCATGTGGGGGCAATGGGTGTGCCAATGCCAGGGTATCGGTTAGCCATACTGGACGCCGAGTATAACGAGCTTCCCCCTGGTGAGCCGGGCGTGCTGGCAGTGGATATCGCAAACTCTCCAGCCCACTTCTTCCAAGGCTACACGTGGCAAGAAAAAGATCCTTTTGTGAACGGTTACTACCTAACGGGAGATGTCGTTATTCGTAATGAAGACGGCTCATTCCAGTTTGCCGGGCGCGATGACGATATTATTACCACTGCGGGTTATCGGGTCGGTCCTACGGACGTTGAAAATAGCGTGATGACTCATCCGGCCGTGGCGGAGTCTGCAGCAGTGGGGCAGCCTGATGAAATTCGTGGCGAGGTGATTAAGTCGTTCATCGTGCTGCGTGAAGGGTATGAAGCGAGCGAGGCGCTTGCCGATGAAATCCGCCAGCAAGTGCGGGAGCGACTCTCTACCCATGCTTTTCCCCGTGTCATTGAGTTTGTCGATGAGCTGCCTAAAACACCGAGCGGTAAAATTCAGCGCTTTAAACTTCGTGCCCAGGCCGCTGAACAGACGCAAGCTACTCAATAATTAGAAGGAAATTGGTAATGCAGGTAAAGGATCGCACGTTTTTAATTACCGGGGCTGCTTCCGGTCTTGGTTCAGCCACGGCAGAGCGCTTAGTAGCGGCCGGGGCAAATGTTGTTCTGTGTGACTTAAGTGACAGCGTTAAGGACCATGCGGAGCGGCTAGGCAGTGGCGCCAAGGCTTGCCTGACTGATATTACCTCTGCTGAACAGATGCAGCAGGCGGTGGATGAGGCCGTGACCCTGGGCGGTGAAAGCGGCCTTTCAGGCGTTATTCACTGCGCGGGTGTGGTGAGCGTAGCGAAGCTTGTCGATAGAGAGGGAAATCCTGCAGACCTAGAAGGCTATGCGAAAACCATCAACATTAATCTGGTGGGGACGTTTAATGTGATGCGCTTGGCTGCCGCTGCAATGGCTAAAAATACGGCCAACGAGAGCGGTGAGCGAGGCGTTATTATCAATACGGCTTCAGTGGCTGCGTTTGATGGTCAGGTGGGGCAGTGTGCGTACAGTGCGTCTAAAGCAGGTGTAGTTGGAATGAGCTTGCCTGCGGCAAGAGAACTTTCTCGGCACGCCATCCGCGTCATGGCCATTGCGCCGGGTGTATTTGAAACGCCGATGATGAGCGAAATTCCTGAAGAGGCCGCGAAAGCGCTAGCGGCGGCGGTGCCTTTCCCGAAACGGTTAGGTAAGCCTGATGAGTTTGCTCAGCTTGCCGAGCAGATCATTACTAACCCGATGCTTAATGGAGAGGTTATTCGCTTAGATGGTGGTATCCGCATGCAGTAGTTTTTAGCGATTTTGAAACCGTTTCAAAGCCTGCCAGCATCCTTGCTGGCAGGCTTTTCTTTTTGTGCCTCAGTCGTTTTGTCAGTAGCTACCAAAGTTGTAGTTGATTTAAGGCCTAAATTCAAACGACCGCTTGACTATGCGGGGTGCTCGCGCTAACTTTCAAACATGTGTTTGAAAGCGGTTTGTGAAGCCTGTTGGTATCTAGGTGCAGGGCTGCTTTCAACCCCTTTGTTTAGGAGAAGTGCAATGCCCAGCTACCAGGCCCCCCTGCGTGATCTACGTTTCGTTGCTGATGAAATGTTTGACTACCCGTCACACTATGCATCGTTAGCACATGGTGATGACGCCTCTCCCGATATAGTGAACGCTGTTTTAGAAGAAGGCGCTCGCTTTGCTCGCGAGGTGCTACTGCCGCTTAATCAAAGTGGAGATGAAGAGGGGTGCTTGTTAGAGGGTGGCGACGTAAAAGCGCCAAAAGGTTTTAAAGAGGCCTATCAGCAGTACGTGGAAGGCGGTTGGCCAAGCCTTGCAGCTGACCCAGAACAGGGCGGCCAAGGTTTGCCCCATTCGCTGGCGATGATGCTGTCTGAAATGATATGCGCTACCAACTTAGCGTGGGGTATGTATCCAGGTCTTTCTCACGGTGCCGCTGATGCTCTCAGGCACCACGGTACCGATGAGCAGAAGGCAACGTATCTTACCAAGCTGGTAGAAGGCGTTTGGACCGGCACAATGTGCCTGACTGAGCCGCATTGTGGTACTGATTTAGGCCTCATTAAAACGCGCGCTGTCCCTGCTGATGGTGATGCCTACACCATTACCGGCACCAAAATCTTTATTTCAGCAGGTGATCACAACCTAGCTGAAAACATTGTTCACCTTGTGTTGGCGAAGCTTCCTGACGCACCCGAAGGTTCAAAAGGTATTTCACTGTTTGTGGTGCCTAAGTTCCTGCCCGATGCTCAGAATAACCCCGGCGAGCGCAATGGCGTTAGTTGTGGTTCCCTTGAGCACAAGATGGGTATTCACGGTAATGCGACCTGTGTCATGAACTTTGATAGCGCGGTTGGCTACCTAGTAGGCCCGCCTAACAAAGGCTTAGCGTGCATGTTTACGATGATGAACGCTGCGCGTCTTGGGGTAGGCATTCAAGGGCTTGGCCTTATGGAGGCGAGCTTCCAAAATTCGCTGAGCTATGCACGTGACCGACTGCAGATGCGTGCGCTTTCGGGTGCTCAGGCGCCAGATAAGCCAGCCGACCCCATTATTGTCCATCCTGATGTACGTCGCATGCTGCTCACCCAGAAAGCGTTTTCTGAGGGCGGACGTATGCTGGTGCTCTACACCGCTCAAATGCTAGACGTTGTTGAGCATGGACATCCGGGAGAGGAGCGTGAACGTGCTGAAACATTGCTAGGCTTGCTGACCCCGATCGTTAAGGCCTTCCTAACCGAGGTGGGCTTTGAGTGTACCAATGAGGGCGTTCAGATTTTTGGTGGCCATGGCTTCATTAAAGAGTGGGGTATGGAGCAACTTGTTCGCGATGCGCGAATTACACGGCTCTATGAAGGCACCACGGGAATTCAGGCCCTAGATTTGCTCGGTCGCAAAGTACTGATGAGCCAGGGTGAGACGCTCAAAGTGTTCACCAAAGAAATTCATAAGTTCTGCAAGACCGAAACGGACAACCCAGCCCTTAAAGAGTTTATCGAACCGCTGGCCAAGCTGAACGCCGAGTGGGGCGAGCTAACGATGGGCGTGGGCATGAAGGCAATGCAGGATCGCGAGGAAGTAGGCGCTGCAAGCGTTGATTACCTGATGTACTCAGGTTATGTCACGGTCGCTTATCTATTTGCTCTTGCCGCTAAAAAGGCCTCGACATCTTTGGAGGGGGAAGAGAAAGCGTTTTATGCCGCTAAGCTAAATACCGCACGCTTCTATTACCAGCGTCTATTGCCACGTACCAAAGCGCACGCGGCGATGATCCAAGCGGGGGCGGGCAGTTTAATGGCCATTTCAAGCGACGATTTTGGCTTAGGCTTTGAGATTTAAGCTTAGGCGTTTACCAGGCACTCTCTGGTCAGGGTACTGATCGGTGGTTTGCGGCAGACTTGCCCTGGGCATTGTCTGCCGCTTTTTTATTACAGCTTATTTTCTAAAAGCCCTTGCCAACCCGGCCGCGAATCCGTAAAGTACGCATCCGCTGCCGGGGACGCCAAGCGTTACCAGCGGTGTATGAAGGTAAAAACCTTCGGTTTGTCAGTAGGTTAGAGCGATTGTATGGCTCGCCTCGTTCGCTGAATTCAGTCACTGAAAACAGCGGTTGACAACCACCAGGAAGTGCGTAGAATACGCCTTCCTCGCTGAGGCAACGCGGTTCAAGTCATCGAGCCAGCACAGCGAAACAGCTCTTTAACAATTTGATCAGGTAATTCATGTGGGCGCTTGCCGATGAGGGTGATAAATCACCAAATATCAAGGCAAGCGGTCATGAGAACGAAAGTTTGAATGAATTCGTTTGAACCTTGAGCCAAGTTTGATGCGCTTTTGTTACCTTCGGGTGACGAGTAAGCATCACAATGATTTTAAACTGAAGAGTTTGATCATGGCTCAGATTGAACGCTGGCGGCAGGCCTAACACATGCAAGTCGAGCGGTAACAGATCTAGCTTGCTAGATGCTGACGAGCGGCGGACGGGTGAGTAATGCATAGGAATCTGCCCGGTAGTGGGGGATAACCTGGGGAAACCCAGGCTAATACCGCATACGTCCTACGGGAGAAAGGGGGCTTCGGCTCCCGCTATTGGATGAGCCTATGTCGGATTAGCTAGTTGGTGAGGTAAAGGCTCACCAAGGCAACGATCCGTAGCTGGTCTGAGAGGATGATCAGCCACATCGGGACTGAGACACGGCCCGAACTCCTACGGGAGGCAGCAGTGGGGAATATTGGACAATGGGCGCAAGCCTGATCCAGCCATGCCGCGTGTGTGAAGAAGGCCCTCGGGTTGTAAAGCACTTTCAGCGAGGAAGAACGCCTAGTGGTTAATACCCATTAGGAAAGACATCACTCGCAGAAGAAGCACCGGCTAACTCCGTGCCAGCAGCCGCGGTAATACGGAGGGTGCAAGCGTTAATCGGAATTACTGGGCGTAAAGCGCGCGTAGGTGGCTTGATAAGCCGGTTGTGAAAGCCCCGGGCTCAACCTGGGAACGGCATCCGGAACTGTCAAGCTAGAGTGCAGGAGAGGAAGGTAGAATTCCCGGTGTAGCGGTGAAATGCGTAGAGATCGGGAGGAATACCAGTGGCGAAGGCGGCCTTCTGGACTGACACTGACACTGAGGTGCGAAAGCGTGGGTAGCAAACAGGATTAGATACCCTGGTAGTCCACGCCGTAAACGATGTCGACCAGCCGTTGGGTGCCTAGCGCACTTTGTGGCGAAGTTAACGCGATAAGTCGACCGCCTGGGGAGTACGGCCGCAAGGTTAAAACTCAAATGAATTGACGGGGGCCCGCACAAGCGGTGGAGCATGTGGTTTAATTCGATGCAACGCGAAGAACCTTACCTACTCTTGACATCCTGCGAACTTGTGAGAGATCACTTGGTGCCTTCGGGAACGCAGAGACAGGTGCTGCATGGCTGTCGTCAGCTCGTGTTGTGAAATGTTGGGTTAAGTCCCGTAACGAGCGCAACCCTTGTCCTTATTTGCCAGCACGTAATGGTGGGAACTCTAAGGAGACTGCCGGTGACAAACCGGAGGAAGGTGGGGACGACGTCAAGTCATCATGGCCCTTACGAGTAGGGCTACACACGTGCTACAATGGCCGGTACAAAGGGTTGCCAACTCGCGAGAGTGAGCTAATCCCGAAAAGCCGGTCTCAGTCCGGATCGGAGTCTGCAACTCGACTCCGTGAAGTCGGAATCGCTAGTAATCGTGAATCAGAATGTCACGGTGAATACGTTCCCGGGCCTTGTACACACCGCCCGTCACACCATGGGAGTGGACTGCACCAGAAGTGGTTAGCCTAACGCAAGAGGGCGATCACCACGGTGTGGTTCATGACTGGGGTGAAGTCGTAACAAGGTAGCCGTAGGGGAACCTGCGGCTGGATCACCTCCTTAAACGATGCATCACTCTCGCGGTAAGCGCTCACAATGAATTACCTGATCAGAATGCTGTTGATACGCAGTGATAAGCGAATGCTTTTTTCACATTAAAAGAAAAAAAGGTCTTTTCTCTTTTTTTAACGTGAAAGAACGCTTATCACTGCGCATAGCAGTCGCTCTTTAACAATGTATATCATGCTGACATAAATACTTCTTCGAAGTGTTTATACGTAATTGTTTTGTGATACGTCTCAAGCGTATCCGGCAATCGTTATCATTGCGAGATACCAGACTCCTTCGGGTTATAGGGTCAAGCAATGAAGCGCACACGGTGGATGCCTAGGCAGCCAGAGGCGATGAAAGACGTGGTAGCCTGCGATAAGGCTCGGCGAGGTGGCAAACAACCTGTGACCCGGGCATTTCTGAATGGGGAAACCCACTCAGCATAAGCTGAGTATCCTGCACTGAATATATAGGTGTAGGAGGCGAACCAGGGGAACTGAAACATCTAAGTACCCTGAGGAAAAGAAATCAACCGAGATTCCCCTAGTAGCGGCGAGCGAACGGGGAGCAGCCCTTAAGCATGCAACTGATTAGACGAACGTGCTGGGAAGCACGGCCGTAGCGGGTGATAGCCCCGTAGTCGAAAATCTGCGTATGTGAAATCGAGTAGGTCGGGGCACGAGAAACCTTGACTGAAGACGGGGGGACCATCCTCCAAGGCTAAATACTCCTGGCTGACCGATAGTGAACCAGTACCGTGAGGGAAAGGCGAAAAGAACCCCGGAGAGGGGAGTGAAATAGATCCTGAAACCGTGTGCGTACAAGCAGTAGGAGCAGACTTGTTCTGTGACTGCGTACCTTTTGTATAATGGGTCAGCGACTTATATTCAGTGGCGAGGTTAACCGTTTAGGGGAGCCGTAGGGAAACCGAGTCTTAACTGGGCGACACAGTCGCTGGATATAGACCCGAAACCGAGCGATCTATCCATGAGCAGGGTGAAGGTTGAGTAACATCAACTGGAGGCCCGAACCAGGATCTGTTGAAAAAGATTTGGATGACTTGTGGATCGGAGTGAAAGGCTAATCAAGCTCGGAGATAGCTGGTTCTCCTCGAAAGCTATTTAGGTAGCGCCTCACGTATTACCGCCGGGGGTAGAGCACTGTTTCGGCTAGGGGGTCATCCCGACTTACCAACCCGAGGCAAACTCCGAATACCGGCGAGTATGAGCGTGGGAGACACACGGCGGGTGCTAACGTCCGTCGTGAAAAGGGAAACAACCCAGACCGTCAGCTAAGGTCCCCAAATCCTGGTTAAGTGGGAAACGATGTGGGAAGGCTCAGACAGCTAGGAGGTTGGCTTAGAAGCAGCCATCCTTTAAAGAAAGCGTAATAGCTCACTAGTCGAGTCGGCCTGCGCGGAAGATGTAACGGGGCTAAACCAGGTACCGAAGCTACGGGTTCATCCTATGGATGAGCGGTAGAGGAGCGTCGTGTAAGCCGATGAAGGTGAATTGAGAAGTTCGCTGGAGGTATCACGAGTGCGAATGCTGACATGAGTAACGATAAAGGGAGTGAAAAACTCCCTCGCCGGAAGACCAAGGGTTTCTGTTCGACGCTAATCGGAGCAGAGTGAGTCGGCCCCTAAGGCGAGGCCGAAAGGCGTAGTCGATGGGAAACGGGTCAATATTCCCGTACCGGACATGATTGCGATGGGGGGACGGAGAAGGCTAGGTGAGCCAGGCGTTGGTTGTCCTGGTGAAAGTGAGTAGGCCGAGGTGCTAGGAAAATCCGGCACCTTAAAGCCGAGACACGAGATGAACTGACCACGGTCAGGAAGTCACTGATGCCACGCTTCCAGGAAAAGCCTCTAAGCTTCAGATCATGTGCGACCGTACCCCAAACCGACACAGGTGGTCAGGGTGAGAATCCCAAGGCGCTTGAGAGAACTCGGGTGAAGGAACTAGGCAAAATGGTGCCGTAACTTCGGGAGAAGGCACGCCGGCGTAGGGTGATGAGACTTGCTCTCTAAGCCCGAACCGGTCGAAGATACCAGGTGGCTGCAACTGTTTAGTAAAAACACAGCACTCTGCTAACTCGTAAGAGGACGTATAGGGTGTGACGCCTGCCCGGTGCCGGAAGGTTAAATGATGGTGTTAGTCCTCGGACGAAGCTCTTGATTGAAGCCCCGGTAAACGGCGGCCGTAACTATAACGGTCCTAAGGTAGCGAAATTCCTTGTCGGGTAAGTTCCGACCTGCACGAATGGCGTAATGATGGCCACGCTGTCTCCACCCGAGACTCAGTGAAATTGAAATCGCCGTGAAGATGCGGTGTACCCGCGGCTAGACGGAAAGACCCCGTGAACCTTTACTATAGCTTCACACTGGACGCTGATGTTGCCTGTGTAGGATAGCTGGGAGGCTTTGAAACCCGGACGCCAGTTCGGGTGGAGCCAACCTTGAAATACCAGCCTGGCATCATTGGCGTTCTCACTCAGGTCCGTTATCCGGATCGAGGACAGTGTGTGGTGGGTAGTTTGACTGGGGCGGTCTCCTCCCAAAGAGTAACGGAGGAGCACGAAGGTACCCTCAGCACGGTCGGACATCGTGCAATGAGTGCAAGAGCATAAGGGTGCTTGACTGCGAGACAGACACGTCGAGCAGGTGCGAAAGCAGGTTCTAGTGATCCGGTGGTTCTGTATGGAAGGGCCATCGCTCAACGGATAAAAGGTACTCCGGGGATAACAGGCTGATACCGCCCAAGAGTTCACATCGACGGCGGTGTTTGGCACCTCGATGTCGGCTCATCACATCCTGGGGCTGAAGTCGGTCCCAAGGGTATGGCTGTTCGCCATTTAAAGTGGTACGCGAGCTGGGTTTAGAACGTCGTGAGACAGTTCGGTCCCTATCTGCCGTGGGCGTTGGATGTTTGAGAAGAGCTGCTCCTAGTACGAGAGGACCGGAGTGGACGACCCTCTGGTGTTCCGGTTGTCACGCCAGTGGCATTGCCGGGTAGCTATGGTCGGACAGGATAACCGCTGAAAGCATCTAAGCGGGAAGCCCCCTTCAAGATGAGACATCCCCGAGGACTTGATCCTCCTAAAGGGCCCAGCGAGACCAGCTGGTTGATAGGCACGGTGTGGAAGCGCTGCAAGGCGTTGAGCTAACGTGTACTAATGGCCCGTGAGGCTTGACCCTATAACACCCAAGGGGTCTGGTCGTAGTGATAACGAAAACCGGATACGCAGCAGTGAGCCAAAGCGCTTGCTGACAAGAGACGATCACAAAACACGTCAATGACGCCCAGCATGATGTACATTACCTGTTACGCCTGACGACCATAGCGAGCGTGAACCACCTGATCCCTTGCCGAACTCAGCAGTGAAACCGCTTAGCGCCGATGGTAGTGTGGGGTCTCCCCATGCGAGAGTAGGTCATCGTCAGGCACTTATTAAGAAACGCCCCGAGCACAACGTGCTCGGGGCGTTTTGCTATGCGCTAAACAAAATAACACCTGCTAGATAAGTGTTATTATGCGCTTTAATAATCAGCTAGATAACTATTTAAGTTTTGTTAGGTAAACGTTGAGGTGAATAGGTGAGTGAAACGGTACCCACGTCGTGGCTAGTTTATTGCCGGCCAGGTTTTGAAGGCGATGCGCTGTCAGAAATGCAGCACCACGCCAAACAGCAAGGTGTCTCCTGTGAGCCTGCGCAGGGGGAGGGGTGGGTGAGTTTGACACGTTTAGATGGAGAGCCGATCAATGAAGTGCACCGCCAGGCAGCATTTAAGCGGCTTATTTTTGCACGCCAAAGCTTAGCTGCGCTTCCGGCACTGGCTCTCTCAAGGGATGACCGTTTGACGGCTATTTTGGATCAAGTGAAAGCAAGCCGTTGGAGCTTTGAAGAAATTTGGCATGAAACGCCCGATACCAATGACGGAAAAGCACTGGCAGGCTTGATAAAAGCGCTGACGAAGCCATTGCAGAGTATGCTAAAGAAGCGTGGTTCTCTGCGTGGTAAAGCAGGTGGACGTCGGCTGCATATTTTTTGGACCGATGGCGACCGTGTACAGCTTGGTATGAGCTTCCCTGATAATCGGAGCGAACTGATTAACGGCATCCGTCGCTTGCGCTTCCCTTCTCGAGCGCCTAGCCGTTCAACGCTAAAACTAGAAGAAGCCTGGCATGAGTTTATTCCACGCGAGCAGTGGGGAGATCGGCTGTCTGCGCATATGCAGGCAGCGGATTTAGGGGCAGCCCCAGGTGGATGGACATGGCAGCTGGTACAGCGCGGCATGTATGTTTACGCTATTGATAATGGGCCGATGGATAAATCGCTAATGGCGACTGGTCAGATCGATCACCTTAAAGAAGATGGCTTTAGCTGGGAGCCGCCTCAGCGTCTTGATTGGCTGGTATGCGATATTGTCGATAAGCCCGTACGTGTACTGGCAATGGTGGAGCGCTGGCTTACACGGAAATGGTGTCGCGAGGCGATTTTCAACCTTAAGCTGCCAATGAAAAAGCGCTGGGAAGAGGTCACGCGCTGTTTAACATCGTTGGAAGAGACGCTAGCAGAGGCAGGCGTGCGGGCTACAGTTTCCTGCCGTCACCTCTACCATGACCGAGAAGAGGTGACGGTACATGTGCGGTTAATTCATTAATAAACCCGCTAAGTGAGCCGAAACGTTAATAGCCTGGCTCATAGACCCGAATGGTTTCTTCTTCGGTTAATAGCGGTAAAATACGCTGCATAGCGACTGCGCGGGCCTCACTTGTATGCCACTCTTTCCAAGCGCGCAGATCGCGCCATTTGGTAATCATTAGGCGCCGATCCGTATGGCCAAGCTCTACCAGCGTTTCCCCACCAACAAACCCTCTTACACCAAGGGAAACGCGCATGGCTTCGCGTGCAGCTTGCTCAAACTCTTCTTCCAGGCCGGGCATAATGCGCCTTTCAATGATTACTTTTATCATGCTGTTGGTTCCTAACCGAGAATATAAATGACTGTTAATACCGACGACACGCAAGCATTTGACGCATCGCTAGACACCACTGGACTATACTGCCCTGAACCCATCATGCTGATGCACAACCAAGTGCGCGACATGGTGTCAGGGCAAATACTGAAAGTAATAGCTACCGATCCCGCGACGACTCGAGACGTTCCTAAGTTTTGTCAGTTTTTAGGCCACGAGTTGTTAACGAAGCACGAAGAAAGTGGCTACTATCTCTACTTTATCCGTTTAGCCTAAGCCTGTGGAGTGTAGCGAGGCTAGTACCGACTAATGGTGAATAGCCTCGCAAGTAGTTGACCTAATTATCTTCTCCGTGGGGGACAACCATCATTGCCAATGCATCTAGCGTAGCAGGGTCCTCTTCCATAATTTGATTGGCGATATGTCGTTGAAAGAAGTAAACCGTTTGATGGCGTAAATGGGCTTCGTATAGACACTTATCGCCAAGTAAGATCGGCGTCATGGTGGCTTTTTGTTCATCAGCCAGGAGGGCTTCTACGCTGCCATCACTATAGAGGCGCCAGCCGTAGACGGCTTTCATATGCCAAGGGGCATTGGGATGATTCATGCATAAAGCATGGGTACCCAGCGTATCAGGGAGTTGCTGGATCAGTGACACCTCTTCTGACGCTTCGTACTCAAAGTAGGTTGCCGCCGCAGTTAATTCGTCATACTTGTGGTCGGGGGGAAGTTCGAAGACTTCTTCCGTCTCCGGGTCACGATAACCGATGAATAGGCCACTCTCTTGGCTATCTAAATCATGGCAAGTCGCTAGTTTTTCCATCCAAGGCACTAGCCCAACCACGCTACCGTCTTTGCGCAGGCCCCATGCCAAAATAGGCAGGCCATAGTAGGTGTCGGGACTCGCAGCGAGCTGGTAAACCATCTCTAATCCATCTAACTCAGGTGCTAGACGAACCAAACATTGCTGCGCCTGATGATGCTGACGCACGGTATCCAGGTCGATGACCTGGGCAGAGCGGGGTGACTGGGGTGCGCCCATGGTGTCCCTCCTTGTGCTGCGTGGTCTCGACATTGGTAAGCGTTTTTGCTCACCACATAGTTCACCAATAGCACAGGTTTACCAGAAGGTTAAGAGGAGAACGTATTTTTTACGTGGTCGTGCAGGTTGGAAAGCGATTTCTAAGCTGTTCGTGGGTGGCTTGCGCGGTTTGAAATTGCTGCCAAGGCGCACTGGGATTGCTCATTGATAGCCACGTATATTGATACTCCACAATGCTTTCTGGCGGAGTGATATTGTGAGCGTCGATGAGTTGGTTGATCGAAATAAGCCACTGCTCTGCATGTTGCTCTAGGGATGTAAGCCAGGAGTTATCCCAAGGCAGTAAGCATGTGTCGTCAGATAGTGGTTGCTCTGAAAGCACGTTATTAGCCTCACTCAAACGCTGTTCAGCGAGAAGTAGTGAGCGAAGAAACTCGGCGGTTAGGGGACGTTCTTGAAGCGTTTTAAGGTGATTCTCAAGGGTAGTAGAGTCTTGTTGCCACTCACGACTAAATTGATTCACTACCATTTGATACAGGTATTTAAGCGATGCAAGCTGTTGAGAAAAATCAGCCGTGCTGGGTGGGTTTAAAGGTTCGCTAGCTCTGGAAAAACTCTTTTCCCATTCGGCAGATTCAAAGATAGCATTCCAACTTACTGCGGGTAACTGAGCGGTTTTTTGTAACGTTAATGTTTCAAGGCGCTCTCTGTTTTCATCGCTTAACTCACTCACGGCCTCGCTGTTCCAACAGCTGCTTAAACGCTGCCAGAGGGTACGTTCGTAAAGCCACTGCTGGCTGGGTGGTGCAACGCGTCCCAATTGATTGTTGCGTGCAGCAACGAGCGAGGTGATTTGGCACTCCCGTAGCGCATAAACATTCAGCAAGCTTTCACGTATTTCAGGAACGTGAATTTGCCTGCTTTGAAGATCGGGGAAAGCGCCAATGTTGCGTGGCGGAGAACGCTCAATAGCCGTTGAGAGATTAAGATCCGTGGTTAACTGCTCATGATAAGCAACCCAGGGCTGTTCAGCGTTGTTATTGCCGCATCCCGCTAGCAAAGAGGTGGCACAGAATGCAGCAAGGAATCCTTTGGTAGTAAAGGGTGTCATAGAGGGGTTACTCCTTTTGGCTGATCCACTTTAACCGCCACCCAAGTAAAACAGCAGCAGTGCTGAGCCCCGCGATTAATCCTATCCAGTAGCCATGTACACCCATCGGCTCAGACACTCCGCCTACGCCGTGAGTTCCTAACCAGTGCCCGCCGCCTAAGCCAACAATCCAGTAGGACAACACCGTGATAATCATGACGATGCGTGTATCTTTATAACCTCTTAGCGCGCCAGCTAAATTAACCTGTAATGAATCTGAAAGCTGAAAAATAACGGCCAGTGCGATGATAGTTATTGCTAATGCCTGGACATCAGGGTTTGAGGTGTAGAGTGAAATGACCGGCTCTGCCGTTATCCATATGAGGGAGCTGTTAATAGCCGCTACGATGATGCTGATGACGATACCATTCCAGGCGACTTTTCGGGCTAATGCCAGCCGCTGCCGCCCAAGAGTGTTGCCCACGCGTACCGTTAACGCCATGCTCAGTGACATGGGAAGCATAAAGAGAATGGTGGTATAGCTTAGGGCGATTTGGTGGGCACCCACGGTGACCTCGCCAAAACTGGCAATGAAGAGTGCAATCAGTGTGAAAAGCGTTACTTCGACAAAAATCGCGACGCCAATAGGTACTCCCACAACAACCAGCTCACGAATACCCGTTAGATTGGGCGGGGTTAGCTGCTGCCATAATGAAACGCTGCGATAAGTGCGTCCTTTACGTGTGTAATAGGCCATCGCGAGCGCCATCGTCCACATTGAAAGTGCCGTGGCAATACCACAGCCGAAAGCACCAAGAGCGGGTAGTTGCTGAACGGCAGTAGGCAACCAATCACCTAAGAGGTTTGTCAGGCCATCGCCGCCATAGATCAATACATAGTTACTGGGAATATTAACCGTCAGTCCTACCAAGCTGATCCATAGCGCTGGCCGGGTATGGTTCATGCCATCAGAGAAAGCCCTGAGTGCTTGGAAAATCGCAATGCCGGGCATGCCCAAGGCCACCGCAGAAAGATACGCAGCAGACTCACTAGCCACCGCGCTAGGTACATCCATCAGCTTGAATATTGGTATGACAGAAAACCAGAGTAACAAAGCCGCCACGATGCCGAGTGCAAGCGCTACCCAAAGTGCTTGATGCACGGCAGGGCGTATAGCAGCGTTTCGCTGGCCGCCTAAGAGGTGCGCTACAATCGGGGTTAACCCCATCAGCGTACCCGTCATAAATAGCATGAGTGGCATCCATAGGCTTGAACCTACTGATACTGCCGCAAGAGAAGTCGCGTTGTAGCGTCCCGTCATCATCACATCAACCACGCTCATGCCCGCTTGGGCGAGCTGTGCGCCGCAGATAGGCAGCGCTAGCGCCACCAGCATGCGGGTTTCTGGCCAATAGGTTGATTTGATCTGTTTAGCAAAGCCGCCCAAGGTCAGGCTCCTAGTTAGTTAAGTGGCCCAGGAAAAGCCGATAGATTAGCAGGAGTTGCTAAGTTTTTCGTTCCCTGTTCAACCAGTAGAGTGCTTTAGTGTGCGCACGACGTTGGGATATACTGCTCAAAATTGATGGGTAAAGTGACACTATGGCAACTCATAACGAAGGTCGTTGGACGCTGAACGATATAGTGACGCTGTTTGATGGCATTTTTGCAGATAGTTATCAGACGCGGCTGGTGAAAGGTGGTGATGAGCCGCTTTACCTGCCGGCAACGCGTGATAGGCCATACCACCAAATTATTTTTGCCCGCGGTTATTTTGCCAGCGCACTGCATGAAATTAGCCATTGGTGTATTGCGGGTGATAAGCGGCGCCAATTAGAAGATTACGGCTACTGGTATCTACCTGATGGGCGAAATGCCGAGCAGCAGCTGGCGTTTGAGCAAGCGGAAATCGCTCCCCAAGCGCTTGAGAAGCTATTTACGCAGGCCTGTGAGCGCACCTTTCATGTCAGCGTCGATAATCTAGGGGGTGACGTAGACGTAGATCGTGAGCAGTTCTCACGCAAAGTAGCTGCGCGGGCCAGACGCTATCAGGAAGAAGGGCTTCCAGCGCGCGCCCACGCGTTTTATGTTGCGTTGACGCGCTACTATCAATGCGTCGATACGCTTAACAAGGCTATTCAGCAGGGACGATTAACCTTGAGGGCTAAGACGGCCTGTACGGTTTAATCTTGCTCGGTAAGCCGTTGATGCAAAGAAAGCATGACGGTTATTTCGTCTTCTGGCCGCATGGGTTCAAGGCCGAGATCATTGAAGGTTTCACTGCGCAGCCTATGCCACTCGCTAGCGCTGACCTTATCGTAAAGCACGTTGGCAGGCGCTAATTCAATAAACGGATCAAGCCCGTAAGTATCAAATAGGCGCGCTATGGCGGCTTCATCGTCACCGTTGTCACTGGTATAGAGCGTTGCTGAAAAATAATCGGTCTCTAGCTCGCGAATGACATCTAGCGGGCTAACACCCAAGCTCTCAAGCTCTTCAATACTATAAGCGCCCATGACATTCGTATCTTCAGTGATCCAGCTATCATCAGGCTGGATCAGGGTCTGCTTGATACGACCATCCGGCAGTGACCAGGCAATAACCAGTGGCAAGCCATCTTCGTCGCCCGTCTCAATGGCAATAAATCCTGGATAATCAGCCACGCTATCACTCCTATTAAGATGCCGCGTCGATGCGGAAAAAACGCTGAGCTGTGCGGGTTGTTTCAGCCCCCAGCTCGGCTTCACTGACGTTATGCCAAAGGGCAATTTCTTTTACAATCCAGGGTAGCAGGGCTGGCTCGTGTCGGCGCCCTTTCAATTTTGCAGGAAGGTTGCGGGGCAGCAGATAAGGACAGTCGGTTTCCACCATTAATCGCTCAAGGGGAATGTCGTTAACCAGCGAGCGCAGTGAGTGGCCTCGACGCTCGTCGCAAATCCAGCCGGTTAAGCCAATGTGCAGGTCAAGGTCAAGGTAGCCATGTAGCGTTGCGCGGTCAGCGGTAAAGCAGTGAATAACTGCTTGGCTGATGTCATCTCGCCAGCTGCGCAGTATCTCTTTCATGCGTTGGCCCGCATCGCGCTCATGCAAGAAAAGCGGCAAACCGCTTTCAACGGCAAGCTCTAATTGGGCCTCAAATGCTTGCTCCTGCTGCTGAGGCGTCGAAAAGTTGCGGTTAAAGTCCAAGCCACACTCACCAACAGCGACAACTTCTGGTCTCTCATACAGCGTTTTTAACTGGCTAGCGACATCACTGTTCCAGCCTTTAGCGTCATGAGGATGGACGCCAGCGGTCGCGTATACGCCTGAGAACTGCTGCGCCATGGCAATCGCTTGTTGGGCATGTTCGAGATCCGTGCCGGTCACTATTAACGTGGACACATTGGCTGCTTTCGCCCTGGCAATGACATCACCAAGGTCACGCTGAAAACTTTCGTGGGTCAGGTTGGCGCCAATATCTACCAGCGGCGACTCGGGACGAAACTGCAGCGCCTCGGGTAAAAAGTTATCTGTATCGGGTGTGCCCACACCTTGCTCCTGCTCTGCTACAAAACGCTATTGTAACGCTGGTAAGCAGCATCGACTAATGGATCGTGACAATAGATGACGGCGACGAATGGCACGAATTGCAAAAAAACTGGCTTGATAGGTAAACAGATAAGCGATTTTTACTCTTACTATGAAAAAGAGCCATGGCCTAAAGCGCCATTAAGGCCTACCCAATAACAACAATAGACAGGTTAATCACTATGCAACTATCACGAACTTTTGCTCTTTCTGCGCTATCGGCTGCTCTGCTTGCTGCCAGTTTTACTCCGAGTGCCTTTGCTAACGATGGGATTTCAGATAATGAGATCCGGATTGGCTATCTGGCTGATATGTCTGGTGTTTATCGAGACCCTATTGGCCCACTAGGGCAGGACGCCATTGAAATGGCGATTGAAGATGTGGGTGGCAGCGTGCACGGCGCCAACATAGTGGTTTTCAGTGCCGATGACCGTAATAGCCCGGATGTAGGGTCAAGCGTTGTGCGCGAGTGGATTGATGAGCGCAACGTCGATATGGTGACTGGCCTAGTGGCATCATCGGTCACATTGGCGGCTGTTAGTCTTTTACAAGACGCCGATAAACTGGGCCTGGTGAATGGCGCGGTGTCATCTGGAGTGACTAACGAGCACTGCTCCCCTAACCATATCCACTGGGTCTACGATACCTGGGCAATGTCCAACGGTACGGCAAAAGCGATTACCGATGAAGGCTACAAGAACTGGTATCTGTTAAGCGCCGACTACTCTTTTGGACATGCACTCGAGGCCGATGTGGAGCGTGTGGTTACCGAAAACGGTGGCACCATAGTAGGACGGGCGCGACACCCATTCCCCAATAATGATTTCTCCTCCTTTATGCTTCAGGCCCAAGCGTCTGGCGCTGACGTCATTGCCTTAAATAATGCCGGCGGCGATACCATTAATGCCGTGCAAACAGCCGGCGAGTTTGGTATTGCGCAAGCGGGCCAAATTTTAGCGGGCATGGTGCTGTTCAGCACGGATATACGCAGCATTGGTTTAGAAAATGCCCAAGGGCTGCAGTTCACGAAAGCATGGTATTACGACTTAAACGAAGAAACGCGTGCCTGGGCTGAGCGCTTCCGCGAGCGCACGGGCAGTATGCCAACCATGGTTCACGCGGGCCTCTACTCCAGCACGCTTCACTATTTAAACGCCATTGAAGCCACGGGTACAGACGACACCCAAACGGTGCGCCAACAGATGGCCGATACCCCGATTAACGATATTTTCGCCACCAACGGCTACATTCGTGAAGACGGTCGCATGGTGCACGACATGTATCTGGTTGAGGTGAAATCGCCGGATGAGTCTGCCGACGAAGACGACCTTTTCCGAGTAGTGCGAACCATTCCTGCCGAAGAGGCGTTTCGCCCCCTGTCAGAGAGTGTCTGCCCGCTCGTTAATAGCTAACGCCCTGCCAATTAAACACAATATAAAAAGGACTTGGCATGTCGAACACGCATTTAATCCACCGCAATACCATCGGCGCTGCGTTAAACCGCAGCGCTCGCAAGTACGCACAGCGGCCAGCGCTGACTTTTGGTGAACGGTCATGGAATTATCAAGCGCTCAACAACGCTGCTAACCAAGTCGCCAATGGCTTGCTGGAGGCAGGGCTTTCGCCAGGGGACCGGTTGGCGGTATACGGCAAGAACTCCGATGCCTACGTAATTGCTTGGCTGGCAGCCACCAAGGCCGGGCTTGTGCATGTGCCCATCAACTTTGCGCTCAGCAGCGAAGAGCTGCGCTATATCCTGGAGCAGTCGGGGGCGAAAGGGCTGCTCAGCGACAGGGTGCTAGCCGATAAGGTAACTGAAGCGACACAAGGTTTAGGGTTAATCCTAGAGGGAACCTTGTATGCCGCTGACGAAGGTGACGAAACAGGCTTTGACGTGCTGACGTGCGCGCACACTTCTCACGCATGCCATGAGCCAGAGGTGACGCTAGAGGGAAGTAGCTTAGCCCAACTGCTTTACACCTCGGGAACCACCGCAGCACCCAAAGCCGCGATGATGAGTCATCAGGCGTTAATGGCTGAGTACATGGCCTGCATGGTCGAACTGGATATAAACAGCAGCGACGCGATGTTAGCCGCTTTGCCGCTTTACCACTCGGCGCAGATGCATGTTTTTTTAATGCCCGCCTTGCTGCTGGGCGCGCCCGTTTATCTACTTGAGGCGCCGCTTCCAGATAGCTGTCTCGCTGCGATTTCAGAGCATAACATTGCCTCGTTTTTTGCCCCGCCAACCGTCTGGATCAGCCTGCTGCGCCACGCGACGTTTGATCAGTTTGATTTAACCAGCCTTAAAAAAGCCTATTACGGGGCCTCCATTATGCCGGTGCCCGTTTTAGAAGAGATGCAGCAGCGCTTTCATGGGGTGGGGCTTTATAACTGCTATGGGCAGAGTGAGATTGCCCCTTTAGCCACAGTGTTGCGTCCAGAAGAACATGCCGAACGCCCAGCCTCAGCAGGGCGGCCAATTCTCACCGTGGAAACCCGCATCGTCGATTTAGATATGAACGACGTGCCTCCTGGCGAACATGGGGAGATTGTTCACCGCTCGCCTCAGTTAATGACAGGTTACTGGGATAAACCTGATATGACCGCCGAGGCCTTTCAGGGCGGATGGTTCCACTCCGGCGACGTGGGCTATTTCGACGAAGCAGGCTACCTGTATGTGGTTGATCGCATTAAAGACGTTATCAATACCGGCGGTGTACTGGTAGCAAGCCGAGAAGTGGAAGAAGCCCTTTTCAAGCATTCAGCTATATCTGAGGTGGCGGTGGTTGGCCTGCCCGATGAAAAATGGATAGAGGCCATTACCGCCGTTGTGGTGGTGAAAGAGGGGCAAGAGGTGAGCGAAGAAGCGCTAATTCACCATGCTAAAAGCTTGATCGCTCCCTATAAAGTACCTAAGCGCGTGGTGTTTGCCGACACGCTACCCAAAAGCACGGCAGGTAAAATCCTCAAACGTCATCTTCGCCAAGATCTTAAGGAGTAAGCATGGACGCCCAAACCAACGAGCTGTTTCATGCCATGATTTCGCGCTGTTTAGCGCAAGAGGTCGCTCCTTTTTACCAACAGTGGGAGGAGGCTGGAGAAATACCCCGTTCACTGTGGAAAGCCCTAGGGGCTGCCGGGTTATTAGGAATTGATCTTGATGACACCTGGGGTGGCGCTGGCGCTGATATTGCCATTACCCAGCTAACGCTTGAGGAAATCTCCCGCCAGGGCTTTGGAGGATTAGCCAGCGCTTATAACATTCACGCCAATATAGTGATGCCCTACCTTCAAAACCTAGGCACTGACGAGCAGCGTGAGACATGGCTGCCCGGCATGGCCCAAGGTGAGTGCCTGGGGGCCATTGCTATGAGCGAACCCCACGCCGGTAGCGACTTAGCGGCTATGAAAACGCGCGCTAATAAAACCGCTGATGGCTGGGTGCTTAACGGCAGCAAACTGTTCATTACCAATGGCCAAGTAGCCGATCTAGTGATCGTGTGTGCGAAAACCGACCCAACAGCAGGCGCGAAAGGGGTATCGCTATTTTTGGTAGACACGGCGTTACCTGGTTTTTCGCGGGGTAAGCCGATCAAGAAAATTGGCCAGCATGCCAGCGATACGGCAGAGCTGGCGTTTGATCAACTGTTGTTGCCACACAACGCCTTACTGGGCGAAGAAGGCGCGGGTTTTCGCTATTTGATGCAAGAGCTGCCCCGGGAGCGCTTAGGGGTAGGCGCTCAAGCGCTGGGTGCCGTTGAAGGGGCGCTCGCGTTGACGCTTGATTACGTAACCCAGCGCCACGCCTTCGGCCAGCGGGTGGCAGACTTTCAAAACACGCGTTTTACGCTGGCTGAAATAAAGGCGCAGCTGGACATGGCGCGGGCGTATTTTGATCAATGTGTCGATAAATACCGCCATGGCACGATGACCAGCACGGATGCAGCTATCCTAAAACTACAGCTTAGCGAGCTACAGTGCCGTGCTGTCGATCGTTGCCTTCAGCTGTTTGGGGGGTATGGCTATACCCATGAATACCCCATTTCACGCTTTTACTTGGACGCCCGCGTACAAACTATTTATGCCGGTAGTTCGGAAATTATGAAAGAAGTTGTCGCGCGTTCGCTGCTGGGAAAAGTCGCATAAGCCCTCAGCCGTGCGCCATGATTAAGGAGTTCACATGCAGCTGGATAGCGTTGTCATTTTGGGCGGTGCACGCACTGCCATTGGAGGGTTTGGGGGGACACTCTCATCGCTGGCGCCTTTTGAGCTAGGGACGATTACTGCCCAGGAAGCGCTGCGTCGGGCGGGAGTGGCGGGTGAGGATATTGACCACTCGGTGTATGGGCACATTATTACCACCGGCCCTCAGGATGCCTATCTTGCGCGTCATATTGCATTGAATGCTGGCGCCCCCAAAGAGGCGGGCGCCTTTAACGTGAACCGGCTGTGTGGTTCCGGTGTGCAAGCCGTGGTGTCTGCCGCCCAACAAATTGCCCTGGGCGATAGTCGTCTGGCGCTAGCGGGTGGGGCTGAGTCCATGTCACGCGGTGCCTATGTGCTGCCACCCCAGGCGCGTAATGGAATACGCATGGGAGATGCCAATATTCAGGATCTTACCCTAGGTATTCTCAGCGACCCGTTTGGCAGCGGGCACATGGGCATGACGGCAGAAAACATCGCCAAGCAGTATGGCTTAACCCGCGAGCAGCTCGATCAGTTTGCCGTCGATAGTCACCAAAAGGCGGCCCGGGCTATTGCCGAAGGACGTTTTGATGAGCAAATCGTGGCGGTAGACGTTGCCCAAGGCAAACAGACGATCTCCTTTAAGCGCGACGAGCATGTGCGTGAAGGCGTCGAACTTAGCGATTTAGCCCGTCTAAAGCCGGCCTTCAAAAAAGGTGGGATCGTGACGGCGGGTAACGCCTCGGGTATTAATGATGGTGCGGCATCGTTAGTGCTGGCGCACGCAGAGGAAGCCAAGGCGCGTGGCTTAACCCCGCGTGCACGGCTGCGGGTTGCTACAACGGCCGGCGTAGAGCCTTCGCTGATGGGGCTAGGGCCAATCCCCGCCGTTAAACGCTGCCTTCAGCAAGCGGGGTTGCACATCAACGATATCGATGTCATTGAGTCCAATGAAGCCTTTGCGGCTCAAGCAATGGCCGTTGCCGACACACTGGGCTTCCCGCTAGAAAAACTTAACCCCAACGGCGGCGCAGTAGCGCTTGGGCACCCAGTAGGTGCCACCGGCGCCATCCTAATCTTAAAAGCTTTACATGAATTAGAGCGTACCGGGGGCCGCTTTGGTCTAGTGACGCTGTGTATCGGCGGAGGACAGGGCATTGCGCTGCTGATTGAGCGCTGGTGATTACAGGCGTCAAGTTTCCTTTCGGAACTCATAGGTTAATTCTGCCAACACGATCAAAAAGGTGAGTATTTATGTCGACGATAACGCCCAAGATTCTTCCTCCAACGCCTTCCGCGACTAATTCTCCACTGTTAATCGGCGACCTGCTTGAGTCGGGCGTGCGTATGGCGGGTAACAACCAAATTGTTTATCGCGACCAGTGCCGCCACGATTACCGACGTTTTCGTGAACGGGTGCATCAACTTGCCCATACGCTGACGGCAAAGGGCGTAAAAGCAGGCGATGTGGTGGCCGTCCTGGATTGGGACAGCCACCGCTACCTTGAGTGCTTCTTCGCCATTCCCATGATTGGCGCTGTGCTGCACACGGTGAACGTGCGCTTAGCGCCCGAGCAGATTCTCTACACCATGGAGCACGCCGAAGATGTGTTCGTACTGGTGCACGAAGATTTTGTACCCCTGCTTGAGCCTCTAGCGGATAAGTTACCCAATATTCACGGCTACATGCTGTGCCAGGAGGAGGCGAAAGATGTCAGCACCTCGCTACCATTGGTGGGCGAGTTTGAGGCGTTATTAAGTGAGCAGCCCAGTCATTACGATTTCCCCATCTTTGATGAAAACGCCGTGGCCACGCTGTTTTACACCACGGGCACCACGGGCAACCCCAAAGGCGTGTTTTTTACCCACCGCCAGCTTGTGCTGCACACACTGGGCGAAGCGAGCACCTTCCAAGCGCCGGGCTTTGAGTTGCTCAATCGTGACAAGGTCTACATGCCCATCACGCCAATGTTCCATGTGCATGCGTGGGGGGTTCCCTATACGGCGACGCTGATGGGGGCCACTCAGGTGTATCCGGGCAAATACGAGCCCGAGATGCTGGTGAAGCTGTTGGTCAGTGAAAAAGTCGATTTTTCTCACTGCGTTCCTACGCTGTTGAACATGGTGGTCAGTGCGGATGCGATTGCGTCGAAAAAAGTAGACCTAAGTGGCTGGAAAGTGCTGGTAGGTGGCAGTGCGCTCACTCAAGCGCTGGCCAGCCGCGCTTGGTCGCTGGGTATCGATACGCGCAGTGCCTACGGCATGTCGGAAACTTGCCCACTGCTCACGGCTGATATCCTACCGCGCGAGGTTGGCGAAGCCGATTTCGATACTCAACTTCCTTGGCGCTGCAAAGCGGGGCTGCCGGTACCCTTGGTGAAGCTACAAGTGGTCGATACCGACGGTAAACCGCTACCCCATGATGGTGAAAGTGTCGGTGAAGTGCGCGCCCAGGCACCCTGGCTCACTCAGGCCTACTACAAAGAAGAAAAGCGCAGCGAAGAGCTATGGCGCGATGGTTGGCTACATACGGGCGATGTAGGCTCCATTGATGAGCACGGCTTCTTAGCCATTAGTGACCGCATTAAGGATGTTATTAAGACCGGCGGTGAGTGGCTTTCATCACTTGAATTGGAAAGCTATATCAGCCAGTGCCCAGGCGTTGCTGAGGTGGCTGTAATTGGCGTTGCCGATGATAAATGGGGCGAGCGCCCAGCGGCGTTAGTGGTGCCCAGCGATCTGAAGAACCCGCCTACGGCAGAGGAGGTGCAAGCCTTTATGGAGCAGTTTGTCGAGCAGGGCGCCATCAATCGCTGGGGCATTCCGTCGCTTATCCGCATGGTCGATGAAATTCCTAAAACCAGCGTCGGCAAACTGGATAAAAAGCGTATCCGAACGGAAATATAAGAGGCTATCGCTTAACGCCCGCTGTCGTTGCCTTTCGATAGGCGGCGGGCGAATTTCCGGTCCACTGCTTAAAGGCCCGACTAAAACAGGCTAAGTCTTCAAACCCGAGGGTTTCGGCAATAGAGGCAAGCGGCTGAGCGCTGCGGGTTAAAGCCTGAACCGCATAATCGCGGCGAAATTCATCTTTGACGGCTTGGAAATGCGTGCCTTCCTGCTTTAAACGGCGCGATAACGTGCGTACCGACATATGCAGCGCATCGGCCACATGGGCAACGTTGGCCGCCGCAGGTAAGTGGCGCCTTAGATGCTCGCGTACCCGGTGAGTTAACAGCTGCTCCTCAAATGAGACATAAAACCAATCGGCCGGGGCGCGCTGTAAAAAGGCGGCCAGATGTTGTTTGGTTTGCCGGATAGGGTGATTTAATAACGATTGATCAAACGACATGGCGGTTTGGGGTTGGTTAAAGCGCACCTTGCCAGGATAGAAATAAAGGTAGTCCGCATTATAAGAGGGCGGCGCGTAATTACACTCCATCAATACAGGGGGGATTTTGCGGGCGATCATCCATGACGCAATGCCGTGGAACAGTTTCAGCATCAGCTCGTGTATTAAAATGCGACTACCGGGCAGCGTGGCATGCTCAACTAACGCCATGCGTGCCACACCATTGTTAACGGTAAACGCGTAACTAAAATCGTCCAGCATGACTCTGAAAAACTGAGTATAGCGGTGCAAGGCGACGTGCAGGGTGGGGGCATCCAGCAGGCTTAAACAGAGTAGTTTCAGCGTTCCGCAGCGCAGTGGGCGTGAAAAAAAACGCGGTGTCTCATCGTCTAGTTCAAGAGCGATAAGCCGATAAAGCTCGGCAAATTGTTCAACGGTCACCCGTCCGTTGGGCGCGCTTAGCAAAAAGGGCGAAATGCCCGCCTGTTCTAAATAGCGGCTGTGGAACGGTACGCTGTCCGTTAAGCCATATAGCAGTTTGTTCACGAAGTGCATCGAAACAGTTACTGTCACTGCACACCTGCCCCAATAACGTCCTAGACGCTACGTAATGATTGTCGAATATACACACGACGTTATCACGATGTCATCTTCGCCTCTACAAGGTTGCCCCTCTTAGGCAGTGCATGCGTTACACTGTGCGCCTCACGACGAAGGAGGACACTGCGTGACCTTGTTACGACTCGAACAGCTGCAACTCGCCTATGGCACCCAAGTACTACTTAACCGCGCCGACCTAACGGTTGAAAAAGGCGAGCGGCTGGCGCTGGTCGGGCGCAACGGCACCGGTAAATCAACGTTGTTGAAACTGGTGGCAGGCGATATTCAAGCCGATGATGGCTCAATTTGGCGCGCCCCAGGGTTGAAGATCGGCGTGCTGGCCCAGGAGCTTCCAGAGTCTTCGGGTATGACCATTTTTGATATGGTCGCCCAGGGACTGCCCGAAGCGGGAGAGCTGCTGTCTGAATACCAGCATCTTATCAATGATCCTGACCCTGATATGGATCGTATGGCCAAGCTGCAAACCCGCATTGAGGCTATTGACGGCTGGTCATTTCATCAGAGTATCGATGTCGTTCTCACCCGCTTAGGACTGCCGCCCGAAGCCGAGATGAGCGCGCTTTCCGGCGGCTGGCGCCGCCGCGTTGCTTTAGCACGGGCGCTGGTCTCAGAGCCTGATCTGCTGCTGCTTGATGAGCCCACCAACCACCTGGACCTTGACACCATCGCGTGGTTGGAAGAGCAGCTGCTAGCCTTTAACGGGGCGGTGTTACTGATTACCCACGACAGGGCGTTTTTATCCAAGCTGGCAACCAATATTCTTGAGCTAGACCGAGGTAAGTTAGGCCGTTACCCCGGTACTTACGCCGAGTATCAAGAGCGCAAACAGCATGAGTTGGAAGTAGAAGCCAGAGAAAACGCGCTGTTTGATAAGAAGCTGGCTCAGGAAGAAGTTTGGATTCGCCAAGGTGTTAAGGCGCGTCGTACCCGTAACGAAGGCCGCGTGCGTGAGCTGGAACAAATGCGCGTGGAACGTAGCCAGCGCCGCGAGCGCCAAGGCACGGCTAATCTCACGGTGGATAGCGGCGAGCGCACCGGTAAGCGCGTAGTTGAACTGAAAGGCGTCACGCAACGGTTTGGAGACGAGGTTATCCTGCGTGATGTAAACCTGGAAGTAATGCGCGGCGACCGCATTGGCTTCTTAGGCCGCAACGGTGCCGGTAAAACGACGCTGCTGAAAATCCTGCTGGGAGAGCTGGAACCCACAGAGGGCAGCGTGCAGCTAGGCACCAACTTGAAGGTGGCCTACTTTGACCAGCTACGTGCTGGCTTGGAGCTTGAAAAAACCGTCTACGATAACGTCGCTCAAGGTAGCGACCGGGTCAACGTGGGTGGTAAAGATCGCCATGTGATGAGCTACCTTCAGGACTTTTTGTTTACGCCAGACCGTGTGCGCCAACCGGTGAAAGCACTTTCCGGCGGTGAATCTAATCGGCTCCTGTTGGCTAAGCTATTTACCCAGCCTGCCAACGTACTGGTGCTCGATGAGCCGACCAACGACCTGGATATGGAAACGCTGGAACTGCTTGAAGAGCTGTTGCTGGACTTCGACGGCACGCTGCTGTTGGTCTCCCACGACCGAACCTTCATGGATAACGTGGTAACGAGCATGCTGGCCTTTGAAGGCGAGGGATGTGTGCGCGAGTATGTGGGGGGCTACACAGACTGGATTCGCCAAGGGGGCAAGTTGCCACCTGCGCCCTGGGATGGGGCCGCGCGTCAGAACACCGAACCGACCAGCAAGGCGGTGGAAAAAACGCCTGAGCCGCCCGTTATCGAGCCTGCTAAGAAAGCCGTTAAGCTTTCCTATAAGCTTCAGCGCGAGCTGGACACCCTGCCCGCTGAGATTGAGCGCTTAGAAAGCGAGGTGGAGGCCTTAGAGCAGGAAATAGGCAATCCTGATTTTTACCAGCAGGATGCCAGCAGCGTGACGGCCAAGCTGCAACAGCTAGAAGGCGTGCAGCAGGCGCTGGAATTGGCCATGGAGCGTTGGATGGAGCTTGAGGCCATGGCTAGCGGCGAATAGTGCCTTACCATGAAAAAAGGCGCCCAATGATGGGCGCCTTTTAGTGGGCTTTTAAGCGGCGATTCGTTAGCTATTCGTCGCTTTTTTCACCTTTTTTACCTACGCGCACCGCAAGTACATCGCATTGGGCACCGTGCAGAACGCCGGTGGATGTTGAGCCGAGTAATAGAGCAAAACCGTGACGCCCGTGGGAGCCTACCACGATCAAATCAACGTCGTGCTCTTCGGCAAAGCGATGGATCTCAGTGTCGGGCATGCCCACAACGACATGCTGGTCGGCTTGCGAAATATGGGGGGCTGCAATTTCAGCAAGGCGCTTTTTTGCGTGCTCGTCTAGCTGGTCTTGAATGCTGGTAAGGTCCATAGGGATATCACCGCCGTAGGCGAAACCCAAGGGCTCGAGCGTATGCATGATGGAAATTTTAGCGTCTTGGTTGCGTTCTGAAATGCCAACCGCACGCTCTAACACTTTGTGCGAATCTTTGGTTAAATCGACGGCTACCAGTATATGGCGATAGCTCATGGCTTTTCTCCTTAGCGTTCAGTAACAAAGAAGAAGCTTTGTTAGATGCCCTTTACTTTAGGCGTCTCAGGCAATCTTAACAACGATCTATATCATGGTTTTTTCAAGTAGCTAACGCAGTTTGTCCGGAAGAGGTGGGTTTAAAATGGAATGGTTGATTATTGTTGCGATATTGATGTTTGTGATCGCGCCGGTGATGTGGCTTAAGCCCAGCCCTAAGCAGAAGCGCCAGATGGCGCTGCGTGAAAGCGCTAAACAACAGGGGGTTACCATTGAGATGGATAAGCCCCCACTGCATCATTTTAGAGGCACCATGCCAGCTTACCGATGGTGCTATCCGCAGGGAGCACCCGGCCCTACGTTTGTCTTGCTAAGAGAAGCTAGCGCTAGTGAGGCACTTGAGCCGTATCACGCGGGCTGGCGGTGGCGTATTGCGCCTTTGCGGGCGTTGCCCGATAACGCCACGGAGCCTTTCAAAGCACTGCTAGAGCGGCTGCCTCAAGATGCATTAGTCATCGAGTCGACCCCCGGTTCGCTCACGTTATGGTGGTGGGAGTCGCAAAACGCAGAGCGGTTCACCACCTATGTAGACGACTTTGAACAGCTCAAGCGGTCGCTAAGCGGCCTTTCCGATAAGCCCATTAGTAAGCCGCTTCAAACGCAGAGTGTCGGCCGTCATTTATAGTACCAACATCATTACGCGCTTGGGGTTTCTTGATCCCGCGCCTGAATCGCGAGCCCATTAGCCTCAATGAGTGCCAGCCACTCATCCAGCTTATCGAGTTCATTTTCGCTTAACCCGGCGAGCATCTCTTTACGCGCTTCCAGCACTACGCTGTCGATTTGCTCTAGTAAGGGCATGGCTGCAGGCGTGAGATAGATGCGCTTACTGCGTCGATCATTATCGCAGGCGCGTCGCTCGACTAAGCCCTGCTCTTCCAGCTGGCCTAGCGTGCGTACTAATGAAGGGGCTTCAACCCCGATTGCACGAGCTAAATCACATTGAGGGTTGCCTTCCCCTAGCTTCCACAGGTGGTAAAGCGTAACCCAGCGGGTCTGTGTTAGCCCCAACGGGGCTAACCTGCGGTCGATGATAGAGCGCCACAAATGTGGCAGGCGGGCAAGTCGAAAACCAATGGATGACGGCATAGCAATTGGCTACCAATAAGTGTAAGTGGAGGAATTGTCATTAGCTGAACCGCTGATTGCAAGGTGTTCTGTTATTCAGTTCTCACTTGACGGCTCGGCATCGTCGCTTCTACCAGGAATAAAACGGCGCAAATTGAGGCCGCTTAACCCGCTTGCATTAATGTGGCTGTCGGCAAGTGAAGCCTTGTCAGGATCTTCCGATACGTTAAAACGCAGTAAGCCTAACCGCTGGCCGCCGTCGGTCATGATGTCGATGCGCCATTTTCCAGAAGGGTCAGCGGGGAAGTTGAGCTTATGGCTCCAAGCCCGATAGCCCTGTTCACGTCCCCCATTAATGTCGAGTTCTACCTCATCGATAGGCGCGCCATTGTGGTACCAGGTATGGTAAATCGTTTCGCTTAAGCCCCGGGGCGCTCGTATGGCGGTGTAAACGTATAGGCCGTTGGCTTGTAATGCCTGTGGTGTAAGCGCAATCGAACCTTGCGGTTGGCGCTGTTGGATGTTGAAGGCCGGCGAAAGCGCGCTGCTGGTCATCCAGAGGCTGGCGGGTGGCACCCAAATACGGCCCACCCACGCGGCGTAAGCAAGCACCAACGTCAGCCCAAAAAATAGGCACCAATGCTTCAGCGAGCGTTTATTGAGCAAATGCCAAAAGCTAGGCAGTGCCAGGAGTACTGTGATCACGAGCGCTAGTTGTAGGCTTTGGCGGGTAGTGAGATGCAGCATGATCGGCAAAATCACCAGGACGACCAAAAAGACGCACTGGGCATGAAAAATAAAGTAGAGGCTACGCCAACGGCCCGCTAGCTTGTAGTAGAGCGGGTCAATGATTGAGAGTGCCGCCATGCCTACTACCAGGGCGGCAAATAATGTTTGGCCGCTGTTCCACACGGTGGTGATCAGAATGAACGGTAGCGTGAAGAAGAGCGTTTCTTGGTGAATCATTTGGGCGATAAACGTTGTCACCCCCCGAGGCAACGTGGGGTGCCCACGCTTTGCAAGCCAACGGCCAATCAAGCTTTCTGAAAGTAGCAGCACCCAGGCGAACAGCAGTCCAAGCGCTAACGCTGCCCCCAACCATTGTTGACGGTCAACCAGGAAAAAACTGCCTAAGCCAGCGGCAAACGCCATGGGCGGCCACAGCCAGCTCCATGGTTTCAGGCGCTCGACCAGGCGCTCAACGCGATTTTGTAGAGAGGTAATGCGCGAGGGAGTAAGCAGGGCGCTCATAGCAGCAGGGTTCTCATTAAAACAGCAGGGTGATTTAGTTTAGCGCGAGCATCGCATGGTGGCAGGTTACTTCAATCCAAAGCGAGGTTTTTCTACTGAACCCCTCAAGCTACGCTGAGTCATAGCCGCTAAGCGTGTTAGCCGAAAGTCAGGGCTTGACGTTCTGCAGTAACTCAACCAAGCTTACGCAATCAAACGACCGTATGAAATGCGAGGCGGGTCCGATATAAGGGGCCAGCCCGAACTTGTGGAGAGAGCGCGGATGATCTATCAAGGCAATGCCATCACGGTGGAGCGTCGTAAGACCCAAGGTGGCAATGACATCGCCCAACTCACTTTCGATTTGAAAGATGAGTCCGTCAATAAGCTTTCCAGCGGTGTAGTCGCTGAATTGGGGGAGGCTGTTAAAGCACTTCAAGGCGAAAGCGGTTTGCAAGGCTTATTGATCCGTAGCGGCAAAGAGGCGTTTATCGTCGGTGCCGATATCACGGAGTTCCATAGCCTCTTTGATAAAGGTGAAGAGTACCTGGTTGAGATGAACCTCAAGGTGCACGATATCTTCAACGCTATCGAAGACCTGCCTTTCCCCACCGTGACGGCAATTAACGGCCTAGCGCTAGGTGGCGGTTGTGAAGTCCTGTTAACGACTGACTTCCGCGTAATGAGCGAAAAGGCCAAAATTGGTTTGCCTGAAACCAAACTTGGCATTCTGCCTGGCTGGGGTGGCTGTGTTCGCTTACCTCGCTTGATTGGTGCTGATAACGCTATCGAGTGGATTGCGGGCGGTACCGAAAACCGCGCTAATGCAGCGCTTAAAGTGGGCGCAGTAGACGCGGCGGTTGCTCACGAGCTATTGGAAGAAGCTGCGTTAGATATTCTTGACCGCGCTAACGCCGGTGAGCTGGATTACATGGCCCGCCGCGAAGAGAAAACGTCGCCGCTGAAGCTTAATGCAATTGAGCAAATGATGGCGTTTGAAACCGCCAAAGGCTACGTGGCGGGTAAGGCGGGTCCTCACTATCCTGCGCCGGTAGAGTCAATCAAAGTGATTCAAAAAGGTGCTGGTGAAACCCGTGCCCGTGCTCAAGCGATTGAAGCAAAAGCGTTTGCCAAGCTCGCACTGAGCAGCGTTGCCTTTAACTTGGTGGGTCTGTTCCTCAACGACCAAGTGGTTAAGAAGAAAGGCAGCAAATACGAGAAACAGTCGCAGCCGGTTAAGCAAACCGCCGTGCTTGGTGCGGGTATTATGGGCGGTGGTATTGCCTACCAGAGCGCCAGTAAAGGCACCCCCATTGTAATGAAAGATATCAATGAGGAAGCCATTGAGCTGGGCCTGAAAGAAGCGCGTAAGCTGTTCTCCAAACAGGTTGAGCGTAAAAAGATGACCGTCGAGCAGATGGCCGAGAAGCTGACCAATATTCGTCCTACGCTCTCTTACGGCGATTTCGACAGCGTCGACCTAGTGGTTGAAGCCGTGGTTGAAAACCCCAAGGTCAAAGACGCTGTATTGACCGAAGTGGAAGGCCTGGTCAGCGAAAATACCATTCTGACATCTAATACCTCGACGATTTCTATCAATCGTCTGGCGAAAAACCTGAAGCGTCCTGAAAACTTCTGCGGCATGCACTTCTTCAACCCGGTACACCGTATGCCGCTGGTGGAAGTTATTCGCGGCGAGAAGACCTCAGACGCTGCTGTAGCGGCAACGGTTGCTTATGCACGTGCCATGGGCAAAACCCCCATTGTAGTTAACGACTGCCCTGGCTTCCTGGTTAACCGCGTACTGTTCCCTTACTTTGGTGGCTTCAGCTTCTTAGTGGAGCAAGGGGCCGACTTCCAGCGTGTTGATAAGGTAATGGAGAAGTTCGGCTGGCCCATGGGCCCCGCCTATCTGCTGGATGTCGTAGGTCTGGATACTGCTGTCCACGCTAACGAAGTGATGGCGGAAGGCTTCCCGGATCGTATGGCGCGGGATGGTAAAACCGCTATTCAGGTGATGTACGACAACAAGCGTCTAGGCCAGAAGAACGATAAAGGCTTCTACGCCTACGAGGAAGACAAGAAAGGCAAACCGAAGAAAGTCACCGACGAGCAGGCCTACGCGCTGGTCAAAGACGTCGTCAAAGAGCAGAAAGAGTTTACGGATGAAGACATCATTGCTCGCATGATGATACCGCTTTGCCTGGAAACCGTTCGCTGCTTGGAAGATGGCATCGTTGAGACGCCCGCTGAAGCCGATATGGCGTTGATCTACGGTATTGGTTTCCCTCCCTTCCGCGGTGGCGCGCTGCGCTACATCGATGCGATGGGCGTTGCTGAGTTTGTGAAGCTGGCTGAAAACCTTGCGGATGAGTTAGGCCCGCTATACGCGCCGACTGAGAAACTGCGCCAGATGGCTCAAAATAATGAGCAATTTTACGCTGGTAACCAGGCTTAACCACCACGCATAGGAGATAGAAGATGAGTTTGAACCCAAGAGATATCGTGGTGGTTGACGGTGTACGTACCGCCATGGCGAAAGCTAAAAACGGCGCGTTCCGTAATGTACGCGCTGAGAACCTGTCCGCTGCGGTGATGCAGGCACTCTTTGCCCGCAACGCCAACCTAGACCCGTCCGAAGTGGATGATGTGATTTGGGGCTGCGTTAACCAGACCCTTGAGCAGTCCATGAACATCGCCCGTAATGCCGCGATTATGACCGGCATTCCGCGTTCGGTGCCTGCACAGACCGTTAACCGCCTGTGCGGCTCCTCAATGACCGCGCTGCATATCGCCGCTGCCAATATCAAAGCGGGCATGGGCGACTTTTACGTGATCGGTGGGGTAGAGCACATGGAGCACGTGCCCATGGCCCACGGCGTTGATGTTAACCCCGCCGCCAGTAAGTACGCAGCGAAAGCCGCGATGATGATGGGCCTGACCGCTGAGCTGCTGGGTAAGATGCACGGCATTTCGCGCGAAGATCAGGATAAGTTTGGCGTACGCTCTCACCAGCGTGCCCAGGCAGCGATGGAGAAGGGTTACTTCGATAATGAAATTATCGGTGTCGAAGGTCACGATCAGCGCGGCTTTAAAGTACTGGTTAAAAACGACGAAGTGATTCGTCCTGAGGCGAGTCTGGAGTCTATGGCGAGCCTCAAGCCAGTGTTTGACCCTCGCAACGGCACCGTGACTGCGGGCACGTCGTCGGCGCTGTCGGTAGGGGCGTCAGCCATGGCGGTAATGAGCTACGAGCGCGCCCAGGCCCTGGGGCTTGAACCGATTGCCAAAGTGCTCTCAACCGGTGTGGCTGGCTGTGATGCTTCCATCATGGGTTACGGCCCGGTGCCTGCGTCTAAGAAAGCGCTGAAAGCAGCAGGGTTATCCGCTGCGGATATTCAAACCGTTGAGCTTAACGAAGCATTTGCGGCTCAAGGCTTACCGGTCCTGAAAGACCTGGGCTTCCTTGATGCCATGGATGAAAAGGTTAACCTGCATGGCGGCGCCATTGCTCTGGGCCACCCGCTGGGTTGTTCAGGCTCGCGCATTTGCACCACGCTGCTTAATGTCATGCAACAGCGTGACACCACGCTTGGCCTAGCCACTATGTGTATTGGTATGGGGCAAGGGGTAGCAACCGTTTTTGAACGTCTAAGATAAACGCGGCGCGTATCAGCAAAAACGGCACCCTCCCAGGTGCCGTTTTTTATTGCCATTTTATTTATTTCGTTTGAAACGCGTTGCGATGAAAGTCAGCTGCTGCTTGAACGTCTGCAATCCCGCAGGTATCAGGCACCGGCACGGTGTTACCCGCTAATACCCTAAGCACCGCACGAGTACCGTTGGCTAAGGACTCCAGGTTATAGCCCCCTTCTAGCACAAAGACCAAACGGCCTTCACAATGCTGTTCGGCGAGCTGTTGTAAGAACCCCGTCAGAGCACCAAACCCTTCGTAGGAAACATTAAGCGCTAAATCGTGCCAGTGTGGGTCGAATCCTGCTGAGACAAGAATAATGTCTGGTTTAAACCACGCAGCCGCTGGCGCAAGAATATCGTGAAACGCTTTAAGATACGCTTCATCGCCAGCGCCTGCTGGCAGGGGGACGTTGATGGTAGTGCCTTCTCCTAAACCGGCGCCTATTTCCTCTAAATGGCCTGACCCCGGATAGAAGGGCGCAGCGCGGTGTATGTCGAAAAACATCACGTCAGGCTCTGCCCAAAAAATGTCCTGCGTACCGTTACCGTGATGGGCATCCCAATCAATAATCAGCACTCTTTCACAGCCTAGGGCGCTGCGTGCATGGGCAGCGGCAACGGCGATGTTATTGAATAAGCAGAAGCCTCTTGCGCGAACGGGTTCCGCATGGTGCCCTGGTGGGCGTACAAGTGCGAATGCGCTTTTGGTGCGTTTCTCCACCACCGCCTCTACCGCAGCAATCGCGGTGCCTGCTGCAACTTCGGCGGCGTCAATGCTGCCGGGCGAAACCGCGGTAGTGTCGACATCTAACCAAGCATTTTTGCCTCTTAAGCTAAAAATATCGCTCAAGTAAGAAGTGGTGTGTACGCGGGCTAACTGTTCGGCGGTGGCGGCTTTGCCGCCCTCAATGTGTAAGCCTTCAATCGGCGCTTTCTCAAGCAGCTGTTGAATAGCTTTCAAGCGACCAGGGTGCTCAGGGTATTTCCACGGAACAGGTAGCCCAGCCAGCAGGTGGCGAATGCGCTTATCGATCCGCTCCGGTAAAAAGTCCGCGTCAATATTCGGCTCGTGAGCAAGAACGCGATCATCATAAAAAGCGATGACGTTATGCATAATAGCTACCTGAAAGACATGCGTTGAACAGTAGCAAGGGCAGTGGTGACCATCAGATTTCTGAGACTGCCATTGCACCGTGCGTTCTTACAGTAAGGCAGGCTTGTCACGGTTATACAATGTGATTCTTGACGCGTAGCGTCAAAACAGAGCGGAAAGTTTGCACGTGGCTTAGATAATGCCAGCTTCCAGGCTAGCGGCCATCGAGAGGCCTAGCTCTTCGCACTGTTCAAGAAAAATCTCCTGAAAGTCACCCCGGCAGATCAGTGGCGCTTGCACTAGCTTCCAGCGCATGCCTTTGGTGATGCTTTCAATGGCGCGCTGGGTGCCTGTGCCATCGTGGCCAGCACGCACATAAAAGGCGAACGGTAACCCTTCGTTTTTCTCCAGGCAAGGATAGTAGCAGCGATCGAAAACATCCTTCATCAAACCTGCCATGTACCCCAGATTTTCGGTGGTTCCCAATATGACGGCGTCAGCTGCATTAATGTGTTCAGGCTGGGTTTCAAGCGGGCTTAGAGAGACGACTTCCACACCTTCTATGTCCGAATCTGACGCGCCATTAATGACTGCATGACGCATTTTTTGGGTGTTCACTGACGGTGCATGGGCAATGATCAAGAGACGTTTCATGGTAAAGCCTGCTGAGTTGCGTCGTATGGCGGAAGTGGCACACTATGAAGTACAGCTTTAGTGAGAGCCTATATGCCTAATCATGCGTGTATCAACGTCTACTACGATGGTATCTGCCCCGGCTGTCGTAAAGATCGTGCCCGATTTGAACGTTGGGCTGGCAAGCGTGCAAGCGATATACGCTGGTGTGATGTCACTGAACATCAACAAACGTTGCGTGAAAAAGGGGTCGCACCAGAGGCAGCGCTGCGCTCATTGCATGTTGAACAAAAGGATGGACGCATTATTGAAGGCATTGAGGCTTATCAACTGCTGATGGCGCGAATCCCCACGTTACGACCTGTTGGGTGGTTTATCGGTTTGCCGGGCATTAAAGCGGGGCTGCGCTGGTACTATGATCGCTGGGTGCAACGGCGTTTGAAGCGTGAAGGGCGCTGGTGAGTTGTCGCCAATGGAGTGGTTTAAATGTTTGTGAATCGTTCATAGGGAATTAAATGATGAAGCGACAGGCTAAATGGATAGGTCTAGCGGGGGGATGTATCCTGGTGAGCGGGCTAGCAGGCTGTGGAGGGCAGCCCACGTCAACGGGGTTGCCGCCTTCTGACCCGGCCAGCACATCCGCGCCGCTGGAAGCGCCGCCTGCATCGCAGGAGCTATCTCATCAGGGTACATCAGCAACCGTCACCGATTGGGTGCCGCCGTTATTCATTAGTCCTGAAGAAGAGGCGGCGTACTATGTCAGCCGTTTGGCTGACCGGCGTTTTGTGTCCAGTTATGGAGACGGTGACAACCCCAAAACCTGGTATATCGCCGCTGAGCGGTTAGGAGAAATTGGGTTGCCAGCGGTGCCACTGCTGTTTGCACAGCTTGCTACCCAAAATGCATACGAGCAAATGCTGGTGCTTTATGCGCTGCAGCTCGCCACTCAAGACCCGCGACTAATGGCCAGAACCCGAGGTGATTATATTCAGCTGGTAACGGCGCTTAACCCAGCGGGGAACGCTGAAAACACCCGCATTGCTCAGCAGTGGCGGCAGCGGCATAGCACTCTACTGGATTCACCCTAATACCTTAGCTACATTCAATAGCGCACAACGCACAAGTCACCGGTACTAAGGAGAGCAGCATGGGTTTTGCCTTATCCTCAATGCAGGTTACAAGTAGTACGTTTGGGAATCACCAGCCTATTCCCGCTCAATATACCGGAGTTGGTGATGATATATCGCCAGCGTTGGCATGGCAGGGCGCGCCGGAAGGCACAAAAGGCTTTGCGGTGATTTGCCACGACCCCGATGCTCCGCTCGTTAAAGAGGGCAGCTATGGGTTTGTTCACTGGGTGCTTTATAACTTGCCGGGTGATGTTGTTCAGCTCAACGAAAAAACGGCATTGGGTACTGCAGGTGCAAATGATTTTGGCAATCAGGGCTATGGAGGCCCCATGCCTCCCGAGGGTCACGGCCCACATCTCTACTATTTTTGGGTGCTGGCATTAGATCATCAAACTAACCTACCTGAAGGGTTAACGCTCGCCGAGCTGCTTAAAGAGGTGGAGCCAAACCTATTAGGCATGAATCGGTTAGTGGGTACTTTTCAGCGGGATTGATGACAGACACCGGCTTTACTTTTTATTAAAGCCGTGTAGGCTCCTTCGCTTTATTAGCGTTGGAGCTTTACATGAGTCTTTTACCCAACTGTCCTGCTTGTGCCTCAGAGTTTACTTACGATGATGGCTTGCAGTTCGTTTGCCCAGAGTGTGGTAATGAGTGGTCGAAAGTGTCAGAAGAGGGCCCAGAAGACACGGAAAAGAGTGTCCGGGACGCCAATGGTAACGTGCTTACTGATGGTGACAGCGTAACGGTCATTAAAGATTTAAAGGTAAAAGGCAGTTCGTTAGTGGTTAAAGTGGGTACCAAAGTGAAGAGCATCCGACTCGTCGAAGGCGACCACGATATTGATTGTAAAATTGACGGCATCGGCCCTATGAAACTGAAGTCTGAGTTTGTTAAAAAAGCGTAATGAGAAGATGCCACCAGCATCTGACGTTGAAATAAAAGTAGCCCCTTTAAATTAAGGGGCTATTTTTACTTACCTAATACATCTAATGGCTAGAAAGCGTGCTCAAGCCGTTGTGTTAATCAATGTGCCTACGCTGCCGCTTGTTGCAAGCTGTGGCTCCATGGAAATCGTGTCCATTAATGCGGAGATATGTGCCGCTTGCCCATCTAACGCATCTTTAAAAACGCTCAGCTGCGCCTGCTGTGCAACTTGCGCCTGCTGCATTGCCATTGACGCGCCTACCATGTTGTTGACTGCTGAATCCATAAAGCCTCCTATGCTATCCCAATGCCTTATACATTAATGACGTCCAATTATCTTTGAAGCTATCAGAGGTTGTCTATTGATGTAAACCATGGTCGAAAAGATGGGCATCAATAATAGTTTTTTTAAATGATAATGATTGTTGTTTTTGATGCGATTAGAGCCGAACGTGCTGTTATTTTGCTCATATTGATAACGATTTTGCTCAAGGGCTTCACATCAAATTTATACAGGACTAAAATGGTACCCAATTAACAGCTAGGCCAATTGCAACGGCGAACGGGAGTTCACATGCTTAAGCTTTCTCGGCTGACAGACTATGCAGCGGTGGTAATGGCACAAATTGCCCGCTATCCCCAGGCGTCGCATACGGCGGCTGATTTAGCGGAGGCAGTTCAGCTGCCCCATCCAACGGTCAGTAAAACGCTGAAGATGCTGGTGAAAGCAGGCTTACTGGAATCTCAACGCGGTGCGCAGGGGGGGTATCGTCTCGCGCGGCCCGCCTCGCATATTACGGCAGCAGAAATTATTTCAGCTATTGAAGGGCCCGTGGCGATGACCGAGTGCAGCCAAGCGGAAGGAGAGTGCGAGCTTGCGGCCACGTGCGGAGTCGCAGATAACTGGCAGCGCGTCTCGCTCGCCATTCGAACGCTGCTGGAAAGCGTAACGCTTGCGCACTTGGCGGATACCACGCCGATCAAGCTGCCTGTTCAGCTACCAATTCAAACGATCAGCCTGTCCGCTGCCTCGGCTTAAACAAGCCCAGCAGACAGGCCGTATTGACTAATTGACGGCGAGCTCGTCTCGCCATCCAACTGCCCCGGAGGGTATCACCATGGCAAGCGAAGAAATGGAACAGTTGGTTCGTCGCGATTACAAAGAAGGCTTTGTAACAGATATTGAGAGCGACACCCTGCCACCTGGCCTGGATGAAAACACCATTGCCTTTATTTCTAAAAAGAAGGGCGAGCCGGAGTGGATGCTGGAGTGGCGCCTAGATGCGTATCGCCAGTGGTTAAAGATGGAGTCGCCCTCATGGGCTCACCTGGATTATCCGCCCATCGATTACCAGTCAATTTCTTATTTTAGTGCGCCCAAGCGCCCTGAAGATCGCCCCCAGAGCTTGGATGAAGTTGATCCAAAACTGCTCGAGACCTATGAGAAGCTGGGTATCCCGCTGCACGAGCGGGCGGCTTTGGCAGGCGTTGCGGTAGATGCCGTATTTGACTCGGTATCTGTGACGACAACGTTCAAAAAAGAGCTAGCAGAAGCCGGCGTTATTTTCTGCTCTATCTCCGAAGCAATCCGTGATTACCCGGAACTGATCAAGCAGTACCTGGGTACGGTGGTTCCGGTCGCTGATAATTACTTTGCTGCGCTGAATTCCGCCGTATTCACCGATGGTTCGTTCGTCTTCGTACCGGAAGGCGTGAAGTGCCCGATGGAGCTCTCCACGTATTTCCGCATTAACGCTGCCAATACCGGGCAATTTGAGCGCACGCTGATTATTTGTGAAGACCGCGCTCAGGTTTCCTACCTGGAAGGCTGTACCGCGCCGATGCGCGATGAGAACCAGCTGCACGCGGCAGTGGTCGAGCTAGTCGCACTGGACGATGCTTACATCAAATACTCTACCGTTCAAAACTGGTACCCCGGTGATGAAAACGGTAAAGGCGGTATTTACAACTTCGTCACCAAGCGTGGCGACTGCCGCGGCGAGCGTTCGCGCATTAGCTGGACACAGGTCGAAACCGGCTCCGCGATTACCTGGAAATACCCCTCCTGCGTGCTGCGCGGTAAAGACAGCATTGGTGAGTTCTACTCCGTTGCCGTCACCAATGGCCGTCAGCAGGCGGACACCGGCACCAAGATGATTCACATTGGTGAAGGCACCCGCTCCTATATCGTTGCCAAAGGTATTTCGGCGGGCAAGAGCGATCAGTCCTACCGCGGCCTCGTTAAAATTGGCCCTCGTGCCAAGGGCGCACGCAACTTTACCCAGTGCGATTCGCTGTTGATTGGCGACAAATGCGGCGCACACACGTTCCCTTATCAGGAAATTGGTAACAGCACGGCGACCATTGAGCACGAAGCCACCACCTCTAAAATCGGTGAAGATCAGCTCTTCTACTGCCAGAGCCGCGGTATCTCAGAAGAGGATGCGGTCAGCATGATTGTGAATGGCTTCTGTAAAGACGTCTTCCAAGAGCTGCCCATGGAGTTTGCGGTAGAAGCGGAAGCGCTGCTCAACGTCACGCTAGAAGGCGCTGTGGGTTAACCCGCTCTGGTTTGCGAATTATTTAAGCGCGTCGCGACTGCGACCCGAACGTATTTATAAGGCGATTACTATGTTGCAAGTTAATGATTTACACGTCACCGTCGAAGGTAAAGAAATCCTCAAAGGCCTGACCCTCACCATTAATGCCGGTGAAGTCCACGCCATTATGGGCCCTAACGGCGCGGGTAAATCCACTTTGTCAGCGGTTATCGCTGGTAAAGATGGCTACGAAGTGACTCAAGGCAGCATTACCTTTGACGGTAAAGACGTGCTGGAAATGGAAATTGAAGAGCGTGCTCAGGCGGGGCTACTGCTGGGTTTCCAGTATCCGGTAGAAATCCCAGGGGTAAAAAACATCTACCTGCTGAAGTCTGCGCTTAACGCTCAGCGCGTTGCGCGTGGTGAAGGCGAAATGCCCGCGCCGGAATTCATGAAGCTGGTCAAAGAGAAGCTTGGCTTTATGAAAATGGATGCCAGCTTCCTGCAGCGTGCAGTGAACGAAGGTTTCTCCGGCGGTGAGAAAAAGCGTAACGAAATCCTGCAAATGCTGGTGCTTCAGCCGAAGCTGGCCATGCTGGATGAAATCGATTCTGGCCTCGATATCGACGCCATGAAAGTCGTTGCTGACGGTGTAAACAGCCTGCGTGCTAAAGAGCGCGCCATTCTGCTCGTGACCCACTACCAGCGCCTGCTGGACTACATTGTGCCCGACAAAGTCCACGTTCTGGTGGATGGTCGCATTGTTAAAACCGGCGATGCTGAGCTTGCTAAAGAGCTTGAGGCCAACGGTTACGAAGGCATCGAGGAGTCCGTAGCATGAGCGATACACAAACGTTTTTGGACACGCTCGCCACGCGTAGCCAACAGCGCGCTGGCGAGCCTACTTGGATTGCTGCTCGCCGCCAGGCAGGGGCCGCCCGCTTTGAGGCGATGGGATTTCCGACCCGCCGCGATGAAGAGTGGAAATACACCGACGTCCGTGCCATTGCGCAGGGCAATTTTGCCTTGGCAGACAACGCTGAATTTTCTCAAGCGCAGGCAGCCGCTATAACACTTCCGTTGGATGCCTACCGGCTAACGTTTGTAGATGGCGTCTTCTCTGCCGCGCTGTCTGATTTAGAGGCACTGCCGAGCAGCGTAAAGGTTATGCCGCTTTCCAAAGCGCTCACGGAGAACCACGAGGCGGTTGGTGGTCCTTTAGGACGCTTAACCGGCGTCGACTTCTCACCCTTTGCAGCATTGAATACGGCCTTTATGGAAGAGGGTGCGGTAGTCCGCATCGCGCCGGGCACGGTGGTTGAAAAGCCCATTCTGCTGCAGTTCCTTTCGCGTGCAGGCACGCCGGTGATGAGCCATCCGCGCATTTTGGTGGAAGCGGCCGGACGTAGTGAAGCGACCGTGATTGAGCATTATGCAGGCGAGACGGATGCCGCCAATTTCACCAATGTGGTGGCCGAGCTGATGCTGGATCGTGGAGCGATCATGAATCACTACAAGCTCCAAGAGGCACCGCTAGGTGATATGCATGTGGCGAGCATTCACGTTGAGCAGAGCCGTGACAGCCGCTATACCTCCTACAATCTGAACCTGGGCGGCGCGCTGGTGCGCAACGACCTGATCAGTGACCTGAACGGTCAGGGGGCTGAGACGAATTTCTACGGCCTGTTCTTTGGCCAGGGTCGCCAGCACGTGGATAACCACACCAAGGTGAACCACAACGCGCCGCTGACGTTCTCTAATGAGAACTACAAAGGCATTCTGGATGATCGCGCACACGGTGTCTTCAACGGCAAAGTGTACGTGAAGCGCGACAGCCAAAAGATCGAAGGTTTCCAAAGCAACCAGAACCTGCTGCTGTCAGATCGCGCGCAGATCGACGCGAAGCCCGAGCTTGAAATCTATGCCGATGACGTGAAGTGCTCCCACGGCACGACCACCGGGCAGTTGGATGAAGACGCGATTTATGCACTGCGTACCCGTGGTATTGATGAAGCAACGGCGCGGGGCCTGCTAACCTTGGCATTCGCGGGTGAAGTGCTTGAACAAGTGGCGCTTGACGTAATTGCCGAGCGGGTTGAGCTGGCGGTAGCAGGCAAACTGCCTGAGCGCTTCAACTTGGCAGGCTTAGTGGAAGCGGCTGTTTCGCTCAACGATTAACCAAGGAGCTATCGATGCCCCATTCCGTGATTGAGAAGCCGCAAGCTCATACCAGTGAGCCCTTTGATGTCGCTGCGCTGCGCGAAGACTTCCCGATATTGCATCGGGAAGTGCATGGCAAGCCGCTGATTTATTTGGATAACGCGGCGACGAGTCAAACGCCTCGCCAAGTTATTGAGGTCATCAGCGACTACTATTCGCGCTATAACGCCAATATCCACCGTGGCTTGCACACCCTGTCAGACGAAGCTACGGCGGCGTTTGAAGGCACGCGTCACCGGGTTAAAGCGTTTCTCAATGCGGAAGACGCGCGTCAAATTATCTTCACTCGCGGTACCACCGAGGCGATCAACTTAGTTTCGCAAAGCTGGGGCCGGGCAAATCTCGGTCCGGGTGATGAGGTGCTAATTTCTATGTTGGAGCACCACTCCAACATTGTGCCCTGGCAGCTGCTGGCGGCTGAGCGTGGCTTTACGATGAAAGTCATCCCGGTTGATGAGCGCGGCGCACTGGATATGCTCGCTTATCGTGAGCTACTTAGTGAACGTACTAAGCTAGTGGCCGTGAACCACGTTTCCAATGCATTGGGCACTATTAACCCAGTGAAGGAAATGGCAACGCTTGCTCATCAGCACGGAGCGCTAATCTTAGTTGATGGTGCCCAGGCAACGCCTCACCAGAAAGTAGACGTGCAGGACATTGATGCTGACTTCTATGCGTTCTCTGGTCACAAGGTGTATGGCCCAACCGGTGTTGGCGTGCTGTATGGGAAAAAAGCGCTACTCGACGCAATGCCTCCCTGGCAGGGCGGCGGAGAGATGATTAAAACCGTCTCCTTTGATGCAGGGACTACCTTTGCTGAGACGCCCCATAAGTTTGAAGCCGGCACGCCTGCTATTGCCGAAGTGATCGCATTAGGCAGAGCGCTTGAGTGGATGGAGAGCGTAGGTGTTGAGGCCATCAGTGCCTGGGAAGGCGTACTGTTAGACCATGCTACCCAGGCCGTTAGCCAAGTGGATGGGCTGCGTATTTTAGGCACAGCGCCGCATAAAGCTGGGGTGCTCTCCTTTGTGGTTGAGGGTGCTCACTCCCAAGATATTGGTCTGCTCATTGACCAGTTGGGTGTGGCAATTCGCACGGGACACCACTGTGCCCAGCCGCTTTTGCATCATTTTGGTGTGGATGCCACGTGCCGCGCGTCATTTGCCGCGTATAATACCCTTGATGAGGTAGATAGATTTGTCGCAGCGCTAAATCGTGTTATTGGTATGGTGCGTTAAGGGCGGTCACTAAAGGATAGTTATGGATATCGAGCAAGTTGCCAGCCTCGAACGCGGTCAGAAGCTGCCGCTCCAACGTGATGTAGAGGCCATTGCTATTCCGTTTGGTAAAACGGAAACCTTGGCTGAAGACAGCATTGTTAGCGTTATGCAAGCCAAAGGCAGCACGGTGAGCGTAGGTTTTGAGGGGCGCCTCTACCTGATTGAAGGGCGTAATTTAGATGCGCTAGGGTTAGAGCCGTTGCCGCAGCCTACCCTGCCAGAAAGTGCCAGCGACGACGAAATTGAAGCCTTTGTGTGGGAACAGCTTCGCACCTGTTTCGACCCTGAAATACCGGTAAATATCGTGGATCTTGGGCTGGTGTATGGTTGCCGCCTTGAGCGATTAATCAGCGGCGAGCGCATGGTCACCATCCGTATGACGCTGACTGCCCCAGGGTGTGGTATGGGGGACGTTATTGCTGCCGATGCACGTAATAAGATTTTGGGCGCACCGCAAATTAATAAGGTGCACACCGAAATTGTCTTTAGCCCTCCCTGGAGCCGTGACATGATGAGCGACGAGGCGAAGCTTGAGCTCGGAATGTTCTAACCCCGGCTGGGGAAAGGGATGCACAGCACCATAGCCGTATTTTTTAAGCGTTTGATAATGTCGCTAGCTGCTTTTTTGCTGTTGGCGACATTGTTATTTATTGCTGGCAATCTTTGGGTCGTTGCGAGCACCGCCCGTTATATTGATAGCCATTTGCAAGAGTGTCGGCCTCATAACGTCGCCATTGTATTTGGCACCTCTCACTGGACGCGCAGTGGTGTGAGAAATCCCCATTTTCACGCGCGTATGCGAACCTCTGCCCGTTTGATTGAAGAGCAGCGCGTAAACCATCTGCTGCTTTCAGGGGATAACCGCACTCAAGCCTATAACGAGCCGCGGGCGATGTGGCGTGAACTTTACCGTCGCGGCGTTCCTGCTGCACAGATGACAATGGATTTTGCCGGTTTTAGCACTTACGACACGTTGGCACGTTCACGGGATGTATTTCAGCTTGACGAGGCGCTGTTGGTGACACAAAGCTGGCATTTGCCACGCGCGATTTTTATTGCCCGGGCGTTAGGTATAAAGGGGATAGGATGCGCTGCCGAAGAGGAGCGTGTAGCAGGAGAGTGGCGGTTAATCGTACGCGAATGGGTGGCGAGAGTAGCCACCCTTGGGGATCTTTATATATGGGGTAGAAAGCCTTATTTTCTTGGCCCTCCAGAACCTATCGAGCTACATCAGACGGATAGCCGTCCGCCAGAAACGCTCCGCAGTGACGCTGTTCGCCCATCAGAGGGCGACGATACTGAGCATAGTGATTCAGAACAGAGTCACCAGCGTGCTGACGCCGCTGCCAAGCTCATACGCCGTTACTACCCGCCTAGCATTGGTGGGTATTAACGGTGTGTTTTGCGTTTCTGTAGGCTATACAGCTCACGTATCAATTTACGGCAACCCTGCATGCACTCTTCCACAATGGGCTCGATGGGATCGGGCAGTGGATGGGTAAATAGCGTTGAGAGGGCTTGCATCAGAACACGCTCTTGTTCCAACAGCTCATTGATTAATACTTGGCTATCGTTACCGACAAAGCTTTTTAAACGACTCCAGAGCCACAAAAAGTCATCTCGCTCCACATCGGCATCCCTTGGCAGCATTTTCAAATGCGCTCGGGCAAGCTCCTGAAGCTTACGCATCTGCGCTAACCGCTCGGTATAGTGCGGTTTGAGTGCATCACGTAGCGACGGGCGCAGGCGTTCGATATTATCCTGGAAATAATCAATACTATCGGCCAGCGCTTCCAGCACGCTGTCCATCGCCACTTGGCGATTGTCGAGAAACATGAGCGTCTACCTCCTTCGGTGACGCAGATTGTGGGGGTGGGCGACCTGATTTGCCACCCCCAAAGACGATTATTTTTGCTTTTTCCCCTTAGCCTTTAGGCTTGGGCGGTGCTTTACGCACGGGGGTAGCGTTTTTTTCAATATGCTCGATGATCATGCCCGCAATATCTTTGCCGGTCGCGCTCTCAATACCCTGCAAACCGGGCGATGAGTTGACCTCCATAATTACCGGGCCGTGATTAGAGCGCAATAGATCAACCCCCGCGACACGTAATCCCATAGCTTTAGCCGCACGAATAGCGGTTGAGCGCTCTTCAGGCGTAATACGAATCACGCTAGCAGTGCCGCCACGGTGCAGGTTAGAACGGAACTCGCCGTCAGCCGCCTGGCGCTTCATGGAAGCCACCACCTTATCGCCAATCACAAAGCAACGGATATCGGCGCCGCGTGCTTCCTTGATATATTCCTGCACCATGATGTTGGCTTTCATGCCCATAAAGGCTTGAACGACTGATTCAGCGGCTTGGTTAGTTTCAGCCAAGACCACCCCAATCCCTTGCGTACCTTCGAGAAGCTTGATGACAAGCGGTGCGCCTTTAACCATGGTGATGAGATCGGGAATGTCGTCCGGCGAGTGCGCAAAACCAGTAATCGGTAACCCCAGGCCTTTACGAGACAGCAGCTGAAGCGAGCGCAACTTATCCCGTGAGCGGGTAATAGCGACCGAATCATTAATAACGTAAGTACCCATCATTTCAAACTGACGCAGCACCGCACAGCCATAAAACGTGACGGACGCGCCGATACGGGGAATCACAGCATCAAATGGCTCTATCTCAGCCCCTTTATAGTGGATAGAGGGGTGATGTGAGGCAATGCTCATATAACAGCGCAGCGTATCGACAACGCGTGCGGTGTGACCCCGCTGCTCGGCGGCTTCAACTAACCGACGAGTAGAGTATAAGTTGCGGTTACGTGAAAGCAGGGCAATATGCATGCAGGGCTCCGGGCGAAAAAAATAGGCGTTTAATCATTAAATTAGGGTTCACCGTGCAAAAACGCAGCGCCGGGTGCCACTAATAGACGACGCATCGCGCGTCTACCTAACAGCATGGCGTGACGCATATTGCTACGGTCAGTCAGGGTAAGTTCAACTGGAAAGTTGAGTCTTCCCAGCTGCATAGGGGTGCGTATGACATAGCGCCATTCACTGTGACCATTCGAGCTGGTGACCCGGCGCCGGTCGTGCAGGTGCAGGCGGTAACGGTGAGCAGGTGTTTCCGGGCCTCCGCTGTGGGTGATAAAGCTGACCCATAGCTGACCTTCGGCATCCTCATCCGTTTCAATCTCTTCAGCATGCAGCGCAGATGTGCGTGCGCCGGTGTCTGCCTTACAGCAGAGGTGAAGTCCTAGTTCAGGTAATGTCACCATCTCACGACGGCCGATGACTGCTTTGGCCTGATAGGGTAGTTCCTTCACAGCTCACTCCTTGCATGGGAATCCATCAAAAACGCTCCCCGTCGTTATGTGCGGGGCAGCATGGCATCTAAACGCTGTTGAATGGCTGATCCCGTTGATGCGTCACGTAGCGCCATCATGACTGGCAAGCGTAGACGAGGTATTAACGCAATATCTTTTATTACGGCAGAAAAATTAGCACGACTATCTTCCGCTAGGCGTTGTAAAAAAAGCGGCAGTCGCTCGGCATCTTCCAGTAATGGCCAGCCACGTCCTGCTATCGCGGCGAGTAAATCAGGCCCACAAGCTGCACGGTCATTCAGCAGGCTGGTGTACCAAGCGCCGGCTCTTAGGCTGGCAGTGCTGCCTACTGCGCGTACACAAGCGCACAGCGTTTCTAAATCGCCCGCGCTCGCTGCCTGCTCTCCGCGCTCACACAAGGCATTGACCAGCGATTCGCTCAGTGGCCGGTGCTCTAAGCAGTGGCATAGCGTTTGGAGGACGCTAACGGGAAAATCAGTGATACGCTGGGCAAGCGCGTTAGCCGTGTCGTTGTCAAGGCGTGCGGTATAGTCCGCAAAGCCTTGTAAGCCGAGTGCCTGCCAATCAATATGCTGCTGTCCGCTCAAGTAGGCTTCAACAGGCTCTAAATGTTGGCTAGCAGGTACCCCTAATGCAAGTGTGGCCTGAGCATGTAGCATCGCCTGAAACGTTATCTCGGGCGTGAAGGCGAGGGGATTATCCTTCATTAAATGATCCACGTCTGCCGTTTGTTTATGCTCGAGTGCTTCAGTGCCTACATTGGCTACGTTGCGGCCTAGGGTTTCCAGCAAGCGGTTTATGAAAGCGTCTCGCTGCGCTGGCGAAAGCATGCCTTGCTCGTCTAATGGTAACGCTAAAAACCAAATAGCAGGTTCTGGCATATCGCCTAAACGAAAGACAATACCTAGACGCGCTTGATGCTTCCAGGGCTCCGGCCAAGCCTGCTCGCTGCTTTCAAAAGCACGCAGCGTCTCTCTAGAGCAGGCGGTGACGCGCCTCCCCATGTGAAATAGCGAAATGTCGGCGCCGCTACGGGTAAAGAAATCATCAAGGGACTGAATTGGTTGCATAACATCCTTCCGCGTTTCAAGCCTGCACTCTACCTTGCTGTTCTAACACTGTCAGCCATCAGAGCTGATAAATCAGTGTAATTCCCATTAATTGGTTAAAGTTTGAGCAACTTTGCGCAAGCCCCATGAGAGTAGCGGCTGCGACACCTTTCCATAGTTTATCCACAGCCTCTTGCAGGTTTTCTGTGAATCTGTGAATAAGCGATTTTTGCCGCTCACCGAGTGGCAAGTTACCCACAGAGTTGGGATAATAACTCTCACAGTGTTTCATATTCACAATGATTGCTAAGGTATTTATGAGCGTCCATCAACAGCTGCAAACTGCGCTTCTTGAGCTTGAAGCCGCCATGAAGGCCGCTAACTTATGGCGTATGCCCACCCCAACAGCAGATGCGTTTGCGAGTCAGGAGCCGTTTTGTATCGATACGATGTCGCTGCCTCAATGGATCCGTTTTGTATTTATTGCCCGGCTAAATGCGTTAATTGATGCTAAAGCCACCATGCCAGCTAAATGCGAGATAGCCCCTGCGATGGCTGCGTATTTAATCCAAGAAAAGGTGCGCGCCAGCGATCAGATACTGGTCGTGCAGGCGGTTGAGAAGGTTGACCGTTTAGTCACCGAAAATTAACGCTCTGCTCGTTTTTTGAACGCAATGCAAAATGCCCAGTTCGCATTAGCGAGAGCTGGGCATTTTTACACTGATTAGATGTCAATGAGGTTACCGCTAGCGCATCAAGCACTAGCGGTAGATGCTCATTTAGAAACGATAGCTAATACCTGCCATCACCACGACCGGGTCAATTTCAACAGTGCCTGCTGCAGCGCCGCCTACTTTTGCATCGGTGTCGATATCGATGTACCAAGCGGCGGCATTAAGCGCCCAGTTATCATCGATCAACAGGTCGACGCCCACTTGACCAGCTGCACCCCAGGAATCATCGAGTTCTAGCGATGCGCCAATATCGGTTTTTTCGTCGGAGAAACGAGTGTAATTAATACCTGCACCGACATAAGGTTGTACGCGAGCATCAGTGCCACCTAACGGGTAGTACTGAAGCGTTAGGGTCGGTGGTAAGTGCTTGGTGGAACCATCAGTGACGCCATCGACCTGCAGGTTATGCTTAAAGGGCAGAGCGGCTAGTAATTCAACGCCCACCTTGTCATGGAAGCGATAACCCAGCGTAAAGGCGAAATTGGTTTCAGAATCGACATTGACGTCGGCTCCACCAAGGATCTCGCCGTTATCGCTTTTCGGATCTACCTGCGCCACACCTACGCGGGTAAAAAAGTCTCCCGCGCCATAGGCGAAGGCTTGGCTGCTGGTAGCCAGCGTTGCAGCCGCGAGACCGGCTGCTATGAGGGTAGGTACGGTACGATGGCGCATGTCATTGCTCCTAGCGATCTAAGTCAATCAAGTAACGGGTCAAATCATGGTGAAAAGTTTATCGACTCGCAGTGGTGCTGTTATTGACCTAGGGCAAAGAGCGCGAACAAGTATTATAAAATCTATCTAAATATTTCTCTAAGCGGGCTTTCATAACCATTAGGCAGCCTTCTATGGCAGCGCGCAAAAGGTTGGATGCAGAGGTTGGAAAAGCTGGGGAGGGTGTAAGGGATAAGGGTGCAACAAAAAATGAGACCTTCCCCGGCAAAGGGAGGTCTCTCGTTAGCAAGGCTCAAGAGACGGCTGCGTTGCCGTCTCTTGGCGACACAATGCCATTGCCATCGATTGTCAGTCGATGAATGGACGATTGATGAGCTGGCTGGCCTATTCAGCCGTTGCCAGCAAGCTGGCGTTACCGCCCGCTGCGGTTGTATCAATGCACAGATGGCGCTCCACCACATAGCGGTCTGGCGAGACGGTTTTCGTCTCTAGCGCCACAATGGCACCCTCGCGCTTAGCAAGCCCCATGCGCAGCTCACGGGTCCACTGGTTGTCACCCGCCGCAGCGACTGCAGCAATACCTTTAATCTCGCTGAGCGTTTTGGCGGAAACGCTTCCTTCCAGTCCGGCTACTGGTGCTCCGGCATCGGTTAATGGCTTCACAGCCTGCTTGGCGCCCGGTGCTACTACAACGGCCTCACAGCCTGCGCCCAGCGCTTGAACCGCTTGAGCAATGGCGATATCCAGCGTTGGCCCGAGACACAGCACCGCTCCCTTTGGATACATCGATAGACGATTGCTTTCCCCTGTTGGCCCCGGCAGCGTTTGCGGTGTCATATCTAACGCGGCTGTTTCGGCAAGCGCTTTGCGAATTACGCCGCGTTTGCCGGAAAGCGCCCTGCGCAGCACCTCAACTCGGTTGGTACGTGCTGCCCAGTTACGTGCATCCAGCCCATCAAACGCCGCCTGTAGCTCGCCCAGTGACACGGTTTCTCCTGCTGGCGCTTCAACGTGCTCGGTGTCGGCGGTGCGGCGGAAGCGTGCGACATAAAGCGGGCCGCCAGCCTTGGGCCCGGTGCCGGAGAGCCCCTCGCCGCCGAACGGCTGGGAGCCGACAATGGCACCAATCTGGTTGCGGTTGACGTAGACGTTGCCGACATGGATACGCTCGACAATCTGCTGTACGCGGTCGTCGATACGGGTATGCAGACCGAAGGTCAGCCCGTACCCCTTCCCGTTGATGGCGTCGACTACCTTGTCGATGTCGCGTGCCTTAAAGGTGGCCACGTGTAGAACCGGGCCGAAGATTTCACGCTCCAGATCTTCAATGCCGTTAACTTTAATGACCGCTGGTGTAACAAAGGTGCCAGTGTCCGGGGCCGTTAATTTCTTCAGTACGTTGCCAGATTTCTCGTGCGCCGCTACGTAGTCGCTAATCTCAGCTTGGGCATCGGCATCGATGACCGGCGAAACATCGGTATCAGTGTTCCAGGGGTCGCCAATCGTAAGCGCGTCCATCGCGCCATACAGCATATTGAGCAAGCGGTCGCGTGCCTCTTCCTGTACATACAGCATGCGCAGCGCCGAGCAGCGCTGACCAGCTGACTGGAAGGAGGAGATCAGGATATCGCGCACTGCCTGCTCGGTTAGCGCTGTGGAGTCCACGATCATGGAGTTCAGGCCGCCGGTTTCGGCGATGAGTATCGCATCGGGTCCCGCGTTTTCTGCCAGGGCTTTGTGGATGATCTGTGCGACCGGGGTTGAGCCGGTGAAGCAGACGCCAGCGATACGTGGATCGCTAGTCAGCGGGCCACCTACCGTTGGGCCATCGCCAGGCAGCAATTGCAGTGCGGCTTCCGGTAGGCCAGCTTCACGCATCAGCTCTACCGCGCGGGCGGCGATCAGCGGTGTTTGCTCAGCAGGCTTGGCAAGTACCGCGTTGCCAGCCACTAACGCAGCTGCAATTTGACCCGTGGTGATCGCCAGAGGAAAGTTCCACGGGCTGATACAAACGAAGATGCCGCGGGCGCTACCGGGCTCTTCTGCTTCAAGCCGTTCGCCTTCGTTGGCGTAGTAGCGTAGAAAATCCACCGCCTCACGGACTTCAGCGATACCGTCGAACATCATCTTGCCCGCTTCGCGGGTAGTGATGACGGTCAGCTCGGCAATGTGTTCCTCATAAAGGTCGGCGGTGCGGCGCAGAATTTCAGCGCGTTCGGCTACAGGGCGCGCTGACCACTCGCGGAAGCCTTCTTCTGCAGCATCCAGGGCTGTTGCCACTTCGTCTGGAGTGGCTTCGTATACCTTGCCAATCACGCGCTTGCCGTCGGCGGGGGAAACGACATCGCGAGCCGGACCTTGAGGTGCTGGATTACCCACCAGCATTGGGCCAGCCGTCCAGGTGGCGTCGGCAAACGCTTCGCGGGCGTTGAGCAGCGGCAGAATCGAAGCAGGTTCGTTGATTCGGTAACCCTTGGAGTTCTTGCGGTCAGGCTCAAACAGCTCGCCGGGCTGGCGGATCATCGGGCTTGAAACATCGTTGCCGAGCTGCTTGAAGCCTTCGATGGGATCTTTGGAGACGTCGCTCGGTGGAATCGAGCTATCCACCACCTGGTTGACGAACGAGGAGTTCGCGCCATTCTCCAGCAAGCGGCGCACCAAATAGGCCAGCAGGTCGCGGTGCGCGCCGACAGGTGCGTAGATACGACAGTGGGTGCCCTCTGTCTCTTTAACGATGTGATGCAGCGACTCGCCCATGCCATGCAGGCGCTGGAACTCGTAGCTTTCCTTGTCATCACCCGCCATTTCTACGACGGCGGCACAGGTATGGGCGTTGTGGGTCGCAAACTGTGGGTAGATGCGGTCGCGCCGATCAAGCAGCATTTGCGCGCAGGCCATGTAGCTAACGTCAGTGTTGACCTTGCGAGTGAACACCGGGAAAGTTTTGACCCCCATCTCCTGGGAGAGTTTGATCTCGGTATCCCAGTAGGCGCCTTTAACTAGCCGGATCATGATCTTGCGGTCAAACCGCTCGGCCATTTCATAGAGTGCCTCAATCACCGGCGCGGCGCGGCGCCCGTAAGCTTGCACTACGACCCCAAAACCATCCCATCCGTCCAGGCTGGGATCGGCCATCAATGCTTCAATCACATCGAGAGATAGATCCAGCCGATCCTGCTCCTCGGCGTCAATATTGAAACCGATATTGGCCTTGGCTGCTTGCTGTACCAGCGCTTTGGCGCGTGGCAATAGCTCTGCCATCACCGTTTCGCGGTGGGTGTATTCATAGCGCGGGTGCAGCGCCGAAAGTTTGACCGAAATGCCAGGGCTACCGCGAACATCGCCCTTGGCCTGCTCGGCAATGGCGCTAATGGCCGTGGCATATGCCTTATGATAGCGAACGGCATCTTCATCGGTGCGTGCCGCTTCGCCCAGCATGTCGTAGGAGTAGGTGTATCCCTGTTTCTCCAGTTCGCGGGCATTTTTCATGCCCTCTTCAATGGTTTGGCCGAGCACGAACTGGCGACCAAGAATTTTCATTGACTGGCCAACCGCCTTGCGTACGACAGGTTCGCCCATGCGACGCACCAAACTGCGCAGTGCCTTTGTCGGCCCTTTAGGATCGTCGTCCAGTACCTTGCCGGTCAGCAGCAGTGCCCAGGTCGAGGCGTTTACCATTGAGGATGACGACTTGCCAAGGTGCGCACCCCAGTCGGAAGGCTCGATCTTGTCATGAATCAGGTCATCGATAGTCTCTGCATCAGGCACGCGCAGCAGCGCTTCTGCCAAACACATTAAGCCAACGCCTTCAGTGGTTGAGAGTCCGTATTCTGCTAGAAACGCCTCCATCATCGAGGGCGATCTTTCTTTACGCACACGCTCCACGTAGTTGGCACCAACGGCGGCGACTTTTTTGCGGTCATCCTCCGATAGCTTGATCTGCTCGATAAGCCCGTGCAGCACATCTGCCTCATTGGCGTCGTAATTACGGCGAATGCGTGAGCGTAGATCGCTCACGTCGCTATGCAGATGATGATTGGATTCGTTCATACGGGGTCTCTCCTTGCTACACGAGAGGGCTCCCGCAGGAGCCCTCTCGATACGTTGAATGCGCTCTACGCTCTGCGCCTCAAGGCGGGTTACTAGCGATCAATATGCTGATATTCACCAGCGTCATTAGTCATGCTGCTAACTACCAAGATGGCAATGAAAGAAGCGATGAAGCCAGGAATAATTTCGTATACGCCAGGGCCACCCAGGAACTCACCGTTCCAACCCAGCGAGATCCAGATCATGACGGTAGCCGCACCGACCACCATGCCCGCGATGGCGCCATTGCCATTCGTACGCGGCCACATTAATGACAGAATGATCAGCGGGCCAAACGCCGCACCAAAGCCTGCCCATGCATTACTGACCAGCCCCAGTACCTGAGAGTTTTCGTCAGAGGCAATAATCGCCGCGACAATGCCCACCAGAACGACACAGACCCGGCCGACAGCCACACACTGTTGCTCAGTTGCATTCTTGTGCAGGAACAGGCGGTAAAAGTCTTCCGTCAGTGATGAGGATGCCACTAGAAGCTGACTGGAAACGGTACTCATCACCGCAGCCAGTAGTGCCGCGTAGAGGAAGCCGGTAATCAGCGGGTGGAACAGCAGGTTTGCCAGAATAATAAAGATCGTTTCGGGGTCTTGGACATCGAGACCGTTACGAATTGCGTAGGCGCGGCCGAAAATACCTAGCGATACGGCACCGATCAGGGAGATCAGCATCCAGCTCATGCCAATGTTGCGGGCAATGGGGACATCCTTCAGTGTACGAATCGCCATGAAGCGCACGATAATGTGCGGTTGTCCGAAATAGCCTAAGCCCCAGGTAACCGCAGACAGCCACCCAATAAAGGTGAGCCCTGATGTCCAGGATAGCAGGGTGGGGTCGACTTCATTCAGCGTCTGTGAGGCTTGAGAAAAGCCGCCACCACCTTCGCCAAAGAGCACCACCGCTGGCATGATCACCAGTGCCAACATCATAATGCAACCTTGTACGAAGTCGGTCATGCTCACGGCCAGAAAGCCGCCAACAACGGTGTAAATAAGCACCACGCCCAGGGTGATCATAACGCCCATGCCGTAGTTACTCATATCGCCAAAGTTGTAAATGCCAGAAAATGCGCTTTCAAATAGCTTGCCACCAGCTACGAGACCAGATGCGGTGTAAACCGCGAAAAAGATCACAATAACGATAGCGGAGACGGTTCGCAGCGACATTGACCGCGTTGGGAAGCGGTTTGCCAGGAACGCCGGAATGGTAATTGCATTGCCATAGTGAACGGTCTGTTCACGCAGGCGTGGCGCCACCAGAATCCAGTTGAATAGTGCCCCCACGAGCAACCCTATGCCGATCCATGCTGAGCCCAAGCCAGATACGAACATTGCACCGGGCAGGCCCAGTAGCAACCAACCGCTCATATCGGAAGCGCCCGCCGAAAGCGCTGCCACTTTCGGACTGAGTGTCCGGCCACCCAGCATGTAATCTTCGGATGAAGAGGTGGATTTGCGCATCGCATAGATACCGATGGCAACCATAAGCGCAAAGTACGCAATAAGACTGATCCAAACACCAATAGCCATATCGTTTCTCCAGTTCGTCAGGACGGAGTTAGCTCCGACCGGTTAGCGCCGTTACCGTGCTGTACCCGGTAGTGGCTCTCATTATTTTTTTGACTCCGTTTGTTATTACGTTACGAGGCCTAACGAGCGCCCGCCAGAGAGAGTGTCTGAAAGGTTGATGGCACGTTTATCAGCAATCCTTACACTATTGTTTTCGACCATAAGGTTGTTCCCTGTTCAGGAGGTTTGGTTTGTCGTTGATGAGCTGTTTACTCATCGCCTAGCGCCAGCAGCGACGCGTTTCCGCCTAAGGCAGCGGTATTATTGGTAATCGTTTTTTCAGTCACAAAGCGTTGCAAATAGTGGGGGCCTCCGGCTTTTGGCCCAGTGCCAGAAAGTCCTTGCCCACCAAACGGCTGAACGCCCACCACAGCACCGATGATATTACGGTTGATGTACACATTGCCGACCCGCACTTTCTGCGCTATTTCAGCGGCAAAGGATTCGTTACGGCTATGTACCCCAAACGTGAGGCCATATCCCCGGCCATTGATATCGTCAATGACACGGTTAAGCTCACTGGCTTTGTAGCGCACAATGTGAAGCACAGGACCGAACTGCTCACGAGTGAGGGCATTGATGCTGTCAATCGTGAACGCAACGGGGGCAATAAAGGTACCGTGCTGCGTGTGGTCAGCCGACATCGGGGTTTCGGCCACTAAACGGTTTTCGCCTTTAAGTTTCTCGATGTGGGCTTGCAGCCCCTTGCGCGCCTCTTCATCAATCACCGGGCCGACATCGGTGCCTAAATCGCGTGGGTCGCCAATACGCAGCTCGTTCATGGCGCCTTTTAATATTTCAATCACACGATCAGCAACATCTTCCTGCAAGTAAAGCACGCGCAGCGCTGAGCAGCGTTGGCCAGCGCTTTGGAACGCGGATTGAATGACATCGACGACTACCTGTTCGGGTAGGGCGGTGGAATCAACAATCATCGCATTCATACCGCCGGTTTCGGCAATCAGCGTGGGTAATGGGGCGTTTTCACGGGCGGCGAGGGCGCGATTAATGATCTGCGCGGTGTCGGTGCCGCCGGTAAAGACCACGCCGGTGATACGCGGGTCGGAGGTCAGCACGCTGCCCACAGTAGGGCCATCGCCCGGCAGTAGCTGCACCACATCACGAGGCATACCCGCCTCGTACAGCAGTTCAATCACGCGGTGGGCCACAATAGAGGTCTGCTCAGCGGGTTTTGCTAGCACAGTGTTACCCGCGACCGCTGCAGCAACAATTTGGCCGCAGAAAATCGCCACCGGGAAATTCCAGGGGCTGATAGCGGCAAACACGCCTTTGCCACCCATCATCAAACGGTTGGACTCGCCCGTGGGACCGGGTAGTTCGATGGGCTCGCCTAACGACTCTTCAGCGCGCATGGCGTAGTAGCGGCAGAAGTCGACCGCTTCCTTGATTTCATCGACGCCGTCGGTGAGCAGCTTGCCGCCTTCGCGGGAGCAGAGCGTCATCAGCTCGGCCATGTGCTCTTCCATCAGATCACCCAAGCGGCGCAGAATCGCCGCCCGCTCCGCAACGGGGGTCGCATCCCAGCGGGGGAAGGCCTGCCAGGCAGCATCCAGGGCTTTTGCAGCTTGCTCTTTGCTGGTCCACTGAACGCTGCCCACGGGTAAGCGGCGATCAAACGGTGCCGTTACCTCATGAGTGTTGGCAGCGTCTGCCGCAACATCAAAGGCCAGTAACGGTTTGGCTACATACGGTTTATCCATAAATCCCGCCATTTTTTCCATCAGCGGGAAGTAGTGGCTGCGGATGTTGAGATTTACACCGCGAGAGTTGCGCCGTTTCGGGCCATAAATATCTTTAGGAAGCGGAATTCGCTTGTTGTAGAGCGTAGTTTGCTGGCGCAGAGTCTCGATAGGGTGTTGGCAAAGCGACGCTACCGGCACATCCGGGTCGACAATCTGGTGCACAAACGATGAGTTGGCCCCGTTTTCCAACAAGCGTCGTACCAAATAGGGAAGCAGATCCTTGTGGGCGCCCACTGGTGCGTAGATACGGCAGTAAGTGCCTTTTGGAGCACGCTCTAGGGCAGCATCATAGAGAGCCTCGCCCATGCCGTGCAGGCGCTGGAATTCAAACGGGCGACTATCCTGGTTCGCCAGCTCTAGAATGGTGGTAACGGTATGGGCATTGTGGGTGGCGAACTGAGGGAAAATGCGTCCGCGGGTATCGTCAGAAAGCAGGAACTGAGCACACGCCAAGTACGCGACGTCAGTACATGCTTTACGCGTAAATACCGGATAACCATCAATGCCAAGTTGTTGAGATTCTTTGATTTCGCTATCCCAGTAAGCACCTTTTACTAAGCGTAGCGGAATTTCGTCACCTTGCTCATCCGCCAGGCGATTAATGTAGTGAAGAACAGGCAAGGCGCGCTTGGAATACGCCTGAATAACAAGACCAAAATGCCCCCAGCCTTTTGCCGCGCTGCTGGAGTACACCGCGCGAAAGACCTCAAGGGACAGCTCTAGGCGATCCACCTCTTCGGCATCAATAGTGACGGCGACATCCAGCTCGCGTGCTTTAGTGACCAGCTTGATAACCGTATCGACTAGCTCGACCAGCACCTGCTCGCGGCGGCCAAACTCATAGCGGGGGTGCAGTGCAGAGAGCTTAATAGAAACAGAGGGGGCCGGTGTTTTGTCGCTGAGCGTTTTACAGGTTTTGCCCACTTGTTCGATAGCGCGCGCGTAGTCATCAAAATAGCGCTTGGCATCGTCACGGGTACGCGCCGCTTCGCCCAGCATATCGTAAGAGTAGGTATAACCTTTATTAAACAGAGGTTTGGAGCGCTTTAGAGCCTCGTTAATATCGCGTCCCAAGACGAACTGCTTGCCCATGATTTTCATGGCTTCATACATGGCGCGACGAATCACCGGCTCGCCCATGCGATTAACCATGCGGTTAATAAAGTGGGCGGGCTGGCCCTCTTTGGGGTGGTCAAGCTTGAGGACTCGCCCCGTCATCAATAAGCCCCACGTCGAGGCGTTGACCATCCACGATTCGCTTTTGCCAACATGCGACTGCCAGTCAGCGGGACCCAGTTTGTCCTCAATCAGCGCGTCGGCAGTGGCTTTATCTGGAATGCGCAGCATGGCTTCCGCTAGGCACATCAACATCAGGCCTTCGTGGGTATCCAGGCTGTACTGCTGTAATAACTCATCGATCGTATCGACAGCCGTGTCCATCTTACGGACATCTTCAACTAGCGCAGCGGTATTGGCTTCAATGCGGGCGAAATCTTCGCGATTGGCATCCAACAACTTGATCAGTTCGCTAACGAAGGCGTCTTCATCCACGATGTAGTGGTCGCTAACACGCTGTAATAACGTATCAAGGTCGGTTTGCCAGATGGCAGGGTCACGCATTTTCTTTGCATTGAGCATTGAGGCCCCCGAGAGTCTGAGCTAGATCAGTAGATGGCAGGGCATATCGCCCAAGCTAACGTTCGAATGTAGAGCGCTCCGTCCTTGGGTGTATGTCGTTTTCATGGCAAAACATGTCAATTTCGCGGCAACATGGGTGATGTATAGACTTTAGTTTAGTCTTTTTGAGCTTTCCAACGGCGCTTCAACGGCTTAATTAAGGATTATGAGGAGGTAGGCAAGGTAGTAGAGAGCGATGAAGAGGACTGAGTAACAATCGATGTCGTGTTGCCCTGGCGTAGTTTACGGGGTGAAAGACCGTAACTTCGTCGAAATGCGTGGGAAAGTGCGCTTTGGTTTGCAAAGCCGGTTTGAATGGCAATGTCGGTAAGCGGTAGGCGGCTTTGTACAATAAGCTGCCGAGCAGCATGCAAGCGCTGCCTTTTGACATACTGCCAGGGTGAAAGGCCTGTCTGGGCACGAAAGCATTCTGAAAAATGCGCTTCGCTTAGGTAAGCAAGTTTGGCTAAATCAGCCACTCGAAGCTCGTCAGCCAGATGCTGGCGAATAAAACGATCAATGAGATCCAGGTCAAGTCGGCGCTGCGTCGCGCTTGGTGCTGTACCAAGGCGAGCTTTTAAGGAGCCTAATAGCGTGGCAGCAAGACGGTCTTGTTGGAAAGAGGAGGTTACCGTGTCAAATCCATGGGTCAGTTCGCTCTCAACAAACGCCAAATAGTGGCGCAGCGGATTATCTAGCGCGAAAAAACGCGGAGCATCGAATAGGGCGACCAGTTCACGATGCTCTCCGGTTAGCGCAGGGGCATCTTCTGGTAAGTCGAGAATGAGTTGGCGGTTATGGCCATGGCCTGAGTAGTAGTGCTCATGATTCGCCGGTACGATACAGCCTGAAAAAGCGTTCACGCGTCCGCCTAGCCCTTCAATTTCAAACTCGGAAGAGCCGCACAGGGTAATCACGATTTGATGAAAATCATGGGAGTGGTGCTGGGTGGCACTTTCCAACGGAATGTGCCGAATAGTGCTGCCAGGCATAATAATCTCCTCGTGAAGGTTCCGGGCTATGGCGTAGTCAGCGTCTAGCGTTGCTGAGACTTTCGGAGCGCCGTGTGGGCTGCAAGGTGGTCACGCAACACGGTAAGCTCTGCATGGCCTTCTTGATTCAGTAACGATTTACCTTGGGCGATTTGCCAGCGCCGCCCATGGGTATCCATTAAATGCATGGCCCGGCGACGTACACTTTCTAAATATTCATCGTGCCTAATGGGGTAGCCGATAATGGTATTCCACTCGGTTTCACTCACTTGGCTCTCTAGCGCTTTGTCGAACAGTGCTATTAAGTCGTTAGCTTCGGTGCGGTATCGAGGTGTACCTACGGACATTAGCGCTAGAAAAACGCAGCCTATTACCAGCAAGCAGACGCCTAGTACCAGCAAATAAAGCGCCATATTTAGCTCCCTTTACATTCCGGCGACCGTGAGCGCTAGTATACGCTCGCACTTGGGAAGACGAAAATTTTGCTGTTTTGCGAACTTTTTCTGAGCAGAGTGTCTGATAGTGTACAGGCAACCTAGTGATAGCAGTCGCTAACTGTGTTGTTCTGGCTATTGTTTTCGATCCCTTGCTTCCGCTGCTTATTAAATTAAGCAGCGGTTTTTTTTGGTTAACAGCCAGCGTAGCAAGCGCATCGTCAGCTATGAAAGGGCGCTGTTCCACCTTAATGGCGCTTAATCGTCAGTAATGCGATCAAAATATCCCGACGGGTAACAATGCCTACTAAGCGCTGCTGCTCCACAACGGGATAAATCTTTGGCTTGGGCCCCATCATCTCCTGGGCAAGATCAGTGATACTCTTATTAGGCGTAGTGGTAAGCACTTCTTGGCGCATAAGTTCGCGTACCAAAGGGGCTTCGTCATCATGGTAAATGCTGTCTAGCACGCGTCCCAATACGTCTTGCTCTGAGATAAAGCCAATTAAATGGTCAGAAGCATCCACAACGGGTGCGCCGGGCAAGCGGTGAAGGGCTAATCCTTGCGCCAGTGTGGTAATGGACGTCTCGGGCGAGACACGATAACAGTCACGAGACATGATTTCGCGCACGGTATCGGGGGTCTTCTTATTCATGATGACACTCCTTGCAACATGCTTTTCAACCCATGAGAGAAAGTGCACCGTCTGCCAGTTTGTTTAAGTGTGTGGAGCACTGTCAGGAAACAAAACGAGCCTACGCTTTTCATACTGTAGGGGATTTAGCGAGGTCTGCGTTGAGCCTCCGGGCTTGTTCTTTCAACGCTTTTCTTCTTTTAATTTGGTGTAGGAGTCTTAAATGGACGCACGTGAGTATCTGAACCGCCAAGGCGTTGGGCTGGATCGCGACCAAGAGCGACCGAATACCCTGGAAGAGAAAGCCTGGGAGCGCGCACGTGGAGCCGGCTCTCACCGGCCCAAATCAGGGACTCCCCATGACTGGGAGGACTGGGAAGAGCATCATGGTGATTTGGCAGAAGGCGCAGAGACGTTAGAGCAGAAGATTGATAAAGAAGCGCATCGCAAAGCGCTGGCCCATGAAAAAGCAAAAGCATCGCTAGCTCAGTCCTCAGTCGAGCACTTTACTCCGCCTGCCACACCCTCTGCCCAACAAAGCGCAGCGGTAAAATCTGACACGTCGCTCAACCCCAAGCCTATCTCAGAGCCCGCATCACTGCAGTTTGCTTATCGCGCCCTGGCGGTGCTACTGCCACCTCTTGCGGTTGGGTTAACCGGGGGAGGTGCAAAGCGCATTGTCGTCTCCCTTTTACTGACGTTGTTAGCGTGGTTGCCTGGTGTCATATACGCCTTCAACTGGTTAAAGCAGCGTTAAAAAAGAGCGATAACGTAGATGAAGCTGTTTCGCCCATTGGAAGCGTAATGAATCGGCGTATAATCATCGTCAACTTTTACATATAAAGAGGTTTACGATGGGCTATCTTGTCGGGGTGACGGCGCTTTGGGCGTTCTCTTTTTCGTTAATCGGTGTTTACTTGGCAGGACAGGTAGATAGCTATTTCGCCGTATTGGTTCGGGTTACCTTGGCGATGTTAGTGTTCCTTCCCTTTTTGCGCCCAAGCCTGTTGCGCGGCAAGCAGCGCTTGGCACTCATGGCCTTAGGCGCTGTGCAGTTGGGCGTTATGTATGTGTTCTTCTATCAGTCGTTTTTGCTGCTGTCAGTGCCGGAAGTACTGCTCTTTACCATTTTTACGCCTGTCTATATAGCGTTGCTGGATGATCTTATGTTTGGCCGCTTTACCCCAATTTATTTGGTGACTGCCGTGCTGGCCGTGCTTGGCGCGGGAGTGATTCGATACGACGGTATTGATAGTGGCTTTTGGGCAGGATTTTTAGTGGTGCAGGGCGCAAACCTCTGCTTTGCCATTGGACAAGTAGGTTATCGTCGCTTAGCCGCTGACCTTCCGCCAACGCTGCCTTGGCATAGCGTATTTGGCTGGTTCTTTATTGGTGCCATGGCGGTTGCCTTACCTGCATTCCTGCTATTTGGTAACACAGCTGCTTTGCCGACTAACACCGTACAGTGGGGCGTATTAGCATGGTTAGGCTTAGTGGCTTCAGGCGTGGGTTATTTCGCTTGGAACCAGGGCGCGACCAAGGTAGATGCCGGCACGCTAGCGGTGATGAACAATGCGTTAGTACCGGCAGGGTTAGTCGTTAACCTGGTAATTTGGAATCGCGATGCCGATATCACTAAATTGTTGTTAGGGGCAGTGATCATGGTAGCTTCACTGTGGCTTAATCAATGGTGGTTAAAGCACAGAACGCCTGTGGCGGCGTAATTTCTATTACGTCAGATACCCAAGCGAGCGACTTATTTGCTCGATAACGCCCGACTCTACATAATGTCGGCTGATGCTAGCGAGAGTCGCCCATGCCTACTACCCCGACGATACATACTGCACCCGTTGATCTTGCGCGAGAGGGTAAGCCATTCAAAACGATTGGCTTAATCGGTCGTTTGGGCAGCGATAAGGTAGTTGACTCGTTAAAGCGCCTGGTTCACTACCTAGTGGCTAACGGCTACAAGGTATTGGTTGAGGATCGTACTGCTACCGTCATACCAGACCATGGTCAGCCAGAGGCCAGCCGACGCATGCTGGGGGAACTGTGCGATTTAGTGATCGTAGTGGGTGGAGATGGCAGCTTACTAGGCGCTGCCCGCACCCTCTGCCGTAGCGGGACGCTAATTCTGGGCGTCAACCGTGGGCGTTTAGGCTTTCTTACTGATATCTCACCCGCTGAGCTTGAAACCCGTGTGGGTGACGTGTTGGCGGGAGAGTTTGAGATTGAAGAGCGTTTCTTGCTTGACGCGGTGCTTTACCGCAACGGTGTTGCGGTGGGAAATGGCGACGCGCTGAATGAAGTGGTCGTGCACCCGGGCAAGGCGGTACGCATGATCGAGTTTGAGCTGTTTATTGACGGTCAGTTTGTCTATAGCCAGCGCAGTGACGGCCTCATCATCGCCACGCCCACCGGGTCAACCGCCTACGCGCTCTCAGGCGGAGGGCCGATTATGCATCCCAAGCTAGATGTTGTGACGCTAGTGCCCATGTTTCCCCATACGCTTTCAAGTCGACCAATCGTGATTGATGCGGCCAGCGAAATTCGCATTCACATCGGGGAAACAAATCACTCCTACCCCCATATTAGCTGCGATGGACAAACTCGGGCGGTGGCGAAGCCAGATGATTTATTGGTCATCAAGCGAAAGCCCGAACGCGTTCAACTGGTCCACCCCATTGGGCACAACTTTTATGAAGTGTTACGCAGCAAACTTGGCTGGAGCAATCGGTTAGGGGATTGAGTATGGAGGGTTACGATTTAATTGGTGATGTACACGGCTGTGGCGCCACCTTGGCGGCTCTGCTGGAAAAATTAGGCTATCACCAGCGCGGCGGGGTATACCGACATCCGCGCAGAAAGGTTATTTTCCTGGGAGATTTAATTGATCGTGGCCCGCGTATCCGCCTAGCGGTGACCATCGCTCGAAGGATGGTGGAGGAGGGCGAAGCCCACATCGTGATGGGTAATCACGAATACAATGCTCTGGCCTATACGCATCCGGCCCCGCCGGGAAGTAACCGGCGCTGGCTGCGGGAGCACACCCCTCGGCATAATCGAATTATTGAAGATACCCTGGCGCAATACCGAGACTACACCAACGAGTGGGAAGATACTCTGGCGTGGTTTAAAACGATTCCACTTTTTCTAGAGTTAGACGGCATCCGCGTTGTGCATGCCTGCTGGGATGACGAGCTGATAAGTCAGCTCCTGGCACGTGCCCCGGATGCCCGAATGGACAGCCGCTTCTTGGTTGAGTCCACTGACGCTTCGACCCAGGCGTTTCGCATACTGGATCGCTTGACCCGCGGCACTCATATCCCACTTCCTCCGGGGGTGGCTATACACTCCGGAGATGGGTTCACTCGGCAGAGTTTTCGAGCGCACTTTTGGTCTGCTAACCCACAGCAGTGGGGGGATGTGGTCTTCCAGCCGGATAATCTCCCCGGTAATTTGGAGTCTCGCAACCTAACACGCCAAGAGCGGAAGCGGCTCAGCTACTATGGGCCTGATAAGCCGCCACTGTTTATTGGCCATTACTGGTGCGAGGGGATACCTGCATTGCCCACTAATAACATCGCCTGTCTGGATTATAGTGCGGTAAAATATGGTCGCTTAGTAGCCTATCGTTGGAGTGGTGAAAAAACGTTGAATGCCGATCATTTCGTTTGGATTCAAGTGCCTAAAGAAGAGCGGGCGCAGCCTAAGCCGTGGGAAATCGATTTTGATTAAGTAAAGCTAATAAAATATACATTCAGTTACATATTTTTTGCAAAACTGCTGAACTAACCCTGTTGCCGGTTATCAGAGTAAGTGTTCCCTTGAATGATCCCTTGCTTTTTACCCGGCGGCCCCCTCCGCCGGTTTTTTTTGTTTATACGCTGGCCAAACCAATTGCAGACGCTGGGAATACGTAAATGCAAATAAGGAAGTCGCCATGCATCCCGTAACGCTTTTACCCCTAGGTGTAGATACAAGCGAGCTGCGTAAGGCGTTGTGGCACTACCGCATTGGGCACCGCATTACCGATGAGGCTGATGGGCAGCTGCTTTGGGTAGCAGACCCACGCCAGCACACAGAGCTAACGCGGCTGGTAGCACGTTGGGAGCGCGGAGAGCCGCTAATCGTTGATTCCCCTAAAGCCCGCCCACCCGCGACTCGTAATATGATTGCCATGGGCCGTCAGCTACCGGTCACCGCTTTAATGATCGGTATTAGCTTGTTGATCTTTGCGTTAACAGGCGTGTTTGGTGACCTACTGGTAGTAGCACTTACTATTGTTCCGGTGGGTGTGTCTGGTGGGCAGCTGGTGTACGGCTCACTTGGCGACACGCTTGCCTCTGGCCAGGTTTGGCGGTTGCTGTCGCCTGCGTTTTTGCATTTTGGCTGGATGCACCTGATATTCAACTTAATGTGGGTATGGTACTTCGGCCGTCAAATTGAGCAGCTTCAGGGTAGCCGCACTCTGTTGCTGCTGCTTTTGGTGGCCGGTGTAGGCGCCAATCTGGCGCAGTATGTAACCGGCACCGTGCTGTTTGGCGGCATGTCAGGGGTTGTGTACGCTCTGCTGGCTCATGTTTGGTTGATGTCGCGCCGAGTGCCAAACAGCGGCTTTTTTGTCCCCCAAATGCTGGTCGTGTTTATGTTGGGGTGGATGGTCTTTACCATGATGGACGTCGCGGAGAGCGTGGGCTTTGGCAACGTGGCTAATGAGGCGCACCTGGGTGGTCTGCTCGTGGGGTTAGCGTCAGGCTGGTATTATTCATCTAAACGAAGAAAACGCTGAGCGAGGAGCCTGCGATGAGCGATATGACTTTTGATCGAATGATCAACCAAATGACTCCTGCTATTTATGAAAGCCTTAAACAAGCGGTGTCATTACGTAAGTGGCCTGACGGTCGACGCCTAACGCCAGAGCAGACAGAGCTTTGCCTTGAAGCCGTCATGCGTTTTGAAATGGAAAATAACGTGCCCGAAGAGAACCGTGTTGGCTACCTTGAACGCCGTACCTGCGGGGCAGGTGCAACGGGCGCTGGCGTTACCCCTGAAATGGCGGGTCTCGCCCGGGATGCCACGCGTGACTGATAGTCTGTTCCCCACTTCGTCAGTGATGACCCAGGTACCCACTGCTCAAGGGTGTCTGACAAAGATGGCAGCGGCACTGCCTGCTAGTCCTGAGGATTCAGTGGTGTATCACCTGCGGACAGGTGAGCAGCGTCTTTTGCTTAATACGCACATTGGAGAGCGGCTGAGCCTTACCTGGAGCGGCGCCATTGCCTGTACCCACTGCGGTCGGGCGACTAAAAAAAGCTTTGCTCAAGGCCACTGCTATCCTTGCTTTAAACGCTTGGCCCAGTGCGATACGTGCATAATGAAGCCGGAAACCTGCCACTATCACCTAGGTACTTGCCGTGAGCCTGAGTGGGGTGAAAAGCACTGTTTTCAGCCACATATTGTCTATTTAGCAAACTCATCGGGGCTAAAAGTAGGTATTACTCGCAAGACGCAAATGCCTACCCGTTGGCTCGATCAGGGCGCCATTCAAGCGCTACCCATTTTAGAGGTGGAGACACGTCAGCAGTCAGGCTTTGTCGAAATGCTGTTCAAAGAGCAAGTGGCCGACCGGACTAATTGGCGAGCCATGCTTAAAGGTGACGTGGAGCCGTTAGATTTAGTCGCCGAGCGCGACCAGCTTTTCCACCAGCTGGCGGATGGGCTTAACCAGCTGCGTGAAACGCACGGTGCAGAGGCAGTGCGCACGCTGGATGAAAAGCCACTTCACTTTCACTATCCCGTCGATACTTTCCCCCGCAAGGTGGTTTCGCACAATTTTGATAAAAACCCCCATGTGGAGGGTGTGCTGCAGGGCGTGAAAGGGCAGTACCTGATGTTTGATACAGGCGTTATTAACCTACGAAAATTCACAGGTTACGACATTACGGTACGGTAAGCGGCTAGCCAGAGTGGCTTGGGTTGACTAAGGTTAATGGAGTGAAATCACCCAAGCCCTAAGCAACGCAAGGAAGCCGCAATGCCCTGGCTAAAACTGCTTCACATTGCCGCGCTGGTTATCTGGTGCGGTTCACTTCTGTATTTACCCGCCTTGCTTAGTCACGCCCTTCAGCTTCGTAAAGATGCTGGCTTTGCTCAGGGCGCTCCGCCCATGCCGCGCTTTTTTTACAACTCGGTGGCGACGCCAGCAGCCCTTGTTGCAATTGCCTCGGGTACGCTGCTGTTTCTATTGCATGGCCTGCTGGGCGGTTGGCTAATTCTTAAACTCGGTGCTGTGGTGGCGATGGTGGCGGCTCACGGCTGCTTTGGCTGGCTAATCTTACGGTTGGAATTAGGTATTTATAAAGGGGTGAAACCCGCCATGCTGCTTGCATTGTTGTTAGCAGCGGCAGGAATCTTAGCAGTACTTGGGATTGTGCTGGCTAAGCCTCTAGACTGGAGTTAAGTGCCAATGAAAAGCCTTATTGCGCCTTCCATATGGTTAATCAACATCCACGCCCACTGCGTGCTCATACACCAGTTGGCCACCCAGCCAGCCCACCAGCGCAATAAGTGCGCCGGTGAGCAGCGATACGGTAAGCCCCCAAGGCAGAACGGCGCTAGGCTCATTAAAGCGCAGCAGCCAGTTAAACGACGCCAGGGAGAGCATCACAACGGCCACAATGGCATGGCTCCAACCGGTAATCAGACGACGGATGCGTGCGACGGTTACCAAGTCAATAATTCCTGCGATCGACGCAATCCAGCCGCCAAACGCCCCTACGCCCGCCAGCCAAAGGCCGCTGCGCAGCCAAAAAGGGTCGTTGGTGTACCAGTAAGCCAGATCGCTAGCTACCAGAGCCATCAAGGCGGCGACAGGAAAGTGGATCATTACGGGATGCAATGGGTGGCCAGCCAGCGAAGCGCGGCTTTTAATTGATCGTTGGGGCGTGGGTGCCATAGTCACTTCCTGTGGGCAGACAAAGGGAAATAGCAAATGAGGGATCGCGACGGCTATACGGCTTCATCAAATATTCAACGCGTATCGCGTCAACGGGTCAACTCAATAGCGTTGGTGGCGATACTCGCCGCGGCTATCTTAACCGCAGGATGTTCAGGCGATAAATCTATTCTAGACCCCGCTGGGCAAGCTGCACGCGATGTGACGCTGATTTGGTGGATGATGCTGACCTTCGGCACGGTGGTACTTGTTGCCGTAACAGCACTCTGGCTTTACGCCTTTAAGCCCCGGGAGGTGACGCGTACCCCTGTTCAGGAGCGTCGCATTGCTCGCCGCTGGATTCTAGGCGGCGGTATCTTACTGCCCGTGTCCAGCATTATCGCACTGTTAGCGTTTGGCGTCCCTGCCGGGCAGCGGATGCTGGCAAGCGACGATTCAGCCGAGGTGATTGAGGTAATTGGCCATCAGTGGTGGTTCGAGGTGCGCTATCCCAACGCTGAAGGGGGGGAAGTGGTAACCGCGAACCATCTGGTGATGCCTGTGGGCGAGCCGGTTGATTTCCATGTGAGTGGTGCGGATGTGATTCACGCCTTCTGGATACCGCGCTTGGGTGGCAAAGTGGATATGATCCCTGGCAGGGTGAATCGTATCCGTCTAGAGGCTGATATCCCGGCAGTGTTTGGCGCCCAGTGTGCGGAGCTTTGCGGTATTGGACATGCACATATGCACCTTCATGTTGAGTCGCTTCCTCGGGAGGAGTACGACGCCTGGCTTGCAGGGCGCCAAGAAGACCAGCTTGGCGCGTTAGCCACTGCCGACGCCACCCACGATGATGCGCGAGATGCTTTCATGACCCACTGTGCTAGCTGCCACCAAGTGGCAGGGGTGAGCGGTGGCACCACAGGGCCGAACTTATCGGATATAGGTAGCCGCGCCACGCTTGGGGCGGGCGTTATGGCGATGGAGGAGGGGGCAGTGAGCCGGTGGCTGAAACACCACCAATCGCTGAAGCCGGGAAATAAAATGCCGGCCCACGATGATATCGATACGGACACCCTGGATGCCCTAGGCGCTTGGTTGGAGACCTTAAACCCATGAGTACCGTCAACCAAGAAGCGATCAAACACGATCCACAGCAATTACATGACGACCTTCACGAAATTTGGGGCAATCCAAAAGGGCTTAAAGCGCTAACGATTGTTAATCACACCACTCTGGGCCTGCGTTTTATGGTTACCGGGATGGTGTTTTTCTTGATCGGCGGCATGCTTGCCATGCTGGTTCGTACCCAGCTGGCAATGCCTGATCAAGATTTCATGTCGCCGGATATTTATAACCAAGTCACCACCATGCACGGCACGGTGATGATGTTCCTGTTCGCTATTCCCATGCTGGAAGGGCTAGCGATCTATCTGATTCCAAAGATGATCGGCGCGCGTGATTTGGTTTGCCCAAGGCTGACGTCGTTAGGCTACTGGTGCTACTTATTTGGCGGCATCATCCTGATGTCCAGCCTTGTTTTGGAGATGGCACCGTCCAGCGGTTGGTTTATGTATACCCCGTTGAGCAGCAGCGAATTTTCCCCAGGCTTAGGCTCAGACTTCTGGCTGCTGGGCATCACCTTTGTGGAGATTTCTGCGCTTTCGGCAGGGGTTGAGATTGTCGTTTCAATCTTGCGTACCCGTACCCAGGGAATGGCGCTGCACAAAATGCCGCTGTTTGCCTGGTATATCCTGGCCATGGCGTTAATGATTGTGGTGGGCTTTCCGCCGCTAATCTTAGCCAGTGTGCTACTGGAGCTTGAACGTGCCGTGGGCATGCCGTTTTTTGAAGTCGCTGGCGGAGGTGATCCGATTCTATGGCAGCATTTGTTCTGGCTGTTCGGGCACCCTGAGGTGTACATCATTTTCCTGCCTGCGGCGGGGATCATCTCGACGCTGATTCCTGTCTTTGCCGGAAGGCCCATCGTCGGCTACGGCTGGGTAGTCTTTGCCATTATTGTCACGGGGTTCATCAGCTTCGGCCTGTGGGTTCACCACATGTTCACGGTGGGCATTCCCCAGCTGGCGCAGGCCTTTTTCTCGGCGGCCAGTATGCTGGTGGCGGTGCCCACGGCCATTCAGGTGTTCGTGTGGCTAGCCACGCTATGGCTGGGCAAGCCTAAAATGAAGCTCCCCATGCTGTGGGTGCTGGGCTTTCTGATCATCTTTGTCTGCGGTGGTTTAACCGGCGTCATGCTGGCGCTGGTGCCGTTTAACTGGCAGGTGCACGATACCCACTTTGTGGTGGCGCACATGCACTACGTGCTGGTGGGGGGCATGTTCTTCCCGCTGATTGCTGGCCTTTATTACTGGTTGCCGCTGTTTTCCGGGCGCATGCCTTCCGAAAATCTGGGCCGCTGGGGTTTTTGGCTGACGTTTTTGGGTTTCAACGGCACTTTCCTGATCATGCACTGGACCGGGCTTCTGGGGATGCCGCGCCGCGTCTACACCTACGACACCGGCATGGGCTGGGATATCTATAACCTGCTTTCGTCGGTCAGCAGCTTTGTCATGTCGGCTGGTATTGCCATGGTGCTGCTGGATATTGCGTTACATTTCCGCTTTGGCAAACCCGCCAAGCAGAACCCATGGAATGCCGACACACTTGAGTGGGCAAACACCATGCCGCCCAGTGCCTACAACTTCGTCAGCCTGCCTAAGGTTGAAACGCGTCACCCCTTGTGGGATGACCCTAACCTGCCTGTCACTATGGCGGAAGGGAAGCACTCGCTGGCGGTTGCTACGCACGGGCGGCGTGAGATGTGGGGCACCGACCCCATCTCTGGCAAGGTGCGTGAAATTATCCACCTGCCGGGTAACTCCTGGTGGCCCCTGTTTGCTGCCATGGCGCTGGCGGTGGTGTGTATCAGCCTGCTGGTGCGGGTCTATGCGCTGGCCGGTGTCTTCGTGCTGATTGCCGGGGTGTTCCTGCTGCGCTGGTCCTGGGAGAACGGCGCGCACCCCAAAGCCGCTCCGGATGCTGCGGTGGCGCCCGGTGACCCGCCGCTGCACTCTCGCACCATGGATGGCCCAGGCGTCTGGGCGATGGCCATATTTTTAATCGCCAACGGCTCCTTTTTCCTCTCTTATTTATTTGGCTGGTTTTATCTCTGGACCGTGTCGCCTGAGTGGCGCATGCCAGCGGTGCCGCCGCTCTCATTAAGTATTCTGGGTGGCGCTGGTATTGCAGTGCTGACGGGCTATGGCGTGATGGCAAAACTAATACGCGGACTTCGCCAGCAGCGTGATGCTGGTTTGGGCGCAGGCTTCTACCTGGCAGGTGCACTGGGCACCTTACAGGTAGCCTTAACGGGTTGGGCGCTATATTCGGCCGATCTATCGCCAACCCACACCACCCACGATGCGATTATGTTGGTGGGTCTTATCTACGCCCTGTTTCACGGCGGCTTAGCGGTTATTCTTACCGTGATGCAAGGGTTACGCGTAGGTTATGGCTACGTGGGTGTTCATGCGCCTTTTGAGCCTGCGGTGGTAGTACAGCTATGGCGCTATAACGTGGTTACCTTCTGGGTGTTGGTAGGGGCGCTTGCTGTTCTGCCCCGTGTGATAGGGGGCTAAGCACTATGACAACTCTAATGGAGCGTTTACGTTTAACCCATCCCCTTCACTTTGTGATTGGCTTGACGCTGTGGTGTATCTGGTTTGTTGTGGTTTACGGAGGTCACGCAGTCGCCTGTGAAGCCGCGGCGCCTTCGCCTGAGCAGGGTGCGTTTACCCTGCTGAATGGAGGTCTGCTGCTGGTTAGCCTCATAACCATTGCCGTGCTGTTGATGCTTACCTGGGGGTGTTATCAAGCCTTTGAACAACACCAGGGGCGCGAGCGATTTAATGCAGCGGTTTCTGCGGGGCTATACCTGTTTTCTGCACTTGGCGTTGTGTTTGTTGCGCTGCCTATCGTCGGGGTGCCGCCGTGCCTGTAACGCTCGTGCTTGGCTATGCATAAAAAAGCGGCACCCCCGTGTTTAGGCATCGAGGAAGCACCGCTTTATACTCTCCACGGCATGTGGTGCACCAGCTGTGCGCTGGCGGTTGAGGGGGGTCTTAAACGGCTGGCGGGCGTTTCAGAGGTTAGCGTTCACTACCCAACCGCCACGGTGTGGGTAAAGGGCGCGCCTGATGCTATTCGGCTAGCGGTTCTCGCGCCCCACGTAGCGAAAATCGGTTACCGGTTAACAGAGCTTGAGGCCGTGGGCGATGCCCATGCGCGCCTTGAACAAGAGAGCCGCTACCTGACACTTCGCTTAATCGTAGGCTCAGTGTTTGGCATGTGGACCATGCTGGCGTCGCTGTTGATATACGCCGGTGCGCTACCCAGTGTTCAGATAGAGAGCGTCGTTGCGTGGATTTCTGGTGCGTTTGCGCTGCCCGTAGTGCTTTACGCAGGCCTGCCTTTCTACCGTGCCGGTTGGCGCACGCTACTCGCCAAGCGCCCAGGGATGGATGTGCTGGTCAGTTTAGGAGTTATCGGGGCAGTGGTGGTCTCAGCTTGGCTCTTATGCCGTGGCTCAGTGGAGGTCTATTTTGATACCGCCGTGATGCTGATTGTGCTGCTTTTGGTTGGTCGCCTAGTGGAAACGTTTTGCCGTCAGCGGGGCTTAAAGGCGTTTGACGCGCTGGCGTTACCCAGTGTGGAAGTGACCGTTTGGCAACATGGTCAGCGGATGTCTCTACCCGTTGAAGACGTTGCCCAGGGCGCACAAATAGACGTGGCCCAGGGTGAGACAATTCCGTTGGACGGTACGCTGGAAACCTCGGGTTGGATAGATACGGCGACCCTCTCCGGTGAAAGCGTGCCACGCTTCTTTACCAAGGGGCAGAAGGTGTATGCAGGCTGCCGCTCTTTAAATGGGGCAGCTCCCCTGACGATTCGAGTCACAGCACCGGTTGGGCAGCGGCGGGTGGATAAGTTGTGCGAACAAATGCGCCGTTTTCAGGCCCAAAAGGGCGAACTACAAACCTTAGCCGAGCGGTTTGCCGCTTGGTTAAGTCCCGCTGCGCTCGTACTTGGGGTTTTGACGCTGCCTGCTGCGTTGCTTTTTGGGGTGGGGTGGGAAGAGGCCACCGTGCGTGCACTTTCTGTCTTAGTGGTGGCCTGCCCCTGCGCGGTAGGCCTGGCGGTGCCGCTTTCTAATTTAGCAGGCAGCAGTCAAGCGTTGCAGCAGGGCATTGCCCTACGTGACCCGGCCGCCCTTGAGGTGCTCGCCAATGTGCGCGTTATCGCTTTTGATAAAACCGGCACGTTAACTCGTGGGCAGCATCGCGTACTGCACGCTGATGTGCGCAATTCCCATCACATCGACTTTCCGCAAATGCTGGGTTCTGCCTTGAAGCACAGCGAGCATCCGCTTGCGTATGGCCTGCTGCAGTGGGCAACCACTTCTGAATGCCAAGTGGGTTACGAGGTGGCGCAACGAAAAGACTTCCCTGGTAGTGGTCAACGCATCGTGTTTACTAACGGTGAACAGTGGTTCTTAGGCAATGCCGTGTGGGTGAGCGCACAGCTTGAGCGCCAGGACCAGGCCTTATCTGAAAACGCCCAAGATCCTGCCTATGACTTTGCTTCTCAAGTAGTGGTGGCAGATAGCGAGGGCTGGCTTGCCACGCTATATCTAGCTGATCAGCCGGTAACTGACGCTCAAGCAACCATACAGCAGCTACAAGTCGCAGGTTATGGGCTGGCGATGATCAGCGGTGACCGCCAAGGTCCCGTGAGTTGGCTGGGTCAGCAGGTAGGGCTACCTAAAGAGGCTTGCTATGCCCAACGCTCGCCTGAGGCCAAAGCAAAACTGCTGACCGCACTGCCATCGCCCACGCTGTACGTAGGCGATGGCGTGAACGACACGCTCAGTCTAGCCGCAGCTGGGGTGGGGTTAGCGCCTATGCAGGCAAGTGAGGCCGCTCGGGAGGGCGCTGCTGCGCAGTTGCTGACGCCAGGAGTGGGTGGCGTGGTGCGGCTATTAAACATTGCTAAGCGCACGCGCCGAGTAATGGTGCAAAATCTTACGTTTTCAGTACTTTATAATACTTTAGCCATTGGCTTAGTGGTGGTGATGGCGATACCACCACTAGTCGCTGTGTTGGCTATGGCGGCTAGCTCACTTAGCGTTATGCTCAATGTGGCAAGGTTGGCGTGGGCCTAAACAGGCGACGTTAACGATACCCCAGCGCTTGCCCCAAACGCTCCGCATTCGAGGCCACCCACTGAGCGTCAATCGCACCCCAGTGTTTAATGGTGTAGTGGCCAATATTATGCCGTTCACCTTCGCCTTTCTCGAACACACACTCGATATCCAGTTCCGCTAGGGACGCGATCGTATCTTGCGCGGTGCGCCGTGGCATGCCGGTCGCCTCAATAAGCGCAGGCACGCTCGCGACACCTTGCTCAATTAGATGTGCAACGTACAGGCGACGGTAAAAACTCGACTTGGTTTTACTGAGTTGGAGCATTCGGTTTCCTTGGCGGCAACTTATTCGTGTGCTGCCTAGCTTAAATGAATAAATCCCCCTGTGCCCGGGGCGGGCGAAAATCGCGGGTATTCAACCCCTGCTCTGTGCGGGGCTGCATGTTCCACTGGCGGCTAGCGCGCTTAAAGCGCTGGGCTATCAAGTCGGCAAATACCCCTTCACCGCGAAAGCGCTTTCCAAACTGCGCGTCGTAGTTCTGGCCGCCTCGGCATTGGCGAATGAAGCTCATCACTTTAGGCGCTCGCTCGGGGTAGTGGGCGTTGAGCCAAGCTTCAAACAGCGGCGCGACCTCGTGGGGCAGCCGCAGCAGCATCCAAGTCGCGGTGCGCGCCCCGGCACGGCTGGCGGCTTCCAGAATGCGCTCAATTTCGTGGTCGGTCAGGCCGGGAATAATCGGCGATACCAGCGTGCCCACCGGTATTCCCGCCGTGTTTAGCTCACGAATCACTTTCAGGCGCGCCTGCGGCGATGCCGCACGGGGTTCCAGCTTGCGCTTTAGGTTAGCGTCTAGACTGGTCAAGCTCACGAACACCCGCACCAAGCGATACTCGGCCATTTCTGCTAGTAGATCGATATCCCGCAAAATCAGCGTGCTTTTCGTGACTAGCGTCACCGGGTGGCGGCAAGCCAACAGCAATTCTAGCAAGCGGCGAGTGGTTTGGTAGGTGGCTTCTAGCGGCTGGTAACAGTCGGTATTGCCGGAGAGGTTAATGGGTCGGCAAACATAGTGAGGGTGGCAAAGCTCCTCTTTTAAATGCTCCACCAGCCCGCGGCGGGCGATCAGTTTGGTTTCAAAATCCAGCCCCGGCGATAAATCCCAATAGGCGTGAGATGGGCGCGCGTAGCAGTAGACACAGCCATGTTCACAGCCGCGATAAGGATTAAGCGAACGATCAAAAGGTAGGTCTGGAGAGTTGTTCCAAGAGAGCGCGCTTTTACTGGCTTCCTCGCGCACTTCTGTCGCTAGCGAGGTAGAGGCTTCATCCTGCCACCAGCCGTCATCCTCCGCCACGCTGCGGGTAGGGGCAAAGCGGTTATGCGGGTCGTAGGTTGCACCGCGCCCTTTATGCACGGTAGCGCGAGAGGAATCCAGTGATGTCATCTGCCACCTCGTGAGTGATCATAAGGGATATGTTTATTTGTACAGTATAAAGTGTTGGCGAGGCGCGGCAAGAGTTAGGTGGTTTTGGAAACCAACTACTTCCGCCTTTCAAAACGAGGTTAGGAAGGTAGTGCTTCGTAGTGCAGTGTCGCTGACTAATTTAGAAAGGTACGATGCATAGATAGTTCGTTCTGATAGGGTGTGAACGTTTTCGGTACGCTTTTACGGTGACCCAAGAATTATATGTTCGCAGCAATGGACAAGTAATTTCTCGGCATTTTTTAGCGTGTCATTTCATGTGCTGGAGTAATGGCTTTCACATTACCGCTCATATGCCTCAGCCATTAACATTTTCGATGATCCTTTGAGTGGCGAATATTTAGGCTATACCCAGTAAGCAAAAGTATTACCCAGAAAAACTAGCTCCCCGCATATCATAATGATAATCTCATTTAAATTAATCTAATCTTGCTGTTTAGCATGTAAGGCGACACAGCGGTGCGCTATTTATAGACAGCACGAGTCGCCAGCTCATTAGCGCTAAGCTGGTTCTTACACTTGATATAGAGTACTTATGCAGAAGATTTATCAGTTAGTAACATATGTGTTTTGTGTGTTTTTAGCACTCACGGCGGCTGCGCAAAGCAGCGCCGATGATGAATATAGTGCTCGCTACAGCAAATGCATGGATGCCTCCGGTGGCGTTACCGTGAACATGCTTAACTGTATTGCCGATGAAATGGCCGTTCAAGATGCACGGCTAAATACAGCCTACAGCGATGCCCGAAGTGAGCTTTCTGAAGAGCGCCGCGAAGCGTTGCTCGCCGCCCAACGGCTATGGATCAATTACCGTGACGCCAACTGCAATTTCTACGCCACGGCGGGCGGCACGCTAGCCCAGGTGGTGAGTAATGAATGCTTTTTACGGGAAACCACCCAGCGTGCTACCGAGCTGGAGAATATGCTGGGGTGGTAGGTTTTCTACATGCGTAGATAACGTGTGAGATGCTTTAATCAGCAGCAGTGGGCGGGTGCTCATATTTTTGTCAGGGTTGGGTAAACGTTGGGTTTTAAGGCCAAGCGGGTGGGCAGTTAGTTATAGTGGGTCAAAGGAGCGCGCTTGAAGCTTGGCTAAGGAGAAAAATACAGTGATCTTGAAGGAAAAAGATGCCTTAGTGACAACTGACAAACGCAGCCATTACGGTTATCAACAAGAAAAGGATGTAGCGTTTCACTTGCGCCGCGAATTTGGGGATAACGATCAAGTGCTTGTTTTTAACGATTTGCGTTTGACGCACTGTGGAGAAAACGCGCAGATCGACCATCTGATAGTTTATCCATTTGGTTTTATCGTCATTGAATCCAAGAGCATTAGTGGTGAAGTTAATGTGAACGCTGAAGGGGAGTGGTCTCGCAGCTATCGCGGAGAGTGGCGTGGAATGCCATCTCCCTTGCGGCAAGCTGAACTCCAGCAGGACTTATTGAAAAACCTCTTGCGCGCAAATGTTGAGCAGTTCGTGCGGAAAATTCTTGGCATTCAAGGCCAGGTGGGAGGGCGAGAGTGGCATGTACTATGTGCCGTTTCAAGCTCTGCCATTTTAGACCGTAAGAAGATGCCAGCAAGAATATCCGAGCTTACGGTGAAGTCAGAGTTTGTGGTAGAGCACGTGAAGAAGCTGATTGGTTCGCTAGGTTCGTTGTCGGTATTGAAAGGGCGTGCCCGTTTCAACGAACGAGAGCTTTTAGCGATAGGTGACTTTTTAATTCAGCAGGATGCCGAGGCTAGGGAAAATTACCAGCCCTCACAGCCCACTCAAGAAAATGTAGTAAATATCGTGCGAGAGTCTGCCGTGGTGGAAGCTCCACGCTCAACTCTATTATTGTGCCGGCATTGCGGCGAAACGCATATGCTGGAAGACCGCTACGGTAAGTATGGTTATTTTGTCCGCTGTGGGAATTGCCACCAAAACACGCCGATGAAGCCTGCTTGTGCTGAGTGTAAATCGCGCTCCGTTGTAGTGAATAAAAGTGGCCCAATTTATACCGCTACTTGCAGAAGCTGTAATCATAAATTTACGCTCTTTCAAGCAGAAGATGTTACGGAAAAAGGGTAATGTCCCTGTTAGCGCTTTCTCAGCTAGCGGATGTATGTCGCATTACTGGCATAGTCGCTAGCTTAGGTTTACCACTCGCCACACCTAATCACAGGTGCTGCTTCAACCGCTGGGTTGTAGATATAGCACCAAGCATCACCATACTGGGTGACTAATAATGTCCGATCGTACATTCCTTTTGCGGGGGAATGATGCAGGTAATCTTCTAGTTCATCCAGCCGCGCTAGCAGTTCAGCGTTAATGGCGTATATCTCCACGACCACCCCTGTGGATGGCATGAGTTTAGCGCCTGGGTAGAGGCCAAGGTCGTAAAGCGTGATCTGTGTTAAACGATCTTGGCCCAGCATATCAGCGCCGTTTAACCAATGATGATTGCGATGGCCGTGCTTTAACGTGCCGTATACCGCCACCCGTGGGCAGCGCTGGATGGCTTGGTGAAGATGCTGCATGGGGTTCACCTTGTAACAATATTGAGGTGCGGCTGAAGCTTTTTTCGATATTAATAGGCTTTTGAGCTAAAAACGCCTTGGCAGTTTGCCAAGGCGTTTTGCCAAGGCGTTTTGCTCACCTAGCTATGCACTCGTCTATGAATCTGTCTATTATCTTAGCGCTTCTTCCGCACCGGTTTTTTAGCACTGCTTTCGGGTTCAGCGTTCTGGGTTTGATGCGTCGTGCTCGGAAAGTGAGCGCGCACCAGCTCCAGCAGCCCCTGCGTAGAAGCGTCGAAGTCGGCGGCGTTGGCGTCGATGCGCTCGCTGATTTCACCGGCGATGCGCTTGCCTAGCTGTACGCCCCACTGGTCGAACGAGTTGATGTTCCAGATCACGCCCTGCACGAACACCTTGTGCTCGTAGAGCGCAATCAGCGCGCCCAGGTTTTTCGGCGTTAGCTCGTCGAGCAGTAGGGTGCTGGAGGGGCGGTTGCCGGGGCAGCTGTAGGGGTCTAGCTGGCTGAGCTCTTTGCTGTCGCCTTGGCTGCCTTCCATAAAGGCGTTGGCTTGGGCCAACATGTTGGTCAGCAGGGCGAAGTGGTGGTCTTCCACGCCCGGTTCCGGCTTGAGCGAGGCGATAAAGTCGATGGGCACATAGCGGGTGCCTTGGTGCAGCAGCTGGAAGAAGGCGTGCTGGCCGTTGGAGCCGGTTTGGCCCCATACAATCGGGCCGGTTTTGTAGTTCACCGGGTGGCCGAAAATATCTACCGACTTACCGTTAGACTCCATATCCAACTGCTGCAGGAAGGAGGGCAGTTGGTTCAACGCTTGGTCGTAGGGCACGATGGCCTGGGTTTCTGCGCCGATAAAGTTGATGTACCAGATGCCGATCAGCGCCATGAGGACCGGCATGTTTTGAGCGAAAGGCGCTTCGATAAAGTGGCGGTCCATCTCATGCGCGCCTTCCAGCAGCTCGATAAAGCCTTCAAATCCAATCGAGAGCGCAATGGGCAAACCGATGGAAGACCACATGGAGTAGCGGCCGCCCACCCAGGCCCAAAACTCAAACACGTTCTCTTCGCGAATGCCGAACTCCATCGCCGCTTTGCGGTTGGTGGAAGCGGCAATAAAGTGCGCGCCCACATCGGCGTCTTCTCCGGCGTTTTCCAGGAACCAGCGCCGCGCGGTCTTGGCGTTGAGCAGGGTTTCCTGGGTGGAGAAGGTTTTCGTAGAGACGATAAACAGCGTGGTGGCGGGGTCTAGCCGCGACAGCACTTTCTGAATATGGGTGCCGTCCACGTTAGAAACAAAGTGGAAGTGCAGCTCCGGGTGGCGATACTTCAACAGCGCACGCACCGCCATGTTGGGGCCGAGGTCCGAGCCACCAATACCGATATTGACCACGTCTTTAATGCGCTGGCCGTTATAGCCTTTCCACTCGCCGCTACGCACCGCTTCCGAGAACAGCTTGATCTGCTCGCGGGTGCGGGTGATTTCTGGCATCACGTCTTCGCCGTCCACATACACCGGCTCATCGCCCAAATGGCGTAGGGCGGTGTGGAGTACCGGACGGTTCTCGGTCACGTTAATAATGTCGCCAGAGAACATCTGGGCGCGGCGCTGTACCAGGGCGGAGTGGTCGGCTAGCTCGATGAGTTTGGCCAGCACTTCATCAGAAACGTGATGCTTTGAATAGTCGAGGAACAGGCCGCCAACGCGTAGGCTCATTTTTTCAAAGCGCTGTGGGTCACTCGTAAAATAGTCACGAATGCGGTCGTTGGCGGTTTTATCGCGCAGGCGCTCTAGGGCCTGCCAAGTGACACTGCGAGTGAGTTGGAACATAACGGGCGGTCCTATTGTTTTTACAGCGTTTGTGCATCGTTGTTACTGATGGGGCAGCGCGTGCTCTCATCACGACTTTTATTTATGTAAAAATACTACATATTGCGCATTATTAAAGCGTTTGATAAAGAAATGTGAATCAAAGTGGGTAATAAAACACTTTTTTGAGTGGTGGAGCGCCATATCTACCAAAAGGCGGGTTAGACCCGCCCTGGGGAATGTCAGTGTGCAGCGTTTAGCTGGCAACGGCTACTTGGGCAGCACCACGTTTGATAAACGCGTAGCCCAAGCCGGTGATCAAAGAACCTACAATGATCGCGCCGAGATAGAGTAGGGCAGGCGTGATGGCATTGGGGATTAGTAGCACAAAGATACCGCCATGAGGGGCCATCAGTTTGGCACCCACCAGCATAGAAAGCGCACCCGTGACCGCGCCACCGGCGATACAGGCGGGAATCACGCGCAGCGGGTCTTTCGCCGCGAAGGGAATCGCGCCTTCACTAATAAAGCACAGGCCAAGCACAAACGAGGCTTTGCCCGCTTCCTGCTCGGGGGCGGAGAACTTGTTACGCGCCACGAAGCTGGCAATACCCATACCAATCGCGGGCACCATGCCGGCGGCCATGATCGCCGCCATTGGGCCGTAGGTTTCAGAGGCCAGCAGGCCGACGCCAAAGGTGTAGGCCGCTTTGTTGACCGGGCCACCTAGGTCAAAGCACATCATGGCTCCGAGCAGAATGCCCAGCAGCACGGCGTTGGTCGAGCCCATGGACTCCAGGAAGCTGGTGAGCGCGCTCAGCACGGCAGCCACCGGCTCGCCAATCACGTAGATCATCGTCAGGCCGGTGACCAAGCTGGCAATCAGCGGGATGATCAGAATCGGTTTGAGCGACTCAACGCTGGAGGGCAGTTTCACGTAGCGCGTGACGGCGAGGGCCACGTAGCCCGCCAGGAAACCGGCCAGAATACCGCCGATAAACCCAGAGCCAATCTCGGCGGCGAGCATACCGCCAATCATGCCGGGGGCAATGCCGGGGCGGTCGGCGATGGAGTAGGCGATGTAACCCGCCAGAACGGGAATCATCAGCGCGAAGGCCGTGCCGCCACCAATCTGCATCAGCGCGGCGGCCAGGGTGCCTTCTTCCTGGAACGCTTCGATACCGAACACGAACGAGAGGGCTATTAACAAGCCACCCGCCACCACCATGGGCAGCATAAAGGAAACACCGGTCAGCAGGTGTTTATAGACGCCTTTCTCTTTCATGCCTTTTTTGGCGGTGGCGCCACTGGCGGCGCTGGTGCCGTCTTCCACAGCGGCATCGGTGAAGGCGGCTTCAAGGGTCGGGCGCGGCTTTTTCAGCGCGTTACTGGTAGACGTACGATAAATACGCTTACCTGCAAAGCGTGAAGGATCCACTTCGATGTCGCAGGCCAATACGACCACGTCAGCGTCGGCGATTTCCGCTTCCGTGAGTTTGTTTTGCGCGCCCACTGAGCCTTGGGTTTCCACGCGGATCTGGTGGCCCATGGCCTTACCCGCTTCGGCCAGCGCTTCGGCGGCCATAAAGGTGTGAGCAACGCCGGTGGGGCAGGCGGTGACGGCAACGATTTTTTTGCCGTCTGCGCTGATGGCCGGGGCCGCAGCAGTGGCTGCCGGGGCGCTGTAGATCGGTGCTTCCCGCTTGGCTTGGCTTAAAAAGGCGCTGGGGCCGGGCAGGGCGCTGGCAATAGGAGCCTGGAATAGCCGCTTGCCTTCAAAACGTTCCGGAGCGGGTACGTGGTCGGCGGCCACGACGATCAAATCGGCGTTAGCAATCTGCTCGGCGCTGGCGGCTTGCAGCGGCGCAATCTCGCCGTGCATCTCTACATGAACGTTCCAGCCCAGCCGCGTGGCGGCTTGCTCTAGGCGCTTGGCGGCCAGGAAAGTGGTCGCCATGCCGCTGGGACAGGCGGTAATCAGGATTAGGTTCATCGCGTGGCTCCCTCGGTGTGGGTGTCGTCAAGACGCCGTACCCGGGTCTGTTGTTGGAGTGAGTCAAAATCATCGGCGTGGGAAGTGCCCACACCAACATGGCGTACCGCTTCGGCAGAAAGCGCCGTGGCGAAACGAAGCGTATCGTCGGGCGAGTGCTGGCTTAGCAGCCCGTGGAGCATGCCGGCCACAAAGGTGTCGCCCGCGCAAACGGTATTGGTGGCAGTGACGGTCGGCGGCGTGGATTGCCAGGTGCCGTGCTGGCTCACCCATAAAACGCCTTCGGCACCCGCTGAAATAAGCGCGTGTTCGATGCCGCTGGCGTGCAGCCGCTCGGCGGCGGCTTGGCGCTGTTGGTCGCTATCAAGCGCGCTACCGGCCCAGTCGGCCAGCTCGGTTTCGTTGGGTTTTACGGCGGCAGGCTGCGCGGCAATCGCCGTGAGCAGCGCCGGTCCGCTGGTATCCACCCACAGCGGCACCCCGAAACCTTTCAGGAAGGCAAGCAGCTCGCCAAACGCGGGCTGGTCGATGCCGGGAGGCAGGCTGCCCGCGACCACCACGGCCTCAGGCGGCGCGCTACTTTCAAACAGGCCGCTTAGTGTGATGCGTAAAGCCTCCAGATGGGCGGATTCGATGGGCATGCCGGGGCCGTTGATGTCGGTCACACGGCCGCTCTGCTCGGCGAGTTTGGCGTTGATGCGCGTGTTGCCCGGCACCCGCACGAAGGCATCTTCGACGCCGTAACGGGGGAAGGCAAGGCTGAAAGGGGCGTCGTTCTCTTCGCCCAAGAAGCCACTGACAATCACCTCGTGGCCCAGGCTTGCCAATACCCGCGCGACGTTCACCCCTTTACCTGCGGCTTCCAGCTGCGCGCCGGTGGGGCGGTTGACGTGCCCCAGCGTCAGCGCATCGAGGTTGAAGGCGAGATCCAGCGCCGGGTTCAGCGTAATACAGACAACTCGTGCCATTAGCTGGCCTCCAAGGCGTCGCGGACTTCGTCGCTGGTGGCTTTGCTCAGCGCTAGCTGGGCGCTGGCCTGGGCTTGGGCAAGATCAAACTCGCGCAGGCGGGCTTTGACCAGCGGGATTTGGCGTGCGCTCACCGAGAGTTCATCGACACCTAAGCCCACCAGAACCGGCACGGCCATGGCATCAGAAGCCAGTTCACCACACACGCCGACCCATTTGCCTTGTGCATGGGCGGCCTCAACGGTCATTTGAATCAATCGCAGTACCGCCGGGTGCAGGCCATCGGCTTGGGCAGAAAGCTCTGGGTGGCCACGGTCAATTGCGAGGGTGTACTGCGTTAAGTCGTTGGTGCCGACTGAGAAGAAGTCGACTTCGGCGGCCAACGTGGGTGCTAACAAGGCGCTGGAGGGCACCTCAATCATCACGCCAAGCTGTACGTCGGTGGCGCGCTGCTGGGGGGCGATCTCTTTGAGCAGTCGGTCATAAATCGCCTTCGCTGCGCGGAACTCGGCCACGTCTTTAACCATCGGCAGCATGATGCGTAGCGGTTTGCCGACGGCGGCCATCAGCAGTGCGCGAATCTGAGTTTCCAGCACTTCTGGTTGGGTCAGCGCTAAGCGAATACCGCGCAGGCCGAGGAAGGGGTTGTCTTCCTGGGGCACCGGCCAGTAGGGCAGCGGCTTGTCGCCGCCGACGTCCAGGGTGCGGGCGACGAGCGGGCGGCCATTGAGGGCATCGGTGGCTTCACGGTATTCGGCGATTTGCGTAGCGAGATCCGGAGCGCTGGAGTAGGCCATAAACAGGAACTCGGTGCGCAGCAGGCCGACCCCTTCCGCGCCGCGCTCTACCGCATCGGCGGCGTGGGCGGTGTTGCCCAGGTTGGCAGCCACTTCCACCTTATGACCGTCGCGGGTTTGCGCTTGCTCAAAGCGCAGCTCCCAGGCATCCGCTTCACGCTGCTGCTGGTCGAGCAACTGCTGCTCGGCGCGGCGCAGGCGCTCTTCAGACGGCTGCGAAGTTACGCGGCCGCGCTCGCCATCCAGAATCATCATGCCGCCGTTGTGTAGCGCCATCACCGCTTCATCGGCACCGACTACGGCAGGAATGCCCAGCGCGCGGGCCAGAATCGCGCTGTGGGCGGTCGCGCCGCCGCGAACGGTCAGCAGGCCACGCACGCGGGATGTATCCAAACGGGCCACATCAGAAGGGCCGATATCGTCCATCACCAAAATATAGGGATGATCGGGTGGCTCGGGCAGGGTAACGTCGCAAAGCACGCCAAGCACGCGGCGGCCTACATCGCGCAGGTCGGCGGCGCGTTCGGCCAGCAGCCGGTCTGCCAGCATCTCTTGGGCGTGGGCGGCGGTGTCGATAGCTTCCCACCAGCCCGCTTCCGCCGAGCGGCCTTCGCGGATGGCGTCAATCGCCGCCTGGTGCAGTTCGGGGTCGTCGAGCATCTCTTCGTGCATAGAGAGAATATCAGCCACTTCGCCGCCAGGGGCGTTGTGTACCAGCGCCTGCAGCTGGGCAGCGCCCTCTTTGAGAGCGGCCTCTAAGCGTGCGATCTCTTGGGTGGGGTCGCTGGCATGCTCAGGATAATCAAACTGCATCGGGCGAATAACAAATACCGGGGCAATCGCTAACCCCGGTGAGGCCGCCACGCCGGGGTGCGGCTTGTCGGCGGCCAGCGGCTCCACGGCAGGCTTGCTGGCGTTGGCAGCGGGCGTGGCATCGCGGCCCCCGTCGAACGGCGTGACTTTTTCACCCAAGCCCTCTTCGATAGCGGCGGCAATGGCATCTAGCGCGGCGCTTGCCTGTTCGCCTTCGGCAGAGAAGATCAGCCATTGGCCACGGCGCGCACCCAGGCCAATCACTTTGGTCAAGCTGGCAGCGGATACCGTGGTGGCGCTGCCTTCTTCCAGGCGCACGTTGATGGGCATGGGCTGGGCGCGGGCGATTTGTACCAGCTGTTTAGCCGGGCGAGCGTGCAGGCCGTGGGGGTTCAGAACTCGCACGCGGCGGGTTTGGGTGCTGGCGGTTTCACCGGCCAGCGCCGCCAGTAGCTGAGCGCTGTTTTTGCCCACAAAGCTATCGCTTTCGCCGTTCTCTAGTACCGCCATCAACTGCTCGAGCAGCGGCCGGTGGGCATCGCCGCTGGCGGCCAGGCAGAACAGCGCATGAACCGGATGACCGCCGTGCTCGATGGTGCTATCGGCGGGCGTTGCCACGCCTAGTGCGGGCTGGTTCACCCCTTGGGCGTGGCTTGAAAGCCATAAGCCTTTACCCAACCACTGGGGTTGGGCGCTCGCCACGGCACTAATAAAGCCGTTATCCACGCAGCCGCTTTGGCGCAGCCGGGCCGCGGCCGCCAGGGCTAGTTCCTGCGGGTCGCGGGCGGGAAAGTTAACACATAGCGTATCGGCATCTAGGCGCGGCGCTAATGTCGGCTTCGAGAGCAGGCGGGCGACATCGGCGGCGGAGCTGGCGCGGGCCAACTCAGTTGCTACGCCGTCGCGGTCGAGAACGTGGGTAAGCTGGCGCAGAATGTCCAGGTGCTCGTCGTTTTGTGCCGCAATGGTGACCAGCACATGTACGGTGTTGCCGTCGTGCCACTGTACACCCTGAGGGAACTGCAGCACCCGCACACCGGTACGTTTGACGTGATGGCGGCTTTCAGGAGTGCCGTGGGGAATGGCAATTGCGTTGCCTAGGTACGTTGAGGACTGCGCTTCGCGGGCGTGAAGGCCATCGCGGTACTCGGCCGCCACCAAGCCAGCCTCTGCCAGGGCGTTGGCGGCGCTGTCGAGCGCAGCTTGCCAGTTGTCCGCGTGGCGGTCGAGCAAGATTTCATCGGGGCCGAGTGTCAACATAGGGTTCTCCTGTAAACGCGGCCAGGCAACGGCAACGTCTGCGATTGGCGGCGAAGGTGCGCAAATAAAACGTTAGTCGTAGATCGTTAAGGTTAGCTGGATGAATCGTGTCACCTGTGGTTAGTTGGCTATGCTGAATCGATTCACTTTTTGGCACAAGGGTTGTTTCTTTAGACTTTTGTCTGAAGAGGGTAAAACGGCTGCTAAACTGCCGTCTTCATTTAGGGAGAAACCAGCATGACACTTGCCGACATTGCCCGGCTTGCCGGGGTTTCGCGCACCACGGCAAGCTATGTAATCAACGGCCAGGCTGAACAGCGGCGCATTAGTTCAGCCACCATCGACAAAGTCATGGCCGTGGTGCGTCAGCACCGTTATCACATTGACCCTCAGGCCGCCGCGCTGCGCCGTGGCGCTAGCCGGTTGATTGGCCTGATCGTCCCGGATTTAGAAAACATCAGCTATGCGCGCCTCGCTAAACGCTTGGAGCGCGGTGCTCGCGAGCGCGGCTACCAGCTGCTGGTGGTGAGTTCTGATGACTGTGCAGAGAGCGAGCGCACGCTGGCTCTAGCGCTGCGCGCCCAGCGCTGTGAAGTGCTGATTACCGCCAGCTGCCTGCCAGAAAACGATGCTTTTTACGCTGATTTGCTCGATGCAGGGTGGAGTGTGGTAGGCATGGATCGGGGGCTTTCGCCTGAGCGCTTTGCCAGCGTGGTGAGCAATGATCATGACGCGGCTTATGCGTTAACACGTTCGGTGATGACGAGTTCAACGCGTCGCATCGCCTGGCTAGACGCCATGCCCGAGCTGTCGGTTAGCCGCGAGCGCCGGGCGGGATTCTTGGCGGCATTAGAAGGGCAGGGAGTCGAAGCCGTCACCTTTAGCGGCGAGCGCTATGAGCGTGACGTAGGCGTTGAGCTGGCTAAGCAAGCCTTGGCGGTAGGTGAGATCGACGCGCTGGTCACGGCGTCTTATGCACTCATGGAAGGTGTGTTTGATGAGCTGCTCGCTCAAGGCGGACTGCCAGAGACGCTGCGGTTAGCCACGTTTGGTGACCACCGCCTGTTAGATTTTCTGCCCCAGCCGGTCAATTCGGCGTTGCAGGATTATGACCGCATCGCAGAATTAACGCTGCAGTGCGCGCTGGGTGCGATGAACGGAAGCTACCAGTGCGGGCAGCAGGTGGTAGCGCGCCACCTGCGTACCCGCTGAGCGCAGGGCGCGCGGTTTATACCGTGCGTGCCTGTGCCCAGGCATTCGCGTCTGGAATCGACATATCGTAGCGTTCGCTAAGATAGGGCGAGGAGAGCAGAAAGTCGGCGCTGGCCGCATTACACGCTACCGGCACGTTCCATAGCGCCGCTAAACGCAGCAGTGCTTTCACGTCCGGGTCGTGGGGCTGCGGTGCAAAGGGGTCCCAAAAGAAGATCAGCACGTCCAACTGCTGCTCCGCGATGCGCGCCCCAATCTGCTGGTCGCCGCCCAGCGGCCCGCTCATTAAGCCTTCAACGTCTAGCCCCAGGGCGGTTTTCAGCCGCCCTGCGGTGGTGCCTGTGCCAATCAGCGTGTGCTGGCTGAGTGTGTCTTGCCAGCGCGTTGCCCACTCCAGCATCTCGGTTTTTTTGCCATCGTGGGCAATCAGCGCAATGCGCTTACAGGCGTCTAGCGTGCGCACGGCTTGGCGGGGTGGGCGGGCGTCGTTCATGGCATAGCTCTCCTGGTCATTCGCTTGTTATTCATAGCGCGGCGAGGCGGTTATCTATTCGGCGTCGACGGCCAATACTTTCATGGTGTTGGTGCCGCCGTGGGCGTTCATATGGTCGCCGCGAGTAAGAATGACATGCTCGCCGGGGCGTGCCAATCCATGCGCCTTCAGCAGCTTAATGGCTTCTTTGTTGACGTCGGCGGCTTCCATATGAGTGGTATCAAACGGAATCGAGACCACGCCGCGATAGAGCGCCATGCGCCGCTGGGCGATGGGGCTGTGGGCCAAGCCAACAATCGGTAAGCCTGAACGAATGCGCGAGGCAATCAGCGGCGTGTAGCCGGTAGAGGTCATGCAGGCAATGGCGCGCACGCCCGTCAGATGGTTGGCGGCGTACATGGCCGACAGTGCGATGGTTTCGTCGATCCGCTCAAAGCCTTCATGGATACGGTGGCCGGAGGCTTGGGCAATGCGCTCCCGCTCGGCACCCAGGCAGACGCGGTTCATAGCCTCAACGGTTTCCACCGGATAGTCGCCCGCTGCCGTTTCGGCAGAGAGCATGACGGCATCGGTGGCGTCGAGCACGGCGTTAGCCACGTCGAACACTTCTGCGCGGGTGGGTAGCGGCGATTCGATCATCGACTCCATCATCTGCGTGGCGGTAATCACCGCGCGATTGAGCGTGCGGGCATGCTTGATGATGCGCTTTTGCGTACCGATCAGCGCTTCGTCACCAATCTCTACGCCCAAGTCGCCACGGGCGACCATCACTGCCTCTGAGGCTTCAATGATGGCGTCTAAGGTTTCATCGTTGGCCACGGCTTCTGCGCGCTCAAGCTTGGCGACCAGGCCAATCTCTTTGCCTTCCTCACCCAGCAGCGCGCGGGCTTCTTGCATATCGGCGGCATGGCGCGGGAAGGAGACGGCCAAATAGTCCACGCCAATCTCAATGGCCGTTTTCAGATCCTGCTTATCTTTGTCGGTGAGGGCCGGTGCCGACAAGCCGCCGCCTTGCTTGTTAATACCTTTATTGTTGGACAGTTTGCCGCCGACGTGAACTCGGGTGTGAACTTCTTGCCCGACAACACTGGTGACATCCAATACGACGCGACCATCGTCCAGCAGCAGACGGTCGCCAGGGGCGACGTCATCGATGAGTGCTTTATAGTCACAGCCCACACGCTCGGCGGTGCCGCTATTGGCATCCATCGCCATATCGAGCACAAACGCTTGACCGATGTCTAAATGAATGGCGCCTTCCGTAAAGCGGGAAATACGGATTTTAGGGCCTTGCAGGTCACCGAGTGCCGCGACGCTGCGGCCTAGGCGCTGGGCGATCTCGCGCACTGCGGCGAGGCGGCGGCGATGATCATCAGCGGAGCCGTGAGAGAAATTCAGCCGCACCACATCCACGCCCGCTTTTAGCATGGCTTCCAACACTCCGGGGCGATCACTGGCTGGGCCAAGCGTGGCGACGATTTTGGTACGACGGAGAGGGGCAGGGAGCGGGGTGTTGGTCATGGTAGTGACTCCTGATGAGCAGCGTGGGCTGAACAAAGCCCGGAAAAAGGGCGGATGAATCGTTGATTAAGTATTGGACTACGATAGTCTTTATATAGTAATTTTACTACATATTGGATGATTTTTAGCCTTGAAGGGCGGTTATAGCAGGTTTCAATCGGCCTCAAGGTGATTAAATACGTATTTTTAGTAATTTTTTTACAAAATACGCTATCTACGACCACTGTTTGATTGAGGTGCTACCATGACAATAAGAGTTGCCATTAACGGTTTTGGACGGATTGGTCGCAATGTGCTGCGCGCGCTGTACGAAAACGGCTACCGTGATCGTGTGCAGGTTGTTGCGATTAATGATCTGGGCGACCCCTCTCTCAATTCGCATCTGCTGCGCCACGACACCGTCCATGGGCACTTTCCGTTTGCGGTTGAGCATGATGCAGAAAGCATCAGCGTGGACGGCGACCGCATTGCGATTTCATCAGAGCGCGATCCGGCTAACTTGCCTTGGGCCTCCATGCATATTGATTTGGTCATGGAGTGTACCGGCCTGTTTACCAAGCGCGAGGCAGCGGCCAAGCATATTGCTGCCGGTGCCAAGCGTGTGTTGATCTCTGCGCCCAGCCCGGATGCGGATGCCACCATTGTGTACGGAGTGAATGACGAAATTCTCACCGCTGACCATAAAGTGGTGTCGAATGCGTCCTGCACCACCAACTGCTTAGCCCCTGTTGCCAAAGCGCTAAACGATGCGGTGGGTATTGAAAACGGCCTGATGACCACCGTGCACGCCTACACCAACGACCAAAACTTATCGGACGTTTACCATTCGGACCCCTACCGCGCGCGCAGTGCCACCCACTCCATGATTCCGACCAAAACCGGCGCAGCTGCCGCCGTGGGTTTGGTATTGCCGGAGCTGGCGGGCAAGTTCGATGGTTTGGCGGTGCGTGTGCCGGTGATCAACGTCTCGCTGGTGGATCTAACGTTCAACGCGGGTCGCGATACCACCAAGGAAGAGATTAATGCGATTGTTGAGAAAGCCGCCGCCAGCTCTCCGGTATTGGCCGTTAACGCTCAACCGCTGGTGTCTATCGACTTCAATCACGATGCGCACTCGTCCACCTTCGACGCCAACCACACCCGTGTGAACGGTCGCTTAGTGAAAATCATGGCGTGGTACGACAATGAGTGGGGCTTCTCTAATCGGATGCTAGATACCGCCATCGCGATGCAGAAAGCTGCTCAATAACGCTTGGCTCACCCCTCAAGGGCAGGTATCGCCCAGCAGCAGCTCGGTTTTGAGCAGCTGCTGGGTTTTGGGTATTCGCCCTAAGATCATGTTGGCCGCCACACGTCCTTTTTCTGCGCTGTCCTGGCGGACGGTGGTTAAACGTGGTGCCCGATATTGCCCTTCGGCAATGCCGTCAAAACCCGTAATCCGCAGCTCTCCTGGTACCGGAATCCCCCGCTGCTCGGCCAGCGTCAGCGCGGTGAGCGCAATTCGGTCTGACATGCATAGCAATAAGTCAGGCCGCTGTTCGGCGGGTAGCTCGATGATCTCGGTAATCACTGGCGAGCACACATCAAACACGTTCTCTTCAATGTTCCACAGCGGTATCTCGCCAGTATCGAAGCCATGTTCTTTAAGCGCTGCGTGAAAGCCGTCTAAACGAGCGCGGCTGATGGTGCTGCTGTCCGGCAGCATCGTGTGCGCTTTGGTAACGCGACCGTTGCAGTGCTCTTTGGTAAGGCGCAAGTTAATAATGGCAGGCCGGGAAGGGCGCTGCGTGAGGGCGTGCATGGCCATCGCGTAGCTGGCATCGCGGTCATCAATATGCACTGTGGGGCAGCCGTCAATATCAAAATCCACCGACACCAGCGGGCGCTGTGAAGGAAGCTCATTCAACAGCTTATTGTTGGGCATCAGGCCGTAAACGATAAAGCCATCGGCAATGTTGGCCGAGCCGGGCGGCTGGGACGCGTGGCCACGGCCCGGTAGCAGCAGCATGGTGTGGCCGTGGGCATCCAGCACTTCGGCCACGCCAGAAAGAAACTCGCTGGCAACCGCATCGTTCAGGCTGTAGGTCAGGCTTTCGGCCAGTATCACCGCCACAATGCTGGAGCGGCCGGTGCGCAGGCTGCGGGCTTTGGCATCCGGGCCGCTATACCCCAGCCGCTTGGCTTCTTTGAGAATACGGTCGCGCAGCAGCGGGGAGAGCTGGTCGGGGCGGTTAAACGCGTTGGAAATCGTCGCGGTTGAGACGCCGAGTTCGAGCGCAAGGTCCTTTAGAGTCATTCGGCGAGGGGCGGTCACGGTGCTTCCTAAACAGGTGAAAAGCGTTGACTGAAAAAGTGCAGTGCCTAGGCTGTTTTTATAGCGCAGGCTAATTATTGAGTGGTCGCGCACAAGAATAACGGCCTTGGTGGTATGCCGACTACCCTCATCTGAAAGGTTGTCTTCACCGCCAAGGCCGTGATGGGTTGTTCTTTGTCGAATTAAGCGGCTGAGCGAGCCTCTGAGAGCATTAACGCAGCACCGTTCTCGTCAAAGAGGTGCACGTGCTCGGTATCCGGCACCAGTGATACTTGCTGGCCCTCTTGCCATTGGCTGGGGGCTTCGCTGCGGTGGATCAGCAGCGTTGTGCCCTCTTTCGGCTCAAGGTATACGTATACTTCGTTACCCAAGTACTCAACGTTGACGATCTCAAAGCAGTTCTCCCCCTGTGGCGCTTCCAAACGCAGGTGCTCTGGGCGCACGCCTAGCGTCAGCGAGCTGCCTTGTGCGTAGCCATCGCCCGCTTGGGGCAGGGTCACGTCACCTAATCCTGCAACGTTAACTCGACAGCCGTCAGCGGCACCGCTAAGCAGTTTGGCAGGCAGGAAATTCATGGTGGGCGAGCCAATAAAGCCGGCTACGAACTTCGTAGCCGGGCGCTGGTAGAGCTCATGCGGGCTGCCTACTTGCTCGACATGGCCACGGTTGAGCACCACGATTTTATCTGCCAGCGTCATAGCCTCTACCTGATCGTGGGTCACGTAAATCATGGTAGAACCCAGGCGGTTATGCAGCCGGGCGATTTCGTTGCGCATCTGCACCCGCAGCGACGCGTCCAGGTTAGAGAGCGGCTCATCGAACAGCAGAATACGCGGCTCGCGGGCCATGGCGCGGCCCATGGCCACCCGCTGGCGCTGGCCCCCTGAAAGTGCTTTGGGCTTACGGTGCAGAAGCTCTTCCAGCTGGAGAATCTTCGCTGTGCTCATTACCCGTTCATGCACCGTCTCTTTGTTGGTTTTGGCCAGCTTCAGGCCAAACGCCATGTTGTCGTAAACGGTCATATGCGGGTAGAGCGCGTAGGACTGAAACACCATCCCCACGCCGCGCTCCCGAGGCGGTAAATCGTTCACCACGGTGCCGCCGATGTTCAAATCGCCATCGCTGATGGACTCCAGCCCGGCAATCAGACGCAGCAGAGTCGATTTACCGCAGCCAGAGGGGCCGACAAATACGACAAACTCGCCGTCGCCAATGGAAAGATCGACGTCTTTAATAATGTGATCTCGGCCAAATACTTTGTTGACCTTTTCAAGCGTAACACTTGCCATGGTAACTCCTTGCCGGCCTCAAGAGCGTCGCGGGCCGGCTATCGTTATTAACTGTTATAGGCGGCGTTTAGGCAACCTGCATAAAGGCGGCTTGATACGCAGGCAGTGAGAGCGTGTTGCCATCTCGCGTGGCGGTGAAGTTGGCAACCGTTAGGTCGCTGGCAATCTCAACGGGCAGCGTAGTGTGCTGCGCTTGTCCGGTCAGGTTGAAAACGCACAGAAGCGTCTCATCGCCTTTTTGACGGGTAAAGCCAAGTAGCTCTTCGCCAACCTCTACCAGTGCCAAGTCGCCATCGAACATGGCCGGGTGGCTGCGGCGGAAGGCTAGCAGGGCGCGCACGCTGTTGAGCGTGGCGTTGGGGTCGTCCTGCTGGCGACTAACGGCCAAATCTAGATGGCGAGCTTCCATCGGCAGCCACGGCTCTACCGGGGAGAAGCCGCCCTGTTCGCCGTCAGTCCACGGCATGGGCGTGCGGCAGCCGTCGCGGCCTTTGAATTCGGGCCACAGCACTTTGCCGTAGGGGTCTTGAATGCGCTCGAAAGGCACATCGGCTTCCGGCAGGCCCAGCTCTTCACCTTGGTAAAGGCACACGCTGCCGCGCAGTGAGAACAGCATCGCCAGCATCACTTTCGGGTAGGCGTGGGGGTCTTCGTCAGCGCCCCAGCGAGTCGCGCTACGCACCACATCGTGGTTGGAGGTTGCCCAGCAGGGCCAGGCGTCGCCTGCCAAGCGTTGGAAACGCTCAATTACTTCGCGCAAGTAGCTTGCCGAGTGGGGCATGTTGAGTAGGTCGAAGGTGTACGCCATGTGCAGCTTATCGCCACCGGCGGTGTACTCAGCCATGCGCTCCAGCGGGTTGTCGTCGCCAATCTCACCTACTGTGGTGGTGCCGGGGTACTCATCCATCAGCGCGCGTAAATCTTTCAGAAAATCCAGGTTTTCTGGGCGGCTGAGGTCGTAGACGTGGCGCTGCCAGGTGTAAGGGTTCGCTTCCGGGGCGCCCAGGGTTTTGGCTTCGCCTTTTGGCACCGGCGGGTTGTCCCGCAGCTCGGCATCGTGGAAGTAGAAGTTGACCGTATCCAAGCGGAAACCGTCGACGCCTAAATCCAGCCAGAAACGCATGTTGTCGAGCTGCGCCTGACGCGCGTCAGGGTGGTGGAAGTTCACATCCGGCTGGCTGGTCAGGAAGTTGTGCAGGTAGTACTGCTGGCGGCGGGAGTCGAAGGTCCACGCCGAGCCGCCAAAAATCGACAGCCAGTTGTTGGGCGGCGTGCCATCGGGTTTCGGGTCGGCCCATACAAACCAGTCGGCTTTTGGGTTGGTACGATCCTGACGGCTCTCTTTAAACCAGGGGTGCTGATCGGAAGTGTGACTAATCACCTGATCAATCATCACCTTCAGGCCCAGGGAGTGAGCTTTTTCCAGCAGCGCTTTGAAATCGTCCAGCGTGCCAAACATCGGGTCTACGTCGCAATAGTTGCTAACGTCGTAGCCGAAGTCGAGCATTGGCGACGTAAAGAAGGGCGATAGCCAAATACCGTCGACGTTCAGCGACGCGACGTAATCCAGTTTCTCAGTGATGCCGTTCAGGTCACCCACACCGTCGCCGCGGCTATCTAAGAAGCTGCGCGGATAAATTTGATAAATAACGCCGCCGCGCCACCACATCATAGTGTCTTGCATAACTCATTCCTTAAAAAAAGTGGCTGACGGATAAACATCAGCCCATCAATATATTCGTTGCGTGGATTAGCCTTTGACGGCACCTGCGGTCAGGCCGGAAACAATGCGGCGCTGGAAAATAATCACCAAAATCACCAGCGGTACGGTCACCACCACAGAAGCCGCCATAATCGGCCCCCATGGCAGCTCGTAGGCACTACCGCCAGACAGCAGCGCAATCGCAACGGGCACCGTGCGTTGGGCATCGGTGAGCGTGAAGGTCAGGGCAAACAGAAACTCGTTCCAGGCAGCGATAAACGCCAGCAGCCCGGTGGTCGCCATGGCAGGCCACATCAGCGGCAGAAACACCTTGGTGATAGTGACCCAGGGCGTTGCGCCATCCATGATGGCGGCCTCTTCCAGCTCCATGGGCAGCTGTTTCATAAAGGTGGTGAGTACCCACACCGTGAAGGGCAGGGTAAAGATGGTGTAGCTGAGAATCAGGCCGGCCGGGTTGTTATAAAGATTCAGCGTGCGGATGACTTCAAACAGCCCGGAAAGCACCGCCACTTGCGGGAACATCGAAACGCCCAGAATGACGAGCAGCACGGTAGAGCGGCCGCGAAAGCGTACCCGCCCAAGCGCATAAGAGGCGGTAATGCCTAACAGCAAGGCGATGAATACCACGCTGAACGCGACGATGATCGAGTTGAAGATCGCCCGGATAAAGCTTGATTGACTGAAGATCTGTGCGTAGTTATCCAGGCTCCAGGTCGAGGGCCACAGTTCCACGCGGAACAGGTCGCTAGAGGGTTTTATCGAGGTGATCACCGCGTAGTAAAACGGGAACACCGCATACACCATGATGATCGCAATAAGTGCACAGAACCCAATGCGTTTCGCTATTTTGGCTAGCTGACGAGTGCTCATCAGTCACCTCCCAATTGAATCTGTTTGCGGCCAAGATAGAGGTACGCAATGGTGGCTAGCGCAATAATTAAGAACAGCAGCGTGGATGCCGCACTGCCGTAGCCGACATCCTGAAATTCAACCAGCTGCTGGCGGGCGTAAACCGACATCGACATCGTGCTGGTGGAGTTAGAAGTCAGGACATAAATCACGTCGAATACCCGCAGGGCGTCTAGCAAGCGAAATATCACCGCCACCATCAGGGCAGGGGTGATGAGCGGCAGGGTGACTTTGAAAAATACGCGCACGGGGTGAATGCCATCCACCTCGGCGGCTTCATAGCAATCTTTGGGCAGCATCTGCAGCGCGGCCAGCACCAATAAAGCAACGAAGGGAATGGTTTTCCATACGTCGACCATGATGACCGCCCACATGGAGTAGGTGGCGCTGGCAGTCCAGGCGATAGGATTATCAATAATGCCAGCCACCATCAGCAGGTGGTTGATGATGCCGAACTGATCATTCAGCATCCACGCCCACATCTGGGCTGAGACAATAGTAGGAATCGCCCAGGGAATAAGCACGGCCGCACGTACGATCACGCGGCCTTTAAATTCTGCGTTTAGAATCAGCGCCACGATGACGCCAAAAACAACTTCCAGCGATACCGACACCACCGAGAAGTAGACCGTGTTCCACACGGACTGCCACCAAACCGGGTCAGCCAGTACGCCGAACCAACGGCCGTTGTCGTACACCAGATAGTTTTCGAAACCGATCAGGTTGGCCGCACCCAGGTCCGATAGCGAGGCGTCGGTAAAGCTTAAGAAAAATGTACGCATTAACGGCCAGCCAGCGACCAAGGTTAATGCAATGAGCATGGGGGCTAAAAATAGCCAAGCCGCTTTAACCCGTTGGCGGCGAACCTTAGTGCCGCGCTGCCGGCGCGCTGGCGCTATGGCAGTGCGCGCCTCCAGGGGCGCGCTGTTGTTTGAAGAAGTCGACATAGGTGTCTCCGCGATTACCAGTTGCGACGCTTCAGGCGCAGCAGTTCGCCCTCAAGGTCGGCGACGGCTTGAGCGCCATCTTTGGTGCCGGACAGCACGTCATGGGAGGTGCTGAAGAACGCATTGCTGACGCGGCCATAGGCATCGCCCGTGGGGGCAGAAGGGCGGGCTACCGCATTAGTGAAGGTATCGTAGAGCGTACCGAAGAAGGGCACGGCATCCAGCACTTCCTGGTCTTGGTAAAGCGAATCAATCGTTGGGTTGTAAGAGGCTTGAATGGCGCGGCGTTTTTGCTCTTCTTCACCCGTTAGGTAAGCCACCAAGTCAGCGGCGATCTCAGGGTGCTCGCTGTAGCGAGAAACGGCCAAGTTCCAGCCGCCCAATCCCGCCGCGCTTTGGCCCTCTTCACCGCCTGCTGGCAGTTGAATGACGCCGACCTTGCCACGTACATCGCTGTCGTCGCTTTGTGCCAGCGACCACGCGTAAGGCCAGTTACGCATAAAGACCGCATTGCCGCCTTGGAAAACACCGCGGGCTTCTTCCTCGGTGTAGTTCAACACGCCTTCCGGGGAGATATCGCCAATCCAAGAGGCGGCGAGATCCAGCGCCTGTGCGGCTCGCTCGTTATTGATGGTTACTTCACCGTCGTTATCTACCACGGTGCCACCGCCAAAGCTTGCGACCCACTCAAGAGCGTTAACGGTTAAGCCTTCGTAGGCGCGGCCTTGGAACACGAAACCTTGCATACGGTCGTTACCTTCGGCGCGCTCAGCTTCTTTAATCTCACGGGCAATCTCAGTGAGTTCTTGCCAGGTGCTGGGTGCCTCGTGGCCGTACTTTTCAAGCAGGTCTTCGCGGTAGTAGAGCACGCCTGCATCGGTAAACCAGGGCATGGCAACCAGGCGATCATCGATGGTGTTGTTGGTGACGATGGTGTCGAAGTGGCCCGCAGCAGCCTCTTCGCCCAGCACCTCACGCAGGTCGAGCAGGTGGTTAGCGAGCAGGCCTGGCCATACCACGTCAATTTGCATCACATCGATGTCGCTGGAGTTGGCAGAAAGAATTTGTTGGTAGAGCGACAGGCGTTCAGTCGACGAGTTAGGCGTCGAAACCACATCGACGCTGTGGCCAGTTTTCTCTTCCCAAGCGCGAACGCCTTCTTGGCAAAGGGTCAGCTCTGCACCCACCGCGCCACAAGAAATGGTTAGTTCGGCCGCCTGGGCAGACCCAGTGGCGCTGGCAATACTGGCCAAAGCAATGGCTGACGTGAGCAGTGTCTTTTTCATAACGGCGTTCCTCGGCGTTTATTGTTGTGGGTGATGAGTATCAAAGCGCTTGCCGCGCCTACTTAAACGATTAAGTAAGTTGCCAGTTAGCCGTCTGTTTGCGCGAAGTTCAATAGCGACTTTTGTCTAAGGTAATAAATGAATTTTATCTAACATAAATGGGCGGTTAGACATTGGTCGATAATTAGCAAAGGCTTGTTGGTTTACCAATACTTAATCGATTAAGTTTTAGGGGCTGCAGCTTCCGACGCCAAAGTAGTGGTTGCTTTGCAACATTCAAGGGAGCTTGGTGTTAAGGCAGGCGCAGGCATAACGAGTAGAACAATAGCGGTTTAAAAACACTCGTTTTCCAGAGCAGATGTTTTTCAGAACAAATGTTTTCAGAACAATAGGACTTATAACAATGCATAAAACAGCGTTTAAAACTCCGCTGACCATTGCGGTGGCGGCTGCCAGCCTAGGCATGAGCGGGTTAGCCAGTGCCAACACGACCCTCGAAGAGCGCTTTGCCGAGCTTGAAGCGCGTATTGCAGCCGCCGAGCAGCGCGCAGATGCTGCCGAGCGCCGCGCTGAAATCGCTGAGGGATCGACTGCTCCAGCCACCAGCGCGCCTGCAGAGGCTACGACGGATGCAGATATCGAAGAGCGCCTAGCCCGGGTGGAGCGCCGCTCAAGCGGCGAGGAAGGTTTCTCATTCAACGTGTATGCACGTTCAGGCTTATTGCTTGGTGAAGACCGCAAGAGTATTGATGGCGGCCCCTATGTGACGCCGGTTGGCAACCTTGGTGGCGCAGTAGGTCGTTTAGGCAATGAACCCGATACCTACACAGAAGCCATTCTTAATTATCGCATGCAGTTTGATAACGGTGCCCGCGCCCGCTACACCACCATGCTGGCGGCGAGTACCAATTCCAGCAATGATTGGGTGGGCGACGATACCAACCTGAACGTACGCCAAGCCTACGCTGAATTCAGCGACCTACCGAGCTTTACCGGGGCGTTTGAAAATGCCTCTATTTGGGCCGGTAAACGTTTTGATCGTGACAATTTCGATATCCACTGGCTCGACAGCGATGTGGTATTTCTAGCGGGTACAGGTGGCGGTATTTACGATATGCAGTTAGGCGATAACTGGAAATCAAACGTATCGCTGTATGGCCGCAGCTTCAGTGATTTCGATGTGGTAAACCGTGAAAACCCTGGCCTAGACGGCGAGAGCGGTGATACCGACAACCTCGTGCTGACCTCCAATAACTACTTCGGTAGCTGGCAGGTGATGGCCAACGTGATGTCGGCCGCTGATAACGATGAGCGCGATATTGGCGCTGCCCAAACCGCCGCAGACAGCGGTTGGCACACGATGGTGGCGTACCATGGCGATAGCTTTTTTGGCCTGGGCGAAGGTAACTTCAAAGCGGCGGCGCTTCATGGTCAGGGGTTAGGTGCTGAAGTCAAAGCGCTGGGCAGCGATGGCGATCTCACCGACGATGCGACCGCAACGCGTTTGGCCGTTTATGGCACCACGTATATCGCGCCACAGTGGCGTATTGCACCCTCTATTTTGGCTGAAGTGAGCGAGGACCGCTTTGCTGAGGGTGACAGCTACACCTGGGCAACGCTGAACGTACGCTTGGCTAACGAGATTACTCAAAACTTCGAGATGCAGTACGAGGGTAGCTACCAGTATATGGATCTTGATCCCAACGGCTTTAGTGATCGCAATGAGGTTAGTGGCAACTTCGGCAAGCTTACTATTGCGCCTACCTTCAAGCCAGAAGTGGGCGGTTTCTGGAAACGTCCTGAAATTCGGCTGTTTGCCTCTTATACGGATTGGGACGACGATTTGAACGGCTACACCACCGAAGACTCTTTTGGTAACGACGGCTTTACGGGCGGTCAGTGGAGCTTTGGTGTGCAAAGTGAAATTTGGTTCTAAGCCGCTGACGCCCCGCTAGGGAGGTTCCTCGCCTGTTTCGTCAATGCCGATTGCCCGCGATTCGTCGCGGGCTTTTTTGCGATTAAGGTACCGTAGAAAGGTTGAAATTTTTTTTAGAAAGAGTGCATCCAACTGGCCTCCTTATGTGTATCCCCTATACAGCCACGGCAAAAGTGGCTGATATACAACCCAAGGAGACTGACATGACGATTCAACATTTAACGCGTGCTACCTTCGCTGCGACGCTCATTGCATCCTTCAGTCAAGCGGCGCTGGCCGATGTGCCTGCCGATATTCAAGTGCCTGATGGCCACAGCGTTGCTCTTGAAACGGTAGGGGTAGGCGCGATTACCTACATGTGTGAAGCCAAGGACGATGGTGGCTTGGGTTGGGTATTTAAAGGCCCGCACGCTGCTCTAAACGATAGCCAAGGCGCTCAGGTCGGCAGCTATTACGGCCCGCCCGCCACCTGGGAAGCCCTGGATGGTTCTAAAATTACCGGCACTCAGCTAGCCGTTTCGCCAAATGGCGATGGCAACATTCCGCTGCAACTTGTTGAAGCCAACCCGGCAGAAGGCGAGGGGGCTATGAATGGCGTCACCTATATTCAGCGCCTGGACACTCAGGGCGGCGTTGCGCCTAACGTCGACTGTGGCACCGATAACGAAGGCGCCACCGCTGTGGTCACTTATCAAGCTGACTATATTTTCTGGACCGCTAACTAAGCGCCCAAGCACTGACGAATATAGAATAAGCTAAGGAAGGCTAGGGACTCGTATCAAGGCTCCCTAGCCGCTATGCTACTGGCAGTGCGACGGCCGCTATCGGCGCGTTACCAGGGAGTGATGATGTGTCTGATGATGGTGGATCAACGATAGCCAACGAATTTGATCATCTTGATGCGCTTACCCGCATTGCTCGTGGCGAACAGGCAGCGCTTTCGCAGCTGTATCAGCAAGAGGGTGCCAAGCTTTTAGGCGTGGTGTACCGCATTGTGAAAGACCGTGGTATGGCCGAGGATATTGTCCACGATGCCTGCTTAAATATCTGGCAGCGTGCTGATAGTTTTGATCCGCAAAAAGGTGCCCCTCGCACTTGGATATTTAGCATAGCTCGCCATTTAGCGCTTAACGCTATTCGCGGGCGAGATCGTCACGTCTACACCGAGCTTAACGACCCCCATGAGTTTGCCGAAGATGACACCTATCAACACGCTTCCCAAGTTGAGGAGGCGTTTGATTGGCAAACCGGTCAGCGCATGGATGAGTGCTTACATCAATTAGAAACCGAACGCCGTAACTGTGTGCTACATGCTTATGTGGATGGCTTGAGCCACGCTGAAATTGCGGCGTATACCGGAACGCCCCTGGGCACGGTGAAGGCCTGGATCAAACGCAGTCTGCTTCGCCTACGGGAGTGTATGGCATGAGCTCTTCAAATGAACCCGATGATCTTCATGCCCTTGCCGGGGAGTTCGTGCTGGGCACGCTGTCCATGGCCGAGCGCGAGGCCTTTGAAGCGCGTTTAGCCAACGACCCTGAGCTACAAAAGGCAGTAGCCGCCTGGGAAGAGCGTTTCTTTCCTTATACCGCGATAGTCGACCCCGTGACGCCGTCGGATTACCTGTGGCCGCGCATCGAGCGCAGCTTAAAAGCCTCCGCTGCGCGTTCTCCGGCATCGGCTCCACGCCGCCGATGGGTGCAAAGCCTGCCGTTGTGGCGTGGGGTGGCAGGAGTGGGCTTAGCCGCTGCGCTAGCAATGGGCGTGATGCTGACGAACGTCGCGCCAGCACCGGCAACGCCGGAATATATGGTGGTGCTGTTAGCGCCGCAAACTCAATCAGCCGGGTGGGTGGTGCAAGCTGCCAACCGCCAGGAAATTCAGCTAATTCCACTAGGAACCTTTGAGGTGCCAGAGGGCAAGGCGCTGGAGTTCTGGACCAAAGCCGATGATTGGCAAGCGCCGGTCTCACTTGGCCTGGTAGAGCCTGGGCAACCGCTGCGCCTGCGTTTAGACCAGCTACCGCCGCTTGAGGATAACCAGCTCTTTGAGCTCACGCTAGAAGAGGACACCGGCTCACCCACCGGGTTACCGACGGGGCCGATTGAATTTATTGGCCGCGCGGTCGAGATTTAACGCACAGCGTTATTAACGCTGCTAAAGATCCTTTGATTAGCGCGCGGCGCGTTCCGGGTGGCCTAAAAGAACGTTAAACCCACTTGGAATAGCCGCTCCACGTCACGAATGCGCCGCTTATCAATCACGAACAGAATGACGTGGTCGCCGCTCTCTACCATCACATCCCCATGACCAATGATGACCTCTTTGCCTCGCACAATGGCACCAATGGTGGTGCCTTCAGGTAGGTTGATCTCAGCAATGGTACGGCCCACCACTTTGGAAGACTGCTTATCACCGTGGGCGATCGCCTCGATGGCTTCCGCGGCGCCACGGCGAAGCGAGTGTACATTGACAATATCGCCTCGGCGGACGTGAGTAAGCAGGCTGCCGATGGTCGCCTGTTGGGGGGAGATGGCGATATCGATGTCGCCCCCCTGCACCAAGTCCACGTAGGCGGCGTTGTTAATTAGCGTGAGTACCTTTTTGGCGCCCAGGCGTTTGGCCAACAGCGACGACATAATATTCACCTCGTCGTCGTTGGTCAGGGCACAAAAGATATCGCACTCTTCGATATTCTCCTCTTCCAGCAGCCGCTTGCTGGTGGCGCTGCCGTGTAGCACCACCGTTCGGTCAAGCCGTTCTGAAAGCGCAGTACAGCGCTCTAAGCTGTGCTCGATAATCTTAACCTGATGGCTGTGCTCTAGGTGCTCGGCCAAGCGCTCGCCAATGTTGCCGCCACCGGCAATCACCACCCGTCTAAAATCCCGTTCAACGCGGCGTAGTTCGCTCATTACCGCGCGAATATCGCGCCGTGCTGCCAGGAAAAACACCTCGTCGTCAGCTTCAATCACCGTATCACCACGGGGAATGATCGGCCGATTGCGGCGGTAAATGGCCGCGACGCGTGTTTCCACATTGGGCATGTGCTTGGCTAAAAAGGCTAAATCTTGTCCCACCAGTGGGCCACCGTAGAACGCTTTCACCGCCACCAGCTGCACCAAACCACCGGCAAACTCCAGCACCTGCAACGCACCGGGGTGCTCAATCAGGCGGCGAACATGATCCGTAACCACTTGTTCAGGGCTGATCAGTACATCAATGGGAATCGCTTCGTGGGCAAACAACCCCTTCCGGGTGAGGTAGGCGGTTGAGCGTACGCGGGCAATTTTGGTAGGCGTGCGGAACAGGGTATGGGCGACTTGGCAGGCGATCATGTTGATTTCATCGGTGTTGGTCACCGCAATCAACATATCGGCATCTTCACAGCCCGCCTGACGCAGCACAATCGGATATGAAGCCGAGCCCGTCACGGTACGAATATCCAGTTTGGTGTGCAGTTCGCGCAGTTTTGAGCCGTCGGTATCGACAACGGTAATGTCATTTTCTTCGCGGGCTAGGTGCTCTGCCAGGGTGGCACCGACTTGGCCGGCACCAAGAATGATTATTTTCATTTGTCGATTTCCTCACGGTCGAACTCAACGCAAAGCCGATAGCCAATTCCCGGCTCGGTTTGCAGCAGGCTGGGGGCATGTGGTTCATCGCCCAGTTTCTGGCGTAGCTTGCTGATAATGATGCGTAAATAGTGGGTGTCTTCTTGGTGGCTTGGTCCCCAGATGGTGCGCAGCAAATGGGTTTGCGTCACGATTCGGCCAGCCTGGCTAATCAGCTGTTGCAGCACTGCAAATTCTTTACGGGTTAAATGGATTGTCTCGCCGTTTAATGTCACCCGATGGGCAGCGATATCAAGAGTTAACGCGCCATATGCATAATACGGCGGCGTGATGGTAGGCGGGTGCTGGCGCAGCAGAGCGCGGATACGGGCGAGCAGTTCCTGAATACCAAAAGGCTTGGTGACATAGTCGTTAGCACCGTTATCCAAGGCGCGCACTTTCTCTGCTTCCTGGCCACGCACCGAGACAATGATAATGGGGGTGCTGACCTGCTGGCGTAGTGTATGGAGCACCTGCTGACCATCAATATCAGGCAGTCCCAAGTCCAACAAAATTAAATCGATAGGATCAGCTGCTAGCGTCTCGCGTACGGTGTGCAGGGCGGAACCCCCGGTGCTGGCTTCGCTGATGCGAAAGCCTTGAGACCCCAGGCTAATGCGTAAAAACTGACGTATCGCGGTCTCATCGTCCACGATTAGTATGCGTGCAGGCTTAGACATCATCGTGCTGTTCTTGGGTGGGGGGTGAGAGAGGCAGAGTCATGATAATTTGAGTCCCCTGCCCGTGGGGGCCTTCAGCAGCAGCCACCGTTCCTCCATGGGCGCCTAGCATGCCTCGGCAAATAGCGAGTCCAAGCCCTGTGCCATGCAGGCTGCGGTCACCGCCATTGCCCGTAAAAAACATCTCAAATACCTGTTCACGCATTGAGGATGGTATCCCTGGCCCTTCATCGGTGACGGTGAGTGTGAGCGTGCTATGGCGAGGGTCAGTAGCAGCGGCAATGGTGATCACTCCGTTAGGAGGAGAAAATCGTGCAGCGTTTTCCAGTACGTTGACCAGCGCCTGCTCAATCAAGGCGGGGTGAACATTCAATAGCGGTAGTTCGCCATCCCATGCCTGATGCACGTTAAGGTTGGCTAATGAACTCGTTAAACGACGACGGGCGGAAGCCACTAAGTCATCGATGCTGATCCAGTCGCGCTCAATCGTTAACTCGCCGTGGCCCAATCGTGTCATGTCTAACAAATTTTGGATGTAGCGGTTAAGGCGCTCGCTTTCATTGAGGACGCCATCCAGTAGGGCAAAGCGATCCTGCTGGTTTAGCTGGGCATCTAACGTGCGCAGGGAACTTGCGGCCCCTATAATCGAGGCGAGCGGCGTGCGTAAATCGTGGGAAACTGAGGCGAGCAAGGCCGATCGTAACCGCTCCTGTTCCTCTGCCAGCCGAGAGACGTTGAGTGCCAACATACGTTCCCGACTGACGCCCGCAATGTTTCCAACAACTAAGGCGACTAATAAAAAAAATAATAGTGTAACCAGCTGCTCTCGCTCTGAAACCGCTAGCGAGAGGTACGGTTCCGTAAAGCCTACGTTAAACACCACAAAGTTCACCAGCGCACTGATAAAAGCGGCATAGCTACTGGCCAATACCGCACAGGCGAGTACAGCCGTCAAGAAAATAAGCGATAAGTTAGCCAACGCGAGCCAAGCATGCAGCCCCCAAGCAACCAGCAGAGCCGCACCGCTAGTGCCGAACACCAAGGCTATCTCGCGTCGGTTGGGTAGGCGAAACACGTGCATTATTTTCATCTTTAACGCCGCCAGAACATGGGGGTGAGCAGCACCACTACGGTCAAGATTTCCAGACGACCCATTAACATACCGATGCACAGTAGCCATTTAGCTGCATCGGGGAGTGTCGCAAAGTTACCTGCCGGGCCAATGGTATCACCGAGACCGGGACCGACATTTGCCACCGCAGTGGCCGCTCCTGAAAGGGCAGTGACTAAGTCCAACCCCAACGCTGAAAGGCCCAACGCGAGCACTGCAATCGTAATAAAGAAGAAGAACGAAAAAGCCACAACGCTGCGGGAAATATCGCTGGTCACCGGCTGCTGGTTGTAGCGCGTTGTGAAAACCCCATTGGCATGAATTAGATAACGCAGCTGATTACGCAACATCAGCATGGCGATTTGAAAGCGGAAAATCTTCATACCGCCGCTTGTAGAGCCGCTGCAGCCACCCATAAACGTCAGATAGAAAAACGCCGCAATGGGTAGTGAGCCCCACAACGTGTAGTCGTCGGATGCATAGCCCGTAGTGGTCACGACTGAAATGACGTTAAACGTGACGTGGGTCACCGAGACAAACCAGTCATCGCCTTGTAAAACGCGCCACATGCTGAGTATAACGATTGCGGTTAGCAGCAGTTTTAACAAACCGCGCACCTGTTGGTCGTTCCATAATGCGCTTTTGGATGAACGAATAAAGCGAATGTACAACACGAACGGTAGCGCACCACTCAGCATAAAAAAGCTACCCATCCAGAGTAGCCATGGCTGCTCAGCGTAGGCGCCAAACGAGGCATCAGAGTTAGCAAAGCCGCCGGTCGCCAGCGATGTCATGCCATGCACAATGGCATCGAGCGGGTGCATTCCTCCTACCCAGTAGCTCAGCATCGCTACGAGTGTCAGCCCCACGTAGATACTGAGCGTCGCTTTCGCAATGCCGCCCGTGCGGGGCATCACTTTATCGGACCAATCCGAAGACTCAGTGTGAAATAGCCGCATGCCGCCTACTTTTAGAAACGGCAGAATAGCGATGCCCATGACAATAATGCCGATACCGCCCAGCCACTGCATCAAACCCCGCCACAGTTTTAGGCCGTCGGATAACTCTTCGATCTCTGACAAGATGGTTGACCCGGTGGTGGTAATCGCCGAGACCGACTCAAAGACTGCATTAGTAAAGCTAAGTTGGGGGGCGCCAAGAATCAGCGGTAGGCTGGCAAAGCAGCTTATGCTGATCCAACTACCCGCTGTGAGGATGAACATCTGCCACGATTTAAGCTCTAGAGAGGCACGATAAGTGAGCAGTAGCGTGCTTGTTACACAGGCGAGCACGATCATGAGAGACAAGCTAAACGCATGGGCGTCGGGATCGCGCTCAACCAGTAGAACCACCCAAGGCATCACCATAAATAGCGCTAGAATAAGCCATAGCACCGACAAAATCTTAAGCACGGGTGCCCAGTGGCGATAGAGTTCTCTGCTGCGATAAAGCCAAGGATTGGTTGTGTGATGCATTGTCTTACTCAATGTTCATTTGCCTGAAACATGGCTCAATAACATCATGCACCTGCATAAAAAGTCTGTAAAAAATAAAAAACCTGCGCAGATTTCTCAGGCGTTGATGGGGTCTAGACAGTGCTTAGTTGCTCTGATGTGCAATTGGATGAACCATTGCCATGATGTACATACTTTATTAAGACGCTGCTGTTGCCCGTGTTGAGGTGACGAGCTGTGTCGCTGTCAGCATCCGCTATTAGCGGTAGGCCACCCCATTCTCAAAGGAGGAGCTTGCGTATATGAAGGCCGTAAAGTGAAAGGCAACAGGCTTAGCTAGCGAAGAGGAAAAGACAAACATCAGTTAATATTTTGTAGTAAAATTACATTAATTGTTGCGCATAACGCCTATAATCAGATAGATTTTAGGTAATCTAACTACATTATAGCGCCTAATGATAAACAGGAGTTGAGATGAGCCAGTCACATGCACCGCTAGGCGACCCCCATCACGCGATCGATTTGGCGCTGTTTGGGGCATTAGGCGACCTTGCCATGCGCAAGCTGTTTCCTGCGCTGTATCATCTTGACCGCGAGGGCTTAATGCCAGAAAGCACGCGGATCATGGGGCTGGCGCGCCAGGAGCATGACACTGCCGCGTTTCGTCAATTGGTTAATGGTGCGCTGCAAAAACGTCTGAAAAAAGACGAGCAGGACAAAGAGAGTCTTGAGCGCTTCTTAAACCGCTTGGAGTACCTGAAGCTCGACTTCGCCACCGCAGAGGGCTACGACGCCATTCGCCAGTGGCGTGAAGGCTCCAAGCAGCCCATGGTGGTGTATCTATCCGTCGCGGCGCGCATCTACGGCGATATCTGCCGCAATTTGCAGGCGAGCAACAGCCTGGATGACGATACCCGTGTCATTGTTGAGAAGCCGATTGGCTATGACTTGGCCTCTTCCGAGGAGATCAACGACGCGATTGGCGCTGTCTTCCCTGAATCCCGTATTTACCGTATCGATCACTACCTGGGCAAAGAGACGGTTCAGAACCTAATCGCCCTGCGGTTTGCCAACCCGCTGTTCGGCACCCAGTGGAACCAGAATCATATCTCCCACGTCGAGATTACTGTGGCGGAAAAAGTCGGTATCGAAGGCCGCTGGGGGTACTTTGACGATGCGGGCCAGCTGCGCGACATGGTGCAGAACCATCTATTGCAGCTGCTGTGCCTGATTGCCATGGACCCGCCTTCCAACCTGGACGCCGATGCCATCCGTGATGAGAAGGTTAAAGTGCTTAAGGCGCTCAAACCGTTTACCGGTGAGGCGCTTGGGCGCGACGTAGTGCGCGGCCAGTACATTGCGGGCACCAGCGATGGTCAGCCCGTGCCGGGCTATTTGGATGAAGAGGGTGCCAACACCCAGAGCCAAACCGAAACCTTCGTGGCCATGAAAACCGAAGTGGCCAACTGGCGCTGGGCGGGGGTGCCGTTCTATCTGCGTACCGGTAAACGTATGCCGGAGAAGCTGTCACAAATTGTCATTCACTTCCGTCAGCAGCCTCACTACATTTTCGACCCGGATCAGCGCAATATTGCCGCTAACAAGCTGATTATTCGCCTACAGCCGGAAGAAGGCATTGCCCTGCAGGTGCTCACCAAGGATAGCGGCCTGGATAAAGGCATGCGCCTGCGCCCTGGCCCGCTGCACCTGGATTTCAACAACGCCTTCCCCAAGTCGCGTATCCCCGATGCCTACGAGCGTCTGCTTCTGGAAGTCATGAAAGGCCAGCAGTACCTGTTTGTGCGCCGAGACGAAGTGGAGCACGCGTGGCGCTGGTGCGACCAGCTAATCGATGGCTGGAAGTCACGCGAAACCCCGCCGCGCCGCTACCCGGCGGGCTCTTGGGGGCCGGTCGCCTCTATTGCCATGATTACCCAGGATGGCCGCAGCTGGTACGAGGACTATTAAGATGAGCAACACACGACAAGCGCTGGCCGAGCAGCTAGCAGAAGCCGTTTATCAAGCCTTGGCGGCAGACCTGGAGCATCAGGAGCGTGCCTTATTGGTGGTATCAGGCGGTTCGACGCCGGTGCCATTTTTCAAGGCGCTGGCGCAAAAGCCGCTGGCGTGGGCGCGAGTCGATATCACCCTAGCCGACGAGCGCTGGGTGGATGCGCAAAGCAGTGACAGCAACGCCAAGTTAGTGCGCGACAACCTGCTGCAGGGCCCCGCAGCGGCGGCCAACTTTGTGCCGTTGATCTCTGACGCCGGCACGCCGGAAGAGGGCGTGGCAGCGGTGGCAGAAGCCACCGCAGGGCTTGCCTGGCCAGCGAGCGTGGTGATTTTAGGCATGGGCGGCGATGGCCACACAGCCTCGCTGTTCCCCGATAGCCAAGAGCTGGGCCTGGCGCTCTCCACCGATGAGCCGCTGGTGGCGGTGCGTACGCCCAGTCAGCCGCAGCCGCGCATTACGTTCTCGGCGGGCCGCCTGCATCAGGCAAAGCGCCATATTCTACATATTACCGGCGACGATAAGCGGGCCGTACTGGCGAATGCCATGAGTGGTGACGATGTTCGCACCCTACCGATTCGCGCCTTTTTATCGTGCCCCTTGGCGATCTACTGGGCACCCTAACGCTTTGCCCACGCCAATAATAAATTGCTTGGAGACTCACTGATGTCCATTGATAAACAGCTACCCTCAACGCGCACCGCCGAGCTCGACAGCATCTGCTTAAAAGCAGAAGTGATTCCGGTGATTACCATTGAGCGTCTGGAAGATGCCGTGCCCCTGGGCCGCGCTCTGGTTGAGGGCGGCTTGACCGTTCTGGAAATTACCCTGCGTACCGACTGCGCCCTGGAAGCCATCAAGCGCATGAAAGAAGCGCTGCCGGGTGCCAGTATTGGCGTGGGTACCGTGCTCACGCCCGCGCAATATCGCCAGGCTGAGCAGGTCGGCGCTGATTTCGTCGTTACTCCGGGTGCCACCGAAGCGCTTTACCGCTACGGCGTAGAGAGCCCCGTGCCGATGCTCCCAGGCGTCTCAACTATATCTGAGCTGATGACTGGCTGGCAGTATGGCTACCGCCGCTTCAAGTTTTTCCCCGCTGAATCCAGCGGCGGCGCGAAAGCGCTTAAAGCGTTCGGCGCTCCCATTCCTGAAGCGCGTTTCTGCCCCACTGGCGGCATTACTGTGGACAATGCCGAGACTTACCTCTCGCTGCCCAACGTAATGTGTGTCGGCGGCTCCTGGCTAACGCCGAAAGCGATGATTGAAGCCGAAGATTGGGACGGCATTCGCGAGCTGGCCCGCCAGGCCGCCGAGCGTTTCCACCACTAATATGAAACACCGTACCGAGCACTCTCGTTACTTGCCTCACTGATATCGGGTCGTGTGAGCAAGACGTTTGCCCGAGCATGTCACCATGCTCGGGCTTTTTTATGCCTGCGTCTGAATGGAGCAGTGCATTTTGTGATGACGCTGTGGGCTAGCCTGCCGAACTGCGCAGGGCTTCGATGTCGGCGTGGGTAGGCAGTGCTGCATACGCGCCGGGGCGGGTGACCGCGTGGGCACCGCAGCGGCAGGCGATATCTACTGCTCGGGTGAGAAACGCGCTGTCCTGGTGCCAGCTTTCGCTGATGCCGTAGCGTGAAAGCTCCGCGAGCAGGCCGCCAATAAAGGCATCGCCACCGGCGGTGGTATCCACTGCCGTGACGCTGGGCGGCGTCACGGTTTGGTCAATACCAATGCCTTTGAGCACCACATTATGGGGGCCGTCGGTAATCACAATCACCTTCACCCCTGCGGCCATGCGCTCGGCCAGCCACGCCTCTTGTGGATGGTCGCCTCGCAGGTAGTCCAGCTCTTCTAGAGAGACTTTCACCAGCTCGGCGCTGTCGATCAGCTCGGTGACCCGCCATACGTCCGCTGAGCCATCCGCCCACAAATTGTGGCGCAGGTTGGCGTCCACGCTGACTAGGCAACCTGCCCGCTTGGCCATGGCGGCAATTGCGAGGGTGGTCTCGGCAATCTCGGGGTCGGTCAGGCTATTACTGCACAGGTGCACAATGGCGGGCTGCTCGAACACGCCGTAGGGCAGATGTTCCAAGCGGTAGAGCAGGTCGGCCGCCGGTGGGCGGTAGAAATCGAAGGTGCGCTCGCCGCTGCTGTCGCGGGAGACAAACGCCAGCGCCGTGCGGGCTTCCTTGGTGAGCACCACGCCCTGAGTATCCACGCCATGGCTTTTCAGCTCACGAATCAAAAAGTGCCCAAAGGTGTCGTCGCCTACCATACCCAAAAACTGGCTGGGTACGTTGAGTCGTGCGCAGGCCACTGCCACGTTGGCAGGCGCGCCGCCTGCATAGGGCGTAAACGTCTCTGGTCCCGTGTCATCACCCAGGCGGCTAGAGAGCATATCAATCAAAGCTTCACCGAACGCAATCACCGGCGTCATAGGTCTTTCCTTCTCGTTAAAGGTTCGCGTTAAGCGACGCAGTGGCCGCGGGCGGCTTCCAGCAGTTCGTACCAGGCTTCTCTGGGCAGCGTTTCCGGGCCGTTCAGCATATCGGCGATACGCTCTGGTTTCACGCTGCCTACCACCGGTGCTGGGCGGCCGGGCAGGGTGCGCAGCCATGCCAGCGCCAGCGCGCCGGGTGTGCTGTTAAGCTCGCCTGCTAAACGGTTCAATACGCGGCTCACCTCGCCCTGCATCAGTTGGCCGCCCGCCAGCGGGGACCACGCCATAGGCGCATGGCCATCGGCACCCAGGTCGTCAAAGCTGCCGTCAAACAGCGGCGCGCTATGGGCAATGGAGAGTTCGATCTGGTTGGCCTGAAGCGGGTGGTGCATATGGCGTTGCAGCCTGCGCCACTGGCTGGGCAGGTGGTTAGAAATACCCGCCGCGCCAATTTTGCCTGCCTCGATGGCATCATCCAGCGCGCGCCCCGTGGCAGCGGCATCCATCAGCAGGTCCGGGCGGTGAATCAGAAAGTGGTCAAGACGTTCGACGCCCAGGCGGCCCAGCGCATCGTCAATGGCGCGGCTTAGGTAGTCCGGGCTGGCATTGTAGTGCTTTACCTTGCCGGAACCGGGGGCCGGGTTGTCGTTGGCGATGCTGGCTTTGGTGACGACATTTAGCCGCTTAGCCAGCGCCGGGCGGGCGTGCAGCGCTTGGCCAAACAGTGTTTCGCATGCTCCGTTGCCGTAAATGTCGGCATGGTCGAACCAGTGCAAACCCTGCTCTAAGCGAGCTTCAATCCAGTCGGCTAAATGGCTCGCTTGGTGCATCTCTTGCGCTTCATGCAGGCGCATCATGCCGAGTACAAACGTCACGTTGAACGTTACAGCAGCCATGACGTGTCCCAATCTGTTAAAAAACTTCTTCGTTATGCAGCGCTTCGGCGGCACCCAGCAGGCCGGTCCAGGGGTGAGTCACAATCCACACTGGGATATCGGCGTTGTACGCGCCCATGCGCCCTTTATTAACAAAGCTTGAGCGCAGCTCGCACTTAGGCAGCCACTCTAATAAGCGAGGCAGAATGCCGCCGCAGAGATACACGCCGCCGCGTGCGCCCATTGTCAGCGTGGCATCACCACACACGTCACCGAGAATTTTCAAAAAGCGCAGCAAGGTGGCGGTGGCGATGGCATCGCCCTCGTTAGCCGCTTGGGTCACGTCAGCGGGGGTCTCGCAGCGCGGCGCTTGGCCTTCTAGGGTGCAGTGGGCTTGGTACAGCTCTAACAGCCCTTGCCCGCACAGAATGCGTTCCACACTCACTCGCTGGTGGCGCTGTAAAAACACGTCCAGCAAGGCGCGTTCAGTGGTGTCGGTAGGCGCGAAGGTGACATGACCGCCTTCGGTGGGCAGCGGAATCCAGGCGTGCTGGCCGGGGAATACTCCGGCCACGCCCAGCCCCGTACCGGGGCCGATGACCAAGCGGGTAGAGTGCGACTGGGCTTCCCCAGGCTGCACTTCCACCAAGTTATCTTCCCCCACGTGGGGCACGCCCAGCGCCTGGGCGGTGAAGTCATTGATGACTTTAAACAGCGACAGATTCAGCGCCTGCTGAACGTCGCTTTTCATAAAGTCCCAATGGTTGTTGGTCATTTTCACCCGCTCAGCGTGAACGGGGCAGGCAAAGGCCAGGCAGGCTTCTTGCGGGGCATTCTCGTCCGTTGCGCCTACCCGGGCGAGATAGTCCTGAATCGCTTCAATGACGCCGGGGTAGTCGGCGCAGGGCAGATTAAGAATATCGTGGGGCGTGACTTCGCCCGGCGTGACCAACGCAAGGCGAGCATTCGTGCCGCCGATATCGCCGATGAGTGCCGGTCGCATTAGGCGTCCTCTTGTAAGATTTGCCCCTGCTGACGAGCGAGATCGTCGGCTTCAAAGCCGCCCAACGAGCCTGCGCCCTCTTCACCGCGCATCGCCAGGTGGCGGAAGCCCGAGAACAGCTCGCGGCCCAGGCCAACGTGGTAGTGGTCAAGGTTCGCCACTACGCGCTCGCGGTCGGCCCAGGTGGCCGCATCCACTTTGGCTTCCAGGGTGCCGGTGTTGGCATCCAGGCGCACCACGTCGCCATCGCGCAGTTTGGCCAGCGGGCCACCGTCCAGCGCTTCCGGGCTCATGTGGATAGAGGCGGGCACTTTACCCGACGCACCGGACATACGGCCATCGGTGACCAGCGCGACCTTGAAGCCACGGTCCTGGAGTACGCCCAGGAAGGGAGTGAGTTTGTGCAGTTCGGGCATGCCGTTGGCTTTGGGGCCTTGGAAGCGAACTACCACAATCACGTCGCGGTCCAGGTCGCCCGACTCAAACGCCGCTTTCATTTCGTTCTGATCTTCAAAGATCTTCACCGGCGCTTCTACTACACGGTGCTCTTCGGCTACCGCCGAAACCTTGATGACGCCTCGGCCCAGGTTGCCTTTCATGACGGTTAGGCCGCCCGTGGCAGCGAAGGGCGTGGCGACTGGGCGCAGCACGTCTTCGTCCAGGCTGTCTTCCGGGCCTTCACGCCATACCACGTTGCCATCTTCCAGGAAGGGCTCTTGGGTGTAAGCGGTCAGGTCGGTGCCAAACACGGTGGGGATGTCGCCGTGGAGCAGGCCCGCGCCCAGCAGTTCGCGGAACAGGTAGCTCATGCCGCCCGCCGCCTGGAAGTGGTTAATATCCGCCTGGCCGTTGGGGTAGACCTTCATGATACTGGGCGTGACCGCTGAAAGATCGGTGAAATCGTCCCAGTTCAGCGTGATGCCCGCCGCAGCTGCCATGGCAATCAGGTGCAGGGTGTGGTTGGTAGAGCCGCCAGACGCCAGCAGGCCAACGACGGCGTTAACGATGGCGCGCTCGTCGATCTGCTTGTAGAACGGGCGGTACTCGCCGCCGGGCTCAGTGTTGCGAATGGCCTGTTCGGTGGCGTAGCGGGTCAGCGCTTCGCGCATTTCGGTGCCAGGATTGACGAACGAGGTGCCCGGCAGGTGCAGGCCCATCACTTCCATCATCAGCTGGTTGGAGTTAGCGGTGCCGTAAAAGGTGCAGGTGCCGGGGCTGTGGTAGGAGTCGGACTCCGCTTGCAGCAGCTCCTCGCGGCCTACTTTACCTTCGGCGTAGAGCTGGCGAATGCGCGCTTTCTCTTTGTTCGGCAGGCCGCTGGGCATTGGGCCAGCGGGTACGAACATGGCGGGCAGATGGCCAAAGCGGGCGGCACCGATAAACAGGCCCGGTACGATTTTGTCGCACACGCCGAGGTAAATAGCGGCATCGAACATGTTATGTGAAAGACCCACGGCGGTGGCCATGGCAATCACATCGCGTGAGAACAGCGAGAGTTCCATGCCCGGCTGGCCCTGGGTTACGCCATCGCACATGGCGGGTACGCCACCGGCAAACTGCGCGGTAGAGCCCATGGCGCGGGCGGCCGATTTAATGGTTTCCGGGAAGGTTTCAAACGGCTGGTGGGCCGAGAGCATGTCGTTGTACGAAGAAATAATCCCCAGGTTGGCGCTGTTCATCAGCTTCAGGGAATCTTTTTCCTGCGGGCTACAGGCGGCAAAGCCGTGGGCCAGGTTGCCGCAGGAGAGTTCGCCTCGGTGAACGCCGCGCTTGTGCTGGTCGGCCATGCGGCGCTCGTATAGAGCGCGCCGCTCGGCAGAGCGCTCACGAATACGTTGGGTAACCTCGGCAACCGTCGGATTGAGTGTAGCGGGTGTTGAACCAGGCATAGAGACCTCTGCATAGGTAGAGACAGTGACGATTATGTAGTTATTTTACATATTTTGGCGTCGATACAAGAGACTTTACGGCAATAAAAGCGCTATTTATAGCTTAATTTGTAGTTTTATTACCTTAAGGGGTGGCTGCTATCGCCGCTGCACCTGATGCTTTGAGAAATGTTATAAAAAGCGGTGCGTAAGCGTCTGTTTCGCGGCTAAAGCACAAGTATAGCAGTCCTGCTTTTGCTACTATCCTGCGCCACCAGCCTGTGGAGAATTGCGATGGTTAACGAGCCGACCGCTAAACAGCGGCTTCAAGTACTACTGGCACGGATCAGTGCGGTGGATACCGCCGCTGCTGAACATACGCGCGCCTATCTGGATACGCTGACCAAACCCCCCGGGAGTTTAGGCGAGTTAGAAGCCTTGGCGATTCAGCTAAGCGCCATCACTGGTAGTGCTCAGCCTGGCGTGACGCCACCACACGTTGTGGTGTTTGCCGCCGACCATGGAGTCGCCAGCGAAGGTGTTTCCGCGTTTCCTCAGGAGGTCACCGCGCAAATGGTGGCTAATTTCACCCAGGGTGGCGCTGCCATTAATGTATTTGCGCGGCAAATTGGCGCTGATGTGGAAATCGTCGATGTGGGCGTCGCATCTACGTTAACGCTGCCTGGCGTTACCCTGGCTAAAGTGCGGGCGGGCACGGCCAACATGGTGATAGAAGATGCCATGCACGCCGATGAGGCCTTAGCGGCGATTGAGCAAGGCGTGGCGGCGGTTGAGCGCGCAAAAAAGGCAGGGGCCAACTGCATTATTGTGGGCGAAATGGGGATTGCCAATACCACGGCCAGCAGCGCCATGCTAGCGGCCTTGACCGGCGTACCCGTTGCCCAAGTGGTTGGAGCCGGTACCGGCATTAATAATGCCCAGTTAGCGCATAAGCTCGCGGTGATTGAGCGTGCACTTAGTGCCCGCCAAGCCAATGCCGACGACCCTCTCGACGTACTCGCCAAATTGGGCGGCCTTGAAATTGCCGCGATGACTGGGGCTTACTTAGCCTCGGCGGCGCATCGCACCCCCGCGATTGTGGATGGCTTTATTGCCACGGTGGCAGCACTCACGGCCTGCCGCCTTTGCCCGCTAGTGCGCGACTACCTGATTTTTGGACACCGATCTCACGAGCCGGGCCACGGCACAGCGCTAGAAGCGCTTGATGCTAAGCCGCTGCTCTCATTGGGGATGCGCCTGGGTGAAGGCAGCGGCGCGGCGCTGGCCTTTCCGCTACTGCAGGCGGCAGCAGCCATGCTCAACGAAATGGCCTCATTTGCCGATGCGGGCATTAGCCCGAAAGCAGGGTTATGAGCACGGTGGAAACGCTGCCGTTTAGCCAGCCTTTATCGCTTGCCCGCAGCGAGCACTGCCTAGCGATCACCTCTGCGATGCCGCTGCGGGTGCTGAGCAGCGCGTTAGTGGGAGAGGGTTTTGGCAGTGTGCGTCATTTTGCAAACTTCCACGTTGATAAGCACTACGATGGCCATTCGCCAAACGAAGATTTAACCCAGTGGTTGCTGGCTCAAGACTTACCGCTGACATCGGTAGCCATGATGACCGCCGTTCATTTAAACAGCGCCTGTGTGGTTAGCAGGCCGCTGGGTGAACTACCCAACGGCGTCACGGCGCTGGTTACCGCGGGGGTGGGCAACGCCGTTGATATTAGCTTTCCAAACCAGGACGATCCTCGCTTAGCGCTACGCACCGCGCCCAAGGTTGGCACCATCAATACGTTTGTTTTCTTAGATGCCCACTTAACCGATGGCGCCTTCGTTAATGCCTGTTTAAGTGCCACAGAAGCCAAAGTGCAGGCGCTCCGGCAGATAGGCGTAAAAGATCCTTATAGCGGCACGCCCGCCACCGGCACCTCTACCGATAGCGTCTCCATTGCGGCTACGCAGCGTGGTGCCACCACGCCCTATGCCGGTTCTGGCACCCCCATTGGGCGCGCACTGGGTGAGGCGGTTTACCAAGCAACGTTGGGTTCGCTGTCGCTTTCACAAATGAGGGCGTCAGCGTGCTAACGCCGTTATTACTCTCAACCGTTGGGCTAGTTGCCATTGCGATTGTCATCGATTTGATCGTCGGTGACCCGCGCTCGTTGCCGCACCCGGTGGTGCTGATGGGGCGGGCGATTAGCAGCTATGAGCGGCTTTGGAACCGCGGTACGGCGCAGCAGCGTAGGTTAAGCGGCACTTTTTTAACCATTACGCTAGTTGGCGGCGTGTGGTTCTCTAGCTGGCTGCTTCTCACATTGTTAGCCAAGCTGCACCCAGGATTGGCGTTGCTTGCCGAGCTTTGGCTGCTTTCCACGACGCTGGCGATTAAAGGCTTGGGCGATGCGGCCCGGGCAGTGGCAGGGCCGCTTAGCAAAGGCGATTTGCCCGCCGCACGCCAAGCGCTGGGAATGATTGTTGGGCGTGATACCCAAACCTTAGATGAGGCAGAAATTACCCGGGGCACGGTGGAAACCGTGGCGGAAAATACCGTGGATGGCATCACCGCGCCGCTGTTTTTTGCGCTTATCGGCGGGGCGCCGCTGGCGCTGGCGTACAAGGCGGTGAATACCCTGGACTCAATGATCGGCTACAAAAACCAACGCTATGGCGATTTTGGCTTTGCCTCTGCCAAGCTGGACGATGTGGCTAACTGGATTCCCGCGCGTTTAACTGCGCTGTGTCTATGGTTCGCTGGCCTGCTATTGAGTATTTCGGGTGTTTTACCCCTTCGGTGGAAGGGCGCGCTGCAGGGCACCCGCCGCGATGCGCCGGGCCACCCAAGCCCCAATGCCGGTTGGCCTGAGGCCATGGTGGCCCGTTTGCTCGGCGTGCGGTTAGGTGGCACCAATTTCTACCAGGGCGTGGCGTCCCATCGCGCCACGCTAGGCGAATCCCTTGAGCCGCTGCGTTTAGCGCATATCACTGCCACCGTACGTTTAATGCACGGCGCATGGCTGCTGTTTATGCTGCTAGCGGTTGGCGTCACTGCGCTGGTGCTTACTCTTCGGGGGCTGTTATGAGTACGCCTAGTCGTGCATGCAACAGCCCTGCATGGCCCACGCATGGCGGCCAGGCGGATGCGCTGCTGGCGCATTTTGCTTTGCCCGCAGATCACCCAGTGGAAGACTTTAGCGCTAATCTTAATCCGCTAGGCCCACCCGCTTGGGTGCGAGGCTGGCTAACAAAGCAGCTGGTAGGCCTTGAGCACTACCCCGCGCCGGACTACGCCACTGCCCGGCAGGCCATCGCCGCCCATCATCAGCTTCAGCCTGAGCAGGTGTTGCTAACCAACGGCGGTGCAGAGGCTATTTTTCTAGCTGCCGCACTGCACGCGGGTAAGCGAGCGGCGATAGTGACCCCAAGCTTTGGCGAATATGCCCGCGCCTGCCGCGCCCACCGGCTCACCGTCAGCGAAATCGCGCTGCGCCCGCCGCACTTTACGCTTGAGGTAGACACACTAATGGCAGGGCTTGACGGCATCGACGTGCTATTTCTATGCCGCCCGAATAACCCTACCGCTACGCTTATCGATAGCGCGGCAATGGAAGCCTTGCTGGAGCGCACGGCGTCAATGGGCTGTCATGTAGTGGTCGATGAGGCGTTTGTCGATATGGCGGGCGATAGCCCACAAAAGGCTTCCCTGGCACCCTTGCTGACGCGCTATCCGCATCTGATGCTGCTGCACTCCATGACCAAGTTTTATACCCTGCCGGGCCTGCGGCTGGGTTACCTGCTGGCGAGTGAGGCGACGATTCAAACGGCAGAGAGTCACCAGCCGCCCTGGAGCGTCAACCACCTTGCGGCTGAATTGGTGGCACCGCTGCTGGCGGATAAAGCGTTCGCCAATGCCACCTCGCATTGGCTAACCAGCGAGCGCCCGGCCATGGCGCAGGCGCTGAAACAGCTAGGTTTAGAGGTTGTGCCCAGCCACGCCTGCTTTTTTCTTATTCGCCCCGGCATTGAGCAGCGCAGGGGGGACATTACAAGCGATGCGCTGTTTGAAGGTTTGCTGCGCCATGGGGTGCTGGTGCGCCACACCCATAATTTTTATGGGCTAAACGGTGAATGGCTGCGCATAGCGCTGCGCGATGCCCCTGCAAATCAACGGCTTATAAGCGTGTTGAGAAAGGTGCTCAATGATTGTGTTTGTTAGCGGCGGGGCGCGCTCGGGCAAAAGTGAGATTGCTGAGCAGCAGGTAGTAAGCGCTGCAGGTAACTCGCCCTGTTACTACCTAGCCACCGCCGATGTGTACGACGACGAGATGGCCGAACGAGTGGCCCGTCACCGTCAATCTAGGCAATCGCAGTGGCAGGGCGTGCAGTGGAGAACCCTAGAGGCGCCGCTACGTATTGATCAAGCGATTGCTAACGTGCCAGACGGTGGCGCGGTACTGCTGGACTGCCTAACGCTATGGGCTAGCCAAGTGTTGTATGCCAGCGAGCTAAGCGAAGAGGAGGGTTTAGCGCTGCTGGCAGAGACACTTGCTGATGCCCGAGCACGCCGCGTGCATTTAGTGATTGTTTCTAACGATATCAATGAAGCGCTGCCGCCCAGCGATACTGAAACATGGCGCTATCTGGCCTTTCTTCAGCGTGCTCACCGCTGGGTAGCGGCAGAGGCAGATTCCGTACTCGAAGTCGTCGCGGGCTGTGCACTGGAATGGAAGGGAAACAAGGAGCTGCCACGGTGAAAAATGCTTTATTAGGTCTCTTGCTGGCGCTGCAGTTTCTTACCCGTATTCCCATACCCGTCGTCGTTCCCTGGACGCCCGACATCCGGCGCTGGGCCGTGCGCGCCTATCCGCTAGTGGGGTTAATGATAGGCAGCGTGCTGGCGCTGATAGCGTTCATGATGCACAACGTACCCGCGCCCATTACTGCATTAGCCGTATTAAGCGTGTGGGTGGCGCTTTCCGGCGGGCTGCATTTAGACGGCGTCATGGACATTGCCGATGCGCTAGGCAGCAACCAGCCGTTAGCGCGTCGCTGGGAAATCATGAAAGACCCGCAAATCGGCAGCTTTGGGATGCTGGCGCTGGTGTTTCTGCTCGCTTGGAAGGCGGTGCTGCTGTGGGCGTTGGTGGCCTATCAGGCGCCTTTGTGGTGGCTGTTGATAGTGCCCGCGCTAGGGCGTTGGGCGGGCGTTGCCTTATTGGTGCTAACGCCCTGCGCGCAGCAGAAGGGCTTGGCGTGGAGCTGGCAGCAGTCGCTTAGCCATAAAGACGTAGCGCTTGCGCTATTGCCACTGGCGTTGCTTGTACTGTTGGCGCCTGCCGTCGTGTTGATATGGCTAATGGTCACTGTTTTTGTGGTACTAATGCGCTGGCTTTTGCTGCGACTGTTTAACGGGATTAATGGCGATATGGTTGGCGCCACCATTGAAGGAGGAGAGCTTTGGTTAATGATCTTAGTGTGGAGCTGGTGGCAGTTCGCCACGGTATCACCGCCTGGAATTTAGAGCGCCGCTATCAAGGCCAGCAAGATATTCCGCTGCTGTTTCCAGATGCCGAAGAAGGGCTGTTGGCACTGCGGGAGTCGCTGGCCGATGAGCACTTTGATGCTATCTACTCAAGCGATTTGCAGCGTTGCCAACAAACTCTTGCGTGGTCCCGCGCGGCAAAGCCGGGCACGGCGGTAAGCTTGGAGCCGCGCCTGCGCGAGCTGGATTTTGGCGACTACGAGGGTAAGGTGTACGACGAATTAAAAGCGTTGCCCCACTACCGCGCCTGGATTGATAGCGTAGGCGAGCTGCAAATTCCCGGCGGCGAGTCCTCCGGCCAGCTACGCGCGCGATTGGATGCCTGGCTCGATGACCTTGCCGCCAATGCCCATGCGGGAAATCACCAAAAGATTCTCGCCGTCACCCACGGCGGGGTGATTCGCGAGCTGCGCCGGCGTTTTGAAACCGTGGGCTTTTGGGATGGCATTGTGCATCAAGCCCAAGGCCGGCGCTGGCAGCTTGTTTATCAGCAAAACGCACAGGGAACAGGGGAATGGCAATGCAGCTCTTCATCGGCGGTGCCTGCGCAGGAAAGCGCGACGCTGTAACCGCCCGCTTTCCTGCAGCTTACTGGTGGCCGCTTGATAGTGCTCAACCGTTGAGCGATTGCCAGCAAGCGCTTGAGCCTAAACGGCCGCTGGTTATTACCGGCGTGCTTGAGTGGCTGGGCGCCGCCCTTAACAACACGGGCCATGATGCCCTGCGTCAGCAGTGGCAGGGCGATATCGCCACGCTTTGTCAGCGCGCCGATGCGTTAAGCGCGCCGCTGATTATCATTACCACGGAAGTGGGGCGTGGGATTGTGCCTATGCAACCCGAACAGCGCCGCCTGCGCGATCTAAACGGCTGGTTTAATCAAGACGCGGCCGCCCAAGCCGAGCAGGTGTGGAATGTGAGGCACGGCTTGGTAATGGCAATTAAGTAGCCTGTTTACCGCAGGCGCCGCCAGCGCTGCCAGCCGATCATTAAAAGATGCACAGGCAGGTAAATCACCAGCGGCCACACCAGTGTTAGCAGGAAGAGGTAGAGCAGTGGAGCGAGGGTGTCCTGGGGCTGCCCGAAGGGGCCATGCACCCAGTTAATATTGCGCTCGGCTTCGGTGAACAGGTAGGTCGTTGGCAGCACGATCCAGGTCAGCAGCGTTTGCCACCGCAGGGCACGGCGCGAGTAGCCTAGCTTGGCGACGCCTATGCCTGCCACCAGTGGCAGTACCACATGGTAGAGCGACATGGCCCTCGCTATGGGCGGGTGCTCAGGGTCGAACATATACTCGGTGCCGCCGATAAGATGTGTGCCTGTAAGCGCCGCTGTGGCAACGTCCAGGCTCCATAAACTGCCCACCAGTGCCACCGCCAGCCACTGCATCGACATCAGCGTGCGCTGCTCGCTCCACAGTGCCGCCAGCAGCAGAAAGCTCGCTACATTGCATAGCCAGAAAAAGTTTTGCGCACCCAGCAGCACGACGTAGCTTGGTGCCCATATCAGGATCCACAGCGTAAAGGCCAGCTTTAGCCAGCGCGGCACATTGGCTACTGAAGAATCGGCCATAAGTATCTCCTTGTCGGTGCGCTGCCCTCACTCTAGCAGTTCACTGTTAATTGACCTCCCCACAGCAACTTGCTAGCTTACGCGCACTCTCAGGTGCTGGTGGTGCCCTACACCATCAGTTAAACGGGAAGTTGGTGAACATCGCTTTGTAAATGAGCTGTGTGAATCCAACGCTGCCCCCGCAACGGTGATCGAGACAAGAACGGCTATAAGACGCCACTGTGCTAACGCATGGGAAGGTGGTCGTTCAGAAAGGGCTCGCGCTTTTGAAAAGCGGCCTTTCGCTCGTCAGCCCGGAGACCGGCCTAAGAGTGATGGTTCTAAATGAACCACTTCAAACCGAGACGCGGAGGGCGGCTCAGGGTGATGCTGGTGGTTTTCACGCTGCCGATGTTCCCTTGGTTTTCCTCTGCTCGGTCAAAAAAACACGCTGTGCGGGTGAGCACAGTGAGCAAGGGACCTTCCATGTTGAATCGTTTTCATACCACCACGCTCGCGGCCTTTACGCTGGCGGCTCTGCCGATGGCTGTTCAGGCTCAATCACCATCTCCTTCCTCTGACGCGCTAAACCCCGTCGTCGTCACTGCAGCGCTGGCGCCACGCACCGCCAATGAAAGTCTTTCTTCGGTCACGGTGATCGACGAAGCCACGCTGCGTCGCCAAGACCCCGTAAATATTACCGATCTGCTGCGCGGCCAGCCGGGGGTGGATGTTTCCAGCAATGGCAGCTTCGGTAAAAACAGTAGTGTCTATTTGCGAGGAACCAGTAACGATGCCTCCGTTTTATTGATTGATGGTATTCGTTTACGTTCTGCGACTACTGGAGGAGCAGCATGGCAGCATTTAGAGCCTCGCATGTTCGACCGAGCAGAAATCGTTCGCGGCCCTCGTAGCAGCCTTTACGGCGCCGATGCCATGGGCGGCGTTATCCAACTGTTTACCCCCGAAGGTGAGGAAGAAGGCCCACAACCACGCATCTCGGTAGGGGGTGGCTCGTTCAATACCCAGCGGCTAAGTGCGGGCATTAGCGGGAGAGAGGGCGGCACTCGTTACAGCTTCTCCGGCAGCCATCTTACGACCGACGGGCAGCCGGTTCGCCGTGACGGTGACGACAAAGGCTACGAAAACACTTCAGCGCTGGCGCGAGTCTCTCACATCTTCGACAACGGAGCTGAAGCGGGCGTGTTGGCGCTAAGAGCAGTAGGAAACACAGAGTTTGATGGTGGTGAATCCGATATTGTTCAGCAAGTAGCAGGCATTTATGGAGAGATTCCTTGGTCTTCAAGTTGGAGAAGTCGAGTTACATTGAGCGAGTCGCGTGACGAGACTGTGACGCCAGCTTATTCGAGCCAATTCATCACTAAGACACAGTCTGTTAAGTTGCAGAACACCTTAAATGTGGATAAGCATGAATTTGTAATCGGCATCGAGTCAGTGGAAGACAGCGTAGCCGGTAGTGATACGGGGCTTGGCGCTTTTTCAGAAGAAAGTAGAGACAATCATGCCGTATTTGGTCAGGCAATTTTTGACTTTAACCCAGTAGTGATGCAAGCCAGTTTGCGCCACGATGATAACCAAGCTTATGGTGGTGAAACTACAGGAAGCTTGGCTCTAGGCTATGATGTCAGTGAAGCTTATACAGTTCGCTTGAGCTACGGAACGGCTTTTAGAGCTCCTGATTTCAACGAGCTTTATTATCCAGACCTAGGCTATTACTCCGGTAATCCCGACTTAGAGCCAGAAACTTCTGAAACCATCGAAGTTGGCTTGCGTGGCCAGTTCGACCGCTGGTTCTGGGACGCCGCGCTTTACCAAACCGATATCGACAACCTGATTGCGGGCCAAGGGCTTCAACTTAACGTGCCTGAAACCCGCATTCGCGGAGCAGAGCTGGCCGCTGGGGTGGAAGCCGGCGATTGGACACTTGCAGCCGCGGTGACTTACACCGACCCCGAAAATCGGCTGACCGGTAAGCGTTTGCAAAACCGCGCCTCGCAAAGCCTACGACTAGACGTAGACCGCGAGCTGGGCGATTGGTCAGTGGGAGGCTCTTGGGTAGCACAAAATCACCGCTACCGTGATGCGCAAAACCAAGACCGTTTGAGCGGCTATGGTCTTGTCAATCTACGCGCAGGTTGGCAATTTGCTCCGCTATGGAGCGCTCGTGTCACACTGGAAAACGCGCTTGATCAAGACTACGTGACAACGCGCTCTTTTGATGGCGCTGACTACATCAACGCAGGCCGAGCAGGATTCTTAAGTGTTCACTTTGGCCAGTAGCCAACGTGGGTTAATGCGCGGGGCCTTGGGCCTCGCGTTTTTGCTCATAACCATACCCGCCCAGGGCCACGACCATTCACGCTGCGTGGTGGATGATCGTGACCGCGAAGTATGCCTGCACAACGCAGCACGGCGTATTGCCACGCTTTCACCAGGGGCAACAGAGCTGACCTACGCCGCAGGCGCAGGCGATCAAGTCGTTGCCGTGGTGAGCTACAGTGATTACCCCCCAGAAGCCGAAGAAGTTGCGTCGGTGGGGAGCCATACGCGCATCGATTTAGAAGCCCTTGTCGGGCTAGCGCCAGATTTAGTCATCGGGTGGGTGACCGGAAACCCCACCGAGCAGTTAGAAACGCTAGAAGCATTGGGCATGCCGGTGTTTTACATCGAACCACGCACGGTTGAAAACGTCGCCTACACCATTGAGCGCTTAGCGCGGCTAGCGGGCACCGAAACCGCCGGGCAGGCCGTTGCCGATGACTTCAGAGCAGGAATGGCCGAATTAACCACGCGCTACGCTGAACGCGAGCCGGTGCGTACCTTCTACCAGGTGTGGGATGAGCCATTGATGAGCGTTAATGACGAGCATCTTATTGGCCAAGTAGTGCAACTGTGCGGCGGCGAGAACGTGTTTGGTGATCAGCGGCGGTTAGTGCCCAGGCTCGATGACGAAGCCGTGCTGGCCGCCAACCCAGAAGCCATCATTGCCGGGGGCATGGGCGAAGAGAATCGCCACTGGCTGACCCACTGGGAGCAGTATTCCAACCTAACGGCCGTGGCGGAAGAGAGTCTCTATTTTGTACCGCCGTCCCTTATTCAGCGCCCCACGCCGCGTTTGCTGGAAGGCGCGCAGATTCTGTGTGACAAACTTGAACAATCCCGCCAAAAGCGCAGGGCCTCATAGTGGCCGCGCGCCTGTGGCAACCCCTTGGCCTGCTGGTGCTGATTGCCATGGCCGCTATGCTGTTCGCCTTAGCGGTGGGCAGTGCCCAGCTTTCCATTGGCCAGCTGTGGGCGGTGGCACAAGGGCAAGGGGATGCACTGGCGCGCACCATGGTGGTTGATTTACGCCTTCCCAGGGCGCTTTCCGCCTTCGCTGTGGGTGGGCTTCTGGCCGTGGCAGGCGCGTTGATGCAGGTGCTGCTGCGTAACCCGCTCGCAGACCCTTACGTGCTGGGGCTTTCCGGCGGGGCATCGATTGGTGCGCTGGCGGCCATGCTGGCAGGCGTGGGCGGCGTGCTGATTTCAGGCTCGGCGTTTGCCGGTGCGCTGTTTTCGACCTTTTTAGTATTTGGCCTTGCCCACGGCAGCGGTGGCTGGACTCCTTCACGATTGTTGTTAACTGGCGTGGTAGTGGCTGCAGGCTGGGGCGCGGTAATTACCCTGATGTTGGCCCTTAGCCCTGCCGAGCGGCTGCCGGGCATGCTGTATTGGCTAATGGGCGATCTCTCCTACGCCCGCACCCCCTGGCCGCCGCTGCTGCTTTTATTGACGATTTGCATTGTGCTTATACCGCTTGGGCGAAGCTTGAATGTGCTGGCCCGTGGCCCTCAGCAGGCGGCCGCGCTGGGGGTGGACGTGCGCCCGCTAGAGTGGGGTATCTACATCGTTGCCAGCCTACTCACGGCGGCAGCGGTCACCACCGCAGGTAGTATTGGTTTTGTTGGCTTGGTGGTGCCGCATCTGCTGCGCCTGCTGCTAGGCAACGACCAGCGCTTAATTTTACCCGCCTGCGCCCTGGCAGGGGGCACCTTGCTGGTGCTGGCAGATACGCTCGCCCGTACCATGATCGCACCGGAACAGCTGCCCGTGGGCGTGATTACTGCGCTGCTGGGCGTGCCGACCTTCCTCTTTTTGCTCTACCGGAGCCGCTGATGACTCACCTGGCGACTCAAGAGCTGATCATCAACGTGCCGGGGCGCAGCGAAGGCACGGTACTGAACCTAACCGTTGCACCAGGGCAGGTGTGGGGTGTGCTTGGCCCTAACGGCGCAGGTAAAACCACGCTGCTGCACACACTGGCCGGTTTAAACGCCCCCCGTTCTGGGCAGGTACTGATAGGCAATAAACCGCTTACTCAGCTGCGCCGCCGCCACATCGCCCGTGAACTTGGCCTAGTGTTCCAAGAGCGCCTGGACGGCTTTCCCGCCACGGTGCTGGAGACCGCGTTGATTGGCCGCCACCCGTATCTTTCTTTATGGCAGATGGAAGGGGCCGACGACTACGCCCGAGCTGAAGCGGCACTGGAAAAGTTAGATGTGGCGCATTTGCGCGACCGTTTGGTGAGCACGCTCTCCGGCGGCGAACGCCAGCGGGTGGCGATGGCCACGGTGCTCACCCAAGCGCCGAAGATTTGGCTGGCAGACGAGCCCACGAACCATCTCGACTTACACCACCAAAGCGCGGTGATGGCGCTAATGGCCGAGCAGGCCGCCCAGGGCAGCGCGGTAATGATGTGCCTGCATGATTTAAATCTAGCCGCCCGCTGGTGCGACCACATTTTGCTGCTCTACCCCAGCGGTGAAGCCTGCTGGGGGCCGCGGGACACTATGCTGGTGCCCAGCGCCCTAGAGCGGCTCTACCGCCAGCGGCTTGCTACGGTAGAAGTGGACGGCGCGCCGGTGTTTGTGCCCATTCAGGCACCCCTTACCGACCACCCGATTAATTCAAGGAAGTGACATGTTGCAAGGTGAAGCGCACGCAGCGTTAATCAGCGCCCCCGGTTCCGGCCAGGGAAAATCCATGGTAACGGCGGCGCTGGCGCGGCTGCACCGTAACGCGGGCCGCACCGTGCGGGTGTTCAAACACGGCCCCGACTACCTAGACCCCATGGTGCAAGAGATCGCTTCCGGCCAGCCGGTGTATCAGCTTCATCCCTGGATGACCGGCGAACACGAATGTCGCTGGCGCTTGGCGAAAGCCGCCCAAGAGGCTGATGTCATTTTAGTGGAAGGCTCCATGGGGCTGTTTGATGGTTCGCCCTCCAGCGCAGACCTAGCCATTCTGGCAGGCATCCCCGCGTTGCCGGTGATTGACGCCTGGGGCATGGCGCAAACCTTCGGCGCGGTGGCCCAGGGGCTTGCCAACTACCACCCGGATCTCGCTATTCACGAAGTGATTGCCAACCGAATCGGCAGCCCCGGCCACGGCAAACTGCTGGATGAGAGCATGCCAGAAGGCATTGCGCTGCTAGGGGCCATTCCCCGCCACGAGGCCATGAAAATCCCCGACCGCCACTTAGGCTTGGTGCAAGCCAGCGAGCTGAGCGGCCTGGATGCCCAGTTAGATGCCGCCGCTAAAGTGTTAGAGGAAGCCGGGCTAGGCCGCTTACCCAAGCGGGTAACGCTGAGCGCCGACGCCCCCACGCCCGCACCGCAGTACCTAAGCGGCGTGCGTATCGCCATCGCCAAAGACGACGCCTTTGCGTTTATCTATCGCGCAAATCTAGATGTGTTAGAAGAGATGGGCGCGACGCTGCACTTCTTCTCACCCCTCAACGACTCCGCACTGCCAGAGTGCGATGCCCTCTGGCTGCCCGGTGGCTACCCGGAACTTCACGCCGCCCGCTTTAGTGCTAATCAACCTATGCGAGAGGCGATCAGCGCCCACCACCGCGCAGGCAAGCCAATACTTTCCGAGTGCGGCGGGCTAATGAGCTGTGTAGAGCAGTTGGTAGACGGCGAAGGCACAAGCCACACGATGATGGGGCTGTTGCCTGGCACCGCCAAAATGGCTGGTAAGCTGACAGCGCTAGGCCTACAAAGCCTGCACACCCAAAGCGGCGAGCTGCGCGGCCACACCTACCACCACTCGCTGCTGGAAACCTCCATGCAACCGCTGGCCCGCACCCGCAAACTGGCCGGTAGCGAAGCCGAACCGATCTACCGTGATGGCGCGCTGGTAGCCAGCTATTTCCACGGCTATTTCCCCTCTGCCCCAAAGCTGGTCGCGGATATTTTTACCGGGCAAACACTGCAAATCGTGGCCCAGTAATTTTTTTGGAATGTTTTTTCATAAAGTGTATGTGGGCTATGATAGGGCGGCTAATTACCCACATTTACTATTGAGGAGCCACCATGAGCTTTTACGTTTACCTTTCCGGCGAGATTCACACCGACTGGCGTGAAGAGATTCAGCGTGGCGCAGACGCCGCTGGGTTGGATATCGTATTTACCGCCCCGGTCACTGACCACGACGCCTCTGATGCCGCAGGCGACCACCTGGGCAAACCGGAGAACGGCTTCTGGCGCGACCACCAATCCTCCAAAGTGAATGCCATTCGCACCCGTACGATGATCGAACAGGCGGACTTGGTGGTGGTGCGCTTTGGCGACAAGTACAAGCAGTGGAACGCCGCCTTCGACGCAGGCTACTGCGCGGCACTGGCCAAGCCCTACATCACCCTGCACAGCGAAGAGATTGTTCACCCGCTGAAAGAAGTCGACGCCCAAGCACAAGCCTGGTGCACCACCACCGATCAAGTCGTGGAAACCCTGCGCTACGTGCTGAAAGCGTAAATTACTCCAAGGAAACCCCATGCGCGAAAATGCCAAAACCCCGGAACGCCATGCCCAGCGCATGGCGGCCAAGCAAAAAATCATGAACGAGCGCATTGCCCGCGCCGATAAAGAGCAGGGCATCTTGCTGGTGCTCACCGGCCCCGGCAAAGGCAAAAGCAGCTCCGGTTTTGGCATGCTCGCCCGCGCCCTAGGCCACGGCATGAAAGTTGGCGTGGTGCAGTTTATTAAGGGCGCGTTCAGCACCGGCGAAGAGGCCTTCTTCCGCAACCTGCCTAATGTGGACTACCACGTAATGGGCGAAGGCTACACCTGGGACACCCAAGACCGCGAACGCGACGTCGCCGCCGCCAACGCCGCCTGGGAACAAGCCAAGCGCATGCTCCAAGACGACAGCTACCACATGGTACTGCTCGACGAACTCAACATCGCCCTACGCTACGAGTACCTCGACCTAGACCAAGTCCTCGACGACCTACAAGCCCGCCCCGAAATGCAGCACGCCATCGTCACCGGCCGCTACGCCCCCCAACAGCTCATCGACCTTGCCGACACTGTCACTGAGATGAAGGTGGTCAAACACGCCTTCAAAGACCAAGGCATCAAAGCCCAGAAGGGGATTGAGCTTTAAGGGTGAGAAGGGCGGTTATTAAATGGTGAATAGTAGCGCGGCGTAACGACTGAGCGAGAGCAACGGAGCGAAGAAGGCACCCGCAGAGGGCGGCGCCAGCCGCCCCTAATACGCCACATCATCAATGGCACCACCCAACCCCCAAAGGCACCCGCAGCGGCGGCCCGGCGCGAAGGCGGCGACTAGCGGCCCATCTACCGCGCCATAAGCAATCAAATATCTTAAGTGCTGCACTCACCAAACACCCGCCCGTTGATCCAGCACAATCCCCCAAAAATCTGCGTGACCTAAGCCAAATTTATGAATAGAGTATGATGGAACAGAGAAAAATGAGTGGGCACGCGAATTTTGGATATGCTGCCTAGTGGTTAGCCTGATATTTTGTAAGGCAACGGATTGTGAGAATGCTGTTGGCTAGAAAACGTCATAAAACGCGAGGGTACGTTTACCGGCGTTATATGGCTGCTATAGAAAAAATATTGTTATTTTAAATATAGCGTATGCCCCAAATTATCATTGATAGCTACAAAGAAATAGGTTTTTTTATGGATAAGACTTGGTTAGACGTGATTAAGGTAACAGGAGCAGTTGGTGTTATTGCCTTTCTTGCCCATTTGGTTATTAGCCATGTTTATAGTGAAGAAATAATTGAACTGTTTGGCAGTGATAGGATGTTTGGGCTGACTATTTTGATAGTTGCAGCTGTTTTTTTTGTACTCTTGATGGCTGTATTAAAACAAAAAGATAAAACTGTTAGGAGAAGTGAGGAAAGTGAGGTCGACGAGGATGATAAAGAAAAAGATTATAAAGGTCCTAAAGTAACTTATCGAAATAGAGCCAAGCATAACGGGGATAACAATTTTTAGTTATGAATAGTAGTGCAAACTATCAAGATAAAGCTCAGCATATTGGAGACAATAATTTCGTCTCATTAACGCACTTGGAAACTGCGGTTGAACAGATCAAGAAAGCTTGTCGCGGTGATGAAAAGTTAGTCGACCTAATAGAGGATTTAACAGAGTTAATAACTAAACATCCAGATCGAGAAATTATTGGTTTAGAGAAGAAGCTTGAAAATGGAGAGAGAAATGACTTGTTTAAGAGAGCACGACGTCTAAAAAATAAATTTTCTCGGCGAGTCGCGAAAAATCAAATGTCAATTGCTGAACAGCAAATCTATATTCAAGTACTGTCAGCCATTAATACAACTTGGTATAACAGCATTAACCCTAAAATTATAGATGGGGCATCTAATGATGAAGTCGATAAGCTAATATATGAGGAAATAATAAAGCCAATTCATCAAGCAATTGTTAGATTTGATATTACGGTTACGTCTGAAACAGTTAATGGAATGCTTTATTTTTTAACTGGAAAGTGTCATCTTGTTTGGGGGGAAGAATGCTAATTTATCATCCCTTTCAGGATGCCAATCACTGCGTTTTTAGGACATTGTTGCTCCTAGAACATTCTGTTCATGATGAAATAGACATAGAACTTTATAGATTGTTGGATTTCTATATACTGTTTCCTCACTTATTAAAAAAAATAAAACCATTGCCGATAGAGTTAAGAGAATATAAACGATTGATTGAAGAAATTCCAGATCCGTTTGAGTCAATGCTTAATACGAAGCGAATTATTCATGAATTGGAGTCATTGCAAAGTGTTGCTCTTCATAACCTTCTTGCTAAGAAACTGATTGATTTTGACAGCTTTAAAGATAAAAAGGTAAAAAGAACTGATGAAATTCTTCCAGAAAGTATTTCAGTGGCAATAAATGAAGCGAAAAATGTAAGTGAAGAATGGTTTAGAATAATTGCTAACGAGCTACCTCTGGTTAACTTTAGCGGAAAAAAAGGGTTGAAGATGAGGACTGGCTTGATGGAGTTTAGGTATGATTTGGAGGGGGTATGAGTCAGTCTAATCTGCTTGTAAGTCGCTTTGCTGTCAATAAATCTGGGTTTTTTGTATATAATCAAAAATTTCATAATGGCGTCAATATAATACGTGGCGTTAATGGTACTGGTAAATCAACTGTTGTTGATTTGATGTCCTATGCATTGGGTGCAGTTCTAACTGAATGGACCAAAGAACAGCTTAGTTGTGATTGGGTTATTGTGGAAGTGGTTTTGAATGGTAATATTTTTTGCTTAAGGAGAGATATTACTGAAAGTGGCCAAGCAAAAATGGATATCTTTGAAGGGAAGTTTGAAGATGCTTTAAACTCGGTCGCAGCATGGACACAATACTCAATGCGCCGAAGTAACGAGAGGCACAGCTTTTCTCAGCAAATATTTGAATTGTTGGGCATGCCAAGACATAAAACTGATGACTCAAAGAATTTGACACTACATCAAATTCTCCGCCTTATGTATGTAGATCAGCTGTCAGCAACTACCAAGCTCTTAAAAGAGGATAAGGAATGGGACAACGCTACTTTTAGGCGAGCCATTGGCGATTATTTGCTAGGTATTGATGATCTTGAAGCCCACAATTTAAGGCAAGACTTGCTATCAGAAAACAAAAAATTCGAAAGGCTTAATGGTGAGCTCAATGCAATATATCGGCTTTTTGGTAATGAAGTTTCACAGATAAATGAGCAAGCGCTTAACAACGAAATTTCTGAGTTAGAACTAAAAGTAGGTTATTTAAAGAAACGCAAGAGGGAAGTTCTTCACGATTATTCAGGAGAAGAGGATAAGCTTGTAGCAGAAAAGGCTTTAACTTTACAAGTAGAAATAGAAGAGCTTTTTGAAAGAAAGAAGAAACTAGAATCAGACAAATATGAAGTTTCGATTGAACTAACTGACACTGAACTGTTTGTCATTTCTTTAAATGAAAGAAAGATGGCGCTGGAGCAATCTAGAGTTGCATTCTCTTCTTTGGGTGAGATCCAATTTAAATATTGCCCTGCTTGCTTAGAACCTGTCCTTGATCAAGGGCGATCTAGTTGTTGCTTATGTAAAACAGAAGCAAGAGATGGTGAGCGTGATGTTGCGTATGTGCAAATGTTAAATGAGTTGAATTTTCAATTGAGGGAAAGTAATGATTTAATTAACGAATTTCGAGAGGAAATGGATTCTATTGCTAGTCAACTCCCTAGGATAACTAGACGTATTGAGGAAGCTAGGTTTGAATATCAGGAGCTAAAGGTAAGTGTTAACGCTAAAGACGCAATAATATCTGAAATATCTTCAGAAATGGGTTTTTGTAAAAGTCAAATGATAGCGCTAGAAGATCGGAGGGAGAACGTTAACAAAGTTGAGTCCATGCGTAACACTAAGGAAAAGATAAATAAAAGCATCCTGAATATTAAAGATAAGCTGGATGCAATAAATGCTCAACAAGCAGATAGATATAATCTAGTTTATGATTCTATTGAAGCCACCGCTGGAAATTTGTTATCTCAAGATGGTGGTTATGAGCCTAGTTTTGATAATGTTGAAGAAGTAAGTTTTGATTTTTCTAAAGATAAAATGTTTGTTAATGGGCGTAGTAAATTCTCTGCGAGTTCAATGGTTATTATGAAAAACAGTATACGATTAGCTATATTTTTACATGCAGTAGAAGACAAGTATGCGCGATTGCCGAATTTTATGATTATGGATAATATTGAAGATAAAGGGATGGTTGATGAGCGTAGCCACAATTTTCAGCACCTGATTATTTCTGAATGCAAAAAACTAAAAAAGAATTACCAGTTAATATTCACAACTTCAATGATCGCACCTGATTTAAATGACACTAAGTTTTGCGTAGGACCAATGTATGAAAAAGGTATGCATACACTAGAGTTTTAGAAAATTGATATTTGGCATTATGGCCTTAAAAATACATAGCAAAGCTCAAAAGCGATACCGAAAACCGGAGCGTTTCAGCTTTATGTTGAGGCTGTAGAAAACCCCTTTGACGGCTAGGTTTTTGTAGGATCGGGAAAAACAGACGAGGAGTGGTCAGCATGCCAAGCTTAAAGCCCTATAACCACGATCAGAAAGCCATGGTGGTGACCAACTACTACTAAGAGCTGCTCCAACCCAGTACCTTTGCGCACGCGGTGTATTATCTGATTGAGCATAATTTAGACTTACCCATTTTCCATGCCAAGTACCTAACGATACGCCCAGTCGCTGGCTATGATGCAGCTATTCTATAAATTCAGTTTATTCAAGGCGATCCATCAATATTATGACGAGAAAAACACTAGGCTTGAAGGTGAAAAGACAGACAGACACCAAACCCACCAACGAAGTCGAAGAACAAACCATCAACGACCCCATAACACGCTTCCTAAACGGCACCGCCATCCATCCCTCCCCACGCCTCTATTTAGCGCCGAGTGATCAGCCACTTACCGTGCGGGCGATGGATTTGATTACGCCCATCGGCATGGGGCAGCGGGGCTTGATTGTGGCACCGCCCGGCTCTGGCAAAACGACGCTGTTAAAGCATATCTGCCAAGCGGTGGCAGAGGCTTACCCGGAGATAAAGCTGTATGCCTTGCTGATTGATGAGCGCCCGGAAGAAGTGACCGATTTTAAGCGCAGCGTCTCGGCTGAAGTGCATGCCTCATCGTCCGATGAAAGCTATGCGCACCATGTGCGGATGGCTGATCAGCTGCTGGATACGGCGCGTAAGCAGGCAGGCGAGGGGCACGATGTGATGATCGTGATCGATTCACTCACCAGGCTTTCTCGGGTTCATAATGCCGAGCAGCGGGGCAATGGGCGTACCATGTCGGGTGGGCTGGATGCTCGGGCGATGGAAATACCCCGCAAACTGTTTGGCGCGGCGCGAAAGATCGAAAACGGCGGCTCGCTTACCATTCTGGCCACCGTGCTGGTGGATACGGGAAGCCGTATGGATCAGGTGATTTTTGAGGAGTTTAAGGGCACGGGCAATATGGAGCTGGTGTTATCACGGGACGTGGCTAATCAGCGAATTTTCCCGGCGATTGATATTGCCAAAAGCAGTACCCGCCGAGAAGAGCTATTGATCGAAGCGAAAGATATTGAAAAAGTACGCACCCTGCGCAGAGCGTTAACACCGCTTAAGCCCGTCGAAGGCGCGCAGAAGCTGCTTGCGCTGTTGGAGAAATACCCCACGAATACTGAGCTGTTGGATGCTTTTTCGCCCGCTGAGTAGCGGTGAAGCTCACCCTTGTATTCTTAAAGGTGAGCTTCTTGGTGAACGCTTAACGGCTGCTTTTTTTAATGTGGTTCAAATTAGACGCGGGCACGGCTTTTTTGACCGAAAAGCCTTCCACTTCTTTGCGCTCAATGGTGTTTTTCAAGCGCCTTTCAATCGCGCACAGATTTTTAAAGTCGCTGATATCGACCAGCGAGATGGCTTCACCAGTAGCTCCCGCGCGGCCGGTGCGGCCAATGCGGTGGATGTACTCTTCCGGCTGGAAGGGTAAATCGTAATTCACCACACGGCTGAGTTCGCCAATATCCAACCCCCGAGCGGCCACGCCCGTAGCTACCAGGTACTTCAGTTCGCCCGATTTGAACTGATCCAACACCTTTTCACGCATGGCTTGGCTTCTGCCGCCATGGATGGAATCCGCTTGAATACCGCGCTTTTCCAGCTGAGCCACTAGCTTGGCCGCGCTGTGCTTTTTCTCGACAAAAATTAGCGCCTGATCCCACGCTTGCTCGGTGATCAGGTGGCTCAACAGGGCGGACTTGGTGTCTTTGTCGACTGTGATCAGCCACTGTTTGATGGTGGCGGCGGCGTGCACGTTAGGAGTAATGGAGATGTTCGCCGCCATGTCGGTCATTTTGCTGTCTGAAAACGCGTGGGCGATGGCGCGCACGTCGTTGGTCATGGTGGCCGTGAACAGCAGGTTCTGTCGGTTCTCCGGCAGGCGCACGATGATTTTATGGATGTCATCGACAAAGCCCATATCGACCATTCTGTCCGCTTCGTCCAGCACCATGACTTGCAGTTCATCGAAGTGCAGCGCACGCTGATGCGCCAAATCCAGCAGCCTGCCCGGTGTGGCGACCAGAATATCCAACCCTTCGATCAAGCGCTCTTTTTGCGGCGCGGTATCCACGCCGCCATACGCGGCCATCGAGGTGAGCGCGGTATGCTTGGCGTATTGCGCCACGCTGGCTTCCACTTGAACCGCCAGCTCGCGGGTGGGCACAAGGATCAGCGCACGAATGCGTTTACCGCGCAGCGGCTCTGCGGCTTTGCTGAACTGTTCCAGCAGCGGCAGCACAAAGGCGGCGGTTTTGCCCGTGCCGGTTTGTGCGGTGGCGATTAAGTCTTTACCCGACAGAATGGCAGGAATCGCTTGTTCTTGGATGGGCGTTGGCGTCTGGTAACCGAGTTCGGTAATCGCCTGAACGAGAGGGCTGGATAAGCCTAGTTTTGCAAAGGGCATGAGAAGCTCTGACAGAGTGTCGTAAGGGGTGTCGAAAATAAAAAGTGGTGCAGCATAGCGTAAAATCAACCGTTCGTTGCTCGATTACGCGTTTATTTCCATCCAACCTTTCCCCCGTACCCCCATCCCCACAAGGTATAATCCCCCCATTCACCCAGAAGCTCACGCTTGCCGGGTTTGTTATCAGTCTGTTTTGCGTCATCTGTTACTGAGCAATAGGGGGAGTGGTTCATGATTAACACCAAAATTTACAAGGCAGTGTACGAACTCGCCGAAAAGCTGATGAAGGCCGCTGCCAAAGATGACCGCGCCACTTTTGAAGCGTTGTATGCCGAGCTGCAGGCGATCTGCACCGAGCACGAGAACACCGAGAAAGACCACCCGGAGCAGTGGGAAACCCTGGCCGACTTCACCGAAGAGCTAGAAGACGCGCTGCCGATCTACCAAAAAGCGCTGGATAAAGCGGTGGCCAAGCAGTTGAACGACCACATTGCCTCGATTGGTTTCTCCATGGCGGCACTGCAAGTGGAACTGGGCGACAACCAGGCGGCGATTGAACGCTTGCAGCAGGCCCAGGCCAGTGCCCACACTATTGAAGATAACGAACTCAAAGCAGAAATTGATGAGCTGCTGGCAACATTAACTACCGGTTAGGAATCTGATTTTGACCAATAACGATATTTTTCGCCGTATCCGCTACACCTTTGATTTAAAAGACAACACCATCGTGGATATCTTCGCGCTGGCAGAAGTGCCCGTTACCCAGCCGCAGGTCACCGCGTGGCTGAAGAAAGACGAAGACGACGCCTTCGTGACGATGAAAAACCGGGAGCTGGCTGCGTTCTTGAACGGTTTCATCAGCTTTAAGCGCGGCAAGCGTGAAGGCCCGCAGCCTGCGCCAGAATCGCAGCTGAACAACAATATGGTGTTCCAGAAGCTGCGCATTGCGCTGAACATGAAGGCCGACGATGTGCTGGAAGTGTTTGAGCAGGTGGGGCTGCCGCTAAGCCACCATGAGCTCAGCGCGTTTTTCCGCAAGCCGAGCCATAAGAACTACCGTGAGTGTAAAGACCAAATGCTACGTAATTTCCTGATGGGCATTCAGCTTCAGCTGCGCCCGAACGATAAAGGCTAAGCAAGGCCCTCGCGCTTCACACACACGAAGATCGCATTGCCTGAGACGTTATCCCAGGGCGTGATGGTCTGGTAATCATGCTCAAACACGTGCACCTCGAAGGTAGGCTCCAGCAGGGCGATAAGCTCGCTAAAGCTGACCGCCACCATGGGGTGCTCGTCGTTCCACACCTGCGTTGCGCCTGCCTCTGTTTTCTCAATGCTCAGCCGTAACGACTGCCGTGCCCCTTGCCCGCTGTAGTGCCAGCCTGAACAGAATGAGAACGTGGCGCCTGCCTGCTGGGCAGTATGTTTGGCGGATAGCGCGTTGTTAATGCGCTGCTTGTTCACGGCGTTAAAGCAGAACACGCCGCCTTCGTTCAAAGCACGGTGGGCGCTGGCAATGCAGGCGCTTAGTTTCTCTAGGCCATCGCTGTAGTGGATGGAGTACAGAAAGCAGGTGATGAGATCTAGCGGTTCGTCGACCTCAAAGCTGCCCATATCCTGCAGTGAGAAGTGCGCCTCTGGGCACCGTTGGGCGGCGATATCCAGCATCGGTTGGTTAATGTCCAACCCGCTGCTGGTATAGCCAGCATCCAGAAAATGACGCACGTGAGGGCCGGTGCCGCAGGCTACGTCCAGATGGCGTTTACCTGCGTTACCAAAAATTTGGTGCAGGCGATGAATGGCGTTGCTTTGGGCCTGGTAGTCGATGTCGACGCACATCAAATCGTAGTAGCCAGAAAGGTCGGTGTAGAGTGCGTTGACGGACATAGTGGCCTAATGGTGAGGGCTGAAATAAATTGGGTGGCGCATAGTAAACGAGCGGTTGGGGTTTGAGAAGTGAGGGCGGGATGACGGCTAAAGAAATCTGTCTACTTCCCGATAACACCTTAATGTAGTAAATCCTAACGTCGCCACAAGAGTCCGCTATGCGCAAATTACGTGCCCTTTGTCTTACTACTCTACTGCTCACTCTTCCGACTTATGCCAAGGCTTCTGTGCAGGCGGCTGAAGCGGCGGTGCTGGCGTGGTTAGCGGCGGTAGATAACGGTGAATACCAGCAGGCGTGGGAAGATGCATCGCCGCTGTTAAAAGCACCACTTTCCTCGGCTATGCTTCAGCGCACTATTTCGCTGTCGCGGCGGGATCTTGGCGCAGCGCAAGCGCGGCGTCGCGTGCGCGTGTCGCAGTACACGTCGATGCCCGGCGCACCGCAGGGGGACTATAAGGAATTTACGTTTCAAACGCGTTTTGAAAACAATCCCAGGGTAATGGAGGTAGTAACGCCCCATCTTGAAAACGGTACGTGGCGCGTGAGCGGCTATTATATTGAATAAGGACAGGGCAGACGTGGCGGAAGATACAACAGTGCCGCCGAACCAGCGGCGCCAACTCAACCAGTAGTGGAAGTGACTGAGTACTACGATTGAAATAGAACTGCCTAGACAGCGCTATTGGAAGAGTTATCGAGAAAGTTATTGAGCAAGTTATTGAGCAAGTTATTGAGCAAGTTATTGAAAAAGTTATTGAGAGAGCTGATCAGCAAAATCATGGTTGGTGTCACGGTGGCCTGCTTCATCAGCCCTTACCGCAACCACCACCTCACGCAGCCGGGCATCCTGCGGCAAGTTCCAGTAGTCGATAGCGATTTGCGGAGCAGGGATGTTTTCGTATTCGCCGCGATCAATTCCCTCTAGGTACTCGGTATAGCTATAAACGGCTTCCTCTTCTAAGTAACCCACTACTCGGTGGGCGGTTTTGCTGGAGCAGAGGTAAAGCAAGAAAAACAGGTTAAAGAAAATACCTTGCGCCAACATAATAATGAAACGCTCAAAGCGGTTGGGTTTGGCCACTTTGATAAACGTCATTAAGTGCATACGCTCATTTTCAGCTTCATCCAGCAGCGTACGAATCCAGCCGTCGTCATCTTTAATACGCCGCAGGGCATGTAAATGCTGGATGGCGCCTCCGACCATGCCGGGCACCGCGGCCACCGTTTCTAAAATGACCGCTCGATGGCCATAGCGGCCTGCAAAAAACGCATCTGCAAAAAAGCGCATGAAGCGTACTAACCGATAAGCAATGCGGTCAGAAAGTCCGCGTGGTTGATAGTGGGTCTGCTTTGTATCACTTTCGGTTGAACGGTCGTTAGTGGTGCGCATCATTATCTTCCTTATCTGAAATGTTCTAGTGGTACGACTTCTGTATAAGAGTCTGGTTCACGCAGGAAGGGTAAACAATGCAAGAGTTAGTGCTTACTTTTGCTTATTTTATGGCGAGCACACCCAGGGGTTGCTACGTTAACAAGAGGTTTTGATATTAACAGCTGCTTTTTGGTTTCTAGGAGTTGTACAGGTTTTGTGAAGCCAAGTGGTGCTGTAGAGGTCACTGTTGTAGGACTTAGACACTGGCGCGAAGCGCGGGAGCGAATATGCACGCCTTTCCTCTCAAATCGCATTGGCTGTGGGTAATGCTGGTGGGCGTAATGATGACGGCATTGTCATTTACGTGGCAGGCAGCGGCGCAAAGCAGCGGTGCTAGCGCGTTAGTGCTTAATGTTGAGGGTGCCATTGGCCCAGCCACAAAAGACTATTTTGAGCGGGGGCTTCGTCGCGCTGAAGAGCACGATAGTCAGCTGGTGATTGTTGAGCTTAATACTCCCGGCGGGCTGGTTGAAACGACCCGCGACATGATTCAAGCCATGCTTAATTCCGAGATCCCCGTGGCCATGTATGTGTCCCCCAGCGGCGCACGCGCGGCAAGCGCTGGCACTTATCTATTGTACGGTAGCCACGTGGCAGCTATGGCGCCTTCGACCCATTTAGGCTCAGCCACCCCGGTACAAATGGGTGGCTCGGGCTTGCCGGGCAGTGAGGATAATGCGGAAGAAAACGACGACGCCTCAAATACGGCAGAGCGTGAAGGCACTGCGATGGAGCGAAAGGTGCTGGAGGACGCCGTTAGCTTTATTCGTGGCTTGGCAGAGCGTCATGGGCGTAATGCTGAGTGGGCAGAAGAGGCGGTTCGTGATGCGGTTAACCTCACGGCTAACCAAGCACTGGAGCAAAATGTGATCGATGTCGTCACACGAGACATCGATGACCTCTTAGCGCAGCTGGACGGCATGACGGTGGTAATGGAGCAAGGAGAGATGACGTTAGCGACAGAAAATCTGATCGTCGAGCGTTTTGATCCAGATTGGCGTACCCAGCTGTTGTCGCTGATCACGAACCCCAATATTGCCTACTTTTTGATGATTATTGGCTTTTACGGGCTCATTTTTGAGCTATCAAGTCCCGGTAGCCTATTCCCAGGCACCATCGGCGTTATTTCGCTTTTACTAGCACTTTTTGCCTTCCAGGTACTGCCTATCAATTACGCGGGACTAGCGTTGGTGGTGGTGGGGCTGGCGCTCATGGTGGGAGAAACGCTACTCCCCAGTTTTGGCATATTAGGGGTGGGTGGCGTCGTCGCCTTTGTTTTAGGCTCTGTAATGCTGATGGACGCGGAATACCTCGCTATTTCGTTACCCCTGATTGGCGGGGTAGCGCTGATTTCAGCCAGTTTGATGCTGTGGACACTCACTCGATTTGCCACGTTACGCAGGCGCCCCGCACACACGGGGGCAGAGCAGCTTATGGGTGCTCAAGCGTTGGCGCTAGAAGACTTTCATACACGGGGCCATGTGCGCCTGCACGGAGAGCGGTGGAACGCAGTGTGTGAGGTGCCCGTTAAGCAAGGAGATACCTTAAAGGTAGTGGGGCTTGATGGTCTCACCGTCCATGTGGCGCCCTATTAACCAAAACCAACGGCTAGACGAGGTGTGCAATGATGCTTTCTTATTTTGTTCCCGTTGTGTTGGTAGTAATGCTATTTGCTGCCTCTATCCGTATCTTGCCCGAGTATAAGCGCGGGGTAGTGTTCTTTCTGGGGCGATACCAAAAGGTGAAAGGGCCAGGGCTGGTGATTGTGATTCCTGGCGTTCAGAAGATGGAAGTAGTGGACTTACGCGTCATCACGATGGATGTGCCCGAGCAGGACGTGATCTCTCAAGATAACGTGACGGTAAAAGTGAATGCCGTGCTGTACTTTCGCGTAGTCGACCCTGAGAGGGCGATTATTCAGGTAGAGAACTTTACCCAGGCGACCAGCCAGCTGGCGCAAACGACTCTTCGCTCCGTGCTGGGTAAACACGACCTTGATGAGATGCTTTCTGAGCGGGATAAGCTGAACGATGATATTCAAGAGATCATTGATACCCAGACGGAAGCATGGGGCATCAAGGTTGCGAACGTTGAGATTAAACATGTCGATCTGGATGAAAGTATGATTCGCGCCATTGCTCGCCAAGCAGAGGCGGAACGTGAACGTCGCGCCAAGGTAATTCACGCAGAGGGTGAACTACAGGCATCGAAAAAACTCGTGGAAGCCGCCAATGTGATGCAGGAAAACTCCGCCGCACTCCAGCTACGTTACCTGCAAACCATGAGTGATATGAGCAATAAAAATGCTTCAACCATTGTGTTCCCGCTACCTATGGACATTATGGAAGCGTTTAAAGATATGAAGGCGAAGCATCAGGCGTCAGCGCCGGATAATCAACAAAACGGTGCATAATGCTTGCTGCCAGCTGGCTGCTTAGTATGTGCAAACATAGCGCGTTGGCTAATCAAGCCGGCTATCAAGATGCTAACCGCACGGCAAAGCCGATGATGAGTGTCCCAAATACCCAGCGCTGTATGGTTTGCCTTTTTTGATGGTTGGCAAACCAGCGCTGCATTTGTGCGCCCAAACAGGCATATAGCGCATCATACAAAAGCCCCACGCCCACCAGTACAATCCCCAGTAAAGTGAACTGAAGCGCAACGCCACCGTGTTGTGTGTGAACAAACTGGGGTAATAGCACCGAACAAAAAAGCAGCGATTTTGGGTTCAGCAGGTTGGTTAAAAAGCCTCGTCTCCAAGCCAGGTAATAGCTCCCGGTAAGCGATGCGTGGGAGTGTTGGATATCAACGCCCTGATGGGGACGAATTAGCTGTACGCCCACCCAAACCAAGTAGGCAGCGCCAAGGTACCGAACGGTATCAAAAAGCCATGGGGCAGCGACAAACAGGGCCGCTAAGCCCAAGCCCGCTAACGCCACATGCAGCCCCCGAGCGATGGCTAAGCCTAACGCTGTCGCTAGCCCATGTTTGCGGCTCAGCGTGCTACTGGTATGCAGCACTAACAGCATATCTGGCCCTGGAATCAGGTAAACAATGGCTAAAGCGCTAATAAAAAGACTGATTTCCATGGCCGTTCCCTCTAAATGCACGTGGTGGCTTTATAAGAGGCATGATACCGTTAAGTGCATGAGTGATTTCTTGCCATTTACACTCATAAAAATGTTGTTATTAGTGTTTTATGCCAACTAGCAGTAGGAAAATACCTGCTTATGCCAAGTGATCAGTTAGATGCGACCGACCGACGTATTCTTGCGTTGCTGCAGGGGGATGCTCGCTTAACCAATGTGGAGCTTGCGGAGAAAGTGAATTTGTCGCCGTCTCCCTGTTTACGCCGAGTGCGACGCTTGGAAGCAAGCGGCATTATTCGTGGCTACCACGCAGAGCTTGACCGCCGGAGCGTCGGGCTGGAGTTAACGGTGTTTGTAGGCATCAAGGTAGAACGCCACCATGAAGAGCAGGCCAATGCCTTTCGAGAAGCAGTGGTCAAACTGCCGGAAGTGGTGACTGCGCACCTGGTGTCTGGTGAGTCTGATTTTCTGCTACAGGTGGTCGTGCCTAGCTTGGCAGCATACGAGGCGTTTTTAACGGGGACGTTGCTGCGCTTACCGGGCGTAAGCGATATTCGCAGCAACTTTGCGATACAGCCGGTAAAAGAGTATGGGACCTTACCGTTGGATAATAGCAATCAGGCCTAGCCGAGCAGTCAAAAGGTGGGGGCGGGAGATATTTGGTTTTCGATTAACGCGACATCACTACCCCCGCTAGCGTCTGAAGCCCGACAACCACCACCAGAACCACCATGCCAAGCGCCAGGCTGGTTTTAAGCGCATGGCGCTTCCACATGCTTTCTACTCGGTGGCCAAAGCGGTGTACCAGCCAGGCAAGTCCGTAATAGCGAAGCCCGCGTGCAATGAACGCCGCTAGGGCAAAGAGCACAATAGGATAGCCAGAAAGCCCGGCGGTAATCATCGCTACCTGAAATGGAATGGGCAAAATGCCAATCGCCAAAATGGCGGCAAAACCGTACTGATTAAAGACGTCCTGAAATGCCTGATAGCTTTGCTCCATTCCCATAAATTCAATAAACCAAGTCCCTATGGATTGATACAGCACCATACCCACGGCATAGCCGACAATGGACGCTATCAGACAGCCAAGGGTCGTCGCGGTGGCTATTGCCCAAATGCGCTGCTTGTTCATCGCCATGAGCGGGATCAATACCAGCTCAATGGGAATTGGCAAAATAATGGTTTCTAAAAAAGAGAGCGTGCCGAGTAGCCACAGCATGTGCTTCGAGCCGTTAATACGCTCGAACCACTGTTTCGTTCGCGTTGTTGAAAGCATTAGTTTGGCTCTCTACATTTCAGTATTTATACGGCGATAGACGGCCGCTAAAAGGCTGTAGAGACCAAACGCAAAGAGCCCTAGGGCGACAAAGGCCAGCAACCACTGTCCAAAAGGTTGGCTGCGCAGCGTGCTGAAGACTTCCCCTATGCCGCCTGCTTGATTGGGATTAATTTGGTAGGCCGCGATGATAAAAAAGCTACCTACGATTAAAAAGACGAGACCGCGAATCACTAAGCCGAATCGGCAGATAGGGTAAGCCCATCGTTGCGTTTGTGGTGGCATCGCAAAGTGTTTGTCGAATTTGGCCTGATAGCCTTTGAACGCGTGGGCAATACCTACGCCTATCATGACTAAGCCAACTCCCCCCACCAGCCAGCGCCCAAAAGGCAGCTGCATCAACCACCCCGCCATGCCTTGTGAGCCACCGCCTGAATCCCCGGAAGACCCCGCGAATTGGAAGATCAGCGTCGCGGCAAAAAAAGCCAATAGAATATGCGTAATAGCACTTGCCAATAAGCCCGCGCGAATAGCTAACCCTTTGGCGTCATTACCGTGATGGTCGGCGTCTTTAACGGCTTGAATCGTGCGCCACATAGCGTAGCCGACTAAACCGACAGCAATGATACATAACATGATTTTACCAAATGGGGCGGTGAGCACACGTTCTAAGGCGCCCCGGCTGCCTTCAGTTTGGCCGCCTTGCCCAAAGGCTGCCAGAGCGGCAAGGCCACCCACCAATACATAAACGATGCCCCGTGAGGCGTAGCCCATGCGAGCAAACAGGGTAATCGCATCACGGTGATCTGGGTTATTCATACGACTGGCCATAGTGTCCTCCTGACGTTAATGGCATTGCGAATTCCTATGCAATCTGGCTTATCTAGAGCCTGTCTGGCGGCTCATACTGTGTGCGTGCTGTGCTATTGTCCAGCTTAGACTATGCTGCAATTTGAAGGGTATGTTCACCCGGTGCAGGGCCAAATGCGATGACATTCGCCTTCAGTATATTAGGGAGTCCGATAAGCGGATGAATCATGTATTGCCTATTTTTTGGCGTGATGAGCATATGCCACATGTCGAGCTGCGCAAGATAATGGATGCGCGGCAGGTGTGTTATGCACCACATAGTCATGCGCACTGGTCGCTGGGGGCGGTGACAGCCGGTGTCAGCACCTTTCTATATCGGGATGCATCGCATCAGATTAGCGCCGGTGACTTGGTCATGATGAACCCACACTGGGTGCATGCCTGCAACCCAGTCGCTGATCAACCTTGGGCGTATTTGATGCTCTATGTCGACAGCTGTTGGTTGAGTGAACTGCGTTATCAACTTGGTCTGCTGCCCTCCTTAGAGTGGCAAGACATCGCCACGGCGGTCATCCGCCAGCCTCTTCTCTATACCCAGTTTTGCGTAATGGCCGATTGCTTATTGGATGAGCAAGGCACGATTGACCACAAACAGCAGGCATTAACAGCTTATCTAACGACACTGATGATTGAACTGGCAGAAGAGCCGCCGCTGGCGCAACCGCCAACGCCTAAACTGCTGGCGCAGGTGGCGCATTATCTGAACGAACACTGCGCACGCGATATTTCGCTGGATGATTTATCCCAGCAAACGGGATACAGCGCGGGGCACCTGATTCGTTCGTTCAAGCAGCACTATGGCTTAACGCCTCATGCCTATCTGATCAACCAACGCATTCAGCTAGGACAAGCGGCGTTAAGGCAAGGCCAACCGATTGTTGAGGCGGCACTAACGGCGGGGTTTAACGATCAGCCCCATTTTCAACGTACGTTCAAGCGGCTGGTAGCTGCTACGCCAAATCAATACCGCGCACCCTTATTCAAAAAGTAGAAATAACGCGCTGCCTGCCAAGCCTGCTGCCAGGCAGCGATTGATCGTTAGTAGCACCACGGAGCGGTGCATATAGCGTTTTAGAAATACCCCCGCGTAAACCCAGCTTGCCAGGGAAAGCCAACAGATTGGTAGATATAGAAGGGCAAATAGGCCAATCAGATAAGGGTCGTTACCATTGGTGTACGCGCCAATGCCCGCTGCCGAGGCCAGCCACGCTTTGGGGTTTAGCCACTGCATGGCAGCCCCAGTGAAAAAGCCAGGAGCTTTATGTGGGGTGTGTTCCCCTACATGGCCATCGTGCTGGAGCAAACGAACGCTTAGATAGAGTAAGAACACGATACCTGCCCATTTTAGCGCCTCCTCCAGCCAGGGCATCACATTTAGCAGCGAGTAGAGGCCTGCGCCAATACCAAGAAACAGCACGAGAAAGCCCAGCGTCGCCCCCGTCACGAAGATGAAACCTTTATGAATGGGGTAGTGGGTGCCGCTGCTTAAACAAACGATATTAACTGGCCCTGGTGAAATAGACGCCGCCAGGGCAAACGCCGACATGGGTAACAGTAGCGATGTGTTCATAATGTTCCTCCTGAAGGGAGGTGGCAGTTTGCGAGAGAGCGCTGTCGGCGTATTGCACAAAACTGATGCATGACTTGCGCAAGATTCGGGTGGGGTTTGGCGCCTTTGCTGGGTAAGCTGGAGCGTACATAAGCACTACTCCGCAATGTGGCCCGTGAGAATGAAGCGATGAACGACTACGCCCGGATTGAAAAAGCCATGGCCTTTATGGTGGCGAATGCTGCCCAGCAGCCGAGTTTGGAAACAGTGGCGGCGCAGGTTCATTTGAGCGCGTTCCATTTCCAACGGCTGTTTTGCCGCTATGCAGGTGTGAGCCCCAAGCGCTTTTTGCAGGCGCTGACACTGGCGCGGGGTAAACAGCTGATCGCGTCTGCCCAGAGCCTTACCGATACTGCCCAGGCGCTGGGGCTAAGCGGCGGCTCGCGGCTTTACGATCATTTTGTCACGCTGGAAGCGGTGACACCTGGAGAGTTTAAGCGTCAAGGGCAGGGCGTTGAGATTGCTTATGGCATTCACCCCACACCGTTTGGGGAAGTGCTGGTGGCCACCACCCCCAGGGGCATTTGTCGCATGGGGTTTCTTGCCGCCACACCGAAGCAGGAGATGCTCGCTCAGTTGGCTGCCGATTGGCCTCGCTGCACGTTGCGCCAACAGCCAGACGCCACCCGTTATGCGGTCGAGGCGCTGTTTGAGCCACAACACAACGCCGCGCCGGGGGCGCTGTCGCTGCACGTTAGCGGAACGAACTTCCAAATTAACGTTTGGCGAGCGCTGCTGATGATTCCTGATGGGCAGCTTGCCAGCTACTCCCATGTTGCGCAGGCGCTGGGGTCGCCGAAATCTTCCCGTGCGGTGGGCAATGCGGTGGGCGCTAACCCCATCGCGCTATGGATTCCCTGCCACCGAGTGATTCAACAAAGCGGCGCGCTAGGTGGCTACCGCTGGGGCGTAGCGAAAAAACAGATGGTGCAAGCTTGGGAAGTCGCCCAGCACGTTAAACCGCTGGAACATACGCTGTGCTAGTGCCCAAATACGGACCAGCCGGTGTCTTGGACAAACATTTCCAGGGCGCGTGTGCCCAGCAGGCTATTACCGTATTTATCCAAGCCTGGCGACCATACGGCCAGCGAGCCGCGACCAGGGGCAACCGCTAAAATGCCGCCGCCTACGCCACTTTTGCCGGGTAGGCCGACGCGGAAGGCAAACTCCCCCGATGCATCGTAGTGGCCGCACATCATCATTAGCGAGTTGATCCGCCGCGCACGCTGGGGTGATACCACTCTTAGGTTGCTAGGGCGGTTAACGCCGTCTGAGGCCAAGAACAGTCCCGCATGAGCAAGCTGCTCGCAGCTCATGGCGATAGCGCACTGGTGGAAGTAAGTGCCCAGCACTTTATCGACATCGTGGCGTAGATGGCCAAAGGCCTTCATAAAGTGGGCAAGCGATGCGTTGCGGTCTTTGTGTTGCATTTCCGAAGCTGCAACCTGATGGTCAAAGCAGATACTGTTGTCGTCAGCAATGTAGCGTACAAAGCTCAATATTTCGGCGAGGGTCTCTTTGGGTTCGTGGCCCATCATAATGGCATCCACTACCGCAATGGCCCCAGCGTTAATGAACGGGTTACGCGGTTTTCCTCCCTCATGCTCTAGCTGAACAATCGAGTTAAACGGGTCGCCAGAAGGCTCGCGTCCAAGCTTAGACCACAGCCCATCGCCCCATTTGCCCAGAGCGATAGTCAGTGTAAATACTTTGGAAATACTCTGAATTGAGAACGGCGTAGTGGCGCAGCCTGCAGAAAAGCGCTGGCCGTCTATAGTGGCCAAGCTAATGGCAAACTGGTTTGGGTCGACATGGGCTAGCTGGGGGATGTAGTCCGCTACTTTGCCCCGCTCAGTTTCAAGGGCAAGTTGGGTGGCGATATCGTTAAGCAACTCTTGCATGAAATCCATCGTCGTATGGCAGCGTGGGGGCCGCTACCCTAGCGGAAAATGCTGAGGCTGTCTGCTGATGTGTGCCCCTTCAACACGACATAATGCCCATTTCGAGTGACATTGATGTAAAAAAGCGCCGCATAGGCTCTAGGCATAACCTCTAAGTTATTCAAGCGCGATATGGCATTTTTGGTGGCACTCTTTCTTATTGTTTTAAGAAGCGGCTCGTCGCTTTTAAACAAGTAATAGTTAAAATAAACTATAGCTTAATTAGTAGATTTATCCATTATTATAATATTTATCAGCTGTTTTTAATTTTGTTGTGTTTTTTGTTTGATGAGTATTTTCATACTTTTATTAACTTGATTCGTTATTTTTCTCAGTATTTAATGCTTCGGCATCTCATCCCCTGCATCGAAACGGGTAACGAATCTCATGTTTGCTTTTATTAAATACCTAGGCGTTCATTATGTTTGAGCGCCATCCTCTCTTCTTAGCGGTAGGGATTGCGCTCAGCACGCTGTCATTATCAGGATGTAGCTCCAGCGGTGGCGGTGGTGGCAGCCAGGATATGCATACGCCCAGCGGTTTTTCCTCTGGTGTGGGGGCCAGCCAAGCTCCGGTACCGCTTTCGCCTGGTTTGGTAAGAGTGGCGGTGGCGGATAGTGCGTTTGATGTAGCTGCTATCATTAATAGCGAGCGCGTGATTGAAAGCTTAGATGTCCATACCGGCACGTCAGATGTTCGCGGTTTTGATGAATGGCACGGCAACGCCGTTTCCTCCGCGATTACTAGCGGGAATTTGGGTAATGCCCGCTTAGACCTGCTGAAAGTAGAAGATAGCCTAGGTAACACCTTCAGTAATGCACTCGATTACGCTATTGGTGAAGCGGCCAGTCGCGGTGCCAGGGTAATTAACGCCAGTTTTTCCCGCCGCTTAGAGGCCAGCGATCCCAGGCTCTCCTTTAATGGGGTGACCTCAGCGGCCTCCTATCAGCGCGTTGTTAATGCCAATGGCGGTAAAGGTGCAATTTACGTGGTGAGCGCCGGTAATGCCGGCCGCGCTATCGACACCCAAGGCAACCCTATTTACACCAGCCAACCTGGGCTTTACGAGATGATGCTAATCGCCGTCGGTACCACGGCGAATGGCAATATTCACCCATCAAGTAGCTACCCAGGGGACGATGCTCGATTGCAAGCGCGCGCCATTGGAACCGACTTCGTTAACCGTCAGGTTGGCGCCCAGGGCACGTCGATTTCCGCTGCACGGATTTCAGAGTACGCCGCAGGAATTGTGGGCCAGTGGCCGCATTTAACGGCTCAGCAGGCGAGCCAGCGGCTGTTAGATACGGCAAGCCAGCAGAGCGCGTTGTTTCAGCAGAATAACTGCGGCGCGAGCGGCACGTTAAACTGTGGCGCCTTCTATTTGGGCCAAGGCATTGCCGATATTGACGCGGCCTTAGCGCCGGAAGGCGATCTGCTCGTCAGCCAAAGCCAGCGAGTGGACGATGGCGGTGCGCTAGCTGATGCCTCTTACCTGCAGCTTTCCGACGCTTATGGCGATGCGGTCGCAGCGTCTGGAGTGTTAGAGAACGTGGTGGCCTTTGACGCGCTGGGGCGAGATTACGCCATTGATTTAGGGCACAATACGCAGCCCCGCACCACGCGGGCCACGCAGCTTCGCGATCAGATGCAGCAGATGGCTAGCGCCTCCCCATCGCACGTCACTCCTCAGACGGCTATTGAAGGCAACTATCGTTTTTCTACCAGCAGCACGGCCTTCGGTGAGCTGTTGGCCAGCCGTTTCGATGGCACCTTTGGTAACGCCCAGCTCAGCGCCTTTCGTTTTTCGGGCGACCAGCCTAGCCCGATGGGCAACTACGCAGAGCTAGGCGTGATGCCAATGATCTCGTTCCAGGCGGGCTCGGCGCTCACCCAGGCCTTCGAGCGCGTCGATGGCATGGAAACCCGCTATGCCTTGGGGGAACGGCTGAGTATGACGGCGTCCCATTGGGCCGGGAGTGTTGCCGACGATGCGGCTAGCGACTATCAGGCGCAGCGCTCGGACGTAGGGCTTGCATGGCAAATTGCCCCAGGGCTGAGTATTGACAGCTACGTTGGCCAGTTGACCGAACAGCAGGGCCTATTGGGCGCTAGCGGTAGTGGCGCACTGGGGTTGGGCGACGATAATCAGATGCGCTTTACGGGCGTTAGCCTGCAGGCGCAATTAGATGGCTTCCGTGGTTTTGTCGAATTTGAGCAGGGGCAGGGCAGCGCGTCGGGCAACGGCCTGATGACAAGTGTGGACGGCATGCGTGCTCAGCAAATGGCCCTGGGGCTACAGTGGCAAGGGGAAGGCGAGCGCGCCGAGCGCTGGGCGCTTACCCTGCGCCAGCCGCTGCGCATAGACAGCGCCACGGCGAGCTTCGATGTGCCCGTAGGGCGCCGCTTGGATGGCAGCGTGGTGCGTGAAACGCGAAGCGCGTCTCTGGAGCCGTCTGGCCGTCAGCTTGATATCGAGCTGGGCTATGGGTTTGCTACCAGTGAGCGCAGCCAGTGGCAGTTCAACCTGCTGCATACCCGAGAGCCGGGCCACGATGCTGACGCATCGAGCGACACAGCGGCCATGATAAACTACACCTACGCTTGGTAATAGGTGTGTCATGACCACATTAATGATTCAAGGTACCACTTCGGATGCGGGTAAAAGCACCGTGGTGGCTGGGCTTTGCCGCGTTCTCAAGCGCCGGGGTATCTCGGTGGCCCCGTTTAAGCCGCAAAACATGGCGCTAAACAGTGCGGTGACTAGCGATGGCGGCGAGATTGGCCGCTCCACCGCGCTACAGGCCCAGGCGGCGGGCGTTACTCCCCATAGCGATATGAACCCGGTACTGCTAAAGCCGGAAACCAACCGGGGTGCCCAAGTGATTCTGCGTGGCAAGGTGTATGGCCACATGGACGCGTTGGACTACCACGCCTTCAAGCGTACGGCCCAAGAGAGCGTGATGGCGGCGTGGCAAGCCCTAGAGCAGCGGTTCGATGTGATTATTGCTGAAGGGGCAGGCAGCCCGGCGGAAATCAACCTGCGCAAAGGCGATATTGCCAATATGGGCTTTGCCGAGGCCGCTGACTGCCCGGTACTGCTGGTGGGCGATATTGACCGCGGCGGCGTGTTTGCTCAGCTGGTAGGCACGCTGGCGCTGCTGAGTGACAGCGAACAGGCCCGCACCAAAGGCTTTATCATTAACCGCTTTCGGGGCGATATTGCGCTGCTGGAGCCAGGGCTAGAGTGGTTGGAAGCGCACACTCAAAAGCCGGTGCTGGGCACGCTGCCGTATCTACAAGGGCTGCTGCTGGATGCCGAAGATAGCATCGGCACCGTGCAGGCTGAAAAAGCGAGTCAAACACTCAAGGTCATCGTGCCCGCACTGCCGCGTATCAGTAACCACACCGATTTCGACCCGCTGCGCCTGCATCCGCAGGTATCGCTTAGCTTTATCGGCCCCGACCAGCCCATTCCCCCCGCTGATGTCATCGTACTTCCCGGCAGTAAAAGCACCGCCAGCGACTTAGCCTGGTTAAAGTGCCAGGGCTGGGACGCAGCGATCACTCGCCACTTGCGCTACGGCGGCAAATTGCTGGGCATTTGCGGCGGCTTTCAAATGCTGGGGGAGTGGGTGGATGACCCCGAGGGGCTGGAAGGCGCGCCCGGAAAAATCGCCGGGTTGGGGCTTTTACCACTTACCACCCGGATGGTGCCCGGCAAGCAGCTTCGCAACGTTAGTGGCGCCCTAGTGCCGGAAGGCGCAAAGGTTGAGGGGTACGAGATTCACAATGGCGTTAGCGCTGGCCCGGCCTTGAGCAGGCCGCTATTTGATTTAGGCACCCATCTAGAGGGTGCCGTCAGCGAAGATAGCCAAGTAATGGGCTCATACTTACACGGCTTGTTTGACCACCCCGAGGCCTGCCAGGCGCTGCTTACCAAGCTTGGGTTAGCCGAAGCAGGGCGCGTCGATTACAACACCCACCGCGAACAGGCCCTGGAGCGATTGGCCGATACGCTAGAAGAGCATCTGGATATTGACGCGGTGTTGGCATGGTTAAAATGATAGTAGGGCTATTCCGCTGCGGTGTCTTTTTTAGGTCGCTGCGCCATTAGCGTAATTTCTACAGAGCTACCGCCGCAAAGGTGTGGTGATTCCGTGCAGGTGCGTGCGGGATAACGCCCAGGCTTGAAAAACTCCGCATAGACACTGTCCAGCGCGTTGATCTGTTTTAAATCGGCTAAATGTATATCGACTCTCACCACATCCGCTAAGCTGCCGCCCTCTTGCTCTAGCATGCGCTCAAGCTTGTGCATCACTAGCTGTGTTTCCTCTTTGACGTTGCCAAGGGTCGCTTGTGCGTTAGAAATGTCGGCAACGGTGAGGCCTGAAATAAACACATAGTGGTCATCAATGACCATGTGGCTGCCAGGAAAGCTGGGCTTGGGAAGCGTGGAATCGTTATTAAACTGTGGCATTCGTTCTCCTTAACGACAAAATAGCCGTTTCGCCCTTCATGCGACTATGGTTGTTGAATGTGGTTCCCTTTTATTAATGGGGTGGTGCTTGCGATGCCTTTGCTCTAGGCTGGCGAGCTTTTAAAACGCGCCAGAGTCGTTTTGGCGTCACGTTCAAGCGCAAAGAGAGAGCGTAATGAAGGTAGTTCATATTAATCAGAGCGCTAAGCGCGATGCGAGCTTGGCTACACTATGTGCCAAGGTGTATGGGCAGCAGGCGGGGCTAACGCCACTGGTGGTCTTTACAGGCACAAAAAACGTTTTGTTTACCCAAGAGGCGGCACGTTTAATGGCAGGCGTTGATGGTGAAGGTAAACCACTAGCCCTTGCCCTACTAGTGCTGGATGAAACAGGTCAGGGGATGACGGTCACTCACGCCTGTGAGTTTAAACAGGGCTCAAAAGCGCGGTTAATCAGCGAGCTTAGCTTAAAGGCACCGCTGCGTGTCGAGGTGGATACGACTGAAGAAGAGGCATTTTATCAGCAGTGTGGCTTTAAGCGCTGGTTTGATGGCGAGGGTAAGCGAATTGGTTTAGGCGCACGCCATCCTGCTAAAAGCCTCGACGAGTTAGCGCCTACGCTGCTGTGGGACGAGGCGCTAATTTTGCGCCGTTTTAAGCATGATCCCAGCGCGTTTTCTGACGCTAAGGAAGCGTTTCTGCTGGGTTTGAATAACTTCCCTAGCACGCTTTGAGCCTAAGGCCGCCGGGTTAATCCAGGCGGCTTTTTCTTTATAAGACTAAAAGATAACGTTTACGTCAACGTCGTTTGACGCAGGAGATTTGTTTCCAAATAAGCGATAACTTAACAAGTTTTAGCCGATTTTAGTGATATTTGCTGCTTATTAAGCGGTTATACGTTTGCCGTTGTTTCATGGTCCGGCGTTTTGTTGGCAACGCCATGCACGAAAGGTCGAATGTTATCTTGATTAATAGCTGAGTAAAAAGCACGTACCTAACAACAACAAAACTCAAGGATATTAATAATGAATAACCAGACACCGTGAGGAAACGCTGTGCTACTCAAACGCAAATATGGGGAAGAACATCCCTACTGGCCTGTTGGCCCTTTCAAAGTTCGCCTGCCTTTTATTCATTTCCGCTGGGAAATACCTGAGACCATTCAAGCGCTGGTCATGTTTGTTATCGGGCTGGGGATGATTCCGCTGTTAGAGCAGTACTTAGGACTCCCTTATGAAGTAGCGCTTGCATACGTCGTGGTGTGTGGTATCGGTTTTATTCTTCCTCCCCTGCTTGGGGTGCCTTTTGTGGCGGGGTGGATCACCCCCGCTATTCCCGTGGTGCTGCTGTTTATTGGCCAGTTTGAGCCCGGGCCAGACGCTATCCGCGCGATGGTGGCGCTGCAGCTAATGGTCACGGCGATTTTCTTGTTTATGGCAGTGACGCGCTTAGGCACGAAGCTGGTCAACAGCGTGCCGGATTCCATCAAGGCGGGCATTTTGTTAGGCGCGGGTATCGCGGCAATCAGTGGCGAAATCAGTGTTGGCGGAAGGCTGTACGAAACGCCTATTTCACTGGGTATTGGTGGTTTAATTACCCTTTATGTCTTGTTCTCACTTTCGTTTCGCGACCTGACTGAAAAATTCCGCTGGGCGCGTAATATTGCCGCCTATGGCATGGTGCCCGGGATGTTAATCACTATGGCGATTGGCTGGGGGGTAGCGGAATACCCGATGCCGACGGTGGAGTGGGGCATTGCAATTCCTGACTTTGGCGGTATTTGGGCCTACTTGCCGTTTACCATCGGTGCGCCCGGTATTGATCTGCTAGTGGCGGCTATTCCCACCGCGATTATCGCTTACATTATCGCCTTTGGTGACATCATTGTGGGTCAGAGCTTGATCAAGCGCGTGGACCATTTGCGGCCGGATGAAAAAATCGAGGTCAACGTTGATCGTGTTCACCTGATTACCGGCTTGCGAAACCTGATGCACTCTCTATTCGCCCCTTACCCAGGCTTAGCAGGGCCGCTTTTTACCGGTGCGATGGCCACCATTGCTGAGCGCTACCGGTATGGCCGTGGCGCAATGGATACGATCTATTCGGGTGCGTCGGTGTTCTGGATAGTGGGCTTTTTGGCGCTGTTTTTACTGCCGCTGGTAACGCTATTCCGCCCGGTACTGCCCATTGCGCTGTCGATTACTCTACTGATTACCGGCTATCTGTGTATTGCGGTTGCCGTAGAGCAGATCAAGAACGCAACGGCCATGGGGGTCGCTGGCATTATGGGAGTGGTGTTGGCCACGCACGGCGCAGCATGGGGCTTAGGTATTGGAGTCATTCTCTATTTTATGATTGAGCATCGTTCGCGCAGCCATGCGGAAGATGAAGCCGATGAGCCTATTCACGTAGAAGAGGATATGCCCGTTGAAGCAGAAGAAAAGCCGGTTAGCTAGTGCAGTAAGGTAATGGTTTAAAAAATCGGTTTAAAAGAGGCTGTTTAAACACCGGCTGGTTGCAAAACTGGCCGGTTTTCGTTGCAACAAGGTGTTCCATTTTAAGCAACAAAAATACGCATTGTTGTCACGATGTTGTCTGCTTAGCCCGGTAAAATGTAAGCGTGTTAACCGTTCATTACGAGGTAGACGAGCATGGGGTCGGCAATGAGGGATACTCACTCCCGCTATGGTTTGGTAAGTAGGATGCTGCATTGGGGAATGGCACTGCTGTTTGTATGGCAGTTCAGCACTGCAGCGGCGCGCGTTTTCTTTGAAGGCACGGCGCTTGAGTCTTTTTTATGGGGTACCCACAGCCAACTGGGCGTTGTGCTCCTGGTGCTGGTTGTTTTGCGAGCTGTCTGGGCGCTGGTAAACGTATCGCGGCGTCCCCCGTCAATCAGTGTAATGGCTAAACTGGGTCATTTGGCACTGTATGGTTTGATGATTGCAGTACCCACTATTGCACTCATCCGCCAATACGGTTCAGGCCGTTCGCTAGACGTTTTAGGCATTAACCTAATGCCGGGCTTTGAGGGTGAGAAAATCGCCTGGATGACAGACCTCGGTGGCTTGCTACACGGCGAGCTAGGCTGGGCAATGTTAGCGCTGATTACCGGCCATATCGTGATGGCAGTGATGCACCGCAGGCTAACCAATCACGATGTGTTAAAGCGTATGGTGTAGTTCGCTTTCTATCTGCTTAGGGGAGGCGCGCTCCGCTCTTAAGCGGGGCGCGTTTTTTTAGACTTCTCTATCTACTTAGCCAACTGGCGCATGGCGGTTTCTAGGCCTTCCATCGTCATCGGGTACATGCGGTCTTCAATGATTTCGCGGATCAGCTGAGTTGAGTACGTGTACTCCCAGGCGCGGGGCGGCATAGGGTTAAGCCACGCCAGTCGCGGAAACTTATCGGTTAGGCGCTTAAGCCATACGCCGCCAGCTTCGTCGTTAAAGTGTTCTACGCTGCCGCCACGATGGGTGACCTCATAAGGTGACATAGCCGCATCCCCCACAATCACGACCTGATAATCGGCGCCGTAGGTGTGCAATACATCCATAGTGGGAATGCGTTCGTTACCGCGGCGTTGGTTATTGCGCCAAACGCCTTCGTATAAGCAGTTATGAAAATAGTAGTGCTCAAGGTGTTTGAACTCTGAGCGTGCCGCTGAGAAGAGCTCTTCACACACGCGAATATGGTCATCCATAGAGCCGCCCACATCTAAAAACAGCAGCACTTTTACCGCGTTGTGGCGCTCTGGGCGCATCTGCACGTTGAGTAGCCCGCCATCCTTGGCGGTTTCGCGGATGGTGCTGTCTACGTCGAACTCTTCAAGTGCCCCTTGCCGGGCAAACTTGCGCAGCCGCCGTAGCGCCATTTTGATGTTGCGGGTGCCGAGTTCTAGCGAGTCATCGTAATCGCGAAAGCGTCGCTCATCCCACACTTTGGTGGCACGGCGGTGACGGGAGCCATCCTGGCCAATGCGAATGCCTTCTGGGTTGTAGCCGTAGGCACCAAAGGGGCTGGTGCCGCCGGTGCCAATCCACTTGTTGCCGCCCGCATGGCGCTCTTTTTGCTCTTCCAGGCGCTTTTTAAAGGTCTCAATCAGCTCTTCAAGACCACCTAGCGACTCAATTTTGGCTTTCTCTTCGTCGCTGAGCTGTTTTTCAAATTCGCGCCGCAGCCACTCATCGGGAATCAGCGCCTCGATAGCCGAATCTATGTCTTCAATGCCTTTAAACCAGGCGGCAAAGGCGCGGTCAAAACGGTCAAAGTAGCGCTCGTCTTTGACCATGACAGTACGCGCCACTTGATAGAACGCTTCCATATCGGCAAACACGACGCCACGTTCGACCACCGCGTGAAGATCGAGCAATTCGCGCAGAGAAACGGGCACACCGGCACGTTTGAGGGCATCAAACAGACCAATAAACATGGCTTAGCGCCCCGTACTCTTTTGGCGACGCATCATAAACGCCAGGCGTTCTAGCAGATGAGTATCCTGCTCGTTTTTAACCAGCGCGCCCGCCATGGGGGGCAACGCTTTGGCCGGGTCGCGGTTATACAGCGCTTCCTGGGCCAGTTCGTCGGCCATTAGTAGCTTAAGCCAATCCACCAGCTCCGAAGTGGAGGGCTTTTTCTTGAGCCCTGGGGCATTACGTAGGTCGAAAAATACCTCCAAGGCTTCGCCGACCAATCTGGGCGCGATATCCGGAAAGTGGACATCCACAATCGCCTGCATGGTCTCGCGGTCGGGGAACTCAATGTAGTGGAAAAAGCAGCGACGTAGGAAGGCGTCGGGCAGCTCTTTTTCGTTATTCGAGGTGATTACGATAATCGGGCGCTGCTCGGCGCGAATGGTTTCGCCGGTTTCATACACATGAAACTCCATACGATCCAGCTCTTGCAGCAGGTCGTTGGGAAACTCGATATCCGCTTTGTCGATTTCATCGATCAGCAGCACCACCCGTTCATCGGCGGTAAACGCTTCCCACAGTTTGCCGGGTTTAATGTAGTTACCGACGTTTTCTACGCCCTCAACGCCTAGCTGTGAATCGCGCAGGCGGCTGACCGCATCATACTCATAAAGCCCTTGGGCGGCTTTGGTGCTGGACTTGATATGCCAAGTAATCAGCTTCGTGCCCAAGGATTCAGCGAGTTCCTCGGCCAGCAGTGTTTTACCGGTACCGGGTTCACCTTTGATGAGTAGCGGACGCTGTAGCACAACCGCGGCATTGACCGCCTGTTTGAGTGCATCCGTTGCGATGTAAGTAGAGGTTGAATCAAACGCCATGGGGAAGTGCCTCGGCTTGTCGAAACGCGTTGTTTAAAAATAGATTCAAACAAGTGTACGTGAGGGTAAACCCCATGGCCAACTAGTGGATAGAGCAATTGGCTATCAGCCCTGCCAGTTAGGAGGCACAATCCCCTGGCGCTGCATTTGCCGGTACACCGTGGGACGTGAAACGCCCAGCTCGCGGGCAACCGCGCTGATATTCCAGTGGTGTTGCTTGAGCAGGTCGGCAAGTGAGCCTGAAAGGGCTTCACTGGCGTTCGTTTCAAGTTGGGCCACCGCGTTGCGGGTAATACGCTGACTAAGGCACTGCTCCGGCAGATCGTGAACGGTGATTTCGTCGCTTTCCGAGGTGGCCAGGGCAAAGGCAAGAGCATTTTTAAGCTGACGAATATTGCCGGGCCAGGAGTAGGCGAGTAGTGCACTGATGGCATCTGCGCGTAGACGCGGTGATATTTGCGTGGCGCGTTCGGCGGCGACGTCTTCAAACACGCGGCGAATAACAAAGAGTTTATCGGCACGTTCGCGTAGCGCGGGTAAGCGCAGCTGAGCACCGTTTAACCGGTAATAGAGGTCTTCGCGGAATTCCCCTTGCTGGATCATTTCTTCGATATGGCGATGGGTGGCCGTAATAACTCGGATATCGATCTTTACCGGTGTGTTCGCCGCTAGCGGCATCACTTCCCGTTCGGCCAGCACGCGCAACAGCCTAGTTTGTAGTGATAACGGCATATCGCCGATTTCGTCTAAAAACAGCGTGCCTCCATGGGCCTGAGGAATAAGCCCGCGCATCCCTTTTGAGCGGCCGCCGGTAAAGGCGCCAGGTTCGTAGCCAAACAGTTCGCTTTCAATCAGTGACTCGGGAATGGCCGCACAGTTGACGGCAATAAACGGTTGTTTGGCTCGGTTGCCGCTTTCGTGCAGCGCCCGTGCAACCACCTCTTTACCAGTGCCGGTTTCGCCGCTAATCAGCACGTTCACGTTAGCTTCATTACGCAAGCGGTCGGCCAGTTTTTGTACTTTGCGCATCGCAGGGTCGTCGGCACCCAGCCGAGCTAAGGGTTCCGGCAGTTCGGAAGTAAGGGGTGTTGCCCGTTGAGCCATGCGGGGACGGCGGGGTTCCAGTAGGCTAATAAAGTGGATGGTGTTGCTGGCGCGAGCGCGGAAGGCGCGCAGCTGATCATCAGTGCCGCTATTAATGCTGAGTATATCGGCGATCTCACACTCAAATAGTTCACTCAGCATTGGAGTGTGATTTGCAGACCACGGTGGCCAGCGGTGCTGGTGTTTGGCGATCAGCTCGCGGCCTACGGCGTTGGCGGCGATCACCTGTCCATTCTCTTCAATAGCGATTAAACCACGCCCGTTGACGTGCACGAATTCCCGCGAGGTATCTAGACGCACCATCAGGCAGTCGCGGTAGCGCTGAAGAAAATAGGCATCCTCAATCATGCGTGCATAAAGCGTTACCAGCGATAGGCTGAAATTCTGGCTTTCGTGCTGGGTAGGCGACTGCAGCGCGGAGATATCTAACACGGCCATCACATTACCCTGAGGGTCAGCAATAGGCGCGGCGGTGCATGTCAGCGAAATATGGGAAGCATCGAAGTGCTCCTGGCGGTGGCAGATGATGGCCTGGCGATCATGTAAACAGGTGCCGACGGCGCAGGTGCCCGCAAAGCGTTCATCCCAATCAGCCCCCAGATAGAGGCCTGCTTTGCGTAATTGCTGGTCCTGGTTGGGATCACCGCGAAACTCAACGGTAATGCCGCGATGGTCGGTGACGAGTAGTACGTAGCCAAGCTGCGCTATTTGCCCATAAAGCTGATCGACCCCGGCACGGGCGACATGCAGTAACTCGTCAACAGACTCGCGGTGCTCAATCAGCGTTTGCTGAGGAACCACGCGCGCTGGGCGTGGGTGAGTGGGGTCTAGCTGATAGTCATTTAGGCATCGCAGCCATGAGCGACGAATGGTGGCCTGGGCAGGCAAGCAGGGAGCCTCTAGCCCTTCACCGAGCTGAAAAATATGCTCGATATGTCGACGCTGTTCAGATTGAAGCCGTGTGGGTAAGGGCGTGTGATGCAGCATGGCGTTACTCATTGAGCGCTGTTGTTATTGTTCTTTTAGCCTATGCGCTTTGCCCCCAGAGTCAACGTGGGTTGCTTACGCCGTTAGTCGTGCGTTACACCTGTAACGTTTAGCTGTAAACGGCGTGACAGGTGTACGGCACTTTCGCTGTCTTATCTATTTGTCTGTATGTGAATAAATTTTATATTTTTCAATTGCTTATTTTTTATATGGTTGGTTTGGCACGGCGGCTGCTATGTATTGAGTGCATCACAGTGAACGCAACAATAACAAATGCATATGGAGTATCCGCCATGTCAACGATAACGGCACGAGACCCGCAAACCCCTACGGCGACTGTTCAAGCGTGGCTGCACGATTTTGATACGGCCCTCCAGGCCCAGGATATTGAGCGCGTGTTGTCTCTGTTTGGAGACGAGTGCTACTGGCGTGACTTTCTTACCTTCACCTGGAATTTAAAAACCTGCGAAGGCAAAGATGAAATTCAGGCCATGCTCAATGCCACGCTTAATAACGCACAGCCTACGGATTGGCAGTTAGACGGCGATGCCACTGAAAATGGCGATATCTACGATGCGTGGTTTACTTTCAAAACAGCGGTTGCCAGCGGTAAAGGCTATTTGCGCCTAAAAGAAGGCAAGTGCTGGACGTTGTTAACCACCATGCAAGCGCTGAATGACTATCCTGAACAGTGCAATCATCATCGCCCGAAAGGGGCTGAGCACGGTGCCAACAAGCAGCGTGAAACCTGGTTAGAGTCACGGCAGCGTGAAGAAGCGGAGCTTGGCTACACCCAGCAGCCTTACTGCGTGATTATTGGCGGCGGCCAAGGCGGTATTGGCTTAGGCGCACGGCTAAGGCAGTTGGGTGTGCCAACGATCATCATTGAGCGAAACGAGCGTGCGGGAGATTCCTGGCGTAACCGCTACAAATCACTCTGCTTGCATGATCCCGTTTGGTACGACCACCTTCCCTATATTCCTTTTCCTGACAACTGGCCGGTATTCGCCCCCAAAGACAAAGTGGGTGATTGGCTTGAGATGTACACAAAAGTGATGGAACTCAATTATTGGAGTTCCACCGAGTGTCAGAATGCTCGTTATGACGAGGCCGCAGGGGAGTGGGTGGTTAAGGTTAAGCGCAACGGCGAAGAGGTTACGTTACGACCCAAGCAACTTGTAATGGCGACTGGCATGTCGGGCATGCCCAATGTGCCGAAATTTCCAGGGGCGGAGAACTTTGAAGGCGAGCAGCAGCACTCTAGCCAGCACCCGGGGCCGGATGCCTATCAAGGTAAAAAGTGCGTCATCGTAGGCTCGAATAACTCGGCCCACGACATTGCCGCTGCGCTATGGGAGCACGATGCCGATGTCACCATGCTGCAGCGCTCATCGACCCATATTGTGAAATCGGACTCGCTGATGGAAGAGGTGTTAGGGCCACTTTATTCGGAAGAGGCGGTAGCAAGTGGGCTAACCCATGAAAAAGCAGATCTAGTGTTTGCCTCGATTCCTTACAAGGTGCTGCCAGATTTCCAGCGCCCCGCTTTTGAGGCGATTAAAAAGCGCGACGCCGAGTTTTACCAAAAGCTTGAGAACGCAGGCTTTATGCTCGATTTCGGTGATGACGAATCGGGGCTGTTTTTGAAGTATCTGCGCCGCGGTTCGGGTTATTACATCGATGTAGGCGCCTGCGACTTAGTGGCCAGTGGCGATATCAAACTGCGCAGCGGCGTGGGTATTGAGCACATTAACCCCCACTCCATCACGCTGACGGATGGCAGCGAGCTTGAGGCTGACCTGATCATCTATGCCACCGGCTACGGTTCGATGAATGGCTGGGCGGCGCGGCTTATTTCTCAAGAAGTGGCCGATAAAGTGGGCAAGTGCTGGGGATTAGGTTCCGACACCACCAAAGACCCCGGCCCATGGGAAGGCGAGCTGCGCAATATGTGGAAACCCACTCAGCAAGAGGCGCTGTGGTTCCATGGCGGCAACCTACACCAGTCGCGGCACTATTCACGTTATTTGGCGCTGCAGTTAAAAGCACGCATGGAAGGGCTAGACACCCCTGTTTACGGCCTGCAGCCCGTTCATCACAGAGCATAAAGCCACAGAGTGTGGAACCAAGGAGCAACGAATGAGCCAGTCAACGATGCAAGCGGCGGTTTGGTACGCAGCGAAAGATCTTCGCGTTGAGCAAATGCCGATACCGACGATTAATGACCCCCATGAGGTAAAGGTTAAGGTAGCGGCGTGCGGTATTTGTGGCAGCGATTTGCATGAGTACGCTGCCGGGCCGATTTTTATTCCGGTTGATAAACCGCACCCCATTAGCGGCGAGCAAGCCCCGATTATCATGGGGCATGAATTCGCCGGTGAAGTGGTTGAGGTAGGCGACAAAGTAACACGGGTGAAGGTGGGGGATCGCGTTGCCATCGAGCCGATTCTTTCGCCCAATAAGGATGGCGCTTATCAAATGGAGCGCTATAACCTCACGCCGCTATTAGGCTTCCATGGCCTTTCCGGCGGTGGCGGTGGCTTCTCGGAGTTCACCGTGATGGGGGAGCACATGGTGCACAAGCTGCCGGATGATCTCAGCTTTGAGCAAGGGGCATTGGTAGAACCAGCGGCGGTTGCTTTGCATGCGGTGCGCCAAAGCAGTTTGAAAGCAGGGGATAGCGCGGCAGTCTTTGGTGCAGGCCCGATTGGGTTAATGACCATTGAAGCGCTGAAAGCGGCGGGTGCCGCTCACATCTATGCCGTTGAGGTAGCACCTTCACGTAAAGCCAAGGCCGAAGCGTTGGGTGCTATCGTAGTGGACCCGCAGCAAGAAGACGCTGTGGAGAAACTGCAAACGTTGAGCAACGGTGGCGTTGACGTGGCGTTCGAGGTGACGGGGATTCCGGCCGTGCTGAATCAGTCACTGCACAGCACTCATGAAGGCGGTGAGGTGATCGTGGTGAGTATTTGGGAAGGGGAGGCGAGCTTCCAACCCAACGATCTCGTCATTAAAGAGCGCACCATGAAAGGGATTATTGCCTATCGCCATGTGTATCCAGCGGTGATGGCGCTCATGCAGCGTGGCTACTTCCGCGCAGAAGATATGGTGACTCAGCGTATCCCGCTAGCGGATATTGTCGAGGAGGGGTTTGAAGCACTGCTAAATGACAAGGCGCAGGTGAAAATCATCGTCACGCCTTAAACCAGGAGCGGCGTTAATCACGCCACTTGACGCATTGTGAAGCAGAGATGCTCAAAAATGTGCGGTGCTGGTGCATTTTGTTTGTTGCAGTGCGTTCAAAATCATTGAAAAAAGAATGACGTTGATTTAAGTGATTGTTTAATGGTGGTTATTAAAAATATGGCACGCAGCTCGCACTATGTTAGGTGAGTGGCAAATGAATAGAGGGATCGTTAAAAGCACTTGAGAAGACCTTCTCCCTTCTTTGCCAAGTCGCTACGGCAATTGTCCGTTTTGCGATACACCGAGTGAGCTGGCGTGCTCCACCTAGTCCCCTTCGGGGGACTTTTTTTTTGCCTATTACCCTGAGCTCTTGCTTAAAGCACAGCGTTGAGGAAAAACTTATATTAAAATTACACAAAACATTTTAAACGCAGAGGTATAGTATATATTGTATAGCTAGCTAGTATCAGTAATTGATAAGCAGAAGCCGGTCTCCCGGCATCCCCCTGGGTTGAATGCAAGAGGATTGACCTAATGCGCAACATTACACTAATTTCTGCTGCCGTTATTTCAGCCGGCACCCTGATGGCGGGACAAACGGCGTTTGCCTATGAAGCAGGCGATAGACTCGTTCGCATTGGTGTGGCCCAAACGGATACCGGCTCGGGTAACGGTAACGTCGGTAATGCATCACTGAATGTGCAAAGCGCCCGTGGCTTAACCTTTGGTGCTGGCTACCTCTTTTCTGACAAGGTAGGGATGGAGCTAAACAGCTCAGAAAAATTCGAGCATGATTTAGACGTTACACCTGGGGGCGACGTGGGCAGTGTCGACCGCTTGCCTGTTAACTTTATCATTAACTACTACCCGTTGGGTGGCCTGAACTCTCACGTTCAGCCCTACGTGGGGGCCGGTGTAAATTACACTCGCTTCTCGGGGGAGTCCGCCGGCCTAAACATTGATGAAAGCTACGGACTAGTGGGACAGGCAGGCATCGACCTAGCAGTCACACGCAACATGATGCTTAACGGCTTTATCAACTATGCAGACGTGAGTGCTGACATTGATGCCAATGGAGATACTATTGGTAAGGTAAATATTGATCCGGTTACCGTAGGTGGCGGCGTGACTTATCGTTTTTAATCATGCGGCCATGTGTTAACAGCCAATAGATTAAGAGCTGCTCGGCACCTATTGCGACAGCATCTTGCTAAAAGCGCCCGGCACTCGCCGGGCGTTTTTTCTGAAACATTACGGCGCTGGTGTTAGGTTATCGTAGCCGCTTTCGGTAACAAGCACGTTGTCTTCAATGCGAATACCGCCGCAAGGCGTTAAGGCATCTACCAGTTCCCAATTAATCGGTAGTGACGTGTTACGCAGCGGTGCGAGCAACATCGGGATAAAGTAGAGTCCAGGCTCAATGGTCACAACCATACCTGTACGCAATGTTCGGGTGAGACGCAGTGCCGGATGATCTTCAGGTGCTGGAGCAGGTGTTCCGTCGGGATGGCGCAGTCCTGCTACGTCGTGTACCTGAAGCCCCAACGAGTGCCCCAGTCCGTGGGGGCAAAAAGCACGCGTGACGCCTTTATCAACCGCTTCTTCTACGCTGCCTTTGAAGAGATCGTGGGCGATTAACATCTCGCCTAGACGCCGGTGCATTTGCTCATGCAGCGCCACAAACTCAACGCCAGGAGCAATATGCTCAATAAGCACGTCTTTAAGGCCGTGCATCGCGGTAATTAACTCGCCAAAAATGCTGGGTGCATCAGGGCCGGCGTGGGTTCTTGTCATATCTGCACAGTAACCGCGAAAGCGGCGACCTGCGTCTACCAACAGGCTATGACGCTGCTTAGGGGTGTGCAGGTCATAGTGTTGGTAGTGCAACACACCCGCGTGGCTATTGAGACCAATAATATTTTGATACGGCACGTCAGATTCACGTTGACGACTGGCGCCGAGATAAGCCAGCTGAATATCCAGCTCCCCAGAAGCGCCGACAAACGCCGCTTGAGCGGCTTGGTGTCCGGCGACCGCGAGGCGGTTTGCCTCCCGCAGGCAAGCTACTTCGTAGGGCGTTTTGAACAGCCGTAGCTCGTCCAGTGCGTGGATGAGTTCGCAGGGCTGATACTCTGCATGAATGCTTTGTTGTGTGTTGGTGTCTAGGTGTTGAACATCGCCAATCACCGCAGCACGACCGGTGAGCGGCGGCGTGATTTTGTCATTGCAAAGGTGGATATCAAGCTCGGCTACCCAGGGCTCTTCAGGAAGGCTAGTGGGCAGATGCCAAAAGTCCGCCGGGGCATATAGATAAAGCTGCGGACGTTTACCGGGCTGTATAACTAGCCAGCTATGCTGCACATCAGCAAGCCCTACCCAGTGCAGAAAGTGGCCATAGGCTTGAAATGTGGGCGTTTGGTCATCGGCGAAATGGGCGTTGGCATGGCCGCTGTAAATAGCCAGGCTGTCTATGCCTTGTGCTATCAAAATATCGCTATAGGCGCGCTGCAAATGCGCTAAATGGTCTTGCTGTAACTTAAACAGAGTGGTTGACATAACGCGGTGTCCTTTCAATGTCGTGGTGAAGTGAGTTCACTCCATAGCCCATCCAGTTCGGCATGATGCTGGCCTTGGTAGCGATATAAGCGCAGCTCCATAGGCACATCCCAGCGGCTATCCCCAGCTCTCACCAAGGTGCCTTGGGCTAGCTCGGCGGCAACATTGCGTTCTGGTAGCCAGCTCATGCCGTATCCAAGCAGTACGAGCTCTTTAATGCCTGCGGCATAGAGGTTTTCACTCTGTGCCGTCAAATAGGTGCTTTGCGGCATGCGGGCAAGATGGGCTTTTACAGCGGAGCCCAGCAGGCCGCGCTTGGGGTAGGCAAGCCAGGGAGTCGGCTGTTGTCGCGTGCCGGGTAGAAGAGCGCAAGGCTCTCCTTGGCCAGTTAACCCAGTAACCGGAATCAAGCGCTCGTGACCTATGACCTGATAGGTACATGCGCTGGTGTCCAGGTCTAAATCGCAGCGTTCTATAGGCCAATAACACATGGCCAAGTCGCACTCTGCTCTGGCAAGTGCCTGAAAGTAGTCACTAGCGACCCATCCGGTAGCACGGAGGTAGGGTTGTATCCGCTCCTGCCAGCCCGTTTTGGCTAACCATTCAGGCAAGAAGTGTGACAGTAGGCTTTGGGGCGCGGCCACCATGATTCGCCGCTGCTGCCCAGCGCTGATTTCTCGCACCCGGTCGCGGGTTAGGCGAACACGGTCAGTCACCTGTTCGCATAGCGTTAGAAACTCTTCTCCCGCAGGAGTGAGTGACAGCGGCAGTGTTTGCCGATTAATCAGCGTGACGCCCATCTCCTCTTCCAGCAGCTTAATGCGCCGAGAGAACGTGGGCTGTGTCACGTGTTGCTCGTCGGCGGCGCGGGAGAAGTGTCGCGTTCTGGCCAGGGCAATAAAGTCTTCTAGCCAGCGAAGTTCCATGCCTTACCTCGTAGTGCTTTCAGGCGAGTTGCGTTATTGCAGGCCACCTTCATAGGCGGCCTTCCTCCACAGCGTGGCATGCAACGCGAGTGCCGTCATCCTGGGTTTGCAACATGGGAATCTCTTGCTTGCAGCGGGCATTAGCGTAGGGGCAGCGACCATGGAACACGCAGCCACTAGGTAAGTTGACCGGGGTAGGCACCTCGCCGGTGAGGCGAATGTGCTGCGGCCGATCATCTTCCAAGCGCGGAATGGCGGAAAGCAGTGCCTGGGTATAAGGGTGGCGAGGCTTGGCAAAAAGCGTCGCCGTTGTGGCTACTTCGCATACCGTTCCTAGGTACATTACCGCTACCCGGGTGCCAAAATGTTCCACCACGGCTAAATCATGGGTAATGAATAGGTAAGTCAGGTTGCGATCGCGCTGGGCATCCATTAATAGGTTAAGTACCTGAGCCTGAATGGAGACATCTAGCGCGGATATAGGCTCATCGGCGACGATAAATTCAGGGTCAACCGCTAAAGCCCTCGCAATGGCAATGCGCTGGCGCTGACCGCCAGAAAACTCGTGTCCAAAGCGCTTACCCCAGTCAGGGTCAATGCCGACTGAGCCCATAACGTCTTGAACCTTGCTGAGAATTTTTTCACGGCTCCAGTCTGGGTGGTGCAGGCGAAGAGGCTCTTCCAGCGTTTGCTGTATCGTCATGCGTGGGTTTAGCGATGCATAAGGATTCTGGAAAATCATCTGCATGCGTTTGCGATAAGGCAGTAGCTGGCGCGAACCCAGGTTATCGATGCGTTGGCCGTCGTAGCGTATCTCGCCTTCTGAAGGCGTAATCAGCCCCATCACCGTTCGTGCTACCGTCGATTTGCCACAGCCCGACTCACCCACTACGCAGAGCGCTTCACCGCGTTTGATGTCTAAATTAACGCCGTTAATGGCATGCACGTATTCTTGGTGGCGAATCAGTTTGCCGCCTTTAAAACGTAGCTGGTCTAAAAAATCGCCGGATAGCGAAAAGCGTTTCTTAAGCCCTCGAATTTGCAGCAATGACTCGCTGCTCTCTTCGTTTTGCGTGGGCGTCGTCGCGCCAAGGGTTTCTACCTGCGCACTCATGGGGTGTCCTCCTTTAAGCGGCGATCTTCGAGCATTTCAGCCACCATGTGGCAGGCCACGCGACAGTTGCCAGATTCCACAAATTCAGGCACTTGCTGAGTGCAGGCGGGGCGAGGCTGGCCATCGGCGCGATTGATGAAATCGCAGCGCGGATGAAAGGCGCAGCCGCTGGGCAGGTTAGAGAGTGACGGCATGCTGCCACGAATCTGATTGAGCTTTTCACCCGGGGTGGCCATCTGCGGCAGGGCGTTGATTAAGCCTTGGGTATAAGGATGCTGGGGATCATTAATGATCTCCCGCGTTGGGCCTTGTTCAATGACTCGACCCGCATACATGACCAGCATGCGCTGGGTAACCTGGCTGACGACACCCAGGTCGTGGGTAATTAGGATAAGCCCCACATTGTGCTGCTCGCAGAGTTCCAGCAGCAGCGCCATGATCTCCGCTTGAATGGTCACGTCGAGCGCCGTGGTGGGCTCGTCGGCAATAATAATATCCGGGTCGAGCAGCAGCGCAATGGCAATAATTATGCGCTGGCGCATCCCGCCGGAAAGCTCATGGGGGTACTGATCCAGGCGCGTATCCGGGGAGGGTATTTGTACCTGACGCAGTTTGTCCAAGGCGATGGCGCGAGCCTCTTTGGAGGAAATACGCCGGTGTGCCTTTAAGCACTCAACCATCTGTTCGCCAATGGAGAGCACCGGGTTCAGGGTCATCATTGGATCTTGGAAAATCATCGAAATGCGATTGCCGCGGACTTTACGCAAGGCCCGCTCGGACATGTGGTTAAGCACCTGACCGTCAAAGGTCACCGTGCCGCCAGCGATAAAGCCCGGTTTGGCAATTAAGTTGAGCAGCGAAAACGCGGCAACCGACTTGCCCGCGCCGGACTCGCCGACAATACCCAGGCGCTCACCGCGCTCAAGGCTGAAACAGATATCACGTAGGGCGTGTACATCACCTTGCCTTAGTGCAAAGCGTACATCGAGGTTGTTCACTTCAAGTAGTGCCATGGTGTCCTCAGCCTTTATAGAGTCGTGGGTTCATGACATCACGCAGCCAATCGCCGAGCAGATTGATTGACAGCACCAGCACTACCAGCACGGCACCGGGGATTAGGGTGATCCACCAGGAGCCTGACTGAATGTAGTCAAAGCCTGATTTAATCAGAGAGCCAAGCGAAGGGTGGGTTTCTGGCATTCCCAGCCCCAGAAACGACAGCGCCGCTTCTGAGATAATTGCGTTGGCGATCTGTACCGTAGAGATAACGAATATCGGTGACATCGTATTGGGCAGCACGTGGCGGAACATAATCCGCTTGCTACGCAGCCCCATTACGCGGGCGGCGTCAACGTACTCTTTATTCTTTTCTGCCAGCACTGAGGCGCGCACGGTGCGTGCATACTGAGGCCATTCAGCCAAGCCAATAATTAGGATCAGCATCATTACCGCGTACTGGCTATAGAAGGCGCTGCCCATGGTCGCTTTGACCAAGGCACCCACCACGATTGCGACCATTAGCGTCGAGAAAGAGAGCTGAATATCCGCCAGGCGCATCAATATCGTGTCGACGCGACCGCCCAGATAGCCAGCCATTAGGCCAAACGTGACGCCTAATAGCGCCTGCAGAATAACGGCACCGAAACCAATCAGTAGTGAGACGCGGGTGCCATACAGCACAATCGACCACAAATCGCGGCCCTGGGCATCGGTACCTAGCGCGTAACGCTCATCGGCGCCGTCAACCCAAAAGGGCGGCAGCTCCGATGACATGATATCGATCTGCGCGAGATCGTAAGGATCGGTCGGTGCCAGTAGCGGTGAGGCAAAAGCGGCAATGACCATACAAACGAACACGGCCAAACAGAGTTGTGCGGTGTAGTCGCGCTTGAAGCTGTACCACATATACGAGTCGCGCGCGCGCTCCCAGCGACTGGGTGGAGCGCTCGCGGGGGAGGAGTTAGTTGGTGTACTCATGCGGGCTTCCCAGTCAGTTTAACGGTGGGGTTCACCAGGCCGTAGATCAGATCCACGATGGTGTTAGTGACGACAAAAATCACGCCGACAATCATCAGGTACGTCACAATCAGCGGTATGTCAGCGCGGTTGATCGCATCCAAAAACATCAATCCCATGCCCGGCCATTGGAAAACGGTTTCGGTCAAAATGGTGTACGCCACCATGGTGCCGATCTGTACGCCGCCGACGGTAATCACTGGCAGCATGGTGTTTTTAAGGGCGTGGACAAAATAAACCCGGCGCATTGAGATCCCTTTAGCACGGGCGTACTTCACGTACTCCGATTGAAGGACTTCCATCATCTCGGCGCGGATCAAGCGGATAAACAGCGGCAGCATAATCGAGGCCAGTGAGACCGCCGGTAGCACTAAGTGCTGTAACCCGTTCCAGGTCGCCAAGTTGGTATCCCAGTGGCCCACCACGTTAACGAGGTCATAGCCACGGCCGAAGGAGGGCATGTTGCCTTCGGTGGAGAAAAAGGCGTTCAGCCACGCGCCCCAGCCGGTACTTTCAGGGAACAGCGTGACGGTGACGCCGATAGCGAAGATTTGAATGAGTACGATCGCGGTTAAGAACACCGGAATCGAAATACCAATAATCGATATGCCCATAAACAGGCGTGATATCGGTGAGCGCGGTTTGATAGCGCTATACACCCCAATGGGGACGGAAAACAGCACAATAATCAACGTGGCGGCAAATACCAGCTCTAAAGTGGCAGGTAAGTGACGGGCAATCACTTCTAACGCCGGTTCGCGGTAGAAGTACGAGTAGCCAAAATTACCTTGTACGGCGTTTTTGGCAAAACGAACGTACTGCACCAGAAAGGGGTCATTGAGGCCTAAGCGCTCGCGGATTTCTGCGCGCTCGCTTTCAGGCACTGACTGGCCAACCATCTGTTGTACGGGGTCACCCAGGTTATCCTGGATGGCGAAGGCCAATACGCTGATGACAAACATCACCAAAATCGCGTGCATCAGCCGCTTGATTAAAAAGGCAATCATGGCGTACGCCACCTATGTGAAGGGTTCATCAAAGGGAGTAGGGGCATGTTAAGCAGCGTTCTCTCAGCCTTGAACCGTGAACTAAAAGGGCTTCGCCCCCAAAATACTTAGGGAGCGAAGCATCCTTGCGGTTTACGTGCTGGCTGTTAACGCTGAAGAGACGCGTTTGATTTAATGCTAAGCATTGAATCAATCAGCGCTTTTAGCGCTTAATCGTCGCTGCGATTAATCACCAAGTCACCCAGGTAAGGGAAGTCAAGCGCGTTAACCACTGGCTCTATTTCAACCCCTTCGGCGGCTGCGTAGGCAAGGTTCTGCCAATGCAGTGTGATATAGCCAACGTCTTCATAGAGCATGGCTTCTACTTCACGCAGCATTTCGTTGCGTTTTTCAAGGTCGGTTTCGCTATCGGCTTCCGTAACGAGCGCATCGATCTCTTCGTTGCAGTAGCCACCGTAGTTGTACTGACCAGCCCCGGTTTCCTCATCAAAACAGAAAGAGAGGTACTGGAAGAAGTTAGCGGTATCTTCGGTATCCGCGTGCCAGCCAATCATTGCCATATCGGATTGGCGGGTATCGTACTCAGGCCAGTACTGCGCTAGGGGCATCGTGCGTAGGTCAACATCAATATTGATTTGCGCCAGCATGTTGGCCACCGCTTGGGCGATCTGGGCATCGTTCACGTAGCGGTTGTTGGGGGCAATCATCTCAATGCTGAAGCCCTCTTCATAGCCTGCTTCGGCCATCAGCTCCTTGGCACGCTCAATGTCATAACGTGGCGTTAAATCCGGGTTATGACCTGAGTAACCCTCTGGCGAGAATTGCCCTGCTGGATTTGCAAAGCCACGCATCAAACGGTCGGCAATGCCTTCTTGATTAATAGCCAAATCAACGGCTTGACGGACGCGTACATCTTGGAAAGCTTCGACGCGCTCTTCGTTCATTTGGAAGCCGATAATGCGTGTACCATCAACCTCGATTAGATTAACGCCATTGGCTCCACGCACGCGATCCAGATCATTGGGTGGCACGGCATCAATAAAGTCGACACCGCCAGAGAGCAGGGCGGCAACCCGTGAGGCGTTCTCAGCGATGGGGGTCAGCACAATGCGCGACACATTGCCTTCTGTTTCGGTATCCCAGTACTCTTCAAAGCGCTCAAAATCTACGCGAACGCCCTGGCGACGGTCAGTCACCATGAATGGCCCCGTACCGGATACGTTGCGTGAAGCAAAGGAGTTGCCTGCTTTAACGATCTCGCCTTTGTCGTTGCCGCCTTCGGTTTCACCGGTGTAGAACTCGCTATCCATCGGGAAGATGTAGGTAGCGAGGTTGAGTAGCAGCGGGTAAGGCTCGTGGGTGACAATCTCAACGGTGTAGTCGTCAACGGCTTCGGCGCTGGCTACCGGCTCAAAAATAGCGCGATAGTCAGGACTCTCTTTCAGACGCTCAATCGTCCATACCACGTCTTTGGCGGTGAATTCGTTACCAGAGTGGAAGGTAACGCCTTCGCGCAGCGTCATGCGCATGGTGGTTTCGTCTACTTGCTCCCACTCGGTGGCTAAGCGCGGTTCAAACTCAAAACTCTTAGTCCAGCGAACCAGCGGATCAAATGCCATGTGAGAGAAGCGCAGTACGCCGCCAGAAAGCTGCTCATGTAAATCGAGAGTTTCGGGATCAGCGGAGTAGCCAATACGTAGTGTTTCTGCACTTGCTGCCATGGGGAGCATGGCAGTGCCTGCAACCGCAGCGCCAATAACGGACGCGAGTAGCGTTTTCTTGAACGTCATAATTGTTCCTATGAATGATAGTTTATTGTTCGTTTTACGCATTGGTCACGACGTTGTTATTCATAGGTGACCTGTAAAACAGACACGGTCAGCTCGTAAGCTCTTTAGTTAACATAGAGAGTGCCCGTTACGTCATACAATCGAAATAATGAGACGTATCATTCATATGCCGCATGAGATGGCTAAATGCGGCGGGGTGGCGCAAGGTGCTTAGACGAAAGTTGGTGCTAAAGGGGGTGAGCAAGCAGGCCGGCTGGCCTGCCTAAAGCGGCTATTAACCAAAACGCTGGTGTAATAAGCGATTAATTGCATCTGACTCGTAAAGCCATTCGTGCCGACCATCTTCATGGGTAATTTTCAGGCAGGGGACTTTCACTTTTCCGCCGCCTTCTTGCAGGGCTTTTTTATGCTCAGGATCTAACTGAGCGTCTCTTGTTTCAATATTCAGCCCCAGTCGAGCAATTTCCTTACGCACTTTGATACAAAATGGGCAGGTGCGAAATTGATACAGCGCCAGGCTTTTGCATGCTAGATCCACCTTCTCCTGCTCTTCTGGGGTGCGTTCTACCGACTTGGGCGTAGACAGTTTTTCTGAGATCAGCATGACTGGCGCCAGCAAAAACCGAACGCCTTTAAAAAAGTAACGAATCAGGATGCGCATAGTGAGTTCCTCTTGCCCGCCTAGTGGTTAGACGATATGAGTAAGTGGTTTATTAACAGGGTGGGCGCATCCTGCAACAATACGCAGAATTTGTCACTTTCTAGCTCCGTGGCGTGAAGCCGCAATGATGATGGGATGAGCAGTTTGGCTTAGCGTGCTAATCTCAGCGGCTATTTTCTAAATGTTGTGTCGCCTTTATACGGCAAAGATAAGGAACTACCCCATGCATCTCCATATTATCGGTATTTGTGGCACCTTTATGGGTAGCTTGGCGCTGCTCGCGCGAGAGCTGGGGCACCAGGTCAGCGGTTCTGATGCTAATGTTTACCCCCCCATGAGCACCCAGCTTGAACAGGCAGGGATTACGCTAATGGAGGGCTACCGGGCTGAAAATTTGTCAGCGACCATCGATATGGTGGTGGTGGGTAATGCGCTCTCTCGTGGCAATCCTGAGGTGGAGGCGCTACTGAATAGTAAGCTGCACTACACCTCCGGAGCGCAGTGGCTTGCCGACTATGTACTGCCTAATCGGCAAGTGATTGCGGTTGCCGGTACCCACGGTAAAACGACCACAGCAAGTCTGCTGGCATGGCTCCTGGAGAGTGCAGGCCAAACCCCAGGTTTTTTAATTGGCGGTGTGCCACGTAATTTTGGTGTGTCCGCTCAGCTAGGTAGCCTCGATGCGCCATTTGTGGTTGAGGCGGATGAGTACGACACGGCTTTTTTTGATAAGCGCTCTAAATTTGTGCATTACCGGCCCGCTATTGCTGTGCTGAATAATCTTGAGTTTGATCATGCAGATATTTTCCCCGACCTAGCAGCAATCGAACGGCAGTTTCATCATCTGGTGCGCACAGTGCCCGGTAACGGGCAACTGCTTGTGGCCGACCAGCAGCCTGCCTTGGAGCGGGTACTTAAGATGGGCGCCTGGACGCCTGTTGAGCACTTTGGCTGCTTTGCTACCAGCGAGTGGCAACTTAGCTTGGAGCGGCCAGATGGCAGTCGCTTTCAGGTGCTTTACCGCGGCGCTAACGGGGAAGAGGACGGTGTTGTCGAGTGGTCGTTAACCGGTGAGCATAATGCCCGTAATGCGCTAGCAGCGCTGGCGGCGGCGCATCGCTGTGGGGTTGATTTACCCCGAGCCTGTGCTGCCCTGTCACGTTTTCAGACGCCTCGACGCCGTCAAGAAGTGCGCGGTGAGGTGGGTGGGGTGCAGGTTATCGATGATTTCGCCCATCATCCAACGGCAATTGCCGCCACGTTACAAGGCCTACGCGCGGCCACCACCAGGGGCCGCCTGCTGGCCGTCATTGAGCCTCGCTCCAACACGATGCGCTTAGGCGCTCTGCGTGAGCGCTTAAAGGATAGCGTTGCCGATGCGGATGCCGTGTTCTGGTTTCAACCCGCAGGTCTGGATTGGTCTATGGACGCGTTGGTGGCAGAGCAGGGCGAGCGCGCTCAGTTATTTAGCGATATCAAGGCGCTGGTCGAAGCCGTTGTCGCCCAAGCATCACCGCAAGACCGTATTGTTGTCATGTCAAACGGTGGCTTCGAGGGTATCCACGAACGCCTATTAACCGCATTAGCTCTTAAGGAGTAACCAGCGTGGCAACGATGAGTTCCAATATTCCAAGCTCTACTTTTAAGCCACCGGTGACCGTGGCCTTAACCGGTGCATCCGGCGCGCAATATGGCTTACGCTTAATCGATGTGTTGGTAGAAGCAGGTCACGAGGTCTGGGTGATGATCTCTAAAGCGGCACACATGGTGATCGCCACGGAAACAGATATTTCGTTACCCGCGCAACCGGCGCGTTTAGTTGAGGCGCTAAGCCAGCGCAGCGGTGCTGAGCCAGGCCAAATCCGCTGTTTCGGTCGTGAAGACTGGATGGCACCGGTGGCGTCAGGGTCTGGAGCGCCTTCAGCAATGGTGGTGTGCCCTTGCTCTACGGGAACGCTCTCTGCAGTGGCCACTGGCGCTAGCAATAATTTAATCGAGCGTGCGGCCGATGTCGCTATCAAAGAGCGTCGAACTTTAGTAATGGTGCCCCGGGAAAGCCCTTTTTCGCCCATTCACTTAGAGCATATGCTGGCGCTTAGCCGCCTAGGCGTAGTGATTCTTCCTGCCGCGCCAGGGTTTTATCATCAGCCGCAAACCATTGAAGACCTTGTTGATTTTATTGTCGCTCGAATACTCAATCAGTTGGGTATTACCCACCGCTTGATGCCGCGTTGGGGAGAAGCGCACCCGACATCCAGTGATACACAACATAAGGATTTGTAACGGTGATGTCCTGGGCCATGTTGTCAGTGTTTGTGCCAACGTTTTTGTTTGTTTCGCTTACGCCGGGCATGTGTATGACCCTTGCCATGGTATTGGGCATGACCCAGGGTGTTAAGCGTACGCTTTGGATGATGGTGGGAGAGTTAGTCGGCGTTGGCTTTGTGGCAGCCGCTGCTGGCGCGGGTGTGGCTGCTTTGATGCTTCGCCAGCCCGAGCTGTTTACTGCCTTTAAATGGGCGGGCGGTGCGTATCTTGCCTACTTGGGGATTATGATGTGGCGCTCTCGGGGACGCATGGCGATCCCCAGTGAACTGGATGCGGGTCCCGCAGCAGGGCGTTGGCAACTGGCCATGCAGGGGCTTGTCACCGCGGTTGCAAACCCTAAAGGCTGGGCGTTTTTTATGGTATTGCTGCCACCGTTTTTAGATAGCAGCCGCCCTCTAGCGCCTCAGCTTAGCGTGCTAATTGCAGTTATTCTTAGCATTGAGTTTGTCAGCATGCTGGTTTACGCAACGGGCGGGAAAACGCTGCGAAAAGTGTTGGGTAAAAGCGGCAACGTGCGATTACTTAACCGCATTGCGGGGACGCTGATGTTGGGGGTAGGCGCTTGGTTGGCGCTGGGTTAAAAAGCTGGCATGTAGATGACACGCAAAGTGACTAACATGAGCGATGCGCTGCCGAGCAGTAGCCGCGGGCAGGGCGGCAAGGGCGCTCGGTAGCGCCGTTGCCAGCTCAGCCTGACCAGCGCGCACACTACCAAGCCAAGCAGCGCGCCTCCAATCAAGTCACTTAACCAGTGCACGCCTATCACTAAGCGGGATAGTGCCATCGTGGTGGCCAGAATAATGGCTAACCAATACACCCAAACGTGCCGTCTACGCGGCAGTCCGGCCACTAGAAAAGCGGCGGCAAGCCCGATCACCACTACCGATGTAGAGGTGTGAGCGCTAGGGTAAGCGAGTGAACCCGTTAGGTGATCAGGGGTAAAAGGCCGTTCACGTCCAAAAACAGCCTTGCCCAAGGTGTTTAGTAGGGCAATGCCCCCCACCGCGGCGCCCCAGTGGCAAAAGGCATCCCAGCGCTTGTGTACCAAAAGCCACAGCCCCCAGGGCGTAAGGAGGGCGGCAATGCCGAGCGTATCCCCAATGTCTGCTAGTACTAGACTAGAGGTAACCAGCGCGTCATTGCTTAGCCATCTGAACAGCCGTTGGGCCTGGAGGTCGATAATCAAGGGGCCGTTATGCTGCATGACCAGTAGGGTCCAGGCAGAAACGCTGGCTAGCGCCACCACAAGCAGCAGAAGCGATGCGAGGGGTACCTCGCCGGATCGGCTCATCGAAAGCCATGGCCTGCGCATGAAAGGAGTGCGGCGAATAACTTTTGCAATGGCCAAGTACGCCCAGCCGTGGCGGCCCACCTGCGCTCTTCCCCATGAAAATATGACTGCCAGCACCACTATGCTAGCAGCCATCATCATGGCGGCAGCTTCCACATTAGGTGGCAAGTCAAGCCGCTGCTGCCAGGTACGGCCCAATAAATAGCCCGGCAACACATAAGCAGGCGCCCATAGCGTTGCCGATGCAACATTGGCCCATAAAAACGTGCGAGCGGGCATGCGCATCATACCTGCAATTAACGGAATAATAGGACGAACCGGCCCTACAAAGCGGCCAATAAATACCGAATAGATCCCATAGCGTTCAAAGAAGCGCGCACCACGACCTAACCATTCGGGGTGGTGTACCAGCGGCCAGCGCTGAGTCACCTGCTCGCGGTGATGGTAGCCCAACTTATAGCTAATACCATCGCCTAGCACGGCACCAATGAACGCAGCGCCGACAAGCCAGGGCAGGCCAAGGGACTGGTGCCCGGCAACCGAAGCGGCTGCCGTGATCAATACCACTCCAGGAACCAATAAACCTACCAGCGCTAAAGATTCGACCAGCGCGATGAGCAAGACCAGTGCCAGCAGTATGGTGGGCGACATCGAAATCGCAAAGAGTGAATCAGCCAGAGACAAAGGGAGCTCCATAGATAAAGGGTTAGGCGTCAACTAATGCCTGTGCTCGCGCTTCCAAGCGCTGTACATAACGTTCAAAGCTCTCGCCCTGGCACGGCAAACACACGCTAATACGCGTATCTAAATGTCCTGTTTCAACGAGCACGCAGCGTGATAATGCGCGCTGCAGCCGTTCGCGAACTAATAAAGCACCGCTTTCACTCGTGTCTGGAAGCACCAGCCAAAAGGTGGCGTTGCCTGCTCGGCCTAGCAAATCATGGTCACGACAGCGGCTATTAACCTCGCTACAGAGCGTGCCTAGCAGTGCCAGCTGGGCGCGCTGCCCAAACTGCTCTTCTGCCATGTCCAGCTGTGGTAAGTGGAGTACCAGCACGGCCAAACGCTTGTTAAGCATCGCTGCGCGCTGATACTCATTGTGTAGGCGCTCTTTTAGGGTGTCGATATGATAAGCGTTGCAGTCGCTGTCGTTTGGATCTGTTGCTCTGAGTAGTGCCCGCCTGCGGGCATGCTCCCAAGGGGGGAGTGCTGAGAGTAAGATAAGGGCTGAATAGCCCAGCACAACGGAGGGGGTGATGTCATTTGCGCTGGGTAGAAGCCACCAAATCGGCGAACAAACTATGTTTAATAAAAGTGCGCCCCAAAGTGGCAACAGCAAAAAAGAGGCGGTAATCGGTAAGCCCACCCAGATAAGCGGTGTGCTGGGTTGATAATATAGGGCGGCTAAAACCACAACATAAGTGCTTACGAGTAAAATGATGCGTGGTATGGCGGGGGCCAAATCCTGGCTGTAGTGCATCAGCAGTGCGGTGAGAAGCAGCAGGGTAACAAACATGGGGATTAACAGGTCGCGGTAGTCGCCCATGGCGTATAGCCACAATGTATAAGCCGCCATCATGAAAACACTGCCACTATAGGCTAGAGTCATTAACCGCCCTGATAACTGATGCTCCGTCATGGCGTACTCCCAAGCGTCTGTGCAGGCAACGTATGCAGCGTTTCTAAGGTAAGCGTTGAAAGCTCCACATCCATCAGCGGTGAGTGGTGGTAGAGCAGCTTCTCAGGTAAAGCGCTGCAAATCAGCTCTCGGCGTTGCGCTCCCTCCTTTGGCGAGCGAGACAGTAGTAATAAAACTAACGTCGTACCATTTAGCCGGTATACGTTTTCAAAGTCATAAGTGAGTTCGCAGAGTTTTTGTGCTGAGGCCCAGAGCTGGTGACGTTTGACGTTTATGACGATTATTTCAGCGTAAATTGCCTCACGTTCAGAGCGTATTTGCTCCCGGGCGAGGTCGCGCAGCAGTTGCTCGCCCGCCCATAAGTTCAGCCCCGGGATGAGCCGTAAGCGCTGCTGGATCGCACCATTTATATCAATCAGTTGGCGTGTCCGCGAGACGGCTAATAACCCTAAAATTGTGAGTGACGATAGAAGCAATAACCATTCTGGCCTGCTAAGAAAGGGAGCGATCATGATCCAGCTTAACAGGGCGGCGCTGGCATTGAAGGCAATAGCCATAGGCTTCTGTGGCAGCATGCAAACCGCTGCGAAAACCCATATCAGCATGCTGTGGCGTTCGGGTGCAGCGGCAATTAAGCAAAGTAGCAAGCCGCCAGCCAGCATTTGCCAGGGGAACCCCCTGGCTCGTCGGTGGCTAAAATCTAACAGCAGTGCGGTGATGAAAAGCCATCCGACCGAAAGCCACAGTACTAGCGCGGCAACCGGTGGAGCAGCAGGCGTCCAGAGTGCCAGCACCACAGCGGCGGCGAATAAGTTAGCTCTCAGTAGGCGTATTTTGTACTTACTTTGCATGGTGGCTTACTATTCACCCTTAATAACGGAGGCTTATTCACGGTATTGAAGTGCTGTTTGATAACGCTGCCGTGTCAAAATTAAGATCTCATACCCCAGTATAACGCCCAAATGGCGTAAGATACCGTTAAGCATTTAGTGCCACGGGCACCATAGCTTCTATACAACCATTACACATAGTATTTGCTGACAACCATCCTACTTGTTATGTCACTACTCAGGGAGACAATATGAGCGGTTCTACCACGTTCCAGGATCAAGCCCAACGCCACTTGGCTGCTGGGGATGTGCCCGCTTATATGCAGGCGCTTGGGCAGGGTGCCCGGGCAGCTGCTGTCGAACTGCGTCGCGCAGATACCGGCCTAAAAAACCGGGCGCTTGAAGCAATGGCAGCACGCCTAGCAGCCTCTAGAACGGTGCTTTTAGAAGCAAATGCGCTTGATATGCAGCGCGGTCAGCAAAACGGTTTAGACCCTGCATTGCTGGATCGCCTAGCGCTTTCCGATAGCCGAATAGACGCTATGATTGAAGGGCTGCGCCAGGTGGCCGGACTAGCGGATCCTGTGGGTGAAATCGACGAGATGAATTATCGTCCCAGTGGCATTCAAGTAGGTAAGATGCGCGTGCCGCTGGGTGTGGTGGGGATCATTTATGAATCGCGGCCTAATGTCACCCTTGAAGCGGCGAGCCTTTGCTTAAAATCTGGCAATGCCTGTTTACTTCGTGGAGGTTCAGAAGCGAGCGCCTCCAACGCCGCTATTAGCCACTGTATTCAGCAAGGCTTAGCGGATGTAGGGTTTTCTGCGGGGGCTGTTCAGGTAGTGGCGACCACCGACCGCGCTGCGGTAGGTGCGATGATCAGTATGCCTGAGTATGTTGATGTGATTATTCCCCGTGGCGGTAAATCGTTGATTGAGCGTATCTCCCGTGAGGCGAAAGTGCCTGTTATTAAGCACTTAGACGGTGTTTGTCATGTGTACATTGACACAACGGCTGACCCAGCAAAAGCAATGGCCATCGCTGTTAACGCTAAAACCCATCGCTACGGAACGTGCAACACCATGGAGACCTTATTGGTGGATGCACCGATTGCCGATATCGTATTGCCCGAGCTAGCGCGTGCCTACGCTCAGTACGAAGTAGAGCTTCGTGGATGCGAGCGCACGCGGGCATTGCTGCCGCAAGCGCTTGAGGCGACAGAAGAGGACTGGCATGCGGAGTATTTGGCTCCCGTATTGGCGATCAAGGTAGTTGAGGGTATGGACGAGGCGATTGAGCATATTGAGAAATACGGATCTCACCATACGGATGCAATCGTGACCCAGGACTACTCGCTTGCCCGCCGCTTCATGGCAGAAGTGGATTCCAGTTCAGTAATTGTCAATGCGTCTACCCGCTTTGCGGACGGCTTCGAGTATGGACTCGGGGCAGAAATTGGCATATCCACCGACAAGCTGCATGCAAGGGGACCCGTTGGACTGCAAGGGCTGACAACACAAAAGTACGTCGTGTTCGGGGATGGTCAGGTTCGTCAATGAGTCATACGTTAAAGGTCGGCATGCTGGGCGGAACCTTTGACCCCGTTCATTTGGGTCATTTGCGCAGTGCGGTGGAGGTGCGCGAGGCGTTGGGGCTGGATTGGCTACATATGATTCCCGCGCCTCAGCCTCCTCTGCGAGATACGCCGCAGGTGCCGCCCGAGCAGCGCTTAGAGCTACTCAAGAAAGGTATAGCCGATACGCCAGGCATTATTGCCGATGGGCGCGAGCTGCGTCGGGAAGGGCCTTCCTACAGCGTTGATACACTCGCTGAGCTGCGCACGGAGTACGGCGAAGACGTGCCGCTAGCCATGATTATTGGCTTTGATGCGTTTTTACGGCTAACAAAGTGGCGCAAAGCGGACGATATATTTACCTTGGCGCACCTTGTAGTGATCGCCCGGCCCGGCTATCAAACGCCTTGGCCTTTAGCTCTGAAGGAACTGGTGGGCAATCGTGAAGTCGATAGTGTGGCAGCGCTCATGCGGCGCCCTTGCGGTTCAATGTTATCGCTCACGCTGCCCTCAATGATGGCGATTTCTGCGACTTACGTAAGAGAGCGCCTAAAATCAGGGGAGAGCGTGCGTTATCTGCTCCCGGAAGCAGTGGAGCAGAGTATTTTGCAACAGGGGTTTTATCAAACGCACGAATAGCGCTGGCAGTCATCAAAGAAGCCGTTACAATGGCCCGCTTAACGGCGGCAGATTGATACTGGCTTTAACGCACAGCTAACAGCCGTTTTTATTTCTAGCCTTACTACTTAGCCTTATCACAAGGGGTTGCCTTCAGGAGCCATGCACATCGATACACTGAAAATCCTAGCGATTGACGCGCTAGAAGAGCTAAAAGCACGCGATATTACCCAGCTGGATGTTTCTAAGCTAACCGAAGTCACCGATCTCATGGTGATTGCCAGCGGAACCTCAACACGTCACGTCTCCGCGCTTGCCCAAAACGTTGTTGAAAAAGCCAAAGCGTCCGGTCTTAAGCCCCGCGGTGTAGAAGGTGGCGATAACTCGGATTGGGTGCTGGTGGACTTGGGCGACATCGTAGTTCACATCATGCTGCCCGAAGCGCGCGCGCTGTATGACCTTGAGCGGCTATGGGCAGACCTGCCGAACGACGCTGGTGCGATTGGTGAATCGCTCAAACGCCTAGAAGAGCGGGTCACTATGCCATGAGAATACGGCTGTTAGCGGTGGGAACGAAAATGCCTGGATGGGTAGAAGAAGGCGTTGAAACCTACCGCAAACGGTTGCCTCGCGACTTCAATTTAGAAATTGAAGAGATCCCCCTTGGGCAACGGGGCAAAAATGCCGATATCGCCAAAGCGCGTGCCCAAGAAGCTCAGCGTATCCGTGAAAAGCTGCGTGGTGACGAGTATATCGTGGCGTTAGAGGTGAAAGGCAAAACGTGGAGTACCGAGCAGCTGGCCCAGGAGGCCGATGCTTGGCGCATGACGGGGCGAGATGTTGTACTTCTTGTGGGTGGCCCGGATGGTTTGGAGCCTTCGCTTTCCGCGTTGGCGGACAAATCTTGGTCGCTTTCTGCGCTTACGCTACCGCATCCGCTGGTGCGCATCATGCTCGCCGAGCAGTTGTACCGTGCGTGGACGCTGTTAATTGGTCATCCCTATCATCGCTAGGCGTGCGAAAATCGGGCCATCACCATGGCTACCGTTGCGTCGTTTGTTAGATTTGAGAGTCATCTGTTGCCATGCCCCAGCGCCTTGATACGCTAAAAAACTCCGAGCAAGAGCTGCGTATTTTCCGTATGAGGGCGCTGCTTGCCGTACTGGTTGTTATTGTGTTGACCAGCTTACTGACAGGGCGTCTTGCCTATTTGCAGATTACTCAACATGATCTTTACAGCACTCGCTCAGAAAAAAACCGCGTGCGTGTTGAGCCGTTGCCGCCCACCCGAGGGCTTATCTATGACCGTAACGGTATCCTGCTTGCTGAAAATCGCCCTACCTACAACCTGACACTCGTGCGTGAGCGTGTCGACGATTTAGACGACACGCTGGCGCTGCTAGTGGAACTTCTAGAACTACCCGAAGAAGAAATCGATGCGTTTAATGTTCGCTCGCGCCAGCGCCAGCGTCCGTTCCAGCCAGCGCTCTTGATGAGTGACTTAAGCGAAAACCAAATTGCTCGCTTAGCGGTAAATCGTCACCGGTTACCCGGTGTTGAAGTAGAAGCCCAGCTGCTGCGTTACTACCCCGATGCAGAGGTGATGGCGCATGCGTTAGGGTATGTGGGGCGCATTAATGCTGATGAAATGCAGTCTTTGGATACCGGTCGGTATGCCGGTACACACTTTATTGGTAAAACCGGTGTAGAGCGGTTTTATGAAGCTCAGCTCCACGGCCAAGCCGGATTACGCAAAGTAGAAACCAATGCTCGCGGCCGCGTGTTAAGGGAGCTTGGGCGTACCGACCCCGTTCCCGGTGAAAACCTGACTCTCACATTAGACAAATCGCTGCAGATGTTGGCCTACGAGCTGATGGATGGACGACGCGGTTCGATTGTGGCGGTGGTGCCGGATACTGGAGAAATTCTGGCGATGGTGTCAACGCCTGGTTTTGATAGTAATCAGTTCGTAACCGGTATCGATGTTCCCTCGTATCGGGCGCTGCAAGAAGATCTTGATTTGCCGTTATTTAATCGCGCTATCCGAGGGCACTATCCGCCTGGCTCCACCATCAAGCCGTTCCTTGCTCTCGCGGGCTTAGTGGAGGGGGCGATTACTCCTGACAGCACGATCAGTGATCCGGGATTTTATCAATTACCCAACGACACTCGGCGCTACCGCAACTGGCTGCGCTGGGGGCATGGGCGGGTTGATATGGAGCGCTCGATCGCTGTTTCCAACAACACTTACTACTATTCGCTGGCGCACGACCTGGGTATCGACAAGCTGCATGAGCAGATGAGCAACTTCGGTTTTGGGCAGCGAGTTGCCCATGATGTGCAAGGTGAAAGCACGGGGTTGATGCCGTCGCGCGACTGGAAACGTGCCCGTTTTAACCAGCCCTGGTATCCGGGGGAAACGCTCTCGGTGGGTATTGGTCAGGGGTATTGGCAGGTGACCCCACTGCAGTTAGCCAGTGCGACGGCTGTCTTGGCGAATCGGGGGCAGTGGGTAAAACCCCGGCTTGTTCGAGAAGTAGGTGAGCAGCCGTTACCCCGAGATCTTCCGGATACGTTGCCAAATATTGAGCTGGATAACGACACCTGGTGGAATCGGGTCTTTAGCGGCATGGAAAAAGTGCTCACCGGTAGTGAAGGCACCGCTCGGCGTACTGGGGTGGGGCTTGATTACCGAATGGGAGGTAAGTCGGGAACTGCACAGGTGTTTTCGCTGGGGCAAGATCAGCGTTACAACGCAGAGGAGCTTGAAGAGCGTCTACGCGACCACGCGCTTTTTATGGCGTTTGCGCCGCTTGAAGACCCGCAAATTGCAGTATCAGTGATTGTAGAAAATGCGGGTGGGGGCAGTACCCATGCGGCCCACCTTGCACGAGCAATGACCGATGCCTGGCTACTAAAAGAGAGCGCTCCAGAAGTGGATGAAGTGCGTGAAGTGCTAGAAGAAGATACCGCCAGGGTGGAGGGCAACTAATGGCAGTTTGGGAAATGCTCTCTCGTTCTTTTCGCCGCTACCCTGTCCGGCCTCCCAGTAGCGGTATTGCGCGACGCAAAAGCATCTGGGAGCGCATTCATCTCGACCCTTGGTTGATAGGCATGCTGCTGATGTTAATGGTAGCCGGGCTGTTTGTTCTCTACAGTGCATCGGGTCAGCGTATTGAAACGGTCATTGCTCAAGCTGTCCGGTTCGGAATTGCTCTGACCGGTATGGTGATTATTGCGCAGTTCTCGCCCTCAACGTTTCTACGCTGGGCGCCGGTTGCCTATGGGGTAGGGCTCGCCATGCTGCTTGCGGTAGAGCTCGTTGGCGATGTGGGTATGGGGGCTAAGCGTTGGTTGGTCATCCCTGGGGTTATTCGTTTTCAACCTTCTGAAATGATGAAGCTCGCTGTGCCATTGATGGTGGCCGCGTACCTGAACCGCTGCCAGCTACCCCCCCGCCTACGCGATATTGCGGTGTGCGCTATCATTATCGGGGTGCCTGTCGTGCTGACGGCTATTCAGCCTGATTTGGGCACCTCGTTACTTGTCGCCAGCGCGGCGATTATTGTGGTGCTGTTGGCAGGCCTTTCTTGGCGCTTGATTGGCGCTATCGGGGCGCTGATGGCGGCCGGGTTGCCGCTTCTGTGGATGAACATGCATAACTATCAGCGCCAACGGGTGCTGACGTTTCTCGACCCAGAAAGTGATCCGTTAGGTTCAGGCTGGAATATTATTCAGTCCACTACGGCGATTGGTAGCGGTGGATTATGGGGAAAAGGCTGGCTGGATGGCACTCAGTCTCAGCTTGAATTTCTTCCCGAGCGCCATACGGATTTCATTATTGCAGTGTTGGGCGAAGAGTTTGGTCTTGTGGGGATGTTATTGCTGTTAGCGCTCTATGTCATGATAGTGGGGCGAGGTTTGTGGCTAGCCACTGCTTCTCAGGATACCTTTGGGCGGTTAGTGGCGGGCAGCATTATCCTGACGTTTTTCATTTATGTTTTCGTTAATGTCGGTATGGTCAGCGGGATTCTGCCAGTGGTGGGTGTGCCGCTGCCTTTGGTGAGTTTCGGTGGCACCTCAAGCGTGACCTTATTGGCTGGGTTCGGTATTCTCATGTCGATTCATGCGCATCGTCGCTTGTTACCGCGCTGAGGGTTGAAGCATGATGGTTTTCACAGGAGTGGTGAGTTAATGAATAGGGCCCGAAACAACGCAGGTAGTTACTTGATGGCTGTCGTAATGGCATGCTCGACCCCTGCCGTATGGGCTGAGGAGCAAGCGCATTTTAACCCGCAGAACCACGAGCGTACCCAGCAATTGGTTGATGAATTAATGGCTGAAGGGTTACCAGAGGCCTGGTTAACCGAAACCTTCAATCAAGCGAAGTTTAACCAGGGTGTGCTAGATGCTATGGAGGGTGCGGCTGAACGTCGCTTAAGCTGGCATGAGTACAGCGCCATATTCATGACCGAGCAGCGCATTGAAGAGGGGGCTGCTTTTGTTCAAGAGCATGTGGATACGCTCGCTCGCGCTGAAGAGGTCTATGGCGTTCCTAGCGAGGTCATTGCTGCCATTATTGGTGTGGAAACCTATTATGGGCGCCATAAAGGTCGCCATCGAGTGCTCGACTCGCTGGCCACACTGGCATTTCACCATCCGGTGCGGGGTGATTTCTTCCGCGGTGAGCTAGCTGCCTTTCTGCAGATTGCTCACGAGCAGCGTGTTGAACCAACATCGCTGTATGGCTCCTATGCCGGAGCGATGGGCTATCCGCAATTTATTCCCACCAGTTATCAGGCCTATGCCGTTGATTTCGACGGTGACGGTATTCGCGATTTATGGGAAAACCCTGTTGATGCGATAGGCAGCGTGGCCAATTATTTTGCTGAGCATGGTTGGCAGCGTGATAGTGCGATTTATCACCCAGCGAGTGGCCCCACGTCACCACCAGAGGGGCTGACATTTAATCAAACACGTTCACCGACAGTTACCGTAGCGGAGGCAACAAGCGCGGGTATTGAGCCTGGGGTTGCCCTTGAACCAACGCTTCAGGTCGTTCCGTTGGTGTTAGAGCTTGCCGACGGCAGCAACCTCTACCGGTTGGGTGAGTATAATTTCTACGTTATTACTCGATACAACCATAGCCATCTCTATGCGATGGCGGTGGCAGAATTATCCGACGCTATCGAGCAGCGGATTGAGGATCAAGGATGAACAAAGTGTTAGCAGATGCCCGAGGCGTGGCAGGTGCTGTCGCTATTGTGGCCCTAATAAGCGGCTGTGCTAGCCAAGAAGCCCAGCGTGCCAGTGTCGGTACCCCTCTTAGCGAAAATGCTTCAGCGCCGGGTAGTGCGAGTAGTTCAAGCAATGCGGGCAGCAGCGGTGGGCGTTACGCAATGACCGGCGATGCTTACCCGCTTGAGCCACCGGATGTTAGTACAGTTCCAGATGCGGAGCCGCGTGTTGAGCCTCTATCGCGGGCAGGTAATCGGCCAACCTATGAAGTGTGGGGAGAAACCTACAGCGTGTTGCCCGATGCAAAAGGCTACACTCGGCAGGGAACCGCCTCTTGGTATGGTGAGAAATTCCATGGTTATGCTACGTCCAACGGCGAGATTTACGACATGTATAAAATGTCGGCGGCTCACCGTTCCTTACCATTGCCAACTTTTGCCCGAGTCACCAGTTTGAATAATGGGGAATCGGTTATTGTTCGAGTGAATGATCGCGGGCCATTCCACAGTGATCGTGAAATCGACCTGTCCTATGCCGCGGCTGCACGTTTAGGGTTTCTAGAGAATGGCACAGGTCAGGTCCGCGTAGAAGCCATTGACCCTGCCCAGTGGCTTGCAGAGCGAGATGGGAGTGGTGCGCCAGCAGCCAGTTCGACAACGGTGCAAGCAGCAACAGCCACAGCGACCACCACATCAGATGCCACACCGCGGCGTTCCTCTGCTCAACCCCAAGTATCTGGAGAGTCTGTGCAGGGCAATGCGGTCTACCTGCAAATTGCGGCGTTAGGAAGTGCAGAGGGAGCTGAGCAGCTACAGCGTCGATTACAGGGGGAGCTTTCACACGCGGTACGCGTAATGAGTGATGCGGATGTTCATCGTGTGCAAGTAGGGCCGGTGATCCCTGCCCAAGAGGCGCAAGCGCGTGAAGCATTACGCCATGCAGGGTTCCCGCAAGTGTTTGTTGTTAAATAAGTCGCCTTTTTTTATTGAACCTAAATAACGTGCTCAGTCACGTTACTTTCCATGTAGTGAGAAGTTAGTCATGAATATAGTAATGTCGTTTCGTCGTTCAGCACAGCTCTGCTTATTTGCGGCAATGACAGTTGTCGCGCTACCTGCGTTGGCCCAATCAGTTCCTCAGCCGCAGACGATTATTCCTTCTGCGCCTCAGCTTGCGGCGAGTTCCTGGATATTGATGGATGCCCACAGCGGCCGGGTACTTGCCGAGCATAACTCAGACGAGCGTTTGCCGCCGGCGAGCCTTACTAAACTAATGACGGCTTACCTTGTCGAGCGTGAACTGGATCGAGGCACTATTAGCCTTACCGACATGGTGAACATTAGCGAGAGAGCATGGCGCACCGGTGGCTCTAAAATGTTTATTGAAGTAGGTGATCGCGTATCAGTCGATGATCTACTGCATGGCATCATTATCGTCTCAGGTAACGATGCCAGTGTGGCCATGGCCGAACACTTGGCCGGCGGCGAAGCGCCCTTTGCAGATTTGATGAACCAGCATGCCACGCGGTTAGGTATGCATAATACAAACTTTCAAAATGCCACCGGGCTGCCGGGTGATAATCACTACTCAAGTGCCCGCGATATGGCGCTGCTTTCACAATACATTATTAACGACTATCCCGAGCACTATGAGATCTATTCCCAGCGCACCTTCTCATTCAGTGGCATCGACCAGCCAAACCGTAACCGATTGCTATGGCGCGACCCCACCGTTGATGGCTTGAAAACCGGTTGGACAACGGAAGCGGGTTACGGCTTGGTAGCCTCAGCTAAGCGTGATGATATGCGCCTGGTATCCGTTGTAATGGGCACTAATTCAGAAGAAGCGCGTGCTCAAGAGACGCAGAAACTGCTCAGCTACGGGTTTCGCTTTTATGAAACCATGAAGCTTTATGAGCGTGGCGCGGTGCTTGCAACGCCGCGGGTATGGGGTGGCGACGTTAACGAACTGCGCGTAGGGGTTAACGAAGAAGTTTTCATGACACTGCCGCGTAACCGCAATGAAGAGCTGCGCGCGCGTCTTAACCTTAAGCAGGATCTTCAAGCGCCTGTGGCAGTAGGCGATGAGGTGGGTACCTTAGAAGTGTATCTTGGCGAGGAAATGGTGGGTGAGCGTCAACTCATAGCCCTTGAGAATGTTGAAGAGGGTGGGCTGTTTAAGCGATTGTTTGATCAGGTTAGACGCTTTTTCAGCGGGTTAGTGAGTAATTTCACCAGCTAGTCCATTTGGTGTTCGCTGATCAACGGCACAAACGTTAGAGGGCTGGGGAACGGTCGCATGAACTCAGCCCGCTCTGTTATTTGGTAATTGAAGGTAGATTATGAAACAGGACGCGAAAAAAGGGCTTCGTGATTTGCGGCAGCCAGCCGCCAGCGCGCCCCCGAAAATTACCTTTCCTTGTGATTACTCGTTAAAAGTAGTCGGCGATGCGGCTGAAGACTTTGCCGCGTGTGTGTGTCAAGTGGTGCATAGGCATGCTCCCGGCTTTGATGAGAGCATCATCCAGGTAGTGGATAGTCGCAATGGGCGTTTTCAGTCGGTGCGCATTGTGATCAAAGCAACCGGCGAGCAGCAGCTTAGTCAGTTATTTGACGACCTAAAAGCCACTGGCCGTGTGCATATGGTGGTGTAGCAATGAAAGCGCCCATCCAACTGCACCGCCTTGGTCGCAGTGCTTACTTGCCCGTATGGGAATCAATGCGGTCACTCACCGACACGCGCAGTGAAGCAACGGCCGATCAGTTTTGGCTCGTTGAGCACGACCCTGTTTTTACCCAGGGGCAGGCAGGGAAGCCGGAGCACTTGCTAATGACGGGTGATATACCGGTGGTGCAGACGGACCGTGGTGGCCAAGTTACTTACCACGGCCCAGGTCAGGTAGTGCTCTACCCACTGTTAGATATTCGACGGGGCAAGATTGGTGTCCGTGATTTGGTTACCGCTCTTGAAAAATCAGTGATTGCCGTACTGAGCGAGTATGGCGTGAGTGCGCGCGCTCGGCCAGACGCTCCCGGTGTATATGTTGATACGGCGGCAGGGGAGGCAAAGATTGCTTCGCTGGGATTGCGCATTAGGCGCGGGGCTAGCTATCACGGCGTCGCACTCAACGTAGATGCAGATTTATCCCCTTTTGCGCGTATCAATCCCTGTGGTTATGCCGGTATGCCGGTAACCCGTCTAGCAGATTTGGTAGCGATCACGCCTGACAATCAAAAGGTGGGAGAGCAATTAGCGTTCGCGTTGGCGGCAGAGCTAAAGCGAGACCTTGTCAATATCGCATAATGGTTGACCCGTAACATGACGGTATCAGCAGAAGAGGTGCCGCTGTAAATAAAGGAAGTAGTCTCTTATTTACAGCGGCATTGGCTTGATCAGCCGACGTTCAAGGCGGGAATGCGACTGGTGTCAGTTTCTTGACCAGGCACGGCGGCCGGTGAGGCAAGGCCAAGGTTGTTTTTCTCAAATACGCGGTCAGCACGATAGCTAGAGCGTACCAAAGGCCCTGACGGCACTTCCATGAAGCCCTTTTCTAGGCCAAGTTCACGGTAGCGATCAAACTCTTCTGGGGTTACCCAGCGCTCTACGGCCAAGTGATTTTTGGTCGGGCGCAGGTATTGACCAAGCGTTACGATATCGACGCCAATCTCACGCAAATCATCGAAGGTTTGTAATATCTCGTCGTCAGTCTCACCTAAGCCAAGCATCAAGCTGGTTTTGGTAATAATATCCGGTCGATGCTGCTTGGCATGGGCCAGAACATCTAACGTTTTGCGATAGCCCGCGCGTGGGTCACGTACTTTTTGGGTTAGACGCTCAACTGTTTCGACATTCTGCGCAAACACCTCAAGTCCAGAATCGACTACCCGTTCAATGGCATCTTTTTGCCCATCAAAGTCGGGAGTTAACGCTTCTACTACTACCTCGGGCGTGCGCGCCTTAATAGCCCGAATGCAGTTGGCATAATGCGTCGCACCGCCGTCGTCCAAGTCATCGCGGTCAACGGAGGTAAGTACAATATAGCGCAGCCCCATCAACTCAACGGACTTGGCGGTGTTTTCAGGTTCTTCTGTGTCCAGCCAGCCTTTCGGGTTGCCCGTGTCAACCGCACAAAAGCGGCACGCGCGGGTGCATACTGAACCCATCAACATAATGGTAGCGGTGCCGTTGCTCCAGCACTCACCCATGTTGGGGCAATGCGACTCGGCACATACGGTGCTGAGGCGGTGCGTAGCGACATTTTTCTTAACGGCTTCAAAGCGCTCGCCACCAGGAATCTGAGCGCGTAACCACTTGGGTTTGCGCTCAAGAGACGGGGCATCCACCTGCGCTTTGCGCTGCTTCATGCCATCCTTGATTACCGACATGCCGTGTTCGTTGCGGAATTTTTCACCGCTGGGCACGCGCTGTGAGGGGTTATTGCTCATAGAAAAGAGCCTCTCTACTGTGCGGCAGGGCAGTATCACGCTTGCGTTAGCACTGACCCAGCCCTGGATACGCTAAATCATACGTAGGTAGTAGGGTAATGTAACATATCTCATAGAGAACAAGACACTCTTGGCACGCGCTAGACGCTGTCTATACAGGCAGCATAGGCAGGCACGAAACACCGTGGCTAGGCAGCGGGCTTGAAGGTGTTTGAAAGTAGCGCCGATACTCATCGAGATGTTCTCGAGTGAAGCGTAAAAAGAGTTCGGCAACGGGCGTTGGGAAGTGGTCGCGACGGTGAACGGCACACCAAGATCGGCGGATAGGAAAGCTGGGCAGCGCTAGCGATGCGAGTAGGCCCTGCTCCAACTCAAGCTGAACGGCTAAGCGAGGGAGTACGGCGATGCCCAAGTGAGCCATGATGCCTTGTTTAATCGCTTCATTGCTGCCTAGCTCTATCCGATGGGGTAGCCCTACTTCTTGGTCAGCTGCCAGCTGTTCAAACGCATTGCGTACCCCTGACCCCGGCTCGCGCATTAAAACGTAGTGGCGGGCAAAGTCCGCGAGAGAGGGTGCCGAGGAGTGAAGTAGCGGGTGATCGGGCCACACCACAGCGATTAGCTCATTATCTAAAAGAGGCATCACCACTAAGTCGTCGTTGTCAGGCACCATCGCCATAATCACTACGTCATCTTTCTGCTGCGCAAGCCTCTCAAGCGCTTGGCTACGGTTACACACTTTTAAGCGTATCCGAACATCAGGGTAGCGCGCTCGAAAGCGAGCAAGTAAAAACGGGACAACATATTGGGCGGACGAAACCGCCGTAATGTTAAGTTCGCCGCTAATTTTGCCGTTGATGTCTGAAAGGTTCATCTGCAGCCGTGACAGCTGTCCAATAATTTCCCGCGTGGAAAGTGCCAACGTGTCTGCTGCGGGCAATACATGTAGGGTTTTGCCCGCGTATTTAAACAGCGGTTGACCGACTGCCTGCTCAAGCTGGCGAATCTGGGCGCTAACGGCGGGTTGGGTAAGGCCGAGCTGCTCAGCCGCACGGGAGTAGGAGCGCTGGCGATGCACTTCCTGAAATACTTGGAGTTGACGAAAGGTCAGGCGGTTTAGCAGCGTAGGGGACGACATAAAACAACCTCTCGGTAACACCCTCCAGCGATCATGACCGCTGTGACAATAAGTTGCCCAGTAACTCTATTATTTTGCAGCCGCTGCCGTGTGCTTAGCTATACGTGGCAGCTATTAAGAGCGCAGTAGAAAGCGCTTATGAAAGCATTTTTTAATAAAAGGCAGCTTTTAACTACTGTGCTAGTAAGGTGATGCTACCACTGAAGCCGTCAGCCGTCTTTAGCGCTTTGCTGTGTGAATAGACTGTTGTGTGAATAGATTAAGGGAGTCATCGACGTCAAGCGCAGAGTAGCCTAAACTATATTGCATTGCAGCATCATTGCTTCGGGATTGATGCCCCGCATCAATCCAATGGGAGGATCTATGAACTTTCTCGCTAATCCTTTATTACCTGGCCAAGGGCTCAGTAACGCTTGGTCAGGAGCAACGAATGATTTAACAGCGCTACCCGGCGGGGAAGCCCTTGCTAGCGTCATTGATCCTTTTGGATTTGGGCGTGCCGCCATGTCTTACTGGCGCGATAGTGTTGAGCGCAACATTCTCTATTGGGATACGATGCGTGAGCGCGGCAATCAATACCTAGAACATATGGAGCAAACCAAGCCCAATGTGCTTGGTTTCGATACTGAGGTATTGCTCGATGGGCGCACGCTGCCCCATCCAACGAACTACGAACTTTTGCGTGTTCTTCCCCCTGCCAATACACAAATTGACCCCCAGAAGCGGCCCTTCGTAGTCGTAGACCCGCGCGCTGGGCACGGCCCTGGCATCGGCGGCTTCAAGCCGGATAGTGAGCTTGGAGTCGCCTTAAAAGCAGGCCACCCTTGCTATTTTATTGGGTTTTTACCTTTCCCCGAGCCTGGGCAAACCGTTGAAGACGTGGTTGAAGCAGAGATTGCCTTCCTGCGTCACGTTATTGCGTTACACCCTGATACGGTTGAAAAGCCGATGGTGGTAGGCAATTGTCAGGCAGGTTGGCAAATAATGATGGCCGCTGCGTTAGAGCCAGACGTATTTGGCCCTATTTTAATAGCTGGCGCGCCGCTCTCATACTGGGCAGGCGAGCACGGTAAGGCGCCTATGCGTTATACCGGCGGCATGACCGGAGGAAGCTGGATTACGGCGTTAACTAGTGATTTAGGTAACGGCCTCTTTGATGGCGCGTGGTTGGTGCAAAATTTTGAGCGCCTCAACCCGGCAAATACGTATTGGAAAAAACAGTTCCACCTCTATTCCAATATCGATACCGAAAAAGAGCGGTATCTAGAGTTTGAACGCTGGTGGGGCGGTCACGTAGTTTTAGGTGGCGAAGAAATTCAGTACATCGTGGATAACCTCTTCGTTGGAAACCGTCTTTCTACGGCGCAGCTCGTCACTCGGGATGGGCGTCGTATTGACTTGCGCAACGTTCGCTCCCCGGTTGTCGTGTTTTGTTCACGCGGCGATGACATTACGCCGCCTCCTCAAGCGCTTGGCTGGATTCGTGATCTGTACGAAGGCGAAGAAGATATCATCGCTAACGAGCAGACCATTGTGTACTGCCTGCATGATACCACTGGGCATCTTGGAATCTTCGTTTCTGGCAGTGTCTCTCGTAAAGAGCACTCAGAGTTTACAGCGAACATGGACTACATCGATGTAATGCCCCCAGGGCTTTACGAAACGACGGTATCCCATGCCAGTGAGCGCGACGATGCTGAGCTGATCGAGCGGGATTACCTGCTAGAGTTTACTCCGCGTAACTTTGAAGAGTTAGATCGTGACGTGATGCATAAGCCCGAGGACGATCGGCGTTTCGCAACGGTTGCCCGCATTTCAGAGATAAATCTAGGTTTTTACCGTCTCTTTATGCAGCCTTGGTTACGTGCGGTAATGACGCCGGAAGCGGCGCGCTGGACTCGCCGCATGCACCCGATTCGTCTGGGTTACAAGCTGCTTTCTGATCGCAATCCATTAACGGTGCCATTACCGGTAATGGCAGAAACCGTTCGCCGCAATCGCCAGGAGATAGGTCAGGATAACCTCTTCAAAGCCCTGGAGACGATGACTTCTGACCAAATTACGGCGGGGCTAAATGCTTGGCGCGATCTGCGCGACAGCTCGACTGAACGCCTATTTATGGACATTTATGGTCAGCCGCTGCTGCAGGCGGCGGTTGGCTTGTATGGGGATGCGCATGTGCATCGTCGTCGTCCCGGCGCAGAGCCTGAACACAGGCGTTTTCTTGAGAGCCGCAAAAATGAGCTGCGTGAAAAGTTCTCCCACGGCGGTGCTCATGAAGCTGCCATGCGCTCGATTATTTATGTGCTAGGCGGCGCGCCAGCTACGGATGAGCGTAACTTTAAGCGGCTACGCGCTTCTCGCGCCGAGCTTGAGCCGACCACGTCTCTTTTTGATTTTAAACGCTTGGTGCGTGAGCAGTTCTTTATCCTAAAAATGGATCGTGCGCAGGCGCTCAATACATTGCCGGATCTTCTCAAAGGGCAAAGTAATGAGGAAATCGATAGTCAAGTTAAACACTTAGAGCACGTGTTTGCAGCTAGTGGCGAGTTGTCAGAGCATGCCGCTGAGCGCTTCGATCAGGTAAAAGCTCTGTTTGACAAAGCGCGTCCAGCAAAACCCAAACCTGCTGTGGCTAAACAGTCGGCTACCCCAACGCCTGTTAAAAAAGCATCAGCAGCCGAGGTGCCTGAGAAGCCCGCCCAAAAAGAAGAGCTGAAGGTGGCTGATCATAATGTTGAAGATGCCTCTGAGTCCGCTGTTAAAACTAGCGATGAGCTAACGCCGGCAGCAGATGATGTGCCTTCTTCAGCTGACGATAAGCAGGAGGCAGCGCCGGGAAAGGCTAACGAGGGAGAAAAGCCAAAACTCGCCTCTGTTTCGCGACGTAAAACACCCCGCAAGCGTTAAGAAACGGGTCTGATAACGCCTTACGCCCCTGCTCAAAAGCAGGGGCGTTTTGTTTGTTTGTATCTATTTGGGTTGCCGTCTACGTAGTGGCAGTCTAGTGTCTAGCTACTTTGTGGTAAAAAAATTATGGGCATCAGCATCGCCCTCGTCACGTTCAGTGTGGTGTCCTACGCCTTGGTTGCCACTAGCGCTTAGCGAAGTGCTGGGGTAGGGTAGGCGCATTTTTCACGCAGTCGCTAATGTTAATTGATGCGGCGCCGTATTCAGAGCATAGGCGGATAGCCTAAGCAATAGGAAAGTGGAGCACTATGGGCAAGTCACTGGTCATCGTCGAATCGCCAGCGAAAGCGAAGACGATAAATAAGTACCTCGGCAACGATTTCATCGTCAAGTCGAGCGTGGGTCACATACGTGATCTACCGACCAGCGGCTCAGGTAAGGCAGCCTCCGACCCGAAGGAGCGCGCTCGCCAGGCCGCGGCAACGCGTAAGATGTCCGTGGAAGAGAAGGCTGAGTATAAGAAGCGCAAGGCCCACGACCAGTTGATCCGGCGCATGGGCATTGACCCTGATAACGGTTGGGAAGCTCACTATGAAGTGCTTCCTGGCAAAGAAAAGGTGGTCGCTGAGCTTAAAAAGCTCGCAGAGAAAGCCGATGCCGTGTATCTCGCAACGGATTTGGACCGCGAAGGGGAGGCGATTGCGTGGCACCTTCGTGAGACGATTGGCGGTGATGACAGCCGCTACAAGCGCGTGGTGTTTAACGAAATTACCAAGAACGCTATCCAAGATGCCTTTAAAGCACCTGGGACGCTCAATATTCCACGTGTCGAAGCCCAGCAGGCGCGCCGCTTTCTCGACCGCGTGGTAGGTTTTATGCTCTCGCCACTGCTGTGGGCCAAAATTGCCCGTGGCCTTTCGGCCGGTCGTGTGCAGTCGGTGGCGGTGCGTCTCATTGTCGAGCGCGAGCGAGAGATTCGTGCATTCATTCCCGAAGAGTTTTGGGATGTCCACGCGGATCTCGTGTCACCTGAAGGTGAGCTGGTTCGTTTTGCGCTGGCCCGCCAGGATGGCAAACCGTTCCGGCCCACCGCTGAAAAAGAGACAATGGATCGCATTGCCCAGCTGCGCAAAGCCAAGCTGTCCATTACCTCTCGGGAAGATAAGCCTACCAGCTCGAAGCCCACGGCACCGTTCATTACCTCAACGCTTCAGCAAGCAGCCAGCGGCAGGTTAGGGTTTTCGGTTAAAAAGACCATGACCATGGCCCAGCGTCTCTATGAGGCAGGCTACATAACCTATATGCGTACTGACTCTACGAATCTGTCGAAAGATGCAGTGGAGAGTGTTCGTTCGTTTATTGGTGAAGAGTATGGAGCGCGTTATTTGCCTGAGGCGCCTAACCGTTACAGCAGTAAAGAGAGTGCCCAGGAAGCCCATGAGGCGATCCGTCCCTCTAGCGTAGAACGCAAAGCAACGGATCTCTCCGGTATGGAGCGAGACGCAGAACGCCTCTACGAGCTTATTTGGCGGCAATTCGTGGCGTGCCAAATGACACCTGCTGAATACCTTTCCAGCACGTTGAGTGTAGAAGTCGACGGCTACGACCTGCGCGCTAAAGGGCGAGTCCTTAAGTTTGACGGCTATACCCGGGTCATGAGGCCCAGCGGTAAAAATGAAGATCAAAGCCTGCCAGATTTGCCCAAAGGTACGCCGATGGGTCTTGAATCGCTTAATCCCCAGCAGCATTTTACTAAGCCTGCCCCGCGCTATACGGAAGCAAGTTTGGTAAAAGAGTTGGAGAAACAGGGGATTGGCCGACCATCTACTTATGCGTCTATTATTTCGACGATTCAGGATCGTGGTTATGTAAAACTAGAAAGCCGCCGTTTTTATGCTGAAAAACTGGGCGATATCGTTACCGAGCGTTTGAAAGAGTCCTTCCCTGACCTTATGGACTACTCTTTTACGGCGCGCATGGAAGATAGCCTAGATGAAGTGGCTGAAGGCGAGCGTAACTGGCAAGCGTTGTTGGATGCTTTTTACGAAGAGTTCCGCGGAGAGTTAAGCAAGGCTGAAAGTGAAGACGGTATGCGTCCCAATCAGCCGGTGCCGACCGACATCGACTGCCCAAGCTGTGGTCGTAAAATGCAGATTCGTACGGCGTCAACCGGGGTGTTCCTTGGTTGCAGTGGCTATAACTTGCCACCTAAAGAGCGCTGTAAAACGACGATTGACCTGATTCCAGGTGAAGAAGCCGTGGCGGAAGATGCCGGTGAGGAAGCAGAAACGAATGCTTTGCGTGCCAAACATCGCTGCGAGAAGTGCGGTACGGCGATGGACAGCTACCTAATTGATGAAACGCGTAAGCTGCATATCTGTGGTAATAGCCCCGATTGCGATGGGTATGACATCGAAGCGGGTAAGTTCAAAATCAAAGGTTACGATGGGCCCATCATTGAATGTGATAAGTGCGGCTCTGAAATGCAGCTTAAGTCTGGCCGTTTTGGTAAATATTTTGGCTGTACGAATAGTGAGTGTAAAAATACCCGTAAGCTGTTGAAAAGTGGTGAGGTGGCGCCGCCCAAGATGGACCCTATTCCTATGCCGGAACTGGCGTGCCAAAAGGTGGATGATCATTATGTACTGCGCGACGGTGCCAGCGGCTTATTCTTGGCAGCCAGCAAGTTCCCCAAAAACCGCGAGACGCGGCCCCCCCTGGTCAAAGAGTTGAAGGCCCACGCCGACGAACTGCCAGAGAAGTATCACTTTATTTTGAAAGCGCCGAGTGAAGATCCAGACGGACGCCCAGCACAAATCCGTTTCTCGCGTAAAAATAAAGAGCAGTTTGTAATGACCGACGAAGAGGGTAAAGCGACTGGTTGGAAAGCGACCTTTGAAGGCGGCAAATGGCATGTGGAGGATAAGCGCAAGTGAGCCCCCGTTCCCGCACCAATCAACTGCTGTATCAAGCCGAACTGCTGGTGGGCTTGCCAGTAGGCGATGACGAGCACAGCCCAGCCCGCCAAATGGCCATCGAAGAGAGCGCGCTGGCGCTGTTCGAGCTGGCACTGGGGTCACTGCTCAAAGAGGTGACCGAGCACGCACGGCTAACGAACCACGAGTGGCGCGCGCTGCTTGCCAGCGATGGTCCCGATGTAGCCGAGCTTCAGCGCCTGCGCGATGCCATGCACCAGCCTGAACACTGGCTTCACTGGCTGGTTGGGCAGCTTGATAAGCTGCACAGCGACGAAGGGGCTGCACGCCGTACCGTACACAACCCTGCCATGATTGCCGTTGGCAGCCAGCGTTCGCTGGCGGAGCAACTGTTGGAAAACCTAGAAGCCGCCAAGCAAGAGATTGCTTCGCTGCGTGAGACGAGCGAGGAGTGGTAGGCTGCGCTTGTCGCTGGCATGGGGTTGAATGAATCGGCGCTATTCACTAGCTGTTGAAATGTGCCGATTTGCCCCAAGGCTGTTTAGATAACGACAGAGGAGACACGGATGCGCTACAACCAAGTCAAAGATTTAATAGAGTGGGCGGCTGGCTATCATGCGCGCATGGCGCGCCAGTATACTGAGGCTGCTGAGCAGACGGAGAATCAACGTCTCGCGATGGCGCTATCCTACCTCGCCTCTAGCGAGTTAAAAATGAAAACCGGGTTGGAAGCGCTTTTCCACGATGGCAATGATCAGCGTGAAGTGCTTGAGCTATGGTTTGATGAATCCGGTGACTTTCCGCAGCCTCCTTTATTAGAAGCACTGGCTGATCGCTCGATAGCAGGTTCAGTGGATGAAATAATGCTAACTGCAGCAGAGTCTCATCGTAATTTGCAGGACCTTTATGAGCACCGTGCCTCACGCTCTAAAATAGAGCCTGAAGAAGAGTTCTTTAAGGCATTAGCAGCAGGGCATAATGCTGAGGCACGCAAGTTAGTGACTAGCATGCAGGAGTTTGAAGATATTTAACCAGCGTTAAAAATGAGTTGACGAGACTCACCGTGAGGAAAAAATGGTTTTGTGCAGTGAAATCGCTGACAGTGGCAGCGTTTATAAGGTATAAAAGCCCTCATAAATGCCTTATTTGGCCTGTAATGCTGGCCTAAAGTGAGAGCCATAACGATGCCTTTAAACCGCCGCAGATTTTTGGCGCTAGCACTGAGCTGGCCGGTAATTGCCAACGCAACGACCATCAGTTCTGTAAGTGATTATCAGCCAACGGATCTCATCGAAACGCTGCTTTCACGAGCCCACATCCCACGTCATAGCAATGAGCTTTGGCTGCTTATTGACGATAAAGAGGCCTCGTTGAGCGTTTTTCGTGGAAATACCTTGGTTGAGCGTATTGCGCCAATTTCATTGGGCCGTGCGGGTGCAAAAACACAGCGCGTTCGTGGCGATAACGTTACACCGCTCGGTGAGTTTCGTGTCAATCGATTTAATTATCAAAGTCAGTGGCATATTTTCATAGGGATCGATTATCCTACGCCACCGCATGCTCGAATGGCGCTTGAGAAAGGTATTTATTCTCAAGAAGATTATGAGGCCTACTTCGATTACTACCGGCGCCATGGCTATCCGCCGCAAACCACTGCTTTAGGTGGCGCAATTGGTATTCATGGTATTGGTGGGGGAGACCCAGATATTCATGGCCGCTACCACTGGACACAAGGGTGTGTGGCAGTCACTAATGAAGAAATCGAGCGAGTAGCTGGATTAGTAAGTGTTGGCACTCGCGTGGTGATCCGCTAGGCTTATGTCGTTGAAGGAAGTTCGAGGTTTTAAGCAAGTGGCTATAGACAACCGCTGTGGTCTATTATAAAACAGCGTTTGACTTGTGTGCTTAGAAGATTATTCTCAGCACTGGTCGCTGTAAAGAACCTGCACCGCAGGTAGACAAATTTAAGCTAATATTTTAGCCTTACTTTTTGTCATACCCTTAACGTAGTACCCAAGGAAGACTCAAGGAGAACACTATGACTCTGAAGACTACTCTGAAGATGACTGCCGCTGCCGCTTCTCTGGCAATCCTGGCTGGTTGTGCTTCTACCAGCGCTCTGGAAGAAGTTCGCATGACTGCAGAATCTGCACAGGCTGACGCTGCAGAAGCACGCAGCATGGCTTCACAAGCGCTGAACACTGCTAACCAAGCTCAGCGTGACGCGCAAGCTGCTCTGCAGATGTCTGAGCAGAACCGTGAAGAAATGAACCGCATGTTCCAGCGCTCCATGCAGAAGTAATTCTGCTTGGGCTACTGAGCATCTATTCGGCTCAGTAGTTGCTGTAGATGTGAAAAAACCCCGCTTCGGCGGGGTTTTTTTATGTTCATAATGCTACAACGTTAGGCTTCGCCGTCAATGCGTACAGCCGTGCTCACCTCTACTTCCACTTCTTCAAGCAAGCCCTCTAGCTTAAGGGGTGTTTGCTCGGGTTCCTCTTCAGGCGCTTGCGGGCCGTAAAGCGCTATAAAACGGCCATCCGGGTTTTCGATCGCATGTTTCACTTGCTCTTCGCTAACATCAACCTGATCTTGAACCAAGTCGTTGAGTCGCGCTAAAGCGTCCTGCAGCGGCTCAGAGTCATCAATATTCTCTTCAAGCTGCGGGAAGGTTTGCACGAATAACGTGCCGTCGTCCGCCCAGCCGGCCTTAAAAGGGGCGTCCATCAAGTTTACTTTAGTTCCGCTGGGGAGGCGCTCATAGAGTGATTCAATGTCTTCCGGATACATGCGAATGCAGCCGCGGCTAGCGCGCATACCCACACCATCTGGGCGGTTAGTGCCATGAATGAGATAGCTAGGCATATCTAATAAAATGGCGTGACGGCCAAGGGGGTTGTCTGGGCCAGGGGGGACGATGGCGGGGGCTGGTTCGCCGCGCGCAGCCGCTTCGCGGCGCATTGAGGCGGGGGGAGCCCAGGCGGGGTCTTTCACCTTAATTGTGGTGCGTGTAATGCCTACTGGTGTGGCAAAGCCGTCGCGGCCAACGCTTACGGGATACGTTTCTACGATGCCGGGATTATCGGCAGGGTAGTAATACAGCCGCAGTTCAGAAAGGTTGATGACGACGCCTTCACGAGGAGCTGGTGGCAATATATAGCGAGTGGGGATAACAACGTCTGTGCCTTTGCCGGGAACCCATAAACTGACGTCTGGGTTAGCCATGCGGATCTCTTCGAAGCCGATATTATGTCGACGGGCGATATCGATGAGGGTCTCTTCCTGATCCTCAACGGTGATGGTGTAGTACTCGCCAACGATATCGCCATTTTCGGGTAAACGAAAATGGCCGCGGGGCAGTTCGCGGTGATCTTCTACTTGCTCGGCGGCAACCACAGCGATGTCACTAACCTCCGCGGAACCGTCAGCGTTCTGCTGCTCGCCTAAGGACTGGGCGTAGGTTGGCCCAGAAAGGCTGGCCGCTAGCAGTACCGCCAGGCTAGTAGGGCCCCATAAGTTGAAAAGATGGCGAGTGTTCATGGTCAATCCTAATCGTGAATGCAGTTGAGGTAAGGCAAATCAGGTAATGCAAAATCGCTGTTGCCCGGGTGGAACACCCCTGTTTGTAAGTCGCTTTGGCTTCTTGGCGTTTCCAATATGCTGCTTAGGTATAAGTTTGCCCCAAGGTCTACGCCGCCGCTACTTTTTGATTCAGTGTGGTCAATAGAGTTTCTACCTTTTCAAAACGCTGCTCGATCGTTTCCATTGAAAATTCAAATCGTAAGGTGTCTGAGCCATCTAACCGGTAGTGCTGAGGAGATTTCTGAATCAGTGTTACCAGCGTTAAGGGATCTACCTGTGTCGTGCTGTTGAACAGCACCCTCCCTTTGCTATCGCCTGCTTCAATGCGCGCTACGCCAAGCTGTTCAGCCCGTTGGCGTAATTTGGTTTGCCGGATTAAGTTTTTTAACGGGGCAGGAAGCAGGCCAAACCGGTCGATCAGCTCTACCTGAAGCTCTTTGAGTTCAGCGTCGCTTTGAGTGTTGGCAATACGCTTATACATCACGAGCCGCTGTTGTACGTCATGAATGTAGTCGTCGGGTATTAAGGCCGGTAAATTAAGGCTAATTTCCACGCCGTTATTAAAGGGGGCGTCGATATTAGGGGTTTTGCCCGCACGAATGGCTTTTACGGCGCGGTCGAGCATTTCCATATACAGCGTGTAGCCAATCGTTTCCATCTGGCCGCTCTGCTCATCACCTAGCAGCTCGCCGGCGCCGCGTATTTCCATGTCGTGACTTGCCAGGGTAAAGCCAGCGCCTAGATCATCAGAGGCACTGATCGCCTCTAGGCGCTTAACGGCGTCTCTTGTCATCGCCTTCGGGGGCGGTGTTAGCAGGTAGGCATAGGCTTGGTGGTGGCTGCGACCTACGCGGCCTCTGAGCTGATGCAGCTGTGCCAAACCAAATTTATCGGCGCGCTCGATTAAAATGGTGTTAGCGCTGGGTACGTCAATGCCCGTTTCTATAATCGTGGAGCACACCAGCACGTTAAATCGCCGATGGTAGAAGTCTGACATTACCCGCTCTAGGCTGCGTTCAGGCAGCTGGCCGTGGGCGACGGCGACGCGGGCTTCCGGTATTAGCTCTCGGATCTTTTCGGCAGCATTCTCAATGGTTTTGACTTCGTTATGGAGAAAATAGACTTGGCCGCCACGAAGAATTTCGCGTAAGAGCGCTTCTTTAATAATGCTGTCGTCGCGTTGCTGTACAAACGTTTTGACCGACAGGCGGCGGGCCGGGGGGGTGGCGATAATCGAAAGGTCGCGAATGCCGCTCATCGCCATGTTTAAGGTGCGCGGAATAGGCGTGGCAGTCAGCGTCAAAATATCGATTTCTGCGCGCAGCGTCTTGAGCTTTTCCTTTTGAGCAACCCCAAAGCGGTGCTCTTCATCAATAATCAAAAGCCCCATTTTAGGTAGCTTAACGCTTTTTGAAAGCAGCTTATGGGTGCCTATGACAATATCTGTGCGACCCTCTTTAATGCTTTCTAGCGTTTGGGTCATCTCTTTTCCCGCTGTAAAGCGAGAAATCAGGCTGATATTGACAGCGGTATCAGCAAAGCGGTCGCGGAAGTTTTCAAAGTGTTGGCGGGCCAGCAGCGTAGTGGGTACCAATACCACTACCTGACGGCCCGACTGCACGGCCAAAAACGCTGCGCGCATAGCGACTTCGGTTTTGCCAAAGCCGACGTCACCACATACCACGCGATCCATGGGTTGAGGGGAGGTCATATCGCTGATGACCGCCTCAATAGCGGCCTGCTGGTCTGGGGTTTCTTCAAACGGGAAACTGGCTGAAAAGCGGCTGTATTCGTCAGCCGGCATGTCATACACAACGCCTTGTTGGGCTTCGCGACGGGCGTAAATATCGAGCAGCTCGGCCGCCGTATCGCGGATTTTTTCAGCGGCTTTGCGGCGTGCTTTTTCCCACTGATCAGAGCCTAGCTTGTGCAGGGGGGCGAGTTCATCGTCTGCCCCGCTGTAGCGTGAAATTAGATGCAGGCTATCCACAGGGACATAGAGCTTTGCGCCATCGGCATAAGAGAGCGCCAAAAACTCGTTGGCTTGCCCGCCTGCCTCTAGCGTTTCGAGTCCTATGTAGCGGCCAACGCCATGGGCTTGGTGAACAACGGGGGCGCCTTCCTTTAGTTCTGATAAGTGCCGAACCGCCAATTCGTTATCATCAGTCGCTTTTTCTCGGCGGCGGCTTTGGCGCACCACGTCGCCAAACAGCTCTGTTTCGCTGATGACTGCGACATTAGGTTCAGTAAGCCATAGCCCGCTGCCGACTTGGCTTTCCGTGATGGCCATTGTGTGCTGGCTGTGTAGGAAGGCGTGGAAGCTTTCCGCGTGGGGCAGCTGCAGTTGCAGTGGCGCTAGAATTTCCTCTAGCGCTTCTCTGCGCCCTCTGGATTCAGCCGCAAAGAGAATCCGCGTCTGGGGCTGAGAGTTCAAAAAGTCGCTTAGCGCGCTAAGCGGCTGCTTTGCTCGCGCATTAATCGCCAAAGAAGGCAGTGCTTGTGCGTTGGGTGTTAGCGCGTGGCGATGCGCCTCCTCTTCGGTAAGCTCTATGCGAGGACACGCTTTTATCGCTGAGAAGACCTCGCTGACGGGAAAGAACGCACGATGGGGCGGTATTAAAGGCCGTGTTGGGTCAACCCCAAGGTTGTCGTAACGTGATTCGATAGCTTGCCAGTGCTGCTCGGCTGCCGGGTATACATCGGGCAGCAGCGCTATGCGTGTGTCGTCAGTCACATGGTCAAACAGCGATGCGGTTTGTTCGAAGAATAGCGGTAGATAGTGCTCAAGACCCGGTGAAGGTATTCCCTTAAGCGCGTCGTTATAAAGTGGGCTTTGACGTGGATCGACGTCAAACAGGGTTTCAAACTGTTCTCTAAAGCAGGCAATGGCACTACGGCTTAATGAGTATTCGTGGGCCGGAAGCAGCTCAAGACGATCTAGTTTGTCGGTGGAGCGCTGGTTGCCTGGGTCGAAATGACGCAGCGTATCAATTTCATCATCAAACAGGTCTATACGAATGGGTTCATCCATACCCATGGCAAAAAGGTCGATAATCGCACCGCGCATGGCGTACTCACCTGGCTCATACACGGTTTCCACCGCACGATAGCCCGCTCGGGAGAGCGATTCCCTAAACGTTTCACGATTAAGCTTGGCGCCTGTTTGTAACGTCATCACCCTGCCGGCGATGTATTCTACCGGCGGCAAGCGTTGCATTAATGTGTTGATGGGAACCAGTACAATTCCGCGTACCCCATCCTGAAGCTGCTTAAGAGTGCGTAAGCGCGCAGAAATAATATCCTGGTGGGGTGAAAAACTGTCGTATGGCAGTGTTTCCCAGTCCGGGAAGGGGAGAACAGGTACGGTGCTATAGAACGCTAAATCTTGCTCCAGGCGCTGGGCGCTGGCGGTGCTGGGGGTAATGACCAGCAGTGGCGCGCTGGATGCTATCTGGGCGAGTGCCAGGGCAGTCGCACTGCCCGGCGGCGCTGTTAGATAGAGCGTGTCGCGAGTCCCTTGAGGCTGGGGCGGTTCGAGCAGAGAGAAAGAAGGCATAGGTACGGTATCGTTTTTGCGATGAAACGGAATCTGAATCATACACGATCGATACTTTTAGTTAGAGACCCTGATGGGTCAGTGTGAGTGGTGATGCCCAGCCGGTGCGTTTAAATGCTTCGCTATTATTGGGAGTTTGTAGTCAGCGGCCGAGTTCTGTAATCCCCCTACATGCTGTGCGACTAACCTTTGATTGCTACTGAGCCTTAAGCCCAGGATAATGCACACTGGTTTTTTTCTTTATGACCCTGTTTTCACTACCCAATGAGGCCGCACGTGAGTCAGCAAGCTCTCGAAAACGTTTTTCAGGATTGGCAACACAACGAAGCCTTGGCAGAGCAGATGATTCCGCTTGTCGGACAGCTATATCGTCAGAACAACGTTGTTGCCACCATGTTCGGACGTTCGCTGATCAAACGGTCGGTTATTCGTATTCTTAAAGATCATCGCTTTGTGCGTAAGATCGAAGGTACTGAGCTGTCTGTGGAAGATACGTTCCCCATCGTTAAAGCGATGAGTGAGCTAAATCTAGGGCCTGCACATGTAGATGTGGGTAAGTTGGCTGTCAATTTTAAGCGCCAAAATGGTGGCGACCTGGACGCTTTTCTTCGCGATGAGTTAAGCGGCATCATCAATGGCTATACGCCAGGCGCAAGCACTGGCGAGCCGCAAGACGTCGTGCTTTATGGCTTTGGGCGCATTGGCCGTTTGCTGGCCCGCGTGTTGGTTGAAAAGGCGGGTGGCGGCAATTTATTGCGCCTGCGTGCAATTGTGGTACGTGGCCGTGGCGATGTTGCCAAGGATCTTGAAAAGCGTGCCAGCTTGCTCCGCCGCGACTCCGTTCATGGGCCCTTCGAAGGCACCATTTCAATTGATGTTGATGCGCGTACGCTCATCGTAAACGGTAACGTCGTACAAGTAATCTATGCTGATTCGCCCAGTGAAATCGATTACACCGCGTATGACATTAATAATGCGGTGATCGTAGACAATACGGGTATTTGGCGTGATGAGGCCGGTCTAGGTCAGCACCTGGAGTGTAAAGGTGCAGCTAAGGCGCTACTCACGGCACCGGGCAAAGGCGATATTAAAAATATTGTCTTCGGGATTAACCACAATACCATTAGTGATCAAGACCGCATCGTTTCGGCGGCGTCTTGTACCACTAATGCCATTGTGCCTGTGCTTAAAGTGCTCAACGATGAGTACGGCGTGGTAACCGGTCATGTTGAAACGGTGCATGCTTACACCAACGACCAAAACCTGATCGATAACTACCATAAGGGCGACCGACGTGGCCGTAGCGCAGCCCTTAACATGGTGTTGACCGAGACGGGCGCGGCAAAAGCAGTCGCTAAAGCGCTGCCGGAGCTTGAAGGTAAGCTGACGGGCAATGCCATTCGTGTGCCAACGCCCAACGTTTCCATGGCGATTTTGAACCTCACGCTAGAGAAAGGCACCGATGCGGAAGCGCTGAACGACTACCTGCGTCGTATGTCGATTGATTCGGCCTATCAGAAGCAGATCGATTTTGTTGACTCAGCGGAAGTGGTTTCCTCTGATTTTGTTGGCAACCGCCATGCGGGCATCGTGGATGCTAAAGCGACCATTGCTAACGGTAACCATGCTGTCGTTTATGTTTGGTACGATAACGAGTTTGGTTATAGCTGCCAGGTCATTCGGATTCTTCAGCAAATGTCGAATGTGCAATTCGTGAAGCTGCCTCGTCAAGTAGGTTGATAAGTACGCCCAGCATAAGCGCTTTCCCTTGACAGGAAAGGAAAGAGCACGGTTTTGCTCGCTCTTTAAGCTATTGCTATCAACGCCACCTTCGGGTGGCGTTTTGTTATCAGAAACAAACCTACCTGAAAAGCATATAGCACCTTTGGAGGCCCTCAGGGATGTGGTCATTGGCCGCGCTTATCTTTATAATACGTTAGATTTTTCGGGGTGGTTCAAGCGTGCTTGGGCCTGACTGGTAACAATCTGAACAGAAAAACAAGAATTCACTGAGCAGAAAATAAGCATTCGAACCCCTTACCTTCGTATATCCGATCCATCAACTGGGCGAGACTATGATCGAAGTCAAAAAAGGCCTGGATCTCCCCATCACGGGAGCGCCCGAGCAGCGTATTGAAGATGCGCGGCGTGTGCGCCACGTGGCAATCCTGGGCACCGACTACGTTGGCATGAAGCCAACGATGGAAGTTCAGGAAGGGGATAAGGTCAAACTAGGCCAATTGCTCTTCACCGATAAGAAAATTGATGGTGTACGCTTTACAGCGCCCGCCAGCGGTGAAGTTGTAGCAATTAACCGTGGCGAAAAACGTCGTTTACTGTCTGTCGTAATTAAAGTCGATGAACATGAAGAAGCGATGACATTCGCGTCTCATGATCGTGGTGCTTTAGGACAGCTAGAGCGTCAGGTCGTTGTCGACCAGCTGGTTGAGTCTGGACTCTGGACTGCCTTGCGCACCCGTCCGTTCTCACGTACGCCAGCTATCGACAGTACACCTTCCGATATCTTTGTCACCGCTGTGGATACGCATCCGCTAAGCGCTGACCCCGCCTTAATCATCAACGAAAATGCCCAAGCATTTGAAGACGGCCTCAAGGTGCTAACCCGCCTGACCGAGGGCAACGTTTTTCTGTGCACGGGTGCTGACGCTTCCCTGCCAGGAAGTGATGTTAGCGGTGTAACAACGGAAAGTTTTGCTGGGCCGCATCCTGCGGGCTTAGTAGGGACGCATATCCACCACCTTTCGCCTGTCGCACTGCACAAAAAAGTGTGGCACATCGGCTATCAGGACGTGATCGCGTTCGGCAAGCTGTTTGTTGAAGGGCAGCTCGATATGACCCGTGTTATAGCGGTGGGTGGCCCGCGTGCGGAGAATCCTCGTTTGCTGCGTACCCGTGTGGGCGCCAGCACCGATGAACTCTTCGCAGGTGAAGTTATCAAACCGGAAGACACCCGTGTAATTTCAGGTTCTGTATTCTCGGGCTTTGCCGCCGAGGGTAAGCTGACCTTCCTGGGGCGTTTCCATAATCAGGTGAGCATGCTGGAAGAAGGCAACAAGCGCACCTTTATGGGATGGCTATCTCCTGGCGCGAACCGTCACTCAGTACTTGGCATTTATATTTCTAAGCTTAAAGGCCTGCATAATTACGCACCGACGACATCAACCAATGGCTCTGAACGTGCCATGGTGCCGGTAGGCGCGTATGAGACCATTATGCCTTTGGATGTAATGCCAACGCAGCTGTTGCGTTCGCTGATCGTGGGCGACATTGAAGTTGCCATGCAACTTGGGTGTCTTGAGTTAGACGAAGAAGATTTGGCGCTTTGCACGTATGTGTGCCCTGGCAAATACGAGTACGGCCCTATCCTGCGTGACAATCTCACCATGATCGAGAAAGAGGCCTGATGATGGGTATTCGACAAACACTCGATAATTTCGAGCCGCACTTCCACAAAGGTGGTAAGTACGAAAAGTTCTACCCGCTCTATGAAGCGATAGATACCGTTTTCTACTCACCGCCCAGTGTGGCAAAGACCACTGCCCACGTGCGCGACGGTATTGACCTCAAGCGCATCATGATCACTGTCTGGATGTGTACCTTCCCGGCAATGTTCTTTGGCATGTGGAATGCAGGTTGGCAAGCCAATACTGCCATTGAAGCGGGCTACGCCTCGATGGGCGGTTGGCGCGAAGCCATTATGATGACCCTGGCCGGTGGGCATGACCCCAGCAGCCTGTGGGCCAACTTTGTGCTGGGTGCTACGTACTTCTTACCTATCTACCTCGTGACATTCGCGGTAGGTGGCTTCTGGGAAGTTATGTTTGCCATCAAGCGCGGCCATGAAGTGAACGAAGGCTTCTTCGTGACCTCCGTACTGTTCGCGCTGATTCTGCCTGCAACGATTCCGCTGTGGCAGGTTGCCTTGGGTATCACCTTTGGTGTCGTTATCGGCAAAGAGATCTTTGGCGGTACGGGTAAAAACTTCTTAAACCCTGCGTTAACTGGCCGTGCATTCCTTTACTTTGCGTATCCAGCGCAAATTTCTGGTGATGCAGTGTGGGTGGCCGCTGACGGTTATACCGGGGCGACTGCACTCTCAATGGCGTTCCAAGACGGTATGACTGCCTTGACGAACACCTTCACTTGGTGGGACGCCTTCTTAGGCTTTGTGCCGGGGTCAGTGGGTGAGGTGTCAACGCTGGCGATCTTTATCGGCGCCGCGGTACTGCTGTGGACCCGAATTGCTTCGTGGCGGATCATGCTAGGTGTGTTCCTGGGTATGGTAATTACCAGCACCCTGTTCAACATTATCGGCTCTGACAGCAACCCAATGTTCGATATGCCGTGGTACTGGCATCTAGTGATTGGTGGTTTTGCATTCGGTATGGTGTTTATGGCAACAGATCCTGTGTCTGCTTCCATGACCAACCAAGGGCGCTTCGTGTTTGGTGCGCTAATTGGTGTGATGACCGTGCTGATTCGCGTAGTCAACCCGGCCTTCCCGGAAGGCATCATGCTGGCCATCTTGTTTGCTAACCTGTTTGCGCCGCTGATTGACCACATGTTCGTCCAGGCCAATATTAAGCGCCGTCTTAAGCGGACTGGCGTTCCGGCCGAGGAGACTGCCTAATGGCACAAGGTAACAACTCCATCAAGAAAGTCCTGATCGTTGCATTTTCGCTGTGCATTGTGTGCTCGGTAATTGTGTCGACAGCTGCTGTAGCGCTGCGCCCTGCGCAGCAGTTAAACCAGGAGCTAGATCGTAAAACCAATATTCTTAACGTGGCTCGGCTTTACGAACCCGGAATGGATGTTGAGGATGCGTTCCGCACCCAAATCACCGCGCGTGTGGTAGAGCTGGACACGGGTGAATATAGCGATCAGTTCGACCCCGACACCTTCGATGGTTTTGAAGCGTCTCGTGACCCGGCGACGGGTCGCACGCTTTCCGGTGATCGTGACATTGCGGGCCTGTCTCGCGTTGAGAACTACGCGACTGTTTACCTCGTCGGCGATGCTGAAAACCCTGACCAAATTGTTCTACCCATTCGTGGTCAAGGACTTTGGGGTCGCATGATGGGCTTTCTCGCGGTTGAAGGAGATGGCAACACCATCGTAAGTATCACCTACTACGACCATAGCGAAACGCCGGGTCTTGGTGCTGAGGTGAACAATCCGCGCTGGCAAGCTCAGTGGGAAGGTAAAAAGATTTACGATGAAGAGGGCGACCTCTCACCGGAAATTCACCTGACCAAAGGCGGCGCGAGCAACGAGTATGAGGTTGATGCGCTATCGGGTGCAACGCTGACAAGTAACGGCGTGACTAACATGCTGCAGTTCTGGTTCAGCGAAGAAGGTTTCGGCTCGTATTTGGCGAAGTTCCGTAGCGGAACTGAGCCAGAAGACGCCGAAGATACCGACACCAACTTCGACGACGTTGAGGGGGCCTGATCATGGCGGATGCAAACGCAAAAAGCGTCTTAACGGCGCCCATTTTTAAGAACAACCCCATAGCGCTTCAGATTTTGGGTATTTGTTCTGCCTTGGCGGTAACGACCAGTATGAGCGTGTCGCTGGTCATGGCGCTAGCGGTAATCTTTGTAACGGCTTTTTCGAATTTGTTCGTCTCGTTGATCCGGAATCATATTCCTTCTTCGATTCGTATCATTGTGCAGATGACGATTATTGCGTCGCTGGTTATTGTGGTTGACCAGATTCTCAAAGCTTACGCTTATGAAATGTCTAAGCAGCTGTCGGTATTTGTGGGTCTAATCATCACTAACTGTATCGTAATGGGTCGTGCGGAAGGCTTTGCGATGACCAATTCGCCGGGCATGTCGTTCCTCGATGGCATCGGTAATGGTTTAGGCTATGGCTTTGTCCTGATGGTGGTCGGTTTCTTCCGTGAGCTGCTGGGTGCTGGTAGCGTATTCGGTTTTACTATTCTGCCCACGGTACAAAACGGTGGCTGGTACGTGCCTAACGGCATGATGCTTCTGCCGCCCTCTGCCTTCTTTATCATTGGTCTGCTGATCTGGGTACTGCGTTCAGTGAACCCGGAGCAGGTGGAAGATAACGAGTTCAAAATGAAGCACAACACCAAGCCGAAGGAGGCCGTGTAACATGGAACACTATTTAAGCCTTTTCGTTGCTTCGGTATTTGTTGAGAACTTGGCGCTGGCCTTCTTCTTGGGGATGTGTACGTTCCTAGCGGTATCAAAGAAGGTATCTGCTGCTTTTGGTTTGGGTATCGCCGTTATCGTGGTACTAACGATTTCAGTACCCGTTAACAACCTGGTGTTTAACCTTCTTCTTGCTGAAGGTGCACTTTCCTGGACTGGAATCAGTGGTGCGGAGAACATTGACCTTTCGTTCCTGGGTCTATTGAGCTACATCGGTGTTATTGCCGCTTTAGTACAGATCCTCGAAATGTTCCTGGATAAGTACGTGCCTGCGCTGTACAACGCTCTAGGCGTGTTCCTCCCGCTAATTACCGTAAACTGCGCCATCCTTGGTGGTGTACTGTTCATGGTTGAGCGTAACTATAACTTCGGTGAGTCCGTTATCTACGGTTTCGGCTCCGGTGTTGGTTGGGCGTTGGCAATTACTGCCCTGGCCGGTATCCGTGAGAAGCTGAAGTACAGTGACGTGCCTGGCGGTTTGCAGGGGCTTGGCATCACGTTTATCACCGTTGGCTTAATGTCTCTGGGCTTTATGTCTTTCTCAGGCATTCAGCTTTAATCGGAGCTGGTTTTTCTCGGCAGCTTAGGCTGCCGAGGTACAGAAAACCCTCAGCAATAGGAAACCGACATGGTTGATACATCAGTCATCTTGCTCGGTGTTGTCATGTTCACGGTCATCGTTATTAGCTTAACGGCGATCATTCTGGCAGCGCGCAGCAAGCTAGTGAGTAGCGGGGACGTGACGATTGAAGTCAACGGCGACCCCGAGCACACCTTGACGACTCAGGCGGGTGGCAAGCTGTTAAATACGCTAGCTGCCAACGGTATTTTTCTTTCCTCTGCCTGTGGTGGCGGCGGCTCGTGTGCCCAGTGTAAGTGCCGGGTAGAAGAGGGCGGCGGTTCTATTCTGCCCACTGAAGAGTCACACTTTACCATGCGTGAGAAGAAAGACGGCTGGCGTCTTTCTTGCCAAGTACCCGTAAAGCAGGACATGAAAGTTGAAGTGCCTGAAGAGGTCTTTGGCGTTAAGAAGTGGGAAACAGAGGTTACTGCGAACCCTAACGTCGCTACGTTTATCAAAGAGCTGAACCTGAAGCTGCCTGAAGGTGAAGAAGTTGCCTTCCGTGCCGGTGGTTACGTTCAGCTGGTAGCACCGCCTTACGATATTAAGTTCTCCGATTTTGATATCGAGGAAGAGTATCGTGGCGACTGGGAAAAGTTTGACCTCTACAAAATTTCCCATAAGAACGATGAGGAAGTCATCCGCGCCTACTCCATGGCGAACTACCCGGAAGAGAAAGGCCTCCTCAAGTTTAATATCCGTATTGCAACGCCGCCTCCGGGTACTGATCATCCGCCGGGCCTTATGTCTACCTATGTCTTTAACCTGAAACCGGGTGACAAGGTAACCGTAATGGGGCCGTTTGGTGAGTTCTTTGCCAGAGACACTGACGCTGAAATGATCTTCATCGGCGGTGGTGCGGGTATGGCGCCGATGCGCAGCCACATCTTCGACCAGCTCAAGCGTCTGAAGTCTGATCGTAAAATCTCGTTCTGGTACGGTGCGCGCTCTTGGCGTGAAACCTTCTATAACGAAGAGTACGACCAGTTGGCAGAAGAGTTCCCGAACTTTGAGTGGCACCTAGCCCTTTCGGATCCGCAGCCAGAAGATAACTGGGAAGGGCCGACAGGCTTTATCCATAACGTGCTGTACGAAAACTATCTGAAGGATCACCCCGCGCCTGAAGATTGTGAGTACTACATGTGTGGGCCGCCCATGATGAATGCGTCTGTTATTAAGCTACTGCTTGATATGGGCGTTGAGCCGGAAAATATTCTGCTGGATGACTTCGGCGGTTAATAACCCGGTATATGATCTGCATGCGGGGCTGGCCTTTGGGTCAGCCCCGTTTGTTTTATGCCTGATCATTTTTGGAGTAGCTGAGGTACAATAAGCACATAATCTACGGCACTTACTGGCTTTAGCGTTGTCGGCAGGTGAGCAGTTAATGCAATGTCGGGAGAGTAATATGGCAATTTGGCTACTGGTCTTTGGTTTTATGGCGTTAGTAATGACCGCCATGGCGGTTGGGGTCTTGATGGGCCGTAAGCCCATTGCAGGCTCTTGCGGTGGCTTAAATCAGCTTGGTCTTAAAGAGGGCTGTGATATCTGTGGCGGCAAAGATGAAGTGTGCGAAGAAGAGAACCGCAAGCGCGGAAGCGTGCGCCGCCGTAGCGATGAAAGCCGTGGGGCGGATCTTGGCTATGACGCCACACGTCGCTAAACGTTAACGATGCCACATGTTCAATGACATTAAACGCTCGCTTAATCGCGGGCGTTTACGTATGTGCTGGTAAATGATGTAAAAGGTACAAGGAGATCCAAAGCGTATGGCGGTTCACAATTACGATGTTGTGGTTATTGGTACTGGCCCCGCCGGGGAAAGCGCGGCGATCAACGCTGCGAAACACGGCATGCGCGTGGCAATTGTTGAGAAACAGGCCCAGGTGGGTGGCAACTGCACTCATTGGGGCACAATCCCGTCAAAAGCACTGCGCCATCAAGTCAAGCAGATCATGGCGTTCAACACCAACCGTATGTTTCGTGATATTGGTGAACCTCGCTGGTTTTCGTTTCCTAAGGTAATGGAGCGTTCGCGCAGCACCATTGATAAGCAGGTTGAGATGCGTACAACGTTTTATGCGCGTAACCGTATCGACCTGTTCCACGGTGTAGCTCGTTTCAAAGATGACCATACAGTGCTGGTGAGGGATCGCCAGGAAGGAATGGAGGAGCTGGTCGCCAAAAAAATCGTGATCGCCACGGGTTCGCGACCCTACCGTCCGGCCGATATTAACTTCCGTCATCCGCGTATTTACTGTTCTGATACGATTCTAAGCCTCTCTCATACGCCCCGCACGCTGGTGATTTTTGGCGCCGGTGTTATCGGGTGTGAATACGCCTCCATCTTTTCGGGATTGGGCGTTAAGGTAGATTTGATTAATAATCGCGATAGTCTGCTTTCCTTCCTGGATGATGAGATCAGCGATGCGTTGTCGTACCACCTACGCAAACATGGCGTTTTAATTCGCCACAATGAAGAGTATGCGAGCGTTGAAGGGGACGAATCCGGCGTTGTTGTTTACTTAAAGTCCGGTAAAAAAATCCGTGCGGATGCCTTTTTATGGGCTAATGGGCGCACCGGTAACACCGACAGCTTAGGGCTTGAAAACATCGGTTTAGAGGCCAACAGCCGTGGCCAGCTCAGTGTAGACGAGCACTACCGCACGGAGATTCCGACGATTTATGCTGCGGGGGATGTAATTGGCTGGCCCAGTCTTGCCAGTGCTGCCTATGATCAGGGCTTAAACTCCTGTAATGAGCTGTTGGAAAAGGAGTATCGCTTTGTTAGCGATGTACCCACCGGTATTTATACCATTCCTGAAATCAGCTCCTTTGGCCCCAATGAGCGCGAGTTAACCGAAGCCAAAATACCCTACGAAGTAGGCAAGGCGTTTTTTAAGGATACCGCGCGTGCGCAGATTACCGGTGATACGGTGGGCATGCTGAAAATTCTCTTCCATCAGGATACGTTGGAGATACTCGGCATTCACTGTTTTGGCGACCAAGCGTCAGAAATTTTGCATATCGGCCAGGCGATTATGCAGCAGGAGGGAGAGGCCAATTCATTAAAATATTTTGTTAATACGACGTTCAATTACCCGACCATGGCAGAAGCTTACCGGGTGGCCGCACAAAATGGCTTAAATCGCGTTTTTTAAGCCCGTTTAGTTACCGTTTAGCTCAGCGCCGCATGGTGCGGCGCTGGCTCAGGGGGCAGCAGGCTCTCAACTCTATTACGCCCCCTATCTTTGGCACTGTATAACGCTTGGTCGGCCAGCGAGTACATCTGCTCGAAGGTGAGGTTGCCTTTGGGAGCGCAGGTAACGCCAATGCTAACGGTCTGCTCATTCAGTTCAGCAAGGTGGCGGAAGGATAGATGGGCAACGTCATGACGGATTCTTTCCGCTACCCGCAAGGCGGCTTGGTGAGATGTGTTGGGCATCAGAAGGCAAAACTCTTCACCGCCAATACGGGCAAGCGTATCGCCTTGGCGTTTAAGCTGTTCCATACAGGCACTGATTATGCGCAGCACTTCGTCGCCCACCGGGTGGCCAAGCGAGTCGTTTACCTGTTTAAAGTAGTCCAAGTCGATCAGTAAAAAACTTAGTGGCTGCTGCTGACGCTGGGCATTGGCTAGCTGGCCGTGCGCTGTTTTTACAAAATGACGACGATTATAAAGCCCCGTTAGTTCGTCGGTGAGCATTAGCTTTTTGAGCGTGCTTCTTTGGTTTTGTAAGCGAACAACGGCGAAGAGGAGTATCAGCGCGATCAGCATGACCATCGATACAAGTAAACCAACGGCAATCGAAAGGCGCTGCATGACCAAACGCTGCTGCCCAGCAGCGGTACTTACGACGTCATTAAGCTCAAAATATATCCATGCCATATTGGCTTCTAAATCATTGGCGATGCGCTGAAGCTTCACGAGTTGGGTAGGTGTATCCACCGCGCTTTGGGCACTCTCCTCCAGCGCATCGAATTGATCAGGCAGCGCTTCCAAATCAGCGGTTAAGTAGTCGGCGCGCCGAGAGAGCTGCGGGTATTGTGCTAAACCGTTTTTCACGTGATTCAGATATTGGCGAGACAGCCATACACTATGGTTAATTTGACGTAGATGAATCCCTTCGGGCTGGTTTATAAAGCCTTCCAGGGCAATTTGTAGATGAGGGATACTCTGTTGGGCGCGCACAATATCCCCAACCAGCGCCGTATAGTCGGCACCAAGCTGCTGCCGTGCGTTATAAACGTAGCTCGCAATCAATAAGGCACAAACGCTAACACCAACCGCCAGCATCGTGGCCAATCGCCAGGGGATGGAGTGGCGGCGAGGCGTTTTCATTGCTGTCGTAACTCTTTGATAGACCAGATCCAGCGAGTTAGTGGCATTGTTCCAGCGCGTACCGCTGCAAGATTATCAGGGGCAATGAGCATTAATGGCCCCATTTTATCAATCGCAATGGGTTCACCATCAAGCCGTGTCACTAAAAGATAGCGTGTTTGTGCGCGCTCTTCCCCATCGAGAAACGTTGAATAATTATCTAGCGCAATGAGACGGACACGTTGATCAGCGGCTATACCCTGCTGCTCGATAACGTCATTTAGCCACACCCCTGTGAAAATACCGCTAAGTCCTTCAGGGTGCGTCATTTCAATATCGAAAAGAGGCAGCGTTTCAATATCGGCGAGGGATAGCCAGTGTTGGTCGTAGCCGTGAGTGACAAGCATCACGAGCTTTTGGTTTTGAGAAGGAGGGTACTGGCTCGTGGTAATGACGCCACCCGCATATAGAGATGAAGGCTGCATTCCATAGGTGAGTAAGCTAATACAGCCTGCGAAAAGAGCAAAACGAAACCATTGAATCTGTGCCACGCGCGAGCTGACAGACATAAGTAGGCTCCATTGGGTGCCAAGTTTGACCATGCGGTTAGAGGTATATAGTCAAACTTAAACAAAGTTTGTTGCGATTGCCATCCTTTCTAAGAATGATTTTAAAGAATGATTAAGCGTAAAGACTCACCTTATCTACTTAGTTCTCAGGAAATGAAGGACTTAGAGCTTTCAATGCGTTGATAGCCTGCGGCTGCCATTCGCCCTCTAATGATGCGGCTTGGCGCAGCGATTCCCTGGCGGCGGCGCTGTTCTCTTGCTGCAACTGTAGAATCGCCAGGTTGAGCCATGCGGCACCCATCGTGGGATCTAACTGCGTAGCCGATTCAAATGCGGCAAGAGCTGCTTCGGGCTGTTCATCGGCGTATAGCGCATTGCCTAAAGCAAACTGACCCAGTGCGTTAGTCGGGAAGCGTTTGTCAAAGGCTTGCCAGCTACTGAGCGCCGCTTGACTGCCATGCAGTTCTTCGTAAGCGCTAATGGCTTCTAAGGTATTGCGAGCGGTAACGCCTGTTGGCAGGTTGCCCGGTTCGCTCACCACAAACCCCCAGCGTTCAGCACGTGCCCAGGTGGCATCAAAACGGCTGAACGGCATAGCGTGGCGCTCAATTTCTCCACTGCGTAGTATCAGCGTCTCGTTGGGCAAATCAAAGCCAATGGCTACCGCGTAGTGCCACATGGGGAAGGCGGGCAGGGCGAGGTTCTGCATGACCACCACTGGGTCGCCAGCATCCAGGTGCGATAGCAACGTATCCATGGTGCCACGAATGGGAATTGCCAACCGCTTGTAACGGCGCACCGTGGCCAGCATTTCCGGCTGCACGCTGCCGTCACGCCCTGGCAAAAACACTTGAGGAATAAGTTCATCAAGGGTGGCATCCGCGCCTTGATGGTTCAGCACCATGGCCAGGGTGGCAGGGCCGCATTGGTATTCGGTTTGAGCGAAAAACGGCACTGCGGTCAGTTCGGTTTGTGGGGTGAGGTCTGCTTTGGTGCTCTCAAGTAGCACCGGGCTACGGGCGCAGCCAGCGAGTAGAAGCAGCAGCAGGCTTAACAGTAAAACGCCCGCAGAGCGGGCGTTTAGACGCAGTGTGATCATGCTATGCATCTTAGCGAGTAAACGGATAAACGTCGGTCAGACCGAGAATATCGGTAATCAGCAGAATGATAAACACGGCAAACAGAGCGCCAATAACACCGGCGCCGGCAGGCAGCTGCTCCAGTTGTTCAGCCATTTGCTGGGCCTCAGTATCGCTTAAAGCGGCAACACGCGCTTCAACATCGGCAGGATCCACACCCTGCTTTAGCAGCTGGTCTTGCACATCGGCTCGCGCCAGAACGTTATAAATACGCTCGCGGTCGGCACCGGCACGGTCAGCAGATAAAGCAGATTGCGTCGTCACTAAGTCCATAGAGTGCGGTGCCGTTGGGGCCGCCGCAACGGGTAGGCTAGTGATCACTAAAGCGGCAATCAGTAGCATCGAAAGGTAAGCTCGCACTGTTTTCATCGTCTTCATCCTTAGACTCGTCAGGGAACGGTTTTTATGGCTTGGACCAATAGTATAGAAATAAATGACTTGGGGTTTAAGGCCAAATGGCAAAGTGCTAATTATTTGCACTAATGCGGTAAGTCCAAGGCGTTTCGGCAAGAATGCCTTTTGCCCCTGCCATGGTCATGGCGAGATCGTGTAGCCCCGGCCACAGGGGGACATGAGAAGCCCCTTTGACCGCTAAATCCAGGCGCTGTGCCATCAGCAGCAGCTTATGCAACCGCTTCATGGAAAGGCGGCTAATGGCTTTTTGGTAGGCCGGGCGGCGCTTATCAAAAATCATCGGCTTTTGGGTTTTGCAGGCGTGCTCAAAGCTTTGGCCCTGATCCAAATGCTGATGCAGCGACAGCAGCGTGCGCAGTTCACGGGTCAGTGCCCACAATACAATCGGTGCTTCCACGCCTTCGCTTTTCAGGCCGTTCACAATGCGCGAAGCGCGGCTAGGCTCGCCTTTTAAGCACGCATCCGCCAGGTTGAAGACATCAAAACGGGTGCTATCTTCAACACCTTGCGCAATGCTCTCGACGTTAAGCCGGGTGTTGGGCGGGTGAATGAGCGCCAGCTTTTGCAGCTCCTGGTCAGCCGCCAGTAGATTACCTTCGGTGCGCTCGCCCAGCAGCCGAGCGGCTTCCAGGTCAATTTGCAGGCCGTGCAGCGAGGCTCGGTCTCGCAGCCAGTAACCCAGCCGTGAAGCATCGACCGGCCACACGGGAACAAAAATTCCCTGCTTATCTAGTGCTTTGAACCAGGCGCTTTTCTGCTGCTTAGCATCCACCTTGCCCATGCTGACCAAGAGTAGGTCATCGCTGCCATCCATCATTTCCGCGTACTGAGCCAGCGCCTTACTGCCTTCTTGCCCTAACTTTTGGGTGCCTAAGCGCAGCTCTAACAGTTTGCTGGTCGCAAACAGCGAAAGGTTGCTAGCGGTTTCCAAGAGCCGCCCCCAGGCAAAGTTAGGCTCTACATCCAGCACTTCGCGCTCTTCAATACCCGCTTGGCGGGCGGCGGCGCGCACTGCATCGCAGGCATCGCGGTGCTGTAGCGGCTCGTCGCCCGCTACAATCACCGCTTTGGGCAGTTTTTTGGCCAGTGCAGCAGGCAGCTGGTCGGCAAATACCTTCACCTCAGCGCCTCAAGGTTGGCAAGGCGTTCCACAATACGCTGAGCCAGTTGGCGGGTGAGCGCTTGCTCGGCCTCTTGGAACAGCGTCTCCCGGTTTAGCAGGTCGTCATCATTGACGCGAATTTGCGTGCGGGTGGAAAGCGCGGCGTTGTTCAGTGCGTAGGCGTTGGTTGTCCGCTGCTGAACCGAGAGCGTGGTACTGAGCGTTAGCTCGTGCTCGCGGCTGGAGCGGCTTTCCCCGCCAATGCGCCTATCTTGAAGGGCAGGCGTCCCCAGCGTTACCCGCCAGGGGGCGCCGGGGCGTACCTCTGTGCCTAGCTGCTGTAGCCGCGTGCGAAGCTGCTGAGCGAGGGCGCTATTCTCATCGCCCTCAATGCTTAGCGGCGGCAGTTGAGGCATCGATTCCGTGCCGCGTAGGCGAAACCCGCAGCCGCTAAGCAGCACCGCCGCGAAGGCGGTGCTTGTGGCCAGAAAACGACGGCGCGTTAGTACGTTGGTTTGCTTCATCCGCTCACCACAATATTAACCAGCTTGCCGGGCACCACGATCACTTTACGTACCGTTTTACCTTCCAAATGGCGCTGGACGTTTTCGTTTTCCATCGCCAGTTGCTCGATGGCGGCTTTATCGGCGCTGGCTGGCGCTTCAAGGCGGGCGCGCAGTTTACCGTTCACCTGAACCACCAGCTCGATGCTATCGCGGGTTAGGGCGGCTTCGTCTACTGTTGGCCACTGGGCTTCAATGGCGGGCTGCTCATGGCCCAACTGCTGCCACAGGGTGTGGCACAGGTGCGGGGTAATCGGCGCCAGCAGCAGTACGCAGGCTTCCAGCGCTTCTCGGCTAACCGCAAGGCCCAGTTCCGACGTGTCGTCAAACTTAGCCACCGCGTTGGAAAGTTCCATGACAGCGGCAATGGCGGTGTTGAAGGTGGTGCGGCGGCCAATGTCGTCGCTGGCTTTCTTGATAGTCTCGTGGGTTTTACGGCGTAGCGCTTTTTGGTCGTCGTTCAACGCATCCACGTTCAGCGTACCAGGCGTGCCCGCGGCTAAATGCTCGGTAACCTGACGCCAAATCCGTTTCAAGAAGCGGTGCGCGCCTTCAACGCCAGAGTCTGACCACTCAAGCGACTGCTCAGGCGGTGCAGCAAACATCATAAATAGGCGCACGGTGTCGGCACCGAACTTGTCGATCATCGACTGCGGGTCCACGCCGTTGTTTTTTGACTTGGACATCTTCTCGATGCCGCCCATCTCAACGGGCTGACCATCGCTCAATAAAATGGCGCTCAGCGGGCGGCCTTTTTCATCGCGTTTCACTTCCACATCGGCGGGGTTAAACCACTCTTTGCCGCCGTTATCTTTAAAACGATAGAAGGTTTCCGCGATCACCATGCCCTGGGTGAGCAGCTGCTGGAACGGCTCGTCGGAATCGACCATGCCGAAGTCGCGCAGCAGCTTGTGGAAGAAGCGGGCGTAGAGCAGGTGCAGAATGGCGTGTTCGATACCGCCAATGTAGAGATCCACCGGCAGCCAGTAGTTAGCGCGTTCATCCAGCATGGCTTCGTGGTTATCCGCACAGCAGAAGCGGGCGAAATACCAGGAGGATTCCATAAAGGTGTCGAAGGTGTCCGTTTCACGCACCCAGCCATCGCCCAGCTCGGAGAATTCCGGCATCTTCTTCAGCGGCGAGCCGGAAGCATCCACGGTGACTTCCATGGGCAGCGCCACGGGCAGCTCGTCATCAGAGAGCGGCACGGTTTGGCCTTCCGGGCCGTACTTCACCGGAATCGGCGCGCCCCAGTAGCGCTGGCGGGCAATGCCCCAGTCGCGCAGGCGGTAGTTGGTTTTTACTTCGCCACGGCCCAGCTCGGCCAGTTTGGCGGCAATGGCATCAAATGCCGCCTGGAATTCCAGGCCGTCAAACTCGCCGGAGTTAATCAGCGTGCCGTGCTCGACAAATGCGCCTTCGGAGATATCCGGCGAGTTGCCGTGCTCATCGGCCACGACGGGCTTCAGCTCAACGCCGTACTTGGTGGCAAATTCCCAGTCGCGCTGGTCGTGGGCGGGCACCGCCATGACCGCGCCGGTGCCGAACTCCATGAGTACGAAGTTAGCCACGAACACCGGCACCTCTTCACCGCTTAACGGGTGAATGGCTTTGTGACCAGTGAGCATGCCCAGCTTCTCTTTGGTGGCCATTTCCGCTTCAGAGGTGCCGCCTTTGGCGCACTCGTCGCAGAACGCCGCCAATTCGCTGTTGTGCGCAGCGGCCTGTTTGGCCAGCGGATGGCCAGCGGCCACGGCCACGTAGGTCACGCCCATCAGCGTATCCGGGCGGGTGGTGTACACCGCCAGCGGCTCGCAGGCGCTGCCGTCTTCCGCCTGAATATCAAAGGTCATCTCAACGCCACGGGATTTACCAATCCAGTTGCGCTGCATGGTTTTGACCTGCTCTGGCCACTCGACGTTTTCCAAGTCCGCCAGCAGTTCATCGGCGTAGTCGGTAATTTTCAAGAACCACAGCGGGATTTCTTTGCGCTCAACCGGCGCGCCAGAACGCCAGCCGCAGCCGTCAATGACCTGCTCATTGGCGAGTACGGTTTGGTCGACCGGGTCCCAGTTCACCGTGGACATTTTCTTGTACACCAAGCCTTTTTCGACCAGCTTGGTGAAGAACCACTGCTCCCAGCGGTAGTAGCTGGTATCGCAGGTGGCGAACTCGCGGCTCCAGTCGTAGGCAAAACCCAATGCCTTCAGCTGGTTGCGCATGTAATCGATGTTTTGGTAGGTCCACTTGGCGGGCGGCACCTGGTTTTGGATCGCGGCATTCTCCGCCGGCATACCGAACGCGTCCCAGCCCATGGGCTGCATGACATTTTTACCCTGCATGCGCTGGAAACGTGAGACAACGTCGCCGATAGTGTAGTTACGCACGTGGCCCATGTGCAGCTTGCCGCTGGGGTAGGGGAACATGGATAGGCAGTAGAACTTTTCGCGGTTGGCGTCCTCTACGGCTTTAAAGCACTGGTGTTTGTCCCAGTACTGTTGAGCGTCACGTTCGATCTCACGGGGGCTGTATTGTGCGTCCATCGGTGTTTTCAATGCCTTGGGATAATTCGCCCCTGTTCAGGGCGCAAAGTGAATAGTAGATGACGGGTGTCAGATAAGTAGCGTCGATTGTATCCTATGCGGGTGTATCCTTGAACGGCTAGCCGATGATAGGCATCACCTGTGGCAACAAAAGGAGAGGACCCATGGAAAAACACAATGATCACCGCCTTCGCGAAGGCTACGAGCGCCTATTGGAACGCATGCAGGATGGCGCCAACGAGCTCACCTGGGACAACCTACAAAAGGACTTAGACAACGCCGTTGCCTTTGAAGCTGAGCTTGAGGAGTACACCAAAGACGAGCTGGCGCTGCTGCGTGCCTGGGTAGAGCGCGACCTGAAAGACATGCGCTACTACATGGCGGATACCGGCAAGCAGGTTGCCAGCTGGCTAGGAATCGACATCGACCAGCTTTCCCGCCGGGTCGCGGAATCGCTGCTTTCCATTGCCGACCGTAGCGTGGTAGACCGCGAACGTTTCGAGGATGACCTAGAAGCCGCCCGCGCCGACTACTGCGAAGGCGAAATCGCCGCCCCGGGCTTAATGGCCTGCACCCACTGCGATGCTCAGGTCATGTTTAACGATGTCGCGCGGATAGAACCCTGCCACCAGTGCGGCCACCGCTACTTCTACCGCTTTCCGAGCAAAATCGTCGAAACCTAAGCATCTAACCTAGCCAAACGCTCAAGCCTGCGATCGCGCCCAGCGAGAGCAGGCTCATCATCGCCGCGTAAGGCAGGTTATTTTTCATCATCTGATAACCGCTGACCCCGTAACGCCCCTGCAACGACAGGTTAATACCCGAAAGCGGCCCCACGCTGGTGCCCACCGCCCAGGCGCTAAGTGCCACAAAGGCAAACAGGGTCTGTTCAGCGCCGTTCAGATTAAGCACCGACGCCAACACCGACACCCCAATAATCGGGTGAAGCCCCACCAGCGCGCTCAGCGTAATAGCCGCAAAACTGACCATGGCCTGCCACGTGCCAAAGCGGGCAAACAGCGTCCACTCATCGCCTGCCGCCGCTGTTACCAGCGTTGAAAGCCCCAGTGTTAATAACCCCGCCGCTAAAAACAGCGAGATTTCCCCGCGCATGGCAGGCAGGCGAGTAACGGTATGCTGACACAGGCGCCGCAGGGTAAAACGCGGGCCTTCCCGCAGGTTGCTCAGCAGCGCCACCCCCGGCAGTAAAAAGGTAATAATGCTGACGATAGTAAGCGACGGCGTGATCCAGAAGTGAAACAGCATCACCAGCGCCGCCATGCCTGCAGGCATGAGCAGGCTACGGGGCGAAAGCGAAAAGCCATCCACCTCGGTTAAATCAAACCGCCGCCGCAGTTCTAGTGTGGTTAATAGCCCTGAGAGCATGGCGATAGGAAAACCCACCACGGCAATCTGGACATACTGCACCGAAGGCACCAGCGCGATCACCACCGCCATAGAGGCAAAGAAGGGCGACCACAATGCCGCGCTAGAAAGCCCCCGGTTCAGCGCCAATAGTTGCGGTGTGGTTAACGGCGCACGGCGGGCCAAGCGGTCGCCCACCATAAACACCGTGGAAAGATTTAAAATCGTGCCGAGAAAATGCACCCCCAGCCAGGTACGCAGCACCCCATCCGCCCCTGTTACCCGTTTACCGGGCGGGCGCTTATTGCCCTGGGTGCCCATCAGCGAAATAAAGCTCACGCCTACCAGCATGCTGACCACAAACACATTGCCCTGCAGCACGGCAGGCCAGCGCACCGCCACGCCATACACCGTTTGCGCTACCACCAGCATTAACAGACCTAGCGCCATCAACACCCCAGACTGAAGGCGCGAACGCTTGGGAATATCCCGCCACAGCAGCGCCACTGCCGCCCACAACAAATAGCTCACCGCCTGCGCGGTCGGCACCGCGCCGGTAAAACCAATAATTTGTGCCAACAGCCCGAGCAGAATCAAAACCCCCGCCAAGCGCTGTTGCGTCGTTGTCTCTTGCATCTCAATCCCTTACTGGTTGAGTTAGCAGGCTAATCGGGTTTGCGAGAGAAGGCCAGTAGCAAGAAGCGACGGGGTCAGTGAGATGAAAGGTGTGATAGATGGCAGATGTGGGAGGTGACAGAGTTGAAAGATGGAAGGTGTGAGAGATGGAAGATGTAGGAGATGGAAGATGTAGGAGATGGTAGGAGTGATAAATGGCCGGTGTGGGAGGGCGCTTCAGCGCGCGATGATAAAGCCACCAAGCCAACGATAACGCCACCGATCCCGTAGCGCGGCGTAACGAACGAAGTGAGGCACCCGCGAAGCACCGCAACGCGGTGCCGATACCGCCACGCAGGCCGCGAAAAATTTTCGCTAGGCACGTGACCTAAGCAAATTTTATGAATAGAGTATGATTAAGCGGGCAAAATGAGCGGGCGCGATAATAGCGGATATGTAGCCTTAGCCAAGGGAATGTTATTTAAAATAAATGGGCTAGGTGGTTTTGGGGCTGTATAACATCAATGACTGTGATCGCTCAGTTATTGGGGTTATGTAGCGGGCTATATAACCACTGTTATGCAAATCAATAAGGACAAGGGCTGATGGTAGATACTAGACGACAAGGGCTAAAGGGCGGGGCACGATTGGCTCTTTTCTTAGTGTCATATGTGCCACTCTTCCTGATTCTGATAATTCAGCAACTGTATAAATACAGTGAATATCTTAGGTGGGGCGGCCTAGACTCAGAATCTGTTTTTCGTTTTGTAAAGTACTTTGGGGCGGTATCTGTTCTTACGACTGCCAGTCTACTTGGTTTAATTGGGCTTTGGCTTTTAATCAGAAACGTAAGTAGACGCGCACAATTAAGCGGTGATGCTGTCACGATAATCGACATAGAAAACAAAAACAGTGAATCCATTTCGTATTTATTTACCTATGTAATACCATTCGTGTTTCAAGATTTATCAGACCCTATAAGTGTTTTGTCAGTATCGGTACTTCTTGTGGTTACATTCCTGATATATACAAACTCATCAATGCTATTAATTAATCCAACGATCAGCATGTGGTATTCGCTTTATCAAATCGAATACATCGAGCATGGTACGGAAAAGAAGAAAAAAGGAATGATCCTGTCAAGAGATAAATATTTAGAAGAACATGATCATGTCAAGCTAAAGAGGCTTGGTCATCGCCTATACTTTTCAACGGATCTTGGAGGGGAGTCGTGAGCGCTAAGCATAAGTTAACCGAAGCACTGGAAATAATTAACGAAGATGCCGTCTCAGTAAAGTTATACATGATCACGCGGCACATAAAAGACGGTGTTAAAAAGACCGCTAAAGTCATAGATAAGTATAGCTTTCAGGCTCGTACAGTGGACTTGTCAAAAGATCTAAATGAGTTCTTTGTTGGTATCGCGAAGAAGCAAATAGGCAGAATGGTTGGGGATGATGATTATGAACTAGAAGAGTATGCAGTAATTGGGGACGACCTAGGGGATAAGATTTACACCTATGCCTTGAATAATGCCCTTTCCTTTTCTGATGTTATTAGCAATCAAATGCTCCAAGGTAATTGCCCAAGCATTGCTTCACTTTCCGAAATAAAAAATGATTTGTGGGCATACTCTATACGATTCAATCATGGAGAGAAGACAGTATATACCTTTAGAAAAGCATCCAAAGGAAAGGTGGCTACTGATGAACCAAGAACAAAACTAGAGCGAATTTCCGCTTTATTTGATACAGATGATGCCGAACTAAAGGCCGTAATAACGGAAACTATTAGCTTCGATGATAAGCTTGATTGTTTGTATAGCAATGAAGAATTCTTAATCCTAAGGAAAAAGGGGTTTGAACAAATAGTAGGGCTTGAAGAAGAGTTTACGGAAGCGGCCACAGGTGTCATTGAAACGATTGCTAGAACAGAGTTGGTTGAAGGGGTTGAGCTACTAGAAGCCGCTATCAAAGAGAAACGCTCGTTGTTAAAAACGCTATCGAATATCGGAAAAAAGGGCACTCACAATTCGTTTGATAATGATGAGATAACTAAAATGAAAGATGCGTTACATACATTTGAAGGAAGGGAGCTAAAGTTGTCCGCTGATGGAAAAGTGGTTCTCGAGAACGCAGATGATGTTAGTTACTTTGTGAAACTTTTAAATGACTATTATAAGCAAGGTGTGGTGAGTGGAAAGTACTATGGCACCAATAGCGGACAAATTATTGCTCCCGTAGAAAGTAATGCATAACAATGCCATAAACTCGGACCACAAAAAGCTACGCTGCGCTGCTACTCGGCGCCGCTTAATTTAGACTTTATACACGCCCAAGCCGCAAGCAACAGAGCGAAAACTGATGGCCGATTATTTTGGTTCTTGCCTGTGTGGCAATACAAAATTTGAAGTGCAAGGTGACCTCGACAGCCTTTACCTTTGTCATTGTCAGTATTGCCAAAAAGACACCGGGTCTGCTTATGCAGCCAATTTATTTTCAAAGTCAGCCAAATTAACTTGGTTGTCAGGCTCAGACTCTGTGACTACCTATACGCTTCCCAGCACTCGCCACAAGAAAAGTTTCTGTAAGTTATGTGGTTCAGCACTGCCAAGCTTTCAAGAGGCCGGTCTGCTCGCCATTCCTGCTGGGTGTTTGGATACGGAGGTCTCTGTGCTACCAACAGCGCATATCTTCACATCGAGAAGGGCAGCTTGGGAGGAGGCGATGAGCGACGTGCCAGAGTTCGAGGGGCTTCCAGAGTAAACTAAGCGTGCATGACCAAGCGATCAGCGAGACACGGAGCCTATGAACAACCCCCATATCGTCATATTCGATGGTGTTTGCAACTTCTGCAATGGTGCAGTGAATTTCATCATCAAGCGAGACCCCAAGGGCGTTTTTGCATTCACCCCAATGCAGAGCGAGTTGGCGCAGGAGCTAACGGAGCGTTTAAACGTCCCCGATGTGGGTATGGACACCTTGGTGCTTATCAAAGCTGGTGAGTGTTACGTCCTTTCAGATGCGGCCCTTGAGATTGCCAAAGAGCTAAAAGGGCCGTGGCGGTTCTGTTATGCATTCAAGGTAGTGCCCAGGCCGATCAGAGACGCGGCTTATAAATTGTTCGCTCGGAATCGCTATAAGCTTTTTGGAAAGCGGGATGCTTGCATGGTGCCGACAGAGGACGTGAAGTCTCGGTTTATGGGTGTTGATACATAGCTTGCTATGCCGGGCTGTGCTAATCGCTCGTTACCGCACGCTACTGCCGTTTGATATCGCGGTAGAAGTTTTCGTGTGAACCTAGCGCCATCAGTTCAAGCACAAGAGCACCATCGTTAAAGCTATAGCCCAATAAAGTCAGCTGCCTGTTCATTTTGAATTTATATACTCGCAAGAAGGCCAAGTCACCTTTTTTCTGTTCTCCGATAAAGGGATCAGCTATCAGCTCTTTAATGGCAGAATCAAGGTCTTTTTTTTGGTTGGGCTTTAGCTTTTTCACCGCTTTTTTGAATGTAGGTGTCTGTAATACGCTAGTGGCTCTAACCAAAATCGTAGGCCTCCAGCTTTCCAGCATCTCGTTCTGCCTGTGCGATGATAGCTTGGCGGACAAAGTCATAAGATAAATCTGGATTGTCTTCCATCATCTCGCCGATTTTTGCCCAGTGCTCTATTTGCTTAGGTGTTGTGCGGTGTAATGCTTTCGCCATAATAGCGGCTTTATCCACCAGTTCTTGATCTAGGCGTATGCTCGAAGTTGACATGATTAGCTCCTGTGTAGTCCTGAGAAAAATTGTAGCGTGACGCTACAGAGGTAGCAAGTCGCTTCATTTTCACTAGGTCAAGTCTTCACCATTTCTCTGAGGTCACCCATGCCCACTGCCATCGTTCTTGGTGCCACTGGCGCTATTGGTCAGCAGCTCGTTACTCAGCTTGCCCGGCGGGATGAAGTGGAAAGCGTCATCGTGATTACTCGCCGTGAGCTGGATCTTACCCGTGAATTTCCCAACGCTATCGTTTCCAAAATCCAGCCTGCGCTGCTCGATTTTGAACAGTTAGAAGCCCAAGCCGCGGAGTGTATGCCCGCAGGTGCCGTAGCCTTTGTGGCGTTTGGCACCACGAAAAAGCAGGCGGGGAGTAAAGAGGCGTTTCGCCGTGTGGATTATGGGTTGGTGCTGGCGTTTGCGCGGGCGTGTAAAGCGGCGGGGGTGAGTAGGCTCGGCGTGGTGACTGCCCACGGGGCCAATGCACATTCCAAAATATTTTATAACCAGGTGAAAGGCGAGGTGGAGCAGGATATTCAGGCGCTGGGGTTGCCCTGCGTATTTTTTGTGCGGCCTTCGCTGCTATTGGGGCGGCCTGATGATGGCCGACTGGCGGAGAAGTGGGCGAGTGCGTTGCTGGCCCCGGCGGCGCACGTGTTGCCGCGCTCGGTGCGTCCGATTGAGGTAAGCCGTGTAGCGGCGGCGATGATGAATGCGGCGTTGGGTGGTGCGAGCGAAAAGGCTTCATTCGTGTTAACCAATGCCCAAATGCATCAGCGCGAACCCGCTAAGCATTAATCAGTGGGCGGCACTTAGCGGGTGTTTTCCAATTCCTCAATCATCTTTTTCGCCGCGTTAGACAGCGTGCGGTTGGTGTGAACAAGGTAGCCCAAAGGCCGGTGGATGGGGGCAGTGTCTACGCTTAGTTCAACTAGCTCGCTGTCGATCATTTTTTCGGGCAGTAGGCTCCAGCCTAACCCCACACCGCACATCATCTTCAGCGTCTCCAAATAGTTGGTCGACATACTCACGGGCAGGGTCAGGCCAGCTTCCTCAAAGCGCTGGCCAATCAGCGTGCGGGTGAAGGTTTTAGCGCCGGGCAGCACGCAGTGGAAATCGCACAGCTCCTGTAAGCTAAGCGCCTTGGCGTGTTGGCGAGCGCGCTCGGCTAAAGGGTGGTCGGCGGCGCACACAAAGCAGAGCCGGTCCCGCCATAGTTCTACCACCTGAAGCTGCTCAATGGGGTGCGGGGCGAGGGTCACAATCGCCATTTCCAGCGTGCCGTCCATCACGCCCTGGTAAGCCAGTTCGGAATCCAGGAAATGCAGGTCTAGCGCGACTTCGGGGTGGCGCTGGGTGTACTGCTTTAACAGTGGCGGTAGCCGGTGCAGGCCAATGTGGTGGCTGGTAGCAAGCGTTAGCTTACCGCCCACTTGGCCGGAAAGGTTGGCCAGCGCTCGGCGGCTGTCTTCCACGGTAAACAGAATGCGCTGGGCGCGAGGTAGCAGAAGGTTGCCCGCTTCGGTTAGGGCGATGCGCCTGCCAATGCGGTCGAAAAGCCGCGTGCCGAGCAAGTCTTCCAGCGTGGCAATGCGTTTGCTTACCGCAGGCTGCGTGAGATGGAGCTGCTCGGCGGCGCGGGAGAAACTTTGGGCTTCGGCAACTGCCAAAAACGCTTGCAGGCTTTGAGTATCCACGAGTGACTCCCTGAATATGTATTCCTGTTTGGAATCTAAAGTATGAATAACATGAATTGCTTTTATGCGCGAGTCGCGTAACACTCCTAGCCATTGATCATTAAGCAGCACGCAGAGGCTGCCACACCGAACTAGCAGGGCACTGCCCAGGAGAGCCATATGTCAGGTCAAACCCTTTACGACAAACTCTGGAACCAGCACTTGGTGAAACAGCGCGATGACGGCACGGCGCTTATTTACATCGACCGCCAGCTGCTCCACGAAGTGACCTCGCCACAGGCGTTTGAAGGCCTGCGTTTGGCTAAGCGTAAGCCCTGGCGTTTGGATGCCAACCTGGCAACGCCGGACCACAACGTGCCGACCACCACAAAGGAGCGTGCCGAAGGCAACAGCGGGATTAAAGACCCGGTGTCGCTGATTCAGGTACAAACCCTGGATGATAACTGTGTCGAGTACGGGATCGAAGAGTTCAAAATCAACGACCCGCGCCAGGGCATCGTGCACGTCGTAGGCCCCGAGCAGGGCGCAACACTTCCCGGTATGACCGTAGTCTGCGGTGACTCCCACACCGCCACCCACGGCGCATTTGGTGCCTTGGCTCACGGTATCGGCACCTCGGAAGTGGAGCATGTATTGGCCACCCAGTGCTTGCTGGCGCAGAAGATGAAAAATATGCAGGTGCGCGTGGAAGGCGAGCTGGGTTTGGGCGTGACCGCCAAAGACGTGGTGCTGGCGATTATCGGCAAAATTGGCACCGCAGGCGGCACAGGCTACGCCATCGAGTTTGCGGGCAGTGCCATCGAGTCGCTCTCCATGGAAGGCCGTATGACCGTGTGCAACATGGCGATTGAAGCCGGTGCTCGCGTGGGCCTGATCGCGGTCGACGACACCACCATCAATTACCTCGCCAAACGCCCCTTCGCACCTACGGAAGCGCAGTGGGAAGCCGCCGTTGCGGATTGGCGCAACCTGGTGTCCGATGCGGATGCTAACTTCGATAAAGTAGTCACGCTGAAAGCCGAAGAGATCGAGCCGCAGGTGAGCTGGGGCACCAGCCCGGAAATGGTCACCGGTATTTCAGGCCAAGTGCCGGACCCGCAAGCCGCCCTGGATGAAACCGTTCAGCGCAGCCACGCCCGCGCGTTGGAGTACATGGGCCTGCAGGCGAACCAGAAGATTACCGATATCAAGTTGGATAAAGTCTTTATCGGCTCCTGCACCAACTCGCGCATTGAAGACCTGCGCGAAGCGGCCAAAGTCGCCAAAGGCAATAAAGTGGCCGATTCCATCAAGCTGGCCATGGTGGTGCCGGGTTCCGGTTTGGTGAAGCGCCAAGCGGAGGCGGAAGGCTTGGACAAAATCTTTGTTGAGGCGGGCTTTGAGTGGCGCGAGCCGGGTTGCTCCATGTGTTTGGCCATGAACGCCGATAAGCTGGGCGCGGGTGAGCACTGTGCGTCTACCTCTAACCGTAACTTCGAGGGTCGCCAGGGCTACGGCGGTCGTACCCACTTGGTTAGCCCTGCCATGGCAGCGGCGGCGGCGATTGCCGGCCACTTTGTTGATGTACGTACCTTACCCGCTAACGACGCTACCCACGCGCAGGAGGCCTAAGCCATGAAAAAGTTCGAACGTTTTGAAGGCGTGGTCGCACCGTTAGATCGCGCTAATGTCGATACCGACCTGATCATTCCGAAGCAGTTTTTGAAATCTATCAAACGTACCGGTTTCGGCGTGAACCTGTTTGATGAGCTGCGCTACTTAGACGAAGGCCAGCCGGGCCAGGACTGCTCCCAGCGCCCGTTGAACAACGAGTTTGTATTGAACCAACCGCGCTACCAGGGAGCTGAAGTGCTGCTGGCGCGCCGTAACTTCGGCTGCGGCAGCTCCCGCGAGCACGCCCCTTGGGCGCTGGAAGATTTCGGTTTTAAAGTCGTGATTGCGCCTAGCTTTGCCGATATTTTCTACAACAACGCGTTTAAAAACGGCATTCTGCTGGTCACGCTGGCGGAAGAAGAAGTGGATCGCCTGTTTGCCGAGGTGGAAGCCAATGAAGGCTATCAGCTTGATGTGGATCTTGAGCACCAGCGGGTGATTACGCCCAGTGGCGAGATTCTTGAGTTCGACGTGGATGAGTTCCGTAAGCACTGCCTGCTCAACGGCCTGGACGATATCGGCATCACTCTGCAAGACGAAGACGCCATTCGCAGCTTTGAAGAGAAGCACCGTCAGCAGCGCCCTTGGCTGTTCCGTCAGCCTGCTTAAGTATTCAATTATAAGTGCTAAGGATTGAGCATGACTCATAAAGTGTTACTGCTGCCCGGTGATGGTATCGGCCCGGAAATCGCGGCCCAGGCGGCGCGTTTGTTGAAAGCCTGCCAAGAAGCGGGCTTGGATATTGAAGTAGAAGAGGGTTTGGTAGGTGGTTCTGCCTACGACGTCCACGGCGAGCCGCTGCCCGCTGAAACTCTGGAAAAAGCCAAAGCTGCTAGCGCTATTCTGTTAGGCGCGGTGGGTGGCCCCAAGTGGGATAAGCTTGAAGACCTTTCCAAGCGCCCTGAAAAAGGTCTGCTGGGGCTGCGTAAGAACCTGGGCCTGTTCGGCAACCTGCGCCCGGCGATGCTCTACCCGCAGTTGGCAAGCGCTTCAAGCCTCAAGCCTGAACTGGTGGCCGGGCTGGATATTATGATTGTGCGCGAGCTGACTGGCGGCATCTACTTCGGCCAACCCCGCGGTATCGAAGTGCGTAACGGCGAGCGCGTTGGGTTTAACACCTATATCTACTCCGAAAGCGAAATTGAGCGCATTGGCCGCGTTGCCTTTGAAATGGCTCAAAAGCGGGGCAAAAAGCTCTGTTCGGTAGATAAAGCCAACGTGCTGGAAGTCACCATTCTGTGGCGTGAAGTGATGGAGCGCTTAGCGCCTGAGTATCCGGACGTCGAGCTTTCTCACATGTACGTGGATAATGCTGCCATGCAGCTTGTGCGCGCACCGAAGCAGTTCGATGTGGTAGTGACCGGCAACATGTTTGGCGATATCTTGTCAGATGCCGCCGCCATGCTCACTGGCTCCATCGGTATGCTGCCGTCTGCCTCGCTTAACGAAAGCGGGCAGGGTATGTACGAGCCGTGCCACGGCAGCGCGCCGGACATCGCGGGCCAAAACATCGCGAACCCGCTGGCGATGATGCTTTCTGTGGCGATGATGCTGCGCTACTCGCTGAATGAAACAGCGATGGCCGAGCGTATTGAAGCCGCCGTAGGCCGCGTGCTGGATGACGGCCTGCGCACCGCTGACATCGCATCAGAAGGCACGCGTCGTGTCTCCACCGTGGAGATGGGCGATGCGGTGCTCGCCGCATTTGCCAGCGCGCAGTGATTAGAAACGCGTTAACTCGTTGATTCGATTCAGCGCTTAGTTGTACAGCCCAGTCGGCCGCCCTCGGGGGTGGCCGACGTTGTGTCTAATATTTGTGTATAATGTAGCTCTCATTCTTAGTTGGAGGACTTCACATGTTGAAAGTCGGTTTCGTAGGATGGCGTGGCATGGTGGGCTCAGTGCTGATGCAGCGCATGCAGGAAGACGGTGATTTTAACGGCATTGAGCCGGTGTTTTTCACCACTTCCCAAGTAGGCCAGCCAGGGCCCGACATCGGCGTGGACGTACCTCCGCTGAAAGACGCGTTTGATATCGAGGCGCTGAAGGCCCTTGACGTAGTGATTACCTGCCAAGGCGGTGATTACACCAAGCCGGTTTACAAAGATCTGCGCGAAGCCGGCTGGAAAGGCTACTGGATTGACGCTGCCAGCACGCTGCGTATGGAAGATGAAGCGACCATTATTCTTGATCCGGTAAACCGCAACGTTATCGACGCCCAGCTTGCCAAGGGTGCGAAAACGTTTGTAGGCGGTAACTGCACCGTTAGCCTGATGCTGATGGGCTTGGGTGGCTTGTTTGAAGCCAACATGGTCGAGTGGATGACCTCCATGACCTACCAGGCGGCGTCTGGCTCCGGTGCCAAGCACATGCGTGAGCTGCTGAACCAGATGGGTCAGCTGCGTGATAGCGTAGGCGAAGAGCTAAAAGACACCTCTAGCGCGATTCTCGATATCGACCGTAAGGTTACCGAGGCGATGCGCAGCGGCGACTTCCCCACTGATAACTTTGCTGCTCCCTTGGCAGGCAGCCTTCTGCCGTGGATTGACACTAAACTCGATAACGGCCAGAGCCGTGAAGAGTGGAAGGGCAGCGTTGAGACCAACAAGATTCTGGGGCTTGAGAATAACCCGATTCCCATTGATGGCCTTTGTGTACGCATCGGTGCCATGCGCTCTCACAGCCAGGCGTTCACCATCAAGCTGAAGCAAGATGTGCCGCTGGATGAGATTGAAGAGCGTATCGCCAAGCATAACGAGTGGGTCAAGCTGATCCCCAACGATAAAGACGCCACCATTGCCGGTTTAACGCCTGCCGCTGCCACGGGCACGCTGCAAGTACCGGTAGGCCGCCTGCGCAAGCTCAATATGGGCGGTGAGTACCTATCGGCGTTCAGCGTGGGTGACCAGCTGCTGTGGGGCGCTGCCGAGCCGCTCAAGCGCATGCTGAAGATTCTGCGCGAGCAGTAAAAGCGACTATGCGCTGGTTTTCTTAGTAGCGCGAACGTAGTTCACGATGGGAAGCTGTCCGCAGCTTCCCTTCTTTTTTGCCGCTACGGTGTAGAAAGGTCATATGCCAACCTACCGAAAGTATGTGTATGAACGGTAAGTTATGATAAAAAGAACCCAAACATAATGATGATCGCGCTCAGTTAGATGCGATTGCATCGCTTAAGTGCGCAGGCAGCAGGGGCTCGAATGAAACAGACGCACACATGGTTATTGTGGCTACCGCTTAGTGCCGTTAGTTCGCTGGCGCTGGCCGTCGGTTTAGGCCCGGCGTCGGTGAGTTCACCGATGAATGCACCCTTGAACGCGACCGTGCCGGTACTAGACGCTAGCCAATATGCGTTGGACGAACTGCGAGTCTCCGTTGCTGATGAAGCGGATTTTACAGCAGCAGGGTTAGAGTGGACGCCGCTGGCTTCATCGCTGCGCGTCCAACTGCGTGAGCAGGCTGATGGACGCCAGTTGGTCCTTAGCTCTTCGCAGGCGGTTGATGATCCTTGGCTCGATGTTTTACTAACGATCGACTCCCCCGAGGGGGAAGCCAGCCGAGCATTTACCCTGCTATTTGACCCGCCCAACATGGTGAATGCACGCAGTCCATCGCGTGAGCAGCAGGAAATCGCTCTACCCAATCGCCCGCCTGCCGCTTCTGCAGCCCCTGGCGTGCCAAGCGGCGGTAGCACTGCCACAGCGAATAACACCGCTTATGTGGCAAGCGGCGATACGCTGTGGAGTGTGGCCGACCGGGTTAAGCCAGATAATGCTAGCGTACAGCAGATGATAGTGGCGCTGGTTGATGCTAATCCGAGCGTTTTTCCCTCTGGCAATATCAATAGCCTGCGCGCTGGCCAAACGTTGGCGGTGCCGAGCCGGGAGCAGGTGATGGCACGCTCTCCCGGTGAGGCAGCGCGTGCGGTACAAGCAATGCGGCGGACAAATCAGTCGCCGCCTGCCGAAGCGGCGGCAGAAATCGCGCAGGAAGAGCCGGATCAGGCCGCCGGTGATAGCGCTTCTGCCGCAGAGTCAGCGGCAGAGCCACTTGATGCTGAGCAGGCGCAAAATCCTGAAAGCGCGCTGGCTGGCCTTACCTTAGAGGACGTCATAGAGCAGCTGGCTGAAAGCCAAGCCATGCTCCAACAAGTGCTTGAAGAGCGAGCCCAGCTGCGTATAGAGCTGGCTGAACTACGCCAGGAGGTTGCTGCGTTAACCGAGGCGCTGAATGCCTCTCAGCAGGAGAGCCGCGCGGCTAATGCCGTCGCAACGGGGCCTTTGGTAGGCGCGGGGCGTGAGCAAGGCCAGGGCGCTTCACCTGAACCTACTGCCAATCAGGGGAGTGTGTTAGCGCCGCTGGCTGAGTATCGGTGGCCGCTGGCCAGTGCTGCCCTCGTGCTGTTGTTGGCAGGGTTGGTCTGGTCGCGCAAGCGCCGAGAGCGTCAGTGGGAAGATGCACCGGTAACCGCGCGTTCCGTAACGCCTCCGCCGGCGTCTGCTGCGACAGCCTCAGGGCGCACGGAGCCGCATGTCGCGGAGCCTACCCATGCTGCCCCTAATGAGTCGCGCCAAGCAGAGGCCCCTCTCGCCGAGCCCGCTAATGCAGAGCCGGTTACTGATTTCCCGCCTGCGGCTTCAGCCCCTTTTGAATCGCAGGCTGCTGAGCCAGAGTTAGAGGCCGCAGCGTTTGATGAGGCGCCGGTAATGAAGTCCGGCATGGCTGCGCCAAATGAGCCGCCGCCAACGGTTAGTGACAGCGAAGCACCAAAAGAGTGGGAAGCGGACGACGATGACGTGTTTACACGCAGTCAAGCATCGGGATTAGCTGCACAGCGTCAGCAGCATAAACCGGATAGCCAAGAGCAGTTGTCACTGGCGCCTTCGACGGTGAAACAGGAAACCAGTGCGCTCGATGACTTATCCCATGCCGATGAGCAGGAAAGCCCAAAGGAGCGCGTGGAGGACGAGATGTCGCCGCCTGATGAGGATCAGCGCTCTCAGCCACTGGATTACTACATTGACTATAACCCCCCATCACTAAAACAAGAGGAAACGGGTGAGGAGGGCGCTTATAACGATGGGCTGAACAGTGGCACGACAACCTCGCCTAAGAGAACGAATCACACGCGGCGAGTGCCCGAAGATGAGTGGGAAATCGAAGAGGTGGCATTCGAGCCGCGACGTCGGGATAATAGCTAACTTTTAACCTCTCTAAATGACGTGGCTTAATGACGCTGTTCTATCACTTTGATGAAACACAACCGCTGGCTGGCCGCCTTGCGATGGGCATTGAGTACGATGGCTCGCGCTTTTGTGGCTTCCAACGTTTAAAACACGCGGCTTCGGTTCAGGCATCGGTAGAAGATGCCTTAGCGAAGGTGGCGGGTGCGCCGATTCAAATTCACGCCAGCGGGCGCACGGACTCTGGTGTACATGCCACGCGTCAGGTCATTCATTTTGACCCGCCGGTTCAGCGCTCTGAAAAAGCCTGGATTTTCGGTGCCAATACGAACCTTCCCAGGGATGTAGCAGTACGCTGGGTAAAGCCAGTGTCAGATGACTTTCACTCACGCCTAGGGGCGTTGGGCCGCCGCTATCGCTATATTTTCTTGAACCAAATTAGCCGCCCCGTTCTGGAGCGCGCTAACGTGACGTGGTGCCGTGACCCGTTGGATGCCGAGGCGATGCATCGGGCAGCGCAGGCATTAGTGGGCGAACACGATTTCAGCAGTTTCCGCGCAGCAGGCTGTCAGTCGAAAACACCTTGGCGGCAAATGCATTTTGTGGAAGTGAAGCGCTATGGACCCATCGTGGTGATTGATATTCAGGGCAATGCGTTTTTACATCATATGATTCGCAATATCGCGGGTGCGTTGGCAAGCGTAGGTCGCGGCGCGCAGGATGAAGGGCATATTGAGCGCCTTCTGGCGCTGAAGAATCGCCGAAAAGGGGATGTCACTGCCCCTGCCTGCGGGCTGCATTTTGTTGATTCGATTTATGACGAGCGTTTTGCGCTGCCCAAAGAGCCGCTAGGCCCCAACCTGCTGGCGTTTACCGGAGAGTGGACGGGCGAGCGGCCGCTTCCGGATAATCCGCGCATTGCCGCGAGGCGAAAGCTTACTTTCAAGAATAAAGCCGCATCGGAGCAGCAGGAGACAACCCCGTGAAGACTCATTATGCACGTACGCGGATCAAGTTTTGCGGCCTCACCCGGGCGCAGGATGTTGAGCAAGCCGCGTTGCTCGGTGTTGATGCGCTGGGCTTTGTCATGTGGCCTAAGAGTGCTCGCGGCATTACACCGGAAAAGCTGCGGGCACTTTCACTGCAGGTGCCTGCCTTTGCGACGCGGGTAGGGCTCTTTGTTAACCAGCCCGTTGAACTGATCGAGCAGTGCCTGCCCTATTTGGATGTGATTCAGTTTCACGGAGATGAGCCAGCCTCATTTTGCCAGCAGTTTGATCGGCCTTGGATTAAGGCCCTGCGCATGCGCGACGGCATCGACCTTCATCGCGCAGCGGCGGAGTATTCGCAGGCTCAGGCACTGCTGTTAGATGCCTACAGCCCTGGGGTGCCGGGCGGAACTGGGGAGACGTTTGATTGGTCTAGAATCCCCGCAGCCCTGGAAAAACCTGTTATCCTCGCCGGTGGGTTAACGGCTGAGAACATTGGTGCGGCCATTGATCAAGTTACGCCTTACGCGGTTGATGTCTCAGGCGGTATTGAGGCGTCGCCCGGCGTTAAAAGCGTCGCGTTAATGGCGTCTTTTGTTAAGCACGTGTCATTAGCCAGCGCTTAATAAGTACATTGTGTGGTCGCCTGATAGGCGGCCATCGTCAACGTTAGTTCATTCATTATTTGCCTGTTCTGGCGATCTTGTGAGGTATGCCTGTGACTGTCTCAGTATCTGAAACCAAGTTCAGCGACCTGACCCGAATGCCGGATGCCCGTGGTCATTTTGGCCCCTACGGCGGCCGGTTTGTGTCAGAAACCTTGAGCTTTGCTCTGGAAGAGCTTGAGCAGACTTACTTGAGTCTGCGCGATGACCCAGCCTTTCAGGCAGAGTTTGACCGTGATCTAGCCCACTATGTCGGGCGTCCATCACCGCTTTATCACGCAGAGCGTTGGTCACAGTCGCTAGGCGGCGCGCAGATTTGGTTAAAGCGTGAAGACCTGAACCACACCGGCGCCCACAAAGTTAACAACACGATCGGCCAAGCGTTACTGGCTAAAAAAACCGGGAAACCGCGCGTGATTGCGGAAACCGGCGCTGGTCAGCACGGTGTTGCCACGGCTACCGTTGCGGCGCGCTTGGGCCTTGAGTGCGATGTGTATATGGGCGCTGCCGATGTTCAGCGTCAGAAGCTGAACGTTTACCGTATGCGTCTTTTGGGCGCGCGGGTTATTCCGGTGGAGTCCGGCACGCGTACGCTCAAAGATGCCATGAACGAAGCGCTGCGCGACTGGGTAACCAACGTTGATAACACGTTTTACATCATTGGTACCGTCGCTGGCCCCCACCCGTATCCGCAGCTGGTGCGGGATTTCAATTCAGTGGTTGGCCGTGAGGCGCGCCAACAATCATTGGCGCAAATTGGCCGCTTGCCCGACGCGCTCATCGCCTGTGTGGGCGGTGGCTCAAATGCTTTGGGGCTTTTCTACCCGTTCGTGGAAGATGACGCGGTCGCGATGTACGGCGTGGAAGCCGGTGGCGATGGGGTCGAGACAGGTCGCCATGCAGCGCCGCTCTCCTCTAACGCCCCGCGAGGCGTATTACACGGTAACCGTACCTACTTGATGTCTGATGAAGCGGGCCAGGTATCAGACACCCACTCCATTTCTGCCGGGCTGGACTACCCAGGCGTTGGCCCGGAGCATGCGCTCTGGAAAGACGTTGGCCGGGTTAACTATGTGGCGGCAAACGATAAAGAAGTGCTAGAAGCGTTTCGTGAGCTCACTCACATGGAAGGCATTATGCCAGCACTTGAGTCTGCCCATGCGCTGGCGCACGCGAAAGTGTTAGCTCCCACAATGCGCCCTGACCAGCATATTGTGGTCAACCTCTCGGGTCGTGGTGATAAAGACATCATGACCGTGGCTAACATCGACGGCATTGAGTTTTAAGGGCAAGCATGAATCGTATTGACCAGCGTTTTTCAGAGTTAAAACAGCAGGGCCGCAAGGCGTTGATTCCCTATATCACGGCAGGTGATCCTGCCCCGCAATACACCGTTGGCTTTATGCATGCCTTGGTTGAGGCGGGTGCTGATGTTATTGAACTTGGCGTGCCGTTTTCAGACCCGATGGCCGACGGCCCGGTCATTCAAAAAGCCTGTGAACGGGCGCTGAAGCAGGGCACTCGTTTAGTCGACCTGCTTGAGATGGTGGCTGAATTTCGTCAAGCCGATACCACGACGCCCGTTGTCTTAATGGGGTACCTAAACCCTATTGAGCGCATCGGCTACGACGTGTTCGCTGACAAAGCAGCCAGCGTAGGGGTTGATGGGGTGCTGGTGGTCGACATGCCGCCAGAAGAGGCTGAAGAGTTTGGCCCACTGTTAAAGGCGCGTGATTTAGCGGCGATTTTCCTGGTTGCGCCTACCACTTCCCATGCTCGTGCCGCTACAATATGCGCCCACGGTGAGGGCTACCTATATTATGTTTCGCTTAAAGGCGTTACCGGTGCGGCGACGCTAAATGCCGAGGATGTGGCGAATCACCTAGCACCGCTGCGTGAAATGACCGACTTACCGCTATGCGTTGGCTTCGGCATTCGCGATGGCGTGACAGCCGCGGAAGTGGCGAAAGTGGCCGACGGCGTCATCGTAGGCAGCGCGCTGGTTAACCGCATCGCTGACAGCGTTGATGCACCTGAAACCATCGCCGGACAGCTTAAAAGCGTATTGGCTGAAATGCGCACCGCGATGGATGCCTAAGCGCGTTCCCTCATCGTCTACACTGAATTGACTGACGACACTCATCAAGCTTGGCGGTGCCAGGCATTGACGTATATATGGAAGCCTTTTTGATATGAGCTGGTTAGATAAAATCGTGCCCTCCATGGGGCGTATCCAGCGTAAAGACCGTCGTGCCAGCGTGCCCGATGGCCTCTGGCGTAAATGTCCCAAGTGTGAGGCTGTTCTCTACCTTCCCGAGTTAGAGAAACATCACAGCGTATGCCCCAAGTGTGAGCATCACTTACGCTTGACAGCCCGCAAGCGCCTGGATTGGTTCCTGGATAAACAGGGTCGTGAAGAGATCGCCGCTGAGATTGAGCCGAACGACCGCCTCAAATTCCGTGACTCCAAGAAGTACAAAGACCGTCTTGTGGCCGCGCAGAAAGACACTGGCGAAAAAGACGCCCTGGTAGCCATGCGCGGTGAGCTGGATGGTTTGCCCGTGGTCGCTGTGGCCTTTGAGTTTACGTTTATGGGCGGCTCGATGGGCGCAGTGGTCGGCGAGAAATTCGTTCGCGCGGCGACAGTGGCTCTGGAAGCGCGTATTCCGCTGGTCTGTTTTGCTGCCTCAGGCGGCGCGCGTATGCAAGAAGCGCTGTTTTCGCTAATGCAAATGGCTAAGACCTCGGCAGCGCTTGAAAAGCTCAAGCAGGAAGGTGTGCCGTACATCTCTGTGTTAACGGATCCCGTGTTTGGTGGCGTATCGGCGTCGCTTGCGATGCTGGGTGATCTTAATATTGCCGAACCTAACGCACTGATTGGTTTTGCTGGTCCGCGAGTTATCGAGCAAACCGTGCGTGAAACCCTGCCCGAAGGGTTCCAGCGCAGTGAGTTTCTGTTAGAGCACGGCACGGTAGATATGATTGTCCATCGCCATGAGATGCGTGACCGCGTGGGAAGCGTGCTGCGTAAACTCACTCACAATAGCGCGTCGGTTGTGGAAGCGGGTGCGCTTGACGATGTTGAAATCGTTGAACCGCTGTTAGATGAAGAGCGTGTGGCAGAAGCGGCTGACGCCCCCAAGGAGGCGAATAGCGAACCCAGTTCATCCAAGAGCGATGACGCGACACGCAATGCCTAAGTCTTTAGCTGAGTGGCTACATCACCTTGAAACGCTGCATCCCGTAGGAATCGATATGGGGCTGGAGCGCGTATCGCAGGTGGCTAAGCGTATGGGGCTGCTAGAAAGCCCTATCGCGCCGCGTGTCATTACGGTTGCAGGTACCAATGGCAAGGGGTCGACCCTTGCCATGATGGATGCCATTGCTCGTGCCCATGGCCTGCGGACGGGCACCTACACGTCTCCTCACCTGTTACGCTACAACGAACGCGTCACTATTGATGGGCAAGACGCTCAAGATTCGCTGTTAGTCACGGGTTTTCAGCAAGTAGAGTCCGCTAGGCTGCAGTCGCCGGCTATTAGCCTAACGTATTTTGAAGCCGGTACGCTTTGTGCGCTGTGGTGCTTGGCCCAAGCTAATCTCGACGTAGCGCTACTGGAGGTAGGCTTAGGTGGGCGCTTGGATGCGGTGAATATCATTGATGCTGATGTAGGTGTGGTAACGACGATTGCCCAAGATCATGCCCATTTTTTAGGCACAGATATTGATCAAATTGGCCGCGAGAAAGCGGGTATTTTCCGACCGTTGAAGCCCGCCGTGCTGGGCAGTCAGGCACTGCCGTCAAGCGTTGCTGAAACGGCGGATAATATATCTGCACCGGTTTACCGGTTAGGGTCTGCGTTTCACCACGCAGCGTTTAGCCCCAGTAATGAAGATAGCACCGGCAAGCAAGTGCCGGATGCAAGCTCTCATCGGCGAACAACAGATGCTGGCGCTGCATGGAGCTGGCACGGTTTAACCGCGAAGGGGGAGGCCGTTTCATTCGATGGGCTTCCTGATCCGGGGCTTCCAATTGATAATGCCGCTACCGCTCTACAGGCGTTGGCGGTTTGCGGTGTGCGGTTGTCCATCAGCCACTGTCGCGAGGCGCTGAAAACAGTCAGGCTGCCAGGGCGTATGCAGTGGCAGGGTCAGTGGTGCCTGGATGTCGGTCATAACCCCCATGCCGCGGAGTATCTAGCTCGTCGGCTCCCCATGCCCCTGGCAGGCGGTAGACAGTGGGCGTTAATCGGTATGTTGAACGATAAAGATGCCGACGGCGTGATTGATGCGCTGATGCCACGAATTACCGATTGGGTATGCGTTACCCTTGAAGGGGAACGCGGGCGCCCAGCGGCTGAATTAGCGGAGCGCATTACCTCGCGAGGTGGGCAGGTGCATTATTGTGCGGCCTCCCCAGAAGAGGGCGTGTCCGCCATTGCTGAACGGCTTACTCCCCAGGATCGCGTGTTGGCGACGGGGTCGTTTTTTACCGTGGCGGCGCTGTTGGCAAACCCGCTGCCGCAAGCTTAACAGGCCTAACCGTGGTGCCCGCTTAGCCTGATGGAGAAGGATATGAAATACGGTAAAACGGAACGCATCAGTGGTATTGTGATTTTGCTCGCGCTACTGGCGATCATTGTGCCGTGGCTGATGAGTGACCCTGCTCCACGGGAAGAGCGGCCACAGCCGACGTTCGTTATTGAACAGCCTGTTCAAGTCGTGCGTCAGGATGTTCCTGCACCTGAGATGCCGTCCACCATTACTCCTTTGCCTGCTTCTGCGCCACAGGAAGAGGAGTCTTCGGTTATCAACACGCCTATTGTGGCTGAGCCGCGTCAGCCGGACACAGGCGAAGTAGCCCCACCCAGTGAAGCCGCCCCGCCCAGTGAAGCCGCTTCAGCGTCTCAAGAACCTGTGGAAGAGCGTCAGCCTGACAGTGACCCGATTGCTGAATTAATGGCCAGTAACAGTCGCACTTCTAGTAACGCTTCTTCAGCCTCGTCAGCGCCTGCGGTTACCCAGCAGGGTGAATGGGCCATCCAGGTAGGCAGTTTCGGTGACGTGTCCAATGCCCAGCGTCTAAGCGAGCAGCTGTCTGAAGAGGGTTTTACTACCTACCGGCGGGAGCGAGATAATAACCTCACTACCGTTTACGTTGGCCCCTATGCCACCTCTGACGATGGCGAAACCGCCATGGCGCTGATTAAACAGCGTGCCAATGTTCAGGGCTTGCTAGTTAGAGTTAGAGATTAAGTAATGACGCTTACGTGGATAGATGCGCTTTTTCTGGCAGTGCTAGCGCTTTCCATGCTGGCAGGCTTTGTCCGTGGTTTTGTGAGAGAGGCATTAGGCCTTGCCGCATGGGTGGTGGCACTGATGGTGGCGCGCGTGCTTGCCGAACCGGTCGCCGAGTTGATGAGCGGCTTCATTGAAAGCTTTGATGCTCGCTTAGTGCTGGCATTTATCTTGGTGATTTTTGCAGTCATTTTGTTATGCGGCATTGTTATTCGCCTGGTGCATGCGGCCGTTGAGTGGGTAGGCATGGGGTTGCTAAATCGCTTTGCAGGGGCAGCCTTCGGTGTTGCGCGGGGCGCGGTTATACTATTGATCGCCACTGTCTTGATTACCCTTACGCCACTCAGTGGACTTCAGGCATGGCAGGAGGCGACGCTGCGGCCAACATTTATTGAGCTTAGAGATTGGGCCGTTAGCCAATTAGATCAATGGGAGCGAGAACTTCCCCAGGCGCCTGAGTCGTTGCGAGATATATCGCTTCCAGATATCCGTACCAGGCAGACGCCTGCCGAGCAGCGCCTTGGCCTTCCTGCGGATGACGAGTAGCCTTCGCATTGTTTAGCGGTAACCCTTTTTAAAGAAGCGCCTGTGCTGCTGTATACGGCGCGGGTGCATATAAGTTGATGAACGTACGGGCTTGCCCCGGTAAGCCATGGCATTAAAGCGAGGTAACTGGAATGTGCGGTATTGTGGGCCTTCTGGCCAAGCAGGCGGTAAATCAGGGAATCTACGATGCCCTGACCGTACTTCAGCATCGGGGCCAGGACGCTGCCGGCATGATGACTTGGAGCGAGGGACGCTTCTTACTGCGCAAAAGCAATGGGCTGGTGCGTGATGTATTTCACACCCGGCACATGGCTCGTCTTAAAGGTAACCTGGGCATTGGGCACGTACGTTATCCCACCGCAGGTTCTTCAAGCGAAGCAGAATCCCAGCCGTTCTACGTCAACTCTCCCTATGGCATCGCGCTCGCGCACAACGGAAATTTGACCAACTCCGAGCAGCTAAAGCAGGAGCTTTTCTCTACCGATTTGCGTCATATCAACACCAGCTCAGATTCTGAAGTTTTGCTTAATGTTTTTGCCCATGAGCTAGGCAAGCAGGGGCTTCATCTAGAAGCAGAAGATATTTTTGATGCGGTTCGTAGAGTGCACCGGCGCTGCAAAGGCGGCTACGCGGCGGTCGCGATTATCAATGGCTTTGGTATGGTGGCATTCCGTGACCCCTTTGGCATTCGCCCAGTGGTGTTCGGTACGCGTCAAGATGATAACGGCCAAGAGGTAATGATTGCCTCTGAATCTGTGGCGCTAGACGTGGGTGGTTTTGAGCTGGAGCGTGATCTGGCGCCAGGCGAAGCGATTTTTGTCGATATGCAAGGGCAGGTGCATACCCAGGTATGTGCAGATCGTCCGCAGCTGCACTCGTGCATTTTTGAGCATGTTTACCTGGCGCGCCCTGATTCGCTGCTGGATGGCGCGTATGTTTATGGCACGCGCATGCAAATGGGCCGCAAGCTTGGCGATCGTATTCTTAATGAGTGGCCCGATCACGACATCGACGTGGTGATTCCTATCCCCGACACATCACGCACCTCTGCCCTGGAAATGGCCCAGCACCTTGGGGTGACCTATCGTGAAGGGTTTATGAAGAATCGCTATATTGGCCGCACCTTTATTATGCCGGGCCAAACCCAGCGTAAAAAGTCGGTACGCCAGAAGCTCAATGCCATTGATGTTGAGTTCAGAGGTAAGAATGTTCTGCTGGTCGACGACTCCATTGTGCGTGGCACCACCTGTAAGCAGATTATCCAGATGGCGCGGGATGCGGGCGCCCAGAACGTCTACTTTGCCTCCGCGGCGCCGCCGGTGCGTTACCCCAACGTGTACGGCATTGATATGCCGGTGGCCTCGGAGCTGATTGCCCATGGTCGTACAGAAGAGGAAGTTGGCCAACTGATTGGTGCTGATCGAATTTTCTACCAAGACCTGGAAGACTTGAAAGACGCCTGCCGGGAAGTTAATCCTGAAATGGAAACGTTTGACTGCTCAGTATTCGACGGCAACTACATAACCGGCGACATCGATGATGCTTATTTAGCCATTTTGGAAGCCAGTCGCAGCGATTCGGCAAAAGATCAAAGTGCGGGTGACCATGCCTTGGTAGACATGCATAACCAAGACGATGATTTTGACGACTAGCCACGTATATGATCTCTTTACCAAGGGGCTAAGCCATGCACGATGATAGCCAGCAGGATGAGTGGTCGTTAGAGACCTTAGCGATTCGCGCAGGCCACCAGCGAACGTTTGAGCAAGAGCATTCGGAACCGATTTTTCCAACCTCTAGCTTTGTTTACGAAAGCGCTGCGGAAGCGGCGCGTAAGTTTGGCGGGCAGGAGGCAGGCAACGTCTATTCCCGCTTTACCAATCCCACGGTGCACACCTTTGAGCGTCGTTTAGCGGCGCTGGAAGGTGGGGAGCGCTGTGTCGCGACCAGCTCGGGGATGTCGGCCATCCTTTCGACGGCGCTTGCACTGTTATCCGCTGGGGATGAAATCGTTGCTTCCCGCTCTTTGTTTGGCTCGACCGTAAGCCTGTTTGATAAATACTTAGGTAAATTTGGCATTACCACTCGCTACGTTGAGCTATCTAACATCGCCGCTTGGGAGGAGGCTGTCAGCCCAGCGACCAAGCTGCTGTTTGCGGAAACGCCCTCTAACCCTTTGTCGGAAGTGGCGGATATTCCGGCACTGGCAGCGCTCGCCAAACGCTGCGGGGCATTGCTGGCGATTGATAACTGCTTTTTAACACCTGCCTTGCAACAGCCCATAGCGCTTGGCGCCGACTTGGTGATTCACTCGGCGACCAAGTATTTGGATGGCCAGGGGCGTGCGGTTGGTGGCGCGGTAGTGGGTAAGCATGACGTGCTAGAAGAGGTATTTGGCGTTGTACGTACCTGTGGCCCGTGCATGAGTCCCTTTAACGCCTGGATTTTTACCAAAGGGCTGGAAACCCTCTCGCTACGTATGAACGCCCACTGCGAGAATGCCATGACGCTGGCGCGCTGGCTGGACCAGCACCCGGCTGTAAATAAGGTTTACTACAGCGGTTTGGAAGCGCACCCGCAGCATGCGCTTGCTAAGCAACAGCAGCGAGGCTTTGGGGCAGTGTTGGGCTTTGAAGTGAAGGGAGGGCAAGCGGGGGCGTGGCAAGTGATAGACGCCACGCGCATGCTGTCTATTACCGGTAATTTGGGAGATGTTAAAACCACGATTACCCACCCGGCTACCACGACCCACGGACGTCTTTCGGAGGATCAGAAAGTGGCTGCGGGAATTACTCCCGGGCTTGTCCGCGTAGCGGTTGGCTTGGAGAGTCAGGCGGATATCCAGCGTGATCTAGCGCGTGGTTTGGATGCTCTTGAAACTCGCTAGCTGTTTTAATTGATGAATTAAACCGGCCGTCGTTGGCCGGTTTTTTATTGGCGTTTCACCCCGGTTTCCGGCTATCAACGGTTTTTACGAATGAAGTATTCTGCTTTTTTCAGCGGTCTTTTTTTGTCATATCCGTTATGCTTCTAATATTAATAAAAAGTAAATAAACGTATTAGTAAGGCATCAACAGGCAAACTATCATATTAGTGGTTTGAGACGGGGTTAAGTCAAATGTGGCGGAACACGCAACATGGTTGGGGTGTCATCAGTATTCTATTTCATTGGTTGAGCGCCCTTACTATCATCGGCCTATTTATTTTAGGGTGGTGGATGACGGGGCTAGGCTACTATGATCCGTGGTATAACCAAGGGCCATGGGTTCACCGCTCTATTGGTATCTTGCTATTACTGGCGACGGCGCTACGTATTGCTTGGCGTTTAGTGCAACCAACACCTAAGGCAGAAGGGAGTCGCATTGAAAGATTTGCGGCTCACGCTGGGCACATCGCACTTTATTTATTATTACTTATTGTGATGGTCAGCGGCTATTTGATTTCTACCGCTAATGGCAGGGGAATCAGTGTATTTGGTTGGTTTGAAATGCCTGCGTTACTGCATGGATTGCCCAATCAAGCTAGTCTGGCGGGTGATATTCATTGGTACAGTGCGCTTGCGTTAATGCTGATAGCCGCTGGACATGCGCTTGCCGCTTTCAAGCATCATTGGCTTGATCGCCATGCTACCCTAGTGCGAATGATTAACCCGAGCCATCGTTCAAAAAATAATGCTCATTAATCAGCTTAGCGATTCAGTTTTTACGTTGCTAGGGTAGGGCGTTCCTGCCGTAGTTATTCTTAAGGAAAGAGAGGAGACAGGTAATATGTTGAAGAAAACTGCTGTTGCTACTGCCATCGCTGCGGCTGCGCTGGTGCCACTAAGCCAGGCGCAGGCTGCGGATTATCAGATTGATATCGAAGGCCAGCACGCTTTTGTACAGTTTAAAATTAACCATTTAGGCTTCTCCTATATTCTGGGTACGTTTGAGGAGTTTGACGGTCAGTTCTATTACGATGCAGACGACCTGGATGCTTCATCGGTTGAGATGGAAGTGCAGGTTAACAGCCTTAACACTAATCACGCTGAGCGTGATCGCCACTTCCTAAGCAGTGATTTTCTGGACGCGAGCGAATATCCAACCGCAACCTTTACATCGACGGGTTTTGAATCAACCGGCGATAACGAAGGTGTGGTAACGGGTGACTTAACGCTGCATGGTGAAACCCAAGAAATCGAAATGCCGGTTACGTTAATGGGCGAAGGTGACGATCCTTGGGGCAACTACCGTGCAGGTTTTGAAGGCCGCACGATGTTGACGCTGAGTGATTTCGGCATCGACATGAGCGATTTTCCTGAGATGATGCATGAGTTGGAGCTTTACGTGACGTTTGAAGGCATTCGTCAGTAAGTTTCGCTTAACGGGAAGCGCCACTGCCCCAATGGGGGCAGTGGCGCTTTTGTATGCGCTGCGCTAGCAGTTTTCTTATCATTTTTATCGAACAGGGGCATGTGTTTGGCAGCAACAATGCAACAGCGTGAGTTGGCTATAACCCTATGGCGGCAAACCTGGCCGATGGCGATTGGTGTGCTGGCGCTATTGGGTTTTCAACTTGTAGACAGTGCGTTTATTGCACGTTTGGGCACATCGCCGCTTGCCGCGCAGTCGTTTACCTTCCCGCTCTCTTTTTTGATCATTGGTATCCAGGTGGGGATGGGGATTGCCATCGCCGCGCTTATTTCCAGGGCACTGGGGGCGGGTGAGCAAGCGCGAGCTAAACGGCTAAGTAGTTTGGTCCTCATCGCTGGCGGTGCGGTTATTGGTGCGTTGGTTGTCGCTTTATGGCTGATTCAAGTACCTGTTTTTAGGCTGCTAGGCGCCGATGAAATCGCCCTGGAATATATTCGTAGTTACTGGGGGCCTCAGTTATTTTCAGCGTGGCTGGGGGCGCTGCTGTATTTTATTTATAGCGTGTTCCGCGCCCACGGCGACACTCGTACCCCCGGTAAAATGATGGTGTTAAGCAGTCTGATTAACCTTGCGCTTGATCCGCTGCTTATTTTCGGGGTTGGCCCTTGGTCTGGCTTAGGGCTGCCTGGGGCGGCGTGGGCAACGGCCATCGCTTTTTCCGTTGGGCTTTTATTGACAAGTAGCACCCTTGCGCGCTGTCAGTGGTTAACAAGCAAGGATATTTGGCAGGAGTGTCGTCGCTCTTGGCGGCTATTTACGGGTATTGCAGCGCCAGCCATGGTGAGCCAGCTAATGCCACCCCTAGCTGCCATGCTTGCTATTACAGCGGTGGCTGGCCTGGGAGATACCTATGTTGCCGCTTGGGGGCTGGCTAGCCGTTTAGAAACGCTCTCTTTAATGGTGATTTTAGCGATGACAATGTCGCTGCCGCCGTGGCTTGGGCGGTGCTATGGCGCTGGGGATTGGGCGCAGATTCAACAATTGATGCGCCTAGCGATAAAAGTGGCTGTTATATGGCAGCTTAGCTTGGGTGTGTTATTGGCATTGGCGTCACCCTGGGTGGCAATGGCTTTGGCGGGGAATCCTGAAGTGCAGGATGAGTTGGCGATGGTCATCCGCTTTTTGCTGCCAAGCTACGCGGCCCTTGGCGTTTGCATGTTAGTTGTGTCAGCCGGTAACGCGCTGGGGTGGCCGCTGCGTGCCATGCTACTTTCAAGTGCGCGGCTTTTTATCTGCTATCTGCCCTGCTTGTGGTTAGGCGCTTACTTATACGGGTGGGTTGGGTTAGCCGCCGGTGCAGCGTTGGGTAATATAGCTGCAGGTATCGTCGCCTGGGTATTGCTTCGGCGTATCTTATCCCGCCCGCACCGGCAGGCGGGATATACCTCTTAATGGTCGTGCTATTTAGAGTGGGGAGCTTCTTGGAAAGAGAAATAAGCAAACAAGAGCGCCATCGCTAAATAACCCATTACAAATTCAGGTGCTGCGTTAAAAGCTAACTCAGGTGCATGCATCAGGCCTACAAACGAGAACCCAGCGGCAATTAACGCAAAGGCAGCTGCGCGACGAAACTGATGGTCGATAGCAGAAACGGTCATGGCGCCTAAGAAAATAGCCATAAACATAGCACCCTGGCCCATCACCACAATGGCACTGGAAATATCGCTGACTACTTCGCCTGCACCCCGATTAAAGCGCGTCATCACGTAGTTGGCGAAATAGGGTAGCATCGCCAGTGCAATAGCCGGATAGTAGCGCGTATCGTTGGCTTGGAAGGCGGTGGCAATCATCGACATGCCGACAAATACTAAAATAGGTGCGACGACGGACACGGGAATAATAGCGGCGAGGGCGGCAATCAGGCCAAACATCGTCGCCAGCGCGTAGACGGCGCCGTTTAAAATGCTATACCCCCGGCCAGCGCCCATCCATTTAGCGCCGACGGTTGCAATATAGACCGTCGTGGGAAATACCCCTCCAAACAGCGCGCCGATCATGGTGCCCGCGCCATCCACCGCTTGGCACTCTCGCACATCGTATTTGTCGCCTGCCGCTTCCATGGCTTCGACATTATTCATCGTTTCAATAGCGTTATAGAGCGTAATGGGCAGCACCACGGTTAAAACGGCCAGCATGCCAGTAAACAGCAGGCCAAGTCCTTCGAACCAAGCGAGGTTGGGGAGTAACGGATAAAAGCCTAGATGCGTGAAAGCATCGCTAAAGCGTCCGCTGTCTGCGTCGCCAATCAGGTAGGCCATGACGGTACCCACTACAATGGCAAACAGTGATGTCGGCAACTTGAAGGGCATGCTGACGCGGGCCACCAAACCTACGATGATAATGCCGAGTACCACAAGGCCGATGACCGGCATTTCTAACGTTTTAAACAGCATCTCGCCAGCGATAAAGGTGAGTGCCACCCCAGCGACGGCGCCAAGCATTGCCGCACGTGGCAAATGATACTGCACCCAGCGGCCAATAACGCTAATCAACGCTTCAATCGCCCCGCTGATAAAACAGGCTGCAACCGCTACTTTCCAGGCGAGTTCAGCATCGCCAGTTAACTGTTTGGCTGGGAGCAATACGCCAAACAGAAACACAAACATGACCGGTGTTGAGATGCCGTAGGAGAGCGCCGTAACATCACTACGGTTCTCTTTGCGGGCAAGACGCGAAGCGCTCCACGCGTAATAAAAGTTGCCAACCATGACTGCAATGGCGGCACCAGGGAGAACCTGTCCATAAACGATGGAGCTGGGGAAGCCCATTCCTAACATCGTAATGGCAATGATAACGAAGTTGGCAATATTGTTTTGAAATAGTGCGAAGAACGCGTCGGTATCTTCTTTTTTGTACCACGGATAGTGGGTGCTGGCAGCCGCCATGTTAGGCCTCTTGGTTATAGTGGTTGTATGCAAGGCTACGCTGAGTTTGCCGAAGTTTTGACTAATCGGTCAAGCGTTGCTTTGCACAGAACGCCGCACGGGCGCCCCAGGCTCTGGCGGCAAGCGCGCAATTGTACACAAGTTATGGCTTAGAATTCAGGGGGTAAGATTGTAAAATACAAAAGAAAACGCCCAGGCGGCAGGCCTGGGCGTGGTAGGGCGGGCGTTAGCGATTATTCGTTAACGGCTGCAATGGCCTTGGCCAGGTAGGGAAGGTTCTCATGGGAGAAACCTGCCACGTTGGCTCGTCCTGAACGCACCATATAAATACCAAACTCATCGCGTAGGCGGTCTACCTGCTCGGGTGTTAAACCGGTGTAGGAGAACATGCCCTGCTGTTCCGCCACACAGGCATACTTCTGATCTAGTCCGTAAGGCTTGAGAGCTTCGACAAAGTCACGACGTAAGGTGTTAATACGGTCGCGCATTTCGGTGAGCTCATCACGCCACATAGCGGTCAGTTCAGCATCGTGAAGAATTTCGCTAACGATGGCGCCGCCATGAGCGGGGGGGTTAGAGTAATTTTCACGAGCGACAATAGCGATTTGAGAACGCACGTTTTCCATCTGTTCGTTATCTTTGGCTACTGTAATTAAGCAGCCAGTACGCTCGCAATAAATGCCAAAGTTTTTTGAGCAGGAGCTTGTGATGATGACTTCATCTAAGTTTTCCGCCAGTAGACGTACGCCATAAGCGTCTTCGTCTAGTCCTTGCCCAAACCCTTGGTAGGCAAAATCAACCAGCGGTAACAGCTGACGCTCGCGCAACACGGCCAACACTTCCTGCCACTGCTCTTTAGAGAGGTCAAAGCCAGTAGGGTTGTGGCAGCATGCGTGCAGTACTACGACATCGCCTTCCGGGATTTTTTTCAGCGCAGCCAGCATACCGTCGAAATCAAGGCGGTTGTCAGCGTCAACATACGGATACTTATGCAGTTCAATGCCCGCAGCGGTAAAGATACCGTGATGATTTGGCCAAGTAGGGTCGCTTACCCAAATGCCTTTGCCAGGTAACTGGCTTGCCACAAAGTCAGCCGCTAAACGCAGCGCGCCGGTACCACCAGGAGATTGAGTGGCGCTGGCACGCTTGCTTTTTAGTACCGGTGAGTCTTCACCCAGCACCATGGGAAGAACGGCTTCCCCATAGGCAGGGGCACCGTGAGAACCAATGTAGGTTTTGGTGGTTTCATTCTTGAGCAGGCGAGCTTCAGCTTCTTTGACAGCGCGCATGACCGGGGTGTTGCCTGCATCATCGCGGTATACACCAACCCCTAGGTCAACCTTTTGTGGATTGGTATCTTTTTTGAAAGCTTCGATCAGCCCGAGAATGGCATCTCCAGGGACTCGCTCAATATGCTCAAACATTTATTCGGCTACCTCGTCGGTTCTGGCGGCAAGAATGAAGTCATTAAGATGCAGGCCTTTGATTTCATGGGACCACCATGTAACGGTGGTACTACCCCATTGGGTAACAATCACAGGGTGATGCCCAGCCTGCTCTGCTAAATCGCCAACGCGCTGGGTAAACGCAAGCGCATCAGCAAAATTACGAAACGAAAAGGGTTTCGTTAGCTTCATGATGCCATCGTGCTCCACAATCTGCCACTCTGGAAGTGCCTGAAGATGCTGTTGGCACGCTTGGGGAGAGAGCGGTGCGGCATCGCCACCACAGGGTTCGCAAGACGTTTGGGAGAGATTCGACATGATGTACTCCGGTTGATTTCCTCTCCTTAGGGTAGAAGGCAGACGCAGTCGCGGCCAATATCTTTAGCGCTGTATAAGGCTTGGTCGGCCCTTGTAATTAAGCTATCGAGCGGTTCTCCGCAGCGATATTCGGCTACGCCAATACTGAGCGTTACTTGTCCAGCACCGATGCCGAAATCATAGTTGGCAATCGCATCGCGTAAGCGGTTAGCAAGCTTATGGCATTGTTGCAGCGGGGTAAGCGGCAACACGACCATAAACTCTTCACCACCTAGCCTGGCGACCATGTCTTCACAGCGCAATAAAGCCTGAGCTCGCGTAGCCAGTTGTTTCAGTATGCTGTCACCTTCTAAGTGCCCCCAGCGGTCATTAATCTGCTTAAAGTGGTCAATGTCTGCAATCATTATTGAAAAAGGGGTGCCGTGTCGGGCACTGAGCGACGATAAGTGGTTAAGATGTAGCATCAATTTTCGTCGGTTGGGTAGGCTGGTCAACGGGTCCGTATCGCATAGCCTTCGCAGTCGCTGCTCTTCCGAGACTTGCTCGGTAATATCCATCATGATCCCACTCCAGATAACGCCATCTGCGGCTGATGCAGGCTTTGCACTGACGGCAATCCAGCGTGGCTTATCTTTGGGAAAAGGTAGCCGAAAGCGCGTTGAAAGTGGCAGCATCCATCTGGCTGAGCGTTCTATGGCTGACATGATTTTGGGATAATCGCTATCGGTCAGCTGTTTGATAAGCGGATTGGCATCTGCTGTTAATTGCTGTCGGTCGATATGTTGTAGCGATTCGCCGCCGCCTTCCAGGTACGAAAAACGCATTTTCCCGGAGTGAGAACGGTGAAACTGAAAAACGACCCCAGGTATCAAAGGGATCAGGAGATCGGCACTCTGGGGTGCAGAAATGACGTCATCCACGGGCATGCGTGAATCTCCAAGAAAATGTCTATTTAAATTAATCAGATAGGTTAGCTCTAAACGCAAAGCAAAGATGTAAGCCATTGCTTACAATTGTGCGGTTTTTGATAATTTATTCGTCTTAAAAGTTTATTTTTTATAGCCCAATGTTTTTAATCGTTCAGGATATAAGCACTGAACAGAGAAGTATTGGCACGTTGGCGCAAATTTTATTACTTTTTCGCATATAAATTTGTTTTTTTATAGCTGGAGTTTCCCCTTGAACGTTGTGAATGCACATGCTGTTAATCCTGAGGGCAGCAGGGAAGCTATGGAGGCAAGCATCCATAAAGCCCGTGCGAGCAAGCACGAGGGTATGGTCAGTTTGGTGGGAGCTGGCCCAGGTGATCCGGAGCTATTGACCCTTAAAGCATACAAACGCCTCCAATCTGCAGAGGTGGTGCTTTACGATCGGCTAGTAAGCAGCGAAATATTGGCGATGCTGCCTGCTCAGGCAGCTCGCTTTTATGTGGGTAAGGCGCGTTCTTCCCACAGCGTGCCTCAGAGCGATATTAATCAAGCATTAGTTGCCTGGGCGCAGCAAGGAAAGCAAGTGGTGCGCCTGAAAGGGGGGGATCCGTTTATTTTTGGACGTGGCGGGGAGGAGCTTGAGGCGCTAGTAGCTGCCCAGATTAAAGTTGAGGTAATTCCCGGTATTACGGCAGCCTCTGGGTGTACCGCATACGCGGGCATTCCCTTAACCCACCGTGATCATGCGCAGTCGGTGCGTTTCGTTACCGGTCATTTGCAACAGGGTGAGAATACGCTGGACTGGCCTACCTTGGCACAGCCCGGCCAGACGTTAGTGTTTTATATGGGGTTGAGCAATTTAGTCACTATTTGCCAAGCGCTGATCAAACATGGCCTGGAGCCTTCAACACCATTAGCACTGATTGAGCAGGGGACAACTCAGCAACAGAAGACCCATATCGGTTCTCTGCAGCAGCTGCCCCAGACGTTTCACGCCGGAGAGATTAAACCTCCAACCTTATTGGTGATAGGTGGTGTTGTGCAGTTGCATGAAACGCTTGCATGGTTTGAGTCTCAGCAGGGCTGTGCGGTAGGCTTTGATGAAGGTAAGCATACGACTAGCGCTCTTGAGTAGCTACCTTTATACGGGCTGCCTCGTCGTTATGGACGATTGAGTTTGCGCATCGACTGGCTAGATGCTGTCAGCTGTGTATGCTAGTAAGGATGCTTTTCATAGTGAACGCGCTGTAAATGTCCATTACCGCTGCTGAAATCGGTAGCCTGTAAAAAAAGAGAGGGACGCAGTATGTCAGAAGCAAACCACTCGGATCATCAATCACCGGCCAACAAAGCGGACATGAAAACCCTGTTTAAAGATAACCGTGTCAAAGGCATTGCAGGCATCGCCGCGATTGCGGTTATTTGGGCCATTATGGCGCAATCTAACGCAGGCACTCGGCAGGAGCGGGTTGAGACCTTAGAAGGCCAGCTAGCTAACGTTGAGCAAGAGAATAATCAACTTAGCCAACGTATTGCAGAAGTGGAGCAAGCGGAAACCGACTTGAACGCAATGCGTGAAGAAATGGCGACGCTGGAAGAGCAGCAGGCCCAAACGGCAAGTGAGCTTGAGACGGCGCAGCGTGATACCAGTGCGGTGCAATCGCGTCTTGAAGAGCTAGAAGCCCAGCGTGACGCGCTTCAGCAGGAAGTTGATACGCTAAGCGAACAAGTAGAGAGCGCTGAAGCTGAGCTGGAAGCGCTGAAAGAAGAGCGTGATCAAGTGGTCAGCGCGCGTGATGAAGCTGAGTCTGCTCGTCAGGAAGTAGAAGAAGCTCGTCAAAGCGCCGAAGAAGCCCGTCAGGAAGCCGAGTCAGCCCGTCAACAAGCTGAACAAGAGCGCCAGGAAGCCGTCGAAGAGCTTAATGCTGCCCAAGAAGAGCTGTCGGGCGTAGAGTCTCAGGTGAGTGACGCTAATGAACAGCTGGCCAGTATTGAGGAAGAAATTTCATCCGTTCAAAGTGAGCTGGAGAGCTTAAACAGCGAACGCGATGCCATTACGAGCGAGCGCGATGAGTTGCAACGCGAGGTTGATTCGTTAACTGAGCTGCGTGAAGAGGAGCAGCGGAGCCTCGACCAAGTGCGTACCGAGATGGATGATCTCATGGTTGCGCTAGATATTGGCCGTGAAGAAGTGGCGAATGTTGAAAGTGACATTGAAGCTCGTGAAGAGCAGCTTGCACGGTTGGAAGCCCAGCTGGCTGATTGGCGTGAAGAGCTATCGTCGTTGGAGAGCCGTTTACATGTAAGTGATACGGCAAATGACGAGGTACCTACCTTGGCTGATGAGCAGAGTGATAGCGCTGATGAAAATGGTACAGAGCAAGCTGAAGACGCCAGTTCAGAAGATCAGGATCAACAGAGCAGCAACTGATCAATACACGTAAGCGTGTGTTGATGGCTCGCGCAAAGAAGCGGATGTAGGCAACCCCTGCATCCGCTTTTATATGTTGGTTTAGAAATAGGTCGCCTAGGAGTATCATTCGAACCACGGAATGATCGGTCGCAAAAAGATAGGAGTGCCATTGATGGACGGTGTAAAACATATAGTAGCAGTGGCATCAGGAAAAGGTGGGGTCGGAAAATCGACCGTGACGGTTAATTTAGCACTTGCGCTTTCGGCTCAGGGCTATCGTGTGGGTGTACTGGATGCCGATATTTATGGCCCAAGCCAAGCGCAAATGCTGGGGGTTAAGGAAGGGGTAAGGCCGCAGGCGACAGATGACAACAAGTTTCTGCCGCTAGAGGCGCACGGGCTTCAAGCGATGTCGATGGCTTTTATGGTTAACACCCGTGAGGCAATGGTATGGCGTGGCCCCATGGTGGTAGGCGCGTTTCAGCAAATGCTGACACAAACTCAGTGGGATAATCTGGATTTCTTGCTGATTGATATGCCGCCAGGCACCGGCGATATACAATTGACACTGGCACAAAAAGTGCCTGTTGCCGGCGCTGTGATTGTCACTACGCCCCAAGACATTGCGCTGCTGGATGCCCGTAAAGGCATCGAGATGTTCCGCAAGGTTAACGTACCAGTGCTGGGGGTTGTAGAGAACATGAGCCTTTACCACTGTGAAAAGTGCGGTCATGAAGCGGCCATTTTTGGTACGGGAGGCGGTGAGCGCATCGCAGAAGAGTACGATACGGCAGTCCTAGGACGGTTACCGCTAACCCTATCTATTCGTGAGTTAGCTGATTCTGGTCGGCCCAGCGTAATCTCAGAGCCTGATAGCTCAGTGAGCCTCACCTTTGCAGATATTGCCAAACAGGTGGCGCAATCGGTAAGTGCCAGCCAAAGCGGCGGCCCGACTATTTCATTTAGCGAGTGATAACGTAACAAATGAGCATTAAATCTGATAAATGGATTCGTCGCATGGCGCAAAGCGATGCCATGATTGAACCGTTTGAAGCTGAGCAGGTGCGCTATGTAAATGATCAGCGTGTTATTTCTTATGGCACGTCGAGCTACGGCTATGACGTCCGCTGTGCTGATGAATTTAAAGTATTTACCAACATACACTCTGCTATTGTCGACCCTAAAGCGTTTGATGACAAAAGTTTTGTCGATATTAAGGGCGATGTGTGTATTATTCCGCCGAATTCGTTCGCACTTGCCCGTACGGTTGAGTATTTTCGTATTCCGCGCAGTGTGCTGACGATTTGCCTTGGAAAATCCACCTACGCGCGCTGCGGCATTATTGTCAATGTAACGCCCCTTGAGCCAGAGTGGGAGGGGCACGTGACCCTTGAGTTCTCAAATACGACGAATCTGCCGGCCAAGATTTATGCGCATGAGGGGGTAGCTCAGATGCTGTTCCTTGAATCTGACGAGGTCTGTGAAACGTCGTATAAAGATCGTGGTGGCAAATACATGGGGCAGCGCGGCGTGACCTTGCCTCGCACTTAGTATTCGCTCGCAAGCTAAACGAAAAACGCCTTACGCGCGAATGCGGTAAGGCGTTTTTTTATGGTCAAACCAACGACGTTTAGGTGTTTTCGTCCACTTCTTCGTCTAGCTCTTCTGCTGCATCTGTATGGGAAAGGCGCATCCCATAGGGCGGAAGTGGATGGCCATCCATCGTGGCGTGTTCAGCGCTATATTGAAGGCGCCCTTGCAAAAACCATTGGACGGCAATGGGGAAGATGAGGTGTTCACGCGCGTGAACCTTCTCTTTTAGCGTCTCCACGCTATCGTCACTCGTGACGTTCAGTTCTGCTTGCAGCACAACAGGCCCGCCATCCAGTTCTTCAGTGACAAAATGCACGCTACATCCATGCTGTTTGGCACCGTCTGCCAATGCCCGAGCGTGGGTGTTTAGCCCCTGATAAGCTGGCAGCAAAGAGGGGTGGATGTTGAGCATTTTGCCTAAAAAACGCTGCACAAAGCGTGGCGTTAGAATGCGCATAAAGCCAGCTAAAACAATTAAGTCAGGCTCATGGCGTTCGATGACTTTTATCAGCGCTCCGTCATACGCATCGCGGCTGTCATATTCACGATGCGGTAGCGCAACAGCTTCAATGCCCGCTTCCAAGGCGCGCTTCAAGCCATAAGCATCTGGCTCGTTGGAAATAACAGCGACGATTTCGCCACCAAGTCGGTCATGATGTTGTGCATCAATCAGCGCTTGTAAGTTACTGCCACTGCCGGAAATCAACACCACAATACGTCGCGCCGCTGTTGGTTCAGGCGTCATGTCGTTGATGGTGTCGTTGAACGGTTCGCTAGTGTGGTCGGTGCTGCTCATGCGCGAAGGTTCTCCAATACGACGGCTTCCTCCTGGCGCTGCACAATCTGACCAATTTGATAAACGGTCTCGCCCTGGGCTTGCAGGTGTGCCATGGCGTTTTCAGCCTGGGCTTGGGGCACGACGACAACCATGCCGATGCCACAGTTCAGCACGCGGTGCATTTCCGTTTCGCTAACATTGCCCTTAGCTTGCAGCCAGTTGAATACTTCTGGGCGCTGCCAAGTAGAGAGATCAACGTGGGCGGCGAGGGTGTCCGGCAGGACGCGGGGAATATTTTCCAATAAACCACCTCCCGTGATATGGGAGAGCGCGTGAACGGGAATATCCGTGCCGCGCATCATCGACAGCAGCGACTTCACATAAATACGGGTTGGCGCCATTAATGCGTCGCCAAGGGGCTGACCATCCACCGTCTCGTTGAGTGATGTGTTGCTAACGTCGAGAATTTTGCGAATCAGCGAATAACCGTTGGAGTGCGGGCCGGAAGAGGCCAGTCCCAGCAGCACATCGCCTTCGGCTACCTTGCTGCCGTCTAAAATATCGGCCTTTTCAACAACGCCCACGCAGAAGCCCGCTAAGTCGTAGTCATTGCCTTCGTACATGCCAGGCATTTCGGCAGTTTCGCCGCCGACGAGTGCGCAACCCGCCTGTTCGCAACCAGCGCCAATCCCGGTCACGACATCCGCAGCGATATCCACATCCAGCTTACCCGTGGCATAGTAGTCCAGGAAGAGCAGCGGTTCAGCGCCGGCAACGATCAAATCGTTTACACACATAGCGACCAAGTCAATGCCGATAGTGTCGTGTTTGCCCAGATCCATGGCAAGGCGCAGCTTGGTGCCGACGCCATCTGTACCTGATACGAGTACGGGCTGCTTATAACCGGCGGGAAGCTCACACAGTGCGCCAAACCCGCCAAGGCCACCCATAACTTCAGGGCGTGTCGTGCGTTTGGCAACGTGTTTGATGCGGTCAACCAGCGCGTTGCCGGCATCAATATCGACACCTGCGTCTTTATAGCTGAGTGAAGGAGTAGCCTGAGAAGTGGAGGTATCGGTCATGACAGATCCTGTGAAGCCTATAGCAGTACGGGTAGTGCTGGCGAATTGGCCAGTGCTGGGGCGATAACGGAACGGATTGTAACACCCAGAGACGTAAGCCGCATCGATGTGCGGCGTTAACCGATGTTCATTACGCTACTTTTGTTACTATTCAGTACGCTAGGGGCGCTAACCATCTTTCCAGGAGGGATATAAAAAGCATGCGACATTCATGGTGGGGCGTTGTGTTTTTGGTGGTGTTGATAGGCTGCCTTTACTTATTAGATGCGGTATTGATGCCATTTATCGCGGGTTTAATTTTGGCTTACTTGGCTGACCCGCTCACTAATTATTTCCAGCGTCTGGGCATGAATCGGGCTTGGGCGGTGAGTAGCGTATTTTTAGTTCTGTTGCTGATCCTTATTTTAAGTCTGCTAATTTTGATTCCGCTGGTGGTGCAGCAGACAAAACAGCTGGGAGAGGCGTTGCCGAGTGTCTTCAACTGGGTTGAAAATATACTGGCACCGCAAGTGCAGGAGTGGACAGGTTATGACTTAGGGGGTGAGCTATCCAACGTTAGAGAAACACTGATTGAAAACTGGCGGGATGCGGGCAGCTATGCCGCTCAGGCATTAAGTCAAATTGGCCGCTCCGGTATGGCCTTCGTCTCCTGGATTACCTACGTTGCCTTGATCCCTGTGGTGACATTCTATTTATTGCTTGATTGGGACAGGCTAATCTCTAGCCTTGCTGACTTGATTCCCCGCCAGTGGACAAACGATGTTTCCCGGCTGGCGAAGCGCTGTGATGAGGTTCTGTCAGCTTTCCTGCGTGGCCAGTTACTGGTGATGCTGTGTTTAGGTATTATTTATGCGGCTGGTCTAACGTTGATGGGGCTTAATTTTGGTTTGCTGATTGGTGTTGTGTCCGGGCTTGTTAGTATTGTGCCGTTCCTGGGCTTTATCGTGGGATTAGTGGTGGCACTTATCGTTGCGCTTTTCCAGTTTGATACGTGGTGGGCTGTGCTGGGTGTGATTGCGGTATTTAGTATCGGTCAAGCGGCAGAAAGTGTCATACTTCAGCCCAAGCTGTTAGGCGATAAGATCGGTTTGCATCCTGTTGCGGTTATCTTTGCGGTACTGGCAGGTGGGCATCTTTTCGGCCTAACGGGCGTATTATTAGCACTGCCTGCAGCAGCCGTTATTATGGTGCTTTTAAGGGAAATTAAAGATCGTTATAAAGGCAGTTCTCTCTATGATGCCGAGCAACGTCCTATAGAACAGCAACATCACAACGATGGACTGGGTCGTCACGACGAAAGGGAGTCACCATGAGCCGATTACCGGCACAGCTACCGCTTGGGGTAGGGTTGCGGGACGACGCGACGTTTAATAATTACTATGCCTCACCAGCAAATGCTTCATTAACAGAGTACTTAAGTCGACAGCTTAAGTCTGATACTGAGCCGTTCTTATATTTATGGGGCGCGCCGGGGAGTGGTCGTAGCCATCTTTTACAGGCGGCGTGTCACGCTGCCTCGGATGCAGATAAGCGGGCCCTTTATCTCCCATTGGCGGACTTGGGGCACTTTCCCCCGCTAATGCTGGAAGATATTGAGCGCCTGGATCTCGTCGCCATTGATGATCTTGAGTATGTGATAGGGCGAAAGCGTTGGGAAGAAGCGCTGTTTCATGCCTTTAATCGGCTGCGTGATGCAGGTAAAGCCTTGGTAATTGCCGCTAATACGTCGCCTCGTCAATTAGACGTCGCCCTGCCTGACTTGGCATCACGGCTTACCTGGGGAGTCACGTTTCATCTGCACCCCCTGGATGATAACGAACGGTTGGCGGCGTTAAAACTGCGCGCTAATGTACGCGGGATGCAGCTACCTGATGATGTAGGGCGCTATATTATGCACCGTGGGCCGCGGGAGTTGGGGGAGCTGTGTCGTGCCCTTGAGACGCTGGATCAGGCGTCGCTCTCTGCCAAGCGTAAATTGACGATCCCGTTCGTCAAGTCTGCTCTTAATTGGTAAAGCACCATATAAAACGCCCCTGCCAGTTGTCTGGCAGGGGCGTTTTAATGAAAACAAGTCAATAACCGTAATGAATTAAGCGGTTTTGCTCATTTTGCTAGCAGCAGCTTGTGCTTGCTTAACGTTATCTTCTGTCAGCTTTTGGCCTTTCTGCAAAAAGTCTTGCTGAAGAGCAACGACTTTATCTGCATCGCCTTTAACACGCTCAGCCAGTTCTTTAGCCACTTTCTGCTGGCCTTCCATGTAGCTACGCAAGCCGCTAGCGTCTTTAACGCTCATCAGCTGACGCATTTGAGCGATACCGGTATCTACGTAGGATTTGTTGGCATCTAGCTGTGCGTTCAGCATTTTCTCAGAGTAGTCGATGCTTAGGGTCATGTAGGCGCGTACAGGTGCCATAAACATGTTGTCGAACTGCTGAGTCATTTCATTGGTGTTAAATGTTTGCATGGTAAACACTCCTGTTCCATTGCTCACTAGTCGGCCCATTGTTTGATGTTGCCGTTAGTGTTGGTTGATCAGCAACGGTTTTGTTAAGCATCCACCGCAGCTGATATCTCTGTATCTTGCGTTGCAGCATAGCAGGGGTTTTTGTGCAGTGCAACATGTGGGTGGGGTGAAGCTATAAAACGTGAAAGTCCCCTGCAGGAGTGGAGGATACGCACGAATTTACCAAACGCATTGGTAGGGCTAGGCTTGAACGTATGGGTAAGCGTTATCACTAATCAATCATTGGAAGGCAAGACGTTAGCGATGTAAGTGGGCGTCTGCGATGTCGTTGTTAAAAGGAGTGCCAGGATGGACACACGTATTGAACGGGATAGCATGGGCGAGCTTGAAGTGCCTGCAAAGGCACTTTATGGCGCGCAAACCCAGCGTGCTATCAACAACTTTCCTGTTTCGCATACCCCCATGCCCTCGGCTTTTATTCATGCTGTGGCGCGTATAAAGCTTGCCGCTGCGCGCAGTAATTGCCAGTTAGGTTTGCTGGATAAGCGCCGTGCGGATGCGATTATAAACGCTGCTGAGGCGGTCATTGAGGGCCAGCATGACGCACATTTTCCGATTGATGTTTTTCAGACAGGGTCGGGCACGTCGACCAACATGAACGTGAATGAAGTGCTTGCCACGCTTGCAAGCCGTGAGGGGGTCGAAGTAACCCCCAATGACCACGTGAATATGGGGCAGTCGAGTAATGACGTTATACCGACCGCCATTCATCTGTCGGCCGCGATAGCTGTCAATGAAACGCTGCGCCCTGCATTAGTCGCGCTGCAGGCAACAATCGATCGTCGGGCGAGTGAATTGGCCCATGTCGTCAAAACAGGGCGAACCCACCTGATGGACGCCATGCCGCTGCGTATGGATCAAGAGCTAGGCGCGTGGTCGAGCCAAGTAGGGCAGGCCATTGAGCGTTTTGATAGTGCCATGATAAGGCTTTGCCGATTAGCGCAAGGCGGCACGGCAGTGGGCACCGGGATTAACGCCCCTGAAGGGTTTGCTGAGCTAATGGCTCGCGACTTAAGTCAGCAAACGGGCCTCCCTTTTGTGCCTAACGACAGCTTTTTTGCCAGTTTGGCATCCCAGGATGCAGCCGTGGAGTTATCGGGGCAGCTGAAAGGGTTGGCGTGTGTGGTTATGAAGATCGCTAACGATTTGCGCTGGATGAACTCAGGACCGCTGGCTGGATTGGGTGAGATTGAGCTTGAGGCACTGCAGCCGGGTAGCTCCATTATGCCGGGTAAGGTGAATCCTGTGATTCCTGAGTCGGCGGCGCAAGCGGCAGCGCACGTCATCGGCCTGGATGCCGCCGTAACGGTCGCTGGTCAAAGTGGTAACTTCCAGCTCAACGTCATGCTGCCGTTGGTGGCGTCAAATCTACTTACATCCATCACATTGATGAGTAATACCGCCACGCTGTTGGCAGAGCGCGCGATCGCCACATTCAGCGTACGGGACGATAATTTACAGGGGGCGCTGGCACGAAACCCTATTTTAGTGACTGCATTGAATAGTGTGATCGGCTATAACGCGGCGGCGGCAGTGGCAAAAATAGCCTATCAGACTGGGCGGCCCATCATCGACGTCGCAGAAGAAGAAACTGACTTGGATCGCGCAACCCTTGAACGATTATTAGATCCTGCTCTACTAACAAAAGGTGGCATACCAGAATAGCCTCGCTTTAAGCTGTTAACAGGGCTGGCCGCTACGTTTCTTGCGTTTCCGCTTTGCCCTGTTGAATGGTCTCCTTCGCCTCTTGGTGCTCTTCTGCGCTGGCATCGGGTGTCTCATGCTCATCCTGGCGAGAAGGCCGATAGCAGAAGGTGGCCAATATAGGGAAGTGGTCAGATCCAAACTTGTCTAAGCGCTTCATGTTTACCAGAGTGAAATGTTCTGACACAAAAACGTGGTCAAGCGGCCAACGCAAAATAGGGTAATTAGCATGGAACGTGCTGTACATGCCGCGACCGCGACGCGGGTCAAGCATTCCCCCTATGCGGCAAAAGCGTCGCGTGGTGCGAGACCAGGCGACATCATTTAGGTCGCCGGCGACAAGCGTGGCTTTCGGGGTTTGGTGGATTTCTTTTCCAATAGATAAAAGTTCTGCGTCACGCCATAGCGACTTTTCGCTTTCACTGGGTGCTGGCGGCCGAGGGTGAACGGCAAATAAGCGAATGTGCTGACCGCTTTTAAGTTCGACTTGGGTATGAATCGAGGGTATGTCGTCCTGAATCAGCCACTTGATCTCGGTATCTTTTAGCGCCAGGCGTGAATAGAGGTGCATGCCATACAGGTTATCCAGAGGGATCTTAACGCTATGAGGCCACTGCTCATCGAGGGCTGGGTCAAGCTGATCTTGCCACCACTGATCCGACTCTAACGTGAGAATTATATCGGGCTGGTGGTGGGTTATCATCTTCAAGAGCGTGTTTGACTGACGGTTTGGAGTCAGTACATTGGCGATCAATAGCGTAATCATCTGCTCTTCAGGAGCGTTATGGGCGGTTTGAACCTGCACAGGCCAGAGCTTTGTCCACGGCAAGATGTAACGCAGTTGCAGTATCAGCGTAGCGAGTGAAACAGCAACCGCTACAATACGCCAAGGTCCTGCGTCCAGTAGCCACAGGCTTGCTAAGCCGCATACCAACGCCAGTATGGCGATTTGTAGCCGGGGAAATTCAAAACTGCGCACCCACCACCAGCGCATGGGAACGCGGGCAATCAGCGTCGAGAGTAATAGTGAGATGGCGATGCATCCTAGCAAAGGCCCTAGCAAGGTTTACCTCCTGGTCTAACCGTTGGCAATGGTTGTTCTTTGTTCAGCTTAGCGGTTAGTGGAGATAAGTGTCGATCGGAGCGTGCAATTGACAAGAGTGCTTTCTTTTTCCCTCTCTCGAAGAGATGGAAACTACTTGCAATTCAGCTATAAAGCCGTAGAATACGCATCCGTTGTGCAGCAGGACCATAGCTCAGTTGGTTAGAGCGCCACGTTGACATCGTGGAGGTCGGCGGTTCAAATCCGCCTGGTCCTACCATTTTATCTGCATGCCGTTATTTTTAGATATATATCTAGGACCATAGCTCAGTTGGTTAGAGCGCCACGTTGACATCGTGGAGGTCGGCGGTTCAAATCCGCCTGGTCCTACCAGACGCTTAAAAAACCCCATGCTGCTTAGCATGGGGTTTTTTGTTGTTAGCTGATAAAGCGTGGTAGGTCTGTCTGGCGGATAAATGTTGCCACCAGTGCCTCAATTCCCGCCTGATCTTCTTGGCTAAAACGCGCGTGTTGGGGGCTGTCTAAATCAAGGACACCCCAAAGGTGGCCATCAATCACGATGGGAACCACGAGTTCTGAGCGTGAGTCGGCATCGCAGGCAATATGGTCGGCAATAGCGTGTACGTCATCAACGCGCTGAGTGGCCTGTTGGCGAGCTGCAGCTCCGCACACGCCTTTGCTGAAGGGGATTGGGTGGCACGCAGGCTTGCCCTGAAAAGGGCCAAGACAGAGCTGGTTGGGCTGGCGCTGGAGATAAACCCCCACCCAATTCAAGTCATCTAGCGCGTGGTAGATAAACGCGCAGGTTTGTGCGCTGTTGGTTAGCCAGTCACGTGTATCTAGCAGGGCGTTAAGCTGCCGGTTCAGCAGCGCATAATCCACGCTATGCATAGAAATTCCTCATGCAGTTAAACAGATCAGGCCAGCTCTTAGGCTGGCCTGATGAAATGGCTAAAGCACGCCTGTGCTGTTTATTCAATCCAGCCAGGAACGGCGGCACCCTTAAACAGCTCTTCTGCTTTTTCGATGACTTCATCGCGCTGGTAAGCGTCAACCAGTTGACGAATATCTTCGCGCTCTTCATCGCCGCCCCGGACTGCAATCAAGTTGACGTAGGGCGATTCGGGGCCTTCCTTGATGAGTGCGTCATCAAGGCTCAGGCCAGCCGGTTGGGCGAAGGTATTGTTAATGAAGGCCATGTCCACGTCGGGTAGTACGCGGGGGAGCTGTGCTGCCTCGATTTCGCGGAAACGGAAGTTGCGCGGATTTTCAGCGATATCGATAGGGGTGGCTTCCAGGTTGCTCGGATCATTCAGTGTGATTAGGCCCTGATTGTGCATCAGAATAAGTGCGCGCCCTTCATTAGACGGGTCGTTGGGCAGTGCAATTTGAGCGCCGTCCGGCAGCTCTTCGATGCTGTCATATTTTTCAGAGTAAGCGCCAATCGGGTAAACAAAGGTGTAACCCGCAATGGCAAGGTCATAGCCGCGGTCATTGACCATCGCCTGTAGGTAGGGTTCGTGCTGGTAGGCGTTGGCGTCTAAGCTGCCATCAGCGAGTGCAGCGTTAGGGGTAACGTAGTCGGTAAACTCAATGATCTCTACGTTTAGGTCATACTCTTCTTTCGCAATCCGAGCTGCCACTTCCATGACTTCGGTTTCTGGGCCTGCGACCGTCCCCATTTTGATAGTGCGTGTTTCTGCGTTGGCAACGTTTACTGCCAGGGCTAAGGCAGTCAGGCTGCCGATAAGTAGTTTTTGCATGGTGTCACTCCTGTGGCACAGTCGATGTTGGATGTGATTATGCGGCAATAAGAAACAAAATTCTAATGCGTTTTGGTTATATTCGGCTATAGCGATAAAAGGCGCAAGCTATGATCACTTGCGGTCACTTTTGCGCACCAAATAGTCACCCAGGCTTTGAAAGCCCTGAACCATTACCACCAGAATAACAACGGTAATCAACATAATGGTGGGATTGAAGCGGTTATAGCCATAGCGAATGCCTAAATCACCAAGACCACCGCCACCGACAGCGCCCGCCATGGCAGAGTAACTGACCAGTGTCACTAGGGTAATCGTTAACCCTGTGATGATGCCGCCCCTTGCTTCAGGAATCAGCACTTTGGTAATGATTTGCCAGGGGGTCGCACCCATTGATTGCGCGGACTCTATAAGCCCCGGGGAGATTTCGTTAAGTGCCCCTTCGATTAGGCGCGCCACAAAAGGGATGGCGGCAATGGTCAGCGGCACTGAGGCGGCATTAATGCCGATAGAAGTGCCTACCAGCATGCGCGTGAACGGGATAATCGCCACCATCAAAATGATAAAGGGGATGGAGCGGCCAATATTGGTAACAATGCCTAGCACTTGATTTAGTACGGGCATCGCGAGTATTTGCCGAGGGCGAGTCACGTAAAGCATGACGCCAAGCGGTAGGCCCAGTAGGGTGGCGATCACACCTGAAATGGCCACCATGTAAAGCGTATCCAGCGTGGCTTGTAAAATAAGATCAAACATTGCGCTGGACATGACCTAATACCTCTACCTGTAGTTGATGTGCCTCTAAATACGCCATTGCTTCCTGAGTTTGTGCAGGGCTGCCGAGCAGTTCGGCGATCATCAGCCCTAGCGTGCGGTCTTGAATAGACTCGACCTTTGCCTGGAGTATGCTGACGTCAACACTGCACTCCCGCGCTAAGCGTGAAATAAGGGGCGTCGAAACGGCGTCGCCAGAAAAGGTTAACCGAACAACGGGGTGTGTGTGCTCGCTGGGAGTGTCGTTTAAACGCTCGATCAGCTCTTTGGGTGGGCTTAGCTGCAAAAAGTCATTCAGAAACTCTCGGCCTAGCTGGGTGTTAGGCGCAGTGAAGAAGTCACCAACCTCTGCGTCTTCGACTAACTCTCCGTCGGAGATAAGGCTTACTCGGTGGCAAATGGATTTTACAACTTCCATTTCATGCGTGATCAGCAAAATGGTAATGCCGAGCTGCTGGTTAATTTCTCTGAGCAGTTCAAGGATCGAGCTGGTGGTCTGGGGGTCAAGCGCCGAGGTCGCTTCATCGCACAGTAATACGTTGGGTTTGCTGGCCAGTGCGCGGGCGATGGCGACACGCTGCTTTTGGCCACCAGAAAGCTGAGCCGGGTACTGTTTTGCTTTATCAGATAAGCCCACTAGCTCCAGTAGCGGTAATACGCGCTCCTTTATAGCGCTGCGGCTTTCGCCCATTAACTCAAGGGGCAGGGCGACATTATCAAAGACTGTGCGCGTTGTGAGCAGGTTGAAGTGTTGGAAAATCATGCCGATGCGGTGTCTGGCACGGTTTAGTTCGCCGCGGCTAAGGCGGGTCATTTCCTGACCATCGACGGACACGCTACCGGTGCTTGGTCGTTCAAGCAGGTTCACGCAGCGAATAAGGGTTGATTTGCCTGCGCCTGAAAGGCCAATAACGCCGTGAATAGTACCTTTGGGAATCGTTAAATTGACGTCTTTTAGGGCATGGACGGCACTACTGCCAGTGCCGTAGGTTTTACTAACGTTGCTAATTTCGATCATAGCGTCTGCCTTGCTGGTAGGCCGAAGACGGAGTGCGAGGGAGCAAGCGTAGGGCGGGAAATAAAAAAAGGCCACCCTTGCGGGTGGCCATCAACGCTGGACACACCCTTTTAGCTGCACTTCACCAAGCCGTTGGCTCAGTGGACGCCCGCAATCTGGGTACAAATCGGCGTCATTACATTTGCGGCGAAAGTCTAAAGAGTGATGGAGGGGTTGTCAATCAGTACCGTTCTATTTGATGTTTTGATGCTATCGATTAGGTTTATTGCCTGATGTACTGCTATTTGCCAGTGTTTCATTCTGACCGGTGCCGTTATAACGGCTCATTATCAGAAAAAAACCGTTTCAACGCTTGTGTCAAAGCTTCTAGCTGCACAAGGCCTGTGTATTAGTAGTAAGCTTGCACGAAAATTTTAGTACCTGTTCTGTCTTTAAAACATAGAGAAAGAGGACATAGCAATATGTTTACTGGCATCGTGCAAGGTGTGGCTGAAGTTGTCGCTGTTAAAGAACTGGAAGAGTTTCGTACTCATGTCGTCGCGCTGCCAGAGGCGCTGCGCCAAGGACTCACTATCGGTGCGTCGGTAGCTCATAATGGTGTTTGCCTGACGGTAACTGAGATAGACGGTGAAAATGTCAGCTTTGATCTGATGCGTGAAACGTTGCGCTTGACGAATCTTGGTGCAGTTGCACCAGGGCAGTGCGTCAACATAGAGCGTGCGGCGCGCTTTGGGGATGAGATTGGCGGACACTCTATGTCGGGTCACATCATTTGTATGGCCAATGTGGTGGCAATAGAAGAAGCGCCCAACAATCGTCGACTTTGGTTTTCACTACCTGAGAAAGTCGCGAAGTTTGTTTTTGAGAAGGGGTACATTGGGGTTGACGGTATTAGCTTGACGGTAGGTGACGTACGCCCCGCAGTCGATGGTGCTGGGGTTGAGTTCAGTGTCAACCTGATACCAGAGACGCTGGCGCGCACTGTTTTAAAAGATCGGCTGTTAGGCGATTGGGTGAATATCGAAATTGATCCGCAAACCCAGGTCATTGTTGAGACGGTTGAAAGGGTGTTGGCGACTCATCGATAGTCGAATATTTTGTCTTACCGTTGACCGATCGGTTAGCTCATGGCCCGAAGTTTGCTATTCATAATAGATGGTGGGGTATTCTCACTAACGTTAGCGGCACACGGGGCACTCGCAACGCGCAGAGCCTTTAGGTAGTATGTGCGGCTTTTCTCGCATCAAGGGACGCATTCAGCGTAAGCGCGAAGGATAAAAACGACATGAAACTTCTGGACAACTACTTCAAGCTCACCGAGCAGAAGACCAGTGTAAAGACCGAGGTGATCGCAGGGTTCACCACGTTTCTTACAATGGCTTATATCATTTTCGTCAATCCGAGCATTCTCTCGGAAGCGGGGATGGATTACGGCGCGGTGTTTGTTGCGACCTGTGTCGCTGCGGCCATTGGCTGTTTTGTCATGGGGCTTTGGGCAAACTATCCCATCGCGCAAGCACCGGGCATGGGGCTGAATGCCTTCTTCACCTACGGTGTGGTGCTGGGTATGGGCTATACCTGGGAAGCAGCATTAGGCGCTGTGTTCTTCTCGGGCTTTGCGTTTTTTTTACTGAGTATTTTTAAAGTCCGTGAATGGATCATTAACTCAATTCCGCTCTCATTGCGTTTAGGTATCGCCGCGGGTATTGGCCTGTTCCTTGCGATGATCGCGCTTAAAAATGCCGGTATTGTAGTCGCCAATCCAGCGACTTATGTGGCGCTGGGTGACCTGTCGCAACCGCCTGCATTGTATGCCTTGTTGGGCTTTTTTGTTATCACGGCGCTTTCTTACCTGCGCGTGACGGGTGCGGTGATGATCGGTATTTTAGGGGTTACAGTTCTTGCAATGCTGTTCGGCCATAACCAGTACGGCGGCATTATGTCGATGCCGCCTTCGATTGCGCCTACCTTTATGGCAATGGATCTAGTGGGTGCACTGGATGTGGCCATGCTAAGCGTCATTTTTGCCTTCTTGTTTGTGGACCTGTTTGATACATCAGGTACGCTGGTAGGGGTAGCGCATCGCGGCAAGCTGTTAGATGAAAATGGCAAACTGCCGCGTATTGGTCGCGCCATGATGGCCGACAGCACCGCGTCTATGGCGGGGGCTGCATTGGGTACTTCCACAACCACCAGCTACATTGAATCAACGGCAGGTATCGCATCCGGTGGCCGTACAGGTTTAACGGCCGTTGTGGTCGGCCTGCTGTTTTTGATTAGCCTTTTCTTTGCACCGTTAGCAGGTTCTATTCCTGCTTATGCAACGGCCGGAGCTCTTCTTTATGTGGCCGTTTTAATGGCGGGCAGCTTAGCCCACGCCAATTGGGAAGATCCTACCGATGCGGCGCCTGTACTGATTGCTGCTCTGGCGATGCCGCTAACTTTCTCAATTGCGGAGGGAATCGCGCTTGGTTTTATTAGCTATGTGGCGATCAAGGTGCTCTCGGGGCGGTTCAGCGATTTGAACCCTGCCGTTATAGTGCTAGCACTGCTGTTCGCAGCAAAGTTTCTTTTCCTGGGTTAATACCCGCTTTATCTTTAATCAATGAGAGACGCGATGAGCATCTACGGCGACTACATTAAGTCCGTTATTCGCACGGTTCCTGACTGGCCAGAGCAGGGCGTAAATTTTCGTGATATCACACCGCTACTGCAAAATAGTGCTGCCTTTCGTAAGCTGATCGATAGCTTTGTGCATCGCTACCAGGAAATGAACTTAGATGCCATCGCGGCTATCGATGCCCGTGGCTTTATTATCGGTGCGCCCTTGGCCTACGAGTTGGGCTGTAGCTTTGTTCCCGTTCGCAAGAAGGGGAAGCTGCCCTTCAAGACGATCAGTGAAACGTACACGCTTGAGTACGGCCACTCCGAAGTGGAGCTTCATTCTGATGCGTTTCAGGAAAACGATCGCATTTTGCTGATGGATGATTTGATTGCCACTGGCGGTACCATGCTAGCTGCCGCGAATCTAATTCAACGTTCCGGTGGGCACGTGGTGGAAACCTCAACCATCATCGATCTGCCTGAGCTGGGCGGTTCCCAGAAAATTCGCGATGCTGGCTATAGCGTATTCGCGGTATGTTCATTCACCGAAGACGAGTAACACCCCCTATGAGCAGCGAACGCTATCATCAGCACTTCACCATTTCCTGGGATCAATTGCACCGTGATGTACGTCAGTTGTGCCATCAATTAATCGAGCGCGATTTCAAGGGTATCGTTGCGATTACCCGCGGTGGATTAATACCTGCAGCGCTTATCGCCCGTGAGTTGAATATCCGCTTGATCGATACCGTTTGTATTAAAAGCTATGATCATATGGATCAAGGTGGACTGGACATTATGAAAGGCGTCGACCATGACGGTGATGGTTGGTTGCTGGTAGATGACTTGGTCGATACAGGTAAAACCGCTCGTGCTGTTCGCGAGATGCTGCCGAAGGCGCATTTTGTAACAATGTATGCTAAACCCGAAGGTCGCCCGCTGGTGGATCAATACCTTACCGAAGTGGCTCAGCAGTGCTGGATTCAGTTCCCCTGGGATATGGGCATTGCTTACGTTGAGCCGCTGGCAGATCAGCTGAAGAAGTAGTATGGCTAACCCGCTACCCGACGATTGGAATCAATGGCTTGGGCAAGAATTTCAGGCTGACTATATGTCAGCCCTGAAAGCATTCTTGGCTCAAGAAAAATCAGCTAAAAAGGTGATTTACCCGCACTCATCGCACTGGTTCCGTGCGTTCGAGCTGACGCCTTTAGCCTCTGTGAAAGTGGTTATTTTAGGACAAGATCCTTATCACGGCCCTAATCAAGCTCATGGGTTATGTTTTTCGGTGCAGCCGGGTATCCAGGTGCCCCCTTCTTTGGTCAATATTTACAAAGAACTAGCGTCTGACGTGGGGTTTACCCCTGTGCGTCACGGTTTTTTAGAGCCGTGGGCAAAGCAGGGTGTGTTGCTACTTAACACCGCATTAACGGTTGAGCAGGGAAATGCTGCTTCACACCGTGGTAAAGGGTGGGAGCACTTTACCGATTGCGCGATTGAAACCGTCAGCCGACATGCAGAGCCGTGTGTGTTCCTGTTATGGGGTAGCCATGCGCGTCAGAAGAAGGCCCTAATTGATCAAGCGCGCCACTTGGTGTTGGAATCCCCGCACCCTTCGCCGCTTTCAGCACATCGCGGTTTTTTTGGTAATCGGCATTTTTCACGTGCAAATCAATTTCTAGTGGAGAAAGGACGCTCCCCGATTGAATGGCAATTGCCAGAAACCCCTTAACCTGACGGTGAGTTGCGGGTAGAATGGCGCGCAATTTTGTAAGCCTGTCGATGCGACGAAGGTCGTCATCCTGAAACTCCTGCAGTGAGGAAGTCCCATGAGTGTCTACGCCATTAATCATCCGCTTGTTCAACACAAACTGGGACTGATGCGTGAAGCCGATTTAAGCACCAAGAGCTTCCGTGAACTAGCAGGTGAAGTGGCAAAGCTTCTGACCTATGAAGCAACCAAGGGGTTAGAGCTTGAAGATCATGAGATTCAAGGCTGGAACAATGAGCCGATTGCAACGCGCCGTTTGAAAGGTAAAAAAGTGACGATTGTTCCTATTCTGCGCGCAGGCTTAGGGATGCTAGAGGGTGTCACCGACCTTATTCCCAGTGCCCGAGTCAGCGTAGTGGGTCTTTACAGGGACGAAGAAACACTCCAGCCGGTGCCGTACTTTGCCAAATTCGCCAATGATATTGAAGAGCGCATGGCGATTGTCATCGACCCGATGCTAGCGACCGGTGGCTCAATGGTTGCCACTCTGGATATGCTGCGTGAACGTGGCTGCGAGCATATGAAGGTGATTGTATTGGTGGCAGCTCCTGAGGGCATTAAGCGGGTTCAAGATGCTTACCCTGACATTGAGATCTATACCGCGTCAGTAGATGACCGGCTCGATGAGAATGGCTACATCGTGCCCGGCTTGGGAGATGCTGGCGACAAGATATTTGGAACGCGCTAAGCGCGCTGACCTACATTGCCCCTTGCGCTTTGCGTTAGGGGCATTTTTTTGGCCGTTACTACACATAATTGATCATTGGGAACTTTAAAATGAGTAACACTGCTAATCCTGAGTCATGGCCTAAGACGCTGCTAACCGGTGCGCAAATGCTGTTTGTAGCGTTTGGTGCACTTGTGTTGGTGCCGCTATTAACGGGCCTGGATCCAAGCGTTGCACTTTTTACAGCCGGGGTGGGAACGCTTGTGTTCCATGGCGTTACCAAGCAGACCGTTCCTGTTTTTCTCGCCTCCTCTTTTGCGTTTATTGCACCGATTCAAGGCTCGATAGCCAGCTTTGGGGTGCCCGCAACAATGGGGGGCTTGATGGCAGCGGGGTTGGTGTATGTGGTTATCTCACAGGCGGTACGTTTGAAGGGAACGGCCTGGCTACACCGGTTGCTTCCGCCTGTGGTGGTGGGGCCTGTGATTATGGTGATTGGCCTTGCCTTGGCACCGGTGGCAGTGAGCATGGCCACGGGCGAAACCAGCGATAATATTGGGTATGGTCAGGCGCTTTTTCTATCAATGGCAAGCCTATTGGTTACTCTGGTGCTAGCAGTGTTTGGGCGTGGAATACTGCGCCTCGTGCCTATCATGGGGGGTATTGCCACGGGGTATATCTTGGCATTGATAATGGGCGTGGTGGATTTTTCCCCGGTGCATAATGCGGCTTGGGTGGCGCTGCCTAGTTTTACCGCTCCCAGCTTTCACTGGGCCGCGATTCTTTTCATGATTCCAGTGGCGATTGCACCAGCGGTAGAGCACATTGGTGATATGGTGGCGATTGGCTCGGTAACCCGTAAGAATTATTTAGAAAAACCCGGCTTGCATCGCACACTTCTTGGCGATGGCCTTGCGACCACCACGGCCGCTTTATTGGGTGGGCCGCCTAACACGACTTACTCGGAAGTGACCGGTGCCGTCACGCTTACGCGGGCGTTTAATCCTCGTTATATGGTGGTTGCGGCCGTTATTGCCATTGTTCTGGCATTTGTAGCCAAATTGGGCGCATTTTTGCAAACCATTCCCGGCCCTGTGATGGGGGGGATCATGACGCTCCTCTTTGGCTCTATCGCGGTAGTAGGGATGAACACGCTGGTTAGGGCCGGTCAGTCGCTAACGGCAGCTCGCAACTTGGTCGTCGTGTCGTTAATTTTAGTATTTGGTATTGGTGGGATGCAGTTCGGCGGGGGGCAATTTACCTTGCAAGGCGTTAGTTTGGCGGCACTGGTGGGCATTGCGTTAAACTGGCTGCTACCTGCTGAAAAAGAGGGTGAATAGCCTTATTGAAACGCTAGACAAGACAACGGTGCCGGTAATGAGAACCTTAATCGATAGCCCGTTTCCAGTATTAGGCGTTGCGGCGTGGAGCGGCACGGGCAAAACCACGCTATTAGCCCAGCTGCTACCGCGTTTGCGTGCAGATGGGTTAGTAGTGGGCGTGATTAAGCATGCCCACCACAGTTTTGACATAGATAAGCCCGGTAAGGATAGCTATCAGCTGCGCCAAGCCGGTGCTGCGCCTATGCTGATTGCTTCCCGGCAACGTTTCGCTTTAATGCAAGAAACCCCGGGTCAAGAAGAACCCGACTTGAGCCAACTGCTGGCATTGATGACCCCTCATCGGCCTGATCTTGTGATCGTTGAAGGTTTCAAAGCCTGGCCCATCCCCAAGCTTGTGCTCTATCGTGAGGGGATTGGCGACTCGGCTATTGTAAGCGATGAGTGGGTGCAGGCGGTGGCCACTAACGGGCCATCACCTGTGGTATTAGGCGCAACGGTCGTGCATCTTAACCTCGATGACATTGAAGCGGTGGCTCAGTGGGTGATTGGCTGGGTGAATGATCAATCTCACACCGTGGCTTTTTAAAAAAGGTAATGTTATGCAGCTAACTCACCTCAATACCCACGGCGAAGCCAATATGGTAGACGTCGGTGATAAGCATGAAACGCGCCGCGAAGCGGTAGCCTCTGGCCGCATAGTGATGCAGCCAGAAACTCTTCAGCTGTTAAGTGATGGCGCACTGCCGAAGGGCGATGTGCTGGCAACGGCACGAATCGCGGGTATTCAGGCAGCAAAACGGACCCATGAGCTAATTCCGCTCTGCCATGCGCTGGCGCTTTCTAAAGTGTCGGTTGACTTTGACGTTGACCATGTCAACGGCTGGGTAAGTGTGTCGGCACTGTGTCGGCTCAATGGCCGGACAGGGGTTGAAATGGAGGCGCTTACCGCGGTCTCGGTGGCCTGTCTAACGCTTTACGATATGTGTAAGGCCGTGGACAAAGAGATGCGTATCGAGGCCGTTCAACTTGAGAGTAAACGCGGTGGTGTGCGCGGTGACTACCAGCGTGTATCTGCCGCTGCGCCCATTGTGACCGGTGAAGGCGCGGCAGGTGAGGTGCGTTTAGGCGAGCGCTGCATGTCTCCCTGTGTGCGAGTCAAATTTTTAGCGGAGCTGCGTGAGCGAGTAGGTCAGAGCGATATCACGATCAACCTTGACCAGTTGGCGAGCCGAGATGTAGCGGGTTTGAAAGCTGCTTTAGCCGAGCGGGATACGCGCTTTAGCGTGCTGTCTGATCAGCGGGCGCTCTGTGCGATCAATCAAGTGATGGCCAATGATACATCGCGTATCACCGATGATGATGAAGTTGCCTTCTTTCCGCCAGTAACGGGAGGCTAGCCCTATGGCTGAAGCGGTCTTGGATATTAAGGTTGAGGTACAGTCAGCGCCGTTCTCAATGGATTATGGCTATGGGACAACGCTTCAACAGCGTACGGACATTGGGGCCATCGTTAGTTTTACGGGCTTGGTAAGGGATTTCAACGAAACCCCTGATGTGACGGGGCTAACGCTTGAGCATTACCCGGGGATGACGGAGCGGACGCTGGCCGAAATTGGCGAGCAGGCGTGGGAGCGTTGGTCACTGCAAGCCGTGCGGATTATTCATCGGGTGGGGCATTTAGCGCCAGGCGACCCGATTGTTCGAGTGCTCGTTGCCAGTGCTCATCGACGAGATGCGTTTAACGCCTGCGATTTCATTATGGATTATTTGAAAACCCAAGCACCGTTTTGGAAAAAAGAGCACTCCCGTGAGGGGGCTTACTGGGTCAAAGAGCGCCATAGCGATCAGCAGGATGCCGACCGCTGGGCACCCGGCCCTTAAGGCGAGCTATTAAGCCCCTCGGCGGAGGGCATTTCGGCAGCCATTATTTGCAAATGTACGTCTGGCATATGTTGGCAGTGGTCTGCCAACCACTGAATAAGACGTGGCTGAAGCGCCAAGCGTAAATCGGCTAGCGTGTCGGCTTTAATGTCCTCTAACTGAGTATCCAGCCAATCGCTAAAGCTCTCTTCGTCAAGGGGGCTTGCACTGCTGGCATCAAGCATTAAGCGGCCTATCCGCCACCAGCCGGTTTCGCTTGCCGTGACGGGTAACGCAAGGAAGAGGCTGCCACGCCGTGCTTTTGAGGACGAAGTGTCGAGGCCAGGGTGAGGTATGACGCTATTTTGATTAACAATGCAGGGTAGTTGCGGGTAGCGCTGCTCGCAGCGCAAGCCTTGGTTGTCAAAAACGATCATATCACCGTTTGTCGGTGCCAGCGGGGCGCTGATGCCAAGAGAGGCGGCAATTGCTTGGTGCGCCTCTTGGTGGCGTGCCTCGCCGTGCACGGGCAAGAGTGATTTTGGCCTTACCCACTGATAGAACTTTTTCAGCTCTTCCTGGGCAGGGTGGCCAGTGGCATGCAGTTCTGGATGATTCATTTCATCAAACAGGGTCACGCCGATTTGAGAGAGGCGTCTTTTAAGCTGCTCAATGGGCCGCTCGTTTCCCGGTATTGCCTTGGCGGAAAAAATAACGCTATCGCCTGGCGCTAAATCCATAAAGGGATGCCGTCCCTGGGCTAAGCGCTGTAAGGCAGCCCGCGGCTCCCCCTGACTGCCTGTTGCAATCACCACGACTTCATCAGGCGGCAGATAGCCAAGGTCGTGGGGGGGGACCAGCGGTGGAAAGTCATCTAAGTAGCCCAAGCCCTTAGCAACACTGACCATACGCTCCATCGAACGCCCCATCAGGCTGACACGACGACCGCAGCGTTGGGCGGCAAGGCCGATAGCCAACACCCTCGCCAAATTACTGGCAAAACATGAGACCACAACGCGGCCGGTACACTTTTCGAGGGTTTTGACCAGTGCTCTGGCCACATCGCCTTCGCTTCCCGAGTGGCCGGGCATTGGGGCGTTAGTCGAATCGCCCACTAGCAAATCAATCGGCGCTAAGGCTCGGAAATTCGCCGCATTTACCGGCGGGCCGATTAACGGCTCAGGGTCCAGCTTCCAGTCACCGCTATGCAGAACACGGTATTCGCCCGCCATCATCATAATGGCGCAGCTTTCCGGAATGGAGTGCGTAAGCAATAGGTAGCGCAGCGTAAATGGCCCGTGCTGCATGGCATCGCCCGGCTCAATGACGTGGATAGCCCCACTGCTTAACTGACGCTCTGCAAATTTCAGACGCAGCAAGCCCGCTGCCAGTGGCGTTGCATAAATAGGGCAGTTCCACTTAGGCCATAACCACGCAACGGCGCCGATGTGATCTTCATGCCCATGGGTAATAAAAAGTGCCTGCGGCTTGATGCCTAACGTTTCCAGGGTATCCGTATTCGGCACTTGCAAAGGGGCATTGGGTAAATCTTGACGAATCATCATGCCGCAGTCGACAGCGATCCATTGATCGTCGTATCCATACAGCGTCAAATTCATTCCAATTTCACCGCACCCGCCCAGCGGAAGCAGGCGCAGTGGTGGGCGACGACGGGGACGAAGTAGAGCGCGTGTTGGATGCATTAGTCACGAAAAGCCTAAAAAGTAAGACCTTAACTATACGGGAAGGCAGGGGCGGCTAACAATCATCATGACCTCCGCCCGGTGCTTACCTTGAGGGCTTCCGGTACACTAGAGCGGTGGAAGCGGTGCTCATAGCACCAGCTAATGAAGCGCAAGCGTGCCATTGAAATAAGTTACGTGTGCCAATCAAAACTACCTATTAGAAAAGCATCCATCAAAGCCCCTTTTAAAAGTACCTATTAAGAGATAGCTATTTATGTCGCACTATTATCGTCTTGTTGTTTCCTGCCCTGACCAAGTGGGCATTGTGGCGCGTGTTTCCAGTTTTATTGCCGAGCAGGGGGGGTCAATTACTGAAGCAAGCCAGCACTCCGACCTTGAAACAGGCCGGTTTTTTATGCGTTATGAAATTTTAGCGGATTCGCTGGGGATGTCTGCTGAGGCGCTACGCACTGCTTTTGAACCCGTAGCAGACGCGTTCAATATGCAGTGGTCGTTAATGGATACCCAAAAGCGTCGTCGCGTTGTGTTAATGGTGTCGCGGGAGTCGCACTGCTTAGTGGACTTGTTATATCGCTGGCAGGCTGGTGAGCTTGATTGCGATATTGTGGGTGTGATTTCTAACCATGAAGATATGCGTTCGCTGACGGAGTGGTACGGCATTCCTTATCACCATGTGCCGGTCGATGCGGCAAACAAGCAGGCATCGTTTGAGAAAGTGCAGGCACAAATTGATAGCGTACGCGCTGATTGCGTTGTCTTAGCTCGCTATATGCAAATCCTCCCCCCTGCGCTGTGCGAGCGGTATGCTGGGCGAGTGATTAATATTCATCATAGTTTTCTGCCCTCGTTTGCTGGCGCAAAACCTTATCACCAAGCTTACGAGCGAGGTGTCAAACTTATTGGGGCCACGTGTCATTATGTCACCGAAGAACTGGATGCAGGGCCTATCATCGAGCAGGATATTCATCGCGTAAGCCACTGCCACACACCGACTGATTTAGTGCGTTTTGGCCGAGATGTTGAGAAAGCGGTGTTGGCAAGAGGGTTACGTTGGCATCTTGAGGATCGCGTGCTGATTCACGGTAATAAGACGGTCGTTTTTAGTTAACCACAGTTAGGGGCCTCCATGTCATTTGCACAAAGTGTTCTCGCACCCTGGGCGCTGGTGCTTACCTGGTTCATATCACTGGGCGTGTTGGCCTGGGTGATATGGCAGCGCCCCTGGCAAGTGTTGAGCAGTGATATTGCGCTTCAGCATCGCTGGTTGGGTGCCACCCTGGCAGTCATGTTGATGTGGCAGTTGCGTGCTCAAGCGGTCGATTGGCTCACGCTTCACCTAGTTTTTACTGTGTTAATGACCCTGGTATTTAGAATTCCGCTGGCGCTTCTAAGTAACGCAATGATCAATATTGCGATGGTGGTGATAGGGCGTAATGATTGGGTGCTTTGGGGAGCTAACGTCATGATAACGGGGATCGTGCCCGCGTTTATCATTGGTGTGGTTTGGCGCCTGGTTGACCGACGGTTGCCTGATAACTTGATGATATTTATGTTTGCATGCGGTTTTTTCGGTGCTGCGTTAGCCACGCTGGGGGCTGGGCTCGTTACCGTACTTTTGATTGTAGCGGCGGGTACAGATCCTGAGGCGGTTTACCTCGCCCAGGAGTATGCTCGGTTCCTGCCGCTTCTGATGCCCTCTGAAGCATTTCTAACCGGCATGCTGTTAAGCATTTTGCTGGTTTATCATCCTAGCTGGGTGGCCACGTTCAATGACCACCGCTATATCGATTCTCAATAAGCGTGCAGGTGTGGCCGTATAGCCATAGCTTGGGGGCTAACCTAATGCCTGCCCGTTGCCGCCCCGTATGACTCCAACGCCGACCCCTTCAATGTCTAAATGCTGCGTGCGTAAATCAATCTCAATCGGGGCAAAGTCGGCATTTTCAGCCACTAGGGTCACTTGATGGCCTTGGCGCTTAAAGCGTTTAACGGTGACTTCATCTTCCAGCCTTGCAACGACTATTTGCCCATCGCGAACGCGATCAGTGCGATGTACCGCTAGTAAATCACCTTCCAGAATGCCTACGTCTTTCATCGATAATCCACGTACGCGCAGCAGGTAGTCCGCTTTTGGCGTGAAATACTCTGCGGGCAGCGGGCAGTAACGGTCAATGTGCTCGGCTGCCAAAATAGGGCTACCTGCAGCGACCTCTCCAATGACCGGTAGCCCGATGAGTTGGGTATCTACACTGGTCGCTGAAGGCGTTGGTGAGGCAGTTTCCGCCACCTCTGAAGCGTCCTGGTTAGGCAAGCGGATACCCCGTGATGTATTGCGGATAATCCGGATGGCACCTTTGCGTTCTAACGCGCGCAGGTGCTCTTCCGCTGCGTTGGGAGAGCGGAACCCCAGCGCCTTAGCAATTTCTGCCCGCGTAGGCGGGTAGCCAAATTCACCCATCGTTTTAACGATGAAATCAAATACGTGCTGCTGACGTGCTGTGAGTGGACGCGACATAACAAACTCCAAAAAATGAAAAGACAGTAGCGACATGTCGGCTAATCAGTATGTGTTTAAGTATACAGTATGTTCCTCTGTCCAGTACATGGTTGAGCTTTATCTAGATGTAGGGTTTGCTGATGTAAGTGAGAAACAGCCCTAGCGTTTGAATTTTTGAGGAAAATAGTGGCTGCTGGTGAATGATTGACTGAACATAAAGGATTGAGACAAGTGAATTAATGACATAGTATTTTGCGATGTTTTAAACACCTGTTTTTTGGAGGGCGCGATGGCGCAGTCTGATACGGTAACGCGTATTTTAGATACCGCAGAGGTGCTATTTGCAGAGCGCGGTTTTGCCGAAACCTCGCTGCGCAATATCACAAGCAAGGCGCGGGTTAACCTAGCGGCGGTCAACTACCACTTTGGCTCTAAGAAAGCGCTTATCCAAGCCGTTTTTGCGCGGTACCTGGAGCCTTTTTCACAACGGTTTCATACCGCGCTAGATGATCTGGAGACACGCTACCAAGGCGCGCCTATACCGTTGGAGGTACTGCTTGAAACCATGGCATCAACGGTGCTGGCAGTGCCTGCAGAGAGGAATAGCTTAAAGGTATTCATGCGTTTGCTAGGCTTAGCATACAGCCAGGCGCAAGGGCATCTACGGCGCTATATTCAGCAGGAGTATGGCGATGTCTTTACTCGCTTCACTGAGCTGGTACGCCAAGCCACCCCTGATTTACCTGATGCCGAGCGCTTTTGGCGGCTACACTTCATGTTAGGTACAGTCATTTTCACCCTGTCGGGTCTTGATGCACTGCGCGATATCGCTGCTAAAGACTATAACGAGCAGGTCACCGTTAGAGACCTAGTAAGACGTTTACGCCCAGTGGTGGTGGCTGCGATGCATGCACCGCTACCCCCTGCGCCAGAAGAAGGATCGTATGAGAACGCCCACGTTAGCTGAGCTACCGCCTTTAGACGATAACTGGCTAGAGATTGACACGCAGAGACAGCAACTGCGCTGTTGGAAGGGGCGAGTACTGAGCCATGAATGCGCTGTTTCAACGGGGGAAGCTGGTGTCGGCCAGCAGGAGGGTAGTGGCCAAACGCCCCAGGGCTGGCACTATGTACGGGCAGCGATTGGCGATGGCCTGCCAGAAAATGCGGTGTTTCGCGGCCGTCGATGGACTCGTGAGGTGTACACCGCTGAGCTAGCGGAAACCCACCCCACCCGTGACTGGATATTGACGCGGATTTTATGGCTATGCGGTTTAGAAGTGGGCAAAAACCGTGGCGGTGAGGTGGATTCCCAGCGGCGCTATATTTATTTACACGGTACGCCGCCGGATCAGCCGATGGGAGTGCCTGCCTCTCATGGCTGTATTCGATTACGCAATGACGATTTGTTAGCGGTTTTTCATTTTGCACGACCCGGTACGTCGGTTTGGCTGCATGGAGGCGATGCTTGCGTTTATGCCTCTGATAATTTTGACACGCCTCATTGATCGTCTAAAATTGCCACCCCTCCTTGTTGGATCCATCACAATGACTCAATCCCTAGGCCCGGTCATGCTCGACCTTGAAGGGCCGCAATTGACCAAAGCTGAAAAACAGCTGTTGCGGGAGCCTGCGGTGGGCGGGGTCATCCTGTTTGCGCGTAACGTAGAGAATGCCTATCAGACGCGTCAGCTATGCAGCGATATCCGGCGGGTGCGCACGGATCTGCTGCTAGCCATCGACCAAGAAGGTGGACGTGTTCAGCGGCTAAAACAAGGTGTTACAAGGATGCCCGCCATGGCGCGTATTGGCGACCTATTCTGCAGTGACCAAGAAGCGGGTATAGCATTAGCCAAAGACGCAGGCTGGCTGCTGGGGATGGAGATGGCCGCCTGCGGGCTAGACATGAGTTTCGCTCCGGTATTAGACGTAGAGAGCGGGATTTCAAGCGTTATTGGCGACCGTAGCTTCAGCAGTGATCCCTCCCATGTCGCGGCATTAGGCCATAAGTTTATTGAAGGTTTGCATGATGCTGGAATGGCGGCCGTGGGTAAACACTTTCCCGGCCATGGCGGTGTTGCTGCGGACTCCCACGTGGCACTCCCTGTGGATGACCGCTCTCTGGAACTAATTAAGCAGCGCGATCTGGTGCCTTTTGCAAAGCTTGCAAGCCAGCTTGATGGGGTGATGCCTGCCCACGTCATCTATAGCGCGTTTGATACTCGGCCTGCGGGGTTCTCGCCAAACTGGCTTGGCATGCTGAGGGAGTCGCTGGGCTTTAAAGGGTGCATATTTTCAGACGACTTAAGCATGGCGGGAGCCCATGCGGCAGGAGACCCGAAGGCGCGGGCAAGCGCCGCTTTAACGGCAGGTTGCGACATGCTGTTGGTATGTAATGATCGAGCCGCCGCGCTTGAGGTGGTTGATGCTTGTCGGGGCTTGCAAAGCAAGCGCCCCGCCAAGTTGCGCTATGGGCGCGCTAGACCCGACCTCGATGCGCTATCGGCATTAGGCCGGTGGCGGCGTACGCATGCCCAATTAGAAGCACTCGCTAATTAATCATCGCTGTTTAAAGTAGATAACCCGTTACTGTTTACGTTGTTTTGGAGTAATTTAATGTCCAAATTGGATAAAGAAACGCTTGAGTCGCTAGATTCGATGCGTGAGCTGATGGATAACGCTGACTGCCTGATTTCTCAGGAAAAAGTAGAGCGCGCTTTAGATCGCATGGCTGAGGCGATTACCAAAGATTTGGGCGATAAATTGCCGGTTTTTTACTGTGTCATGAATGGCGGGTTAATCACCACCGGGCATCTTTTAACCCGGCTAGGTTTTCCGTTAGAAGTGGATTACTTGCATGCCACGCGTTATCGCAACGAACTGCGTGGGGGAGAATTATTCTGGCGGGTATCGCCGGAAATTCCCATGGCGGGTCGGCATGTGGTAATTGTCGATGACATTCTCGATGAAGGCGCGACATTGGCAGCCATTCTTGCATACTGCGAAGAAGCCCAGGCGGCCAGTGTAACAACGGCAGTGCTTGTCGATAAGCAGCACGATAGAAAGGCCGTGCCGGGCTTGAAAGCCGACTACTGCAGTCTTGAAGTGGCGGATCGTTATGTCTTTGGCTTTGGCATGGATTACAAAGGTTACTGGCGTAACGCCCCCGGGATTTTCGCTCCCAAGGGCATGTGAGCGTGATCGAAGGCTAGCGGGGCGAAAAGCGCCTCGCTAGGCCTGTTTCTGCAATCATCCGTGTGGAAATTTCTTCAACGGAAAAGCGCGTTGTATCAATAAACGGAATGCTCAGTGAGCGGTAAAGCGACTCCGCCTGTTCCACTTCCTGTAAACACTGGTCCATCGAGCTGTAGCGGCTGTTGGGCCGGCGTTCGTTTCGAATAGCCGCAAGCCTGCGCGCATCAATGGTTAACCCAAACAGCTTGTGGCGATGGGGTGCTAGCACTTTAGGTAGCTTTAAGCTGCCATCCTCGTCAAGATCATCTTCGGTTAGTGGGTAGTTAGCGGCGCGAATGCCAAACTGAAGCGCTAGATAAAGTGACGTTGGCGTTTTACCGCAACGTGATACGCCGACCAAGATAATATCTGCTTTATCGTACTGATGGGTGCGGGCGCCATCATCATTATCTAGCGCAAAGTGCACCGAGTGGATACGGTCCATATAGACGGCATCGCTACCGATAGAGTGGGTTCTACCCACACTGTATGAGGAGTGGGTTTCTAGCTCCTGCTCTAAAGGCTTCAGAAAGGTTGAAAAAATATCAACTTTGAAGCCGCTGGCTTTGCGAATGACATCGCGAATCTGCTGATCGACAATCGTATCGATAATGATGGGACGCTGGCCGTTGCGTATGGCGGTGGACTCAATGATCTCTGCCAGGGCCTGGGCTTTTTCAACGGTATCAATATAGGGCTTGGTAAACATTTCAATGTCGATATCGCTGAACTGCGCAAGCAAGCTACGCCCAAGGCTTTCAGCGGTGATACCGGTACCGTCAGAAATAAAAAAAGCTGTCCGCTTCATGTTGAAATCCACCAAAGAATGAAAGTCGTTATTGAAGGTCACCATTGTGAGCTGGGCAGCGAAGCAGCACAACGGCTGGTGGGCAATTGCTGCTATTGACGATGTAAGCAGGCGCGCTCAGCACATGTTCTTAACTACAGAAAGCGCGTTTAAAGCGCCTTTGTTGTAAAAATCCTCCACCTCCTTCGCTGTTAGACCAATGGCGAATACCCCGCCGCAGTGCTAGGGTGGCACGGTCATTCAGTGTCGGCCGCTTGGTCGCCAAGAAGTCTAAAAGCGAGGGGGTAGCGTGGAAGAGTACATTCTGTGGTTCGATCAGCTTGGCATGGCAGACGTCGAACGCGTGGGTGGTAAAAACGCCTCGCTTGGCGAAATGATCTCCAATTTGTCGGGTGTCGGCGTGACGGTGCCGGGTGGTTTTGCCACAACCGCGCATGCCTATCGCGAGTTTCTATCCCATGAAGGGCTGAATGACCGCATTAACGCCACCTTGGCGCGCTTAGACGTCGATGACGTTAAAGCACTAGCCAAGGCGGGTAGCATGATCCGCCAGTGGATTATCGATACGCCTTTGCCCCCTGCGTTTGAAAAAGCACTGCGCAGTGCTTATGAAGAGCTACAAAACCAGCACCCGAATTTAAAAGTTGCGGTGCGCAGTTCGGCCACGGCCGAAGATTTACCGGATGCGTCCTTTGCGGGTCAGCAGGAAACCTTCCTGAACATTGAAGGCTTCAACAACATCAAACATGCGGTACATGAAGTTTTTGCGTCGCTGTTTAACGACCGTGCTATTTCTTACCGGGTACACCGGGGCTATGCCCACGAGAACGTTGCGTTGTCGGCGGGTGTGCAAAAAATGGTGCGCTCCGAAACGGGTGCATCGGGCGTTCTATTTACCCTAGACACTGAGTCTGGTTACCGTGACGCGGTCTTTGTTACCGCTTCCTGGGGGCTGGGTGAAACGGTGGTCCAGGGGGCGGTCAATCCTGACGAATTCTATGTACATAAACCGACTCTAGCCGCAGGGCGCCCCGCCGTGTTGCGTCGCACGCTTGGCTCAAAGCTCATTAAAATGGTTTATGGTCAGGATGCAAGTGCAGGCAAATCGGTCGAAACAGTAGATGTACCTTTAAAAGACCGCGGCCGCTTCTGCATTAGTGATTCGCAAGTGATGGATCTTGCGCGTCAGGCGATGACCATTGAGCAACACTACCAGCGCCCTATGGATATCGAATGGGCGCTTGATGGCGATGATGGCAAGCTCTATATCGTTCAGGCACGCCCTGAAACCGTGGTCTCTCAGCAGGAGGGGGGCAAGCTTGAGCGGTTCCACCTGCGCGAGAAAGGACGCACGCTGATTACCGGCCGAGCCATTGGGCAGCGCATTGGCCGCGGTGCCGTGAAAATTGTGCTTACTCCCGATGAGATGGACAAAATCCAAGAGGGGGATGTCCTTGTTACCGACATGACGGATCCGGATTGGGAGCCGATCATGAAGCGCGCCTCGGCCATTGTGACCAATCGCGGTGGGCGTACCTGTCACGCGGCGATTATTGCGCGAGAACTGGGCATTCCGGCTGTAGTTGGCTGTGGTGATGCAACGACACAGCTTAGAGAAGGCATCGATGTGACCGTGTCGTGTGCCGAGGGTGATACTGGCCACGTGTATGAAGGGCTGCTGGCATTTGACTGTAAGGTGTCGAGTGTCGACGCCATGCCAGAAATTCCCTTTAAGATTATGATGAACGTCGGTAATCCAGATCGCGCTTTTGGCTTTGCTAGCCTGCCCCATGCGGGTGTGGGCCTAGCCCGACTTGAGTTTATTATCAACCGTATGATCGGCGTGCACCCTAAAGCGCTGCTTGAGTACGACACGTTGCCTGCTGATCTTCAGCAAGTCATTGACTTGCGCACGGCTGGCTACGCAGACCCTGTCAGCTTCTACGTTGATAAGCTGGTGGAGGGTATTTCGACGCTAGCAGCGGCGTTCCATCCTCAGCGGGTAATTGTGCGGCTGTCGGATTTTAAATCGAATGAGTACGAAAATCTTATCGGCGGCAAGCTGTATGAGCCTGGCGAAGAGAACCCCATGCTCGGTTTCCGGGGGGCGTCTCGTTACATTTCAGAGGCTTTCCGCCCCTGCTTTGAGCTGGAGTGTCGGGCGCTAAAGCGTGTGCGTGAAGAGATGGGCTTCGACAACGTCGAAATCATGGTGCCCTTTGTACGTACACCTGATGAGGCGCGTGAAGTGGTTGAGCTGCTCGCCGCTAATGGGCTGAAGCGGGGCGGGCCCGAGAATCCCGATGGCCTCAAAGTCATCATGATGTGCGAGCTGCCTGCTAACGCGCTGTTGGCTGATGAGTTTCTCGAGTACTTTGACGGGTTCTCCATAGGCTCAAACGACCTTACGCAGCTAACTCTGGGTCTGGATCGTGACTCAGGCATTGTGGCGCACCTATTTGATGAACGGAATCCTGCCGTTAAAAAGCTGCTTGCTATGGCCATTCAAGCGTGTAAAGCGCAAGGAAAATACGTAGGCATTTGTGGGCAAGGGCCTTCGGACCACCCTGATTTAGCCAAATGGTTGATGGAACAGGGTATTGATTCCGTTTCTTTAAATCCTGATGCGGTACTGGAGACGTGGTTTATGCTGGCGGGAGAAACGATTGCTTAGACGCCACTAAACCTGCTAAGTGCTGCTGCGCCCGGCCATTGTGCCGGGCGCAGGCGTTTAATAGGCTACTATTCATTAGTGGTTTGGACAGCAAGCCGTTTCAGTGTTCTGGCTTAAAATACTACGCGGCACGCATAGTACTTGCGGTATCAAAGTAGATAGGGGTATGCAAAACACAAGGTGCTGATCGGGGGCTGCCAGACGTTTTAACAGGGAGTAAAGTTATGTCGTTCATTAAGTCAAATGTGACGCTAACAGGTTTATTGCTATTGCCGCTGTATAGCTATGGGTTTAGCTACGAAGCTCCCTCTGTGACACCTGAGGTGGGTTCAGGATACGAAGAAAAGCCGGGTTGGGCGACATCGTCTTTTGCAGTGGCTGCAGCCAACCCGTTGGCAACCGATGCGGGTTATCAAGTATTAAGAGCAGGTGGCAATGCCGTTGACGCAGCGGTGGCGGTTCAGATGGTGCTTACCTTGGTGGAGCCTCAGTCCAGCGGGATCGGTGGCGGTGCTTTTCTGATGCACTACGATGGCGCACGCGTTCAGGCTTACGATGGCCGAGAAACGGCCCCCGCAGCGGTTACCGGTGAGCTATTTATAGAGGATGGCAAACCGCTTGCTTTTATGGATGCCGTGGCAAGTGGCCTTTCCGTCGGGGTGCCGGGCACGCTTAAAATGCTTGAAAAAGCTCATGCAGAGCATGGTCAGCTTCCGTGGGAGGTGCTTTTTAAGCCGGCCATTACCTTGGCTGAGGAGGGCTTTGCCGTGAGTCAACGTCTGCATACCAGCTTGGCTAACGATGAAGCGCTGCGCCAGGATGCGATCGCAAAGGCCTATTATTACGATGCCAGCGGCGAGCCTATCGCGATAGGAGAGACACTGACGAACCCCGCCTTAGCGGCTATTTTACAGCGCATTGCCAGCGAAGGGAGCGTAGCGCTGTACGAGGGCGATATTGCTGAAAACTTAGTCAGTCGTGTCCAAACGCACCCTGCACGCCCTGGTGCAATGACGCTCGATGATTTAAGCGAGTATCAGGCGTTAGAGCGTGAGCCTTTGTGCACGCCTTGGCAGCAGTGGGAGGTATGCGGTTTTCCTCCGCCTTCCTCTGGGCATATCACCGTCATGCAGATTCTAGGCATGCTGGATCAACAGCCTCTCTTAGAAGCCCCGTTAGATAATGCTGCTGCCAGCAGCGGCTGGTTGCACCAGTTTTTGGAATCGTCTCGCTTAGCGTTCGCAGATCGTGGTCGTTATATCGCTGATCCCACATTTGTCGAGGCACCTGGGGGCGACTGGTCATCAATGTTAGCGCCGGAATATCTTGCCAGTCGTAGTGCCTTAATTGAGTCAGAAAGTATGGGCGACAGCGCTGAGCCGGGTAATCCAGGAGAGCAAACGGTTAGCTTTGCAAGCCAGCCTGAGCAGCCCGAGTATGGCACTAGCCATATGAGTATTGTCGATGCAGAAGGTAATGCCATTGCGATGACAACCTCTATAGAGCAGGCCTTTGGCTCACGGATGCTGGCTGACGGTGGGACGGGGCTTCCCGGCGGTTATATGCTCAATAACGAGCTAACTGATTTCTCATTCGTGCCTGAAATTGATGGAGAACGGGTGGCTAACCGCGTTGAGCCGGGTAAGCGTCCCCGCTCTAGCATGGCCCCGACGCTGGTTTTTGACCAAGAGAGCGGCGAGTTAGTCGCCAGTTTAGGCTCCCCCGGCGGGGCCGCTATTATTCATTATACGGCCCGTACGCTTGTGGCCATGCGTGACTGGGGGCAAAACGCGCAAGCCGCGCTGAATTTACCTCATGCGATTACCTTAGGTGGCGATGTGTTTGTTGAGCAAGGGCGCTTTCCTGCCGAAACGATAGAGGATTTACGCGAGCGCGGGCATACGGTTACTGAGCGAGAGCTAACTAGTGGTCTGCAGGCGATTATGCGCTTAGACGACGGAACGTTATTTGGAGGTGCAGATCCTCGCCGAGAAGGGGTGGTGATGGGAGATTAATGGGAAGTTAGAGAATAAACGGCGGTTTAAGGCCGCCGCTTGTAGAGCGCTAGCTGGGTGGTTCGTTACCCCCAGCTACTCTCGCAGCCAATTACGTAGTTTCACGAGCATAAGCCCACCGTCGCTTAACGTGCGGCGCTCTTCCATTAAGGCACGCAGCCGATTGGGATAGTCGGTAATGATGGCATCAACATCGAGATCAATTAACGTCGACATGCGCGCAGTATCATTAACCGTCCATGCGTGTATTTCGTAACCGTAATGCGCGGCTAGGCTGATTTCCCGTCGATTTATGCGGTTATGCCTGAGTCCTAGTGCATCAAAGCTTCGGCGATCAAGATTGCCGGGCAGTATCAGCTGGGCGAGCAGCGTGACTCGTAGTTCGGGGGTCTGCTGTTGGATATAGCTAACCGTGTCTGGCGACATAGTGGCTATACGCATATCCATCAGGGCGTTGGGTAACCCGCAGTTAGCGACCGCCATTAATGTGCTCTCTTGAGAGGCCCAGCAGTGGTATCGAATATCCGTTTCTGCGTCCAAGGTTTCCAATACAGCGCGAGCCAGCGCCCGCTCTTGGCCGGGTATGGGTTTCATATCAATCATCAAACCTGCCCGGCCGCGTACTAGCGCCAGGGTTTCATCCAAGCCTGCAATTTTTTCATTTTGATAGGCATCGCCAAACCAACTGCCCACGTCGAAATGGCTTAGCTCTTCTCGCGTTAAATCGCCGAATTCGCGGGAATCTCCGGTTAAGCGCGCTAGAGTGCGGTCATGGTAGAGCAGCACATGATTGTCAGCGCTAAGGCGTACATCAAGCTCCACATAGTCAGCGCGGTCTGTTAATGCTTGCTCTACAGCAGCCAGAGTGTTTTCCGGGGCCACCATGGAGCTGCCACGATGGGCAATAACTGTTACTTGATCCCTTATCTCGAAGCTATTGAGAATCCACCAAGCTTGAAGTGCCGCTATTAATATCACGCTGAGTTCGATTGCCCAGGCCCAGCGTCCCGGATGTGCTTGTTCAGAACGAGGAGAGGGGCGCTCTTCGCGATACGCTAGCTGTAAATAGAGGCAGCCAGACAGCAGTGCGTTGGTAGCTATACCTAAAAAAGTAAGGGTAAGTGTTACTAATATATAGCCTGTTAAATACGCAAGCATCGCGGGAATGAGTACCGCGCTACGTTCAGGTAACCACCAAAGAAGAGGCGTAAAGACCAGGTCAAACAGCCAGGTAGCAATGAAAGGTAGGCCAATAATAATGGCCAAGAGGGTCAATACCGCTATGCCGATAGAGCGGTGCCATCCACGGGTTAATACAACGCTTCGTTTGAGCGCCTGGTAGGGGCTATAGCGCTCTAGCGCGACTAGTGGCAGGGCCAGCAGCCAGCGCAAGTAGAGCCATGCGGCAAGGGCTACCCAGCCAACTAACAAAGGAAGCGCACTGACTATAAAGTACCAAAATGCCGGGGGGCGTGCCTTCTGCAAGTAGTAGAGGTCGAACCCACTCAGCCAAAAATCATACAACCAAGCAAGGCCAGCCATAAAAGGAGCTAGTAGCAGTAGATGCGTACCGACTTGTAAGACGACTAAGCCGGCTAGGGCGTGTAAACGTCTTGTGCAGTGCCACAGTGCTTCAAACGCAAGCTGGTAGTGATTGTCTTTAGGCTTTACGGCCACCATTAACATCCCTGCTTGCTGCCAATAGATCAGCAAGAAGGTAAATCCAAGCCCCACCAGCATAGCTATTAAGCCTAAAGGGCTAAACAGCAAGCTAATCAGCGCATCATTAGTAATCACCACACGATTAAGCTGAGCCAGCACGGCCCGAGCCGCCCATGCAATCAAGGGCACCAAGAGCGCGGTGGCGAGTAGTGTAAAGAGTAGATGATACGCAATCAGAGGACGAAGATGATCACGAAGGGTTTTTAATAACGCGTAACCTAATTGATTTAACGGCTGCATGGTCACAAAAATGTCAAAGTGAGACACCAGGGTGGCACTATCTGCCACGCCTGGCAAGGTACGCTATTCAGCTAGGTCGAGCGCCTTCTCCGCAATAATAATGCCGTTATTATCAGCATAGAGCCATTGGCCTGGTCGCAGGGTGGCACCAGCAAAGGTCACGGCAATATCTCGCTGGCCTTCACCGCGTTTTTCACTTTTTCGTGGATGACTACCCATTGCCTGTACTCCCAAGGGCAGCGTTGCCAAGATATCGACATCCCGCACACAGCCAAACATGACAACGCCTGCCCAACCGTTTTTAGCGGCTTGCTCGGCCAGCATGTCACCTAGCATGGCACAACGATGTGAGCCTCCTGCATCAACGACTAGCACCGCGCCCTCGCCAGGTTCGGCTACGGCCTGCTTCACCATGGAGTTATCTTCAAAGCATTTCACCGTGCGAATAGGGCCATAAAAGCTGTCGACGCCGCCAAAGTTGGCAAACATAGGTTCAAGAACAGTTACGTCAGGATAGGCATCGCATAAATCCGGGGTCACGATCGTTGTTGCGGACATTATATGCTCCTTTCTATCAATAGTTAGCTTGTTAATAAATTGCTTGTTAAGGCTTGGCGACAGACTCAGCGATAAAAAACGCCCCGACCTGTAAGCAGGGCGGGGCGTTCGGTCATCGACTCAGAAAAAGGTAGTTGTTACCTGTTCTGCGATGGTGCGAGCATCGGCGATAGATCGGTTGCAACAAGGATCTTAAGCTTCTTGGGCAACCGGAATCACGTTCGAGGCGATTTTTTGATACTCCTCGATTTCGTGGAAGTTCATGTAACGATATATCTCTCCCGCCATAGCGTCAAATTCGCTCATGTAGCGCTGGTACTCTTCAACGCTTGGTAGGCGGCCTTCTACAGCGGCGACCGCTGCCAGTTCCGCCGAGGCGAGGTAGACATTGGCACCATCGCCTAAACGGTTCGGGAAGTTACGTGTAGACGTAGACACCACGGTGCTTTTCGCAGCAACGCGTGCCTGGTTACCCATACACAATGAACATCCCGGCATTTCCATGCGGGCACCTGCACGGCCATAAATGCCGTAGTAACCCTCTTCGGTCAGCTGGTGCTGGTCCATCTTGGTGGGCGGCGCCAGCCATAGACGGGTCTTCAGGCTGCCTGCGGGCTGTTTCTCAAGCAGCTTACCGGCAGCGCGGAAGTGACCGATGTTGGTCATGCACGAGCCGATGAACACTTCATCGATCTTCTGGCCCGCAACGTCAGACAATAAGCGCGCATCGTCTGGGTCGTTCGGGGCGCAAAGCACCGGCTCTTTAATCTCGCTGAGGTCGATTTCAATAACCTCGGCGTATTCTGCATCTTTATCAGCACGCATCAGGCTCGGGTTAGCAAGCCATGCTTCCATACCTTCGATGCGGCGGCTAATGGTACGCTCGTCGCCGTAACCATTCGCAATCATCCACTTCAACAGTGTGATGTTGGATTTCAGGTATTCAGTAACGCTCTCTTCAGACAGCGTAATGGTACAACCCGCAGCGCTACGCTCGGCAGACGCATCAGAAAGCTCAAAAGCTTGCTCAACGGTCAGCTCTTCAAGGCCTTCAATTTCTAGTACGCGGCCAGAGAAAGCGTTTTTCTTACCGGATTTTTCAACGGTGAGAAGACCCTTTTTAATGGCATAAAGCGGGATAGCGTGAACCAGGTCGCGCAGGGTAACGCCTGGCTGGCGTTCGCCTTTAAAGCGCACCAGTACAGACTCCGGCATATCCAGCGGCATAACGCCGGTGGCTGCGGCGAATGCTACCAAGCCTGAACCGGCTGGGAACGAGATGCCCAGCGGGAAACGGGTGTGGGAATCACCCCCGGTGCCTACGGTGTCAGGCAGCAGCATGCGGTTAAGCCAGCTGTGAATGATGCCATCACCGGGGCGCAGTGATACGCCGCCGCGGTTCATAATGAAGTCGGGCAGAGTGTGGTGCGTATCAACGTCAACCGGCTTGGGGTAAGCCGCAGTATGGCAGAAAGACTGCATAACCAGATCGGCTTGGAAGCCCAGGCACGCCAAGTCTTTTAGCTCATCACGCGTCATTGGCCCCGTGGTGTCCTGAGAACCAACCGTGGTCATTTTGGGTTCGCAGTACATGCCTGGACGCACGCCGTCCAAACCGCACGCCTTACCGACCATTTTCTGAGCGAGCGTAAAGCCTTTGCCGGTGTCTTTTGGCTGGTCAGGCAGGCGGAATACGTCGGATGGCTCAAGACCTAATGATTCACGCGCTTTGCCGGTGAGTCCGCGACCGATGATCAGCGGAATACGGCCACCTGCACGTACTTCATCCAGAATTAACTGTGTTTTCAGCTCAAAAGTAGAAACGACTTCGTCAGTGCCGTGCTTACACACTTTGCCTGCGTAGGGGTAAACGTCGATGACATCGCCCATTTCCAGCTTGGAAACGTCCATTTCTACCGGCAGCGCACCGGAATCTTCCATCGTATTAAAGAAGATAGGCGCAATTTTGCCGCCGAAGCAGAAGCCGCCAGCGCGCTTGTTCGGGACGTAAGGAATGTCGTCGCCGAAGAACCAGAGTACGGAGTTAGTGGCTGACTTACGCGAAGAGCCGGTACCAACGACGTCGCCCACGTAGGCAACTGGGAAGCCTTTCGCTTTGACGTCTTCGATCTGCTTCAGCGGACCCGTGGTGCCTTGGACTTCCGGCTCGATGCCTTCGCGCTCATTTTTGAGCATTGCGTTAGCATGCAGCGGAATATCAGGGCGCGACCACGCATCCGGGGCGGGGGAGAGGTCATCGGTATTGGTTTCGCCCGGTACCTTGAACACCGTCAGCGTGATTTTTTCTTCTAAAGCAGGCTTGGAAAGGAACCACTCTGCGTCAGCCCAGGATTGAATCACGTCTTTAGCAACGGCGTTGCCGTTTTTAGCGCGCTCTTCAACATCGTGGAAGGCATCAAACATCAGCAGGGTGTGCTTGAGCTGCTCACCAGCTTCACGAGCCAGCTCTTCATTGTCCAGCAGCTCAACCATAGAGACGATGTTGTAACCGCCTTGCATGGTGCCGAGAAGTTTGACGGCGTGAATTTTGTCGATTAGCGGAGAGGTAGCTTCCCCTTTGGCAATCGCGGTTAAGAAACCTGCTTTAACATAAGCAGCTTCATCAACGCCTGGCGGCACACGGTTGGTGATCAAGTCAAGAATGACTTCTTCTTCACCCGCTGGCGGATTTTTCAGCAGCTCAATTAAGGAAGCGACTTGCTCAGCATTTAGGGGCTTGGGCGGGACGCCCTCAGCAGCGCGTTCCTCGACATGTTGGCGGTAAGCTTCAAGCACGTTGGGGCCCTCTCATCTTCTAGTGGTGGCGAACGCATACTCACACGGTATTGAATATACGCCCGTACACATGACATACGCTTGACAAACAGCGTCTGGTGGATGGCTGAGATTCTACGGCAAACTGTCGACAATGTTAAGGAGACAAGCGGCTGGGCGCGTTGTACTTTATGTTGATGAGCTGATATTTAGTTTCTTGAACGGGCCGATTTAAAATTTTAGGCCAATACACTGTAAGTTTTTTACCTACGGAGAGTGAATCATGCCACGTGCGGGTGTGATTATGGTGCTGTCGCGTTACCATACCTTCTGCTGATGAAGTGAAAAGCGTGCTGAAAAAGTCGCACCATTTGGGCAAATAACGTCGCAAATAAGCGTGCGTGTGGTTCGCTCAATAGCGGCTGATAACCTCTTTTCCTGTTGTTATTTGGCGTTAAAACACACGCGGTTATAAAGGGAACAACGCCATGTGGCGTTAATATGTTGTACAATAGTGTGATAAGAAATTGGTAATGGTGTTATGTCGATACAACTAAGTGCGCTGAAACCGGTGGATCATGGGCTACAAGCAGATGATCTATTGCCGGAAAGTCTTGAATCTTTTCTGGCATGCCCAACGCCGGATGTGTGGCTACAGTGGGCGTTAGCGAATCCCGAAACGCTGCTAATTGACCATGCGCAATGCGAAAAGAAAGCGGCTTCTACGGCAATGAGCTTGCTCTATCGTTATGTCGATCAGCCCGTTTTGCTCAGTAAAATGTCACAACTTGCCCGTGAAGAGCTGCTGCATTTCGAGCAGGTGGTAGGGTTGATGGAAAAACGGGGCGTGGCCTATCAGCACCTCACTGCGTCTCGCTATGCTGAAGGGTTGCGCAAGCATTTACGCAGCAACGACCCTGAACGGCTAATTGACGTACTTATCATTGGTGCATTAATAGAAGCGCGTAGCTGTGAGCGTTTTGCTCGTCTAATTCCATATCTAGATGCAGAGCTAGCGCGCTTTTACCGTACGCTAGTGAAGTCGGAAGGGCGCCATTTTGAAGATTATTTATTGCTTGCACGGCAGCAAACTGATGATTCGTTAGATGATCGAATCGCCTTTTTCGTGGCGCGTGAAGCGGAGCTGATAACTTCGCCAGATACGGCTTTTCGTTTTCATAGTGGCGTGCCAGCTTAAGCCACCGCTAGCCTCAGGCAGGATGTGTATCATGCGCGATGCTCAACCGACAGACCAGCTGACTCTTTTTGGCCACTTTTCGCTAACCCAAGGCGAAGATGTGCTGACACATTTCAGCTACGACAAAGTTAAAGCCCTTTTGGTTTATTTGTTGTTGCACCGCCAGCCGGTTAATCGCGCTGCGCTTGCTGAATTGCTTTGGCCCGACCAAGGTCTCTCATCCGGCAGAACCAATCTGCGCCACGCGCTGCACTGTCTTCGTCAGTCCATGGGCGATAATGCTGAGCACGTGCTGAACGTATCTCGCCAAACGATCGCTTTCCAGCTGCCCAACCATTGGCAGGTGGATCTACACGAATTACAGCAACTGTTGGAAGGGCCGCGGGATTTAGCCACGCTCGAGGCGGTAATGGCGTGTTATCAAGGCGATTTGATTGAAGAGCTGCAGCTTGCTAACTGTAGTGAGTTCCAGCGCTGGCTGGTTCAGGTAAGAAATGAGTGGCGTCAACGCGTGATTCGCTTTGCTGAGCAGGTGTTAGAAGCCCATGCCGATGTGCCTGATCCCATGCTAGAAGGATTGGTCAGTCGCTTTTCAGGCTATGGGCCTTTCCACGAGCGTTTAGTGCGCCAGCTGGCTGAAAAGAATCAAATGGCGGCGGCTCATGAGCAATTCAACAGTTATTTGCAGCTCCTGGCCCTTTCTGGACAGCAGCCCGAACCGAGCTTCTTACAGTTAGCCACTTACTGGTCAGACGGCCATCATGACCCGCGTGCGATGAGCCCTCAGGGGGCGTTTTCTCGCGCGTTAGCAGCGGATAGCAAGCCGCTTAGGGAAGATGAGATTGAGCTGCGTCAGCTCTCTGTCATGGCGATCCGCCTAAGGCTACAAGGGGATTGGCAAGAGCGTGCTGCAACGCGCAACTGCTTAGCGCTGCAACTTGAACTACTACGCTGGTTAGAGCAGCAGTGTCACCATCTAGGGGGATTCTGGTTGCCGGGAGCAACGGGTGGCTTGGGGCTCGCCTGTTTTGGTACTCATGGGCCTGCGCACCAGCTGGCCGAGCTTGTGGCTCTATATGAGCACTGCCGCCAAGCGCTGCCACAGGAGTCGGCACGGCACTGGACCGGAGAGGGCGAACCGCCCAAGTTTGAACTGGCTGCAGGGCTTCATAGTGGTCGCGTTGTGTACCTGCCTGAGCGCCAACTAGCAGATCCACTTGGCCAGGTTACTCAGGTTTCCTTGGAGCTGATGAGCGCAGCAGAAGGTAGTGAGCTAGTCATTTCCCAAGAGTCGAGCCAGCATATGCCGCCTGCGCTTGATCTTCAGCCTAGGCTTGTGTCGCGCTTGGTCGCCAGCGATGGCCGTGTGCGTCTACGCGCCCTGGTGTTAGGCCAAAATGAGGGCGGTCGTGATGCATTGCCGCCAAGTCTAGTGGGCCGCGAGACCTCGCTGCGTACGTTGCGCGATGCCCTCGCTCGGGCCGGTATTGGGTTACGTCAGAGTGTGCTGGTACGTGGCGCTTCAGGAATGGGGAAATCCGCGTTGATGGTGGGGTTTCGTCAGTTAGAGCTTAGCCGCGATGCCGCTATCTGTTGGCAACCCACCACGCGCCTTTCGGTGCTGGAACCTTATGGCGTTGCACGTACCTTAGTGGCGTGGTTCTTAGAAGCAGCGCCCACCTGCGACGCTATCCGTCAGTTACAGGCTCAGCTGGAAATAGAACCCTTGGACGAGCAGCGCCAGCAATTGCTTGAAGAGGCGCTTGGTGTCCGAGATGTCCAGGAGATTACTCAGCTTACCCAAAATGGTGAAGCCGTCGAGCTGGTAGTTCGTCTGCTGCACCGCTTAGTCGATCAGCAGTCTGGGGCTAAAACGCTGGTGCTGATGATTGATGACCTGCAGTGGCTAGATGAACCCTCCTTTAAAGTATTGGCAGGGCTTCAGGCGCGGTTGCCTATCAACACGGCCTTTATGCTGGTGGCGAGTCACCACGGCCGTGAGCCCCTCCCTGTGAAGCTACATTGGGACCAGCAAATTTCGCTCAGTAAACTGGATGCACTGCAGTCATCTCGCTTGCTGTCTCAACTTTCAAGACGCTATAGAATTCACTTAAGCCCGCGGTTGCGCAATCAAATTATTGAGCGTTGCGATGGCGTGCCGCTGTATATGCAAGAAATTTGCCGCCGTTTGGATATGGATCGCCGGGAAGGTCGCAGCGTGCAGTTCGACGAGTTGCCCAAGGGATTATTAGGCCTTTTGGCTAGCCGTATCGATCAACTTGAAAGCGACCGCGAAATAGCCCATGTGGCAGCAGTGCTAGGTAAGCGGTTTAGGTTGGACTTTTTGCTTGAGTGTAGCGGTTGGGACAAGGCGCGTCTTACCCAGGCCGTTGAGCATATGCGACGGCTGGAAATTATTGAGTCCGTTGAAAAAGAGAGCGGTGAACACGAGTTCCAGTTTAGTCATCAGCTTCTTCAGGAGGCCGCCTACCTTTCATGCCCTAGAGATGTTCGGGTTAAGTTACACCAGCAAGTGGTAACGCTGATTGAAGAGCGCTTCCCGGTGTGGATTAGTAGGCATCCTGGCGACTTCGCTACGCATTTGCGCCGCAGCGGTCACTATGCCCGTGGCGCTCGTTACTTTGAGCTCGCCGCTCGCGAGGCGTTAAAAGTGAGCGCCAATCGAACGGCGCTGCGTATGGCAGATTTTGGGTTAGCGAGTCTGCGCCATGTAGAACACCCAGTAGAGCGGGAAGTGAGTCTGCTGACGGTGCGTGGACAGGCTGCTTTCGCGCTTGAGGGGCATGGCTCGCCAACTGCGCATGAGAGTTTTGTGCGTGCCCGAGAGCTGTTGCGTCACCCGTGTGGTGAAGCCTCTGATGAGCCAGAAGATCTCGAACAAATTTTCCTCGTCAAATGGGGTTTATGGGTGGGGCGTAGCCAGCGCTATGCCCATGCGGATGCTTTTTCTTTGGCATCTACTCTGTCTGATATTGCTGAGCGCTTGGAAGACCCCCGCTATCAACGGTTGGCCGACTATGCCAGGGCGCAGTGCGAGTATTGGGCGGGTCGAATTCAGCAGGCCCACGACCATCTCGATGAGATCGATCCACTTAACGCCCAGATGATGATTGAGTGGCTACCGTTCTCAGATCACCCGCAGGTAACGGCTGCGTGTTTCCAGGGGTGGGCGCTCTGTTTGCGGGGAGATTATCAGCGTGCTGAACGGCATGTCTCATCCGCTATTCGGCTAGCTGAGAAAATCGGGCATCCTGGCACGTTAGCGATGGCGTTAATGTTTGCTGCTGCGCTTTATCGCCAGCTGGGTCATGTGCACCTTGCTGCACGTCATGCTGAGCGTGCGGCGGCAATGACGGAAACGCCGGACTTACAGCTTTGGCAGATCTCTGCCCAGGGTGTGCTGGGGTGGCAACGTGCCTTGGCAGGCGATCAAGGTGGATTGGCGCAAATACGTCAGAGCTTAGATCAAATGGCTGAGCTCAATGGCCGCGATCGTTATCAGCGCCCGGTGTTGTGGTACTCAGATGCCTGTATTGAGCTTGGAGAGCTGACTGAGGCTGAGGATTATCTCGATCAGTGTTTAGTTATTGCGCGTGAGCGAACCACGCTGTTTTTGCCTGAGCTTGCTACCCAGCTGGCTAAAGTGCGCGATTTACTCGGGCATCCAGCCAATGAGGTAAAAGCGCTCGCGGAAATGGCGGTTCATCAATCTCGCGAGCACGGTAATCGTCACCAGGAGTTAGCGGCGCTGGAGTTTTGGTTAACGCGTATTGCGCCTAGCGACCAGCAGGCTAGAGAGGCATTTAGGTGCTTGTTAGGCGAAATTAGCCACAGCGATGCGCCCGTTTTAGTGCGTTGGATGAGCCTGCTAGACCGTCGTTCCCATGCGACAAGTGTGGAGAGCTGATGTTGGCTTACTTAAAGAAGCGCGCTATCTAGGCGGTTGTTTTTTCAAGCCACGTGAGTGTGGCGATCGCCTGTTCGCGGTGCTCGCCACACACCTGGCTATCAAACTCGAACTGCCTGCACACCGCCGGGCGAGTGGGATGGCCAAACAACTTACATAGGTTGTCCTCGCTTAATTGAGCACATCTCACCCCAGCGGGTTTGCCGTGAGGCATCCCCGGTATAGGGGATGTGATGGAGGGGGCGATGCAGCATGCCCCGCAGCCGATACGGCACGCTGCCGGCTGCTTCGCAATGACCTTACTGCTCATGTTAATACGTCAGCCATCGCGCCTTTGTTAATCCCTTCAAATGCCTGTACTGAAGATGACTTTCCGCTCTGTACGGATATTTGGTCGGCTAACCATGAGGCAATATTTTCGACGGTCGTCGGCTTAGGCAATATGCAGCAGCGAGCCTTAGGGAGAGTGAGTGAAAATTCTCCTTGGGCAGCTATATAGCGGCAGGTGAGCGTGGTGTCATCCTGGCGCGTGATATCGGCCTCTTCAAGCAAATAACGGTTGTCTAACCAGTCGGCCCAGTGCTGTTCTAGTGTTGTTTGGCGTTCACCCTCTTGCCAGATATAGAGCCGTGAGCGATGTCCATGGGCAATGCGTTGGCAGTTACCTAAGTGGCGTTTTAGCCCATGGCTATAGCCGTAAGCTGCGCCTTCAATTGCTTCATCGCTTAAGCTTAGCTTTACATAGTGCACGTTATCTGGCCGCTGCGACGTGAGAGTGCTACTTAGCAAATCCGCGACATTTTCAATGGTAATCGTCTCCCAGGGGAGTAGCGTAAATGCTTCGGCGGGGCCGCGTACTTCCAGTTTGTAGGGAGTCGTCGTTCGAACGCAAACGCCTTCAGGGCACTCACTGACCTCAACGCCTTGCGCTTTAAGGGGGATTAGCAGTGTATGGTCTAGGCCACTGTCGAGGGTGCGTTTGATCCAAGGCTTCACTTCACCAAAGTCAAACAGCATACCGTCTTCACCCAGCTCTCCGTCCAGTAGGGCATCCACTTGCCAGCTGCACCCCTTCAAGCCTTTTTCCGGGCACCAAAGAGAGACATCAATATGGGTCAGGTGGTTAACAAATAGCGACATTACTCAAATCCTGCGATTTTGTGCGTTTGCAGCGAAAGACGCCACTGTGGATTAGCCATGCAGTAAGCGGTTGTTGATTGAACCGTCTGTGTATTGAGCTGCTCACTGCCGCGATCCATAGGCTGTAAAAAGAAATGGCCAAAGTCTAATGAGGTAAAGTTTTCTGGTGGCGCGTCGGGCTGGGGGTAAACCAGCTTTAGCTCGTCCCCCTGGGTGACGGCAAGGGGATTAGCGCCCTTGGGGCTAACGCATAACCAATCGATACCTGGCGGAGGAAGGACGGTGCCGTTGGTTTCCACTGCCACGTCGAACCCACGGCTGTGCAATGCTGCTATCAGCTCGGCATTAAGCTGTAAAAGTGGCTCTCCCCCCGTGAAGACAACATAGGGCGTTGCCCGGCTGGTACTTTGGGGCCAAAGTGCATGGATATGCTCGGCCAGAGCGTTTGCCGTGGCAAACTTACCGCCATTAATACCGTTAGTGCCGACAAAGTCAGTATCGCAAAATGTGCACTGGGCGTTAGCACGGTCAATCTCTCGGCCTGACCAGAGGTTACAGCCGCTGAAGCGGCAAAATACACTGGCACGGCCTGCTTGGGCGCCTTCGCCCTGGAGCGTATAAAACGCCTCTTTCACCTGGTACATCAGCGTACCTCTTGCGAATCGTCGTTTGTATATGCAAGTGGGTCGATGGCTTGGTTAGCGGCAAAAGCGGCCAAGCGTTCGCGACAGCTTCCACATTTCCCGCAGGCGAGTTCGCGCCCTTCATAGCAGGTCCAGGTGTCGCGATAGTCCAGCCCCATAGCGAGCCCGTCACGTAAAATCTCCGCCTTGGTAGATTGAAGGTAAGGGGCGTGGATCGTGACGGGTTCAAAATTAGCGATACCAGACACGTGGTTCATTGCCTGAACAAATTCAGGACGACAGTCGGGATAGAGGACGTGGTCTCCTCCATGGGCGCCATAATCGACCCGTTGGGCACCAATATTGACCGCTTTAGCAATAGCAAGCGAGAGGAGGATCATGTTGCGGTTTGGAACGACCGTGGCGCGCAGGTTGTCTGCCGCATAGTCGCCTTCTGGCATGGCGAAGGTGTCGTTGGTTAGTGCTGAGTTATCGATCAGACCGTGAATGGCACGTATATCGACGACTTGATGAGGCACTTTTAGCTGTTGGCATACGTTCTGTGCTGTTATCAATTCTCGTGCGTGGCGCTGCCCATAATCAAACGAGAGAGCATGAACGGTGAGGCCTTCTTTTAAGGCGCGGTGCAGTACAGTGTAGGAGTCCATACCGCCTGAGTAGATCACGACGGTGGTTGACGCGCTAGCGCCATGTGTAGCGGTAGGTGACATACAAGATGCTCATTGTCGGAGAATTTATCGTGTGCTTGCCGCTTGGCAAGGCAGTGTTCCGGGGTCCGGTCCGGAAGTGCGGCAGTGTACGCAATGTGGTGTGTTATGACCAGTAGAGAAGCTTTGGGGGGTGCTATGTCGTTGAGTATGTCGGTATGGTTTGGCATGTTAAGCTATTTATTCCAGCTGTTAGAGACAAGCTCATGGCCACCATAGAACATAGTGAGATTATCAAAGCGTCCCCAGAGCGTGTATTTGAGTTATTGCGTCGTGTTGAAGATTTTGCGGACTACTCTGACCTAATTCGCTCAATCGATACGCTTGGCAACGACCGTTACCGCTGGCATGTGCGGGCGGTCGGAATGGACTGGTCGTTCGATGTGGAAGTGACAGAGATTCAGCCTCCTCATGTGTTGGCATGGGAGTCCTTGGAAGGGGTCAAGAATCAGGGACGCTACCAGCTGCGCGCGGTGCCCGAAGGTACGAAGGTAGAGTTAACGCTACGCTATGAAATCCGTAATCGTTTAATGGAAAAAGCGGTTAATAAAGCGGCCAAGCCGCTAGTTGGTAAAGTTAGCCGCCAAATACTCGAACGGGTTGAAGCCCGTCTGCATGAATAATTTTACACGCTACTCATGGCGGTGGGCCGCTGGCTTCGCGGTTGTGGCGATGTTCGCTTACGTGTGGTTATGGTACTCCCCAGATCTACTAGCGGTAAAACGCTGGGCAGCCACGATGTCTCATCATCCTGTTGTGATCGTGGGTGTCATGGTGACAATGGCGGTAACGTTAGCCATCGGGCTGCCAGGCAGCATTGGCCTGTGGTTAATCGCTCCCTTTTATTCGCCGTTGATTGCGACATTTATGTTGACGATTAGCAGTGTTGCTGGCGCATGGGGGGCCTACCTGTTAGCGGCGAACGCGGGCGACCGCTGGAACCCAAAAGGATTGACGCTCAAGGTTATGAACACGTTAGAGGCGCGTAGCGATCTTCTTACCCAGTGCGCGCTGCGTGTCTTGCCGGGCTTTCCCCATTCGGTAATCAACTTTGCAGCCGGTTTGCGGCGCATCGCGCTGAGCCGTTATTTACTCGCGGCAGCGCTTGGTTTATCGGTGAAATGGGCAGTTTACAGCAGTGCTATTTATGGCGCGCTGGAAGCGATTGAAGAGGAGAATGCGCTTCAGCTTGACGTTATATTTCCTCTTCTGGCGCTAGCGGTACTACTGCTGGTAGGAAGCTGGTTCAGGCGCCGCGTTGAAGCGGCGCGAAGGTTTTAGCATTCTGTTGGATGTCACACTGCTGTATGCAATACCGTAAATTAGGAATTTTTGTGCATTGAAGCATCTAAATGGTCGACGACTTCAGCCCAGTCGGCATCCTCATCAACGGCTTCGCGTAAAAACTCCGCTTGACCCTCATTCCAGCAGGGAGCATCCGCTAAGGCCATCTCTTCAGGTAGTGGAGAGTGGCGCTGAATAAATCGCTCAATAGATTGAGCGTCTGATGGTAGGCCGAGCTGCTCAAAAAGTTCGCTAAAATGGTGTACGGGTTGTTCCATATTTTGCTTTCCTTTCCAGTGGTTAACGTACACTTAAACATAGCGTGAATGAGCGGCTATGCCAGTCTCTTTTCTCAACGGCGCGTTAGCGTTCGCCCACAAGGGGCGTTAAGAAGCGGTGGCGTTGGTCTTCTAGCGAGAGCGGCTGCGCAAGCAGATGTACTAGCTTGGTGTAGGCTGCTTCGGGCGTCATATCATCGCCTGATAGTACGCCAGCGTCTGCAAGGCCATCGCCCGCTGCATAGGCGCCAAGATGAATGCTTCCTTGCGGACATTGACTAATCGCGGCGATCAGTTTTCCTTCCCCGCTGGCTTCGGCGATCAGGGCAAGCAGTTCTGGGTTGCTGGGAAGGTTGCCTGCTCCCCATAGCTGTATAAGCGCACCTTTGCACCGCGAATCTCCCAGCGTCGCCTTGAGTTGCCAGGGGCTAATGCCAGGCCATAGAATCACTCTTGCGACTTCTCCCTGGGCCAGTGGCCGATAGTCAACGAGCTCAAATCGCGGAGCGCCACGCTGTTGGTGGACCAGCCCCCGGCTAGGGTAGTGTATAAAGTCTTCCCCTATTCGTTCGCCAAGTAGAGGATAGTTGGGCGAGGAGAAGGCATCGGCTGCCTCGCTATGCTGCTTAACGGAGCGCGCGCCTCGTAACAGTCGGTTTGCAAAATAGATGGCGACTTCTTGCAGCGCTGGTTGAGCGGCAAAGCGAAACGCGCCGTATAGATTGTCTAACGCGTCGCTATTCGAGGCTTCTAGCGGCTGCATGGCGCCTGTCAGAACCACAGGGCGGTCTATTCCCTGTAATTGATAGGCAAGGCTGGACGCTGTCCAGCTTAAGGTATCCGTGCCATGAATAATCACAAAGCCACGATACGCGTTTATGTTGTCGGCGATGTCTTTCGCCAACTGCTGCCAGTTAAGCGGCGTGGCAGTACTTGAGTCAATTAGCGATGCGTAGCTGATGACATCAAAAGCGGGCAGGCTTTGCTGCTGTGCCAGGGGAAGCGTGTTTAATGCCTGGTGTAAGCGTTCACTAAAATTGCCGCCAGGAGCCAAGCCATTGGCTTGTTGCAACATACCAATGGTGCCACCGGTATAAATAACCAGCAGGCGATCTTTAGTCGGCGCCATAGACGTTAAAGTTGAAATCGTACTCACAGTTCTATCCTAAAGTGTTTGACGGCTGCACTCATGAGTCGCTGTTACTGGCTAGCATCGTGAGTCATTTAGTTGTTATGTACTAACAGCTCGCCCGATTGATCGTCTAGCTGACGTTTACGGCCAGCGAGTAGCGCAAAACCGCAGCAGACTAGTATCAATAAAATAAGTAGCCAAGCGATGTCGGCAATGTTAGCCCCTGCTTGGAGCATCAAACCCACGCCAAATGGCCCAAGGGCTGCAAGGGTGTAACCTCCACCTTGAACGAGACCTGATAGCTGACCGGCTAAACGTGACGTAGCGGTTCTCAATACTAAAAGGCTAAGCGCTAGGCTGAAACTGCCGCCTTGGCCAATACCCAGCAGTGCTGCACCCGGCCACTTCCAGGCAAGCGGTGCGATGAGCAGCATCCATAGGCCAAGTGCAGTGCTGAACAGTACCAATAGCAGCGCGGGGCGCTGGTCTTTACCCAGGCGTGCTAACCAAGGGGCGGCAAGGGCAGCACCTAACTGACACATAATGGAAATAGCCATTGTCCAGCCCGCCGCTGCTTCACTATATCCGCGGTATACCAACAAGGTGGGCAGCCAGCCGAACACGATATAGGCCATTGAGGACTGGATGCCCATAAACAGCATCACGTGCCATGTCAGCGGTTTGCGCAGTAAATGTAAGAGCGGGGCTTTTGATGCGGCGGGTTGTTCTGAGCGCTGGGCCACGGGGGCTTTTGCGATCCAAAGAATAAGTGCCACAAGCGCCAACAGTGACCAACTCATTAAACTCAACTGCCAACTGCCTAGCCACTGCATAAGCGGAACGCTAAGGCCAGCACCCAGTGCTCCCCCAAAGCAGAGCGCCATGGTGTAAAGCCCCGTGAGTAAGTCGGCACTTTCGGGTAGCTCGCGTTTCACTAGGGCGGGCAGCAGCGTGCCGCTAATGCCGATTGCGGCGCCCGCCATTGCCGAGCCAATAAACAGACTGCCGGGCAGCGGTAGCCCCCTCAGTGTTAGTCCACTGGCTAATAATAAAAGCGCGCCGCTTAACGCACGTTCACTGCCAAACCGGTGAGCCAATAGCGGTGCAAGTGGGGCTGCTAGGCCCAAAAAAAGCACCGGTAACGTGGTGAGGATGCCCGCCGCCGCCGGCGTTAAACCGGCGGTTTCTTGTAAGCGGTTGAGCAACGGCGCAACCGACGACATAGCAGGGCGTAAATTAAGCCCAACTACGAACATCAGTAAGATGAACGTTAGGGCACGACGAGAGACCATAGCGGGTGCTTATTGAAGGTGTGGGCGTAAATCACCACGCACGGCATCGAGTAGAGTAATGAAGTGATAATCTTGAGGAGTATCCAAACAATCTACCCGAACCTGGGTGCGCATTCCTTTATTAATATCTAATTTATCATAGATTTCGAGGGTCAGCTTGCGTGCCGGTTTATCGCCAGGCGCGATAATGCCCTCTTCAAGGGTAAACGTTTCTAGCAGGGTCACACGCACCCGCGTGCTGTTGCCTTCGCTGAGTACACGCCGTACGAAGAGCCAGCCTTCGCAGGGGAGCGCGTCATTGCTGTCGCGCTCGCGTAAAAAAAGCGTACGGTAGCAGGCGCCTTCGATCGATGCCTTTTCTGCCATGCTGCGATAGGCTTGAAGCACTTGTGCCGAAGAAGCGCGTGCGTCTTCAAGGCGCTGTGATATACCTTGATGTTCGCGGCTCAACTGTTCTTGATGCTGAAAGGTAAGCCACTGACGGTATTCATTAATTAGTTGCTTCGTCGCCATAATCACTCCATGAATCAATTCAGCGGTAATACCGGAATATGCAAGGCGTTAACCTTCGCATATTCCTTCTCGGCAGGCTAGCGGCGGGCGCGACGGCGTTCGCCGCCTGACGGCGCGGACTGCCCGTCAGGCTTACGTTTGGCGCGGGGTTGTCGCTGGCCACGGCGTCCGTTTTCTATGGGCTCAGGTTTAACATTGGGGTCAGGTTCGAAACCGGGCTCGATACGTTTGGGAAGTGTCTGCTTGATCAACCGCTCGATGCCGCTGAGCAAGCCATGCTCATCAACACATACCAATGATATGGCTTCACCATTACTGCCGGCACGCCCCGTGCGACCAATGCGATGCACATAGTCTTCCGCTACATTTGGCAGGTCAAAGTTCACTACATGAGGAAGCTCATTGATATCCAGCCCGCGTGCGGCGATATCGGTAGCCACTAACACTTGTAGATCCCCACTTTTGAAAGCGCCTAATGCTCGAGTCCTGGCGCCCTGGCTTTTATTGCCATGGATGGCCATCGCAGGAATGTCTTGCTTTGAGAGCTGTTCTGCTAGGCGGTTGGCGCCATGCTTGGTGCGTGTAAATACCAATACCTGAAACCAGTTATGCTGCTGGATCAAATGAGCAAGCAATTCGCGCTTTTTGTCACGATCAACGCGGTAAATGGCCTGTTCGATTCTTTCGGCTGTGGTGTTGCGCGGTGCAACTTCAATCAGCGCGGGATTATCGAGCAGTTGCTGGGCGAGTGCCTGTATTTCATTAGAAAACGTCGCAGAAAACAGCAGGTTTTGACGCTTCTTAGGCACTAGGCGCAGTATCCGCTTAATGTCATGAATAAAGCCCATGTCGAGCATGCGATCGGCTTCATCAAGGACCAGAATTTCAACCGCTGACAAATCGACATGGCCTTGCTGATGAAGGTCCAGTAGCCTGCCTGGGGTGGCAACCAAAACATCCAAGCCTGCTTTTAAGGCATCTACCTGGGGCTGCTGGCCGACGCCGCCAAAAATAATGTGAGAGCGAAGCGCAAGGTGTTGGCCGTAAGCCGAAACGCTTTCACCTACCTGTGCGGCTAACTCACGCGTTGGCGTGAGCACTAGAGCTCTTACTTGGCGCTTAGCGGGGCGCTTGCCGTTAGCCAGCCGCTGCAGCATAGGCAGTGTAAAGCCAGCTGTTTTACCCGTGCCGGTTTGGGCGCTGGCAAGTAGGTCTCGTCCCTCTAATACAACGGGGATAGCCTTTAATTGAATAGGGGTTGGCTGGGTATAGCCCTGCGCGGTAACCGCGCGCAGTAGGTCATCGTGCAGACCAAGTTCAGAAAAGCTCATGCGTTCTCCGCAATCACCTAGCAAGCAACGCCGGCATGCGGCGGGTTGCTAAGCGTCATGTTCAAAAAGCGAGGGTGATTCACCGTCGCGGCAGCAACGTCTGCCAAACAGTGTATGCAGCCGCAAACGATATTTATTTAGTCATAAAAAACCAGTGCGTGACGCAAGGTTTTTACGGGGGTGACGGGGTGAAGCTGAAAGATAACGGTAATACATTGTTTTAGTGTATCACGAATGTGGGCTGGCGGCGCCTTGCAACGCGGTTATTGATGGTCAACGTGCTGGGTATAAAGCGTGGTAACCCGTGCATGACTGGCAGCAGGCAAAGGCAATGCCGCCACTTCCTCGGCGTTAAGCTCAAAGAGTTGGTTGGGGTGTGCTATACCCGCGTCAAACAGTTGTGTCGCCGTAGCAGGTCCAATGCCGTCTAGCGTCATCAGCGGGCCGGTAAAGTTTTCGAGAATATGTGCTTGCTGCTGGGCAGAACAGGGCGCGCTGTATAGTGCAAGAGCTTGTTCAGCAATGAAGCGTTCGATGCGCTCCAGGGATGCGAGGGTCTCAGTCGACACGCCTTGAGTAATGAGCACGTCAGTGAGCGCCTCATGGCTGTGTTGGGCTTTTTCCAGTAACGAGAGTGATAAGTCACCTGTAAGCCATGCTTCAAGAGAGTGCGTTAAGCTTGCAAGATGGTTGCACAGCGCCTCAACGTCAAAGGTATTGCCGTCACTATTCATAACGCATCCTTGTTCGGGTTTTTTAAGTAGCCTGAGTCTTAGTTTAAGAACGTTTTTTAAAAAACCAAATAAACGTTATGCATTTGCACGTTTACAGGACGTTGGGGACGCTATTCAAAATAGTTGCCTTGTTGCAGCTGGTTCGCAATCTGAGCGGCACTGTTAGCCCAGCTGGAGCTGAGCGCGCGCACGAGTGCTGGGTAGCCATCTTCATTGAGTTCTGTTTTAACGTTAAAGCTCTTCAATGCCAGCAATTCATTGCTGGCACTTCTGAGTTGCCACTGGCCACTGGCTACCGCAATGCCATCATATCTGCCCTGGAACTGGTCAATTTCCAGTTGCAACGTGAGAGCGTTGGATGCATTGCTCTCTTCTCGGACGACCTGGATCGTAGGTAGCTCATGCGCCAGGTGTGCCCGTAGAGAGCGCTCTAGCTGGCGGACGAGGCTTTCCGCCCATTGGTGCTCCCGCGCTTCATGGAGGGTAATGTCATCTAACTGCATCACAATACCGTCAACGTCTAAATAGTGTGCTAGCCGCAGCGAGCGTACATGCAGTGTACCTTGGGGCAGGGCGGGGGCGTCTACCGCCGGGCTACTGGGTAGCATGTAACGAGCGGGTGGGGTAACGCTGCTGGCACAAGCCGACAGCAAAAGGCTTAGGCTGAGCAGCGGTAAAATGTTCGCTAGGTAGCGCATGACAACTCCTTGTTAGCGTGGAGCACGGGGTATTGGGTCCTGGGTATCCAGATTATCGAACAGCAGCGCCCTGGGGTTTTCATTTAAGGTGCGGGTGAGGGGCTGTAAGTCACGCATTAAACGGTCTAAGCGTTGAATCGCGGTGGTTAGCTCCTGATAGGCAGGCGATGAGGGCGAAACGCCTTGTAACGTGCTGCGTAGTTCATCAAGTGTAGCGTTAAGGTTGCCACCAATGGCTTGAGTGTCTGGGTCATTTAACAGCTGGTTCATTGAGGCGGTAACCTCACGAACTTCGTTGAGTACGCTCTCAGACACCTGCAGATTACGATCCAGGCCAGCGAGCAGTGGCTCTACTTCTAGCGCGTTGAGCTTATCCAGTAAGTTGGTTAACTGTGCTTGGATTTGTGCGAAACCGCCTGCCACGGTGGGGAAAACCGTGCGTTCTGAGAAGGTCTCAGCCAAATACGGTTCTGCTAAATCACGCTGGAAATTAAGGTCCACAAAGAGAGCGCCTGTTAGCAAGTTGCCATTTTTTAATGAAGCGCGCAGGCCCATGCCGAACATACGCTGAAAGCGTTCCTCCCACATTTCTAAATCGATGTCTTCGTTTTCAATCCCTAGACGTTGCGGTTCAATCCGGATGAGGACAGGTATGGCAAATTGGGCTCTTGAATCGGGTTGCGGGGCGGTAAAATTCCAGGGAACCGCAGCAACGGTGCCCAAGCGAACCCCACGAAACTCTACAGGTGCTCCCTTAGAGAGACCGCGTACCGTATCCTCAACCAGTAACACGTATTCGAGATAGCGGTTAAAGGTTCCTTCGCGGGCGCTGTCTTCATCCGCATAGAGGCTAAAGCTGGCATTGGCTTCTACCGGTCGACCCATGGGAAGGTCTTCGGGAACGCCGAAGGTAACTCCGCCGCCCAAGAGGGCTTCCAGGGACTCCACATTGACACGCACGCCGTCAGCATCTAGTCGAAAATCAACGCCGCTGGAGGTCCAAAAACGGGTGCTGTCCGTTACAAGCTGCGCATAGGGCTCTTCTATGAAGACCTGATGGTGCATAGTACGAGATTCAGGCTCAAAGCGGGTGTCTTCAACACGACCTACGGTATAGCCTTGGAAAGAGACCGGGTCGCCTACGCGCAGTGAATTGCCCAACTGGCTGACTAAGCGGATTTGCAGGCCTGCCTGGCCAGCAGGCGCGACCGGTGGAACGTCGCTGACCTGAAATTCTCGGCGTGGCTCCTCCGATCTGCCTGGCTCAAGCTGAATATAGGCACCGGAAAGCACGGTGCCAAGGCCACTGATCCCTTCTCGGCCAATGCGCGGTTTGACGACCCAAAAACGACTGTCTTCGCGAAGCATCGCCTCGGCTTCAGGTTGAATGCGGGCAGTCAATACCGCGTGTGAAAGGTCGTCGGATAACCGCACGCTTTGTACCCGGCCTATTTCAACGTTACGGCTACGAATTAATGTACTGCCCGCCTCAATGCCCTCGGCATTTTCCATATTGAGCGTGACCAGCATGCCGCGGCTTGAGTAGTTGTCGTATACCAGCCACATTCCAATAATGACAGCGACAATGGGCACAATCCAGATAGGCGAAAGCCTGGTTTGAGGCGAAGACTTCGCTCTATGCAAGTTATTCTCTTCTGGCGGTGTTGGTCTTTGTTGCGGGGTTGAATTATTAGCCATCAACAGGTTCCTTGGTGGCCGTTTTACGGCGAGCAGAGCGGGGTGGTGGGGCATCCCAGATCAAGCGTGGGTCAAAGGTTATGGCCGCTAACATGGTGAACACTACCACGGCTCCAAAGGCTAATGCAGCTGGTCCGGGGGTAATGGACATTAATGAGCCAGCCCTTATTAGGGCAACTAAGATGGCGACGACAAACACATCGACCATTGACCAGCGGCCGATAAATTCGGTCAGCCTGTAAAGCCTGGTACGGCTTTGGGCGTTCAGTTCGTTGCTGCGCTTTATCACAAGGCAGAGCCATGCCAAGGCGACTAGCTTACCTACCGGTACAATGACGCTCGCAATAAAGATAACCGCTGCCACCGGCCAGGAGCCCATTTGTAGCAACTGCACTACCCCGCCAATAATGGTGGATGGTGTTGTGTGACCTAGACTGGTGGTCGTCATGATGGGGTAGACGTTAGCCGGGATATACATAATGGTGGCGGCAAAAAGCAGTGCCCAGGTGCGTTGTAAGCTGTGAGGTAAGCGCTGATGAAGCTTCTCATGGCAGCGTATACACCGGTTTTTGCTTTGTGATGAAAGGCGATTGACTAATCCACAGGTAGGGCACCCGGTGACGCTTTGGCTTGCGCCAGTGGTGCCGGTTTTTGTTCCTTCAGGCGCTAGGGGTTCGCCCTCCAGCGAAAACCACATCCAGTCGGCATCAAGGGACTGTGACGTCTTGAGTAATAACACTGCAAAAATGCAGAACGACCAAAAAGAGATACCCAGCTCAATTTGCGCCATGCCTGCGATTTTAATAAGGCTCACTAGCGCGCCGATGATAAAGACATCAGCCATCATCCAAGGAGTTAGATGGGCAAGAGAGCGCGCTATATCTCGGCTGAAGGGCATGGGCTTGGCGCGTAAAAGCCCATATTGAAGCCAAATAACACCCACCAAATAAATCGCTGGTAGCACGACAATCGTCATGATGACCGCAATGGCGACAACGGGTTGATGAAAGGTAATCAATGTCGTCGCGGTCTGCGACAGCTCAATTCGATTGCCCACGCCTCCTAGGTTAAAGCTGACAAAAGGAAACGATATCGCGATGAGAAGGGCAATAAGTGAAGCGAGTGCTAATGCCATGCTGCGCTGGGCAGGATAACGATTACGCTTCACCAGTACATGAGAACAGCGCGGACAAGTGGCTTTCTCGCCAGACTTAAGGGGGGGGAGGGCGGACACCCAGTCACACTCATGGCAAGCGCGCAGCCGCCTACGCTGAACGCGTATTTCAGGCGGCGAACGGTCGACGAGCGGCGTATTAACCGGCAACGGGCGTCTTTTTAAAGGGCTTTGGGTCAACAGGAACTCTCAATGCATTAAGTAGTTAAAGCTAATACGATGGTGGGCCGGGCTGTCAAACCGATGCATAAACTCTACTTGACGCACGTGTAGCGTTGGACAAGGATGCACTCGCGATAGTGCCTAACATTACGACATTAAGGAACTGAAATGTTGCTTGCTTATCTGGCTGTGTTGGTGGGGTTGATCTTACTTATTTGGAGTGCCGAGAAATTTATTGATGGTGCCGCAGCCACATCACGCTGGCTTGGGCTTTCTCCATTGCTGATTGGCATGCTTGTGATCGGCTTTGGGACGTCTGCGCCTGAAATGACCGTGTCGGTACTGGCCGCTATGCAGGGAAATCCGGGGTTAGCGGTAGGCAATGCGTATGGCTCAAATATTGCCAATATCGGTCTAGTGTTGGGTTTTGTAGCGCTTATTGCGCCATTGGCAGTGCATTCAGACGTCATTCGTAAAGAGATGCCGTTATTAATTGCCGTCATGCTTTTAACCGGTGTCATGCTGTTTGATGGATGGATTTCACGCTGGGAGGCTCTGGTATTGCTGGTCGCGCTAGTGCTCTTCATCGGCGTGAGTGTCGTTCGCTCTCGCAGTCAAGCGGATGATCCGCTGGTGAAAGAGGTTGCAGAGACGTTGGATAGTAAGCCTATGTCCCGTGGCAAAGCGCTTATGTGGACACTGGTGGGTTTAATTCTTTTGATTGTGAGTTCTCGTCTATTGGTATGGGGAGCGGTTGAGATCGCCGTGGGTTTTGGTGTCAGTGATCTGATTATCGGTTTGACGGTGGTTGCAATAGGCACTTCGCTGCCAGAGTTGGCATCTTCTATTAGTGCACTGCGTCGCAAAGAGCACGATATGGTGCTAGGTAACGTCGTAGGTTCCAATTTATTCAACAGCTTAGCAGTCGTGGGGCTGGCTGGGGTTATTCACCCCATTGAAGCGGGGCGTGAGGTGCTGGTGCGCGATTGGAGCGTTATGACGGGTATGACGCTGTTGATGGTGCTCTTTGCATTCTCCTGGCGCGGTCGCCCTCGTCGGATTAACCGGTTTGAAGGCGGTTTTTTGCTGGCGCTATTTCTTGCATATACGGGCTATATGGTGAGTATCGTTGTCGCTAGCTGACGTGTTTTTATCTCTGCGTCAATGCGACACAGTTCAGCGGCAAACTTTCTCTGTATAGCTATTGTCGAACCTGTAAGATAACCGGAAGTAAGAGAATAAGCTTAGTGCTTATAACTAAAATGCAGTGCCACCTCGGCTCAACTAAGCTTGTGTGACCCCTTTGATGGGATAATTGTTCAGGTCTTAGGAGAGTGTAATGGAACTCGACCCCCTGGTGTTATCGCGGATACAGTTCGCCTTTGTTGTATCGTTTCACGCTATATTCCCTGTGTTTACCATAGGCTTAGCCTCGTATATTGCCTTGCTTCACGGCCTCTATTTTAAAACCAAGAACCCAGCTTGGGACCGTTTGTCGCTGTTTTGGACAAAGGTCTTCGCTGTGGTGTTTGGCATGGGGGTAGTATCGGGTATTGTGATGTCGTTCCAATTCGGAACGAACTGGAGCAACTTCTCCCAGGCAGCATCTAACTTTTTGGGGCCTGTACTCAGCTATGAGGTGGTTACGGCCTTCTTCTTGGAAGCGGCTTTCCTTGGGGTATTGCTGTTTGGTCGAGGAAAAGTGCCGCAGGGTGTGCATCTGTTTGCCGCAATTATGGTGGCCATTGGCACCTTTATCTCATCATTTTGGATTCTGTCCGCCAACAGCTGGATGCACACGCCGGCAGGAGTCGAACTGATTGATAACCGCTTCCATGTCGTGTCATGGATGGAAGCTATCTTTAACCCCTCTTTTCCCTACCGCTTTGCCCATATGGCCATGGCATCTTTCCTTACCGGCGGATTTGTTGTTGCTGGGGTTAGCGCGTGGTTTTTATTGAGAAATCGCGACCCAGAGGCGAACCGCCGAGCACTTTCGATGTGCCTGTGGCTGTTACTGTTCCTGGCGCCCGCTCAAGCTGTCGTTGGTGATTATCATGGCTTAAATACACTAGAGCACCAGCCGACTAAAGTGGCGGCGATGGAAGGGAATTGGGAAACATCCACCAATGTACCGCTTCTGTTATTTGCTATCCCCGACCAAGAGGCGCAAACCAACCGCTTTGCCTTGGGAATCCCTAATTTGGCGAGCATTATTTTGACCCATTCAGCAGATGGCGAGGTGCCGGGCATTTCAGAAGCCTCACCTGATGAGCAGCCGCCGGTAGTCATTGTTTTTTGGGCGTTCCGCGTGATGGTGGGTATTGGCTTATTAATGATTGCCGTGGCGTTTGCGGGCTTAATCTTGCGTCGTAAAGGAGGCATTTATCACAATGCCGTCTTCCTAAAGGCGTTAACGGGCATGATTGCGATGCCTTTTGTCGCGGTTTTGGCCGGGTGGGTAGTCACCGAATCAGGCCGTTCGCCTTGGTTAGTGTATGGCATGATGACCCACGCTGAGGGGGTTACCCCGTCGCTAACAGGCCCGATGGCACTATTTACCTTGATTGGCTACGTATTGGTCTATGGTGTGGTGTTTTACGCGGGTATCTACTACCTCACGCGAGTGGTACGCAATGGCATGCTGCCGGAAGAAGAGCGTGAAACAGCAGGTGAAAATTTTCAACGGCCTATGCGCCCCATGTCTGCTGCCCATACACCCTTTGACGATGACGTAGATCCGGTTAGGAGCTAAACATGGAAATGTTTGATTTAACGCTAATATGGGCGTTCATCATCGGCTTTGGCATCATGATGTACGTCTTAATGGATGGGTTTGATTTAGGACTAGGGATACTCTATCCCTTCGCCCCAGACGAAGATGCCCGGGACGTTATGATGAACTCTGTGGCGCCTGTATGGGACGGCAACGAAACTTGGTTAGTATTAGGTGGGGCGGGTTTATTAGGCGCATTTCCACTGGTGTATTCGGTGTTCTTGCCAGCGCTCTACATTGGGGTTTTTCTGATGCTGGCAGGCCTGATTTTTCGCGGTGTAGCCTTTGAGTTTCGTTTTAAGTCACGTCGTAACCGCCGCTGGTGGAATAGGGCGTTCTGCTGGGGATCGGCGGTTGCCGCTTTTGCCCAAGGAGCTGTGGTGGGGGCATATATCCAAGGGTTTCGCGTTGAAAATTTCGCCTTTGTCGGCGGTGCCTTTGACTGGCTCACCCCATTTTCGGTTGTAACGGGCTTAGGCTTGATGGCGGGCTATGCACTGCTGGGCGCCACGTGGCTGATCTTAAAGTCCGAAGACCACATTCAGGAGTGGGCGTATAAGATAACGCCCTTACTGCTAGCTCTTGTGCTGGGCGTATTTGCGATTATTAGTTTATGGACCCCCTTTGTTGACCCCGCGGTTTGGGAGCGTTGGTTTGGTCATTTACAAATAATCTGGGTGTTCCCGGTACTTGCGCTGCTGTGTGCCTTTACGGTCTATCGGGCGGTTAAGCAGCGAAAGGAGAGTGTTCCGTTTATCGCCACAATAGGTATTTACGTATTTACTTACCTGGGCCTTATTGTTAGTAAATGGCCGGTTATTGTTCCCCCAGACCTGACAATTTGGGACGCTGCCTCGGCGCCTGAGTCTCAGCTATTTCTGTTGGTAGGTGTGGTGTTTGTTATTCCTATCATTCTCACTTATACCGCATGGACGTATTGGGTGTTCCGCGGCAAGGTAAGGGTGGGTGATGGGTACCACTAGCCCTATGCCTGATCGTGATCAAAGTGAAACGCCACATATTGCGCCGCGCTACTGGCTGAAAATACTCGCTCAACGAGAGCGCCACCGGCTAGCGGGGGCAGCCGTTTGCGGTGTTCTAGCCGGTATTCAAACCATGGCGCTGGTAGTGGGGCTAGCCTGGTTCGTTGACCAGCTAGTGATTCATCACCGTTCGCTCACGGAACTCTTGCCACTATTTGGCGGGTTGGCCTTAGCGGTAGTGCTTCGCTCTCTTTTCCTTTGGGGGCAAGAAGCATTAAGTGCTGAGGCAAGCCTTCGAATTCGTCAGTTTGCTAGAGCCGAGCTGTTAGCGAACATCGCGAAGCTTGGGCCTGTTTGGTTGACTCAGCGTCAAAGTGGCGCGTTGGCTACTCAGGCCGTGGAACACATTGATGCACTGGATGGTTACTTCGCCCGCTTTTACCCCCAGTTGCGTATTGTGGTGGCTTTGCCGCTGCTAATAGCCTGCGTGGTGGGGTGGCTCGATTATTTAGTCGCTATTTTCCTGCTCCTTTCGGCGCCGCTTATCCCGTTATTTATGGCGCTGGTAGGCATGGGGGCTGAGCGTCTGAATCGAGACCAGTTTGCGGCAGTTTCACGCTTATCCGCGCATTTTATTGATCGTGTGCGTGGCATGACGACGTTGCAGCTTTTTGGTCACACTCGCTCCGCGCAGCAAGCGGTGTGGTATGCCACAGATGAGTATCGCCGTTTAAGTATGCGCACGTTGCGGCTGGCGTTTCTATCTTCTGCAGTGCTTGAGTTCTTTGCGTCTGTCGCGATTGCGGTTGTTGCTATGTATGTAGGTTTTGGTTTGCTGGGCTATATCGATTACGGTCCTTCACCATCGCTTACACTGTTCAGTGGTTTGGCAGTGCTGCTCCTGGCGCCTGAATTCTTTCAACCTCTGCGCACGCTTTCCCAGCACTATCATGATCGTGCGGCAGCGTTAGGGGCTGCGGAAAGTATTGTTGCAATTTTGAATGAGCCACCGTTGGTGCCTCATTATATAGCGGTACCCCAGGCGCAAGGCGTAGAGTGCGAGTTAGCCGGTGTGAGTGTGGGATATGCCGGGCGAGAACCTGCACTGCAAGGTGTGAATTTGAGCATTGTTAATGGTGATGTTGTGGCCATCACTGGGGCGTCGGGGAGCGGTAAATCGTCGTTGTTAGCCGTTTTAGCAGGGTTTATGGCACCAGCCAGTGGGGAGTATCGCCGTCGGTCATCAAACGTGGCGTGGCTTGACCAAAATCCGTGCATTATTCAAGGCAGTATGGCCGACAACCTTAGGTTAGCTAATCCAGACGTGAGTGAGTCAGCGATGGTGGCGGCGTTGCACAGGGCTGGGTTAACCGCATTACTCGGGGCATTACCTGCCGGGCTTGAAAGCATGATTGGTGAGCGGGGGGTTGGCCTTTCGGGGGGGCAGGCTCAACGTCTTGCCCTTGCCCGTGTTTATTTAAGTACAGCGCCGCTAATAGTCCTGGATGAGCCGACGGCGAATTTGGACGCTTCAACGGAAAAGGTCGTCATTCAGGCGCTACTTGGGTGGGCTAGAGAGGGAAAAACGCTGGTGATTGCAACGCATCACCCCGCCATCGTTAATGTGGCTACTCGGCACTTCGTATGTAAAGCAGGTAAGCTCGATGAGGTGGCCGCATGAAGTCTATCTATCGTGAGTTCAAGCCCTGGCTTGCTCTCTTGTTGCGCCGCCGTCAACGCTTTTTGCTTGGCGCTCTGCTGGTCTGGATTACCCTGCTCGCAGGCCTCTCTCTTCTCGGCTTATCGGGGTGGTTTATAGCTTCCTGTGCCCTGGCGGGTATCGCATTAGCGGCAGGGCTGCCGTCTTCTTTAGATATTTATGTGCCCGGTGGCGGTATTCGCTTTTTCGCCTTGTTACGGACGGTTGCACGTTACGTAGAGCGTCTTTATAACCACAATACGGTATTAACGCTGCTGGCGGATCTACGTTTTCGGGTGTTCGGATATTTGACGCGCCTTGACGATGCCAGTTTACGTCGCCGTCGCGCTAGCGACTGGTTAAGCCGCTTAACGGCAGATATCGATACTCTGGATAACTTTTATCTTCGCCTTCTGATTCCGCCGCTTGTTGCGCTGTTGTGCTTACTCGCCGTGTCAGCTTTTATCGCTATTTGGTTGCCGGGCGTTGCGCTGGTGGTTGCTTTCTCATTGGGGCTGCTATGGCTGGTTATTACGTTGGGCTATGCGTGGTTTGGATTTTTCAACAGTCACCAGCAGGTTACCGATCAAAGAGAGCTACGCCACTTAGTGCTTGATCAAGTTCAAGCTTCCTCAGAGCTGATGAGTTACGGCACGAGTGCTTGGCACCAGCAGAAGATTGCTCACCATGAAGCGTACGCTGCCGCTAATCACCGGCGCTTAGCGCTTAAATCGGCGTTAGGTAGTGCATTGGTTTCCCTCGTGACCGGCATGTTGTTATTAGCCGTATTGTGGCTTGCCAGCACTGCTTTGGTTGAAGGGCGCGTCAACGGGCCAATTATGGTGATGGTTGTGTTGATCATTTTGGGTATCAATGAAGCATTTAACCTGTTGCCGGCAGCTTTTATTAAGCTAGGGGCAAGCTATGCGGCGGTTCAGCGGTTGAACATGTTAGCGGCGAATACCGTTAGTCCGTCGTCAACCGTCCTTTCTGACGAGCACCAAACTTATTCACTTTGCGTTAATGGCGTTTCGTATTGCTATCCCAACATGCTTGAGCCTGCTTTAAAAGATGTTTCATTGGAGCTTCCAGCAGCCAAGCGGGCAGTGATCACAGGCATCTCTGGCGCTGGTAAATCAACACTTGCACAGCTGCTAATGGGGCGTGTGTCGCCATCTACGGGTGATGTCAGCTTAGCAGGTGTTGCTCCCTCTGAACTGACAGAAGATAGCCGTGCAGCCTGTTTCGCGATGTTGTCTCAACAAGTGGACCTTTTCGATGGCTCATTGGCAGAGAATCTACGCATTGCTAATCCCAACGCAAGTGATGAGCAGCTATGGAATGCGTTGGATCAAGTAGCATTAGGCGACTGGGCACAGCGACAACCACAACAGCTGGCAACTCCGGTAGGTGAAAAAGGGCAGCAGCTTTCCGGTGGTCAAGCACGACGGGTGGCCTTGGCGCGCTTGTTTTTGCGTAGCCCAAGCGTAGTGTTGCTGGATGAACCTTTTGCTGGTGTGGATGCAGAAACGGCACGGCACATAGCGCGTGCTTTAGATCAGTGGCTTCACCAAAAAACAGTGATTTATTTTATCCACCAAATAGACGATGCAGCGTTATTGCCGGGAGTTGAATATTACTGGCGGCTTGCTGAAGGTCAGCTAATTACTGATACTGGCATCAATAGCTCAGTGACTTAAGCGATCTACAGGAGTTCGATATGCATAAATTTTTACGCCAGCTGCCAAAAGTAGAGCTACATCTGCATATTGAAGGCTCCCTTGAGCCTGAGCTCATGTTTGAGCTTGCGCAGCGGAATAATATTAAGCTGCCTTATGCAACGATTGAAGACGTCAAAGCGGCTTATCAGTTTGATGATCTACAGGGATTTTTAAATCTTTATTACCAGGGCATGAATGTCCTGCGCAATAAGCAGGACTTTTATGATTTGGCGATGGATTACTTTAAACGAGCAAGAGAAGAGGGTGTGGTGCATATCGATATGCACTTTGACCCACAAGCGCACTTGCAGCGCGGCGTACCGCTTGAAGTTGTGATGGCGGGACTGTTGCAAGCTAAAGATGATGCTGAAGAGTCGCTAGATTTGTCTGTCGGTATGATCATGGCATTCCTTCGGGATCGTCCAGAGGATGAAGCCTTGCACGTTTTTGAGCAGGCTGCTCCTTACTGGAAGTTTCTTGACGCGATTGGTCTAGACAGTGCGGAGCGTGATAACCCACCCTCCAAGTTTCAAACACTCTTTGCACGTGCGAAGGATGTCGGTTTAGTGCGTGTAGCTCATGCGGGTGAAGAAGGCCCCGCCAGCTATATTGTTGAGGCGCTCGATGTGCTTGATGTGCAGCGTATTGATCATGGCGTGCGCTGTTTGGAGAGCGACGCTGTAATTCAGCGCCTTCGAGAGCAGCAAACGGTACTAACCGTCTGTCCACTTTCAAATGTTAGCCTAAAAGTGGTTGAACAATTAAGCGACCACCCGCTCCCTAGGTTGCTATCGGAAGGGTTAAAAGTGACGATCAGTTCAGATGATCCAGCGTATTTTGGGGGTGGTTTACTTACTAACCACTTAGCTTGTGCTGAAGCATTTGGCTGGGGCGAAGATGTTTTTCGTACGTTAAACCGTCATGCGATCGAAGAAGCATTCACGACGGAGACGCGCCGTGAAGTATTGATGCAGCGTTTAGCGAACGCATAAACCATGTGCATTGAAGCAACTGCCGGCGCGAGGCCGGCAGCTGTGTCGTTAATGATCTTGTCAGCACTAGGGTAGTGCGGGAATCTCAAAGTCAGGCATTTCACCTGTGAGCGTATGCAAAAACGCAGTGATATCGTTAATCGTAGCATCATCAAATTCGCGGCCTAACATCTCTTCTCCCATAGTGGCGACTGCTTGCTCTAGCGTTTCAGTAGCACCGTTGTTCATATAGGGGTAGGTAACGGCGACGTTTCTAAGCGTAGGTGTTTTAAAACGGTACTTGTCGCTCTCTTCCCCTGTCACTACGTAGCGGCCTAGGTCTGTAGAGCCTGGCACCTGGATTGCATGGAAACGGCTATCCGTCAGCGCTGGTCCACTGTGACAAGCGATACAGCCATTGTTTACAAACGCTGCCATGCCATCCTTTGCTTGATCGCTAATGGCGCTTAGGTCGCCTCGTAAGTAGCGGTCAAACGGCGAATTTGGTGTATTAAGTGTGCGCTGGAAGGATGCAAGCGCTTTGGCTAGGTTGTCGGCACTGATTGGATCTTCGTCGTCAGGATAGGCTTCAGCAAATTTTTCCTGGTAGAAATCAAAGTCCGTTAAGCGTTCCAGTGCCATTTCAAGATCCATCGCCATTTCGACATCGGCTTCGATAGGGCCAAGCGCTTGCCCTTCAAGATCTGGTTCACGGCCATCCCAGAACTGTGCTTCAAAAAAACCACTGTTCAGCACGGTTGGGGTGTTGCGCTCTCCTACCTGTCCATCATGGCCCACTGCACGAGGAATGCGGTCAGCCCAGCCCAGCGCCGGGTTATGGCAAGTAGCGCAGCTAATGACGCCACTAGATGAGATTCGCGGTTCAAAAAACAGCATATTACCCAGCTCAACTTTTTCTTCGCTAAGTGAGTTGCTTTCGGGAATAGGCGGTAAATATGGCAGCGCCTCAAAACGGGCTCGGTAATCCTCAAAGCCGTCTTCTGCAACGACGGTGCTAGTGGATATTAAAGCTGCGCTGGCAATAATGCTGGGCAGAATTTTTTGCGTCATTTTCATGGATGATCCCCCTGCTTGAGTAGCACTCTAAATAGCACTTATATTGGCTAGTCTTACCGCTCGCTAATCTACCCTTAATAAAAGTAGGTGCTTTAATTACTTATTTTCAATCGATTGTAATAGGCGAGTAATAGGACGGCTTGCGCTGGGTCAATGTTTGTCGCAAATATTACTCAAACTTAAGATTTGTTGTGGGCTGGAGGGGGATAGGCAAAGAGACGTGAGATTCCCTGTTTGAAAATGTGATTTCGCTGCTTTAACAGCACGTGAGCGTATGCCGCGTTATCAATATCTACCTGGCCGCAGGCTAGTGAGCGAAGAGTCGGCGAGCCAGGGCGTCAAGACACTCTGATGTCCAAAGGTCATAGTGAATAAGCGGCTTATCTCTCTAAATATATGGATCTTCAAAAACATTATTGAGGAGCAGTGAGTAATTTATGGCAGTGAGTGCACAGCCAAAATCGTTTTTCCGCCTAAGCGTGTTAACAGCGGGACTGTTGTGCCAGGGTTGTCGCTATTTTTTGCAACGATAGCTTTTAGCCCAGCGTTTCGGCTGACGCGCTGGCTGGGGATGATGAAGGCTCGCAGTAGGCTGTGGTCTTTTTACGGCTCGTTGATGCATGGGTTCATCGTCAGTAAAAACGAGTAATAAAAACTGGGCTATGTGCTTGACCAGAGAAAAAATACCGGTATGATATGCACACATCGAACGGCAGCAGCCTTCGAAAGCTCTTTAACAATTTGATCAGGTAATTCATGTGGGCGCTTGCCGATGAGGGTGATAAATCACCAAATATCAAGGCAAGCGGTCATGAGAACGAAAGTTTGAATGAATTCGTTTGAACCTTGAGCCAAGTTTGATGCGCTTTTGTTACCTTCGGGTGACGAGTAAGCATCACAATGATTTTAAACTGAAGAGTTTGATCATGGCTCAGATTGAACGCTGGCGGCAGGCCTAACACATGCAAGTCGAGCGGTAACAGATCTAGCTTGCTAGATGCTGACGAGCGGCGGACGGGTGAGTAATGCATAGGAATCTGCCCGGTAGTGGGGGATAACCTGGGGAAACCCAGGCTAATACCGCATACGTCCTACGGGAGAAAGGGGGCTTCGGCTCCCGCTATTGGATGAGCCTATGTCGGATTAGCTAGTTGGTGAGGTAAAGGCTCACCAAGGCAACGATCCGTAGCTGGTCTGAGAGGATGATCAGCCACATCGGGACTGAGACACGGCCCGAACTCCTACGGGAGGCAGCAGTGGGGAATATTGGACAATGGGCGCAAGCCTGATCCAGCCATGCCGCGTGTGTGAAGAAGGCCCTCGGGTTGTAAAGCACTTTCAGCGAGGAAGAACGCCTAGTGGTTAATACCCATTAGGAAAGACATCACTCGCAGAAGAAGCACCGGCTAACTCCGTGCCAGCAGCCGCGGTAATACGGAGGGTGCAAGCGTTAATCGGAATTACTGGGCGTAAAGCGCGCGTAGGTGGCTTGATAAGCCGGTTGTGAAAGCCCCGGGCTCAACCTGGGAACGGCATCCGGAACTGTCAAGCTAGAGTGCAGGAGAGGAAGGTAGAATTCCCGGTGTAGCGGTGAAATGCGTAGAGATCGGGAGGAATACCAGTGGCGAAGGCGGCCTTCTGGACTGACACTGACACTGAGGTGCGAAAGCGTGGGTAGCAAACAGGATTAGATACCCTGGTAGTCCACGCCGTAAACGATGTCGACCAGCCGTTGGGTGCCTAGCGCACTTTGTGGCGAAGTTAACGCGATAAGTCGACCGCCTGGGGAGTACGGCCGCAAGGTTAAAACTCAAATGAATTGACGGGGGCCCGCACAAGCGGTGGAGCATGTGGTTTAATTCGATGCAACGCGAAGAACCTTACCTACTCTTGACATCCTGCGAACTTGTGAGAGATCACTTGGTGCCTTCGGGAACGCAGAGACAGGTGCTGCATGGCTGTCGTCAGCTCGTGTTGTGAAATGTTGGGTTAAGTCCCGTAACGAGCGCAACCCTTGTCCTTATTTGCCAGCACGTAATGGTGGGAACTCTAAGGAGACTGCCGGTGACAAACCGGAGGAAGGTGGGGACGACGTCAAGTCATCATGGCCCTTACGAGTAGGGCTACACACGTGCTACAATGGCCGGTACAAAGGGTTGCCAACTCGCGAGAGTGAGCTAATCCCGAAAAGCCGGTCTCAGTCCGGATCGGAGTCTGCAACTCGACTCCGTGAAGTCGGAATCGCTAGTAATCGTGAATCAGAATGTCACGGTGAATACGTTCCCGGGCCTTGTACACACCGCCCGTCACACCATGGGAGTGGACTGCACCAGAAGTGGTTAGCCTAACGCAAGAGGGCGATCACCACGGTGTGGTTCATGACTGGGGTGAAGTCGTAACAAGGTAGCCGTAGGGGAACCTGCGGCTGGATCACCTCCTTAAACGATGCATCACTCTCGCGGTAAGCGCTCACAATGAATTACCTGATCAGATAGTAGAGCAAACGGTTTAAGCACGATCCCCTCTTGGGTCTGTAGCTCAGTTGGTTAGAGCGCACCCCTGATAAGGGTGAGGTCGGCAGTTCAAGTCTGCCCAGACCCACCAAATTCCTGTGATACTGCGTTAAAATGCTCCTCGTATAGCAGGCTATACGTTGCTGCATCTTGGCTTTTCTCACAGAAATTAATGGCAAGAGGTAAGGTCAGCAAAAACAATGGGGCCATAGCTCAGCTGGGAGAGCGCCTGCCTTGCACGCAGGAGGTCAGCGGTTCGATCCCGCTTGGCTCCACCATTGTCTTAACGTGAAGTATAATACCCGTTTGTGATTGTTTCGTGACCATTGATAAGCACGACGTTAAACGTCTTCTTATCACTGTTCATTGAACAGCTGCTCTTTAACAATGTATATCATGCTGACATAAACATTTCTTTGAAGTGTTTATACGTAATTGTTTTGTGATACGTCTCAAGCGTATCCGGCAATCGTTATCATTGCGAGATACCAGACTCCTTCGGGTTATAGGGTCAAGCAATGAAGCGCACACGGTGGATGCCTAGGCAGCCAGAGGCGATGAAAGACGTGGTAGCCTGCGATAAGGCTCGGCGAGGTGGCAAACAACCTGTGACCCGGGCATTTCTGAATGGGGAAACCCACTCAGCATAAGCTGAGTATCCTGCACTGAATATATAGGTGTAGGAGGCGAACCAGGGGAACTGAAACATCTAAGTACCCTGAGGAAAAGAAATCAACCGAGATTCCCCTAGTAGCGGCGAGCGAACGGGGAGCAGCCCTTAAGCATGCAACTGATTAGACGAACGTGCTGGGAAGCACGGCCGTAGCGGGTGATAGCCCCGTAGTCGAAAATCTGCGTATGTGAAATCGAGTAGGTCGGGGCACGAGAAACCTTGACTGAAGACGGGGGGACCATCCTCCAAGGCTAAATACTCCTGGCTGACCGATAGTGAACCAGTACCGTGAGGGAAAGGCGAAAAGAACCCCGGAGAGGGGAGTGAAATAGATCCTGAAACCGTGTGCGTACAAGCAGTAGGAGCAGACTTGTTCTGTGACTGCGTACCTTTTGTATAATGGGTCAGCGACTTATATTCAGTGGCGAGGTTAACCGTTTAGGGGAGCCGTAGGGAAACCGAGTCTTAACTGGGCGACACAGTCGCTGGATATAGACCCGAAACCGAGCGATCTATCCATGAGCAGGGTGAAGGTTGAGTAACATCAACTGGAGGCCCGAACCAGGATCTGTTGAAAAAGATTTGGATGACTTGTGGATCGGAGTGAAAGGCTAATCAAGCTCGGAGATAGCTGGTTCTCCTCGAAAGCTATTTAGGTAGCGCCTCACGTATTACCGCCGGGGGTAGAGCACTGTTTCGGCTAGGGGGTCATCCCGACTTACCAACCCGAGGCAAACTCCGAATACCGGCGAGTATGAGCGTGGGAGACACACGGCGGGTGCTAACGTCCGTCGTGAAAAGGGAAACAACCCAGACCGTCAGCTAAGGTCCCCAAATCCTGGTTAAGTGGGAAACGATGTGGGAAGGCTCAGACAGCTAGGAGGTTGGCTTAGAAGCAGCCATCCTTTAAAGAAAGCGTAATAGCTCACTAGTCGAGTCGGCCTGCGCGGAAGATGTAACGGGGCTAAACCAGGTACCGAAGCTACGGGTTCATCCTATGGATGAGCGGTAGAGGAGCGTCGTGTAAGCCGATGAAGGTGAATTGAGAAGTTCGCTGGAGGTATCACGAGTGCGAATGCTGACATGAGTAACGATAAAGGGAGTGAAAAACTCCCTCGCCGGAAGACCAAGGGTTTCTGTTCGACGCTAATCGGAGCAGAGTGAGTCGGCCCCTAAGGCGAGGCCGAAAGGCGTAGTCGATGGGAAACGGGTCAATATTCCCGTACCGGACATGATTGCGATGGGGGGACGGAGAAGGCTAGGTGAGCCAGGCGTTGGTTGTCCTGGTGAAAGTGAGTAGGCCGAGGTGCTAGGAAAATCCGGCACCTTAAAGCCGAGACACGAGATGAACTGACCACGGTCAGGAAGTCACTGATGCCACGCTTCCAGGAAAAGCCTCTAAGCTTCAGATCATGTGCGACCGTACCCCAAACCGACACAGGTGGTCAGGGTGAGAATCCCAAGGCGCTTGAGAGAACTCGGGTGAAGGAACTAGGCAAAATGGTGCCGTAACTTCGGGAGAAGGCACGCCGGCGTAGGGTGATGAGACTTGCTCTCTAAGCCCGAACCGGTCGAAGATACCAGGTGGCTGCAACTGTTTAGTAAAAACACAGCACTCTGCTAACTCGTAAGAGGACGTATAGGGTGTGACGCCTGCCCGGTGCCGGAAGGTTAAATGATGGTGTTAGTCCTCGGACGAAGCTCTTGATTGAAGCCCCGGTAAACGGCGGCCGTAACTATAACGGTCCTAAGGTAGCGAAATTCCTTGTCGGGTAAGTTCCGACCTGCACGAATGGCGTAATGATGGCCACGCTGTCTCCACCCGAGACTCAGTGAAATTGAAATCGCCGTGAAGATGCGGTGTACCCGCGGCTAGACGGAAAGACCCCGTGAACCTTTACTATAGCTTCACACTGGACGCTGATGTTGCCTGTGTAGGATAGCTGGGAGGCTTTGAAACCCGGACGCCAGTTCGGGTGGAGCCAACCTTGAAATACCAGCCTGGCATCATTGGCGTTCTCACTCAGGTCCGTTATCCGGATCGAGGACAGTGTGTGGTGGGTAGTTTGACTGGGGCGGTCTCCTCCCAAAGAGTAACGGAGGAGCACGAAGGTACCCTCAGCACGGTCGGACATCGTGCAATGAGTGCAAGAGCATAAGGGTGCTTGACTGCGAGACAGACACGTCGAGCAGGTGCGAAAGCAGGTTCTAGTGATCCGGTGGTTCTGTATGGAAGGGCCATCGCTCAACGGATAAAAGGTACTCCGGGGATAACAGGCTGATACCGCCCAAGAGTTCACATCGACGGCGGTGTTTGGCACCTCGATGTCGGCTCATCACATCCTGGGGCTGAAGTCGGTCCCAAGGGTATGGCTGTTCGCCATTTAAAGTGGTACGCGAGCTGGGTTTAGAACGTCGTGAGACAGTTCGGTCCCTATCTGCCGTGGGCGTTGGATGTTTGAGAAGAGCTGCTCCTAGTACGAGAGGACCGGAGTGGACGACCCTCTGGTGTTCCGGTTGTCACGCCAGTGGCATTGCCGGGTAGCTATGGTCGGACAGGATAACCGCTGAAAGCATCTAAGCGGGAAGCCCCCTTCAAGATGAGACATCCCCGAGGACTTGATCCTCCTAAAGGGCCCAGCGAGACCAGCTGGTTGATAGGCACGGTGTGGAAGCGCTGCAAGGCGTTGAGCTAACGTGTACTAATGGCCCGTGAGGCTTGACCCTATAACACCCAAGGGGTCTGGTCGCAGTGATAACGAAAACCGGATACGCAGCAGTGAGCCAAAGCGCTTGCTGACAAGAGACGATCACAAAACACGTCAATGACGCCCAGCATGATGTACATTACCCGTTACGCCTGACGACCATAGCGAGCGTGAACCACCTGATCCCTTGCCGAACTCAGCAGTGAAACCGCTTAGCGCCGATGGTAGTGTGGGGTCTCCCCATGCGAGAGTAGGTCATCGTCAGGCACTTATTAAGAAACGCCCCGAGCACAACGTGCTCGGGGCTTTTTATTGCCTAGAAAAAATATCTAACAGTCATAGGATGGTTATTTGTATCTCTAATGCATAACTCTTTGTGTAGTACTATCAAGACGAAATAACTTTTTCTAAGCATTATGTAGTGGTTGATACGTTGAGAATAACTGAGAAGCGGGTAGGTTAAAGAGCAGTTGCGACATAAGAGAAGAACATGCCATTGCAACACCATCTGACGAGAAAGCGTTGCTAAAAAGTATTATCTCCTATGTAGATGTTATCGCTCATTGATTTAAACTCTTCGGTAAGTTGTATGCACCTGATGAAAGTGAGTATTTCTTAAAAACGTGTTCCAGCGCGGCTTTGTAAGTGCTTGGCAGACCGCGTTTCCAATCTGGTGCAGTATGGTGTTTTATCTATGCCAACGATCCTTAAAAAATTTCAGGAGCTATCTCCATGTCGGCTGAGACCGCTAATCACGAAAATGCCAGTCGTGACCGCATTGAGCAAAGCATTTTAAGTGCTGCAGAACAGGTGTTCTCTCAGCACGGTTACCGCGGCGCGAGCCTTCAGGCGATTGCTGATCAAGCAGGTTTGCCCAAAGCCAATATCTTGTACTACATGGGGAGCAAGCAGGCGCTTTATGTACGATTGCTAAATCGTATGATGAGTCGCTGGAATGCAGTTCTTGAAGATATTACCCCTGAAAGCGACCCGGCGCAGGTGTTGAGTGAGTTCATTCGCACAAAAATGCTGCTTGGACAAAGCTATCCTGAAGGTTCAAAACTATTCGCTGCGGAAATTTTGGCCGGCGCCCCTTTTCTAAGTGACTACTTGTCGGGTGAATTAAAAGAGTGGGTAGCTTCACGAGCGGCGATTATTCGCCAGTGGTCGTCACAGGGTAAGATGGATGATGTTGATCCCCGCTGGCTGATATTTCTGATTTGGTCATCTACCCAGCATTACACAGAATATAGTGCTCAAGTAAGCGGTATATTAGGACAACATGCACTTAGTGAAGCGGATATTGAGTCGATTTCTCAGTTTTTAGAGCAGGTTATTTTAAAAGGTTGTGGCATTCGGCAATCACCCTCGTCTAGCAATATCCCCGTGTAATGATCATGTCTACCTTGCCTATTGAGCCTCACCTAGCCTCTGTGCAGCTCGCATTAGAGGATTGCAACCGACTAATTTTGGTTGCTCAGCCGGGAGCGGGTAAAACTACTTGTGTACCAGTAACGCTACTTAGCAGCCCGTGGGCGCAGGGTCAAAAGCTTTTGTTGCTAGAACCACGACGTGTTGCGGCGCGGTTAGCAGCAAGCTATATGGCAGAACAGCTTAATGAGTCGGTCGGCCAGACGATTGGTTATCGCATGCGCGGTGACAGTAAAGTGAGTACACAAACCCGCTTAGAAGTGGTTACTCACGCATGTTGCAGGATGACCCGCTCCTTGAAGGTGTGGCGGGCATTATTTTTGATGAGTTTCACGAGCGCAGTCTTGAAGCAGATCTTGGCCTAACGTTTGCGCTGGATATACAGCAAAGCATTCGCGAAGACCTGCGGCTGATTGTGATGTCTGCGACGCTGGATGTCGTTGCTTTAAAAAACGTGTTGGGATACGACACTCCTGTCATTGAGAGCAGCGGGCGAGAATTCCCTGTTGACACGCAGTATCGACCTAAACGTGACAGCGAGTCGTTAGAAATGGCCGCGTATCGAGTAGTCAATGAAGCCCTGGCGTTGGCTGATACCCGCGATGTGTTGGTGATCTTACCTGGCGTGGCTGAGATTGTTCGGTTAGTGCAGGCGCTGGAGAGCGGCATAGCTGATATTGAGGTTCGTGCATTACATGGCCGAATGCCCATTGAGGCGCAGAAAGCTGCTTTGCAGCCCCATGCCATATGCCAGCGTGTGATTGTGTCCACCGCTATTGCAGAATCTAGTGTGACCGTAAACGGGGTCAATGTAGTAATCGATGCTGGTCTAGAGCGAGTACCGCTGTTTGAGCCGCGCACAGGGCTTACCCGTTTAACTACACGGCGTGTCAATCGCGCCAGCGCTGACCAGCGCAGAGGAAGGGCTGGACGGCAGCAGCCAGGCATATGTTTTCGGCTATGGCCAAAAGAACAGCCGCTGGTTGCCTATGGTGAGCCAGAAATAGCCCAGGCCGATTTATCGAGACTGGTACTTGAAGTTGCGATCTGGGGCGTTCAGTCACCGGATGCGCTGGCATGGGTGACTCCGCCGCCAAAGGGCGCTTGGCAAAGTGGCCAGGCGCTGCTTGAACAGCTGGGCATCATTGACTCTACAGCCAAGCTTACGCCGCTGGGTACGCAGAGTGCACGATGGCCGGTTGAGCCGCGATCAGCCGTTATGTTGGAAAAATCTTCTTTACTCAATGCGCTGCCATTAGCCTGTGGAGTGGCAGCATTATTAGAGAGTAGAGAGCGTGTAAATGGCCCTTTACAAGAGGCTTTAGCACCGCGATTTGCACAGCCTTCGCGTTACCCTCAGTGGCAAAAGGAGGCTGAACGTTTGGTTAGAGTCGCAGGAACGACGTTACCTCGTAATGTTAGCTATGAGGCTCTGGGCACGTTACTGGCACTGGCTTATCCGGATCGCGTCGGTCAACTTATAACACTCGGCCGGTTTAAATTGGCGAATGGAAAAACAGCCACGTTGCCAAGCGGCCATTCTCTGGCAAACGCCTCTTACCTTGTAGCAGTGAGCCTTGAAAGTGCTTCTAGCGAGGCTGCTATTTACTTGGCAGAGTCGATGACATTAGCAACATTGACTCATTTTTTCCCAGGCACACAACGGTGGATGGAACGGATCTATTGGTCAGAATCCCAACGCAGGCTTGTTGGCGAAACCGTTCAGTGCCATGGAGAGCTGGTGTTAGCCTCTCGTCCACTTACAGAGCTTCCCGCGGAGGCTGTTCAGCGCGCTTTGTTCATAGAGCTGAAACAACGTCCAGAGATAGTGTTCACAAAAGAGGTGAAGCAGCTGCAGGGCCGCATGGCGCTGCTCCATCGTCTTTTTCCAAATCAGTGGCCAGACTGGTCAGATGAAGCGTTGATGAGTGCGCTAGATACATGGCTCTCACCTTATCTAGTGGGTATGGTGCGCATGAGCCAGCTAGAAAAAATGCCTTTTCATACGCATTTATGGGCATCGTTGACATGGGAAGAGCAGGCTGCTTTTGATCAATTAGCGCCTAAGTCGCTGCCTGTGCCTAGTGGCCGTCAGGTAAGGCTTGATTACGCCCCCTGCCTAGATGACTGCCCGCCAGTACTAGCGCTTAAGCTGCAAGAAGCGTTTGGATGGCAAGACTCTCCTACTGTTGCCAGAGGATATGTTGTAGTGCTCGTCTATCTTCTTTCGCCAGCAAAAAGACCGCTACAAGTGACTCAAGATTTGCGCAGTTTTTGGCTGAATGGCTACCCAGAGGTGCGTAAGGAGATGCGTGGCCGGTATCCGAAGCACCCTTGGCCGAATGATCCGCTAGCTGCAAACGCCACTGCCAAGACAAAGCAGGGCAGTGGCTCAACGCATTAACGCAAGCGGCGCCATACCGCCTTTTCTATTTCAACTAATGCATAGATGACGAGACTTAACAGCAAAATAGCTAACCAATGTTGCAGATGTAAGGCTTCGCTGGCAAAAATAGCCTGCATTACTGACCAGTAGGTGAATGCCAGCTGCAGAAGCATAATAGCGCCAATCGCCGACCAAACCATGCGGCTACTAAAAATGCCGTGGAAGGAGAGCGTGCTGTTAATCAAAAAGCGGCTATTAATTAAATAGGCAGCGCTACCAACCACCAGCATATTGACGGCGGCCGTGCGCGCTAATTCAATGCTTTCTTCCTGGGCTAAAATCCAGCTAAAAACGCTGAAGACACCGCCCAGCAGCAGCAATGAGACAAAGATGACTCGCCACAGTAGAAACATATCGAGTAGCGCCGCTTTTGGGTCTCGCGGTTGGCGCTGCATCAGGTCTTGCTCACTCTCTTCGAAGGCAAGAGCTAAGCCGAGGGTAGTAGCGACCACCATGTTGACCCAGAGCGCTTGAAGCGGTGTGATCGGCAGGTTAGTACCCGCCAGCACCGCCACCATGATGGCTAAGCCTTGCGCACCATTGGTAGGCAAGATGAACGTGATCGTTTTACGAATGTTGTCGTAGACTTTTCTGCCTTCCGCAATCGCATTCACAATCGTGGCAAAGTTATCGTCTGCGAGCACCATTTCCGAGGCATCTTTCGCAGCCTCTGTGCCTTGAATGCCCATTGCCACGCCGACATCAGCACGCTTAAGCGCTGGGCCATCATTGACCCCATCCCCTGTCATCGCGCATATACCGCCTTTTGCCTGCATAGCTTTAACCAGCCTTAACTTGTGTTCAGGCGAAGCGCGGGCAAATACGTCGACATCCGTAATTATTTCTTCAAGCTGCGAATCACTCATGGCTTCGATTTCGCGACCGGTAACAACACGCCCTGTCTGTGAAAAACCTAGTTGCTTCGCGATGGAAAGTGCAGTGGCAGCATGGTCTCCGGTAATCATGACAGGACGAATGCCGGCTCGCAGACACTCTCTTACCGCGTTGATAGCCTCTTCCCGCGGTGGGTCGAGTAAGCCGATGATGCCTAAAAAGGTGAGGTCCTGCTGAATGTGTTGATGATCAAGCGACGGTGAGTCGACTGACGCCTTCTCTGCGATGGCTAGAACTCTCAATCCCTGGGAGGAGAGTTCTTCAATCCGCTCTTCCCACTGTCGGCGATCGATAGGTGTTAGCCCTTCTTGGCTCAACGTATGGCTCGACATTTCAAGTAGCCGATCTGGAGCGCCTTTCACTAAGACTCTATGACTACCATCAAGCTCGTTCACCGTTGCCATGTATTTATGTTCAGACTCGAAAGGAATCGCATCAAGCCGTGGGTGGCGCTCGCGAAGAGGTTGAATTTCCAACCCTGCTTTAGCAGCAGCCACAATAAGAGCTCCTTCCGTTGGGTCGCCGACAACATAGTGCGCATCGCCACTTTGGGAAAGTTCTGCGTCATTGCAAAGTGAAGCTACCGTTAGAAAGTGGCTTAATGCTGGATGATCTTCAGTAACAATAGAGGAGGGCTGTGACTGAGAGTCAGCCGCTATTGGCCGAATGTTGCCTTCGGGGGTAAAGCCGGTACCCTCAATGGCGTATTGAGCGTCACCTACCCAAATAGCCGTGGCTGTCATCTCGTTGCGAGTGAGTGTGCCGGTTTTATCGGAAAAAATAGTCGAAATTGAACCAAGGGTTTCAACCGCTGGAAGGCGCCGAATAATTGCTTTTCGTTTCGCCATGCGCTGAACGCCGAGAGCGAGACTAATCGTCACAATGGCGGGTAAACCTTCTGGTATGGCAGCTACCGCCAAGCCCACTGCAGCCATAAACATTTCATCGAGAGGTTGGTTGTGAACAAAACTTCCCACGGCTGCAGTAAGTGCAGCGGCGCCTAATATAAAAAATGCGAGCATGCTACCCGCACGATCCAGCTGGCGCAGCAACGGCGTTTTAAGTTGCTCAACACCGCGGACTAGCTCGGAAATCTTACCAATTTCTGTCTGGGTTCCTGTTGCGACGACTAACCCTTTTGCAGTGCCTTGAACCACAATGGTGCTTGCATAAGCCATTGAGCTACGTTCGGCCAAATCGGCGTTGGCAGACACGGGAAGGATATGTTTATCAACCGGTATTGACTCGCCAGTGAGCGCTGCCTCATCAGTGCAAAAACGCTTCACTTCTATCAACCTGAGATCAGCAGGCACGCGATCGCCGCTCTCAATCAGTACCACATCACCAGGAACGACTGTTTCTGCGTCGACAACCGTTCGCTGCCCATTGCGTAGCACTGTGGCTTGGGGGGAAAGCATATTGCGTATGCTTTGAATGGCCTGCTCAGCTTTACCTTCTTGAATGAATCCAATTAACGCAATGATCACTACCACCCCAAGGATGGCAGCGGCATCCAAATGATGCCCCAGCAGAGCACTGGCAGTTGCTGCGACAATCAGGATAAGCATAAGGATGTTATTAAATTGATCTACAAAGCGCCGGTACCAGGGCCGCGCCTGTTCTTGCTGAAGCCTATTAGGGCCATGGGTTTTCAGCCGCGATTCAGCTTCTTGGCTGGATAAGCCGGCTGTGCTTGATTGTAGTGATGATATCGCTTCGTCTGCACCAGTGCTGTGCCATGCAGCAGTGGTTTCATTCGTCAGTGGTGTTTTGGCCATTCCGTGCCCCCGGTGATGTGTCAATACAAGCTACAGTATAAGGAAAGATATGCTGCAGTGCAGTGACTGAGGGCAAGGCTTACGTGTGATGGTGGAAGGCTAGATAAACGAAACGTTATTCAGGGATATCGCCTGGTAGACGATAGCGAACGCCCTCTGCCTGTCTCTCTTCATAGCGCTGGTTGTCGTCCTCTGGAACGACACCCAGCACAGTTTCTTGCGAGCCGTCTGGCCACGTATAAGTGGTGCAGGCTGTTAAAGGCAACAACAACCCTAAAGTGATAAAAGGAATAGACATACGAAATTTACGACACTTGGGCATAGTTGGCTCCATAACCTGAGGTTGCTGCTGCGTGTTGAAGTAAACAGTGAGCGGCACTATAGGGCGCAACGTGCGTAATTGTAAATTGCTAGATCTCCTCCCATAGGCAGCGGCGAAACTCATGGGAAAGTTGTGAAACGTTTGTTAGTCGTTCCATGTTGGCATCGGTGAGCGTCTTAACCATCTCATGGTAGTGTTCCGTTAGCTCCGCCGCATTACATTGGTGCGGATTGTCGGTCAGACAAAGCGTTAGTTTTTCACTACTTTTAGCGAGAGCTTGAAAGAGTTGCGCCTCCATCTGCATCGTCTGAGTCACGTTTTCTAGCCAGGCGATTTGAAGCCGGATCATGGGCATTGCGCTTAAAAGACAGTATTGATGCCACCAAGCCTGCATGGGCTGTGTACTGTCCATCCATGGCATGGACGGGGTTGTATCGTTAGTCGCCATAGTGAGCTCCTTTTTTAATCGTGGAAACTGAGCGGCATAATTTTTGAAAGTTGCCTACCTTGAACTATAGCTAACTGCAGCATAATCGTGCCGTTTTCGAAACGAAATTCATCCCTTCGCAGGAGATACTCTATGTGGTCGGTTATCAAATCGATTCTAGCTGCACTCATTGGCGTCCAGAGTGATTCCCAGCGCCAAAAAGACTTCACCAGCAAGAAGCCTATCGCCTTTATTGTGGCGGCCATCGCCGTAACCCTAATTTTTGTATTGGCGCTCGTGGCCGTAGCTAATATGGCGGCACAATGAAAGCGTTGACAGCTTTTGCACGGTAGCCCGTGACGTATCGCACATGTTTTCTATACTGAGTCTTATCACATCATCTCACCCCAATTAAAAACGCATAAATAACAACAATAATAAGGAGGTAACGATGCACTCACCCTGGCGATGGCTGTTGCCCCTAGGTTCAATGTCCAGTACTGCCCTAGCGCAAACTAGCGGGTGGAATATGCCCGTTGGTGTGACGGAGATTAGTCAAGAGATTTACGGGCTGCACATGACCATTTTTTGGATATGTGTGGTCATTGGACTAATCGTGTTTGGAGTGATGTTCTACTCCTTGTTCCGTTACCGGAACTCACAAGGCGCTAAATCGGCGCATTTTCACGAAAACACCAAAGTAGAAGTGCTTTGGACAGCCATACCAGTGTTGATTCTAGTCGGCATGGCAGTACCCGCCACGGCGACGTTAAAAAATATGTATGACGCCTCTGAGGCTGAACTGGATGTCATGATCATCGGCCAGCAATGGCGTTGGCGCTATGAGTATCTCGGTGAGGAGGTGGCGTTTAACTCCAGTATGAGTACGCCTTGGGAGCAAATTGATGGAGACTCAACCCGTGATGAGCACTATTTACTTGATGTAGATGAGCCGCTGGTACTTCCCATTAACCGAAAAGTACGATTTCTCATGACCTCGGATGACGTTATTCACTCATGGTGGGTACCGGAGCTTGCCGTCAAGCAGGATACAATTCCTGGCTTTATTAATGAGAATTGGGTGCAAATTAATGAGCCGGGCATTTACCGAGGCCAATGTGCGGAACTGTGTGGGGTCAACCATGGCTTTATGCCGATCGTGGTGCACGCTGTAGAGGAGGAAGAGTTTGAGACATGGCTAACGGAGCGCAAAGAGGCAGCAGAGCAAGAAGCGATGGGGGTGGATCGGGAGTGGGAGTTTGATGAGCTAATGGCGCGAGGAGAGCCTGTGTATCGCGCTATATGTGCCTCATGCCATCAGGCCGACGGCCAAGGCACACCGCCTGCCTTCCCGGCGCTTGCCAATAATGAGCAGTTAGTTAATGACTTAGACTGGCATATTGACCGTATTTTGAACGGTGTGTCGGGCGCTGCTATGCCAGCATTTCGCAATACGCTAAATCCCGTGGAGATTGCTGCTGTAGTTACCTACACGCGGAATGCGTGGGGTAATGACACGGGGGATGTGATTCAGCCTGCATCCATTGCAGAAAGGCTGGTTGATTAAAGGCATGCGGGTTAATCGGATATCACAACAATAAAGTAGGCGGAGAGATTTATGGCGCCCAAACTACCTCCTCAACACTCATTGCAGCATAGCTCTACCACAGCGGCAGATGGACAGGCTTCTCATCCAAATCACACGGCCCCGAGTGGGATAATGCGTTGGCTACTTACGACTAATCACAAAGAGATTGGCTCTTTGTATCTTATCTTTTCATTAACCATGTTTTTTATTGGGGGTATCTTTGCGCTTGTGGTTCGAGCAGAATTATTCCAGCCTGGCTTGCAGCTGGTAGAGCCTGAGTTTTTCAACCAAATGACCACGATGCATGGATTAATCATGGTCTTTGCCGCAGTAATGCCTGCGTTTACTGGTTTGGCTAATTGGATGATTCCCCTGCAAATTGGCGCACCAGACATGGCACTTCCTCGGCTAAACAACTTTAGCTTCTGGCTGCTGCCCATTGCGTTTACGCTGCTACTTTCCACGCTTTTGATGCCGGGAGGGGGGCCAAATTTTGGCTGGACGTTCTATGCACCGCTATCAACGACTTATGCTCCGCCTTCAACTACCTTTTTTATTCTAGCCCTCCACATCGCGGGTATTAGCTCCATCTTAGGTGCTATTAACATTATCGCGACCATCCTCAATATGCGTGCGCCTGGGATGCGCATGATGGATATGCCGCTGTTTGTTTGGACCTGGCTAATCACGGCTTTCTTACTGATTGCGGTCATGCCCGTTCTAGCCGGGGTCATTACCATGATGTTAATGGATATCAACTTTGGTACTAGTTTCTTCGATGCAGCAGGAGGAGGAGATCCAGTCCTGTTTCAGCATCTTTTTTGGTTTTTTGGGCATCCCGAAGTTTACATCATGATACTGCCTGCGTTCGGGATTGTGTCTGCCATCATTCCGACGTTTGCTCGTAAACGCCTGTTTGGCTATGCCTCCATGGTCTATGCCACGGCTGCCATTGCGCTACTGTCGTTTTTAGTGTGGGCGCACCATATGTTTGTGGTTGGCTTGCCATTAGCCGCTGAGCTGTTTTTCATGTACTCCACAATGCTGATTGCAGTGCCAACAGGGGTCAAAGTCTTTAATTGGATCACCACACTGTTTCGAGGCTCAATCAGTTTTGAGCCGCCCATGCTGTTTGCACTGGCCTTTGTCGTTCTATTCACTATCGGTGGCTTCTCGGGGCTTATGTTGGCGATTGCTCCTGCCGACTTTCAATACCACGATACTTACTTTGTGGTAGCTCATTTCCACTATGTGCTAGTGCCAGGAGCCATCTTTGCCATTATGGCCGGGGTTTATTACTGGTTACCCAAATGGACGGGGCATTACCCTCACGAGCGGTTAGCGCAGTGTCATTTCTGGTGTTCGATCGTGGGCGTGAACCTGACGTTTTTCCCCATGCATTTTGCTGGTCTTGCCGGAATGCCACGTCGTATCCCCGATTATGCGCTCCAGTTCGCAGACTTTAACCTCGTTTCAAGCATTGGTGCCTTTTTCTTCGGGGTTTCGCAGCTCATTTTTGTGCTGGTGGTGGTGCTGTGTGTCCGAGGGGGTAAAAAAGCGCCTGCTAAGGCATGGGAGGGCGCAGAAGATCTTGAGTGGAGTGTCCCTAGTCCGGCGCCATTGCATACCTTCGAAACGCCTCCCGTGTTTCACCGTGCACAACACGGCGAATAATGCCTCATATAAGGCAAGGGGAGTGATATGTCTGAATATGAAGTCGTCAGGGACGCGGGTGTGCGGCGCACCGTCATTCGATCGCTTGCGGTGTTAATGGGTATGTTTGCATTTGCGTTTGCACTTGTACCTCTTTATGACGTGTTCTGTCGTGTTACAGGGATTAACGGCAAGGTAGATACCACTGCTCAAGCTATCATCCACGAGGAGGTTGATCAGTCGCGCTATATCACGGTGCAGTTTATTACTCGGGGCAGTGCTGGCTTACCCTGGCAAATGAGCGTCGCAACGCGTCAAATGCGCGTACATCCTGGGCAAACCGCTGAAGTAGACTTTACTTTTTCTAATAATAGCGCTGAAGAAAGCTGGGGAAGAGCCATTCCAAGTGTCTCACCCTCAAATGCGACTACCCACTTACGAAAAGTTAGCTGTTTCTGTTTCCAAGAGCAGCAGCTACAGGGGGGGGAGCGTTTAACCATTCCGCTGGTGTTTCAGTTGGCGCGTGATTTACCGGAGGATATTAACACTATCACGCTGGTATATACCCTGTATCCAGTGCATAACATGGCATTGGATTCCTCAATGAATAACAACAATAGCGTGGGGGATAAGATATGAGCGGCGGCAGCTACTATGTTCCGGCAACTAGCAAATGGCCCGTTCTAGGCTCTTTAGCATTGGGTGTCATGATGGTTGGGGCGGGCTCCCAGCTAGTTTATAGCACTGGTACGTCTTTGATGCTGATAGGCGTAATTGGTGTTGTCGCAGTGATGGGGCTCTGGTTCAGAGATGTGATTCACGAATCTATGAGTGGGTTGTACGATACACAGATGGATCGCTCATTCAGGTGGGGAATGGGGTGGTTCATCTTCTCTGAACTGATGTTTTTTGCGGCCTTCTTTGGTGCGCTATTTTACGTTAGGTCATTCGCTATCCCTTGGTTGGGAGGGGAAGGTGCAAAAGGTGTTTCTGCGCTGCTATGGCCAGAGTTTGTCTCTCATTGGCCTCTTCTTAACCCGCCCGATTCTTCGGTATTAGGCCCCGACCAAGTCTTTAGTCCCTGGCAGTTGCCGCTTGTTAATACACTGATACTTATCACTTCAAGCATCACGTTAACGGTGGCGCATGAAGCGTTAAAGCTTGGTGAGCGTATTACCTGTCGAAACTGGCTTGCAGGCACGGTCTTGTTGGGATGCTGTTTTATCGTCATCCAAGGGGTCGAGTATTACGAAGCCTATTATCACTATGGTATTACGCTAGAAGCCGGTATTTTCGGCGCGACTTTCTTTATTCTGACGGGCTTTCATGGCTTGCATGTCATTATCGGCACGATCATCTTAGTCTGTATTCTCGTCCGAATATGTAAAGGCCATTTTGCTAACGATCATCATTTTGGTTTCGAAGCGTCATGCTGGTATTGGCATTTTGTAGACGTGATATGGGTTGGGCTGTTTATTTTTGTTTACGTTTTGTAGTCGTTAGCCCAGTTCACCTGACCAAAAACCGAATACCAACATTGCCATAAGAATGCATGCCAGGGCAACGCGCCACTTCAGTGAAATCAGCAATCGTTTTGAAGTGGCATCGTCTCGCAGTAAAAAACCGGCACCTGCCGCAAGGCTAATCACCATGGCGATAAACACTAGGGCAATAAGAAATTGTAACCACATGATATCTACCTCAGTCTGGTTAAGGCGCTTCTACGCATGGGGTGTTTTTTGGGGGTTATTAGTCACATTAGGCCTTTTTTTAGGACTATGGCAGTGGGAGCGGGCTAATGACAAGCGTGTTTTGTTGGCTGCTCGTGCAGCAGCTCCTGCGTTAACAGCGCCCCAAGAGATGCCGCAGGATGGCGCAATGGTGCGATTAGCAGGAGAGTATCTTCCGCAGCATACGCTTTTTTTAGACAACCGTGTCTTAGAGCGTCGTCTGGGGGTAGCTGTGCTTACGCCTTTCCGTGACATACATGGGCAGCTTTGGTTAATACAGCGTGGTTTTATGGAAACAGGTCCAGACCGCAGCGCTCCTCATGCCCAAACGCCTGGTGGCAATGTTGAAATATTGGGTGAATGGCAAACCGCTCGTCCTGGTGGGCCGTTATATGGAGATAATCAAGAAGGCATTCGTCTACAGCAAATGAGCTTGGCACCGTGGGAAAAGACGCTAGCGCCATTTAGTTATCAGGGATGGTTACATGCTGTGGAAGGAGAAGGTGTTTTTTTACCTTGGTGGAAGGCTAATGTTATGCCTCCCAGTCGGCACGTTGGCTACGCTTTTCAGTGGTGGGGATTAACATTGGCAGCGTTCGTTGTGATGTTATTAGGCGGCTATCGTATGCGCAAAGATCGCTTACAATAATAAGAGGATTAGACAATGCTGCGGGTTCAAGCGATTCATTATCAGCGGCTTAAATTAATCATGATTTTTGTTTTATTTGCTGCGCCTATGGCGGCTGCATGGGGAATGGTTAAGTGGGGTGTCGGCATTCCAAACCAACATACCGCCCATGGCGAAGTAGAAGTGATGGCGCCCAATTTATATGAGTGGGCGTTGGTCGATCCGTTAGAGAGCTCAAATGACGTTTGGACGCTGGCGTTTGAATGTACGGTTAATTGTGAAAAGCGTAAAGATGAGCTGTGGCGCCTTCACCGGGCTTTGGGACGCGAAGCGCCACGATTACAGCGATTGCGAATAGGTGGCGCTATTCAAGCTCTGCCGGGAGAGCAGGTTAATCAGTGGCAACAACCGCCAGCATGGCGCAATGAAAGCGTTATTTGGTTAATGGACCCAATGGGAGTGCCAGCATTAGCGTTTAATGAGCAAGCTAACGCAAGCGATATCCTTGATGACATAAGGCATTTGTTCAAGGTAAACCATCATTAATACTGGTCGGCACCCGGGGCCGTAAGGAAATAGAATGCAAGACGCATTAGATCAGCGATTACGCTTGCTGGCGCACCTCACCTTGGCAGGAACGTTGTTGACCGCTTTAGTCATCTTAGTGGGCGCTTGGACACGTTTAGTGGATGCCGGTTTGGGCTGCCCCGATTGGCCCGGCTGCTACGGACGGTTGCTGGTTCCTGATAGTGAGCATGCCGCTTTGCGTCATCCCGATGTGCCCCTTGAGCCTTTTAAAGCGTGGGTGGAGATGGCGCACCGCTACGTGGCAAGTTTTTTAGGGCTAATAGTTATTAGTGTTGTTGCGTTGGGCTGGTCTCTGCGTCACCGCCCAGGTTACCCCTGGCGCGTAAGCGTGGCGTTACTCGTGGTTATTCTGATTCAGGGTGCCTTTGGCGCATTTACGGTAACATTGAAGTTATGGCCGCAGGTGGTCACCTTGCATCTCCTGGGTGGGCTGAGTGTGTTAATGCTGTTTTTCTGGCTTTATTTGCGTGTTCGTCATTCATTGAAGAATATGATGTTAGCGCGTCAGCCAGTTAATTTATTGTGGGCAGCATCGATCGGTTTGCTGGTGCTGCAGCTAGCACTTGGTGGCTGGGTGACAAGCAACTACGCAGGCATTGCCTGCCAAGGATTTCCTACCTGCAATGCGCAATGGTGGCCAGAGATGGATCTCAGCGAAGGATTTCATTTAACCCAGACCGTCGGGCCTAACTATTTACATGGTCAGTTGCACGCCGATGCACGTACCGCGATACAAGTAGTCCACCGTATTGGGGCCTTGTTTTTAGGCGTAGTATTAATGGTGCTTTGGTGGCGGTATCGCCGTTTAGTGTTTGTTGGGCGCGCGCTAGCGGTTGTCGTGGGTGCTTATGTCGTACAGGTAGTGTTAGGGATTGCCAATGTCCTCCTTTGGCTGCCTTTGTGGCTTGCTTTATTGCATACTGCTGGCGCTGTGGTGCTGACACTAAGCGTTGGTTGGGCGTGGTGGCGATGGCGGCAGGGGTATGATGCGGTGCCTGTTCAGCACTCATTGACGGCAGTTACCGCCGAACGGTGAATTAAAAGTGTGTGGCATTGGTGTGACGATGGTTTTAGGGTGTACAATTATCGTTAAATTATTCTATGTGCCTATCTGAGGAGTGCTATGGATACCGCTACGTCGTTAATCTTGCTTGTGGTAGGCGTTGCGATCATTGTAGGCCTTGCTGCTTATGCTTTTAGCCTACGTAAAGAGGTGAAAAGGCGAGAAGCCTATCGAGTGGACGAAGATCGTCGCGCGCACCAAAACAGTTTAGAGAACCTGGACTATGTTGTGAGCGCGCTGGTTCAAGAGCAGGTAGACATAACGGAAGCCTCTTGGCGATGCAAGGTGTTACTTGAGATTATCGATCCAAGCTTAACCGAGCGCCCAGAATTTCAAGCATTTGCTGAGGTATACCAGCGTACTCAGCACTTGAAAACCCACTCTGCTCGGAAGGAGCTTTCCCCTCGGGAGAGGATGCAGGAAGATAAAGAGCGTTTGATCGTTGAAGATGAAATGCGCCCTGCAGTATTAGCAGCAGCAGCAGAGGTTATTAAGTGGCGTTCCAAAGGGCCTGCGTCTCTTCACTAACGCCGCATGGGCTCAATAAGCGTTAAATAATACCTATTTTGAGACAGTTCGAGCTATTTTTGCCGCTTACTGTGCCCTTTTTGCTATGCTGAAACAGTGGGTATTAGCAAGATGTTGGTATCTTCGTATTGTTGCCTTCTAGCGTCTAAACGTTAATCATAGGCAAACCGTTCAGTATCAGAGCGTTGGTTTTATATCGCCATTATACTGAGCAGGCGAAAAAAGGATGCTCTCGCAATAAGAAGCATTGGATAGAATTGGTCGTGTGACCATTTCAGCATTGGATCAAGAAGGAGTCTTGCATGAAAAAATCAACAACTGGCTTGCTAGTCGGTTCTGCCCTGGTAGTAGGTTTATCAGGCTGCGCCAGCTCGGCCACCCAGACATCTGGGCAGGCTAGCGCTAGCAGTGACCGTAGCTGGTACCAGCACCCAGCGGTTTGTGGTTTAGCTGGCAGTTTAATCGGTGGCAGCATTGGTTACGCCACCAGTGGTAGCTCCGATGAAGAAAGTGGTGCGGCTACAGGTGCTGCTGCAGGTGCTGCTATTGGCGGTTTACTGTGTGCTGACCGCACTCCCGAGCCTGTTGCACCGCAATGCCCAAGCTATGGCGAAGTGCCTGCTGGTGTAGCTGTTGATGCGCAAGGCTGCCCGCTGGACTCCGATGGCGACGGTGTGCCGGATTACCGTGATCAGTGCCCAGGCACCCCGGCTGGCGTGGAAGTAGATGCGCGCGGTTGCCCGCTGGATTCTGATAATGACGGCGTTCCGGATTATCGTGACCAGTGCCCGAATACGCCTGCAGGCGTTGAGGTTAACGCGCTGGGCTGCCCAGATAGCCTAGTCCTGCGTGACGTTAACTTTGAATTTGACTCTGCTCAACTCACAGCTAACGCCCAACAAGTACTTAACGGTGTTGCCGAGCGTCTGGTCAATAACCCTGACGTTCGTGTAAGCATTGAGGGTCACACTGACGCGCGCGGCTCTGCAGAGTACAACCAGAACCTTTCTCAGCGTCGTGCTGAATCAGTTGCTGCTTACCTGTCACAGCGTGGCGTAGAGACTAACCGTATGCGTGCAGTAGGCTACGGTGAAGAGCGTCCGGTGGCATCTAACGACACCGATGACGGCCGTGCACAAAACCGTCGTGTAGAGTTAGACGAGTGGAACTAAGCTGATTTGATTGAGCGACCATCGCTAATAGCGATCATTTGCTTAATTAGATAAATAAACGGGAGGCCTAAGGGTCTCCCGTTTTATTTTACGGCCCACTAAATTCTGATAGGCTAGCGGCCCGTTAAACATAGGTTTGTAACTCTCGCCCATTGATAGCGAAATGTGATCCTTGGTATGGATCACCACTGCGCTCAAGGAATATTTGAATGCCCATTGTGACACTGCCTGATGGCAGCCAAAGAACGTTCGACGCATCGCTTTCTATTATGCAGCTTGCAGAATCCATTGGCCCTGGTTTGGCCAAGGCCTGTGTGGCTGGAAAGATTGACGGTGTATTAGTCGATGCCGCTGATTTAATTGAGCAAGACGCTGAGGTGGCAATTATTACTGCCCGCGATCCTGAGGGGCTTGAAATCATTCGCCACTCATGCGCGCACCTAATTGGGCATGCGGTTAAGCAGATGTACCCTAAAGCCAAAATGGCAATAGGGCCAGTGATTGAAGATGGTTTCTACTACGATATTGAATTCGGTCAACCTGTTACCCCAGATGATCTTGAAGCCATTGAAGCACGCATGCGCTCATTGATTGAGCATGAGTACGATGTAGTGCGTGAATATGTTGACCGCGACCAGGCAATGCTCGCATTTTTGCATCGTGATGAACCCTATAAGCAGGAAATTGTGCGTGATATTCCCGAAGGCGCGACTATCCGGCTTTATCATCACGAAGAGTATGTCGACATGTGCCGCGGCCCGCACGTGCCAAATACCCGCCATTTAAAAGCTTTCAAGCTCACTAAGTTGGCGGGGGCGTATTGGCGTGGTGATGCTAATAACACCATGCTAACCCGTATTTATGGCACTGCATGGGGCGATAAAAAGCAGCTCAAAGCCTATTTGCAGCGCCTTGAAGAGGCTGAAAAGCGCGATCATCGCAAGCTTGCGCGCAAAATGGACTTGTTTCATCTGCAAGAAGAAGCACCGGGTATGGTGTTTTGGCATCCTAATGGCTGGACAATGTACCAGGCGTTAGAAGACTACATGCGCAAGATTCAGCGTGAGCACGGTTATCAAGAGATCAAGACACCGCAGGTTGTTGATTTATCTCTATGGAAAAAGTCTGGTCACTGGGGGCATTACAGTGAGCTGATGTTCACGACGGAATCGGAAAAGCGCGAATACGCGGTTAAGCCGATGAACTGCCCCTGCCATGTTCAAGTATTTAATCAGGGTCTAAAAAGCTACCGTGATTTACCGCTGCGCTTAGCAGAGTTTGGTAGCTGCCATCGCAATGAACCTTCTGGTTCCCTACATGGTCTGATGCGCGTGCGTGGCTTTACCCAAGATGATGCCCACATTTTCTGCACAGAAGCGCAAATCCAAGCAGAAGCAGAAGCATTTATCGCCTTGACCCTGCAGGTGTATAAAACACTCGGTTTTGACGAAGTTGAGCTTAAACTGTCAACGCGCCCGGAAGATTTCCTGGGCGAAGCCGAAATGTGGGATCGAGCAGAGCAAGGGCTTGAGGCTGCCCTCAATGCAACAGGCCTCAAATGGGAGCTGCAGCCCGGCGAAGGCGCTTTTTATGGGCCTAAAATTGAATTTGCCTTACGTGATTGCCTGAATCGTGTTTGGCAATGTGGTACTCTTCAGCTAGATTTTAATTTGCCAGGGCGTTTAGGAGCGCAATACGTCGATGAAGACGGCACGCGAAAAACTCCTGTAATGCTTCACCGCGCAATTTTAGGTTCCTTTGAGCGTTTCTTAGGTATCCTAATAGAGCACTATGCGGGTGCGATGCCACTTTGGCTGGCGCCTCAACAAGCAGTTTTGATGACAATTACGGATGCGCAACGCGATTATGCGCTTAAATTAGAGCATCGACTGCAAAAACATGGCTTACGGGTCAAGGCGGACTTGAGGAACGAGAAGATCGGCTTTAAAATCCGTGAGCATACGTTACAGAAAGTTCCCTATCTCCTTGTGGTGGGAGATAAGGAAGTCGAAGCTGACTCAGTGGCCGTGCGTACTCGCAGCGGCGAAAATCTCGGCACTATGACAATTGATGAGTTCATCGAGCGTTTTAGTGAGGAGCGAGCAGCCCTGGCGACATCGTCAATTGCCTAAGGAGACGGAGCGATCAAGCGAAGCAATCAGCGCGGGCGTCCACAAGACAAGCGCCCACCAATGAACGAGCGAATTACCGAAGAAGAAGTACGTCTAATTGATGCTGAAGGTGAGCAGTTGGGTGTTGTGCCCACCACCGAAGCTCTTGAGCGTGCAGAAGCTGCCGGTTTAGATCTCGTGCAAATTTCGAATGCCGATCCTATCGTTTGTAAGATTATGGATTATGGCAAATTTGTTTTTGAGACGAAGAAGCAAAAAGCGGCTCAAAAGAAAAAGCAGAAGCAAATCCAGGTGAAGGAAGTTAAATTCCGGCCTGGCACCGACGAAGGCGATTACCAGGTTAAGCTTAAAAACCTGACCCGCTTTTTAGAAGGTGGTGACAAGGGCAAAGTCACATTGCGCTTCCGTGGTCGTGAAATGGCGCACCAGGACATTGGCCGCAAGCTAATGGAACGGATCGCGGCAGACCTGGAAGAGATCGGAGCGGTTGAGGCTTTCCCTAAAATGGAAGGCCGCCAGATGATCATGATTATTGCCCCGAAAAAGAAGTGATCCAACGGCGAAGTTAACGGGCCAGCGTCTATGCGCTGGTCGGCCCTGGGTTTTCTAAAAAATATCGAGCGGAGTTCTCTCATGCCGAAAATCAAAAGCAACAGCGGCGCTGCTAAGCGCTTTAAAAAGACCGCTAACGGCTTCAAGCACAAGCAGTCTTTCCGTAGCCACATCTTGACCAAGAAATCGACCAAGCGTAAGCGTCAGCTGCGTGGAATGAAGCAGATTCATGCTGCTGATAAAGCGCTGATCCAGCGCATGCTGCCGAATCTGTAAGGTCGAATTATCTTATCTGAGCGCATATTGCCTCAGACCTAATGTCAGGAGTGTGTTATGACCCGTGTTAAGCGTGGCGTAGTTGCCCGTCGTCGCCATAAAAAAGTATTGAAACAGGCCAAAGGTTACTACGGTGCCCGTTCGCGTGTTTTCCGCGTAGCCAAGCAAGCTGTTATCAAAGCTGGTCAGTATGCTTACCGTGACCGCCGTAACCGCAAGCGCCAGTTCCGTGCGCTGTGGATTCAGCGTATTAACGCTGGTGCGCGCATTAACGGTATGTCTTACAGCCGTTTTGTTGGTGGTCTCAAGAAAGCCGGTATTGAAATCGACCGTAAAGTATTGGCCGATTTGGCGGTACACGAAAAAGCAGCGTTTGCTGCTATCGTGGAAAAAGCCAAGGCTGCCCAATAAGGCCTTTTCACACTGATGTAGATCAGTGTGAAATGCCTGAGGTCATTTCAGTGTGACCCGAACAGGGGAAGAGCAGCCGCTCTTCCCCTGTTTTTTTGTCACTTCTCTATGCCACACCATCGTTAGATGGAAATCGCTTAATTCGGAGTGAAACGGATGGATCACCTTCCTACTCTGGTATCAGAAGCTCGCGAAGCCATCCAGGCAGCGCAGAGCGTCTCTGCATTAGATGAGTTACGGGTACGTTATTTAGGTAAAAAAGGCGATGTCACTGCCTTGTTAAAAGGCTTAGGTAAGCTATCCGCTGAAGAGCGTCCTGCCGCGGGTGAGCGTATTAACCAAGCGAAGCAGACGCTTTCCGACGAAATTGATAAAAAACGAAACGCGCTTGAAGCCGAGGCATTGAACGCGCGTTTGGCGGCAGAGCGCATTGATGTAACCTTGCCGGGTCGCGGGCAAGCGAGCGGTGGGTTACACCCTGTTACCCGTACGCTTGAGCGTATCGAAAGCTTATTTACTCGTATTGGGTACGACGTGGCGGTAGGGCCTGAAATTGAGGACGACTACCACAATTTTGAAGCGCTTAATATTCCTGCTCACCACCCCGCCCGGGGGATGGCGGATACCTTTTATTTTGATGCCACGCGGTTACTGCGCACCCATACCTCGCCGGTGCAAGTTCGTACGATGAAAAGCAGCGAGCCGCCGATTAGAATTGTTTGTCCTGGGCGTGTCTATCGCAGCGACTCTGACTTAACGCATACCCCCATGTTTCACCAGGTAGAGGGGTTGCTGGTTGATGAGGGCATTAGCTTCGCAGACTTGAAGGGAACTATTGAAGATTTCCTCCAGGCGTTCTTTGAGCGAGACGATCTCTCCGTTCGTTTTCGGCCTTCTTACTTCCCGTTCACCGAACCCTCGGCGGAAGTCGATATTCAGTGCGTCATGTGCAGTGGTAATGGCTGCCGAGTCTGCTCCCATAGCGGGTGGTTAGAGGTCATGGGGTGTGGAATGGTGCACCCAGAAGTATTCCGTCACTCTGGAATTGATACCGAGCGCTATACCGGCTTTGCTTTCGGCATGGGGGCAGAGCGCCTGGCAATGCTGCGCTATGGTGTGAATGATCTGCGCCTGTTTTTTGAAAACGACTTACGCTTTTTGCGTCAATTCTCCTAACGCCGCCGCCAAAGACAGGAGCGAACATGAAATTTTCAGAAAAGTGGCTGCGTGAATGGGTATCTCCGCAGCTCAATGCACAAGCGATTGCTGACCAAATCACCATGGCGGGCTTGGAAGTGGATGCTGTTGCGCCAGTCGCGTCAGCTTTCAGCGGCGTTGTTGTGGCGGAAGTGCTCACGAAAGAGAAGCATCCTGATGCTGATAAGTTGAACGTCTGCACAGTTAATGATGGAACAGGCGAGCCGGTTCAGGTGGTATGTGGGGCACCCAATGTTGATGTAGGGCAGAAAATTCCCTTTGCTCAAGTAGGGGGTGTGCTGCCCGGAGACTTTAAGATTAAGAAAGCCAAGCTGCGTGGCGTTGAGTCGCGAGGCATGATCTGTTCGGCGTCTGAGTTAGGGTTAGAGGAAGAAGTATCGCCCGGTATCCTGGTCTTGCCAGCCTCGGCGCCAGTGGGGGTCAGTTTTCGCGAGTACATGCAGCTCGATGATATGACCATTGAGGTTGACCTGACACCTAACCGTGGCGACTGTCTGAGCATCAAGGGACTCTCCAGGGAAGTTGGCGTATTAAATCGGCTGCCGGTGAGCGGGCCTGTCATTCAGCCGTTACCAGCCAGTGTTGATGATACTTTCCCTATTAATATTGACGCTCCAGAGCAGTGCCCGCGCTATGCAGGGCGGATCATTAAAGGGATAGACGTTACCGTTGAGACACCGCTTTGGATGGTTGAGCGCTTGCGACGCAGTGGCGTTCGTTCGATTGATCCCATCGTTGATGTCACTAATTACGTTATGTTGGAGCTTGGCCAGCCGTTGCATGCGTTTGATCGCGATAATTTGCAAGGTGGCATTACAGTGCGCCTAGCTCATGAGGGTGAGCGGCTGACGTTGTTAGATGGTCAGGACATCGCATTGAGGCCTGAAACGCTGGTGATTGCGGACGATCGTGGTCCCTTGGCGATGGCCGGTATTATGGGTGGGGAGAATTCTGGTGTCAGCGAATCCACTCAGACCATCTTCCTGGAGTCGGCGTATTTCACGCCGTTGGCGATTGCAGGCAAAGCGCGCTCTTATGGCATGCATACCGATGCATCGCACCGTTTTGAGCGTGGTGTAGACCCTGAGCTTGCTGGCGTTGCCATTGAGCGTGCAACGCAGCTGTTAATCGACATTTGCGGTGGGCAGGCAGGCCCGATTACGCAGGCGGTTAGCAGCGCCCATATGCCGGCATCCCGCACTATTTTTCTGCGTGAAAGCCGGCTGGAAGGCGCGCTGTCAAAACGACTGGCTGCTGAAGATGTGACCGACATTCTTCAGCGTCTAGGATTGGCGGTCGAAAAGCAGGCGGAAGGCTGGTCGGTGACGGCTCCCAGTTGGCGGTTTGATTTAGCTATTGAAGAGGATCTCATTGAGGAGATTGCACGTATTCATGGCTACAATAACTTGCCTGTGCGTCGGCCTGCAGCGCGATTAGCTCTGCGGCCAGCTAACGAATCTATACTGACGCAACGGCAGCTTCGTAATCAGATGGTGGCGCGCGGTTTTCAGGAAGCGGTGACTTATAGCTTTGTCGCGCCTGAACTGCAGGCGGCAATCCTGCCTGATGCGGTTTCTCCAGTGTTAGCCAATCCAATTTCATCGGACTTGTCGGTGATGCGCGCCAGCCTCTTTCCTGGGCTGGTACGTGCGTTGGAGCATAATCTTAACCGCCAACAGACGCGTGTGCGTTTGTTTGAAACTGGCTTAGTGTTCAATGGTCAGCTGGATAATCTCTCACAAGTGCCCATGATGGGGGCGTTAGTGTGTGGTTCTCGTGAGGCTGAAGGTTGGAGTTGCGCTAAGTCAGCGGTAGATTTTTACGATTTAAAAGGCGATCTGGAAAGTTTGCTAGCGCTGGGCGGTCATCCGGACGCTTGGCGTTTTGAGCCAGCAGCGCACCCTGCGCTTCATCCGGGGCAAAGTGCTCAACTGCTGCACAATGGTGAACCCGCCGGTTGGATTGGTACGCTACACCCGCAGGTGCGAGCAAAACTTGGGTTAAAAGTTGATGCAGTACTCTTTGAAGTGCGTCTCGATGCGTTGAGTCAGGGGCGTATCCCTGCTTTCCAACCACTGTCACGTTTCCCAGAGGTGCGGCGCGATTTGGCCTTTATCCTCCGTCAGGAAGTGCCTGTTCAAGCATTGCTTGACTGTGCTCAAGCTGAAGCAGGTGATTACTTAAAAGACATTAAGCTATTTGATGTCTATGCTGGTAAGGGAGTCGATAATGGGTTTAAGAGTATTGCCCTAGGCTTGACCTGGCAGCATCCATCGCGCACGCTAAACGATGAAGAAATCAATCAGTTGGTCGATTCCATCGTGACACAAGTGCGTGTCAAATTGGATGCTGAACTGCGCGGCTAACCAGTGCATGCCATGACGCGGCGCGTATCACGTTCTTGGCAATGAGTTTGCTACAAGGAGGAGCCTTATGGGTGCGTTGACCAAAGCAGAGCTAGCGGAGCATTTACACACGGAGCTGGCGCTGTCTAAGCGAGAAGCAAAAGCGATGGTGGAAGCTTTTTTTGAAGAGATCCGTGCCTGTTTGCGAGAAAACGAGCAGGTTAAGCTATCAGGATTTGGTAATTTTGACTTGCGTGATAAGCGTGAGCGCCCTGGGCGCAATCCTAAGACGGGCGAAGAAATACCGATCTCTGCGCGTCGTGTTGTGACATTTCGCCCTGGGCAAAAGCTGAAGCAGCAAGTCGAGCATCACACCAGTACGTCATAGTCTCTGAGCAGTTTTTCTACCAATACGCTATGCGTATTCGTGGCGAAAGCATCAATATAAGAGATGTGAAAAGGAGTGCCTTAGGGCGCTCCTTTTTTATATCTGATGGATAGCTGCCCGTCTCAGGGCAGTCAGTGGGGATGCCGTCGTGTGCAGACGTCAGATCCCCCGTCCTTCTATTAGCCAAGTGATGATGACCTTGAGGATGTAGCCCAGCATGCCAGCACCCAGCACTACAAAGAGCATGATGGTGCCAAATTTGCCGGCGTTCGATTTTTTGGCAAGATCCCAAATGATAAAACACATAAAGATAATTAAACCGCCAACCATGATTGGCGTTATCCAAGACTCAAAGGTTTGCTGCATGAGAGCTCCTAGTCGGGGAGGGATGGGGACGAAAAGTAGAGACGTGCGTCGTTTTTGCCAAACGTGTTAATATTTGAGCAAATCCATCAGGTATTTGTCGACTGAACAAAGCGCAGTGCGACACTTTTACAGGGGAGTGCGATGATGCCTAAGCTAAATATCTTAGTGGGGACTATGTACGGTGGCGCGTTGGATGTCGCCGAGCAGGTAAAGCCACTGTTCGAACAGGCGGGCTACAGCGTCGATATTGTAGAGCAGCCCAATTTAACTGATGTGACTAGCCATGATGGGATTACGTTATTTTGTGTCTCTACAACAGGCAGTGGTGATTTCCCAGGCAGCTTTGTGCCGTTTGTTCGTTCATTGCGTGACCAGAGCCCCTCTTTAACAACCTTGCGCTACGGCCTTATTGCGTTAGGAGATAGCTCTTACGGCGACACTTTTTGCGGTGCCGGCAGGGCGCTTGATGCTTTGTTAGGCGATCATGGAGCGACTCGCTTAGGTGAACGGCTGGAGGTGGATGCAATGGAAACGTTCATGGCAGATGATGCGGCACTACCCTGGGTAGAAGAGTGGATTGAATCCCAGCAGCTAAAGGTTGCCTAAGCATGCAGCGAATACCTTATTCTCCTGAGCGCGTTAGCGTTGCAGTAGGCCTGTGTGTGGTTATGTTGTCGGCATTACCACGATATATGGCAGGGGGGCATGAGACGCGTCAAACACTGCTTCTAATTGCCTTGGCCTTTGTTGCGAGCGCTGCCGTGTTACAGTGGAGGATGCTTTCTGCTACTGCGCGACAAGCGTTACCATCATTTTTAAAGCGGCTTGCCGCGATGATGGTTGCCGGACTCGTTGTGATGGGGGGGTGGCATTTGCTCTTCACTGATTGGATCAGTTGGCAGGTATTTATTTCACATGCTGCCACCGCCGGGCTGTTACTACACGCCGTCAGTTTATGGTGGACGAGACGTGAAGAGTGAAACGGTAGAAGGGTGTAGTGGGTCAGTAGTAGCCCGCTTTTTAACCAGTGGCGCAGTGTTTTTGCGCAAAATAGCGTTTTGAACGCGGTAATTAATGGCTATTCCCTTGTATTTGATGCTTCTGACCCCCATCTTGCGAGCATGGCGCTTGCCACCATGCGCTAGGGTTCTTAAAATCGCCCCTTGAACTTATTATACGTAATCAACACAACGCCCAGCCGCTAGAGGACAATTCATGCAAGTTTCCGTCGAGACGACCTCCCAGATCGAACGCCGTATCACAATCCAAGTGCCGGCTTCAGAAATCGATGAGGCCGTCAGCGCTCGCTTGATAGACACTGCGAAAAACGTTCGCTTGAATGGTTTTCGCCAAGGCCGGGTGCCGATGGCAGTAGTTCGTCAGCGCTATGGTGATAGTGTACGTAATGAAGTGGTTGGCGAAGTAATGCGTGAGCGCTATGTCCGCGCCATTACTGAAGAGGGTCTTAACCCTGCAGGCTTCCCGCAAATTGAGCCTAAAGTTAATCAAGCAGGTAAAGACCTCGAGTTTGTTGCTCTGATGGAGGTTTATCCGCAGATTGAGCTGGCCTCAATTGAAGGCACAGACGTTGAGCGCCCAGTGGTAACTGTCAGCGATGCAGATGTCGACGAAATGATCGATACCCTGCGTAAGCAAAACGCTGAATGGGAAGAAGTAGATGCTGCCGCTGCTGATGGCGATCAAGTAACTATCGACTTCCAGGGCTTCCTGGGCGATGAGCCGTTTGAAGGTGGAAGCGCTGAAGGTCATGCACTCGTTATTGGCTCTAACAGCTTTATCCCCGGCTTTGAAGAGCAGTTGATCGGCGCTAAAGCCGGTGAAGAAAAAACCATTAGCGTTACCTTCCCCGATGACTACCAAGCCGAGCACCTTGCCGGTAAAGAAGCGACGTTCAAAGTCACCGTCCACAAGGTTAGCACCCAGAAGCTGCCTGAGGTTGACGCTGCCTTTATCGAGCGTTTCGGTGTGGAAGGCGGTGATGAAGCCCAGTTCCGTGCAGAAATTAAGAAAAACATGACCCGCGAAGCGGCTCAGGCGATTGATAATCGTGTTAAGCAGCAGGTTCTGGATGCGTTGAAAAACGCCAATGAAATCCCGGTACCTAGTGCACTGGTTCAGCAAGAAACAGACGGCATGAAGCGTCAGGCTGCTCAGCAGTTTGGGTTAGGTGAAGATTTTGACGTTAGCCAGTTGCCTAACGAGCTGTTTGAAGAGCAAGCTAAAGGTCGTGTTCAAGTAGGCCTGCTGTTGGCTGAAGTTATCAAGGCCAACGAGCTGGATGCTGATGACGACGCCATCAAGGCTAAGGTTGAAGAGCTGGCAGAACAGTATCAGGACCCATCAGAAGTGGTTAGCTACTACATGGGTAATGAGCAGCTAAAAACCCAGGTTAAATCTGCCATTCTAGAAGAGAAAGCGGTAGAGAAGCTGCTAGAGCAGGCAAACGTAAAAGACGTTGAAATGTCTTATCAGCAAGCATTGGCGGCCGCTCAGCAGCAGGCTGAGCAGGATGAAAATGTCGAAGAGGGCGAACAGGCTAACGCCTAACGTCGTCGCGTGGCGCATCCCTTTGCGATGCGCCTTTCCCTTACCGGACGCAAGGAATCACCCGAATGAGTGAGTTTGATATTCAAAACGCCGGCGGTTTAGTGCCCATGGTGGTTGAGCAGAGCGCCAAAGGGGAAAGGGCCTACGATATTTATTCACGTCTGCTAAAAGAGCGTGTCATCTTCCTGGTAGGCCCAGTAGAAGACTACATGGCGAATTTAGTTGTGGCTCAGCTGCTATTTCTTGAGTCGGAGAACCCTGATAAAGATATTCATCTCTATATCAACTCGCCAGGCGGCTCAGTAACCGCGGGTATGTCGATTTACGATACCATGCAGTTTATAAAGCCTGATGTTTCTACCGTATGTATTGGCCAAGCCGCCAGTATGGGTGCGCTGCTGCTAACAGCGGGTGCGGCCGGTAAGCGTTATTGCTTGCCCAACTCTCGGGTAATGATTCATCAGCCGTTGGGCGGTTATCAGGGTCAAGCGTCAGATATTGAAATTCACACCCGTGAAATACTGGGTATCCGCGAAAAACTCAATCAGATTCTGGCGCATCACACAGGTCAGGAGCTTGAAGCAGTTGCCCGCGATACCGATCGGGACAACTTTATGAGTGCTCATAAAGCCAAAGAGTATGGCTTGATTGATGCAGTGCTGGATAAGCGCCCAACATCCTGATAGCGTAATAGGATTGTGCTTTTCTAACGAGCTTTTCCGGCGGCGTGAGCCGCCGCAGTGATAGAGGTACGCGAATGGCCGACGGCAAAGGCAAGGACGAAGGTGGCAAGCTGCTTTACTGCTCGTTTTGCGGTAAAAATCAAAACGAAGTACGTAAGCTAATTGCAGGCCCGTCCGTGTATATCTGCGATGAGTGTGTCGACTTATGTAATGACATCATTCGCGAGGAAGTTCTCGAAGCCGATGCCGAGAGCGATGAGGAGCGTTTACCTACGCCCCGCGAAATACGTCATACATTAGACGACTATGTCATTGGGCAGGATCGCGCCAAAATGGTGCTATCTGTAGCGGTTTATAACCACTATAAACGCCTGAAAACAGACGTGCGTGACGGTGATGTGGAGCTAGGTAAATCTAATATTCTGCTCATTGGTCCAACCGGTAGTGGTAAAACACTACTGGCAGAAACCATGGCGCGGCTATTAAATGTGCCCTTTACTATTGCTGATGCAACAACGCTGACAGAAGCCGGCTATGTAGGTGAAGATGTTGAAAACATCATCCAAAAGCTGCTTCAGAAGTGTGACTACGACGTCGAAAAAGCTGAGCGCGGAATCGTCTATATCGACGAAATTGATAAAATTTCGCGCAAATCTGACAACCCATCGATTACTCGGGACGTCTCAGGCGAGGGCGTTCAGCAAGCGTTGCTGAAGCTAATTGAAGGCACAACTGCCTCAGTGCCACCGCAAGGTGGTCGTAAGCACCCACAGCAAGAATTTGTTCAGGTGAACACCGCCAATATCTTGTTTATTGTGGGTGGCGCTTTCGCTGGCCTAGACAAGGTTATCCGAGACCGTGCTGAAAAAGGCGGCATTGGCTTTAATGCCAGCGTGAAGAGTAAAGAGTCTTCGCGCGGAGTGGGCGAGCTACTGGCAGATGTTGAGCCAGAAGACTTAGTCAAATTTGGTTTGATACCTGAGTTTGTCGGACGTCTGCCGGTGATCGCTACGCTCACCGAGTTGACCGAAGATGCATTGGTGCAAATTTTAACTGAGCCTAAGAACTCGCTCGTTAAGCAATACGCCAAGCTCTTTGAAATGGAAGATGTGTCGCTTGAGTTTAGAGACGATGCACTTCGTGCGGTAGCGACTAAGGCAATGGAGCGTAAAACCGGTGCTCGTGGCCTGCGTTCTATCCTTGAATCAGTATTGCTCGACACGATGTATGAGATTCCTTCGCTTGAAGGCGTCAGCAAGGTGGTTATTGATGAATCCGTGATTGCTGGAGAAAGCGAACCACTATTGCTTTATTCTCAGCAAGAGGAAGCTCGTGTTGATGGCACTGACGGCTAGCCAATTGGCGTACGCTGCGGCTTAGCGTAGGCCGCTTGTGTTGAACCAGGGGGTCGCCTAGGCGGCCCCCTGCTATTAGGCATAATCCATTTGGTCGTATGCTTTCCGCACGGTGCTTTTGCATGATTTTTTTTATGCAATTGTTGCGAAAGTTACTTTTTATACTGTGAGGTGCTTGTCTAAGTACCCTTCAAGTACACATCCGAATTTGAGGAACGTCTGCGATGCAGCAGAACGCCGAACAGACACAGTGTCTACCTTTGTTGCCGTTGCGGGATGTGGTTGTTTACCCGCAAATGGTTATACCTCTTTTTGTTGGCCGTGAAAAATCTATCCAAGCCCTGGAAGCGGCGATGGAGGCCGATAAGCGTGTACTGCTGGTGGCTCAGCGCGAGGCTTCTCAGGATGATCCGGACAATGCAGACTTATATGCCATGGGAACCGTGGCAGATATAATGCAATTGCTGAAGTTGCCAGATGGCACTGTCAAAGTGCTTATTGAGGGCAGCTTTCGCGCTGATGTAGTCGAGATAGAAGAGAATGAAGCAGGCTATACACAAGCCTACTTAATGGCGCGGGAGAGTGAGCCGCTTACCCACCGTGAACAAGAAGCGCTGGTACGCGTACTGTTAAATCAATTTGAGCAGTACGTAAAATTATCCAAGAAAGTCCCTAACGAGGTACTCAATTCTCTTACTGGAATTGAAGACCCAAGCCGTCTAGTGGATACCATCTGCGCTCATTTGTCGCTGAAAATTGGTGACAAGCAAGAGCTGCTTGAAATGGATCGTGTACGCGACCGTATCGAGCACCTGATGGCACTCATTGAGTCTGAAATTGATCTTCTTCAGGTTGAGAAGCGCATCCGCTCTCGCGTCAAAGAGCAGATGGAAAAGACGCAGCGCGAGTATTACCTCAATGAACAGATGAAAGCCATCCAAAAAGAGATGGGTGAGCTGGATAATGTTCCCAATGAGGCAGAAAAGTATGAGCAGGCCATCGAAGCGTCAGGTATGCCTAAAGAGGCGGCTGAAAAAGCGACGCAAGAGCTAAATAAGCTGAAAATGATGGCGACTAATTCGGCCGAAGCTACTGTCGTTCGCTCTTATCTGGACTGGTTGGTTGCCGTTCCTTGGAAGAAACGTACGCGCGTTAAGCACGACTTGGTAAAAGCTCAGCAGGTGCTTGATGAGGATCACTACGGCCTGGAGGAGGTTAAGGCGCGCATACTGGAGTACTTAGCGGTACAGAAACGCGTGCGCAAGATGAAAGGCCCGGTGCTATGCCTAGTGGGGCCGCCAGGTGTGGGTAAGACCTCGTTAGGGCAGTCTATTGCGCGTGCAACCAACCGTAAATATGTACGTTTGGCGTTAGGCGGTGTGCGCGATGAGTCGGAAATTCGTGGTCACAGGCGTACGTATATCGGTTCGCTTCCGGGTAAATTGATGCAGCGGATGAGCCGTGCTGGCGTGAAAAACCCGCTCTTCTTACTGGATGAAGTTGATAAGTTGGGTATGGATCATCGTGGTGATCCCGCCTCGGCGCTGTTAGAAGTCCTTGATCCTGAGCAGAATAATAGCTTTAGCGATCATTACCTTGAGCTGGATTATGATTTATCCGAGACGCTGTTTATTTGCACGGCGAACTCGATGAATATTCCGGGGCCGCTGCTTGATCGGATGGAAATTATTCGGCTGCCGGGTTACACCGAAGACGAGAAGCTGGCCATCGCCAAGCGCTACCTGCTGCCCAAACAGCTGGAAGCTAACGGTCTTAAGGTTGATGAGCTTGCTTTGCAGGATGATGCGCTATTAGAACTGGTGCGCTACTACACGCGTGAAGCGGGCGTGCGCGAGTTAGAACGCCAGATCGCGAAAGTATGTAGGAAGGTGCTGCGTGAACGCCTTGAGGCGGAGCGCGTTTCTAATGAGAAGAAAGGTAGTAAATTACAAGCTGGCCAAGTATTAACGGCTGAAGAGATCGAAACCTATGCAGGTGTTCGTCGCTACAGCTATGGGCTGGCTGAAAAAGAGAACCAGGTAGGTCGAGTGACCGGACTTGCTTGGACATCTGTCGGTGGTGAACTGCTCAATATTGAATCTGTCGTTACCCCGGGTAAAGGACGTATTAATAAAACGGGTTCGCTCGGCGACGTGATGAAAGAGTCAGTAAGCGCTGCGCAAACGGTGGTTAAGGCGCGTGCTCATGAGTATGGGATTGACCCCCAGCGGTTTGAGAACGAAGACCTTCATATACACGTCCCTGAAGGTGCTACTCCCAAGGATGGCCCCAGCGCGGGTATAGCGATGGTGACCGCAATTGTCTCGGCCTATACGCAGCGCGCCGTGCGCTGTGATGTTGCAATGACAGGTGAAGTTAACTTGCGCGGAGAGGTCCTACCCATCGGAGGTTTAAAGGAGAAATTGCTGGCAGCGCGCCGCGGTGGTATAAAGACCGTCCTGATTCCTGAGGAAAATCGCCGAGATCTCAAGGAAGTACCGGAAAATATCAAAGGTGCACTTGATATTCGTCCAGTACAGTGGATAGATGAGGTGTTAGCGATAGCGCTAACGAACGATCAAGTCGACGACAGCACCTCGTTAAAAGGTACTGATACGTCTTTTAGTTCGAATGCCGTAGTCAGCACGCATTAAGCATTAGGGCTCTTTGGAGCTTTAATATTACGTAATAAGTTTGCCGATTGCCTTGTGCAAACGGCATCCCACGGTCCGGTCGCTTGACAGGTGTTTCAAGGCATTGCTATAAAACGCAGCTATGCTTTGAGGTTGTAGCACCCGGTGATTGCGCCGTTCAGAGCCATTTTTTGAAACAGTTAAGGGGTGAAGTGTGAATAAGTCCGAGCTGATTGAAGCTATTGCCGCGTCTGCTGATATTCCAAAAGCAGCGGCAACCCGCGCATTGGATGCCATGGTGGAGTCTGTCACCGATAGCCTCAAAAAAGGCGAGAGTGTTTCACTGGTAGGCTTTGGCACTTTCGCTATTAAAGAGCGTGCTGCACGTACAGGTCGCAACCCGCAAACGGGTCAGCCAATTCAAATCAGCGCTGCAAAAGTTCCCAGCTTTAAAGCAGGTAAAGCGCTGAAAGACGCCGTCAACTAATTGGCGAGTCTTCTGTGATCTAATGGGCGCATCGCATCCGCGATGCGCCCATATTCTTTTCTGGCCCGTTATTTTGGGCGATGAGTTTTGCTGTAATAATCTGAGGCTAGCATGCTGCAAAGTATTCGAGACGGCTCCAGAAGCTGGGGTGCCAAAATCATCATCGGTGTTATGGTGGCTGCCATGGCACTGTTCGGCATTGAATCGCTGTTTAGCGTATTCGGTAGTGATCCCAATGAAGTGGCAAGCGTCAATGGCGAGCCGATTATGCGGCAGCAGGTAGAGCTTGAGGTTCAGCGTGCACTACGTTCCGGGCAAGTGCCGCCAGAACAAGAGCGTGCTTTGCGTAACGACATGCTTGACCAGCTTATTACCCAAAAGCTGTTGACCCAGTATGCTAATGATGGCGGCTTTTATGTATCTGAGGCCCAATTAGATCAAATCATTGTGGGCCTTCCTGAATTCCACGACCCAGAGGGTCGCTTCTCATCCGAGGTGTTTCGTAACCGCTTAGCCGGTGCGGGCTATACGCCGGTCTCATTCAGAGAAGAGTTACGTGTCGACATTAACCGTCAGCACCTTCAGCAAGGACTGGCATTCAGCGATTTTAGTTTGGCCAGTGAACAAGAGCGGTTGGCAGAGTTGCAGCGTCAGCAGCGCAGCTTCCGGTACGCAATGTTAAGTGCCGACGATGTTCAGCTGGATATCGACGTGACTGAAGAGCAGATACAGGAGTATTACGACGCCAATCAGGCACGTTTTGAGCGCCCAGAACAAGTGCGCGTTGAGTATGTCTTGATTGATCGCCAGGAAATGGCCTCTGGGCGCGAGGTTGATGAAGATGCCTTGCGTGCAGCTTGGCGTGAGCAAAATCGCAATGCCGATCGCCAAGTGTCTCATATTATGGTGACGTTTGGTGGAGAGCGTAGCCGTGAAGAGGCTCAAGAGCGTGCTGAGGTAGCGCTTCAGGCATTACAAGAGGGCGAACCCTTTGCCGAAACCGCTTTACGCTACTCGGATGATACTGCGAGTGCAGAAGAGGGCGGTGACCTCGGGGTTATTAGCCGTGGTTTCTTCGGTGATGCGTTTGACGAGGCGGCATTTGCGTTGGATGAAGGCGAAACGTCTCAGCTAGTAGAGATGGACGGTGCTTTCCATATTTTGCAAGTGACTCAGATTGAGGCACCGGCGTTTGAGGAGCAGCGGGAGACGCTGCAGCAAGAAGTAGCGCTGCGTGAAGTCAACGATGACTTTAACCGCCAAGTTCAACGCTTAATCGATGAGAGCTTTGCCGCTGATGATCTGGAAACTGTCGCGAATGATCTTGGCTTGACGCTCAGCCAAACAGATTGGCTAGCACGTGGTGAAGGCGAGGGTGTGCTATCTGAGCCGGGCGTGTTGGACGAAGCATTCAGTGCTGATGTGCTTGAAGAGGGCTACAACAGCGAAGTGATCGAGCTTGACGATGACCGTCGTTTGGTTTTACGGGTTGCCGAGCATCGAGAGCCTACCCTGTTAGCGTTGGATGATGTGCGTGGTGACGTTGAATCGGCCGTCGCTGCACAGCAGCGCCAACAAGCATTGCAGGATGAAGCGGCGCGCATCATTGAAGCTTTAGAAGCAGGAAGCGCTGAAGATATTGCATGGCTTGAGGCAAACAATGTGTCGCGGCAGTCGGACAGTACACTGCCCCAAACACTTGTGCAGCAAGTGTTTCGCATGCCACGCCCTCAAGAAGGGCAGAGTGTTTATCGCGCTGTAACGCTTCCACAAAGTGTCGCGGTGGTCGCATTAGACGACGTGTCGACGGGTGATGTGAATGAGCAAATAACCACGTTTGTTGCACAAATGGCTGAACAGCTTCGGGCGCAATCGGTCATCCAGGCGCTGATCGACGACCTGCATCGTGACGCTGAGATTGAGCGCTAAACCCTCAGCGTACATTTAGTGGTTAGGGATTCGATAGCCCTTAAATTGAAAAGCCGATCTATATGATCGGCTTTTTCAATGGCATTGTGTTCGCTCTATTCGCTACGGCTACGGCGGAGCGTTGAGTGCGAACTGACGCAGCACAGGAACAGCATGGTGCTCCGGTGTTTGCTCAATCAATACATCCCAGCCGTGCTGGTTGTCCCAATCACCTAGTACAAAACGTTTGGCGGGAACGTCCTCCACGGTTAAATCATGCACCTTCGGGCGGTGGGTGTGGCCATGAATCATGGTGGACACGCCAAAGCGCGCCATTAATTTCACCACTTCCTCATGAGTGACATCCATAATTTCGTCCGCTTTATTGGCGTTGGCATCACCGGACTGCATGCGTAAGCTTTTAGCGAGTTCTATACGCTGCTCCATAGGAAGCGCCAATATTTGTGCCTGCCACTGCGGATCCCGTGATTGTTGGCGAAACGCCATATAGGCTTCGTCCCTGGTGCATAAACTATCGCCATGGAGGATCACCACCGGAACGCCCTGAAGCTCAACTGCTTGGGCTTCGGGTAGCAGATTGCCCTGGCAGGCATTAATGAAACGCTCACCGATTAGAAAATCACGATTACCATGTAGGAAGTGAACGGCTGTTCCGTTGCTGCTAAGTTTGCGTAACCGCTTGATGACATCATGGGCAACTGCGCTCAGTGGGTGAGGTGTATCAAGAAGGTCATCACCGATCCAGGCATCGAAGAGGTCACCTAAAATATATAAGGCGTCTGCCCCCTGTGCAGTTTGCTCTAAATAGCGAAAAAAACCTTGGTTAATCTCAGGTGTATCGCTGCTTAGGTGCATGTCGGCTACCAACAAAGTGCGCATAAGTCTCCCAGGCGTTTATTCTGCTTCTTTAACGAATGCACGCTCGATAATGACATCTTCAGACGGGACGTCAGCGTGCATACCGCGGCGCGTAGTGCTAACGCCCTTAATTTTGTTGACTACCTCCATACCTTCAACCACTTCGCCAAAGACAGCGTAGCCCCAACCTTGTAGGCTTTTACCGCTATGGTTGAGGAAGCTATTGTCACCTACGTTAATAAAAAACTGTGCTGTGGCAGAGTGAGGGTCTTGGGTGCGAGCCATTGCCAGCGTGCCAACGGTATTTTGCAGGCCGTTGTCAGCTTCGTTTTCAATAGGGTCGCGGGTCGGCTTTTGGTTAAAGTCTTGATCAAACCCGCCGCCCTGGACCATAAAGCCATCAATCACACGGTGAAAGAGCGTGCCGTCGTAAAATCCTTCACGCACATACTGTTCAAAGTTAGCCGCGCTAACCGGCGCTTTTTCATGATTAAGCGCAATAGTAATGTCACCGTGGTTGGTCTGTAATACGATCATAGATAAATTCCTGTTCAATAAAGGCGTTCGCCTTGGCGCTGTGCATCGGCGTCACGTTATAATAGCGGTTTTGTCCAGCGCCGCGAAGCGCTAACCCTATTAGCGTAGGCATCGGTTGCCTAGCGCACCATCCACCATGAGGTTATTAACACCACCATGACCAACGAGACCACCCCAGCGCCGAACTTCATTCGCAACCAAGTACGCGACGAAATTGAGGGCGGCCAGGTCAGCAAAATTGTCACACGCTTTCCCCCTGAGCCCAATGGCTTTCTGCATATCGGCCATGCTAAGTCGATTTGTTTAAATTTTGGGTTGGCGGAGCAGTTGGGTGGTGAGTGTCATCTGCGTTTTGACGACACCAACCCAGCGAAAGAAGAGCAGGCGTATATTGACGCCATCAAAGAAGATGTCAGTTGGTTGGGTTTTAAATGGGCTGGCCCGGTGCGCTTTGCATCGGATTACTTCGATCAGTTATACGCCTGGGCGCAATACTTAATACGTGAGGGCAAGGCGTACGTTGATGATTTATCCCCGGACGAAATCCGCGAATATCGCGGCACATTGACCGAACCCGGCAAGCCGAGCCCCTTCCGTGAGCGTAGCGTCGACGAAAACTTGGACTTGCTGGAACGCATGCGTAATGGAGAGTTCGCTGAAGGTGGCAAAGTGCTGCGCGCTAAAATTGATATGGCGTCTCCTAATATTAATATGCGAGACCCGATTCTCTACCGTGTTCGGCATGCTCACCATCATCAGACCGGCGATAAGTGGAAAATCTATCCTTCGTATGACTTCACTCACGGTCAGTCAGATGCCATCGAAGGTATTACACACTCGATCTGTACCTTGGAATTTGAGGACCACCGTCCGCTTTACGAGTGGTTTTTAAACAATCTTCCCGTGCCAGCGAAACCCCGCCAGATTGAGTTCGCTCGTCTGAACCTCGACTATACGCTAACGTCTAAGCGCAAGCTGAAACTGTTGGTTGACGAGCAAATTGTCGATGGGTGGGACGACCCGCGCATGCCAACCATCTCTGGTATGCGTCGTCGTGGCTATACGCCGGCGTCTATCCGCAAGTTTTGTGAGATGATCGGTGTGACGCGCGCTGACGGTGGCTTAGTGGATATTGCCATGCTAACGCATGCGATTCGTTCAGACCTTGAGGACAACGCGCCGCGAGCAATGTGCGTATTGAAACCTCTTAAAGTAGTGCTGACGAATGTCCCCGAAGACCATGAAGAGATTTACGAAGTGCCCGGCCACCCCGCACGTGACGATATGGCCATGCGTAAGGTGCCGTTTGGTCGCGAGCTTTACATCGACCAAGACGACTTTATGGAAGATGCGCCCAAGAAGTTCTTCCGCTTAGCGCCCGGTAAGGAAGTGCGTCTGCGCAACAGCTACGTTATACGCTGCGATAATGTTATTAAGGACGACGCGGGTGAAATCATAGAGCTGCATTGCTCGGTGGATTTCGATACCTTGGGTAAAAACCCAGAAGGCCGCAAGGTGAAAGGCGTGATTCATTGGGTAAGCGCGGCTTACGGTGTGCCCATGGAAGTACGCCTTTACGATAACCTCTTCTTGGTTGAGCAGCCTGATCGTGACAAAGATGTCGATTTCCTAGACCACCTCAATCCAGAGTCTCTGACAGTTTGTCAGGCGATTGGCGAGCCTAGCTTGGCGGATGCAGCTCCGGAAGATCGCTTCCAGTTTGAGCGGACAGGGTACTTCTGTGCCGACCGTCATGCTTCTAAACCAGGGCAGCCGGTGTTTAACCGCACCGTAGGATTAAAAGATAGCTGGGCGAAAATCAAACAGAAGGGCTAAGGAAACGTCATATGCAGATTTACAATACGCTGACACGCCGCAAAGAACCGTTTACCCCGCTCGTCGAGGGTAAAGTAAGCATGTATGTCTGTGGCATGACGGTGTATGACTATTGCCACCTTGGCCACGCACGGGTCATGGTGGCCTTTGATGTGATTACCCGCTATCTGCGCCACCGTGGTTACGAAGTAAACTACGTACGCAATATCACTGATATCGACGACAAGATTCTCAAGCGCGCTGATGAAAATAGCGAGACCATCAGTGCACTAACAGAGCGTATGATCGATGCAATGCATGATGACGAAGTGCGTCTGAACGTATTGCCGCCCAGCCACGAGCCGCGCGCTACCGGGCATATAGGCGAGATCATTGCCATGATTGCAACGCTGATTGAAAAGGGCTTTGCTTATCCCGCTGCGAATGGTGATGTCTATTACCGGGTACGTAAATTCACCAACTACGGCAAGCTTAATAACCGACAGCTTGATGATATGCGCTCAGGTGCTCGGGTAGAGGTGGATGTTCATAAAGAAGATCCACTCGACTTCGTGCTGTGGAAGGCCGCTAAGCCTAGCGAGGTTCACTGGCCTTCTCCTTGGGGCAATGGTCGGCCTGGTTGGCATATTGAGTGCTCGGCAATGTCAACGTGCTGCTTGGGCGATACGTTCGATATTCACGGTGGTGGACCTGATCTTACTTTTCCCCATCATGAAAATGAGATCGCTCAATCTGAAGCGGCGACTGGCAAAACCTACGTAAATACGTGGATGCACGCAGGTGCCGTTCGGGTGAATCAGGAAAAGATGTCAAAATCGTTGGGCAACTTTTTCACTATCCGTGATGTGCTGGCTGAGCATGATCCAGAGGTTGTACGCTATCTGTTAGTGGCTAGCCACTACCGTAGCGCCATTAACTATTCGGCTGATTCACTCGTTGAAGCACGCAAATCGCTCACTCGTTTTTACACCGCGCTGGACGGTGTCGAGGGGCAGGGGAAAGAGAGTCAAGACGCCTCAACTGTCGGCCAAGCAGCGTTTGCTTCATATAGCGAACGCTTCGAAACGGCGATGGATGATGACTTCAATACGCCTGAAGCATTAGCGGTACTGTTTGATCTAGCCCGTGACCTCAACCGTGCAAAAAGCGACCAGCCGGCAGAAGCACCGCGCCTGGCAGACGAGTTGAAGCGTTTAGCCGGTGTGTTAGGGCTCTTACAGCAAAAGCCGCAGACCTTTCTTAAAGGTGCTCAGCAGCAGGTAGCACTTAGCGAAGCTGAAATTGAAAGCAAAATTGCTGAGCGTCAGGCTTCAAAAGCCAATAAGGATTTTGCCAAGGCGGATGCGATTCGTGACGAGCTGGCCGCTTTAGGGATTATTCTAAAAGACTCCCGGGAAGGAACTACCTGGGTGATTGAAACGCCTCAGTAACGCTACCACGTCAGACGCCGCGAAAGCGGCGTCTGACTTCAACGCCGTTAGCTCTTATACTGAAGCGACCCTACAAGACGCTTATGAAAAGGATAACTAAGATGCGCTCTGTCATGAAACCTGCCCTTGCCGCCTGTTTGTCAGCTCTGGTTTTTTCAGCGGCTAATGCCAATAACCCCGTGGTTGTCTCTTCAAAGATTGATACCGAGGGCGCGGTACTGGGTGAGTTGATCATCCAAACATTAGAACGCAACAATATTGATACCCAAGACCGTTTGCAGCTAGGGGGCACCAGTGTAGTGCGTAGCGCCCTTCAAGCGGGGGAGGTTGATCTTTACCCAGAATATACCGGTAACGGTGCATTTTTCTTCGATATGACCGATAGCCCGGTGTGGAATGATGCCGCTGATGCTTACCAAACGGTAAAAGAGCGGGATGCAGAGCAAGGACTTGTGTGGCTGCAGCCCGCGAGTGCTAACAACACCTGGGCGATGAGCATTCGACAAGATGTCGCTGAAGCTAATCGCTTAGTTACTCTGGATGATTTAGCTGCCTATCTTGCAGAGGGTGGTGAATTTAAATTCGCAGCCAGTGCCGAGTTTGTTGAATCGCCCCAGGCACTACCCGCTTTTCAAGAAGCTTACGGTTTTGAACTAAGCGGTGACCAATTGCTGGTGCTATCTGGCGGCAATACTGCCGCGACAATGCGCGCAGCGGCGCAGCAAACCAGCGGCGTTAATGGTGCCATGACGTACGGCACTGATGGTGGTCTCAGTGCATTAGGCCTCGTGGTGCTAGAGGATGCCAAAGGTGTCCAGCCCGTGTATCAACCAGCGCCTGTGGTGCGTGAAGAAGTTTTGGAGGCCTACCCACAGATGGAGGCACTGCTAAACGATATTTTTGCCACGCTGGATCTTGTTACCTTACAAAAACTTAACGCCGATGTGGCTGTGAACGGCCTCTCGCCAGATAAGGTAGCCAGTGACTATCTTGATAGCCTGGATGACTAATGAATGTCGTTAAACAATGCATTGCCCATCCCGACCAAGCTGCACCGGCGTATAGCGCCGCCTAATACGGTGTTGTTGAGCTTAGGCGCAGCGATGTTGGCCGTTATATGGCTGTTAAGTCCCGTAAGCGTAGCGCCTAACCGAATTGTGCCCGGCACTTCGTATCATCTGCTAGATGCCATTGGGTGGTTTGGCGCACTGCTGATCTCACTACTAATCAGTGCACTATGCGTTTTAGCGCTACGAACAACGCAGGCTCATTATTGGGCAATGCTGGCGCTGGTCATAGTGATGCTGTTGCTCATGCCATTCGGCTTTATCGTTGCCAGTCATTGGCTAGTGAATCCTGAGCTACCACAAGCACGCGTCAGCGTTGGTGCTGCATCCTGGTCCCTGCTATTTATTCTGCTGCTCTGCTTGGTGGAGCTGCGCCTTCGGCTGGGATTGTCTCGCTTGAGTACGACGCTACTATTAAGTTTTGTCGGCGTTATATGGTGGTTATGTACATCATCATGGCTGCAGGATTTGGCTTTGGTGAAGGAGTTTCAGGCCCGCGATCAGCAGTTTTGGCGCGCCATACGTCAGCATCTTCAATTAGTCATTACGGCCGTCGGAGTTAGTGTAGTGGCAGGTGTACTGCTGGCCATGCTCATGCGGCGCTATATAAAGCTGCAGAAAATCACTTTCTCACTGCTCAATTTTCTACAAACCATTCCTAGTATTGCGCTGTTTGGATTGCTGCTAGCGCCGTTGGCCTGGGCGTCGGCAAATATCCCTTTTTTGGCAAAGCTAGGTGTTAGTGGAATTGGTACGGCACCTGCGTTAATTGCACTCATTGCTTACAGTTTGCTGCCGATGGTGCGCAATACGTATACCGCGTTAGAGGAGGTTAGTAGCGACACCTTGGAAGCTGCCAAAGCGATGGGGATGCGCAGCAGCCAGCGTTTTTGGCAGGTTCGCCTTCCTCTAGCCTTGCCGGTAGTGTTAGAGGGTTTACGTATTACGACGGTCCAAGCAGTCGGCTTGACCGCAGTGGCTGCTTTGATTGGAGCAGGAGGGCTGGGCACCTTTATTTTTCAGGGCTTAGGCCAGGCCGCAATGGACATGGTGCTACTCGGTGCACTGCCTATTCTACTGTTGGCGTTGATCGTTGATGCAGGCATAGGGGCGTTGGCAGAAGCGCTTCGCCCCGGAGGTCATGAATGATAGAACTATCCCACGTATCAAAGCACTTTGGCGAAGAGACTGCCGTTGATGACATATCGCTGCACGTTGCCAAGGGAAAGTTCTGTGCGCTGGTCGGCACGTCTGGCTGTGGTAAATCCACCACCTTACGGATGATTAATCGCCTTATCGAACACAGTGAAGGCGATATCTTGCTGGACGGTCAGGCCATTCAGAGTTATGACCCCGTCAAGCTTCGTCGCCGCATTGGCTATGTGATTCAAAGCACAGGGCTCTTTCCTCACTGGACGGTAGCGCGCAACATTGGCCTGGTTCCCAGGCTGTTAAAGTGGCCGCGCGATAAAGTGGCTGCACGGGTAGAAGAGTTAATGGGTGTTCTGGGCTTGCCGATAGAGGAGTTTTCTCACAAATATCCTCACCAGCTGTCGGGGGGGCAGGCTCAGCGGGTTGGCGTTGCACGAGCGCTCGCTGCTAACCCTGATATTTTATTAATGGACGAGCCGTTTGGTGCTTTGGATCCTATCACTCGGGAAAAGCTCCAAGATGAGATGGCCAAGCTTCAGGCTCGGCTCCATAAAACGGTGGTGTTCGTCACTCACGATATGGATGAAGCGCTAAAACTTGCTGACCACTTAGTCGTCATGCGCAACGGCCGCATTGTTCAACAGGGAACGCCGCTGGCGTTATTGCAGCATCCGGAAGACCCCTTTGTCGATTCATTGCTCGGAGGCCTTGAGCGAGGCCTTAAGCAGGCAGCGCTAACCCGTGTGAAAGATCATATGACCTCCCTAGGACAAAGCTTGCCAGCACAGTCGCGGGTGCCTGGAGAGTACTCACTGCGTCAAGCACTGTCCATAATGCTGCGTGACCATAGTGATCGGTTAACCGTTGTTGATCAACAGGATATGCCGATTGGTGAGCTATCGTTGCGAAAAATTGTCAAAGAGGCCCAGATCGATAAGGTGAGCGTACGCGATGCTTATTAGTCGTCGCACGCCATCCTCGCCAAGCGCTAGCCACCGTTGGGCACTACCGCTGATATGGGGGGGGCTGTTGGCAGTCGCTGTGCTGAGCATGCCCTACCTTGAGGGCATATTCCGCTGGCTAGAGCCTGATGCGCGGCAAGTAATCTATCGGCGTGCGGAGTTCTATACCCTCCTGGGGCGCCACTTACTGGTGGTGGGTGTTGCAGCGGTGTTCACGATTTTGGTGGGCGTGTTCGCAGGCATTGCTGTCACCCGGCAGCGAGGGCAGGACTTTTTGCCGTTAGTAGGGCAGTTAGCATCCCTTGGGCAGACGTTTCCACCCGTTGCCGTGCTCGCACTCGCGGTTCCTACGCTTGGATTCGGTACGCTGCCGATTATAGTAGCGCTTATGCTTTACGGGCTGCTGCCGATCGTACGCAATACCTTAGCTGGCTTTAAAGGGGTGGACGCTGATGTCAAACAAGCTGCATTGGCCATGGGCATGACACCCTGGCAGGTGCTGCGCCGTGTTGAGCTGCCATTAGCCGCACCGGTGATCTTAGCGGGTATCCGAACCTCGGTAACCATTAATATTGCCACTGCCGCGCTAGGTGCGACGGTAGGTGCCAGTAACTTGGGCGACCCTATCATTGCCGGTATTGTGAATAACAACATGGCGTATGTTGTGCAGGGAGCTTTTCTGATTGCACTTCTTGCGCTGGCGGTCGATAGCGTCTTCGATGCTTACCAAAAAAAGCTGCGTTCCCGCCTTTCTGCGTCTTAAGTTGTATCCCCTAAAGTAGCCTACTGAGTTAATGTCCTTGTGTTGCGTTGACCATTGTCAGATAAATCCACTGGCATAAAAGGTCAGCACCGACAACACTGCCCTCAAAAGGGGCAAAACAAGGATAATAATGATGACACAGTATGTACATCAGCCGGCCTTCTTGACCGGTGACGAGTTCTCCATCGATACCTTTAGTTTGCTCGACCCAGAGGGCGAGCTTTACGAAGGTGCCAGCGAGCCAGCTCTTGAACGAGACCATGCAAGACGGCTCTATCAAGCGATGCTGGCAACCCGCATTCTAGATGAGCGTATGCTAGCTGCGCAGCGTCAGGGGCGATTAAGTTTCTACATGCAGTGCACCGGTGAGGAGGCTGCTGTTGTTGGAGCAACCGCCGCACTTAATGACGCTGATATGATTATGGCGCAATACCGCGAGCAGGGCGCTCTGATGTATCGCGGCTTCTCTATCGACGAGTTCATGAACCAGCTTTTCGGCAACGAGCTGGATTATGGCAAGGGTCGGCAAATGCCAATCCACTACGGCTCGCGCAAGCTGCATTACATGACCATTTCTTCCCCCCTGGCCACGCAAATTCCACAGGCGACAGGCTATGCATATGGTCAAAAATTAGCGGGTGAGGGCCACTGCACGCTGACCTTTTTTGGTGAAGGCGCTGCCTCGGAAGGTGATTTTCACGCCGCGCTTAATATGGCTTCGGTCCACCAAGTACCGGTTATTTTCTTCTGCCGCAACAATGGCTATGCCATTTCAACGCCTGCAACAGAACAGTTTGCGGCCGACGGTATCGCGCCTAGGGCGTTCGGCTATCATATGCATGTCATTCGCGTAGACGGTAATGATGCGCTCGCGGTTTTTGAAGCGACCACCCAAGCTCGCAAAATTGCCGTAGAGAAAAACCAGCCGGTGTTGATTGAAGCAATGTCTTACCGTCTGGCTGCACACTCTTCTTCCGATGATCCTTCTGGCTATCGTTCAAAGGACGAAGAAGAGATCTGGCGCGCAAAAGACCCGCTGTTGCGCCTAAAGAAGTGGCTTGTAAAGAAAGGCTGGTGGAGCGAGGAAGAGGAAGCCGCTCAGCAGGAGAGCCTGCGCAAAGAGGTGCTCGACACCCTAAAACGTGCAGAAAAACGCCCGCCGCCGCCGCTGGATTCATTGATTAGCGATGTCTACGCCGACGTCACCCCCGCCTTACAGCGCCAGCTAGACCAGCTCAAGCGCCATATCCGCCGCTATCCAGACGCGTACCCAAAAGGTGCCAAGTCTCTTGATCTCGACGTTGATACGGCCACTGATACCCAGGGGGATGCGTAAGATGCCTACTATGAATATGTTACAGGCGATTAATAACGCCCTAGATATCGCCATGGCCGAAGATGAAAAAGTGATTTGCTTCGGTGAAGACGTAGGTGTGTTTGGCGGCGTTTTCCGTGCCACCAGTCATCTACAGGACAAGTACGGCAAAGCACGCTGTTTCAACACGCCGCTGGTAGAGCAGGGCATTATTGGGTTTGCCAACGGATTAGCTGCTCAAGGCTCTGTGCCGGTGGCAGAGATCCAGTTTGCCGACTACATTTTTCCCGCCTTTGACCAAATTGTTAATGAAACGGCCAAATTCCGCTATCGCTCTGGGGATCTGTTTAACGTCGGCGGTTTAACCATCCGTACCCCCTATGGCGGTGGGATTTCAGGCGGGCTATACCATTCGCAGTCACCTGAAGCCTACTTCACCCATACGCCGGGCCTAAAAGTAGTGGTACCCCGCAACCCCTATCAAGCGAAAGGGCTGCTACTGGCCGCTATACGCGATCCTGATCCGGTGCTTTTTCTTGAGCCTAAGCGACTTTACCGCGCCGCAGTGGGCGATGTGCCGGAAGAGGATTACCAGCTGCCCATTGGCGAAGCGGAGATTGTAAAAGAGGGCAGTGATATCACCTTAGTGGGCTGGGGCGCCCAGATGGAAGTGATTGGTAAAGCCGCTGAACTTGCTGAAGAGCAAGGCATCTCCTGCGAAGTGATTGATCTGAGATCTCTGCTCCCCTGGGATGAAGACACGGTAGCAGAATCTGTGTTTAAAACCGGCCGCCTGATTGTGAGCCATGAAGCGCCTCTCACTGGTGGCTTTGCTGGAGAGATCGCTGCAACCCTACAAGAGCGCTGTTTTCTCTATCTGGAATCGCCCATTGCACGGGTGACCGGTTTGGATACGCCATTCCCGCTAGTGCTGGAAAAAGAGTATTTGCCCGATCACTTGAAAATTTTTGAAGCGATTCGCGAAAGCGTTAATTTCTAGCGCCAGGGAGAAAAATTATGAGCGATTTTATGTTGCCGGATATCGGCGAAGGCATCGTTGAGTGCGAAGTCGTTGAGTGGCGCGTTGCAGAAGGCGATCTTATTGAAGAAGACCAGCCCATTGTTGAAGTGATGACCGACAAAGCGCTGGTAGAGATTACCGCACCAGAACCGGGTGTAGTGACCAAGCTCTATGTACCTCAAGGCCAAGTTGCCAAAGTACATGCACCGCTTTATGCCTATGAAGCAAACAGTGAGGCAGCGGGCGCGCAAGAGAAAGAGAGCGATGCTGATACAGTTGAAACGCCCAAGGCTAGTCAGCATGCCCAGCCCTCGACGCAGCCTTCCATAGCAACGTCTTCGCAGGCTGACAAGGGCGCTACTACAGAGAAAGGCCTCTTGGGTAAAGTGCCTGCTAGCCCAGCAGTACGCCGTCTCGTGCGCGAACACGAACTGCAGTTAACCGATATTGCGGGCAGCGGTAAAGACGGTCGGGTGCTAAAAGAAGATGTACTGGCGCATCTTGATCAAGCGGCGCCCGTGCCAGCACCTGCAAGCCCTGTCACTGGCCAGACGGCGGCGCGAAGCGAACCACAGGCACCGAGAGTTGAACCGCTGCGCGGCGTCCGAGCGGTGATGGCCAAACGCATGGTTGAGTCTGCCACGACTATTCCTCACTTCCATTACGGTGAAGAAATCGATGTCACCGAGCTTCTAGCGCTACGTGAGCGCTTAAAGCCTCAGGTAGAAGCATTGGGTGAACGTCTGACGTTGATGCCTTTCTTTATGAAAGCGATGGCGCTGGCTGTTGCCCAAGCGCCGATCGTTAATGCCCAGCTTAATGCCGCAGGCGATGAATTACACTACTTTGCCCAGTGCAACATTGGCATGGCGGTAGATAGTAAGGCGGGCCTGCTGGTACCTAACGTCAAGGGCGTTGAAACGCTAACACTGCTGGATATTGCCCGTGAAGTAGGGCGGCTAACGACCTCGGCGAGAGAAGGCCGTGTGGACCAAGCTGATCTAAAAGGCGGCACCATCAGTATTTCTAATATCGGCGCACTGGGCGGCACGTATGCAGCGCCGATTATTAATGCGCCTGAAGCAGCGATTGTAGCGATTGGTAAAACCCAATGGCTGCCGCGCTTTGATGAGCAGGGGGCTGTACAGCGCCGAGCGATTATGACCATTACCTGGGCGGGGGATCATCGCTTTATTGATGGTGGTACCATCGCGCGCTTCTGCAATGCCTGGAAAGGCTTTTTAGAAGCACCGGAAACCATGCTGCTGCATTTGGGCTAGCGCTAGCCAATGTCTCAGGCACCGCTTCAGCAGTTTTATATACCCGAAGAGCAGTCGGTATATCTGCTAAGCCACCATGATGCTCGTAAGCTTAAAGATTGGGTGGCGCTGTGCAAGACACAGCTCACCCAACTGGGCTATACGGGAATCGAGCTTGTTGGCAAAGGGGCCTATGGGTTTGTGTTTGCGGGCAGTGCGCCTGAACAAGGCGCAGCTGCCCATGGTTCCTCTATCCCTCATGCCTTTAGCCAGCATGTCATTAACCACTACGTCTTCAAGTTTTCGCGTATTACCTTACCTATACACCTGCAAGAGCGCCTTGAAGAAGAGGCGTTCATGCTTGACCAAGTCGCCCATCCTCTTATCCCTAAATTAGTGGCCTATCAGCGTACTCGCGGCCAATCGATTCTGGTGATGGAGCGCGCCCCCGGCTGGAACCTAGAGCAGGTGTCGTTAAAAGAGGGCAGACTACCCCCGCGGCTAATTATTCGAATTGCCGTTCAATTAGCGGATATCCTGAAATCGCTTCGTCGTGAAGCGGGGCCTAATGCCCGCCCCGTCGTGCACGGTGATATAAAACCTTCCAACTTAGTATTTGATCCCTCAACTGAGAAGATTGCACTGATTGACTGGGGCTCCTCGGTGTTTGCGCAGTTGGATGAAAAGCTCCAGTTTGTAGGCGCTAATGTCATGGAGCTGATGTCGGATAACTTACAGCAAACCAATGCGCGTTTAGGTGATGTCTACTTTATTGGTGAGGAGCAGCTTAATGGGGCTCTCTCATCGCCACGCTTTGACGAGCAAGGTGTTGCGGGCACGCTTTACGCACTGGCTTCAGCCCAATCATGCCGCTTTGGCCATCGTGCCATCCCGGCAAGCGCTCTGGGATTGCCGATGGAGTTCGCCCGCATCTTGGATGGCATGCTGGATCCGGATCCTCAGGTGCGTCGCCGCGCGGGGGACTATTTTTTAAGCGCGATGCCTCGCCTCGATAAGGCGGTCATGATTGACCTGCCTATAGCTCCTCAATCGCCGCTGGTGCCAGTCTGGGCGCGCCCTGCGTATCAAGAGATAGATACGGTCGTATACAGCTCTCGCAAAGCCTTTCTCCGTGAGGCCGATGCGCAGGAAACGCTTAACGACGTCAATGATGTACAGCTGGATCGCTACTACAAACAGTTTATGCAGGGGATGGGAGAGACCGAAAAGGCGTTTTTGGCCTCGGTGAGCCGCTTGGGACGGTACCCCGTCGTGGGCGGCTTAGCAGTGCGCTGGGAGCGAGAAGGCGTTTATATTGACTCCTCTCTTAATCTGCATGACCCAGCGTTAAAGCCTGCTTTTATTGAAGCAGTCAATAACATGGTGCACTTGGCACGTGCTATTCATCGGCAGGGAATTTTTAAAAGCTGCTTATTTAATGCGCGCCAAACGCTGCATCTAGAGCGCGCCAGTGCCCATGAGGCATTTCATTGCAAGCCGGATATGCAGATCCATTATGAGCTAAGTGCGGTTCCAGAAATGGAAGACCGTACGCGTCAGCATAGCTACTTTGAAGATGGTCCCGACCCGGAAGAGCTACTGGTGCTGCCTAACCGCATTATTCAAATACTTGAGCAGCTCAACGAGATTCATCATACCGGAATGATTATTTTTGAAGCGCTGCCTCAGCACCTCAAAATCCATAGCTATTACCGGCTGCTTGACCCCAGCCGCGAGCAAGAGTTTTGCAGCTTGCTGGCGAAGATGCTGGAGTCAGTCAGTCAGATCGAGGGGCTTGGTGTGTCTGGATTTATGAAAATGCCCTATAAAGATACCCGCTTTTTTACCCACCTTGAGCGCCAGCCAGAGCATTATTACCCCAAGAACCCCCGTGCATTTCTAAAAAAGCACCCGTGAACAGTGCTGATAAAATGCTTCACAAATCAGGCGCTTGCTCAACAAGCCATGTGGCCAACTGTTCGGTGAGTGCATCACTTGCCTCGCCAAATGCATCCACGACATCCACTATTTCAACGCTGCTGGCCTGGGCGCGGGTTGAAAAACTGGTGGCTTTGATACGACGAGGGTCTTGATCGTCAACAAGTTGAACATCTAGCTGCAGTTTTACAGTGGGCGGGGTGGTGTCGTACTCACTCTGAAAATGGCGCAGTTCACTCAGTAGCAGTAGGTCATTAGGAAGACGGTCGCTGCCGACACTCGTAAATAGCTGGCGTTGTTGTAAGCCAGCGATCAGCCGTGCTTGCAGCATATCGGGCGCATCTTCGTGCCAGCGGGAACCTTCGTAAACATTGACCACGTTGCGTTCCGGGTATACCACAATGCGATTGCTGCTTAGCAAATGACCCGCTTCAGGCGTGGCTACCCCAAGCCGTATAGGCAGTGCTGGCGACGCTGTTGCTGGCGTTGTAGCGGGCGCTGAAGCAGGCAGTCGGTAGAGTGTGGAAGGCTCGCTTTCAGGCAGTATTGAGCAGCCGCCAAGCGATAGCAAAATAGCTGTTAGTGCGGCAACGTTAAGGGGATGGGGAAAGCTCATGGGCGGAACTCCTCTACCTGATCACGACCTAGGAGAAAGTCTCGGGGGCTCTCTTCCAGTTGACGGGTAATACGATCCAGTGAATTCAGCGCAGAGCGCAGTGCTGACAGGGCGGGGGCGATATCCCGTGTCCCTTGCAATGTACGCTCTACGGCTCCAGCATTGTCATTGACCAGCTGCTCAATGCGCTGTGCGGCACTGGCGACATCGTTACTGGCGCTAGCAGCGCTCACCATGACCATTTTGCCATCGTTGCCCAGTAGCTGTGCCGCTTCCTGGCTAAGCGCGTCAATGCTGGCCAGAGTGGAGGTGGCTTGGCGGGATACATCGCCAAACAGCGCCATATTTTCGTCAAGTACCGCCTGCTGTGAAGCGATCATGTCGGTGATCTGCGCAATGTTCGCGAGGATATTGCCGGCCTGTTCGCGATTGCCATCATCGAAAAGTGCGTTGACGTTTTGCAGAATCAAATTGATGTTCTCAATCATCTCTTCGCCCTCGTCAAATAGCGTGGCGATGGGCGAAGGGTCGGCTCGAATAAACGGGGCCTCCTCATTCATCTGGTCCGCTAAGCGGGGGCTTTCGGGAGTGCCGCCATAGAGTTGAACCGACATACTGCCAGTAATGTTGGCAAAAGCGAGTTTGGCCCGTGTATCCATTTTAACAGGGGTATCTTCATAGACACGTATCGCTGCAATGACCTGACGAGGATCGTTAGGGTTTAGTTGTAACCCGGTGACATCGCCAACTTCGATACCGTTATATTGGACTCTGCTCCCCACAGAGAGGCCGCTAACACTGCGCTCAAATAGAATGCTGTAGGGTTGATAATCCCGTTCACCCGCTGCATAGCTCATCCATAGCGCAAATAGCAGGGCACCCGCACCCGTAAGGAGAGTGAAAAGTCCTATCAAAATATGATGGGCACGCGTTTCCATCTGCGTTACTCCTGTAGTTAAGGGGCTTTTGTTAATGAGCTATTGTTGATGAGCGCTTTGTGCCGCTCTGCCTCTTGGGCCTTGGAAATAGTCTTGTATCCACTCATCGTCATAGGTAGCGACGCGTTCGAGCGTGTCAGCGACAAGCACCTTTTTTTGCGACAGAACCGCGACACGGTCGCAGGCCGCGTAGAGCGTATCCAAGTCATGGGTGACTAGAAAAACGCTAAAGCCCAGCGCATCGCGCAGAGTAACTAACAGCTCATCGAAGGCGGCTGCACCAATAGGGTCAAGACCAGCGGTTGGCTCATCGAGAAAGAGAATGTCAGGGTCTAGCGCGAGGGCGCGGGCCAAGGCAGCACGCTTTATCATCCCACCAGAAAGCGACTCAGGAAATTGCAGCGCCGTTTTAGGTGAAAGCCCCACTAGTGAAAGTTTTAGCCGTGCTAAATACTCGGCGTCTTCACGGGGAAGTTTGGCGTGTTCAATCAGTGGTAAGGCAATGTTTTCCTGCAAGTTTAACGAGCTAAACAGCGCACCGCGTTGGAACAGTACGCCAAATCGACGTTCTACTTGGCTGCGTTGCTCTTCGTTTAGGTCATTCAAGCGTGTTCCTAGCACTTCAATAGTGCCGCCATTGGGCCGCTTGAGACCTACAATGCTGCGTAGCAGCACCGATTTCCCCGTTCCTGACCCGCCCACGACCCCCAGAATTTCCCCACGTTCAAGTGTAAAGTCGAGGTCTTCATGGACAGTGTGGTCGCCAAAGCGGTTGACTAATCCACATACCTGAATGACCGGGTGACTGTTTTTTGGCTGCAAAGACGTCTCAGAAAGTGTCACCAGCCCATCTCCATAAAGAACAGTGCCGCCATGGCATCAAGCAATATCACCATAAAAATCGATTGAACAACGCTTGAGGTGGTGTGAGCGCCCACAGACTGAGCGCTGCCGCTGACTTTAAAGCCTTCCAGGCAGCCAATGACTGCAATAACAAAAGCAAACACCGGTGCTTTGCTCAAACCAACGAGGAAATGCGTGACGGAGACATCTTTTTGCAACGTGGTAATAAATTGGCTGACCGAAATATCCAGCGAGAGTGCTGCCACGACAGCGCCGCCCACTAAGCCGCTTAGCATACCCACAAAAGCTAAGAGCGGCAGGCTGATAAGCATTGCCATAACGCGGGGAAGCACGAGCAGCTCAATGGGGTCTAGGCCCTGAGCTTGAAGGGCATCGATTTCTTCGTTGGACTTCATGGCACCCAGCTGGGCCGTGAATGCACTTGCGGTGCGGCCAGCAAGCAAAATAGCGGCCAGCAGAACACCAAACTCACGCAGAAACGAGAACGCGACTAAATCGATGGTATAGACGGTGGCGCCAAAGTCCGCGAGCACTGTGGCACCCAGAAAAGCGACGACGGCGCCCACCATAAAGGTGAGTAGCGCAACGATAGGCACCGCGTTTAGGCCGCTTTGTTGAATATGGGCCACCATGGCAGTGAAGCGCCAGCGGTGAGGGCGTAGCAGTAACGAAAAAAACGTGGCCAGCACTAAACCAATAAACGCTAGCAATTGGCGTTGCTGAGACCATAGCCCAAGCACCTGCTGGCCGGTGGTGGCAAGCGCTTCGGTAATGCGTTTTTTCGGCTGAGACTGAACATCCAAAGGCGCTTCCATGGCCTCGGCGATGCGCATCAGTAACTGTTGTTGGGCACGGGGTAGGTCGCTGGCCCAATGGTTTACGAGCTTGCTGTTGTCAGTCCCTAGCAACTCAACAATGAGCGAGGCTCCTGCGGTATCTAACGCTTCAAACCCTGGAAGGGTTACCGAGGCTGCGCTAAGTTCCCCGTGCTGCCTTACTTCACGCTTGAGCGCTACATAATGGCGCAACGTCCATTCGCCATGTAGCGAGACATGCTCGCCCTGTTGAGTGATCCACTCGTTTGGCATCCCTGCTCCTCATTGCCTTCAAATGACACTGAAGGTCTATGATGCAGTCAAACGAGTGTTAGTGAAAGCGCCCTCGCAGCAACTTACCGCGATGCGCGGTATTTAGGCGCTAATTCCTGCCTAATTTTCGCCGCGACTTCTTTCAGGCGAGGCCCCAAGTTATTGACCAGGCGGTCGTGATCCAAGCGCAGGCTGGAACCCCCGCAGTTGATGGCCATGACTTCGGCACCGTCTTCTAAAATAAGCGGCATCGCTACCGCGCTGATATCCCGCTGCCAATCCTGCTCGGAGAGGCAAAATCCGTACTCGGCGTAGTCTTGCAGGCTCTGTTCAATACCGGCATGAAGGCGCGGCCAATCGTCGCCATGAAAGGCAGCAAGTTCTTGCATCACCTGATGGCGTCGCTCGCCAGATAAGCCGCATAGCCATGCCCGGCCAATCGCTGAGGTGGCGATGGGTAGCCGCGAGCCAACATCCAAGCGAATAATCAGCGGGCCATGGCCGTGGCAGGTTTCCAAGTACACCATGTCGCTACGGTCGGCACCGCCTAGGCTCACGTTACAGTCGGTGGCGTCGGCAAAGTCTTGCAAATGGGGGCGGGCAATTTCGCGAATGCCCATATTGGCTAGAAACCGATAGCCCAACGCCAGCACCCCCGGCCCGAGGCGGTACTTCTCCAAGTGGCGGTTGTGTTGCAGGTAGCCTAACTGGGTCAGCGTATAGGTTAACCGGGACACCGTGGGGCGTGGGATGTGGGTGCGATTAGAGAGCTCTGCATTGCCCAGGTACTCTTCCCCTGTTCCAAAAGCGCGGAGCAGTTCTAACCCCCGCGCAAGCGCGGTGACAAAGTTGCGATCTTTTTCGGGTGATTGCGGCTCATCAGCAGCGGCGTCGGTTGGTTCCATCAAGCGTCTCGGCTAATCAATCATTGAGTGGCAAGTATCGCATACCTGCGCTGGGGCGTTGCAAAGCGCGATAAGAGAGCTTAGTCAACGCTTGGCCTGCGGCGCCTGCCTTAGATACTGTGCTAGCGCCGCAGGAGGGCGGTTAGCTGTCTAGGCGTTCAATGATGGTCGCAATGCCCTGGCCAACGCCAATACACATGGTGACCAGCGCATAGCGCCCGCCGGTGGCTTCTAGCTGGCGCAGCGCAGTGAGTGCCAAACGTGCGCCCGAGGCACCCAGCGGGTGGCCAATGGCAATGGCGCCACCGTTGGCGTTAAGGCGCGGGTCGTCGGCAGAAAGCCCCAACTGCTGAACGCAGCCCAACACCTGCACCGCAAAAGCTTCGTTGATTTCAATCACGTCCATCTGCTCAAGCGAGAGGCCAGCCCGGGCCAGCGCTTTTTGCGAGGCGGGTACCGGCCCCAAGCCCATGACGCGGGGAGCAACGCCCGCCACGGCGCTTGCAACGATACGCGCTCGCGGAGCAAGCCCAGCCCGCTCGCCTGCTGCACGCGTGCCGACAATCAGCGCGGCAGCCCCGTCGTTTAATCCAGAAGCGTTGCCTGCGGTCACGACACCGCCTTCAAACAGCGCGCCGAGTTTGGCCAGTTTCTCCTCGGTGCTTTCAGCGCGGGGATGCTCATCTTTATCTACCAACAGCGGCGGCTGTTTGCGCCCTTGAGGCACTTCTACCCCAAACATTTCGCCTTCATAAAAGCCGTTTGCCAGCGCCTTGGCATAGCGCGCTTGGGAGCGGGCGGCAAAGGCGTCGCTGGCCTCGCGGCCAATGTTCAGGTCGTGGGCAATGTTATCGGCAGTTTCCGGCATGCTGTGGCTGCCGTACTCTTTGGCAATCCACGGGTTGGGGAAGCGTGAGCCAATCACGGTATCAAACATCGGCTGATTGCGAGCGTAGGGGGAGTCGGCCTTGCCCAGCACGTAAGGCGCGCGGGACATTGACTCCACGCCGCCAGCTAAAAATAGCTCACCTTCGCCTAAGCGAGCGGCACGGGCGGCATCCATCATGGCGGCTAAGCCACTGCCGCACAGGCGATTGACGGTTTGGCCTGCCACCTCAATCGGCAGGCCCGCCAGCAGCGCACCGTGACGGGCCACGTTGCGAGAATCTTCCCCCGCTTGGTTGGTGCAACCTGCCAGCACCTCTTCATAGCTTTCGAGTGCGAACGGGTTGCGGGCTACCAGTGCTTTAAGCGTCAGCCCCAACAGCTCATCTGGGCGAATAGCCGCTAAGCTGCCGCCGTGGCGACCAAAAGGGGTACGTAAACCGTCGTAGATATAGGCGTCTTGCATGGTTATTTTCCTTGTTTGTGTAAGCCGTATTTGAGCCGTAGTTGAAACTGAGGTGTGTCAGCCCGTTGGTCCGTCAGTGAGGGGCATACCCAGCGCAGCGCGACGGCGCAGCCACGGGCTAGGGCGATAGCGGGGGTCACCGGTGGCGTCTAATAGGTTGTTCAAAATGGTCAGGATGCGCGAAGCGCCGTAGTGGTCGCCCATGCGCAGTGGGCCAAATGGGTAGCCCAGGCCAAGTTCCACCGCACGATCAATAGTGGCGGGTGCAGCGACGCCTTGCTGTGCGATATCCGCCCCAACGTTGACGATGCAGGCCACCACGCGCTGCAGCACAAAGCCGGTGCTGTCTTGTAGAGTGCTGACCGGCGTGCCGTCAGCATTTAACAGGCTTGCGGCAGCATTGACTAGTTCGGGTCGGGTAATGGGGGAGGCCATCAGGCTGCGGCGCTTATCCAGCCCCGCCAGCATATCCACCGCGACGCACTGCTCGGCATTCAAGCTTTGGCGCAAGGCGCACTGCGTGGTGTCTTCGCCCAGCGGTGTCAGCAGGCACAGCGCCTCTGAGGAGGGCTGATCCGCACTTTCTAGTGGCCAGCCAGCCGTGGCGACCAGTTCGGCAAGCTTAGCGGCGCTATAAGGGTCGTCTTGGCTGATCCACACGGGGCAAGGCGAGGCTGACGCAATGGCGGGCTCTTCCGGCATCTGCTGCTGGCCATCCACGTAGCGATAAAAGCCCTCACCGGTTTTGCGCCCCAGCAAGCCTGCTGAGAGCCGCTGGCGGGTGATTGGTGAAGGGCGAAAGCGCGGCTCTTCATAATACTGGTGGTACACCGACTCCATCACCGCATGGGAAACATCCAGGCCGGTCAGGTCCAGCAGGGTAAACGGCCCCATCCGAAAACCACCTTGATCCACCATGATCCGGTCAATGGTGGCAGGGTCGGTCACGCTCTCACTCAGAACGCGCAGCGCTTCGGTACCAAAGGCGCGCCCGGCGTGATTGACCAGAAAGCCAGGGGTATCGGTGGCCTGGGCGGTAAAGTGGCCCATGGCGGTGCCCAGGGCATTGACCCGCTGGGTGACGTCGTTAGCGGTACGTAACCCCGGAATCACTTCCACAATTTTCATCAGTGGGACGGGATTGAAAAAGTGAAAGCCAATCACGCGCTCTGGGTGCTGGCAGGCGGCAGCAATTGCGGTAACAGACAGCGAAGAGGTGTTGGTGGCAAGAACGGCATCCTGGCGAACAATGCCTTCTAAATCGCTAAACAGCCCCTGCTTGGCTTCCAGCTTCTCGATAATCGCTTCAACGACGATATCGCAGGGGGCGAGGGCGGCGAGGTCGCGGGCCTCAATCAATCGTTCGCCGTACTGCTCGGCTTGGACTTGGGTAATCCGCTGCTTGTCGGCGCTGCGCTGCCATAATCCATTAATAAAGGCAGTCGCTTCCGCCACTGCGCCTTCTTTAACATCAAATAGCATGACGTTCAGGCCTGCCTGCGCGGCGAGCTGAGCAATCCCTCTACCCATGGCCCCGGTGCCGACAATGCCAAGAGTGTTGAACGAATGGGCGACTGCGTCGTTGGACATAGGTCAAAATCCTCGCTGCAAGTGTTTGTTGTTTTGCATTGCAAAATAGCATTTCGTTTATTGACTGCCATCCTAGGCTATGCAAAAGTGCCTGACAAGAGAGTGAACGCTAGTTTCGCCATGCAGAATTGTTGCAGGCCTCACTGCCCGCGCGAACGCCAACCATAAAAATATCGTTGCCACCAGGAGCCGTTATGATCCGTGATCCCGAACTGCTGAATCAGTTGGTTGATACCATTGCCCGCTTTGTCCGGGAGCGTTTGATTCCCAATGAGGCACGGCTTGCCGAAGAGGATGCAGTGCCCGCCGAGATCCTGGCGGAAATGAAGGAGATGGGGCTGTTCGGGCTATCCATTCCTGAAGAGTACGGCGGCTTAGGGCTCACGATGGAAGAAGAAGCTCTGGTAGCCATGGAAATCGGCAAAACGTCTCCCGCGTTCCGCTCGGTATTTGGTACGAATAATGGTATCGGTGCCCAAGGCATTCTGATTGACGGCACTGAAGAGCAGAAAGCCAAATACGTGCCGCGCTTGGCCACCGGGGAAATTCTTAGTTCGTTCTGCTTAACCGAACCGGACTCTGGCTCCGATGCCGCCAGCCTGCGCACCACCGCCGTGCGCGATGGCGACCACTACGTGTTAAACGGCACCAAGCGCTATATCACCAACGGCCCGGAAGCGGATCTGTTCACCGTGATGGCGCGTACCGACCCAGACAACAAAGGCGCTGGCGGTATCTCTGCCTTTATTGTTGAAGGCAATACGCCTGGTCTGATTCGCGGCCCGGCGGATAACAAGATGGGCCAGAAGGGCGCGCATACCTGCGATATCATTTTTGATAACTGCCGTGTACCGGCTGAAAACATCATTGGCGGTAAAGAGGGGCAAGGTTTTAAAACCGCCATGAAAGTGCTCGACCGTGGGCGGCTGCATATTTCCGCCGTGTGTGTGGGCGTGGCCGAGCGCTTAGTAGAAGAGTCGCTGCGCTACACCATGGAGCGTAAGCAGTTTGGTGCGCCGCTGGCGGAGCATCAGCTGGTGCAGGCTATGCTGGCAGATAGCAAAACCGAGGCCTACGCAGGCAAAACCATGGTAATGGACGCCGCACGCCGTAAAGATGATGGCGAAAACGTCTCAACCCTAGCCTCCTGCTGCAAGCTGTTCTGTGCCGAGATGGTGGGGCGCGTCGCGGATCGCGCCGTGCAGGTGCACGGCGGTGCGGGCTATATGTCTGAATACGCCGTTGAGCGCTTCTACCGCGATGTGCGTTTGTTCCGCATTTACGAAGGGACGACGCAAATTCAGCAGTTGGTGATTGCCCGGAACATGGTGCGGGAGGCGTCCTAATGGCTCTGTCGGTCCCTTACCAAGCGCCAGATGAGAAGATCTTTGGACGTCTGGCAAGCGAGCTGTTAGCAGAACTTCCCGAGCGCTTGAGCACCCGCGTGCTGGAAAACGCGAAACGCCTAGCCGATCACCCCGCGCTTGTGGATGGCAGCGTTCGCTGGAGCTACGCCGAGCTTGGGCAAGAGATTCATGCCGCCTGCGAGTGGTTAGCTAATTTAGGCATACGTCCCGGCGACCGTATTATGACGGTCAGTGAAAACTGCCGTGCCCTGGTGGTACTGCTGTTGGCCGCCAGTGAGATGGATGTTTGGGTCGCGATTGTCAATTCGCGCCTCTCCGCTCAGGAAGTGGATTTAATTCAGGGCAACTGCCTGCCGCGCCGAGTGTTTTACACCTGCGAAGCCTCCCCAGAGGCGAGCCAGCACGCCGAGCGCCATGCGGCTGACCGCTACCAACATCCGCAGCTCGGCAGCCTGGCGATTTCACCGCTATTTGAGAGCGAGCCAGAGCCTGTTCACGCCAGCGGTGCTAAGCAGGTGGCGGCGATGATCTACACCTCAGGCACCACCGGTACGCCGAAAGGCGTCATGCTGACCCATCGCGGTATTCTGTATATCGCTTCTATTTCCGGCGGCATGCGCCATCTGAGTGAAGGGCAGCGGGTGTATGGCGTGCTGCCCATGTCTCATGTGTTTGGTCTCTCATCGGTGTGTATGGGCTCGCTGTATAACGGCGCGTGCCTGTACACCGTGCCCCGCTTTGACGCGGTACAGCTGCTGGCAACGCTCAAAGAGGAGCGCATTACCGTGCTTCAGGGCGTGCCCGCCATGTATGCCCGCGCCCTGGAGTACTTGAAGCGTGAGCAGCGCGCGTTAGAAGCGCCTGCGCTTATCTATATGTCTGCAGGCGGCTCGCCGCTGGATAGCGATACCAAAACCCGTGTTGAAGCTGCGTTTGGCCTAACGCTGCACAATGGCTACGGCCTCACCGAAGCCAGCCCAACGATTAGTCAAACCCGCATTGAAGACCGCCACCAGAGCAGCACCGTGGGCCGCGTGCTGCCGCTGTTGGAGTATCGGTTAGAGCCCTTAGGCAGCAGCGGCACGTCAGAAAAGGCAGGCGATGAGATCGGCGAGCTGTGGGTGCGTGGCCCTAATATCATGAAGGGCTACTTCCGCCAGCCGGACGCCACCCGCGCCACCTTAACGGAAGATGGCTGGCTCAATACCGGTGATATCGCCAAGCTGGATCACGACGATCAGCTCTATATCGTGGGCCGCAGTAAAGAGCTGATTATTCGCTCGGGCTTCAATATTTACCCGCCGGATGTGGAAGCGGTCATCAACGAGCATCCAGCGGTGACGTTAACCGCAGTGGTCGGGCGGCAGGTAGCAGGCAATGAAGAGGTCGTGGCGTTTGTGCAGTGCGAGCCGGGTATTGAGGTTGATATGGCAGAACTCAAAGCCTTTATTGCCAAGCGGCTTGCGCCCTATAAGCGGCCGACCCAAATCGTGCTGATGGATGCGCTGCCTTCTACCGCCAGCGGTAAGATTTTAAAAGGGCGGCTACGCGACTTGGCCCAGCAGGAGAGCGCTTTATGAGCGACACAGACAACGCGATCGCTTCCACCACGCCCCAGGCGCTGATGGGCTATCACGAATTGCTGGGCATGCACGTGGTGGAGTGGGAAGAGGTGCGCGCGGTGGTGGAACTCACCATTGAACCCAAGCACCTTAACCGCAGCGGCAATGTGCATGGCGGCGTACTGGCTTCCATGCTGGACAGTGCCTTAAGCCTAGCGGGCCTGCACTGCGATGTGCCGGGGAATATTCGTCGTGGGATGACGCTGTCACTCACTACCACCTTTGTGGGGCCTGCTCGGCAAGGCGTGTTAAGGGCCACGGGCACGCTGCGTGGCGGCGGGCAAAAAACCTTCATGACCAGCGGTGAAATCGTGGATGAGCGGGGCAACCTTGTCGCTATGGGCGAAGGCTCTTTTCGCCGCCGCAGCGGCAGCGAATCGTCACAAGGCGTTCCCGACCCGCAGTTGAGGGAGCCTAGCGAGTGAGCCCAGCCCGTCTGCGGGTTTCCTGTTTGTTACTGGTGACGCTTGCCACGCTGATTCATTTGGTCGGTGGCAGCGTGGCGTGGCAAGCCGCAGGCATTATTGCGCTGCTGCTCTATTTGATGACCCTGAAAGGTCAACTCACCCGCATGGCCAAGGGGCTGCTGTGTGCCGCTGGCGTACTCACGCTGCTCGCACTGTGGCACTCGTCCACGCCTGGGCAGCTGCTGTTTGAAGCGAGCGGGCGTTTTGCGTTTTTTGCCACCTTTATAGTGGCGCTGAGTATGCTGCGCTTACCTGCCTATCGCTCCCGTTTAGTGCGCCGCTGCGGGCAAAGCATGCTGCTTCAACCCCCCAGCCGCCGCTACCCAATTTTATCGCTGGGCTCGGCGCTGTTTGGCATCATTCTTAACATTGGCGTGCTGAATCTGTTCGCCGCGATGATCGAGAAGAGTAATACCCTGAGTGCCGCCCAAGGGCGCGCCTGGGTGCGTGAGGCCCGCCAGCGGCGCATGATGCTGGCGCTGCTGCGCGGATTTTCGCTGGCCCCGCTGATTTCGCCCATGGGTATTGGGGTGGCCGTGGTGCTCTCAAGCCTTCCCCAGGTCACCTGGCCACAGCTGGCACCCTATATTCTGGGGGCCGCCGCGCTGATTTTTATGGCGGGCTGGGCGGTGGACTACTTCACCGGCCCGCACCCACCCGCCAATAAAACCTATGTCACCCCTTCACTGCGCCCGTTGGCTCAGTTTAGCGTTCTGCTAATCGGCATTGTGGCGCTGGTGTTTTCCATTGCGTGGCTGCTGGAGTTACGACTGCCCATTGCCGCGCTGCTGGGCGCGCCTACCGGGGCGCTTTTATGGCTGGCTTGGCAGCGTCGCAGGCTGGGCTTTGGCGGGCTGCCTGCCGCCATAACGGCGGTGCATCGTCAGCTACCTTGGTTGCTGTCTCCCAGCGCTAATGAAATCGTGGTGCTGGGGGCGGCAGGCTATTTGGGGCATGTATGCGTGGGCTTAGTGGACACCCAGCAGCTTGCACCGCTATTGGCGGTGCTAGACCCGCTGGGCACTTTGAATGCGGTGTTGGCCATGCTGATGGTGGTGGGGCTAGCGCAAATAGGCGTCAACCCGATTGTTACGGTGACGCTGTTGGTGGGCTTGCTCCCCACGCTGGGCATTGAGGGGTTAACGCCTGAGCTGATTGGGGCATCGTTAATGGTAGGCTGGGCGCTGGCGCTGATGTCATCACCAATGACCGCTTCCATGCTGATTCTCTCGCGCTTTACTGGCGTACCCGCCACCCGCATCGGTTACCGCTGGAACGGACGCTTTCTGATCGCGGCGATACCGCTGCTGGCGTTATGGTTTGGTTGGTCGCCTTTCTGAGGTGGGGCTGTGCAAGGAAACGCTTGACCTTTGGCAGGCGTTTTTTTATTGTTATTTTTATAAAGTGAAATGTTATTTTGCTATGCGGAATAAAAACCGATGGTTCAATCGCTGGAGCATGCCTTATGAAAATCCTCGTCGCGGTGAAACGCGTCATCGACTACAACGTCAAAATCCGCGTCAAAGCGGACCACTCTGATGTGGACCTTACCAACGTCAAAATGGCCATGAACCCCTTCTGCGAAATCGCCGTGGAAGAAGCGGTGCGCCTGAAAGAGAAGGGCGTAGCCACCGAAGTCGTGGCCGTGACCATGGGCCCTAAGGCCGCCCAAGAGCAGCTGCGCACCGCGCTGGCGCTGGGGGCTGACCGCGCTATCCACATTGAAACCGACGAGCGCGCCGAATCGCTGGCGGTGGCCAAACTGCTGGCCAAAGTGGTGGATGAAGAGCAGCCCGGCCTCGTCATCCTCGGCAAGCAGGCCATCGACACCGACAACAATCAGACCGGACAGATGCTCGCCGCGCTGACCAATCTGCCGCAAGGCACCTTCGCCTCAGAAGTTGCGGTAGATGGCGACAAGGTCAACGTCACCCGTGAAATCGACGGCGGCCTGCAAACTGTCGCGCTGACACTCCCGGCGATCGTCACCACCGACCTGCGCCTGAATGAACCGCGCTACGCTAAGCTGCCGGACATCATGAAGGCCAAGAAAAAGCCGCTGGATGTCAAAACCCCCGCTGACTACGGCGTGGAAGTGGCCTCCAAGGTCACGCTGCTCAAAGTGGAATCTCCTGCCGAGCGCAAAGGCGGTATCAAAGTCGCCTCGGTGGACGAGCTGATCGACAAACTGAAAAACGAAGCCAAAGTGCTTTAAAAGGAGCTGATCTCATGAGCATTCTGGTACTTGCCGACCTTCATGAAGGTCAGTTAGCGGGCGCGACCGCTCACGTCGTGGCGGCGGCCCAAGCCATCGGTGGCGATATTGATGTGCTGGTCGCCGGTGAAGGCGTCCAGGCGGCAGCAGACGCCGCTGCAAAACTCGACGGCGTGAGCAAAGTGCGCGTAGCAGATAACGCCGCCTACGCCCATCAGCTGGCCGAGCCCATGGGCGCGCTGCTGGTCGAACTTGCTGGCGATTACACCCACGTGCTGGCCAGCGCCTCCACCACCGGCAAAACCGTGCTGCCGCGCCTGGCGGCCCTGAAAGATGTCAGCCAGCTGTCGGATGTGATTGGCGTTGAAAGCGCCGATACCTTCCTGCGCCCGATCTATGCCGGTAACGCCATCGCCACGGTCAAAAGCGACGATACGCTAAAAGTCATCACCATCCGCAGTACAGGTTTCGATGCGGTCGGTACCGGCGGTAGCGCCACAACGGAAGCGGTGGATTTCGTCGCCGACAACGCCCAGTCCAGCTTCGTCAAACAAGAGCTGGCGCAAAGCGACCGCCCGGAACTCGGTGGCGCCAAGGTCGTCATCTCCGGTGGCCGTGGCATGGGCAACGGCGAGAACTTCAAACTGCTGGACGGCATTGCCGACAAGCTGGGCGCGGCCATTGGCGCTTCTCGCGCGGCGGTCGATGCGGGCTTCGTGCCCAACGACATGCAGGTGGGCCAGACTGGTAAGATCGTCGCGCCTGAGCTGTACATTGCGGTGGGTATTTCAGGTGCGATCCAGCACTTGGCGGGCATGAAAGACTCCAAGGTGATCGTCGCCATCAACAAAGACGTCGAAGCACCGATCTTCCAGGTCGCCGACTACGGCCTGGTAGGGGATCTGTTTGAGATTCTTCCTGAGCTGGAAAACAAGCTGTAAGTTTAGGAGGCTGTCCGGAATAGCCCTAGGCGGGGGCGCTGTAAACCCGTCCATGGGCGCTACTTTCGCTTCTGACCGCCATGGATGGCGGGAATGCTGGTAACGTCAGAAACGTGTTACCTGCCATGGCGAAAGACCCCCGCTACGGGCTTTTCCGGCCATGCCAGCTATTTTGGCCATGCTTTAAAACCCCTTTTTTGGGGCTTTTACGCTGATGGGCTTACAAACAATGATAATGAGCCACGTATGCTAACCCAACTGACTGCCTCCATGACGCTGCCGGTTATCGGCTCTCCCATGTTTATCGTTTCTGGCCCTGAGCTGGTGATTGCCCAGTGTAAGGCGGGGATTATTGGCGCGTTTCCGGCGCTGAACGCCAGGCCTGCGGAACTGCTTCGGGAGTGGCTGCAGCAGATTACCGATACCTTAGACGACTATAACGCTCAGAATCCGCAGCAGCCCGCCGCGCCGTTTGCGGTGAATCAGATCGTGCACCCCACCAATGACCGTCTGGATCACGATGTGGCGCTATGCGCTGAGTTCAAGGTGCCGCTGATCATTACCAGCCTGCATGCGCCCAATCGGGTGGTCGAGCAAGTGCACGCTTATGGCGGCATGGTATTTCACGACGTGACCACTCTCAGGCACGCTAAAAAAGCCATCGATGCCGGGGTGGATGGGCTAATTTTGGTCTGCCATGGGGCAGGCGGCCATGCGGGGCGGCTTAACCCCTTCGCCTTTGTGGCGGAGGTCAGGCAGTTTTACGATGGCCCGCTGGTGCTGGCTGGGGCGATTACCAAAGGTGAGCAGATCGCTGCCGCTCAGGCGCTGGGCGTGGACATGGTGTATATGGGCACGCGCTTTATTGCCACCCAGGAAGCCAATGCTCAGCCCGCATACAAGCAGATGGTACTGGAAGCTGCTGCGGGGGATATCGTCTATACCAACCTGTTTACCGGCGTGCACGGAAACTACCTGCGCCAAAGCATCGAGCTGGCCGGACTTGACCCAGAGGCACTGCCAGAGGGCGACAAAAGCGCCATGCGCTATGGATCAGGCGGCAGCAGCAAGGCAAAAGCGTGGCGGGATATTTGGGGTGCCGGGCAAGGGGTGGGGGGCATTACCACACTGAACAGCGTGGCCGATGAAGTAGCCACGCTGCGTGCGGATTACCAACAAGCGCTGGATCAATTGCGGCGGCGCTGACGAAAAGCAGCCACGCGAGCGTGAAAATCCTCGGTGGCCTTACACTCATCCTGCAGTACGCCTTCAAGCGTTAGCGTGTCGTCTAACGGCAGGTTCGCCGCCTGTCGCATGGCTCGTTTTGTTGCTCCCAGCGCTTGGGGTGACTGAGCCACCAGGGCCTGTGCCAGCGCTCGTGCTTCCGCTAACACCTGATCATCTTCCACTGCCCGGTTGGCCAAGCCCAGCGCCACACAGCGCTCGGCATCCATTGGGGTAGCCAGTGCCGCCATCTCAAAGGCCTGGGCGTGGCCAAGCTTGCGTACCAAATGCCAGCAAGCGCCGCCGTCGGGAATCAAGCCAATATTGATAAAGGCCAGTTTTAGGTAAGCCGAGCGGCCCATCACCACCATATCGCTGGCCAGCACGTAGGACACACCAATCCCCGCGGCAGCGCCGCTCACCGCGGCGATTACGGGCTTTTCCATCGTCATCATACTGCGCAGCGCAGGCAGAAAAAGCGTTGCAAGCCGCTCGCTGGCAGGTTGGGTAGAGGCTTTTTCGAATTCCGCTAAATCAGCACCGGCACAAAAGGCGCTACCTTCACCGCTGAGGATCACGCAGTGCACCTGCGGGTCAGCCGCCACGGTGGCTAATGCGTTATTGAGCGCCAAGGCCGTAGGCTCGTTGAGGGCATTGCGCACCGCAGGGCGCGCAATGGTCACTTCGGCGATACCGCCCTCGGTAGTCTCAAGGCGTACAAGTGACGTTTCTTCACTGTGCATGAGCTTCTCCTTAGGCGGCGTCGAGCTGTTCGCTCACCGTCTCAAGGTGATAGTCGCTGTCGCCCAGGTAGTGGTCAAACATCACCAAATGTTTGGCGTAGTGGGCCACGTAGCACTCTTCGGTCATACCCATGCCGCCATGAAGCTGAATGGCTTGTTCCGCAATAAAGCGCGCAGACTCGCCGCAGTAGGCCTTGGCCGCGGCGATTTTATAGTCCCGCTCGTCAGCAGGCAGCGAGAGGCTGGTGGTGGCGAGAATCGCCATGGAGCGCGACTGTTCTAGGTGAAGGTGCATGTCCACCATGCGGTGCTGCAGTGACTGGAACGTGGCCAGCGGCAGGCCAAACTGCTTGCGCTCTTTTAAATAGGCGAGGGTTTGGTCGCAGGCAATTTCCATCGCGCCGATGGCCTCGGCACACAGCGCGGCGCGGCCCAGGGCCAGCACCTCTGCCAGTGCGTCACCTGCGTCTTCGCTTAGGCAGTTCTCTAGCGGCAGAGTCACGCTGTTCAACGTTAGGTCACCGGCGGGCTGGTCATCCATCGTGCGGTAGGTCTGCAAGGTGACGCTTTGAGTATTGGCAGGGACGATAAACACGCCTATCTTGCCGGTAGGCAGTTGGGCGGTCACCAGCGTGGCGGCGGCATTGCCGAGGTTCATTACGACATCTTTGCGGCCGTTAAGCTTCCACTGGCCATCTTGTTGGCTCGCTTGGGTCGAAATATCGAAAGCGTCATAGCGGGCGGTGTGTTCATGCCAAGCCAAGGCGAGCTGGTGTTCACCTTCCAACAGCGGGGCCAGCCAGCGCTCCTGCTGTGCGGGGTTGGCGCATAGCGCAAGCAGCTGCCCGGGCATGACTAACCCAAACAGGTACGCTTCTGGCACTAAGCCGCGCCCCAACGCTTGCATAATAATCATTACATCGGTGCCGTCGCCGCCTAGCCCGCCGACGTCTTCGCTAAACGGCATATGCAGCAGGCCTAATTCTGCGAACGTTCTCCAGAGTGGGCTGGCCCCTTGGGCATGCGCATCCAGCATAGCGCGGCGCTGCTCGGGCGTTACCTGGTCGGCCACTAAGCGTGTCAGTGTCTCTTCGAGCATGCGCTGCTCGTCGGTGAGTGCAAAATTCATGGTGACCCCCTTACATTCCTAAAATGGTTTTAGCGACGATGCTTTTTTGAATCTCGTTGGCACCGCCATAAATCGACAGCTTGCGACGATTAAAATACTGGGCGCTGGCGGCAGCGCCTTGGGCGTATTCATCAGCCAGCGATTCATCACCATGGAGAAATTCGGGGAAAAACGGCAGGGCAGCAGGGCCAAGCGCACGGCGGGTAAGCTCGCTAATCTCTTGGCGCAGTTCCGAGCCGCGTACTTTTAGCAGCGAGCTCTCTGCCCCCGGCACTCCGCCATCTCGCGCTGCGGCAATCACGCGCAGGTTGGTCACTTCCAGCGCCATCAGCTCAAGCTCGGCTTTGACCACCCGCTGACGAAAGCTGGGTAGCGATAAAAGTGGTTTGCCGCGATGCTGCATACGAGAGGCGAGGGATTTCAAATGGCGCAGCGCCTGTTTGGCGTGGCCAAGCCCGGCAATGCCGGTACGCTCGTGGGTAAGCAAGAATTTGGCGCAGGTCCAGCCTTGGCCCTCTTCACCCACGCGGTTTTCTACCGGCACGCGCACATTATCGAGAAACACTTCGTTGACTTCATGAGCGCCGTCGAGGGTGATAATCGGCCGTACGGTAATGCCAGGGGTCTGCATATCGATCAGTAAGAAGCTGATACCCGCCTGCTTTTTTGCGTGGGGGTCGGTGCGCACCAAGCAGAACATCATGTTGGCGTGCTGGCCTAGGGTCGTCCAGGTTTTCTGGCCATTGACGATGTAGTGGTCGCCATCGAGCACGGCGCGGGTGGATAAACCCGCCAAATCCGAACCAGCACCCGGCTCAGAATAGCCCTGGCACCACCAGTCCTGGTTATTAAGAATCCGCGGCAGGTAGTGCTGTTGCTGTTCCTCGCTGCCGAATTTCATAATCACTGGCGCGACCATGTTGACGCCAAAGGGCACCACCGTAGGGGCATGGGCGGCGGCACACTCTTCATCGAAGATATGCCGCTGCACCGGACCCCAGCCTGGACCGCCGTGCTCAACGGGCCAGTTGGCGGCAAGCCACCCTTGATCGCTAAGAATATTCTGCCAGCGAATGTGGTCATCGGCGCGCAGATGCAGCCCAAGGCGCACGCGCTCACGGATGTCGCTCGGCAGTGCATCGGCTAAAAATCGGCGGACTTCCTCGCGGAATGCCTGCTCTTCGGGGCTAAACGTCAGGTTCATGAGTGTGCATCCTCGGAAGGCGTCGATAAAGTGAATTTCAGGGTGGCTTGGCGGTGCGGCCCGCCCAAATGGCGTGGGTAGCCCAACGCTTCCACCGCTAGCAGGTCAATATCGCTCTCGCGGTAGAAGGCACCTTGCTGCGCTAGCGTCAGGCTCGCTTGCTCCATGGCTGACTGAGCGTCGTGGTCGGGCGCTTGCTTTGTGGCGTTATAAAGCGTGCTCAGTACGCTAGGCGACTTGCTCACCACCACGTTGGCCCGCAGCGCTTTGAGTGTTAAAGCCACCCGCTGCTGGTCGGTCGCGCTGGCGTGATGATTCACTAACTCATGGAACGGGCCGCGCTCGGCAAACACTAGGCTGAGAGGCGATGTTGAGGCATTTGCGGTAAGTAGCTGCAGCGCTACGGTGACCGCTTGAGAAGGGCAGGCGCTTGCGTCTGCGCCAGGGGCGAGCAGGCACAGCTCAGTACTATCGTTTGGGGTATCGGTAAGCGTTATGTTGGCACGCTGGGCGGCGGTGTGAAGCGTCTCAAACAGCGGGTGCTCACCGATAAGGGCGATCTGCGCAAAGGGCTCAGCATTGTCTACGCCAGGGACGACATGGGGATTTCTAGCGGCAAAAAACAGGTGAATCAGCCCTGCGCGCTGCGGGGAATCCATACAGGCAAGAAACAGCTCACGCTCGCGACGCAAACCCTCTTCCAGCGACGCCGCTTTGGTGCAGGCGTCAATGGCGTCCACAATGCGAAACGGTGAAAACAGTGCCGGTACGCTGGTTTCAAGCTGTTCTCGCATGGCAGCAATGGCCTTGGGGTTGGCCTCTGGAGCGGGTAGCTGACCGGTGATGCGCGCCTGCTGTTGTCCCGCTAATACCTCTTTTGCCGCTGCCAAACCCGCTTCCAGCGGTGTTTGGGCATCGCTGATGGCATCGATAATGCCGATATCCTGCGTTTCAGCGGCGTCTACAAAGCGCCCGCTGGTGATGATTTCTAGGGATCTTTCCACACCTACCAAACGGGGCAGCCGCTGAGTACCGCCTGCGCCGGGCAGTAAGCCAAGCTTCACTTCCGGTAAACCAACGCGTGTGCCTGCCAGCGCAACACGATAGTGGCAACCCAACGCAACTTCCAAGCCGCCGCCCAGCGCGGTGCCGTGTAGCGATGCGATGAGCGGTTTAGGGCAGGCTTCTAGCTGTGTAATGACATCCGGTAGCAGTGGCGCTTGAGGTGGCTTGCCAAATTCACGTATATCGGCACCCGCAATAAAGGTGCGCCCCTCTGCCATCACCACCAGTGCTTGGGCCTGCTGGTCGGCCAACCCCTCTTCCAGGGCGCTGAGCAAGCCGCTACGCACCGCTTGGCTCAATGCGTTGACGGGCGGGTTAGCGATACTGATGACGCCGACCTCGCCATGTCGCTGGTAGTGAACACTCATAGTGGCTCCCGTATTTCGCTATATGAAATTTAAAGTTGTTATTCGGAATGAAGTGATCATGGCGAAAGACGCCGTTGGAGTCAATAATGCAAAACAACGTTTTGCATTGCGGAATATGAATGGCTAAACAAAAGGCCGCACAGAGGCGGCCTTAGGTAATGACTTCCGTCGTGATTGAAGCAACATCAGAAAACGGGGTTTAACCCAGCTTCTTGTAAGGCGACGCGCCGAGTTTCCATCCAGCCGTCGATAAATGCCGCTTCGTCTTCGGGGGCATCGGCTTGATAGGCTTCCCAGGTGTCCATTAGCAGCTGTTGCCGCTCCACCAGGGCGTTTTGGTGGGCGTCCATTTCATCGGTCCATACACCGCTTTCTTGGTAGTACGCCACCACGGCATCGTGGAACGGCACTACCCAGGTCATGTTTTGATTCTCAAGGGCATAGCCGCTAGCCCCTGGGGCGTTATCTTTATAGTCGTCAAACGACTCCACCAGCGTGATGATCAAGCCGGTGACCGTTTCAGGGGCTAAATCTGCGTTGCTCACTAGAATGGGGTAAGGATAGCTGGCGCTGGCCAGCGGCTGTTCAGCGTTAATACCCGCGCCTGACGTTACATCGTGGGGCTGGAAGTAGGGCGCCACTTCCAGCATCTGTTCCCAGCTTACTTCATCGTCAGTTGGCAGTTCCGGCCACTGCAAGCCACGGGGGCTCGCCGCTAACCGCTGCGCCGCCGGTGTCACGGTGGTGGTAATAGCGGCATCGGCACGGCCGCTGATAATGCCGTCGAAGGCGGCGTTGTAGCCGGGGAAGTCGACGCGTTCAACGTCATCCCAGGTCAAACCTGCGAATGCTAGGTAGGCTTCAGCAGCTTTGTTCAGCGCGTCGTCGCCGCGCAGGTAGGCTAGCCGTTTACCTTCCAGATCAGCGATGGAACCCATCTCTACGTCGCCTGCCACCGCCATGCCTATGCCAAAACTCGCCATGGAGGTGGAAATCACGCGAATAGGCTGTGGGCCCCAGTCCGGCCCGGCGAACATCATCACGCCTTCAGAGCCGTAGTAGCTGGCAATGCCGCAGGCGCAGAGATCCACGCGTCCCGTTTTCAGCGGCGTCATGCGCATGGTGTCGTTTTCACCCGGAATGACGCGGGACTGAGTGCCGTGCTCCTCCTGCAGCAGCTGGCTGATGGCCATAATCTGCGCATGGCCACTGGTGCCGGTGCCATAAGCTGTCCAGTTCAGCGTGTTAGGCATCGCGCTGGCGCTTCCAGCCGCCAGAAGGCCTGCCGTTAAACTACTGAGTACGAGGGTGAGGGTTGTTTTTGTGCTCATAAATATCCTCGAAGGTGGCATTAAGCGTTTGCAGTGAGCGAACGCTGGTGATGGCGTTGGCTAAGCCGGGCTAACACCACGCCCGGTAGCAGCGCCGCTGTGGCTAAGCCGATTAATTCCCACTGGCTGAAAGGCACCATGCCGCCACCGGGTAGCGCCAACAGCAGGCCCGCGATGAGCACTAGCGCGCGAATGACGATTTCCTGCAGCGCGCCGTAGCCCAATCGCCCAACACCCATCAGATACCCTTGCATGGCAGAGGCAAACAGAATGATGCCGATGACTGCCTGGATAAACACGGCAATGATCATCAATGGTTCGCCCTGCATGATCAGCGCGGGGTTCAGCACGAACAGGAAGGGGATAAAGTAAATCACGCTGCCTAGGCGCATGGCCTGAAGGCCGGTTTCCATCGGGCGGGCACCGGCCACGGTGGCGGCGGCAAAGGCACCCAGTGCCACGGGCGGCGTGATAAAGCTGAGCATGCCCCAGTAGAGGATGAACATGTGCACCGCCATGGGGTCCAGACCGCCGCCTTGAATCAGCGCAGGGGCGAGCGCCACCGCCAGGAAGATATAGGCCGCGGTGACGGTCATACCAATGCCCAATACAAAACTGGTGACCGCACCCATAATCAGCAGCAGCGGCACGCTGCCACCGGCGATGTTGATAAAGTCGTTGGCAATGGTACCCGACAGGCCGGTCATCGAGAGCGCGCCGACCAACATGCCAACGCCTGCGAGAATGGCGATGAGTTCGGCAAACAGCTTGGCCGCAGACGACAATGTGTCGGAGACATCTTTCCAGCCCCAGCGGTTCTGCTTGGAGAGCTGGTTAAGTACTAACAGCAGGGCGGTTGCGTAAAAAGGCGCAACGGCTTCACGTTGCATAACCAGCAGCATCCAAACTAGAAGGCCGAAGACAAAAATGAAATACCAGCCTTCTTTCAGCGTTTGCCAAACTGATGGCAGCTCGACAGCAGGCAGCCCCTTAATATCATTGCGGGCAGCATAGGCATCAATTTGGATAAACAGTCCCAGAAAATAGAGTATCGAGGGTATAACCGCTGCTAAGGCAACCGCTGAGTAGGGGATGTCTAAGAACATCGCCATCACAAAGGCTGTTGCCCCCATAACCGGTGGCATGAGTACACCGCCCGTGGATGCACAGGCTTCAACACCCCCTGCGAACGAACGGCTCATGCCAATGCGGCGCATTGCGGGAATTGAGAGCACTCCGGTAGTCAGCACGTTGCTAATCACGCTGCCGCTCATGGAGCCCATTAAGCCGCTTGAGAAAATCGATACTTTTGCGGGGCCGCCGCGCACATGCCCTAGCAGCGCAAAGGCCAAATTAATGAAGAATTTGCCGCCGCCGCTTTTTTGCAGCACCACGCCAAACACCAGAAAGCCAATCACCAAGCCCGCAAAGGCTTGTAGCGGAACACCCATGATGCTCTCAGTGCTCATGGTGTGGTACATGGCTGTTTCAGAGAGGCTAGACGGAAACGCTTGAATAGGGCCGGGCACAATATCGGCCACTAAGGGATAAAGGGAGAACACGCCCGCAATGATGGCAATGGGTAAACCACCCGCTCGGCGGGCGGCTTCAATAATCAGTACCCAATAAGCGTAGCTGGCATAGATCGCGGTATCCGGTGCTGCAAATGCCCAGCCGCGCTCAAGGATAGGCACTGCGTTGTAAACAAAGTAGCCGCCTATGATGAGCGTCGCGGCGCTCAACAGGTAGTCATACCAGGGAATCGATTGCTCCTGCAGGCTGCTACGCATCGGCCACAGCAGAAACACGAGCGGCAGCAGAAGCGCCACCACTGCGTAGTAAAATTGGGTTTCTAGCCCGGTCACAAACGTGAGCCAGCCCACGTTAAACAAGTAGTCCAGCGTCATCATCATTAATAGCACGGTGACGGTGGCAGGTACCCAGCGAAGGGCCGAGGGCAGCTCGCGTATTTGGCTGATTTTTTCTTTAACCTGCGGTGTGCTGGCAGTGGGCGTTTCAGTGGTCATAGGGCGTTCCATCAATCAGCAGGGGCGGCGGACACCGCCCCATGGCGAGTTACTCGAAGATCGGCTCGAATCCAGCATTGCTAAGCGCTGTGGCGCGGACAGCCATCCAATCGGTGGTAAACGTCTCGGCATCGCTGGGGGCGTCTTGCATAAATTGCTCCCAGGCTTGTATCAACACATCTTGACGCTCAACGAGTTGGTCTTGGTGTGCCTGCATCTCATCGGTCCACACGTCGATCTCTTTGTAGTACTCCACCACTGCGTCGTGGAAAGGGATTACCCACTGCAGATCCTGGTACTCCAGCGCGTAGCCCACTGCACCTGGTGCGTTATCTTTGTAGTCGTCGTAGTTTTCCTGCATCGCTTTGATTAAACCGTAAGCGACACTGTCATCAAGATCTTGGTTGGCGACGATGATCGGGTACGGGTAGCTGGCGCTGGGTACCGGGTCGTCGGCGCTAATACCGCCTGCACCGGCGGTGACTTCATGGGGGCGGAAATAGGGTGCTACCGCCGCCATGCGTTCCCAGCCAGCTTCATCGTTAGGGTCAAGTACCGGCCAGCTAACCCCCCGTGGGCTGCTCGCGAGCTGCTGAGCGGGCGGTGTAACGGTGGTAGTAAAAGAGGCGTCCACATCGCCAGCAATAATGCCGTCGAAAGAGCGGGCATAGCCGGGGTAGTCAACGCGCTCAACGTCATCCCAGGTTAGGCCGCCGAAGGCAAGGTACGCCTCGGTGCCTTTGTTTAGAGCATCATCACCACGGATATAAGCAATGCGTTTGCCTGCTAAATCGGCGGGGGTTTCAACATCCAAATCACCCGCCACGGCCAGTGACAGACCAAACGACGCGGTAGAGGTAGTAATTACGCGCAGCGGCTGCGGGCCCCAGTCGCGGTCAGCAAACATCATGACCCCTTCGACGCCGTAGTAGCTGGCAATACCGCAGGCGCACAGGTCAACACGACCCTGCTTCAGGGGCGTCATACGGGAGACATCGTTATCGCCAGGCAGAATGCGCACAGAAGAGTCGTACTTATTCTGCAGCATGTTGCCAATGGCAACGGCTTGGGCGTAGCCGCTGGAGTTAGTGCCGTAGGCGGTCCAAGCCATAGTGCCTGGGAGTTCTACCTCACTGGCATGGCTGACCGCTGCGCCTAATAGAGAGAGGGGAAGAGCAGCGACGAGTAGGCGGTGAGCGAACGGATGCATTGAAATGCTCCTTTATTGTGGTTGTTGCTTTTGGATTGGTTACGTTCAGTTACTTTATGTTTTGCTATGCGGTATTTGGTTTTGCTTAGTGGTCGAGTGATAGTAGGTAAGGCCAGAGGAGCTGTCAACGCTGTTCTATGGGGCAGCCGCAAAGTGTTCTTCGCTATACAAAAAAAGCCAGGCAAGTGCCTGGCTTTTCAGTAAGTTATGCGTTGAATAAGTTAAGAGAATTCCCGCCATGCAGCGTAAGTGCTGAGAAATACTCGCCCGGTCAGGGCATCCAAAAAGTCGCTTTTCTTTAGCTGATCCATCACCGGCCCTTTCACTTCCGAGAGATGCAGTTTGACGTCGGAGTCTTTTAAGCGAGCATTAATGGCATCCAGGCTCTCTAGGGCAGAAGCATCAATGAGGTTGACCGCAGAGCAAATCAGCACGACATGTTCCAGCTCAGGGCGGCTGGCGACAAGGTTATAGACGGTGTCTTCTAAATAGCGGGCATTGGCAAAATAGAGGCTTTCATCGATGCGTAACAGGGCCGCGTTACTCACTGTTTCCACGTCGTGCCGCTCTATGTTGCGAAAATGCTCGGTATCGGGCACTCGGCCCACTAAAGCGCTGTGAGGGCGGCTGGTGCGGTATAAAAAGAGCGCAATAGAGAGCGTCACCCCGCCGATAATGCCTGCTTCGATCCCTTCCACCAGCGTCAATAGAATGGTGACCGCCATGGCGGCAAAGTCGCTGCGCGAATAGCGCCAGGTTTGGCGCAGCATGGGTATATCCACCAGGGTCAAAATGGAAACCGTGATGGTGGCCGCCAGAGTGGCAATGGGCAGATAGTAAAGCCAGCCGGTAAAGGCCATCGTGACCAAGGCAATGCCGAGTGCGGCAAATGCCCCCGCAGCTGGGGTTTGTGCACCGGCATCGTAGTTGATGACGGTGCGCGAAAGCCCGCCGGTCACCGGCATGCCGCTGGTAAATCCCGCCGCGAGGTTGGCGGCACCTAAGCCAATTAGCTCCTGATTGGGAGAAATGCGCTGGCGTCGTTTGGCGGCCAGCATCTGGCCCATAGAGACCGACTCCACAAACCCTACGAGGCTAATTAGCATGGCGGGTATCAATAGCGCCCGCCACAGCGAGGTATCTCCCCAGGGAAAGCTGAGCGCCGGGAGACCGCTGGGAATGGTACCCACAATGGCGATGCCTTGATGATAAGCCAGTTGCCAGTGCCAAGTAGCCAGTGTGGTGATGACCACGGCCAACACTGGCCCTGATTTGGTGATTAAATCGGCGAGGGAAGCTGATAGCCCAAGCTTTCTCAGGCTCTGTTTGCCGTAGCGGCGCATCAGCACCAGGAACAACAGCGTTCCACCGCCAATCGCCAAGGTGTAAGGGTTAAACGTAGATAGGTTTGGTAGCAGCGTCACTAAGCGCTCAACTAACGTAAAGCCGCTGCTGGAAACCCCCAGTAAGCTACCCAGCTGGCTAACGGCAATCAAAATGCCTGAGGCAGTCAGGAAGCCAGAAATCACCGGGTGACTTAAAAAATTGCTAAAAAAGCCCATTTTCAGCGCCCCCATAGCCACCAAAATGGCGCCAGAAAGCAGTGAAAGTACCAGCGCAGCCTCCAGGTACTCGGGAGAGCCTGGAGCAGCCACCGACGAGAGGGCGGCCCCAGTCATTAGCGCAATAATAGCCACTGGCCCCACCGCCAGGGTGCGGCTCGTACCTAGAAAGGTATAAAGCAGCTGCGGCAGAATACTGGCATACAGCCCCACCACCGCAGGCAGGCCCGCCAACAGGGCATACGCCAGCGATTGCGGAATGACCATCACGGTCACAATTAATCCTGCCAAAAGGTCGGCACCCAGCAAACGCTTATGGTAATGAGGTAACCAGTTAAAGATGGGCAAGTAGCGCTTGAACATAAGCTCCTGGGCGTGGGCCGTGTGTGAAAAAGAGCAGCGTTAAAAATAAGGCTGATAGTTTAGCGCGTTACGCCCTGAATTACGGCATTTGGCTCGTTGATTGTGAGCCACACATCGCGCTCTTCCCCCAAAGTGCTACTTCTTTCATTAGCATAACCCGTTAAGCTGACTGAGGAAGAGCGATCTTCTCTATCGCATCGTTTATGACTCAACAACGTCAACTAAAAAAGAGTGCCTCACATGCGACTACTTCGTTGGCTGGTGCCACTGTTTCTCATTATTGCGGCTACCTGGCTTGTATCGCTGCCTGAGCCATGGTCTTACGCGGCGATTGTGTGCGCCGTGTTTGCAGGTATAGCGGCGGTTGCCAGTGCGCTCTACGCTATTTACAACGCAGGAGAAGAGCGCTTGGCGCAGCCTGCACCGCTAAAACCACTGCGTGATTATGGCTCACTGCGTGCTATGGCGTATCGGTTGATGAACCGTGCCAGCAGCACGGCCATTGCTTCTACCGAGGTTTCCCACTACGCCGATTTGATGGCCCAGCGGTTGGGTAAACAGGAGAGCATGGCGAGCGAGGCTTCCTCTAGCATGAGCGCGATCAACGCTGCCATTGTTCAGGTCAGCGCCAGTGCCACTCAGGTGGCCGCACTTGCAGAGAGCGCACGGCAAGCGAGCCACCATAATCATGATGAATTGACGGATATCATTCATGACATGACTGAAGTGGCCGAACGCTCCAGCCAAGCATTGGAGATGCTTACCGCTCTCAATGATAAAATCGAACGCGTGCGCAGTGTGACTTCGATGATCGAAGACATTGCCGAACAGACGCACCTTCTCTCATTGAATGCTTCTATTGAGGCAGCCCGTGCTGGGGAGCATGGGCGGGGCTTTGCGGTGGTTGCGGGTGAAGTGCGCAACTTGGCGATGAAAACCTCCACCGCCACGCAAAGCGTAGATGAACTGGTTAAGGATATGCACCAAAGCGGGCAGAGCGTAGTAGTGACCATGGGGGACTTGATGACCCGCGTGCGCGAGCGTTCTCAAGGTATGCAGCGGGTAGGCAGCAGTTTGGCAACGATGACTGAAGAGTTTGATCAAGTGCAGCAAGAAATCACCAGCGTAGCTGACGCCATGAACAGTACTAAAGAGCACAGCCAAACCGTTGCTGACAGCCTTCGTCAATTGGAAGACGATGTGGATGAAGGCAACCGTAACATGCACGAGTTGGCGCATCAGGCCCGGGCGCTGATGGAGGCGGCGGAAGGTGTTGACGGTGAGCTTGCCCAGCAGCGCCTGTTGGGACGGCATCAAACAGTATTCTTGGCGGCCCGTCAAACAGCCGATCGTATCGGCAAACTGTTTGAAAAAGCTATCGCCCGGGGAGAGCTTGCAGAGGCTGCGCTGTTCCAACCGAATTACGCGACCATTAGCGATACTCGGCCGCCGCTTTACCATACCGGTTTTGATGGTTTCACTGACCAGCAGCTACCCACACTTCAAGAGCCGCTGCTCAGCGAATATGGCCTTAGCTACGCCATAGCCTGTGATCGGAATGGCTATGTGCCTACTCACAATGCAGCGGTTAGCCAGGAGCCCACTGGCGATTACGAGCACGATCTTAAATACTGCCGCAGCAAGCGGATATTCGACGATCCCACCGGCAGTCGCTGCGGTGCCCATCAGCAGCCTCTGTTACTGCAAACCTACAAGCGGGATACGGGAGAGATCATGCACGATCTTTCCGTACCGATTTTTATTAACGGCAAGCACTGGGGGGGCTTCCGCGTGGGCTACCAGCCTGAAAAGGCGCCGCACACCGACAACCTAGCTGCAGAGCAAGCAGCGTTGCCGAGTTCAAGCCACAGCTTGGCGCGGGCGTGACTGCCAGGACGACCAAGAGTAGAGCGCCAGCCCCGTCCAAATCATCAAAAAGGTGGCGAGTTGAATAAGGCCAAGCGGCTCACCGAAGAGGGTCAGCGCGATTAAAAACTGAATGCTGGGGTTGATATACATCAAGAACCCCAGCGTCGCTAAGCGTAATCGGCGGGCCGCGCCGGCAAACGCCATCAGCGGTAGGGCGGTTAACACCCCGCTGACGACAAGCAGTGCAGACATAGGGGTATCGTGTAGAAAGTGCGATTCGCCCTGCCAGCTCATCCACGTTAGGGCTATCAGCGCCAGCGGGAACAGCAACAGCGTTTCTACGAAGAGGCCTGATAGCCCATCCAGCGGTACCTGCTTGCGAAAAAGGCCGTAGCTGCCAAAGCTCAGCGCAAGCAATAGGCTAATCCACGGCAATTCTCCCAGCATGATAAATTGAATCGCAATCGCCAGGCTGGCGAGGCCTAGCGCCACAAGTTGAAGCTTTGCCATGACTTCACGCAGCACCAGCATACCAAGCGCCACGTTCACCAACGGAGTGAGAAAGTAGCCTAAGCTGGCTTGAAGTACCTGCTTGCTCTCTACCGCGTAGATGTAGATACCCCAGTTAAAGGCGATCAGCAGCGCGCAGGCCAGCACCCGGCCCAAGCGTTTGGGTTCGACTAACGCTGCCACCACCGGTGGCCACCGGCGCAGCACGCTGATAAGCCCGACTAAAAACAGGCACGACCACAAAATGCGGTGGATTAAAATCTCAAAGGCCGGAATGCCGTCAAACAGGGCAAAAAACAGCGGAAAGCAACCCCACATGGTGTAGGCGGTCAAACCAAACATAACGCCTTTGACCGCTTCAGGGTCCCTTGGAGCGGATGGAAGCATAGCAGCCTCATTAAATAAAAATGCTAATCTAGCACACAATTGATAAAGACACCGATGCAAAGGAGACGCGGCATGAGTCAATTAAAAACCAGCCTGGTGCAGTGCGACTTACGCTGGGAAGACCCCCAAGCCAACCATACGCATTTAGAGGCATTGCTCGGTGATTTGGATAGTCGCGACACCGATTTAATTGTGCTGCCCGAGATGTTTGCCACGGGCTTTACCATGAACTCCCGAGAAATGGCCCAGCCTATGGAGGAGAGCCAGAGCGTTGCCTGGCTACATGCCCAGGCGAAGGCGAGGGGCTGCGTAATGACCGGAAGCGTGGCGATTTTAGACGATGGCCAGTACTACAACCGTATGGTGTGGGCAACGCCTTCCGGGGAGCTGAGCTACTACGACAAGCGCCACCTGTTTCGCATGGCGGGCGAGCATGAGCGCTACGGGATGGGCAAAGCGCGTCACATAGTCGAGCTGAAGGGCTTTAAGCTACAGCTCAGCGTGTGCTATGACCTGCGCTTCCCCGTCTGGATGCGCCAGCAGCCTGCAGAGGACGAGCATTTCGAGTATGATGCCATCCTGTGCGTGGCTAATTGGCCCGCTCCTCGGCGCCACCCGTGGCGGACGTTGCTGCAAGCGCGCGCGGTAGAAAACCTCGCCTATGTAGTAGGCGTTAACCGCGTAGGTGAAGACGCCAAGGGGCTTGCTTATAGCGGCGACTCCATGCTGGTCGATTTTAAGGGCGAACCGCTCATTGACCACCCCGCCCATACTCCGTTTATTGAAACGGGGACGCTAGATAAAACGGAACTCGATGCCTTTCGTGAAAAATTTCCTGCCTGGCAAGATGCCGACCACTTTTCGTTACTGCCAGGAGTGGGGCAATAATGCGCCTTGATCGTTTTTTAAGTGAAACCACGCCGCTTACTCGCAGTTTGGCCAAACGCGCGCTAAAAAACGGTGAAGTGACGCTCAACGGTGAGCCCATTAAAAAAGCGGCTACCCACATAGATACCGAACACGACGATGTAAGGCTTAACGGCGAGAGACTTGCCCTGGTAGGCCTTCGCTACGTGATGCTGCATAAGCCCTTGGATGTAGAGTGTACCGCACGACGAGGGCTTTACCCGCGAGTGATCGATATTATCGATTTGCCCAAAGTAGAGCGTTTGCAGCCTGTGGGGCGGCTCGATGTCGATACCACTGGCTTGTTACTACTGACGGATGACGGGCAGTGGTCTCATCGAGTTACCTCACCACGCCACCGCTGCGCCAAAGTGTATGTCGCAGAGTTAGCCGAGCCGATGGAAGGCGAGGCTGCCCAGTGGGCAGTGGAGCAAGTCGCACAAGGCATTCTATTGGATGGTGAAGAAACGCCGACGCAACCTGCCACGCTACGGTTTATTTCCCCGCAGCAGGCGGAACTCACCATTACTGAAGGGCGTTATCATCAGGTAAAGCGTATGTTTGTTGCCCTGGGGAACCATGTGAATGCCCTGCATCGCCGCTCGATTGGCGATGTCATGCTGCCCGATGATCTAGCTCCCGGCGAATGGCGTGAGCTTACCGCAGAAGAGGTCGCCAGTTTTTAAGCGATAAGACTCCTGCTGCGCGCCGCCTTGGGCTCCCTGCCGATGGCGGCGTTTTATTGAACGATATTTTATACCGTTATCTGGCTTCCTTGCCAAGCTAGTGGAAATATCGGAATCAGTGCCAAAACATACAAAGCTCTCAGTGAAGGTGTGCAGCTTCGATAAGGGCCTTGGTATAGGCGTGTTGAGGAGCGGCAAGCACCTCTAAACAGTCGCCTTGTTCTACCACTTCACCCTCTTTTAGCACCATGATGCGGTGTGCCATGGCGCGCACAACGGCAAGGTCGTGGCTGATAAACAGGTAGCTGAGCTGGCGGCGTGCCTGCAGCTCTCGCAGCAGCAGCACCAGCTGCTTTTGCACGGTGCGGTCAAGGGCGGACGTGGGTTCATCAAGCACCAGCAGTTCTGGCTCTAAAATAATCGCCCGCGCCACGGCAATGCGCTGGCGCTGCCCGCCAGAAAACTCGTGGGGGTAGCGAGCCGCGCAGCTCTCCGGTAAGCCTACTTCACGCAGGGTGCGGTGCACCCGCTCGGTGACTTCTGCCTCACTCAGCGTCGGGAAGTGAAAGCGCAGCCCTTCACTGACAATATCAAACACCGGCATGCGGGGTGAAAGGGCGCCGTAAGGGTCCTGAAACACCATTTGTAGGCGATGGCGTTGGCGGCGCAGTGCATCTCCCGAGAGCTGGCTGAGCGTTGCATCGCCTAGCTGTACCTCTCCTTGGCTAGCCACCAAACGCATAATCGCCGATGCTAACGTTGTTTTACCGGAACCTGACTCCCCGACAATGCCCAGCGTTTCCCCTGGGGCGATGGTCAAGCTGGTAGCTTTTAACGCCTCAAATGCCGGTGGCTGACGTTGAAACAGACCTGTTTTAGGGCGTTTAAAACTGACCCGCAGCTGCTGAGCCGTCAGTAACGGTGTGGTATTCACTGGCTCAGCGGGGCGGCCTTCGGGCTCAGCGGCGATCAGCGCTTTGGTATATTCGCTTTGTGGATGGCTAAACACCTGAGCAACGCTGCCGGTTTCCTGCACTTTGCCTTGGTACATCACGCAGACACGGTCGGCATGGCGACGGACGAGATTTAAGTCGTGGCTGATCAGCAGCACACCCATGCCATGGTGGTCGCGCAGCTCTTTCAGAAGCGCCAGAATGTCTTGCTGTACCGTCACATCAAGGGCGGTCGTAGGCTCGTCGGCAATCAGTAGCGCGGGGTTATTGGCAATCGCCATGGCGATCATTACCCGCTGGCGCTGCCCGCCAGAGAGCTGATGGGGCCATGCGTCCAATAGCTCTTCGGCACGGGGCAGCTTGACTTGCTCCAACAGCGTCTTTGCTTTGCTGCGAGCGGCCTGGCCGCTAAGGCCTTGGTGAAGTCGCAGGGTTTCGCCAATCTGCTTGCCAATACGATGCAGCGGGTTGAGCGAGGTCATCGGCTCTTGAAAAATAAACCCTACGCGATTGCCCCGGATGCCGTCCCAGTCGCGCTTGCTTAACCGTGTAAGGTCGCTCTCCTCTAGCCAGCGCTGGCCGCGTACTTCCGCATTGCTTGGTAATAGGTCGATAGCCCCTAGCGCGGAAACCGACTTCCCCGAACCCGACTCGCCCACTATGGCCAGCGTTTCGCCGGCGTTCACAGTGAGCGATAGTGCGTCTACGACGACCTTGCCGTCGAAGGCTACCGTTAGCCCATCGAGACGCAGTAGCGGTTTGGCTGTTGGCTCAGACATGGGTCGTTTCCTGGGCAGTGGTAGGGCGTTGCTTAACGTGGCGTGGATCGAAGGCGTCACGTAGGCCTTCACCGATAAAGACCAACAGGGAAAGCATGATGGCGAGTGTCATAAAGGCCGTAATGCCAAGCCACGGCGCATGCAGATTGTTTTTTCCTTGAGCGGCGAGCTCTCCTAAGGAGGGTGCCCCTGGCGGGAGGCCAAAACCCAGGAAGTCTAGTGCGGTTAACGTGCCAATGGCGCCGGTAAAAATAAACGGAATAAAGGTTAGCGTGGCGACCATGGCATTGGGCAGTACGTGGCGCCACATGATGAGCCGTGACGGCAGGCCCATGGCTTTGGCGGCGCGTACATACTCCAGGTTGCGGGCACGTAAAAACTCGGCACGGACAATATCGACCAGTCCCAGCCAGGAAAAAAGCAGCATAATGCCCAGCAGCCACCAAAAGCCTGGCTGCACGAAGCTAGCCAAAATGATCAACAGGAACAGCACCGGCAAGCCTGACCAAATCTCAGTTACACGCTGGCCTATCAGGTCTACCTTGCCGCCAAAGTAGCCCTGTATACCGCCGGCAAAAACGCCGATCACCAACGACCCCGCCGTTAACACTAAAGCAAACGCCACGGAAAGCCTAAAACCGTAGATAACGCGCGCCAGTACATCGCGACCTTGGTCATCGGTACCGAGCCAGTGACGGCTGTCTGGCGGGGCTGGTGAGGGCTGCGTCATCTGCATATCTAAGGTTTGGTAAGAGAACGGGATGATCGGCCAGATGGCCCAGCCGTGATCGCTAATCTGTTGTTGAACGAATGGGTCCAGGTAATCGGTGCGGGTGGGTAAAAAACCGCCAAACTCGGTTTCAGGATAATCGACCAATAACGGTACGTACCACTGGCCGTCGTACTGCATTAAGATGGGCTTGTCGTTGGCGATTAGCTCAGCAAACAGGCTGATAATAAAGAGGACGCTAAATAGCCATAGCGAAATATGTGCACGGCGATTAGCTTTAAAAGCCGCCAGCCGGCGTAGGGTAATCGGTGAAAGGCGTGAGGAGATTGCGCGCATATCAAGACTCCCTCGACGCAAAATCAATACGTGGGTCAACCCACACGTAGGTCAAATCCGAGATCAGCTTAAGTAACAGGCCAATCACGGTGTAAAGAAACAGCGTCCCGAAAATTACCGGGTAGTCGCGCTGCATCACCGCTTCAAAGCCGAGCAGACCCAAGCCATCCAATGAAAAAATCACCTCAATTAACAGCGCACCGGTAAAGAAAATACCGATCATCGCAGAGGGAAGCCCTGCAATAATGATCAACATCGCATTGCGAAAAACATGTCCGTATAAAATGCGCTGCTCATCTGCCCCTTTGGCCCGGGCGGTAAGTACGTACTGCTTATGGATTTCATCTAGAAAGCTGTTTTTGGTCAGCATAGTCAATGTGGCGAAGCTTCCAATAGCCGCGGCAATCACCGGTAGGGTGATATGCCAGAAGTAGTCCTTTACCTTGCCCCAGGCGGATAGCTCCGCAAAATCCGGCGAGGTCAGCCCGCGCAGCGGGAACCAATCTAGGTAGGTGCCGCCTGCAAATAGCACGATCAGCAGGATGGCGAACAAAAAGCCAGGGATTGCATAGCCGACAATCACCAGCCCTGAGGTCCAAACATCGAAGCGAGAGCCGTGGCGCAATGCCTTGCGAATCCCTAAAGGGATGGAAATGATGTAAACCAGCAGCGTGGTCCATAAACCAAGGGAAATCGATACCGGTAGACGTTCAATCATTAGATCGATCACTGGGCGGTCGCGAAAAAAACTGGTGCCGAAATCAAAGCTCAGGTAATCCGCCATCATGCCAAGAAAGCGCTCGTGGGCAGGCTTGTCAAAGCCGAATTGCTGCTCTAGCTGCTCGATAAAACGTGGGTCGATGCCTCGCGCCCCTCGGGAATCGTCACTGACCTGTACGTCCGCACCGCCCATATCAAGCCGTGTGCTGGCCATGGCGTTGGCGCCCTCAAAGCGCGCCAGCATCTGATCAATCGGCCCGCCGGGCGCGGCTTGCACAATCATGAAGTTAAGCAGCATGATGCCGAACAGCGTCGGAATCATCAGTAGCAGTCGGCGTAGGGTATAACGTGCCACAGCGCACTCCACGAAAATTAGGTAAACAAGCTGTTTTTGTGAGCGATTGTCAAGCGCGATACTGAGTGGCAGAAACGCTAGCGGCGACGATTGCGTCGCTGTAACGCTGCTTCACGTTCGGTATCGACCCACCAAGCATCTAAATCCATGGCATAAGCAGGGAAAGGCTCGGGATAGCCGAACTTATCCCACACAGCGATGCGTGATTCGCCTGAATGATAGTGGGGAATGACATAAAAGCCCCAGCGCAGCACGCGGTCAAGGGCGCGGGTAGCATGATCCAGTGATTCGCGGTCATCAGCCCGAATAATCTGTTCTACCAGGGCATCAACGGCAGGGTGGGCCAGTGCCATACGATTACGGCTCTGGGGCGCTTCTGCAGCGGCGCTGGTCCAATAATCACGCTGTTCATTCCCTGGATTGTTAGATTGCGGGAAATGGCTGATCACCATGTCATAGTCATAGCCCCGCACCCGGTTAAGGTACTGGTTAATATCCACAATACGCAGCGATGTTTGAACACCCAAACGCGCCATATTACGCAGCATAGGCTGTACGACGCGCTCCAATCCAGAGTCGTAAAGTAGCACCTCCAGCGTCAGCGGGCGGCCTTCGGCATTCACGAGCACGCCATCCTCAACCCGATAGTCCGCTTCGCGGAGAAGATCTAACGCTAACCTTAGCCGTTCACGAAGCGCGTTAGGGTGATCAATCGGCAGCGGTGCGGTGAACAGTCGGTCTGATTGATGCGACGCCAGCAGCTCTTCACGGTAAGGTTCTAATAGTGCCAGTTCCTCTGCCGAGGGTGTGCCCACTGCTTCCATCTCCGAGTTTTGAAAGAAGCTTTCCGTGCGGGCATAGGTATTGTAGAAAATATTGGTGTTTAACCAGGGAAAGTCGAAAGTTAGGCTCAAAGCTTCGCGCACCCGTGGGTCTTGGAACTTCTCTTGGCGCAGGTTGAATACAAACGCCTGCATCATGGAGGGATTCACATCAGGTACGGTGAGACGTTTAATGAAGCCGTCTCGATAAGCGGGGAAATCGTAGCCGATGGCCCAAGTGGCTGCACGGGCATCAGTACGAAAGTCAGTCAGGCCTGCTTTAAACGCTTCCCAGGCGATATCACGATCTCGGTAGTACTCGTATACCACGCGGTCAATGTTGTAGCGCCCTACGTTGACCGGGAGGTCTTTCCCCCAGTAATTCTCATCGCGCTGGTATACGATGCGCCGACCCGGGTCGACTTCGCTAATTCGATAGGGGCCAGAGCCAGGGTGGGCCGCTAGGGTCGGCGCGGTAAAGTCGCGGGGCTCCCAGTAATGGCGGGGAAGGATCGGCAGCTGAGCGACAATCAGCGGTAACTCCCGGGACTCGGTATCGTTAAATTCGAAACGTACCTGATGATCGTTTAGCGCGATGACCCGCTCGACGTCCGCGTAGTAGCTGGCATAGAAGGGATTGCCCTTTTCGCGGAGTAAATCAAACGAGAACACCACGTCATAGGCCGTCAGCGGTTCGCCATCTTGAAAGCGAGCTTCTTCGCGTAGATCAAACTCAATCCATTGGCGCTCCGGGTCCAAACGTACGCCTTGAGCTAATAACCCATAGAGACTAAAGGGCTCGCCTGGGTTGCTGGCCATGAGGGTGTCGTAGATTTGCGAAATGCCGGTGGCGGGGGTGCCGCGAATGATAAAGGGATTAGTTGAGTCAAAGCTACCGCCCACGGCGGTATGGGTAATAGAGCCGCCTTTAGGCGCTTGGGGGTTCACGTGGGGAAAGTAGGCAAAGTCTTCCGGCAGTTCTGGGCTATCGTAAAGCGATAGCCCATGCACCGTTTCAACGAGGTCGGTGTTGACGCTGTCTGTGACTTCTTCTGAAGCCATTAGCGAACAGCTCAGCAGCAGAGCGCTGATCAGTAACACGAGTTTCTTGAGCATTACGCTGCGTGCCATCAGTTAACTTCCTGTAGTAACTCTGCTTAGCCGTTATGCCGCCCGTATATCATTCTGCCAAGCTTCACTCCTGCTACTGAGCCGACAGTAACAGGCGTTGCCCGGGCTGCAGTGCCTCAGGGCGTTCGATGGCATTCCATCGGATTAAGTCTCGTTGATCAATATTATACTGTGCGGCAATGGTGGAAAGGTTATCGCCACTTTCTACACGATGTACGGAAGGTGTGCTAGTTGAGGCGAGCGCAGTGTTGCCTGACTGCGAAAGCTGAGCTAATACCTGCGTATCCACCTCTTCAGGCACTAAAAGCGTTTGTGCGCTGCGTGGGTCGAGGCTGCCGTTTAGCAGGCCAGGGTTTAGCTCGGCCAGCGCGGACTGGCTCACATCCAACAGTTGAGACGCCTGAGCTAAGCTGACTGGCTGCTCCAACTGCACTTTGGCAAACGCAGGGTCTGGATGGATATCCGGTAGGCTAACACCATATTGATCGGGGTCGTTAATAATCGTCGCAATAGCCTTGAGCTTCGGCACGTACTGCATGGTTTCTTGGGGCAACGAAAGATCCCAATACTGGCCTTCCAGGCCTTGATTCTGCGCTTGACGCTGAGCGCGATTTACCGTGCCAGCACCCGCATTGTAGGCGGCTAACGAGAGCATCAAATCACCCTCATACCACTCGTCTGCCTGCATCTCTAGATAGTCCAGCGCAGCGTTGGTGGAAGTAATTACATCCAGGCGACCATCATAATTCCCGTTACGAACTAGCCCCAGTGCATCACCGGTTCGCGGCATAAACTGCCAAAGGCCTGCAGCGCCCAAATGACTCCGAGCATGCGGGTCAAACGAGCTTTCCACAAAGGGGATGAGGGCAAGTTCGCCAGGTAGCCCGCGATCACTCACCTGCTGGGCAATCCAAGCCAACCATGGTGTGGCGCGTTCGGTGATGGCTGCGATGTTCTGCGGGCTGGAGCGATAGTATTCAATCCACTCATCGACTCTTGCCTGAGCATCGGCGGACAGGTTTTTTTCCTGCCATTGAAAGCTGGATCGTAGCGAGCTCCAGGCATCCTGAGGCTCAAGCGCGAGGGCGTCCCAGAAGTGGTGTTGGAGAGCCGTCGGTTGAAAATGCGTGTTGCTGCTCGAATGATCACCCTCGACAGCCGCACCATTAACAGGGGTATACGTATAGTTTGGGTCAGTGGGAGAAGCTTGTGAGCTTGCCGCCGCGGCCAAAAAAAGGCCCATCATTAATGTGCTTCCAGCGCTTAGTAATAAGCGCTGGCGAATCGTTCGATAAGTCATAGTAGGTTCGTTTCTATTCGATAGCGTTCTTAAAAACGGTTCTTCCACTCTCTTAGAGTGGTGAACGTGGCGAGGTCGTCATCATTTGCTCCCTGAGTGCCTGCCGCTTGGCGCACGCTATCGGTGCCCACGCGTAGGTAGGGATTGATTTTCAGCTCGCGTCCTATCGTGCTGGGTAATGTGGGGCGATCGAGAGACCGTGCTTTTTCACACTCCTGTAAAGCGTAGGTAACGTCTTCATTATTGGGGTCTGCAGCACGCGCAAATTGAAGGTTTGCTTGCGTATACTCATGGGCTGCAAAGACCAGGGTATCCTCAGGGAGTTCCCTGAACTTTGTTAGTGATGTGAGCATTTGCTCCGGCGTACCCTCAAAAAGGCGCCCGCAACCTGCGCAAAACAGGGTGTCACCGCAAAACAGCAGGGCAGGTATACCCGGCGTAAAGTAACTAATATGGTCTAGGGTATGGCCTGGCGTGGCCATGACTTCAAACAGACGGCCCATAACTCTTACTTCATCACCGTCGCCTACCGTCACATCAATGCCTTCGATGGAGGGGTTTGCGGGGCCGATAACACGGGGGGAGTAGCGTTTAATCAATTCACTTAACCCACCGGTATGATCATGATGGTGGTGGGTGATTAAGATGGTGTCTAGTTGTAGCGCATCACTTTCAAGAATCTCAATGACCGGCGCGGCTTCACCGGGATCCACGACGCAAACGCTTTGGCTGGTATCTTGTCTTAATAGCCAAATATAGTTATCGCTAAGGGCGGGAATCGGTGTCACGCTCATCATGGGCGAGATCCTTTGAAATTCGAAATAAGTAATCGGTGAAATAAAGTGGTAGTAGTGACCGTAACTGGATAAGTGGACACTAAAATTCAATATTTAACTGGGCGCGAGTGTACTGGCGCCAACGTCGCTAAAAGTCAGTTACTTTGGAGGGAAGCGCTGTTCATGTCAAATTCGTCGATGGCACCGATGCTCGCTCAGCGGATGGCTCAGAGCCAGGCGTACTGGCAAACAGAGGCGGGCCGAGCTTTGTGGGAAACTCAACGAGCTTGTTTAGGGCCGGTGGTAGAGGGGCGCAAAGGCGGGCATAGCTTAGAGATGAGCATGGGACCTGCGTTAATGACGATGTCAGCCATTCCTCACATGATTCGCTGGGCACCCACTCGCGCCCTTGCTGTATCTTCATCAAGCCTAGTGTGCCCGCCAGGCCAGCTGGCACTGCCAGACCGCTGCATCGACACCATGGTGTTACACCACTGGCTAGAGCATGTCCCTGATGCTCACTATACCCTTCAAGAGGCCGCGCGGGTGACGGCAGATAACGGCGTTTTGGTGCTGTTTGGCTTTAATCCTATGAGCGTTAGTGGGATTACACAGCGCTGGCGTAAGAAACAGGCTCAGTTTCCATGGAACGGGCAATGGCGAAGCGCTAACCGGCTGCGCGACTGGCTGGCGTTTGTCGACTTTGAGGTGGAGCGCGTAGACTATTGCTGTTTTCGTGGCCTAGTGAACGCTAAGTGTGGCGAACCTTGGGAAGCTTGGGGGAGAAGGCACAACCTCCCTCTTGGTGAAGGCTACATGATCCAGGCGCAGCGGCGTCAACGTCACGCCCCCATTCAACGCGTTAAATTTGGCCTACGTGCGCCTGTCTCATCATCAACGCTAGGTGCGACTCGAACCGGCGCTTCGGCGCGCTACCAGTTATCAGAGCAATGTCGTCAAAAAAAGGACAGCGAGCGTGAGTAAGCAAGAAGCCGAGGGGCTGCCTCAGGTTACGGTATATACCGACGGGGCGTGTCGAGGCAATCCTGGTCCAGGTGGCTGGGGGGTAGTGTTAGAAAGCGGCCCCCATCAAAAAACGTTGAAAGGCTATGAAGCCGAGACAACCAACAATCGCATGGAGTTAATGGCGGCGATCATGGCGCTGCGCACCTTGAACAAGCCATGCTGTGTCGCGCTATGGACCGATTCGCAATATGTACGCCAGGGGATTACCCAGTGGATCCATAACTGGATCAAGCGAGGCTGGAAAACAGCGGCTAAGCAGCCTGTCAAAAATGCTGAGCTGTGGAAGACCCTGCACGAAGAAACTCAGCGGCACCAGGTGGCGTGGCACTGGGTAAAAGGGCATAGCGGGCACCCTGGTAACGAGCGTGCCGATGAGCTAGCCAATGAAGCCATCGATGAACATCAGAGGAGCGTGGCATGCGCCAAGTCATCTTAGATACGGAAACCACCGGTATAGATCCCAAAGAGGGTCATCGGTTGGTGGAGATTGGTGCCGTCGAGATGATCAATCGTCGGTTCACTGGGCGTACCTACCATCAGTACATCAATCCTGAGCGCCACATCGACGCAGAAGTGGTCGCGGTACACGGCATTGACGACGCTAAAGTGGCTAACGAACCCGTGTTTGCGGAGATTGCCGATGCGTTTTGGGCGTTCATTGAAGGGGCCGAGCTGGTCATTCACAACGCGCCCTTCGATGTTGGGTTTATCGATCATGAGCTAGGCATGCTCAATAAGCATCGCCAGACATCCCCTATTGGCCCGGTGCGCGACCACTGTCGTATTCTAGATACGCTGGTGATGGCCCGTGAGAAGCATCCAGGCCAGCGCAATAATCTAGATGCCCTGTGCAAACGATACGACATCGATAACGGGCATCGTGTGCTCCACGGCGCTTTATTAGATGCTGAAATTTTAGCCGAAGTGTATTTGGCTATGACCGGCGGCCAAACAGCGCTTGTTCTAGACGCTGACACCTCGTCAAATAAGCAGCAACAGCACCAGGCAAATGAAGGTTTAGCGGTTAAACGCCTTGCACTGACCCCTGGGCAGTTGCGCGTGATTCGCCCTAATGCTGATGAACAGGCGGCACATAAAGCTAAATGCGACGCGCATCAGTTGCGCTGGTTTGAGGAACCCCAAGTCGATGCTTAAGCGTGAAATACCCCACCATGCCCGTGAAGGCCGCGTGATCCGTGTATCTCGCAGCCGTATTGCGCCTGCGCCACTTGCTGGTGAATTAACCCCACTTCAACCTCTGCAGCCCTGGAACGAGCAGATGCAGCCGCTATGCTACTGGCAGGACGAACCCGTTGCGCTGCTGGTTGAAAGCGTGCCGGGAGAGGACTGGATAGATGGTCGGCAGTGGCTTGGGCAGCTGGCCGCGTCATGGTTCAGCTTACTGTCGACTGCTTTGCAAGTGGGGGCTTGGCTTGAAAATCACCGGTTTTGTGGGCGTTGTGGTGAAAAAGCTACCAAGCTTGAGGCAGAGTTCGCTATGCATTGCCACGCCTGTGGGCACCGTAACTACCCGCGCATTTCGCCGTGTATTATCACGCTGGTGACTAGCGGTGAAGCGATGCTGCTAGCGCGTAGCCCGCGCTTTCCTCCTGGGCGCTACTCCACGCTAGCGGGGTTTATTGAGCCTGGCGAATCTGCTGAAGAGGCTGTCCATCGGGAGGTCTTTGAAGAGGTGGGGGTGCATGTGGATCAGCTGCGCTACCACCAGAGTCAAGCGTGGCCATTTCCTCATTCGCTGATGTTTGGTTTTTTCGCAGAGGCAACCACGCGGCGAATACGTATTGATGGCGTAGAAATTAGCGATGCTGCCTGGTTTTCGCCCCGTCAATTGCCTTCGCTGCCGCCGCCTTACTCTATTTCTCGTGAGCTTGTTGAAACGCATCTGGCGCGTTGGCGTTAATCGCTCAACCCGATTAACGCCGACAGTAATCCTTACTCGCTAGGAAATAGCGACGTAAGTTTAGTGGCAAGCATAACGTTACCCGTCGCTTTTAGCTTGCCCGTCATAAACGCTGTCATGCCGTTAACATCGCCGCTCATGATGCCTTTGAGAGTATCGGTGCTCATGTTCAGGCTGACAGAAGGGTCATCATGCTCACCTTCTTGGATATCCAACGTGCCGTCTTGGATATTGAGATAATAGCTTCCCGCATCCGTGAAATGGAATTGAAATACTTCTTCCATTCCCTTGGCGGCTTCAGGGTTAAAGCGGGCTTGCAACTTTTCAAGCGTATTTGATGACATAATAATATTCCTAATGGTTTATGGGTGTATTACGGGTTGCCGCTCAAGATGGCTGGTGAATCAACGCGCTGACACGAGATTATTTCAAACAATTGTTTTAATCAAGAGCCCTGGGTACACGGCAACGAGGTCTTGGGCCTGAGCGTGGTCAAAGTAAGTCTTTTCAGCCTTTAAATACAGTATGGGGAGCAGTATATGAGCGAATGGGTGGTAGAGATAGGAACCTTCCTAGTGCAGGCTATTATTGTGATGGCCTTGGTAGGGTTTATCTTATTGCTGATTATGCGCAGTAAAGAATCCGACAATAGCGCTCTTAAGTTGCATGTTGAGTCGCTAAATGATCAGCGCCGTTCACGGGAGCGCCGCTTGCGTGTTCATACCACGCCTCATGGGGCGCGTAAGAAGCTCATCAAAGCCTTTCGTCAGGAAGATAAAGCACGGCATAAAGCAGTCAAAGGCGTTAAGCCCGCACAACAGCCCTCATCTAGAGCATGGGTTCTGGATTTTCATGGTGACTTGAAGGCCTCGCAAACTGAACATTTTGCTCAAGAGATTTCGGCAGTGATCAAGGTTGCGTCGGCTGAGGATGAGGTGATTGTGCGCCTTGAGTCTGCAGGAGGCGTGGTTCACGGCTACGGATTAGCGGCGTCTCAGTTGGACCGTTTGCGTGATGCGGGCCTCACCACTACCGTTTGTATTGATAAAGTCGCTGCGAGTGGCGGCTATATGATGGCTTGTACCGCTCACCATATTATGGCTGCACCTTTTGCAGTGATTGGCTCCATTGGCGTTGTCGCACAGGTGCCGAATATCCATCGCTTGCTTAAGCGTCACGATATTGACGTAGAGTTACTGACTGCAGGCAAATATAAGCGCACGTTAACCGTGTTGGGAGAAAATACTCAAGAGGGCCGCGAGAAATTTATCGATGATCTGGAGAATACCCACCAGCTGTTTAAAGACTATGTTTCTCAGCATCGTCCCGCAATGGATATTGATAAACTTGCCACTGGCGAAATCTGGTACGGCAGCGAGGCTCTAGAGCAGCAGTTAGTTGATAGCGTGGGGACTAGCGAGGCTTATTTGGTTGAACGGATGGCAGAAGCCGATGTTTATCAGGTTAGGCTTGAGCCGCCCAAAACCATTAGTCGTAAAATCGGCTTGGCAGTGTCTGCCGGGATAGAGCAAGCAGCCCTCAAGGCGTTAGGACTCATCGATGCGGCCGGATGGCAGCGCCGCTAAACGCATGTATACCTAAGACTGCTTTAATACGGTTTAAATCGCAGTGAATTAGGCTGCGTAATGGTGCGCCAAAGTGTCAATAATCGCTTTGGCGCTCTCACTTTTCAGTGAATAATAAATGGTTTGAGACTCCCTGCGCGTGTTAACCAGATGGTCTCGTCGCAAAATGGCCAGGTGTTGTGAGAGTGCTGATTGGCTGAGAGAAAGCTGCTGGTTAATTTGGGTAACCGAGAGTTCTGTTTCTGCTAGCAAGCAAAGGATTTGTAAACGCTTCTCGTTAGCAAGGGCTTTTAATAAATTAGTGCCTGCCTCAATGGCATGGCCGTTATGCTCTAGGAGGCGTGAGGCGGCGCTTGGGGAACCAGACATGAGTATCTCCTTGCCTACACTGATGACACAGCGTTGTAATGGTTTTATAGGCATTATCGCGTCGGGGGCGCATCGCGAGAATCTGTTTAATCAATGATCAATAATTTAGCGTGTTTTGTCCAAAAAGCGGTTTAACGATTTATCAATGGTAGTGCTTCTCGTTTTTGTCGACAATTTGTGCAAGCTTATACGGCTTTGGTCGCGTTTTATCCCATAGTATGAGGGTGATTACGCGATTAACTTTATAGAGTGTCAACAATCAGGTTCGTTTCTTTGACAACATCCAGGTTAATCGACGATGACTCTCTATCAGAACACCTTTCAACAATCGGTGGAGCACCCCGCAACCTTTTGGGCTGAACAAGCCAAACGGCTTCCATGGTATACCTCTCCTTCCACTATTCTTTCCTATGATGAGCAGCAGCATGCCCGTTGGTTTGGCGATGGCGAGCTAAATATTTGCTATGCCGCTATCGATTATCATGTGGAGCAGGGGCGAGGCGGCCAGCCGGCTATTTATTGGGATTCACCTGTCACCCAGTCAAAGCAAACGATTACCTACCAGGAGCTACGTGACCGCGTAGCCCAATTCGCAGGTGGCCTTGAATCGCTCGGCGTCGCGAAAGGTGACCGGGTCGTTATTTACATGCCCATGGTTCCCGAAGCATTGATCGCCATGTATGCCTGCGCTCGGTTAGGTGCTGTGCACTCGGTAGTGTTTGGTGGTTTTGCGCCCCATGAGCTGGCTGTTCGGATTGAAGATGCAGAGCCAAAGGTGGTTATTGCGGCTTCCTGCGGAATCGAAATTGATAAAGTGTTGCCTTACAAACCCATCATCGACCAGGCGATTGCGCAAAGTAGCTTTAAGCCTGACGCATGCGTTGTTTTCCAGCGTGAGGCGCTAAAGGCGGAGCTAGCAGAGGGCGACCATGATTGGCAGACGCTAGTCGCCGATGCTCCCTTGGCAGCGTGCGTGCCTGTTAAAGCAACCGACCCCCTTTATGTGCTCTACACCTCCGGTACCACGGGTAAGCCTAAAGGGGTGGTGCGTGATACTGGCGGTTATGCAGTAGCGCTGGCTTACTCCATGGAAGCGATTTATGCGCTGGAGCCGGGGGATGTCATGTTTACCGCTTCGGATGTCGGGTGGGTAGTCGGGCACTCTTATATTGTGTATGCGCCGCTGTTGAGAGGCTGTACAACGGTTATTTATGAAGGGAAGCCGGTAAAAACGCCCGATGCCGGAAGCTTCTGGCGCATCATTGAAGAGTACAAAGTTAAAAGCTTTTTCACGGCGCCAACGGCCTTCCGAGCGATTAAAAAAGAGGACCCTGACGCAAAGCTATTGGAAAATTACGATATTAGTAGCCTTGAGCACCTTTATGTTGCTGGTGAGCGGCTAGATCCCCCTACCTTCCATTGGCTAGACGACTTGTTAGACGTGCCGGTGATAGACCACTGGTGGCAAACCGAAACCGGTTGGCCGATTGCCGCTAATTTACCTGGAATAGAGGCTGCGCCTACCAAAGCAGGTTCTGCAACGTACCCGGTGCCAGGGTTTAATGTACAAATCCTCGATCGAGACGGTGAGGCCGCTGCGCCCATGCAGCAGGGAAGTGTCGTGATTCAACAACCGCTCCCGCCGGGCTGCTTAACCGGTATTTGGCGCGACCCGCAGCGGTTCCATAGTGCCTACATGGCAGCGTTCCCTGGTTACTACTTAACCGGTGATGGCGGCTATTTTGATGAAGAGGGCTATTTGTTCATCATGGGTAGAACCGACGATGTTATTAACGTGGCGGGGCACCGGCTCTCGACAGGTGAAATGGAAGAGGTCGTTGGCGGGCATCCGGCCGTTGCAGAGTGCGCGGTGATTGGTATTCATGATGACTTGAAAGGGCAGCTCCCTATCGGCTTGGTGATTACAAAAGATGGCTTTGAGGGTGACGAGACTCAGCTTGAAGCCGAACTAATTAACCTGGTTCGTGAGCGTATCGGGCCAATTGCGTGCTTCAAGCAAGTATTGGTTGTCAATCGGCTGCCAAAAACGCGCTCTGGTAAAATTTTGCGTAAGTTGTTGCGCAACATTGCCGATGGTAAGTCATTCGGCATACCGTCAACGATTGATGATCCTACCAGCTTAGAGGACGTGCATGCTGCCATGCGCGAGCGCTCCGTTGGTGCCGCGGATCAGGCTAAACCGCAGGACGCCTAATGCCCCTATAGTACCGCTATTGCTAGCCCAGCCGCTCAATTTATTGGGCGGCTTTTTTATTATCTAGCAGAAAGCGTATAATGCGCGACCGCTGCGTTAACGCGCTTTTTTGAGGGTTCCCTAACCCCTCATGTAACTGAAAAAAGGCCATTCTCTATGTTTGCATTAACCGATTCGCAATACCGGCGTTGCCTTGTGATAATGATCGCTTTTCACATTGGTATTATTGCGGCAAGTAACTACTTGGTTCAACTGCCGTTTACGCTATTTGGTTTTCATACCACCTGGGGCGCTTTCAGCTTCCCATTCATCTTTTTGGCGACTGATTTAACCGTGCGGTTATTTGGTAAAAAGCCAGCGCGCTCCATTATTCTGCGCGTGATGTTTCCTGCACTAGTTGTTTCTTATGTCGTGTCCGTTGTTTTTCCACGGGGCAGCTTTGCCGGCATAGATGCCTTGGGGGAGTGGAACGTGTTTGTAGCGCGCATCGCGCTGGCGAGCTTCCTTGCCTATGTGCTAGGGCAGTTATTAGACGTACAGGTGTTTGATCGTTTACGCCGGTGGGCGTGGTGGGTAGCTCCGGTGTGTTCGACCGTATTAGGTAATTTAGCGGATACCTTTGCGTTTTTCTTTGCTGCCTTTCATAACAGTCCGGACCCTTTTATGGCTAACCATTGGGTTGAGATCGCGGTAGTTGATTACGTGATCAAATTGGGCATTAGCTTGCTCTTTTTCTTACCCTTGTATGGCCTATTGTTAGCTTGGCTTACCCGCCGTTTGGTGGTGTGGACAGGCCAATCCGATGCGTCCCCTCGAACTGCATAATAGCTAAGGAGCCTGCATGACCGAACTTGCCACCGTTGAACTTCATGCCATCGACTTGCCTGCCGAGCCAGGTAGCCATGACTCGCTTCCGTTAGTGGTCATCCATGGCCTGTTGGGCAGTGCTGATAACTGGCGCTCGCACCTTAAAGTGTGGCAGCAGTCTCGCCGTGTCATTGCAGTTGATCTGCGTAACCATGGCCGCTCACCCCATGTAGAGGGAATGAGTTATACCGCCATGAGCCAGGATGTGCTAGCGGTATTGGACAAGCTTTCGATCAAACGTGCCCATATTCTTGGGCACTCCATGGGGGGCAAAGTCGCTATTACGCTAGCCCGTGTTGCCCCAGAACGTTGCGCGTCGTTGGTGGTGGCAGATATCGCACCGGTGGCTTATCAGCATGGCCATGATGATGTGTTTGCTGCGTTGGAGCGGGTAAAGGCGGGTAAGCCGACTAACCGGCGTGAAGCGGACGCATTGCTTGCCGAACACGTTGACTCACGCCCCACGCGGCTGTTCCTTGCCACTAACCTAGTGCGCAACGAGGAAGGAAGTATGAGTTTGCGTGTCGGTTTAGATGAGATTCAACGGGGTTATGAGGCTATTATCGGCGTGCCAGACGGCGAGAATGCTTTTGATGGCCCGGCGCTGGTGCTGCGTGGCGGCGACTCTCACTATGTAAGCGATGATATGCTGCCAGCGCTGCGGGACATACTGCCCAAGGCACGCCTTGTTACCCTTAAACAAGCCGGCCACTGGCTACATGCTGACCAGCCAGAAGCGTTTCAACAAGCCGTTGAGGCCTTTATCGCCGCGCAGTCTTAGGTGGTTAAGGCCAAATTATTCCCCAAGCGGGGTGATGGTTAAACGGTGCTGCTCTGGGTTACGTAGAAATCGGTTTAGAATACGATAGGTGTCAACATCAAATTGTGGGCATGAGCCGACAAGCTTTCTAGCCGCGCTTAACGTACTTCTGCTACCCAGGTAGCACCAGTGGTCTACTACATGATAGGCAGTCTTCCGTGTGTTTTGGCCTTTTTCACGAATCACAATTCGGTCGGGCCATGGCCACGTGCCAACTTGGAGTTTTTCCATTGCTTCCTGTGCACGTTGAGTGTGCTCTTTCAGTTCCTCTTTGCCGCAGCAAGCCCCTTTGCATTTGCCTAATTGGTGGGCAAAACAGCGGCCTTTCCCTTTTTCCAGGCCAAGCACCTGGGGGCACAGTTGGTGTGTTTCACTCAGGGAGCGAAGTGTGTCTTTCGCCTCTTTAGCGCTGCGAAAAAGCCCGAAGAAGCGTCCCGTTTGGGGTTGGCCTAGCGCGCTGCCATTCATCAAGGTGGGAGCGGTTTGTTCGGTTGGCCAGTGCCAGGTGTGTAATTTTCCTTGCCGCCTCAGTTGTCGGTTCATGATGGGCATTAGTTGCTTAACCAGCTGAGCCTCTCGCAGTTGGGCGCCCATGTCGCCTGCTGTCTCTTCCCACTCAATATGCTGTATTTGCTGGGCTAGGCGCATCTCTTTGTCATCTTGATAATCGCGCTGAAAGTGGCCTAGGACGCGGCTGCGTAAATTAATGCTTTTACCCACATAAAGGGGAAGTCGGCTATGACCATAAAAGAGGTAGACGCCGGGCGTTGAGGGTAGCCCGTCAAGCTGTGCGCTATCTAGATGAGCGGGTAAGCTTCGGTGGCGCTGTTCATCACCTAGGGCAGCCTGCCATCTTTCGTGATCGTGATGGCGCTGCCACGTTTGCCACAGCTTCCATAGCGCTAACGCGTCGTCTTCTGCTCGGTGGTGGCGTTCTACCGCTATTTCATAGCGCTGCAGAAGTGCTGCGAGATTGTGCTGAGCGGCTTGGGGGGCAAGGCGTCTTGAAAGGCGTAATGTACAGATTAATTCGGCGCGAAAATCGAAGCCTGCGCGCTTAAACTCATTGCGCAGAAAGCTGTAATCAAAGCGTGCGTTGTGGGCGACTAAACGTCCATCCCCAAGCCACTGGCGAAACTCTGCTGCTACCTGCTGAAACGCGGGGGCGTGGGTGAGCATGTCATCCGTAATTCCTGTCAGTTGGCTGATGTGCGCAGGAATTTTACATCCAGGATTAATTAAGCTGCACCAGCGCTCCGTGATGGTGCCATTTACAACCTTCAACGCAGCAACTTCAGTGATATGATCCCGAGTGGCTCGGGTGCCGGTGGTTTCAACATCAATAAAGATTAACGGTGCTTCGCTCATGGCGCTCCAGCGCAAAGTGATTAAGTTTGCCAAGTTATATCGAATGCGGGTCGATCGCCAAGCGTGATACGGGCAGCACGGCATTGATAAGTTCTGCTTGCAGTAAAAAGTTTTCAAACGCCTTATAGCGGCGAGTATCGAGAGCCGCCGGGCTCAGTGTCATCCGTCTAAGCAAATCCTCCCAGGCTTGTGCATTAATGGCATTATCAAGCACCGGGTGGGTAGCGGTTAAAAGTGACCAAGCAGCTTCTGGGTTGTCGATTATCCAATAGCTGGCTTCTTCAAGCGCGATTAAAAAGCGCGACCATGTTGGAGCGCGGCGAGTGGCCGTATCGCTATTGGCCACTATGATGAGCCCGTCATGTCGGGGTATTTCTAACTCGTGGTACTGAACCACATGGGTGGCAATGCCCTCTGTGGCAAGCTGCGGGGGTAAGTAGTGGAAGAAACCATCTGCAATGGCTTCTACTCTTCCTTCTCGTAGGGCGGTCGTGGCCGTGAAGCGTACATTTTCAGGCGGCATAACCGTATCAATCTGCTGGACGGAATGGGGTCGTACTTGTTGCAACACAGTATCGCGCCCTTCGCGGGTCGAAAAACCGTAGTGTAATCCTTCGAGATGCATGAGCGGGTCCTCGCCCTGGTGCTGTTCGCCGGACACAATAACCGCAGTAAGAGGTGTTTCAAATAGCGTGCCAATGCGGGCAATCGGTGCGCCGTCGTGGGCATGCAAATGCAGCAGAGGCTGTCGCGTTAGTGCAAGATCCACATCACCAGCGGCGAGCAGTTTAATCGCAATCGTTGGGTCAGCGGGGGTTTGCAGTTCAACCGCAAGCCCCTGAGCAGCAAACAGGCCGCGTTCTTTGGCAATAACGAGAGCGGCATGTTGAGGGCTTAAATACCAGTCCAGCATTATTGTTAGCTGTTTCAGAGGGGGAGGGTCTAACGGTGGAGGCGGGATCAGCGCCATGGTGGGGGCTTCTTCTTCGGGGCTTTCTTCAATACTTTCTTCAGTACTTTCTTCAGCATTATCCTCGGAGGAAGATTGCCACAAGGCGTCAGGAACTGTTACCTCACTTTCAAGGTGCAGTACCTCGGTGTTATCAATGCTTTCTTCATTGGCGTAAGCAACGTCGTTTGAGAACAATGAAAATACTATTGATGTCAGTGATGCGAATAAAAGCGCGACTAACCATCGGCGAAGAAAAGGTTGCAACATAGACAATAACTCCAGGCATTGTAAGGGCGGAGTGTAGCCGCGAGGTTAAGCATCTGACCACCCCCATCACGCATCCACTCCGTAATATGTCACAGTAAATTCAACGGTAGCGTGCAATAATAAAGCAGCATTGATGTAGAGACGGAGACACATGGACGCAATTTATACGTTCTTCTTAGTGGGTGGTTCGCTCATGGCGCTTAGCATTTTAGCAAGCCGCCTTTCATCAATGTTTGGCGTTCCGTTACTGCTTATCTTCCTTGGGCTTGGCATGCTGGCCGGTGAGGAGGGCGTGCTGGGCGTCGAATTCGACGATTATTCAATGGCCTTTACAATTGGGCATTTGGCCCTGGCCATGATTTTGTTAGACGGCGGCTTACGCACTCGCTTGAAAACGTTCCGTGTGGGCTTCAGGCCTGCGCTCTCTCTAGCGACCTTTGGCGTGTTTATTACCAGCACCATTGTTGGTTTGATTGCCATGTGGGTGTTTGATCTAACGCTCATTCAAGGGCTTTTGGTGGGGGCGATTGTTGGCTCTACCGATGCGGCCGCCGTTTTCTCAATGCTCAGCGGCCGTGGTGTCAACTTAAACGAGCGGGTAGGGGCGACTCTTGAAATTGAGTCGGGTACCAACGACCCGATGGCGATTTTTTTAACGCTGATGTTGGTTGAACTGTTGGTGGGAGATATTGGCGGCCCCTTAGAGACCCTGCTTTTCTTTATTTCCCAGTTTGGTATTGGCCTACTAATTGGTTTAGGAGGGGGGTGGTTAAGCGCGAAGCTGTTGCGTTGGCTTGACCTTGCGCCTGGGCTTTACGCCATGCTGGCGCTGGCGCTTGGGTTCAGCGTCTTTGGTTTAACCAGTGTGCTGGGGGGGAGTGGCTTTCTTGCTATCTATTTAGCCGGGTTGATGATTGGTAATCAGCCAGGCCGTCACCTGAACTTTATTTTGCCTGTCCACGATGGCTTGGCATGGTTAAGTCAAATTGGTTTGTTCTTGGTGCTGGGGCTGTTGGTCACACCAAGCGAGTTGTGGGAAGTGGCCTTGCCCGCAGGCTTAGTGGCCCTGGCGTTAATTTTTATTGCTCGCCCTTTGGCTGTTCTCATTACGATCAAGCCTTTTTTTAAGTTTCGTTGGCGAGAAACCTGGTTTATTGCGTGGGTAGGGCTGAGAGGGGCGGTGCCTATCGTGCTAGCTATCTTCCCGCTGATTGGTGGCGTTGAAAACGCTTCGCTCTATTTCAATGTGGCATTTGCAGTAGTCTTAATGTCGCTGCTTATTCAAGGGGGCTCACTCACCCTCATGGCGCGCTGGTTGAAAGTGGAAGTGCCCGTAGGTGCTACCCCTAACCGACGCGGGCCGCTTGGCATACTGCCTGAAAATGACTTCGAGATGTTTGTTTACGTTGTCGAAAACCAAGACTTAGAAGATGTCCCTATCAGACTTTTGCGGTTTCCGTCCGGCGCGCTGATTTCTGCCCTGTTCCGCGATCATGCAATGCTTCACCCAAAAGGTAGCACGCGACTGAAGCTCAATGATGTGATTTGTGTCATCGGACGTTCAGAAGACCTAGTAGCTTTGAATCGGCTGTTTAATGGCGATGCGAAGCTTAAGCAAGAGCGTGCTTTCTTCGGTACCTTTACTCTGGATGGCAGTGCCCAGATGCAGGATGTTGCTCAGGCTTACGGCTTAACGTTAAGCCCAGGGGAGCAGGATATGACACTGGCTGAATTTGTTTCTCTGCGAGTGGGTGGTCACCCCGTTGTCGGCGATGATGTTGATTGGCACGGCATTCACTGGGTCGTTAGCGATATGGAAGGCGGGAGTATTACTCGAGTGGGCTTAAGGCTGTACTAATTCACTCTAAAGGCATTGACTTACAAGGAAATGCTGTTATTATACGCACCCATAAGCCGGAGGGATGGCAGAGCGGTTGAATGCACCGGTCTTGAAAACCGGCATAGGTTAATAGCCTATCCAGGGTTCGAATCCCTGTCCCTCCGCCACTTATCTCGAAAAGCCCCTGATTCGTCAGGGGCTTTTTTCGTTGAGATATATCCACTATATGTTTAGTCTGTAGCTTTTAAGCTACGCTAGTGCTATGACTGAACTTACTCATTACTTTACCACTGATGGTCATGACCCGTTTCAAGCTTGGTTAGATGCTACCAAAGCAAAAGATCGTCAAGCCGCTATGCGAGTTTTGACTCGCCTTAATAGGCTGGCAGCGGGTAATGCTGTTAGTAGGCGGAGCTAAACAACGCCAGCAAGCTGATATTGAGCAGGCTAAAGCGTTTTTGGCCGACCACAAGAGGAGGGCACGCCATGAGAAGCCATGATGAAGCAGTCATTGAAATGCTTCGTAATGACCCTGGTATGGCGTTGGACTACTTGCGCACAGCCTTTGACGAGCTTGATGAGGACGGGGGGGAATCAGCATTCCTGATGGCGCTCCGTCATGTCGTTGAGGCGCAGGGTGGCATGGCGCTGGTAGCAGAACGTGCCAAAGTGTCACGTGAAAGTCTATATCGCGCTTTATCACCTAAAGGTAACCCAACACTTCGCACCATGACGGCGGTGATTAGAGCCACAGGCATCAATTTCCATGACCTTACTCATCAAGCGCCCGCAGGCTAGCACCACAAAATACGTTTAATTGCTAGTAAATCAAAGGGCAGCACTGGCGTGCTGCCCTCATCACTAGCTGGATTATCACTTATCCCTTAAATCTTAATATCGTAATCCACGTACTTATTCATTAGCTCGTCGTAGGTGCCGTCTTCTTTAATCCCACGTAGCGCCTCGTTGAACTGCTCGGCTAATGCTTCATTTCGTGGGTGGAAAGCAGCAGCGACGCCGTGGCCGAAATAGCTTTTAGGTTCACGAATCAAGGGTGAGCTGGTGACTACGTTGCTGCCGTCCTGGTTCACCTGAAGTGATGACAGTGCAAGCGGGTAATACATAAAGGCTGCATCGAGGCGGCCTGAGTGAACATCGACTGCGAGATCTTCACCTGTCGCATAGCGTCGCACATCCACTAGGTCGCCGTAGGTGTCAGTAATGTAAGCATCACGGATGGTGCCGCGCTGTACACCTACCGATAAGACTTCAAGTGCATCCTGGTCTTCAATGTCAATCTCTTTGCCTGCTTGGGTTACCCAAACACTTGGATTGCTGTAGTAAGGCTCCGAGAAGAGCACCTGTTCACGGCGTGCATCGGTAATCGCCATGGATGAGACAATCGCGTCGTATTTGCGTGCCAGTAGGCCAGGAATGATGCCATCCCAACCTTGCTCGACCCATTCACACTCACGCTCAATGCGTCGACATACCTCTTCGCCAAGTTCGACCTCGAAGCCTGTTAACGTGCCGTCGGGTAGGCGGTATTGAAAGGGCTCAAAGGGAACGTCAACGGCTAGCCGTAATGGGGAATCGGAATAGGCAGGCAAAGCGAACATCAATGATGTTAAGGCGGTTGCTACACCTAAGGTGACTCGTGACATGCTGTTTTCCTTCTTCTTTTTATATGAGTTTTTATTAAAACTATCATGCTAAGCGTTAAGCGACTACTACGTATGCACCACTGTTTTACAACAAACGGCTTTCGGGCAGCGGTGCAACCCAAAGCAGGCCGTGTGTACAAGAGCTGTCTATAGAGAGTTCGTTTTAATTCCGGAGGCTTTAAGCCTGCTGCGTAGCGGGTGGTCGCCATTGTTGGCGTGTTGCAGAGCGAAGTGTATTAAAAAAACCAAATTGGTCATTTCTATGGTGCGGTTACGTTGTGCCTCAACAAAGCCGGGCAGTAAGCTCCAACCACAGGCTTACGAGTCTGTAAGCCAAAAAACAATTAATAAAAACGCTAGGAGAAACACAATGTTCAATAAAACCGCCATTGCTGCATCAGTGATGTTGATGTCAATTGCAACAGCGCACGCCGAAGGCCCTTATCGTATAGGTATTACGCAAAACAATGTCGGTGTCGATAGCTATCAGACGACGTATGAGAGTGCGTTTGAAGCGGCGGCAGCGCGTGAAGGTAATGTCGATGTCGTGGTGTTGGACGCGGGTGGCGATGTAGCCCGCCAAATCGGCCAAATGCAGGATCTTATTCAGCAACGTGTCGATGCCATCATCATTTGGCCAACCAACGGCCAAGCCGTTATTCCTGCCATCCGCCAAGCTCACAGTGCCGGTATTCCTGTCATCGTGACCAACTCTAAAATTGCCGATGCGGGTCTGGATTTTATCGCTGCTTTCTCAGGGCCGGACAACGTTCAACAAGGTATTTCGTCGGCTGAAATGATGTGCGATGCCCTGGGGGGTGAGGGTCAGATTGTGCAGATTTCCGGCCAACCTGGCTACACCACGGCAATGGAGCGCGCAGGTGGGTTTGAGGATCGCCTGGCTGAAGCTTGCCCGGGTGTCGAACTGTTGGAAACCCAGCCAGGTAACTGGAACCGTGAGCGCGCCCAGCGGGTAATGGAAGATTTCCTGACGAAATATGACCATATCGACGGTGTGTATTCGGGCGACGACAACATGGGCGTAGGCGCTTTAAATGCCGCTAAAGGCGCTGGACGCGCAGACGGAATCATCTTTATTGGAGCCACGAACTTCGCCGTTGGCTACGATGCTATTGAGCGCGGTGAATATTACGGCTCTATCTACCAATCCCCGGTGGATGATGCAGAAGCCGCCCTGCAAACCGCACTGGATGTGTTAGCTGGCGAAGAGCTTCCGAAAATGAACTTCTTTGAAACACCGAAAATCACCGCAGAGAACCTTGAAGAGTTTGATCGTCCGGTTTTCTGAATATAGGGCGTATTACCCAGTATTGATGGTGTGAAGACAACTCAATACAGAAGGGGTGCGAACCTGAATGCAGGCTTCCTGCGCTGGGAGGTGCCGCTGGTGTGACGACAAACATCGTGCATCGTCACACTTATGGCTGCCTCCCTAGGTGATTTTTACAGGTGAATAGCATGGCTTCCACAGAACAAACAAAAGTTGGAGTGCCGTTAGGAAAGCTGAGCAAAGCAGGTGTGCTGAGTTTTTTATCGGCTCAGGGCATTCTCATTTTTTTCCTAATCGGGATGTTCGTTTTTTCGTTTTTTTCTGAGCAGTTCCTCTCTCAGTCAAACATTATGACCGTTGTCCGCCAAGCATCCATTATTGGCATTATCGCGGTGGGGGTCACCGTGGTCATTATTGGCGGCAACTTAGACCTTTCCGTCGGCTCGATGCTGTCGTTCTCCACCGTCCTGGTGGTTGATCTACATGACAAAATTGGCCCGACGAACGCCATTCTGTTGATGTTCGCGCTGACCTTGATGATCGGTGCCGTCAACGGGTTTTTGATTGGTTTTCTTAGGCTCAACTCGTTGATTGTGACGCTGGCCATGCTGTCAGCCATACAAGGGTTTGTGCTGATTTATAGCGGCGGCCAGAACGTCGATATTGCCAATCAAGAGAATACTTGGTTCGCCTTCTTCGGCCGTGGGTTTGTGGGGGGTATTGCGGTCCCGGTTCTGATGTTTGGTCTGCTCGCTATCTTGATTCAAGTAGTCATGTCTTACACCGGATATGGGCGACGTATCTTTGCTGTCGGCGGTAATCCAATGGCAGCCGTCTATTCGGGTATTCGTAAAAACTGGTGTGTCTTCAGCACGTATTTGATCTCTGCTTTCTGCGTGGCGTGTGCCGCCCTAGTGCTTGGCTCGCGGGTTATGGGCTCGCAAAACAATGTAGGGCAGGGGTACGAGCTACTGGTGTTGGCCGGCATCATCCTTGGCGGCACAAGCTTGCTGGGCGGTGCAGGCAGTATCTGGAAAACGGTGATTGGCGTGCTGATTCTGGGCTTTATCCAAAATGGCCTGCTGTTGATGGGCTACCCCTACTACATCCAGTGGATCGTGACTTGGGTAATTATCATTCTGGCCGTATGGCTGGATCTCGCCAACAAGCGCAAGCGCTTGTTTACGACCCACTCATAACGCGGAGGGATGCAAAATGACATCGATTAAAGGGTTCTTCCGTGGTAGAGCGAAAATACAGCCAATCTGGGTATTTGTGATTGCTCTTTTTATTTTCTTCAGTGCTATGTCGGAGTACTTCCTTTCATTTGGGAATATCAGCAACATTTTGGTACAGACCTCAACGATAGGCCTGATTGCCCTGGGCATGACCTTCGTGATGATTAACGGCAACATCGATTTGTCGGTGGGCGCGATACTGGGGCTTTCCGCTTCTTTGGCAGTGGGCTTGCAGGAAATTAGTATGACGCTGGCGATTCTCGCCGCGTTAGTCTCAGGTATTTTGCTGGGCGCCCTCAATGGCTTTGTGGTTTGGAAAACCGGTGTTAACGCGTTCATCGTAACGCTAGGGGCCATGCTGGGTGTGCGTGGCCTGATCTTTCTATACACCGGTGAGCAGTCCTTCTTCGCCATGAACTTTGCGTTCGCCGACTTCGGCACGAGCACTATCGGGCCGGTTCCCGTCTTAGCCATCATTTTTCTGGTGTGCGCGTTGATCATGCATCTGGTGCTGACGCGAACCAGCCATGGCCGCAATACCTTTGCCGTAGGTGGCAACCCTGAAGCATCAATTGATGCCGGCATCCGCCTAGGCCGCCACATGATGATTAACTTTATTATCGTGGGTTTCTTCTCTGCGTTAGCAGGCGTGCTGCTTGCCAGCCAAATGGGGGCCGCAACGCCCAACCTGGGTCGTGACTACGAGCTTTGGGTGATTACCGCGGTGGTCTTAGGGGGCACGAAGTTGACCGGTGGCTACGGCAGTATTGTTGGCACCTTAGGCGGCGTACTGGCCATCGGCATTCTGCGTAACGGCATGAACTTGATGCAGGTGCCCGCTTTTTACGTACTCGTCATTCTCGGCGCGATTCTCATCTCTGTTCTGATTATTGATAAGAAGCTTAATGCACCCTCGGCCAAGGAGGTGCGGATATGAACGCCTCTTCAACGCAATCACGTCAGCCAATCGACGCAGCACCCATCTTGGAACTTAAAGGCATCACTAAGCGATTCCCCGGTGTGGTCGCGCTCAACAACGTCGATTTTGACGTTCGCCCCGGCGAGGTGCACGCCTTGCTGGGTGAGAACGGGGCTGGCAAATCTACCCTGATGAAAGTGCTAGCCGGTAAACACCAGGCCAATGACGGCAAAATTATTCTAGGCGGCCAGGAGATGGCGTTTGAAAATCCCAAGCACGCCAAACGCGCTGGGGTTGTACTGATTCATCAAGAGCAGTCGCTGGTGTCTGAAATGACGGTTGCCGAAAACATCTTTCTCGGCAGTTTGCCAAGAAAGCCGTTCAACCGCGTTGACTGGCGAAAGCTGCGCGAAGATACCAATAAGATTCTTGAGCGGCTCAAGTGCGGTTTTCAGCATGACGATGTCGTGGGCTCGCTGTCGATTGCCAAAAAACAGATGGTGGAAATTGGCAGGGCGCTCGCCTTTACGCCGCAGGTCGTCGTATTTGACGAGCCGACGGCATCGCTCACCGACCACGAAAAGCCGGTGCTCTACGACGTAATTAACTCGCTGTGTGAGCAGGGTGTGGGCATTGTGTACATCTCCCACCGCATGGATGAGATTTTCCATCTGTCGCACCGCATTTCAGTGCTGCGAGACGGCGAGTACACCGGCACGGTCAACACCGCCGATACCAACGAAGACGAAATCACGCGGATGATGATTGGCCGCAGTTTAGAGCTTGATCATGCAAGCAAACCCACTGATTTCGGCGACAACATGCTGGAAGTGCGTAACCTGTCAGTTAAGCGTGTTTTTGAAGATGTAAGCTTTAACGTTCGCAAGGGCGAGATCGTTGGTATGTACGGGCTGGTAGGCGCGGGCCGCTCAGAGGTGGCAGAAACCATCTTTGGCCTGCGTAAACCGTCGGCTGGTGACGTCGTGCTTGATGGTGAGGTAGTGAATTTTCGTAATTCCCACGATGCGGTGGTAAGCGGCGTTGCGTTAGTCCCTGAAGATCGCAAGGATCAGGGACTCATTCTGGGCATGAACTGTCGTGACAACATGACATTGGCCAGCCTTTCCAGCGTGTCGTCATTAGGCTTTATGACCAGTGCAAAAGAGCGCGAAGTCTACGACAAGTATCACCAAGCCATGAAAATCAAAACCCCCAGCTGGCGCCAAAAGGTCGGCAATTTAAGCGGCGGGAATCAGCAGAAGATCGTCATCGGCAAGTGGCTGCATACACACCCTAAGCTGCTCATACTCGATGAGCCAACGCGGGGTATTGACGTCGGCTCCAAGTCCGAAATCCACACGCTCGTCAAAGACTTGGCTAAATCCGGCTACGCCGTGCTGGTGATCTCCTCAGAAATGCCCGAAGTGCTGGGCCTGAGTAACCGCATTATCGCGATGTATGACGGCCGCGTCACCGCTGAGTTCGATGGTGACAACGTCAGCGAGGACGAGTTAGTGCAAGCCATTACCGGTATGGGAAAGCAGGCGCAGGCGAGCTAGCTCACCTGCTGCGACGGATGTGCTCGCTAGAGAGAAGAGAGTAGCGAGCACACAGCCGATTTCAAACGACTAAGGAATGTTTTATGCAACCTTTTGTTTACGATGGCCTGCCATCCCGGGTGGTATTTGGCCAAGGTACCCTGGCTCAACTAAGGCAAGAGCTTGAACATCTCGGCTGCTCACGCGCCCTGGTGTTAGCCACGCCTCAGCAGCACGAGCAGGCAAGCCGCGTACTAGAACTGCTGGGCGATAAGGGCGTCGGCGTTTACGCGGACGCCGTCATGCATACGCCGATCGAGGTGACCGAACATGCTCTACAAGTGGTCCAAGAGCTAAACGTAGACTGCACGGTGGCCATCGGTGGCGGTTCAACGATTGGCTTGGGTAAAGCGATTGCCTTACGTACTGGCTTGCCTCAGATTGCGATACCCACCACTTATGCTGGCTCAGAAATGACGCCGATCCTGGGTGAAACAAGCGACGGCATCAAAACCACCCAGCGCACCCTGGATGTACTACCGGAAACGGTCATTTACGACGTTGACCTCACCTTAACGCTGCCTACGGTGATGTCCGGCACCAGCGGCATTAACGCAATTGCCCATGCCGTTGAGGCGCTTTATGCCCGAGACTGCAACCCGGTGATTGCGCTCATGGCTGAAGAGGGAATTGCGGCGCTAGCACGAAGCCTGCCGGTGATTGCCAACGACCCTGCCAACGTTGAAGCGCGCTCTGATGCGCTCTACGGCGCTTGGCTATGCGGCACGTGCCTAGGTTCAGTGGGCATGTCGCTGCATCACAAGCTTTGCCATACCCTCGGCGGCTCTTTCAATTTACCCCATGCGGAGACGCACACCATTGTGCTGCCTTATGCGCTGGCTTATAACGCGCCTGCGGTGCCGGAAGCGATGGCGCGTATTGGGCGTGCGCTGGGCTGTGACGACGCGGCGGCTGGCCTTTACGACTTAGGGCGTGCCGTGGGTGCCCCAAGCGCACTCTCCGAACTAGGCTTTAGCGTAGACGATGTGGCACGTGCAACGGAGATTGCGACCCGCAACCCTTACTGGAATCCACGCGATGTGGAGGCCAAAGGTATCCACCGTTTGCTCAGCGATGCTCAGTCGGGGAAACGGCCCCAGGCGGAGAGTGGAGGTGGCCAATGAACACGCTGTTTGTTAACGCCACGATTGTCACCATGGACCCGCAGTTGGGCGAACTGAGCGATGGCCAGGTACTGATTGAGGGTGATCGTATCGTCGCCGTGGGGCATGACCTCACCGATCACCCCAAGGCACACGCAGCCGAGGTGATCGACTGTGGCGGCGGTATCCTGATTCCTGGGTTGGTGAACGCCCATATGCATACTTGGCAGACCGGCCTGCGCGGCGTTGCCGCCAACTGGACGCTGCTGGAGTATTTTCGCCATGTTCACCGTGGCCTTGCGGCGCTGTTTACGCCCGAGGATATCCAAATTGCCACCCGGATGGGCGCGATTAACCAGCTGAATTGCGGTACCACCACGCTGGGTGATTGGTGCCATAACAACCCGACCCCGAAGCACACCGACGCCGCTGTGAAAGGGCTAAAGGAATCGGGCATTCGCGCGCTGTTTCTGCATGGCTCCCCAAAACCTGACCCTAAACCTGGTCAGCCGCATTTTAGTGAAATTCCTCATCCTCGTCATGAGATAGAGCGCTTATTAAACGGCGAGCTGGCAAACCCAGAAGGGCTCGTCACCTTGGGAATGGCTATTCTCGGCCCTCACTACTCAACCCTAGAGGTGACCCTGCAGGACTTTGCTTTGGCCAAAGAGTTTGGCCTGGTCGCCTCGATGCACCAGGGCGGCGGTGAGGCCGTGGCCCCCGGTGCCTGGGACGAAGTGGAAGCGCGTGGCCTGCTAGGCCCTGATATCAACATTGTGCATGGCCAAAGTTTGGACGAAGGCCAAATGTCCCGGTTCTGCGCCAGCGGCGTGACGTTCTCCATTGCCCCTGAAAACGAGATGACCCAGGGCCACGGTTTTCCGGTGACCGGGGTTGTTCGTAAGAATGGCGGCGTGGTGTCTTTGGGTGTGGATCTCGAATCGGTTCTCTCTGGAGACATGTTCAGCGTTGCCCGGGCAGCGTTGGGGATGCAGCGCGCTCTTGATAACGATTCCTCACGCCGTGAGCAGGGCAAGATCCCCGATACTTCCACCATTACCACCAGAGAAGCGCTGGGTTGGATCACCCTCGATGGGGCAAAAGCATTGGGTCTTGATGACCGTATTGGCAGCCTCACGCCGGGTAAGCAGGCCGACATAGTGCTGCTGGATAGCAACCAGCTCAACATGCAGCCGGTGAACGACCCAGTTTCCACAGTGGTCATGCAAACCAGCCTTGCCAACGTCGACAGCGTGATGGTGGCCGGACAGTTCAAAAAACGTGGCGGCCGTCTGCTCATGGAAACTCAGCAGGGCATCGCTGAGCTGGCCACGTCTGGCCACCGCATTCACGCCGAACTGCTGGCGCGTGAAGCGCAATCAACACAGGAGGTCACCCCATGACAACCGCTTCTGCAACGCCTTCAACGACCCCAAAAGTGGCGTGGGTAGGCTTGGGTAAACTGGGTTTGCCGATGGCTGCTCGTATTATTCAATCCGGCACTCCTGTTCAAGGCTTTGATCTATCGGCGCAGCGCCTTGCTCTTGCTGCAGAGATCGGGGTGACGCCCCATCCAACGCTGGCAGAGGCCGTGGCCGGTTGCGACTTGGTGTTTGTCTCCATCCCCGATGACCGCGCGTTGATCAGTCTGTGCCTTGAGTCTGGCGAGCTGATTCGTCACATGTTGCCCGGCAGCACCTTGATTGAGACAAGTACAGTGAGTGTGGAAGCCTCTGCACGAGTGGCCGAGGCGGCAACGGCTCACGGTGTGGTCTATCTGCGCAGCCCGGTATCCGGTAACCCCGTTGCGGCAGAGGCGGGCACGCTTTCCGCGATGGTTTCCGGCCCACGGGAAGCGCTGGAAGCGGCCAAACCCGTGTTTGCAGCGTTTACCAAAGCGCAGTATTGGCTGGGCGACGAAGAGCAGGCCCGGGTGGCCAAACTGGCCATCAACCTGATGATTGCCGTCAGTGCCGGGATGATGAGTGAAGCGCTGACGCTGGCGCGTAAAGGCAATATTGAGTGGGACGCTATGCTGGAGCTGATCTCTGACAGCGCGGTGGGCTCACCCATGGTGAAGTACAAGGTGCCGCCCCTGTTAGCGCGGGATTTTACTTCGACGTTTTCCGCCGCGCAGATGGCCAAAGATCTTGATCTGATCCTTGACTGCGCCCACGGCACTGGAGTCTCGACCCCGTTAGCAGCGCAAATGCGCGAAGCCTACACTGCCCTGATCGCCACCGGGCATGGTAACGATGACTATATCGCCACCGTGCATCATACCGAGCGCCTGTCAGGGTTGGGTGAACCTTCGCCCGTCACGCAGGGAGGGCACACACATGCGTAATCTCACCACCGACAATATTACCGCCGCCGTAATGGATGAGTTTTCACGCTGTGAAGATGAACGGCTGAAAACGCTGCTCAATGGCTTGGTCAAACACCTGCATGCCTATCTGCGCGAGGTGAAGCCCACCGAGAAAGAGTGGACTCAGGCAATTGAGTTTCTCACCCGAGCCGGGCAAATGTGCGACGACGAACGCCAGGAGTTTATCCTGCTGTCTGACACCCTGGGCGTCACCATGCTGGTGGATGCGATTAATCACGCCAGCAGCGACCCTAAAATTACCGAAAGCACCGTGTTAGGGCCGTTTTACGTCGCTGATCCTCCTCAAGCCAACCAGGGCGATGCCATTAACTGGGGCGTTGAAGGGGAGCCACTGTTCATCGAAGGTTACGTGCACGACGCGCATGGCAAACCATTGGCGAATGTTGCCATCGACGTTTGGCAATCGGACAGCGAAGGCTTTTATGACGTTCAAAAGCCAGAGCTTGAAAGCGCCTCATTGCGCGCCCGTTTCCACACTGACAACCAGGGCCGCTACGCCTTCTGGACGGTGACGCCGTCTCCTTATCCCATCCCGACCGATGGGCCAGTTGGCAAAATGCTCGAAATCACCGGACGGCACCCTTATCGCCCCGCCCATGTGCACTTCATGCTGATGGCACCGGGCTACGAAACCCTGGTGACCCAAATCTTCGCGGAAGACGACCCCTACCTCGACTCTGACGCGGTATTTGGCGTGAAGGACTCCTTGGTGAAGGAGTTCGTGCAAAAGCCAGCGGGGCAGGCGCCCGATGGCCGGCAGATGGACACCTCATACCGCTATTTTCAATACGATTTCGGCTTAAAGACGGCCTGAACGACTCACCCTGAACGCCTGGCTCCTAATGAGCGGGTTAAACCGAAAGAGGCAACACCATGACAACGATTAATCAAGCAGCGATGGCCACCCTATTCACAGAAGCGCGCACTCATAACGTTTGGCAGGACCGTGAGGTGAGCGAGGAAACGCTGCGCGAACTGTATAACCTGATGCATTTCGGTCCCACCTCAATGAACTGCCAACCATCGCGGATTATTTTCCTGACCACTGACGAAGCCAAGGAACGCCTGAAGCCAGCGCTTTTGCCAGGTAATCAGGAAAAAACCATGAAAGCCCCGGTGGTGGCAGTGATTGGTTTTGATACCGAGTTTTACGAGCACCTGCCGCGTATGTTTGCCCATAACAAAGACGCCAAATCGCTGTTTGAAGGCAAACCGGACTTCATTCACTCTACGGCGTTCCGCAATAGCTCTATTCAAGGCGGCTATTTGATTTTAGCGGCCCGTGCGCTTGGTTTGGATGCAGGCCCTATGTCGGGCTTCAATAACGCAGCGGTGGATGAAGAGTTCTTCCCAGACGGTAAAGTGAAGAGCAACTTCCTGTGCAACTTAGGCTATGGCGATGCCAGCGCCCTGTTCCCACGTGGCGACCGCTTCTCCTTCGATGAAGTGTGCACCGTACTGTAAGCACGCCTTACGTACGCATATTGGTTGACCTACCGAAAAAGGGCCGTGCCTGTCATGGCCCTTTTTTCTGCGTGGGTGGCCCGGCGTTAAGGCGCAATCTAAGAGGGGTGTTCGTATGGCATTTGATTGGGTATTTGTGGCACTGATGATAATGGCCGTGTTACTGACAGGGATTTCCAAATCAGGGTTTGCGGGTGGGGTGGGGGTGGTTGCTGTACCGCTGATCTCGCTAAAGGCAAGCCCCACCTTTGCGGTGGCGGTGATGCTACCGCTGCTGATTGTGATGGACGTGTTTAGCCTAAAAGCGTGGTGGCGACAGCGGGTAGATCGTCTGTTATGGCTGATGTTTCCGCCTGCGATATTGGGCGTTGCGGTGGGCTACTTCACCTATGGCTGGTTTGATGAGGCGCTGCTGACACTGCTGCTGGGTATTTTTTCCGTGCTTTTTGGCCTGTGGGGGCTGCTTAAACCGCTACGCGGCCGACTGATGCCCACTTGGGTGGGGCGTCTGTGTGGAGGAATCGCCGGGTTTACCAGCTTTATTGCCCATGCGGGCGGCCCACCGCTGAATTTTTACTTGCTGCAGTGCCAACTCACCAAGCAGCAGTTTTTAGGCACGGCGGTGGTGTTTCTGGCGATCACCAACTTGGTAAAGCTGGTGCCCTATACGATGCTTGGCCTGGTAACGTTCGATAATCTCACCATCGCCCTGCTGCTGATACCGGTGGCATGGCTGGGCATCCAGTTAGGGTTAATCATTCAGCGACGGATGGATGGGGAGCTGTTTTTCCGGGTGATTCTTTGCTTACTCATTTTGTTAGGTATCCGCTTGATCATCGATGGAGTAAGTTAAAGCCACCATGAAAAAGAGGCGAGTGGGCTGACTATGTTTGACGATACGCATCCTGAAGGGCCTTACGACAAGCTATCGCAAACGCCCGTTTCCAAAATATCGAACACCGAGTTAGCGCGTTTCATTGAGTTCATTGAGAAGTTTGAAAACGAGACCGAATCCACGCTCTCGATGTCGCTGGGATATCGTGAGATGCGCATGTTGCTGCACGTGATGCGCAACCATCTGGCGGGCCGATTAACCACGCCTACCTCGCTGGCGGATGCCTCAGGGCTAACCTACGGCACCGCCAAGCGCGGTATTGAAAGCATTATGCAGCGCGGCCTTCTCATTTCGCGCCCACGCACAAAGACTGGAAAAACCGTCTCGCTGCATCCTTCCCCACAGATGATAGAAGAGTGGGAAAGCTACGCAGATCGCATTAAGGGCTTACTCGGCCCGCTGTTTGGGATCGACCCCGCCTCAGAATCTGGCAGCAAGATATTTTTAGGTACGTCAGCGTCTCAGCAGGTGATCTCGACACCCGCTGTGCTCTCCGCGCGGCTGGAGCTGAAAGGGGGCTTACGTGTGCTGGCGCATGCGGACCCTACCTTTATGGCCATGCATAATTTAAAGCGGCAGCTAGAGTCCATTTTCGGCCTGGAAATTCGCAATAAAGCGCGCTCCATTGATAACTTGCTGGATGATATTCTCGACAATGCCCGTTTAGCGAAATCCCGCTACGACATTGTCGCCTGCGACTTGCCCTGGTTTGGCGACTTGGTCGCGCAGGGTGTTTTGATGCCGTTAGATGCGCTCATCCAGCGCGATGGCTACGATCTTTCTGACTTCCATCCCATGGCGATCCAAAGCGCTGGTTATGCGGGCTGCCAGTACGGCATACCGGTGCAAACCACCCCTGAACTGCTCTGTTATCGCAAGGATATTTTGGCCGCAGCGCAGTTAACGCCCCCCAGCACCACCGAGGCTTTGGTAAAAGTTGCACGGCAGTTGCACGACCCTGCCAAGGGGCGATACGGCATCGCTTGGAACGCCGCCCGTGGCACGCCGCTGGGGCATACGTTTAGCTTTCTGATGGCTAAATTTGGGCAGCCTATTGTCGATCTACCGCTACATGCAGGCGGCTTTGATTTTCAAAACGCCAGCGGTGAGCAGCTGCGCCCCATGTTTCAATCAGATGCCGCTTACAGAGCCTGCGAGTATATGCTGGATATTCTCAAATACTCCCCGCCGAATATTCTCAATATGTCCTGGTACGAACGGGCGCAGTCCTATGCTTCGGGGGAGTCGTGCATGGCTTACTGCTACACGCTGCTAGCCCCCTTGATTGAGTTCGATAAGCGATCACCGGCATACGGCAATACGGGCTATTTATCACATCCGGTGGGCAATCACGGCAGGGCGATTACCCCCATTGGTGGGTATGCGTTGGCGATACCTGCCAACTTATCAGAAGAGCGGGTGGAGGCCGTATGGACGGCGTTAAAACACCTCACGTCGCCCAATATGTCTAAGCTCTACATCATGAACGGTAGCTTGGTCACGCCGCGTTTTAGCGTTAGCCAAGACCCGGAAGTGTCCGCGCTGTCGCCGTTGATTACGATTGTCGATGATATGGCGAAGCAGGATGTTTTGCAGGCGTGGCCACGTCCGCCGGTTCCTGGCATTACCGAGCTAATCAGCATCGCAGGTAATGAAATTTTCGAGGTGCTAGACGGGCGGCGCTCGATAAAAAAAGCCCTTTCTATCGCCCAAGAGCGCGCTGATAACGTTATGCGGGAAAAGGGCCATTATTGAGCAGGTAAAAAAGGAGTAACCCCCATACCTGAAAGGCAGGTATGGGGGCGGTGGCTTCTTTGCTGGAGGCTTACTGCATGATCATGCCGCCATCGATCATCAGCAGCTGCCCAGTCATGTAATCAGACTCTTGGCTGGCGAGGAACGACGCGGTGCCGACCACATCTTCGGGGTAAGAGTAACGCTTCATCAGAATCATTTTTTCAGCCAGCTCGTCCATCGACTGGCCCTGCTTCTCGAATTTGCCGATGCTGACTAAGTCTTTATCCAGCTGTTCCCAAAGCTCGGTGCGCACTACGCCTGGGGCATAGCCGTTAACGGTAATGTTATGATCAACCAGTGCTTTTGCACCGCCGTTAATCATCGCCAGCACGGCATGCTTGCTGCAAGAGTAGGGCACCACATCGTCAAATGCCTGACGGGAAAGAATCGAGCCCACGTTAATAATTTTATAAGGCCCGCTTTCTTTGCCCTGGCTAATCATTTGTTTAGCGGCTTCCTGCATACCGAGTAAGCAACCCAGCGCATTAACATCCATAATTTGATGCCAATTTTCTTCAGTGATATCCAGAAACATTAACGGCTTATTGATACCGGCATTGTTCACCATCACGTTTAAACTACCAAACGCTTCTACTGTGGCTTTAACGGCTGCCTGCACTTCTGCCCGGTTAGTCACATTCAACTTAATGGCAATAGCATCGCCACCTTTTGATTTGATGCGCTGAGCGACCTCTTCGCACCCCTCAATATTGAGATCCGCCACGCAGACCTTTGCCCCTTGCGCGGCATAATGCTCAGCGACAGCCGCCCCCATGCCACGCGCAGCACCAGTAATGAGACAGTGTTTACCTTTGAGTCGAGTGTTATCCATGAGGTCACCTTGTAAGTTTTGTTGTGGGTCAGTATGCGCTGCTACCTACACCAGAACGTGCTGGTAGTCTGCCGGTAGGCGGCGCTAACAAGGACGTGCGTTGTTAAATCGGCGTTGCGAATAACAGAAGTGCAACCTTGTGATAGGCATTCTCAGGCCGTCTTGACTCTAAAGACAGAGCGCTTCGTTGTTAATATGACCAGATTGGACTTTTTTCCATCTCTTGCATTGTGAAAAGCAAAAGGGGCGGTGTTTTAATCCTCTTAGTATCAATGAATAGCGCCGTGCATATCTAATAAAAACGTTTTATCAATTACTGGCGCACTCTCTTAACGCTAGGTGTTAGCCCTATTACATCTAACGTTTATTCCTATCTTGATTTCTTCTTATAAAAATAAATCGAGGTGCTTATGTCTCAGCCATGCATTATCTGTGTTGCCATTACGGGAAGCCTGCCACGTAAAGAGAATAATCCTGCGGTGCCCATTACGGTCAATGAACAAATCGAAAGTACCCAGGCGGCCTTTGAAGCGGGTGCCAGTATTGCGCATTGCCATGTGCGTAACGACGACCAAACGCCGTCATCCGACCCAGAGAAGTTTGGCCGCCTGATGGAAGGGCTTAAGAAACACTGCCCAGGCATGATTATCCAGCTTTCCACCGGTGGCCGATCCGGTGCCGGTGAAGCTCGCGGCGGCATGCTGCCGCTGAAACCGGATATGGCTAGCCTATCGGTGGGTTCGAATAACTTTCCCAGCCGTGTTTACGAGAACCCTCCCCATTTGGTGGAGTGGCTGGCGGGCGAAATGCTCAAGTACAACGTGAAGCCTGAAATTGAGGCGTTTGATCTCTCGCACATCCATCAGGCGGTTGCGCTCTCAAAGCAGGGCAAGTTAAAAGCGCCGCTTTACGTCCAGTTCGTCATGGGGGTTAAAAACTCAATGCCCGCCGACAAACACAGCTTTGACTTCTTTATTGAGACGCTCAAGCGACTAGCTCCCGACGCCCAGTGGTGCGGCGCAGGCATAGGAGCCAACCAATACCGGCTTAACGAATGGTCAATTGCCGCAGGCGGCCATACCCGTACCGGGCTTGAAGACAACGTGCGGATAGATCGCGATACCCTAGCCGCTTCCAACGCCGCCCTTGTCGAGAGAACCGTCGCGCTGTGTGAAAAATATCAGCGCCCGGTCGCCACCTGGCAGCAGGCCCGCGACATACTGGGGCTGCAGATGGCGTGAGGCTATTTCCCCGCGTGGTGCGATGCGATAAATGGCTTCCAAGTAAGCGCCATTCTGTTGCTCGATATAGGCGTTCCGGGAATGAAGAAAAGGGCTGCCATGCCCAGTGAGGTGCTGGAAATTCACTGAAGAAAAGGGCTGCCATGCCCAGTGAGGTGCTGGAAATTCACTACAATGCTTTTTGCATTTGTTCGTTGATTTTTGTAAGTGTTGGGCTATTATCCATCTGTGCGTAGTTTTTATTAGCCTACTAAGGAAAAGTCGCCATGTTGAAGGGGCTTGTGCTGTGCTTTGCAGTATTATTTGCGCAATTGGCGGTTCTGAATATTCTTGATGCACGGTTATACAACGCACAAGACGTTCGGCAAGCGAATACAGCAGCTCTTACACCGCAGAAAGATGAGGAAGTTAAGGGAAAGAGCGAGCAGTCCTGAAAAGAACTGCTGCTAATGTTGTTTAGCTTCTATAATTGGCAGTGGCTGAAGGTCGTACTTAGGCCACTGCTACATCGAAATCATGACTCAGTCTGCGTGTCATCAAGCCACCGTATAAATGTTTTCCATGAACGTTCGTCGGCTCGTTGGTCGTAACGGTCACTGCCAAACACGCTAAAGGCATGGGGTGCGCCTGAATAAATCCCTACTTCGTAAGTTACGCCTGCCTTTTCAAGTGTGCTGGCTAGGGCGGCTACGTCGTCGAGGCTTATAGAGGTGTCTGCACCGCCATGAGCAATATAAATGGGTGGCGTGTCACTGGCGTACGATTGGCCTTCGGGTGTGTCTAGGCCTCCATGGAAGGTAGCGTATGCTGCGATGTTATCTGCCTCGCCAGAGCGTGCAATTTCCAAGGCGACCGCCCCGCCAAAGCAGTAGCCCATGATGATGGTGCGGGTATCAGCCCCTTCGGTTCTAGCTTGAGCCAAACCAGCAAGGGTGAGAGTTCGCATCCGCTCCCGATCTTCATAAAGCGCACGGGTGGCGGCCTGTTTGTCTTCAGTGGCTTGTGGACGGTTGCCTGCACCAAAAAGATCGACGGCAAACGCATCGTAACCCTTCTCTGCGAACATATCGGCACGCTGGCGCTCGTAGTCATCCAGCCCGTCCCAATCATGCACAATGACGACGCTGCCTTTGGCATGCTCACCGGCAGAGACGAAATAACCTTCAAAGCTTTCGCCATTTACATCATAGCTAACGTCTTCGCCGCTGGGGGTAAAGCCGTAAGCAGCTACAGAAAATAGCGAGCTGGATAGGATAGAAATAGAAAGTGCAACAAAGCCCAGGCGTGGGAGTGAGGCAGGGATTTTATGATGCATTTTTTTGTCCAATTCAAGGTAGAGATCAAAGCATAGCCAACCTTCTCCAAAGGAGTGCGATAAAAGCATCCACTTAACGTTTAGACAAAGACTTGCGTCTGGAACTTGGTGACGGCATTCTTGTCCGTTGATAGTACGACTACTAGGGAGCATAGATACATGGCCTTTAACGATTCAAACATGGCAAGAACGCAAACCCACAGTGCGGTAAGTAGCGTCAGTGCCAACAAGGTGCTGCGTAACACCTACGCACTACTGGCAATGACGCTGCTGTTTTCTGCTGTCATGGCGGGTGCCTCTGTTGCAATGGGTATCCAGCAGATGAACATCTTTGTGTTCTTCATCGGCGCCTATGGTCTGATGTTCTTGGTTCACAAAACCGCTAACTCTGCAGTTGGTCTGTTATCAACTTTCGCGTTTACGGGCTTTATGGGGTTCACCCTTGGCCCCATCATTTCTGCCTACCTAACGCTACCTAACGGTGGTGCGCTCATCATGAACGCGCTAGCCATGACGGGCCTGACGTTCATTGGTCTTTCCGCAGTAGCGCTCACCACTAAGAAAGACTTTAGCTTCCTGGGTAACTTCTTGATGGCGGGCGCTATTGTTCTTATCTTGGCGATGGTAGCTGGATTGATCTTCAATATACCGGCGCTTTCGCTAATGGTTTCCGCTGGTTTCGTGCTGTTTGCTTCAGCAGCGATTCTTTACCAAACCAGCGAAATTGTGCACCGTGCTGGCGAGACCAACTACATCCTCGCGACTGTGACGCTGTACGTTTCCATCTACAATCTGTTCGTCAGCCTGCTGTCTATCTTGGGCATCATGAGCAACGACTGATTAGTGGCAAGAAGGCAGTCGCTTACTGAAGTGGCACTAACGGCAGACCCTACTCAGTAGGGTCTGTTTTTTTTCGTTGAGTCGGCACGAGATGACGTTATGGAGTACGGCTTATTAGTAATGGGCGCGCCTTACACGAGTGCAGCGCCTCACTCCGCTCTGCGCTTTGCTAAAGCGGTGATTAGCAGAGGCCACCAAGTGGCGGGGGTATTTTTCTATCAAGAGGGTATACATAACGCTTCTATGCTGATGGCGCCCCCTCAGGATGAGCTCAACATGCATGACGCATGGGCAGCACTACATCACGAACACGGTGTTGCATTAGATGTTTGCATTGCTGCAGCGTTGCGTCGTGGCGTGATGAGTGAAGCTGAGGCAAAACGGCATGGCAAAGCACATTTCAGCTTGGCGGCGCCTTTTGAATTAACAGGGTTAGGCCAGCTGTTATCGTTGCAGCAGCGCTGTGATCGTTTAGTCACCTTTGCATAGGAGCGGATGCCAGTGAGTAATGAAAACGAGCGACTCGTAATTATTCGACATGCACCGTTTAGCTCCAATGCCCTGAGAGAAGGGCTAGATGTCGCCTTAGTGGCAGCGGCCTTTGGCCAAGTGGTCAACTTGCTGTTTATGGGACAGGGCGTGCTGGCTCTGGTGAAGGAGCAGGCAACAGGCGCACCAGGACAAAAAGCGACATTACCTACCATCGATATGCTTGAAATGTACGATATTGATGAGTTGCTGGTGACAGCACGGGACCTAGAGGCACTGAATTTGAACGCCGATAAGCTAGTGGATGGGGTAACGATCATTACTGATAATGAGCTTCCTGAGCTGCTCAACCGCCACTCTAATGTACTGAACTTTTAAATCGGGCAGGGTGACATGCTACATATTTTGAATAAGCCCCCGTATAGCGAGGCAGCCCAGCAAATGCTCTCTACCGCGTCAGCAGGCGATAGTGTTTTGTTAATCGAGGATGCCGTACAAGCAGTACTGCATTCTGACTGGCAAGGCTGGCGTGCCGTTGGCGAGCAAATATTTCTATTGAAAGAGGATGCGGCGTCTCGCGGATTGCTTTTTCTAGCGGCCACAATAGGCGCCAAAGTGGTTGATATGGATGGCTTTGTAGCGCTGACTGAACATAATACAAACATCATATCCTGGTACTGACGAATGAGTAATGAAAATTTATACCGTTATCTTTGTTCAGATAAAAAAGTAGAGCTTGATCCCGAGGGTTATTTAGTAGAACGGGGGGTATGGAACGCCGAAATCGCTGAACTGCTTGCAGAAGATGAGGGTGTCACACTCACTGATGAACACTGGGAGCTGATTCATTTGGTACGTGATTTCTACGCTCGCTATGAAATGGCGCCCGCGATGCGCCCGTTAGTTAAAGCTACGAAGCAGGCTTTAGGTGATGAAAAAGGGCGTTCGGTCTACCTGATGACGCTTTTTCCTGGCAGCCCACCCAAGCGACTGGCCCGCATTGCGGGTTTGCCCAAACCGACGAACTGTTTGTAATTAAGCGTTGAAGGCGTTACGTCAAATCTCCTCGGGTACACACAGAAAGCACGATAGCATCGTCTTCGCTGGTAGAGACCAGGGCATGGCCCATATCGCTATCAAAATAGATGCTGTCACCTTCTGCTAGTACTACAGGCGCATAAAACTCTGTGTAAAGCAGGATGTCACCGAATAGCACCATCAAGAACTCTTCGCCATCGTGCCGCACCCACTGCTGATACTCCTCAAAACTGCGCGCTCGAACGATGGTTTTAAACGGAATCATGCGCTTTTGCGCAAGCTGATGGCCTAGCAGCTCATGCTCATAGGTGGGGGTGGGGTGCAGCTGCCCTTTACCTTTGCGAGTCAGGTCACGGCGCCCCATCGTATAGCGTTCGCGCTTGGGAGGGGTTAAAAGCTGGGGTAAATCAATACCAAGGCCGTTAATGAGTTTCTGGACGACGCTGAACGTTGGTGAGATTTGATCGTTTTCAATTTTGGAGAGCGTGGAGCGGGCAATGCCAGTGCGTTGGCTCACGTCTTCCAGTGTCCATTGATTTGCCAGACGTATTTGTTTTAACCGCTCACCTAAACGGAGCGGCTCAACAAAAGGTTTTCGCCCTGACGCGATGCGCAGGGCAGCGTGCTCTTCAGAAGTTGCGGTCATAAAAGCCACGTAGTAAAGCGTCAATAAAACCGCATACTAGCACAGCCGTTCATGCCGTAGGGGGCACACTAGGGGGTGTTCGTAAAAGGTAAGCCTAATAATGCTTTCATGTGGGCTTCTACGCCGCTTGCCAACGTTTTAAGGTTATAGCCCCCTTCAAGTACGGACACCACGCGGTTCTCTGCGTAGAGGGCGGCAATTTCCATGGCTAAGTGGGTAATCCAGTAAAAATCCTCGTCACCAAGACAAACATCGCCCATAGGGTCGTCTCGATGCGCATCAAATCCTGCTGAAAGCATCACTAGGTCAGGTTTAAACGCGTGCAGCGCGGGTAGCCAGCGCCGCTCAATAACACGCCTGAATTCAACGCTATCAGTGCCTACCTCCAAAGGGGTGTTAACCACATTTTGCCATTCGCTGCGCAAGTAACGCCAAGGGTAGAAAGGGTACTGAAAGCTTGTGCAAATAAGTACGTTCGGGTCGTTCTTAAAAATATCAATCGTGCCGTTACACTGGTGCACATCAAAGTCTAGGATAGCAACGCGTTTAGCGCCGTATTTGGCTTTGGCATGAGCAGCGCCTACGGCGATATTGTTATAAAAACAGAAGCCCATCGCGTCGGCGGCTTCTGCGTGATGACCCGGTGGGCGGACAGCGCAAAAAACATTATCCGCCTGGCGTTTGAATACCTGATCCACGCCGCGAACCACGGCGCCGGCAGCCACTCGGGCGGCATTTAAGCTGTCAGGGTTCATCATAGTGTCGCTATCTAGCGTCACAATGCCTTGTGTTGGTACACACTTTTCAAGCGCTTTTAAATGCCTGACTGGATGCACTCTGGCGAGCGCTTCTTCGCTAACTTCCAGGGCATCGGCCTGCATAGTTTGCTGAAGGAGGCCAGCAAGCGATAAACGTGCCTGGATAGCTTCCAGCCGCAAAGGGCTTTCAGGGTGCTCAGGGCCCATATGGTGCAATGAACAGTCAGGATGGGTAAGGTAGGCAGTAATCATGCAAGCGCTCCAGTCATATTGTCGTTACCATAATCGCCAGGGGGGCTTGCGCGACAGTCACAATAAGTCGTACACAGTGGTTAATCATCCCAGGGAGGCATGTCCGTGAGCACACGCTTTTTACATCATTTTTTTGAGCCTCGTACGGTAGCGGTGTTTGGCGCCTCTGAGAAACCTGCGTCACTTGGCGGTTTAGTGCTTCGAAACCTTCAAGAAGCTGACTTCAAGGGCAAAATTTGGGCAGTTAACCTCAAAGGCTATCACAAGGTATTCGGCGCCGATTGTGTGCGAAATGTAAGCGAGTTGCCGGAAGTGCCTGATTTGGCGGTTATTTGCTCGCCCATTGAGGGGGTGGCAAGCCTCATCAAAAAGCTTGGCCAGTTCGGAGTAAAAGCGGCGCTTGTGCTTTCGGGGGGAGCTTATTTAGATCGCGAGAAAGGCAATAAGGGGTCTATTCGCCAGCAAATGCTGCAAGCGGCAAGGGAGTCAGGAATACGCGTCCTGGGTCCTGAGTGCATGGGGCTGATTGTGCCTGGCAAAAAACTTAATGCTTCTTATGCTAGCCAGCCGGTAAAAGCGGGCAGAGTCGCTTATTTAGGCCAGTCCGGCATGCTTGCTAACGCTATGATCGACTGGGCAGCAGGGCGTGATGTGGGCTTTTCTCATTTAATCACGGTGGGCGACAGTGTTGATGTGTTGCTGCCAGACTTAATTGATTACGTGAATCAGTTTTCACCCGCCCAAGCAATTCTGCTCCACCTTGAACGCGTCACAGATGCCCAGCATTTTATGACCTCGGTGCGCGACGCATCCCGTAATCGCCTTGTGCTAGCCATCAAAAGCGGTCGTACGGCGCAGTCGGATATCTCAGGCATGGCGCCGACCCCAGGCATTGCCAACCGCGACGTGGTCTTCGACGCTGCATTTGCCCGCGCGGGTGTGGTCAGGGTAGATGACTCAGATGAGCTGCTTGATGCTTTGGAGACGCTATCACGCATGAAGCCACTGCGTGGCGATCGTTTAGCAGTGGTATCCAATGGCCTAGGCCCCGCCATGTTAGCGATCGATAAGCTAATTAGCGCGGGAGGAAAGCTGGCTGAGTTCACCGCAGAAACGCAGACTGCACTGCATAAAAGCCACGTCGATATGAGTAAGCCTGGTGAAAACCCTGTGGATCTGGGCGGGAATGCGACGCCAGCGCGTTTTGTTGAGGCGTTAACAATTGTGGCTAACGATGCCAACGTCGATGCCGTGCTAGTGGTGCATGCGCCAACGCGTTTAGCCCCGTCGGTAGCGACGGCAAAAGCCCTGATTGATAACCGTAAGTTGTTTAAACGTAATTTATTGACGAGCTGGATGGGCTTAAAAGAAGCCTTAAACGCTCGGCATGAGTGCAACGTAGCGGGTATTCCTACTTATACATCGCCCGAAAAAGCAGTCAAAGCATTTATGCATATGGTGGATTACCAGCGAGTGCAGGCGCTTCTTCAAGAAATACCGCCCAGCCTGCCTTTTTCTACCAGCCCCGCTATACGCGCTGAATGCCGCGCCCTGATTACTCAAGCGAAAGAGCAGGGAAGGCAGACGCTTACCCATTCTGAGACAGCACAGGTGCTGGAAGCCTATGGTATTCCCGCCGCTCCGAGTGTTTATTTATCAAGCCCCGAAGAGGCGTTGGCATTAGCCGACAATATCCCAGGGCCCAAAGCACTCAAAGTCATACATGAGGGAAACTGCCGGCCTTATCGTTATCGAAAGCATCCTCATAAAATATCCGCAGGCTTAATGCAGGATTTAACAACACCTGAGCAAGTAGCGGAGGGTGTGCGGCAGTTAGGCGATAAGGTGCGTGAAAAGTTTCCCGAATACACCATTCGTGAATACTGTTTACAGCCAATGCAGCGCGGTAAGCATTCGATGCAGATATGCGCTGGCATTACGCGAGATCCGGTTTTTGGCCCCCTGATTGTGTTTGGTATTGGGGGTTATAAGGTAAATGTTTTAGCCGATCGCCAAATTGCTTTACCTCCCCTTAATATGAGCTTGGCCGCCGATATGGTGGGGCGAACCCATGCGGCTTCGTTGATTCGTGAGCACTCAGCAGACCCAGAGCGAGATATTCAACATTTGTGCCAGCTGCTGGTGAAGTTATCGCAGATGGCATCCGATCTGGGGGATTTGCGCGGTTTGGAATTGAACCCGCTACTGTTAAATCGTGATGGAATGCTGGCGGTCGATTTCGCAATGGACTTAGGCCCCCCCGCGCGCTTTGCTATCATGCCTTACCCAGAAGAGCTGCGCGAATGGGTGACCCTGAAAAATGGCTGGAAGGTAGAGGTTCGGCCTATTCGAGCGGAAGATGCGCCACTGATTACCACGTTCCATCGTCAACTGTCGGAAGAGAGTATTCGCTTTCGCTATTTTCATCATAAATCCAACCTGACGCAGCGCGACTTATCGATACTTTCGCATATCAACTACGATCGCCAAATGGCCTTTATTGCTGAGCATCAGCATGATGATGGAAGCAAGGAAATGCTGGGTGTCGTTCGGGTGTGGAATGATCCGGATAATATTCGCACCGAGTTTTCAGTGATTATTCGTGATGATCTGCAGGGGCTGGGTATAGGTAGTCTTTTAATGAAAAAAATGATCGATTACTGCACCAGCATTGGCACCCTTGAAATGATTGGCAAAATCATGGTCGATAACCACCCAATGCGGGCATTAATGAAGCATTTGGGCTTTAAGTGCCGCTATAACATGGAGGAGCAGGTCGTTGATGCGGTGTTGCGTCTCAATGAACCAGAGAGCGAGTGGCAGCGGCATCGCTTAGAGAGTCAGCCCGATTAACCGCAGCTCTATTTCAGTAGACGTCGCCCGTCTCGACACAGTGCTGATAGAGGGGCCTGACGGTGTGCAGGCCCCTAAAACGGTGCTAGGGAGCCAAGCGGAAGCGGCTCCACGCACCACCGTCACGCCGTTCAAATCTTAGGCGATCATGCAAGCGGCTGGGCTGTCCCTGCCAAAATTCGATCATTTCAGGTGCAACCCGATACCCACCCCAATGAATGGGCCGAGGAATATCTTGCCCATCGTAAGCTTGTTCAAAGCGCTTTTGGCGCTCTACAATCCAGTTACGGTCAGGGATTACAACACTTTGGGTAGCAATCCAAGCGCCTAACTGGCTGCCCCGCGGCCGGCTTGAGAAGTACTCATCGGATTCGTCGGCCGTTACCTGCTCTACTGGCCCTTCAATTCGGACTTGACGCGATAGCGATGGCCACCAAAACGTCATAGCAGCATAAGGCACATTGCTTAATTCGCTGCCTTTATGGCTGTGGTAGTTGGTAAAGAAAACCATGCCGCGCTCGTCAAACCCTTTGAGTAGCACAACCCGTGCATGAGGGCGTCCCTGACTATCCACCGTTGCCAGAGTCATGGCGTTGCCGTCTTTCCCCTCGTTTTCAAGCGCGAGCGTGAACCATTCGTCAAAGAGCTCGAATGGGTTGTAGGGGGTTTGCGCCTCATCTAAGCGTCCGCCTTCATAATCACGCCTAATATCAGCTATGTTACGCGTCATTGAATGGTGCTCCCTTGCGGTAAAGTTGAACCTTGCTTTTCATGTTCGCTGGTCTGCTAATAAAGCTCAAGTATTGATCAGATAGCGGTGCATCAGATGTTTTGTCCTAGGCGTCGCTCAGGATTAATGAGAAACTCGCTCAGCATAACGATAGAGGACTGTAAATGGTTAATAATACACAGCGTGTGTTGGTATGGGACGGGCTAATACGGTTATTTCATTGGGGGCTGCTAGCGGCTGTCGCTTTTTCTTACTACACCACTAAAACCGATGGAGCTCCATTTCTATTTCCCATCGAAGTTCATGCTCAAGCAGGCTATATCATTATAGGCCTGCTGGTGTTTCGTGTTATTTGGGGGGGTGTCGGTACTGTTTACGCTCGTTTCAGTCATTTTTTATACACTCCCGTCGCAACAGCTGCCTATACTAGATCGCTGCTGGCTCGCCGCGCACCCCGCTATGCTAGTCATAATCCTTTGGGTGGTTGGATGGTGGTTCTCATGCTTGTTTCATTAGCTTTTCAATCGCTTAGCGGTTTATTTCTTAGTGATGATATTTTTTTTCAGGGGCCGTTATATGGCTTAGTAGGCCGCGATATCAGCGGCGAACTTGCTACCTTGCATGCCTTCAACAGTGACCTGCTTCTAGTATTGATAAGTGTGCATGTGTTGGCCATTGTGGCCCATCAACTGCAAGGAGAACACTTAGTGGCTGCTATGGTGACCGGCATCAAGCGCTTTAATCATCCCCCTCACGACATAGCATCGTCAAACTTTCCCAAACGGCGGTTTCGAGCAGTCATTGCATTGCTCTTTGCTGTAAGTGTCGCTGGCTGGCTCTGGTTTTATTAGCGATATGTTTTACTAGCGATATGTATTGGTAACGAGCGATGGCCTTGATAACCGATATCAAGGCCATCAAGCCTCTAAGCTTCACGCAGCTGTCGACTGCGAAAGCGTGCATACGCCATGCAGCCGGTAAATAGAGCAAGTGATACGAGCGCTTCTAACACGCCCCGAAGCCCTTGCCCCGGCAGGGTCGCGAGCATTACTCCCTGAGTAAAATAGAGTAGGCTGACAAACGCAAGCCATGCATGACCTCGGGCGCGCTGACCTATAATGGACGGCAGAAATAGTACCAGTGGCAATACAAACGCCACCACGGGGCGCCAATTAAACGTGTCTTCTTGAATGAAAAAGCCACGATAAACCACCAGTATGAAGAGAATCACAAAACTGATAAGCACCAGCTGCCGCGATTGACGGGTTAAGTTATCGATTCCATGGCGGCTTTCAAGCGATTCTAACCACTGCCTCATGATGTTTTCTCCCCGCGCATGTGGTGGAGCGCTAAAGCTAATCGTGCCAGACGCTTACCTTGAGCAACGCATAATAAACGCTCGTCCTCATCCACTGGCCGGTCACTGCGGACACCGGCTACGTGGCTAGTGCCGTAGGGTGTACCACCCGTTTGGGTGTTGATAAGCGTGGTTTCACTGTAAGGAACACCCGCATATACCATGCCATGGTGTAATAAGGGCACTAGCATGGTTAGTAACGTACTCTCTTGGCCCCCATGCAAACTAGAGGTTGATGTAAAGGCGCTGGCAGGTTTGTCAATTAATGCACCGTTCATCCAGAGGCTGCTCGTCGTATCTAAAAAGTATTTCAGTGGCGCAGCCATATTGCCAAACCGCGTTGGGCTACCTAACACTAACCCACTGCATTGGCGCAGATCTTCTAGGTCCGCGTATATAGCACCTTCCTCTGGGATCTCTGGGTCAACGGCGTCACATGTAGGCGAGACCGGCGGCACCGTGCGTAACTTTGCTTCAATGCCTGGAATGCTCTCGACACCTGCAGCTATCTGGTGCGCCATAGCGGCTGTTGCGCCAGAGCGTGAATAGTAAAGAATTAGAACGAACGGTGTGGAATCACTCATAATATGTCCTAAGGGTGAAAGAGAAGCCAGCAATCGAAGGCGCTGCGTTATTCACCTATGGTACCAGAGCGGCTTGATAGTCAGGAGAGGGTAAGCGTACATAGACCCAGGCCGTTGTTCCATCGGTCAGCGTCTGCTTTACGCGCTCATAGCGAATGCCCAGGCGTTCGTAGCGGTCTAAACGCGCCAGCTGATTCGGTGTAACCTCAAGTAATAAGCCGTCCACATGCGCTTCTTGATTTTGCGTCAAATCCAAACTATTGCGCTCATACCCCTCTAAAGTAGCCTGCGTCGGGTTGCCTGATGCATACATCACCACCCAGCGGACGGGGGCATAGCGTAGCGTCCCGTAAACAAATACCTGATGGGTGCGCTGTTCAATATCAGGCAGGTGAGCAGGTCGTTCATAGAACCATGGGCTTAGCATAGTCAGCCATAGCCATGTGGCAATACCTAGCATTACTAATGCGCTGCCTAGCAGGCACCGTTTCAACCAAACCATGCGCTTACCTCTTTGTCATACCCTATATTAAGCCTTGCGTGTCTACTTAATGAACTCACGTCTTAAGCAATTCTCACGGTTTTGCTAGGATACGCCTGAAATGCTTTTAAGCATTCGACCCTACCGGAGGAGCCTGTTATGAATCAATCACTTCGTGATGAGATGGATTTCAGTGCCTTGGTCGGCGATGTAAAGCCGCTGGCCAAGCACAACCGCGCGGATACAGGCACTCAGCGTCAGCGACCAACAGAAGCCCAGTTAGCGCGTCGCGAAAGCGCTGAAGAGCAATTGGATGAACGTAATTTTTTATCCGATGATTTTGTCGATCTTCTGCCCCCTTTTGATCCCATTGAGTACCGCCGCGAGGGCATTCAGCAGGGCGTGGTCGATAAACTGAAGGACGGTGGCTATAGCGTACAGGCGCAGCTGCATCTGTTACGCCGGCCCTTGGCCGAGTGCCGCAGAATGCTATTTCCGTTTATTCAAGAAGCTTACGCTCACGACCTCCGTTCTGTGCTGATTGTGCATGGCAGAGGTCGAGACATCGACAGCCCGGCGAATGTTTTGCGTTCCTATCTGGCCAAATGGCTGACTCAGTTTGACGAGGTGCAGGCGTATGTTTCCGCGCAGCCTTCGGAGGGCGGCCTTGGAGCCACTTGGGTCATGCTTCGTAAAAGTGACCGTGCGAAGGCTAACAACCGTGAGCGTCAGCAAAAACGACGCGGCTAACGTTCGCTATGGGTGACTTAGCAAAAGGGCAGCCGGAGAGGCTGCCCTTGTTGTTTTTCGAGGTCTAAGGGGGATCGTTACTGTTCACTATTAGCTAGACGGCGTTCGAACAAAGCCTGGCGCTCTTCTACATCGGTTTGATAGCGAACGCTAAACATGTTTAACGCACGAATAGCATCGTCGGGGTGTTGATCATCGCGCAGGGCCATGGCGGTAAAACCACAGCGGCGCATATAATCCAACTGGTCGACCAATACATCGCCTACCGCTCGTACTTCGCCGTTATAGCCGTAACGCTCGCGAAGCAAACGAGCCAGTGTGTAGCCACGCCCATCTGTAAACGCCGGAAAATCGATGGCGATGGCACGAGTGCTGTTTAACTGCTGGCCAAGTGCCGTGGTTAACTCGGTATCGCTAGAGAGCAGCGGCGCTAACTCGGCATCGTCCTGATTCGCCTGCCAGAGTGCTAACGGCACAAAGGCGGGGCGCTGCTCAGGGAGCGTCTCTGTGTCATAGGACACACACCACGCATTCTCTGCTGCCAGTTCCCCATCAGCAATCAGATGGTCGACATGAACCGGCGCTAGCTCAACCGTATCAGTCTGAGTGTCATTGCTGGGCATAAACACGCTCCTTAAAGGGTTTTAAGCCAATACGGCGATAGGTGTCGAGGAATCGCTCGTCTTCATGACGTTCAGCTACATAGACCTGAAGGACTTTATCGACAACGTCCGGCACGTCCTCGCGGAAGAAAGAGGGGCCAAGAATTTTACCTAACGACGCATCGTCCGTTGAGTTACCACCAATCGAGATTTGGTAATACTCTTCGCCCTTTTTGTCGACGCCCAGGATGCCGATATGACCCACGTGGTGATGCCCGCAGGCGTTCATGCAGCCTGAGATGTTGAGATCTAATGGGCCTAGGTCGTAAAGGAAATCCAGGTCTTCAAAGCGCTCCTGCAGTGCTTGAGCAATGGGGATGGAGACCGCGTTCGCCAGGCCACAGTAGTCGCCGCCAGGGCAGCAGATAATATCGTTCAACGTGCCCACTGTGGGGTTGGCCATGCCTAGTGCATCAAGCTCTTTCCACAGCGCTTCGAGCTCGTCCACGGGCACATCAGACAGTACGAGGTTCTGCTCGTGAGTAACGCGTACTTCACCAAAGCTGTAACGGTCGGCCAAATCGGCGACGGCTTCCATTTGATCCGCAGTTACATCACCGGGAGCATGCTCGCGACGCTTAAGCGATAGCGTCACCGCTTTATAGCCCGGTACTTTGTGGTCGGTCACATTGTTGGTAACAAAGCGCGCCAGGCTTCGGTTTTCGCTACGCAGCTGTTCAAAGTGAGCAATAGCGGCATCCGTGACCGGGCGGCGCTCTGGTTCAGGGAAGTGGCGCTTGGCGGCATCAACCGCTGCTTGGTTGAGTGTTTGTGGGCCATTTTTAAGATGCGCCCACTCTTCATCAACGCGACGGCGGAACTCCTCAATACCCAGCGCTTTTACCAAGATCTTTATACGCGCCTTGAACTTGTTGTCCCGGCGGCCGAACTGGTTGTAAACGCGAACGCACGCTTCTAAATACGTTAACAGGTGCTGCCAGGGTAGATCCTCGCGCACCACGTCGGCAATCATGGGCGTGCGGCCAAGGCCACCGCCAGCGAGTACTTTAACGCGCAGTTCGCCCTCTGCGTTATGCCAAAAGCGCAAGCCGATATCATGCACTTGAATCGCGGCACGATCCTGGGCAGCACCGCTAACGGCAATTTTAAATTTACGCGGCAGATAGGCGAATTCGGGATGCAACGTCGACCACTGGCGAATTAATTCACACCAGGGGCGCGGGTCTTCAACTTCGTCGCCCGCGATCCCGGCAAACTGATCGCTTGTTGTATTGCGGATACAATTACCGCTGGTCTGAATCGCATGCATCTGTACCTTGGCTAGTTCACCCAAAATATCGGGTACGTCTTCCAGCGCGGGCCAGTTCAGCTGCAGGTTTTGCCGTGTTGTGAAGTGGCCGTAGCCACGGTCATAGCGGCGGGTAATATCCGCTAACGCGCGGAGCTGTTCGCCCGCCAGCATGCCGTAAGGAATCGCAATACGGAGCATAGGGGCATGCTTTTGAATATACAGGCCGTTTTGCAGCCGCAATGGGCGAAACTCTTCTTCTCCTAAACGTCCAGCCTGGTAGCGTTCCATTTGGTCACGAAACTGGGCAACGCGTTCGTCAACCAAGGTTTGGTCGTGAATATCATAACGGTACATGTGGCACGATCCTGCTAAAAGCGAAGTGGTCACGTCGAAACGGACGGCATTGTGCCGTCACCTTAACGCGGGCGTCATATTCTACAAAAGAATATATAATTATCTTTTTATCGCTAAATGGTATTTAAAAGTAGCGTCAAAGCGTTTGGGATAACCAGCGTCGACGCTGCCATATCCATAAGAAGCTGCCTGAGTTTAAGAGGCGATAAAATAGCTGGACCAGCCATACCCCTAGCAATCCATAACCCATCCCGATGCCCACCCACCAAGCCAGCGGCAAAAAAACTAGCCACTGCATGGTCAAGGTCAGCAGCATCACCGTACGCTGAGCGCCAGCCCCCATTAATGCCTGGGCCAGAACGAGTGCAGCAGCGTCTAGTACAATCATAAAGCCGGTAATTTGCAGCGGTAGGGTGCCGAGCTGTACTAATTCAGGATCCGTAAAGAAAATGGCCAACACAGTGTCCGGGAATAGCAGCATGGGGAGCGCCAAAACGGCCAGCAGCGTACCGGCAACCCTAAGCGCATCGATACCCCAGCGGTGTGCGGCCTGCTGATCTTCGCGCCCGAGTGCTTCTCCGACCAAGCTCATAGCCGCCATGCCGACCCCCACGCCTGGCAAAATCAGCAGCAGCGATAAATTAACCAACACATGGCCCACTGCAACGCTCTCAGTTCCCATTCTACCGAGTAGCCAAAAGAGGACAACGTAGCCTGCCGAAAACCACAGCTGCTGCATAGAGTGAGGAATAGCGAGTGAAAGCGTTGATCGGACTGCACTTAACCGAGGCAGTGTAAAGCTGAAAACGCGGGTATGTTTGAGCGTAATGCTAGTCCACAGTATTAATCCGAGTAGCAAAGAGAGTGTGGTGCCAATACCAGCGCCGTTGGCTCCTAGCGCTGGCAAACCAGCAAGGCCATAAATAAGGCTTGCGCTGGCGAATACATTCACGACATGCACAATCACGATAATGCGTAAATATAGGTGGGTATGCTGCAAGCCATTCCAATAACCACGAAAGCACAGCGTTAAGGCAATGGCTGTTAAAGAGATCACGCGCCAGCGAAAGTACTCCACGGCGATGTGCGTGACCTCTTCTGAAGGTGCCAGTAACTGGAGCAGCGCTGGGGCTTGCCACCAGGCGACACAAGACAGCGGTATAGCGACTAAGACGCCAATAGCTAGACCAGCACTGAGTGGGCGTGAGGCATTACAGCGACCAGCGCCCATATCATATGCGGTTTGTGACTGTACGCTGGAGGAGAGGCCGAAGACCACTGCCGTTACCATAAACATGGCATAGCCACCCAACCCCACACCCGCTAATGCCTCTTGGCCTAAGTGGCCCACTAGTGCAGCGTCGATTAGGTTGAGCATGCTTTGGGAAAGCATGCCCAGCATAATAGGTAAGGCCAGGCGCATGACCCTACCATGGCGGCGAACGGCAGGTGGCATCAGCTAGGATCGTAAGAGAGTACCGGTGATAGCCAGCGTTCCATTTCAGCCAGCGGCATCTGTTTACGATCAGCAATCGCTTCTACTTGGTCTCGGGTGATTTTTCCCGTAGAGAAGTACTTAGATTGGGGGTGGGCGAAATACCAGCCAGACACTGCCGCAGCAGGCCACATGGCAAAGTTTTCCGTGAGCGTAAGGCCGGTATTTTGCGGAGCGTTAAGCAAACGGAACAGCGTTGCTTTTTCCGTATGATCAGGGCAGGCAGGGTAGCCGGGAGCAGGGCGTATACCCTGATATTTCTCGGCAATTAACGCCTCATTATCCAGCGTTTCCTCGGGCACATAGCCCCAGAACTCTTTGCGAACGCGCTCATGCATACGTTCAGCGAACGCTTCTGCCAAACGGTCGGTTAGCGCTTGCACCATGATGGCATTGTAGTCATCACCGGCCGCTTCATACGCTTTGGAAAGCTCGTCAACGCCGTGACCGGTAGTCACTGCAAAGCCGCCAATCCAGTCGGGCTTGCCACTCTCCTTGGGAGCAATAAAGTCTGCCAGGCTGTAGCAAATGCCGTCCCTGCCTTTAGTGGTTTGTTGGCGAATATGGTGTAAGCGCTCCACCACTTCCGTACGGCTTTCATCCGCATACACTTCAATTACATCATCATCGACGCTGTTAGCGGGCCATAAACCGATAACCCCACGCGCCTGAACGCGTTTTTCGTCAATCAGCTTGCGCAGCATTACCTTGGCATCAGCAAACAGGCTCTGAGCGGCTTCACCTACCACGTCATCGGTAAGAATTTTGGGATACTTTCCGGCGAGCTGCCAACTCATAAAGAAGGGCGTCCAATCAATACGCTCCACAAGCTCTTCGAGGTCGTAGTCATCAAAGGTCATCAAGCCTAAGGTGCTTGGCTTGACGGGGGTATGATTTGCCCAGTCGGTGCGAAAACGCCGCTTGCGCGCCTGGGTATAATCCAGGTCAGCCGCTTTGGGGCGACGCTTGGCGTTACGCTCACGCACTTTTTCGTACTCTTCGCGAATTTCAGCCGTGTAAGCGGGCTTTAAATTAGGTGCCAGCAGCTTGCCCGCCACGCCCACCGCGCGGGACGCATCGGTAACGTAGATCACCGGGTGCTCGTACTGTGGCTCAATCTTTACAGCGGTATGCGCTTTCGACGTCGTGGCACCTCCGATGAGCAGCGGCAAGTTCATCCCGCGGCGCTGCATCTCTTTGGCTACATGCACCATTTCATCAAGGGAGGGAGTGATTAAGCCAGACAGCCCGATGATATCGGCATTGTGGTCAATGGCGGCCTGCAGAATTTTTTCAGTGGGCACCATTACGCCGAGGTCGATGACTTCATAGTTATTACACTGCAGCACAACGCCGACAATGTTTTTACCGATGTCATGAACATCGCCTTTGACCGTTGCCATGACAATTTTGCCTTTGGCCTGAGTCTCTTCGCTTTTCTCGGCTTCGATATAAGGAATCAAGTAGGCAACGGCTTGCTTCATGACCCGCGCTGACTTAACCACCTGGGGCAGAAACATTTTACCTGCGCCAAACAGGTCGCCCACCACGTTCATACCGTCCATTAACGGGCCTTCGATGACCTCGATGGGGCGGGCGGCTTCGGCTCGGGCTTGCTCCGTATCTTCTTCAATAAACGCGGTAACACCTTTCACCAGCGCGTGTTCAATGCGCTTGTTAACCGCCCAGCTGCGCCACTCTAGATCCTCTTTTTTAGCCGCACCGCTGCCGTCGCCCTTATACTTGTCTGCAAGTTCTAGCAGCCGTTCGGTGCCGTCGTTGCGGCGGTTAAGCACTACATCTTCTACCGCATCGCGAAGCTCGGCGGGCAAGTCATCGTAGACCGCAAGCTGCCCTGCGTTGACAATCCCCATGCTAAGGCCCGCGCGAATAGCGTGGTACAGAAACACAGAGTGGATCGCCTCGCGTACCGGGTTGTTACCCCTAAACGAGAACGAAACGTTAGACACACCACCTGAAACCATTGCATGGGGCAGGTTGTCGCGTATCCACTGCGTCGCCTCAATGAAATCGACCGCGTAATTGTTATGCTCATCAATACCGGTGGCGATGGCGAAGATATTCGGATCGAAGATAATATCTTCAGCAGGGAAGCCGATTTCATCAACCAGCAGGCGGTAAGCGCGCTCACAAATTTCGGTTTTGCGGGCGAAGGTGTCCGCCTGCCCCTCTTCATCGAATGCCATGACCACAATGGCGGCACCAAAGCGACGGCATTTGGTAGCTTGTTCGCGGAACGCCGATTCACCTTCTTTAAGCGATATCGAGTTCACCACCGCCTTACCTTGAACGCACTTTAGACCCGCTTCGATGATGTCCCACTTGGAGGAGTCAATCATGATCGGCACGCGGGCAATATCAGGCTCACCGGCGATTAAGTTCAGAAAGCGCACCATCGCTTCCTGGGACTCCAACATGCCTTCATCCATGTTGATGTCGATGACCTGTGCACCGTTCTCCACCTGCTCTAGCGCAACTTCCAGCGCGGTGGTGAAATCTTCCTCGACGATCAAGCGCTTAAAGCGCGCGGAGCCCGTAACGTTGGTGCGCTCGCCTACGTTTACAAACAGCGAATCAGCCTGAATGTTAAAGGGTTCTAGCCCAGATAGGCGGCAAGCGTGGTCACGCTTGGGCACTTGGCGGGGCGCCATGGGGCGCACGGCGTCTGCAATAGCACGGATATGTTCAGGCGTTGACCCACAGCAACCACCGATGATGTTAACCAGCCCGCTCGCAGCGAACTCGCTGACTATCGCGGCCATCTCCTCGGGCGTTTGGTCATACTCACCAAATTCATTAGGTAAGCCGGCGTTGGGGTGGGCAGAAACAAAGGTATTGGCTTTGGTAGAAAGCTCTTCGATGTAAGGGCGCAGCTCTTCGGCGCCCAACGCACAGTTAAGCCCCACGGAAAGCGGCTGGGCATGACGAACGGAGTTCCAGAACGCTTCGGTCGTTTGGCCAGAAAGCGTGCGGCCGGAAGCGTCGGTGATCGTGCCAGAAATCATCACCGGCAGGCGACGGCCTAAATCATCGAAGAGCTCTTCAAGGGCATAGATGGCCGCTTTGGCGTTGAGCGTATCAAAGATGGTTTCGATCATGATGAGATCGGCGCCACCTTCGATTAAACAGCTGGCCGCTTCATAGTAATTTTCACGCAGCTCATCGAAAGTGACATTACGTTTAGCGGGATCGTTAACATCCGGTGAGAGTGAGGCAGTGCGCGATGTTGGGCCAAGTACGCCTGCAACGTAGCGCGGAGTGTCGGTTTCCGCGGCTACCGCATCGCATACTTCCCGAGCCAGTCGTGCTGATTCACGGTTGAGTTCTGGCACCAGATCTTCCATGCCATAATCGGCTTGGGACAGCCGCGTGCTGTTAAACGTATTGGTTTCAAGAATATCAGCGCCGGCTTCCAGATAGTCGCGATGAATACGCGCAACGACATCGGGGCAGGTAAGCGCTAATAAATCATTGTTACCTTTTAGATCAGACGGCCAGTCACTGAACCGGTCACCGCGAAAATCCTCCTCGCTGAGTTCAGCATTCTGCAGCATGGTGCCCATGCCGCCATCCAGAATCAGGATGCGTTGGGTAAGGCGTTGGGTGAGGGAGGCAGTCAAATCACTAGCAGCCATGGCAGGGGGGAATCTCCAGCGTCTCAGTCGAAAAGGATATTTTTATAGTCGTCGTCATAATGTGAGCGGCGCCTATCATAGCAAAGGGCACACCATAGGGCAGCAAGTGCGGGCGTGAAGTTATTGCAGCATCTTTATTAGGCGCGTTCATAGACGTGGCACATAGACGTGGTAATAGCCGACTAAAACACTCAAGATTGTGTCAGAGGCCAGTTTTGCTTACCATAGGTACAAATGACATGTGAAGTGGCCGCGCCACTACCACGGGAGGACAACACCCCTCATGACCACGACTATCGAAGCTCCCGGTATTGATATTACCGATAGCGCACAAGATTACCTCGCAGAACTGCTTGAAAAGCAGAACGTTGAGGGCATTGCGGTACGCATCTTTATTACTCAGCCCGGCACGCCCTACGCTGAGACTTGCCTGGCGTATTGTCGTCCTGGTGAAGAAGAGCCCACCGACATGAAGCTTGAGCTGGAGAAAATTAACGTATTTCTCGACAAAAACAGCTTGGTCTTCTTAGAAGAAGCGGTGGTTGATTTCAATGCGGATCGTATGGGCGGTCAGTTAACGATTAAAGCGCCCAACGCAAAAATGCCTAAAGTGAATGCTGATAGCCCTCTGGAAGATCGCATTAACTATACGCTTTACAGTGAAATTAATCCTGGGCTTGCAGCCCACGGCGGCGAGATTAAGCTGGTTGAGTTAACCGAAGACCGGGTGGCTGTGCTTGCGTTTGGCGGCGGTTGCCAGGGTTGCGCAGCGGTAGATTTAACGCTTAAAGACGGCGTTGAAAAAACCTTGATGGAGCGAATTCCCGAGCTTGCGGGTATTCGTGATGTGACCGATCATACGGATACAACCAACGCCTATTATCGTTAATTTTAGCCGTGACATGAGTACATCGCTGTACTAGTCGGCGTATCAAAAGCCCAGCCACTACGGCTGGGCTTTTGCGTGGCAGGCTACTCGTCAGTTGGGCTATTTTCTTTTTCAGTCGTTGATAGCGCTTCTGGCAGAGCAGATAGCTGTGCTTGAAGTGCTTTCATCTGTTGCCCAAGCTGTTGCTGCCACGCTTCATCTTTTTGAGCCGCTAGCTGCTGCTTCTCTAACGCTTGATTAGCCTTATCAAGCTCGCGCTGCAGGCTAGACAACTGTTCCTGTTTTAATTGGTTGTTACGCTCAAGTTCCTCTGTGTGCTGTTGCAGGCTGCTGTTATCTAACTGGTACTGCTGCAAGGCCTCTTTTTTAAGCTGAAGTTCCCTATCCAATACGGTTGCCCGCTGCTCCCAGTGCTGTAGGCGCTTTTGAAGCGCTTTTTCTTCCTGGGCGCGCTCCTGTCGCAACGTATCTAGCAGTGCCATTAGCTTTCCCTCTGCAGCCTCGTTGCGCTGCTCTTCCTGCGCTAGCCGTTCTTGCCACGCAGTCTGTTGCTGCTGCTGCTCTTCGGCAAAATGTGTTTTTAGCTCAGTAATGCGCTGCTCCGCCTGGGTGTGTTGCTGGCGATACTCCTCAGCCAATTGATCTGCTTTTTCAGCGCGCTGCTGCCATTGACTCTCTTTGGCCTGACTGGCGGCTAGTTCTCTATTGACGGCTTCTAAGCGCTGCTCGGTGTGGCGAAGATGCTCTGCTAACGCACTTTCACGCTGTTCAGCGTTGGCTGCGTGCTGTGCGGCGTCAGCTGCTTCTTTCTGAGCCTCCTCTATCTTCTGGTTAGCATCTTCTCTGTAGTGAGCTAGGGCTTGGTTAGCTACTTCCTGAGCTTCCCGCCATAGCTCGCTGGCAACATTCACCACCACTTCAGGTACCCCTTTTGGGGGCGGTACATCACGATTCTGTGCGCGCTCAGTGCGCCACAAACGGAAGTGCTCGCTGATGGTGGTGAAGCTGCCAGTGCCCAGTACTTCACGAATGCGCTGAACGCTAGGCGAATCGCCCCGTTCAAGCAGGGTATCAATCGCTTGTTGAACGTCACTGTACTGAATGCCACTGCGCGCCATCGTATTTATCTCGGTTAAAAGTAAATCAGCATTGTCGTTGTAATGGATATATATTTCAAATATTACGTAATACGTATTATGTAATATTACTTATTTGTCGCTATATAAATTCAAGATTACCCTTCTTATCTTGAATTTATAGCCATGTAAGCCCACACTTAACCTGTTGAATATCTAACTTATAACGGTGAAGGCCGATAAGGACGTAAATATGCCCAACTCTGTGGCTACCTCACCGCCGCCCAAAGAAAAGGGCGTGGAGATAGAGCGCTTACCGCTACACAGTTCGCTGGAGCGAATAGAGGCACAAAACGACGCAGAAGCGGTGGCTGCTTGGCTTGCGGAGTACCAGGACAGCCCGCAAACGTGGCAATGCTACCGGCGGGAGGCAGAACGATTGCTGCTCTGGTTAGCCAACCAGCGCTATCCGCTGAAAGATATGAACCGCGATATGCTGCGCCAATTTGAGGCTTTTTTAGAAAATCCGCAGCCTGCAACGCAGTGGGTAGGGCCAACAAGGCCGCGTCATCATCCTCAGTGGCGGCCTTTTCGTGGCGGTCTTTCACCCGCTAGCCGACGCCAAAGCCTGATTATTTTGCAGGGGATGTTTAGCTGGCTAGTTGAAGCGGGGTGGGTGTCGCACAACCCCTTCATACTAATGCGCGATAAATCGAGACGCCTTAACAACCAGACCCAGCGAATTGAGCGCTACTTAGAGCGCGAGTTATGGGAGTGGTTATGGGGGTGGATCAATACGCCAGTGGCACAGCCCAGCGAGCGCACACGTTATGAGCATGCCCGTCGGCGGTTTATATTTGGCTTTGCTTATTTGCTCGCGCCGCGCATTAGCGAAATGTCGAACGCAAAAATGGGGGATTTTCGGCAAAGCGAAGGGCGCTGGTGGTGGGTGGTCGTTGGCAAGGGCAATAAGTTGGCGCGTATACCGCTGCCTAATGACATGCTGGACTGCCTATCCGAATGGCGAGACACGCTGAGCCTGCGAGGGCTACCCGAGCCGAACGACGCAACGCCAGTGATTCGCGCCTTAGACAAACAGCGTGGGATTAGTGATAACCAGCTCTATCGGCTAATACGCAAAACCTTTGCCGACGCCGCTGAGGCGCTAGAAGAGCAGGGCGGCAAGCCCAGCTATATCAACACTCTGCGACAGGCTACTCCTCACTGGCTGCGCCACACATCAATCACTCACCAGGCACAATCTGGCATCAGCCTGCGCTATTTGGCTGAAAGTGCGCGCCACGCGCGCATAGAAACCACAGCGCGTTATCTGCACAGTGAAGAAGCAGAGTGGCATCAAGAGCAGCAGCAGCATCGTATAGGCGAAACGGCCCCAAAAGAGCACAGTGAACCGTTATAATAGGGCGCATTCAGCGACATTCAACCAAAGGGAAATGCCATGAGCACCTCCGGCGCCGAGCTAGCCCAGCAAGAGCTAATCGAAGAGTTTGAAATGTTTGATAACTGGATGGATCGCTATCAATACATTATTGATATGGGAAAGCAGCTGCCTGATTTTCCAGAGACGTGTAAAACAGACGAGTTTAAAATTCAGGGATGCCAATCTAATGTCTGGATGCAGCATGAGGAGCAGGGCGGTAAGTTAATTTTTAAAGCCACGTCTGATGCAGCCATCGTATCCGGCTTAATTGCGGTTCTGCTGAGGATTTACAGCGAGCGAAGCGCTGATGAAATTAATCGTACCGAACCGCACTTTATGAAAGATCTTGGATTGGATAAGCACTTATCGCCGACACGCAGTAACGGCCTGCACGCCATGCTAGAGCGTATTTACCAGGTAGCGCAGCAGGGCTAGTCGCCCATGGTCATGGTTAATGCCGGTGATGGCATTTTGCTTGGGGCGGGAGTGAGTCTTCATCTTCTTGGCAAAGGCGCTCGCTTCTGCCACCAGGCACCGGGTCCATGCCGCCAGGGTTACCTGGGTGGCACTTAACGATACGTTTAGCCGCCATCCAGCCCCCTTTAAAGGGGCCATGCACCTGAATGGCTTCAATGGTGTAAGAAGAGCAGCTTGGCCAAAAGCGGCAGCGAGGGCCAAGCAGAGGGCTAAGGGTGTATTGGTAGATTTTTACTAACACCACCATGGCACCCCCCACAAACTTAAGCACGCGACGGCTTAGCATCCCCACGAATCGACGCATTACTTTTTGCCGTAAAGGGTGACCGGATCAATCAATGGTTCGCTGTTAATGCTCGCCTGTTCGTGGTTTACATTGACGTAAAAACAGCTGCGTCGACCGGTGTGGCAGGCTGGACCGGTCTGTTCAACTTGCAGTAGAAGCGTATCCCCATCGCAGTCCAGCGCCGCACTTTTCAAGTGTTGCTGCTGCCCAGAAGATTCACCTTTACGCCACAGCGTTTGACGTGAGCGTGAGTAGTAACAGACTCGGTGCGTCGACAGCGTCTCTTCCAAGGCGTCGCGGTTCATCCAGGCCATCATCAGCACTTCGCCGGTATCATGCTGCTGGGCAATAGCGGGCAAAAGTCCCTCTTTATTGAACCGCACAGCGTCTAACAGCGTAGGCGTAGCGGGGAGCGCATCGTTGGGAGTGGCGTCTTCCAGCGCCTTAAACAGATCCGTAAGGTCTGCGTCATCAAAACGGGACATAGTTAATCACTCGCTTGTCGGCAGTGTTGGCAAAGGCCCTGAAGTTCAATGGTTTGGCGTTCAACGTTGAAGCCTTGGCGTTTTGCCAAGGTGGCGAGTTCATCGCTAATAGCATCTAAATGAAGCTCTTCTACATAGCCACACTGCCGGCAAATCAACAGTTGAAAACCGTGGGCATGCTCAGGGCATGCGCAGGCGACGTAGGCATTTTGCGATTCGATGCGATGCACTAACCCTTGGTCGATTAAAAACTCCAGCGCGCGATAAACCGTAGGCGGCCGCGCGGCAGCATGCTCAGTGGAGAGTTTGTCCAGCAGGTCATAGGCTTTTAAGCCGCCGCCATTTTCGGCAATTAGCTCAAGCACACGGCGGCGGATGGGGGTGAACCGGACACCTCGGGTGTGGCACTGAGTTTCTGCTTGGAGCAGTAGCGCATTAGCTTCAGTCATAGGGAACTCATTGAACATCGTTAGCGTAAGTCTACGCGCTCGCTGTAGTGCTGTCAGGGCCTTCGACCAGCTCGCTCTGTCGTGCAAAGTGGTGCTGGGCAAATGCCACGCGCTTTTCAACAGAGACCCCATCCGGTTGACGCTCAATCAAGTCAAGACGCCTGCGTAACCCTTCGCCGTTGGTCATTTGAATGGCTAATCCTGGGCGAGCATTTAGCTCTAGGAGCATTGGGCCGTGCTGACGGTCAAGCACCATGTCGGTTCCCAAATAACCTAGCCCGGTCATTTCATAGCAGCCGGCTGCCAGATGAAGCAGGGTGTTCCACTCTGGCACCACCAGGCTCGCCAAGTCATGGCCTGTATCGGGATGGCTATAGCAAGGACGGTCAAATTGAACGCCACGAATTGCAGCCCCGGTAGCGATGTTTAGACCAACGCCTACTGCTCCTTGATGGAGATTGGCTTTGCCGTCGGATGCGGCGGTCGAGAGGCGCATCATCGCCATCACCGGGTAACCTTTAAACACAATAACCCGAATATCTGGCACGCCCTCATAGGTATAGGCTAATAGGCTCTCATCAAAGTTAATCAGCGTTTCGATGACCGCCACATCAGGTGATCCACCCAAAGAGTAAAGCCCAGAAAGAATATTAGAAACGTGACGCTCAATATCCTCAATCGACTGGTGCATCCCGCTGGGTTTAATAAAGGCGTCGTTTTCGACTTTCTCTATCACCAAAATGCCTTTTCCGCCGCTGCCTTTGGCGGGTTTAATCACAAAGCCGCTATGGCCGACGAGCATCTCGCCAATGTGCTTGACACCGAACTGGGTGGTTACGGTGCCAATGAGCTCTGGCGTTGTAATACCGTACTGTTGAGCCAATAGTTTGGTTTTGAGCTTATCGTCTACCAATGGGTATAAACGGCGGGAGTTGTAGCGACCGATGTAACGGATATTACGCCGGTTCATGCCGATAATCCCCTTATCGCGCAACCGGGTTGGCCAGGTCCAGTTTTTTAGCCAGCTCATGAGGGTTTCTCATCATCTGTGATGGGCTTGAATCGGCGCAACTCAAGTAACCGATATCCAGTGTAATTACCCAGCAGCAGAATCAAGGCCATCAGGATTAGCTGGACACCAAGAAAATTGAACGTGATATGACGCACCCATGGGTTATTCATGGCAAGGTAAGCCAGCACTGCCGTGAGTAGACTACCCCCGCCTTGTATAAGCACCTGCTTAGGGCCTTCTTCTTCCCACAAAATGGACATACGCTCTATGGTCCACGCTAAGATAATCATTGGGAAGAAGGTCACCGTTAACCCAGCGCTTAATCCCATGCGGTACGCCAGCACGGTAAAAATAGAGATGATCGCAATGACCGTTATGATCACCGCAGACACCCTCGCGACAAGCAATAAGTTGAGGTAAGAGAGATAGTTACGAATAATTAAGCCAACGGCTACGATTAACAGAAAGCCGATCAAACCGGTCAGTAGAGTGGTTTGAATAAAGGCCAGCGCAATCAGTACCGGCATAAAGGTGCCCGACGTTTTGACTCCTACCAATACACGCAGAAAGACCACGACCAGCGCGCCTATCGGTATGAGAAGAATCGTTTGAAATAGCGCTTGCTCTTCAAGCGGCAAGCTGTGAATGGAGAAGTTCAGAAGGGTATCGTCTGAATAATGATTGCGCACCGCAGCCGACGCCGGTTGATAATGCGTCAACATAGAAAAGCTAACACGCGAGTTGGTGCCGCCCTGAACCTCAAGCACGGCACGGCCGCCTGTTTCCCACAGCACTAAATTATCCGGTTTGCCCTGTTCGCCGGTGGTGGGGTTGAATATCGCCCAGCGCTCGGCAGATGCATCAAATACCTGTATCCAGCTACTTAATAGCTGGCGTCTGCGCCCATCTTCAAGCAGCAGGCCGCTGACTTCGCGCGCTTGAACGCCCGCTTGATTGAGTAAGCGTACCACCAGGGTAGAAGGCTGCTCTTGAGTGAGCAGCAAGCGAGCGTTTTCGCCTTGTCGATCGCCATTGATATCCAGTATCAGCTCACGGGCAAAGGTCGCGTTATTCGCACTACGCCCCCAAGCACGCTCGATGAGCTGGTTAGCCGCTGTGTCATAGGGGCTCTCCCAGGGAGGTGGAGGAGAGAGCTCGGGCGGCGTTTGTATCGGTGAGCGGGCGTCAGGAGAAACCAGCATTTGTACGGAGTAGTAAAGCTGTTGGCTGCCTGCAGCTTCACGGATAGTCCATTGCGCCTGACGACCAAGCTCATCGGCCTGATACGCTAACCCATAGCCGGAGGACGCCGTGTTTTCTGTGAGCACACGGAAACCGGCCTGATGGCTGGGCAGCGCCAAATCGACCTGAACAGGCCCGTTTTGCGCATTGAAATTAATGACGGCCTCAATTTCCCACACTTGGCGCTGTTCGCCGGGAAACCAGGGGATCTCAAACTGAATATGCCTGTGGATGCTGGTAGCAATACCCGCAACTAGCAAAAACCCTACAATTAAATAAAACGGCAGCCGTGACATGAAGATTCCTTTCAACGAAAAGCGGCAGAGGAGAGCGGTTATTCTTCGGTATCGTCTTGATCAGCCAGTTCATCATCAGCGGCTTGCTCGGCTGGCTCACCACCAGGGAACTCAGGACGCTCGTGAATATAAGTTTGAGCAACATCAATCGTGGCGATGTCCATCATAAAACGACGCCCTAATAGCACGGGGTAGTCTAAATGCGTGCGGTCATTGAGGGTGAATTCAACGTTTTCGCGAATAGGGCCAAGGGTCATTAGCAGCGAGATAACTGGGCGTGACTCTTCACCAGAAGCCTGAACAATACGCACTCTGCGCAGGATAGGCGCTTCAATCCACTCGTCGCGGACACGCTCTACAACAATATCCTCTTCGTTGAGGGCAAGCTTAAAGCGCACCCAGTTCTCACCGTCTCGCTCAAAGCGCGTGATATTGGAAGCAGAAAGCGAAGACGTATGAGCGCCGGAATCAACCCGCGCTTTCAAATAGGTGCCAATGCTGGGTAATCCGACCCACTCATTGCGGCCCAACATGGTTTTGGTATCTTCAATGCTTACGGCTTCACACTCTTCACGGATGATAACTGGCTCTGAGCCACGAGCCTCTAGGCTAGCGATATCACCGCGTAAAAAACGCAGCAGGCTGCCTACTTCTCGGACGTCAGCGATGAGCACTTGCTGCTGATTGAGCTGACGCTCTTGCAGCGTAGACGTGGCGCCACACTGCTGTGCCAAGGCGTTTTCTAGCTCAATGATGCGGCTATTGAATGAGGCTTCGCTCAGCGGTAATGGTTCATTAGGATCAGGCTGGATAGTGGCACAGCCTGCAAACGTAAGCGACAAACTAGCCAACAGCCACAAAACACCTGGGCGCATAACGAGTAGTATCCTTGGATAATAAGAGCACGAATGATAAGGAGAAGGGAGACCGGTTGTCCAACGTAGTCGTGGTTTTCACTACGAACATTTATTTGATTTAACATAATATACATTATGCGAACTAATGGCAGTATCTTAATAATGCCGGATCGCTACTTTTAAAGCGCCTTTTCTCTTACAATGACTATACATGCTGCCTACCATATATAGGAATCCTGTATGAAACGTAGAATATGGCTGCCTCTCTTGGCCTCTCTCTTCCTACTTGCCGGATGCGCAAGCGTAGATGTTGAGGATTACGCTGATACTACACCCCATTTTGACATTGCCGAGTACTTCTCCGGAACCACACGTGCTTGGGGGATGGTACAGGACTACTCAGGTGAGGTTCAGAGACGTTTTACTGTTGATATTGTCGGCACCTATGAAGATGGCACTTTGACGCTGGATGAGTCGTTTTTGTTTGATGATGGTGAAACTGACCGGCGCGTTTGGGTATTTGAACGCACTGGGCCCGACGAGTGGCTAGGAACGGCTAACGACGTTGATGGCGATGTTGAGGCTCGCCAATCCGGACATGCTTTCCATATGCGTTACCCGCTGGTAATCGACGTTGGCGGACGAAATATACGCTTTGCCATGGACGACTGGATGTATCTGCAGCCAGATGGCCGAGTCATTAACCGTACTGCAATGCGTAAATTTGGCCTTACGTTAGGCGAAATTACTTTAGTTTTTGAAAAAGTAGAAACGAACGACTAGCGTTAGATTTCTTATCTCGTAGCAAAAAGCAGCCTGCTAAATAGCGAGGCTGCTTTTCTGCTTAACGTACCGCCTGATGCTGGTTACTTACTCATCAGCAGGCGCGTATGAGCCGTCGTCTCGGTGTACTTCAGTACCTGTAATAGGCGGCGTGAATACGCAGGCTAAATGCATGGTTTTGTGAGCGCGGAGCAAGTGCTCGTCGTGCTGATCCAAAATATAGATGTCGCCTGGCTTGATAGGCCAGATTTTGCCATCTGCCAGTGTTTCTACTTCACCCTCTCCTTCAATGCAGTACACAGATTCATAGTGATGTTTGTAATGAATATGTGTCTCAGTGCCTTCAAAGATTCGGGTAATGTGAAATGAAAAGTTACCACCGTCATTGGCGAGTACCAGGCGCGTACTATCCCAGTTGCCGTTTTCAGCGGTGACTAAGCGGTCAGTTTTGCGTGCTTCTTCAATGTTGCGAACGATCATAGGTATACTCCTTTACTAGGCGCTTAGCTCTAAACTAGGGCCTACTATTGAATCGGTACATACGCCAATCACTGGTGCGTAGCATGATCACAAAACGCTAACTCACTGGCTGATAACAGCCTTCACCGATGCGTCTAAGATATCCAGCGCTTCAAGCAGGTCGTTATCGGTAATCGTCAGCGGGCAGAGGCATTTTACGACTTCGCCATCTTGGCCGCTCGTTTCAATAATCAGGCCATGCTCAAATGCCTTGCTGGTAATCTTATCGGCAATGTCGCCGGATACAACGTCGATACCGCGCATAAGACCACGGCCACGCTCGGTAGCAGGCATGCCGTTTTCACTGAGTAGCGCTGCTAATTTTTGAAAACGCTCTTCAACAATACGCGCTTTACGCTGAACGTCACGCTCAAACGTATCATTAGACCAATATTTTTTCATCGCCGCCGTGGCGGTTACCATGGCAAGATTAAAACCGCGGAAGGTGCCGTTATACTGGCCGGGCTTCCACTTATCTAGTTCTGGGCGCATCAGGACATGAGCAAAAGGCAGCCCAAAGCCAGAGAGAGACTTAGAGTTGGTCACAATGTCGGGTGTAATGCCTGCATGCTCAAAGCTGAAGAATTTGCCCGTGCGGCCACACCCTGCTTGAATATCATCCACGATCAAGAGAATGTCGTGGGCGTGACAGATACCCTCTAAGCGCTTAAGCCACTCAAGGCCTGCCACGTTAATACCGCCCTCGCCTTGCACGGTTTCCACGATAACGCCTGCTGGAATATCCAGCCCGCCTGACTTGTCGTGAAGCAGTTTTTCAAAGTAATCAAGAGTATCCGCATGCTCTCCCATGTACCCATCGAACGGCAAAAAGCTTGCGCCCTGGGTAGGAATGCCACCCGTCGCTTCACGAAATTTGCGATTTCCGGTGGTGGCCAATGCGCCCATGGTGACGCCGTGGAAGCCGTTGGTAAAAGTCACAATATTATGGCGACCTTTAGCAACACGGGCCAGACGGATGGCCGCTTCGACTGCGTTAGTACCTGTGGGGCCCGGCAAATGAACTTTATAGTCAAGTCCACGCGGCTTTAAGATAACTTCCTCAAGGGTCTCAAGATAGTCACGCTTTGCGGCTGTCCACATATCCAGGCCGTGCACTACCCCATCCGTTGCAAGGTAATCAATCATTGCTTGCTTCAAGTGGGGGTTGTTGTGGCCATAGTTGAGCGTGCCAGCACCTGCTAAGAAATCGATGTACTCACGGCCGTTCTCGTCGGTTAATCGCGCATTTTGTGCTTTGGTAAAGACCACCGGAAACGAGCGCGAATAAGTACGTACATTAGATTCTAAGCGTTCAAGCGTTTGGGTCTGCATTAAGCGACCTCCTTTTTTAGATAGTTGAGCCAAGCAGATTGACAACAAGCTGGGATCACACAAGCGGAAAAACGGGACGTCAAAGCGCTTCGGTTTGAAACGGCCCTATACGCACTAGGTTTTCCGGATCGTGCTCTCCACCGAGCTGTTCAGTAGAGAAATATTCGCGACTGTTAAGAGGCGCTTGCCAGCGGGCGGCAAGGCGACGGAACAACCCCCAAGAGGCTTGGTTGTCCGGGGTAATGGTTGTTTCCAGATGATGGACGTTGGCTAATTCAGGGCGGGACATAATTGCTTCCACCAAACGGCGTGCTAGCCCCGTACCGCGCGCCTTCTCCCCAACGGCAACTTGCCATAAGAAATACGTGTCAGGCGCATTGTCTTTTACATAACCTGAGACAAAGCCAACAATCTCGCCCTCTTCATTCGTGGCGACAGCGCAAGTATCACGAAATTGCGTTGCGAGTAATAAATAGGCGTAAGCTGAATTCACATCGAGAGGCGGACAAGCTTTTATTAGCTCGAAAATGCCCCAGCCGTCATCCGCATTAGGTTTGCGAATGAACAGGGGTGTTTCTGCGTGCCCCACCACCGCATCAGCAACGGTAGGCCGCGCTAGATCGGCAGAAGGTGTAAAAGGCGTTATAGGCGTACTCATGGTTATGCTTCGCTGTAGCGAATTTGATTTTTATTATAACAGCTGATTATGAGCAATTCAAAAATCATATTATCCTCAGGCATGTTTTCCATAATTTTTGGTTATGATAGGCGTTGAAACCGCCCTGGATGGCGCTTTTTGCGCACGGTTTGTTTTAAGAGTTTAGAGCAACGTTCAAACAGCGCGAGATAAAAAAAGGCGAGCTTTCGCTCGCCAAATAGACGTCACACCATTTTAGTAGCGTGTCAGTGTCCTCATCGTGACGAACTCTTCAGCTCCCGTAGGGTGAATCCCCACGGTAGTATCAAAATCATGCTTGGTCAGCTGCGCTCTTACGGCGATTGCTATGCCCTGAATGAGCTCTCCGGCGTCTTCGCCCACCATGTGCGCGCCGACCACCATGTCTGATGCATCATCGACAATAAGTTTCATTAATACGCGTTCAGTATTACCAGAGAGCGTATGTTTCATTGACCTGAAGTCCGTGCGGTACACGCGGATTTTGGCATATTTTTCCCTTGCCGCTTCTTCTGAAAGTCCTACTGTTCCGATATTAGGATGGCAAAAAACGGCCGTTGGAATGGTGGCGTAATCCAGTGGCTTGGGTTCGGCTTTATTAAAATGCATGTCAACCAATTGCATCGCTTCTGCCAGGGCGACGGGAGTTAATTCAGGCCCCTGGGTTAAGTCACCTAATGCCAAGACAGAGGGTACCGAGGTTTCATAACGTTCGTTAACCGCTATTTTTCCACTAGCGTCTAGGGCAACTCCCAAGGTTTCAAGCCCTAGTCCCTCGGTATTGGCATTGCGCCCCGTCGCTGTAAGAACAGCATCTACCTCCACTACTTCGCCTGTAGTGAGATGCACATTCAACGCGGTGCCGCTGGGCTCGATGCGTTCGATATTGGTATTAAAATGGAGATTAACGCCCTTCTTAGCCATTTCTTCACGCGTAAATTCACGCACCTCCTGATCGAAACCTTTCAAAAAGAGGTCGCCACGGTAAATTAGGTGCGTTTCACTGCCTAAACCATTAAAAATACTCGCAAATTCAACGGCGATATAGCCGCCGCCTAATACTAAAAAGCGGTCTGGAAAGTTTTTCAGGTCAAACACTTGGTTGGAATTTATCGCGAGTTCGCTTCCTGGGAAATTGGGCACCCAAGGCCATCCCCCCGTCGCTAATAAAATCTTTTTGGCCGTAACCTGTAGCTGCTCACCGTCTGAACTAAGCAATGAGACGGTATGCGCTCCCGTTAACGTTGCCCTTGCGTTGATAAGAGTGACACCCGCACCTTCAAGCATCCGCTGGTATATACCGTTCAGCCGTTTGATTTCACTCGTTTTATTGTCACGCAGGGTAGCCCAGTTAAACGTGGCTGGCCCCGCCATTTGCCACCCAAACCCTTCAGCATCACTAAAACTATCGTGAAAATGGGATGCGTAAGCGTAAAGCTTTTTGGGCACACATCCCACATTGACGCAGGTGCCGCCTAAATAGCGGTCTTCTGCTATGCCAACGCGTGCGCCCGCGGCAGCCGCCATACGGGCAGCGCGTACACCGCCAGACCCCGCGCCAATAACGAATAAATCATATTCAAACTCAGCATCAGCTGACATAGTGGACTCCTATTTACAGCGCTTAGCGATCATGCTAGCGCTAAACTGGCGATTGACCTTATATTCTCAGAAGGTTAAAACCTCCTGCTCTAAACAACGCTGTCATTACGCGTCCAGCACCCTACAACCTGATGATGCCATCCTATGGAGATTCAATGTCTGACCCTATTGCGACGCTTCTGGAAAACAATCGTGCCTGGGCGGAGCGCATGTGCAAAGAGGATCCCGAGTATTTCAAGCGCCTCTCCAATCAACAGAACCCTGATTATTTATGGATTGGGTGTTCTGATAGTCGGGTTCCTGCCAACCAGATTATTTCGCTACCGCCGGGTGAGGTATTCGTCCACCGCAATGTAGCTAACCTACTCCACCATACCGATATGAACGCGCTTTCTGTGGTGCAGTATGCCGTTGATGTACTAAAAGTCAGCCATGTGATGATTGTGGGCCATTACGGTTGTGGGGGTATTAAGGCAGCAGTCACAGGCGGTGAGTGCGGTGTGGTGGATTACTGGCTTCACTCTGTTAGAGAGCAGTACAATCGTCACCGTGATGCGCTTGAGCATCTGCCTCTGGAAGAGCAAATCGACCGCATGTGTGAGCTGAACGTTAAAGCCCAGGTGAATAGCCTTTGCCGCACTAAGATACTTCAGCGAGCATGGCAGCGCGGTCAAAGTATCTCAGTGCATGGCTGGGTCTATGGATTGAGCGATGGTCGGGTTAAAGATTTAAAATGCACGATCAATGGCCTTAGCCAAGTAGAAACACTCTATCGCATTGATCGTCTTCAATCTGAGGACTGAGAGCTAACACCCACCACCCCGTGTTTACCCAGCTTTTGTTCGTATTAATGCGTAAACCCATCAATACGCTCAAACGTTATTTATACCGGTAGGCACGGTGGCAGCTACGACAGCTTAGGCTTACGTCTGAAAAAGCTCGTGTAGCGGCACGGTAGTCTTCCTGCTCAGCGGCCTCGACCAAAACCGACACCTTCTGCTCTAGGTCCTGAAAGCCCGCAGCAAAATCGCCCCACTCCTCCCATATTTCTGGGCGCGCGTCAGAGCCACGCCCATCGGTTCCTTCTATAAACGCAGGCAGAAAATATTCCGAAGTTGCAAGCTGCTGTAATTCAACTAGGCGTGGCGCTGCACCGCGTGCATCGCGATTATTGACCAAATCAAACCGGAGCTGTCGCAGTAAGCGTTCCAAATCTTTTAGCTCATCCTGACGCCACGAGACGGCTTCCCGTTCGCTAGCAAAGGGGGAGTTCTCTAGCGTTGGCGGAACGTGGGAAGCGGCCTCTTCTTCAGCTGCATAAGCGAAAGCAGAAGACATGGACATCGCCGCGATCAAGCCGCTTAGTCGAGTGTAACGGGCTAAACATGACATTATGGATTGACTCCTACTCATCCGATGGGGCAAGTAACACCCGTACCTTTCAAGCCGCAGTAGCCGCCTGGGTTCTTGTCCAAATACTGCTGATGATACGATTCGGCGTAATAAAAAGTATCCAGTGGTTTGATTTCAGTGGTAATGACCCCTTTACCGGAGCGATTAAGTGCTTGCTGATAAACGGCAGCGCTGTGTTTAGCAGCGTCGACTTGTTCAGCAGTGGTGGTAAAAATAGCTGAACGGTACTGGCTGCCAATATCATTACCCTGGCGGTTACCTTGGGTGGGGTCATGCTGTTCCCAAAAGATTTGCAGCAAGGTTTCAAGCGTGACCTGGTTTGGGTTATAGATGACTCGGACAACTTCAGTATGCCCTGTGCGACCGGTGCAGGTTTCTTGGTACGTTGGGTTAGGCGTTGAGCCTCCCGCGTACCCCGCCGCTGTTACATAAACCCCTGGCTGCTGCCAAAACAAACGCTCGACTCCCCAAAAGCACCCCATGCCGAAGACGATTTCTTCATGCCCTTCCGGAAAAGGGGGATGTAGGGAGTGGTCGTTAATGGTATGTGTTTGACTGGTTTCGATGGCTGTATCGCGACCAGGCAGTGCCGTTGTTGTATCAGAAAATAGTGCCATAGTGTCTTTTCTCAATCCCGTGGGTAAATGTGGGGGTCGCCGGATCGGGTAAACGTATAAATTAAGTCCACCGCTTGGTTAGCGCCGGAAACCGCTTGCACATATAAATTACGCCAGAGCGTATAGCGAAGCGTTAATTCGGCAATGGGTGAGAAAATACCCACGCCATAGCTAATACGAATATCATCGGTTAGCTGCCCGCTGACAGCCACCTGGCTTTCGTCACCAGCGCCGGTGGTGTCTAGCGTTAAGTCATCGATACCAAACGCTTGACCAATAGAGCCAACGGCGCCACCTGTACGACCCAAGGACATGCCAATAAGTGCCGTGGTTAAAGCGCTATCTATGCCTCCGCCAGAGGCATCAGGGGCACGTCCACGTAAGAGATAAGAGAGTGCGCGCGTTTCATCCATGGCCGGCTCTGAGAAGATCGATACGTTAGGTTCTTCGGCATTGCCCGACACCCGCAGGCCGGCAATAACGTCATCTTCTGTCACCTCAGGATTACGAACAGCTTCAAAATCCAACACTGGTAAGCCGGGAGGGCCACTAAAGAGCAGCTGCCCACGGCGTATCAGCAGATCTTGGCCGAAAGCCTGAAAACGCCCATCGACTAAATTCACATCCCCGAACAGCTGCAACGCGCCGCTATCCTGACGGATCTCTAATGTACCGCCTAATCCCGACTCAAGCCCATAGGCTGAGAACAGCATGTCGCGGCCCAGCGTCAGCGTAATAAGGACGTCTAGGGCCATACCGGTTTGGGCTAGCTCTGCAGCGGCGCTCGGCTCTCCATTATCGGCGCGCTGCTGGGCTAAGCGCTCGGCTTCACGGTCATCGCGTTCGGTGATGATAATTTCATCAGCGCTGGGTGCAATCGCTGAAGGAGACCTCTCGCCGATCTCCAAGCGTGCCCAGGGGATATCTACATTGCCGCGAACTTGCAGCAACTCAGGTGTTACTCTGATGCGGATATCAGGTGCCGCCTCAAGACGCCCGAATTGCGGTAGCGCGACGAGCAAGGGCTCTTGGGTGGCGCTTAAATCGACCCCAATTCGCCAGTTGTCGCCGGTGGGCCAGTAAGCGTCACCTGTAATATTGAGACGGCCACGCTCGGCGGCTAAGAAACCATCGATATCCCCCTGCTCGCCGTCAAAGGCAACGACCAATGCACCGTCTTGAATATCAACGGGTATTTCAGGCCCGTGGACACGAATACGGCGTAAGGCTAGCTCTCCCTGTAAGTCTGGCTGCTGGGTAGTGCCGCTAATTTGCACACTGCCGTTTAAGTTGCCCTCTAGGCGATCCATGCCCACTAACAGAGGGCGATAGGGTTCGAGCGAGATACTGTCCGCACGGAGCTCACCTGCAAGTGCTCCCTCGCCCACTGGATCATTAACGGAAAGGTTGAGTGAAAGCTCACCCGCTTCTGAGAGTGATAGCGTTATGTCGGCATCTGCTCTTGCCTGGTTAGCGTCAATCTGCGCATTGACGCTAATGTCAGGCAGTTGGACAGGCTGGCCGTAATCATTAACAGCCGTAATGGCTAACTCACTAAGAAGTTGCACATCAGCTTGCCACTGGGTTCCCCCTTGACGCCAAGAGGCCGTCACATTGGCGGTGGTATCGCCCTCAAAACGCCACTCTTCAGGTAAGAAGGGCTCCAGCATTTCCATGGGGACTTCGCGCACGGTGAGAACAGCACGCCCCTGCTCAGCAGATCCATCAATCGCCTCTTCTGAACATACGAGCCCGCCCTGCTCTCTACGCAGGCAGAATGGCGAGACCCGCAGCTGCCCGCTAGCAAGGTTGTAACCTAGGTCTAGCGGCGCTTCCAGGCGAATGTCTCCTCCATCGGAGTCGATTTCCAATGGAGTCAACTGCCCCTGATACTGCTGAGCTTGTTGGTCAAATCGACCGTTAATAGCAAGCTGCGCGCGGCTAAGCGCACTGCTGGGTTCGCCTTGAACGTTCATCGTCAGCGCATGCTGGGATAAGCGGCCACTTAACGCTAACGCCGCGCTAGTGAGCGACTGCCCTCCCGCATTGATCTGCTGTAAATCCAGCTCAATATCAAGGCTTGGATCATCGATGCCTGTGACATCCGCGGCAAGCGACAGCTGCTCTATCCGGTTCTCGGCAAAGCGCAAACGTTGTCCAGAAAGCTGAGCGACCAGAGATGGCTGAGAAAAGCTGCCGCTCGCCTGGACGTTGCCGGTTAGTGTGCCGGCCAAGTCAGGGTGCAGGGTTTGTAGCTGACGCAGAGCGATGTTAGCGTCTAATGACATTGCTTCTTGGCTGACTTGACCTTGGGCGGTCAATTGGTTGTCTCCTTGGGTAAACAGTAGCTCTTGAACATTAACCTCAAGGTTACTATTCGCCTCCAAGGCTGCCTGTAACGTGAGTGGGTACTCTTGCAGCTCCCCTTCAATAGCCAGCTCAGGAATATTTACTTCCCATAAGTCGTCGACTTGGCGCACGTTTAGAGCAATGTCACCCGTCAAACTGCCATTAAGCTGATCCACAAAATGCGAAGGATCAAACTGCTCTAAGCGGATGCGTGAATCAACCTGCAGCGGTGCTTCCCAGCTAACTTGCCCTTCGCTATGGAGCAGGCTCTCATCAATGCGCAGCGTGAGTGGCTCCCAACGGAACGACGTAAGGTTACCATCCCCAGTAATATTTACCTGGGTAGAGGGTACTTGTGGCCCTTCAGCGTTAAACGCCAGTGAAAGTTGATACGCCTCTAAGCTACCCGTGACAGCAAGGTCGAGTGCGTCGACTGAATAGACCTCTTGCTCGCTATCACTGGCTTCAGTGAGCGGCCACTGCAAGCGCTCACTTTGCAGGCGTGCTTCAAAGGGGATCGTTGGCGACAAAGCGTCAACGTGGGCCGTTAGGTTTGCATTTACCTGCCCGCTTGCTGCTAAATCAACGTAAAGCTCGGCAAGGTTACCCGATAGCTCAAGCACCAGTTCTTCTCCCTCAAGCGCTGGGAAGAGTTCGGGTAGGAAAAGCTCTGCGGTTAACCGTGCTTCTAGCGGATAGTCCCCTTCTAATGAAGACTGGGCAGCCAGCGATGCATAGGCATCGGGAGTTAATACGTCTAGTTGATTAATCGTTATCTGATTACCTTGGGTTTCAGCTTCCAGCGTTAGGCGTTCAACACGGTAGTCAAACGCACCTTCCAGATGAAAGTCAGTCACCGTTAAGGCTTCAAGGTGAAGGTCTATGGGGAGGGTAATTTCAGGCAGTGCTAACCGTTCACCAGATGGCGCTGTGCTCAGTTGAGCAGCAGCAATGCCACCAGCTGTTGGAAGCGCAGCAGCGACAGCTCCATCAATACCTTCGGCCATCAGCGGCGTTTCGATGCCCTGAGTCAGCTGAACGCCAGGCGATGGGGGGAGATACAGGGTTGGCCCCACAAGCTCGGTGGCTGCAACGCGTACGTCACTCTGTTCTGCGATAACCGAGGTCGTAAACGCATCCCAGGTAACGCGAGTCCCGTCGGCTAACTGGATTTGAACATCAGCTATTTCAATAGCACGTAATTCAATAGGGAATGGCAGCTGTATGCGGGATTGCTCGCTAGAATCTTGCGCCTCTTCTTCTGAGGCGCCTGCCCCACTCCCCAGGCGAAGATCGGCACCTTCAAGGCGCAACAGATCCAGGCAAAGGCGTCCAGAAAGAACACAGTCATCCGCCCAGGCAAGTTCGAAGTTATCAATTTGGACACGTGTATCGCCGATAGCAAGCTGGAACCCCTGCAGCGTAAAGCGGTCCAGAAGCGCGCCATCCTGCTGCTCAAAAGTAAAATAACCGCGCTGCTCACCTTGTGAAAATAGCTGCTCGGTACCCCAAGGTGATAGCGCCACGCCCAGTAGCAGCGCTACGAGGCCCATCAACCAAAGAGGTAAAACGATTAATAAGCGTATAAAACTCCACACCGTTAACCACAGGCGTCTCTTAGGTGAGAGCATCTGGCGACTTACAGAAGCTGCTGTTTCATCCCTAGCCAAACTGCTCTCCTAGAATTCAGGACCAATGGAAAAATGCACACGCCAGTCATCTTCACTATCGAAAGGGTGCGCGACATCAAAACGAATAGGACCTACGGGAGAGATCCAGCGTACTCCCACCCCTGCACCGGTTTTGAGATCTTCTGGTCCCCAGTTATCGAAGGCATCACCACTATCTACAAACGTGGCGCCCCACCAATCTCCCGTTACGCGTCGCTGGTACTCAAGCGTTGAGGTGAGCAGCTGCTGCCCGCCACGCAATCGGCCCTCTTCGTTTGTGGGCGATAAACTTTCAAAAGAGTAACCCCGAACGCTTCGGTCACCCCCAGCAAAGAAACGCAAAGAGGGGGGTAACTTATCAAAGTCATCGGTTTCTATGGCGCCAATGCTAACCCTTGCAGAGAACCGGTTATCATTGCCAATGGTGCGGATCCACTCTGTGTCCCCTGTTACGCGAGCAAATTGGGCGTCAGACCCCCAAACCGGATCAGAGTACTCGATGGAAAGCTGCTGACGGTCACCCCATAGAGGAAAGCGTTGTGGCCGTGTTCGCGTTCGAGACCACTGAATACCCGGATAAAATAACCACGCGTCATCTGACATCCCGCCTTGGGTAAAATCTTCAAACGTGGTTCTAAAATAAAGCGTTTGCACCCAGCGATTCTCAAACTCCCAGCGGCGGGCGATCTCCACCGTACCTTCCAGCGACTGTGTGTCGCCATCGTCTAGGTTGCGCACGCCATATTGAAGGCGGTAGTTATCGCGGAGAGGGTCTTCCAACGGAATGTTATAGACACCGGTAAAACGCTGTTCTGGTGCGGAAATATACACGTCATGATTGAGACTATGCCCAAAGCGATTGATCCAAGGCTGTTGCCAGCCAAAGCGTAACCGAGGCCCAACATCGGTCGCAAAGCCAATACCCACCTCAAACTGGTGGCGATCAGCGGGTTCAACGCTCACATCAATGGGTAGGCGCGTATCGTCTTCATCGCGACGATTAAGGCTCAAGGCGCTGGCCAGTGCCGCACTGGAGAGGCGAGGCCGCTGGGGCTGAGAAGCGGTCGCTTCGTTCCACCAAGGAGCACCGCCAGAAAAAGGCGCGATAGTGAGTTCTTGAGCGGTTTCTAAACGAGGACGGACGCTGACGGAACTAAACCACCCTGTCTCTGCTAGACGCTGGTTATAGCGGGCTAGAGATTCCGCCAAGTAAGGGGCGCCGGTTTCAAATGTCTGCATTTGACGCAGACGCTCAGGCTCGATGTGACTACCGACAATAGACGTCTCACCAAATTGGTAACGAGGCCCGCTATTAAAATCCATGTAGAGACGAGCGCTTTCAAGGTAAGGCCTGACTTCCATCTTGCGATCAGCAAACGCCCAGTCAAAGTAACCTCGCTCAATGGCGAGGCCCGACAGTTGGTTACGCAGTCGATCCCAGGGTGCATGCTGTAAAGCATCGCCCTCACGTAAAGGAAAGCTGTCGAGAGCGTTTTGAAAAGGGGGATCACTCTGGGCGTCGCCGGTAATATTGATCGATAACACCTCAATTCTAACCTGAGGCCCAGGCTCTATTTGAACTGAAACCGGCGTTTGATTCAGTTCCACCGTAATTTCAGGTTCGTAATAACCAAAAACACGCATGGCTTCACGCGCCCGTTGCCTAATCTCTCCTTCAAGGCGAACTTCGGTGTAGAGTTCTTCATCAATGCTTTGTAGATAAGCATCGATATTGCTCTCAACTGGGCTACTCACCCCACTGATTGCAGCGTTTAGTGCCCATGAGGTGGGACTCAACGTGAAGAAAGGCAGTGCCATTAAGCAAGCTGACTTTTTGGCTACCGGCCATCGCCGTTGTTTTCCCATACGGTTTATCCCTAACTAGATCAGCAATTCGATAGATACTTTCTACCGGAGCATTTCCATCTGCGCACTGAAGGCTAACTGTGCTTGGCGTACCTGCCGAATATCGCTTTCTAACGTATTGATTTGTTGTGCCCACTGCTGTTCTAACGCATCCAGTGAAGCTTGACTCGCTGCCGATGACTCAGTCGTACTGAGTGTTTCGACAGTTGAAGAAAGCGTGCTTAATCGCTGATCTACTGCTTCACGCCAGCGGGTAAATTCCGCCTCTAATTCATCACTTTCGGCTGCTAGCTGGCGTTCAAGCACTGCAAAGCGCTGGACGGTATCCTGTTCAAGATGAGAAACCTCCTCAAGGAGATTCTGCCGCCCAGATGTACCCGACTGCTCCAGTGCATTTAGGGAGCTGCGAATAGCCGCCAGCTGCCCGTCACGAAGGCTGGCCTGTTCGCGAAGCTGTTCAAGGGACTGCGAGAGCGAGCTGACCGCATCATCCGAAACAAGCTCCTCATTGGCCGTTAACAAGCCATAAAGCTCTTGGCGGGTATTGGTGACGACCATGGCCAGCTGTTCCTGCTCTTGAAAGAGTGTTGCCATCTGAGCCTGTACAAAGGTTATCGTATCTTGGGTATCTGTGTCATCTGAGTCTAGCCTGGCGTGTAGGTTTGACACTTCCCCGCTAACGCGGTGAAGGTCGTTTAATAAACGCTCACGCTCGTACCAGAGACCCACTGCCGCAGCACCCAGTGCGATAACGATGACTGTCATCACTAACCACAAAGGCCATAGCCTTGGCCCCTTGCGGTAACGCAAATGTTGCGCGGTCAGACTTTGATCCACATCGGGAACAATGCGCTGGGACGAAGTGCTATTGGGCATGATTATTCCTCGAAAGTCGTCGGGTCGGCACGGCGCCCGATTCCTCTGTAGCGTAAGCCGCAGCTTGCTACAAAGGCTGGGTCGTAGATGTTGCGCCCATCGAGCACTAACTTAGCGCTTAGTAACGAGGCTAAGCGATGCCAGTCAGGGTTCCAATAGGATTTCCACTCTGTTACCAGCATCAGTGCATCGGCGCCTTCACACGCTTCGTAGGGATCCTCCTCAAACGTGATTAAATCGTCGCGCTTACCGACAGCGGTGTGTAAGGCTGGAATCGCCGCTGGATCATGCAGCCTCACCTTAACACCCTGCGCCCATAGTGCCTCCAGTAGCGTTAATACCGGTGCATGATCAATACGTGCGGTGCCAGGCTTAAAAGCAGCCCCCCAAATGGCGATGGTTCTTCCCGCTAAGTCACCTTCAAAGACAGTCCATAGCTTTCTAAACAAGGTCTCTTTTTTCTGCTCGTTGATATCCATGACTTGCTCAAGCAGCGCCGAATATCTGCCGCTGGCTGATTGGACATCGGCTAGACGCATTAAATCACGGGAGAAATTAGGCCCACCGAAACCACAGCCTGGGTACAAATACTCAAACCCGATGCGGGTATCTGCCCCCATCCCTTGACGAACATGCTCTACATCAACACCGAGCGTATCGGCAAGGCCTGCAATTTCATTCATGTAGCTTATGCGTGTTGCCAACATGCCGTTGATGGCAAGCTTGGTCAGCTCAGCTGCTCGGCAGGGCATGCGTTGGAACACCTCGCTGCGTCGATTGAAGGCACGTAAGAGTTCTCGGGTTATCTGTTCGCCCCTTGCGTCATCGCAGCCTAACAACCACCGCAAAGGGCGGGTAAACGATGTCCAAGCCCGGCCCTCTTCAAGCGTATCTGGCAGCGCAACACTACTATGCTGAGCGCCCATGACCGCATGAAGCCGCTCAGTTTCACCTACGGGGAACGTCGAGTTATTAATCAGCACTGCACCGCTGTGCGATTTAAAAATAGAGTGTTGAAGTAGCATATTGGCTGACTGACGCTGTCCGGGAGATAACGCTAGCCATACCACATCAGGTGTGCCGGCTTGCTCAAGCGATTCGATAATTCGCAGCGTACCGCTGGAGAAAGCTTGAGCAATATGTGTCATTAGCTCTGGTTCACGACGTAACCAATCTTCATCAGAGAGGTCAGACCACTGGGCATCTTCATGCAGCAGCCAGTCCACGTGATGACCCACCCAGGCTAGCGCAGCAGCAGCCGTCGCGGCACTTAATTCACTACCGTGGAGTAATACGCGCATCACTTACACTCCATGACAAGATAATGTTCGGAAAAATAGGCCGTTATACATTATGCAAAGTTCCTTTTCATGCGTTCCACCCAAGGAGTGTTTAGAATGACATAATACTGAACGATGAGCCGGATGCCACCTTGCACGTAATCCCCCAGCAGGCGAAGGCAATAACATCCAGCATAATTAGATAGACAAACCCTCTTTAGGTTAAGGAGTGCAAAATATGCAAGCGTCACCTCAGGATAGCACTGCTGATCGCTATCAAGGCAACGTCGATGCAGCGGAAGTGGCTAAATTTGAAGCGCTCGCCAGTCGCTGGTGGGACCCTCAAAGTGAATTCAAACCACTGCACGAGATTAACCCGTTACGACTTGACTTTATTGACGCCCGTGCAGGACTGGCTGGCAAACGGGTGCTGGATGTGGGCTGTGGCGGCGGCATATTAAGTGAGTCTATGGCGCATCGGGGAGCCAAGGTGACTGGTATCGATCTAGGTGAAGCGCCCTTGGGGGTTGCCCGCTTGCACGCAGAAGAGAGCGGCGTTGAGATTGACTACCGTAACATCAGTGTTGAAGCCTTGGCAGATCAACAGGCAGGCAGCTTCGACATTGTTACCTGCATGGAGATGCTAGAGCACGTGCCTGACCCGGCCTCTGTCATTCAAGCGTGCAGCCGACTAGTACGTCCAGGCGGCTATGTATTTTTCTCGACCTTAAACCGAACCCCCAAATCTTATGCGTTTGCCATATTGGGCGCTGAGTACGTGTTGAGGCTATTACCCCGGGGCACCCATGACTACGCTAAATTTATCCGCCCTTCTGAAATGGCTGCTTGGTCACGGGCATCCGGGCTGGAAATACGGGAGCAAACGGGGCTTACCTATAATCCCTTAACACGGCGTTATCGCTTGGTCGCCCATGACGTATCGGTCAACTATATGATGTATTGCCGCAAGGTGAACTCATAAATGCCAACGACATTTTCAAAAGCAGTTTCAAAAACAGTGCCAGAGGCAGTACTTTTTGACTTAGATGGCACGTTAGTGGATACCGCACCAGATTTAGCCCAAGCAACTAATGCCTTAAGACAGCATCACGGCTTGGCGCCACTGGCTTTCGAGAAAATTCGGGGGCAAGTGTCTAATGGAGGAAGTGCCCTGGTCACCTTGGCGATTGGCCTTGAAAGTGGGACTCAGGCACATGATGCCGCCAGGCAATATTTATTAGATGCCTATGAACAAGCAGTGGCGGTACATAGCCAGGTATTTAAACCGTTAGATGAGTGGCTCACTCGGTGGCATTCAGAATCGCGCTTATGGGGTATTGTCACCAATAAACCGCGACGCTATACCCTGCCTCTGCTTGAAGCCTTAGCCTTAAAGCCAGGTGCACTGCTTTGTGCCGATGACCTGAGTGTTAAGAAGCCCTCGCCTGAGCCGCTGTGGGAAGCAGCACACCGCCTTGGCGTTGCTCCGCAGGCGTGTTGGTATGTTGGTGATCACGTACGTGATATGGACGCAGCGAAAGCAGCAGGGATGACGGCCGTCGCCGTTGGCTATGGTTATATTAGTGAAGAAGATAATTACCAGCAGTGGCCCGCCGATATCTGGTTTGAAACCTGTGAAGATTTAGTTGATGCTCTAAACGCATTTCATCATACGGCTAAACAATAAATTAGCAATAAACGTTTAGAGCACCTTGCAAGCCCCGCCTGTTTGACTGAGCTTTTAAACGCGGGGTGGCTGGGCATCAAGTTTTTGGCCACTAACGCCCGTACTGTCTGGCCCCATTAACCAGAGGTACGTCGGCATGATCTCTTCAGGCGTACGCAGCGTCGCAGGATCCTCTCCTGGAAAGGCGGTGCGTCGCATCTGTGTTCGTGTTGCACCAGGATTGAGCGTATTAACACGAATATTAGCCTGGTTTTCCAACTCATCCGCCAGTACTTCTGCAAAGCCTTCAGTGGCAAACTTGGAAACTGAGTAGGCTCCCCAGTAGGCCCTTCCTTTACGGCCAACGCTTGACGACGTAAAAATAACCGATGCATCTTTGGATTGCTGAAGCAGAGGCAATAATGCCTGTGTCATCCAAATAGGCCCGTTTATGTTTACCTGCATTACCTGTTCCCAAAGCTCGGGATTATACTGCTCAAAGGGCGTAATGCGTCCTAGCAACCCGGCGTTATGAAGTAACCCATCTAAGCGCCCAAACTCTTTATCCAGCGTCTCAGCCATATCATGAAAGTCTTTGAGAGACGCGCCCTCAAAATTCAGCGGGAAAATGGCCGGCTGCGGGCCACCTGCCGCTTCAATTTCATCATAAACGCTTTCGAGTTTTGCGATGGTACGCCCTAATAGAACAACCGTTGCCCCATGGCGGGCATAGCTTAGCGCCGCAGCGCGGCCAATACCGTCACCCGCACCGGTTACCAACACGACGCGGTTTTCTAACAGGTTGGCCGTTGGTTGATAGTCGATTTTGCAGCTCATGAGGTTTCCTTGAAGCGAAAAAAATAGTTCAGGCCTATCCTGCAGACTGACGGAGAAAATCATTCGCGAGACCGGCAGCACTACTTTGCGGATAGTCATCGCGCACTTGCTCAAGCAGTTCTCTGCTGCGTTCAGCCTCACCCTGGCGTGCTTTTACAAGCCCCAGTTTGTAAAGTGCATCGGGCACTTTGCTGCTACTGCTGTACTGCTCTATTACACGGCTAAAAGCTTCATCTGCTGAACTTAGTTCGCCTTCCGCAGCATAAAGTTCACCCAGCCAATAGTGGCCATTGGCGGTCAAGCTACTGTCGGGATGGTCAGCCACAAATGCTTCAAAAGCAGCGATAGCGTCGCTAAAGCGTCTTGCTTGAACATGAGCAAATGCCGCTTGGTAATCCGCCTGAGCTTCTTCACTAACGTTGCGTACAGATGGGGCGTTTACTACCTGCTCTGCTGCTTCGGGTTCGACCTGTGGAGTGGATTGCTCGATTTGACTAGGGCCACTGCTCATTAAGCGGTCTTCAATGTCGAGGTACTGTTGCTGCGACTGGCGACGCAGCTGCTCCAGCTGGTGGCGAAGCTCTTCAATCTGCCCGCGCAACTGCTGAATTTCCTGCTGGTGTTCTTGCACCTGATTAAAAAGTACCAGGTTTCCAGCCGAGGCTTCTTGTCGTTGGGTTTGCTGATAAAAACTACTGGAAGAGCCCGATGAAAGGTCTTGAACAAGCGGCTGCTGAGCCACAGCAGCCAGGGGCAATACGGACAGCGGGAGCACTATGGCTCCCGCACCGCACAGCCTCTCAAAATAGCGTTTGAGACTGTGATTCATGATGACTCCATTGCGCTATTGGCGTGTCATTAGCACGCCAATGCCATCAATAATTAAAGACAACGCGGCGATTTTGTGAGTACGCGCTCTCAGTCTGTCCGCTTGCAGCTGGGCGCTCTTCACCGTAGCTAACCACGCTCATTTGTGAAGAGGATACCCCTTGGATGTTTAGGAAACGCTGTACGGCCCCTGCGCGACGCTCACCCAGTGCCATGTTGTATTCACGCGTGCCGCGCTCATCAGTATGGCCATGAAGTACAACTTGCGCGTTGGGATTAGCGCGCAGATAGCGAGCATGCGCCATCACCACTGATTCGTATTCGCCCTTGATAGTATCGCGGTCAAAATCGAAGTAAATGGTGCGTACTTCAGGAATACGTGAGTCGGCTTGCTGACCAGCGCCTGCACCAGCGCCTGATGTGGAGCCGTATTGGCCACCCGTGCCAACACCCGAGGTGGATCCCATGCTGCTGCCATCTTGGCTACCGTAGGAGTCACCATCTTGGGTTCCGCCGGTGCTGGAACAGCCAGCGATAACTACGATAGATAACGCTACTGCCAATGAGCGAGCCAACGGTTTAAGTTGCATAATCAGACTCCTTGCCTGAAAACAGAAAACAAATGCAGTTCAATTTTAATTTAAGAAAGGTGACCACGCGGGATCGCGGACATCACCCTGTGCTGCGGGCAATCTAAATGACGAACGACCATCGGCCGATACAGCACTCAGCACCCCATTGTTACCCTGTTGGGTAGCGAAGATTACCATGGTCCCGTTCGGAGCAACACTAGGAGATTCATCCCTTGTTGATTCACTCAGCACAACTAAGCGACCCCCATCGAGTTCCTGGCGTGCTACTTGGTAACCACGGCTTGAGCGGTGAATTAAAAATATCTGTTCACCGTCTGGCGCATAACGTGCACGGGCATTGTAATTGCCCGTAAACGTCACGCGGTTTGTTTCACCGCTACCTAATACGTGGCGATAAATTTGCGGCCCGCCGCTGCGATCAGACGTGAAAATAAGGCTGCGGCCATCAGGCGACCAAGCAGGCTCGGTATCAATACTGTTGCTTTGCGTGATGCGTTCAATAGAGCGATTAGCCACATCTAAGATATAAATTTCCGGTTGGCCATCTTTAGAAAGCGACATGGCGATACGTCGACCATCCGGCGACCAGGTCGGCGCACCGTTAATGCCTTCAAACGAGGTGGCCTGCACCCGTTGTCCGGTCGCTACATCTTGAATATAAATAGCAGGACGCTCGGTCTCAAAAGAGACATAGGCCAGCTTCCTGCCATCTGGTGACCATGAAGGTGACATGATCGGCTGATCTGAGGTGAGCACTTGCTGGCTATTGCGACCATCCGCATCCGCTACATAAAGACCGAACTGCATATTGTCGCCCAGCCCCTGGGCCGTTACATAAGCGATGCGCGTTGAGAAAGCGCCTCGGATATCGGTAATGGCCTCGAAAATCTGGTCGCTAATGTAGTGCGCTGCGCCACGTAGGTCATTGGCATCGGCAGTGACCGTCTCTCCCATTATGCGCCGCTGACCACTGATATCCATTAAATCAAACTGCAGTTGATAGCCGCTGTCCGTTTGCTGTGCGCGCCCTACTACCAAGTAACGCACATCCAGTGAACGCCATGTGCCGAACTCTACCTCGCCTGCCTGGCTTGGGCGGTCAAACATAGCATCACGCTCAAGTGGCGAGAAATAGCCACTTCTTTCTAAGTTGTCATGAATAATTTGCGCGATGTCTTCTGGCATATTGTCGCCGCCAGCAAAAGGCACGACCCCAATGGGTAGCGCTTGATCACTCCCACGCGTTATTTCAATCGTAAGATTTGCATGTACTGCACTGCTAACAAACAGCAATACGCAAAACAGCCACACTTTGCTAAAGGTTTGCATCAGCGAACATCCCCCGGGGTAAATCGCAGATTAAATTGGCGTAAATTACGCTGCTGATCGGCGGGTAATTCTCGTAACTCGCCGAAAGGTGCAGCTTGTTCAACGGCCTGCATCGCAGACCGGTCAAACGTACTATCGCCACTTGTCGTAACAATAGAGGTTGCCAACAGTTCACCTGATGGCCCTAGCCTTACTTGAATCGTAGCACTCATCGCATTACTTGCACCTGGCGGAATAATCCAAGCCTGTTCCACCGCACGGCGAACAATATTAATGAAGCTGTTTGCTGCCTGCTGGGCCTGCTGCGCGTTGGCTGCAGCTTCCGCTTCACCCGCTAGCTGACGCTGCATTGCAGCTTCAGCGGCTTCCGCAGCACGGCGCTCTTCGGCTTCACGCTCACGCCGCGCCTCTTCTTCTCTGGCACGTTGGGCTTCGGCTTCCCGTTGGCGCTGGGCTTCTGCCTCTTCACGTTCACGCTGAGCTTCGGCTTCGCGCTGGCGCTGAGCCTCTGCTTCTTCACGGGCACGCTGCTCCTCTGCCTCACGCTGACGCTGGGCCTCTGCTTCTTCACGGGCACGCTGCTCTTCCGCTTCGCGCTGGCGCTGTGCTTCCGCTTCTTCACGGACACGCTGCTCCTCTGCCTCACGCTGACGCTGGGCCTCTGCTTCTTCACGGGCACGCTGCTCTTCCGCTTCGCGCTGGCGCTGTGCTTCCGCTTCTTCACGGACACGCTGCTCTTCTGCCTCACGCTGACGCTGCGCTTTTTCACGTGCTTCTGCTTCAATGGCCTGCTCTTCTGCTAAGCGCTGTGCTTCTTCGGCACGTCTTTGCGCCGCTTCTTCAGCTTGGGCTTGAGCTTCTTCTAGAGCACGCTGCTGTTCGGCTTGCCGGGCCTCACGCTGAGCTGCTTCTTCAGCTGCTTGCTGTTGAGCAGCTTCTTGGGAGGGCTCAGTCGAAGGTTCCGGCTGCGGCTCTGGCGTTGGCTCAGTTTCATCAGCCTCTGCAGCCCTGCTCAGGGCTGCTTGCTGCTCAGTAATCTGCTGCGCCTGATCTGTAAATGTTTCTGTACTGACAAACGTCGCCTGCACAATCGAAGAAGAGTCAGGCTCTGACGTCGATGTTGGCAAACTGATTAAGCTAAACACGACCACCATCAAATGCAAAGCAACGGCCAAAATGGCTGGTAGCGTGTAGCCAACATCCTGAGGGTCTCGATGAGTATCGGTAGCCATCGGTGCGTTACCTTTACCCATCTTGCGGCGGCTCGGAAAGCAGCCCCACATTAGCGACACCTGAGCGCTGCAGCGTACTCATAAGTAGAACGATCTGGCCATAAGGCACGTCACGGTCACCACGTACCATAACCGGTGTATCTGGGCTGCGCTGTAGAATCGCCATAATACGTTCGGACATTTGATCCAGAGAGACGACCGAGGTGTCTTCGCCAAGAGTAATAAAATAGTTACCCTCGCGATCGACGGAGATGATGATGGGGTCGTTATCCTCTTGGGTTTCGATGGGTTCTGAAGTGACTTGCGGTAAATCGACGTCTACCCCCTGTGTCAGCAATGGGGTTGTGATCATAAAGATCACCAGCAATACCAACATTACGTCGATAAAGGGGACGACGTTAATCTCCCCCATCGGCTTGCTTTTGCCGCTACGGTTGAATGGACCTTGCATGGCAGACTCCCTTAACTGGCGTTAGGCTTGCCGTCACGGCCTTGCAGATTACGGTGCAAGATAGCGTGAAACTCTTCGGCAAAGTCTTCATATTTACCCAGTAAGCGAGCCGCATCATTGGATAGGCGATTGTAGAAAATCACCGCTGGAATGGCAGCAAAAAGCCCCATGGCTGTAGCAATTAACGCCTCTGCAATCCAAGGTGCCACCGTTGCCAATGTGGCTTGCTGCGTCATAGAAAGCGCCTGGAAAGAGCCCATGATGCCCCACACGGTGCCAAATAGACCAATATAGGGGCTAGCTGAAGCGACGGTGGCCAAGAAAACCAAGTGCTGTGTTAAGCGGTCTTCTTCGCGAGACCATGCAACGCGCATGCTGCGCTGAACCCCTTCTAATACGGAGTCGGCATTGCGTGTTTTAGGCATGAGCCGGTTGAACTCGCGAAACCCTGCTTGAAAGACGTGCTCCGCTCCATGGCGGGGGTCGTCGGCTGGGATTTCTCGGTACAGCTCGTTCAGGTCGACGCCCGACCAAAAAGCTTCTTCGAACTGGTTGTACTCCTGCCTTGCTTTACGCAGTGCAATGCTCCGCTGGAAAATCACCACCCACGAGAGAATCGAGCCCACTACAAGTAGTAGCATCACCAGCTGAACAACCGTGCTGGCACTCATTATTAAGTGGGGAATGGACATGGTGTTATCGTTCACAGTTGCCCTCATCAATCAATTTGCGTCGGCATTTCCGACTGCGGTGATATTCGTGGTGATATCCACCAGGCGTTATAAGACTCGGCGCTCATGAGCCACACAATAAATTAGGACGTCAGGCCTCATTTATCATGCTAAGCGTGGTTGGCCATTTCTTAGGCTTCAACGTCTTAGCACTCAAGCAGGCTATCTCGACTGTGGCAGCGCATAAGAGTTCCTCATTGCGCCTAACCTGCTGTTCAAACGTCATGCGACACCGCCCAATGCTGACAACTGAGGCGCTTACCATCAGTGGGTCATCTAAGCGGGCAGGCTTGGCATATTGACAGGCCAAGCGGTATACCACTAGCTGTGTTCCTTCGTCTAGCAGCATTTGCTGATTTATTCCTAATTCTCTCAGCCAGTCACTGCGCGCACGTTCCATAAACTTGAGGTAGTTAACGTAGTAGACAATCCCGCCAGCGTCAGTATCTTCCATGTAAACGCGTACTGGCATGGTGAAACCAGGACTCATGGCCGCCGCTCTCCTTCTACGTTTACCGACTGCTCATGGGGAACCCTATCAAAATGCAGCCACGCTTGGCGGGTTACCATGCGCCCTCTTGGCGTTCGCATCATCAAGCCTTGCTGAATAAGATAAGGCTCAATAACGTCTTCAATGGTATCGCGCTCTTCGCCTATTGCTGCGGATAGTGAATCAACCCCCACTGGACCACCATCAAATTTATCAATCATGGCCAGCAACAAGCGCCTGTCCATGTGATCAAGCCCGTGGTGGTCAACATTAAGCATGTTCAGCGCAGCATCCGCTAAGCGAGCATCCACGACGCCATTACCTTTAATGTCGGCGTAATCACGTACACGCCGAAGCAGTCGATTGGCGATACGCGGCGTGCCCCGAGACCGGTGGGCAATCTCCACAGCGCCCTCTTTACTGGTTTCGACGCGAAGAAGCCGTGCCGAGCGCGAGACAATCTCCGTGAGTTCTTCTAAGTTATAAAACTCAAGGCGCTGCACAATACCAAAGCGGTCACGCAGCGGTGACGTTAACAGGCCCGCGCGTGTTGTTGCACCCACCAGCGTAAAAGGGGGTAAGTCGAGCTTGATTGATCGAGCAGCGGGTCCTTCACCAATCATGATATCGAGCTGAAAATCTTCCATGGCCGGATAAAGCACTTCCTCAACAACCGGCGATAAGCGATGAATCTCATCGATGAATAGAACATCGCCTGGCTCAAGGTTGGTTAGCATCGCGGCTAAGTCACCTGCCCTTTCCAGCACCGGCCCAGAGGTCGATTTAAGCCCTACCCCCATTTCTGTCGCAATGATATTTGCAAGCGTTGTTTTACCTAAGCCTGGCGGACCAAAGACCAGCGTGTGATCCAGGCTTTCTTCGCGAAGCCTAGCGGCACCAATAAATATCTCTAACTGCTCTCGCACTCGAGGCTGGCCGATGTACTCTTTAAGCCGCTTGGGGCGAATCGCGTGGTCAATTCGCACTTCTCCTTGTTCAGGCTCAGCAGCGATTAACCGGTCGTGTTCTAACATAGAGGCTCTTTTTCTAATGGCATACTTAACTGCACGCAGTGGTATTACCGGTAATGAGCAAGGAGTGTTATCCGTTCATACGGTTCGTTAGCGCCGCTTTGATCAGCGCTTCCGTCGATTGGTTAGGATTAATGTCCGCCAACATTTTAGTCGCTTCGGTCAGCTTATAGCCAAGGCTCACCAACGCCGCTTCTGCGTCTGCAAAGCTATCACGAGGGGCAGGACGCCCGCTTGTCGCCTCTAACGCTAGAGGTGCATGACGGCCGTTTTCCCATTCGGGGAAGCGGTCACGCATCTCGATAATCAAGCGCTCGGCGGTTTTTTTGCCCACCCCAGGTAGCTTGGTAAGCGCTTTGCTATCGTCGTCTCTAATGCACTGCATGAAGGCATCTTCGTCCATCCCGGAAAGGATAGCTAACGCTAGTTTAGGGCCAACGCCATTAACTTTGATCAGGGCACGAAACAGCGCGCGCTCATGTTCTCGGGCAAACCCGTAAAGGAGATGGGCATCATCTCGGATAGTGAGATGGGTATAAAGTGAAACGCTCTCCCCAAGAGCGGGCAGCGCTACTAGGGTATTCATTGAGGTCTCTAGCTCATAGCCCACACCGTGAACGTCAATCACAATCCACGGGGGATGTTTGTCCAGCAGAGAACCGCTCAAACGACCAATCATAAGGTTACTCGCAACATTCAAAAACAGATGATCACTATAAAGCCACTCTGTACAGATGACCAGTAGTGGTTAGAGTCGCCAGCGCCCTGAGGAACGGCGACTGCGCCCTCGTGGCGAGCTGGTCGTACTCAGCCCACTCCCTGCATAGGCATGGGTGAGCGCAATGGCTAACGCATCCGCTGCGTCGGCTTGCGGCGTGGCGGAAAGTTTGAGTATGGCAGTTACCATGTGCTGAACTTGGCTTTTATCTGCCCCACCTTGTCCGGTAACCGCCTGTTTAATTTGTCGTGCAGCGTACTCGCCGATACACAAACCGTGGTTGGCGATACACACCAACGCAGCGCCTCGGGCCTGCCCTAACTTAAGCGCTGAATCGGCATTTTTAGCCATAAAAACACGCTCAACGGCCACTTCATTAGGTCGATGCACTCCGATAACCTCAGCAATGCCTGCATAGATCTGCGCCAAACGCTGTTCTAAGGCTCCTTCTGCGGTGCGAATACAACCGCTCGCGACGTAATGCGGCGTAACGCCCACTAGGTCTATTACCCCATAGCCGGTAATGCGTGAACCAGGATCAATACCTAAAATCCTAATAATGGTGGCTGGCTCGATTCCCTTCATTTTACGTGCTCAACGATGCTGGCAATAAAAAATCACTTATAAAAGCGGTGCGAACAAAAACACCGACGCAGGACGTCGGTGTTAGATAACGCTTAACGTAACGGACTACTATTCAGCAGCGTCCGCTTTGGCCTTTTGGCGTAGCCGAATGTTCAGCTCTTTTAACTGGTCGAGGCTAACTTCGCCCGGCGCATCGGTCATTAAGCAACCCGCGCTTTGCGTTTTCGGGAAGGCAATGACTTCACGAATCGTCTTAGCACCGGCCATCAGCATCACTAGACGATCCAAGCCAAAGGCTAAGCCACCATGGGGCGGAGCGCCATACTGAAGCGCATCCAGCAAGAAGCCAAACTTCTCCTGCGCTTCTTCTTTGCCAATGCCTAGGATTTCAAACACAGTGCTCTGCATGGCCTGGTCGTGGATACGGATCGAACCACCACCCAATTCAGTGCCATTGAGCACCATATCGTAAGCACGAGACAGCGCTTTTGCAGGGTCTGCTTTCAGCGCTTCCGGCGTGCAGGAAGGTGCTGTGAAGGGGTGGTGAAGCGGGCTTAATCGACCGTTATCGTCGGCTTCAAACATCGGGAAGTCAACGACCCATAGAGGTGCCCAAGCCTGGGTGTAAAGCTCAAGATCAGCGCCCAGCTTGACGCGTAATGCACCAATCGCTTCATTGACGATGCGCGCCTTATCCGCACCGAAGAAGATGATATCGCCATCCTCTGCGCCCACGCGATCTAATAATTCTTCGACCACGTTTTCCATAAACTTAACGATAGGCGACTGCAGACCTTCAAGGCCTTTGGCACGTTCGTTGACCTTAATCCAGGCAAGGCCTTTTGCACCGTAGATGCCGACAAATTTCGTGTACTCATCGATCTCTTTACGGGAGAGCTTGGCGCCGCCAGGTACTTTAAGTGCTGCTACGCGACCATCTTCAGCACTGGCCGGGCCTGAGAACACCTTAAAGTCAACCTGTTGCATAAGATCATCAACATCGGTTAATTCAAGGGGAATACGCAGATCGGGCTTATCAGAACCAAAGCGATCCATGGCTTCTTGCCATGTCATACGTGGGAACTCAGGCAACTCCACGCTTAGCACTTCTTGGAACAGCTGACGAATCATGACTTCTGTGATGTTCATGATGTCGTTTTCTTCGACGAAAGACGCCTCGATATCAATCTGAGTAAACTCAGGCTGACGGTCAGCACGCAGGTCTTCGTCGCGGAAACATTTAGCGATTTGATAATAGCGATCAAACCCAGCCACCATTAACAGCTGCTTAAACAGCTGCGGCGACTGCGGTAATGCAAAGAAGCTGCCCGCGTGGGTGCGGCTTGGAACCAGGTAATCGCGAGCGCCCTCTGGCGTCGCACGCGTTAACACCGGGGTTTCAATATCAAGGAAACCTTGGTTTTCAAGATACGCGCGGACGGTATGCGAAATACGCGAACGCAGACGCAGTTTCTCGATCATGTCTGGGCGGCGAAGGTCAATATAGCGATGCTTAAGACGCACTTCTTCACCTACCTTGCCATGTTCATCGAGCTGGAAAGGCGGTGTCGCAGCGGTATTGAGCACTTCAACTTCTTTTGCCAGCACCTCAATCATCCCCGTGGGCATGTTGGGGTTTTGGGTACCTTCTGGGCGCAGCCGTACACGCCCGGTAATACGCAGGACGTATTCGCTGCGAACGCGGTCGGCATGGGCAAACGCCTCGGCAGTATCAGGGTCTACAACGAACTGGGCGATGCCATCGCGATCGCGCATATCGAGAAAAATGACCCCACCGTGATCACGGCGACGGTGCACCCAACCACATACGGTGACCGTTTGATCCACCAAAGTTTCGTTAAGCTGGCCGCAATAATGGCTGCGCATGTCTAATCCTGTTCTGTTTCGTGGCAATGAGGTTGTCGCGGGGCGTTACGCCTTTGACAGCCGCGGCTAAGCCGCGGCGCCTTTTTTCGTGGGTGTGCTGCTAGGTTCGTTTTTAGAACCCGTTGCGCTAGAAGCCGTTTGGCCATCAGCGGCCAGGTTCTTCTTACTACCCGTTTTAAAATCAGTTTCGTACCAACCGCCGCCTGCGAGGCGAAAACCCGCCGCTGACACTAAGCGTTCAAGTCCGTCGCGTTGGCAGGCAGGACACTCTTTAAGCGGGTCTGCACTGATTTTCTGTAATTTTTCCATGCGATGGCCGCAGGCCTTGCACTCGTACTCATAGATGGGCATGTTGATAACTCCTGAAAAGCTCAACTCCGATAGACTAGGTTTTCACAGGCTAACGTTTTGGCAAACATGACGTTAACAGGCTGTAAATATGTGGCCTGTCGGGATAAATTCCAAGACTGCGGTTGATAGAGCGACACATTATACCCTTTTGTGCCCCCTGCCGAGCAAGGCCCAGCGCCTATCGGCAGTTAATGGAGAAAATAAAATGCCCCATGCGGTCATGCTGGATGCCCAAAGTCTAGGCCCTGATATTGATTTAACCGCCATCCGTTCCATTGTTCGCCATCTTGACGTATACGAACAGAGTACTTCAGAGCAAGCACTCAACCGACTTGCAGAAGCAGAAATTGCTATTCTAAATAAGGTGAAATTGGACGCAGATACGTTGGCAAAACTGCCAAAATTACGGCTTATCTGTGTTCTTGCTACAGGACTTAACAACATTGACTTAGAGGCAGCTAAAGCGCAGAACATAGTGGTTAAAAATGTCACTGCTTATGGAACCGCCAGTGTTTCCCAGCATACGTTGATGCTTATGCTAACCCTAGCGAATCGCCTACCACGCTACCAAGCAGATATTGCAAACGGCAAGTGGCAGCAGAGTGACTTTTTTTGTTTACAGGAACACCCCACGCTACAGCTAGCGGGCAAGCAGCTCGTTATGGTCGGCCAAGGTGAGCTTGGCTCAGAAGTCGCCCGCTTAGCGGAAGCATTTGGTATGCAAGTGACGTTTGCTGCACGGCCAGGTAACGAAGCTAATGATAAGCGGCCATCATTAGATGACCTATTGCCTAGCGCGGATATAATCAGCTTGCACTGTCCGCTCAGTGAGGCCACCAAACACCTTCTCAATAAAGACCGCTTAGCGGCTGCGAAGCCCTCTCTCTTAATCGTTAATTGTGCCCGTGGCGGCATTATTGATGAAGAAGTCGCTCTGGAAGCGCTTCGCAATGGTCGCATTGGCGGTTTGGCCGTTGACGTGTTGCCTGAAGAGCCTCCACGTGACGGCCATGCGCTTTTAGAAGCGTTAGCGAACGCAGAGCCGCTAAATTTGATCGTTACGCCCCACAACGCATGGATAACGCCTGAAGCCCGTCAGAATATCGTGGCCCTAACAGCCGATAATATTAAAACATGGCAAAAAGGCGTTAATTAAGCAGCGCATTAATACGTCGAAAAATGATCGGGAGCGTGGATGTCATCCAACACCTCAAACATTACATGGGTGACCCGCGCTCCGTCAGGGCCTTGCCACAGCCATTCACCAAGGGCGGTCACCGCATCGGCCGACCCGCACATGACTACTTCAACACGGCCATCTGGCAGGTTCTTCGCATAGCCAGTGATGCCCAGCTTTAGTGCTTGAGCTTGGGTACTATTGCGATACCACACGCCCTGCACTTTTCCGGTTACATACGCCCGTACACATCGTTCTGTCATCATTCGCCCCTTTTTACACTAATTCACGTTTAACCAGTACAGCGCTATTACGCGGAATTAATGAACGCCCACGACGCAATAATAGCGAACGGGTAAACGCAGCGCCAAATAGCAGTATTAATGAGCTGTAATAGACCCATAGCAAAATCATTACCACTGAACCTGCGGCACCATAGGTTGATGCGGTAGCTGTGTAGGCTAAATACACGGCGATAATGCTTCGTCCTATTGTAAATAGCACAGCAGTGACGACCGCCCCAATAAATACGTCTTGCCAACGTAAAACCACATCCGGTAGCACTTTAAAAATCGTCGCAAAAAGGAGTGTTACAACCGCCAGTGAGATTAATGACTCTAACGAGGTAGTGAACAAGCTGGCATAAGGCAGGAGGTGATCGGTGGCTTGCAGCGTCCCCCTAACCACGACCCCTAGCACCAGAGAAACAAGCAGGATAAAGCCTATTGAGAGAACCACCGTCAATGATAGCAGGCGGTTTTTAATAAATATAAACATGCTGTTTGAGGTGGGTTTAGCCGTTACCCCCCAAATGGTATTGAGCGAAAACTGCATTTGGGCAAAGACTGTTGTCGCCCCGACCAGTAGCGCGGCAAACCCAAGCAATGTGGGTAGCAATCCAGACTCTTCAATGCGCGACTGCGCCACGGCTTGTTCAATCGCCAAGGCGGCTTCCGTTCCTAATGCACCCTGTAATTGAGCCACAATTTGCCCTTGCGCCGCGTCTTCACCTAGTACTACCCCAATGACGGTAACGGCGATAATAACGGTGGGCGCCAATGAAAATAGCGTATAAAACGCCAACGATCCTGCGTAACTAAAGGCGTTGCGCTCCAACCATAAGGAGATCGCATCTTGCACCACATTCCACCAAAAAATCAGCGTGCGTTTGAACATATTCATTCCCTTAAATGTCTTTATGGGGCGTCTCTTCAACCACTAACGCCTCTTCCAGAGAGTCAGCATACCTAACCTTAGCGTTAGACGCAGGGCTGATCGCATTGCGCCGGTTACCAGCCCACTCCATAATGGCCCACATTTGCCAACGATCAAGGGAGCGCTATGAACTCGGACGCTGTTGAACCTGCTTCGGCTTACGACTTTGATTGTTTGGTGTTTATTGGGCGTTTTCAGCCACCCCATTTAGGGCATTTAGCGATTATTCGTGAAGCGCTGAAGCAGGCTCGGCAAGTGATTGTGCTGGTTGGCTCCGCTTGGCAGGCCCGCTCGTTACGCAACCCTTGGCACTTTGATGAACGCCAGGCGATGATTCGCTCCGGGTTTGATGACAGCGACAACCAACGTCTGGAAATTACGCCGCTGCTGGATGCGCTGTATAATGACGATGTGTGGGTAAGAGATGTGCAGCGTAAAGTTCGTGACTTGGCAGCGCCCGCTAATGCCCGCTTGCCCCGCATTGGATTAATCGGCGCGAGTCGCGGGCAGTCTAGTTATTATTTATCGCTTTTCCCCCAGTGGGAGTCTGTGAGTGTTCCGCTGGTCGAAGGTATTTCGGCGAGTCAAATACGCGAGCGCCTTTTTCGATCGCTAGGTTCTACCGATGATTATCTAAGCACCGGTGCTTACCATGATTTGCCGCCTGGGGTAGTGAAGCGTGTGGGCAGCTTTTGCAAAGGCGACGCCTACCACCAGCTGTTAGAAGAACAGCAATTATTGGATCAGTATCGCCAAGCATGGGCACAAGCGCCCTACCCGCCTATTTTTGTCACTGTCAACGCAGTGGTTGTGCAATCAGGCCACGTTTTATTGGTCAGGCGGACAGCGGCTCCCGGCAAAGGCTTGCTAGCTTTACCGGGAGGGTTTATCAACCCCCATGAGCGGCTGCTAGATGCTTGTTTGAGAGAGCTGCGCGAGCGGCTACGCCTCAAAGTGCCGGAGCCGGTTTTAAAAGGCTCTCTGCGTGGCCAGCGTTTATTTGATGAGCCGCATCGTAGTTGGCGGGGACGCACACTGGCTGAAGCGTTTTACTTTGCTCTGCGCCCTGACCAGCAGTTGCCTCGCCTTAAACCCGTGCGCGGCGGCGACCATGCGCGCTGGGTGGCGTTAGCCGATTTAAAGCCTGAAAGCCTGTTTGAAGACCACTTTTTCATTATCCAAAACTTTCTTGGACTGCCTGCTGACTTTGGTAGCTTTTAAATCAAGTGACGTAAAGTATCCATTCCGCTGAGCTAAGCCTGTAGAAAATCCCGAGGTAGTTTCATCATTTGCCGCCATAACCGCTCAACACCAGGCTTATGGACTAATGAACAGCGGTAGAGACGAATTTCGAGGGGAATATCCCAGCTTTCGTCTCCCGCCCTTACCAGGCGCCCACTTTTTAATTCTTCACGAATACAAAAATCTGGAATCCAGGCAGTACCTACGCCCTGCAACACCATGCCTTTTAAGCCTTCGGCCATTGCCGTTTCATAAACTGTGCGCAGCTTCATACGCAACGGGTCATTTTTTAGCAGCATGCGCACGCTACGGCCTAGAAACGCGCCTTGCGTATAAGCTAAGTAAGGAATAGAACTATCACGCTGTAGCGAAAAAAGCGGTTCTCCCTTCTCGTCGGGCAGAGTGACAGGCAACATTTTCACTTTGCCAATCGAAAACGAGGGAAAAACTTCTGCGTCGAGCTGCATGGTGGCAAATGGATCATAGTAGGCCAGCATCAAATCACAGTTGCCTTCACGTAGCACATGAATAGCCTCTCCTACATTCATCGCTACAAGACGAGTAGGTAGCTCTCCCAAGCCTTTTTGTAACCGTGATATCCAGGGAGGGTAAAAACTCAGCGCTAACGAGTGCGCAGCGACGATATCCAGCGCCTCGTTTGCAATAGATAAACCACGCAGATGCCCCAGTGACTCATTTAATTGTTCGACTAAGTTTCGGGCAGTAATTAAGAAAAGCTGCCCTTCCGACGTTAAACCTATCGGCGTAGTGGTACGATCAACCAACGTGACGCCGATTGCTTGCTCCAGCGCCCGAATACGACGGCTAAAAGCAGGTTGCGTTACATGACGCTGTTTTGCAGATGCAGAAAAGCTGCGCGTATTCGCCAAAGCGACGAAGTCTTCTAGCCATTTTGTCTCTAAATTCACCCAAAACTCCTTGTACCCAACTGTTCGCAGCTGTTGGTAGTGCTCAGTTGATCACTGAATTGGCGCAGTCAAATAAGCAGCCCGCGATATGACTTTTTTCCACATCGGGCGTTGGTTTATTTCATCCATTGTCACACGTCGGCAATTCGTAAAATCTTCTTCCAGCATTTTACTTACTTTGTTAGCGAACACGGCGCTTGGGATAAAAGCGGTAATTTCAAAATTGAGCCTAAACGACCGGTTGTCTAAATTTACTGTGCCAATAGACGCGGCTTCTCCATCTATCAGCATTACTTTTTGGTGTAAAAACCCAGGAAGATAACGGTATATTTTTACGCCCGCTCTTAACATGTCAGGTAGAAATGAGAAGGCGGATAAAAATACCAGCAAATGATCCGGACGTTCGGGGATCATTACCCGAACATCAAGCCCCCGCATGGCTGCTAAACGAAGTGCGTCTTGCACCCCTTGGTCCGGCACAAAATACGGGCTCGTAACCCACAACCGTTCATTAGCACTGTGAATCAACTGCTGAATTAACAGGCTGGCTGTGTCCTGTTTGTCCGCAGGCCCTGATGGGACAATAACGACTTGGTGATCTTCTTGCGGATGTGTTTCAGCATGCCAGTTAAGCGTGATGACTTCATTGGTTGCCCAATGCCAATCTTCCCAAAAAGCTTCTTGTAAACCTAATACGCTGGGCCCTTGCAATGCTAAATGGGTATCACGCCATGGCCCATGACGAGAATCCTGCCCCAAATACTCAACACCAACGTTAAAACCACCGACCCAGCCCTTCTTGCCATCGGTCACCATGATTTTGCGGTGATTACGAAAATTGAGCTGAAAACGGTGTTTGAAACCGCGTGAAGATCGGAAAGCTTTTACGGCAATTCCTTCTTTGCTGAGATCTCTAAAGTAGCCTTGATTCAGTTTTCGGCTGCCAACTTCGTCATAGAGAAAATAAACCCGAACGCCACGCTGAGCAGCTTGAATTAAATGGTGCTGTAAGCGACGCCCTAACGCATCATCTCGAACAATAAAAAACTGAAGCAGTAAGTAGTCTTTCGCTTGGTCGATACCTGCGAAAAGGCTGTCGAAGGTCGCTTCTCCATCAATCAGCAGCTCTGCACTATTACCCTTGGTTAAGGGCATCATTGCGAGTTGCTCCACTGCTTGAATATCAGCATTTTTGGGCAATGCAACGTGTGGTTTCACGTTGTTGCGATAACGCGCTAGAACTCGCCTTAAGACGTTGTCACGAGCGCCTCTTGCCGAAACATAGCCGTAAAATCGCGGGCGTCCGAAAAACCAGTACGCAGGTAATGCAACGTAAGGAAAGGTGAGCAGCGAAATAATCCACGCCACCGCGCCTTGTGATGTACGGCTCGACATCAAAGCCATGATGGCTGATACAATTCCTAAGAGGTGTATCAGCATAATACCTGCCCCTAATAACCATGAGGTCATTGACTGTTCCTCGTCATCCGGTAGGGATTCCTTACTTGTCCGTTCACTTCCAATGCACAAAAGCCCCGTGCATGACGGGGCTTCTTCATCTCGCGTACTTCTGACTAGGCTACCAAAAGATTAGGCTGACTGAGCAATAATTTCCTTCCACTTGGCCGGCCCAGTTTGATGAACGGAGGTTCCTAGGCTGTCTACTGCAACGGTAACCGGCATATCCTCCACTTCAAATTCGTAGATGGCTTCCATTCCCAGGTCTTCAAAGCCAACCACGCGTGACTTTTTGATCGCCTGAGCGACCAAATACGCAGAGCCGCCCACCGCCATGAGATACACTGCTTGGTTATCGCGAATCGCATCAACAGCGGCTTGGCCTCGCTCCGCCTTGCCTACCATCCCTAATAGACCTGTCTCTTCCAGCATCGTGCGGGTGAATTTATCCATCCGCGTGGCCGTTGTGGGGCCTGCTGGACCCACTACTTCATCACCAACCGGGTCAACTGGGCCAACGTAGTAAATAAATCGCCCTTTCATATCCACCGGCAGCGGCTCACCCTTGGCGATCATATCCACCATGCGCTTGTGGGCCGCGTCACGGCCTGTCAACAGTTTACCGTTTAGCAACAGGGTATCGCCGGGCTGCCAGGTTTTTACTTCTTCAGGGGTGACGGTATCTAGATTGACACGCTTGACGTTATCTCCTGCTTCACGAGTAATCTCTGGCCAGTCTTCCAGCTTCGGCGCGGGCAGCGCTACCGGACCAGAACCATCCAGCGTGAAATGTGCATGGCGGGTGGCCGCGCAGTTAGGAATGATCGCCACCGGCTTATTGGCAGCATGGGTCGGGTAATCTTTGACTTTAATATCCAATACGGTGGTTAGGCCACCCAAACCTTGGGCACCAATACCGCTTTTATTAACCTTATCAAACAGTTCAAGGCGCAGCTCTTCAGCACGGTTGCTAGCACCGCGGGCCTGCAGTTCTTGGATGTCGATGGGGTCCAGCAGTGCTTCTTTAGCAATTTCCATCGCTTTTTCAGCGGTACCGCCAATGCCAATGCCCAGCATCCCTGGCGGGCACCAGCCTGCGCCCATTTTGGGAAGCTGCTCCATCACCCAATCTACTACGCTATCGGAGGGATTAAGCATGGCGAACTTCGATTTCGCCTCGCTACCACCGCCCTTCGCCGCCACATGGATGTCTACTTTGTCACCCGGCACAATTTTGTGGTGAATAATGGCAGGCGTGTTGTCCTTGGTGTTTTGGCGCTTGCCGTCAGGGTCGGCCAGGACCGAGGCACGCAGTACATTATCTGGCAGCTGGTAAGCGCGGCGCACACCTTCATTGATCATATCATCGAGGCTCAGCTCAGCGTCCCACGTAACGTTCATGCCCACATGGACGAACACGGTCACGATGCCGGTATCCTGGCAAATTGGACGGTGACCGGTGGCGCACATGCGTGAGTTGATCAGAATCTGTGCAATCGCGTCTTTTGCCGCGGGGTTATCTTCACGCTCGTAGGCGTCGGCCATCGCGTCGATGAAGTCTTTCGGGTGGTAATAAGAGATGTACTGCAGAGCATCGGCAACGCTTTGAATCACGTCATCCTGGCGAATCACGGTCATGGATTAACAGCTCCTCGGTTATCGTCTTGGCTGCAGCCTTTGCGGCCGTCTAGTGTGTAACAAGTATACCGTATTGAGACCTACGCGGTAGCCAGTGCATCTTGTAAGTCTGGCTCAACCTTTAGCGCTTTGGTCGGAGAACTGCAGTTAAATAATAGAAGATAACGGTATAAAGTACATTAAAGAGCAGGTTGACACTGCCGACACCAGTACAGACGCCGAGATCCCACCATCATGCGCTCGATTACATTGCCGCAGCGATGACAGGAGAGTCCGGCACGCTCAAACACGCTGAATCGCCATTGGCGGCGCGGCTCACCCGCTGCAATGGCTTGCTCAATCCAAGCGGCTTGATTGGTGACCCCGGCCATTCGGTATGCGGTACGCGTTATCTCAACAATATGCGATGAAAGCACGCGTAACTGCTCGTCCGTAAGATCACAGGGGCGCTGCTTAGGGTGTAGCTGGGAGAAAAACAGAATCTCTGAGCGCAAGTAATTGCCTAGCCCCGCGACAAGGCCCTGATCTAAAAGCAGTGCTCCAAGACTTCTACGTATAAAGGCAGGCATTAACAGTCGCTGCTTCACATCATCAGCATTTACATGTTGACTGAGCAAATCAGGGCCTAGGCGAGCTAAAAAAGGGTGACGCGCCAGCGTTGACTCATCCCAGAGCGATACATCAGAAGCGCTGTATAAACTGGCGGCACGCCCTTCTGCCACCAGCCGAACACGTAATGAACGTGACGTGTTTGGCGGTTTATCTTCGGCATGCAGCTTCCATACGCCATACAGCTGATTGTGCGAGTAAAGCACCCGCTGATCGGCAAACCGAATCAGCATGGCTTTACCCCAGGTGTCGACTGACGAGACTTTAACGCCGATAAACGTGCTTGCTTGACTGGACAGTTCGGGAAATGCAAACCACGCGTCGTCTAGCACCTTACCGCCGATTTGCTTTTCGATACGGTCCGCTGCGCGGCGAATCTCTGGACCTTCAGGCATGGGTTATCCTAGCGCCAGCTGCTTTTCTTTCATTTGATGTAGTTGATCGCGAAGCCGCGCCGCTTCTTCGAACTCAAGGTTTTGCGCTGCTTCAAACATGGCATCCTCAAGCTTACTAATAGCGCCCAGCAAGTCTTGTTTGCTCATCGTGGCAACATCGTACTCAGCAGCACTTTCCGCCACTTTGCGTTCTGATCCACGGCGACGGCTGTTTTTCTTGCCCGGCGCTTGGGCAGCCTCAAGAATATCAGCGACTGAACGTGTGACCGTCGTAGGCGTAATGCCATGTTTTTGATTGTGTTCAACCTGCTTAGCGCGGCGGCGATCGGTTTCATCCATCGCTTTGCGCATCGAGTCGGTGATTCTATCGCCATAGAGTATCGCCTTACCGTTGGCGTTACGCGCTGCACGGCCAATGGTTTGAATGAGCGAACGTTCGGCGCGTAAAAAGCCCTCTTTATCCGCATCGAGAATAGCGACCAGCGACACTTCAGGGATATCTAGCCCTTCGCGAAGCAGGTTAATCCCCACTAACACATCAAACTTACCCAGTCGTAGATCACGGATAATCTCGACCCGCTCAACCGTGTCAATATCGGAGTGCAGATAGCGCACTCGAATACCGTGTTCATCCAGGTATTCGGTGAGGTCTTCAGACATCCGCTTCGTTAAGGTCGTTACCAGTACGCGCTCGCCAACGGCGGTGCGCAAGCCTATTTCAGAAAGCAGGTCATCAACTTGCGTGCTAGCGGGGCGAACTTCTATTTCAGGGTCTAACAGCCCGGTTGGCCGTACCACCTGCTCAACGATTTGGCTGGCGTGCTCTGCTTCATACTTCCCCGGCGTAGCGGAAACAAAAATTGTCTGTGGGCTGATCGCCTCCCACTCCTCAAACTTCATTGGCCGGTTATCCAACGCGGAGGGCAGCCGGAAACCATACTCCACTAACGTCTCTTTACGAGAGCGGTCGCCCTTATACATCCCCCCCACTTGGGGCACGCTAACGTGGGACTCATCAATGAACAGTAGTGCGTCATCAGGCAGATAATCAAAAAAGGTCGGTGGCGGGTCGCCTGGTGCACGTCCAGAAAGGTAGCGCGAGTAGTTCTCAATACCGTTGCAGTACCCCAATTCGAGCATCATCTCAATATCGTACAACGTGCGCTGCTCAAGACGTTGTGCTTCCACTAGCCGCTCGTGCTTACGCAGCCACTCCAGTCGCTCTTTCAACTCCCCCTTAATCGCATCAATAGCACCCAAAATAGTTTCCCGAGGTGTGACGTAGTGCGATTTGGGGTAAATAGTCATACGTGGCACCTCGCCACGGACAGCGCCTGTCAACGGATCAAAGAGGCGGATGGTATCAATTTCGCTGTCGAATAACTCGACGCGCACCGCCTCTTCATCGGAGTCTGCGGGAAATATATCAATGACATCACCGCGCACCCGGTAAGTTCCCCGACGAAAATCCATATCGTTACGGGTGTATTGCAATTCGGCTAAACGACGTAGAAAGGCCCGCTGATCAATTAATTCACCACGGGTGAAATGCAGGCGCATCTTCAGGTACTGGTCAGGATCACCTAACCCATAGATAGCTGAAACCGACACGACGATTAGCGCATCTCGGCGCTCAAGGAGTGCTTTTGTCGCTGAAAGGCGCATCTGCTCAATGTGGTCATTAATAGACGCATCTTTCTCGATAAATGTGTCTGAAGAGGGAACGTATGCTTCAGGTTGGTAGTAGTCGTAGTAAGAGACAAAATACTCAACCGCATTGTCTGGAAAAAATGATTTGAACTCACCATAAAGCTGGGCAGCAAGCGTTTTATTTGGCGCCATAACAATGGTGGGCCGCTGCAGCTGCTGCACAATATTCGCCATGGTAAATGTCTTACCTGAACCGGTTACCCCCAGCAAGGTTTGATGAGCAAGCCCCGACTCCAGGCCACTGATTAAACTCCTAATTGCCGTTGGCTGGTCACCGGCAGGCTTAAACTTTGACTGAAGCCTAAACGCCTTGCTCATCGTCACTCCTTATGAGGTGGATCGCCGAATAGGCCGCGCTATTCAGTATGCGTTGCAATTTCTACTGTTGACTGGGTCATCAACCGCTGAATAGGGCAACGATGACTGATCTCCTCAAGCTTAGCGCGCTGCTCGGGGTCTTCAATTCCATGAAGTGTTAGTGTGACAGCAAGCTTATAGACGCCTTTCCTTTCTTGGCTATCGTCGCGCTGAACCTTCACGGTAATCCCTTCTAACGGCCACTCTTTCCGTTTGGCGTACATTTGTACGGTAATGGCTTTACACGTCCCTAGCGCAATATCGAAGTAATCATGCGGGTCGGGGGCGCTACCATCCCCCCCAACAACCGGGGGCACATCCGCATACAACGCCTCAAGCCCATCAACCTCAACCCGTTGACGAAAAACGTGATTGCGCTCGCTAATAATAGTGATGGGCTTATGCATTACGATACCTTGACCCCTAGGTTAAGTTTTTCGATAGCGTTGATGAGAGCTTCACGTTTAGCGCGTCCCTCCACTTCTGCTCCATGGCGGCCTACCTCAACGCTCTCCACGCTATCGAGCATCATTAGCGCTGTGGTAATTTTATTAACCTGTTCAGTAGTCGTGACACCCTGAAAACTTAATGATTGAAATGCCATGCCGCATCCTTTGCTCAACGATTGCCAGTGTTGTTAACGCTACAGTATACAGACGATTATCTATGCAAACCTGATACAGGTTAAAGAGTCTAGCATGCTCCCATGGCCTTGCAATCTGCCTATCATGCCCACACTTTGACCCATACAGCTATTTACAAACACATCTCACTGACACGCCCAGGAGTGACTATGGCCATCGCCAACACGCAGCTCTCTAGCGCCGTACACTTAACCCAGTATGCCGCGCTTGATATCAAAGGGGCCGATGCGGAGACATTTTTACAAGGCCAAACGAGCGCGCAGGTGAGTCTGGCGAACGGCATATTTGCACCGCTCACCTGCTTCTGCACTCCTAAAGGACGAATGCTGGCTAACGGCCAGTTATTGCGGCTTGGCAGCGATCATTTCCGATTAGTGCTCAATGCCTCGCTGGCGGAAACACTCGCCAACCACCTGAAAAAGTTCGCCGCCTTTTACAAAGCCGAGCTGACACGGGTGCCGACACTCACCTTTGTAGGCGCCAGCCAGTGCGCAGACGCGTTGGCGGAACAACTTAACCTCACCCTACCTGAGCAACCTTATACGCATGCTACCAGCGACAAAGGAACGGCTCTGAAGATGCCCGGCAGCCCTCGCTGGTTGTTCATGTTGGAGGAAGACCCTGCAACTAGCCTAGTTAGCAACGATGAGACCTTGCGCAACGAATGGCTGCTGGCCGATATTCGTAGCGGACTTGCATGGCTTACCGATGCACAGCAGGATCACTTTCTACCCCAAATGCTGAACTGGGAAGCATTGGCTGGTATTAGCTTTAAAAAGGGGTGCTATACAGGCCAAGAGGTTGTCGCTCGTGCGCACTTTCGCGGTCAAGTCAAAAAGCGCTTGGTTCACGCCAGTGTTGATGCCAGTACGTTACCTGACATTGGGGAGTCCATCGTTGACGAGAGCGGAAAGTCGCTGGGCGAAGTGGTCAGTAGCGCGTTTAATAACGACCAACAGGTTGAGTTTTTGGCCGTGATGAATACGAAAGTGATGGATGAGATGCTAGCGGTCTATTGGCATCAACTGCCTATTACATTGCATACATTGCCCTACCCTATAGAGCGCCTAGACCCTGAACAAGTGGCGGCGCAGCTTGCCTGAACGTCAACGCCTACTGTCAACGTGGGGTAGCTTAAATACCCGCGCGGCATTGGCACTACTGAGTGACGCAACGGTACTTAAGCGCTGGCCACGCAGCTTGGCTACCTCTTGTGCCACCTGAGCTAACCGCGCAGGCTCGTTTCGCTGGCCTTGATAACCGTTTAACGGCATATCAGGGCTATCTGTTTCCAGTACAAAGCCATCATCAGGCAGCTTCGCTACCACGCGACGTAAACGCTGAGCACGCTCGTAAGTAACAGCGCCGCCTACTCCTAATACATAGCCAAGATCTAAAAGCCTAACCGCCTGCTCATAGGAACCGGCAAACGCATGGATAAGCCCAGCTTCAGGCAAGCAGAGCTGGCGAAGCCGCTTACTCACCGTATCGTTGGCTTTCACACAATGCACGACAACAGGCAACTTGCAGCGTTTAGCAATGCGTAGCTGCTCATCGAAGTAGCGCCACTGCTCACTCAGGCTCTCCGGAAAACGCCCATCAATACCGCATTCACCAATAGCCATGGGGCGAGCAGAGCTGGCACCTGAAAGCTGCTGGTTCACTAACGTTTCTAGCGCACCGAGATCACTTAATTGATGCTGCGCAACAAAGTAGGGGTGAAGTCCTAAGCAGATACTGACTTCATCACGCTCAGCCAGGGCGAGCACATTGTGCCAACGCGCGCGACGCGTTCCAGGCACTATAAAATGGCCAACGCCCACTGCTTGAGCTGCGGAAAACACGCTATCACGATCCGTATCAAACTCTACAGCATCCAAGTGGCAGTGGGCGTCTATCAGCACGCTAACTCCTACACGTATTAATGCTCGCGAGTGGGCTGGAAACGAATATCTGGCCAGCGCTCCTGAGTCATCTGTAGGTTCACCCGCGTGGGTGCAATGTAGGTCAGGTAGCCGCCGCCATCAATGGCAAGGTTGCTGCTAGCTTTACGCTTAAACTCTTCAAGCATCTTGGCATCTTCACAATATATCCAGCGAGCGGTTTGCACGTTAACGCCCTCATACAGACAGTCGACCTTGTACTCCTCTTTAAGGCGGTGGGCGACCACATCAAACTGCAGCGTACCTACCGCACCAAGGATTAGGTCATTATTATCTATCGGCATAAAGACCTGGGTCGCCCCCTCTTCAGAAAGCTGCTGAAGGCCTTTCTGGAGTGCTTTCATTTTGAGAGGATCTTTCAAACGTACACGCTTAAACAGCTCAGGGGCAAAGTGTGGAATGCCGGTAAAGCGCATATCTTCGCCTACGGTGAACGTATCGCCAATCTGGATAGTGCCGTGATTATGCAGGCCGATAATATCGCCTGGCCACGCCTCTTCCACTTGGGAACGGTCAGAGGCCATAAACGTCAGTGCATCAGCGATTTTTACATCTTTACCGATACGCACGTGGCGCATCTTCATGTTCTTTTCGTACTTGCCGGAACAGACACGCAAAAAGGCAATCCGATCCCGGTGGTTCGGGTCCATATTGGCTTGAATTTTAAATACGAACCCGGTGAAACGATCATCATGGGCGGTCACTTCACGGGTATTGGTTTCACGAGGCTGCGGAGCCGGCGCATGTTCTACAAAGCCGTCTAGCATTTCACGCACACCAAAGTTCCCCATCGCGGTACCGAAATAGACCGGCGATAGCTCGCCGCGGCGATAGGCATCAAGATCAAACTCATGCGACGCCCCGCGCACCAGCTCAACCTCCATACGAAGCTCTTCTGCCTGCTCCTCACCCAACACGGCGTCTACTTCTGGATTATCTAATCCCTCAATGCGCTTATCATCAGGAATACGGCTCCCCTGCCCCTGGGTATAGAGATGGATAACATCGTTATAAAGGTGATATACCCCTTTGAAATGCCGCCCCATGCCGATCGGCCACGTCATGGGCGCACACTGGATGTTCAACACCGTCTCCACTTCATCCATGACTTCGATTGGGTCGCGGATATCGCGATCCATTTTGTTAATAAAGGTCAGAATAGGCGTGGTACGCAGGCGACATACTTCCATAAGTTTAATGGTGCGATCCTCAACCCCTTTCGCCCCATCAATCACCATGAGTGCTGAATCAACGGCTGTCAGCGTACGGTAAGTATCTTCGGAGAAGTCTTCGTGCCCTGGCGTATCCAGTAAGTTGACAATCCGCCCACCATAAGGGAACTGCATTACAGAGGTCGTCACCGAAATGCCCCGCTCCTGCTCCATTTTCATCCAGTCGGAAGTGGCATGGCGATCATTGCGCTTGCTTTTTACCGAACCAGCCATCTGGATAGCGTTCCCAAACAGCAGCAGCTTTTCGGTGATAGTTGTTTTACCCGCGTCAGGGTGTGAAATGATAGCAAAGGTACGGCGCAGTTCAGCTTCGCGCGCTATGTTAGCGTCAGACATTAGACTCTCTGAAAGATGATGCAATTCAATCCTAGGGAGCGCGCGCAGCAGCGGCGCTTAAGTGTGCATATGGTAACGCAACTAGGCGATATCGGCATACCAGGAGACATCTCCATCGCAATGCTCAGGTAAAAATAAAGCAAAAAAAACGCCGGATAACCGGCGTTTGTATACTTGTCAGACTGAACTTCAAGCGGCAGGGGCTTACGCGAAGGTGTTGACGTTAGTGCCCAAGCTTCCTTCTTTTGCTAGATCTGGCTGAGCACTGGTGTCGGCCGATGCTAAGACTTCAGTCACTTGATCAGACTGATCTTCAAGCGCTTGTCTAAAAACCTGCATTTGGGCTTGCTCAGCGGTCTGCGCCTGGTTCATATAAAGCGCGGTGCTGACTGCACTACTTGCTGATACGTCCATACTTCACCTCACATTTCAAAAATGCATACAACCAGCGTAGCAAAACCACACTCCCCACACCAACTTTCTCATTATCTAGATTCAGCTATTTTGGTATGCAGACAGCATCAAGCAGATCGAATTAAAAACGCTCTGCTCTAAATGGGGCCATATCGATAGCGGTTGATTTGCCTTCCATCATATCGGCCAGCAACTGCCCCGTCGCTGGCCCTAGGGTAAACCCTTGGTGGCCGTGACCAAATGCTAACCATAATCCAGGGTGGCGTGGCGCTGGGCCAATGACGGGCTTCATGTCCGGTAAGCATGGTCGTGCTCCCTTCCACGCTGCAGCATCACGACGCTCGCCAAGAGGGAAAACAGTGCGTGCCACTTTTTCGGCAGCACCCAGCTGTTGTTCATGGGCCGGTGACTCAAGGCGATCCAGCTCGGCGCCTGTTGTAAGCCTGATGCCAGCATTCATTGGCGCCAGCAAATAACCCACCTCAGCGTCCATCAACCAGTAGTGCAACTTAGCATCCGGCTGGGTTGCATAGTGCATATGGTAACCACGCTTAACAAACGTCGGGAAGTGATAGCCCAATTTCTTCAGCCACTCTCCTGCCCAAGGCCCGAGCGCTACTACTACCTCATCTGCTTCTAATTGCTCAGCAGCGGTATCGATTGTCCAACCATCTCCCTGTTGCTGGAAGCTATTAATATCGGTTTGAAGCACTCGTCCGCCTTGCTCAACAAACGAAGCAGCGTATGCAGCTACCAAACCGCCTGGATCAGCCACTGTCCATGGGTCGAGCCAGTGAATCGCTCCGATAATATCACTGCTTAAATCCGGCTCTTTTTCCGTGAGGGCCGCTCGATCCAGCACCGCAAACTGCACACCGTATAGAGAGCGTGCTTCTTCAGCCTCTTTTACTCGCTGCGCAAGCTTTGCTGGCGTGCGATAAATTTCCAGCCAGCCTTCACGGCGCACTAAATGCTCTGCACCTGCGGCTTCAATCATCGGCCCATGCGTCTCTAGGCAAAGCTGAATCAGTGAGGCCCACTCAGGAATAATCTTTTTATACAGACGCGAGGAAGAGTGGTGCCAATAACTCAGCAGAGGCGATGCCGCATTAATCATACCTGCCGGGCGATAGCGAATATCCACACGGTTATTGGGCAATACGCTGAGAATGGTCTTCATATCCCTTGGAAAAGGATAAGGTCTAACGGCTTCCCGCTGGATAATACCCGCGTTACCAAAGGAGGTTTCGCGGCCAGGCTGGCAGCGATCAACTAATGTCACCTGATGACCACGTTGCTGTAAATGCCACGCAATGCTGACACCTACCATGCCTGCCCCTAAAACCACCGTTTGACGCGCCATTCTGATGCACTCCTGCGAACGTTATTAAATAGCTTTTGCCAGTGAATGTCACAAAACCCAACTGATTGAAAAATATCACCATTTATCTGGCTTTTATACAGTTTTAAAAACTGTTTTTACTGATTTTTTTAGTTATTAATACCGTAAAAAACACAAATAAAGATGAGTTAACTAAATACGGCACGGCAATTGCTTAATCATTATGAGCACTTGCTTATAAGCACCCGCTAACGCGTCCATAAAGAGGCAAACCCAACCGCTCTGTGGCGCGGCTGTCAGTGAGCAGCACCAGAGCAGTGCTCCATGCGCACCAATATTGCACAAGGATTGCCCCATGCCTCACGCTTTTGACACCACATTAATCGATACGCTTTGGATATTATGGGCCGCAGCGTTAGTTTTCTCTATGCAGGCCGGTTTTCTCTGCCTTGAAGCGGGTACCACTAGAACCAAAAACACGATCAACGTGGCCATGAAAAACTTGGCTGACTTTGCCATTGCTGTCAGCGTTTTCTGGTTTGTGGGTTTTGGCGTTATGTTTGGCTCGTCTCATTCAGGCTGGGTTGGCACCTCTTTATTTGGCTGGGAACTTGAGTCAGCCGGTAGCTGGACGGTAACCGTGTTTATTTTCCAAGCCATGTTTTGCGCCACCGCCGCCACTATTGTTGCCGGTGCCGTCGCTGAGCGGATGGCGTTTCTTGGCTACCTTTGGGCGTCGTTTTGGATAGCGCTACTTATCTATCCTCTCTTCGGTCACTGGGCTTGGGGTGGTTTATTGGGAGGCACGCCCGGATGGCTTGAAGCACTTGGCTTTATGGACTTTGCCGGTGCAACCGTCGTTCACAGCGTAGGCGGCTGGGTGGCATTAGCCGCTGTATTGATTATCGGCCCTCGCCGTGGCAGGTTCCAACCAAACCAACCACCCGCCATGTTTCCTGCTGGCAACCTACCATTCGCCATGCTTGGCGCGCTCTTCATGATTTTAGGCTGGATTGGGTTTAATGGGGGAAGCACTCTCGCGCTCAGCAGTGAAGTTCCTGGGATTATCGCCAACACCATACTCGGCGCAGTAGGCGGTATTTTATCAGCCATGCTGATGGGCTGGCGGGTACGCCGCTATGCCGATGTCATGTATGCCATTAACGGTGCTATCGCTGGGCTTGTGGCGGTTACCGCCGGCGCCAACGTTATTTCACTGTCAGCGGCATTTTTAATGGGCAGTATTAGCGGCATATTAATGGTGTTATCGAGCGAGTGGTTATTAAAACGGCATATTGATGATGCCGTAGGGGCAATACCCGCGCACTTAGTGGCGGGCATATGGGGAACCCTCGCCCTTCCCTGGTTTGCCGACCCAAACACATTAGGATTATCGCTGAGCAGAGCAGATCAATTTGGCGTTCAGCTGATAGGTGTCCTTGTATGCGGTGCTTGGAGCTTTGGCATGGCGTGGCTGCTATTTAAAACCACGCAGCGTTTATTACCCAACGTTTTACCGCTACGCGTCTCTGCTGACGCTGAAAAAATGGGCCTGAACCTCGCCGAGCACGGTGCGAAAAACGAACTCAACCAGCTGTTGGAACATATGCGTCAGCATGAGCAACAAGGCGATATGCGACAACGCATAGATGCAGACCCGTTTACTGAGGTAGGCGAAATCGCCGCCGGTTACAACCGCGTGTCAGCGGCACTAGAACGAGCGGTAGGCCACACCCAGGTGATGCTGCGCAATTTACGTGACGGCGTCATTACCTGGCAGGCAGACGGCATCTTGACCAATCTCAACCCAGGGGCTGAGGCACTCTTTGGTGTCACTGCTGACCAACTGATTGGCAAACACGTCAGTGAACTATTGCCCGACCAAACACTCACCCCGGGAGCGCGCCATGAAGTCAAAAGGCGCACCGATGAGCAGCAAATACGCTATCTGGAGGTGCAGGTCAGTGAGGGTGCGCTTGGCTCTGCCTCGGAGTGTTCTGGCATGGTGCGCGATATTACCGAGCGCAAACAGCTCCAAGAGCAACTCAATCGCGAACGAGACCTTGCTCGCACAACGCTAGCCTCCATCGGCGATGGTGTCATTACCTGTGACGCCAGTGGCAACGTCACCTTTCTGAATACAGAGGCCCAGCGGCTCACTGGATGGGGTTTTAAAGAAGCTCTCAACAAACCGATTCAAATGATTTATCAATTGCGTGACGAACTCCACGACCAGCCTCTCAACAACCCTGCCCGTCAGGTACTCACCCAACACAAGGCCGTTCACTTTAGAGAACACTGCCAATTAGTCGATCAAAACAAAAAACGCCACCCAATCCAGCACAGTGCAGCCCCCATTCGCTCACGCAATGGCTTAACGCTAGGAGCGGTGGTTGTTTTCCAAGATGTAAGCTTGACCCACAAACTATCTGCACAACTCAATTACCAAGCCACTCACGATAACTTGACCGGCTTAATTAATCGTCGGGCGTTTGAAACACTGCTAACCGAGCTGCTTGAGCAAACCAAAAGCTCCCATGTGCTCTGCTACTTGGACCTTGATCAATTTAAAATAGTGAACGACACCTGCGGCCACTTGGCGGGCGATGAGCTGTTAAGACAGGTCGCAGTGAAACTCAAATCCCACGTGCGCAACAGCGATACCGTTGCCCGACTTGGCGGTGATGAGTTTGCTCTTATCCTGCCAGATTGCCCGCTAGATAAAGCCAAGCTGATTTGCGAAGCAGTGCGATGCGACATCGAATGTTTTCGCTTTGCCTGGAAGGACCACACGTTCGGCATAGGGGTCAGCATTGGCATCGTCCCTATCGCATCAGAACAACCGATGCGCCTATCCGACACGCTGCATGCCGCCGATGCCGCCTGCTATAGTGCCAAAGAAGCGGGACGTAACCGTATTCACTGCCATCAACCAGACGACCACTTTTTGTTAGAGCGCCATGGGCAATTAGCGTGGTTTCAGCGGCTTCAAAACGCGCTAGACAATGATAGCTTCAGACTTTTCTCACAGCCCGTTCAAACGGTATGCGGCACAGGCCCTGGCTATCGAGAAATTCTGCTGCGCCTTGAAGAGAACGGCACGCTTATCTCCCCAGGCAGCTTTATGCCAGCGGCTGAGCGTTATCACTTTATGGTCCGCATCGACCGCTGGGTGGTTCGCAATACGCTTGCATGGCTCACCGATCGCTATCGCTGCTTAGTCAGCCAGGATGCGACACCTGATAGTGAGACGAGTAAGGTTGGTTATTGGGGAATCAATTTATCGGGCGATTCTCTTTCAGACAGCGATTTTTGCCGCGACCTCATTCATCAGGTGCAACGCGCAGATTTACCCGCAGGAAGTTTGTGTTTTGAAATAACAGAAAGTGCGGCCATTGCTCAGCTCTCAAAAGTCAGCGAGCTGATTCACGCATTAAAAAAGTGTGGTTGCCGGTTCGCCTTAGATGATTTTGGCACCGGGCTGTCATCGTTTAGCTACCTAAAACATCTGCCAGTGGATTTCTTAAAAATAGATGGCAGTTTTATTCGCAACATCCACCAAGATCCCATCGATAGCGCAATGGTGGAAGCTATTCACTCTGTTAGCAAAGCGCTGGCCTTGGACACCATCGCAGAGCATGTCGAAACAAAAGAAACGCTAGCTAAACTGCAGTCATTGGGAATTGATTTTGCACAAGGGTACTTACTGGGGAAGCCTGAACCGATTACTGACACCGTCGATACCAACATCAAATTAATGCCGAGGTGAAAACGCTGAGGGGTACATCGTGGAGAGAAAAACTGTCGTCTTAAAAGTATATAGTTTTAAATCTATGTGATTTTAAAGCTAAGTTGTACCAACGCAGATAATAGTTGATAAGCGCTGATAAGCAAAAACTACTTATTGGAATTGATAGCAAAGAAATTACAAAGAAGGGAAAGGTTAATGGGGTGGATGATGGGGATCGAACCCACGACCACCGGAGCCACAATCCGGGGCTCTACCACTGAGCTACATCCACCACAACCTAAAACTGAAAAGTACGTATCATCAATGGGGTGGATGATGGGGATCGAACCCACGACCACCGGAGCCACAATCCGGGGCTCTACCACTGAGCTACATCCACCATAGATGAAGTACTTCAAGAACAACTTTTTGATCGCTGCTTGTAAACGCCATTCACAGTTTAGCCACTTGAAGGATAAGTGATTAAATTGATGGCGCGCCCAGCAGGACTTGAACCCGCAACCTACGGCTTAGAAGGCCGTTGCTCTATCCGGTTGAGCTATAGGCGCACATGAGGCATTCCAACGTTCAGAATACTGATGAGCACTTGACCACAACCAAAGTCTGGAAAAGCAAGCTAATACCTTCCGCGCTAGGTATGTGGTCGGGATGGAGGGATTCGAACCCCCGACATCCTGCTCCCAAAGCAGGCGCGCTACCAGACTGCGCTACATCCCGATTTCTTACCTTAGACGCTGCTGCATATCCCGTCTCAAGCGAGGCATATATTACTACTTTTAATTTTAAAGTCAACACTTAAAGTGATTGATTCGATAGACGCTTTGCCTTCCCGCCCTAGCATGCGAAAATTGCCCTTTATAGAAAGCACCTTGCTGCTCGCATTTAGCAGCCTGCTTCGCTCTTCCACTTCGTATAGGGATCTCTACATGGCCGCCCAACTCATCGATGGCAAAGCCATTGCCGCTAATGTCCGTCACGCCGTTGCCGAAAAAGTCAGCGCACGCCAACGAGCCGGCATTCGAGCACCCGGACTAGCCGTTGTCGTGGTCGGAGAAGACCCAGCGTCTCACGTTTATGTCAGTAATAAGCATCGCGCCTGCGAGCAGGCGGGCATTCTCTCTTTCCAACACGCCCTGCCCGCCAATACCACGCAGGCAACACTAGAGGCTTTAGTCGATAGTTTAAACGATGACCCAGCGGTAGACGGTATTCTGGTTCAGCTACCGTTGCCAGAGCATATGGATGCCAGACCAATTTTAGAACGCATTCGCCCTGACAAGGACGTTGACGGCTTTCACCCCTATAACATTGGCCGCTTGGCACAGCGCATACCGTCACTCCGCCCTTGTACACCCAAAGGCATTATGACGATGCTGGCACAAACCGGCATTGCAGTGCGTGGGTTAGATGCCACCGTTGTCGGCGCCTCTAACATCGTGGGTCGCCCTATGGCACTGGAGCTGATGCTCGCAGGCTGCACCACAACGGTTTGTCATCGTTTTACCCAAAACCTTCAGGCGCATGTTAGCCGTGCTGATCTGCTGGTGGTTGCTGTCGGAAAACCGGGTATCGTCAATAGCGAATGGATCAAGCCTGGCGCGATTGTTATCGATGTAGGTATTAACCGACAAGAAGATGGTTCACTGGCGGGAGATGTCGACTTTGCCATCGCCGCTGAACGCGCCAGTTTTATCACGCCGGTACCCGGCGGCGTAGGACCGATGACCGTTGCCACTCTGCTTGAGAACACCCTAGAAGCCGCTGAACGCCACGACCAAACGCCGTAATAAGGCTAATTATTAACGCCACTTACCGATGGCACTAAATAACCAAGGAGCACCCTAACGTGCGACGGATTGGAATTATTGGCGCGATGGCGCAAGAAGTTAGCCTACTAGCAAGCCAGCTTGAAAATGCTGAGCGTTATGAACACGCTGGCTTTGTCTTTTATACCGGCACGCGTCATGGCCTCGAAATTGTGGTTTTGCAGTCAGGCATTGGCAAAGTCAACGCCGCGGTGGGCACTGCGATACTGCTTGAGCGCCATCAACCTGACGCTATCATTAACACCGGCTCAGCAGGCGGCTTCGCTACCGATCTGAGCATCGGCGATGTCATCATTTCTGATGAAGTTCGTCACCATGATGTGGACGCCGTCGTGTTCGGCTACGAGTTAGGTCAAGTGCCCGGCATGCCCGCCGCTTATCAGGCTGATAAGCAGCTACGCGACGTAGCGCGCGGCGCCATTACAGCGCTGGGGGAAGTGAACGTTCGTGAAGGATTAATCGCCACAGGAGACGCCTTCATGGCCGATCCGGAACGCGTGGCCACTACCCGCGCACAGTTCCCTACGATGCTGGCAGTTGAAATGGAAGGCGCCGCAATTGCACAAACCTGCCACCTCTACGGGTGCCCATTTGTGGTTATCCGCGCGCTTTCGGATATCCCCGGCAGCGGCGACAACCACCTCTCTTTTGAACAGTTTCTCGATATCGCCGCAGATCACTCCGCCCGTATGGTTGATCAAATGCTAATCGCGCTCGGCAATGCTTAAGTTCACTTTATCGTGACGCAAAACGGAGCCATGCGGCTCCGTTTTGCGTAAAACGCTTGAGGTTATCCTATGCAAGCTGTTTAGGCACCTTTAAGCGCCCACGGCAGGGTTTCACCCGCCATGAGCGGAATAATGTCCTGCCCATCAGCGTAGGGGAAGCGTTCCGGCAGACGCCATTCGCGGCGCTCAAGCGTCACGGTTTCTGCATTGGGGGAAAGCCCGTAAAAACGCGGCCCATTTAAGCTCGCAAAAGCTTCGAGCTTATCTAGCGCCTGCATCTCTTCAAAGGCAACTGCATAGAGTTCAATTGCCGCAGGTGCGGTATAGGCACCAGCGCAGCCACAGCTCGACTCTTTATCACCTTGAGCATGCGGCGCACTATCGGTACCCAGGAAAAATTTAGGGCTTCCACTGGTCGCTGCTTTGAGTAATGCCTGGCGGTGCTGTTCGCGTTTTAAAATTGGCAAACAGTAATAATGGGGACGAATGCCGCCCGCCAGCATTTTATTACGGTTAAACAGCAAATGGTGAGCCGTAATGGTCGCTGCAATGTTATCAGACGCGGCCGCAACAAATTCAGCCGCCTGCTGGGTGGTGATGTGTTCAAACACCACCTTGAGATTAGGGTGTCTCGCCAGCAGTGGCTTCATTACTCGCTCTATGAACGCTGCTTCGCGGTCGAAAATATCGATATCACTATCGGTGACTTCACCGTGTACCAGCAGTGGCATTCCCAGCTTGGCCATCATCGTAATGGCTTCATCACAGTGGGCAATATCCGTAACGCCAGAGGCTGAATTAGTTGTCGCCCCCGCTGGATAAAGCTTAACGGCTTTAACCACGCCGCTCTCAACCGCTTTTTCAATTTCACTGGCAGGGGTTGTATCAGTCAAGTAGAGCGTCATGAGCGGCTCAAACTGGCTACCGCTGGGAAGTGCTGCCAAGATGCGTTCGCGGTAAGCAATGGCCTGCTCGGTGGTGGTCACGGGAGGCTTGAGATTTGGCATAATAATAGCACGGCCCATTTGGGCGGCGGTGTGGCCTACCACCGCTTTTAGCGCCTCGTCATCGCGTAAATGGAGGTGCCAATCATCGGGGCGGGTTAACGTAATAGCGTCCACGGCTAGTCCTGTGCTTATCTGGTTGTAGAGTAAACGGGCAGAGAAATCGAGAGCGCACAGTATACCCAATACAGCGGGGTATAAATCTACCGATGTGCCCCACAGCCCTTATCAAGTGTCGTATCATGGCGGCACTTTGTAGGATCAAGGATCTCGTTGTTTATGCAGAACGTGCGACGCTATGCGGACATTATCGCCAGCATTGAAGGCTTAATGTGGCTTGGGCTTGCCTGGTCTATTTCCATTTCAATGTACAAAGGCAGCACAGAGCCTACCGTTGCAATGCTATTTGTAGTTGGTGCCTTAGTGCTCATTTGCTGGGCACACCGCCCTCTGCGCTATTTATTGCGGCGCTACCATATCCGCAAGCGGCGAACAGACATGTGGATTCATACGCTTGCCTTACCGCTCCTTTTGGCAATGTTTTTCCACATTATGCTTGAAGCCCTGGTGGGGAGCGCCTGGCTGCCTCCCAAAATGCTGTTGTTCAACTTTTTAGCCTCAGCGGGGTGGTTAACCTTTGTCATGACTCTCTTTATCAAGTTTGTGATTCATAGTGTTAAATCATCAGGTAAATAAAACCGCCATGCCGACCGCACTCCCTCTGCCTCTATCAACGCCCAACCGCAATCTTGTTCGATTAACCATTGTTCGCGGTATTACATGGACCGGCTTTTTACTAGCGATTATTGTCGGCATCGAATTCTTAGCCTTTGATCTGCCGGTAACAGCGGTCGTTGGTGTCGTTATTGCAATGGGCGTGCTTAATATTGCCACTTGGTGGCGCCTTGGCAGGCCCCGGGCGGTCAAGCATATTGAGTACCTTTCCCACCTACTGGCGGACGTGGCCGGTTTAACGTTGCTATTTTATTTTTCTGGCGGCTCCACCAACCCGTTTATTACGTACTATCTCGTACCGGTCACCATTGCCGCCGCTACGCTGCCTTGGCGCCACGCCTGGGCAGTGGCCGCCTGCTCCATGGCGGGCTACACCTTCTTAATGTTTTACTATTACCCCATTCCACAATTAGGCCATATCAACAGCGATGGCCCCCTCAGCCTTCATGTGCTGGGTATGTGGCTCAACTTTGGCCTTTCCGCAGGCCTGGTGACTTTTTTTATTTATAAAATGGCGCACGCGCTGCGTAATCGGGACAAAGCCTTATCGCTTACCCGAGAATCGGCCCTGCGCAACGAACAGGTTTTAGCGGTGGCGACCCAAGCGGCAGGCACAGCCCACGAACTAGGCACTCCCCTCTCCACCATGGCGGTATTACTTAAAGAGATGCAAGATGAAGCGCCTTCGGGAAGCGTGCTTCAGCAAGATATTTCGTTACTGCGCCAGCAAGTGGATGTATGCAAATCACGCTTACAACACCTGGTGACCAATGCGGACCGTCGGCGTATGGCAGAACCTGAAGTGCTCGATGCGGAAGTGTGGCTAGCAGGCGTCGTTCAGCGCTGGCTGGTCATCAGACCCGATGTTAGCCATCACTTTGATGTTACCGAGCGACGTGGACGCCCCTGGCTTGCCGTGGATGCAACCCTTGACCAAGCCCTCACCAATTTATTAAACAACGCCGCTGATGCCAATCCAGAGCAGATTGCCATCCGTCTAGACTGGCAGGAAGAGAGCGTTATTATCGATATACGCGATCATGGCCCCGGCATTGCCATGTCTATTGCTGATCAACTGGGGGATACCTTCATCTCGACAAAGAGCAAGGGTATGGGCATTGGATTGTTTTTAACCCATGCCACGATTAACCGCCTGGGTGGAGGCGTTAGACTGTACAATCACCCTGAAGGTGGCACATTAACGGAAGTAACACTTCCGCGCTGCTCCGGCCCAGATAGGTAACAGCGGCATGGCAGCCGCAGCAACATCGAGGATATCATGCAGACCCACGAGCAACGCCTTCTAATCGTTGATGACGATGAAATGTTTTGCCATGTATTAAACCGAGCACTTACCCGCCGTGGCTTTGAAGTAATGGTGGCTCACGATGCCGATCAGGCACTCACAATAGCCGCACAATTTTTACCAACGATGGCAACGTTGGATCTAAAACTTGAACACAGTTCAGGACTCAAACTGCTCCCTGACCTGCTTACTACCGTTCCCCACTGCCGTGTTGTAGTGCTTACCGGGTACTCCAGTATTGCTACCGCTGTCGAAGCGATAAAACTGGGAGCCGTCAACTACCTCTGTAAACCTGCTGACGCCGATGACGTGATCCATGCGTTTGAACAGCAAGAAGGCGACCCCAATATCGAGCTGGCAGACAACCCACCTTCGATTAACCGTATTACCTGGGAGCACATCCAAAAAGTACTCCAAGAGCATGATGGCAACATTTCAGCTACGGCCCGCGCACTGGGCATGCACCGGCGCACTCTACAGCGCAAATTACAAAAGCGCCCGGTTCGCCGCTAACGCTAGTACAAAATAAAATTAACAATGGGTTGATGAAAATTGTGTGGCGTAGAAAACCTTCCCCTGCTACCTACGCCCTTCACGCAACGTTTCAAGACGAGAACCATCAGCAGTAACAGGGGAAAACAGCGTTAGTGGGCTGTCCAACCCAAATCAATATTCCAGCTTGACCCGGTGACCGCTCCGGCAGCATCCGAAGCCAGATACGCCACCATCTGTGCCACTTCAGCCGGTTCGATTAAACGCTTGACCGCAGCATTCTTAAGCATGATGTTTTCAATCACCTCTTGCTCATCCATATTGTGCAGCTTGGCTTGATCGGCGATTTGATTATCGACCAACGGCGTTCTCACATAGGCAGGGCAAATCGCGTTAGCGGTAATCCCCTGCTCCCCGCCTTCCAGTGCAGCCGTTTTGGTTAGCCCCATCATGCCATGCTTAGCACTTACGTACGCAGACTTGCCCGGTGATGCCACGTGGGCATGGATGGAAGCAATATTGATAATCCGCCCCCAGCCTTTTTCACGCATAGAGGGCCAGGCTGCTTGAGTGAGAATAAAAGGCGCCGTGAGCATTAGATCGATGATTTGACGCCATTTCTCTTCAGGAAACGTTTCAATAGACGCAACGTGCTGAATGCCCGCGTTATTCACCAAAATATCGACACCACCAAAGCGCTTCACTGCTTCTGCAACGGCACCCCGACATGCTTCGGGGTCGGTCAGGTCAGCCTGATAAAACGCCGCGCCAGCCGCATCCGCCACCTCCTGACCTTTAGGGTTAAAATCTACCGCCAACACTTGGTGACCCAACTCGCAAAAGTGCTTCACGACGGCTGCGCCAATACCTGTAGTAGTACCGGTCACCACGGCAACACGAGGGGTTGCGGCTGTTTGAGAACTCATTAGCATTTCCTTTTGTGAATAATTCGATGTTGAAAACGTAGAGCTTAAAACGGTTTTTTGCACAAGCCATCTAAACATAGCGAATCTAACATCTGACACCCTACAACCGTGTCATGCCTGCTCACCCTTAACGTAACAATGACGGCTACTAGCGCCTGTTACATCGACTGCGCCACCTGCCGTTTTTATGTACGCGCCATCAAACGTGACATCATCTGCTGCGCTAGTCGAGCGGCATCTTGCATGCTTTCAAGATCGCTCAAGTTGTCTAAAATGCGTCGCTTATAGATGTCATAGCCGCCAGGCAGCCGTTCGAGGTCTAGACGATAGTGCCCTGAGGGCAGTTCAAGCGACAGCGTTTCATCCAAAGGAGCCGTAAGCATAGCCTGCTCAGGAACTACCACTAGCCAAAGCTCACAGGGGGTAAACAGTGCCCCTACTAGCAGCGAAGCACCATTCACCGTCGCGTTAAGCGGTTCAAAACACAACGCATCGACGCCTAAACGGGGGTTATAGTGGCTAGTGCCTTTGATGAGACGTAAGTGAACATCTCGATACGCCTGCGCCAATGCCGCTAAGTACTGATACTGCTGGGGAGTCAAACTTTGCATCCTCTCTCCTAGAGCAAACGACACCGATAACGCACCTCAATGGTCAACGTAGTGTGGCGCTATTGGCGAAAACCTCTGAGCTACGCCACAATGGCGGTAATTTATTAACGAAACCCCGCAGTTTAGAGGAGTGATGCTCATGTTTGTGGTTATTTTTGGTCGTATGTCTTGCCCTTTTTGCGTACGCGCCAAGCAATTGGCGGATCACCTGGAAAACACAGGTAAGATACAAGGCTATCGCTATGTAGACATGCCTTCAGAGGGCGTCACTAAAGAAGATATTGCAAAAACAGCAGGTAAGCCTATCCATACTGTTCCGCAAATATTTGTCGACCAGCAGCACATTGGTGGCTTCACCGAATTTGATCACTTCGTGCGTAATAAACAGCTTTTGGCTTCTTAATTGTTGAATTCTTAGTTCTTGAATTCCTAGCTTTTGAATTCTTAGCTTTTGGCTTCTCAGTTCCGGCGTTAAAAATGCCGTTAACAGCCGTTGAACGCTCTCTATCCTTGCTTGCCTATACTGAACGCTTGAAAAAGCTCACCCCACACGGGCCAACGATAGGCGGCGAGGTTACCCCATGCAGCGAGAGGAGTTTGTTCAGCAGCTGTGGCTTGACTATATCCACACCCACCCCGACTTAGGAGCTCTGCGGCTGTGGCCATTAACGGTTCCAGCGGAATACTTAACCCTAGTTACCCTCAATCACGGCCCTTTTTCCGCTAATGCACTGGGAGCGAAGCTGGCACATATGGGTTACCGCTCTGTTGGGCATTACGCCATGGCAGATAAAGGGATGCTCATCCACCTGCTCGCTCCTAACGACAGCGGTAGCTGGCTAATATTGGCAGAGCTACAGTTGGGCACCCTTGCTAAAGCGCCGAGAGAGGCACTCACGCTTCTTGTAGCTCAAAGCCATCCTGAAGATTGCAAAGGCCATAATTTGCTTTGTCGCGGCCGCCCCTGGCCAATGCCCTCATGGGCACTGTACCAGCAACTTCAAGCTGCTCATCCACTTGCGGCATGGCTAGCTGTCATGGGTCCGCGCCTGCATCATGCAGGTTATGATTGCACTACCCTCGGCAATCCGCTTGAAATACTTGATGCACAGCTAGCCACGGCGGGTATGCCCAGTATCGACAGTCAGCAAAATGGCGTATTTCCTGTCTCTTCGATGTTGCTCCACCGCTTTTATCCCGCGATGCCTCAGAAAATAGCCTTTGGAGACGGTGATGAGCATAGGCTTTGCCTTGGCGGCCTCGCCTTAATACAAAAGCATCTGGATGATGACCATGAGCGAGTGGCGGAGATATTACTGCCTTTCCATACTCGCTGCGAAATGGCGTGAGCACGCAACATAGCCCACGCCTTCTCATCAGCCAACAAACGCAACGTTACTCGTCAAAGGTCATTTCTGGTACGTTATCGGGAACAATTAGCTTTCCGGCGGTTTTCTCTATGATCTCTTCAACGCTCACACCCGGTGCACGCTCTTTCAAGATAAAGGCACCATCTTTAATCTCAAGATAAGCGAGATCGGTAAGAACGCGATTAATACAACCCGCGCCGGTTAACGGCAGTGTGCACTTCTCAAGGAGTTTTGATTCACCGTGTTTGGACGCATGCGTCATGGTACAGATTATATTTTCAGCGCCTGCCACCAAGTCCATGGCGCCTCCCATACCTTTTATCAATTTGCCAGGCACCATCCACGAGGCAATATTGCCTTCCTGATCGACCTCAAAAGCCCCTAGTACGGTTAGATCCACATGACCACCGCGAATCATGGCAAACGATTCTGCCGACGAAAAAATCGCTGCGCCGGGTCTTGCAGTAACCGTTTGCTTACCGGCATTAATCATATCCGGGTCGACCTCTTCCTCCGTCGGAAAGCGCCCCATGCCGAGCAAGCCATTCTCTGACTGCAGCATGACATCAATACCGTCAGGTACATAGTTGGCAACTAGCGTAGGGATACCGATACCTAGGTTGACGTAGAAACCATCTTCAAGTTCGCGAGCAACGCGCTGAGCCATCTGTTCACGTGTTAAAGCCATGGTGCTTACCTCGTAGTGAATAATGTGAGAATCATCGAATTGAGTCATTGCGTAAACATTGCATGCCCCTTAACCGGGATCGCACGCAATTAACTGCGCACCGTTCGCTTCTCAATACGCTTCTCGAAAGAACCTTGAATGATGCGATCCACATAAATACCGGGTGTGTGAATTTGGCTTGGCTCCAACTCGCCTGGCTCAACAATTTCCTCAACTTCCACTACGGTGATTTTTCCTGCGGTGGCTGCCATTGGATTAAAGTTTTGCGCCGTATGGCGATACATGACATTGCCATAACGATCCGCTTTCCAACCTTTTACAATAGCGAAATCCCCAACGATAGCTTCTTCTAAAATGTAGTGACGACCATTAAACTCGCGCACCTCTTTGCCTTCACCAATCGGCGTGCCGTAGCCCGTTGCGGTGTAAAAAGCGGGGATTCCCGCGCCGCCTGCGCGCATTTTTTCTGCCAGAGTGCCTTGAGGTGTTAGCACTACGTCAATTTCATCGTTGAGCATCTGCTGTTCAAACATCGCGTTTTCGCCAACATAAGAGGCAAAAATCTTACTTATCTGGCGATCCTCAAGCAGCAGCCCCAATCCAAAGCCATCCACTCCACAGTTATTGGACACAACGGAGAGGTCTTTGACACCTCGGCGTTTAATTTCAGCAATCAGGTTCTCAGGAATACCGCACAGGCCAAAACCGCCTGCAATTACGGTCATTCCATCCTGAATGCCTTCCATTGCCTCCTCGTAGGAAGCCACGCGCTTATCGAATCCTGCCATGGTTATGCCTCTCATTATTGTCGGTGGTACATCAAGCAGACTCTATGGATGCTGCTTACGCGATAGTGCCAGTGTTGTACTAGATGATATATTTGTTAAGTTTGTTTTTCTTATCAATTTATTTGAATAATTTATAAAAGAGCCCTTATGACCGTCAAACAGCTGCGCGCGTTTCTTACTGTCGCCCAAACCTTAAGCTTTACTCATGCCTGCGAGCACCTACACCTTTCCCAGCCCGCGTTAAGCCTTGCTATCAAAGGCTTAGAAGATTCACTTGGCGGTAAGCTGTTGATCCGCAGCACCCGAAGCGTAAGACTGACCCCCGAAGGAGAGACTTTGCTTCCCCTTGCAAAGCACCTGCTCGCGCAATGGGACAATACCGAAGAGCGCTTGCGCCAGCGCTTCACACTTCAGCTAGGGCGTTTGAGTGTCGCCGCCATGCCATCGTTTGCCTGCAACCTGCTGCCCGGCGCTCTGGTCAAGTTTCGCCAGCAATACCCAAAAATCAACGTTACCGTTCACGATGTCATCAACGAAGAAGTTATCGACATGGTGCGCTCCCGCCAAGTCGAAATAGGTATCGCGTTCTCACCAGAGGGTGCCAATAGCCTGACATTTACGCCGCTATTTGAGGATGAGTTTGTCGCAGTCGTGCCGCCGCACTCCCCTTTACAGGCTAGCAGCCTTTCATGGGATACGCTGTTGCAGGACGACTTCATCACGCTTCAGCGCCCGTCGATGGTACGCCGCCTGCTAGAGCAAGAACTGGGAAAGCGCCACATTGATTTGCCTGTCGCCTTTGAAAGTCATCAGCTCTCCACCGTGGGTAAAATGGTCGCTGAAGGATTAGGCGTGAGCGCCGTACCCTCTATGTGCATTGAGCAAATGCAGGCGTTAGGTGCTTGCTGCGTTCCCCTCAATAGCCCAAGCATTGCCTGCCACGTAGGGATACTTACTCAACAGGAACTATCCGCCGCCGCTTACGCCTTACGCAAAGTACTACTTGAGAGCGTTAAAGCCCCCTCCCTGGCTGCAGCGCTATGAACACGCATGGTATGAGTAAACCCCATAAAACACCTTACCCGCACAATAGTAAGCAGCTAAGCTGGGCAGTATGGCTTTGATCCTTTAGCATTCAGGCTAAAGGCGTACTCACAGACAGAACGCTGAACAAGAATTTGTATCGAGGATATGCGGTATGCCTATTTTGAAAGGAGTAGTCAGCGTTTTATTGCTGGTCATCAGCACGCTTTTTTGGGGGGTTCCCCTCATTCTACTCACACTTGCTAAAGTCATAGCACCTGGTCGTCACCGCAAAGAGTGGCTGCTGAACCACCTTTGCGCTGTAGCGCAAAATTGGATAGGCCTTAATCTTTGGTGGATGCGGCGTTGGTTAAAGCCCAACCTAACCCTAAATATACCGAACACCCTAAGCACAGAACAGTGGTGGCTAGTCGTTTCAAATCACCGAAGCTGGACCGATATTTTCATTCTGTTCATGGCGCTGCACCGACGGATTCCGCTGCCACGCTTTTTCTTAAAACATCAACTTATATGGATTCCAATTGTAGGGCTCGCATTTTGGGCACTGGAATTTCCATTTATGCGTCGCTTTAGCCGTGAACAGATTGCCAAAAACCCTAAGCTTGCCACCATTGACCGTGAATCAACCGAGCGCATTTGCCGGCAGGCGCGTAACGCACCTATTACAATTTTGAATTTTGTCGAAGGGACGCGTTTCACCGTGGCGAAAAGGGAAGCGCAACAAAGTCCTTTCCAGCATTTATTAAGGCCGAAGGCCGGTGGCATTGCCCAGGTAATTAGCCTGCTAGGCGACCAATTGGATGGTATTCTTGACGTAACCATCAGCTATCAGAACCCGTCACCCACGTTTTGGGGATTTCTATGTGGTAAAGAGGCTCCCATTACCCTTGAAGCAAGGCAGCTGGCTGTTCCCGAATGGATGCTTAATGCCAACTATCACCAAGAACCGCAGCACAAGGAACGCTTCCACGCATGGATCAACTCACTCTGGCAGGAAAAAGATACCTTGCTTGGCACCCAAACCGATCACGACTAACCCTCACGTTAGGGGTCTGCTTGATAGTGAGTTGGCTGGCAGGTTGCGCCAGCCCTAGCACATCAACAGAGCGCGTTCCTGCAGCAAGCAGTGCAAGTCACATCAATGGACGATGGCTTGAGGTACAGCGTGGTGACACGTTAGCAGGGCTGGCCGCGCGGGCGAATGTTCCCCTGGAGCGTCTTGAACGCTTTAATCCAGGCGTATCAGCACCACGATTAAACGTTGGCCACCGTCTGCTGATACCGACGCAACAAGAACGTGCTCCTTCCGGCGGCCCCTACCGCTACCAAATCCGAGCAGGCGATACCTACTCCAGCATTGCTCGTCATTTTGGCACTACTTCTGGTCGCCTACAAAGCGCGAACTCGAGCACCCCTGCAACGGGGTTGCGCATTGGTCAAATCATCAGTGTGCCACTCACCAGTAGCAGTGGAAGTAGCGTTGGTAGAAGCAGCCGCGCCAGTAGCAGCAGCACACCGGCCGCCGCTCCATCCTCACCCACACCAAGCGCCAGCTTGCCCGCCTCGGCAAGGCGCTGGCCGTGGCCGTTAGAGGACTACCGTATTGTACGGCGCTTCGGTGCGGATAGCCGCGGCACGCTTCAACCCATGCTGCTAGCGACACAAGAAGGCGCAACGGCGAAAGCCGTCGCCCCAGGAGAAGTCCGCTTTGCTGATAGTATGCGCCAGCTCGGCGACGTGGTGATTGTCCACCACGCCGGTAATCTGCAAACGGTTTATGCACTCTGCGAGCGTATTATCGTTCAAGTAGGTCAGCAGGTAAGCACGGGAGACCCTCTATGCGAGGTTGGACAAAGCAGCTCAACTCAACGTTATGACCTGCTATTTGATCTGCGCCAGGGAGGCAAACCTATCGACCCGCGTCAGGTCTTACGATAACCAGTATATTCGTAGATGCCACGCAAAAGCCCCTGAATGGTCAGGGGCTTTTTACCGTTAACTTTTTATAAGAACTTATAAGCAGTCATGGCCTTTTAGCCGCGATAGTACCCGGGCTTCACAAAAGGCGTTTTGGCGACGGTCATGGGCAACTGCTTACCGCGCACCAGCGCATACACAACGCTCTCTGGCGCCTCCCATTCCCGTTTCACATAGCCAAGTGCTACCGGTTTGCCTACGCTAGGCCCGAAACCACCCGATGTCACAACACCTATTTCGTTGCCCGCCTCATCAACTAACACACTGCCTTCTCGCACAGGCGCGCGTCCCTCTGCCACTAAGCCAACTCGCTTGCGCTGATGATCTTTAGCATCTACCTGATGCAGAATAACGTCAGCGCCTGGAAAGCCTGCAGGACGTTCGCCACCGTGACGACGTGGTTTTGCGATAGCCCAAATCAGACCTGCTTCGACCGGGGTCGTCTCAAGATCCATATCGTGGCCATAAAGGCATAGGCCCGCTTCTAAGCGCAGTGAATCGCGCGCGCCAAGGCCAATTGCTTCCACCTCTGGCTCAGCTAACAGCTGCTCAGCAAGGGCTTCACAGCCTTCACGGGCCACGGAAATTTCAAAACCATCTTCACCCGTATAGCCACTACGGCTGATCCAGACTTCCTGGCCTGCTAACGTGAACCGGCCATGCTGCATAAATATCAGTTCGCAGGCTTTCGGGCAGAGGCGCGCCATGACATCGCGAGCTTCTGGCCCTTGTAACGCCAACAGCCCCCGATCAACCACCTCAATTTTATGGGTCGCGCCTAGGTTGGTGCGCAGGTGAGCGATATCCTGGTCTTTGCAAGCGGCATTAACCACGAGATAAAAATGATCGCCTGCATTGACCACCATCAGATCATCGATAATGCCGCCGTTGGTACTGGTGAAAAGCCCGTAGCGCTGCTCACCTTGCTTTAATGCTACTAAATCAGCCGGTATCAGGGTCTCTAATGCGCTTGCCACGTCCTGACCAGAGACCAAAATTTGCCCCATGTGAGACACATCAAACAAACCGCACCGCTGGCGAGTATGCTCATGCTCTTTTTTTACGCCTAACGGATACTGTACCGGCATATCGTAGCCAGCAAAGGGCACCATTTTGGCACCCAACTTGGTGTGTAACGTATGAAGCGGCGTATGTTTAAGGTCTGTCATGGGATTTCCTCGGTCTTAAAAAGAAACGGGAAGCCAATCGCTGGCTTCCCGACTCTACAGATAGTGATAACAGAATAGCGCGTCATTGCATCTTAATGATGTGCTAAACGCTATTTATCATGATCCAGCGCTTCACCAGGCAGTACGTCTTTACCGGCAAAGTAATCCTTGGTTAATTTGAATACCACTGGCGATAGCAGGGCCAAAGCAATCAAGTTCGGAATAGCCATTAACGCATTAAACGTATCGGCCATCAGCCAGATAAAGCCCAACTGCGCAATAGCGCCCAGCGGAATGGCCAGCACAAAGAGCACACGATATAGCATAATTGAGCGCGTACCGAACAGGAACTGGCAGCATTTTTCTCCATAAAACGACCAGCCCAAAATGGTGGTAAACGCAAATACGGCCAGCGCCACGGCAACGATTTGGTTACCAAATCCAGGCAGCGCCGCATCAAATGAAAGCGCAGTCAGTGATGCACCGGCTTCACCTTCAGTCCATACGGTCGACGTCAAAATGACCAGGGCCGTAATCGTACATACCATAATGGTATCGATAAACGTACCCAGCATGGCAATCAGCCCTTGGCGTACCGGGTTCTTGGTTTTTGCAGCTGCGTGGGCAATAGGTGCGCTCCCCAGACCCGCTTCGTTGGAGAAAATACCCCGCGCCACACCAAAACGAATCGCGGCCATAACCGCAGCCCCTGCAAAACCACCTGCCGCCGCGATGGGGTTGAAGGCGTAATAGAAAATCAGCCCAAACGCGTCACCAATTTGGCTAGCATTCACAACCAACACCAGCAAACCAGCGATCACGTAAGCAATACCCATAATCGGTACAAGCTTACCGGCTACTTTAGCAATTCGCTTAATGCCGCCCAGAATCACCGCACCCGCAAGCACCATGATGATGATGCCTGTCAGCCAGTGAGGCACACCGAACGTTGCATCCATGGCATCGGCCACTGAGTTTGACTGCACCGTGTTACCAATACCAAATGCCGCGATAGCACCAAAAAATGAGAACAATCCGCCAAGCCATAGCCACTTTTTACCTAGGCCATTTTTGATATAAAACATCGGCCCACCAACGTGGTAGCCGGTGCTATCGGTCTCACGATAACGAACCGCCAACACCGCCTCGGAAAACTTTGTTGCCATACCTACCAGCGCGGTAATCCACATCCAAAAAACCGCACCTGGACCACCAAGGGCAATAGCGGTAGCAACACCGGCAATGTTACCCGTTCCGATAGTGGCCGATAGGGCCGTCATCAGTGCGTTAAAGGGGGAGATTTCGCCGCTGTCGCTATCTTTTTCAGGGGCTTTTTCACCAGGCGCTGCTTTAGGCTTGGCATCGCGCCCTTGCCACATTAGCTTGAACCCCATACCCAGCTTGCGAATAGGCATGAGTTTTAAGCCAATTTGTAGGTAGATCCCCACACCTAACAGCAAAATCAGCATTAACGGGCCCCAAACTACGCCGTTAATTGCCCCCAGGAGGCTAGTTAATGTTTCCACGCGTATCTCCTTACCCTTTTCGTTAGCTCACTTATTATGGGTGTTAGGCAGTGTTCTGCCTTCGTTGTTGGTTGGTTGCCATACTCAAGCGTCTTGCAAAAGCGCATGTTAACTCCGCAAAACGCAAGATTTGCATGTTTTACACCATTTCCCTAGTCAACATCTATGGTGATGTCGTTATTGGATAGAGAAAGTCACTACATTTAGAAATTATAACCAGCGCTTGAAAGGTGTAAAACGGTGTGCCGGATTTTGTCTTCCTGCCCCGTTGAAGAAATTTGTTTCCGATAAGAAACACGGTACCATAGGAAAAACTGTCTTCTGCTGGCTAGGGCTGCTGTCGCCAAGACGAACTACAAACGCTAGTATGCTCTCGTCCAGACAACCGTTTCGTATAGGGAATCACTATGAGCAATCTTCCTACTAATCTTCGTTACGCGAAAAGCCATGAATGGGTACTTGATCATCAAGACGGCACCGTAACAGTTGGCATCACCGACCACGCGCAAGAAGCGTTGGGTGACGTAGTATTTGTTGAGCTACCCGAAGTCGGCCAAGCGCTCAGCAAAGGCAAAGAGTTTGGTGTAATTGAGTCCGTTAAAGCGGCTTCCGATCTTTACTCACCGGTCGACGGTGAAGTGATTGAAGTCAATGACGCTCTAGAGGATGCGCCGGAAACTGTTAACGACGCGCCTTATGAAGGTGGTTGGATAATGAAAGTCCGCCTGAGCGAACAAGCGCTTGATGACTTGCTAGACGCCGATGCCTACCAAGCAACGATCAACGCAGAGAGTTAATGCATCGTAGGCCTGCCCTCTCAAGGTAGGCCTGTTATTGCCCTTGTCGAATACCCCTGCACGGTTTTCTCATAACGTCCGGAACTTACCCATGCCTATTGAAACACGCCGCTTGGCCGAACTGGCTGACCACGATGCTTTTATCAAACGTCATAACGGGCCGAGCCCCGACGATGTCGCGACCATGTTAAAAGCGCTCAATATGCAACGCATGGAAGACCTGATTGAGCAAACTGTGCCCAGCGATATTCGTCTTGGCCGTGAACTCGCGCTCGATGACCCGCGCAGCGAAGCAGAAGCGCTTGACTACCTAGGCCAGCTCGCACGCCAAAACCGAGTTGCAAAAAGCTATATCGGTCAAGGGTATTACGGCACACACATGCCCGCCGTCATTCAGCGTAATGTGCTGGAAAATCCAGGCTGGTATACCGCTTATACCCCTTACCAACCAGAAATTTCTCAAGGCCGCTTAGAAGGTCTGCTTAATTTCCAGCAAGTCATCATGGATCTAACCGGCATGGAGCTGGCGAACGCCTCATTGCTGGATGAAGCAACCGCTGCGGCTGAGGCCATGGCGCTTTGCAAGCGTAGCAACAAAAAAAGCAAGTCCAATGCCTTTTTTGTCGCCGACGACCTCTTTCCGCAAACACTAGATGTGGTGAAAACCCGCGCCGAATTTTTTGGCTTTGAGTTAATTAGCGGCCCCGCCGCCACGCTCGCACAACACGATGTTTTCGGTGCGTTAGTGCAGTACCCCTCTGCGAGTGGTGAAATTAGCGACCTTGGCCCCATGCTAGAAGAAGCCCGAGCACGTGGCATTATGACGTGCGTGGCCACCGACCTTTTAAGCTTGGTGCTACTGAAAGAGCCGGGCGCAATGGGCGCAGATATTGTGGTGGGTAGCTCCCAGCGCTTTGGCGTTCCCATGGGCTTTGGCGGCCCACATGCTGCGTTTTTTGCCACGTCCGACAAGCTGAAGCGCTCGATTCCTGGACGGATTATCGGCGTATCAAAAGATAGCCGAGGCAACACGGCGCTGCGCATGGCTATGCAAACCCGCGAACAGCATATTCGTCGTGAAAAAGCGACGTCCAATATCTGTACCGCCCAGGCGCTGCTAGCCAATATTGCCGGCTTTTACGCGACGTATCACGGCGCTGAAGGGCTTCGTAAAATTGCTGGCCGCGTACATCGCTTGACCACTCTACTGGCCGTCGGCCTCAAGCAAGCAGGCATTACGCTTGCTCACGACAGCTGGTTCGATACGCTGCGCTTAACCCAAGTAGATGCAGGTAAAATCCATGGGCGCGCGATGACCCACGACATCAACCTGCACTACTTCGCTAACGGCGATGTTGGCATTAGCCTGGATGAAACCACCACTGCCCACGACGTGGCAGCCCTGTTTGACGTGTTGCTCGGTGATGAACACGGCCTTTCCGTGGCAGCGCTGGATGAAAAGGTAGTCAGCGAGGGCATCAGCGGCATCCCCTCAGCGTACCAGCGTGAAAGCACTTTCCTTGAGCACCCAACGTTCAAGCGTTATCGCAGTGAAACGGAAATGCTGCGCTATCTAAAGCGTCTTGAGAATAAAGACCTTTCGCTCGCGCATGCAATGATTCCGCTGGGCTCGTGCACCATGAAGCTCAATGCCACCAGCGAGATGATTCCTGTCTCCTGGCCTGCATTTGCACACTTACACCCGTTTGCCCCGCGCGACCAGGTTGCGGGCTATCATCAAATGATTGATGAACTCGCCGCCTTCCTAGTCGAAGTCACGGGTTACGACCACATCTCTATGCAGCCTAACTCAGGCGCACAAGGCGAGTACGCAGGCCTGCTCGCGATTCGCCGCTACCAGGCTGCGCAAGGTGAAGCCCACCGTGACGTGTGTTTGATCCCAAGCTCTGCCCACGGCACCAACCCTGCTTCTGCCGCTATGCTCAGCATGGAAGTCGTGGTGGTCGAGTGTGACCAAAATGGCAACATCGACCTGGCTGACTTAACCCACAAGGCCGAACAGTACAGCGAGCGCCTCTCTGCGGTGATGATCACCTACCCGTCTACCCACGGGGTGTTTGAATCTCACGTACGCAAAGTATGCGAGGTCGTTCACCAGCACGGCGGCCAAGTTTATGTCGATGGCGCCAATATGAACGCACAGGTTGGTCTTACGCGCCCCGGCGATTTTGGTGGCGATGTTTCCCACCTCAACCTGCACAAAACGTTCTGTATTCCCCACGGCGGCGGTGGCCCCGGCATGGGCCCCATTGGCGTAAAAGCGCACTTAGCGCCTTATGTGTCTAACCATGTGGTGACACCTATTAATGGGGTTAACCCGGAAAGCGGTGCCGTCGCAGCGGCGGCATTTGGCAGCGCCTCGATTCTGCCGATCTCTTGGGCCTACATTAAGATGATGGGCGCCCGAGGCCTACGAGAAGCCACGGAGCTTGCTATTCTCAACGCTAACTATATTGCCAAGCGGTTAGAAGATGCGTATCCGATTCTCTATCGTGGGCAGAATGGCACCGTCGCGCACGAATGTATTATCGACATTCGCCCCCTCAAAAGCGCCTCGGGCATTAGTGAAGAAGATATTGCTAAACGCTTGATGGATTACGGCTTCCACGCGCCCACCATGTCATTCCCGGTACCCGGCACGCTGATGATTGAGCCGACCGAGTCGGAGTCGCTGTATGAAATCGACCGCTTCTGCGATGCCATGATAGCGATTCGTGAAGAGATTGACGCTGTCGAGCGTGGCGAGTGGCCGCTGGATAACAACCCCCTCGTCAACGCCCCTCACACGCAAGCAGATGTGATGGATAGCGACTGGCAGCGGCCCTATGACCGTCAGCTAGGTGCCTTCCCTTCACCAGCCGTCGCCGCGTCTAAATACTGGCCTTCAGTTAACCGTGTAGACAACGTGTTTGGTGATCGACAGCTTATTTGCTCATGCCCCAGCATTGACGAGTACCGCTCATAAATATGCTAGCGAGTAAAATCTAAGCCCACGCCCCTAGCCCCGTTATTCGGGCGCTAGGGGCGTAATTTCATGCATGCGCTGTTCATGAAAGCCACTAAGCAGTTTTTCATAGCGCTTGGGTAACACTGAATCTTGACGACGCAATAGGTAAAGCACTTCACTAATGGCGTGAGGTAGCGCTAACGCCTTCACCTGGCGCTGCCAGGGAGAGGTCTCCAGCACCAAACGGGAAACTACGGTAAACCCCAACCCTCGGGCCACAGCATCCAGCACCATGCTCACTTCGTTGGTAAACCCCTGGTGGCGAAAGTGTGTCATCGAGCGGAACTCATCGGGGTAATTCGCCTTCAGCAACGCATTGGCGTGATTAATGCCATCGTAGTAGTTGAGAAAGCCAATCCCCATCAGGTCAGAGAGCGTACTGCCCGCAAAGTCAGCAGGGACTACTAAGCAAAGCGGCTCTTTATGCCAAAGAGTGCAGGTAAGTTCAGGATGCTTGACCTGCTCGGTTACAATGCCGATGTCATAACGCCCTTCTAGCAAATCGTTAACAATTTCGTGATTAAACGCAAAACTATAGTTAACGGTCAGGTTCGGGTGCATCTGCTGCTGACCCAAAATGTAAGGGTAAAACATCAAACCTACACTGCCCGGAGATGCAATTCGGCATTCGCCGCTATCTAAGGAGTCGTCGTCCAGGCCATGGCGAAACTGCTCGTGGTCAGCAAACAGCTTTAGCGCGTAATCATAAGCGCGTCGACCCGATTCGGTAAGCGTGAAGCTCCTCCCCTTACGCTCCAGCAGCGTTTTGTTTAAGTAGTTTTCCAGCTTGCGAATATGCTGGCTAACCCCTGGCTGAGTCATTTCCAAACGGCGCGCCGTTCGTGTGAAACTTCCGGTTTCCACTAACGTAATAAATGTCCGAAAATACACGGCATTAAACATAATAAAGCGCCATCTTATGAGTCATCATCTGCTTTTAACGTCCGCATAGAGTAGCACAACTCAGCTACCCGCTGGGTGCACCGTCAGCGCTACTGAATCAGCCGTAACAGCGTGATAGTATGCAGATTGTGATTTTTTTACCCCTAGGGAAAGCCATTCTAATGACGCAACTGCCTGAGCCACGCGCAACAATCTCCAGTATTATCTCCCCCGAAGGAAGCTTAGAAGTCCTTTCGCAACATGAAGTCAATCGTCTTAAAAGCACGTCTAAAAGTGGCTTACACGATTTACTCCGCCGTTGCGCGCTAGCGGTGCTGAATTGCGGCAGCCCCACCGATGATAGCTTAGCTATTTTAGAAGCCTACAAAGACTTCGATATCGAGGTATTACAGCAAGACCGTGGCATTCGCCTGAAATTAACCAACGCGCCCGCTGAAGCGTTTGTGGATGGCCGTATGATTCGCGGTATTCGCGAACACCTCTCTGCGGTCATTCGCGACATTGTCTACGTTTACAATGAAATTCAGCACCACAACCGCTTTGACCTCAATACCGGTGAAGGCACGACCAACGCGGTGTTTCACATTTTACGCAAGGCGGGCACCTTAAAGCCTGGCCGCGACCCAAGCCTTGTGGTGTGTTGGGGCGGGCACTCTATCTCCCGGGAAGAGTACGAATATTCGAAAGATGTTGGCTACCATCTGGGCCTTCGCGACTTAGATATTTGTACTGGCTGTGGCCCTGGCGCCATGAAAGGCCCGATGAAGGGCGCCAACGTTGCCCACGCCAAACAGCGTCGTAAAGATGGCCGCTATCTGGGCATTTCAGAGCCAGGCATCATCGCCGCCGAAGCCCCTAACCCTATCGTTAATGAACTCGTTGTCATGCCGGATATCGAGAAGCGCCTTGAAGCGTTTGTGCGTCTTGGCCATGGCATTATTGTTTTTCCTGGCGGTGTCGGTACCGCCGAGGAAATTCTCTATTTGCTCGGCATTTTGCTGCATCCCAGCAACAGCGATACCCCCTTTCCGCTTATCTTCACCGGCCCTGCGAATTCAGCAGCCTACTTCCAAAAAATTGACGAATTCTTGGTTTATACCCTGGGTGAAGAGATCCGCCGCTATTACACCATCATTACCGGCGACCCCACGGAAGTGGCCCGTAGAATGCGCGATGGCATCGATAAAATTACTGACTTCCGCCGCAAACATCAGGATGCCTTTTACTATAACTGGCGCTTAACCATCGCCAGGGAGTTTCAGGCACCGTTTATGCCCACCCACGACGCCATGCGCGGGCTGGCCCTACACCGCCAACAGCCCACTCATGAGCTGGCCGCCCATTTACGTCGGGCGTTTTCAGGTATTGTGGCAGGCAACGTAAAAGAGGATGGCATTCGTGCGATTGAAGCACACGGCCCCTTTGAGCTAACCGCTGAACCGGAACTCATGCAGCGCTTAGATGAGCTGCTCACCTCCTTTGTGGCTCAAGGCCGCATGAAACTGGATGGCCAGCCCTACACGCCCTGCTACGTGCTTAAGTAATCGCATACAGATACAGCACAACGTAACGGCAGGTTTAGCGCTAACGCTTTACCTGCCTTTTTTAGGAACACGCATGTGATTATTGCTCTGCTAACGCTGCTTGCCGCAGGGGTTATTAAGGGGGCCATTGGCTCTGGGGTACCTGTGATTGTGATCCCCGTGCTAACAATGCTCTATGATGTAAAGCTTGCCATTGCGGTACTTGTGGCACCCAACTTGTTAAGCAATGCGCTACAAGTTTGGCAATACCGCCGTCACCTCTTGCCGATGCAATTTTTAGCCGCTTTTTCAATCGCCGGTGGGTTGGGCATTATGCTGGGCACCTGGGGCTTGGTTGTGCTCTCGCCGACCCTGCTCTCGCTGGGGGTCGCAGGCGCCATAGTGATGTATCTAGTCATCAAACTTGCTAAACGCACCATGGTGCTGCCCTTTGCTCTCGCGAAGCGCATCGTTTTGCCTGTCGGGCTACTGGCGGGGGTGCTACAAGGTGCGGCAGGCATGTCGGCACCCGCCTCGGTTACCTTTCTCAACGCTATGCGGCTAGAGCGTCCGGTGTTTATCGGCTCTATCTCGGTGTTTTTTGTGACAATCACTTGCGTGCAAATTCCAGCGCTCTTGAGTACCGGTATTTTAACCCTAGAGCGCAGCGCATACAGCGTGGCCGCACTGCTAGTAATATTAGCGGCAATGCCCTTAGGTGCTCAGCTGGGTAAACGCCTGCCTCATCAATGGTTCGATAATTTAATTATGCTGTTATTGGCAGGCATTGCGCTAAAAATCATCATTGACGCCATGCTGTAAGATACCGCAGCCTGCAGGTATAAGCGTCATCGCTGAGCAGAGTCACCGTTAACCCGCTACACTGGTTCAGGTGATTAATAGCACCGTATGCTTCACTATGGAAAAGGAGAACCAGCATGCAAATGATTGACCAATTAAGGGACGGCAAGACCAAAGCATTTGCCAAGCACTGCTTTGAGAGCAGCACCCCAGAAGAGCTTGATGCCGCCGCCGAAGGCTCCCCCGATCAAGCGCAAATGGAACACTGGGGCATTACCGAAGGCCAGTGGGAAGAAGCCGTGAGCACTGCACTAGCAGACCATAAAGCCAAAAGTACTGGATAAAGCGCCCCCAAAGCCCTGCTATTTAGTTAGTAGCAGGCTTTTTTTATGATCCAAGCGCTATCATCCCTGCCTACCTTGCTGCCATCACCTGCAAAACGAAGTTTCTCAAGCTTTATCTCTGACCCGCTTAATAACGCACGTCCCAACTAGTTGACGGCTCCGTGCTGTGGAGTGAATACGCATTCCTCGACCCAGAAAACTAATTTAAATTTACATCCTATCCTCTTAATCAGCTATTATCGGTTAATCTACCCAATACTCTAAGCGCGCTATAAGCCTACACTTGGTCTATGGCTCTACTCATTGAAAGGCTGCCCAATGTCATTTTTTATCAAACCTACGTGTGTTGGTATCGCCACGTTAAGTCTTCTGGTCGCTGGCCCAAGCTTTGCTACTCCCGAGCGTCTTGAGGCGGAGCTCACCGCGCTATTTGCCGATGGCGAACTGCATATTGGCGATGTCTCCAAAGCAGTGCTTCGAGACCGCTTCACCGCCGAAGACATTGTTTATGAATCACCAGAGGGGGAACGTCTTAAAATTGAGCGTTATATTGTTAGCGGCAACTACGACAGCCCTGACGAAGTGCGCGTGGAAGGCATCAGGGTCGAAGACAGCCTGACAGAGCTGCTGATGAGCATCGACAGCGCGGTATTTGGCGAGCCAGGCATGGCGGTTTTCAATGATGAGTCGATGCAACAAACACCTTTGAACCTGGCAAATTTGAGCATTGATAATATTGCCTTGGATCTTAACTCTGAGTTAGCAGGCGACTTTCTGTATGAACTAGGCATAGACCCAGCGCCCGGACGCCTGGAAATTGCCGAAGTGCGCGGAGAACAACTCTCCGCAGATGCCATCGGTATGCTGGAGTTTAGCGGCGTAGCGATGCAGGGAGAAGATTTAGGTGACTTAGGAAGCGGCTCTCTACTACTAGATCGGTTACGTATTGAAGCGCTTCATGGCATGCAAGGTGAACAGGACGAGTACCTCGGCGCTATGATCGTGGAAAACATGGCAATCGAGAGCGATACGCTAGTTGCCTCCCTAGACCGTCTAAAATTTGATGGCGATTTCAATGATGGTGAAGGTGGTGCCTGGATCGAAACACTGGAGCTTGATCTTAATCGTATGATTGCGCTTGCCCCTCCCTCTGAACGCACCAACATGCGCATGGTCAGCAATGTGCTTACCGATGGCAGTGGCACGCTTGCAGTGGATGCCCACTTTGAAGGCCGCTGGAAAGAGCAAGAGAGCCAAAGCGTATTGGGTGGGGACAGCCGCATCATGCTCCACGATGCAATAGGCTTGAACGTTAATTACGACATCCCCGTCGTGCTGCCTAAAAACACCACTCCCGTAGAGGCTTTGCGCGATACCCGCCTGCTGGATGCTGCAACACTGCTGGGTGGCGATGTGACATTAACACTGGATGATGAAGGTCTTCTCGCAAGGCTTGTTACATTAGGCGCGACGATGGAGGGCGTCTCAGAGGCACAGATTATTGAACAAGCACGAACTCAAGCAAAAGGCTTTGGCATGATGTTCGGCCCTGAGGTTCAGTCTGTTCTGCTGGGAATGGTCGAGCTACTGGAAGGCAACGCCAGCCAACTGGTGCTAAACATCACCCTCCCTGCCGAGAGTAACTTAAACACCTACGCCCAAGACCCCCTAGGGCTACCCTCCCAGCTCTCACTTCAAGTGGAAACGCGCTAAAGCACCCGTCAGCGCATACACCTCATCCAACAGGGTAAAGTGTATGCGCTGCCAGCAGCTAAGCACTTCACTAAAGTATTCCACTGCTTTCATTAGACAAACAAAAACCGCCGCTTGGAATAATCCATAGCGGCGGTTTTCGTTAGAAACTTTTGGTCGGAGTGACAGGATTCGAACCTGCGACCTTTGCAACCCCATTGCAACGCGCTACCAAGCTGCGCCACACTCCGATGTCTTAATAGGCAGTGCTGGTGTAGCTAACGTTTGCCTCAAGACGGTGCGTATACTAGCGTTTTATACGCCAAATGAAAAGCACTTTTTGCGCTTTCTTTTCAATCGCTTGCCGCTACGCGTGGTCGGCTGCTTTTAACAAGGACGCCATGGCGTCGAAAACCTTGGGGGTAGTTACTAGCAACTGCTCCGGGTAGAGGTCTGCCGGCACACCGTCAGGCACCTCGCTTAAATGCCCCACCCGCGCGCCTGCTTCGCGAGCAATGACCCAACCCGCCACAAAATCCCAGGGCGATACGCTTTCGTAGTAGGCATCTAAACGACCGCAGGCCACATCACACAAATCCAGTGCCGCTGAACCATTACGGCGAACATCCTGACAGCCGGTGAGTACCGCTTCTAAGCGTGGCAGAAGTTTTTTACGCTGCTCTTTTTGATAGGGAAAGCCGGTACCTACCAGCGTGCTTTCAAGCGTCTCAGCGCCGCTAGGCTGAATCGGCTGCTGGTTGCAGAATGCGCCTAGCCCCTCTGCCGCGCTAAAGGTTTCACCTAGAAACGGCGCATGTATCACGCCTACTTTACCCACCCCCTGCTCCATCCAGCCGATTGACACCGCCACATGGCGCAGGCCCTGGGCAAAATTAACCGTGCCATCAATCGGGTCCACAACCCAGAGCTGCTCGGCAGGGGTATGCAGCGCACGCTCCGGGCTTAGCTCCTCGCTCAGCCGGGCCTCCCCTGGGAAGTGCTCCTCCAGGCGCTGGCTAATGAGCGTATCTACGGCAACGTCTACATCAGTAACTAGCTCGATCCCTCCTTTCAGCCGCTGGCTAAACCCTTGCTGTTCTCGGGCATTACGAATCATCTGCCCAGCCTCTTCGGCTATCTCTATGGCCAGTGCCAGCCGCGCTTCCAGGGTATAAACCGCCATGTTCGCTCCTCAGTGGGGTGTTTGTTGTTTCTCAGCATAAGCGTTGATCCATGGCATTACCATAACGCCCCAACACATGGGAACGGCTTAGCGCAAAGCATCCACCAACACATCGACCACCACCCGAGTCGCGGCTTCAATTAACACCACATCAGCGCCAACACGCTCCCATTCGTATCCCGGGTAACGGGGCAGCTCACGGGCAATGGGGCCGTCAAAGCGCTTAGCAATGCCGGGCGGCAAGGGCTTGCCCCGCTCTAAATTGCGCTGAATACCAGGGGGTAACGGTTCCGCACGGGGGGCATCGTGGCGGCGCAGCAGTCGCAACAGCTCGCGCTCGTTAATACGCGGTAAATCCACATAGCCATCGCTATGAGAGCGACGGGCGCCACTTTCACGATGGCCGCTGTCACCGCCTCGGTGGCGCTCTGCCTGGGAAGCGTTATCCCGGGCGCCGTGGGCTGGCGCATGGGCGGGTTGGGCCAAGGCGGTACTGCTTAGCATAAGCGCGCTAGCGCCGATCAAGAGTTGATGTAGTAAACGGCTCATAAAAAAAGCTCCACTGTGATCAGGGAGCTTTAGTGTAGGTAACAAATAAGCAGGCAGTGAGGAAGGTGCGCACGAAACACAACCAGCATCTTACGGCGCCACGACACGCTCAATAGTGCCCTGGGCAGTAATCTGCGCCTGAACGCCCTGACGCTGGGTATCTAACACCAGCGCAGGACTGCCCTCTTCAAACTCACCTCGAAAAGCATCGACCACTGCTGATTGAGTGGGCTGTCCGTCACCACCCACGCCACACGCCATAAAGTCAAAAGGCTCAAGGGCATCATCAAGATTGTCGGTTGCCAGCACCTGCGTTTTAAAGGTGCTCAGCTCCTGTTGGCAGGCGCCAAAGGCTGAGCGGTCGAGGTAGGATAATAAGGCTGGAAGGCTAACAGCTGCCAATAGAGCAACAATAGCCATAACAACAAGGAGTTCGATTAGAGTAAAGCCATAAGGGGAAACATGTTGGCGGTTTTGCATGTCTGTCCCTAAACTAAAAGCCGCTCAGTGGGCGACTTTTAGTTGAATAAGTTTGAGAAGTTAGGCTCTAAAGTGAAGTTTAATCAGATTCAGGTTCACCTGCATCAGAATCTGGGACTACAATTGCGCCATTCTCAATATTAATTTCGCCAGCGCTATTACCACGCTGTGAAAGAATACCTGTTACGTTGTCTTCTGCATCACCCGTGATAAAAGCTTCTGCAATATCTTCATCTTGGCCCGCTTCAGCGCCATCACCAACATTGCAAGCTTGGAAATTAAAATCAACATTGTCTACTACAGTTGCTACGTCAGATTCTGGTTGAAATGAGGATTCAGCGACAACTGCACTTCGAAAAGCTGAAAGCTCTCCCTGACATGCGTTTAATGAGGAACGATCTAAATAATTACCATACTGCGGCACACCCACAGCCGCGAGCACGCCGATAATCGCTACCACGATCAGTAATTCGATCAAAGTAAAGCCCTGTTGCTTCAAGCGGCGAGGTTGGTTACGTAAGTCTTTTTGCATGGTCTGAATCCCTTGCGTTGTGATTCATCGTTTCATGTGGGGCTAATTGTTAATCGCAATACGACAAACGTTGCTTAGCCAAGAATATCGTTACATTAGCTTACCGTACTTGCATTGGCAACTAAAGGCATCATACGTTTTGCATGTTTTTCCACCCTTTTTGATGGCCGTCAAGGCTTATGCGTATAGGCTGCCGAGTACCTAGAAATAAGCATCTATGGTAAAAAGAGCGTTACATTTACAATGCCGCCGAGATGCCCATGCGTCAACCTGCCTATGAATCCACCCTTAGCCACGCGGCCTTGAATGGCGGCTTGCGCGGCATTGCTGAACGGCTGGTGAAACACGGCCTATTAACCGATGCCCAGGCGGCGGTTGCTGAATCTACTGCTGCCGAACTGGATATTTCACTACTCCAGCATGTGGTCGAAAGCGGGCTGGTGGATGCCGATGCCGCGGCGCTTGCAGCAGCCTGGGAGTACGGCCTACCGGTCATTGATCTTGATTCTCTCAGGATTAATGCATTACCCCCAGCGAATGACTACCCGGTTAAAATTCTTGAAAAGCTGGATATTCTTCCCCTGGCACGCCACGGCCACCGCTTAACCGTTGCGGTTCCTTATCCGGCGACCTTAACCCAGCTTGACGAGCTACAGTTCGCCACCGGCTTGAGTGTAGATGGCGTGCTAGCCCCAGCGGATCAGTTAAAAACTACGCTCGTTCAATACCTAGCTCAGAATGAGCGCAGTATGCTCGATGAACTGGAAAACGTTGACGACGCCATTAACGCACTTAACGTGGTTCACAACGCAGATGGTGAAGAGGTTACTCTCGATGCGCCCGCTCAAGATAGCGAAGACGCACCGGTCGTAAAGTTCGTTAACAAAATATTGCTGGATGCGATTAGCCGCGGCGCTTCAGATATTCACTTCGAACCCTATGAAACCCTTTATCGGGTGCGTTTTCGTGTTGACGGCATGCTCATTGAGATCGCCCGCCCGCCCTTCGCGCTGCGGCACCGCATTGCTGCGCGGCTCAAAATCATGTCGCGGCTAGATATTTCTGAGCGTCGTCTCCCTCAAGATGGGGCGATAAAACTGCAGCTTTCGCGCACCCGTTCAATTGATTTTCGTGTCAACTCGCTACCCACTGTTTATGGCGAAAAGGTGGTGTTGCGTATTCTAGACCCAGCGTCGGCTCAGCTTGGCATTGAACAGCTCGGCTTTACTCCTGCACAACAGACAGCGTATGAAAGTGCGCTTACAAAGCCCCAAGGCATGATATTGGTGACCGGCCCTACCGGTAGCGGTAAAACCGTAACGCTATACACCGGCATTAATATTCTTAACCAAATTGAGCGCAACATTTGTACCGCTGAAGACCCGGTAGAAATCAAAGTATCGGGGATTAACCAGGTCAACGTGCTGCCCAAAATTGGCTTAAACTTTGCCAGCGCCCTGCGGGCATTTTTACGCCAAGACCCGGATGTGGTCATGGTCGGGGAAATCCGCGATCTCGAAACCGCTGAAATAGCCGTAAAGGCCGCGCAAACCGGCCACTTGGTGCTCTCAACCGTGCACACTAACTCGGCTGCAGAGACCCTTACACGCTTGGCTAATATGGGCGTTGCCTCGTACAACATAGCCAGTTCGGTAAGTTTGATTATTGCTCAGCGCTTAGCGCGCAGGCTTTGCAATTTGTGTAAAACCCCAGCGGAGATTCCTGCTGAGGCGCTGCGTAAGGCAGGTTTTAGTCAGGTTGATATCCGCAACGCTACGATTTATCAAGCCAAGGGCTGTAAACAGTGCACTCAAGGCTATAAAGGCCGGGTCGGCGTTTATGAGGTGCTACCGATTTCTGATGACATGCGCCAACTAATTATGCGCGATGGTAATTCAATCGAAATTGACCAACTAGCGCGTAAAGAGGGCCATACTAGCCTCCATCAAAATTGCTTAAGCCGAGTTTTGGATGGCAGCACCAGCCTAGAAGAAGTTAACCGGGTTAGTAAGGAGTAAGTGGCTATATGGCTAAAGCACGAGCACGCCAAACGAAGCGAGCGCCATTGTATCGCTGGAAATGGGCAGGCACCGGCCCGCAGGATAGGCCAATGCACGGGGAACTTATTGGCCGTACAAAAATTGATATTGTTGAGCAGCTGTCAAAACAGCGGATTACCGCTACCAAAATTCAAAAACGCAGCAGTTTTAGCGGCCGCGGCAAAATCAATAATGTCGATATTATGGTCTTTGCCCGGCAAATGGCCACCATGGTGCGTGCAGGCATTCCTATTCTACAAGCGCTACAGGCCGTCTCTGAGAGTCTTAAAAAACCCGCTATGGTGGCGCTGACCCAGCAGATTATGGAGGACGTTTCCTCAGGCGATAGCCTTTCAAATGCCATGGCCAAGCACCCCAAACAGTTCGACCAACTGTTTGTAAACCTAGTGGATGCTGGCGAGCAGGCAGGCGCTTTAGACCAAATGCTGGAACGCATCGCCAGCTACAAAGAGAAAGTAGAGTCGCTGAAAAATCGGGTTAAAAAAGCCCTCTGGTATCCCACCGCAGTCATGGCGATTGGTGTCGCCGTTACTATGCTACTGCTGGTCAAAGTGGTGCCTGAATTTGAAAGCATGTTTCAAGGTTTTGGTGCAGAGTTACCCGCACTTACCCAGTTTACGGTGAATCTATCTGAATTAGCGCAGCAGTACTGGCTCTATGCATTAGTTTCATTAGTAGGCAGCGTTATGCTCTTAAAAGCCGCTGCAAGGCGCTCTTACGCCTTAGCCTATCGGCTAGACGGCTTAATGCTGCGACTACCTGTGATAGGCGATATTATGAACAAGTCTGCCGTATCAAGGTTTACCCGTACCTTAGCCACCACCTTTGCATCAGGCGTGCCCCTGGTGGAGGGGCTTGAAACCGCCGCAGGCGCCGCCGACAACCGCGTATACAGCAAAGCAATTAACGAAGTGCGCCAAGATGTTACTACCGGTCAGCAGCTTCACTTTGCCATGCGTATGACCAATAGATTTCCTGCCTTAGCGGTTCAGATGGTAAGCATCGGGGAGGAAGCTGGCTCTTTAGACGCCATGCTTAACCGTGTTGCTGACTACTACGAAGAAGAAGTCGAAAATAAAGTGGATGCGCTAACGTCTCTAATGGAACCAGTGATTATTGTTGTGCTGGGCATATTAGTCGGTGGTGTTGTCGTATCGATGTACCTGCCAATTTTTGAGATCGGCACTGCTCTTTAAGTGTTGCAGCTCTCTTTTACCAGCTATTCACCTGTTAAATGATTAGGGGATTTATGGGCTTTACGCCAACTTTTTTATATCTTTTTGCGCTACTGATCGGGCTTTGTTTTGGCAGCTTTTTAAATGTGGTGATTACTCGTCTACCGGTCATGCTGATGAGGCAATGGCGCAATGAAGCCCTAGCTTCGCTGGAGTTTCCTGCAGAAACGGCACCTCGCTTTAATCTCGCAACGCCTGGTTCGATGTGCCCGCGCTGCGAGCATCCGATTGCGTGGCATGACAACTTACCGCTGCTTGGCTGGTTAAAACGGCGCGGCAAGTGCGCAAACTGCCAATCTCCCATTAGTGCACAGTACCCACTGGTTGAACTAATGGGCGGTCTATTAGCGGTGGCCGTTGTGGCGCTTTATGGCACAACGGCAAGCGCCCTGTTTATTTATGCGGCCTGCTTAACACTTTTGGCGCTGGCGGTTATCGATTTTCGTACGTATTTGCTGCCGGATATGTTAACCCTGCCCTTGCTCTGGGCGGGCTTGCTCTATCAGCTGCTCTTTCAGCCTATTATGTTGCCCAGCGCGGTGATTGGCGCCATGGCCGGCTACTTAATCCTCTGGAGCTTTTACTGGCTATTTAAGCTATTAACGGGCAAAGAGGGCATGGGGTTTGGCGACTTTAAGCTGCTAGCGGCGTTAGGCGCCTGGGTCGGTTGGCCCATGCTGCCATTACTGTTGATCGTATCGGCAGGTATTGGCGCTCTTGTTGGCTTGGCGATGCAAGCCCGCTCTCCTCATTTGCGCGGCCAGCCGCTGCCTTTTGGCCCTTTCCTAGCACTGGCAGGGTGGGTTTGCTTACTAGCGGGCGATGAGCTGATGGCGCTCTATACATCACTGCTATATTAGCGTTGGTTATTTCGTCCACCTTACTGTGGCCAGCTATTATCTATGCTCATGACGATGAGCAGAGGCACTACTTAGGGAGCAGCCATGATTGTTGGGTTAACAGGCGGTATCGGTTCCGGTAAGTCTACCGTTGCTCGGGCGTTTGGTTCGCTGGGAATCGGCTGGGTAGACGCCGACGATGTGGCTAGGGAAGTCGTCATGCCTGGCGAACCAGCGCTAGCGGCTATCAGCGAACACTTCGGAGACGATGTACTACACGCTGACGGCACGCTAAACCGGTCAGCTCTGCGCAGCATAGTGTTTGATAACCCTGCCGAGCGCCAATGGCTGGAGTCGGTGACCCATCCTCGCGTGCGCGAACGCATTCTCGTACATCTAGAGCGCTTGCAGCGCCAATCACCGTATGTGCTGCTGGTATCGCCGTTGTTATTTGAGTCAGGCCAAGACAAGTTGGTGGACCGCACCGTTGTGGTCGATGTGCCCGTTGAGCTGCAGCTTTCACGTACACGTGCGCGAGACGACGTGAGTGAGGCTCAAGTGCATGCTATTCTCGCCGCCCAGCTTCCCCGTAAAGAGCGCCTTACTAAGGCCAATGATGTTATTGATAACAGCGGGGACCATGCTTCGATGATGCAACAGGTAACGCAGCTTGATCAGCACTACCGAAGTAAACACTTCTAGCTAAAGGAGAGTTTTATGCCAACGCCCGCTAACGATGCACCGCTAGAGGTCGCTTGCCCTCAATGCAGCAAGCCAGTCGTCTGGAGCACAGAGAGCGCCTATCGCCCTTTTTGCAGCAAACGATGCCAGCTGCTTGATCTAGGCGCTTGGGCGGAAGAGTCTCACCGTATTTCGGGCGAATCCGCGATGGATGAAGCCGATTTGGAAACGCTGCTTGCCCAAGCGGATAGAGACGCCCCGCTCTCTTAGCCCATGAGTGTTCTGCCATGAACGATAATGCCCTGCCCGTTTACCACTTGCTGCATGAGCTGGATGCCCGTTTCGATGACTTGATGGCAGCTATAGATCATGCAGCCACTTATTATGAGCAGCAGCAATCAGCCACATGGCACTTTCAGCCCTACCCTGGGGGTAGGTCTTGGCTACGACAAGCCCTGCTCGATATGTGGCATCAGCAGGGCCAAGATGGGCGCGAGACGCGTAACTACATTGCGCTTATCGCAGCAGATGATGAATTACTTGAAAAGTTTACGGCGGTTAACCGCGCTAAAGCACACATTAGCGACCTGCTTCAGCATATTAAACAGGCACAGCCAAATACACTCAGCCAAGCCAAACACCGCTTGCCTCAACGCCACCCAGACGTGGATAACGTGCTGCGTCAGGGTGGCTTGGCGCGCTTGCACCTTAAGCAGTGTTGGCGGCACCTTCCTATTGCCCCGGCACCGGTATCGCGCGTTCGCTTTGCTTGGTATAGCAGTGGCCGCTCAATAAAAAAAATTACCGTACAAGAAGCAGAGCAAAAACTCTTGCAGTTAGATACCGACGCCGCTCATGTCCGCATTCAGCTAAACAAGTTAGCGGGCATTCCAAGCAGCGAGCCTCTCGCCCAGGTGCAATCGCAGGCGCCTTTGATGCGAGCCAACTTATTTTTCACTGAGCCTTTAGAAGATGGCCACACCCGACGCGCGATGAATGTTGCCCTACCGCTTATTGTGCCTAGCCAAGGTCAGCAGCTTCCTCATATTAAAATGCCGCCGCTTGAACCGCCTGCCCAACGAACCAGGGCTAAGCGACGCGATGAAAAATTAGAGCATGAAGCCTTTCTACCCAGCTTGCGTATTTACCGATACCGCTAGCCTGACAACGGCGGTACTGTTTGCAACTCCCACCGCTCATAGGTGAGTAGCGTTTGAATCAGTTCGCTTAACTCACTTTCCGATAGATCATATTCGCTGATCAACGCCTTAACGCGTTCGTTGAACACTTGGTCGCGCTTTTCAGTAAGCGCTGCTTGATCGTCAGCCTCTAGATCCGCCAGCGATCTGACAGGTGGCCCGGTAGGGATATTCATACTGTTATTAGGGTCATCCAGCTGACGCAGTGCTTGCGCAAAGGCGTCATCTAGCTCGCGGAATTTACGCAGCTTTTCACGCTCGTCCAGCTGTTTTTCAACCTTTTGATATTTCATTGGTATGTCATTTACACCTTATATAAAAGGGTCGATACGCCTGCTCAACAGCTCTTTTGCCAAAAACTGTGCACAAACGCGTAAATCAACAGAGCAAACTTGCCTTTGCCACTCCTTAGCCGCATAAAGAGAGGGTTACCGCATTAGCATTACCTTAAGGTTCCCCATAGACTCGCAATTCTATTACGCAGGAAAGGTTGCTCTATTGATTGCTTGTCTACTTGTCACTGTCACGTAGCACCGAGAAGGTGCGTTACAGGTGAACAAAACCCCACCTGTAAATTACACGCAAAGGAGGCCAGATAATGTTCAACGCAATGACACGAGCTGAGATCTGGCTGCAGGATACACTCGATAAAACGCTGGGCATCGAAGACCTAGCCAACCACCTGGGTTACTCGTCATCTCAAATACGGCGCCAATTCCGTCAATGCTTTAATATATCGCCTAACGCCTATAGGGAAAAAAGACGTCTTGAGCACGCGGCTGTTTTGCTTTCGCTCACTTCTCAAAATATAGCGCATATTGCACTACGCTGCGGTTATCTTAACCACTCGTCTTTTTCACGCGCCTTTCAGCGGCGCTACGAGCTTACGCCGCGTAGCTATCGTTATGCGCTCAGCGGCATTCACGCTCTGCCACTTCCTAAGCAACAGTTTAAGACCACTATAGCGAGAAGCCAACCCAGACAAATTGTTCTCATGCGCCGGTACAATGCGCCAGAGCGCATTGATGGCTTAGGGCTAACCAAGTACCACACGAGCCAGCTGGAGTGCTTTCAAGCCCACTTGGAGCACGTTACCCCCGCTATTTCGCTACCAGACTTATTACCCGAGAAAGTAGAAGCACTTGAAGAGCCTTCCACTCACCAGATACGAACCGATGTAGGGCTTTACCTGGAAAGTAATGCGCAAACCAATCATCTGGCCTTACCCGCCGCTTATCGTCGCGTAGCCATCCCATCTCACTACTATGCCAAAACATGCTTTAAGGACTTTGCAGAGTTATCGCAAGCAATGACAGCAACGTTGATACAGCTACTGAGGGATCAGAAGCACTTTCATATCAGTGGGGAAGCACCCAGGGTGCTTTGGCACCCAGATCATTTAGAGCTGCAAACACCGCTATTATCCTAACCAGCGATCGTCTAGCTCATAAAAAAACAACGCGAGAATTAACCATCGTCGAAAACAAAACCGGCACTTCTGTTAAGAAATGCCGGTTTAAACTACTTAATCTTCCATGCGCACCAACCAAGACTCGACGGCCTCATCGCCATACTCATCTTTCCAATTACGCAGACCTTTATGGTTACCACCACGGGTTTCAATCACTTCGCCGTTGTGTGGGTTCTTATAAATTTTCAAACGACGCTTACGGCGTGAAGACGCTGCAGGCGCTTTAGCACTACGCTGATCTGAAGCAGGGTCTAACAGAGCAATTACATCCGCCGGGCGCTTTCCAAACTCATTCATCAATGCTTCTAGCTTCGCCTTAAACTCCAGCTCGCTTTTTAACCGCTGGTCACCTTCCAGGCGTTGAAGATCTTCCTGCAGTTGTTTCAGCTGCTGCTCTTTCTGGATATATTCATTTAAAAGTGACATAGGAGTTCCTTTTTTGCCAGGGTTTAACGTAGCGTAATTTTAACCGCATAAGGCATAGAGTGGGCAAGCTCAATACCCGTTAATTCAGGATGCGGACACATTATTGCCGTAAAAGTGTTAATTGACAACTAGTCTAGATGATTTTGTGGTATTTACTAATCAATTTTACAGACTTGCGTAAAACTTAAAAGTTCAGTGTTTTAAAATTAACAAGCAACAAACAGTTACTGAAAGCATGATGAATTACCGCTACTGAACCTAGCACAAGCCAAAAAAAACGCCGCCCTGTCGGGCGGCGCTTTTATAGGTAAGAGCTAATAAATTAGTCTTGACCCATCTGCTGCTTGATAAGATCGCCGATAGTGGTCGGGCCACCTGCGGACTCGGGCTCTTGATCACGCAATTTCTTCAGGTTCTGACGAGTATCGTCTTGCTCTTTCGCCTTAACCGACAGGTTGATCTGACGGCTCTTACGATCGACGCTAACAATACGCGCTTCAACGCTATCGCCTTCGTTCAGAACGTTACGCGCGTCTTCTACGCGATCCGCACTGATTTCAGAGGCTTTCAAGATAGCGATAACATCTGTCGCCAGTTCAACGTGAGCTTCTTTAGCATCAACTTCAACGATACGGCCAGTTACGATGCTGCCTTTATCGTTAACAGACAGATATTCAGCAACCGGATCAGAATCCATTTGCTTGATACCTAAAGAGATGCGCTCGCGCTCTGGGTCGATAGAAAGGATGACGGCTTCAGCTTCGTCGCCTTTCTTGAAGTTACGTACCGCTTCTTCGCCCGTTTCTGTCCAAGAGATATCAGACAGATGAACCAGACCATCGATGCCGCCTTCAAGGCCGATAAAGATGCCGAAGTCAGTGATTGACTTGATGGTACCTGAAACGCGGTCGCCCTTGTTGTATTCAGCGTTGAAGGTTTCCCATGGGTTAGCAGTGCACTGCTTGATACCCAGAGAAATACGACGACGCTCTTCATCGATATCCAGAACCATGACGTCAACATCGTCGCCCACTTGGACAACTTTAGACGGATGGATGTTTTTGTTGGTCCAGTCCATTTCAGAAACGTGAACCAGGCCTTCAACGCCTTCTTCCAGCTCCGCAAAGCAGCCGTAATCGGTCAGATTAGTGACCACAGCGTGAACTTTGGTGTTTTCCGGATAACGCTCTTTGATGTTGACCCACGGATCTTCGCCAAGCTGCTTCAGACCTAGTGAAACGCGGTTACGCTCACGGTCAAATTTCAGCACTTTAACGTTGATCTCGTCGCCAACAGCAACGATTTCAGACGGATGCTTGATACGCTTCCAGGCCATGTCGGTGATGTGCAACAGGCCATCAACACCGCCTAGATCAACGAAGGCACCGTAGTCAGTCAGGTTCTTAACGATACCTTTAATCTGCTGACCTTCCTGCAGCGTTGCCAGCAGCGCTTCGCGCTCGGCACTGTTCTCAGCCTCAAGCACGGCACGACGCGATACAACAACGTTGTTACGCTTCGGATCAAGCTTGATGACTTTAAAGTCGAGCTCTTTGTTTTCCAGGTGCGCAGTGTCGCGAACCGGGCGAACATCAACCAGAGAACCTGGTAAGAAGGCACGAATAGAATCAACTTCGACGGTGAAGCCGCCTTTGACTTTACCGTTGATCACGCCTTTGATGACTTCGTCTTTCTCGAAGGCTGCTTCCAGAACCTTCCAAGCTTCTGCGCGCTTGGCTTTCTCACGGGACAGACGCGTTTCACCGAAGCCATCTTCAACGGCTTCTAGTGCAACGTGAACGTCGTCACCGATAGCGATGTTTAGCTCACCGTTTTCATCGCGGAATTGTGACGCCGGAATCTGACCTTCAGATTTCAGACCAGCGTTGACGGTAACCCAGTCACCATCAATGTCGACAACTTGAGCCGCGACGATGGCGCCTGGCTCCATGTTAATGTCGTTAAGAGACTGTTCAAACAGTTCAGCAAAGCTTTCGCTCATGGTTTTCCTACGTGATCAACGTTGTTGAGGCATAAATGCCTTCTCCGCACCACCAGCGAGTACGGGCCTAATGTCATTCAGCTTCTGGAGGTGTTAGCGCTGGTTAGACCTGACCGGGCTCACTGATATGTAATATCGCCCTGCCACGTCGTGACACCTTTCCAAAAACGCCGCAAGGGAGAATCAAATGCCGCTTGCCATGCCACGCTGGGCCAGCAGATCGGTCAGCCGTTCAACCACTTCCGGTATGCTCAGGCGTGTGGTATCAAGCGTAATGGCATCATCTGCCGGCTTGAGAGGGGCCACACTGCGCTGCATATCGCGTGCATCGCGTGCCTGAATCTCCTTCAAAAGACTCGAAAGACTAGCATCCACCCCAGCTTCCTGCAACTGTTGATGCCGCCGATGAGCCCTCTCTTCCGCACTAGCGGTTAAAAAAATCTTCAGCGTGGCGTCTGGAAACACCACGGTTCCCATATCACGTCCGTCTGCCACAAGGCCCGGCGCTTGGCAAAAATCCCGCTGACGCTGAAGTAGCGCAGCCCGCACCTGTGGCAATGCCGCTACTTGTGAGGCGCGCTCCCCCGCCTGCTCGGTGCGGATGACTTGCCCAACCTCTTCACCCTCCAGTAGCGTGCGCGGTTGGCCAGACTCTACCGGGAAAGCAACATCAAGCGTCGCTGCGATGCTTGAAAGCGCGGCTTCATCATCCAAGGCGACGTGATGCTTAACGGCCGCCTGCGCTGTCAATCGATAAAGCGCGCCACTGTCTAACAGGTGCCACCCCAAGCGCTCAGCCATCAGGCTACTAATCGTGCCTTTGCCTGCCCCACCGGGGCCATCAATGGTCAGCACGGGCACATTACGCGTCATTACAGCCCTCCACGCTAATGTTGACACCGATTCGCTGGGCGAGCTCGACAAAATCAGGAAACGAAGTCGCTACATTGGCGCAGTCATCAATAATGATCTCACTGCTTGCCCGAAGCGATGCCATCGCAAACGACATCGCAATACGGTGATCACCCAAGCTATCAATCCGCCCGCCGCCGTAGCTGGGCACCTGATCATTACCATTACCGACGATATCGATTCCATCCTCTACAACGCGGTGCTCAACACCCAGAACAGCCAGACCATCGGCCATCGCCTGAATGCGGTCGGACTCTTTCACCCGCAGCTCTTCGGCTCCGCGCAGGCGCGTCGTGCCCTGGGCGTTGGCAGCTGCGACGAATAGCGCAGGAAACTCATCAATCGCCAGGGGCACTTGATCTACTGGGATATCAATCCCCGTTAGAGGGCGGTAGCGAATCCGAATATCGGCCACTGGCTCGCCGCCCACTTCACGCTCGTTTTCAAGCGTTAAATCGGCCCCCATCAAGGTGAGGATATTAATCACGCCTATGCGCGTTGGATTGATACCCACATGCGCTAGCGTAATATCAGAACCCGGCGTAATTGCGGCCGCGACGAGGAAGAAGGTCGCTGACGATACATCAGAAGGCACGTCGATAGGACCAGCGGTAAGTTTGCCACCGCCTTTCAACCAGCAAGTATCGCCTTCCCTACTCACTTCGTAGCCAAAGCCGTTTAACATACGCTCGGTATGATCGCGCGTTGGGGCCGGCTCACGTACTTTGGTCTCCCCCTCAGCGTATAAACCTGCCAACAGCAGGCAAGATTTCACCTGCGCGCTCGCCATGGGCATATCGTAATCAATGCCTTTAAGTGGCGCACCACCTTTGATGTTGAGCGGCGGGCGCCCGCCCTCTGCCGTATCAATAGTGGCGCCCATCAGACGCAGCGGATCTGCTACACGCCCCATGGGGCGCTTGGTGAGAGACTCGTCGCCTGTTAGTTCGCTATCAAATGCCTGACCAGCCAGCAAGCCTGCAAATAAACGCATAGCGGTGCCGGAGTTTCCTACATAAATAGGGCCAGAGGGGGCTTTAAGCCCGTGCATGCCTACTCCGTGAATAGTGACGCGACCTTGGTGCGGCCCCTCGATCGCCACCCCCATCTCACGAAACGCCTGTAGCGTTGCCAAGCTATCCTCGCCCTCTAAAAAGCCCTTAACCTCTGTCACGCCTTCGGCAAGAGCGCCCAGCATGATAGAGCGGTGCGATATGGACTTGTCGCCCGGCACGCGTAATTGGCCTTGCGCCTGACCACCGGGACTCACCCGGTAGGTGATCTTACCCTCTGGTTGCATGTGATATTCCGCCTGATAACTAGTTTTATTTAGCAAGGTGTCAAAATAGTGGCGTGCATGGCTGGCACGGTCAAAGGTGGCAATCAACGCATCGCTGTCGCCACGCTCAACGGCATCCCTTAAACGCGCAAGTCCCGCTTCAAAATCATCTAATGACGATAAAACGGCATCACGATTGGCAATAAAGATATCCCGCCACATAACCGGATCACTACCCGCAATGCGGGTAAAGTCACGAAACCCGCCAGCGGCATAACGAAAAATATCCAGCCGTTCATCTTGACGCGCCAGCGTGTCGACTAACGAGAATGCCAGCAAATGCGGCAGATGGCTGGTACGCGCCAGCACTTGATCATGACGCTCTACGCTCATCTGCAGCACTTGCGCGCCGCAGGCCTGCCATAGCGCCTCTACCCGGGCCAGCGCGTCTGCATTGACGTTTGGCTCTGGGGTAAGAATCACCTTATGGTTGGCATAAAGCGCTGGATTCGCTGCTGCCACACCGCTCTTCTCAGAACCCGCGATAGGGTGCCCCAGCACCATATTGGACGGCACACAGCCAAACACGCGTTCCGCACATTCACGAATGGTGGCTTTAGTGCTGCCGACATCGGTTATTGCTACATTACTTGCCGCAGTGGAAAGCTCTGCTGCAAGCGTTTGCATCACGCTCTCCATGGCAAGCACTGGAACGGCAAGCACCACCATGGAAACATCCGACAACAGCCCAGAAAGCTGGGTGTCTCCCGCGTCAATCAGCCCCATCTCTATGCCAAGGGCCACTTCGCTCGCATTAGGATCGCAAGCGATGATTTCTCCCTTGAAGCCTGAAGCTCGAAGCCCCGCCGCCAATGACCCCCCGATAAGACCCAGCCCAACGATCAGTAATCGTGGCTCCCGGCATACTGCCTGTGTACTCATATTGGGCAGCCGCGCTGTCACAGAACGCCCTGGGGGTAAGAGCCTAATACACGTAACTCTGAGGCGCGCAGTTTAACTTCTTCAAGCACGGCCGCCACTTGGGGCTCATCACGGTGGCCTTTAAAGTCAATAAAGAACACGTAGTTCCATGCCCCTGTCCGCGAAGGGCGCGTTTCAATACGCGTCAAATCAATTTTGTGACGATGAAAGGGTTCTAATAGGTCATGCAGCGCGCCGGGCTGGTTGCGCATGGCCACGACAATGGATGTTTTATCTTCACCCGACAGCGGTACATCTTGGTTGCCGATAATCAAGAAGCGCGTTGAGTTATCAGGGCGGTCTTCAATCTTGTCGGCAATACGCTCAAGTCCGTAGAGCTTAGCAGCCATATCACCGGCAATCGCGGCGCTATGCCATTCGGTTTTCACCAGCTTAGCGGCTTCCGCGTTGGAGGACACCGGCACTCGTTCAGCATGAGGATAGTGTGCATCCAGCCATTTGCGGCATTGGCCAAATGACTGGGGGTGAGAGTAAATTCTTGAGACCTTATCTTTACGGGTCGTCTCACTAATCAGCAGATGGTGATGAATACGCAGCACCACTTCACCGCAAATTTTGATGGAAGAGTCCATAAATGTATCGAGGGTATGGTTAACCACGCCCTCGGTTGAGTTCTCAACCGGTACCACGCCGTAGTTAACCGCGCCCGCTTCTACTTCACGGAACACTTCATCGATCGCCGCCATGGGCAGGCTAACCGCACTCTCACCAAAGTGCTTGAGCGCTGCCTGCTGGGTAAACGTTCCCTCTGGGCCGAGGTAGGCGACTTTGACAGGCTGTTCAAGCGCCAGACACGCCGACATGATTTCACGAAATAGCCGCGCCATCTCCTCAGCGTCCAGCGGGCCTGAGTTAAGTGCCATAATCCGGCGCAATACCTGCGCTTCGCGCTCAGGGCGATAAAATACGGCATCTTTATCTTCAGCTAGCTTAACGTGGGCGACCTGCTGCGCACAGCTTGCCCTTTCACTTATCAAGCGCAATATATCGCCATCTAACTGGTCGATACGTTGACGTAATTCGTCCAAAACAATCGGCGTATCGGACATGATGGTTAGCCCCTTCGTTGTTCAAAGTCCGCCATAAAGGCGATTAACGCATCCACAGCCTCTTCAGGCACCGCGTTATACAAACTGGCACGCATACCCCCTACGCTACGGTGCCCCTTCAGATTAAGCAGCCCCGCTTCGTCCGCCTCTTGTAAAAACACGTTATCTAACGCGGCATCTGCTAATACAAACGGTACGTTCATACGCGACCGATTAGCACGGGCAATGGGGTTGCTATAAAACGCGCTGGCATCAATCGCGGCATAAAGCTTGTCGGCTTTACGCTGATTAAGGGCGTCCATGGCATTAAGGCCGCCCATATCGCCTTGAAGCCATTGGAAAACAAGCCCTGCCAAGTACCACGCATAGGTCGGTGGCGTATTGACCATCGAGCCTGCCTCTGCGAGCAGCTGATAATCAAATAACGAAGGTGCACCCGGCACGGCCTTGCCAAGCAAGTCATCACGTACGATGACCAGCGTTAAACCAGCAGGGCCTATATTCTTTTGGGCGCCCGCATAAATAACGCCGAAATCAGATACGTTAATCGGGCCAGAAAGAATATTGGACGACATATCGCAGGCAAGCGGCACATCAGAACCATCGGCACGTTTTACAACCGGCGTATAGTCAAACTCTAACCCACCAATGGTTTCGTTAGAGGTGTAGTGCAGATAGGCGGCATCGCTGCTTACTGCCAGCGCATCCAGTGCAGGTACTGCCGTGTTGCCACTCGCTTCACTGCTCCCCGCTAAATGGCAACGGTAACCTAAATGCTTGGCTTCGCTTACGGCTTTCTTACCCCAAATACCCGTTTGGATAAAGTTGGCGCTACCGCCTCCACCCAACAAATTCATGGGTAGCATCGCAAACTGCATGCTGGCGCCGCCTTGCAGAAACAGCACTTTGTAATTACTGGGAATATCCAGCAATTTGCGCAGGTCAGCCTCTGCACGCTCGGCAATGGCCACGAACTCATCGCTACGATGGCTCATTTCCATTACCGACAGGCCACGCCCTTGATAATCCAGCAGTTCGCTACGCGCGCGCTCAAGTACAGCAGCAGGCAGGGCCGCAGGCCCTGCACAAAAGTTATAATGACGTATCATCGGTTCCCGGTTCCTGTGCGCCACCTTCAACTATGTTTGACTCGCCCTCTTCAAGCGCCTCAAAGTCGCTTTCCGTTGGCTCATCAACCCGGACGGTTTTCACCAGCTTCTCTTCTTTACCTAGACGAATCAGCATCACGCCCTGGGTGTTGCGCGAAGTAGTAGAGACTTCTTCGACGCGGGTACGCACTAAGGTGCCACGATCGGTAATCAGCATCATTTCATCGCTGTCGTATACCTGCATCGCCGCCACTAGCGAACCATTGCGCTCGCTGGTTTGCATAGCGATAACGCCCTGCCCCCCGCGGCCACGCAGCGGGAACTCCTCAAGGCGAGTGCGCTTGCCATAGCCGTTCTCACTGGCGGTCATAATATAGATCTGACCTTCCGACTGAACCTGCTCTTGGGGCGCGGCTTGCAACTCTGCGTCACCCTCTACATCCGCCTCAGCGTCAATCTGCTGACTCTTAGGAATAATCAGGCTAATCACTTCGGCATTTTTGGCCAAACGCATGCCACGCACACCGCGCGCGGTGCGGCCCATCGCACGCACATTACCCTCTTCAAAGCGAATGGCTTTTCCATTCGAGGAGAGCAGCATGGCGTGATCACTGCCAGAAGTGATGGCAGCCCCCACCAAGCGGTCGCTCTCTTCTAAGTCGATGGCAATTAAGCCGACGCTACGCGGGCGGGAGAATTGCTCAAGGCTGGTACGTTTAACGGTGCCGTTGGCCGTGGCAAAGAAGATGTAGTGCTCGGGGTCGTAATCACGCACCGGCAGAATCGCGTTAACCGCCTCACCCTCTTCCAGCGGCAGCATGTTAACCAGCGGCTTACCCCGCGAGCCGCGGCTAGCGTTAGGCATTTCGTACACTTTCAGCCAGTACACTTTGCCGCGATTTGAGAATAGCAGCACGGTATCGTGGGTAGACGCCACCAGCAGATGCTCAATGACATCTTCGTCTTTCATGGAGGTGGCTGACTTACCGCGACCACCCCGACGTTGCGCTTGATAGTCTGACAACGGCTGGGTTTTGGCGTAGCCCGAGCGGGACACAGTGACTACCATATCCTCTTCGGCGATCAGATCTTCTATTGAAAGATCTAAATGGCTCGCCTGAATTTCCGTGCGACGGTCATCACCAAACTGATCACGCACTGCGTGCAGCTCTTCACGGATCACTTCCATTAGCCGATCAGGTGACGCCAAAATTGCCGTGAACTCAGCAATCTTCTCTAGAATCGTCAGGTATTCGCTGAGCAGCTTTTCAGTTTCAAGACCGGTTAAGCGGTGTAAGCGAAGCTCAAGAATAGCCTGCGCCTGCGCGGGGGATAGGCGGTATTCGGTTGCGGATGGGTTAAGACCAAACGCCTCATCAAGGTCTTCAGGCTTACACGAAGTGGCGCCAGCGCGCTCCAACATGGCGGTAACCTGGCCCGGCTGCCAAATTTTAGCTAACAGCTTTTCGCGCGCTTCAGCGGCGTTGGGCGACGCTTTAATCAACTCGATGACTTCGTCGATGTTAGAGATGGCGACGGCCAAACCTTCCAACAAATGACCACGCTCACGGGCTTTCTTCAGCTCATACAGCGTGCGGCGAGTGACGACCTCACGGCGATGGCGAATAAACGCTTCAAGCATCTCTTTAAGGTTGAGCGTACGCGGCTGGCCATTTTCAAGCGCCACCATGTTGATACCAAACACGTTTTGCAGCTGTGTTTGAGCAAACAGGTTATTCACCACGACTTCGCCTGACTCGCCGCGCTTCACTTCAATCACCACGCGCAAGCCGTCCTTATCAGACTCATCGCGCAGCTCGGCAATGCCCTCAATCTTTTTCTCTTTCACCAGCTCGGCGATTTTTTCAATCAGCCGCGCTTTGTTCACCTGATAGGGCAGCTCAGAGATAATGATGTGGTCACGACCACTCTTATCGTGATGCTCAATGGTGTGGCAGGCACGCACGTAAATGCGCCCACGCCCCGTACGGTAAGCATCTAAGATGCCCGCACGACCGTTAATAATGCCGCCAGTAGGGAAATCCGGGCCGGGGATGTACTGCATGAGGTCATCAACGGTGAGCGTATAGTCGTCGATTAACGCCAGGCACCCGTCGATCACTTCCCGCATATTATGCGGCGGAATATTGGTGGCCATACCCACCGCAATGCCCGATGACCCGTTAATCAGCAGATTGGGGACTTTCGTCGGCATTACTTCAGGAATGCGTTCCGTGCCGTCGTAGTTATCTACCCAATCAACCGTATCTTTTTCAAGATCGGCCAAAAGCTCGTGGGCGAGGCGCGCCATGCGTACCTCGGTGTAACGCATCGCGGCGGCGCTGTCCCCGTCGATGGAACCAAAGTTACCTTGGCCATCGACCAGTACGTGGCGCATGGAAAAGTGCTGAGCCATACGTACGATGGTGTCATAAACCGCACTGTCACCGTGCGGGTGGTATTTACCGATAACATCGCCGACAACACGCGCCGATTTCTTGTACGGTTTATTCCAGTCATTACCCAGTTCATGCATGGCAAACAGCACACGCCGATGAACAGGCTTGAGGCCATCGCGCACATCAGGGAGCGCGCGACCGATAATGACACTCATCGCATAGTCGAGGTACGACTGCTTGAGCTCGTCTTCAATATTGACGGGCAAGATTTCTCTGGCGATGTCACCCATGAAAGTCAGATCCTTTGCACTGCATTGGCACTGCGAGAGTTGAAAGCGCTTAAAAATGCCGCCCCTAATTGTACAAACGAAAACAGCACAATAGGACGGCGCGCAGATACTCTGCCATCATACCACTGCATAAGCACCAAGGGCAGTCAGGGGGTCGCCTTCGCTTATTGCACGGCAAACGCTTCTTTTGTGACAACAAGACTTTCAAGCACGTTACGCACGTCACCCTCGATCGCCGCTGCTTTGTTGGCTTTCATATCCAACAGCACAAACGTAAGGTCAGCCTGGGCAACCAAGGTGCCGTCTGTACGCAGGATGCGGTGATGGCAAAGTGCGCTGCGCTCACCTACGTCAACAATCCCCGTCAACACACGAAGATCATCGTTTTGTACCGCCGCTGCGCGATAATCAATATTCAAATTAACCACTACAAACGCGTAGCCTGCCTGGTGCAGTTGCTTGATTAAGCTCGGATGCTCATCGAAAAAAGCCCAACGCCCCTCCTCCATGAATTCAAGATAGCGCGCGTTATTCACGTGGCCATAGCCATCCAAGTGATAGCCGCGAACCCGCATACTTACCTGTGTAATTGCCCCAGACATCGTGCCTCCTTTTCAATCACTGTGTGTGGTTGTGTGAGTTGGTAAAACAGCCCCAATCAAACACAAGTTTAAAACGTACGCAACAACACGACATTTCCTGAGGTGCTAGCAGGAAAGGCCTGCTTTCGACATAATGTGCCACCTTTTAAATAGGATTGGTGACATGTGGTTTAAGCACCTGCATTTATATCGCCTGCATGGCGCCCCTGAACTAGACAGTTCAGCGTTAGCAAGCGCACTCGATACCCATGCAGCCAAGCCTCTGGGTAATGCCGATGCGAGGCGGCTTGGCTGGACAGCCCCCGCTGGCCGCCTAGGCGGAGGACAATTGCTGCACGAAATTCAGGGGCATCGGCTGATTTCAGCGCTGCGCCAGGAGCGCTTGCTACCCGCCTCCGTCGTAAAAGAAGAGGTCGACGAAAAAGTAGCGGATATTGAAACCAGCGAAGGCCGCAAAGTTACCCGCAAAGAAAAAACTGCTTTAAAAGAGCAGGTCACGGAAGAGCTATTGCCCCGTGCGTTTGTGCGTAGCCAGAAAATTGACCTGTGGTGGGATACACGCCGCCACTTAATTGGCATCAATGCCAGCTCACGTACCCGTGCCGAAGATATTCTTGACCTGCTGCGTGAAACCCTTGGCAGCTTAAAGGCCACACCCATTTCATCCCAAACGCTGCCTATTCGCGCCATGACCACATGGCTTGGCGACCCTGCCAGCCGCCCTTCCGACCTGCAACTGGGCGATCAGGTAGAGCTAAAAGCCAAGGGCGACGACGGCGTTTTACGTGCGCGCCAAGTCGATTTAGATAGTGATGAAATACAGCAACTACTCGAAAGTGGTCGCCAAGCAAGTAAACTCGCCATCAGCCTGGAAGGCCGCTTAAGCTTTGTGCTCCACGATGACTTAGCGCTGAAATCGCTGCGTTTTGGCGACGCACTGATTGAAGAGGCAGACCACGCCGATGATGGCGACGACGCCTTGGCACGGCTAGAAACCGACTTTATTTTGATGGCACAGGCACTCTCCGACGATGTCATCCGCTTGTTAGAGTGGCTTGGCGGTGAAACACAGCGGGAACCTGTCGCGCATCAAGAAGCCTAATGGCTACTTTTGGCTAGCACTGAACTTCGACCTACTTTTGCATAACACCCAACGGATCGCATGACTCAACACAACAACGCACCCAATGCTGACCCCGCCAATGACCCCTGGGCCGACATTCGTCCCTACATGGATCATGAGGTCAAAGACGTTCTTGCGCGCCTTACCCATGACAGCGAGCTCCTGGATGCGCTGACGCAGTTCCGTCTCCCGCGCCTAGCCAAATGGGCACCTCCTCTCGCGCGCAGCTTGGCAAGCTACGCCGTGCGCCGAGAAGTAAAAGGTGTCACCACCGTACGTGATTTTCAAATGCGTATTGCCCATTATATGGAGCGTATGATTCGCACGACCACGGATGCATTTGACGTGGCCGGGCTGGATAAACTCGATCCCCACAGCGCCTATTTATTTATTGGCAACCATCGTGATATTTCGTTGGATCCAGCGTTTGTTAATTACGCGCTGTACCAGGCCAATCGCGATACTGTGCGTATCGCAATTGGTGACAATTTGCTGAAAAAGCCATACGTTACCGACCTTATGCGCCTCAATAAGAGCTTTATTGTGCCGCGCAGCGCCCGGGGTAAGCGGGCTATGCTGGCGGCCTATCAACAGCTCTCCGCCTACATACGCCACTCTATTACCGTCGACCAGCACTCTATCTGGATGGCCCAGCGCGAAGGGCGTGCCAAAAATGGCATTGACCACACCGACTCCGCCATCATTAAAATGCTCATCATGGCCCGGCGCAATGCAGAGCGTGATATGGAGTTTGGCGACGCCATTGCCGAATTGAAGCTAGTACCGGTTTCCATTAGCTACGAGTACGACCCCTGCGACCTGCAAAAAGCCCAAGAGCTTCACGATGTAGCCACTCAAGGCAGTTACGCTAAGAGCGAATTTGAAGATATTCGCTCAATCGTGGCGGGCATTACAGGCTCCAAGGGGCGCGTACAGCTTAAGTTCGGCACGCCAGTCAGTGCCGATGTAGCCACACCCGGCGAAGTAGCAGCAGAAATTGATCGGCAAGTTATTGGCGGCTACCGCCTATTCCCGAGCCATTATCTTGCGTTGGAAGCCCTGGGTGACGCGCCAGAGCTGGTGGCCCGCAAGGCAATCACCCGACAAGACAGAGAGCGGTTCAAAGCTCGCTTAGCCAGTGTACCCGAAGCCCTGCGCCCCTACTGGCTTGAACAGTATGCGAACCCCGTCAAACACAAAGCAGGGCGCCTAACCCTGTAAATTACTGTTCAATATATCCACCGTATACGGCCGAGCAAGGCATGCTTGGCCGTTGAAAAAGTGCTATGGTCAAAGCAATAATTATTCCGCTTGGTGCCGCCAAGCGCGGCCTTAAGGAGAGTCCTAATGTCCGCATCAGAAATTCAAAAAACGCGTATCATCAATGAGCTTCATGGCTTTATCCGTAAATTGCTGCAAGATCCAAAAATTCTTGAGCAATCGCTTGCCATTGCTCGTCAGCATCTTTCTGAGGGCAATAGCGCGTCGGCGATGGCTCGCATTGCCAACGAAATATCAGATACCACCAGCGTGCATATCCCTGAAGACCCGGCTGAGCACTCGGACGCTGACAAGCTATTTTTAAACGTACTGCGTGAAGTGGTACAAGAAGAGCAAGCGCTCTACTAGTGTTAAACAATGTTGCCAGCATCAAAACGGCAGCGTGTGGCAATAAAGCGTTGTCCATTGACCGCTTTATTGTGCGAGTTCACGGAGCCTCTGATTAACGTTACGAACGCAATAGTTAATCCGAGGTTCCTTACGTTACCGGCGAAGCGTACTTACCCTTCGCCGTCTTTATTTGTTATGGCCTAACCGGAAGTATCCTTCACCATGTCTAACACTGCCCCGCGCAACATTCTGGTGACCAGCGCGCTCCCTTACGCTAACGGAGCGATTCACCTCGGTCACTTACTTGAGTACATTCAAACGGATATTTGGGTACGTTTTCAAAAGAGCCGTGGTCAGCAGTGCTACTACGTTTGCGCCGACGATGCCCATGGCACGGCCATTATGCTGCGCGCTGAGCAGGAAGGCATTACGCCAGAAGCGTTAATCGCGCGGGTCTCACAAGACCACCAGGAAGACTTTGCACGTTTTGGGGTTGGGTTTGATAACTACCACTCCACCCACTCCGATGAGAACCGCTACTTTAGCGAGCTGATTTATACACGCTTGCGCGATAAAGGCCATATTGCCACTCGCGATATCGAGCAGATGTTCGACCCGCAGAAAGGGCTTTTCCTAGCGGATCGCTTTATCAAAGGCACCTGCCCAAAATGCCACGCGGACGACCAGTACGGCGACAACTGCGAAAAATGCGGCGCAACCTATACACCTGCCGACCTGATCAATCCGGTCTCTGCTATTTCCGGCGCAACCCCCGAGGTACGCAGCTCTACGCACTACTTCTTTAAGCTGCCCGACTTTGCTGAGTTTCTTCAGCAGTGGATTAACGACGGTCACGTTCAGCCGCAAATTCGCAACAAGCTGATGGAGTGGTTTGAATCCGGGTTTAACGAGTGGGATATCTCCCGTGACGCGCCATACTTTGGCTTTGAAATTCCCGACGCGCCGGGTAAGTACTTCTATGTATGGCTAGACGCTCCCATTGGTTATTTGGCGAGCTTTAAAAACCTATGCGAGCGTGACGGTATTGATTTCGATAGCTTCTGGAAAAAGGACTCAGACGCCGAGATCTACCACTTTATCGGCAAAGATATTGTTTACTTCCATGCGCTGTTTTGGCCTGCCATGCTCCACGGCGCCGACCTTCGTACCCCCACAGCGGTTAATTGCCACGGCTTCTTAACCGTCGATGGCGCTAAGATGTCCAAGTCCCGCGGCACGTTCATAAAGGCCGCCACCTATGCCGAACATCTTAACCCGGAATACTTGCGCTACTATTTTGCCGCTAAACTCACCTCAAAAGTGGACGATCTTGACCTCAATCTCGATGACTTCTCCGCTCGGGTGAATTCTGACCTCGTTGGCAAGGTCGTGAACATCGCCAGCCGCTGTGCGGGCTTCGTCAAAAAGCTCGGCAACGGCACGCTTTCCGAGCATTGCGCTGAACCCCAGATGGTCGCGCGCTTTATAAGCGCAGGGGATGACATAGCCGCTGATTTTGAAGCACGTGAATTCAGCCGTGCCATGCGCAAAATCATGGAGCTGGCGGATGAAGCGAATACCTATATTGCGGAAAAAGAGCCCTGGGCACTGGCTAAACAGGATGGCCGTGATAACGAGGTGTTAGAGATTTGTTCGGTAGGTATTAACCTATTTCGTCAATTAATGGTCTACCTTGCCCCCGTGGTTCCTGTCATGGCCGAGCACGCCAGGGAGTTCCTAAAGCTTGACTCGTTAGACTGGGAAAGCCGCGGAGATGTACTGGTTAATCACCCTATCGATAAGTTTAAACCGCTCATGACGCGGGTTGAGCGTGAAAAAATCGACGCTATGATTGAAGCCTCCAAGGAAGATTTAGTGGAAGAGCAAAAGCTGAAAAACACGCCTAAAGGCCCCTTGGCAGATGACCCAGTTGCCGCAGAAATCAGCTTTGATGATTTCGCCAAGGTCGACCTGCGCATTGTGCGCATCGCAAAAGCACAATACGTTGAAGGCGCTGATAAACTTCTGCAGCTAACGTTGGATTTGGGCGGCGAAACCCGCAACGTTTTTTCAGGCATTCGGTCAGCTTACTCGCCAGAAGCGCTAGAGGGCCGCTTAACGGTGATGGTGGCTAACTTGGCGCCGCGTAAAATGCGCTTTGGTGTTTCAGAAGGCATGGTGCTGGCGTCCGCTGATAACGAGGGCATTTACCTGCTCTCCCCCGACTCCGGCGCAGAGCCAGGTCAGCGCGTCACGTAACTTCACTATGTTAAACGCAAAGGGCAGAGGTTTTACGCTTCTGTCCTTTTCTTATTCAAGATAAAAATAACAACCCTAACCTGATGATCACCCGAGATGCTCCATGGCTAATCGTTGTACCACCTCTCTACGCTTTGCACCACCGCTAGCCAAAGAAACTATTTCTACGCACAATACCCCGCCATGAGTGAACTCTTTATCATTTTGATCAGCACTGCACTGGTTAATAACTTCGTCCTGGTACAGTTTTTAGGGCTATGCCCCTTTATGGGCGTTTCCAACAAGCTGGAATCAGCGATGGGCATGTCGTTGGCCACCACCTTTGTGTTAACGCTGGCCTCCGCTGCAAGCTACGTGGTGTATCACGGCCTATTGGTGCCGTTTGATATTACCTACCTGCGTACCATTAGCTTTATTGTGGTGATTGCTGCCGTCGTACAGTTCACTGAAATCATGGTGCGCCAGCTCAGTCCGCTGCTGCATCAGGTGCTGGGTATTTTTTTGCCGCTGATCACCACTAACTGTGCCGTTCTTGGGGTAGCGCTGCTGTCCCTAAACCGTGAGCTGAGCTTTTTCCACACGACGCTTTATGGCCTAGGCGCCGCACTAGGCTTCTCGTTGGTTTTGGTACTGTTCGCCGCTATGCGCGAGCGTCTCGCCAGTGCTGATATTCCCATGCCGTTTAAGGGAGCAGCCATCGCAATGATTACCGCAAGCCTTATGTCGCTGGCATTTCTTGGTTTTTCTGGCTTGGTACAGGGGTAACCCATGGGCGAAACTTTTTCCTGGTGGGGCATTATTAGCGCCATTGGCGTGCTTACGGGCTTAGGGATTCTGTTTGGAGCACTGTTAGGCATGGCCAGCGAGCGTTTCAAAAGTGAAGAGAACCCGCTGGTAGAGCAAATTAATACGCTGCTCCCGCAAACCCAATGCGGCCAATGCGGCTACCCCGGCTGTCGACCTTATGCTGAAGCCATTAACCAAGGCGATGCCATCAACAAATGCCCGCCTGGCGGCGACGCGACCATTCATGCATTAGCCGACCTGTTGGGTCGGGAACCAGAACCGTTAGATGGTGAAGCAGCGACGGAAGATACCGTCGCTTTTATTCGCGAAGCAGAGTGTATTGGATGCACCAAGTGCATTCAGGCGTGCCCCGTCGATGCCATCATTGGAGCCGCTAAACAGATGCATACCGTCATTGAAGATGAGTGCACCGGCTGCGACTTATGCGTTGCCCCTTGCCCGGTGGATTGCATTGATATGCTGCCGAGAAGCAAGCCGCTTAGCCAGTGGCAGCCGTTAATCGGCGCCTCTGCGATAATTGCAAGCGACCGCCCCCAAGACAGGAGTGAACATGCCCGCCTATGAGTTTCCAGGCGGCATTTACCCGCCCGAGCGCAAAGCTCGCTCCAATCAGTCTCCCTTACAGGCCGCACCACTGCCATCACAGGTAACGCTTCCTTTAAAGCAGCATGCTGGCAACCCCGCAACACCCTGCGTTGTCGTCGGCGACAACGTCAACGTAGGCAGCTTAATTGCCCAGCGCAACGGCATGATTTCTGCCCACCTACACGCAAGTATAAGCGGTACCGTTACCCACGTTGACGATACAGCGATTACCATTGAAGCCGACGGGCTGGACCGCTGGGAAACGCGCCCACCGCTGGACTGGCGAACCGCGGCCCCTGCCGCGCTGCTCGAAAGGCTAGAAAGCAGCGGGCTCGCCGGCTTAGGAGGAGCGGGGTTTCCCACTCATATTAAAGCCAAGGTCGCTGAGCATCATGTCATAGACACGCTAGTGATTAACGCCGCCGAGTGCGAGCCCTATATCACGGCCGACGACCTTACCCTGCGCCACTACGCTGCCGATGTATTGGAAGGTGCCCAGCTCATCGCCAGGCTCTGCGGTGCGCAAACCATCGTCATTGGGATTGAAGACAACAAGCCTGAAGCCATTAGCGCCTTAACGCACGCGCTTTCCCAGGTACAGCACCCGGCGACCATCGCGCTCAAGATCATAGAGACCCGCTACCCCAGCGGTGGCGAGCGCCAGCTCATCAAAAAGGTGCTTAACCGTGACGTGCCCAGCGGTGGGTTGCCTGCCGATGTAGGCACGCTGTGCCATAACCCTGGCACGCTCTTAGCGGCGCTTCACGCCGTGCGCGATGGCAAGCCGCTGGTTGAGCGGATTGTGACGCTAACCGGCGATGCCATCAGCCGTCCAGGAAACGTCTGGGTGCGCCTGGGAACGCCGGTTGCCAGCCTGTTAAAGGGTGCTGGTTTAAACCCTCGCCAGCTTCAGCAAGTCATTGTAGGCGGCCCTATGATGGGTACACCGCTGACGACGTTAGATACACCGGTGACAAAAACCACGAACTGTTTGATCGCCGCCACGCTTGCCGAGCTGCCGCCAGCGCCCGTTGAATCGCCCTGCATTCGCTGCGGCGCCTGCGAACGCGTGTGTCCCGCTCAGCTGCTCCCTCAGCAGCTGCACTGGTATGCACGGGCCGAGAGCGATAATACGCTTGAAACATTAAATCTGTTCGACTGTATTGAGTGCGGTGCCTGCAGCTTTGTGTGCCCAAGCTTTATTCCACTGGTGGAGGATTATCGCTCAGCAAAACAGCGCATCCGCTTGAAGCAGATTGAAAGCGCAAAAGCCGAGCACGCCAAGCACCGCTTTGAGTTCCGCCAGGCGCGCATAGCGCGGGAAGATGCAGAAAAAAAGGCCCGCCGCCAGGCACGCCTTGCCCACACTCAAAAATCGGCGCCGAGTAGCGCTGGCGATAACGCCGCTCCGGAAGTCGACCTACGCAGCCTGCGTATTGCCCAAACAGCCGCAAAGGCGGCCGTTAAAAAAGCCGAAAAAGTCTTGGCCAGGGCCGCCGAACAGGCGCCCAAGCAGCGCTTTGAAGATTTAGAAACCCAGCTTGCCACTGCCCAAGAGAACCTCAAAGCAGCAGAAGCACGTCTTGCAGAAGCACGCGCCAACGCAACGCAAAAGGACAGCACCACATGAGTATGATGCACGCCGCTCAGGTAGGCGCTGCCCCATCCACTGCCCATCTCATGCGCTGGGTTATTGTAGCGACCCTGCCGGGCATAGCGGCCGTGACGTACTATTTCGGGCTGGGTGTGATCAGTAACGTGCTGCTGGCCGGGTTATTGGCTGTTGGCGCTGAAGCGCTGATAGTGACGCTACGTCAGCGCCCGGTTAGGCCAGCACTGCAGGATTCCAGTGCGCTGCTTACCGGCGTACTGTTGGGCGTCTCTCTGCCGCCCGCCAGCCCATGGTGGCTCATCGCAGTAGGCGTGTTAGCGGCGGTAGTGGTCGCTAAGCAGCTTTATGGCGGCTTAGGCCACAACCCGTTCAACCCTGCTATGGTGGGCTACGCACTACTGTTAGTGTCATTTCCAACGTATATGACGCTTTGGGCGCCCCCCCAGCCCCTTTCGATCGAAACGCTATTCAGCCCGACGCTCTGGGCGCAGATTATCGGCACGCTGCCTCCCACAGCACTGGATGCCCTAAGCGGCGCCACGCCGCTCGATGCCTTCAAGCATAAAGGAGAGGCGGTGTTGGCCAGCGAATTCTGGGCTAGCCAGCCGCTTCCCGAAGGCACGCTCAGTGCTTGGCGCAACGTGGCACTTGCTTGGCTGGCAGGCGGGCTAGTGCTAATCGCCAAGCGCATTATCAGCTGGCATATCCCCGTCGCCATGCTAAGCAGCATGACGCTGCTGGCGGCACTATTTTATGCCAGCGACCCCAGTCACTTTGCCTCGCCGCTGTTTCACTTGCTGACAGGTGCCACCCTATTCGGCGCATTTTTTATCGCCACTGACCCCGTTTCCGCCGCGACTAGCCAGCGTGGAAAACTCATTTATGGGGCCGGTATTGGCGTATTAGTGATCATCATCCGTACGCTAGGTGGCTACCCAGACGCGGTGGCGTTTGCGGTATTACTGATGAACGTATGTGTCCCGCTTCTGGATCTTTACACCGTGCCGCGACCAAGTAGTCATTACAACGCGGCAGCGCAATCAAAACCGAGTAAACCGTTATGACGCCCCGTCAAGCCATGTTTCGCGGCGCCTTTGCCTTAGGGATGTTTGCACTGGTCACTGCCGGCAGCGTCGCACTTACCCGGGCACTGACTGCCGAGCGCATTGCTACCCACCAACTCGCCTATCAGCACCGACAGCTACAGGAAGTGCTGCCCTCTGCGCTGGCTGATACACCGGTTCACGATGTGTTAGAAGGCGTATTTGAGTTGCCAAACCCGTCACAGCTTGGTCATCGTGACGACACGCAAGGCTGGCAACTTCATCGCGATGAGGAAAGCGCGCTTATTCTGCCGGTGGTAACACGCCAGGGCTACAACGGTGAAATAAGACTGCTGGTAGGCATTGATCAGCATCAACGCATCACCGGTGTACGGGTGACTTATCACCAAGAAACGCCGGGCCTTGGCGATGACATTGAGCGCCAGCGCAGCGACTGGATTACCCACTTTAATGGGTTAAGCTTGGCCAGCTTGCCTTCTGAAGAGTGGGCGGTACATAAAGAAGGGGGCGAGTTTGATGCCTTTACCGGCGCGACCATTACCCCGCGCGCCGTCATTAATGCGGTGCATCAAACGCTGATATATGCGGCAGAAACCGATCTCCCCATTACCTTTGAGGAGCCAACTCCATGAGCCAATGGCGCCAACTCACCCGCGAAGGGCTATGGTCCAATAACCCTGCGCTGGTTCAATTGTTAGGGCTTTGCCCGTTGCTGGCCGTGAGCGGCAGCGTGGTCAATGCCCTCGGGTTAGCCATTGCGACGCTTCTGGTGCTGGTGGGCGCCAGCACAACAGTCTCACTGCTCCGCCATCAAGTCCCCAGTGCGGTGCGGCTACCGGCGTTTGTTATGATTATTGCCGCCTTTGTTACCTGTGCCGAGCTATTGATGGCTGCCTATGCGTACCCGCTCTACCAAGTGCTGGGAATTTTTATTCCGCTGATTGTGACCAATTGCGCCATTTTAGGCCGCGCAGACGCCTTCGCCTCGCGCCAGCCGGTGCTGCCTGCCGCGGTTGATGGCTTAATGATGGGGCTAGGGTTTGGCGCGGTATTGATCGTCATGGGCGCGATACGTGAACTGCTGGGTCAGGGGACGCTATTTAGCGGCATGGCGCTGCTTTTTGGCCCCACTGCTGCTAGCTGGCAGGTAACGATTGTAGAGAATTATCAGTTTCTGTTTTTCATTCTGCCGCCAGGGGCTTTTTTTGTTGCCGGTCTGTTAATCGCGTTAAAAAATGTGCTTGATCAGCGTCGTGCCACCCGCGCGCATCCCGCCAGCGTAACGCCGCGGAGTGATCGTCGGGTCAGGGTGACCGGCACGATCAAATAAAGTAGCCTTTAATCACCAAGAGAAGATTCAATGAATGCCCAAAAGCGTCATGAAATTTTTGCACGCCTACAGGCGGAAAACCCACACCCCACGACCGAGCTAAACTGGAGTACGCCCTTTGAACTACTGGCCGCCGTGCTGCTTTCCGCACAGGCCACGGACGTTGGGGTTAATAAGGCAACCGCTAAACTTTATCCGGTGGCTAATACCCCCCAAGCCATTATTGACCTGGGCATTGATGGGCTAAAACAGCATATTAAAACCATAGGTCTATTTAACACCAAAGCTGAAAACTTGATGAAGACGTGCCACCTGCTGGTTAATCAGCACGGCGGTGAGGTGCCGCAAACCCGCAAAGAACTGGAAGCGCTGCCCGGTGTTGGACGAAAAACGGCTAACGTAATTCTTAACACGGCCTTTGGCCAGCCCACCATGGCGGTGGATACGCACATTTTTCGCGTTTCCAATCGTACGGGACTTGCCAAAGGCAAAGACGTGGTGGAAGTTGAGCAAAAACTGCTGCGCCATGTGCCTAAAGCGTTTTTGCAGGACGCTCACCACTGGCTAATCCTCCACGGACGCTATACCTGTATTGCCCGCAAACCCCGCTGCGGTAGCTGCATTATTGAAGATCTGTGCGACTATAAAGAGAAAACCGAGCTTGGTTAAACGCCCAGACTAACAATAAGAGTATGCTGATGCCCTCGCCTACCAAACCGCTTTACAACCAACCTATTACTCAGCGTATTGATGCGCTGTTAAACCTTTCCAAACAGCACGCCAAGCACTATTGCAGCCCCAGTGCCTGGCTGGCACGCCAGCGCTATGTGGCACAGCATCCCACGTCAATCATCGTAATGAAGTGTATGGATGGGCGCATTCATATTCCCCACGCAACCCGCACGCCGCTCGGCATTATCACCCCGTTTAGGAATTTAGGCGGTATTTTTGATTTAGGCTGGCCTTACTTAGGGGAGCTATTAACCGACGCAGTACTGGATGCCGCGAAAGCGGGCAACCCCACGCTGATACTCATCACATATCACTTTTCCAGCGGGCATCAAGAGCGTGGCTGCGCAGGATTTAACTGTGATACGGAGGCCGCCAAAGCGCATGCCTACGCCGTAGCCAAGCAGGCCGGCCAGCTGTTTGGTACTGATCACCAGCAGGTTTACCCGCTGGTATGCGGGTTTGAAACCGACAGCGACGCGCTGATACTCCACGGCCCTCAGGGCGAGGTATTGGACAGTCGTGAACTTGTCGGTCTGCCGCCAGAGGCCTTAAGCACTCGGCTGGTGAGCCTCTGCCCCGATATGCCGGAAGAGATTCAACGCGACCTGCTTCCCTTGTTGGAAGGCAACGTGGCCCACGTTAGCGAGCTACAGAACATAGAGCGGAATTTAGATATTGAACACCGCGAATGGGTGATTTGTGTAGGCCGCGGCTTTGACTTCCTTCACCTGCCGAATACCGCGCTAATTATCGGCCCTTACGGGCCTGATTTAGCCGAACCCATAGGCACCGCCGCCGCGATCATTGACGCTAACATGCGCGCCGGACGCATTCCCGACGACGGTTTTATGCTGCTCGCTTCAACCCCTTACCAGCATAGCGGGGTAGATCGCGCGCGGGCGGAAATGAAGTCCCGCTTTCTGTCAGATTTCGCCGAACGGGTGATACAGCGGGAACACCCAATACTTGCCCAAAAAATGCGCCGCCATACGGCGGTGGTGCACTGGCCAACCCGTCGATTAGATTCCCTTGATTAATCGCTTACACGCTTTCAGCTATTCACTTCGCCTACTACAAGATTGCGATAAGCACCCCGCCACTGCGGCCACTGCCATGGGGTTGTGTCCAGCGATGGGGGCTGGTGATCGGGCTTCGTCAACCATGTATATAGACGTTCATACAGCCCATTACGCGTTCCGTCATAGCGGTACTCATCGGGGTAAAGCGCGGGAAAGCAGAGTCTATCTGGCACAAGCGGCAGTGCCCCACGCTGGGCGGCTTCCATAATCGCCAACCCTTGGAACTCATGCCACGTGGTTGAGACCACAATGCCACCGCTGTTAAGCAGTGCGCGGTACGCTGGTTCTGGCTGCGGCCCCCAACTAACCGTTTGCTTAGCTAGGCGCTGCTCTGCCTCGGCAAAAATGGGCGGCACATCACGGAAGCGTTGCCCTAGCACTGCCAACTCAAACGGCACCCGTTGCTCGCTTAGCGTGAACAGAACCGCGAAAAAATCCTCTGGGTTTTTATCGTACTCCCAGCGATGATTCCAAATGATACGCCGTGGGTTGGCATTCGCCCGTGGGGCATTATCTACCGGCACGATAGGAACCGGCAGCACCTTTGACCGCTGACGCAGCTGCTCCAAAGGCTTCGCGGCAGGTAGATTTTCTGGCATTTTCTTTAGGAAGCGGCGTGCACCGTCAAAAAATGAGTCCCGATTATAGGCTGTGTTGAAGACCACCGTGTCCGCCGCCAGCGCTGCATAGAGGTTAACCATCTTGGCCTCTACCTGGGGCATCTGCTCGCTAGATTCGGGGTAGGCAAATTGATTCTCGTGAAAGTAAACAATTTTTCTAGCCTGCCCTAGCTGAGGAAACAGCCCCACGAGCGTTGCGATATCGACCATCGAGGTTGCCAGCACCACATCATAGGGCTGGCTTAGGGTGTCATGCTCCTTGAGCCACCAGCTCAGCGGATTGCCGCGAATTCGCCACGAAAAATGGCGGGGTGGTAGCGTGAGTACCGTCCAAGAAAACTCATCAAGCGCTGTCATTAAGCTTTGTGCCCAATAACGGTGACTCACCGCCTCGTAGGCGGATAATAAAAGTACCCGCATTAAAAGCCCTGTTGCTCGAGTTTTTCCGCCAGCATCTCTAACACTTCAATGCCTTGCACGTCGGTTGGTAACCAGGGCAGCGTCGGCCGCGGCAAACGTTCGAACAGTTCATCAATACGCGTTAGATAGGTGGCCTCCTGCTCCCGGCGTGCCTGAAGGAAGTCACCGTCTGCTTCTACAGGTATCAGGCGATTGATCAACACGCCTGCAACCGGAATATGCACATCTTCAAGGGCTTTCACGGCACGATCAGTTTCTAAAATCGGCAGTCGCTCAGGCGTCATCACAAATAAAAAGCTACACGCTTTGGCATCTTCGATACGTCTTCTGGCTTGATGGAAGAGCCGTCGGCGATCAATAAGTGTTTTCGCCACATCCCGAGTGCGTTCATCTAAATCATCCAACGGATCGGTCGTTGGGTCGTCGAAAGGGGTTGCGACATCGCGCCCACGCTTGGGCGTTAAATGCTCCAGCACCTTGCCTAGCTCCGCCGATTTGCGGTTATGAGCCAACAGCCCGTCTGTCCAAGCTGCCATCGCTTCTGGCAGCGTTAAAAGTCGCAGCGTGTGTCCGGTAGGCGCCGTATCAAAAATGATCAGGTCATAGGGCGCGCTATCATCCACCATCAGCCGCGCTAAACGCTCCAGCAACGCAGCCTCCTGGGTGCCCGGTGACTGCCGGGTTAGACGCATCTGACGCTCAAGCTCTTGCATCATTTCAGGCGCAGCATAGCGGCGCATCTGCTTCACCACCCGAGCCAGATGCGCCTCTACCTCGATATCGGGATCAATCTCCATGGCATCCAAGTTGGGTAGTAAACGCCTTGGGATATCCGATAAGCTGCGATCAAACACATCACCCAGACTGTGCGCCGGGTCGGTGGAAACCACTAAAACGCGCCTTCCGCGGCTAGCGGCCAGCACCGCTAATGAGGCCGCGACGGTGGTTTTACCCACGCCTCCCTTGCCGCCTACCCAGAGCAGGCGACGGTTAAGAACTGCTTGCATGGTAACTCCCCCAGTGAGATGGCTTAACGCGCTGCGCCTAGCTAGCCGCTATTAACAGCAGCGGAAATGGTCTAACGGTGAGTGCTCCATTCCCATCCGCTGATGCCAGTCATGGAAACGCTCTAATAACAGCGGCTGTAGCTCCAGCGTGTAGTAGCCTGCAGGGTTTTCAAGGCCCATCATTTCAGAGAACACCAGCAGCATGAATAGGTCATCTTCGTCACGCCGTGCCCGAGCAATAGCACCCCGATAGCGAGCGCTATAAACCTCTTCGGTAAAAAAACGGGCTTGGTCTAACCAAGCCCGTAATTTATCGCGACGCGACGACGACCCGTTGGTTGGGTCATCGTGCATAACGTTACCTCTCTTTTCGCTGAATAGCGTCGTTTACGACGCGGTTAATCACTTTGCGCGGCCATCTCAGCACGGGAGCGCTTCAGCGCAGCCGCACACTCCATCGCGACCATAATAGCGGCAATCAACACCACAACATCCAGCACCAAAAGGAACATATTGCCCTGATTCCAGAACGTACGCAGCTGGATTAGCAGCGCAAGGATGGTCATCACCAGGAGGAAGCAGAGTGGCGCCAAGGTGAACCACATGGGGCGCTTCATACGCACCAGCATTACCGTAATCACCAGTAGCGTTAGACCAGCCAGGAGCTGGTTGGTAGTACCAAAAAGCGGCCAGATAATTAAACCGCCCGAGCCGTCTGCACCACCGGCACCAAAGGCGAGCAGCAAACAGCTACCTACCGCTAACCCGGTGGCAATAGCAGGCTTTTTCATCCACTGCTGGTTATAAATATCTCCCCACTCTTGGAAGATATAGCGCTGCAGGCGCAGCCCAGTGTCCATGGTAGTACCTGCGAACAGCGCAGCCATAACGGTTAACAGCGTAGCCGCCGTTGCTTCAGGCAGGCCAATACCGTTATGAATGATAAAGGCACCCCCTTCAACAAAGGCATTTACACCGCCCTGGCCGAAGGCACTGTACATCGCTTGCCAATCACCCAGAGTGGCAAAGCCGGCGGTAGCTGCCAAAATCGCGGCCAGCGCCAGCATACCCTCGCCCACTGCGCCGAAGTAACCCACAAATCGCGCGTCGGTTTCTTTGTTGAGCTGCTTGGATGTTGTTCCCGAGGAGACCAACCCATGAAAGCCCGAGATAGCACCACAGGCGATTGTCACAAACAGTAAGGGGATTAACGACGGCGTACCTGCCGGAACATCGCTGTTAAAAGCAGGCGCAACCAGCGTTGGATTTAACAGCACCAAGGCACCGTACAAAATAATCAGACCGATAAACAGCTGTAAGCCATTAATGTAATCACGCGGCTGCAAAAGCATCCACACAGGCAGTAACGACGCAATCGCTGCGTAGCCAAACAGGATTAAAATCCAGACGGCATTGCCCGACATTCCACCTACTTCAGCGGGCATTTGGATAGGAACCGAGGGTCCAATGCCAATCAAAAGATAAAGTGCTGCCACACCGATAATAGAAACCATCGGCAGGCTAAGAATACGGCGATAGATTAACTGCCCTATGATAAGCGCTACAAGGATCGCCCCCCAAACCGGCACGACAGCGCTTGAGAAATTCATCATTAGTCCAGCGATGACAACGGCAAAAACGGCGTTAACCATCAGCAACACTAAAAATATGACAATCATGAAGATACTGCGCGCCCGTTTGCCAACAACATCGCCGGTTAGGGCACCGACTGACTTCGCCTTATTGCGCACACTGGCCCAAATAGCGCCAAAGTCGTGTATCCCCGCAAAAAAAATCGTACCGAATACAACCCATAAAAAAGCGGGTGCCCACCCCCAGATGACGGCAATAGCAGGCCCGACAATGGGCGCAGCACCGGCGACCGACGTAAAATGGTGGCCCCATAATACAAAGCGGTTGGTGGGTACGTAATCCACACCATCCTCAAACTCATGGGCAGGGGTTTTAAAATCAGGATCTAACTGGTAGATCTTGTCGGCAATAAACTTAGAATACACAAAGTACCCTAAGGCCATTGCACCAAGACCTACTACCAGTAGGACAATAGCACTCATGGACGCAGCTCCTTTGGTAATTTCTCTTTATTGTTGACAATATTCATTAGCTTATTGCCACTTAACCATAGTGATGTCCTAAAGCGCTTACGTCTATGTTGCAGCGTAAGACTTCTTTTGAATTAAGCCCAAAGTTGTATAAATATAAAGTTGTAGTGCCGCTATCCGCGAATAAAGGCTAGGCTGAGCCATAAAATAATCAGCACGTGAGAAACACATGCCTACCCTACTATTGCTGTTTTTGTGCGCATTGCTGCTTGGCGCAGCGACAGGCTACCTATTTCGCTTTACTAAGCGCGGCGCCACATTGCGCCCATCAAGACTGATGACTATTGGTATGTTAGGAGGTGTTGTCGGCACCATTGTTTTTCAATTACTTGTAAACACCACAGGGGCACCTCTATGGTTGCTACCACTACTGATTGTTTCCCAAGTGTGGCTATGGCTGGGGCCATTCGGCCCTAAGCATCATGCAAGTTAGTACTTGTTTGGCCCCCTTTTCAGGTGCACACGTCGAAGGTCGTCTTGGCCCCACCGCCGAGCCTACCTAAACTCCTTGGATAACCCACTACAATATGAACAGGGAGAGAGGCATGGCCAAAGTGCTGGTGGTCGATGACGAACCCAACATTGTGCTGTCGTTAGAGTTTCTAATGGAGCAAGCAGGCTTTGAAGTTATCACCGCAGAAGACGGAGAGCAGGCACTAGAACAAGTCAATAACACCTCTCCCGACCTTTTGCTGCTGGATATTAGCCTACCCGGCATGAGCGGCTTTGATGTGCTTGAGCGTCTGCGTGGTCAAGAAGCTACTGCCCAACTGCCGATTATTATGCTTACCGCCCATGGGCGCGATGTTGAACGCGAAAAGGGCATGGCCCTGGGCGCTGACGACTACATCACCAAACCGTTTTCAACTCAATCGTTGGTTGAAAAAGTTAAAGCCCTATTAACTGAGGAGCAGCCATGACCAAAGGCGGGCTGCCCAAGCGTCAACGTTTAATTGGCTTATGGCTTCTTCTCAGCGGCATTAGTCTACTAGGCGGCGCAATTTTTGCGGCGTGGCTAGATGCTCAGCTGGCACCAACGGGTTTAACACGGCTGGCGTTATGGCTGGGCAGCTTTTCCGGCGGCGCCACAATTTTTCTGGTGGGGTTACTGCTCGAGCGCATGCTGTTTACCCCGCTTCGCCACCTTCAAGTACAGTTGGCCCGTCTAGTCGCCAACCCCGATGCTCGGGATGAACACCCCCCAGAGGGCTGGCTAAAAGCGCTCGCCCCCGATTTGCGCCGAGTGCGCGAAAGCTGGCGCGTTGACCGCAGCCGCCTTGCCACTGCCCATACCGAGGGCGCCCGCAGCGCGGCGCGGATTCGCCAGGAGCTGGAAACGCTTTTACAAGTGCTTGAAACACCGCTACTACTGTGCGACCACCACCGTCGACTGATGCTTTTTAACCAAGCGGCAGAAGACTTTTTTGTCGGTAATACCGGACTCGGTTTAGGTAAACGGCTGGAAGCCCTGCTGCCAGTCGGCAGCTTACAGAATGCTCTTAGCCAGCTGCCCAGCGACGGCTCGCCCAGGGAGCTGCTAACCCCCTGCGATAACCGCTGGTTGAAAGTGATGCTTCGCCGCGTGCCGGGCAGCGACGGTGAAACTTTACTCACCTTTAGCGATGCCACGGCCTCCTGGTCTAATGAAATGGGCGTACGCGCCGAGTTGGCAAATATGCTTACGCCGCTTCGCCAACATACCGCTAGCCTTACCAGTGCCGCTGATGCTCTGATTCAACTACGCCATCAGCACGATGCTGACACGTCGCGGCTGCGCCAACGCTTTGAAAGGGTCATTCACGAAGAGGGCACTACGCTCGGCGAAAACGTCGCCAAAATTGGCCAGCTGCTGGACGATTTACAGCACCAGGGCGAACGGTTAACGCCGATGTGGTCAAACGATTTCTGGCAGGCGCTGGATGAACGCTTAGATCCTGAGCACCGTTTGATCACCCCGGTGGGTATGCCTGCCTGGTTTAAGGGCGATGCCCCGGCACTCATCGCCCTTTTTGATTCATTGGTAAAGCAGCTAAGCGCCCACCTCCCCGACAGCGGCTTTGAAGGTGAAATATGCCTGGGTAACAAGCGCGTCTATTTAGACCTTATTTGGCAAGGCAAAGCGTTACCCGAACATGAGCTTGCCGCATGGCAGCATCAGCCTATTGCCAGCCTACCGCTAACACCCAAAGTGGCCGATGTACTGCGCCAGCATGCAAGCGACATTTGGAGCCTGGCGGATGATGATGGCATACATGCGCGACTGAGAATGCCACTGCCTGCCATAGAGCGGGTCGGCGCGCCTCGAGAGCAAGCGCCACCGCGGCCAGAGTTTCATGACTTTGGTATCGCTGATTTGCCGCCCCCCGATGAGGCATTAGCCAACCGCTCGCTGCGCAGCTTGGATGTAGTGGCCTTTGATACCGAAACCACCGGGCTTGAATTACGCCGTGGCGATACGGTGATCAGCTTAGGAGCTTGCCGAGTCGTGAATGCGCGCCTGCTGGCTAGCGACGTGTTTGACCAAAAGGTTGACCCCAACCGGCCTATCCCACCGGCAAGCACCGCTATTCACGGCATTATCGATGCCGATGTCGCTGGCGCCCCACCACTGGATATTGTGCTGACTCACTTTCGCAGCTACATAGGCGAGGCCGTTTTGCTAGCCCACAACGCCGCCTTTGACCTTCTTGCTATTAGCAATAAAGGAGTCGCGTTTGATAACCCGGTGATCGACACTCTGCTTATCTCAAGGGCGCTTGACGAAGCGCTGGACGGGCATGACCTGGATAGCCTTGCCAAGCGTTACGATTTGGCGTTTCCGCCCGGCACCCGCCATACGGCATTAGGCGATGCCAGGGTAACCGCCGAGCTATGGCTTGCGCTGCTACCCCGCTTAGAAGCTCGCGGCATTGACACGCTGGAGCAGCTGCTAACGCTGCAAGCCAATGCATTTGACCGACAGGATGCCAGCGCCTCATGAAACCTACCGGCGGACAATCGCGTAAAACAGAGCGCTTAACGGCGCTAGTAGCCCTTACCCTGCTGCTGTTCTGTCCACCGCTGATTATTGTGGTAGATCGCTTGCCCTCCTCTAATGTGGGTTGGCTACCGCTCTATCTGTTTCTTGCCTGGACAGTCGTCATTGGGCTAGCCGCTTGGCTGATGGAACATCGCGCGAGACGCTAACCATGCGTACAGACCCTATTATTCTCGGCACCGCCTTTGGCTACTTAGCGCTACTCTTTGTGGTAGCCGCCTGGGGCGATCGGCGAGCCGAACAGGGGCGCTCACTGATTGGCTCGCCAACCGTTTATGCGCTCTCTATCGCGGTATACTGCACGGCCTGGACTTTTTACGGCAGCGTGGGGCGTGCAGCAGAGCACGGCCCCAGCTTCTTATTGATCTACCTTGGCCCTACCCTGGCCATGCTGTTGGCCCCCTCGGTCATTCGCAAAATGGTGCGCATTGCGGCACGGCAGCGAATCACCTCCATTGCGGACTTTATCAGCGCACGCTACGGAAAAAACTCTACTCTTGGCGCACTTGTAGCCCTTATGGCGCTGATCAGTATCACGCCTTACATAGCCTTGCAGTTAAAAGCCATCACCGTTAGCCATGCAGTTTTGATCAACTACCCTCACACCGCCGATACCACCCTGGTGGATGAGCGGTTTTGGATGGACAAGTCGCTTTGGGTCGCGTTGGTATTAGCTGTTTTTATTATTCTATTTGGCACCCGCCACTTAGATGCCAGCGAGCGACACGAGGGCATGGTGGCTGCTATTGCGTTAGAGTCACTGGTGAAGCTGGTGGCGTTTATGGCTGTTGGCATCTTTGTCGTATTCGTTATGTTTGAAGGACCCGCAGCGCTCTTTGCCGAAGTGGCCGCCACCCCCGCCCTGATTGACAGCATGAGCTTAGAGAGCGTCCCAGGAGGTGCTACTGGCTGGGTCGGTATGCTAGCCCTCGCCTTCCTAGCGTTCTTAACCCTGCCGCGACAGTTCCAGGTCTTGGTCGTAGAAAATGTCGATGAGCAGCACCTAACGCGAGCCAGCTGGCTATTCCCCCTTTATATGCTGTTGATTAACCTATTTGTTATTCCCATTGCCCTGGCAGGTTTACTCTTGGGCGTCAGCGCGGGTGATCCAGACAGTTTTGTACTGACCCTTCCGCTTTCCGCCGGGCTAGAGGGCTTGCCGCTGCTGGTATTCATTGGTGGGCTTTCTGCCGCTACAGGCATGGTCATCGTGGAAACTATTGCGCTCTCCACCATGGTGAGCAACCAGCTAGTGATGCCGCTACTGCTCCGCTCTAAGCGGCTGCATCTAAGTACAAAAGGCGAGCTGGCCGGCTGGCTATTAGGCATACGACGTATCGCCATTGTGCTTATCCTACTACTGGGGTACCTCTACCATGCGCTGATTGGCGACTCCTACAGCTTAGTGACCATTGGTCTGGTCTCTTTTGCAGGCGCCGCTCAGTTTGCTCCCGCCTTGCTTATTGGTCTTTACTGGCGGGGTGCCACTCGCCAAGGGGCTACCCTTGGCTTAATTGCAGGCTTTCTCGTCTGGTGCTACACCCTTTTACTGCCCGGCTTTGCCCAGTCTGGCTGGCTAAGCGCTACGTTAATCACCGAGGGGCCCTGGGGTATTGCCTGGCTGATTCCCTATGAACTGTTTGGGTTAGAAAACTGGGATATTTATAGCCACTCCTTGCTGTGGAGCATGCTCGCCAACGTAGGGCTTCTGGTCGGCGTTTCGCTATTTACCCGCCCCTCTCCTCTAGAACAAACCCAGGCTGCGCTGTTTACCGAGGCCATGCATCCTAATTTACAAACCACCTCACTATGGCATGGGAAAACGACGCAAGGTGCTTTGAAAGAGTTGTTGGTGCGCTATTTAGGCGAGCAAACCACGCAGCGAGTATTCCGACGCAGTGGCAGCCCCCACCCCTTCGTGCCTGATGACACTGCCCCGCCTGAGTTAATTACCCGCGCAGAGCAGGCGCTGGCGGGTGCGCTGGGCAGCGCATCAGCACGAGTTTTGATTAACTCGGTAGTACGCGGTGAAGCGCTGGATATCGAAGCCATTTTGAGCATCTTAGATACCACCTCTCAAACCATCGAGTACAACCGCCGGCTTGAGCAAAAGTCCCAAGAGTTAGCGCAAATTGGCGAAGAGCTTCGTAATGCGAACGAGCGGCTACGCGAACTGGATCGCCTTAAAGATGAGTTCGTCGCCATGGTCAGCCACGAGCTGCGTACACCGTTAACGTCTATTCGCGCTTTTGCTGAAATTCTGCGGGATAGCGGCCAGCTACCTGATGAGAAACGCAAGCACTTCTTGGGTGTCATCGTGCATGAGAGCCAGCGGTTATCCCGTTTGATTGAGGAGATATTAGACTTAGCCCGCTTGGAAAGTGGCCGCTTAACGCTCAATCCAGAGCCTCTTGATCTGGCTGCACTTGCACGACACAGCATCAGCGCGATTGCTCATCTGCATGAAGAGCACGGCATCGCGTTAGACGTTGCGATTGAGGCAGACCCCGCCATGGTGATTGGCGACCACGACCGTTTAGAGCAGGTGATTATTAACCTGTTAGATAATGCGGGTAAATTCGCCGACCGTCAGCAACCCAAGGTACGCTTGGCACTCTACCACCACCGCCGACATTTCCGCTTAAGTGTTGAGGATAACGGGCCGGGTATTGGCATCGAAGAGCGAGAACGAGTATTTGAGAAATTCCACCAAATACAACAAGATGACGAACTTCCTAAAGGTAGACCCAAAGGCAGCGGCTTAGGCTTACCTATTAGCCGAGGCATCATTGCTCATCTCGGTGGTCGGCTATGGGTAGAAGATGCTAAACAGCTAGGCGGCGCCTGTTTAACATTAGAATTGCCCGCGGCCCCGGATGAGGACGATGGCAAATAGCGTCCATGAAGCAATGCTGATAACGCAGCGTCTCAGCCTCATCGCAGCGAATAGATGATTTGCACGCGGCTCAACGCTGGCCTCTGACACTCTGCACAAAGGCTTTAACCTGCTGTAGATCAAACTTCAACAGCAACGCTTCATCTTCACGCAGGCGGCGAAGATCAACCCAGCCATCTGCCGCCTGACCACGTGATTTGTTGTAACGCTGTTGCTCCAGCAGGCACTGCTGAAAACGCTCAAACGCAGCGATCAGCAGATCCGCTTGGTCTAAACTCACTCCATCCGCCTCATGACTCAGCGCCATCAAGCGCTCTCGGGTACCTATTTCATGCCGCTTATGCCGCAAGCATAATAAACGCAGAGCACTAATGAGTGGCAGTAACCCCTGATGTTTCAGGTTAATCGCGTAACGATGAGGCGCCTCTAAGCGTGGGCTAGATGCAATGCGGCCAAGCCGGTCTAAAGCAACCGGCAACTCATCAAGCAGCAATGCCATTTCATCCATAAATAGCGAGGCTTGAGGCAACGTTGTTGAGACAATATCCGCCAATTGTCCAGCAAGCGCCGAATTGCCTGCCACAGGCGTAAAATCAAGCAAAATATTGGTTTGCTGCACCCGCTTAACGCGCCGATCCGCACTCCATATTTCCAGTTGCAAGCGCCACTCGCTTAGCCGTTTCCGCCACATCGGCCAGCGGGCCATAACGTGCCCACGACACAGCGGTATTCCCGCCTCATCCAAGCGCTGGGTAAACCGCTCGCCAAGGGCTTGAAAGTAGCCGTCAATTTCAACGTGACGTTCATCAGGGTAATCATCAATGATTAGCGCATTATCTTGATCCGGGCCGAGCAGGCTTTCATACCGCGCCGCCGAGCCGAGCATCACTACACAATAATCCACGGGGGGGGCACCCCAGCCCTGGGCACGCATTTCGTTTAGTGAGAGCGCTATCGCTTGTTGGTAGAGCCACGCATTGTGGTCGCTGAGCACTTGACTGATACGCCATGCGGGTATGTCATAGCGCGCCAAGGCTTCCACTAGTCGAAGTTGGCTAGCGTAGGAATCCGCCAGTGTTAGATGTGGAACAAAAAGTCGGGAAACAATGCTTTCTAACGGCGTGGTGAAAGCGAGAGGATCAAACTGGCCACTTTTGTTTATTATGGAGCGCCATGGTGAGGCCTGATACACAAAACGCATTCGCCTCTCCTTGGCTTAATGAGTGGCTGTTGTCATTGCAACACATAGTAGCGTTGTTTTTAATAGCGATGTTTTCGGGTTCTCAAACTTGCCCTTCACGCCGAGGGTCGGGAGCAAACATGGCATCGCCTACTTCATCAATATAGCGCTGCGCTTTAGTGACCATCATCGCATCGCAGGCTTCTCGCCCAGGCAGCATATCAGATCGTTCAAACCGATGTTCTTGGGTAACACCCTCGCTATCTAGCTTACGAATCCAACCGCTTACTCGATATTGGCCGCTTTGGTTATCGGGCTGTGAAACGATTAAATACTCTTTGTACTCGACCGGGTCGGCCGCTTTGGTAGCGCTCTCTGCAACCCCCTGACTACCGCTTCCAAAAAGACCTGAAAGTAGTTTTTTTAGCATAAGTGGTTCCCCTGCAATAAAAACGGCCAGCTGCGCGCTGGCCGCTTAACGCCTAATTAACTCTGCTGACGCCCTTTACCCGCGGCAATACGCAAGCGCAGCGCATTTAGCTTGATAAAGCCTTCTGCATCTTTCTGATTATAAGCACCCGCATCGTCTTCAAACGTGGCGATGGACTCATCAAACAGCGACTGCTCCGACTTACGGCCAACCACAATGGCGTTGCCTTTGTAAAGCTTCATGCGTACGACACCACAAACGTTTTTCTGCGTTTCGTCAATGGCAGCTTGTAGCATGCGGCGCTCTGGGCTCCACCAGTAGCCGTTGTAAATGACTTCTGCATATTTCGGCATCAGCTGATCTTTCAGATGTGCTTCTTCACGGTCAAGGGTCAGCGACTCAATGGCACGGTGGGCGCGCAGCATAATCGTGCCCCCTGGCGTTTCGTAGCAGCCGCGAGACTTCATGCCTACATAGCGGTTTTCGACGATATCTAAACGACCGATACCGTTGTCACCACCAAGCTTGTTAAGTTTTTCCAGTACTTCGTGGGGCTTATGCGCTTCACCATCGATGGCAACGATGTCACCTTTCTCAAAGGTAAGCTCCACGTAGGTGGGCTGTTCCGGGGCGGCTTCAGGGGAAACGCTCCAGCGCCACATATCTTCTTCTGCTTCGGCCCAGGGGTCTTCCAAAATGCCGCCCTCGTAAGAGATATGCAGCAGGTTGGCATCCATAGAGTATGGCGATTTTTTCTTCTTATTAGAAAAATCGACCGGAATGTTGTGCTCTTCGCAGTAGGCCATCAGCTTCTCGCGAGAAGTGAGATCCCACTCGCGCCAAGGCGCAATGACTTTAACACCCGGTTTTAGCGCGTAACCGCCCAGCTCAAAACGGACTTGGTCGTTACCTTTGCCCGTAGCGCCGTGTGAAATAGCATCGGCACCGGTTTCATTGGCAATTTCGATCAGGCGCTTGGCAATCAGCGGGCGAGCAATGGAGGTACCCAGCAGGTACTCGCCTTCATAGATGGTATTGGCGCGGAACATTGGGAAAACATAGTCCCGCACGAATTCTTCACGGAGGTCTTCGATGTAGATCTCTTTCACACCCAGCGCTTGCGCTTTAGCACGGGCGGGTTCAACTTCCTCCCCCTGACCGATGTCGGCTGTAAAGGTCACTACCTCGCAGTTGTAGGTCTCTTGCAACCACTTAACGATTACGGATGTGTCCAGGCCGCCTGAATACGCCAGCACAACCTTTTTGACATCGGACATTCTTGACTCCTTGTGTAGGGAAAGCAGTTCACCAAAAAATATAGCGCGGCACGCTATGTGCTAACACAAACCAGTTACCACAATCTATTAGTATAGCGCTCTCAATGCTCAGCGAATACCGTCAACGACGCCTTGGGGGTAAAGCTGCTAGAATCACACCATTCATTGCGGTGGCTTGCTGCACACCCTATCCGATTACTCGCTTTACTAAGGAGAGCTGCATGAGCGAGGCAATTGCCCGCGAATTAATGGCCCAACGTTTTCGCAGTTACCTGCCGGTTGTCATTGATTTAGAAACGGGTGGGTTCAATGCCCAAAACGACGCCGTACTTGAGATTGCAGCCGTTACGCTCACCATGGACTCAGAGGGTAATTTATTGCCCGATGCCACGTATGCCTATCATATCCACCCCTTTGAAGGGGCGAACGTTGAACAGTCTGCGTTGGACTTTACCGGCATTAATCTGGACGACCCGCTGCGCCGTCAAGTGGCGCTTACGGAGTCAGAAGCATTGGGGGAGCTTTTTCGCCCCATTCGAAAATCCATTAAAGCCCACGGCTGCTCACGTGCCATTTTGGTGGGCCACAACGCGGCTTTTGATCACAGCTTTTTAAATGCGGCGGCTAATCGCTGTGATGTAAAGCGAAACCCGTTTCATCCGTTCTCAAGTTTTGACACGGCAACACTGGCGGGCTTTGTATATGGACAAACCGTACTTGCCCGCGCGTGTCGTGCAGCAGGTATCGATTTTGATAACAAAGCCGCCCACTCTGCTCGCTATGACACCGAACGCACCGCTGAGCTTTTCTGCGCCATGGTGAACCGCTACAAAGATTTAGGCGGCTGGCGGCTAGCTCAGCAAGAGCAAGAGTTGGATATAGGCGACTAGTCCGCCTAATGCAGCCGCTGCCGCTTTACGCTAAACTTTGCACTGTTTGCGATGGGCTAGCCAAGAAAAGCCAAAATGCTTTTTTTTGCAAAGCCCACCTGCTTTTAGTTGTTAGTCATCAAGCACGCCTTAAGCGCGCTTAAATTATCTGTTTTTAGGAGATGAGACGTTTCCATGGCTCAGCATAATGCCTTTTACGCCCAATCTGGTGGCGTTACCGCCGTCATCAATGCCAGCGCCTGCGGCGTTATCGAAGCATGCCGGCAGGCCCCGGAGCAGATTGGTAAGGTGTACGCCGGTCATAACGGCATTATCGGCGCCCTAACGGAAGACCTCATCGATGTGTCGCAAGAAAGCGATGAAGCCATTGCCGCCCTACGCCACACGCCTGGCGGCGCGTTTGGCTCATGCCGCTACAAACTGAAGGATATCGACACCCATCGCACGCAGTACGAGCGCTTGATTGAAGTTTTTAAAGCGCATGATATTCGTTATTTTTTCTATAACGGCGGTGGCGATAGCGCTGATACCTGCTTAAAAGTCTCGCAGCTATCTGAAAAGCTAGGTTACCCGCTAACAGCGATCCACGTTCCTAAAACAGTGGATAACGATCTGCCGATTACTGATAACAGCCCCGGCTTTGGCAGCGTCGCTAAATATATCGCCACTTCTACTCAGGAAGCTTCGCTGGACGTCGCGTCCATGTGCGCAACGTCTACAAAAGTGTTTGTACTTGAGGTCATGGGGCGTCACGCAGGTTGGATCGCCGCTGCAGGCGGCTTGGCAGGCGCGGGTGAAGGCGAGCCACCCCACCTGATTATCTTCCCCGAAATTGCGTTTGACCGCAGCGCCGTCATGAAGCGGGTAGAAGAGAGCGTCACCAAGTATGGTTATTGCGTCATTGTGGTCTCGGAAGGCGCTCGCTATGCCGACGGTACTTTCCTGGCCGATGCGGGCAACACCGATGCGTTTGGCCACCGCCAACTGGGCGGCGTTGCCCCTACGCTGGCTGGAATGATTAAGCAAGATTTGGGCTATAAGTATCACTGGGCAGTGGCAGACTACCTGCAACGCGCGGCACGCCACCTTGCTTCTAAAACGGACGTCGATCAGGCGTATGCAGTGGGTCGTGAGGCCGTTACCTTGGCGCTGGCGGGCAAAAACTCCATGATGCCGGCTATTCGCCGCATCTCTCAGGAGCCCTACCAGTGGGATGTTATTTCTGCTCCCTTGGCCCAAATCGCCAACCAGGAGAAATTTATGCCGCGGGACTACATCAGTGAAAATGGCTTTGCGATTACCCAAGCTTGCCGCGATTACTTATCACCACTGATTCAAGGGGAAGACTTTCCTCCCTTTGAAAATGGTCTGCCCAAGGTAGCTAAATTAAAGCTGGCGAAAGTGGAACAAAAATTGCCTGCTTTCACACTGTAAGCACTTTCGGTTTGTGACGAGCATGTAAAAAGGGGCGATGCCGTAAAAGCATCGCCCCTTTTGCATGCTTAGCGCTTTTTAAAAGCAACTTACCTTAGCAACCACGACAGCACGAGCAACAGCAGCAGGATGCCTGCGACGCCTTGCCAAAAGCGTCGGGGCTCTTGGCGAACTTCCTGTTTAACTGGCTGACGCCCCAGGGGGACTCGTAATGCATGCAGAAACTCTGACATTCGTCTAAAACGCAGCGCACGCTGTGGGTCCAATGCTCTACGTAGCGCCTCGTCAAGGTCAGAGGTGATTTCAGGATTTGTGGTGCGCGCACTGCGGTAGCTCAGTTCTTCCAGATCGGTATGGCTGCGCAGGCGGTTAGGCGTTAGCACATAGGGAAGTGCACCGGTCAACAGCCAGTACACCGTTGAAGCCAACGAGTATTGGTCGCTGCGGCGCCCAATACTATCCCCCAGGGCATACTCTGGGGCCGTATGTTCATTAAAACCAATTTGGCGCAGCAGCTCCCCCGAGTGGCGATGCCCGTCGACATCACGCATGTGGCAAGCGCTAAAATCAGCCAAAATCAGCTTGCCGTGGGTGTCGATCAAAATATTATCCGGGGTGATTTGCTGATGGATAATGTCACGGTGGTGCAACGCTTGCACCGCTTTACCCAACTGGTTAGCAATATCTAAACGCTGCACTAAGCTCGCCTGAGGATGCCGTTCCGCCCACTCTCGTAGCGTTTCACTTTCGATATACTGCATAAGATAGTACAGATAGCGGCGCGGGCGGGAGGATTCAACCACCTTCACCACGAAGGGCGACTTCACCCGCTCCACCACCCACTGCTGGAGTAAAAAGTGCTCCAAGTAGGCGTTACGTAGAGACAGCTCTGGACTTGGCGCTTTCATTACCATGTCACGTTCTGAATGAAGGTCACGCACGCGGTAGACACGGGATTGTGCATTACGCGAGAGCACTTCCTGGACTTCAAAACCATCGAGACGCTCGCCTACCGACAACTCAGGCGGTATGGGCAAATCTCCATACATTTGCCCAGGGTGATCATTCGCCTCTTCCGGCAACTCATCAATGCGCACCAGCTGAAAACAGAACTGGTCGCCTCCGTAGCCTCTCTCCTGGGCACGCTGTTTTGCTTCATTAGCGAGACGCTCACAGGCAGCATCTAAATCACTGGCATCCTGACGAATTAAACGTACGTAGTCAGAAGGCAGTAGCGTTCCCCTAACGCCCTGGGTAGTGAATACAAAAAGATCGCCCTGCTTCAATGCCAGCTGGGTATAGTCGATATCCACGCTTCCATCCATTCCCAGCGCTCGCGATGGGTAGCGATAGCCGCCTATATCGGTTACGTGGTCACGTGTCAGCTGTTCAAACTCAGCACCACGCAATCGAAACACTAGCGTATCGCCCATATGGAACAGTTCTGCTTCCCGCCCTCGAAACACGATCGCAGATAGTGAAGAGACAAAACTGCCCTCTTTTACATGCTGGCTTTGACTGTAACACCAGCCATTTAAGGCCCGAAGCACGCGTGTTGCCGACGTTTTAGTATCCCAGTGATCCGGGGTCGAGTAGTAGTCGGCTAAAAAGCCACGCACGCTTAAATCGCCAGCCTGCTTCGCCATGGTGTTTCGTGAGATAGAGTCACTGATCACCGCGCAGACACCTTTCACATTCAAAAGAGGTTTTTCGGGCAGCCGCACCGACATAGAACTACGGTGTTGGCGCCTATCCGGGGCAACAAAGGCTTGTCCGTAACTGATTAGCAACTGGGCGTGCGCCAACTCATCCTCCTAGGCTTACCTCTTAATGGGAATCCCCACAGCTAGCGCTTATGATACACGCTGGCGGTACGAAACGATGCCCGCCAAACGTCGCTACCCCCATAAAAACAGCCACCTTTAGGCCACCAGTGAGATGTATCGATTGCACACACCTATGTCGCATTGGTAATCCAGCAGCCATCTTCGTATAATTCTTCGCCATTAATGCAATGCATCAATGCACCTACTGCTTAGTCACTGCACTACATAAGCCAAGGAACCAACGATGAACTTCGATAATATCCCCGCTGGAAAAGATCTGCCCAACGACCTTTACGTGGCCATTGAAATTCCTGCCAACCATGCGCCGATTAAATATGAAATCGATAAAGACATGGGCGCCCTTCTCGTTGACCGTTTCATGGCTACCCCCATGTTTTATCCGGCCAACTACGGTTTTATTCCTCACACCTTAGCTGATGACGGTGATCCGTTAGACGCGCTGGTTGTAACACCGCACCCGGTAGCGCCAGGTAGTATTATCCGCGCGCGTCCGGTAGGCATTTTGAACATGACGGATGAAGCCGGTGAAGACGCCAAACTTGTCTGTGTGCCGCACCCTAAACTAAGCACGCTATATGATGATGTTCACGAAGTCACCGACCTTCCTGAACTGCTGCGCCAGCAGATCGCACACTTTTTCGAGAACTACAAAGACCTCGAAAAAGGCAAATGGGTCAAAGTAGAGTCTTGGGAAGGCGTTGAAGCTGCTCGCAAAGCAATTGAAAAATCTGCAGCGGCCTACCAAAAAGCCTAAAGGCTGGGTTAATGAGTCTGAAAAGGCTGCCCCTACGGGCAGCCTTTTTACGTTGATAGCCGATTTTGTTTAGGACAACACGCTTGATGATTAACGCAGCATGAAGCACCGCGTCACGACACCGCAGCAGCTACGCTAGCACTGAGAGGTGCGATATGCTTCTGCTCAGTTCATGCACCCGTTAACCTGCACAAGGATACATCGTGTTACCCATCAAACGTTTCAGCCTGCTTTTATTGCTTTGCTGGCTCCCAGTTCTGGCGCAGGCTCAGTGGTTTTCCGCCTCTAACAATCAAAGCGATTTTTTACCTGTTTTAGAGGCGTTTCAGCCAACAGCTTGGCATAACGGCGAGACGCTTTTCATCGGTATCGATATTGCTGATGAGTACTATCTTTATCGCCATCAACTTGCGGTCATTAGTGAGCACGATCGCGTTACTTTAGAACAACCCATCATCCCCCAAGGCACCTTTACCAACGATGAGTTTATGGGCGATGTTTACATTTTTCGCGACAGCATGGTGTTTGAAGCGCCCTTTTCTGAGGCCCACAGCGGCCCTCTCGATATTGAGCTAACCTTTCAAGGCTGTGCGGACGCCGGCCTGTGCTACCCGCCTGAACGTATTACCCTGGAAGCCAGCGAAACATCACCACCCGCCAGATTTGTTAACTGGGAGGCAGACTCTCCTGCACAATCAAGTGCACCGGCAGAACAGAGCAGCGTCGGTGGTTCAAGCGTTAGCGCTCCACAGAGTCAGGACAGCCGTTTTAGCGCACTCATCAGCGAGGCTAGCCTACCACTGGCGCTTGGCCTCTTTTTCCTCGCCGGTATTGGGCTTACTTTTACGCCTTGCGTACTGCCAATGATCCCTATTTTGTCCTCCATTGTCGTTGGACAAAATCCCACCAAGCCCCGTGCGTTCGCCCTATCGGCCAGCTATGTGCTGGGCATGGCCTCCACCTACGCCGTCGTCGGCATCTTGATGGGCTTGTTTGGCGCTGGGCTGAATCTGCAAGCCCATTTGCAGTCTGCGCCGGTACTTATCACGTTCGCCCTGCTGTTTACGCTATTCGCACTTGCCATGTTTGGCGCGTTTAATTTGAACGTTTCCCCACGCATAGCTAGCCGGGTAGATGCTTGGCAAGCCCGCGCGCAGCAGAGCGGCCCTGCCGGGTTAGCGCTGGCAGGCGCGCTCTCGGTGCTGGTCGTCTCTCCTTGCGTGACCGCACCGCTAGCCGGCGCCCTGGTATTTATCTCCTCCACCGGCGACGCCATGATGGGAGGCGCCGTTTTATTCGCGCTGGGACTAGGTATGGGCGTGCCATTACTACTAGTCGGCACGTTTGGAACAACGTTACTTCCCCGTACCGGCGCATGGATGAACGGTATTAAAATTGCCTTTGGTTTGTTGATGCTAGGTGTCGCCATCTGGATGGTTGAGCGCTTAGTGGCGCCATCAGTAGCCCTTTTACTCTGGGCTGCGCTGGCCATTGGCAGCGCACTCGTGCTGGGCGCGTTAAATACTAACCAACCCCTCGGCTGGCCTCGGGCGCGCCAAACATTAGGTCTTTTACTGCTTGCCTGGGGCATTGCTTTGGTATTTGGTGCAGCACAGGGTGGCAGTAACCCGCTGCGTCCGCTGACGGTTTCAGGTGGACAAACCGAGGCCATGACCCAAGCCCTCTCTTTTCAAGAAGTAGACTCGCTTAGCGACCTGGAAATGGCCTTAGCGCAAGCTGCGCGCAATCAGCGCCCTGCCTTCGTTCACTTTACTGCTGAATGGTGTATATCCTGCAAGCTAATGGAGCGTGAAGTGTATCCCCACCCCGATGTCAGCGCCGCATTGAACGATTTTCAGCTGATAGCGGTCGATGTGACCAGCACCGACACGCAAAGCCGAGAGCTGCTAAATAACTTCAATCTATTTGGCCCACCTAGCCTGCTGTTTTTTTCCGAGGGTGAAGAAATTCGTGATGCGCGCATCCAGGGCGAAGTTACCGCTGAGCAGCTTGCACAACACCTGTCGTCGTTTAAGCGTTGGCAGCAAGGCTAGGCACGAAAGCAGTCCTTTAAGCGCGCCTTTTAGGTGGTTGTGTCGCGATCGTCGTCAAACAGTTGTTTAATTTCTTAATAACGAGCATGTCTCGCCCACTGCTGGACATGCTCACACTTTTTCGGCACACTCCGCACCCATATTAGCTAAAAATGCATTTTTTACGGCTGAGCAAAGGGTAACGTTCGCCATCGTGCAGCGTTCTTTTCATTTTTAACTCTGGTTTACTGCGCTCTTTTAAGCGTCATGGCATAGGCAACTCGTTTTTGCTTGCCTACCCTGTAGAAACCTTTAACTCCGACTGGGGCCACTATATGGATATTCGTAAAGTTAAGAAGTTGATTGAGTTACTCGAAGAGTCCAACATCAGCGAAATTGAAATTCAAGAAGGCGAAGAGTCCGTCCGTATTAGCCGCCATCCGAATGGGGCAACCTGGCAGCCCCAGCCAATGCCTCAATACGCCCCGCAAGCCCCCTATCAGCAAGCGCCTGCTGCAAATCCTGCTCCTGCTACGGCTGAGCCCCAAGAATCCAGCTATCGCGGTGAAGCCGTTCACTCCCCCATGGTGGGTACGTTTTACCGTAGCCCGGCACCGGGCGCGAAAGCCTTCGTTGAAGTGGGCGACACTGTGAAGCAAGGCGATACGGTATGCATCATTGAAGCGATGAAAATGATGAACCAAATCGAAGCCGACCGCGACGGCGTGGTTGAAGCCATCCTAGTGGAAGATGGCGAGCCGGTGGAATTCGATCAGCCTATGATCGTCATCGCTTAATCTTTCATATCAACACGGGTGGATTCTCCCATGCTGGACAAGGTACTTATCGCGAACCGCGGCGAGATTGCCCTCCGTATCCTACGGGCCTGTAAAGAACTGGGCATTAAAACCGTAGCGGTACACTCCAAAGCTGACCGTGAACTAATGCACGTTCGCTTAGCAGATGAAGCCGTATGTATCGGGCCGGCATCGTCAGCGCAATCTTACTTAAACATTCCGGCGTTGATCAGCGCCGCCGAGGTGACTGACTCCACGGCCATTCATCCTGGTTATGGTTTTCTGTCAGAAAACGCCAACTTTGCTGAACAGGTAGAACGCTCCGGCTTTACCTTTATTGGCCCCCGTGCTGAAACGATTCGACTAATGGGTGACAAGGTCAGCGCTATTCAGTCGATGAAGGAAGCAGGCGTTCCTACCGTACCCGGCTCAGACGGCCCCTTAGGTGATGATGACGCTACCAATTTAGCCACGGCACGCCGAATCGGCTATCCGGTGATCATTAAAGCGGCTTCCGGTGGTGGCGGTCGTGGCATGCGCGTAGTGCATACTGAAGGCCACTTGCTATCAGCCATTACGGTAACCCGCACAGAAGCACACGCCGCTTTTGGTGATGGCACGGTTTACATGGAAAAATTCCTTGAAAAACCGCGCCACGTCGAAGTCCAAGTGCTTGCTGATGGCCAGGGCAATGCCATTCATTTGTATGACCGCGACTGCTCGCTACAGCGCCGTCACCAAAAAGTACTGGAAGAAGCCCCCGCACCTGGCCTTGACCCTGAGGCCCGTGCTCAAGTGTTGGAAGCGTGTCGCCAAGCGTGCATCAAGATTAATTATCGTGGCGCAGGCACCTTCGAATTCTTGTATGAGAATGGCGAGTACTTCTTTATCGAAATGAACACCCGTGTTCAGGTAGAGCACCCTGTGACCGAGATGGTGACTGGCGTAGACATCGTTAAAGAGCAGCTGCGCATCGCCTCTGGCCTGCCTCTCTCGATTCGTCAGGAAGATGTAAAACTTAATGGCCACTCCTTTGAGTGCCGGATTAACGCTGAAGATTCACGCACGTTTATGCCCTCACCGGGTAAGGTAACGCTGTTTCACTCGCCCGGCGGTCTCGGCGTACGTATGGACTCGCATCTCTACACCGGCTACACCGTGCCCCCCCACTACGATTCACTTATCGGTAAACTGATTACGTGGGGAGAGGATCGCGAAATCGCCTTGACGCGGATGCGTAATGCACTCGACGAACTATTGGTAGAAGGTATTAAAACCAATATCGACCTGCAAAAAGACCTCGTCCGTGACAGCTACTTCCGTCAAGGCGGCGTCAATATCCACTACCTTGAGAAGAAGCTCAGCAGCTAACAGAGCCCAGTCATCGTGACGCTCTGAACCAGTCACACTAGGTAGGTATGGCTAAACGGGGTGGCGACAGCCACCCCGTTGCTGTCTTTAGCAATCCTAGCGTTCCCAATGTACTGCTATGTAATTAAAAAAGCGGAGATCCCCATGCCCTGGCTTCAACTCAAAGCTCACGTTGCCCCCGAGCAAGCGGATCTGCTCGAAGAGCTGCTGCTCGCCGAAGGTGCCACCGCCATCGGTCTACAAGATGCCCACGACGATCCTGTCTTCGAGCCAGAGCGAGGCACGACGCCGCTATGGCAAGATACGATACTCACCGGCTTATACGACGACCTTGAAGGCATTCATGAAATGCTAGGACGGATTGAAGCCGCCTGGGCTGAGCAATTGCCCAGCGAACCTTGCCCTACTATCGAATATGAGCTGCTCGCTGACCGAGACTGGGAAAGAGAGTGGATGGACGACTTCACTCCCCTACGCATGGGCGAGCGACTCTGGATTGTGCCTAGCTGGCATGAACCACCGGAAGCCGACGCCGTTAACCTCATTCTCGACCCCGGCCTCGCGTTTGGCACCGGCACTCACCCCACAACAGCCCTTTGCCTGGAGTGGCTGGACAGCCTAGCCGTTGCCGGGCAGTTGCAAGGAAAAGAAGTGCTGGATGTCGGCTGTGGCTCAGGAATACTTGCCATTGCAGCGCTAAAGTTAGGCGCCTTGCATGCTGATGGTACAGATATCGACCCCCAAGCCCTGCAAGCGAGCCGAGATAACGCCGAACGCAACCACATTAATGACGAGCAACTGGCACTTTACTACCCCGAACAGCTGACAAGCGGCCCCTACCCCGTGGTGACCGCTAATATTCTGGCGGGCCCCCTGGTTGAGCTATCTCCCATGATTGCTGGCCACGTCGCCCCAGGCGGGCAGCTTGCCTTATCCGGCATTTTAGCTAACCAAGCCAACGACGTGCTAGAAGCCTACCAAGCTCAAGGACTCATCATGGAAGAGCCGACACTTCGTGAAGGTTGGGTACGTTTATCCGGAAGGCGACCGGCTTAATCACGTTTACGGCCTTCACCCCATCGCCGAGTAGGCGTATCATACGCCCCCTTGAAACGCCTACCCGTCGATTTCATGCAGACCCACAGCGCAGCACTATGACTCTACTGACGACTCAACCCCCTAAGATTGGGCCTTATCAGTTGCCTAATCAGGTAATACTGGCGCCCATGGCTGGCGTCACCGACCGCCCTTTTCGGCAGCTTTGCCGACGGCTTGGTGCTGGCTGGGTAGTGGGTGAGATGGTCACCTCTGACCCATCACTGTGGCATACCCGTAAATCTCAGCTGCGAATGGACCACCAAGGTGAACCCTCCCCGCGTGTGGTGCAGATTGCCGGTGGCGATGCTGAGATGCTTGCCAATGCGGCGCGGCTAAACGCTGAATTGGGCGCGCAGGTGATTGATATCAACATGGGCTGTCCAGCGAAAAAAGTCTGCAACAAAGCGGCGGGCTCTGCGCTCATGCGTGATGAAGGGCTAGTGGCCGAGATATTAGAAACCGTGGTGGCTGCGGTAGATATTCCGGTCACGCTTAAAATTCGTACGGGCTGGTGCGCTGAATCAAACAATGGGCTGCGCATCGCTCAACTGGCCGAGTCGGCTGGCATACAGGCGCTAGCGGTACATGGACGCCACCGAGAGCAGCGCTATACTGGTTGGGCGGAGTACGACACGATTGCGGACATTAAATCGCACCTCTCGATACCCGTATTCGCCAATGGCGATATCGACAGCCCGGAAAAGGCCCATGACGTACTCCGTTACACCGGCGCAGATGCCGTCATGATAGGCCGCGGCGCTCAGGGCAATCCGTGGATATTTCAAGAAATTAGCCATTACTTAGCCCACGGGGAGAGGCTCGCCTCCCCGAGCCTGAGCGAACGTCGTCACGTACTTACCGAACACGTGGGCGAACTGCACTCGTTTTATGGCACAACCATGGGCGTTCGCATCGCACGTAAGCATGTCGGCTGGTACATCAACGATGATCAGCGTTTTTCGGACCATCAACGCCGCACGCTAAAACAACAGTTTAATGCGCTTAGCTCGCCTGATTCGCAGTTTGAGTGGATTAATAATGCCATGACGCATGACGCTGTAGAGCGTCTGCTAGCCAAAGGAAGCCATGCTGCATGACCGAACGCGACCTGCTCTCCAGCGAATTTTCTACTCACCTTTCCGGTACGCTGGCAGACCCTGCTACCACGACGCCACCTCAACCCTTAAGAGAGGCTGTCGAAACGGCTATGCGTCGTTACTTCGAGCATCTCGATGGCAGCCAGGCAACTGACCTCTATGCCATGGTGATGGCCGAAGTGGAGGCGCCGCTTCTTGCCTGTGTCATGGAGCATACGGACGGCAACCAAACCCGCGCCGCCGATGTACTGGGTTTAAATCGCGGCACGCTCCGCAAGAAGCTAAAACAGTACGGACTCATTGAAGGTGACGCCCCCTAACCCGGGGCGTTATTAGTTTTTAACTCACGACCCTGAACACGAGCATTCTCATGGCTGATAGCACTCTTAAAGCTGATAACAACGTAACTCCCGTTCGCCGCGCCCTACTAAGCGTCTCTGATAAAACCGGTATTGTTGAATTTGCGCGCGGCTTGAACCAACACGGCGTGGAGCTACTTTCTACAGGCGGTACGTTTCGTCTACTACAAGACAACAACATCCCGGTTATAGAAGTTTCTGAACATACTGGCTTTCCTGAAATTATGGATGGCCGGGTTAAGACGCTACATCCCAAGATTCACGGCGGCATTCTTGCCCGTCGCGGGCAAGACGATGCGGTGATGGCTGAGAACGATATTACGCCGATCGACATGGTCGTAGTTAACCTATACCCCTTTGCCGCCACCGTAGCCAACCCTGACTGCACGCTTGAAGACGCTATCGAAAATATTGATATCGGTGGCCCCACCATGGTGCGCGCCTGTGCCAAAAATCATGCATTTACCACTATTGTGGTAAATGCAGATGATTATGCGCGCGTTCTAGGTGAACTCACGCGCCACAATGGCCAGGTAAGCGCTGAAACCCGCTTTGACCTTGCCGTAAAAGCGTTTGAGCACACAGCAGGCTATGATGGAGCAATCGCCGACTACCTGGGCCGCAAAGTCCGCAGTGAAGACGCTTCCTTCGCCCGCACCTTCAACCTGCAGTTACATAAAAAGCAGGATATGCGCTATGGAGAAAACCCCCACCAGCAAGCGGCATTTTACGTTGACCCAACCGCAAGCGAACCCAGCGTTGCCACAGCCAAGACGCTGCAAGGCAAGCCGCTCTCTTTCAATAACGTGGCCGATACCGATGCTGCCTTTGAGTGCGTAAAGGCGTTCAACAACACTGCCTGCGTTATCGTCAAACACGCCAACCCTTGCGGCGTGGCCGTCGGCACATCGGCCCTGGAAGCCTACGACAAAGCATTTACTACCGACCCGACCAGTGCCTTTGGCGGTATTATTGCCTTCAATGTACCGCTAGATGCCGAGACCGCACGCGCCATCATCGACCGCCAGTTTGTTGAAGTCATTATCGCTCCTGGTGTCAGCGATGAGGCGGCCACCATCGTAGCGGAGAAGCAGAACGTTCGCCTTCTGGATGTAAGCGCTCATTGGCCGGGCACCGCACAGGCTGGGCTTGATTTCAAACGTGTCAATGGTGGCCTTCTGGTACAAGATCGCGACCAGGGTATGGTCACTGAAGATGAGCTTACCGTGGTGAGCAAGCGCGCTCCTTCTGAGGAAGAACTGCGAGACCTCGCCTTTGCATGGCGGGTGGCTAAATTCGTCAAATCTAATGCCATCGTCTACGCCAAAGCCGAGCAGACCATTGGCGTGGGCGCAGGTCAGATGAGCCGCGTTTACTCAGCTAAAATTGCGGGCATCAAAGCCGCCGATGAAGGGCTTTCGGTTCCTGGCTCGGTCATGGCGTCTGACGCTTTCTTCCCCTTCCGCGATGGCATTGACGCCGCCGCTGAAGCAGGCATTACCGCTGTCATTCAGCCGGGGGGGTCAATGCGCGACCAGGAAGTGATCGACGCAGCGAATGAGGCTGGTATTGCGATGGTATTTACAGGAATGCGCCACTTCCGCCACTAAATACCCGCAGATTGCAGGCTAGCATTTAGCACTATCCAACATGCTAGCCTGCGGCTAAGCGCCAATCGCATTATTAACCCGAAAAAAACCCTCATTGGAATGAACCAATGAGGGTTTTTATTTACATCATAAACAGGTGAACACGCTCGTTCACCTAACCAATATCAATACAAAGATATTTGGTTTCCAAATACTCTTCCAAGCCTTGGTGTCCACCCTCGCGGCCAAGGCCAGAGGCTTTTACCCCCCCGAAGGGGGCGGCGGCATTGGAAATCAGCCCCGTATTAACACCTACCATGCCATACTCAAGCGCTTCTGAAACCCGCCATACGCGCGCTAGGTCGCGAGAGTAGAAGTAGGATGCCAAGCCATATTGCGTATCATTTGCCATCTCGATGGCTGTTTCTTCATCATCGAAAGGGAAGACGGCCGCTAGTGGGCCAAATGTCTCTTCATGGGCCACTTTCATTTTATCGGTCGCAAAGCTGATCAGTGTGGGCGTGAAGAAGTTGCCACCCAACGGGTGGGGGTGACCGCCCAGCAGCAGTTCCGCGCCATTATCAACCGCATCTTGCACGTGCTCACTGACTTTTTTGACGGCATTTTCGTCAATCAATGGACCAATATTCACGCCAGACTTAGTGCCATCACCTACGTGCAGCTCGCTGTTCATTGCCACCGCAAGCTTTTCGCAAAAGGCATTAATCACGCTGGACTGCACCAGAAAGCGGTTGGTACACACACACGTTTGACCAGCATTGCGAAACTTAGCGGCCATCGCCCCCTCAACTGCAGCGTCAAGGTCAGCATCTTCAAAAACAATAAATGGCGCGTTACCACCCAGTTCTAGCGATATTTTTTGCACATGCTCGGCCGCCTGGGCCATCAACTTACGCCCAACCTCAGTCGATCCCGTGAAGGTTATTTTGCGCACTTTAGGCGACTGCGTCAGCGCTTTAGCTATTTCAGACGCATTACCCGGCACTACGTTGAAAACCCCACGAGGAATACCCGCTCGCTCAGCGAGAAGCGCTAGCGCAGTCGCCGAAAACGGGGTCTGACTGGCCGGTTTCACTACGATGGTGCAGCCAGCAGCCAAAGCAGCCCCTGCTTTACGGGTAATCATCGCCGCCGGAAAATTCCAAGGCGTAATAGCACCCACGACACCTACCGGCTGCTTGGTGACCACAATCCGTTGGCTGGCCTTTGCAGCCGGGATGGTTTCACCATAGACACGTCTTGCTTCTTCAGCGAACCAGCGCAGAAAACTAGCGGCGTAAGCAATCTCACCCTCAGCTTCTTTGACTGGCTTACCCTGCTCATACGTCATCAGCAGTGCTAAATCATGCTGGTGCTCGAGCATTAAATCGTGCCACTTGAGTAATAAATCAGCACGCTCTTGAGCAGTTAATGACCGCCAGGCAGGCAATGCTGCATCTGCTGCATCAATGGCACGCTCTGTTTCGGCCCTGCCTAATCGCGGAATATCGCCAACCGGCTCGCCGGTTGCTGGATTGATAACATTGATCTGTTCACCACTATCTGCGGCTACCCAGCTGCCGTCGATATAGGCAAACGGGCAATACAGCTTTGTCTCTTTCAGCGCTTCCATGACAGACTCCTGACCAGATGATGGCCTCGCAGGCACATAAACCCCTTCATGCTAAGACGAAAAACAGCATTTGACCAAGTGTTTGGCAACAATGCAGAGGCGCGTGGCAAAAAATATTCAAAAAAGCCTGCTTAGAGCGCAGCAGCAGCGTCTTTAGTTAATCAAGGTTAGAAACTCTTGGCGAGTGGCCTGATTAGCGCGAAAACCGCCCAGCATTACAGAAGATGTCATGCTCGAATTCTGTTTCTCAACACCTCGCATCATCATGCACAAGTGGCGTGCCTCGATAACCACAGCAACCCCTCTTGCCTGAGTCACTTGCTGCACGGTTTCTGCGATTTCACGGGTAAGGTTTTCTTGAATTTGCATACGCCTTGCAAACATATCCACGATTCGAGCAAATTTAGAAAGCCCAAGCACCTTGCCGTCAGGGAGGTAAGCAATATGGCACTTACCAATGAAGGGCAACAAATGGTGCTCACACATTGAGTAGAGTTCGATATCTTTGATGAGCACCATCTCATCGGTTTGAGATTCAAACACCGCGCCATTGACAATTTCGTCTAGCGACTGACGGTATCCTGCCGTTAAAAACTGCATGGCCTTAGCTGCTCGCTTAGGCGTATCACGCAGCCCTTCACGCTCTGGGTTTTCCCCTAAAGCAGTAATGATTTCTCGGTAATACTGGGCGATATCATCAGTCATGTTAAACCTCTTCTAAACTGTGTATGCGCACTTTAAAACGCTAGAACAGCGTCCGCTTTTCTTAATGCGCACTATTTATTAGCTGCAACCTAATGCTCGTAAACAACTTCATCAAACAAACAGTAACAAACTGCGCAATTCGCCGTTGCGCCAATCTATACAGAAAATATACCCTGAAAAACATTTGTACAACTAAAAGCTGCAAGTCCCGTTATTTTACCGTACCTAGCCTCACTGTGGCAGAGTGCCGCGCTCCCCCGTTCGTGTCTATTTGAGCTGTGCTATGATAAATCCCTATTTTGCTTTAACCGCAGCGTCAAATTTCGAGAGCACTCTACATGTCACTTAAATCAACATCTTTTTGGTTAACCACTCTCATCGGTTCAGCGTTGGCCGCCCCCCTTCAAGCAGCGGATAACTCTCTGACTTTGCCCGGTGGCGCTAGCATTGGCGTTGAGGTGGTCGAAAGCTTGCACCTAAGCGAAGAGCAATCGCGTATTGCGGATATTTTACTGCACCCCGCGCCCGCTGACAGTACAACTCATGAGCTGCCGGAATACTGCGTTCTCGTCGCAAATGCTCAATTAAGCGGCAACCGTATCCGGATGACAACTCAAGACGCAACGTGCATCGAAACCGATGAAGCAGAGAGCGCTATTTACTCTGGCGCGTTCAAAGCCAGCGCTTATTCAGATGACGGTCAATACGGTTTAGCGTGTGACAGTGGTGCATGCACGCTTAGCCCTGGTGACTCGTTTGTCTTGACGCTTGATGAAAGCGTTGATATTTCTGCGCAAGACAATCCCTCCGCAGAAATTAATGCTGCTCGCCGTGAGACAAATGGTGAAGGCGTCGCCAATCCGACACCCGGCGACCGTCCTTCTCCCAGTGAGGCTAGTAACGCGCCTTCAGCTCCCGCAGAGTAATAGCGGCCTGGCCTAGTGCGCGCTAAATGTGCTCGTTAGGCCAGCCAAATCGGCTTTTCTAGCTGCAAACACTGCTGCTCTAGCTGGCGAATATGCTGATCCCAATACCCGCTTTCTGCTAACCAGGGAAATGCACGGGGAAAAGCGGGGTCATCCCATCGGGAGACTAACCACGCAGTATGGCGAATTAAACGGTAAGCCCTTAATGGCTCAATCAAAGCCATTTGCTGATGTGGAAAGGTCAGCGTCTCCTCGTAACCCTCAACAAATTCGCTTAGTTGTGTGCGCCAGCTATTAGGGTCGTTTACTGGAAGCAGCATCCACACGTCTTGGATAGCAGGCGCTGTAATACAGTCGTCAAAATCAACTAACGTGAATGCCTCATCTCTACCCAGCACATTCCCTAAATGGCAATCGCCATGAGTCCGCATCATCGGTGCGGCATCAATAGCCTTCCCCCCAGGCTGGCGAAGTATTTTTTGAATTACCTGCTGGTAGGCGCGCCGCTGGTGCTTATCGAGCCACTGGCTCGCCAATACACACGTTTCTGCTTCACTGATATCACGCTCAAACTGCAGCTGGCGCCGGTATTGAAAGGCTTTTCTACGCGCTACGTTATGCAGGCTACCTAGCGCTTCTCCTAGAGCAAAAAGGTGGGCGGGATTATCTAATTCAGGTGCTTGTCCTGCGCACTGGGGAAACAAAGCAAACCGAAACTGCTGAAATTCATGCAACGAGCGGCCTTGGCTGTCCCGCCATGGTGCAATTACCGGCACATCTGCTTGGTGCAGCTCTTGCAGAAAGTCGTGCTCTTCTTGGATTGCCTCATTACTCCAACGTCCAGGGCGATAGAACTTAACTATCCAGCGGCCACCTTCATCATCACGAAACATCAGCACACGGTTTTCGTAGCTGTTAAGCGCAAACGGCTCGCCAGCAGGCCAAACACCGATCGACTCAGCGGCAGACATAACGGTGTCGGGCGATAGTGCGTTAAATGGATGTGACATAAGCCGCTCCTTGGAATGGGAGCCTCATTCTATCAACTCTTATCTAGCGGTGTACGGGCAGCCGCCCATATATCAACCCGTTCAGCACCCGCCTCAAGCGCGGCAATGGCTAATGCGTGTCCAGTCGCCCCTGTTGTGACCACATCGTCAATAATCGTAACGTGTGCCGGTAGTGCTGAACTCACTCGAAAAGCGCCCACCATGTTGGCCATTCGCTGGCGGCGATTTAATGAGCGCTGTGAAGGCAGATGCTGAGTACTGGCGGCTTTAACAACGGGCAGCTCTAATCGACGCCCCAGCTGGCTAGCGAGCCAATGCGCCTGGTTAAATCCCCGCTCCCGGGCACGGGAGGGGTACATAGGCACAGGCAGCAGTGCGTCACCCAACGCAGGTGGGGTACGCGTCAGCATCAGCTCCGCTATAAGGGTGCCTGCACGGGAAGATGCATTAAACTTAAAGTCATGGAGCAACTCTATAACCGGCCCCTGATATAAAAGCTCAGCTACAGTCACTGTATACGCAGGAGGGCTTGCCATACAATGTCCGCATAGGGAGTGACGGTGTGGAAACGACGCACTTGTTAACGGGTCTTTACAGCGCAGGCAACCATCGTTGTTCCAAGGCAAGCCATAGAAACATTCATTGCACCAGCCACTGCTGCACACCCCCGGGGCTAAGCAAAACGCGCAATAGCCTGGCAATCCGGCACGAAGCCAGTCAGTTGACTTGAGCATTGCCCTATTAAACCGACTCATTACCCACTGCGTCAGATGCATACTCTGCCCCGCCGATTAGTGCGTTACTACAATACTCAAAGTATTGACATTAACAAAGAAGCTGTTAGTATATGCCTCGTCTTCAAGCGGATGTGGTGGAATTGGTAGACACGCTAGATTTAGGTTCTAGTGCCGTAAGGTGTGGGAGTTCGAGTCTCCCCATCCGCACCAATTTTAAAAAAACGGTTAGCCATCGGCTAGCCGTTTTTTTTGCTTTCTATATACCTCTCCAGCATTTCTAAGCTGCTGACGAATACTTGCTTTTAGGCTAAGTTATTGTCCGTACGTACTTACACGAGAGGAATCGCGCCCAATGGAATGGCTTAGCGATAACGCCCAGGCAATTTCCGCCGTTACCAGTGTATGCACACTCTTAGTGTGGATATTTTATGCCCAACTACTCTATAACGGTTATGTTCGCCAGCGGCGACCGCGCATTATTATTAACCGCGGCAAAGGTAACGGTATGGAAGCCCTTTGCCTCATCAGCAATATGAGCAATGAAGCTATTTATATCCAGCACCTGGTGGCTGTCCTTCACACTCAACAGGGGCGGCATGCACTCGACGTTGTGGAATATCAACAGGAAAGTGACGAAGATAAAGACCCCGGCTACCGCACCCATCAAGGCCCTCTTGCTTCTGGAGACTACCTACATATTCAATCGTTCGGAAACATAGTGAACCAAGTCAAACGGCACTGGGAAATAGATGATGACATACTGCATAATCGCAATATCCAACTCGAAATTCGCGTAATCGCTATTTACGGTTCTGAAGACATGCCGGTGGGTGCTTCACGTAGGTTTAACCTCGATATAGACGCAGCGCCGAACTACCAGCTTATTCCCGCCAGCGTAGACACAAGCCGGCTCAATGGTCGCAGACAAAGGAAGCACGTTCTTAAGTGGGCCAAAGAGATTGAAACCCACAAAGCACAATAGTCTTTCCTTTTACGTTAAGGCACCGATACACGCTACAGCTGAGATGACTCGATGCATAAAATGATAATGTTTGGCTGGCTTGGCTTGTTTACCGCATTGGCAACCAGTGCCTATGGTGAAGAAGAGGACAGCGATCTTCCCACCTGGGCGGAAGAACGGGTAGAGCCATTTCGTGCCAGCGTGGGTAACTGGGTAGATAATACCTCACGCAACATTGACTCTTTTTTTGGCGGCGATCAATCAAGCGCTGTTAATAACGAATCCTATCTTCGCCTTGGCCAGGAAATTGATTGGATGGAGGGGGAAGGTACTGATGGTGATATCAGCATACGTTATCGAATCGATTTACCCACGACGGAAGAACGTTTGCGCTTAATCATCGAGAGCGATCCTGAAGAGTCACAAGGCACCTTAGCCGAACAAGGTTCAGGACGTCTATATAACGACCAGCGAGACCGACGCTCTTCAACGCTAGGCCTTGACTGGCTAGAGAGTCGCGATAAACGAGAGAACTGGAGCAATCGAATTGGTGCAGGTATACGCTTAAGATTGCCGCTTGACCCCTATGTGCGCTTTACCAGTGAACGATTGTGGGATATTGGCGAAGGCCCCTGGCAACTCGAATCTTCTAACCGCGTTTCGTGGTTTAACAATGAAGGCTATTCAGCGCGCACCCAGTGGGATATAGGCCGCCCTCTGTCCGACAACCGTCATCTACGCTTTATCACGACCGTACAGTGGCGCGAGGAGGAGGATACTCTCGAGTACAGCGAAATTGCTGAACTGAACCAGCGCTTAAACAGGCGCAGCGCCTTGCGCTATTCTGCTATCGCTATTGGAGAAAGCGCGTCAAACCCACGCATGACCAACTACTACCTTCAAACCCGCTATCGTCGAGATGTGCACAAAGGCATTCTCTTTGCCGATATTATTCCTGAACTACACTTTCAACGCGATGTAAGCTACGACCCGCGGTGGGCGATGACGCTGCGTCTGGAAATGTATTTCCAGCGAGAGATTAATCGCGACTATTTCAACTTCTAACACTGGTTTTTTACTGGCCAATTATCCTCTACAGAACGCATTGGCAGTGACTGCCAATGCGTCCTCAGCCTGCTGTATGTCGCGGCCATTCAATCAAAGCCGCAAACCGCCATCACACTCGATAATACGTGCTGTGAAATAGTCGTTCTCGAAAATAAAGGCAACGCTTTGGGCAATATTATCTGGCTCCCCTAACTGCTTCAGCGGCACGCTAGCGGCAATTTTTTCCAACATATCAGGGCGCATGGAAGCCGTCATGTCGGTCGCGATAAAACCTGGCGCCACCGTCCCCGTGCGAATGCCATAACGTGCAAGCTCCTTACCCCAGGTGACGGTCAGCGCATGAATCCCCGCTTTAGCAGCGGCATAGTTACTCTGCCCCATGTTGCCAGCACGGGAAATACTGGAGATATTAACGATAACGCCTTGATGGCCGGCTTCTACCATCTGGGTAGCCGCCTCACGCCCACAAAGGAACACGCCGGTTAAATTAACATCCAGCACTTTTTGCCACGATGATAGGGACATGCGTTTTTCAACCTTGCCATCTTTCGCTTTAATGAGCAGCGCATCGTCAGTCACACCTGCGTTATTGACACAGCCGCTCACCGGCCCCATGCGAGTTGCGATATCAGCAAAGGCTGCCTGAACAGACTCTTCATTAGCAACATCAACCACGAAGGCCTGGGCATCAATACGCTGAGCAGACAGTAGTGAAACAGCCTCATCAAGCGCTTCAGCACTCCTATCTAAAAGCGCTAGACGTGCGCCTTGGGCGCCTAATCGCTGCGCTGTGGCAAAACCCAACCCACGCGCACCGCCCGTAATCGCAATAGTGTTATTGGTCAACTGCATGTCACTCTCCTTACACAAGATATTTTTGAGTACTTGCAACAACTCAGTTACAAAACGAACGCTAGCTGCTGCTAACACCGCCTAGCCTGGCGCCTCATTAAAGCTGTGCCAACTGCTGGGGCTGGGTGGAAAAACATTGAGCTATAAAAACCATATTGTGCACTGCAGCATAGAATAGGCTGCGCTAAAAATCGAGCAATCAAACGTCTTGGCACCACCGAAAAGCCGCTGAAAGCTGCTTGTTTTCTAATTTTCTGCCACCATATTGTGCGATTACGTCTGCTCTGGAGCGCATTATGCCCATCCTCCTTTTTATATCGCTTTTCACTTTACTCGACTTTGTGCTGCTTTTTTCCGTTGGTAGTCAAATAGGCTTACTGACGACGTTACTTTTAGTGGTTGGCACCGGCTTTGTGGGTCTGCACTTAATTCGTAAAGAGGGCGTATCCACATTTGCCCGAGCCAAGCAGCGCATGCAAGCCGGTGAAATTCCATCAAATGAACTACTCACCGGTGCAGCGCTTATTTTTGGTGGTGCCCTACTCATGGCCCCAGGGTTTCTTTCAGACGTCTTAGGCCTCGCCTGCCTAATGCCTACAGCACGCCAACTTATGCTGAAAGCCCTTACTTGGCTGGGGCTTAAAACAGCTCATAAACAGCAGTATCAAGCGAACGCTTCTTACCAGCGGCAAAGCCAGCGCCATGATCACGAGCCAGAGCACGCGGATACTCCCCTTGAAGGCGATTTTATTAGCCGTGACGACGCTTCTAGGCGGCACTAAGTGCTTATTAGGCAAGAAAATTGCGAATACGCAATTTTTTTCTTGCCGACCCCTTGAAAGGCTCTGAGCAGCCCCCACTTTTGAGGCAGAGACAAATTCGGCGAAAGCAGATGCTCTCGCCATTAACATGAAGGCATGTGCCTTCACTTTTCGCGGCCAATTTGGCCTCGAAATTTCATTTTAAGCTAATAGCCTTCATAGGCTTGACGATACTCAGGAGAACGTGAGCATGAATATCCGTCCTTTGCACGATCGCGTCGTAATTCGCCGCAAGGAAGAAGAGCAGAAAACCGCTGGCGGCATCGTGCTACCGGGTAACGCGCAGGAAAAACCTACGCGTGGCGAAATCCTGGCAGTAGGAAACGGCCGTATTCTTGAAAGTGGTGACGTACGCCCATTAGACGTCAAAGTCGGTGACACCGTTATTTTTAAAGACGGTTACGGCGTAGAAAAGCAGAAGATTGATGGTGAAGAAGTGTTGATCATGAGCGAAGCCGATATTTTGGCAGTCGTTGAAGGCTAACTGTTACGGCAGCTACGTCTTTCAATTATTTACTTTCACATTTTTATATTCAATTTAGGAAGTAACAAACATGTCAGCTAAACAAGTTAAGTTCTCTGATGATGCCCGTAAACGCATGGCGCGTGGCGTTGACGTACTCGCCAATGCCGTAAAAGTCACTTTGGGCCCGAAAGGCCGCAACGTGGTGCTAGACAAATCGTTTGGCGCGCCCACCGTTACTAAAGACGGCGTATCTGTCGCTAAAGAGATCGAACTGAAAGATAAGTTCGAAAACATGGGCGCACAGATGGTTAAAGAAGTTGCTTCTAAGACGTCTGACGCCGCGGGTGACGGTACCACTACAGCCACCGTTCTGGCCCAAGCAATTGTCGCGGAAGGCCTGAAAGGCGTAACCGCCGGCATGAACCCGATGGATCTCAAGCGCGGTATCGACCAAGCCGTCGCCGCTGCAGTTAAAGAGATCCAAGCGATGTCTGTTCCCTGCACCGACACCAAGTCAATTGCGCAGGTAGGTACTATTTCTGCCAACGGTGACAAGCGTATTGGTGAGATCATCGCTGAAGCGATGGAAAAAGTGGGTAAAGAAGGCGTCATCACCGTTGATGAAGGTCGCGGTTTTGAAGACGAGCTGGAAGTGGTTGAAGGTATGCAGTTTGACCGCGGCTACCTCTCGCCCTACTTCGTCACCAACCAAGACACCATGACCGTTGAGCTGGAAGATCCTTACATCCTGTTAGTGGATAAAAAGATCTCCAACATTCGTGAGCTGCTGCCGGTTCTCGAAGCCGTTGCTAAGCAAGGCAAGCCGCTGGCTATCATCGCGGAAGATATCGAAGGCGAAGCCCTGGCAACGTTGGTGGTTAACAACATGCGCGGTATCGTTAAAGTAGCCGCTGCGAAAGCGCCTGGTTTTGGTGACCGTCGTAAGTCCATGCTGCAGGATATCGCTATCCTGACTAACGGCACGGTTATCTCTGAAGAAGTTGGCCTAACGCTTGAGCAAGCGAACCTGGATCACCTGGGTACCGCTAAGCGTATGACCATGTCGAAAGAGAACACCACCATCATTGATGGTTCGGGTGCAGAGGGCGATATCGAAGCACGCGTTAACCAAATCCGCGCGCAAATCGAAGACACCTCTTCTGATTACGACAAAGAGAAGCTGCAGGAGCGCGTTGCCAAACTGGCAGGCGGTGTTGCGGTTATCCGCGTCGGTGCGGCTACCGAAGTAGAAATGAAAGAGAAGAAAGCTCGCGTTGAAGATGCTCTGCACTCAACCCGCGCTGCCGTCGAAGAAGGCGTTGTACCTGGCGGCGGTACCGCCCTGGTTCGCGTTATGGCAACCGTACAAGGCCTAACTGGCGACAACGAAGACCAGAACCACGGCATCAACATGGCCCTGCGCGCTATGCAGTCTCCGCTGCGTCAGATTGTGACCAACGCGGGTGAAGAAGCCGCTGTTGTTATCAACCGCGTGAAAGATGGCGAAGGAAACTTCGGCTACAACGCACAAACAGGTGAGTACGGCGACCTGTTCGAAATGGGCGTACTAGACCCGGCAAAAGTTACCCGTACTGCTCTGCAGTCTGCCGGTTCAGTTGCTGGCCTCATGATCACCACTGAGTGCATGATCGCTGACGACCCAGAAGAGAAAGAAGCCGCTCCTGATATGGGTGGCATGGGCGGAATGGGTGGCATGGGTGGCATGATGTAAGGCCCCCTGAGCCTATCGCTCTGACGTTTAACGTCGCTAAGAACCCCGCCACGGCGGGGTTCTTTTATTTGACACTCCCCGCCCCACCTCTAACGGTCGTCAAAATCATGATACTATCAGCGCCTTTATCCGGCTGCTGTAGGTCTTCATCACCGTGCTCTCCAATATTCGCATCGTACTCGTTCAAACCTTCCACCCTGGCAACATTGGCGCTGCTGCTCGCGCAATGAAAACCATGGGCTTATCAGAGCTTGTACTGGTTAATCCACGGGCTTTTCCTGATGAGGAAGCAACGCGCTTAGCGGCTGGCGCTCAGGATGTGCTGGACAATGCGCGCGTGGTTAGCTCATTGGATGCGGCGGTAATGGACTGCATTCAGGTCGTCGGTGCCAGTGCCCGCTTGCGCAGCTTGCCCTTGCCACACTACGACGAACCCGATGACATGTCGTTTGACGTTATTCAAAATGCACAAACAGCTCCGGTAGCCTTGGTGTTTGGGCGGGAACGCTCGGGCCTGACAAACGACGAAATTCGCTGTTGCACACACCAAGCCAGCATTCCTGCCAACCCAGAGTATGGCATCCTAAACCTTTCTCAAGCGGTACAAATCCTAGCCTACGAAGTGCATCGAGCCTGGCGCAAGCGTGATATGAACGGCTTTGAGTATCAGCGTCCGCTAGAAGCAACGCCGCCCAGTCGTGAACAATTTGGTTACTTTCAAGAGCATCTTGGCCGCCTGATGCAACAAAGTGGCTTTTTGACCCAACCCCACGCCCGCACTGAAGAGCAGCTTCAAACCCTCTTTGCCCGCGCGCAGCCGAGCCGGAAAGAGCTTTCTCTGTTACGCGGTCTGCTAAGTGCTTTTGAAACACACTTACCCAAACAGTAGCGACGACAGTTTCTGGCATACAACAAGAAAGGGCAGCTCATCGCTGCCCTTTCCACTATTTTTCACTCTTTTCCACTACGTATTTCACGACTAGTCGGAGTTAACGCGGTACATATCACTCTCATTTATAACGACATGGCAGCCAGCCAGCCAAACGCGATAAGCGGAATATTATAGTGCAAGAAAGTCGGCACCACGCTGTCCCACATGTGATCGTGCTGACCATCGACGTTCAAGCCTGACGTTGGCCCTAAGGTGGAATCCGATGCTGGCGAGCCGGCATCCCCCAATGCTGCAGCGGTACCTACCAGCACTACGGTCGCCATGGGCGAGAAACCAAACTGGACAGCCAGCGGCACGAAAATAGCAGCAATAATCGGGATAGTAGAGAACGAAGAACCAATACCCAGCGTGATAAATAGACCTACCAGCAGCATCACCAAGGCAGCTAGCCCACGGTTGTCGCCAAACAGCTCGAAAGCACCTTCTACCAGAGACTCGATATCGCCGGTGGTTTTCATTACTTCGGCAAAGCCCGCCGCTGAAATCATGATAAACCCAATCAGCGCCATCATACGCATCCCACTGGTAAACAGGTCATCCGCCTCGCGCCACTTAAAAATACCACCTAACGACAGTAAGCCAATACCCACTAACCCTCCCACGATCATTGAACCGGTGAAAAGCTGTAAACCAAGTGCTGCCACGATAGCGATACCCGACATAATCAACCCCAACGCATGGGGTTCAGCAGGCGTTGGCGCCTGCTGATGGGCACTGGCGACTAACGCTTTGCTCGCATAGTGGCGCGAGCCGCGGTAGCTGAACAACAGCGCAACCACCAAGCCAATGGCCATGCCGCCTACGGGTATCGCCATTGCCATCGGTACCATACTTCTGGTGATTTCTAACCCCAGCGGTTCCCCAGCACTGTTTAAGTTGGCCAGCAAAATGTCGTTCAAAAAAATAGCGCCAAAGCCAACGGGCAAAAGCATATAGGGCGCTGTTAAACCAAAGGTAAGCGCGCAGGCAACCGCACGGCGGTCCAGCTGAAGCCGGTTCATCACGGTAAGCAGTGGAGGAATGAGCACCGGAATAAACGCGATGTGCACGGGAATGGCGTTCTGCGATGAAATAGCCACCAACAGCACGGCCACTAGCAGCAATGTTTTCACTCGCGCTTGGTGAACCACCGACGCTTCTTTACCCAGCATTGTTATGAGCCGGTTAGCCAGCATGTCGGGTAAGCCCGAGCGAGAAATCGCTACTGCAAACGCACCTAGCGTTGCATAGGCTAGCGCCACCTGGGCACCGCCACCGACGCCATCGTTGAAGGCACTAAGGGTTTCGTCAAGCGACAATCCCCCTATCAGCCCGCCAACTAACGCACCGACTACCAGCGCAAATACAACAGACACACGTAGAAGCGACAGTGCCACCATCACTAGCACTGCAATAATGACTGCATTCATGGAAATACCCAGAGCAATTGTAAGGTCGTTACCGCTGAAGGTGGCAAATATTACCAGATGAAAGCCACTTAAGCAGGCACTAACTAACCACAGTGGAGCAACCTTGCGCCTTTACTGGTCTAACTAGCGCTGTTAAACCCCGCCACCAGGCATCGACTTTGGTCTAACAGTCATTGCTGCTTTGCAACACGCCCCTTAGTATTCCCGCCTCTCTGCACGCGCAATAACCACTAATTTAGTTTTTACAAACTTATCAGGAGCCAGCATGGGCATGCTTGCGATTATCATTTCACTCATCTTACTGATGTTTCTCGCCTATCGGGGCATCTCAGTCCTGCTGCTGGCACCGCTAATGGCCTCTCTGGCCGTGCTCCTTTCAGGGGATGCAGCCTTCTTACTCCCTATTTACACCGACACCTTTATGAAGGCTCTGGGGAACTATGTTATTCAGTTTTTTCCCCTGTTCTTGCTGGGCGCACTCTTTGGCCAGCTAATGGCAGACTCAGGGGCCGCCCAATCCATTTCGAATGGTATTGTTAAGCGCTTAGGCACTCATCACGTGGTACTCACTGTGGTGATTGCATGCGCTGTATTGACCTATGGCGGCGTCTCACTCTTTGTCGTGGCTTTCGCCATATATCCGATTAGCCGTGAGCTGTTTCGCCAGGCCAACGTGCCTAAGCGTTTAATTCCTGCGTCTATCGCCCTTGGTTCTTTTACGTTCACCATGACAGCACTGCCAGGTACGCCAGCCATCCAAAACGCCATTCCTATTCCCTATTTTGGTACGAATAGCTTTGCAGCTCCCGGATTGGGCATCATTGCTGGACTCATTATGTTAGGGCTTGGCATTTCCTACCTGCAATCTCGCGTTAAAAAAGCAGCGGCGAACAACGAAGGCTATGGCCAGCATACCGAGCGTGAGGCCGAATCTACCGATAACACCGTCGAAACACCCTCTATGCCGCTGGTGGCGGCGTTAATTCCGCTGGTCATGGTGATTGGCTTAAACGCGCTCTTTACTTACGGCGTTTTTCCCGCCATTGATCTTAGCTTTATGAGCGACGCCTTTGAAAATGTAACGCCTAGCCGGCAAACCGGGCTTTGGGCTATTTTAATTGCGCTATTGAGCGCTTCCAGCTGGTTGATCATCAGCCATTGGCGACACTGGGAAAACCTTAAGGAGACTATTAACAAAGGCTGTTTTGGCTCTTTATTACCCATCTTCAATACCGCATCAGAAGTAGGCTATGGAGCGGTGATCGCTAGTCTCGCCGGGTTTGCAATTATTCGCGATGCCGTACTGAATATCTCTCCAGGTAACCCACTGGTTTCCGAAGCGTTGGCGATGAGCGTGTTAGCGGGCATTACCGGCTCCTCTTCAGGTGGTCTCTCCATCGCCCTTGAAACCCTAGGCAGCGAATACTTACTAATGGCGGCACAAGCAGGGATTAACCCAGAGCTGATGCATCGGGTAGCAACACTTGCAGCAGGCGGTATGGATACTCTGCCCCACTCCGGCGCGGTCATTACCCTGCTGGCGATCTGTGGCTTAACGCACCGGCAGTCTTATGGTCACTTAGCGATGGTTACCATTGCGTTACCTATCGCGGCACTGGTGAGCGTTATTACCCTCGGCACGCTATTTGGTAGTTTCTAAATCCAGTCAAGCCATGCGATAGTAAGTAGGCTAACGGCATTCGTATTCGTGTGCCTATAAACCTCTAATCCTCAGCCCAAAATAACGAGACTTAACATGGCTACCTCAAGGCAAAAAACGCTACTTTTCATTTTACTGGCGAGCCTCGTCATATCTACCGCCATGGGGCTTCGCCATGGATTTGGGCTCTTTATTGAACCCATGAGCAGTGATTTTGGTTGGGGACGTGGGGTATTTGCCTTTGCGCTAGCCGTGCAAAATCTTATCTGGGGGCTTTCTCAGCCTTTTACCGGCGCACTGGCAGATCGTTTTGGCGCCGCCAGAATTATCGCTATAAGCGGCATACTCTACGTCCTTGGGCTCTGTTTTATGAGCCTTTCGACCAGCGCACTAGGGATGACGCTGAGCGCGGGGTTACTGATCGGTCTCGGGCTTTCTGGAACTACGTTCTCGGTCATTTTAGGCGCCGTGGGGCGCGCAGTCGCTCCAGAGAAGCGCAGTATGGCGATGGGGATTGTCAGTGCGGCAGGGTCGTTTGGTCAGTTTGCCATGCTGCCCGGAACGCTAGGACTGATTGAGTGGCTAGGCTGGTCGGCAGCGCTACTGGCCATGGGCGCCATTGCGGCGTTTATGATTCCACTTGGCGCAATGCTTAAGGATCGCCCATCTCCTAAAGCACTCGGCGACTTAAGTCTACGCGACGCCCTCAATGAAGCGGCAAGCCAGAAAGGCTTTTGGCTACTCTGCCTGGGATTCTTCGTGTGCGGCTTTCAAGTTGTGTTTATTGCGGTTCACTTGCCTGGTTATCTTTTTGATAACGGTCTTTCAGTACAAGTTGGCACCACGGTATTGGCACTGGTGGGGCTGTTTAACATAGTGGGCACCTACACGGCAGGCTGGCTAGGCGGCATATTGTCTAAACCGCGCCTGCTGAGCTGGCTTTATCTAATTCGCGGCGCGGTTATTGCAGCGTTTATTGTCCTTCCGCTAACGGCGACTAGCGCCTATGTGTTTGGTATCGTGATGGGGCTGCTTTGGCTTTCAACCGTGCCTCTCACCAATGGAATAGTCGCTTCGGTGTTTGGTGTCCGCCATTTATCCATGCTGGGCGGTATTGTCTTCTTGTTTCATCAACTCGGTTCGTTTATGGGCGTTTGGCTGGGCGGCTATATGTACGACCTGACGGGGCACTACGATACCGTTTGGCAAATTTCGATCATACTTTCTCTAGCCGCCGCAGCGTTGCATTGGTTTATTAGCGAAAAGCCGCTTGCTCGCCCAGCACATTCACAGGTGACGTTATGAAAAGCACCATGACAGTAGCCGCCATGCTTTTAGCGGTCGCGTTAGCAGCAGGCGGGATTGCACTTGCCTGGTGGGGCTGGCAAACGCTGGATGGCTCGCTACTTCTCTTAGGGAGTCGCTTATGCTGAGCGTTGGTGCATAAACTGCGCGCAGTACCAAGCCATCATTCGCGCTTCATCGGTGGGAATTACCCACGCACTCACCGGGCTGTCTGCTGGCGAAATGCAATGTGCATTGCGGGCATTTGCATCACTATCTAATGCTATGCCCAGCCAAGCACACTGCCTCACTACCTGCTCGCGAACATACGCGGCGTTTTCACCTACCCCCGCGGTAAAAACAAGCTGGTCCAACCCACCCAAAGCAGCGGCTAAACTACCTATCTCACGGGCAATTCGGTAAGCATAAAGCGATAGCGCCTCTTCAGCCTCTGGCGCATCGCTTTCCAGCAACTCCCGCACATCGCCGCTGATACCTGAAACGCCTAATAGCCCGGAGCGCTTATAGAGCATCGTTTCCACTGCTTCAGGCGACATGCCTTCTTGTTGAATAAGGTGCAACACTAAGCCAGGATCAACGCTGCCTGAACGCGTGCCCATGGGCAGCCCTTCTAACGCCGTAAAACCCATTGTCGATGCCACGCTGCGCTTATTATGCATCGCGCATAGGCTAGCCCCATTGCCTAGGTGCGCCACAATAATGCGCTGTTTACTCGCCTCCTCAGGGAGGTAGCTATCCAGTACACGGCTGATATAGTCATAAGAGAGGCCATGAAAACCATAGCGGATCAAACCTTTCTGAGTAAGCTCACGCGGCAAAGCAAAATGGCGCGCCACGCTGGGCTGCTCAGCGTGAAATGCCGTATCAAAGCAGGCAATTTGGGCGACGTCTGGATAACGCTGCATTAAATGTTTAATAGGCGCTAGCCCATGAGGTTGATGTAGCGGAGCCAAACTGTTTAGCTCACTTAATGCATCTAGGTGCTCAGCTGTGACTTCAACAGGCGCCTGGTAGTCTCGTCCCCCGTGCACGACTCGGTGACCGATGACCGCTATTGAACCGCTCTCATCGGCCTCTAGCCACGCCATTAACGATGACAATGCCTCGTCATGTGTGGCGGATGGCGCTAAACCATCTAGCGAGAGAGCATTACCCTGGGCATCGTTTAAATGAACGGCTTCATGGCCGCGACTACCGATACCGGAGAAGTGCCCCTCCGTCGATAAATGGATACCCTCAAGACTCAGTGGCGCTTCAATCGGCGTCTTATAAAGCCCAAACTTGATGCTCGATGAACCACTGTTGATCACCATTATTTGCATAACCACTTACTCGCCCTTTGATGCGTTGCCCTGCTGTTGCTGATAGTCGGCCAGCAGCAGCGCTAGTGCGCAGGAAGCCATGCGCGTTAACGCGTCATCAGCACGGCTCGTCAACACAATCGGCACCCTGGCACCAACCACAAGGCCAGCCCCCGTTGCATCAGCCAAGTGGCTTAATTGTTTCATGAGCATGTTGGCGGCTTCCAAGTCAGGCGCTAATAAGATATCGGCCTGCCCTGCCACTAAAGAACGAATGCCCTTGGTTTTGGCTGCCGCTTCCGATACGGCATTATCGAACGCCAGAGGGCCATCCAGCGTTGCGCCGGTGATCTGGCCCCTATCCGCCATTTTGCACAGTGCTGCTGCATCAAGCGTAGAAATAATCTTTGGATTAATCGTTTCTACCGCCGAGAGAATAGCCACCTTGGGATTGTCATTACCCAGCGCATGGGCGAGTTCCACTGCATTTTGGATAATGTCGCGTTTTTGCTCCAACGTAGGATAAATAGTAATAGCAGCATCGGTAATGAATAGCGGACGCGGGTAAGTAGGCACATCAAACGCCATCACATGGCTCAGGCAGCGCTCGGTGCGCAGCCCCCCTTCCCGTTTAACCACCTCGTGCAGTAGCTCGCTTGTAGGCAGCGAGCCTTTCATTAGTGCATCTACTTTGCCATCCCGAGCCAGCGCCACCGCTTTGGCCGCAGCGGCATGGCTATGTGGCGTATCGATCAGCTCGAACTCACTTATATCAACATCGGCCGCGTTCGCAGCTGCCTCAATCTTAGCCTTAGGCCCAACAAGCACAGGCACAATTAACCGCTGCACAGCAGCCTCGACCGCGCCTCTTATAGAGCTCTCATCCACGGGATGAACGACGGCCATACGTAATGGCGCAGGATGGTCAGCGGCGGTGAGAATCTCATGGAGCCGCCCCCGTTCAGAGAGCCGAATAGCAGGAAGTTCTGCACGGGGACGGCGGATTTTTTCAGTAGGCGCAAGTACCTCAGCCTCACCTTCAATCACTATGTCGCCATGCTGATTGCGGCATTCGCAGGCGAATATCACGTGGTGGTTACGTGACTGCTTGTCCGTTACCTTAACCGCCACATGAAGCACATCACCCAAGCGTACTGGCGCCCTGAAACGCAGCGTTTGGCCTAAGTAAATAGTGCCAGGCCCAGGCAGTTCCGTCCCCAGCACCGTAGAGATAAGCGCTCCGCCCCACATTCCGTGGGCGACAACTTCTTGAAAACGACTTCTTTTCGCGTAGTCATCGTCCACATGAGACGGGTTGATATCTCCCGACATAATGGCAAACAGTTTGATATCATCCATGGTTAAGCGTTTTTCCAAGAACGCCCTGTCGCCCACTTTTATTTCGTCAAACGTACGATTTTCAATCAGATCATTCGTGTAATTGTCTGACATCCAGTTACTCCTTTAGCATGCGTACTTAAGACTTAAGCTAGAAATATCGTATCCAACAAACTCATAGTGCAGGTGACAGCCTACATCTAGGCAATGCGCTAAAATTACCAGCGAAATTCTGGCGATCGAAGTAAGTTAAACCAAAGCATTATCAACAACTTGAACGCCGGCTAGTGACAGCAGCTGCAAGCGCGCCTCATATTCATTAGCTAGTTAATCAACTTTGAGTAACCTATGAACAATGAGAGTGCAAATAGCACCATGCGACACAGCATGAAAATCAACATCTTGCGGCCCAAGCTAAGCTGCCATATCCTTGCATCTTACTAGACATTTCGATAATGGTGAGGAAAATTGCTGCAGTGCTCTCGCAGGTATCCATCGGACTGTACTCGTTTAACAGAGGAAAAGCTTTTTTTAAGAAGCCTCCCCCTAGATAGCACCATACCGAAACCCTTATCATTGTTGGCACTTGATATTATGCCAATTACCCTATTACTGAGCAGTGCGACGCTAGCCTTTAGGGCTATCACTCACTGAAGAGCTCGCGAAGTTGTTTGGCAGCAAGCTTTGCGGAACACTAACTCATAGCAACTTTGGGATGCCCTACTTGACTATTCCCTACCCAGACTATGTCACCGTTGTCGTAACAACTTTTATTGCCGTTGTACTGGCAGTGCTGCTTCATTACGAATCACTGTGGCTTATATCACGGCAAATTGAGAGATCACGTAGACCTCATCGCCAACGAATTCTTGGTATGGCATTTGGTGTTTTATTGATACATGTCACCGAGATTTGGCTCTTTGGTATGACAGGATGGTGGCTGACCGAACTTAATGGCATTGGCGCTCTAGAAGGTTATCAAAGCTTTAACCTCTTAGATTATATATTTTTCTCTGCTGTTACCTATACAACGGTCGGCTACGGTGATATCTATGCAACAGGTCCTGTACGCTTTTTATATGGCACCCTGGCATTGACAGGTTTTGTACTGATTACTTGGTCGGCATCGTTTACGTTTGTTGAAATGCAAAAACACTGGCGAGTAGGTAAATAGCCAAACGCCCGTCTGCAAAGGATACAGCATGTTTGAAGTTATCGTATTATCGTTTGCTTTTGTCTTTGGAATTATTGCTCGACAGTTTAGCTTACCCCCATTAGTGGGTTTTTTGGCTGCAGGATTTGCACTCAATGCTTTTGGCCCCAGCATTGGCTTATCCAGCGAAGCAGGCCCATTACTTGAACACCTAGCGCACTTAGGCGTTTTGTTGTTACTTTTTACTATTGGCTTAAAACTGAATGTCAGAAGCCTTGCAGAACCCGTTGTCCTTGGTAGTGCAATCATACATCTAAGCATCACCTGCTTAATTTTTACGATTGGTTTTGTTGTCTTTTTAACGCTACCTTTGGACAAAGCCATTCTGCTAGCTATAGCCCTCTCGTTCTCCAGTACCGTTCTTGCCGCAAAGGTGCTTGAAGCTAAACGGGAATTACGAGCGCTTCATGGTCGAATCGCGATTGGCATTTTAATTATTCAAGATTTAGTCGCCATCGCGGTTCTAAGCATCTACAGCGGACAATCACCTAGCCCATGGGCACTGCTTGTTTTTTTACTGCCACTGTTTAGACCACTTCTATATTGGTTGATGAGTGTTGCTCAGCATGATGAGTTGCTAATATTATTTGGCGCTGTATTAGCTATTGCTGTTGGAGGAATGGGCTTTGAAGCAGTAGGATTAAGCTCAGAAGTAGGTGCCTTGGTCATGGGGTTGCTACTTGCGAAGCACCCTCGCGCCCAAGAGCTCTCCAAAGCGCTCTGGGGAGTGAAAGAGGTGTTATTAATCAGTTTTTTCCTACAAATAGGAATGGCTGGGCTTCCTGACACCAATGCATTAATTTTTGCAGGTGTTCTAGCCATTATCCTTCCATTGAAAGGACTATTATTTTTTGCACTTTTAATCGCATTCCGGATTCGCGCACGGAACGCTTTTTTAGGGGGGCTAAGTCTTACTGCTTACAGTGAATTTGGTCTTATCGTAGCTGCTAGCATTCTTGAGGAGTGGCTGGTGCCTCTCGCTATTGCTGTTGCCTTCTCTTTTGTTATTGCAGCACCATTGAACCGCCTTGCCCATGAACTTTTTGATCGCTGGGAAAAAACGCTGGCACGCTTTGAGCGCGATACTCGCCACCCTGATGAACAACCAATCAACTTGGGCGATGCAACCATATTGGTACTCGGCATGGGGCGCACTGGGAGCGCTGCCTATTCTTTTTTTAAGGATAAAGGCTTATCGGTTGCAGGGTTTGACTCTGATCCTAACAGGGTGGAGAACAATCAATATGTCTCCTACGGTGACATAGAAGATGTGAGCTTCTGGCATCAACTCGATATATCTAAACTTCAAGCGGTAACGTTAGCGACTCCAAACATTGAGAGTAAATTGATGGCTACCCGTGAGCTACGCAAAGCTGGTTTCAATGGAAAAATTTTTGCAGGAATTCACTTTCAAGATGAAGCTCACCCATTGCAAGAGGCAGGTGTCGATGAAACGTATCTATTAATGGCAGGCGCTGGTATTGGTATTGCTGAAAAAACATGGGAAAGCCTTCAACCATAGAATTAAACACTATTACCAGAACCAACTTTACCATGGCGCCACTTACGCATAAGTACACCGTGCTTAGGTGAGAAAAGCAGCGCCATGAAGAAACAGCTTGTTGCTACCAGTACAATGGTGCCGCCAGAGGCAACATCAAACGCGAACGAAAGGTACAAACCCAACACGGCTGACCCGACCCCAACGCCCACTGATAAGAGCAGCATGGTTTTAAAACGATCGGTTAAAAGATGGGCAGTAGCTCCCGGCGTAATCAGCATCGCTACGACTAAAATAATGCCAACAGTTTCCAGGCTCGCCACAATGGTTAATGTAAGCAAAAGAATCAAACCATAATGAATAATGCCGGTATTAAAACCAAGGGCCTGGGCCTGAGTAGGATCAAATGCATAAAGCATTAACGGCCTAAAGGCGAGCCAAACCACCAGTAACGCCACGACGCTAGCGGCTAGCGTAAGCAACAGTGCAGACTGCTGCACGCCGAGCACATTCCCAAATAGGATATGCATTAAGTGAGTGCTTGAGGCAATCTTGCTGATAAGCACAATCCCGAGCGCAAAAGCACCGGTAAACATAATGCCCATCGCCGCATCAGATTTGATGCGCGTATGACGCTCAATGGCGCCAATACCTAGCGATGTTAGCGCTCCTGTTATAAAGGCCCCAATGAAGAAAGGCAGTCCCAAAAGGTACGCGATAGCAACACCGGGCAACACGGCATGGGAAATTGCATCGCCTAATAGTGACCAGCGCTTGAGGACCACATAGCAAGAAAGCATCCCGCAAATAGCCCCTACCATAATAGAGGTCAGCAGCGCCCGCTGCATAAAGGCATATTGAAACGCGCCCGATATACTGTCAGGCAGTAAGTTGACCAACAGCATCAAAGCAGCAATTAGGCCATTCACTAACGTATCGCTAAAGGCGTATAGAATTAATAATAGCTCGGTCATGCCTTATCCTTGCGTGGCTGAAATAGCTCTCGAGCGCAGCGCTTGATCGTCACTCAGTAGCTCGCCGGAGCTGACTGCAAGTTCAGCTAATCTAGCGTCGCTAAGCATATCTTCGGGTTTACCCGAACCGCGTACAACACGGTTGATTAACACCACATGGTCAACATTGCGGCGCGCACCGGGCATGTCATGCGTCACCATAATGACCGTACGTCCTGCCTCGCGCTCGCGTTTTAGGACATCTAGGATGAGCTGTTCACTAGGGGGATCCACGCCTGCTAACGGCTCATCTAACAACAGAATTTTGGCCTGCTGGGCCAGAGTACGAGCGAGAAGCACGCGCTTTTTTTGACCACCTGAAAGCGCTCCGATAGGCCGATCGGCCAGCGCTAGCATATTCACATCCTCTAGCGCGTTATGAACGACCTCACGATGCACAGGCGCATACCAGCGTGCCGGGAGCAGACGTCGCCAAAGAGCGTCGTTGCGCATGTGCCCGTAACGACCGCCCATCACGGTTTCCCATACTGAAATGGGAAAATCCCACTCAATCGCTTCTCGCTGAGCCATGTAGGCGATATTGCCCGCTTTTCGATGAAAGGCAATCGGCTCACCAAACGCATCTACTCGACCTCGTAGCGGCTTCATGCTGCCGGTCAACACATGGAAAAGTGTCGACTTACCAGCACCATTGGGGCCAACGATCGCCGTCCACTTTCCAGTAGGGAGCGAAAGGTTAATATTTTCCAGCACGGGCTGGCGATGATAGGCAGCATACAGCCCTCTAATACCAATCGCCGTTACAGCGCTGTCAGACCGGGGCGTCATAGTCATTTACTCAGCCGCTAGATAGTGACGCAACAGCGCTACGTTATGGCGTTGCATTGCAAAATAGTCAGCGGCCTCACCCGTCGGCTCACTCAGTGAGTCAACGTAGAGCGGTCCTGCCACTTGCAAGCCTGTGTCTCGCGCAATGCTGGTTACATGACGATCAGAAATAGTGCTTTCCCAAAATAACGCTGACGGCTGACGCTCGTTAATCATATCGATCACGCGCATAAGCTGCCTTGGCGATCCTTCGGTTTCTGCGTTTGTTCCCCAGATACCATCATGCTCAAACTGATAAGCGTCGGCAAAATAAAGAAACGCCGCTTCACTGGAAAGCAGGACTCTGCGCTCTTCAGGAATGCCCTCTAACGCCGCTTGCAACTCCACATGCAAATCGTGCAGCTGTTCTTCTAGGGATAACGCTCGCTGCTGAATCTGTTCCGCCTGCTGCGGCAAAAGTTCCTCAATAGCACTGGCGATTACGTGTACATAAGCAGCAGCAGCGCGGGGGTCCATCCATAAATGAGGATCTATATCCCCTTCCATTTCACCTGTGACAATAGACTGCGTTGGAAAACCGGATGCTTCCGCTACGGCAATCATAGGTACATTTTCTTCAACGGTCGCCTCTACTTGGCGCATCCACTGCTCCAATTGGTAGCCGTTGTAAAAAACTAAATCGGCATCTTCAAGCGCAGCAAAATTATCGGGGGAAAGTTCCCATTCATGCACTTCAGCGTTTACAGGTGTTAATACAGATACACGCGCATCATCACCCGCCACTTTTTTCACTAAATCGCCTAGTACAGAAAATGTGACAGCAACATTGATGGGTGGCTCATGTAGCTCATTGACCTCAGCATTAGCACTACCCCAGGCCAGCGACACGCCCAGCAAGATTCCCATGTGTAGCTTGCTCATCATCGATCTCCACTATGCTAATATCTGGTTGCTAACCACTGTAGCGCACCGAAAAAGCTTTGTGCAAATAGTTTAGCCTTGGCTAACAATTATCCACAAAAATACGCTACCATCACCAATTAACGTTTCCACTAACCTTGATAATATTTGCCAATGAGTGACTCCCAACAGCGGCGATCGTCTACAAACAGTCTCAGCAATGATGCTCTCCCACCCGTGGAGCAGCACGCGCAGCAATATGAGACTGTGCGCAATGCGCATGAAACCGAGCTGATTGAAGACTATGTTGAGCTGATTGGCGACCTTATCAGGCATCGCGGAGAAGCAAGAGCAGCTGACATTGCCGCTCGTATGGCTGTAAGCCAAGCGACGGTCTCCAAAATGATTCGTCGCTTAAATGACCAAGGCTTGGTCACCAATAAACCCTACCGTTCTCTTTTCTTAACAGAGGAAGGTGAGAAAATGGCGAAAACCTCTCGGGCGAGACACGATGTAGTGCTCAACTTCCTACGTGCACTAGGCGTTAATGACGGCACAGCCCGTATTGACGCAGAAGGCATGGAACACCATGTGAGCGATGAAACCCTCACTATTATGAAGCGCTTCACTAAACAACAGAACACATAGTTCTCTGTAATGGCCCAGCAGGTGCTGTTTTTTACTTCCTAACATTCATAAAAAATTAATCGTTAGCATTATCAATAAAACGTAGTAAGAGAACACTTCAATTTTAAAAAAAATGCCTAGGACAAAACTTTAAAAAATTTTGTCCTAGGCATCATATCTTATAGATATTGGTATAAATAAAGATTAGAACAGAATAACAATCTCTCCTTTAGCTACGATCTTTCTGGCTTCTTCAACCCTAATACCAAAGCTAATCTGTAAACCGTGGAATACAACTTAAAATAATAACAAAGCAGATAGGCCAGGCACTTTTCTTTAAAAGTTATTTCTTTTTGAAGAAATAGCTTTAGAGCCGCACGTGGAGGTAGACATCCTTTAATCAGTATTAAAAACAAATTATTTTCTTTATTCACTTGACCACCAAGAACACGTCTTTTTTTCTTCAGCATAGCTTTTATATCATAACGGGCTGGGTGATTTACTATTACATCAGATGCATACTCCACAGCTATTCCTTTATCGTTAGCTCGCCTTCCCCATTCGACATCACCACCAGACATAAGGGCATCATTAAAATGTCCAACGGTTTCAAAATGCCTGGACCAAGTAACCATATTTGCTGTTGCTGAACCACCCTCTTTAGCGTATTTTTCCTGATCAAAAGCAAACGCTTTTTCATAGATTTCAACAATAGTCAGCTTCTCCGTTTTAAAAAATAGCTCTATCTTTCCAGCCACAAGTTCTGCCCCTTGATCAAGTCGTGCAACCGCTGACTCAAGCCAAAAAGGATCAGGAATGCAGTCGGAATCAGTAAAAGCGAATATTTCACCTTGTGCAATTTTCAAAGCAGCATTTCTAGCTGCATAAGAGCCTGGTTTGTGCTCGGATATCATGTGAAAGTTTTCAGGCAAGGTAAAACCTTGAGGCGTTGTATCACCTAAGGCATTATTTACAATAATTACTTCAAATTCATCTTGAGAAAATGACTGATTTTTTAACGCTTCAACACAATTTTGCAACCGCTCCCAATCGTAATAGGTAGGCACAATTACTGACACCCTCGGGTAGCTGATACGCTTTATCAGCCTATCATCTACAATTAAATTACTACACTCCATATTTTTTTCTAAAAATGACATTTTTGATCACCAAACATCTCAATGTTAACAATCTGCTGCGGCTGTAAAACCTAGAGCGAAAGACTAATTTCAACATTAGAATCTTAACAAAACTAAAATATCTGCTGTTACTTAATTCAGTTATCAGCCTCTAAGAGACTTCGCCAAACATATAGTTCCTTAATAAAGGAATATATACTTATAATTTCTAAACAATAACACTCTCCACCATCATAAACTAATTCTGAAGTAAATCTTTATTACTAGTGATCCTAACACTTACTTTTAGCACTGCTGAAGCAGGTGAAATCAGGCAAACTAAGTAACAACCTCTTTATTCCTCAAAGTTATGAAAAAACAGAGTTTGTTGCTCAAGCGATTCTTTTAAACTAGGGATAATATACTCTAAATAAGTACGCGTCAGGTGATGAGTGTCTGACCACATCAATCTTCCATCAAAGTATGCTGGGCACAAGCCCTCATCACACATCATTTCAGTAAAATCTACAGATATGAATAAGGCAATATCGCCTACATACTCATCAGCAGGATTTTGAGACAGCAAAACCTCGCCAACGGGTCGGGCACAATGACTCGCTTCCTCACGATTTTTCCATACGCAATAGCTGGGATCACTTTCGAACCAAGGATTGTCCCTAATACCAATGACGGGAATACCTAGAGCAGTTATTTCCTGCCATTTTTCAACATATCCAGCAGGCACATACTCAATCGGGTCGTTACGAACCAATCTGTTCTTACGTAATCGGTTAGACCTGGTTGAGTTTGTTACAACAACGTCGGGGCTTAGCTCACTTAAATATTCCACTATATTTTCATTCCAATCATCACAGGTATGATTATCCTCTACAATTCTATAACCTAACGAGCAAGAGTGCTTTAATATAGTTATCACTTTAAAACCATGCTCATCAGCTAAGCTTGTAAAAAAAGGCTCCCATTGGCCAACATGCGAACCCCCTACTAAAGCAATAATATTTTCCGCAGAAGTATCTCCAAATTCACAGAGTATAATATCGGAGTCGGTACTTTCTGTAGCACATTTATTTTCTTTCTCCATAGCCTCGCTTAAATCTTTTGAAACAGCGGTAACATAGCGATAATCAAGTTCAGTCGCATCATCTTGCATGTAAACACTTGAACCATAAAAAAAACTATCACTAAACGCTGGATCTACATCGTGAAGATTTTCAAAATAATACTTTACGCTTAGCCCAAGTGTCACGGAAGGAATAAAAAAAATAAAACCAGTGGCAAAGGCGAGCCAGGTTTTATTCTTAGGTATTTTTCTAAACGGGCGCTCAACTAATGTCGTAGTTATAATAGCAAGTATTATTCCTAAAAAAACAACAATGGCTCCTTTTAAAAACCCTAAATCTACAGTCTCATAATAATTTTGAAAAAATACTAATATTGGCCAATGCCAAAGGTAGATAGTGAAAGACATAGCACCGAGCATAACAAGATACTTATTAGTTAGCAGTACATTGACTATCGATTTATGTTCAATCACGTTACCTGAAACAATCAAAAAAATAGCAGCAAAAACTGGTAGTAGTGCAATATAGCCTGGAAAATTCCAATCCCTAGGAATTACAACACCAACACTTATAAGCAACACAAAGCCTACTAAAGAAAAAATAACAGAAAGACCTTTTCGTAACTTTAAATGCGGCAACATTATAGCAACCATAGAACCAGACAAAAACTCCCAAACCCTACCTAAAGGATTAAAATAGGCCGTACTAGGCGTCATTATTGTAGAGATAATTGAATAAATAAAAGAAGCAGATATGACTACAAAAACGCCAAAAACTAGAGGCGACAGCGACCTCATTTTACTTGATATGTATAGCAAGGGCGCCATCAAGAAAGGCAAAAAAGCATAGAACTGAACCTGAATTGATAACGCCCAATACTGTTGAAAGGGACTTACAGGATCTCCACTTTGTAAGTAGTCAACTTCTCTCCTCATCAACAATATGTTTTCTAAATGCCCTGCACTAAAAATAAACTCATGAATCGTGGCAATCCAATAAACCGGAGAAATAAAAAAATAGCTGAGAATTAGTGTTGATATCAATACCACGTAGGCAGAAGGCGTTACTCTTTTGACAATGCTCGCCCAAAACTGTAGAACTTTTAATTTATTATCTTTGGCATATTGACGAAGCAATATGCCCGTCATCAAGTAACCGGATACAACAAAAAACACATCGACACCACCCGATACTTTCTGAAACCAGATATGAAAAATCAGTACGAGCATTGCCCCAACAGCACGAATCCCTTGAATATCGTAGCGATATTTATTATTGGCAGCATAAACATCAAAGATATTATTCATAGCATCCTCCTTGATCATTATAAAATCCATTTTTAGGGAGCCGCACTACTTAAAATAAAAAATCTTTAAATCAGACAAAAGACTATACTTTTCAGGCACACATAATGCAGAAAATAAATTCTTTTCATACAAGCTATAAATAATCACTACAAACTTATAAAAACTTTTCCCGTAATTGCTCATAATATGGCTGGGGTATAGATAGCGAGGCTAAGGTGAGCCATTGACGAGGTTGCATACTAGATAACATTAATGCATTAACGTCCTTTGTAATCGACCTTCCGACTTTCTTTTTCTCGACAGCCCACGCAAGTATCTTACGATTTATTGAAGCTCTGAAATAACGTTTTTCATACCAAGACAGCTCAATCTCATACTCTTTTTTTAAGTCAAAACAGGGATGTATGTGAGTGATATTATTTTTATTACTCACAACACCACTATTATCTAATAGCCACAAACTTGTAACGGTAGAGTCGTAATGAATCATTTTGAGACAACAAAGCGCTTTTAACCAAAAATAAACATCCCCTGCACGCTGGTATTGACCCGCAGGAAAACCACCCAATGCGAAGAATCGATCACGCTGTATACAGGCGCCATTCATATGGATGAAATCAGATCGTGCAAAAGCAGCTAACGCGTCTTTACGACTAAAAACCCCACTTTTTAAAGTATCGCTTTGTGGGATAAGTCGATCCCCTTTCATTTTTTGAAAGGCATTAACAAACAGTTCAATGGTAGAGTTTTTAGCTATGGCAGCCTCAAATTTCGAAAGATGATCTTTAACAAGAAGATCATCTGCATCAAAAAAAACCAACCAGTTAGAAGTTGCATTTTGGGCGCCATAATTTCTAGCTGCGTATCCACCTGGCCCTGGTTTATCTCGTTGATACAATCGTATTTTACCCTTGCGCTCTTCATCCAGTAAAATATCAAGCGACCCATCCGTTGAAGCATCATCAACGACTATAATTTCAAAATTAGTAAACGTTTGTTCATATAGACATGAGAGCGAGTCTAGCAGGGTCGACGCTTTGTTGTGTACTGGCACTATCACTGAAAAAAGCATATATAAATACCCCTGTTTTTTATAATGCACCAAAGAAACATAATCCTTACATGCTTCAAAAATAATTATATTATAAATACTCATAGAATATTGTATTGATTATATTTTAAAAATTAACAAAAATTAATTTAACTTTAAAATCAACTTTAACTTATTTTAGAATAAAAATAACAATCCACTTTCTCATCAAGCACCTTTTTTTAAAACAAATACGCATTGATACCCTTACTTAAATCACCATAAGATTTATAGTGCATCTTCATTCCCCGTCATTAATTCATATATAAATATTAATGGGTGAGAAACTCTTAGGATACTAGCAGGATTTTATATTTCCTATTTTATCAAATAACGCCTAACACCTCTTGGTAAATTATTGTAGAAAAATCTTAAGAAAGGAATAGGGAAATAATAGAAAGGGGCATTAAGCTGCCACAATTTTTTCAAACTTATCTTAAAGGAGTTAAACGTATACCCCAACCGATTACCTACTTCAAAGCTCTGGCCATCGTGAAGTCGCTTGACAGTCAGTGGCAAATCTACCCGGTAAAATATATTGCCGTTTTTAAGGGCTCGTATCCATAAATCAATATCTACCTGCCTGGTCAATGTTTCATCGTATCCGCCCAGGTTATCAAAGAGTCGTCGAGAAAAAACAATAGAGCTGTGATTAATTGGGTTGCGCATATAAAAAAATTCACGCGGCATCGGAGTAACGGTAAAAGCTCCCTTCGCCTTAAAGCTACCCTCTCCACATCCATAAACAGCCTGACTAGCAGTGACAACCAGCTCTGCATCTTGATATAAATCAATTGCCTTAGCTTGTTTTTGTAACTTTTCAGGCAGCCACATGTCATCTGCATCAATATTAGCTATCCAATGATGATTAGCATGGCATACAGCAAGATTCAGCGCCTTCGAACGGCCGATTCCCTGCGTATCTACTAAATGAACTGGTATGGGAGCTATATTACGCAGCCTGATGAGTTCATCCCATGTATTATCTTCAGACCCATCGTTGACTACGACAACCTCCTTGGGCAGATATGTCTGTGAGAAAACTGAATTTAGGCTGGCTTCCAAAAATTTTCCGCCATTTTTAACGGTCATAATGACAGAAATTTCAAACTGATCCATCAGACACCTCCAGAAAGCTCAAAAATAGTCACTAAAAGAAAAACCCCTGCTTTCGATCTTTGCTGTTGATCAACTTCCATATAATAAATTTCATTTTATTTTTAAAAAAGCGAGCAGTGAACTCATCATCGGGATTATACATATAGCTATCACTTAAACAAAAAACAGGTTTTTTAACTTCTCGACATAACACCTTGGCTTGATAAGAGTCATTTTCGATGAACATTTCTGCATCTGAGGCTGTAAAAGACTCTACTTTAAACTTAATAATATCATCTAAGCTTGCACCATTAACTTCATTATTAGGCATAACAAGATCACGATATTTGATACCACTTTCTTCCAAAATTGATTCAACTTCTTTTCGTTTTTCTTTATTTTGAAAAGCAACAATTGTATTAATTATACCGGAAGGTATAAACCGAAATTCAGCGGTCATATTTTTATCCGCTACTCCTTTCTTTAACATTCCCTCTAAACTGATACAAGATCTACTTATAACCTTATGGTGGAAAATATTCCATTCAAACGCTCGTGGGTGGGGAACAAACTCTAGAAAAATATCTACATCTTTTCTAAATGGTTTGCTAGAGTACACAGCCAGTGTTGATGCCCGAGATGAAAGCCAGGTAGGAAGCGCCTCTATTTCACTTTTTAAAGAGTTACCAGACATTATACTATCGTCAACAATTAAAACCTTTTTTGCTTCCCAAGGAAATTTTAATTTTTTTCTTGTACTACGAGTGATTCCTCTTTTAAGCGGATAATTTTTCAACCAAGATGAAATATCTGTACAATCGACATTCAGTGCGAGCGCAATCATATACGCGGGTACCATTCCACTTCTAGGTATACCAACAACCAAGTCCCAGTCGCCTGAAAACTTTATAAAATTTTTCGTGATGTCCCTTCCTAGATCGCCATATGACTTAAATGTTATTTTCATTTACAACCCCCATGAGTGCAATTCATATTCTTGACAAATACTTATTAAACGCAATCAGCAAAAAATATATTTTTATTTTGATGGTTTTAACTTGAGCTTGATGATTAATTAATATCTTTAAAGCACATGACTTATAATTACAAAAAAATATCGCAGGCTTATTGATACCGACCTTAAGTTTAATATTAAAAATATTTTATTAATTATTATTGTTTAGTTTACAGCAACTTTTTCAGCCCTATTTTTTAAAAACTCACTATCCTTTGAGTTAACTACTCCCATTACTTTAAGCATGACCATATTTACCTTGTGAACATCGTATCTATTTTTGGCTATTTCATAAGAACGCTGCCCCATTTCTTGCAGTTGCGCAGGGCTATCAATAAATTTCTGCATGGCCTCAACAAGCGCTTCGACGTTTCGTATTGGTATTAAATAGCCATTATCTCCATCAATCACTGTTTCTCTACAGCCTGGCGCATCAGTTGTGATCACTGCGCGGCCCATTGCCATTGCTTCTAATACTGAACGCGGGGTACCTTCTCGATAATAGCTGGGAAGCACGTAAACGCTGCAATTAGCAATTGCTGACCTCACATCATCGAGCCAACCTAGGTACTGAATAAATCCTTCTGCTACCCAGATATCCAGTTCTTTTTGAGTAATTGAATCAGGATTACTATCGATGTTACCAGCCAATTGAAATACTACGCCGGGATGACGCTGCTTAATACGGCGTGCAGCATCCGCATATTGACGCACTCCTTTGTCGCCTAATAGACGTGCAATCAACAAAAAGCGTGGTGGACCTGGAGGTAAGGAGGCTACTGTGAAATGCGCCATATCTACCCCAGAGCCGTTAAGCACTTGCGACGGCACTTCCTGGCGCAGTATGCCAAGTTCACGGAAAAGAGCTTCATCGTCAGGGTTCTGAAAAAAAACGTTATCTGCTTTGCCGAGCGCAACGGAATAAAGCCGACGCACTAATTGAAATATAAAGGCTCGCTTACCGCTAGCCTGGCTTGCAAAGGCATAACCAAGACCTGTAATGAGCGCATAACGCTGGGGAACACTAGCTAGCCAAGCGGCTAAAAGGCCGTAAACAACTGGTTTTATGGTGTATCCAAGGACTATATCAGGGCGAACGTTACGCATCAGCCGATAGAGTGCCCACATTGTCCAAATATCTTTTACCGGATTTATCCCCGTTCTCTGTATTGGGTAATCGTGGGTAATAGCGCCCCAAGCTTCAAGCTGCTGTCGAGTCTTTGTATCCTCAAAAAGCCCGGGGGCAGCTGTATGCACTTCTAATCCTGTATTAATCAGCGCCTGCACCAACGGTCCTCGAAAGTTCACTAACGAGTAGCTTGTACCCGATATCAACAAAAATCGGCGTTTCGGTGTTGAATCCTTAGAATTCATGAGTACTCCTCAACAAACCACCAAGCCACACTACAGCGGTGTGCTTCACACTTGGCGTTCACTATTAAAATGAGTCTTAATGGGAAGGGATAGCTCTAAGTAGCCACTGTGCTAGAAAGCGGTGTTAGTACTTTTCTTAAGTACTTTTCTTAAGTACTTTTCTTAAGTACTTTTCTTAAGTAATTTTCTTAAGTGCTTGTCTTAAGTGCTTTCCTTCATCACTTCTTGGAGCACTTGGCAGGTTTTATCAATTTCGTAGTTAGTCAGTGTCGGATGGCATAAAAACATCAGACTGGTTTGGCCAAGCTCTCTGGCAACAGGCAGACTGATTGGGGGCTGCCAGCCGGCACTCACAAAGGCTTTTTCGCGATATACTTCAGAGCAACTACCTGGGAAACAAGGTACACCACGCTTATTAATTTCATTCAAAATTCGATCTCGGTCCCAGCCAGCGGCTAGCTGTTGCGGCTCAATAAACACGTAGCATTTATAAGCGCCATGTTGAGAATCGCCATTTGCGTTATTGATAGATGCCTCTGGCGATAACGATGGAACCCGCAATCCTGGACAATCAATCGCGGCTTGCCAAATACGTTGGGCATTCGCCTGACGAATCGCGCGCCATTCGGGCATACGTTTAAGCTGTATACGACCGATAGCGGCCTGCATTTCGGTCATGCGCCAGTTGGTACCAAAGGTATCGTGTAACCAACGAAAGCCCGGCGGATGCTCATGCACATGGACAGCGTCCCAGCTCTTGCCGTGATCTTTATAAGCCCACATTTTTTTCCAAAGTGTAGGATCATTAGTGGTAACCATGCCCCCTTCACCACCGGTCGTCATAATCTTATCCTGGCAAAACGACCAACATCCCACGTGGCCAATGCTCCCCACGCTTTTGCCCTGGTAACGAGCACCATGTGCCTGGGCACAATCTTCTATCACATAAAGCCCGTGCTGCTCTGCCAATGCCATTAGCGCTTCCATTTCACACGGCCAACCCGCTAAATGAACGGCGATAATGGCACGAGTGCGTGGTGTAATCTTTTCAGCTACTGTGGCCGCGGTAATATTTTGTGAATCACGATCAACGTCTGCGAAAACGGCGACGGCACCGGCATTGGCAATGCACGACGCTGATGCGACAAAGGTTCGAGAAGTAACAATCACTTCTTCGTTATCTTTTTCACCAATCCCTAGGCCCTTTAATGCTAAGTCTAGTGCGTTTGTTCCGTTAGCTAAGGCAATGGCATGCTCAGTCCCAGCAAACTGAGCAAACTCTTTTTCAAACTCAACGCATTCAGTACCGGTCCAGTAGTTAACCTTATTGGAAAGCAATACATTCTGCACCGCTTGAGCTTCTTCCTGGGTAAAAGAAGGCCAAGGGGAAAATGGTCCATTAAGCATATTAAGACCCCATAGCCAATAAGTCTTTCTCATTCATAACCACGGGTTTCTCATCAACGTCTCTGAGAAATATCGTGCCTTCCAAAAACTCATAATGCTGGTAAGTATAAGAGAAGCTTTTAGGTTTAAGGTTTGCTTCCAGGTAGTCTAATGGTAAATTAGCACCCGCCTTAGCCATCGAAGAAATAAACGCAACAAAGCGAACGTTTATCTCTGTGATCATAGGTTGACCTTGAGAATTTTCTTTAAAGTCTACTGTAAAAACACCGTTAGCCATTGTTTTAAATAAATTAAAAATTGAGCCAATGGCGTTATCAGCAATTTCTACAAGCTTTTTATCATTAATCATTCTACCAAAGGACGTATTCCCCGTTATTCCAGACGGTGCTACTTTTGACATAATGTATGTAACTCTCTCAGCACATGCAGAGCGAAGTATCTTCCCATCCTTATAGATAACCTTACAGGCTAGGTTTCTACCGGGCAGAAACTCAGAAGCAATAAACTCTTTAATGCGAGGATTGATACGCATCCACTCTTCCAACTCTTTATCACTGTTAATCTTCAGTGAACCCAAACCACTTGAACCAACGGTACCACGCACCCAAAACGGATAATCTAATGGAAGCTCTTTCGGTTTTTTATCATTTAAGAAGGTACAATAACGGGGTATATAGGACTTATTCTCCAGTAGTTCATGAATTTTTTTCTTATCGACCAGAGCTTCAGTGGCAAGCAAGTCAGAAATGAATGCTTTACAGGGAAGACCTTCCTGTTCGTTGCGCTTGGCCCAAGCCACAACCTCAACTTCTGGCAATACAACGGCAAATTCAATTTGATGATTATCGATTATTTTAGCAACTTCAGCCCAATATCGTTCATCATCTGCTTTAGGAACCAAATACGTGTTGCTATAGGATGCACTATCATAAAGCCCTATTGCCAATGGGTTAGCGTCTACGCCAATAAAATTATAGTCATTATTTCCTGAGTCAATCACTGACCTGACAAAACTGCGAGGTGTTGGCCCACCGACTCCAGTGACCAGGATATTTTTTTTATTAACCATTTTTCCCACCTTTATCTTTATGCAGTTTTGATACTTTAAAATTAGGCATAGCCACTTCACTAGAATAGCTAACGCCCTCTCTCACCAATACTTTCTTAATCGTTAAAAAAAGTATCTTCATATCCAATAAAAACGTTTGGCTATCTACGTACCAAATATCGTAATCGAACTTTTTTTCCCAAGATATTGCATTACGGCCATTCACCTGAGCCCAGCCTGTTATCCCTGGTCGCATCTCATGTCGTCTTGCTTCGTAGGCATTATAGTGAGGCAAATACTCCATTAGCAGGGGCCTTGGGCCTACTAAACTCATTTCACCTTTTAATACGTTCCATAATTCAGGTAGCTCATCAAGGCTAGTACTACGCAAGCGTCTCCCAAAGGGTGTTAGACGATCTTTTTCAGATAGTTCTTCTCCGTTCTCATTATGAGTATCTAGCATGGAACGAAACTTAAAAATCTCAAATGGTTGGCCATTTAATCCAGGTCGGTATTGACGAAACAGCACAGGAGATCCCAGTTTATATCGAACCATGATTGCTATTATAATCATAATAGGTGAAAGCAGTATCAATCCGAGCATCGATACTACTATGTCAATTTGTCGTTTAAGCATAGATCGCCCCTTTAAAAACTGATATTCAAATTGACTAGCCATCGGCTTATAACTTTATTATTAACAATTCATTCTCAAAAATTATTTAGCTTAAGCTACCCATGCATTAACTCGTGGTGTTTCGCTACTGAACCACTGGCCAGCAATAGCGGTTTTGCTCTTCCTACTGAGTAATAGGTGAAGCCTTTTGACAACATTCGTTGAGGATCATAAAGATTACGTCCATCAAAGATCGTTGGTTCGTAAAGCTGACTTTTGATGAGTTCAAAATCAGGTGCTCGAAAATTCTGCCATTCCGTAACAATAATTAGTGCATGTGTATTTTTAAGCGCTGCTTCTTTAGTTCCACAAAGAATTAATTGTTCATGTGTACCGTAAAGTCGTTGTGCCTCTTCCATGGCTTCTGGATCATACGCTTGAACATTCGCGCCTGCTTCCCAAAGTGCTTCCATGAGCACACGACTCGGAGCATCACGCATATCGTCAGTATTCGGTTTAAACGAAAGTCCCCAAATGGCGAATACTTTACCTTGCAAGTTTCCGTTGAAATGTTCATTTATTTTCTCAAACAGCGTTGCTTTTTGCTCCTTATTGCGCAATTCAACCGCTTTAAGCACCTTGGCATCGAAATTAATAGCGTCTGAGGCGCGAATCAGCGCCTGTAAATCTTTAGGAAAACAAGAGCCTCCGTAACCTACTCCAGGATAAATAAAGTGATAGCCAATACGGGGGTCTGATCCAATTCCTTGTCGTACAGCTTCAATATCAGCACCCAGACGCTCAGCTAGATTAGCCATCTCATTCATAAAGCTAATTTTGGTAGCTAGCATGCAGTTAGCGGCATATTTAGTCAGCTCGGCACTTTTTACATCCATTACAATGATTTTGTCACGATTGCGATTGAAGGGTGCATAAAGCTCGCGCATCACCTCTACGGTAGTGTCACTATCGGTACCGATGATAATTCGATCTGGCTTCTGGCAATCTGAGACTGCGCTGCCTTCCTTTAGAAACTCTGGGTTTGAAACAACATCAAAGTGAATATCGCTTCGGCCACGCTTTGCTAATACTTTCTCCACTTCAGCACGCACGTTATCGGCGCTGCCAACCGGCACGGTCGATTTATTGATAATAATCTGATCACGTTCCATGTGTTCGCCGATAGTAGCCGCAACGGCGAGTACATACCTAAGATCAGCGCTACCATCCTCATCTGGGGGAGTTCCCACAGCAATAAACTGGACCTGCGCGTGATGGATTGCAGCAATCGCATCAGTGGTAAATTCTAGCCTCGCGGCAGCGTAGTTTTCTTTTACTAAAGCCTCTAAGCCTGGCTCGAAAATTGGTATAATCCCCAATTTAAGCCGCTCAATTTTATCGGTATCTACATCAACACAAACGACATGATGGCCAACTTCAGCTAAAATGGCGCCTTGTACTAGGCCGACATAGCCCGTTCCGAAAACTGTTACGTTCATGGAGTCTTCCTGCTAAGTATGTTGTATTAAAAGAAGAGAAATAAGGTTATTTACTTGGCGGGGCTGGGCGTTTTATTTTCGACAACAGTGGAGTCATTTGATGGTATTTTATTTAGTTCGTAATAATCCCGATACCAATTAACGAAATTCTCAACACCTTTCGAAAACGGTGTTGATGGCTTGTAGCCAACTTTTTTTTCTAGCTCTTCTGAGTCTGCATAAGTATCAAGGGCATCCCCTGGCTGCAGGGGCATAAGTTCTTTAATGGCTTTTTTACCTAACGCTTTTTCAATCGCATCGATATAAGCGCCAATGCTGACGGGGTCGTTATTGCCAATGTTAAAAATTCGATACGGGGCATTACTGGTAGCGGGATCTGGAGAATCGCTATTCCAGTTACGTTCGGAGACTGCAATATCATCACTCGCACGAATAATCCCTTCTACGATATCGTCTACGTACGTAAAATCGCGCGTATGCCGTCCGTAGTTAAATATTTGAATGGGTTCATCGGCTAAAATTTTCTTTGTAAACTTGAACAGTGCCATGTCTGGACGTCCCCAGGGCCCATACACGGTAAAAAACCGCAGCCCAGTGGTAGGTAGCCCGAATAGGTGACTATAGCTATGAGCCATCATCTCGTTGGCTTTCTTGGTAGCTGCATAAAATTGCAATGGATGATTAGCCCCTTCATGTTCAGAGAATGGCATTCGCGTGTTAGCTCCATATACACTGCTGGTACTAGCATACGTTAGGTGTGCGACTGCGGCGTAACGGCAAGCTTCCAATATATTTGTAAAGCCTATTAGGTTGCTTTCTACGTAACTAAGTGGGTTCTCCAGCGAATAACGTACACCTGCTTGAGCAGCTAAATGTATAACTCTGTCAAAACAGTGCCCATCAAAACATTGTGCTACAGATGCTTGATCCGCCAAATTAGCGCGAATAGACATGTATTGACCACTTGTCCCTGCAGCGGTCTGTGCAAGTATCTTTAGGCGCTCTTCTTTAAGAATGGGGTCGTAATAACTATTGACGCTATCAATACCTACTACACTATCCCCACGCTCTAAAAGCCGCTTCGCCGTGTGAAAGCCAATAAAACCAGCATGACCGGTAACTAAGATCTTCATACAGTGACTCCATGCCGATACAACTAAGGCCATTGGAAATGAAAGTATTTAGTGGCGAACAAGACGCTGGATGTGATGCCAACTTACACGTCTTAAACCAACCAATGTTAACGGCACCAGCGACATTGATCGCACCATCGCCAGTACGGGTCTTGGAAGTTCGTTTAAGCATAAGTATCGAGGCAGGCCAGTATATGGAAACCAACGTTTACTATAAGAGCTTTTTTGAGTGGCAAGAGGTAAGTCGCCTTTAAAGCGAGTAGGCACGTCGTACCAAACATAGTTGCCTTTCAACGTTTCTATATCGTCAGAGCCAGGCTGTAAAAATTCGAAATCGATAATTTTGAGTCCCTGGCAAGGATCATAAATAAGATCTTGCGGATTGAGATCGATACACTCATAGCCGAGACGCCTGTAATGCAGGATGACGGCCCTTACGCGTTCAATCGTCCAAATTGGCAGCAACCCATGGGGTGCAAAAGGTGCACGCGGTGCGAGAATGCGCTCCATACGATTAGCGTAACGCTCAAACACAAGGTAATGAGGGCCTATTTCTAGTAACCGTGACACTTCAGGCAGCGATGCACCTAACTCACGTGCCCTTACTTCACGCTCTAGATAGCGCTCACGTCCTGGGCGAAAGGTTTTGCAAATGGCTTCCCTACCGTGAAAATCGACTAGCTCGACCTTAGCTCTGCACACTTGCTTACTCAGGTCGGCCAAAACCGGATAAGGCGTTCGGAACGCCGCGTTATAATCCCGAGCTTCTTGGCGTATGCTATCCACCTGCTGAGGCACCACTTTATTAAGATAATGAAGTATCTCTATTGCATTACACGTCACGTGTATCGGGTTGCACTGCTCTTGTTTACTGACCCCATAATTAACCTTATGGGTGAATTTTTGCTTAACCGTCAGCAATCGAGCGTTATCAATTGGCTCGAGCGTCGCTGGCAACGGTGCTAGCTCAGGTACAGGGTGAACATCGTGTACAACTAAAAAGTGTACCGGTACGCCGCTATTATCTGGTTTATCATTTATTTGCTTCTGTTTGGGGTCTTCCGTGTGTTGGTAAAGCACCTGCTTCTGGCTTTCTTGAAGAGTCAAGTCACACAAACTATTAAAACCATAGCGATCTAACAAACTTCGCAGAATATCCAGATACTCCACGCCACGCTCTTCAATTAATAAAACAGCAACTCCTGAAAGCCACTCCTTTTGCTCTGCATCGTCGTGTTTATTAGTCATAGCTTTTCCCCTTAAGCTAAAGAGAGTGCTTACATTTAAAACAATAAGTAAAGATTTACAGCAACAGCTATGTCGTCACTTACCATCAACATGGTAATGACTCCGCGTACTACTGCGTTTTAGATAGGCGTATCAGCTTTCTTTAGAAACGGAGCTTAGCGTGCGTTCAGTGCGCTGCGTTGAAGATAACAAGTGAGGCGAATTTTGATGTAGGTCTTGAGGGTGAGGAAGTACCGCTTGACGGGCTTCCCATACCACATCCACTATTTCATCCAGAGGGTGGTAATCCAAAGGCGCCGACTGCAAAAGTTGCCGGATACGTAAATGATCCGTTTCTATAAAGGCCTGCTCTAGTTCTTTTAGAAAGGCTTCGAGCCTTGGCCACTCCCAGAACCGCTCCTTTGATGTCATGATGCGATCGTGACGCGTCCTACGCACATCATCACCAATCAGTAACTCTTCATAAAGCTTCTCCCCCGGACGTAGGCCAGAGAAGATGATTTCAATATCGCCTTCAGGGTGCTGGGCATCTTTGACTTCAAGCCCAGAGAGCCGAACCATGTTGATCGCCAAATCATAGATGCGTACCGGCTTACCCATATCAAGCACAAATACCTCACCCCCCTCGCCCATGGCGCCTGCTTGAATAACCAGCTGAGCGGCTTCTGGAATGGTCATAAAATAGCGGGTGATATCCGGGTGCGTTACTTTGATAGGGCCACCTTGCTCGATCTGCTGGCGAAACACTGGAACGACAGAGCCGCTTGAACCTAAAACATTGCCAAAACGCACCATGCAGAAACGCGTTTTAGTTTGGGCATGCGCAAACGCTTGGCAGATGAGTTCGGTTAATCGTTTAGAAGCCCCCATCGCATTTGTCGGCCGCACCGCTTTATCGGTAGAGATGACCACAAAGGTTTGCACCCCCGCTGCCATGGCCGCTTGTGCAAGGTGTAAGGTGCCTAAAACATTATTGCTTACCCCTTGTACAAGATTAAACTCTACCATTGGTACATGTTTGTAGGCGGCAGCATGGTAGACGGTATGTACTTCAAAGCTCTCAAACACCGCTTTTAGACTCCCCGCATGCTGCACTGAAAGAAGCAGCGGCTTCAGCTCGCAGCGTGAACGGCTCGTTTCAATATGCTGCTTCAACTCTTGCTCGATGGCATAAAGCGCATATTCACAGTTGTCGACTAGTAATAGCCTGAGGGGGTTCTGCGCAAGTATCTGGCGACATAGTTCACTGCCGATTGAGCCTCCCGCACCGGTTACCATCACTGTCTTATCGTAAATATTGGACTGCATTAATTCTGGGAAAGCCGGCACCGCCTCTCTTCCCAATAAATCCTCAAGCGCCACATCATGAAGTTCGCTGATTTTCGCCCGTCCAGCGATCACATCGGCACTGCCAGGAATCGTTTTAAGCGGCACAGAGAGTCCTGATAGCCAATGCAGTATTTCGCGACGGCGGCATCTGGGCGCACTAGGGATTGCTAGTAATACCATCGCGGCGCGATACTCCTGCACTAAAGCAGCCAACGCTACCGGTTGATGGACCCGCAAGCCTTCTACCATCGCTCCCTCAAGGCCGCGCCAGTCGTCGACGAAGGCGACTGGCTCATACTCACCGCCATGGCGCAATGCTGCGACCAGTTCACATCCTGCGGCACCTGCTCCATAGATGACGACGGGTTTGCGCTGGCGGCGCTGGCTACGGCGATACAACTCTCGTAATACAAATCGTAAGCTACCGATACCTAACAGTAAGAGAAGTGCGTAAGTGACAACAATAGAAGGGCCAATGGCGTGTTCCACAACGTAGCTCGCGGGTATCACAAGCAAAGCTGATGACAGCACTACCATGACAACGGTTGGAACAGTGACATGGCTCATGTAGCGAATGACCATGCGATACAGCCCGAGCCAATGGAAAAGTAAGAGGCTCATGGGCACCAACAAACTGATCGCCATCCAAAGTGAACCGTCGCTTAGTGGTTGCAGGCTTTCCAAATGGATCATAGCGGCCAGTTGCAAACTGCAAACCACAATCACTCCATCCAGACCTACCAGGACTCTGCGCTTTATCCAGCGAGGCGTCATTAATAACGACTTCATCACGTTGGCCATACTTTCCCCTTTATAATTCCTTGCAGGCATGACGGACGAGCTATACGGCGAGACTCTCTTGGAGAAGCAACGTTAGGAAAGTTCAGCAACAAAACCTCGGCGCGTTACAGCCAGAGAGCCTTCCCGGTAAAGATGCCAACCGACCACCAGCACAATCCAGAAGAGAGTTGAACGCAGGCCATTATGGGTGGTGGAATAAATCAATGGCCCGGCTACCGCTGCCCAAACATATAACGGTGCTCGACGTAACACGGCCGCAATGGTTAAAAGGAACAGCCCTAACCCGGGTAAACCATAGGCAAACAACATATTGACAAAGGATGAATGAATTTCATGTCCGTCGTAGGGCGCAAACCGCTCGCGCTCAGCCTCGCCTGCCCCAAGAATGGCGTACTCAGGAAAGTTCATCAGCCGGTCAAACTTGCGCTCTTCATAGATGCTATCCACCTTGCTAGGCGCCCTGTCCATGCGCGCTTCCAGGTTGCGCAGCACTTGTCCGTCTGAACTGACGTTGGCCACCAAGACACCCAGTAACAGCAACGGAAGTAGTAAAAGTAAGCGAGCGAAGTGCTTGACTGTGCGGGCGTTAGCCACTGCCCAACCGGCCAGCACCATGACGCCTCCCCCCATGGCCGCTAGCGATGAAGCCGCTAGAATTCCCAGTACACCAGCAGCGAGTCCCGCCAGCGCTAAGGGTCTCATCTGTATATGAAAATCATCGAGCATGAGCAGCAACACCACACCGCATAGCGAAAAATAGGCGAGCTGGTTGGGGTTATTGAAACTACCTGTAGTACGGCTAATGCCCATGGCTAACTGCATTACCGCATAGCCAGCCGCTATTAATAGGGCAATTGATACGCCACTGCGGATGATGCCTAACGCACGGTCGCCGTAAACATTAAGAAAACGCAATAACGACATTCCGATTAAGAAGTTAAATAGGAAGAACTGAGCAGGTCTAAAGAAGGTGGTGGTTTGCATGATCAGTGTCCAGGTAAGGCACACTAACAACACCCAGAGCACCATCATTCCCCAGCATATTGCGAAGGGAGAAACCTTTAGCTGTTTGTCACCTAACGACATCACCAGCATTACGCCAGCAAAGCCCATCAATACGAAATCAGCTATCTGGGGCGCACCACTGGGAAACAGATAAAGACTGCTTAGCGAGAGGCCCAAGAAGAGCAGTAGCGCACCCATCAGATTCATGACGATATCCTTTTTTCAGGGCTAAAGATTGGCCATCATCTGGAAAGTATGATTTCGGCTGACAAGGTCATCGTAGGTGCCAGCGTCGCTCACGCGCCCATTCTCAAGCATATAGATAATGTCGCACCCTTTAACGGTTGCTAGGCGATGGGCAATCATAATGACGGTCATTTGGCCGGAGAACCGCTGAATATCATCCATCACCCGACGTTCGGTTATGCCATCCAGGGCGCTGGTCGCCTCATCAAACACCAAAACACGGGCCTGCTGATAAAGGGCACGGGCAATACCCAAACGTTGGCGCTGTCCTCCTGATATCTGAACGCCTCGTTCTCCAATCCGTGTTTCAAGGCCCTCGGGTAATCGTTCAAGCAGGTCATCAAGTTGTGCCATGTGGAGCGCTTCTTTAGCTCTCTCGACATCGATATCATCGCGTTCAATCGCAAAAGCAACGTTTTCGAGAATGCTGGCGTCAGAAAGAAATATCTGCTGAGGGACAAAACCCACGCCTGCCTGCCAATGGCGCAGGTTTTCCGGTGTGAGGGGAACACCATCAATCAATACCCCGCCTTTTTGAGGCTCAATAAGACCCAGCAATAAATCAATCGCCGTGCTTTTACCACTGCCAGAGGACCCCACTAACCCCACCATCTTATTAGCGGGAATCGTTAAGTTAAGTCCATCCAGTGCGAAACCTCGAGACCCTGGGTAGTCAAAGGCCACATCCTGCAGTTTGATTTCGCGTTGAGGCACCCAAGGTGTTATCTGCGTATTCTCATGCGTTACGCTGGCTATGTGAGTGTTTTTCAATTCATCACGACTGGCTATTAGATCGTCACGAATAGCGTCATAGGCAGCTAGGTTGCCGCGTATCTTTGTGATGGAGGTGTAAATCTTTTGAAAGCCAGGCAGCATTTTAAAACCTGCCAGCGCATAAATTGAAAGGGCTGGCAGAATAGCGCCCAAATTCCCTTCATAAAGATTAAGCAGATAAAGTACCAGTACAATGACCGAGCCAAATGCCACCAGCTCAATCGCAAAGCGCGGCGCTTCACTCAAGCCCTGCGTAACACCTTCCCCCCGCGCAATACGTTGGCTTGCCTTATCAAACCGCGAGGTAAACCCCGCCTGCCGATGAAGTAACAAAAGATCTTTGATGCCCCCGAACCCTTCGTTCATCAACTTGAAACGTTTGGCCTGAGCTTCAGAAACGCGCTTTCCGTTAATGGTGAGATAACGTCTAACCGTCTGGTACAACAATAGGTAAGTGCTTACAAAGATCACCATGCCGGATATTGCGACCAATGGGTTATAAAGAAAAATGGCCAGCGTCATCAATGACACCATGATCAACTTCGCGTTGAGTTCCATGGCGGGATTAATGATCTTAATGGTCACTCGTTGGACTTCTGCAGAGACTTTCGTGGTTAAGCCACTGGTATTCTGGACAGAGTGAAACAGCCATGGCTGGTGAAGATAATAACGGTAGAGGCGGCTTGATAGTTCCGCCCCTACCTGAGCGCTATAGAGCGCCAGCCGCCAAGTGGTATAAATAGATACCAAAGCAGCTAGTAGCAATACCCCAAGTACCATCCCCCCCAATAAACTCAAAAACGTTTTAGGGCTTTGCATACCGCTAATATCGTAAGCCCAGGCGAGCCATCCATCGCCTTGGAGCTTACTCATATCACCCACTACCGCCATAAAAGGCCCAATGGCGACCACGCTTGCAATCTGAGCCAACGCCATGCCAATGATCAATACCTGGAGCCTCAACAATTGCCGACGTTGTTGCTGGGTCAGTAAAGAGTAGAATTCGCGCAATTGCTTTAGCATAGTGAATCACCGGTAGGCATAGAGGTAGCTGCCGTAATATCCATGGCGGCTATTGGTGGATTTCTTCACGCCATTTAGGATTCCACCTTTGAGTTTCACACCTGCATTCTCCAGGCGGCGCTTAGCGGCTTTGATTTCGCCGGGGGCGTTAGCATCAAAACGCACAACCATTAGACTAGTGCCGGCCAGTTTGCCTACGACCGAGGCATCCGTGACCGCGAGTATGGGCGGCGTATCCACGATGACTAAGTCGTAGTTTTGGCTCATTGCTTCAAGAAAATCGTGGAAACTTTGCTGCATCAAAAGCTCTGATGGATTTGGCGGCACACTGCCGCGCGCCACATAATCAAGCCCTTCTAAATCGCTATGGCGAACGGCTTCATCTATATCAATACGCCGTGCCAGAAGCTCCGACAGGCCCTTTACGCCTTTACCGTTAAACGCATGATGCAAGTGACCGCGACGCATATCCGCATCGATCAACAAGACTCTTTGACCCGCTTGAGCACATACCGCTGCCAAGTTAGCCGCCACAAAACTCTTACCAACCCCGGGACTCGCACCGGTTATCATCAGGCGGTTATTGTCAGATTCAAGCATCGCGAAATAGAGACTAGTACGCAGGCCACGCAAGGCTTCCACAGCAATTTCGGCGGGTTTTTTAACGGCTAGCAAACCTCTAAACACTTCCTGTGCCTTTTTCGAACGGCGCGGGCGGATTCGCTCAGTAAGCCCTGCCTGCTCTCCAGAGTCCGGCAGCGTTGCGTAAACCGGAAGACCTAACTCTTCAAGCTGTTCAGGAGTTTTGATCGCTCGACTCAGTAATAAACGCACCACCACTAACATCGTCGCAAGCAACGCCCCAAGCAGGCCACTGACGGCCGTAATCAGGGAAATGCGCGGTGCAATCGTGCCGGGACTTAGCATAGCGGCATCCAGAATGCGTACGTTACCCACGGTACCCGCTTTCACTAGTCGCATCTCTTGCAGCTGATTAAGTAATTGAACGTACACCTGCTGATTGACCTGGCTATCACGCGTCAGGCGAAGCACTTCCTGTTGCGTTTCTGGTAGCTCATTAACCTCAGCATTCAGGCTGTCGCGCTCTGCTGTCAGCTGGGAACGCTGCCGTAAAAGTGTCTGATAGTTGGGGTGGGAAGGACGGTACCGCTCAGCTAAGTCTGCCTCTCTCATGGCAAGTTCACTCAGCTGGTTTTCTACTTCTACGACGCGAGTAAGAAGGTTTTGGGTCTCAAATGTTAAGTCTACGGAGTCGCGCTGCGCCCGATAATCATTAAGCATTCCCTCAGCATTGGATAACTGATCACTCACTTGAGGAATTTGCTCGTTAAGAAAAGCGATTTGCTTCTCTGCTTCTTCGGAATGACGCTGTACGTTCTGGGTAAGAAAAACGCCCGTTAAGGTATCTAGCGTAGGCTGAATTTCTCTGCGATCTGCCCCACTTAGCTTAAGTTCATAAACCCCTGACTCAATGCCTCGCGGTAAAATTTCGAAACGGCTCTTCAAGCTCTTTATTGCATCAAGCGACGAGGTTCGCTTTAAGATAAATTCAGACCCCGGCTGCGCGACTGCCTGACTAATAAACAAGCGATAGCCCAGCGCATCGTCTTGAACGGTTTCACCAATATTGCCAGCCAGCATGACAGTGCCTTCCAGTAGCAGGTCGAAACTGTCGTTTTCTTTGATACGAAGAGTGTGATCCTGTCCGATATGTTCATCGGGAACTTCAAAACGTGCTACGCGTAGCGACTCATCTGCCCACACATAAGGGCTTTGCCAGTCACTATTCGCACCGTTTCCTAACCACTCACGTATAAATGCAGGCGTGATGCTTTCAATCGAGGCTTGAGTAACACCATGACTCACAAGGAATCGACCTACGATCGGTAACCGGCGCGGTTCGACCTGAATAGCTAAATCTTGCCGTTCAGCCGTTTCGCCCAGCACCATTCGCGACTGGAGGATTTCAAGCTCAGCGGCAGTGGGGTTATCAGGCTGACTTTCACCTAATGGGTCCATAAACGCTAAGTTCGAGCCTCTCGCCTCAATTTGCACTAACGCATCCGCTTGGTAGATTCGCGGCTGTGAACTGGCGTAAAAATAGCCGCCGAGAAGAAAAATGCCTGTTAACGAAATAATAAGCCAGCGGTGGTCGTAGAGCGTATCGACTAGCTTACGTAGATTGAGATCGTCGCCCTCCTGGGGGCCAGGCGACGAGGGTGCCGGGGGAAAGTGAGTCATAGCCATGCCTCATTACTCGTAGAATAATAGTTTGTGCGGTGCTTAAAGCTCACCGACATCCGTTGCAACGGTCGCAACGTCACCCGGCAAACTTACGGAAGGCAGTAGTAACGAGATCACATTGTTCCAACGAGCCAGCGGCGCGGAAGTGACGTACACCACATCCTGAGGCTCTAGAGGAAAACGTGTTCCTAGTAACAAGCGCGTGGCATCTCGAATATCTAGCTGGTAAATCGTGGCAATTTTCTCACTGCCTGGCGGGTTCCCACGCACAACGAAGATGCCTGAAGGCTCGGCACGACTTTCATTGACACCCCCAGCTCTTCCAAGGGCATCGGTGAGGGTGATGCGCTCATTACCCAAGGCAATCGCGCCAGGGCGTATCACCTGACCCATCACGATAACGTTCTGATTTTCCATAGTGGGCACGTGAAGCAAGTCGCCATTGCGTAGCAGGCGATTCTGAGTCATGTCCCCTTGGCGCATCATGGCGTATAGCGAGATTTTATCTTCTCTGCCATTACGACTAAGCGTGACGTTGTGCCAATCAGCGTTATCACGCGCCCCACCCACTTCACTGATAGCATCCAGGACAGTCATAGGCACAATGGTTAATGGCAGCGTACCCGGGTTCTCTACCGCACCACTGATATACACCTTTTGAGAATGAAACGCCGCAATGCCCACTTCTACTTGGGGGTCAGTAATGACGCTGGAAAGCCGCTGTGCGATCAGGTCCCGGACTTGGTCAAGCGTCATACCGTCGACCTTAACGCGCCCAACGTAGGGGTAAAACATGGTGCCATTAGGACGAATACGGTTACCGGTTTCCGCGGCGGAGCGCTCGGTACCCGCAGGAATCGTCAATTCAGGATGATCGTAGACAATCACGCTCAGGATATCGCCAGGGCCTACACGGTATTCATACCCTTGAACTTCTTGGTCTAGTGTTACAAGCGTTGCCCGGGTAGGCGCCTCCATTTCAACCATCGCATTCACCAAGTCAGGCGTAATGGGCTGTACGTTCACACGCCCATCCAGTGACTGCTCAAGATTATTCTTGTCTATATGGCCACCAGGCGCCATGGCACATCCACTGAGGACGCCTAGAAGCACGACTAGCATCAGATAGCGAACCACACGCCCAGTATGCCGGCTAGACTCAGACTCTTTTATAGTATTGAATTTATTCATTATATGCTCCCTTTGCTTTTCGTCTTGCCACGCTACCGCCCAGGGATTTTGATAAGGGCATTTCCCAGAGCCTTATGAAAACTGTCGTCAAGCTACGAATCCATGCCGCGCCGTATGACACCCGTACTGATTCGATAAACAATAATAAGGTTACATAAAAATACAAAATAATTACTTCCATTTACATCGTTATGGCAGGGTGAGATTTTTAGTGCTTTCCAAGACCGGTCAGTATGAATAAACGCGTCAAAAGTAAACCGCCCTATTTTCAGGAAAACTGATACAGTTTTAATCACGCTCTAAAATTCATTTTCAAATAAAATAAAACAATTAAATCACATAAAAAGTGACGACTATTGTTATTGATTTTTAACGTTTTAAAATCTGAAAGCTAATCAAAATCAACCAATTTACTGTGCTAAAAAATGCTACAGAAAGACCCGAATAAAATTTATCTAAAAAGCGGCATGCTTATTCGCCTTATCAACAAGACAGAAATTTCAGAAGGTGAATAAACAACGGAAATGGAAAAAATGGCGGGCGTTAAGCGGAAGAGCAAGGCAATTAGCCGGAGAAGTGTAAAAATCAGTGGTTAATGCCTGAGGAACCGTTCCAGGCAGTAAATTCATGCATGAAACGCTTAATAGACAACAACTAAAGGAGAAAAACTGCCTAGCAGTCAAGCCTTTAGAACACAATGGAGGAGCATTTTACTTAGGTTGGCGCGCAACGGAATGTTTAACGCCTTGTGATCAGTGACGTTAGTTTTCGCATAACCCTAGAGCTTTTCGGCCCATAAGTGAGTAGCGTCCCGAAGCAGTGTATGAACATGTGCAAACACCTCCTTCGTTTTTCTATAAGGATCAGGTATATCGCGCCCTTTACCCCCATCCAGCCAACGGCCAAGCAGCAGCGTTTTACCCAACGCTTGTGGCGCTTGCTTTCCTACAGCGCGGCGCTGCCCTTCGGTCATCACAAGAATAAGATCAGCTTTTTGAATCATTATCCCTGAAAGTTGCCGTGCTTGATGGTGAGTAACATCCAAGCCATCCGCTTCAGCCAGTTGCCGCGCTAGCGATGAGACGGGTTCACCCTCCAAAGCGCCCAGGCCTGCTGAGCTGAGCTGGCACTTGGGTAACTGCTGTCTCAGAAAGGCCTCTGCAACAGGACTGCGGCAAATATTTCCGGTGCAAACCACTAGAATTCGTTCGAACATGGCTGACTGATTCCTAGGCAAGTGAGAAGAGGTGTCTTAGTTGCGTACTTAATGCTCCCAACGAATCGCCAGAAGCCCAAACGCCTCATAAATCGCTCGCTCCGTTTTACGCAGTTCACGAGCAGAAGGCACCCAATAAGCGAATCCTTTCGTCTGTTTAACCAGATAGTGCGTAGGTGCTGCCACTGGCTTTAAGCCTACCCGTTCGAAGTGCTGCATGGCACGTGGCATGTGCGATGCTGATGTCACCAGTAACACATGGGCGCCTTCACCAAGTATCGCCTCCACTTCGCTGGCTTCTTGTGCGGTGTCGTTGGGAGAGACCAGTTTTATGATCTGCCCTCCGGGAACGCCCAATGACTCGGCGGCCTCAGCATAACCATGGGCCATGGTCATTTCAGGATCCGATCCACCCCCTGAAACGAATAATGGCAAGTCTGGGCGCTGGTTCCATAACCTTAGTCCTTCCATCAAACGAGATACCGAACTATCACTAAGACGCCCGGTGATTGACCACGGTTGCTCTGGCTGCCAGCCGCCACCTAACACGACCACAGCGTCAATTTCTCTATTTTCCGGCCATTCTATTAATGCTGCATACTTTGACTCTAACGGCCTAAGGAGGCTATCGGCGACTGGCGCCCATGCAGTTAGCAGAAGCAATATCACCGCCACGATCATCAGGTTATCGCCTAAACGGTAGCGGCTCCATCGACGGAGTAATAAGCCAACGCCGAAGGTAATCCCCAATAACGGGATCGGCATTAATAATATCGCCGTCAGCGTTTTAACTAAGCCATACACGGTGATGTATCCTGAGAGCACGCTGCCGGCACCTGAACCCAAAGAAACACCAGCCAGCTAGCATAAGCTGCTATTCCTGCCGGGTATGCAAAAAACGAATAGCTCAAGCCAAAACTTATAAAACTTATTACCAGTAACACACCTGCCATGGAAAAAGACCTTTCGTTAGCGTTTTCGCTGCGCAAACCGGGGAGAAAGCGCCATAAGGGGACAAGATAAAGCCCTAACACCATTAAAAACCCCGGCACACCTCGCCGAACCCAAGCGTCTAAAAGGTCATTGTGAGCATGCCAGTAATTACCAAGCCCCGGGCTTAACACACCCGTTACCTTTAACGTTTGCATCGCGGGCTCATAGCCCTGGTGCCCATACCCCATAACGGGTTGCTCACGCATCAACCAGAGCGCACCACGATACATTTCCAAGCGCGCCCCCACAGAACCAAATCCAGTTCCCTCAATATAGCGATGCACTTCATTCACCGCCTTATCTGTGCGTTTTGCCACACCGCTTTGCGGAATGGCATACGCCGCAAAAATCAACGCAAGTACAGAGCACACTCCTAACCAGCGCCATCTCGCTCGCCAGCGATGAGTATAACCAACGTAAAATATACCGAGCATCAGCGGTACTACCAACCAGCCACCTCGCGTACCTGAAAATATCGACGCTAGTAAACCTCCCGCAGCACCGCCCGTTAACAGCATAATCCAATAAAAGCGTGATGCATGCTGTTGCCAGGCCCACCCAAGCCCTGCCAAGCAAAGCAGGCCGCTTAGCAACGCAAAATTACCAAAAAAAATAGAGTGCAGTGGCGGATGCCCTGTCGCTCGGGTCAACCCTATGCCAAGTTTTTGCCACGCAGCCCAGCCCCCTGCCCCGAGGCCGCACACTGCTAAACCGACCCACCACGCCTGTGGTTTAGGCGCAACAGCACGCACCGCGACTAACGCCAATGCCGCAAGCCAAGCAGCACCGGCCAAGGGCACCGCTTGCCTTAAGCTGTCGTGCCATAGGCCGACGATGACTTCCACGACACCTACCCCGACTAACAAGCCCAACAAAAGGCCATCACCACGCCCAGCAACATGCTTAATGTTGATGGAGCCTGGCTTTCGTCGCTTATTCCACACAAGGCCCCCCCATACAATGGAGATCACCAGCCCCAGCCAATAACCCATAGGTACCAGCAGCGGTAATGTGGTGAGTGCTATTGCCTGCATACATCGTTTGCCTTGTAAATATCACAGATAAGGGGGCCACTAGCGTCACACTCTCAAAAGCATACCCAGATGTGTGATTCAGGAAGGTAAGATCGCACATAACATAATTTTGGGCTATCCAGACTAAGTCTCTACCAGCCTGTTGCTAACCATAAGGCGGGCCATAACCGCCTTTACCCAACATTACGTTCAAAAAACCAACACTAATCTAAATTAACTGCAAGCACTTTTTTTAAAAAATGTTGAGAAAAATAATATTATTGATGGAAAAACCAGTTATCAATCACACACCGCAACTAAACCTTCAAAGTAAAATAATAATCATGGATGTAATGGCATATATGCTTAGCTTAGTAATAATCAAAGCCTAAACACAATGTCTCTTTATTCAGCCCAGTCATAGAGCGCGTTTGGCTAACGCGGCGGCCCCTAAATGGACAAGCATCTGTTTGGCACCGCACAGACCATAATCTGCGTCGTGAATAAACTAACTGTACTAAGCACGGACAATCTTTCTGAACGCCTTCTAAAGAAGTCATCTATTCGATGGTCGATAATATGATCCACTTTCCTGGTCAGGGGGAGATCACATGACAAGTCACAATAAAGGCACTACCCCCTGGCTAGTCTTGGGGCTACCGATTGCTCTCGGGCTGGCCTGGATCACCCAGGGCACTGGGATCATCGAAAACGACCCTGAGCGCAACATCTTCATCCCCGACGAGCTAACCATGCCCCTACAGGTGCAGGCCGCCTACAATGGAGAGCAGATCTTCTTCCGCTATCGCTGGCCAGCTTCGCAGCCCCATGTCTATCACGACATGCTTCGCTACGAGGACGGCGAGTGGGTTCGCCACGGCCGCTCGGTGCCAGGGCCTGATCTGGACGGCACCTATGAGGACCGAGTCTCAATGTTGGTGGATGACGGTGGCGTTCCTCAGTTCGGCCGCTACGGTGGCTACATCACCGTCGGCAATCAGATGCGCTTCTTCACTAACTCTGCTTCACCGGCTGAGGTGCAGGCGCACCCGCACCTGGGGGAGGCGCTCGGCGAAAGCGATGTGCGCAAGTACCTGCCAGCCTCGCGATCCGACCAGAATGACTGGCGCAGCGTCGTTGACGCCGACATATTGGCGATACAGCGTGAGGCCGGCTATTTTCTCGACCTCTGGCATTGGCGTGCGGGGCGCTCCAATGCCATCAGCGCCTCCGATGACCAGTGGATCGGTGAATATCGCCACGGCGATGCTGGCTCTAGTCCTTTCACCACCAACTGGGACAGCGACAACAGCCAGCCACGCTGGATGCTCGACCCTGAGCAGACTGGCCAGCGTGCGCTGCGCTGGGAGGACGTGACATCGGGAGAGGTCGACTTTGACGGCGTCTATTTTCTCTCGGATAACAACCGAACCGATTTCGACCCCAACCACGACTGGCAAAACGGCGATGTCATCCCTCGGCGTCTACTTCGCGAGCCTATTGGCTCCCGCGGCGATATCATGGTGCACGAAGGCCCAGCCCGCTGGGCCGACGGTTACTGGGATGTGACCCTCGTCCGAGATATGGACACCCGCAGCCCACTGGACGACAAGGCCTTCCGCGAGCAGGGTGTTTACGACATCGGCATCGCCGTCTATCGCAACGCTACCGGCAGTCGCTGGCACTATGTATCGCACCCCTACACGTTAGGGCTCGGACGCGAAGCGGACTTTCAGGCGATGGCCTTCGAGGGAGACTCACCGACCTGGTCGACTGACTGGTTCGACATGACCCTCTTCTACCCCGGTCAAGTCAACTGGCCACTGCTGATCAGTAGCGCCCACGCTGGCGCCGAGGACATCGCCGTGGGCACTCCGGTACGGGCGCGCCACAGCGAGAAGCAGCTTGCCCTCTACGGTGTGGAGATGGAGTTCAATGACACTATTACCTTGCGCTGGTTAATGACTCTGATCGCAGGTCTGATTGCCATGCTTGGCGCAACCCTCGCCCTGCTGCCTGCTTTCCGCCCAATTCGCCAAGGAGACCGCTCATGAACGGCACCCATGCCATGCTCGTCCATTTCCCCCTAGGCTTCTGGGCGCTAGCCACGCTTATGATTCTGGTCGGTGCTTTCCTGCCCGGCCGGATGGCGGAGCTTAGCCGCATCGCCCTGCTGCCGGTGCTGGTACTCAGCCTGCTGGGTGCGGTTGCCGCTATCGCTATTGGGCTCATCGTCTGGCCAATGGCGGCCAATTTAGCGAGCCCGCTAACACGTAACCATATGTTGATGTCCTTTTGGTCGCTAGGCATCTACTCAGCAATCACCTTTCTGGTATGGCAAGCTGGGGCCTCGGCCTTCGACGGCGCTCGCCGCTGGGTACTGGTGATCTTGGCACTGATCGGCGGACTATTTTTTGCCAGTGCTGGCACACTAGGCGGGCACTTGGCGGGCTCTACTACTGCCTTTTCCAAGGTGCTCGGCCTGATGGGGTGGGAGGTTTACACCACCTTCTACAGCCCGCTTTGGGTCATTGCCGTCATGGTGATCATCGGCATCGCCCTAGGCGCGTTAGGAATCAGCCAGCGGTTAGCGGCCCGATAATTATCGCTCACGTTACCCACGTATTTCGGCAACGACCTCGCCGGTCTCCTCGCTCAGACCCACCTCCTGGAAGCCTAGACTGGCGTAGAAGTCCCGGGCTACCTGGTTAGTGGACACATAACAGATCGCTACCCTTTCGAAGGAACCCTGTGCCCTGATCTCATCCAGCACGCACTGCATGGCCCTGTGCCCAATGCCTTTTCCCTGATGGCGTCGGTCAACCATGAGACGGAAGATGTTGTAAGCAGGTGGTCGGCCGTCGTGATGGAAGAATTCATACATGAGAAAACCGACCGTTTCCCCGTTGCAATAAATAGCGCGAGGCTGATAGGTCGGATGGAAGCTCGATTCGGCAATGGAGTAAAGGTTGCAAGCGACATAGTCACGTTGTGACGTTGCTAACTCCAGCGCAATGACGGCCTCGAAGTTCTCTCGGGTGATGCTCTTCAGTGTTACACCCATCGCATGCGCCTCCATTGGGGGATTTCGCCTAGTCACGGGCTACCGTTTAGCTCATGCCGTGCTATTTTGCCCGTCATGCCCGGCGCCAGAGAACGTCAACGAAGCGTCCGCTTCGTTGACGAAGGCGCCTCGATGAAAGACCTTTGCAGCCTCCACCTCAGCCAGGCCGCGCAGGCCCGGTTCCGGCGGTTCTTCACCGGCCAGCACCTCAAGCACTGACTTGACTCCGTGCGACAGCGATATCAGGTTGTAGCCGCCTTCCAACACAAAGACCAACCTTCCTCTGCACTGCTGGCGTGCTAGGTTCTGTAGGATGCGCGTCATAGCGGCAAAGCCGTCATAGGAGACATTCAACGCTAGGTCATGAGTGTGAGGATCGAAGCCTGCTGAGACCAGGATCAGGTCGGGGCGGAACCATTGGGCTGCCGGCACAAGGATCTCGCGGAACGCCTTGAGATAGGCAGCATCGCCGGCATCGGCAGGCAGAGGAACATTGACGATGGTGCCATCCCCAAGCCCCACGCCAACCTCCTCGAGACTGCCTGTACCGGGATAGAAAGGGGCGGCACGGTGGATATCGAAGAACAGAACATTTGGGTCGGCCAAGAAGATGTCTTGGGTACCGTTCCCGTGATGAGCATCCCAATCGACGATCATGACCCGCTGGCAGCCAAGCGCCGCCTGAGCATGGGCTGCTGCCACCGCCACGTTGTTGAACAAGCAGAAGCCTCGGGCGCGCACCGGTTCAGCGTGGTGCCCAGGGGGCCTTACTAGCGCGAAACTACTCTCAGCCCTCCCCTCTACCACCGCCTCGACGGCAGCGATCGCCGTACCGGCGGCCACTTCAGCGGCATCGACGCTGCCGGGTGATACGGCGGTGGTATCCTCATCAAGCCATGCACTTTCACCGCGAAGCTGGTAGATGCTGTCCAGATAAGAGCTGGTGTGGACGCGCCCTAGCTGCTCGCGCGTGGCTGACCTGCCAGTCTCGAAGGTCACCCCGGGAACCGGCTCAAGTTCCAGCAAGTGTCTGATGGCAGTGAGCCGAGCGGAGTGTTCGGGGTACTCCCAAGGCACTCCTAACCCAGACAGAAGTGAGCGGATTCGCTTATCCATTCGCCCTGGTAGAAAGGGCACCTCAATATCCGGTTCATGAGTCAGCATCCTTTCGTCATAGAAGGCGATCACGCTGTTCTGGTCGGCCACTGTGAAGGCTCCACTGTGAGGTTAAAAATTATAACCAAGACCTACCGTATAAGCCCAAGCACCATCGTCTTGAAATGCATCTGATGCATCACTCGTGCTACTGAAAAGGAACTGATACTCGGCACGTGCAAGGAAATAGGTTTTAGCCAACACGTAGTATTTCATGCCCGTTTCCAAACCCGCGAAGGCGCTGTCTTGGACACCATCTCCGTAAAGTGCCCCAAGGCTGGCACCTATAAATGGTCGTGCGCGATCATCTAGAAATTGATAGTTAACGTAACCCCGGGTCGAGCCGTTCCAGAAATCATTGAGGATGTTCTCGTCTTCAATATTGGTATAGTTGATGCTTTGACGAACGCCTGCCACCAAATTATCTTGAACATACCAGCCCAAGTCGCCCGTCACGCCGAAGGTTCCACTGTTAAAGTTTCGATCAGTGCTGCCGGTGCCGGAAATGGAAAATTCGCGTTCGCCCTGCTCCGGACCATAATTCAAAGATTGTGCCGATGCTGCCATGGGCAATGCACTGAGAACGCCGAGCGTAAGAGCAATGGTTGTGACTTTAATCATGAGGATCTCCTGAGCTTTTGTACGCGCTTAATGTCTAGCGGTACAATTAAAGTTCGATTTACAAGATCCATACTCGCTAACCGGCGAATCAGCTGTCTGTGCGTTTGCATACTTATAAAAGAATAAAAATGAAGTTCGCCAATGTTGAATACTGTTCTGACAGTTAATTGTGAAAATCGTAAAGCCAAGCGAGACAACCTTTTACCTAAATAAGCATCATTTTGCCGCTGAACGTCATAAAAAACATTAAGATTATCAGCCCTTTAACGCAGCATATGAGTGAAGACCCTGAACATTTAACTAAAATGAATGTCTTATGTTTAGGTTTAATTAATTTTTACAGAGCGCCGCCGTCTCTTGTCCTCGACGGCTATTAGGTTGGTAACGACACCACCAGGAGGGAAAAACACAGCGCAGGGCTTGCACTGAGAACCACGGGAACCCTTCGACATCATTAAATTCCGCTACGCTTAAACTACATTATCGTTTCTGGCAAAGAGAAGTAATAACCATGAATTACAAATCCTATGGTGACCTGAGCGAGGACATCGCTGCATCCTTGTTTCTTGTTCAGGGGAAAGGCTACGACCTCGTCGTTGGTATTCCACGTAGTGGCATGATCCCGGCCAGCATGGTTGCTTTAGGCTTGCATATCGATGTGGTGGGACTTCCGGACTTCATTGCTAACCAACAGCTGAAAACTCGTTTGAGTCGCAAGACTCAAGGGCTGCCGAATGCTGCTTGGGATGCAAAAAAGATTCTTCTCGTCGACGACAGCGTTGTAACCGGGCGGACCATGCAGGAAGCACGGGATTCCATTCCCAACGACTGCCTTTGTACGATCGATACCTTGGCGATCTACGCAGATCCCAATGGTAAGCAGCACGTCGATATTTCCTTTTGCACTCTAGAGTCACCCCGCGCTTTCCAGTGGAACATCTTCTCACCCGATACGCTTTCCCAAGCCTGCGTCGACATTGATGGGGTGCTGTGCGTCGACCCAACTGCCCATCAGAACGATGATGGAGAGAAATACATTGCGTTTTTGAATAATGCTGAGCCTCTTTTCCTGCCTTCCGGCCGCATCGGCTGCCTAGTAACCAACCGTCTCGAGAAATACCGTAGCCAGACAGAGGAGTGGCTTAAGCAGCAGGGCATTGATTATGAGCGCCTGGTTATGCTGGATCTACCTTCGAGAGAAGAACGGCAGCGTCTGGGTGCCAGTTTTACGCATAAGGGCCTGTTATACAAAAACTCCGATTACACCTTCTTCATTGAGAGTAGCGCCATGCAGGCTGCGGATATTGCAAGAATCTCAGGGAAAGTTGTTTATTGCTGTCAAGACAACCAAGTCTATACAGCAACTAACGGAAAGAGTCTGCGCGGCTATGCCAAAAGGCTTCTTCGCACCATGAAATTGAAGTTGAGAACCTTCTCTGGCCTTCACCGCCGTCTTAAGAGTAATCGCTGATGATGGGCTGTGCCGTCCAACAAGCACGCCAAGAGACCAGAGGTGCTTAACTATTCAGCATATTTCTTCGTTGCTTTAAACACGAAATGACTGAAATACGTCCACTGCATCAGTGTGCACGAATCCTGTCATCGCTGGCATTCTCTCGATGCCGGCGCAAATGGCGATACAGACTCGATGCCGTCCGTCGGGGCCCCAAACGAGACTGCCATCACGCGTTAAGCTAATTTTAACCAGATCTTCCAGTTTGGTGCTCATCTTCCCTTGGGTGACAACCGTATTGAATATTTCATCAAGTCGTGCATACCTTTCCTTCAATGCCACGATTGAAGGAAAGCGACAGTGCTCACCTTTTTCCAATTTAGTTTGATAAAAATTGAAGAGAGATGTTTCGTGCCAGGGTCTTCCTTCGAGCCAATGAGCAGAGCAACTAATAAATGGATCCATCTCGGTAAATTTCACCTTCTCTACCCGTGCAATATCCCATTCACCATCAAGCAAGGCGCCTCCATCAAACCCCGTTCTACGTTTCATAGCCCGCCAATCCGCAACCTGTATATGCCCAGTAATGGCAATGGGGTCGACCCAGATTACTTCTCCCTCACATGGCGCATTCATACCATTTGCCTTATGAAACCGCGTGTGGTGGATTTTTTTCTTTAAAGAGAGGTAAAACACTCTCTCAATTGTCTTATAGAGAGACTTCAGGCCTGCCTTGATCTGATTCTCTGTACTATTAACTGTCATCTCTTTAGCCATCATACACCCCATTAATTGAACTTTATTTCAAACATTAAGCGCAACACCTGCGGTTTTCAGCGCTCTGTGTACTCTCCCAGAAACACTTGTGCCGATGTCCGATCCCACCACCATTGTTCACTTTGGCAACGACTCTCTAGAGTGTTGATTCGCTCTCCTGACGGCAGGGAAAAAAATGGGGGTCATCCAATTTTCGCGTTTCTGTGGACTGTGCTGAAAGGGTTGATTCTGGGGGCGGGGGAGGAAGACGACGAAAATCAGCACGCAGCTGTTCCGCTTCTTTCCTACGAGCTTGAAGTTCTTCGGGCATTGCTCGTGTCAGCGTGTCACCGTCCTCGGGAGAACTGGGTGGCTCGCCATAGCAACGAATGAGTTCGGGCAGGCTCATAATACAATGTCCATCGCCGCGCCCCCTGCATGAAAGGCGGCCTTCATCGATATGGCGGAACAGCGTCTTACGCTGCTTTCCGTACAGTTTTGCAGCCTCAGTGATCGTCATATTCATGGTTTGTCACCCCGTGTTACTTGGGAGTATGGCATCCACTCAACGCCACGCCACCTTCTGACAGGGTAAAGATTAAAAATTTAAGAAGAATTTATGAATAATTTATGACTGAGAAGGAGAAGAAAATTAGTCCTTCAGATAAGACGTAAAGCACCAAGCGGAGCAACTCCTGCTGCTCCGAAATAACTGCGCGCAGTTCTTGAAGTGACCAGAGCGAACAATATCTTGGTATGCCAGTATCGCTGCGACCGACTCAGCCCATGGCGATACAGGACCAATGTTTGCAAATGGCTTTGAAGGTGTACACGAAATTACCTGAGGTCAAAAACTGCAAAAAATTTGTGAAAAATTATTGGTTATTTTTGAGCGGCCTTACTAGTCTGTACAATAGTTATCCAAGATAGGATCTACGGATAACTCTTGTATGGAATCCTTTGGTAGGTCATTGCTCACCAGACTATGCATCAATGCCTTTCTCTTGAGTAACGTCTACTCACAAAAAAAACCGGAGATTCTCATGGAACTTGAAGCTTTATCCGTAGGGCAATACTACTTTGTCCAGAATGGCTACTCATTCGGCTTTGCCGTAATGGCCGCCGCAACGCTATTTTTCTGGTTAATGAAGTCTGAGATTGCCCCGGCCTACCGCCTAGCCATCACCATTACCGGGTTGGTTACGGCCGTGGCTGCTTACCACTATCTTCAAATCATGCTGTCTTGGGGAGCCGCCGTTGACGTCACGTCTGGTGAAGTCGTCTCAACTGGCAAGCCTTTCAACCAAGCCTATCGTTATGTCGACTGGTTGCTGACGGTGCCGCTGTTGTTAATAGAGCTAATACTAGTCATGCGCTTGTCTAGAAAAGAAACCATTAAGAAATCGACGATTCTGGGTGGTGCTGCTGCTTTGATGATCGTGCTTGGTTATCCAGGTGAAGTATCCAGTGTAGGCGGCTTGCGCTTCGTATTCTGGGTGCTCTCAATGATTCCGTTCGTTTACATCGTTTACCAGCTTGTGGTGGGTCTTAAAGAGTCCATTTCACAGCAACCGGAAAACGTGAAGAACTTGATCAACATCTCAGTCTACTTGGTCATTGGTTCTTGGTTGTTCTACCCCATCGTCTACCTCTTTCCGTTGGTCGGTTTGGAAGGCGGAGCTGCCATTACAGCCGTTGAAATCGGCTACACAGTAGCGGATATCGTTGCTAAGGCTGTCTTTGGTGTCTTCATCTTCGTGATTGCCATGCGTAAATCAGAGGTAGAGACGCAGGGTGCGCCAGCCACTCACCATGCAGCTAATGTTGAAGCAGACGACGAAAAAGAAACGTCAACGCTCTCTTAAGCGCCGACTTTCATAGAAGGAGTTGCTTTCGGCCAAGGATGGCCCCGTGCAAAAGGACGCTGGCATGGCCACTGCAACCCTCAATCAAACCGCCAATTTCAAAGCTGATGGTGGCATCGAGACAATGAAAGCACCATCCGATGTGAGTGACGTTGAACGCGAACTCGAACAAGTAAATGCATTAATGCGTGAAAGCCTTAATGCGGCGGATAATTGGCCAGCGCAAGCCGCTAGCCTTTATCATCTTGAGACGGGCGGAAGTCAATTGCGCGCTCGTTTAGCATTGCTCAGTGGGATGGCGTTCAAGTCATCAAGTGCCCATCGAATTGCCGCTGCTGCCGCATCTGAGCTTATGCATAATGCATCGCTTGTGCACGATGATCTGTGCGACGGCGACAGTGAACGCCGTGGGCAGCCGACTGTCTGGAAACGTGACAACCCTGGAGTTGCGCTCTGCACAGGCGATCTTTTACTCACCGCGGCCTTCCGTGCTGCCCTGAATAGTGACCAACCCGCGCACAGCTTATCGCTGATTCAGCTCCTGACCGAGCGATCAGGCCAGGTGATTGCCGGTCAGAGCATCGAATTAGCCTCGCGCGGCTCCTGCAATGCTGACTGCCAAGATGCTATCCATCATCAACGACTTGTTCCCACTGTTACCGAGTACCTGCAAGCAACAATGGCCAAGACGGCTCCCTTGATTGCACTGCCTCTGGAAGCCGCGGCAATAGGCGGGAATATTAATGAGCAGCAATGCGTACAGCTTCACCGGTTTGCAAAAGCCGTGGGGCTGGCTTATCAAATTATTGATGATTTAGATGATCTAGATGTTGGTTGCGCACAACGCCTGCAGCCAGAACACTACCATTGTTATCACGCTTGGCCGCGTCATTGGCCGGTTCGGTCACAGCGGCTGTCGAACCCAGCTTCTCAAGCCATGTGCCGCGCCACCCGGCATGCCTCAGCGGCGTTAACCCGTGCAAATGCTCTTATTCAGCTCTTTCCCAACTCACTTGGCATGGCATTACAAGATGTTTTGGCAAAGCTGCGCCATCGTCTTGAGAAACATCAACTGATAATAACGACCTATTTTGAGCAACTGTCTGGGTCAGACCAGGATATCAATGCTATGCAAGAGTTGTCTTTATGAGCGCTTTGACACTTAACCCAGCATCCGTGCATGGCAAGGCCGTTGTCATTGGATCGGGATTTGGCGGAATTGCCGTTGCTCTGCGCCTGTTGTCCGAAGGCTGGAACGTCGAGTTGCTTGAACGCCATGCGGATATCGGTGGACGTGCCCGCGTTTTCCATTTAGACGGGGTTGCTTTTGATGCTGGGCCGACAGTGATTACCGCGCCTTTCATTTTTGAGGCACTGTTTGAGCGCTTTGGCGAACGTTTGGAAGAGCATGTCACTCTTATGCCCGTTGAACCTTTCTACCGGATGGATTTTGCCGATGGTAGCTATTTTGACTACAAAAGCGGTATCGATGACACCGTCGCAGAAATCGAGCGATTATCGCCAGGAGAAGGCGCTGCTTATGCAGATTTTCTGAAAGCGACAGAGGTAATGTATCAGCGCGGTTTTGTCGATCTGGCGGAGCAGCCCTTCACTAAAGTGACGGACATGCTCAAAGTATTACCCGACTTGGTCCGACTGCGGGCCGATGTCAGCCTGTACGGTTTTGTGTCGCGTTTTTTCAACGACGAGCGATTGCGTAAAGCGTTTTCCGTGCCTTCATTGTTGGTGGGCGGACACCCGTACCGCACATCGTCACTTTACGGATTGATTCATGCTCTTGAGCGCCGTGGCGGCGTCTGGTACCCAAAAGGAGGCACGGGTGCACTGATTGCGGCGCTTGCCGCCTTATTTCAACGACACGGCGGACTCATCAGGACCTGTCAGCAGGTTAGTGCAATCAGTGCGGAGCGTCACTATGTTACCGGCGTGGAGGTGGTGACGGGCGAGCACTACGAGGCTGATATTGTGGTCAGCAATGTCGACCCGCTGCATGTCTATGAGCACTGGTTGCCGATGAGGGGCTGGGGTCGCTTATTGAATAGATGGCGACGCCGTATGAAACAGTCGATGGGACTGGTAGTGGTCTACTTCACCACGCAACGGCGTTATCCAGAGCTTGAACATCACACGATTGTCTTCGGTGATACGTTCAAAGAGATCCTTGACGCCATTTTCGATAAGCATGAGCTGCTTGATGATCTCAGCCTTTATCTTCACCGTCCGAGCGCCACTGACCCAGAGATGGCGCCTGCCAACGGTGATGCGTTCTATGTATTAGCGCCGGTGCCAAACCTCAACGGAAAGCAAGATTGGGACAAACTTGAGCCAATTCTCACACAACACATTTTGCTGACCTTACAGCAGCGCTTAATGCCTGATCTGTTTGAACAGTTGGGTGCCACCCATTCAATAACGCCGCGCTATTTCCAGGATGCACTTTCGAGCCCTTTTGGGAGCGGTTTTTCGATTGCGCCCACGTTGACACAATCGGCAGGGCTACGATTCCATAACCGTTCTCCGCACTTTGACAACCTGTATTTTGTAGGTGCAGGCACACACCCCGGCGCCGGTGTGCCAGGTGTAGTTTCTTCTGCTGGCGTTGTCGCACGGTTGGTACAGGAAGACAGCCACAAACGTCAAAAGCGGCTGATGACCATGCAAGGTAAAAACGTCCTATGACTACTCCAAGCACAACGTCTCAAGCAACTCTGCGCCTGCACGGCCGAAGCTTTCATTGGGCGGGACGTTTTTTGCCTGCTTATCAGTTGCAGTCTGGAGCGCAGCTTTATCATGTATGCCGACAAGTGGACGATATTGCCGATAATGCGACCACCATCGCAGAGCGGCTTCGCGCCAGACAGATGCTTTGCCTTTTGCAGCAGAGGCTTGCTTCGCGCTCCCCTGGTGAGCCGTACTTGCTCATGGTTTTAGAGGACCAATCAACTGATACCCCCATTGAATACACGCAAGCGTTGCCGCTATCGCCAATTGATCGAGATTTTGTGGCAACGCTTGAAACTGATATCTGCTCATTGTTTAGTCCCGGTTCCAGGGCTTATCACGCTATGCAAGACCTAATTACGACTATGACCGTTGACCTGTCCCGTCTGCATCTAACCAGCGAGTCGGCGCTGTTGCATTATGCTTATGGGGCAGCGGGAACGGTTGGCGTGATGATGTGTAATTTGCTCGACGCCAAACAGCCGGATCGTGCGTTGGCTTTTGCTATTGACCTAGGTATTGCCATGCAAATGACCAACATCGCGCGCGACGTTCTTGAAGACGCTCATGACGGTCGGCTGTATCTGCCTGCTGCCTGGATGTCTGGTGATGTCACGGCAGACCAGATTGCCGCAGGCGATGACCAGGCACGCCAGCAGGCTTGGCAGGCGATTCAACAATTGTTGGCACTGGCTGAACATTATTATGTCAGCGGGTGGCAAGGCCTCGCTTATCTGCCGGCTAGGGCGCGACTAGCAATAGGCGTTGCGTTACGTATCTACCGTGATATCGGTCGGCGTATTCATCGCCTCAATGCTACGCAGTATTGGGGCCATCGTGTGGTTGTGCCAAGCTTGGCGAAGGCTTACCAGAGCATATTGGCATTGCCAGCCCTAGTGCCTGCTAAGTCCCCCGTTCATGACGAGACACTTCATCATTCTCTGGGCCGTACCCTGGCATTTTACGATGGCGCTAGTAGTCATGGAGCCATTTAAGTATGCCAGCCGATACCGATGTCGCCATTCTAGGAGCTGGTCTCGCAGGCCTCAGCATCGCGAGTTGGCTGGTAGACACTATTCCACCACACAAGTCGGCGCCCCGCGTTCATCTGCTTGAGGCCCGCCATGAAGACACCAATGACCGGACTTGGTGCTTCTGGGATCAGCAACCGCACCCTTTTCGCGAGGCGATCAGTCATCGTTGGCCGCGTTGGCAGGTCAAATTTGAAAACCAGTGCGTCGAACGCGAAGATCAAGACCACTGCTACTCTCTGTTATCTGCTGATGCCATGCGGCGTTCTGCCTATACGGCGATGGCGACGCGCCCAGAGTTTCATGTGACGTACGGTATTGACGTCGGCACGATTTCACCTCTGGACGATGGCCTGCAAATTACCACTTCCAAGGGTGAGTTGACATCAAATCTAGTCATCGATACTCGCCCGCCGGAACCCGCTATGCTGTCTTCCCATAAGGGCGTCTGGCAGGTTTTTCATGGCGTTGAAGTGCATCGCACCAACCATGGGGTTTCACCCTCAACCGCTTGTTTAATGGATTTTCAAAGCGGCTTGAGTGGGGTCAATTTCGTTTATCTGTTACCTCTGGATGATCATCGGCTGTTAGCTGAATGGACCTGTTTCCACGTTGATAATACGCACCCCTTCTGCCAGCGATTGTTATCGCAGCAAATCCCTTATCAACTCACTGAATGGTTGAATAAACAGCTGGGAAACCAGTGGACGCTATTGCGGCAGGAAACGGGCTGCCTACCTATGATGCCTGTGGTGCCGCCGTCACTTAACTCACGTTACTTGGCTGCTGGCATACGCGGCGGGTGGATGCGTCCTGCTACAGGATACATGTTTGCCAGCTGCCAACGAGGGTCGGCAGACGTGGCTAGGCAAGTTTATAAAGCTAGCGAAACCGGTTGCTGGAAGCTAACGCCGCCGAAGCTGCGTTCCTCAACACTTGAGTGGATGGATAAGGTTTTTTTACAGGCGTTGCGTCAATCCCCTGAGCAGGCTCCCGGTTGGTTTATGCAATTGTTCAAACGTACTAGTGCGGTTGAACAGCGTCGTTTTTTAGGCGATGAGCCGCATCTAGGTGATTTGCTGGCCATTATGCGTGGATTACCCTCTGGACCATTTTTGAGGGCGGCCATTAGGCTAGCGCGAAACTCGTAGACGTATACTTTCTGACAGACATAGCATCGAATTGTCAGGCAGTTTTCATACATGGGAGAGGCACCATGCCCGAAATCAATTCTGCCACGGCAGAGTCCCACCGCGTTTGGGTGATGATGGCTGCGCTCTTTCTTGGTGTGATAGCCGCTTGGCTACCCAAGCTCGAGCTAGATCTGCAGTTCTGGATGATTTTAATTCCTATTGCGCTGTTTGGCTTGTCTCACGGCGGCGCCGATCCGGTGATCATTAACGCTCTCAAGGAGTTTCGCGGGCGTAGTAACCTTCAGTGGCTGGCAGGTTATGTGGCGCTAATGGCCTTCACCATAGCGTTTATTGTTTGGCAACCGACGCTTGCACTGGTGGGCTTTTTGGGACTTTCAATATGGCACTTTGCGATAACAGATTGCATTTTCTTACCCAAAGGCGGGCATACCGGGTTGGGATGGTTAAGCGGCAGCTTGCCTATCATTGGCCCGATGGCAGGAAACCCGGAACAAGTAGCGATACTGTTTGCTTGGCTATTGCAACAGGATCAAGAAGTGGTTTCGACTATCGTGATACCGACAGGACGCCTGCTAATACTGGGCTGGGTATTGTTGCTCGTTATTGCTATGTCTCTGACGCAAAGCAGAAGCCGTACTAAGTTACTCCTTGAACTTTGTACCTTGGCTGCGCCAATGCTTCTTTTACCTCCATTGCTTGCCTTCGCTTTTTACTTTTGTATTGTGCATAGCCTGCGTCATTTTTTGCTTCTGCTGGGCGCAGAACATCGGGTGTTCAAGGCGATTGACGTCAAAATACTTGCACGACGCGCAGCTCCCGCCACCGTTATCGCTATTGCGCTAGGGGGGATTGCCTGGTGGGCCATGAGTGGCGCGAGTGCCAATCTTGAAAGCGCTTGGCTCGAAAACGCCGTCAGGGTGATTTTCTGGGGTTTGGCTGTTTTGACAGTGCCGCATGCATTGTTGGTGGCGTTATGGATAGCGACCAAACATGATGCTCAACATTAATACAGAACCATTTTCACACGCATGGTTCATCAGCATAGGGCCAACTGCATGGCGCATACTCGAAATACCGTTGTATCCTTTGATAACGAACCCTTAATCCTCGTTGATGAACAAAATCAAATATTGGGATACGACTCTAAATTAGCATGCCATCAAGGTCAGGGGCAGTTGCACAGGGCCTTCTCCGTGTTTGTGTTCAATAGTGATAATGACCTTTTATTGCAACAACGCAGTGCGATGAAACCACTTTGGCCACTCTACTGGTCAAATAGTTGTTGTAGCCACCCGCGCAGGGGGGAGGATGACATGGCCTCTGTGAAACGACGACTGAAAGAGGAACTCTCCATCTCACCTCACCCCAAGTTTCTCTATCGTTTTCGTTATAAAGCCGTGTTTGGCGATGCTGGAGCCGAGAATGAGCTATGCTCAGTTTATGTAGCGCGCTCGGATAAAAAAATTATCCTTAATGAAAACGAAGTAGCGGATTGCCGTTATATTGCACCTGAAGCATTAGATGAAGAATTGCGTCAAAACGCTGAATGCTTCACTCCGTGGTTCAAACTTGAATGGCCACTCATACGTAAAAAATATTGGCTGCAAGTCGAGTCTCTTTGAGGTGATGAAGTTCTCCGAGGTGACGAAGTCCTCGATTTTTATACAACAGTGCCATAATTACTATTATAAAACTCACAATGACTTTGAAAAGCAGAACTTAACTTGAGGGGAATATTCAAAATGATAGCAAACATCAAATTCTAGAGAGGACTCTACAGTATGAGCTGAGGCAGTTTTGAAGATAGCAAATTTGTAGAGGTTCTTGACACGGGAATGGCGGAGCTTATGTCTTCACATGACAACATCCCATTTCGCAGAATTACTACAAAGATGGGTTATATCACGAGAAACCAGAACTTATGTCAAAAAAGGCCGGAAACGACAGAAATGGAGGCGGCCCCAAAAGCCACATCCCGGCACACGCAGCCACCACTACCGTTGCTCCCTTCCGGGCCTGGCGGGGTTCGCAGTTTAGCGTTGCGGGAGGACCTAAGGGGCCACCATAGTTGTATGCCTTAATACAGCATACTTACGCTGGTTGGTGGCTACGCCCTGATTTGAACAGGGGACCCCATCATTATGAGTGATGTGCTCTAACCAGCTGAGCTACGTAGCCTTTCCGACACCAGCGGGTGCAGAGTATGCCTATATCAGCGCCAAAAGGCAAGCCGAAACGGCCTGCCTTTTATTGGCGTTTAGCGTACTGGCTTACAGCGCGGCCTGCACAGCGGGTAGTGCTTCGCCACCGTCACGGGTCGTGACGCCCTCCAGCCACACCGCTAGCACCTCTGGTTTTTGGTTGAGATACGTTCGCGCTGCCTCACGCGGATCAATCCCCTCATCCATGATGGCGCTCATTAGCTGGTTTTCCATCTCCAGCGTGAACGTCATGTTGCTCAGCAGCTCGCCCACGTTGGGGCAAGACTCAACAAATCCTGCGCGGGTATTGGTATATACTGTCGCGCCGCCTAGATTCGGGCCAAAGTAGTCGTCTGCATCCGAAAGGTAGGCCATATCGAAATTAGTGTTCATGGGATGCGGCTCCCAACCCAGGAACACCATCCACTTTTCGTTAGGCACTCGTGCGCGAAGCTCGGCCAGCATCCCCGCCTCGCTGGAATCGACCACCTGCCAATCCCCTAGCCCATAAGCATCGTCATCGATCATTTGCTCGATAAGTTCGTTACCGTCGTTACCCGCCTCAATGCCGTGAATACGCTGCTCGAACTGCTCAGCGTGTTCGGCTAAATCGTTTACTGAGGTAACGCCGGCATCATACACATACTGAGGTACCGCCAGCGTGTATTTAGCCCCCTCAAGGTTGGCTACTAAGCGCTCCACTTCTCCGCTTTCAATATACGGATCGCTAATGGAGGCCATTGAGGGCATCCAGTTACCTAGAAAGACGTCAAAATCATTATTACGCATACCGGCATAGGCAATCGGTACTGACACCGTATCTACGCGTGGCTCGTACCCCAGCGCTTCTAACACTTCACTTGCCATCGCGGTGGTCGCGGTTATGTCGGTCCAACCCACTTCTGCAAAACGAACGCTGCTGCACTCGTTCGCAGAAGCGACTGCCGGCAACCCGGCGGCGATTAGAAGAGCGGCAAATCCTCGTGAGTAGTGTGGTTTTGTCATTATCAATCCCCTTTCTCGTTGACCATCAAACTGTTTCGAATAGGCACATTAAAGGTTTTGCTTCAGTCACTTAGCTTTAAAACCCAGCAACTAAGCAGCATCCATTTTTATTGATTGAACGTTCAATAAAAAAATGTCATCATGACTAGGTAACCATGCCTACCCCTGCTTTTCAAGGCTCAGGGGTAATGGGCATTCAACGTCATTAGGAGATAGCTGTGCCTAAGGTGGGAATGGAACCAATACGCCGCCAGCAGTTAATTAAGGCCACCATGGCGGCTATTGATGAGGTTGGCCTTGCTGAGGCAACGGTGATGCGTATCGCCCGCCACGCGGGGGTCTCTGCAGGTATTATTAGCCACTATTTTGGCGGCAAGGATGGCTTACTCGAAGCCACCATGCGGCAAATTTTGACGGATCTCAGCGATGCTGTCGCAGCACGCCGTCACGCGTTGGAAGATGACTCCCCTCGCGCCCATATTGGCGCCATCATCGAGGGTAACTTCGACCGCACCCAGGTCACCGGGCCAGCCGCTAAAACCTGGCTCGCTTTTTGGGCGAGCAGCATGCATAAGCCCGTGCTCCAACGTTTGCAGTATGTGAATGACCGGCGCCTCTACGCCAACCTCTGCTACCAGTTCCGCAAAGTCATGACTCGGCGCGACGCCCGCAACGCTGCCCGCGGGTTAGCCGCGATGATCGACGGCCTCTGGCTACGCGGTGCGTTAACGCCCGAAGGGTTGGATGCCGAAGAAGCACGTCATCTTGCGCACACCTATCTCGACCAGCTACTGACCCATTACGGATGCCTAAAAGATGCATCCGCTGCCGAACTTTATTAAGGAGATCAGCATGGCCGCTCAAGACGTACAGCCCCTCTACATCGATGGTCGCCCGGTTGATGCCACCTCCGGCGAAACATTTACCGTAACCAATCCGTATGATGGCAGCCTGCTGGCCACCATTGGCCAGGCAAGCCAAGCCGATGTCGACAGCGCCGTTGAAGCCGCACAGCGTGGCCAGCGCGAGTGGGCCGCCATGACCGGCATGGAGCGTTCGCGCATTCTGCTGCGCGCCGTGGCGCTGCTGCGTGAACGCAACGATGAACTTGCCGAACTGGAAACGCGCAATACCGGCAAGCCGATTAGCGAAACCGCCAGCGTCGATATCGTCACCGGTGCCGATGCACTGGAGTACTACGCAGGTCTTGCACCCGCTATTGAGGGTAGCCAGATTCCATTGCGCGATAGCTCATTCGTCTACACCCGCCGTGAGCCGCTGGGCGTGATTGGCGCAATTGGCGCATGGAACTACCCGATTCAAATTGCCTGCTGGAAAGCCGCACCGGCGCTGGCAGCGGGTAACGCCATTGTGTTCAAACCCAGTGAAGTCACTCCACTGACAGCGATCAAACTGGCCGAGATTTTCACCGAAGCAGGCCTACCCAACGGCGTATTCAACGTGGTACAGGGGGATGGCCACGTGGGCGCCATGCTGACCGAACACGAAGGCATTGCCAAAGTCTCGTTCACCGGTGAAGTGGGCACAGGCAAGAAGGTTATGGCAGCGGCCGGTGGCTCCACGCTGAAAGATGTCACCATGGAGCTAGGCGGCAAGTCTCCGCTGATCGTCTTTGCCGATGCCGATCTCGACCGCGCTGCGGATGCCGCTATGATGGCGAACTTCTACTCCAGCGGCCAAATCTGCACTAACGGCACCCGCGTGTTTGTTGAGCGCAGTGTTCAACAGGCGTTTGAGGCCAAGCTGGTAGAGCGCGTGGCGCGCATCAAAGCGGGCGACCCGATGGATCCCAGCATCAACTTCGGGCCGTTGGTCAGCTTTGAACACCAGGAAAAAGTGCTCTCTTACATCGCGCTTGGCAAAGAGCAAGGCGCGCGAGTGCTGGCCGGTGGCGAAACATGGAACAGCGGCGAATGGGCGAAAGGCGCTTGGGCAGCCCCCACCATCTTCACTGACTGCACCGATGAGATGCGCGTCGTCAAAGAAGAGATCTTTGGCCCAGTGATGTCCGTGCTTACGTTTGATGACGAAGACGAAGTGATCCGCCGCGCCAACGACACCAAGTATGGCTTGGCTGCCGGCGTCTTCAGCGAGAGCCTGAACCGCGCTCACCGCGTGATTCACCAGCTGGAAGCGGGAATCTGCTGGGTCAACACCTGGGGCGAGTCGCCTTCTGAAATGCCGGTAGGCGGCTACAAAGAGTCGGGGATTGGCCGTGAAAACGGTGTTGAAACGCTAAATCACTACACTCAGACCAAGTCCGTACAGATCGAGATGGGCCCGTTTGAGTCGGTGTTTTAAAGGAGCCCCCATGTCTCAATCACGCGAATTCGACTACATTATTATTGGCGCTGGATCAGCAGGTAACGTGCTGGCTACGCGCCTGACCGAAGACAGCAACGTCAGCGTGCTGCTGCTAGAAGCCGGCGGCCCAGATTACCGCTTTGACTTCCGCACCCAGATGCCCGCGGCCCTGGCCTACCCGCTGCAGGGTAAGCGCTACAACTGGGCGTTCGAAACCGACCCCGAGCCGCACATGGACAACCGCCGCATGGAGTGTGGCCGAGGCAAAGGCCTTGGCGGCTCCTCGCTGATTAACGGCATGTGCTATATACGCGGCAACGCGTTGGATTACGACAACTGGGCCAAACAGCCCGGGTTGGAGGAGTGGGACTACTTAAGCTGCCTGCCCTACTTCAAAAAGTGTGAAACCCGCGATATCGGCCCGAACGATTACCACGGTGGTGATGGCCCAGTAAGCGTCACGACGCCCAAAGCGGGCAATAACCCGCTTTACCGCACCTTTATTGAAGCGGGCAAGCAAGCAGGCTATCCAGAAACCGACGATGTTAACGGCTACCAGCAAGAAGGTTTCGGCCCCATGGACCGTTTCGTAACGCCCAACGGGCGCCGCGCTTCTACCGCTCGGGGTTATCTGGATACCGCCAAACAGCGCAGCAATCTCACTATCGAAACCCACGCCGTCACCGATGTCATTGAGTTCGATGGTAAACGCGCTGTTGGCGTACGCTACGAGCAAAAAGGCCAGCCCCAGCAGGCCCGCGCACGGCGCGAAGTGCTGCTGTGCGGTGGTGCGATTGCCTCACCGCAAATTCTTCAACGCTCTGGCGTCGGTAACCCAGAGTGGCTGAAAGAGCTGGGTATTCCCGTGGTACACGAACTACCCGGTGTGGGTGAAAACCTGCAAGACCACTTGGAAATGTACATTCAGTACGAGTGCAAAGAGCCCATTTCGCTCTATCCGGCGCTGAAGTGGTACAACCAGCCGAAAATCGGTGCTGAATGGTTATTTAAGGGCACCGGCGTGGGCGCCAGCAACCAGTTTGAGTCCTGCGGCTTTATCCGCAGCCGTGACGAGGAGGAGTGGCCCAACCTGCAGTACCACTTCTTGCCCATTGCCATTAGTTACAACGGTAAGAGTGCGGTTCAGGCGCACGGTTTCCAGGCGCACGTCGGCTCCATGCGTTCAGAAAGCCGTGGCCGTATCCGTCTGACGTCCAAAGACCCCCACGCTGCGCCAAGCATTCTGTTCAACTACATGGCCAAAGAGAAGGACTGGGAAGAGTTCCGCGACGCGATTCGTTTGACCCGCGAGATCATCGCTCAACCGGCTTTCGATCAATACCGAGGTCGTGAGATTGCGCCGGGCCCTGACGTGCAAAGCGACGAAGAGCTAGACAGCTTCGTGAAACAGCACGCCGAAACCGCTTACCACCCTTGTGGCAGCTGCCGCATGGGTGAAGGTGAAATGGCCGTCACCGATGCCCAAGGCCGCGTGCATGGTCTCGAAGGGCTTCGCGTGGTGGATGCATCGCTGTTCCCGGTGATTCCTACTGGCAACCTAAACGCACCCACCATCATGCTGGCGGAAAAAATTGCCGACCGCATTCGTGGCCGCGAGCCGCTGCCACGCACCGACGTTGCATACTACGTCGCGAACGGAGCACCCGCAAAACAGCACTGAACTTTACTTTGAAAGAATAACTCAAAACGCCATAGCATACCGCTATGGCGTTTTTTTATGCACAGTACATCTACGTAGCACATCGCACAGAGAACAACCCCGTCACCCATACGCTACAGTAGTGATTAAACGCAGCGTTAAAACGAGCGGCTGAGAACAGCCGTTGCAGTAGCCCAGGAAGTTGTAGCAGCACTATCAAAGCGATGGGCTTATGGCTGCGGCAAACACGCGAAAGGCTTGCACTGAACAGCGAGAATCTGCCAGAATTCAAACATCTGTTTAAATGCACTATCAATTAACAAAACGCGAATTAACAACCCACGGAGAGGTTATATGCTAACCCTACTACTTATTGTGCTTGCCGTTGTCGGCTTGCTCATCGTGATGCGTCGGGAAGCGGGCGCAACGCCAGCGCTCGCTGTCCTTGGCGTTCTCGGCCTTATCGGCGTGTTATTCGACGCGCCGATTACGGGTACCATACTGCTGATTGGCGCAGCCGTGGTGGCGGCTGCGGGCCTGCCTGCGCTGCGTAGCAAGTGGCTGACACCGCGCCTCTTCGCTATCTTCAAAAAAGTCGCACCCAAAGTATCTGCCACAGAACGCACCGCACTGGAAGCGGGAAGCGTCTCCTGGGACGGTGAGCTCTTTTCAGGTAAGCCGCAGTGGAACAAGCTGCTCGACTTTAAAGATGAGGGTCTGCGCGAAGACGAGCAGGCGTTTATCGACAATCAGTGTGCAAAAGCCGCAGGCATGTGTAACGCCTGGGATATCGCTAAAGAGCGTGCCGACCTTCCCCAAGAACTTTGGGACTTTCTGAAGAAAGAAGGCTTCTTCGGTATGATTATCCCGAAGGAGTACGGCGGCTTAGGCTTTTCTGCTAAAGCCCAGTCCACAGTGCTGCAGAAGCTTTCCGCCAATGAAACCCTGATGGTGACCGTGGGCGTACCCAACTCGCTCGGCCCAGGTGAATTGCTGCTGAAGTACGGCACTCAAGAGCAGAAAGATCACTACCTGCCCCGCCTGGCCGATGGCCGTGAAATCCCCTGCTTTGGCTTAACAGGCCCCCGTGCTGGTTCTGATGCTACCTCGCTACCGGATACCGGTGTGGTGTGTAAACAGGTCATCAACGGCGAAGAAGTTGTCGGCGTTCGCCTCAACTTTGAGAAGCGCTGGATCACCCTGGCGCCTATCGCTACCGTAGTGGGCTTAGCGTTCCGTCTTTTTGACCCCGAAAACTTGCTGGGTGAAGAAGAAGATCGTGGCATTACCTTAGCGCTGATTCCCCGTGATACCGATGGCATGGACATTGGTCGTCGTCATCACCCCATCGGCAGCCCGTTTATGAACGGCCCGATCAAAGGTAACGACGTCTTCGTACCGCTAGATACCATTATCGGCGGCCCGGATATGATTGGCCAAGGCTGGCGGATGCTGGTGGAGTGCCTCTCTATTGGCCGTTGTATCACGCTACCTTCCGGCGCAACTGGCACCGCGCGCTACGCACTGGGCTGGAGCGGTGGTTTCACCCGCGTTCGTCGTCAGTTCAACGTGCCGGTAGCCGAGATGGAAGGTGTTCAGGAACCATTAGCACGTATGGCGTCGTTGGCCTACATTTCTGCGGCCACGGTGTACCAAACCGCCAACCTGATCGACCATGGCGAGAAGCCGGCGGTACCCTCTGCCATTCTGAAAAGTCAGCTCACTGAATTCCAGCGCGTACTGCTAAGTGATGCGATGGACGTTCACGGTGGTAAAGCGGTTACCCTTGGCCCGCGCAACTATCTAGGCATTGGCTATAGCGCGAACCCGGTGGCGATCACCGTGGAAGGCGCGAACATCATGACCCGCAACCTGATGATCTTCGGTCAGGGCGCTATTCGCTGTCACCCTTACGTCCTTGACGAGCTAGCGGCGAAAGATGCCAACGATATCAAAGCGTTTGATAAAGCCTTCTTTGGCCATGCAGGCCTGATTTTCGGTAATGCGGCACGCGCCTTTACCTTGGGGCTTGGTCTCGGCAAAGCCAGCGTGCCATTCGACGGCCCGGCGGCTATTTATGCCCAGGACATTGCACGTCTGTCTGCTAGTTTTGGCCTATGTGCCGACGCGGCTATGGCAAGCCTCGGCTCTGAGCTTAAAAAGCGCGAAATGCTCTCTGCCCGCCTGGGTGACGTGCTCTCTAACCTTTATCTGGCCTCTATGGTGCTCAAGCAGTGGCAAGCAGGCGATAAGGTCGAAGGTGAAGAAGCGCTTCTGCATTACAGCTGCCGCTTCTTGCTACACCGTGCTGAGCAGGCCTTTGTCGAAATTTTCGACAACCTGCCAAATCGCGCGCTTGGTAAAGTGCTTAACGCGGTGACAATGCCCACTGGCCGCCGTTGGGATAAGCCCAGTGACGACCTAGCACGGGATATTGCCCAGCGCGTCTCTAGCCATAGCGCCCTGCGCACCAAGCTGCTTGTCAATACGTGGGATCAAGATGATGGTCAAGAGCGCAATCCGCTAGCCCGTTATAATGCCCTGCTGGCTGAGTACGAGCGCGCAGAGAAAATCTACCGCACGGTGAACAAGGCTTACGCTAAAGGCGAGCTGCCTCAGACAGCCCTTCACCCAGAAGCACGTGTGGAAGCGGCTCTAGAGAAAGGGCTAATCAGCGAAGAAGATGCCCAGTTCATGCGCACCTTTGAAGCTGAAGTGCTTGAAATGCTGACCGTAGACGACTTCGCTTACGATGCATTTGCAACGGACAAATCAACTCTCATTAACCATAACGCAGCACCGGTTACCAAACCGGCAAGCGAGGAAATGAGCGTTAAATAATTCGTTCGCCTGCCCTCTAACCGGCCCTCATTTGGGGCCGGTTTTTTTGTGCCCTGCTTTTCTCGACGCTTTCTAAAGCGAAAACTTCCCGCCTATCTCCTTCGCCCAACGCTCGCAGCAAACGCTCCCTCTTCTTTTCTGCCACTGGCATGGCATTAGACATAAGTTAAAAAGCCCAAATAAGCACATAAAATGCGTTGCAAGTTCGAAAATGATCAACTAGCCTTTCGTTATTGAAAATTCCTGTGCGGAAACTGAGCAACTCAGCGCAGATTCCACCACCACAGCCACCATCACGCTCATCAAGCAATAACGATTTTCAGTAGCAATTTTCCAATAACAATGACGCTAGCGAGATCGGCATGTCCTTATATCTACAGCATATTGACCACGTCGTTGGCGGGGTTCCTCATATTAGTAGTGTAGAACTTGAGCTAGAGCCAGGTTCGTTTAACGTGCTACTCGGGCGAACATTAGCAGGCAAAACCACGCTAATGCGCTTGATGGCAGGTTTGGAGCAACCTTCCAAGGGCAAAATCTTCATGGACGGTAAAGACGTGACCGGCGTTTCCGTTCGAAAGCGCAACGTCTCCATGGTTTACCAGCAGTTCATCAACTATCCCAGCCTAACCGTGCGCGACAATATTGCCTCTCCCTTGAAGCTTGCCAACACCCCTAAAAAAGAGATTGAGCATCGCGTCGGCAAGATTGCCGAAATGCTTCGCATAGAGCACCTGCTGGATAGGTACCCACAGGAGCTATCCGGCGGGCAGCAGCAGCGCACTGCGATGGGCCGCGCCCTGGTAAAAGAAGCTGACCTCATCTTATTCGATGAACCGCTTGTTAACCTTGACTACAAGCTTAGAGAGGAACTCCGTGACGAGCTGCGTGACCTGTTTAAAGAGCGCAACTGTATTGCGGTTTATGCCACCACAGAGCCTAACGAAGCGCTAGCATTGGGGGGCAATACTGCAGTGCTTCATGAAGGTAAGCTTCTCCAGTACGGCCCTACCGACCAGGTCTACCGCCAACCCAACAGCCGTTATAGCGCCGAAATGTTCTCAGAACCGCCTATCAATATTGTACCGGGAACCCTAAGCACTGCGGCTATCTCCTTTGACCCCTCTTTAAGCTTTCCCTGTGACGATGGCTTACAAAGCCTATCGAAGGGCACCTATGATTTTGGGATACGCGCCTCGCATATCACTCTTTCTCCCACATCACCTAGCGATATAGAGCTGCCGGTGAGTGTTGACGTCGCCGAAATAAGCGGATCTGAAACCTTTTTACATGTCAGCCATAAGCGGTTTCCGCTCGTGCTTCATTTAGCTGGCATTCACGAATTTCACGTCAACACACCTATCAAGGTTTACTTCTCCAGTCGTCAGCTTTACGCCTTCGATAAACAGGGCAGCACAGTGCACGTGCCCGCAGGCCAAGGAGGCATCGTCAATGGCTGAAATTACGCTTAAGGGACTTGCCCATAGTTACAGTAAAACCCCGACGGGAAGTGACGATTATGCGATCCGCCAAATGGATCACGTCTGGCATCAAGGCGGTGCTTATGCATTGCTTGGCCCCTCTGGCTGCGGCAAGTCAACGCTACTAAACATTATCTCTGGGCTGTTAGAGCCATCAGAAGGTGATGTGCTATTCGATGGGCAGCGGGTTAACGAACTTCCTCCCGAAGAGCGCAATATTGCTCAGGTATTTCAGTTCCCTGTCATCTACGACACCATGACGGTGTATGACAACCTGGCTTTCCCGCTTCGCAACATGAACATCCCTGAGTATCGGCTGGATCCCAAAGTGCGTGAAGTGGCCGATATCCTAGATCTCACGCCACTGCTCTCGCGGAAAGCCAAAAACCTCACTGCCGATGAGAAGCAAAAAGTCTCCATGGGCCGCGGGCTGGTGCGCGACGACGTCTCGGCCATCCTGTTTGACGAACCGCTGACGGTGATCGACCCGCAGCTCAAATGGAAGCTACGCCGCAAGCTCAAAGAGATTCACGAGCGCTTCAATATCACCATGATCTATGTCACCCACGACCAGCTGGAGGCGTCCACCTTCGCCGACAAAATCGCGGTCATGTACGACGGTCAGGTGGTGCAGTTCGGGACGCCCCGGGAACTCTTTGAAAAACCGGCACATACCTTTGTAGGCTACTTTATTGGTAGCCCGGGCATGAATTTCATGAGCGTCGCCCACCAAGAGGGCAAAGTGATGTTTGGCGAGCGGGCGTTACCTGTGAGCGAGGCCATACGCCGTATCGTCGCGACTGCTAGCTCCAGCAATATCAAGCTCGGTATTCGCCCGGAGTTTATTACGGTCAGCAACTCCCCAGAGGCTGGCAGCGTACCTATCGAGGTCGTCAACCTACAGGATTTGGGCACCTATTCACTGTTGAGCTTCACCCTGAACGATCAACTCTTCAAGGCACGTCTACCTGAAGGGCACGCCCCAATAATAGGTGATGCTGCCTATGCCGTGTTTTCTGATCAACACATCGCTCTCTATATCGACGAATATCTAGTGGAGATCGGCCATGAATAACAAAGTGCAAAATAACCGTGCATGGCTTTTAGTTCTTCCCATGCTGGTTCTCGTAGCATTCTCCGCCCTTATTCCGCTAATGACGGTCGTTAATTACTCGGTGCAAGACGTACTAGGCCCCAATGCGCGCTTCTTTACCGGCACGGAGTGGTTTGAAAGCATCTTAAACGACTCAGCGCTTCGTGCGGCCTTTCTTCGTCAAATCCTTTTTTCGCTGACTATCTTGGCCATTCAGGTGCCCTTGGGTATCGGCATTGCCCTCATTATGCCCAAGCGCGGCTGGCAGGCATCAGCAGTACTGATCTTAATCACCCTGCCGCTGCTAATCCCATGGAACGTGGTGGGCAGTATTTGGCAAATCTTCACCCGTGGCGATATCGGCCTCATGGGCTACGGACTTCGCGAGCTAGGGATCAACTACAACATCACCCGTAATGCGGGCGATGCCTGGGCCACGATTATCTTGATGGATGTTTGGCACTGGACGCCGCTCGTCGCCATGCTTTGCTATAGCGGCCTGCGCTCAATCCCTGAAGCTTACTACCAGGCCGCGCGCATCGATCGCGCGTCAAAATGGGCAGTATTCCGTTATATCCAGCTTCCCAAGCTTACCAACGTGCTGGTCATTGCGGTGCTGTTACGTTTTATGCACTCGTTCATGATTTACGCCGAGCCCTTCGTGCTCACCGGCGGTGGCCCGGGTAGTTCAACCACTTTCTTGAGCCAATCGCTGGCCACAATGGCCATCGGCCAACAAGACTTAGGCCCTTCTGCGGCATTCTCCATTATCTATTTCTTGGTCATTTTGCTGGTGAGCTGGGTGTTCTACACCACCATCATGCACATGCAAAAAGATAAGAACCCGCACGGGGGAGCATGATATGTACCATCTCGAAAATTCTCAGCAAGGTGAAAAGTACAACACCATTTTCAGCAAGACGACCCCCGCTCAGCGCCGTCGTCGGAATGCGCGCAGCCGGTGGCGTTCGCGGGTGCTGTTAGGCCTGTATCTTTTCCTGATGATTCTGCCAATTTATTGGCTAATCAATATGTCGCTCCAGACTAATAGCGAAATTTTGGGTTCCATGACGCTGTGGCCCCAAAACCTGACGTTTGATAACTATATTGGCATTTTCACTAACTCAAGCTGGTACATGGGCTACGTCAATTCGATGCTTTACGTTGCCATGAACATGCTGATCACTATTTGTGTCGCACTCCCAGCGGCTTATGCGTTTAGTCGTTACCGTTTTATCGGCGACAAGCATCTATTTTTCTGGCTACTCACTAACCTGATGGCGCCACCAGCGGTGTTCCTGCTGCCCTACTTCCAGCTCTACTATTCGGTGGGCCTGTTTGATACCCACATTGCCGTAGCGCTGGCCCACTGCCTGTTTAATATCCCACTGGCTATTTGGATTTTAGAGGGCTTTATGAGCAGCGTGCCGAAAGAGATCGACGAAACGGCCTACATAGACGGTTACAGCTTTCCGCGCTTCTTTATCAAAATTTTTATACCCATGATCCGCTCTGGCATCGGCGTCACACTGTTCTTCCTGTTTATGTTCTCCTGGGTAGAGCTACTGCTGGCAAGAACACTGACCGCCACTAGCGCTCAGCCAATTGGCATGATTATGACCCGCACCTCAACCGCATCAGGCATTGATTGGGGAACGCTGGCAGCCGCTGGGGTGCTCACCATTGTGCCGGGTATTTTGGTGGTCTATTTCGTTCGTAACCATATTGCTAAGGGCTTTGCCCTCGGCCGTACCTAGGGAGACGTTGCTATGACGTGGATGGTATGGACAACTCCAACAGCTCTGTTCTTTTCATCAATTGCCGCCATGCTAGCTGGCATGACGCTATGGGAAATTTTATCGCCCACGATTGAGCGAAAAGGTTTTTTACCCATTAGCACTACCCGTGGTGACCGGCTATTTATTGGCTTGCTATCGGCTGCTTTTATTCACCTAGGCGTTATCGGTTTTACAACGCTCTCTATCTGGATTGCACTAGCACTATCAGCGGTATGGCTGCTGGTGTTAATGCGCTGGGGTTAATGCAACAAAGCGCCTCCAGCGTTACGGAAGTATCAAGGATGGTCTCAACACCAAGGAAGAACACAACAAAACGAGGTCCACATGCGTAACATACCTTTCCAACTCACCACCCTCGCCGCTAGCTTTATGCTCGCATCGGGGACGCTGTTAGCCGACGACCATGACGCACGGGCAATTGCTGAGCGTCTTGTAGACGAGCATTTTCAAAACTCCACGCTAAGTCGTGAAGAGCAAATTGAAGAGCTTCTCTGGTTTGCTCAAGCGGCCGAACCCTTCCGGGGTATGGACATTCAAACGGTTGCCGAAGGCTTAACCACCCACGTCTATGAAAGTGAAGTTTTGGCGGAAGCTTTTAGCGAGCTGACCGGCATTAACCTCACGCATAACATCATCGGCGAGGGTGACTTAGTCGATACGATGCAGAACCAGATGCAGTCCGGTAATAGTATCTACGATGGCTATATCAACGACTCTGATTCTATCGGCACCCATATTCGCTATGGCACCACCATCAACCTCTCTGAAGCAATGCAGAATGAGTGGGCCGACCTTACGCTTCCCACGCTAGATTTGGATGATTTCATCGGCCTGCAATACACCACAGGCCCCGATGGAAGCATCTATCAGCTACCTGCTCAGCAGTTCGCCAACCTCTACTGGTTCCGCTATGACTGGTTCCAGCGTGAAGACCTGCAAGAGCAGTTTCGGGAGATTTACGGCTATGACCTAGGCGTACCCACCAACTGGACCGCCTACGAAGATATTGCTGAATTCTTTACGGAACATGTCGGCGAGATCGATGGTACCCGCGTTTACGGCCATATGGATTACGGTCGACGCGACCCGTCGCTGGGCTGGCGCTTCCATGACTCCTGGCTCTCCATGGCGGGTATGGGAAGTCCCGGCGTGCCTTTCGGTAACCCCGTCGATGATTGGGGCATCCGAGTTAACGAAGAGAGCCAGCCCGTAGGCGCCAGCGTTAGCCGTGGCGGTGCCACGAACTCTCCAGCGTCGGTTTTCGCAATGCAGAAAGCCGTGGATTGGCTACGTGATTTTGCGCCACCAGAAGCACAAGGCATGACCTTTGGTGAAGCAGGCCCGGTACCGGCACAGGGTCATATCGCTCAGCAGATCTTTTGGTACACAGCCTTCACTGCGGATATGACCGACCCATCGGTGGCGGTAACCGATGATGAAGGCAACCCACTATGGCGTATGGCCCCTTCCCCCACCGGCCCCTACTGGGAAGAAGGTATGAAAGTGGGCTACCAGGACGTAGGGTCTTGGACCTTCTTTGACTCAACCCCCGAAGACCGCCGCAGCGCGGCATGGCTGTTTGCCCAGTTCACCGTAGCGAAAACCACCTCGCTGGAAAAACTGATGGCTGGCCTAACGCCGATTCGTGAGTCTGACATCTTCTCCGAGCAGATGACCGAAATGGCACCCAAGCTGGGCGGTTTGGTGGAATTCTACCGCAGCCCGAACGAATCCAACTGGACGCCTACTGGTACCAACGTACCGGACTACCCGCGCATGGCGCCGCTATGGTGGCAAAATCTGGCACCGGTCATGAGTGGCGAGGTTACGCCCCAAGAAGGCTTGGATAAGCTCGCGGCTGATATGGATAACACCATGCACCGTCTTGCCCGCGCCAACGTCTTCGACAGCTACGCGCCAGTGCTAAATGAAGAACGCGATCCTCAATACTGGCTTGACCAGGAGGGTTCTCCGAAAGCTAAGCTCGACAATGAGATGCCTCAGGGCACCACCGTTCCTTATGATGAAATGATGGAAGCGTGGATGGAAGCAGGTACACGTTAATCCTTACCAGGCGGGCTACGGCCCGCCTCTTCCAGCGTTTCATCAGTGGCAAGCAGGCGTTTTGCCTACTCACATATTGAGACCGTAAACCCAGGGCTTTTTCTTTGTTAACTGGAACCGCTATGAAACTGCGTAATCGCAATATTGAGAAATTGCACACTGAAGAATTCGACGCGCTAATTATCGGCGGTGGCATCAATGGTGCTGCCACTGCTGCTGCCCTAGCAGGCAAAGGCGCTAAAGTTGCCCTTATTGATCGTGGTGATTTTGCAGGCAGTACCAGCATGCACTCCTCCAACTTAGTTTGGGGAGGAATCAAGTACATGGAAAGCAAAGATTTTGCACTGGTGCGCAAGCTATGCAAGAGCAGAAACCATCTGATTAAAAGCTACCCTTCAACCGTGCAGGAGATACGTTTTCTTACCACCATTACTAAAGGTTTTCGTCACTCTCCACGCTACTTGTGGGCGGGAACGTGGCTTTACTGGCTAATGGGCAATGGGTTTACAAAATTACCACGCTTACTGTCGCCGAATAAAATCAAACAGGAAGAGCCCATCATTAATGTCGAAGGTTCAGTGGGAGGGTTCGAGTACTCAGACGCTTACCTCCACGACAATGATGCCCGCTTTGTGTTTAATTTTGTTCGTCATGCTCTGGATTATGGCGCTGCAGCCGCGAACTATGTGGAGTCACTGGGTGCCGAACGCGAAGGCGATTGGTGGCTGACTAAAGCGCGTAATGTGATGGATGGCAGCACTTTTACCATCCGCGCCAAAGTGCTGATTAACGCTGCTGGTCCGTGGGTGGATCAGCACAATGCACTGACCGGCCAAAAAACGACCCACCAGCACCTGTATTCCAAAGGCATCCACTTAATTGTTCCGCAATTAACACGTACCAAGCGCGTTTTAGCATTTTTCGCCAATGATGGGCGACTGTTTTTTGTCATCCCCATGGGTAACCGAACCTGTATCGGCACCACGGACACTCATATGGAGCATCCAGAAGTCGATGTAACCGCAGACGACATTGCCTTTGTGCTTGAAAACATCAATACGCGTTTGACCCTCAAAGACCCTCTTACGCCCGATGATATTATTTCTACCCGGTGCGGAGTGCGTCCGCTGGCCATTAAAGCTGACCAGGGTAGTGATCGTGATTTTTTACAGCTCTCTCGTAAACATGTTATCGACACCAACATAGAGAGCGCGCATATCAGTATTTTTGGCGGTAAGCTTACCGACTGCCTCAACGTAGGCGATGAGATTGCCGACGACGTAGCACGGCTAGGCGTTACGCTCAGCGACCCGAATTTCCAGTGGTACGGCGAGCCACCCCTCCCCGTCAAGCAACAGTTTATGGATCAAGCGGCGCGTATGAACCTTGACGCCATGACCGCTGACAGCTCCTCCGAGCCACTCTCTTCTCGTTTGTGGCGGCGCTATGCTGAAAAGGCAATGGGAATGCTGGAGGAAATCCGTCAAGACCCCTCTGAAGCCGATATTCTTATCGAAGGTACGGAGTACATACGCTGTGAGCTGGCACATGCGAGGGATCACGAAATGATTACCCAGCTAGAGGACTTCTTACGTCGGAGAGCAAAAGTCTCTTTGGTCGTTCAACACGAACAGCTACGCCAATCAAAAGGGCTGAAAGAAGCTTGCAAAGTACTGTTTGGCGAAGAGGCAGAGGAGCGTTTTAACACGTATTTTGAACAGAATAGAGATACATCTCGACCGCCTCAGTCAGCTATCGAGGATCATTAACTTTGAGTGAAAACGGTTCAAAACAAGGCTGAAGGCAATAAATAAAGAACAGAAAAAAAGTTATTGAAAACTCCAGGCGCGAAATGATTGTTAATGCTCAATGGGCAATCGTTATCACTAATCGGCGCTTTTGTTTATTAAAACAAGTGGTTAAACAATGAGCGCTCGCTTGTTTCTCTTGGCTTTGCTTGGCTTCCTAAAAAATGCCCCCTCACGTGTGAGGGGGCAATAATCATTTCGAGATCATAGTGGTGCAAGCTAATGGCAGCACTACTCTTCGTTTTCTACTAGCAGTTGAGAGTCGCCCGCTAATACTTCATCCCACGCCTCTTCCAAGGTGTAACCTAAACGGCTATCAATGGTATCGATAACTTCAACAGCGTGTTGGAGCGACTCGCGATTGCCCTTCAGCGCGAGAACTAGCTTAGCTAAGTCCTGCTTGCTGAATGTACTAGCGATACGGTCGGCTTGTTGGCTCAATTCGGTGCAGTTCATGGTCAATCCCTCATGGTATGGTCAGCCGCTGCTTGTAGGTCGTAAAACTCGTTTACTGAAAGAACAAAGCAGCCATCTTAATTAACGACGATTGGTGACGTTGCTACGCATGCTGAGCCGGATAAGTGCTCAGTTCGGTAACTGCGATACGGTCACAAGCTTTGCAAGACCTTCGCCTTTGGCACCTGGGTACAACGTAGTGCCTCGGTTGTAGCAAGGGATCAGTTGAGTCATACCGGGATAACGATACCCCTCCCTGATCCATGACTTCACTATGGTTCACGCAAGCGATGCTCACAATGCGTCATTGGCAGCAGGAGAGGTTGTAGCTTGACTACATCATGGCGATGAAAGGAGGATTGTTGATTGATACTTTCAAGAACGTTGCTAAACGACTGTTTTAAAACAAACAGGCTATTTTAATAAGCGGAGAAATTCGCCTTTAATTACCTATTAAAATATTAATTGCTTAAAACAATGTTTGTCGACAATTTAAAAACGATTGCATTTTACACCGAGCAGCTAATTTCACCATACGACCAAGGGTGATAACGCGCAAAACAGTGACAATAAAAACGCCGCTATTGTAAAAGCGGCGTAATCAAAGCACTGGTAATGTGCGCCCTAGAATGATCGCACTCGCGATACCGCATCCTGCCACCCTTGATAAAGGTGCTCACGCGTCGTCTCATCCATCATAGGTGTAAAACTTTTTTCGCAACGCCACAGCTGCTCTATCTCTTCTAAAGAGTCATACCACCCTAAGCGCAGTCCAGCCAAATAAGCAGCGCCTAGCGCAGTGGTTTCAAGGATAGTGGGCCTGTCCACTTGGACATTGAGCATGTCAGCTAAAAACTGCATCACCCAGCTATTTTTGACCATGCCACCGTCGACACGAAGGTTTTTCGGTGCCGCTTCCATATCGTCATTCATGCAGTGCTGTAGGTCGCGGGTTTGATAGCAGACAGCCTGAAGACCGGCGGCAACAATCTCAGCGATGCCGGTGTCTCGGGTAAGTCCAAATATTGCCCCTCGGGCTTTTGGGTCCCAGTGGGGAGCGCCTAGCCCCGTAAACGCAGGCACTAGGTAGACGCTGTGCCCACTTCGGGTTTCCCGCGCCAGCGCTTCTGTTTCCGAGGCGTCTGCAAAAAGATTTAAGCCGTCACGCAGCCACTGTACCGTAGCGCCTGCGACAAAAATGCTGCCTTCCATAGCGTAAGTCGGCTTGCCATTTATTCGATACCCTATGGTTGTCAGCAGTCTATTCTGCGATAACGAGGCAGTAGCCCCCGTATTAACAATCATGAAACAGCCGGTACCGTAGGTGCTCTTCCCCATCCCCGGTTGAAAACACGCCTGGCCAACCAAGGCGGCTTGCTGATCACCGGCAACGCCAGCAATAGGCAGCGCTTCGCCTAACCAAGAGGCTTCCAGGTTGCCAAAATCGTCGCTTGAATCTTTCACTTCCGGCAGCATATTGGCGGGAACGTTATACAGCTTTAAAAGCGACTCATCCCACTGCTGGGTATGAATGTTAAACAGCGCTGTCCGCGAAGCGTTAGTCGCATCGGTCACGTGATTACCACCGGTTAACCGCCATATAAGAAAGCTGTCTACCGTACCAAACGCCAATTCACCACGCTCAGCCCGCTCGCGTGCGCCCTCTACATTATCCAGAATCCAAGCAAGCTTAGTGGCTGAGAAATAGGGGTCAATTAACAGGCCAGTCTTAGCCTGTACTTCCTCAGTGTGGCCTTGGTCGCGAAGCGCCTGACACAGCTCAGAAGTACGCCGGTCTTGCCATACAATAGCGTTGTAGAGGGGTTTTCCTGTTTTACGATCCCAAACAATCGTCGTTTCACGTTGGTTGGTAATACCAACGCCGTCAACTTGCGAAGCGCTAATATTTGCCTTAACCAGCACCTCTTTACAGGTGGCGAGGACGGTTTCCCAGATGTCTTCTGGATTATGTTCGATCCAGCCATCTTCAGGAAAATGTTGAGGAAACTCCTGCTGGGCGACAGCGGCAATTTGCCCCTGCCGATCAAACAGAATAGCGCGGGAGCTGGTAGTACCTTGGTCGATGGCGAGAATAAAAGAGGTCATATAACATTCGCTTTGTTGTAGGTTTCTTTCGAATTTATGTTTTTACTTTCGCTTTATTATCATTCAAGGCTACCCTAGCCTCCTAAAAGGTCAAGTGTGAACTTTTCATACAACCAGAATGTTGGCATAGCCCTATGCAATATGGAGCGCTACGTCGTGCTGCTTAAGCAGCTGCAAAATTGTCTCGGGGGGTGAGCGGTCGGTAAACAGCGCATCTAACTGGGAAATTTTCCCCTGGCGAACCACAGGGTTGCGGTGGAACTTGGAGTAGTCGGCCGCTAAATAAACGCGCCTTGAATTCGCGATAATAGCTTGGGCAACACGCACCTCTTGGTAGTCAAACTCCAGCAACGAGCCATCTTCATCAATACCACTGATCCCGATAATGCCGTAATCCACCTTAAACTGATTAATGAAGTCGATCGTTGCCTCACCGATAATCCCACCATCCCGCGAGCGTACCTGCCCCCCCGCAATAATCACCGTGAAATCTTCTTTATGCTGGAGAATCGCCGCCACGTTGAGGTTGTTGGTAATAATTTCTAACCCCTGATGCTCTAACAGCGCCTGTGCAATCACTTCATTACTAGTACCGATATTGATAAACAGCGAGGCGTGATTAGGAATATGCTCTGCCAAACAGTGGGCAATGCGCTCTTTCTCTTCCAAATGCAGCGTTTTACGCGTGCTATAGGCCGTATTGACAGTGCTTGACTCAATCCCCACCCCGCCATGCACCCGCCGCACCCGGCCGTCATCGGCCAGGGTATTCAAATCACGCCGGATGGTTTGTGGGGTAACTGAAAAGTGATCAGTGAGCTGCTCAATACTCATATAGCCGTGCTGTCGAACGAGCTCGACAATGGCGTCCTGGCGAAACTGTTGGTTCATAAGCCCGGCCTGTTCGTTATTTGTTTATCTTTAACCTATTAGATTAGCAAAATTTTCGAAACTTATAACTGACCGTTTCGAAGCTTGATCAAAGCGGCCACACCCAAAGGATCATGGGTATGGCAACCGCAAGCACTACGAGGGATAGCGGCAGCCCCAGTTTCCAATAGTCACCAAATCGATACCCGCCCGGGCCAAGCACAAGGGTATTCGACTGATGCCCAATAGGCGTTAAAAAAGCGCAGGAAGCACTCACGGCCACCACCATCAAGAAGGGTTCCATCGACACATCAAAACCGCTGGCCAAACTAGCCGCAATAGGTGCCATCAATAGGGCAGCCGCCGCATTGTTGACCACATTGGAAAGCAGCATAGAGATAATAAACAGACCAACCAATGAGACAATGACGGGCCATTCGACGCCAAACCTCAGCAGTGCATCGGCGATAATTTCAGCGCCACCGCTCGTCTCCAGCGCCTCCCCCACGGGCAGCATGGCGGCCAGCAGTACAATAACCGGACCATCAATGGCTTGATAGCCCTCCCGCAACGGCAGCACGCCGATGAGTAGCGAGATTAATGCCGCTGTACTCATGGCAACCGCTGCCGGCAACACATCAAACAGCATGGCCATAATGGCTAAGGCAAAGATACCTATCGACATCGCCAATTTGCGCGGCTGGCCCAAATGCAGCTCCCGGTTAGCCAAGGGGAGACACCCTAAGGTAGATAAGCTTTCGGAAATTTCATTCTCGCTGCCTTGAAGCAGCAGCACATCGCCGGTTTGGAAGCGAATATCCCTCAAGCGCTGCTTCAAGCGCCCGCCATCTCGCGCTACAGCGACTAAATGCAGGCCAAACTGTTGATTTAAGCGCAGCTGACGCACACTGCGATTCACCATTATTGAGTCGTTACGCACCACCGCTTCAATCAGTTGCAAACCTTCCGTATTCACTGGCTGACGTTGATCGGCCTCTTTTTTTGAGTCCTCATCATGAGCGCTATCATTAATCCTATCATCAACACTATCACTTTCATCGCGACGGTCGTCGGCGTCTTCAGGTTCCGCGATAGCGCTTAAACCGACCTTGTCTTCAAGCAGTTTGAGCTCATCAGGGCCCGCCTCAAGGAGTAGGATATCTCCCTCTTTAAGCACCCCATGAAAGTTATAGCCAGCCCGCCGGTCATCGTCGCGAACCACCGCCAGCACAGGAATCGTCTCTTCCAACTCGTCATGCAACTGTTGCAGCGTAAGCCCGTTCGCTTTGGAAGCTTCCGTGACGTTTAATTCCACTAAATAATTAGCGGTATCAAACATTTCTTCCGTCGATGCTTGGCCACTACGTTTTGGAGTGAAGCGCCACCCCACTAAAACGATAAAGGCCAGACCGATTAACGCGACCACAATCCCCACCGGTGAAAAGCTAAACATGCCGAAACTTTCGCCGGTCACGCTGCCGCGATAGGTGGCAATGATAATATTGGGCGGCGTGCCAATCAGCGTGGTTAGCCCACCCAGTAGCGAGCCAAACGCCAGAGGCATTAATAGCAGTGAAGGTGACGTGTTATGTTCACGGGCCAGGCGCATCGCCACAGGCAGCAGTAACGCTAATGCGCCTACGTTATTCATCATGCCGGAAAGTACGACAACGGTACCTACCAGCGCAAGGAGTTGAAGCAGTAACCGCTCGCCAACCTTCAGCACTTGATTGGCAATAATATCCACGACGCCAGAGCGCTCAAAGCCACGGCTAAGTACCAGTACAGCCGCTACCGTGATCACGGCGGGATGACCAAACCCCTTAAACGCATCGTCGGCGGGTACTAAGCCGAGCATGACAGAGCCAAGCAAAGCGGCAAGCGCTACTAAATCATAGCGAAAGCGCCCCCACATAAAAGCGACCAAGGTAACGCCCAATACTATAAATACCAACGTGCTAGGCGCTAGCCTTAAACTATCCCATGTCATACTTTGCCACCTCCCTATGTTGCGAACATCTGCTACGAACATCCATTGAGCACGCCACATAGTCAGCGACGCTGCAGCCTTGCAATCAGCAGCAATGACTATACGACCGTAAAGCTTCTAAAAACAGCAACATCCGCTAAACAAATAATAACGCCTGGCGTAGCCAGGCGTTATTAAACATCGTTGAGGTCTTAATTTACTTTTTCATACTGGCCAGCAGCCGTTCAACCGCCTCAAGATGTTCAGGCTCGTTGTGGCACATGCCCTGGAACACGGCACACACATCTAAAAAGCCTTTTAGCTCCATAGTCGGCGCCATTTTCATTAGCCGCTTTGTCAGGCGCGTCGCTTTGGGGGGCTGAGCGGCTATTCTGCTGGCATGCGCCATGGCAGCGGTCATTAACGCCTCAGGCTCCACGACCTCCAGCACAACGCCATACGAAAGCGCCTCCTCAGCGGTGATGATTCGTCCAGAAAGCGTCAGCTCAAAGGCGCGCTGATAGCCTATTTGGCGCTGCATAAACCATGCGCCACCATCGCCTGGAATGATCCCTAGATTCAGGAAGGTTTCGCCAAATTTAGCGCGGCTTGAGGCAATACGTATATCCGCCATGTTAGCTAAATCAAACCCAGCGCCAATGGCAGCCCCGTTCACCGCAGCAATAATCGGCACCTCCACTCGGTCCAGCGCCAGCGGCATTCGCTGAATACCGTTGCGATAACGCTCGGCCACCTCGGCCACATCACCGGCAAAGTCACCGCCGCGCTCGGCCATGTCTTTCACGTTGCCTCCGGCGCAAAAGGCCGACCCCGCGCCGGTTATCACCAACACGGAAACCTCTTGGCAACGGTTTACCCACTCAGCGGTCGCCACAATGTCATCGACAAGCTGAGTGCCCGTTAGCGCATTACGCACGTCATGACGATTTAAGGTGAGCGTTGCAACGCGGTTCTCAAGGGTGATGGTTGCATCGGCTAGCTCGGGTAACGCTTGGCTCATTGATCACGCTCCACAATAATTCGGGCATCTACCACGGCGTAGCCTTTTGCATGGCTCTCGGGATAGGCAATGACGGGATTTAAATCTAGCTCATGGATACTAGGATACGCTTCAACTAAACGAGACACCTGCACCAACAGCGACGCTAGCGCTTTTTTGTCAACACCTGCGGCACCGCGCACCCCAGCAAGCACTTTTTGCGCTTTAATCTGGTTAATCATTGACTCTGCATCAGCTTGGCTGAGCGGAAGCGCACGGAACGCCACATCTTCTAACACTTCAACGAAGACGCCGCCTAGCCCAAACATCATAACAGGGCCAAAAATCGGGTCCCGCAACATGCCAATGATCACCTCCACGCCTTTATCGGCCATCGGCGTCACCAGCACCCCTTCAATCTGCGCCTTAGGGTCATAGGCATGGGCGCTGTTGATGATTGCCTGATAAGACTCGCACAGCGCAGCTTCGCCCACCAGGTTTAGCTTTACCCCGCCTGCGTCAGATTTATGCAGAATATCCTTCGAAACAACCTTCATGGCCAGCGGCTGGTCACCAAAGTGACGTGCGGTATCCCCCAGCGCATCCATGCGGGTGACAAGCTGCTCATCAGGCACTGCGATACCATGCTCTGCTAGCAGCGCTTTCGCTTCAAACTCCAGCAGATCACGCCCTTCAGCACGGGCTTTGTTCAACATAGCCTGACCCGCCGCCAAAGGCTGAACCGGGTCGGCAGCAACAGGCACCGCTTGGCCAGCAAGATACTCGCCTCGCTCACCCAGCGCTGCCAGAACCCTAACCGCGTGCTCAATAGAGGCGTATACCGGCAGGCCCGCCTCATGCAAGCGCCTGAGTGCGGGTGGCTTAATGGGTGCATACAGGCTGTAAATAACCAGCGGTTTTTCGTTGGCCTTGGCACGTTCAATCATCGCTTCAGCGCCGCGCATCTCATCGCCCAGTAACGACTCAGCAAAGCGCATGCTGTAGCCACCAAACATACCGACCAAGAACACGCTATCCACGCCCTCGTCCGCCATGACGATATCAACACAGCGCGCCAACAGCGAAGGATTCGCATCTGATGAGCCAGCTACATCCACCGGATTTAGCGTAGACGCTTGGGGCAGTAGCACACTGCGTAGCGCCGCACGGGTATCGTCAGAAAGATCTGCCAGCGCTAAACCGGCCTCTGCTAGGCGGTCGGCTGCAATCGTCGCTTGACCACCACCGTCCGAGATTACCGCCACGCGCTTACCAGAGGCTTTCTGCAGCCGCCCTAAGCCTTCTGCTACGGGCAGAATTTCATCTGAATATTGCACCACGCTGACCCCAGCTTGGCGCAGCAGATCAACGGTCATTTGATAGCTTCCCGCGAGCGCACCGGTATGGGAACTAGCCGCTTTTTGACCCTGCTCGGTGGCGCCAGACTTATACACCACCACCGGCTTCATCGCCGTTACCTCCCGCGCAACGTCTAAAAACTTGCGTCCATCACGAAAGCCTTCCACATACAGCGTCGCTACTCGGGTGTGCTCGTCTTCTCCCAGGTAGCGTAGGTAATCATTAAAGCCAATATCACTTTGGTTTCCTGGGCCGATATAAGTGCTGAACCCCACTTGCCCGTTGTGCTGCGCCTCAAGGGCCAGTGACAGCAGCATATTGCCCGACTGGGAAACAATCCCGATATCGCCAGGGGTGACGTTATCCAGCGCCAGCAAATTAATCTTGTGATGGAGGTTAAACATGCCCGAGGTGTTGGGGCCGATAATACGCACGCCGTGGGCGCGCGCTGCTTCCATCATCGTTGCTTCCAGCGCCGCGCCTGCCTCGCCGGTTTCACCAAAGCCACTGGCTAAAATGACGGCCCCTTTAACGCCTCGGCGACCACACTCGGCGATGAGCGCAGGCACCGTCGCGGCAGGGGTACACAGCAGCGCCAGCTCAGGATTACCCGGCACATCACTGATGGAAGGCCAAGCCTTCACGCCCAAAATAGTGTCGGCTTTCGGATTGACCGGATAAATAGCGCCTTGATAGCCGCCTTTCACCAGCCCAACCATGGCTTTATAGCCGCGCTTGGTAGGGTCTGCAGAGGCGCCAACAACGGCAATGCCAGTAGGTGCCAAAATAGCGTGTAACGGGCTGCGCAACGGGAGATGGCCTTCAATCGTGTTCATGATGCTACCTGTCTGAAAATACGGAAAAATAGTGACTACTTGCCTTGAAAATCGGGCTTGCGGCGCTCGGCAAACGCATCGACGCCCTCTTGCCAATCATCCGTGGTAGAACAGGTAAACACCGCATCTAGCTCCTGCTGCAGCTGGCTCTCTAAACTGGTGTGGCCACCCCGGTTCACTAAAGGCTTTAACATCGCCATAGAAACAGGCGCCTGGCGGGCGAGCTTTTCTGCTAACGCCAACGCTTCTGATAGCAAATCGGTTTGGGGATGGCTGGCCAGCGCTAATCCAATCGTTGCCGCCTCAGTCCCGGAAATTTTATCGCCAAGATAGAGCAGCCGACGCGCCTGAGCGAGCCCCACCAGCTGGGGCAACAGCTTGGAAACCCCACCCCCAACGCAGGTACCGATACTGGTTTCAGGGAAGCCAATCTGTGCCTCATCCGCCATCACAATAAAGTCGCAAGATACTGCCATTTCCGCGCCCGCCCCAAGGGCATAACCGTTCACTGCAGCAACCACGGGCTTGTTGAGCTTAATAATCGCTTCGCATACGTCGTTACCTAGCTGTAAATACGCTCGGCGCTGGAAAAGCGTGCGCGCCGCGCCGCCATGGGCTTTCATATCCGCCCCCACGCAGAATGCCCGCCCCTCACCGGTTAGCACCACCGCCCTTACGTCGGGTGTTTGGGCAGCGTACTGCAGCACGTCTAACAGCTCACGGTAGAGTGCTTCGATGACTGCGTTCAGCCGCTCTGGTCGGTTAAAGCGTACTTCCAAGACGTGGTTATGCTGAGAGACCAGCAGCGTTTCATAGCAGGGCAATGTACGGTCAGCGGAGGACATCGTATTTTTAAAACCTCTGAGAACTGAGCATCAAAAGAGAAACATACGTTCTATTTATTTTAAAAAGAGAAACATATGTTTTGCCAACAATAGGGTATCCAACACAAATCAGTCAATACATGCGTATCAAAAACATTTATTATTGGCACAAACGTTTTATATTACTTTTGGGAGCACGCCATGCCTGACGCTACCCCCCCCTACCCAACGGGCCTGGACGAGATTCATCAGCAGCTTGCTGAGAGCTACCCGGCACTAAGCCCTCAGCTAAAACGTGCCGCTAGCCACGTGCTGGAACACCCCATAGACATCGCCTTTCAATCCATTCGTAAAACCGCCGCCGCCGCCGCCGTTACGCCGTCAACGCTGGTCCGCTTGGCCAAGCGGCTCAACTTTGAAAGTTACGAGCAGTTTAGGGAGGTATTTCAGTCGGCTGTTCAAGCCGCTCCGGTTGAGCTAAGCGGACGAGCCAATAAGCTCAAGCATCAGGCTGGTCAGCCTGAAGATACGCTGTTTGTTGAGGTGGGTGATGCCGCGTTTGATAACATTGGTCGTCTCTTTACAGCTGACAACCAAACCCGCGTAAAGGACGCCGCCCGGCGAATTTTGGCAGCGCGCAAAGTCGCCGTTGTTGGATTTCGAGATACCTTTGCCTGCGCCTATCACTTCGCCTATGTAGGGCGGATTGCGATGCCTGACGTGACGCTAATTCGTGGACTGGAGGGCGGCTTGCTGACTGAACTGGACCACTTCAATGAACAAGACATCGTGGTAGCGTTTGGCTTTGAACCCTACTGCGCGGAAACGGTAAAGGCACTTGAAGTGACACGCACCAACGGCGTGCAGGCCATTGTAATTACCGACACGCTACGCTCCCCGCTGGTGCCCGGCGCCGGTTTAACGTTTACCGTTGCTAACGCAACACCGCACTTTTTTCCTTCCATTTTGTCGGCGATTACCTTAAGCGAGGCGATATTGGCAGAATGCGTAGCCTTTGGCCCTGACCAACTGGTGGATAACGTCGCCAGCTTTGAAAACCGGATGCGCAGAATGGGGGCTTATGTAGACGTGGAGTAGCCTTTTGATAGAACACGTGGCACCCGCTCGGCGAGGAAGCGGGTAGCCAGCCAGGGAGCAAAAGAGCGTCTCTTATTACTCCCTGGGTTACCCACTAGGGTAAAAGAACGGTTGAACCTGTGGTTTTGCGGCTCTGCAGGGCATCCTGCGCTTTGCCCGCCTCCTGCAGTGGGTAGCGGTTGGCAACATCAATCTTCAGTTTGCCGCTCTCGATCATGGCAAAGAAGTCTTCACACATCATTTCCAAGCGTTCGCGAGTATCTGCGTAGCCATTCAGGCTTGGACGGGTAACAAACAGCGCACCTTTCTGGTTAAGAATACCGATGTTCACCCCGTCAACCGGGCCAGAGGCGTTGCCAAAGCTCACCATTAAGGCTCGGGGCTTCAAGCAGTCAAGCGACATTTCCCAGGTATCTTTACCCACCGAATCATAGACCACATCGCACATTTCGCCGTTAGTCAGCTCGCGTACCCGCTCCACGACGTTCTCTTCGGTATAATTGATCGTCGCCCAAGCGCCGTTTGCCACGGCAAGATCGGCCTTTTCTTGGGAGCTAACGGTGCCAATCAGCTTAACCCCCAACGCTTTAGCCCACTGGCAGGCAATCGAGCCCACTCCACCAGCCGCCGCGTGGAACAGAATAGTTTCACCGCCTTTTAACTCGTAGGTTTGGCGTAGCAAATACTGCACGGTTAAGCCTTTCAGCATACTCGCAGCGGCCGTCTCAAAATCAATAAAATCAGGCAGCTTGACGACTTTTGCAGCAGGCAGTGAATGCACTTCAGCGTAGGCGCCCAGCGGGCCTTGGGCATAAGCCACACGGTCGCCCGCTTTTAGGTGCGTTACGCCCTCACCGACCGCATCGACCACGCCAGCGCCTTCAGTACCCAAGCCTGAGGGCATAGACGGCGCGGGATACAGCCCGGTGCGAAAATAGATATCAATAAAATTAAGCCCTACCGCCTTATTAACAATACGTACTTCACCAGCAGCAGGCGCTGCGGGCTCAACATCTACCCACTCCAACACCTCTGAACCACCGGTTTTGGAAAACTCTATGCGTTTAGCCATACTTCAAACTCCTTATTATTCATTGGCCGTACCTTGTACCGCTATCCAAACGCGTCGCCACCCATAAATCAAGCAATAGCCCATGTACGGCGACACACCCATGTCATGCAGCCATGCTAGACTTCCCCGTTTAATTGGTCACATTAAGAAGGCTGTGGTATGACGCATCCAGCAATCAACTTGCCCACCCTTATTGCCCACCGTGGCTATTCTGCCGCCGCGCCAGAAAACACCTTAACGGCGGTTCGTGCCGCCCATGATGCGGGCGCCACCTGGGTAGAGTTAGATGTTCAACTGCTTGGCGATGGTGCGCCAGTCATTTGGCACGATAGCGATGTTAGCCGCTGCTCCGACGGCCGTGGCGAGCTTGCCTCGATGACCTGGCAACAAGCTCAGCGCTTAGACGTTGGCAGCTGGTTTGGCGATGGCTTTGTCGATGAAAAAATAGCCAGTTTAGAGGCGATGCTAGCGCTGCTAAATGAGCTAAAAATGGGTGTGAATTTAGAGATTAAGGTCAATAAAGGCCGCGACCCCATTGCTCTTGTCGATACCGTCATGCCAATCGTATTGGCAGCTCTCCCCGCCGAGCGATTAATCGTCTCATCATTTGATGCCGCAGCCCTGGCCCACTGCCGCCGCTTTGCACCTAAAGAAGCCTTGGCACTCGGCGTGCTGTTTGGTAGCCCACCTAAAGAGTGGCGAGCCGCATGCGACGCGGTAGAAGCCTTTAGTATTCATCCCCACTGGCCGCGCTTAAAGCGCTCGCAGGCGGTGGCAATGCGAGACGCTGGCTTCCAGATTTTGTGTTATACCCCCAACGACCCCAGTGCCTTCGAGAGCCGCTGGGAGTGGGGAATTGCCAGCGCCATTACCGATGAACCCGCCGCCTTCCAACGCTACCTTGATAACCGACGCCAGCACGGCTAAGGAAAACGATGAAATACCTAGGCGCCCACGTAAGCGCAGCGGGCGGTGCAGACCAAGCCGTTACCCGCGCCGTGGAAATCGGAGCAACGGCGTTTGCCCTGTTCACCAAAAATCAGCGTCAGTGGAAAGGCAAACCGCTTACCGACGAGGCCATTTTGGCGTTTAAACAGGCCTGTAAAAGGCACGGCTTTGGCCCTGAGCAGATTTTACCCCACGACAGCTACCTGATTAACTTGGGCCACCCTGAAGCGGAAGGGCTCGCAAAATCCCGCGCAGCGTTTTTAGACGAAATGCAACGCTGCGAGCAACTGGGCCTTACGCTACTTAATTTTCACCCCGGCAGCCATTTAAATAAAATCAGCGAATCCGATTGCCTTAAGCGGATTGCCGAATCGCTCAACGAAGCGCTCGCCCACACCCAAGGCGTAACAGCGGTTATTGAAAACACCGCAGGCCAAGGCACTAATCTTGGCTGGCGCTTTGAGCATCTTGCGGAAATCATCGAACACGTCGACGATAAAGCCCGCGTTGGTGTCTGTATTGATACCTGCCACGCCTTCGCGGCAGGCTATGACTTACGCACCGCCGAGGCTGCCCAAAACACGCTGAATGAGCTTGGCAACGTGGTGGGCTTTGAGTTTTTGCGGGGCATGCACTTAAACGATGCCAAAAGCGCTTTTGCCAGCCGCGTTGACCGCCACCATAGCTTGGGTAAAGGCAACATTGGGCTCGCGGCGTTTACCACTATCATGCAGGATGCGCGCATTAGCGGTATTCCCATGATTTTAGAAACCGTTGAACCCGAGATCTGGGCAGAAGAGCTTAACTGGCTGCGCGCTCAGGCGCCGGAAGCCGCACCCGGTAGGTAGTGAATCACATCGTGAAAGCGTAGCCGCGTATCGCTGTTATTACGCATGGCGTGGGGTCTGTCGGCAAAAAAGCGCAGCCCCTCGCCTACGCGAAGAGTTTGCCAACGCTCATCAATGCGCAGCTCCATTTCTCCTTCCACCACGACGATATGCTCCACGACCCCGCTTGCGTGGGCTGATGATTCACTCATCGCACCGGGTGCTAGCTCAATCATAAACATTTCAAAGCCCAGCAGCGGGTCGTAAGGGAACAGCAACCTCGCCTGCATTCCCACGCTATCCTCGCCCCATACCGACTCCCAGCCGTCCCGGTGCAGCTCGCCCAGCGCAGGCTTATCCCCGTCAAATAGCCGAGAGAACGAGACTTTAAAACCACTGGCGATCTTCCAAAGGGTAGACACCGTCGGGCTGGATTCCCCCCGCTCAATCTGACCTAACATGGCTTTGCTTACCCCGGTAGCCCCAGCAGCACGGTCTAGGCTCCAGCCGCGCTCTTTACGCAGTTGTTTAACGGTTCCCGCGATATGTTCTGCAATAGTCGGGAGTACGTGTGCCATATGGCTCTCCTTTGATGGAATATGGCTAGTTTACCGGCTACTCGCACCTGCGGCACGGGGCGTTCGCACCTTTACTGCCACCGCTGTTACTCTGCCTGCGTTTGGTATCAACCATGAAGTTCCCCCAGGCAGTAACATGCACAACTGAAAGGAGTGAGCGGCGTCAAGCAACAGGGCGCTACAAAACCCTTCAGGCCTCTATTGTGCGTTATGACGCACAGTGATAACCTTGCGCTTTGTGCGCTATAACGCACAATCTTATACGCAAGTGAGGTTGCCCCATGGAAGCGCCAAACTCTACGGCCTCTAAGACCGTCCCCTCCTTAAAAAGCGCCTTTTGGCGCGACATGAGCCTTTCGACCGTTACCGCAGGTTGCGTTGCGGTCATCATTGGCTACACCAGCTCCGCAGCCATTATCTTTCAGGCAGCTGCCGCTGCGGGTGCGAGCGCGGCGCAAATCAGCTCGTGGCTGTGGGCGCTGGGAGTAGGCATGGGGCTTACGTCATTAGGGCTTTCTCTGCGCTACCGCATGCCGCTTTTAACCGCGTGGTCTACTCCAGGGGCGGCGTTTCTGGCCACTAGTCTTCCCGGCATTCCTATCGAAGAGGCAATCGGGGCATTTTTATTCTCAGCGCTACTCATCACCCTGTGCGGGGTAACGGGACTGTTTGAACGCTTAATGCGTCACATCCCCAGCGCTATTGCTTCCGCGATGCTAGCCGGGATTCTGCTGCGTTTTGGGCTAGAGCTTTTTAACGTGATGGAACGTCAGTGGCTGCTGCCCCTGTCCATGTTAGCTGCCTGGGTGGCGGGTCGCCGTTTGTGCCCAACGCTTGCGGTACCTTGCGTGCTGCTCACCGGCATACTAGTTGCCGTGTTTCTTGGGCAAATAAATTTGCAGGGACTGCCACTCACCCCTGCAACACCGGTATTCACGGCCCCTATTTTCAACCCCTCAACGCTGATTGGCATTGGCATACCCCTGTTTGTGATCACCATGGCGACTCAAAACCTACCCGCGATGGCAGTGCTAAGAGCAGCAGGTTATCGGCCTAACAGCTCGCCATTAATTGGTTTCACGGGCGTTGCCACCCTGCTTCTCGCGCCCTTTGGCGGCTATGCGCTTAATATGGCGGCTATCAGCGCGGCGGTATGCATGGGGCCAGATGCGCACGCAGATCCGCAGCGTCGCTACACAGCTGGGGTCGCAGCGGGCGTACTGTATATCCTCATGGGCATTTTTGGCGCCACGGTCACCGGCATTTTTAATGCCTTACCTAGCGTATTAGTGATGTCGCTAGCAGGTATTGCGCTACTGAGCACACTAAGTAGCGGCCTCGCCGGCGCCTTTGAGAGTAGCGAACAGCGTGATGCTGCTATTGTCACGTTTCTGCTTACCGGGTCAGGCATTTCACTGCTGGGAATTGGGGGCGCCTTTTGGGGACTGGTGGCAGGATTAATCGTGCTGAAATTTACCACGATCAGAAAAGCTAGCGCTGTTAAGACGCTTTGAACGAAAACGCCCCTAGCCGTTAGCTACGGCTAGGGGCGTTCATTGAAGCGCTTACATGGTGGCTAAACGCTCCTCATCCAGCACGCCTGACATCCTAATCATCGCAAGCGCTTCATCTAAGCTATCCACTTCTTCAATCATGACCAGCTCACTTTCCAAACTAACGGGCTGACCCGCTTTATCCGACAGGAGCTTCTCAAGTGACGCTACATCCATCGCATCATTCAAATGATGCACATCTACCGATGCGCTACTATGGCTGGGCAGATAGATAGTGCCATTTGAGAAATCAACTGCATACGCAATAACACCCGGCACAATAAAGAACAGCAAACCAACGCCGTTCGCGATGGCAACTACCGGGTCTACATCGCCACTTAACTGCCCTTTTCGTTCAGGATGAAAAAGTGTTCCACACCCACTGAGTGCTACGATGGAGACACCTACCATCGCCCCCGCTAGCCAACGGCGCAATGCTTGCTGCATGAAAATTTCCTCACTGTTCTAACCTACCGATAGCTGGTGGCAATGCCACATGAGACACCAATTGACGATCGCTATCGAGCCAAAAATCTGATCAAGCTTAGCACAATTTAACCTAAGCGTTGCTAAGCGAAAGAGTTAGGATTTTGCCGCCTTACCCGCTTAGCCGTACAATGCCGGATTCAACGCTCGATTAAGCGCTACGTTCGACACAACGATTCAGCATCACCGCTACTAACCAAGGAATGCTCACGCCCATGCGCGCCAGCCAATTATTGATTGCGACATTAAAAGAAACCCCGGCCGACGCTGAAGTCATCAGCCACCAGTTAATGCTGCGCGCCGGGATGATCCGCCGTCTCACCTCGGGCCTGTATACCTGGCTGCCCCTGGGGCTACGCACCCTGCGCAAGGTGGAAGCCATTGTTCGCGAAGAGATGAACCGCGCCGGCGCCCAAGAAGTATTAATGCCCGCCGTTCAGCCTGCCGACCTATGGCAGGAGTCGGGCCGCTGGGAGCAGTACGGCCCTGAGCTGCTGCGTTTAAAAGATCGCCATGACCGCGACTACTGCGTGGGGCCTACCCATGAAGAAGTTATCACTGACCTGGTGCGTAAAGAGATCGCCAGCTACAAGCAGCTACCGGTGAACTTCTATCAGATTCAAACCAAATTCCGCGACGAGATCCGCCCACGCTTTGGCGTGATGCGCTCGCGTGAATTCATCATGAAAGATGCCTACTCCTTCCACCTGGACGAAGCCTCGCTCAAAGAGACCTACCAAGGCATGTACGACGCCTATTCACGTATTTTCACCCGCCTGGGCCTCGACTTCCGCCCGGTGATTGCCGATAACGGCTCGATTGGCGGCACAGGCTCTCATGAATTCCACGTGCTGGCCGACTCCGGCGAAGACGATATCGTCTTCTCCAACGCATCTGATTACGCTGCCAACATCGAAAAAGCTGAAGCGCTGCCCGCACCCTTAGGCAGCAACGTTGAACGTGCGGCCCCCAGCGAAGAGCTGCGTTTGGTTGATACACCGGATGCCAAAACCATCGCCACGCTGGTAGAGCAGTTCAAGCTGCCCATTGAGAAAACCGTCAAAACGCTGATGGTTCACGCGGCGGAAGGCGGCCTCATTGCGCTGCTGGTACGCGGCGACCACGAACTCAACGAAGTCAAAGCGGAAAACCTGCCTCAGGTAAAAGCCCCGCTAACCATGGCCAGCGAAGAGGAAATTCGTGCCGCTGTGGGTGCAGGCCCGGGTTCTTTAGGCCCAGTCGGTTTAGAAATGCCGATCATCATCGACCGCAGCGTTGCCTTAATGAGCGACTTCGGCGCGGGTGCCAACGTCGATGGCAAGCACTACTTCGGCATCAACTGGGAGCGTGATGCTGCCCTGCCCCAGGTCGCTGACCTGCGTAACGTCGTAGAAGGCGACCCGTCACCCGATGGCCAAGGCACGCTCTCGATCAAGCGCGGCATCGAAGTCGGCCACGTATTCCAGCTTGGCCAGAAGTACTCCGAAGCGATGAATGCCAGCGTGCTAGGCGACAACGGCAAAACCAGCCACCCGTGGATGGGCTGCTATGGCATTGGCGTCACCCGCGTGGTAGCCGCTGCTATTGAGCAGAATCACGATGAATCCGGGATCATCTGGCCCAACGCCATCGCACCGTTCCAGGTCGCACTTGTCCCCATGAACGCGCATAAATCTCAGCGCGTGCGTGAAGAGTCTGAGCGCCTCTACCAAACGCTGACCGCCGCTGGTTTAGATGTACTGCTGGATGACCGCGACACCCGCCCCGGCGTGAAGTTTGCCGACCTGGAACTAATGGGCGTACCTCACCGCTTGGTCATTGGCGACCGTGGCTTGGACAACGGCGAACTGGAGTACAAAGGCCGTCGCGATAGCGAAGCGACGATGATCCCTGCTGAGAAAATTGTCGATTTCCTGCGTGAGCAGGCGGGCCTTATCAACGCAGAGTAAGCGGGACCATGTCACTGAGATTGCCGTGGCAGCGTTTACAGCGCAAGCGGCTACATGTGAAAAGCGTAAGTCAGTGGATACTAGTGGGCAGCCTTGCAACGGCTGCCCACCCTATACAAAGCGCCGCCGAAGAACCGCTGCGCCTAACGTTTGAAACCGCTGATCAACAAACGCCCCACGCTCAGTGGCAGCTGCAGCAGTGGCGCAGCCGAATGGATGCGCCGCTTGCCCGCTTTATCGCATCGCCTGAACGGCGCCACACGCTGCTGACTCGCCTTTACCGTGAGGCGCGGTTAGCTGGGCTACCCCCCGAACTGGTGCTGGCGTTAATTCAGGTAGAAAGCGCCTTTAACGCCGATGCCGTTTCATCTGCCGGTGCCGTCGGCTTAATGCAGATCATGCCTTTTTGGGTAGAGGAGCTTGGCCTACCCATGGATGACCTTACCGAACCGAACCGCAACCTGCGCTACGGCTGCACTATTTTGGCCCACTACCTGGCCGTTGAACGGGGCGATTTCACCCGTGCACTGGCGCGCTACAACGGTAGCCTGGGGCAGACCTGGTATCCTGAGCGGGTGCTGAAAACATGGCGTGACTATTGGCGCTAAGCAGTAGATAACGGCTCGCACGCCTCATGAATTAAACCGACGTGATCCAGATTAGCCAGCAGCTGCGCCATATCACGCTTTATCTGCATCAATCCCACCCCGCCAAAGAATTCGTCTAGCGTTTCACTCACATCTTCCAACGTCAGCGGCTCGTTTTTAAGCAGTTCCCAAACGGCACGGCTGGTCGCGTTCATACGATGAACATCCCCTCCCGATTGCCCAATGACAAATAGCTCGTCGCCAACTAGCCACTCGCATGCCCCCGCGCTCGTTTGCCAACAACGCGCGTCATCAAGTGAGAGCGCAGCGCATGTAGGATGACGACACTCGGCGCCCATGGGCTGCGTTGCAGGCGTGTCAGCTTGAAAGGGCTGCCCCTGCCACCGCTGAGTTAGCCAAACGGCTGCCTCATAAGCATCGGGATAGCGCAGTAAAAAACAGGGCAGCTTCTGCAGAATGGGAAGAAAGCGTTCAATCAACGCTTGGTCTGGCTCGTGTTCCGCAAAATTCTGCTGCAACAGCTGCCAAAGACCATCCCCCGGCTGCAAGCGCGTTAACTGAGGGCTTGATAGTGAGTGGTCACGATCAATCAACAAAATAGCACCCAGCGGACGCTTATCACCATGCGCAGCTAAACGAGAAGCGGGCAGCCGCAAATAGCCATAGCGCTCATCAAAGGGGCCAAGATGGCAGGCCACAAAGTGCTGAAAGTCGGTGGCCAGCGTTTCAGGCAGTGGCAGCCGAAGCCGGGGCGCAACCCCCAAAGCAATGCCCTCACCCTGCTGATTGAGCGCCAGCACATCGTCGCCGAACACGCGGTAGCCAGCGGCTGCAAACGCGGATGTTAACGTGCTCTTACCCGCCCGATGAGCATCTGGAAAAATCACCAGCTGGCCGTTAATTTCCACAGACCCGCAGTGCAGGCCAACGAGTTCTGGATGCTTACGTAAAAATGCGCCAGCGACATCGGCAATGACACTACACGCAGTCCCTACCGGCGTATCCAGCAGCATGCCTTTGGGTAGCGCTGGCGCTTCCTGCCAATACCCTTCCGGATGGCGCCAAACGCAAATATCAGGCGTCGCTTTCTGCGCCACACAAGACGAGAGGGGCCAGCCCAGCATTGCTTGACGAAGCGTAGGCAGTAATGGCTCTGCCTCCACTAAGCGTAAACAGGGGCCGAGACCTTCCAAGGCATAATCGTTGAAAGCGGCTGATGTAAGCACGGCATCCTCCTACCAGCGTGGCAATAAGCGGCTAAGGCGAATTTCGATTACCCCACCACTGTCGAAGCGCGAGGGCCGGGGACGATCGTAGCGGGAGTAGTGCGGACGTTTATGCCGTGGCCGAGAATAGCTAGGACGGGAATAGCTAGGACGGGAATAGCTAGGCCGCGAGTAGCTAGTACGTGAGTAGCGGGCCTCTGCTTGATTCAAGGAAAGTAGCGTAGGGGCAACGTAAAGCGCAGCAGCGCCTAGCCCTAAACGTGCTAGTACTTGGCGGCGCGAACGACGCTTTGTGAGTAGATCATCCGTCTCGTTACTCATGATGTTTCTCCAGTCTCGGCTAGACAACAGATTATCGAACACTGTTTCTGAAACAACTTTAAGCCCTGTCCTGCAGAAGACACCATACGGTTGGGACGACTTCCCTATTATTTACTCTTTTTTAACACTCTGTGAGTACATCGTTAATGCGATAACATGACTTTTCAGTGCAATAACGACATGATAAGACACTACAGTTGACGTTAATTAGGTCTATCGCCATGCCCCTAACGCGTAAAACGATGGGTCTACGCCATGTTGCATGGCCGCTCATTACTCTTGCCGCATTATTCAGCGTTCACACTAACGCGGCTACGGTGAACGTTATCGATACTGACGGCTTCCCGTTAGAGCATGCAGTGATCGAAGTCTACATTGAGCGTGCAGCCTCACCAGCACCCGCTGAGAAAAACATCATTCAACGGGATGCCGCTTTCCACCCTACTGTCACTACGGTCCCTACTGGCAGCTATGTCGCATTTCCAAATGAAGACACCACGCGACATCATGTATTTTCGTTTTCTGAGGCTAAACCCTTTGATCTGGAACTCTTTCTCAATGAAACGCCGCCGCCTATTCACTTTGATCAACCGGGTGTAGTGGTGTTGGGGTGCAATATTCATGATCAAATGCAGGCATTTATCGTGGTGAGCGATGCTCCCTATGCTGCGCTCACCCAGGGTGACGGCACGCTCAACCTGCCTATGCTACCGGAAGGCTCACATCGTATGCGGGTATGGCATAGTCGTATGGATGATAGCCAAAACGTTTGGTGGGAAGGTGAGATCCGTCATGAAGACAATATCACCGTTGAACTAGAACTCAATGCGGTGCCGCGACAGCCGCCCACGCTGTCGCCTCTGCAGCAGCGTTTTCAAAATGCTACGCACAGTCACTAACTGAGGTGACCATGCGCTTTCGCACTCGTTTAACACTCGTACTGTTGACGGTTGTTATCATTTCGCAACTTGCCACTGGCGCTGCCTTTTTACGCGCTACCCAAAATGATGCGCTTGCGAAAGGCCAGCAGCGTTTAGAGGTTGGCGCCCGCGTTTTTCAACAGTTGCTCGACATTCGTGGTGAGCAACTCCGGGATAATGTCGCGATTTTAGCGGATGATTTCGGGTTTAAAAGCGCGGTGGCCACTCAAGATACCGCAACGCTCTACTCCGTACTCGCCAACCACGGCGACCGTGCCCAAGCCGATATGGTGATGCTCAGCGATTTGAGCGGCAATATGCTGGCTAGCAGTCACCATGAGCAACAAAGTGAGATGCCATTTCCTGAGCTATTTCAGCGTGCTCGGCAAACAGGGAGCGGCGTTGGCGTAGTCATTGACGACGGCCAGCCCTATGAGTTTGTGCTGTTACCGATTCGCGCTCCTAACTTGATTGGCTGGGTAGGTATGGGGTTTTTAATCGATGAAGAGGTGACCCAAGAAATCAATGCCCTTACCGGACTAGAAGCGGGCATCATCACCTACGATTCCGCTGGCGACGTGCGCTATTTGGCGAGTTCTAACCATCAGCAGCTCGCCATGCCACAGGTGAATATCAATGGGGAACAACAGAGAAGCGGCAACTTGACTCGTGGCCAGACGAGCAACGACAAGCGCTATCTGTCCTACTCATCGCCTCTACTTACCGACGAATATTACCAATCATTTGTCGTCATTCAGCTTTCCCGCGATGAGCTGCTAAGCGCCTATAGCCGACTTCAATGGCAACTACTGGGCATTGTGGCTCTCATATTAGTCTTAACCTTAGCGGTGGCAGCGTGGAGTGCCCGCAGCATTAGTAGGCCGCTGATGGCCCTGGCGCAGGCAGCCAAACGCATTGGCCAGGGAGAGCGTGTCGAACGTATTCCAGCAGGCGCTACTGTCGCTGAAACCCACCAGCTAGCGACCACACTGCTGTCCATGCAGGAAGATATCGCCAAGCGCGAAGCGACACTTTTGCATCAATCACGCCATGACCGTTTGACTAACTTACCCAATCGAACGAGCGCGTTTGAGGATATCGAGCAGCGTATCAAGCAGGGCCAAGCGTTCACCCTTTTACGCCTCTGGATTAAAGATTTCCGCAGCATCAACGATACATTTGGCTACGAGCTAGGCGATCATTTCTTGGTTAGCCTCGCTCAGCGCATGCACAACCTGCCCTCACCCACTATGAAGGCATACCGCTTGGACGGCGACGAGTTAATGCTCATGATTCGCCAAAACGCGCTTGAGAAACACCAGCGAGAAGAGATCATGGCGCTTATCAGCGGGCCCATCAGGCTCGATAATTCTTTTATAACGCCTTCGCTAACCACAGGAGAAGTCAGCCACCCCACCCATGGTGATAGTGCCCATCTACTGCTTCGTCGATCCGACATCGCGCTTGATCAAGCACGGCGCCTGGGTCACCACCACAAACGCTATATTGAAGGCCAAGACGAACAGCACCTTCGCCAATTGATGCTTATCCGAGACCTGCAAAATGCGGTGGATAACAGCGAGCTATGGATGGCGTACCAACCCAAAGTGGACACCGCTACTGGGCATGTTTGCCAATTTGAAGCGCTCATGCGCTGGCGGCACCCGACCCTTGGGTTTGTGCCTCCTGATGAGTTTATCGGCTTGGCCGAGCGCTCGGGTGATATTGGGTTGCTAACTAAATGGATGCTAACGGACGTCTGCCAGCAGTTGCACGCCTGGAAAAACGACAACTTCCATCTCTCTGTGGCAATCAACTTGTCGGCCAGTGACGTCGCTGACCCAAGCCTTCCACAGCATATTCACGAACTGTTAGAGCACTACGGTTTAACAACCGACCAATTAGCCCTTGAAGTGACCGAAAGCGCCGTAATGCAGGATGTTGAAGCCGCGACGAAAACGCTGATGGCGTTAAGCCAGTTAGGGCTGAAAATTGCTGTTGATGACTATGGCACCGGCTATTCATCGCTTGCTCAGATCAAACGTCTGCCGGTTGATGAGCTGAAAATCGATAAATCGTTTGTCCTAAAACTCGATGCCCAGCAAGAGGACCTCACGATTGTCCGCTCGACTATTGAAATGGGCCACAATCTAGGCCTTAAAATCGTCGCGGAGGGGGTGGAAAACAGCGCTAGCGCTTTGATCTTGAATCAACTGCGCTGCGACTATCTTCAGGGTTATTGGATTGCTAAACCGATGCCCGCCGAAGATATTACTCGCTGGCTGGGCGCGTTCAAGCCGCTGCAACTCGCCTCAACGGCCACTTACTAATAAACAAGGGGACAACATGCGCAATACCGGCCTATTGATGCAGCGCTTCTTGCTGGCGTTTGCCGCGCTTAGCACTTTGTGGCTGGCAGCGCCCAGTGTGGCGGGTAGCCGTATTTTAGGCACCGGTGCAGTCAGTGCCATTGAGGGCGCAGCCGGCGGTGGATTATCGCCCTGGGCCGTCCTGACCAGCACCGCTAGCGATACCGAAATAGGCGTTACAGCGGCTGCCACGCGGGCTTGGGTTGATGATTACCAGCTCACCGTCACAGGGGCCAGCGTCAACCTATACGATCGACTGGAGCTATCCATTGCCCGCCAATCCCTCGAACTCTCTACTTTGGGTGGAGAGCTTGAGCAGGATATTTATGGAGCTAAGGCCCGGCTATTTGGCGATGTACTCTACCACCCTCTGGGCATCTGGAGTGTCGGCGTGATGCACAAGCGATTGGTAGATGGCAGTGTACCCACCGCATTGGGGGCTGATGATGTGAGCGGCACGGATGCTTACCTAAGCGCCAGCAAACTGCTGTTTAAAGCTTTTTTAGGTCGCAACGTTCTACTCAACGGCACGCTGCGTAATACGGCGGCAAATCAAGGCGGATTGCTTGGGTTTGGTGGCGACCAGGGCGGTCGCTCATGGATGGCAGAGGGTAGCTTAGGCGTGTTTATTACCCCTAACTGGATAGTTGGCACTGAGTATCGCCAAAAACCCAATAACCTCGGCGTGGCGAAAGAAGACGACTGGCAAAGTGTTTACAGCGCTTACTTTTTTAACAAACACCTATCCGTGACGGGCGCATGGCTTGACCTGGGCGACATTGCGGGGCTGCCTTCCCAACGCGGTGGCTATTTCTCATTACAGGCGGCGTTTTAAAGCGCTTTACACCTCCCCCTTATGCGCAAACAGCAAGGAGCTGCCATGAAGTATCAAGCCTCTACTGCACGCCATCTCTTCACCATCATGGCACTTACCAGCCTGCTGCTCACTGGCTGCGCGCAACCCCACCCGCAAGCCACGCTCTACGACCGTATGGGTGGACAAACCACAATTGATGCGGTGGTGGAAAACCTGCTTTACCGCATTGCCGATGACAACGACATCGTGGGCTACTTTGTGAATAGCAATATTGACCTATTTGCCGAATCGCTGGCGACTCAGCTGTGCGATATCAGCGATGGCCCCTGCACTTACGACGGCCCGCCCATGGACCGCGCCCACCAAACGATGGGGATTACAAACGCGCACTTTAACCGGGTGGTTGAATATCTTGATGCCGCAATGCAGGAAGAAGGCGTCAACCTCGCCGCCCGCAATGACATGCTAGGCCGCTTAGCGCCTCTCTACGATGACATTATGCGCCTGCGCTGATCTGCCAGCCATCACGACCTGCCGCTTTCACGCTATACAGCGCTTTATCAGCCGTTTCATAAGCGTACGCGAAGGTTGTTTCAACCGCTATAAAGCGCACAGCGCCTATGCTGAGCGTTACCTGTTTGTTTTCTGGATGGGCGGGGTGGTTAAACTGTTCAGCCGTCAGCCCCGTTATTAACGATTCACAGTACTGCGCTAGCTCGGTGTCATCAGCACACGGTAACACGGCAGCAAACTCATCACCGCCTAGCCGATACAGCTTAGCCTCCGTGCCTAACTGCTTTTTCAGCAGGCTGGCCAAACGACGCAATAGCTGATCGCCCGCAGGGTGGCCCAGTTCATCGTTGTACTGTTTGAAGAAGTCGATATCTACCAAAATCAACCCAAGGGGCTGGTTGGCTCTTGCCATAACCTCTTGATGTAGCGCGCTGCGGTTGCCAATCCCGGTGAGCGGGTCACGCATAGCTCGCTTCATCCAGGCAATTTTTTGCTCGGTAGCACGCTGCGTCCGGCGCAGTTGGCGCTCATGCATCACCCAAAAAAGTAACCCCATGATGAAAATGGTCATACTGGAGTAGATAAGCATTTGGCTATGGCGTCGGGTACTTTCCGAGAAGTTATTAATCACCATACCCCGGCGATCTAACTGATCCATTTCAATGTGCGTTAGGCAGTTAATAGGCTCTAACAGCTCACGCGAGGCAGCTAATGGTGAAAGCGCATCTTGCGTGAGACGCGAGGTAAGCGAACCCACCGTCGTGACACTCGGCCCCGTGCAAGCATACTCTTGATGATAAACGCTCACGTCCATCAACCCATAGGCGAGATCCAGATTCAATGAAATCGCCTCAATGTTCTCCCCACTCATTGGCTGGTCGTTGAGCAGCGTTTGCTGGGCATTTTGTAGGTAAGCGCGAGAGCGAGTAGCCAATTGCTGGCCTGTTAAGCTGCCTGTTTGGCTAAAGTAGGCCTGGATTTCTGGATACACCCAGCGCGATTCATAAACAATCAGCATCATCAGCGCCATAAAGCTCATCAGGCTTAGCGAAAGCCACGTGACGTAACGGCGTCTTACCCAGCCTGGTTTTTCAGCGGATTCAGGCGATTTTACAGGCTGATTCGCACTCACCATCTGGCCTCTATGCTACGAATCATCCAAACCCAGTCATTAAATTCACGAAGTGAGTTGACATCGCGCGTTCCGTAATCTCGCTCGACCAAGCGAAACGGCCCGCGAGAGCGAAGTGACAGTGGTTCGCCATCCTCTTCAACAATCATGAACCAATTGGGGTCATCCCACCCGCCGAGCGTGACGCTATAGTCATCCCAGGCTGTGAAATATAGCTCAGGAGGGATATCGCCAAACTGCTCAATCAGGAAATCGCGGAACTCAAAGCCACGCATTTCCACGTCTCGTCCCTGGTAAGGATCAAAAAGCGTAAAGGTGGTTTGTGCCTGCTGGAGTAGCGTTGCGACCGGGAGTTGACGGGTATCACCGCCGTTGATGAGCGTTAACGCTTGCGCATGAACACTTGCTAATGGAAAAACGATCAGCAGTGGTAACAAAGAGGCAAAGCCCGCTTTTACCTGCTTTCTAAAACGTTGAGTAAATACAACGCATAAACGAGCAGCGGTCATGGAAAGGAGTTCCCTAATGGCAAGTATTGTCTACAGTAAAAGTACTATACCAGAGCATGACGACTATCGTTTTCAACGCCTATTAACTTAAGACGAAAAGACGGACAAACAAAAAAGCCGGCCCAAGTGGGCCGGCAACAGGAAGCTTACTCGTAAAAGCAAGCCCCCTCCCCTGACGACGGTAACAACCGATAAGACTAAGGCTTTTTACGCTCATCCTTACGAAGATGGTCGCGGATAACAAAGCCAGCCCAACCGATCATAAATGCAATCACTAACGCGATAGTGACTAAGCTAAAAACGACAGTATCATCCCAGTACATGGCTTCCCCTCCCGCCGTGATATATGCATTCATCCTACGGGGTTAACGGAGGGGGAAACTGACCTGGGTCAAGCTTTTAAGATGGCTCAACTAGGACCGGTAAAGAACTTGACACACATCATTTCTAAGGATGCTAAGCACTTGGTTAGCTCGGTAGCCGCACTTAGGGAGGTGGCTTACCTATAACGTCACAGCACTTTGTCTCAGTACTTTGTCTCAGCACGTTGTCTCAGCGTTTTGTCACAAAACTTTGCGGTCTTCCACTTTGCTGTGCTCGGTACCCGGTGGTAACGGGTGACCCTTGGCTAATTCTGCCCGGGTAGCCTCTCTTACGTCTAACACGGTTACTTGGTAGCGAAGGGTATGTCCTGCCAGGGGATGGTTGGTATCCACCGTGACCTGCTCACCGTCAATACTCAGCACCGTGACAATTTGCGGCCCGGCTTCTCCTTCGGTTTGAAATCGGCTACCGGGTTCAATCTCAGCGCTTCCAAACGACGCTCGGCTTACCTCTTGCACCAAGTCATCATTGCGCACTCCGTACGCTTCGGCGGGGGCTAACGTGACACGAAGCTCTGCTCCTGCCTCTTTTCCCTCTAGCGCACGCTCCAGGCCAGGTAGGATATTATTGTGGCCGTGTAGGTACTCCAACGGCGTACTACGCGCCTGGGAGTCATCCAACACGTGGGTACTACCATCGTGAAGTACGTCGCTGAGTACATAGTGTAAGGTCACTACCTGATGTGCCGTAATCGACATGGAAAACTCCTCTCCGGTAAGCTGTGGGCGTTGTCATGGAGTGCTAACCATGAACCCTGAGCCTAGTCTAACACCGACCGGTTTTTGAGCGGGCCTCGACACTGACGTTTTCTTTTTTGGAGTGTATGACTACATGCCCACCCCGACGCCCCAGCGCAGTTGGTTGGCGGCGCTTGGTATTTACTGCCGAGCACCTGTGATCACCATGCTGTTTTTAGGCTTTTCCGCTGGCCTGCCGTTTCTTCTGGTATTTTCCACGCTATCAGCCTGGCTACGCAGTGACGGTGTAGAAGTGGCCGCCATCGGCTTTTTTGCCTGGATTGGTATGCTCTACTCGATCAAGTTTTTTTGGGCACCGATTGTAGATCGTTTAGCGCTTCCGCTACTAACCCGCGCATTTGGCCAACGCAGGGGCTGGATGCTGCTGGCCCAGGGCATGATTGCCGCTGGGTTAGTCGGTTTGGCAGGTGTAGACCCCGTAGGTAACTTAGGCTGGGTAGCAGCCTTTGCCCTTTTGGTGGCGTTTGGCTCCGCAACGCAAGATATCGCCATCGATGCCTACCGAATTGAGTCCGCTGATGACGATGTTCAAGCGGCGATGGCCTCTACCTACATCATTGGCTATCGAGGCGGGCTGCTGGCGGCCGGGGCCGGTGCGCTCTACGTGGCCTCGGCAGTATCATGGAACGCAGCCTACCTCACTATGGCTGCGCTGGTAGGCATTGGCGTGCTCACCGTGCTAATTCGCCCGGAGCCCAAACGCGCCTCGTTAAGCGTGCAATTAATTCATGAACCCAAAGTGCGAGCGTTTATTCGTGCCAGCCGAGGCAAGCCCAAAACGCTGCGTCGTTTAGGTGCTTGGGGGATTGGAGCGATTGTCTGCCCTTTTACCGACTTCTTCCGCCGCTATGGTGTGAAGGCGATGGGCATTTTGGTCTTTATTGCGGTGTTTCGCATTAGCGACCTTGCCATGGCCTCCATGGCGAACCCGCTCTATATCGACCTTGGCTTTTCGCTGGCAACGATCGCCAATGTTACCAATATTTTTGGAATTGCCATGAGCATTGCAGGGGGCATACTGGGCGGGCTGCTAGTAGCCCGTTACGGCATTGGCCCGCTGCTCGTGTTTGGTGCGGGTTTGGTAATGGTAACCAACCTGCTGTTTGCAGCTCTTGCTGTGATTGGCAATCAAGTGCCTATGCTGGTGGTAACGATTATAGGCGATAACCTCGCCAATGGGCTTGCCAGCGCGGTGTTTATTGCGTTCCTCTCTAGCTTAACCTCGCGGGCCTACACGGCCACACAGTACGCGCTATTTTCGTCACTGATGACGCTGCCGGGCAAATTCTTGAGCGGATTTGGCGGCATTGTGGTGGGCGACCAGGGCTATGCCACTTTCTTTGTGGTAGCCACACTGCTCGGCTTACCCGCGATTGCGTTAGCGATCTGGATAAGCCGAGATAAGCAGCTAGTCCCTACCCCGCTCGCTCAGGCTAGCTAGCCGCCTGTTAGCGGTGATGATTAAGCCACTCCAGAGCGCCTGGGGTGGTGCGCCACTGGTCACGCATTAGCGTGCGGTACTGCCATGCCTCTGCCCGGGAGCCAGGGTCAACCTGGCCATCGGCATAGGGCATGGAGGGCCTTGGGCTTTCAGCACACAGCAGCTCAAGCGCATAGCGGTTATGGGCAACAGCCTCTGCCAAAGCCGTTTCAGCGGCATCGCGATTCGCTAGGCGATAAAGCGCCAACGTGCGGCCCATCAATAGCCCTAATACCAGCGAGCCATCGTCTTTATGCGGCTCATCAGTCAGCGCTAGCGCTTCTTCGTTGCGGTCATCTCTTAAAAGCTGGTCTAGCACTAGCTCTTTTAGACCCAGGCTATCTTCTTGGTCTATCGCCAGTAACTCTTCGGCCAGCTCGCGGGAGTGTTGCCGGGCACCACGCTCCATACCTACCACCAGCGCCAAGCCGGTACGTAACAGCATGGCATTATCCGCATCGTCCCAGCACAAACTGCCGTCACCGGCAGCGCGTGCTTGCTCTAACCAGCGGGAGAGACGCTGTGCCAGCGGCTCCAGCAGGCTTGGCGCCATCCACGGTAAGCTACCAAACCGGCTGGTGAGGGCAAGCGCTACGTCTTGCACTACTTGGGGTGCATCTAGCCACTCGGGGTGCGCGCACAGCGCCGACATCCACTCCACCGCGTTGCCCCAGGGGTCGTCACGGAAGCCAAGCGCCACCTCTTCATCCACCATCACTTGAAACTGCTCGTGCCAAGTCGCAAATAGGGTCTCTTCGCGAGCGGTGGTGGTGTAAAGCAGCTTCCCTGTTTCTGGATCGTGGTTAATATTCAGCTTAGGAGCGATAGGCAAGGCAGCTAACAACGCCTGCAGTGACACCAGGGGCGTGGCCATGTCCTCTTCAGCGCTTAGCAGCTGGTCGGCAAGGGTTGCACCGGGGTTTTCAGCCAGCGCGGCAAGAAAATCGAGCTGCTCTTCATCCAAATCGCCCTGACGCACCAAACGGCGGTACCAAAAATCAGCGCGCTCTTTGGCCTCACTCTCATGCCCTTCATGCAGCAGCAGCATCGCTTCAATGTAAGCCAGCGTCGGGGAGTCAGGCAGCGCTTGTTGCGCTTTCACAAACGCAGCGCGGGCGCTGTCTAAGTCGTCGTTATCCAGGTGCATTAAGCACAAACGCTCAAGCGCCACGCCGCGCAAAAACAGCGGGCCACGCTCCATCACGTCATCTAAAAGGTCGGCGCGCTTGCGGGTAAAACCACGTTCTTGATAAATATCCAAGAGGATTTCAAAGGCAGGCTCCGCCTGTTCGGGTAGGCGCGACCAGTCACTGCCATCAAACAGCGACTCAAGAATCTGCATGGAGCGCCCTGTTTGGCCGCCCTCCGCAGCGATCAAACCCGCTTCCAATAGCGCTTGGGCAGGGGCCTGCTGGCTCTCAAGCGCTGCTTTCAGCGTGGCGCCCTTCCACTCCCGAAGCGACAGCATCCACATCATCTGCTCGGGAATTTCCGTTGGGAATTCAACGCGGTAGCAACACTGTTTATATTTGCGCCCAGAATCGCACCAGCAGGGCTCGTTACGGCCCGGAGTCGCCAGCGGCTCACAGCCAAAGTTGAGCCGCTCTAACGGCGCTTGTGACCATAAAATGGGCGCGAGCGCCTGAGCCGTTGCGACATTGCCATTAAACGATTCTGCGCCCTTACCACGCACCCATGTCATAAAATCGGGGTAGTGTTCCTGCTGCCTGATGGCCGAGAGTGCCCCAGAGGCAAATCCCAGCAGTTGATCGACCCATACCGCCAGCATTGCCGCCTCCACTGTTGTAAGACTAGTGATTTTGAACATCCAATGGGCGCCCTTAAAAGCCCAATGGATCTTCAGAACCCAATTGAAAAGCGCAATAGTCTAACATGGGTGGCAATGTGATCGCAGCGGCAATCGTTAGGCCGAGCGGGCCCACTTTAGCAACGGTTCAGTGCGGGTGTGCATATCTAAACGCGCTTTAAGACGCACCAAGTTCCAGTAGTGGCCGTTCAACGCCCGGGAGAGTAGCAGCGTATCCGCTGGGGGTTGGAGGCGATCCATGGCGGCCCACACCTTCGGTGTCAGCTCCCGCAAACGACGATGCACCCGTACATCACTGAAGTCCTGCTCGCCGGGAGCGAATAGCGGCGATACGCAATCGGCGGACTCTTTATACAGCGAAAGTGGCGCGCCCTGCCCTTGGCGGCCCCCCATCTTCATCAAGGCGTCATCCATGGCCATCGGGTCTTGCGCCAGTGTGGCATCCAGAAGCTGCATCATGGCTTTGAGCCGCGCTTCAGGGACGGGAATCACGGCGCCAAAGTCGTAAATCACTAAGCGACCCTGGTCGTCGCAGGCAAAGTTCCCCGCATGGGGATCGGCATGCAGTTCGCGGTAGGTAAAGAGTTCTTCTGTAATCCAATCCGCCAGCGCTACGGCTACTTTTTGACGGGTGGCATCATCAGTACTCTCTAGATCGCGCAGCGGGGTGCCGTCTACAAAACGCATCGCCAATACGTGCTGTCCAGACAGCTCAAACAGGGGTTCAGGGATCACCAGGGCGGGATTGTCCTGGTAGCGCTCCCGGTAACGCGCCAGCGCCTCGGCCTCGGCATGATAATCCAACTCATCCCGTAGCCCGGCGGCTAACTCCTCAAAGAGCGCATCCAGCCGCGCTTGTGGGACTTTAAACCAGCGCCCCAGGCCCATTATTCGCCTCACTTGCTTGAGATCACTTTCTAACACTTCGGCAAGCCCGGGGTACTGCACTTTAAGCACCACGGTTTCACCTTCGTGGGTCACCGCTTTGTGCACCTGCCCCATGGACGCGCTGGCAAAGGGGCGCTCTTCTATGTTGCGAAAGTGCTGGTCAATATCGCCGTACTGTAGCACCAGCGCTTCGCGAATTTTCGGCCAAGGCATTGGCTCGGCTTGGCGCTGCAGGCGGGCAAGTTCGTTGGCGAGATCGGGAGGCAGCAGGTCATCCCACTGAGACATAATCTGCGCCAGCTTCATCGCCGGGCCTTTCAGCTCTGAAAGCCCCTCAAACAGCGCCTCACCCAAGGCCCGCCAATCCGCTTGGCCGCCCAGGCGCGTTTTTAACAGGGCACCCCCTGTGCGGGCACCCAGGCCCAGTAAACGTCGTGTTCTACCGCGCTCGCGCATGGAAACTGCCTCCCAATGGTTTGTGTCAGCTTACTCAATCCAGCAATTTTATACAAAAACTATACGCACAAAATTAGCGCGACACCTTTCAATCAGCTGTATACATTTTCACGCCTGAGCGCTCAAACCACAGGATGGCTTCTGCTACCATGACAACTGTTTCTTGACTGCTGCCAGGGCCACACCGTATGCGCTTGATTATCGCCGAAAAACCCAGCCTCGCCCGCGCCATCGCCGAGGCTCTGCCTGGCGCCGGCAAACGTCAGGAAGGGGCTATCATCTGCGGCGATACCACCGTGACCTGGTGCCTGGGCCACCTGCTGGAACAAGCCCCACCGGAAGCCTACGACCCCGCTGATAAACAGTGGCGGCTGGACCGCCTGCCCATTGTGCCCGGCACGTGGCAACTGGCCCCGCGCTCTAAAGCCCGCGGCCAGCTCGCAGTAATTCGTAAGCTAATGAAGCAGGCTACCAGCGTGATCCACGCAGGCGACCCAGACCGCGAAGGCCAGCTGCTGGTGCAAGAAGTCATCGAGCACTTGAAATACCGTGGCCCGGTACAGCGACTATTGATCAGTGACCTTAACCGCCCGGCAGTAAGTCGTGCGCTGGCCAGCCTGCGGCCGAATGCCGAGTTTCAGCCGCTGTTTCAGGCGGCCCAAGCGCGCTCTCGGGCCGACTGGCTTTACGGGATTAACTTAACCCGCGCCTGGACGCTCACCGGCCGCCAAGCCGGGCACGATGGCGTGCTCTCGGTAGGCCGCGTACAAACCCCGGTATTGGGGCTGATTGTGCGGCGGGACAACACCATTCGCGATTTTAAACCCCACCCTTTTTACCCGCTTTGGGTAGATTTACAGGTGGCGCAAGGCCAGCTGCGTGCCTGGTGGGCACCTAAGGCGCATCAACCCCTGGATGAACAAGGACGACTGATTGACCGCACGCCTGCGGACGCCCTAGCCGCTCAACTACCCGGCGCACGCGGCACGCTCACCACATTAGACCAGCAAGAGAAGCGCCAAGCGCCGCCGCTACCCTACTCGCTCTCTGCCCTGCAGGTGGATGCCGCCCGCCGCTTTGGGCTTTCCGCGCAGATGGTGCTGGATATTTGCCAGCGGCTATACGAACAGCACAAGCTGATCACCTACCCCCGCTCAGACTGCCGCTACCTGCCGGAAGAGCACCTAGCACTTGCCCAACGCAGCCTCACAGGTGCTTGCCAGAACGACGACACCCTACGCGGGTGGCTCAACGGAGCCGACTTTACTCTGCGCTCGAAAGCCTGGAACGATAAACAGGTCGGCGCGCACCACGCCTTGGCACCGACCGGCAAGCCCGCCGATTTCAGCCAGCTTTCCGCCACCGAAGGCCATGTGTTTCGGCTGATTGTGCGCAACGTCATGGCGCAGTTCTACCGCCCGCTGCGCACCTTTGAAGTGAAAGCCGAGTTCACCCTGCTGGATGAAGCTTTCCGTGCTCGCGGCCAAAGCATTCTCGATCCCGGCTGGAAGCCGCTGTTTACCACCCGCGAAGACACCCCGCCGCTACCGCCGCTCACCCAAGGCGAAGCCTGCCAAGCACTCGGCGCAGGTGTGGAGGAAAAAGAGACCCGACCGCCAGAACCGTTCACCGATGCCAGCCTAATCAAAGCCATGATGAACATTGGCCGCTATGTGGACGACCCGGAGGTGCGCCGCACCCTGCGCGACACCGATGGCCTGGGCACCGAAGCCACCCGCGCAGGCATTATTGAAACCCTGGTGCAGCGCGGCTACCTGATGCGCCAGCAAAAAGCTCTACGCGCCACCAAACTCGGCTGCGCGCTGATCGCCGCCCTGCCCAGCGCGGTAAGCACGCCGGAACGCACCGCCCTCTGGGAGCAGCGCCTGCGGGCGATTGCCGAACAGCAAGACGACCCCGGCGCATTTCAGCACGCGCTGCTGGAAGACTTACGCGTCCTACTAAGCCAAAGCGACGCGGCCAAACTGCGCCACAGCCTGCAAACCGCCCAAGGCGAAGCCGCCGCGCCCGCAAAGCGCGGTGCGGCAACCAAGAAAAGCTATACCAAAAGAAAAACCACAACGACCAGAAAGCGCACCGCAAGAAAGCCAAAAAGCGTTTAAACGCGATGGACGCCTAAGCCTCGTCTGAAAGCAGCGGCGGCATGGGGCAATCGAGGATATCGGCCATTGCCCGGAACAGCTCCGCCTCGGCAGGCAGAATGCGTCCGCTGTGCTCAATACAGCGCGCCATGGCCTGCAGTAAGGCTGGCTTGTGCAACGGCTTCAGGCGCCGCAAGCGCTCAACGGCGAGGCTAAGTGCCTGCATGTCGCTGACATCCTCCACCTCCGCCAAGTCAAAAGGCAGCTCATTCCCAGCCGCTGTCAGCGCGGCGCTAATTTCAGCGGGGTCATCCTGCCCGGCGGCGGCCAGCACCGCGAGGAGCTGCTGGCACTCCACTTTAAGGTCGCTTAACTTCAGATTAGAAGGCCCGCCATGCTGTTCACCCAAGTTGTTTAACACCAGCTGGTAGAGCGTCCATTCAAACAGGCTGACTTTGCCATCCGCATCAATCAGCCGCTCCATACAGAGGCGAAAGTGCTGGCCCTGCTCGTTGGAAAGTGCCTGTAACGCGGGTAGCGTCAGCTCGATCAGCGGCAACCGCAGGTGTACATCCAGCCTTGAGACCTCGGGCCCACACGCCAGTAATGCTTGGTACACATCAGGCAGGGCCGCTTGCTCTAACGCCTTTAGCTGATGCTCTCGCACCGCCTGCTCATCGCTTAACAGCAGCGCGTAGATCAGCGCACGGGCGGTATAAGGCTCATGGGCAGCTTCCTTTATCGGTGCTGGCAAGGCGTTGAGTACTGACTGCGCATGCGCTAGGTGGCGTTGATCGGGCTTTCCCATGGCGCCAATGGCGGTTTGCGCAGAATCGCCGGTTAATATAGCCGAGATGACGCCCGCACCGGCCATATCAGCATCTTGCGTGCCTGTTCGAATACCCGCTCTAAACCCGGCTCCCGGCCGTGCTTGACTTTCTGCGCTTGAGGTGTCGCTTTCGGCCTGTTGCGGGGGCGTTTCGACTTCGAAGCGGCCATTCCAGTCAGGCATTACCCGCTGGACACGCTCGTTAAGTGGCGGGTGGGTCGCCATCAGTTGCGTAAACCCTGACCGCAACCCCTGGCCGAAGAGCAGATGGCTGAACTCTGCCGTATGGGACGCTTGCAGGTTAGATCCTTGCGCATGTGCGCCAATCTTCACCAGTGCATTACCGATACCTTTGGGATTACGGGTAAATTGCACGGCAGAGGCATCAGCCAAATATTCCCGCTGCCGACTGACTGCTGATTTAATCAAATTACCAAAAAAGGTGCCCGCGTAGCCGATCAGCATTAACGAGGCCCCGAGCGCTAGCACTACAATGGCTGAGTTATCACGCTTGTTGCCGCCCACTCGACGAAAACGCATGCTGCGCAGCAGTGTTCCGCCCAGCAGGCCAATTAACAGGATGCCGTGCAATATGCTCACCAGGCGAATATTCAGCCGCATGTCACCGTGCAGAATATGGCTGAACTCGTGGGCGACCACGCCTTGCAGCTCGTCGCGGTTTAAGTGGCGAATCGCCCCACGGGTAATGCCGATGACCGCACTGCTGGGCCGATAGCCTGCCGCAAAGGCATTAATGCCCTCCTCCTCTAACACATAAACCAAGGGCACCGGCGTGCCTGAGGCAATGGCCATCTCTTCCACCACATTGAGGATTCGGCGCTCGTCAGCATCGCGAGTATTTAGATTGATCTCGCGCCCACCCAGCGCTTCCGCCACTGCCCGGCCGCCACGGCTTAACTGGTGCTGCTTGAACAACCCACCTAGCACCACAACAACAATCACCGCCGCTGCCACACCCGCCACCAGCTCGAGGGATAAAGCGGACATTACCCCGTCAACCGAAAGATCCGTTTGGGCAGCGGATTGCTCTCCCCCCATAAAATGCAGCGTAAGGACAACGACCAGCGTGGTGACAATAATTAGGGCGAGCACGGCCAGTACGAGTAAAACAACCAAGTGACCGGTTTTGCGGCGAGCGTGATCCTGTGCAGTAAAAAAATCCATTAGCCCTGTCCACTCCGCGGTTACTTAGAACGACACCTTAAGCGCCACCTGAATTTGGGCGCTGTCTTCAAACTCTAGCAACGCAGCATCTTCGCCATGGCCGAACATGCCGGCCACCGCCACCTGGGGAAAACTCTGCCTGTAGGTGTTGTAGTGCATCACGGAGTCATTAAATGCCTGGCGCGCAAACGCCACTTTGTTTTCAGTACTGGTGAGCTCTTCGGAGAGCTGCTGCATGTTCTGCGAGGCTTTCAAGTCTGGATAGGCTTCCATCACCACATTAAGCCGCCCCATGGCTTGTGTCAGCGCGCCTTCAGCCCCGCCTAAATCAGCCATCGCCTTGGCGCTACCTGGGTTTTCAGCAGCCGCTTTCAAGCCCGCCGACGCCGTATTACGCGCCTCAATCACCGCCTGCAGCGTTTCCCGCTCATGGCTGAGGTAGCCCTTTGCCGTCTCCACCAGATTAGGAATCAAGTCGTGGCGGCGCTTCAGCTGCACTTCAATCTGAGCAAAGGCATTCTGGAACCGGTTTCGCAATGCCACAAGGCGGTTGTAGATGGCAACCACATAGAACACAAGAGCGGCGAGAATCGCCAAGACAACAATGAGCGTAATCGACATAATTCTTCCTTCGTTGAGCGAGAGCACGAGAGTGCAACGGGGTGGCTATTCCATTAGCAAAAATAGTAGCACTTAAGCGCTTTAAACGTACTAGCGACGGCGTGAGCGTGGCCGCACCACGAACCAGCTTGCCACCACCAAGCTACCAAATAGGCTATATATCAGCACAAATACCCACTCTGGCGCAGTGAAATACAAAAAACGATGCAGCCAGTGCTGAATAAAGGAGCCTGAATAGGTGCCTGCCCCCGCTTCAGCGCGAAGCGCTATTTCCCACGTGGTTAATGGGCACACCATGCCTAACCAGGACTGCACTACGACATAACCGATGGCGCAAAGGTGGGTGACCCGAAAAATACGGCGACGCACCCAGCGCCAGTTAAGAAAATAACCGACATAGATCGCCACCAAACCTAACACCACAAAGGCCACAAACAGCACGTGGATAATGAGGATGGCGTCAGCAAGCTGCAGTAATAACCAGGATGGCATAGAACGTATGCTTAACCTCTTAAATAGCCGAGATAGCTTGTTTACGCTTTAGCGCTGCCTCCGGCGTTGGCAACCTTCATCCAATTGACGGGCTAACACGGTTACTCTAGGTTATTGGCTGATATAACAACAACAGTGGCTAAGCCGCATAGATGAGATAAACCATGCCCTCGACCACCCAGGTTAGGTTAAGCCGTCGCGAGCTGCTCAAGCTGGGCGCTGTCACAAGCGTAGCGCTAACCACCGTGGGTGTAACGGCCACGCTGACAGGCTGTAGCAGCAGCGAGCCAGCAACTGACTACCGCATACTGCGTAGCAGCGACCTACCCATCTTAGGCGCTATTTTGCCTGCACTTGTTGGCGCACACCCCGCTATGCCCGCCCATCTACCGGCCGCCCTAAAGCGGCTAGATGAAAGCTTGGCTTATATGTCGACCCACGTGCACCAGGATGTGTATGAGCTGCTTGACCTACTGAGCATGCGGTTAACCCGCGGCCCGTTGACGGGCATTTGGGGCCACTGGGAAAACGCCGAGCCGGCCCAGGTCGTGCATTTTCTCGAACGCTGGCGCGATAGCCGCTTCGACCTATTACGCCAGGGCCATGCTGCCTTAAGCCAGCTGCTATTAATGGCGTGGTATGCGTTACCGGCCTCCTGGGAACACACTGGCTATCCCGGCCCGCCCGTTTTCTGATGGGGACACCACCATGCCGATTCCCGACCTATATACCCAAGGCATCGCCCAAGGCTGGCAGGTCACCGATGCCACCACGCTCACCAGTGGCGCCGAGTTCAGCGCGGATGTCCTGATTATAGGGAGCGGCGCCGGCGGCGCGACCAGCGCGCGCACTCTCTCAGAAGCGGGTCTACGCGTACTCATCATTGAGGAAGGCGGCCTGTTTACCTCTACCAGCTTCAAAGGCGACGAAGCCAACGCCTATGCCGAGCTTTACCAAGAGGGAGCAGCGCGGACCACACAAGATGGAGGCATTGGTATACTGCAAGGCCGCAGCGTGGGCGGCTCTACCACGGTGAACTGGACCAGCAGTTTTCGCACCCCAGATGCTACGCTGCAGCACTGGGCAGACGTTCATCAGGTCAAGGGGATTGATAGCGCGAGTTTAGCGCCTTGGTTTGAACAGGCCGAACAGCAGCTTGGCATTAGCCCCTGGCAAGTGCCGCCCAATGCCAATAACGACGTCATCAAATCAGGCTGCGAACAACTGGAATGGCACTGGGCAACGATACCGCGCAATGTGCGTGGCTGCGCCAACCTGGGTTATTGCGGCACGGGCTGCCCGCTAAATGCCAAGCAGTCTATGCTGGTAACCAGCCTCCCGGCGGCGCTGAACGCGGGCGCTCGGCTCATACACCGGCTACGCGCCGAACGGTTGATATTTGACGGCAACCGAGTGAGCGGCGTGCAGGCACGCGCCATGAACGCCACGCTAAACCAAGCAGACGGCGCTTCTATTACCCTACGTGCGGGCCATGTGATTTTGGCAGGCGGCGGTATAAATAGCCCCGCCCTACTGCTGCGATCGCAGGCACCCGACCCTTACAACCGGCTGGGCAAACGCACGTTTCTACACCCGGTCAATTTTTCTTTTGCCCAGTTTGATCACCGTATTGATGGCTTTTATGGCGCGCCACAATCGATCTACTCCGACCAGTTTCAGTGGGCGCAGGGCACGACCGGGCCCATGGGGTTTAAGCTAGAAGTGCCGCCTATGCAGCCTAGTATCACTGCAGCGCTGCTGGGCGGGCATGGTTCGCAAAGCCTGGCACGCATGGAGCAACTGGCTTATAGCAACCTGATGATTGCGCTAATGCGCGATGGGTTTCATGAGCAGAGCACCGGGGGCACCGTTATCCTGCGTAAGGACGGTAGCCCAACGCTGGATTACCCGCTCAACGACTTCCTTTGGCAAGCCGTGCGCCGGGCCTGGTTGGCGATGGGAGAAATTCAGTTTGCCGCAGGTGCCATCGCTGTTGCGCCGGTACACGCCCATGGTCGCTTAAGCCGCAACTTAGCTGAGTACCAAGCTCAAATTGAACAGCTTAGCTACCGTCTTCACGATGTGCGCCTTGCCAGTGCCCATGTAATGGGCGGTTGCGCCATGGGAGAAGATCCGCAGCGGGCAGTCACCAATAGCCAAGGCCGCCATCACCACATCAGCAACCTGTCTATTCTGGACGGCTCCTTATTTCCCACCAGCATTGGCGCCAACCCCCAGCTCTCGATCTACGCCTTGGTAGGTCGCTTAGCCAGTGAGCTACGCGATGAGCTTACTGCATGACCAAACACGTGCGGCGCTAGCCAAACATGCACGGGGCCATGACGAGCAACTGCAAGGTGTCTTGCTCAAGGCTTAATTGTCGTTTCTTACACCCGCGTCGCATACCACCACTTGGTCTCTGCCGCTGCGCTTACCCACATAAAGCCTCTCATCAGCACTCTTAATCAAGGCATCAAGATCGGTATCTTCAGCCTGCGTTGTTGCCACACCTATCGTCACGCTTGGGCATAGTAGTGGGCGCATACCTTCTGCCCGTGAAAGCTCGGCAACCCGCTGTTTTAATCTCTCGGCGATTAGCTGCGCATCGCTGATTGTAGTGTTGGGCAAAGCGACCACAAACTCCTCCCCTCCAAACCGCCCGATGACATCTCCCGGGCGCAGCGACTGCTCGCAGGTCTTGGCTATCGTGGTCAGCACCCAATCCCCATAACTATGCCCCCAGGTGTCTTTGATGTGCTTAAAGTGATCGATATCGATCATCAGCAAGCTAAAGGGTGCGTTTTCAGATTGGGAGCGCTGCAGTAACTTTGTTGCCAGGTGTATAAAGTGACCACGGTTGTTGAGACTGGTGAGTGCATCTCGCTCTGCGAGCACTCTTAGCTGCTCCTCCAGCGATTTCCGGTGCGCAATCTCTTGATGGAGCTGACGGTTTTGATCTCGCTCTTCATGCAACAACGCATACTGCTTACGCTGCAGGCTTTCCAAACGTAGTAAAGCGCCGAAGCCTACCACCACCCCCATAATTAGCAGCAGTGAGACCAGCAGCGTAGGAATAGGAGCCAGCCCGGCAAACAGCACCGCCGCCGTTAAAAAGCCGATATTTAGATAAAGGCTGGCCGCCGTCACGACGGTTAACAAATTAGGGATCAGAAGGTAAAACGCCATGGTCGCAACCACGACAGCGGTAATTTGCGTAGAGATGCTTTCAGGGCGCAGCGGTACTATCAAAATAATGCCTGTGGCGATTACCCAGAGCGGCAGGGCGTGAAGCCACGGGCGGTAGTCGGTGCCACCCCAGCGCTTTACCGCAAAGGCAACGATTAAACAGGTACTTACCACCACCATGCGCATCGCTAGCAGCAGATAGAACTCTCTGCTCAGGCCCAGCAGGTAGTAATCGGCAATTGTGAACATCCCAAACACAAAGGCCGCCACGTTCACCGCAAGGCTGAACTCGGCTCTTACGCTTTGGTGTATGGATTGGCGATACCCCAACTCCTGGTAAGCGTCGCAAAATTGGCCAGTCAACCAGTGCACTTGGTTCTGCTGTTTTTGTAACGCCAACGTCCTACTCTCCCCGTGAAGTAACACCGCACTTGTTCTTAAGTTGTCACACTTACCAATCGGTCAACGCTATGTATTCTTATAGTTTAGACGGGTATTAAAAGCCACTTTTGTTAAGGAAGTCGTATTTTTATACGAGAAAGGTTGTTTGTGCACGCAGCGTAGCCAACGTTCCAGCGCCTAGCTCACTTGAAGCCCGCCAATGCCGGCCTGAATGCCTACCTAGAACTCAAGCGCATCACACGCCCCTTGAGTATCTGATGGACACCAAGGCACGACTGCGCTCACCATTGTGTGGCACACTCAGCGATTTACGTCTTTGGACTAAACGATTTAACGCTTCCAAGAGCGCCGCTTTCCTATGCCTTCTTGACAACGATGAGACTTAAGCCTCCCGATACGATACCCGAGCACATTGGTTTTTTGCTTCTGCCGCGCTTCGCCATGGTGGCGTTCTTCTCTGCGATTGAGCCACTACGCATTGCCAATCGCATCAACGGACGCCCGCTGTTTGAGTGGCATTTGATCAGCCGCGATGGCGAACCCGTCACGGCCTCTAACGGCATGACACTCGCCGTGAATAGCTCGCTTCGCGCTGCCCTTGAGGTGCCTAGCTTGGCAGTCTGCGCAAGCTTTGAGCCTGAGAATGGCCTTGATGACGAACTCATTAGCTGGCTGCGGGAGCGCGCCCGCGACGGATGCGTGCTTGGCGGTATCGATACCGGCTGCTACGCGCTTGCTGCCGCTGGCCTGCTTGATGATCAAACGGTGACCCTGCACTGGGAATGCCTGACAGACTTCCGCACCCGCTTTCCGCGAGTGGACGCTGTGGAGTCGATTTATGAGATTACCGAGGAGGGTTTCTCCTGCGCTGGCGGCAGTGCCGCTATCGACATGAGCCTCGACCTCATCCGGCGACGGCACGGTGACGCGCTCGCCAAACAGGTGCGCGCCCAGCTCATTCATGTGCAGGGGCGTCGTCCGGCCAGCCGTCAGCGCGACCCCGCGATGCTGCACGAGCCGATGCTTCAACAGGCTATTGCCTTGATGGAGGCGAATCTGGCGTCGCCGCTTAGTATCCGCACGCTGGCGCACGAACTTGGCATTACCTGGCGGCGTCTCGACCGCCTTTTCGCCCGACATTTAGCGATGTCCCCCCAACAAACCTACCTAGCTCGGCGCTTAGATCACGCTTATCGGCTGCTGTGTGAAACGCCGCATAGCATTATGGATATCAGCCTGGCCTGTGGCTTTGCCTCTCCTTCGAGCTTCAGCCGCGCCTTTCGCCACCGCTACGGCGCCACGCCTCGCCAGTTACGCCAGCAGGCAGTGTCGAATTATGCATAGTTTCTGTCGAATCCTGCTGCGCAGCCTAACCACCTAACCGGCATCCTAAGCGTCATCACTTATCGCTTAGGAGCGCCACATGACTCAATCCCTTCCCCTCACCCCTGATTACGATGTGTGGCCTGTTGAAGCTCAGCTGCACGAAGTGTCTTTCAAGCCACGCCTGCTAACGGTTTCCTGGAGCGACGGCCGTGAGAGCCGCTACCACAGTATCTGGCTACGCGAAAACGCGGCCGACGAAACAACCGTCAACCCGGCCACGCGCGAACGTATTCTTGATCTCTCCACCTTGACTAGCTGGCCTGAGATTACCGGCGCCGAGATTGATGAAGCCGGCGCGCTGTGCGTTGATTTCGCGCCCGAAGGACGGCACTTGCGCTTCCACCCTGGCTGGCTGCGAGCGCACGACTACGACAACGCTGACGATCCAGAAGCTCCGCTTGTACCGGTCACGACGTGGCAGCGAGACTCAGAAGATGGCCCAGACATCTTGGACGCCACCGGCCTGCTGGACACCGAAGCGGGCAGTAAGGAGGAAGAGGCGATTCTCGCCCCTGCGCTTACCAGCATATTGGGCAAGGGGTTGGTGCGCCTGCGCAACCTGCCTATTGAACCCGGCTCACTCGAAGCGATTGCGCAGCGCATCGGCCCCGTAAGGCCCACCAACTTCGGCCTGCTGTTCAACGTGAAAGCCAAACCGAACCCGGATTCCAACGCTTACACGTCCATCGCCCTGCCCCCACATGTCGACCTACCCACTCGGGAGTATCAGCCGGGTATGCAAATGCTCCACTGCCTGGAAAACAGCGTGAAAGGCGGCGAGGCAGTAATGCTAGATGGGTTTGCGGTGGCCGAGGCACTGCGCGAGCGCCACCCGGACACCTTTACCACGCTTACCCAGGTACGTTGGTGCTTTGCGAATACCGCCAAGACCACTGATTACGTCTGGTACTCGCCGATGATTCGTCTTGATGAGCGCGGCGAGCTGTTAGAAGTTCGCATCGCCGACTTCCTACGTGGGCCGCTGCAAACGCGTTTTGAGGACGTAGAGCCCGCTTATGAAGCGCTAATGGTTCTTCAGAAAATGCTGCACGACCCTGCATTCGCCATTCGCTTCACGTATCAGCCAGGCGATTTGGTGATCTTCGATAACCGCCGACTTCTCCACGCCCGCGATGCGTTCGAAGGCACGAGCGGTCATCGCTGGCTGCAAGGTTGCTACATGGAACGCGATGAAATTCGCTCGCGTTACCGGATGGTGAGGCGCGCCTCTCAGCAACGCCTTGCTAGTGTCAGCCCCACCCAGGCCAGCTCGGCCATGGTCTAAGCAAGTGCCAACTAGCCACTCTGCCCAAGGCACGGTAGTCTCATAGGGTCTTTACAACAAAGGAACTTCCTATGACTTGCTCGCGTTGGTTTAGCGCTATCCCGATCAGTGGCGTACTGCTCTCATCTGTACTGTTGAGTGCACCCACCTTCGCTCAAGATGACGCCGACACCGTTCGCTTCGCCGTGCCCGCCTGGCCCGGCGTAACGGTCAAAACCGCGTTGACTGCGCAACTCCTAGAAACCTTGGGTTACAACGTTCGCCAGCAGGAGCTTGGTTCCACCATTACCTATGAAGCCATGAACCAGGGTGAAATTGATGCCTTCATGGCAGCTTGGCTGCCTGCGCAAAACGGCATGTACGAAACCGCCCTGGAGCGCGGAACAATCGTAGATTTGGGCAATAATGTCGATGGAGCGCGGTTAGGTTTTGCCGTTCCGACCTATGCTTACGAGGCGGGCTTCACCTCCGCTGAACAGTTTGCCGATGAGGAATTCGCCGAGCGCGTTAACCGCACCATCTACTCTATTGAAGTTGGCTCCGGCATGAGTGATTTGCTCAACGCCGCCGTGGACGACAATGTGTATGGCTTGGAGGAATGGAGGCTTTCTGAAACCTCAACACCTGGCATGTTAAGTGCCGCTGCGGATGCCATGAGCCGTGATGAGTGGGTGGTGTTTGCCGGTTGGACCCCGCACTGGATGAACATCGAATACGACATTGAGTATCTCGACGATCCCGAGAATATCTGGGGCGACGGAGGTGGCAGAAGCGATGTCAAAACCTTGGTCACCACTGCGTTTTCGGAGGGAAACCCCAACGCCACGCGCCTATTGGATCAAATCACCTTCACTGCCGATGATCAAAGCGCAATGATTTACGGCTTCAGCTATGAAGAGAATGAGCCAGAACAGGTCGCGCTTGAATGGATACGTAACAACAGCGAGCGTGTTCAGGCCTTTCTTGACGGCGTGACCACACGCCATGGTGAACCCGGCTGGGAAGCTGTCGAGCAAACGCTAATGCGCGAATAAGAAGAGCGCGGTTAGCAAACGATGGTATGCGCTATCAGAGGCACTCTTAAAGAAAGCGCATACCATCACACTATTAATTTAGATTTTTATGCGGCTGGTCACCCACCCAACCAGAGCCGCTTGCGCTGCGGCCAAGGGCCAGATATCAGCCAGGGGCAATTTTTTAAAAAGGTGTTTATATTTGCTCACAATGGAAAGGGCTTTGATTTCAGCCTCTAAAATTGAAGATATGTTGATGCCAATATAATAGGTCAGACTTTTTGTCCAAGTTTTTTGAATTTTCTGTATAACTACTGTTATGCTTTATACGCTGCGCCGTTCCAAAGCCAAATCACATCAACACCCATGCTTTGTGTAAAAATTCGGCTATCTTTGCCAACAATATGGGTGAGCCATTAATGTTCTCTCACGCAACTTCGTCTCATCGTTTGATAGGTCTTCTGGTCTTTATATGGCTGTTATATAGCATCTCCATCACCCTTGGTTTCTTTGAAACAAAACGGCAGCACCAGGCATATATTGATAATCATTTGTCATCTATTCTGACAAGTTCCCAGCTTTTTTTTCGCCAGGTAGATGCCAGCTTAAGTGAGCTTGCAGATAATTTTGCCTATGCAGATGAGGATACTGAAGCAGGTTTATCTGCACCTCTAGACACGCCCATTAGGGCAAGACCGGTTGATATTTATTCTGCGCTTTCAACTGCCCGCGATGCACTACCAAATGTTGTAATGCTCGCCATTATTGATGCTGAAGGGCGTCGCATTTCCTCAGCGGGGCTGACCCATGAGCGTGAAAAAATGCTGGCCATCGCTAATCGTGATTTTATTCAAGAACATGCAAATGGTCTTGCGCAGGCACGTTTTTATGCTCCAGAACCCGGCGCAGAGAGTACACCGACATATTCTCTCGTTAGCTACGGCATCGACGATACGTCAAACTCCAAAATTTTGATTGCTATGTTAGAAATGGGAGAGATCTCCCGTTGGCTCGAACAATTTAGCCAGTCAACAGGGATTTTCCTAAGATTAACAGGTGCCAACGACTCAGTAATCAGCCAGCACCCTTTGGAACAGACGCATCATCCTCTATCCAGTGCGTTTGTTAACGCCCAACAAATAGAGCCAGACTACCGTCTAACAATTGAAGCCACTCTCCCTTGGAGGAGCGTGCTCCCATCTATGTTGTTAAATCTGGTGTTAAGCTTTTCCATACTACTGGTTATTAGTGTTGGGATTATCTGGGTGGTTCGCAAATACCATCAAGAAACTGATCGTCGCAAAGCCTTACTTGAAGAAGTGCAAACGGTACTTCAGCTCGTCGAACATGGCGTCTGCATAGTGGATAAACATGGCACCGTGCTTTATGCAAACTCACATCTGCTAGAAATCACCGGCTGGGATGCGTTGTCGCTACAAGGCAAAAACCTTCATATGGCTTTGCACGTGCCGACCGTGCCGCAAGCATCAGGCATAGCAGCCAGTGACGCACACAATGCTCAAGAATGTCCTGTCCTCGCCGCTATTCATGCAGGTGAGTTAGCAGAGTTTCGCGAAACAAACCTCTACCATCGCAACGGCACATTGATCTCAGTGGTGTTACGCGTCAAACCCATTGAACTTTTAAACAAGAGTTTGGGTGCCGTTATATCCATCGACAATGTCACAAAATCACGTCAGCGCGAAGCACGTCTGCGGTACGAAGCGTTTCACGACAACCTTACAGGATTGGCTAATCGACGCAGGCTTGAAGAATTCATGCAGGAGAAGCTTACGCCAGCTAGGCGTGAACAGGATAATGCTGCAACGCTTGATGCCCTATTTTTCATAGATCTGGATGGCTTCAAGCCTATTAACGATACATATGGTCATGACGTTGGCGATATGCTGCTGGTGGAAGTAGCTGAGCGGTTGTGCAAGCAATCACGTCAAGAGGATCTCGTCGTACGCCAAGGAGGCGACGAATTTGTCGTCTTAATGGCTTGCTTGCCTGACGAAGAAACGATTAAGCGTCGCGCTCAGCAACTGCTGGAACTTCTTTCCGCCCCTATCCATGTTAAAGACACACCGACCATCATCATCGGAGCCAGTATTGGCGTTGCATTGAAGCAAAAAGGTCAAAGTCCAGATGAGTGGTTACATGTAGCCGATAGCGCCATGTACGAGGCAAAGGAAAACGGAAAGAACCGCATTGTGTTTGCGCCGTTATCACAATAAACAAAAACTATCAGGGCTTTTGGACATTTAACTGCGTGTGCGGCGAGAGGATTGCCTAATGAGGCGGTAACACTGTTATAAAAATAACGCATTTTTTATTAGATAAGGCAAAGTGAGAAAGTTACTTTCATAGACATTCTCGCCCATATGTTTGGGCGAGAATGTTTTACTGCTGACTCTGAAGAAACTCAAGGAAGAGCGTAAAAATTAGACGTTATCCCTAACATCCATATTCAAATATCTACCCTTATGACTCAGCCATTTCCTGTACACGCGACATTAGCTCAGGGTCTTGCTGAATTGTTTGACCGATGTTGTTAAAGGTATCGACATCCAAGCCACTATCCTCGATAGCTTCAATCATTTTCTCATTAGCTTCTACACGCAATGCTTGCTGATCTGCTTCGTCTCCAGCCGTGCTTAGGCGTTCGGTATACTCCTGAGAAATCGTCGCAACCTCTTCAGATGCCTCGATGAACTGCTCAAGGTGAGCATCAGAAACATCTGCGCTATTCATCTGTGCGGCCTCGGGAGCCCCTGCATCTTGTTGGGCCTGGGCAACAGAGGTCGTCACACCAATACTCAGCAGTGCGGCGGCTAAAAGCGCATACATTTTTTGCTGTTTCATAGATACCCCGTTTTCCTTAATTTTTTGTAACCGTACGTGTGTCGTAATCTAAATATATGGATGCATGCCCGATTACGGACAAGCATATGATGCAGCATGGAAATATGAGTTCCGCCGTTTTTGTTAGCAAAAGTATCAAAGCGACACAAAATGCTGCTGCATGTCATCTAGCAAGCTGCATTCGCTTACCGAACAGCAGCCCACCCCACTGCCAGCGATTAACTATCAGGTTCCATCCTATAGACCCCACCATACCGACCACTGCCAGTACGAGGGCATACAACACTGGGGATAGGCGTTCACCAATGCCTAGTGAGTCTACGAGGTTAAAGAACATCGGATGGGCGAGATAAATACCAAAAGAAAACTCGTTAAGACGCCTAACCAGCGGTGGTGCACGGCGCCCTTTTAGGTATTTCATTATCCATAGTATAAACAGCAAAAACAGCGGCACTACCCAGACTTCTTTGGAGGAGTAGTGCAACCAGCCAGGCTGCGAGAGCAGCACGACCAAACTTACCATGGCAATTAACCCATACGGCCGCGCAAGTTCTACCATCCAGCGTGGTCGCTTGTTGAATGTGGCACCGTAGTACCGCGCCAATACAAGCGCGAGAAAAAACAGATAAAGCCAGCCCAACGGCGCAATCCAGTGCAGGTAGCCGGGCGGCAACGTGCTTTTCCACTGCCAGTACCCCCACCAACCCATGCTGATCAGACTCCCGATCAACAGCCACGGTGTAGCCGGCAACCAGCGGGCCAGATTGAAACGCCCGTACAGCCAGTAGTAGACATAGAATTGCGCGGCAATGATTAAAAAGTAACCGTGCCAACCAGCAAACAAAAGGTAGTCTTGCAGGATCGCCCAAATGCCTTCATCGATACCGTGGGTTCGCAAACGGATAAACTCCGCCACAGAGTAAGCCAGCCCATAAACGAGATAGGGCAGCATTACGTATTTCACTCGATTACCTACAAAGCCATCAGGGATGTTGCCCCCATAGCGAGCAGAGAACAAAAATATCGAGATGAAGATAAAAATTGGCGTACCGAGTACGGTGGGAATACGTGCCAAATTCAGTATCAAGGAATCAGCGTGCTGTTCCAGATGATCTAGAAGATGAAAAAAGAAGACGGCCAAACAACCGTAAGCACGTAGCCAGTAAATTTCCTCAATGCGTTGCATGGCCGGGTTTCCTCTTGTGCTGATCTAAGGGGAACATCACGTTCTAACGCGCTGTCGGACACGTCGTCGCCGCACAAATTCCTTTAAGGCTGGCAAGGTGCTGCATTGGATAACGATGAGGATCAGGTATGAAGACCACACTATGGTACCTACGACCGCACGCTATTTCTTCCCTCTTCCTTCTCTTACTTCTCATTTTTACGCTGTTATTGCCGCCTACAGTACTGGCTAGCCAGGTAACCCACCACCGCTTCCAGGCTGAAACGCTGGGACGTTACTACCACTACACGCTCTATCTGCCTGATGGCTATTACGATTCAGGGCTCGACTATCCGGTGGTCTATCTACTTCACGGCTCTTTTGGTAACCATCGTGACTGGGTTAGCCATGGAGCACTCAAACAGATAGCCGACCGGCTCATCCGCCGTGGGGATATCCCCCCCGCCGTGTTTGTCATGCCTGGCAGCCAAAGTTGGTGGGTCGATGGACATAACGAAGCAGCACGCACGGCATTTTTGAATGATTTGATGCCCCATATCGAAGCACTCTGGCGGGTTGTCCCTGAGCGGGAATGGCGCGGCATTGGCGGGTTCTCTGCTGGGGGGTATGGCAGTGTCAATCTTGCGCTTGAGAACCCGGCTCTCTTCGCAGCGGCAGCGGCGTTAAGTCCCGCCAGCTATCACCCCTTGCCTCCACTTAATTCAACGGCGCGTGAGCATCCGGCTTTTTTAGACAAAAACGATCAATTTGATGAAGACCTCTGGCAAAGTCTTAACTACACCCATCATTTGGACAGCTATTTGAATCAGGAGCAGGTGGTGCCGCTTTACTTAAGCGCAGGCAACCGCGATGTTTATGATGCGCTAAGCCATGCACGCCGTTTGCAGGCCGCTCTCATGCCGCACCAACCTGGCCAAGCCCCTTTGGAAGTGTTTTCAGGCGGGCATACTTGGCGTGTTTGGCGGGCGAGTCTCGCCCCCGCCTTAAAGTTTATGTTTCGCTATTTACAGTCGCCTGTGCCGACTGCACCATCACCATAAACATCGCGCTGGATGCGCATACTGAACTTGCGTTAGCTCCCCTTTGACACGCTTAAAAAGTGATCAGGGCCGAAGAAATTAATGAAATTAGCCAACAGCAGGTGTGAAGTGAGCCACTCTTTGACTTCCACTTGATGGAGAAACAACAGCTTATGTCTTGCCATCGCTACCCAGCCAAGTGAAGCGTTTACCATAAGCCCAGCTGAGCCGCGACCCAACGCCCCGGAGCCAACGTGCCAATAAAGGCACCGACCAACCCAAGATACGCTCCTCGCATCCAATCGCGATGCTGCGACACCCTACCCTTGAAGATGGCTTTCATGGCGACGGCAAGGGCCACCAGCATCCATAGCGACAGCAGGTGAATGGGGCCCAGATGCCCGACCAGCGTTAGCACACCGCCGCCCAACCAGAAGGAACTGAGTGCCGAAAGCGCCATGGCCAGCACCCAGACAACGCCCATCAACCGGTGTGGGCCATTACCCTTAGGCGCGAGCAGCAGGATAGCCCCAAGCCCCAAGGCAAAGAAAGACGTATAGAGATGCAGAGTGAACGCCATGGAGACCTCCGAAGATCACGTTGCCTGATCGATATTGAAATGCAACTTGTTGCATAAGGCTAGCTCCGCCCTGCTTGATATGCAACCATGTGCATATCACTTTCCAAAAGCAATGGTCCCCCATGTCCCTGCGCGCCGTTATATTGATCACCCTGCAGCGTGAGCCCGGCACCGGCTACGACATCCTGCAGCGCTTCAAGGCTGGCCTGGCCCATGTATGGCAAGCCAGCCACCAGCAGCTCTACCGCGAACTCGACCGAATGCGCAGGGATGGCCTGCTAATCTGTGAGACGGTGCCCCAGGACGAACGCCCCGACCGCAAGGTCTACCAGCTCACTGATGAGGGTCAGCAGGCTCTGGACATCTGGCTCGCCGAACCCTTGGCCGCCAACCCCGTTCGCCAGCCGTTGTTCGCCAAGTTCTTCGCCTGGGAGCATTGGCCCGCCGACGCAAAACACGAAGAACTCGCTACCCTGCGCAACCAGCTCAGCCAGCGCCTGAAGACCTACGCCGCCATCGAACGGGAGTGGTTCAGCGACCCACAGGCACTAACGCCCGCCCAGCGCGCGCCTTGGCATACGCTGCGGCTAGGCCGGCGACTTACGGAAACATGGGTGGAGTGGATCGATGAAGTAATGGAGGAAGGCGAATAACTACTTTCAAACTCGGCTCCCGCGTGTAGGCAGAGGTTATGGGAGCGCTGCCGTGGCCAGCGCTGTTTCGAGTGATTCGCTAACCGCTGCACCGTTATACCGTCGGCTAGCACTTTCCTTTGCACCAAGCTTGGCAAAAACGCTAGTAGGCGCACAATCAAGACGCCCCCGGAGTTCCGAGGGCGTTGATGTTGCTAGGTTCTCAATTTAACGAGCGTGTCCTTAGCTTTTATTAAGAACCGCTTCCGGGAAGTGGCGACGCAACATTCGGTTCTGGAAGTCGTCCACGAAACGGCTGTTAATGATGATGATAAACCGCTCGAAGGGTGCCTCGCTGTCGAGCTGTTCGATCCCGTCGACGCTGTGGAATAACCGGTCATCGCGCAGATGAAGGATATCCCCCGGATTCAGGGTGATATCGACCAACGGTTGCATGCCAGCCTTGTCTGCGTAGAGATGGTTTTCGGCACCCGCCACGTTTTCCCGATTGAGGACCAAAATGCTGAGTGCCTTGCAGCCATCAGCATGAATTCCCTGCCCCTGAAGGGGGTCGACGCTGCCTTCCCCGCGAACCCCAGTGATCTGCATGAGAATGGGTTCGTGCGCACCGATACTCCAAAGCTTTGCCCACGCGCGGACGAAAGCCTTTACATCGGGGCGTGCTAAGAACTCCTCCGTCAGCGGATCATAGTACCGCAGGCGATCCGCCATGCTTTCAGCATCGTTAAAGGCACCTCCCTGGGCCATGGGGCACTGGCCCATCTCTTCTACGTCTCCCTGATCATTCAAAGCGAGCCATGACATCCGCTTCCAGCGAAGGTTGACATAAGGGTCGCGCGACAGGTCAGCGACAAACCCCTGCCAAGCGGCCAGATCGATTCGCTCCCGAATATCGGTTTTCGCCCAATCCTGATGCCGCAACGCCTCGCTCACTCCCGGATGCCAATACTCGGCAAGGGAATCGGCAGGCATAGAGGGCAGGCCAAAACCGTGTTTGAAAGTATCGAGTTTCATGGGGGTATTCTCCTGTTGACTGGGCGGAATTGCCCGGTGTGGCTGTGGTCAACACCACGACCAACAGGAAGAAAATGAGAAGATTTGTTGGGATATGTCAAAAAAATGTATTAAAAAAGAATGATTTTGTTGAAACAAGAATCAAACCGTTGAGAACGTATATAGGTAGAATATCTCCTACCAATAGGTGTAGGGTAATCATTACAAAGTGCCTAATGCTGGCATGGTGAGGATTCTTGCTAGTGTTTTATTAGCGTTTTTCTTTAGGTGGTTTCTATGAATATCCGCGACTCCCGACATCACAAAGATTCGGAACGCCTGAAGAGGAACCGCAGGAAGTTTTCCGATACGCTCGTGACAAATGGACCTAACACATCCTCAACGGCTGGCATTGATGCGCACGACGCCGACAAACAAGAAGCCGAGATAGTACGCCGTCAGTATTTGGAAAGTGAGCAACGATTCCGCGCCCTGCTGGAGAGCCTGCCAAAGGTAGCCGTTCAGGGGTATGACCGCGATCGGCGAGTGATTTACTGGAATGAGGGTAGCACTCGTCTGTACGGCTATACCGCTGAGGAAGCACAGGGTCAGTTATTGGAAGACCTGATCATACCCGCCTTCATGCGTGACGGAGTGATCCAGGCACATAGCGCCTGGATCGAAGAAGGCGTCGCCATACCCGCCAGTGAACTCGAGCTCAAACACAAAACCGGTGAACTGGTATCGGTTTTTTCACAGCATCTGATGCTCAATGAGCACACCGATTCACCCTTATTATTCTGCGTTGATGTCGATCTTTCTGGCCAAAAGCGCGCCCACCGCGATCTAGAATTCGCCACCCATTTCGACAGGCTCACTCATCTTCCGAACCGCCAGTCCTTTGAGGTCGACCTGGACAGCCTATTGGACGCCTGTCGACGCCAGGGCCATGGTCTTGTCACCCTCTACCTAGACATCGATCACTTCGTCGAAATTAATGATGCTCTGGGCTATGACCAGGGCGATCGCCTGCTCATTGAGCTGACGCGGCGACTGAAAGAGTGCCAGCGCACCACTGACCTAGTGTCCCGTGTCTCTAGCGATGAATTCGTGCTGGCCTTTCCCGGCGTCCACTTGGCCCCCGATGTCAGACGGGTCGTTCGTCATGTCCAAAATGTCTTTCGCGAACCTTTCGTCTTGGATGAGCGGGAGCGTCAGGTCACGGCCTGCCTGGGTGTAGCGCTATTTCCCGAGAACGGTGAATCGTCACGCGAATTGATCCGTAATGCCGATGTTGCCAAGAATCGTGCCAAACTGGAGGGACGGGGTGCGGTACGTTTCTTCCAACAGAAGCTCCATGATGAGCTGGTTCGCCAGCACTATCTCTTGGCGCGACTTGAGGAAGCTCTGGATAACGGTGAATTTTCCCTCCACTACCAGCCCCAGGTTTCGGCGGCCAGTGGACGAATAGAGAATCTCGAGGCCTTAATACGCTGGGAGCCTGCCGATGGCCCGACGATCTCGCCTGGCGAGTTTATCCCGCTGGCCGAGCGTTCCGGTTTGATTCATCGTCTGGGCGACTGGGTCATCGAAGAGGCTTGCCGCCAGCAGGTGGAATGGCGTGCCAAGGGATTTCATGAGCACCGCATCGACATCAATGTCTCGGGGCGCCAACTGGTGCGTCCTGATGCCCTCAAGCGCTTCGAGGACGCGTTACAGCGTCACGGCTTAGCAGCGCGAGATATCGGCATCGAATTGACCGAGAATGTCCTGATTGAAGCAGACGAGACCGTCATTGAGGACCTTCGGCGCCTCTATCATCGCGGTTTTCACATTGCTCTTGATGACTTCGGGACCGGCTACTCCTCCCTAAGCTACCTCAAGCACTTTCCCGTCACCGCCCTGAAGATCGACCGCTCCTTCATCCAAGATGCTCCCACACAGCCAAAGGATCGGGCCATCATGGAGGGCGCCATCCTCATCGGTCATCGGTTGGGATTAGAGGTCGTGGCCGAGGGCGTCGAGAACGCCGAACAGTTGTCACTGCTGCGTGACATGCATTGCGATCTCATCCAAGGGTTCTTCTTCTTCCGCCCGATGCCTGCCAAGGAAATCGACCGCTTGCTGAGCGGTTTTGTGCCCAGTCACAAAGGGCTGTCGAGCTGAGGCTTGTTGTGATTTGGCGTGCAATCCAGCGGGGTTGCCATACCCTAACCTTATAAACGCCCCAATACTCGTTGATCGCTATGACTAAACCTGTGGCCTTGGCTGGACTGCCGTTATCAGCCAAAAGCGGGCATTAAGCTTTTTATAATATTTATGTCCTCATTGAGAAATAACCTTATCTGGCCTGTTGCCCTTTGAATCTCTGCGCGAGCAAATAGAATGACCCCGCCACCAAGCAACCGGCAGAAGCAATACCTAGCGCTGCCAACCCTAGCCACGTTAAGGCGAGCATGCCGAGCACTCCACCAACAAAGAACGCTATAAGAATTGCTATGAGAAGGCTCACTTTCCAGGTCTTGACGTAGCGCCCACGCAACCGATGGCCGATCAGAACACCGATGTCTGTCACAATGCCGGTAACATGCGTGGTTCGTAGAACAAGGCCCCGGTAGCTGCTTGCCATTGCATTTTGCAAACCTAGCGCAGTAGCAGCAAGCGGTATAGCCACTATCATCTCTTGGATCGCGAACACCGTTGCGGGCGCAAGCAGCATCCCCTCAAGTAATAGGGCAACACCATAACGTCGACCTGGCTTTAACGTCGCATGACCGATGATAACCCCGGAGGCAATAGCACCGATTACAAACCCCGCCAAGATCGAGCTAATCAGCAGGAAATCCAGCCCCTCGGCGGTACCCGTGTCGATACTCAGCCGCGATACTGCGCCTGTCATGTGACTGACCGGCACCGCGAAGAAGCCGAGCATAACGACGTTTACATAGCCGGCTGTTCCAGCCAGCAGTGAGCCACCACAAGCCACCCACGCTAAGCCAGAGCGCGGCGCGGATTTTTCGGCAGATGGGAGGTCGTATGGCATAGCAAAGACTCAAGCAACGAGGAGCAAACATGGTAGCTGGTTCCAGCACACCCTTACTAACTGCTTTGAAGAAATACAGTGATCAGCGGAGCGGAGCACGACCATATTCACGGCTCTTTTCGTTTCAGCAAACACCTCGCATCTCGCGCAACTTATGCTATCGGCCAGAAGCGGTCTTTTAGATGTCACTGATATAGTGCTTTAACGCCCAGCTCTGCGGCTGGAATAAGCGGAGGCAACGCCAGAGCTATTTCCAGCCCAACAGCAGCTGATTGTTAAACTTATCACGGTACGATCTTCATATTGATGGTCATCGACGAATATGGGTGAAATTCTGGAAGATGACTAATTATTTGACCGTCATCAAAATAGTGATGTGCAATTGATGGAAATAATTCTTCAGGTACTGGATGCTTTGCATTTGGATTGTGGAACATTGATAAACCTTCACCCCACGTTTCATTTGATTCTGTCGTTACTTGATAAGCAAACTGCTTAGGCAGAGACGCATTCGGGTCATGATCATGATGCGTACCAAATCGGTGCATAATGATGTTATCAGGACCGAAGCCTGCTTGGCGGCCTATGCGATTAAATTTTGATATTGTACCGCTTGCAGAGAACAATACCGCGCTAATATTTTCAGCATCAGGCTGAAAGAAGTAGCCTGATGGAATCACCTTATCACCCACTTTATGCTTTTCAATTTTTAAAGCGGAAATGATAAGCTTGCCATCTTTATCATGGCTAAATTCGTGCTGAACCCCATAGAGGTAGTTTATTAGCGCATTTGAACTCCATTGCATCGACTGATCATCATGGAAGTCAGCTATAGCGAAGACGAGAGGATTGTCTTTTACATGATCAAGTTTCCAATATTCTTTTTTTAACTTGCTAAAAAGTGGGCTTCCAAATTTTATTGGCATTTCATTTTTGTGTTTTTCTGCTATCTCATGCGGGTGTAATAATTTTGGCCCTTCCTGGAAGAGTGAGACAGGATTATTCTTTTTCCTGCCTACTATCACTGCTTCAATTGCAACTTTTTTTCCATATTTTTTAACCAAAAAATCTGGTGCATGATGCTCTCGGTCAAAAAACAGCTGTTCTTCATTGAAATACGTATTCAAATAAAGCTCCCATAATCTGGCGTCAAATCCAGAACTTTGAAACTGCTCAATAAAATTCCCATCAATATCAACAAAATGAGGCATAAGTTCATTGATAATTGATTTGGCAGGAACGAATGATTCTTCTTGGGATAACTTTGTAAAGAATGGGTGTTGCTTTGCAATTGAGACTACTGGAGTAAATAGATCCAAGCCCTTCGTTTCATCACCTTGAGGAAATACGGCATTCCCTGTGCCAGCATGCCATTTAATACCTCCTTGCACCCAGGTTCTCGCTTCTTCAATCGTTTCAATTGAGGCTTTTACATCAAATGCTCTAAAGCGACCGCCTTCATCTCGCCCCAAGATAATGCCAACAAAGTCATCATCAACTGTATCTCGAAGAACAATACCCAAGACAGCTTCGGAATCATCAGCATACCATTCTAGTTCTTCACTCATATATGCTGCTGCAGGGCTTCTAGACTGAGCGGCTAGAGCATTGAATCTTTTTATATCTAAATTTTTTACGGTTATCTCGTCCATGACGATTCCTGATTAATAGCCTTACATCAATGTTAAGCGGCTGATTTAGAAGCGCTACCGCGCCGAAAAACCGATCCGGTGGAGGCCCATAAGGGCCGGAACGAACTGCAACTACTTGTTAGGTTTTTTATTAACGGCATACTCTGCGAGCTGGTGGTGGCGTACCCTAGAGCTTTCTATGCCAATTGTTGACATAGCAGCAGCGTTGCCTTCTATGCTGGAGGAGCTATAGTGACTAACGTGCCAAGTTGGATGGTTTGCTTTTGTGATATGCGCAACTTCAGCAAGATATGGAAGATCAATATTTGACAAAGAGTGTCCCCAAACATAAACGTCAGTCACATCCTGTAAACCGTCGAAGAAACTCTGATTTCTCTTTATAATTTCATTGGTTGGCTTAAAAGTATCCTCAAAATAGTCCTCTATAAGCTTGTACCCTTCCATGACTCGCGTGTCGATATCTTCGAACTCATTCGACTCGTTTAATTTCGGCCTCTCAGTCGCGCTCCAGCCATGACCTAGGATAATTTCTTCCTCGCCATCTTCGGCTGAACCATGAATATGGAGGACTTGTGGTTGATACGCCGAATAAAGTTCTTGAACAGTGATCGTGTAGTTAAAATTGAGGAACAATGCATTCGGCTCCAGCTTTAGATTCCTTTTATCCGCGTCAGCCGGGATCTGGATTGTCTGCACCCAAGAAACAAATTCTTCTTTTAGTCGGCTTGATACAGCTCGCACGATCTCATTTATTTCATACTGATAATCATGATGACATGAATCGCTCCAATCATCCGCGCCATAAGATACTAGGAAGTTCGACGCATTATCTATGACTTGAGCGATGTCGAAGTAAGCCAAGGCTTCTTCCAGGTTTTCCCAGTTCCCACTAAGAGCACATAGGTACTCTTCAACTGTAGATTGAAGCTCCGGATTACGACGAGCTACAAATTCCTTGAAATCTGAGAAGCTGGTCGCGAGGCCATGGTGCAAGTCAAACCCATTACCAATTATATAAAGCACTCTAGCTGACAAGCTTCGATCTCCTTGGAACCTAACTGTATAGCGTTTCTTCACCGTGCGTAGCATGGCGCACAAATGCCTGTTGGACTAATGCGCGTCCAGCAGGCAAGCGTCTGTTTAATAGGGAATGTATTTAACGCTGAGCCTTCCAAGGTGCTTAGCTGCCTATTTTGGGAGCAATTCTGAGGCTACTGGGCGGTAATAGATCGTGTCATTTCAACGCCCCCCTGCTTGACTGTATTTAATGTAGCCTGCCCAGTAACAAAATCCAACTGCAAGCCAAGTAGAACTAAAGCCCGCGAGAGGCTAAATATCACCTCATTCTAATCTAGCGCCTCAGCGTGCCATTGGTAGTAATGCCTTCGGTTGTATTGAGGTTGCATTCAAGCGTCACGCTGGGGCACGAGTATTCTTGTTAAGGTATTTCTCTGACTCTAACGTCCGCTCAGGGTCGAAAGCGGCCACATACAGCTCAAAGCCTGCTTTGCACCCTCTTGCCCAACCACTTCAAAGCCAACAAAATCTGCTTAGCTTCCAACCTACCAAACTCTGCTTACCCGTGTCATTAGAAAATAGTCATGTACCTAACGCTTTTTCTTAGTTTCGGCTCCTTACGTTGAGCGCCGAAAGCTTGGTGGCACTGCCGCTGGTGGTGATGTTTTGATTATGACGCCCCAATGGATTATCGGCCCTGGAGCCATTGGCCGCTTATTGGCGCATTGCTACCGATGCATGATAAAAACCCTATTGCGACGCACAATCAGCGTTGCTATTGGGTAATAGTAGGCACAAAGCGTGATTAATGACCGCCGCGCACCTACTCCTCTGTTTGCAGCGAGAACCCGCCAAATGAGCCAGCGAATTCTGATCCTGCAGGGCCATCCTGATGCCAGTAAGGCGCACCTGTGCCACTCTTTCGCGGATCACTATTGCGAAGGCGCCCAGGCCAACGGCCATGAGGTTCGCCTGATTAACATCGCCTCTCTGGAATTTCCGCTGCTGCGCAGCCAGCAGGAGTGGCAAACAGCTTCTCTGCCAGCCTCACTGAAAGCGGCGCAGGAATCCATTGGTTGGTGCCAGCACTTGGTACTGATCTTTCCGCTGTGGCTTGGCGACATGCCGGCTCTCGTCAAAGCGTTTTTGGAACAAGTGCTGCGACCGGGCTTCGCCTTCGCGTACGTGGAAGGCAACCCGCTAGGAAAAAAGGGACTAACCGAACGCACGGCGCGGATCGTAGTGACCATGGGCATGCCCGCGATAATCTATCGACATATTTATCGGGCGCACAGCATCAAATCATTGGAGCGCAATGTCCTCGGCTTTGTCGGCTTCTCTCCCGTGCGTGAAACACTGATCGGAGGCGTAGAGACAATGAGCGAGCAAAAACGCAACGAATGGTTTCGCAAGCTGCATACGTTAGGAAAAGAAGCCAAGTGAAGCTAACGGTGGCCACCCAGCAGACGACTGTGACGCATGACGCCTGTAATTGAACTTGCGGCCAGGGCAAGGCAACTAGCAAAAGCTCTATCGATAGCCCTATTGCTCTCCTTCGCCACCCCACTCCGAACGCGGTAAGCTTGGCGCTATTCCCGTTTATGATGAAGTGTTCCCCATGACAACCCATTGGATTCTTGGCCCTGGGGCCATTGGCCGCCTGCTGGCGCATTCGTTGGCACCGTTGGTTGAGGTGGTGGTGATTGGCCGCCGTGAACTGCCTTCACGGCAGATGCTCACTACACCGGAAGGCGAAGCACGTACCCAGCATTTAACCTTGCTAACGGCTGCGCAGTTGGCGGCGGCAGATGCGCCTGAACCGCCCGCTTTTGTGCATATCACCACCAAAGCGATGGCCGCAGAGGCGGCGCTGGCCAGTGTGGCTAGTCAGCTGCCCTCTTCCACCCCGCTGGTGCTGTGGCAAAACGGTTTTTACGCCCAGCCGCGTATTAACCAAACGTGGCCTGGGCCGGTGCTGTGCGCTACCACTACCCAAGGTGCTTACCTAACCGGGGATGATGGCGTGGTACACGCAGGCCGTGGGCCGACGTTTCTCGGGGATTTGGATAATCAGCACGCAGCGCTAGCAGAAACCTTAACGGCGCAGTTGAATGAAGCAGGCTTTAGCGCCACCGCTGTCAGCGATATTCGTCAACGCCTGTGGCAGAAACTGGCGGTGAACGCGGCAATTAACCCGCTGGTCGCTCTAAACGGCGTGCGGAACGGCGCGCTGCAAGAAGCCGCTTATGCGGGCCATGTGGAGTCTGTGGTCACGGAAGTAGCGGCGATTTTACAGGCTGAAGGCATTGCGCCACCGTCAGGCGAGCAAGGAGACGATGCCTGGTTAGCGCTGGTACGACAGGTAATCGCCAACACCGCCCATAATAAGGCGTCGATGCTGCAGGATGTTGAAGCCAAACGCCCCACCGAGCGCGGGGCTATTTTGGGGCCGCTGATTGCAAGCGCCGAGTGGCATGGGTTGACGTGTGAAGCGCTCACAGCACTGGATAGCGCGCTTGCGGCACTGGAAGCGCGCTTTTAACTCAACACCCGCCGCTGGGCTGTGTTGGGTTAAGAGACGGGAATCATGACCACCTTGCGGTAGGCGGGCAGCTCGGCAAGCTGTTCGGCCCAGCGCTCAAGGTGCGGGCGAGGTTGCCAGGTTAGGCCACTGTTACGCAGGTTATAAACGAACGGGGCAAGCGCAATATCCCCCAGGCCAAACGCATCACCGGAGAACCAGCGCTGCTCGGCAAGCGCGTCATCCATCTGCTCAAACAAGGTTTCACAGGTGGTAATCACCGGTGCTAAGCGCGCCATATCGCGCTGTTCCGAGGGCGTTCTGATATAACCCAATAAGAACTTGCGGTGTGGCGGCGTTAGTGCGCTTGTCGACCAGTCCATCCACTTTTCCATTTGGGCGCGCTGGGCGGGGTTGTCAATCCACAGCGCGTGCTGGCCATACTGGGCCGCTAGATAGCGAATAATCGCGTTGGACTCCCAGAACACGCTTTGGGTGGCATCGTCTTTTAACAGTGGCACCAGCCCGTTGGGGTTCATGGCCAAATATTCAGGCGTCGTGTTAACCCCGTGCTCCCGCCCTGCTGGGATTTGCTGGTAAGGCAGCTCCAGCATTTCCAGTACCCAAAGGACTTTTTTTACATTGGTAGAGTTATTGCGGCCCCAAAGCGTAATCATGAACGCCCCTTATTTATGGATTAACCCAGAGCGCCCACGTTTGCTCTTCTAGGCACGGATTTAGGCACGAAGTGGTAAGACGAGGCGCGGCCCCGTCTTACCGCATTTTATGCGCCGTCTTTATCCTGATAAAACGTTAACAAGCTGGAGAAGTCGAGCTTACCGTTACCGCCTGCTTTGTGCAGCGTAAATAACGAGCGGGCTGCCGACCCCATCGGCACCGGTGAGGCGCTTTGCTGGCTCACATCCATGGCAAGCCCCAGGTCTTTAATCATCAGGTCGACCTGGAAACCACCTTGGTAGCCTTTCGAGGCGGGGGCATTTTCCATCACGCCGGGGTAAGGGTTATAAACATTAAGTGCCCAGTTCCCGCCGGAGCTTTGCTTCATGATCTCGGAAAGTACGGCGGGGTCCAGGCCGTTTTTGACGCCCATGTTGATCGCTTCGCAGGTGCCCGCCATCAGGATGGAAAGCAGCATGTTATTGCAGACTTTGGCAATCTGGCCTGCGCCGTGGTCGCCCGCGTGGAAAATGTTCTTACCCATTACATCCAGAACGGGCTTGGCTTGTTCGAATTGGGCATCAGAGCCGCCCACAATAAAGGTTAAGGTGCCCGCCTGGGCGCCACCTACCCCGCCAGATACAGGCGCATCAACAAAACCCACGCCTTTTTCTGCGCCAGCGGCAGCAACGCTACGGGCGGTATCCGCATCAATGGTCGAGCAGTCGATGACCAAAGCGCTTTTTTTGATCACATCAAACAGCGGCTGGTCACCGTCTACATACAGGCCTTGCACGTGCTTGCCTGCGGGTAGCATGGAAATAATGAAATCGGCATCGGTGGCCGCAGCCTGGGCAGAGGCCGCAATTTCACACCCTTGCGATTTTGCGGTTTCCAAGGCTTGGTCAGAAAGGTCAAACGCGCGAACGCTGAAGCCTGCTTTCGCTAAGTTGGCCGCCATGGGGCCACCCATATTGCCTAAACCGATAAACGCGACAGTGCTCATCTTTGTTGTCCTTATTAGAAAATTGGCTGAGAAACGGATTAACGAAGATCCGCAAGTGGGCTTTTTTCCCACGGCGAAGCCAGCAGCGCATCAATAAAGCTTTGCTCAACTGACGAAACGTCTGGGTATTTCCACGCGGGCTGGCCGTCTTTATCGACTAACAGGGCGCGTACGCCTTCAGGAAACTCTTGATGACGGCAGCACTGCACGGAAAGCGCTAGCTCAAACTGAAACACCTCCGCCAGAGACATATGCTTGGCGCGTTTAAGCTGCTCATCAATTAACTTCACCGACACGGGGCTGCCGTGGGAAAGCGTTTTCTGCGCTTTGCTGAACCATTTATCATCGCTGTTGACTGCCAGCACCGCCTCGACCGCTTGTTCAACGGTGTCGTGATCCATAAGCTCACGAATCAGTGCGGCAGATTGGTGAACAGGCGTCTCTAGTTCGGCAAATACGTCTTGAGACGCCTGCTCAAATTCGCGCAGTATGCGGTTGACCACACCGTGGGCGTCGGTTTGCTCGCCTTCTCCCCAGGTGGCGTCTACCAGTTTTTGAGCCAGGTCTGTGCGGTAATGGCTAGCAATGGCGCGGTCCGCAAGGCCAAGATGAACCGCATCCGGTGCGTTAATTTGGCTGCCGGTCATCGCTAAAAACCGGCCGGTGCCATTGGGCAGGCGGTTGAGAAACCAACTTGCGCCTACGTCGGGATAAAGGCCGATAGTCACTTCTGGCATCGCAAGCCGAGAGGTTTCCGTCACGATTCGGTGGCTGCTGCCGCTTAGCAGTCCCATTCCTCCGCCCATTACAATTCCGCTGCCCCAGCAAATAACGGGCTTGGGATAGGTATGTAACAGGTAGTCAAGGCGGTACTCGTTCTCAAAGAAACGTTCGGGGAAATCCGCCTCGCCATCCCCTTTAATCGCTTTGTAAAGATTGACAACATCGCCACCGGCGCAAAATGATTTTTCACCCGCGCTATCCAGCAGCACCGCAACAATGCGCTTATCGGCTTGCCACGCTTTCAAGCGTGGCAGCATCTCTTCAATCATCTCTAACGTCAGGGCATTCAGCGAACGCTCGGCGTTAAGCGTGATCTCGCCAATAACATGACCATCTTGGGTGGCGTGTTCAGCAAACAGTACGCTACTCATTCCATTGTCCTTGTGGTTGGCTGAGCTTGTGGCTAACTATAGCTCTGAAGCACCATCAGAGAGCACGCGGCGGGAAATAATCAGCCGCATGATTTCATTGGTTCCTTCCAGAATGCGGTGTACACGGGTGTCACGCACATAGCGCTCCATCGGGTACTCCTTAATGTAACCGTTACCGCCATACATCTGCAGCGCCTCGTCGCACACCCTGAAGCCCACATCTGTCGCAAACCGTTTGGCCATGGCGCAGTAGGTGGTGGCATCCGGGTGGCCTGCATCCAACTTGGTGGCGGCCATGCGCACTAACTGGCGAGCAGCGACAAGCTCCGTCACCATATCCGCCATACGGAACTGAAGCGCTTGGAAGTCTGCTAAGCGTTTACCAAACTGCTTACGCTCCAGCATATAGTCACGGGCTTTGTTGATCGCCTGCTGAGCGGTACCGATTGAGCAGGTGGCGATATTGATACGCCCACCATCTAGCCCCTTCATGGCAATTTTGAAGCCGTCGCCTTCGTTACCCAGCAGGTGGTTAGCAGGCACGCGCACATCTTCAAAGGTAATCATGCGGGTTGGCTGGCTGTTCCAACCCATTTTGTCCTCTTTGCGTCCGTAGCTAATGCCGCTTGTTTTCGCATCAACCGCAAAGGCGGAAACGCCGCTGGGGCCTTCCCCCCCGGTACGCGCCATCACCACTAAAAAGTCGGTGCTGCCCGCGCCGGAAATAAACATTTTGCTGCCATTGAGGACGTAGTCGTCGCCGTCGCGCTTGGCCGTGGTTTTAAGCGAAGCCGCATCCGAGCCTGAGTTGGGTTCGGTTAAGCAGTAAGAGCCTAGCAGCTCGCCGGTGGCCAGTTTTTCGCCCCACGCTTCTACCGCTTCCGGCGTGCCGAAATCGGCCAGCATCCACGTCACCATGTTATGAATGGTGAGATAAGCAGTGGTTGAAGTGCAGCCCATAGAGAGCTGTTCGAAAATAATGCTCGCGTCCAGACGCGAAAGACCCAGCCCGCCTACGCTTTCCGGCGCGTAGAGCGAACAAAAACCTAACTCGCCTGCTTTACGAATAACGTCCACGGGGAAAAAGGACTCTGCATCCCACTCTGCCGCATGGGGTTCTAACTCGTTTTGGGCAAACGCCCGTGCCATATCAGAAAAGGCAATTTGGTCTTCGCTTAGCTCAAAATTCATGACGTTCCTCCGCATAAGCGTGGCTACAAAACGCACTGTTCAGCGTTAGGCGGCGCAGGCTCTGCTATTTGTCGTTGTTAGCGAATGTCGTAGTTGACGGTTATCACAATTAGCAATGTTGACGTTTACGTTAACTTATATTTTTACCTTAACCTACGCAACCGCTTAGCCCCACTACCTTTGGACTAGACGTGTGTTGAGGACAAAAAAAGGGTGCCATTTGGCACCCAACGGACAGACTCGGTTCAACTCATCACTTAAAGTTTTTGCGATACATTTTATCTAGCTCGCCCACAATGCCGCTGCGGAAACTAAGCACACAGATCACAAAGATAATGCCAAGAATAACGCTTACCCAGTTACCCAACGGCGACTGCGCCAAAATGTGCTGTAGGCTAACCACAATCCCTGCGCCCATAAGAGGCCCAAGCAACGTTCCCACGCCACCTAGCAGCGTCATAAGGATCACTTCACCCGACATGTGCCAGTGGGCATCGGTTAACGAAGCCAGCTGGAACACCACGGTTTTGGTGGAGCCCGCCAACCCAGCGACGGCAGCAGAGAGTACAAAGGCCAACAGTTTGTAGGCATCAACGTTGTAGCCTAACGAGACCGCACGGGGTTCGTTTTCACGAATTGCCTTCAGCACCTGCCCAAAGGGTGAATGTACGGTGCGCTGGATAAGCGCAAAGCCGAATAAGAAGATCGCAAACACGAAGTAGTACATCGCCAAGTTGCTACTCAGGCTGATGAAGCCGAACAGCTCACCCCGTGGCACGCCGTGTAAGCCGTCTTCACCACCGGTAAAGGGCGCCTGTACAAACATGAAGTAAACAAGCTGCGCTAGCGCCAGCGTCACCATGGCAAAGTAGATACCCTGGCGCCGGATAGCCAGCAGGCCAAATAACAGCCCTAACACCGTAGCCGTCAGGGTACCGCCGATAATGCCCAGCTCGGGCGTTAAGCCTGGGTAACTTGCCAGCAAGTAGCCGGTAATATAGCCACCTGTCGCGAGAAACGCAGCGTGCCCAAACGAGAGCAGTCCAGCATAGCCCAGCAGCAGGTTGAAGGCGCTGGCAAATAGCGCAAAGCAGAGAACCTTCATGAGGAACACTGGGTACGCTAAGAAAGGCGCCACTAAACCCACGGCAACAAGCGCTATGTAGAAGAGATTGCGGCGCATATTGGCACGTTTTTGGCGCTCCAACACCGCAGAGGGTGCTTTGAATGCTTGAGAATCTGCCATGGTTAAGCCTCCTTACCGAACAGCCCAGCGGGGCGTAACATGAGCACTAATATCATCACCAGGAAGATCACGGTATTGGAGGCTTCCGGGTAATACACTTTGGTTAAGCCTTCGATAACTCCCATGCCTAGACCGGTAAGGATCGCCCCCAGAATGGAGCCCATTCCCCCGATAACCACCACGGCAAACACCACAATCAATAGGCTTGAGCCCATGGTGGGTGAAACCGGATATAGCGGCGCTGCCAGAACGCCAGCAAACGCAGCCAGTGCAACCCCAAAACCATAGGTAAGGGTAATTAACAGCGGTACGTTGACCCCAAACGCCTGCATCAACTGGGAGTTTTCTGTACCCGCCCTCAGGTAGGCGCCCAAGCGAGTGCGCTCAATCATAAACCAGGTGAATAGACACATTGCCAATGCCGCCACCAGCACCCAGGCGCGGTAAGTAGGCAGGAACATAAAGCCAAAGTTAAGCCCCCCTTGAAGTGACTCTGGAGTGGCATAACGCGCACCGGAAACCCCGAAGAAGTTGACCAGCGTGCCTTCAAAAATCAGCGCTAACCCGAACGTTAGCAACAGCCCGTACAGGTGATCCAGATGGGCAATACGACGCAGCAAGAAGCGCTCCATCAGCATGCCAAAACCACCGACCACCAGCGGCACCAAGAACAGTGCTAGCCAGTAGTTAATGCCTAAGTAGCGAAAGCCTAACAGCGCGGCGAAGGCCCCCAGCATGTATTGTGCCCCATGGGCAAAGTTGACGATCTTCAGTAGGCCGAAGATGACCGCCAGGCCCAAACTAAGCAGTGCGTAAAAGGCACCGTTCACAAGCCCAAGCGTTAGCTGGCCCATGAACACGGCCAGTGGCACGCCGAATATCATCGTCATGGTATGACTCTCCTCGCCGCCAAGCGGGTAGCAGCACCTGCTGCCACCCGTGGGTATTGCTTATGTAATAACGCTTCAAGGCTATGAATGGCTAAGCCTGAATCGCTGCCATAGGCCCTATGCTTTCAAACGTTTCTAGACCCGTTTTAGTTTTGAACCAGATTGCACTGACTCTCAGAAAGCGGACGGTAGGCTTCTTCGGCGGGAATAGTGCTAAGGATTTCGTAAAGGTCCCACTCACCAGTGGACTCTTCCGGTGTTTTCACCTGGGCTAGGTACATATCGTGAATCATGCGGCCATCTTCACGAATGGTGCCGTTGCGGGCAAAGAAGTCATCAACGGGCATCTCAGCCATTTGAGCACGTACGGTTTCAGGATCATCAGTGCCTGCCGCTTCTACCGCTTTTAGGTAGTGCATGGTGCTGGAGTAGATACCCGCTTGCACCATCGTTGGCATACGGCCCATCTCTTCGTAGTAACGCTCAGACCACGCGCGGGCCTCTTCATCCATGTCCCAGTACCAACCAGTGGTCAGCAACAGGCCTTGGGTAGCTTCCAAGCCTAGGGCGTGAACGTCGTTCAGGAAGATAAGCAGACCCGCTAACTGCTGACCGCTTTGAACAAGGCCAAACTGACTGGCGGTGGTGATGGCGTTGACGGTATCCGCACCCGCGTTAGCCAGGCCCACAATTTTGGCACCAGAGCCTTGGGCCTGGAGAATGTAGGAGGAGAAATCGCTAGTGGGGAATGGATGGCGAACGCCGCCCACTACTTCACCACCACTCTCTTCTACGACGCGCGTTACGTCACCTTCCAGCGCGTGGCCAAAGGCGTAGTCCGCAGTCAGCATGAACCACGTGTCGCCGCCCTGCTCTACAACGGCCTGTGCGGTACCGTTGGCCAGCGGATAAGTGTCATACACCCAGTGAATGTGGTTTGGCGTGCAGTGCTCGTTGGTGATACTGGACGCCGCAGAGCCGGAGACAATGCCCAGGCCGTTGTTCTCTTCAAGCACGCGGGTAACCGCGATAGTGACCGAAGACGCCACAAGGCCGCCCACCATATCCACGTTACGCTGATCTATCCATTCGCGTACGGTATTAGCCCCTACGTCGGCGCTATTACGGTCATCGGCACTAAATACAACGATGGGCGCACCATTCACGCTGCCACCAAAATCCGCAACGGCCATTTCCATAGCCGTTTGCCCACCTGGCCCGGCGAGGTCGCGGTAAGTGCCTGACATATCGGCCAAGTAACCAATACGAACCTCGCCATCGCTCATGTCAGCCTGGGCGGTTGAAATAGCCATGGTGGAAGCAGCGGCAACAGCGATGCTGGCGGTCAGCGTTTTTTTCATGAAGGTCATGTTCGTCTCCTGGCCCTTAAGGCCTTTGTTTTTGTGTTACGACGTTATTAAGCGTTTTGTAGAGCGTTCAGCGTTATGGATACTGCATTGTTAATTCTGGCGAGTGTTGCTCCATTCGTCCTGGTCTTTGCTACACCCCCAACATCGTGTTGAGGTGGTCACGGCGGGAAGGCAGCTGTGCGGCGGTGATCTCCTCCACAATCTGGCCATGATCCATTACGAAATGACGATCTGCTAAGGGGGCCGCAAAGCGGAAGTTCTGCTCCACCAGCACAATGGTCATACCGCGCTCTTTCAACTGGATTAACACCTCGGCTAATTTCTGCACGATAACCGGTGCCAACCCCTCGGTGATCTCATCAAGCAGCAATAACCTAGCCCCAGTGCGCAAAATACGCGCCATGGCTAACATCTGCTGCTCACCACCGGAAAGGCGTGTCCCCTGGCTTCTGCGCCGCTCATAAAGATTAGGAAACATGCCGTAGATTTCATCTAGGCTCATGCCGCCTGAGCGCACGGTGGGTGGCAGCAGTAAATTTTCATGCACATCCAAACTCGCAAAAATCCCCCGCTCTTCCGGGCAGTAACCAATACCCAGCCGAGGAATATGGTGCGGCTTCATGCGCAGCGTTTCGTTACCGTTAATGACGATAGAGCCAGTACGCCGACCCACCATATTCATAATGGCTTTAAGGGTAGTGCTGCGCCCCGCGCCATTTCGCCCTAACAGGGTCACCAGCTCACCGCGCTTAACATCAAAGTTAACGCCGTGCAGAATGTGCGACTCGCCGTAAAAGGCGTGCAGATCATTCACCCGCAACATTTCTAGGGTTTGCGAATCGGTAGCCGCGTTGGTCTCATACGCTTCAGCGGTGTTCATACGGCAGCCTCCTCTTCAGCGGCTTCGCTACCCATATAGGCCTCACGCACCAGCGGGTTGCGGGAAACCTCTTCATAGTCGCCTTCTGCGAGCACCGCGCCACGCGCCAACACGGTAATGCGGTCGCATAACCGGCTTACCACGCTTAAGTTGTGCTCAACCATCAGTACCGTGCGTCCTTGTGAGACGCGTTTAATCAGCGCCACGATGCGGTCAACATCTTCAGCGCCCATGCCCTGGGTCGGTTCATCCAGCAGCATCATCGTGGGGTCAAGCGCCAGCGTCGTGGCAACTTCCAAGGCCCGCTTACGGCCGTAAGGCATTTCTACTGTTAAGGTGTCGGCATACTCTTTAAGACCCACTTCCTCGAGCAGCTCCATGGCGCGGTCGTTAAGGTGATTAAGCGATGTCTCCGACTTCCAAAAATGGAAGGAGGTACCCAGCTGGCGCTGTAGCGCAACGCGCACGTTTTCTAGTGCGGTCATGTGGGCAAACACGGCCGAAATTTGAAACGAACGCACCAAACCAAGCTGTGCTATCTCGTTGGACTTTTTACTGGTGATAGGTTTGCCGCGATAGAGGATCTCACCGCGAGTAGGCGGTAAAAACTTGGTTAACAGGTTAAAAACGGTTGTTTTACCCGCACCGTTAGGCCCGATAAGGGCGTGAATATGCCCTTCTTGGACTTGAAGGTTCACGTCATCAACGGCGGTAAAGCCGCGGAACTCTTTGGTCAGCCCTCGCGTTTCGAGCACTGGCCCCTTGTTTACATCGTCTGCACGCATGAAGTGGTAAGCCTCTTGTTGTTCTTGTGCTGACTTTGCACCAGCCAGTTTACTCTGGAGCGAAAAATCGTTAGCCGGCGACGCACCCTTACCTGAACGTAAGGTGTAGGTGCAAACTAGCAATCACTTGCAGGGTATTACAATTACAACTTTGGTCTACGCAGGCTAAGCTGCCTCTACTTTCAACTCTTTAAATTCATATTTTTCATGCAGTTAATTAAATTCAACGGTTATCGACGCTAAGCAATATCAGCTTTACGTTAACGTAAACTTGTTTTAGCCTCATGGTCAGTGTTCCATAGGGACATCCCCCTATTGACGAGAACCATGATAATGAGCAAAACCTACTCGATCAGTGAGCTGGCCAGCGAGTTCGATGTCACTACGCGCAGTATTCGCTTTTATGAAGACCAAGAGCTTTTACACCCCGCCCGCCGGGGGCAAACACGCATATACAGCAGTAAAGATCGTGTCCGGCTGAAACTAACGCTACGCGGCAAACGCCTGGGGTTTTCCCTCGCTGAAATTCGGGAACTTTTCGAGCTGTGGGATGAAACCCGTAGCGGCAGCGAAAAGCAGCTGCACCTGATGTTAAGCAAGATTGGAGAGCGCCGCGCCGCCCTCGAACAACAAATGAAAGACATCACCATGGTGCAGCTTGAGCTTGAAAGTGCCGAAATTCGCTGCCGACAAGCACTTGAAGAACTGAACGAAAAGCATCCATTAACAACCACAAGGTAATTGACCATGTTTTCACACTATTCAGAACTTAATTTTGGCCTGGACGACGAACTGAACATGCTGCGCGAGCAGGTCAACGCCTTTGCCGCGAGTGAAATTGCTCCCCGCGCTGCCGAAATTGATCGCACCAACGAATTCCCTAACGATCTCTGGAAGAAGTTCGGCGATATGGGCCTATTAGGCATCACCGTATCCGAAGAGGATGGCGGTAGCGGCATGGGCTACCTAGCTCACTGCATCGCCATGGAAGAAATCTCCCGGGCGAGCGCTTCGGTCGCGCTCTCCTACGGCGCGCACTCTAACCTTTGTGTTAACCAGCTGAAGATCAACGCCACCGCTGCACAAAAAGAGAAATACCTACCCAAGCTGATCAGCGGCGACCACGTGGGCGCGCTGGCAATGTCCGAGCCGGGTGCAGGTTCCGATGTGGTCTCCATGCAGCTGCGCGCAAAACAAGAGGGCGATCACTACATCCTCAACGGCAACAAAATGTGGATCACCAACGGTCCTGACGCTGATGTGCTGGTGGTGTACGCCAAAACCGATCCCGACGCAGGCTCGAAAGGCATTACCGCGTTTATTATCGAAAAAGGCATGGAAGGCTTCTCGACTGCGCAGAAACTCGACAAGCTGGGCATGCGCGGCTCTAACACCTGCGAGCTAGTCTTCCAAGACTGCAAAGTACCGGCCGAAAACGTGCTGGGCGAAGTAGGTAAAGGCGTGCGCGTCTTGATGAGCGGTTTGGACTATGAGCGCGCCGTTCTGGCCGCAGGCCCCATCGGTATTATGCAAGCCGCCATGGACGTGGTGATGCCCTATATCCATGAGCGCAAACAGTTCAACCAAGCCATCGGTGAATTCCAACTAGTGCAAGGCAAAGTGGCCGATATGTACACCACGATGAACGCCTGCCGCGCCTACCTGTACGCCGTTGCTGGCGCCTGCGATCGCGGCCAAACGTCGCGCAAAGATGCCGCTGGCGTGATTCTTTACTGTGCCGAAAAAGCCACCCAAGTAGCCCTGGATTCCATTCAGTTACTGGGCGGTAATGGCTACATCAATGAGTACCCCACCGGACGCCTGCTGCGCGACGCGAAGCTGTATGAAATTGGCGCGGGCACCAGCGAAATTCGCCGGATGCTGATTGGCCGCGAACTCTTCACCGAAACAAAGTAAGGGCCGCGCCATGAGCACACTCTCTACACAGATCAATCCCCGCAGCGATGTCTTTCAAACCAACGCGGCATCCATGCTGGCGGAAGTTTCCAAGCTACGCGAGTTAACCGCCGCCGTCGCCCAAGGCGGCGGCCCTAAAGCTCGTGAGCGCCACGAAAGCCGTGGCAAGCTATTCGTGCGTGATCGTATCGACCACTTAATTGACGAAGGCTCGCCCTTTTTGGAGTTTTCCGCACTGGCAGCCCATCACGTTTACGATAGCGACGTACCCGCAGCAGGCGTAGTGACGGGCATTGGCCGGGTATCTGGCGTTGAGTGCGTGATTGTGGCTAACGATGCCACGGTAAAAGGCGGCACGTATTTTCCGCTGACGGTGAAAAAACACCTGCGCGCCCAGGAGATTGCCCGCAAGCACCGCCTTCCGTGCATCTACTTAGTCGATTCTGGCGGTGCTTTCCTGCCCCGCCAGGACGAGGTGTTCCCCGACCGCGACCACTTCGGGCGCATCTTCTATAACCAGGCCACCATGTCGGCAGAAGGCATTCCACAAATTGCCGTGGTAATGGGTTCCTGTACCGCCGGGGGCGCTTACGTACCCGCCATGGCGGATGAATCCATCATCGTTAAAGAGCAGGGCACGATTTTCCTAGGCGGCCCGCCGCTGGTAAAAGCTGCCACCGGTGAAAGCATCAGCGCTGAAGACCTTGGCGGTGCCGATGTGCACGCCAAAGTCAGTGGAGTTGCCGACCACTATGCCGAAAACGACGCCCACGCGCTGCAGCTAGCCCGCGCCTGTGTCTCGCGCCTTAACTGGCAAAAACGCGGCAAGCTGGCCATGCAAGCGCCTAAGCCCCCGAAGCTCGACCCCGCTGAGCTTTACGGCATCGTCGGTACCGACCTTAAAAAGCCGTACGACGTGCGCGAAGTGATTGGCCGTATTGTCGATGACTCTGACTTTGACGAGTTCAAACGCTACTACGGCGATACCTTAGTTACCGGCTTTGCGCATATCCACGGCTATCCGGTGGGCATTGTGGCCAACAACGGCGTGCTGTTCTCCGAGAGCGCTGTAAAAGGCGCACACTTTATTGAGCTATGCGCTCAGCGCAAAATTCCGCTGGTGTTCCTGCAGAACATTACCGGCTTTATGGTCGGCTCTAAATACGAGCACGAAGGCATCGCCAAGCACGGCGCCAAGCTGGTAACGGCGGTCGCCTGCGCAAAAGTACCTAAGTTCACAGTGCTGATTGGCGGCAGCTTCGGCGCGGGCAACTACGGCATGTGCGGCCGGGCTTATGATCCCAACCTGCTGTTTATGTGGCCCAATGCGCGTATCTCCGTAATGGGTGGCGAGCAGGCGGCAGGCGTGCTTTCCCAGGTGAAGCGCGAACAGCACGAGCGCGAAGGGCGCGAGTGGACGAAAGAAGAAGAAGATGCGTTCAAACAGCCCACCCGCGATCAGTACGAGCACCAGGGCCACCCCTACTACGCCAGCGCCCGCTTGTGGGATGACGGCGTCATCGACCCGCTGCAAACCCGCGATGTGCTGGGGCTTTCTTTAGCCGCCGCGATGAATGCCGAAGTCGAAGAGACACGCTTCGGCGTGTTCCGGATGTAAGGGGCGAACACTATGGCTTACTCAACGCTACTGATTGAAAACGGCATCGCGCGCCTGACACTAAACCGCCCAGAGGTGCATAACGCCTTCGACGACAGCCTAATCGCCGAGCTAAACGCGCACCTTGAAGAACTGCATCAACTGGCCAATGCGGGCGATGTTCGGGCAGTGGTACTTGGCTCTGAGGGAAAAAGCTTCTCCGCAGGCGCTGACCTGAACTGGATGAAGCGCATGGTCGATTACGACCTGGAAGATAATCTCGCTGACTCCCGCAAGCTGTCAGCGTTAATGCACGGCTTGGATACCCTGCCCTGCCCCACGCTTTGCCGGGTTCAAGGCGCGGCGTTTGGCGGTGCGGTAGGGTTAGCGGCCTGCTGCGATGTGTTGATCGCCTCTGACAAGGCTAAATTCTGCCTTTCAGAAGTCAAAATTGGCCTCTCTCCTGCGGTCATCAGCCCTTACGTTCAGCGTGCGCTGGGCGAGCGCCAAATGCGCCGCTACGCCTTAACGGCAGAAGTCATGGATGCGCCAACGGCGCTGGCACTCGGCTTAGCCCATAAGGTTGTAGAGCACGAAGCGTTGGACGGCGAGGTAGACGCCATGCTGGATACGCTTCTCGCCGGCTCGCCTCAAGCACAACGCGCCACCAAAGCACTGCTGGCAAGCGTTGCACAAGCGCCCGACAGCGATACCACCCGGGAGCACACCTGCCAGGTGATTGCTAAATTACGGGTGAGCCACGAGGGCCAAGAGGGCTTATCCAGCTTTTTTGAAAAGCGCCGCCCCGCCTGGACGCAACCGTCCAGCCTTCAAGAACAGAACAACGCTGCGGAGCCACGCTCATGACGCTTGAAAACAACGCTGAAACACATAAATTCGATACCCTGCTGGTGGCCAACCGCGGCGAAATTGCCTGCCGGGTAATGCGCACCGCCCGCCGCATGGGGCTTAAAACCGTCGCGGTCTATTCAGATGCCGACGCCTCTGCCCGCCACGTGCGCGAAGCTGATGAAGCCGTACGCTTAGGCCCCGCCGCCGCCCGCGAAAGCTACTTGAATGTCGATGCGGTTATTGAAGCCGCCAAGCGTACCGGCACGGGCGCTATTCACCCCGGCTACGGCTTTCTATCGGAAAACGGTGGCTTCGTAAAAGCCCTTGAAGAGGCAGGCATTACCTTTGTTGGCCCGCCGGCCTCCGCAATTGCCGCCATGGGCGACAAATCTGCCGCCAAAGCACGCATGGCGAATGCGGGGGTGCCGCTGGTACCGGGCTATCATGGCGATGATCAGGACGACGACCTGCTGCGTTTAGAGGCTGACAAAATCGGCTACCCCGTGATGCTCAAAGCCAGCGCCGGTGGCGGTGGTAAAGGCATGCGCGTTGTAGAGAGCGGCGAAGGGTTCAAAGCAGCACTCGACGGCTGCCGCCGGGAGTCCAAGGCTGCCTTTGGCGACGACCGCATGCTCATTGAGAAGTATCTAGTGCAGCCCCGCCATGTGGAAGTCCAGGTGTTCTGCGATCGCCATGGTAACGGCGTTTACCTCTTCGAGCGTGACTGCAGCGTTCAGCGCCGCCATCAAAAAGTCATTGAGGAAGCTCCGGCCCCCGGCATGACGTTGGAGCTGCGCCAAGCCATGGGCGATGCCGCCGTTCGCGCCGCCAAAGAGATTGGTTACGTGGGCGCGGGAACCGTCGAGTTTCTGTTAGACATTGACGGCTCGTTCTACTTCATGGAGATGAACACCCGCCTGCAGGTTGAGCACCCCGTTACTGAAATGATCACCGGCCAGGACATGGTTGAATGGCAGCTGCGCGTGGCAATGGGCGAGCCACTCCCCTGCACCCAAGACGAGCTAACCATCACGGGCCACAGCTTTGAAGCGCGGATTTACGCCGAAGACCCAGAGCAGGACTTCCTGCCGGCCACCGGCCTGCTCACTCGCTTTGCACTGGATTTAGAGGGCGCAGGGCTAGACCGCGACCAGGTGCGTTTAGACAGCGGCGTAGAGAGTGGCGACAACGTTTCCATGCACTACGACCCCATGCTGGCCAAGCTGATTGTTCACGGCCCTGACCGTGACGCTGCGCTTGCCACCTTGAACCGCGCTTTAGCCGCGCTGGATGTCCAGGGTGTGGTGACGAATCGCGCGTTCCTGCAGCGCCTTGCCAATCACCCTGGCTTTAAAAATGTCGAGCTGGACACGCGCTTTATCGAGCGCAACGAAGCCACGCTATTTGCCCCGCGCAGCTACTCTACTGAAGCCTACGCCAGCGCTGCGTTGATCGGTTTAAACCAGCTGGCGCAAGAGTGTGAAAGTGATTCCCCCTGGGATCGTCATGACGGCTTCCGTCTGAATGCCCCGCATACCATCCGCATTGCGCTGTGTGACCCGGCAAGTGCTCAGGCGGCGGACAGCGACGAAGCGGTGGTGATTGTGGAAGGTAAGCGCGAGAGCGGCGAATCGCTTTGGAACCTCACCATTGGTGATGAAACGCTCACCGCTAGCCTCCAATCGCTGACGGGCGATGCCGTTGCCGTCACGCTAAACGGCCACCGTCGCCGCCTTCAAGCGCGCCGCGATGGGCATGTTGTGGTGATGGCAGAACCAAGCGGCGAAACGCGCCTGTTCTGGCGCCGCATTGACGCCATCGACCACGGCCACCATGAGGCGGAATCAACCCTGACCGCCCCGATGAACGGCACCGTGGTAGCACTACTGGTTGAACCCGGCGCAGCGGTTGAGAAAGGCATGCCGCTGATGGTGATGGAAGCCATGAAGATGGAACACACCATGACCGCACCGGCCGATGGCAGCGTCGAGTCATTCCATTTCCAGGCCGGCGATACCGTAAGCCAGGGCGATGTATTGCTCGACTTCGCCCCCAGCGAATAGGAACAGAACCATGGCACTGCCAACGTCAATTAAGCTGTTTGAAATGGCCCCTCGCGACGGCCTGCAAAATGAACCGGGCACTCTGGTGCCCACCGCTACCAAGATCGAGCTGATCGAACGGCTAGCCAACGCTGGCCTCACCCATATTGAGGCCGCTAGCTTTGTCTCGCCTAAGTGGGTGCCGCAAATGGGCGATGCCACCGACGTTATGAACGGCATTGCTCGCCAACCCGGCGTGGTTTACTCAGCACTCACGCCTAACCTAAAAGGCTTGGAAGGCGCACTGGCAGCGGGCGTTGAAGAAGTGGCGGTGTTTGGCGCCGCCTCCGAAGCGTTCTCGCAAAAGAACATCAACTGCTCGATTGCTGAATCCCTTGAGCGCTTTGAACCCGTGCTCGCACGGGCCAATGAGGCAGGCGTTCGAGTACGCGGCTATGTCTCCTGCGTGCTGGGCTGCCCCTATGAAGGCGATATCTCGCCCCAAAAAGTGGCCGAGGTGGCCAAGGCGCTTTATGAGATGGGCTGCTATGAAATCTCCTTGGGCGATACCATCGGCGTGGGCACGCCGCTTGCGGCTAAGCGAATGATCGAAGCCACCCGCCAGCAAGTGCCTATTGAGCACTTGGCCGCCCACTTCCACGACACCTATGGCATGGCCCTGGCTAACTTATATGCCGTGCTGGAGGAAGGAGTCAGCGTAATTGACGCCGCCACCGCAGGCCTTGGCGGCTGCCCTTACGCTAAAGGCGCATCCGGCAATGTGGCCACCGAAGACGTACTCTATTTACTTGAAGGCCTGGGGATTAACACCGGCATCAACCTTCAGGCGGTGATCGACACCGGCTACTGGATTACCAACGAGTTAGGCCGCAAGCCAAGCGCAAAGGTCGCTCTCGCAAAAGGCATTAGCCGCCAATAACCGTCCAATAATAAATAAGTACCGCCTGACGTCCCGTTTAGATAAAAAAAAGACATCGGAGAGACACATTATGGCATCACCTGCTCTTACCCTACCCAGTTACACCAGCAGCACCGCCGATAAACCGCTGCTGGGCATGACCATTGGCGATAAATTTGACCAAATTGCTGAACAGTACCCGGATAACGACGCGCTGATTGCGCTGCATCAGAGCATCCACTGGAGCTATCGCCAGCTTCAGGAAGAGGTAAACCGTTGCGCCCGCGCCCTCCTGGCGATTGGCGTTAAAAAAGGCGACCGCGTGGGCATTTGGGCACCCAACTGCAGCGAGTGGACGCTGACCCAGTTTGCCACCGCTAAAATTGGCGCCATTCTGGTCAACATCAATCCTTCCTACCGCACACATGAGCTGGAGTACGCGCTGAACCAGTCGGGCGCTCGTTTTCTAGTCACTGCCCATAGCTTCAAGTCTTCCGACTACACCGCCATGCTTTACGAGCTAGCTCCTGAGCTCAACAGCAGCGCGGAAGGCCAGCTTCAGTCAAAAACGCTGCCAGAGCTTGAGTGCGTGATTAACTTAAGCAGCGAAAAACATAGCGGCATGTGGCGCTGGGCCGACTTCATTAATGAAGCCAGCAAGGTCAGCCAAACAGACGTCGACGATTTACAAGCCACGCTGCAATTTGATGACCCGATCAATATCCAGTACACCTCGGGCACTACCGGCTTCCCGAAAGGCGCCACACTTTCCCACCACAACATCCTGAACAATGGCTTTTTTGTGGCGGAAAGCATGGGCTTTACCAGCGAAGACCGTTTGGTCATCCCGGTACCCCTCTACCACTGCTTCGGCATGGTGATGGGTAACCTGGGCTGTATGACCCACGGCGCGGCGATGATTTACCCGGATGAGGGTTTCGACCCTGGCAAGGTGCTAAAAGCGGTACACGAGCAAAAAGCTACCGCGCTGTACGGCGTACCGACCATGTTTATCGCCGAGCTGGAGCATCCGGACTTTGCCAGCACCGATTTCTCATCGCTACGCACCGGCATCATGGCGGGTTCCATCTGCCCTGCTGAAATCATGAAGCAGGTCATCGACAAGATGAACATGAAAGGTGTGCAGATCGCCTACGGCATGACCGAAACGAGCCCTGTATCTACCCAAACCGGCGCTAACGACAGCATCGACAAACGCGTTTCTACCGTCGGCCGCACCCAGCCCCATCTGGAAAGCAAAATTGTCGATCCCGGCAACGGCGGTATTTTGCCCCGCGGCGAAATCGGCGAGCTGTGTACCCGTGGCTACAGCGTCATGCTCAAGTACTGGAAAAACGAAAAAGCCACTGCCGAAGCCATTGATGAGGCGGGCTGGATGCATACCGGCGACTTAGCCACCATGGACGAAGAGGGCTATATCCAAATTGTTGGCCGCATTAAAGATATGGTGATTCGCGGTGGCGAGAACGTTTACCCCAAAGAAATTGAGGAGTTTCTATACGCCCACCCGGCAATCTCCGAAGTACAGGTTACCGGCGTGCCGGATAAGAAATATGGCGAAGAGTTAATTGCCTGGGTGAAGCTCAACAGCAGCGCAAGCGACGTCACCGGTGAAGAACTGCGTGAATACTGCAAAGGCAAAATCACCCACTTTAAAATCCCGCGCTACTTCAAATTCGTCGATGAATTCCCCATGACGGTGACGGGAAAAATCCAGAAATTCAAAATGCGCGAAATCTCTATCCAAGAGCTTGGGCTTGAAGATCAAACATAATCACTACCCAGCGCTCTGTTAATCAACGCCGGCCAGCGGTCGGCGTTTTACGTTATCTACATCACGAGACACTGACATGGCCAATCACCAGCCGCTCGCTGAGCACTATCAACAAGGTCTGCGGGATGGCGATATTATTACCCAGATTCGTACTTACTACCCTGACGGTGCGACCCTGCACCAGCTCGCCCCGTTAGACCAACTGCATATCGGCGGTATTGCCGCGTCAAAAAAGCTGCTTAATCTGCTTGATGCGCACATCCATACCCACGTGCTGGATATCGGCTCAGGCTTAGGCGGGCTAATGCGCCAAGGGGCAGCGCTGGGGTTTCATATTACCGGGTTGGATATTACCCACCGTTTTAACGTACTTAACCAAGCGCTTACTGAATTATCACTTCATTCGGCCAACCCGCCCCTTCGCTGTGTTACCGGAGATGCCTGCGCATTGCCCTTTCCAAAACACACATTCGATGCCGTCCTGTTTCAACACAGCTTAATGAACATGCCTGACCCTGCCCGCGTTCTGGCGCAGTGCCGCCACGTACTTCGCCCGGGCGGAACGCTCGTAATGCACGAGGTGGTCAGTGGCGAAAACATTGCCAACCTCCGCTTACCGGTGCCTTGGGCAGAAACACAGCAACATTCGCACCTGCTCACCATCGCTGAGCTAACCCGGCTACTTCAGACAGAGGGATTTACGCTTTCACATTGCGAAGACTGGAGCAGCACCGCCCTTGAGTGGCGTCAGCGACAGCGACAAAAAGAGCAAACGTCGCACGCTGCCGTGCTCTCTCCTCAGTGGGTATTTGGCGAGCGCTTTTTGAAGATGGGGAAAAACCTGCTAGAAAATTTGGCCAATAACGCAATTAACGTGGTAGAAATCAGCGCCCGTTGCTAGGCTGGTAAAGATACCTTCTATGTCAAAGGACAGAGGAACGCCAATGAACCGCTTGGCAAGCACCCTTCTCTATAGTGCTTTTGGCTCGACGCTCCCCTTTATGAGCTGCCTTGCTAACGACAGCACCCCCGTGATGGCCTATACCGCCACCGAAAGCGAACTCATCACTCTGGCCAATGGCTTGGTTTTGGAAGGTAGCGATTTAAACAGTTTAGATACCTATACCACGGGTTTTCGTCTGACCGCCGGTTTTAGCCCAGAGCGGCTGCCGCGTTTGGATATTGGTGCTGAAATTGCGTACCGCGAAAGTGAAGAAGTGCCCATTTCCAACGGCGTTTCCCCCCTCATTATGGATACCCTCAGCTTAGGTGGCGCCCTTGTGGCAGGGGTTAGAATGGGCGCGTTTAGCATCTACGCGAAATCCGGCTTTACCGAGTGGCGTGGAGAAACCGACCAACCCCTGGCCGACAGCGGTGGCACTGCCTTACTGCAAGGCTTCGGCGCAACGATGACCATTAACCGGCTAGTTAGCCGACTTGAGTACGAACGTATCGACGCCCCCACCCTAAGCCACCTCAATATGCTGAGCGCATCGCTACACCTGCCCTTTTAATAACCGCTTGCCGAATCTCCCGTGCATTAAAAAAACATAGCGCTGCCATCGTTTTGGCATTGACCTTTTATCCCATGCTGTTAATGTACTAGTACGCTAGTACATTAATAACGGCTTGGTGATTAACAGTGTTTACAAACGTTTCCTCAAATGATCATTTTCAAGCCGAACTGGCGCGTCACTTGCTCAACATTGACTCGCCTGAGGCCATGCACGAGGCGCTTGCTAGCCTGTTAACGCCCGCCGAATACCAAGAAATCAGCAAACGCCTACAGATTTTTAAGCTGCTGCGCGAAGGCGTGCCCCACCGCAAAATTGCCGAAACCCTCGGCGTGGGTATTGCGACCGTGTCACGCGGTTCACGCGCGCTGACGATGTTAGCCTCTTCACGGAATGATCACTTATGAGCACCACTGATAAGGCCGCTGCGGCAGGCCCCCAGCCGTTCACCCTGCCCCGCAAGCCCCACTACGTTACCCTGGCGGCGGACTGCGACTTCTTTGCCCTGTTTCAAAAAATCGAGCGGCGGTTTGATACCTGCTACATGCTGGAGTCGCTGGGCGAAGATAGCCACATGGCGCGCCACTCGATCATCGGCTTTGACCCTGAGTACACGCTTTACGCCAATGGCACCACGCTGACCATTGAAAGCCGTGACGGCGATACCAACCACTACCCCAGCGACAACCCCTACGAGCTGCTGCGCAGCCTGATCCCTCAAAACATTATCTCGCGCAAGTACGCGGGTGGGTTAAGCGGCTATTTAGGTTACGACGCCATGCAGTACTTCGAGCCGTCGCTGACGCTGAAAGCCAGTGACGACTTCGATACGTTCCGTTTTGGGCTCTATAAAGACGGCCTGATCCTCGACAAGATGACCGGCGAAGTCACCTACTTCTACTACGACAACAGCCGCTACGAGTTCCTGCAAACGCTGATCGACGCCGAGGACAAACCCGCAGGCCCACTGCACATTACTGCGCTGGGCGACACGATGAGCAAAACCGAGCACGCCGAAGCGGTCGCCAAGGTGAAGCAGGACATCATCGACGGCAAAGTATTCCAGTGCGAAGTGGGCTTTAAAAAGCGCTTTCGCATTCAGGGCGACACCCTGGCGCTTTACGACCAGCTGCGCACCATCAACCCCTCGCCGCAGATGTACTACGTCAAATTTGGCGAGCAGAAGCTGATTGGCGCAAGCCCTGAGCTGCTGTTCCGTCTTCGCCAAGGGGAGATGGAGACGTTCCCGTTAGCAGGCACTACCCTGCGCGGCCAAACACCCCAGGAAGATACCCAGCTTGCCCGGGCGCTGCTCAACGACCCGAAAGAGATCGCCGAGCACAATATGATTGTGGACCTGCACCGCAACGACATCGGCCGGGTGGCTCAGTTCGGCACGGTCAAAGTACGCAGCCTGATGGATATCAAGCGCTTCAGTCACGTTCAGCATATCTCTAGCGAAATTGTTGGGATTATTGATGAAGGTGAGGATATGTTCACCGCACTGGCCAGCAACTTCCCGGCGGGTACGCTGACAGGCGCACCTAAAATCGAAGCGATGAAGATTATCGACGACCTAGAAACCGATGGGCGCGGCCCCTACGGCGGCGCGGTGGGCCAGTTCTCGTTTAACGGCGACTGCACCTTTGCGATTCCCATTCGTACGGTATTTGTGAACGGCGAGCGCGCCTACGTGCAAACCTGCGGCGGCAACGTGTACGACAGCAACGCCGAGGATGAGTACGAGGAAATTCGCCGCAAATTTGCCGGCACCCGCAAGGCCTTGGCCCCCTTTATGGATACGGAAACGGAGAGCCCCGCATGAAGGTGCTGATCATCGATAACTACGACTCCTTCACCTACAACCTGTACCAGTTTATTGGTGAGATTCTGACCACGGAGAAGAATCGCGGCGAGCTGCCTCATTTTGAGATCATAGTGAAGCGCAATAACCAGATCGATTTTAAAGCGATTGAAGCCATGGCGCCGGATCGCATTATTATTTCGCCTGGCCCCGGCTCGCCGGATGACCCGCGTTACTTTGGCGTCTGTGCCGAGGTGATTGAGAAGCTGGGAAAAACCACGCCGCTACTGGGGGTTTGCTTAGGGATGCAGGGGATCGTGCATGTGTTTGGTGGCAAGGTAGTCAAAGCGCCGCTGCCAATGCATGGCAAAATCAGCCCCATCCACCACGACAACCGCTCGGTGTTTCACGGCGTGCCCGACCAGCTTGAGGTGATGCGCTACCACTCACTGATTGCCGATGCAGCGACCCTGCCGGAGTGCCTGGAGGTGACCGCCACGGTAGGTGCACTCACCGCCGACCGCTTTGCTGAACGCAGCCGTTGGCAGGCGGCGGGTGAGTTTGAGCTGATGGGCGTGAAACACCGCGACTACCCGATTCACGGCATTCAGTTTCACCCGGAGTCGTTTGCCACCGAGGGCGGCAAAGAGCTGATTGCCAACTTCCTGTTTGCCCCTAACGCAGCGGCGTAAACGCGGCTAATGCGAACAGTGCCACCACATTAAGAGTGACCGTGACCCAAAAAATACACCGAAAGGTCGTTTTTTGGGTCTTATGCCGCAGCCATTGCTGTGCGCACCACGCCCCCGGCCACCCCCCTATCAGCGCCAGCCAGTGCAGCGTTTTTTCACTCACACGGCGGCGTCTTTTAATCGCTGCCCGCTTATCAATGGCATAAACGGCATACGTCGTAAGGCTCGCTATCCCATAAATAGCCACGATGAGTAGCACCGTTTGGCTCATGCGCTTCTATCCTTCTAGGGGCACTATTTGCGACGTGTTGAGGGCTTGCCTGCGCCTGGCTTACCACCCGAACGGGCGACTTTAGCCGGCTTGCCACTTGGTTTACCACTGGGTTTACCACCGGGCTTGGCTTTAATCGCTGGCTTTGCCCTGCCCGCAGGTTTACCCGGTGCAGCCGCTTTTGCCTTGGGGTTTTTCCGCGCCTTGCCTGCCGCTTTTGCCCCTGGCGGCGTACCCCCCGCAGCGCGTTTAGCAGCAGGCTTTCTGGCTTTCCCAGCCCCTGAGCCAGCGCCACCGCTATAGTTGGGCCTGGCTGGCCTTTTTTTCTCGGGTACGGGGTCAGATGCTTCCGTCAGGCGAATGATGGTATCAATCTCTTTCGGCGTTAAATCCCGCCAATCGCCTAGCGCCAAGCCTTTCAGCGAAACGTTCATAATGCGCGTGCGTACCAGCTGCGTTACCTCATAACCAAAGTACTCGCACATACGGCGAATTTGCCGATTCAGCCCTTGTACCAGGGTAATAGTGAACACAAACGTCGACTCTTTGGCGACATGACACTTTTTCGTCATCTGCCCCAGAATCGGAACGCCGCCCTGCATACCGGCAATAAACTCATCGGTAATCGGTTTATTGACCGTGACCACGTACTCTTTTTCATGGTTATTGTTGGCGCGCAGGATCTTATTAACTAAGTCACCGTTGTTGGTCAAAAAGATCAGCCCTTGAGAATCTTTATCCAGGCGCCCAATGGGAAAAATACGCGTGCCGTGCTTCACAAACTCGACGATATTGTCTTTTTCTGCAGACTCCGTGGTGCTGACAATCCCCACCGGCTTGTTCAGCGCGATCAGTACTAAATCTTCCTCTTCCTGTGGCTCAATCTCCTGACCGTTAACCTTCACCCGGTCACCTGTCACGACCTGATCTCCGGTAGTGGCCCGACGGCCGTTAATCCACACATTGCCCTGCTCAACATAGCGGTCTGCTTCCCGGCGGGAGCAAAGGCCGCTTTCGCTGATGTATTTATTAATTCGAGTAGATTTTCGTAACGACATAAAACGCCATGTAGCCTAAATAAACGTTAAAAAGAGGAGCCGGGCTGCTTGAGGAATTCGACCTCTTCCGGAGTCGAGGTTCGGCCCAAGACCGCATTGCGATGCGGATAGCGCCCAAAGCGATCGATAATGGCTTTGTGGCGTTTCTCGAACTCTAGATTACTCTCCAGACCCGGCTGGTCGAAAAGCTGCAGAGCAATGCTATGAATGACCGGTGATTCGCTATGCATATAGGGCATATAGAGAAAACTGCGCTCCACCGCCGAGAGCGCCTGATCTGCCCCGCTGGCAACCGCCTCCTGAGCCAGCGCCAATGCAAGCGTGTCGCAGGCAAACGAGCGAGCATCATCGCGGTAGATATTGCGCGAGAATTGATCCAGTACGATCACTTCCGCCAGCCGTCCACGCGCTGAGCGCCGCCACTCAAAGCACTCACAGGCGGCGGCTTTGCTCACCACCTTGCTAAAGCGCTCAACAATTTGTTGATCCATCTTGGGGTCTTTCTTGAACCATTGGGCTGGCGTCAACTCCTGAAACCAAAATGCCAACACGTCTTGGGCTTGCGCATTCATGCTCCGACCCTCCGCAACAGACATATAGAAAAGCGCCGCCACCCAGCGGTGACGGCGCTGATAGTCAAACGTCAACTTAGCCTGTGTTGCGCAAGCCGGCCGCAATGCCTGCCATGGTAACCATCAATGCACGGGAAAGGTCAGCGCTGATGGCCCCATCGGCATCGCGATTACGCTGCAAAAGCTCGGCCTGTAGGCCGTGCAGCGGATCGATGTAGGGGTTGCGCACATCAATCGCTTGACGGATAAGCGGCGTATTTTCCAGCAGCTTCTCCTGCTGCAGAATATCGAGCACAGCCTCTTCAAGCTTCTCAAAGCGATCACGCAGCTTTTTACCCAGGGCTTTTAGCGACGGCTCATCGACAAGCCGGTGCTCGTAGTAAGCGGCAATCGCTACATCAGCCTTGGCCAATAGCATCTCAAGCATGTCCAGGTAGGTGCCAAAGAAGGGCCACTCATTGCGCATTTCTTGTAGCACCTCGCGCCCACCCGGCTGCTCTAGCCGCCGCGAAAACGCTTCTCCGCTGCCCAGCCATGCGGGCAGCATTAAGCGAATCTGTGTCCAAGCAAAAATCCACGGTATCGCTCGCAGGGTTTCCACACCGCCATCCTGACGGCGCTTGGTGGGCCGTGAGCCTAGCGGCAGCCTGCCTAGCGCGCCTTCCGGGGTAACGGCACGGAAGTAAGGCACAAAATCTGGATCTTCACGCACCACGCCCACATAAGCGGCATGGGCAACGTTCGCCAACTGATCCATCTCTTCTCGCCAATGCGGTTCTGGCGTGCGGGGCGGAAGTAGCGTGGCTTCTAGCACCGCACAGGCATAGATTTCCATGGAGCGCAGGGCAATATCGGGCTGGCCGAACTTAAAGCGAATCATCTCGCCCTGTTCAGTCACCCGCAGACTACCGTTTACCGAGCCTGGGGGTTGGGAGAGAATCGCCGCATGAGCAGGACCACCACCACGACCAACGGTGCCGCCACGGCCATGGAACAGCGTCAGATCAACGCCATGCTTCTCACACACATTCACCAACGCTTCCTGGGCGCGGTACTGTGCCCAGGCAGCGGCAAGCTGTCCGGCATCCTTGGCTGAGTCGGAGTACCCGATCATGACTTCCTGGCGATCATCAATCAGCGCGCGGTAGCCCGGTATCGCCAGCAGCTGGTCAATTACATCACCCGCATGATTCAAATCGTTAAGCGTTTCAAACAGCGGCGCAATGGGAAGTGTTACTTGCCCCCCGACCTCTTTCATCAGCAGCGCAACGGTGAGCACGTCAGAAGGCTCTGCCGCCATGGAGATAATGTACGTACCCAGCGCCTCTGACTGCTCTTGCGCAATGACCTTAAAGGTATCGAGCACCTCACGGGACTCTGCAGAGCACTCCCAGCGGCGTGGAATGAGCGGCCGCCGAGAGGCGAGTTCATCAAGTAGAAAGGCTTGGCGTTTAGCTTCATCCCATTCACGGTAGTGGCCAAGGCCCAGCGCACTGGTCAGCTCTTCGATGACCTGAGCATGGCGGCTTGCCTCTTGGCGCAGGTCAAGTTTGGTCAGTGTGACACCAAACACTGCGACGCGGCGCAGGGTATCCAGCAGCGCGCCGTTAGCAATGGTATCCAGGCCAACATCGCACAGCGAGCGGTAGCAGGCTAATAGGGGGGAGTAGAGCTGGTCGCGGGTTTCGATAATCGGTCCACCTTCATAGTTGCGCCCATCCAGCTCTGCTTTGGCCCAGTCACGCGTTGCCTCCATTCGCGCCAGCAGGCGTTTTAGCACCTCGCGATAGGGTTCTGCTACGTCGCCTGCCTCCGCCTTCAACGCGCTATTGGCCTTCCACATAGAGAGTTCGGTTTTCAACTGCTCCAAGTCGCGTAGGTAGAGGTCAGCCGCCATCCAGCGACCTAGCAGCAATACTTCGCGAGTGACCTTCGCGGTCACATTTGGATTGCCGTCGCGGTCACCGCCCATCCAGGAGGCGTAGCGAATGGGTGCGGCATCCAACGGCAAACGCTCCCCTGCGGTATCCAGCAGGAGATTATCCAGATCACGGTGGAAGTCCGGCACCGCTTGCCACAAGGAGTTTTCAATCACCGCAAAGCCCCATTTGGCTTCGTCTACCGGCGTTGGCCGTTCGTGGCGAATCTCATCCGTGTGCCAGGCCTGGCTGATCAGCTCTTCCAAACGCCCTTGGGCGCGGGCACCGCGCTCGGGATAATCCTCCGAGCTTTCAATGGCGGTTAAGCACTCATCAATGGCATCGTATTTTTGAATTAACGTGCGGCGAATAACTTCCGTTGGGTGTGCTGTTAGCACCAGCTCTACGCGCATGTTAGCGAGGGTTTCGACCAGCTTGCGGGGCGAATTACCCGCCTGCTGAGCGCGGTTTAACAGCTCGCCTAATACCGGCTGCGTTCCGGGCTTATAATCCTCTACACGCCGAAATCGCGCCCGATAGTGCTGCTCGGCAATATTCGCCAAATTCAAAAACTGGTTGAACGCGCGGGTGACCGGCAGCAGGTCCCGCTCTGGCAGCTGGCGTAAGTACTCAATCAACTGCCGCTGCTGGAGCGAGTCGCTTTGGCGCCCCCGCTTGGCATGGGCACGAATGGTTTCAATCTTATCGACAAACGATTGGCCTAAATCATCGGCAATCGTGCGTCCTAAGCTGTCGCCCAGAATACGCACGTTATCGCGTAGCGATTCGTGTAGATCATGACTCATTGGCGTGGCCTCCTTGCGGGGTCGCGTTGATAGGTGGTGACGTTAGCGCTGTTCTTGGGCTTTGGCGGCTTGCCAGTGATGTTCCATCTCATCTAACGAGGCTGCATTTAGCGAGTGCTCAGCCTTGGCAAGCGCGCTTTCTACGTAGCGAAAGCGGCGCTCAAACTTACTGTTGGTACTGCGCAGACACTGCTCTGGATCGGCGCCCAGCGTGCGCGCTAGGTTGGTGACCGCGAACAACAAGTCGCCGACCTCTTGTTGGGCATGCTGTTTATCGCCTGCTGCGAGCGCGTCTTCAACTTCCTCTAATTCTTCGCGAATTTTGGCCAGCACGCCGCTAGCATCAGGCCAGTCGAAACCAACGCGGGCAGCGCGTTTAGACAGCTTGGCCGCGCGGCTCAGCGCAGGCAGCGTGCGGGGCACATCATCTAGCACAGAGGGCGCTTCGGTGGCTCGCTCAGCGCGCTCGCCAGCCTTTAGCGCCTCCCAGCGGCTATTCACCTGCTGGGTTTTGACATCATCGGCACTAACACCCGGCGGGCGGCGGGACGCCAGCGTGCCGTCTGGGAACACATGCGGATGACGGCGCAGCATTTTGGCAGTCAGCGTATCAACGATATCGTGGAAGTCGAAACGCTGCTCCTCGGCGCCAAACTGGGCGTAGTAAACGACCTGGAACAATAGATCTCCTAGCTCGCCGGGGAGTTCATCAAAGGCGCGGCGCTCAATGGCATCGGCTACTTCGTAGGCCTCTTCCAAGGTATGGGGGACAATACTGTCCCAATCCTGCTTAATATCCCACGGGCAGCCCTGATCGCCGTCGCGTAGAACGGCCATCAAGGTGAGCAAATCGTCCAGATTGTGGCGCATTAGGCCCCTCCTTTACGGGCACTTTTTTCAGGGTCGGCGTTACGCAATCGGCGGACTTCTGTCACGTTGGGTAGCTGCTGAAGCCGCGAGAAAAGCCGGCCTAGCGACTCAAGACCGTCCACTTCCAAGGTGATACGCAGCCTGGCAATGCCCTCATCCGTATCCGTGAGGGTATTCACCGCCAGTACATTCACCTTTTCATTGCCAAGCAGCCCGGTTACATCGCGAAGCAGCCCTGAACGGTCCCAGGCCTGAATTTCAATCGTTACCGGATAGCGGGTGTGGGCGCGCTCCCCCCACTCTACTTCGATAATGCGCTGGGGCTCATCCATGCGCAATTGAAGAATATTGGCACAATCCTGGCGATGCACGGTGACACCACGGCCTTGGGTAATAAAGCCAACAATTGGCTCGCCGGGCACGGGGCGACAGCAGTTCGCCATGCTGGTTTTTAAATTGCCGACGCCTAGTACGGTGATATCGCTTTGGGTGGCTTTGCTGGGCTGTCGGCGCGGCTTAGCCAGTAAACGGTCAAGCTGCTCTTGGTCGTCAGTTTCGCCAAACAGCTGCTGCGCCTGATGAAGTACTTGCCCAATGCGCAGGTCACCGGCTCCAAGCGCTGCATACATGTCATCAGCCGTTTGGTAGTTTACCGCTTTGGCTAGCTGTACAAGGTCTAACCCCTCGACATCCAGACGGCGCATTTCGCGCTCGAAAAGGGCGCGCCCTTCCTCAAGGTTCTGATCGCGAGCTTGGTATTTAAACCATGCTTGAATTTTAGCCCGCGCTCGGGACGTGCGCACATAGCCTAAACTGGGGTTCAGCCAGTCACGGCTTGGGCCACCCTTCGTCGCCGTCAAAATTTCGATTTGCTGGCCGGTTTTAAGTTTGTAGGTCAGCGGTACGATACGCCCGTTAACCTTTGCGCCCCGGCAGCGGTGGCCAATTTCCGTGTGCACCCGGTAGGCAAAATCGATCGGTGTCGCAATGCGTGGCAGGTCAATGACGTGGCCATCGGGGGTAAATACATAAATGCGGTCCGGTGCGACATCGCTGGAAAGTCCCTCGCGCAGATCGCCAAAACCGCCGACTTCGTCCTGCCACTCCAGCACTTGTCGCAGCCAGGCGATTTTCTCTTCGTAGCTGCGGCTTTTCGCGTTAGTGTCGTGGCCTTTATATCGCCAGTGGGCGCACACGCCCAGCTCTGCTTCATCGTGCATCGCAAAGGTGCGAATCTGAATCTCGATAACTTTATTATCTGGCCCCATGACGGCGGTATGCAGTGACTGATAGCCATTTTTTTTCGGGTTGGCAATATAGTCATCAAACTCATTGGGCACGTGGTGCCAGCACGAGTGGACAATCCCCAGCACGGTGTAGCAGTCGGTGACTTCTGGTACCAGAATGCGTACCGCACGTACGTCGTGAACCTGGGAAAAGTCGATCCGTTTGCGCTTCATTTTGCGCCAGATGGAGTAGATGTGCTTGGCCCGGCCGCTCACGTCGTAACGCAGGATATTTTGCGCTTCCATCAAGCTTTTAAGGGTTTCCACCACATCATGAATATAGCGGTCGCGATCGAGGCGCTTTTCGGCCAGAAGCTTGGCAATCGCTTTGTAGTCATCTTCATGGAGGTAGCGAAATGAGAGGTCTTCCAGCTCCCATTTGATCTGGCCTATCCCGAGACGGTGGGCAAGCGGTGCGTAGATATCGGCCACTTCACGGGCGACTTGCAGGCATTTCTCGCGGGGGGCGTCTTTAACTTGGCGCAGTGCGCAGGTGCGTTCGGCAATTTTGATCAGCGCAACGCGTACGTCGCCCACCATATTCACCAGCATCTTGCGCAGGTTTTCCTGCTGATTATGCTGGCTCATGCCGTGGTTCGGCGCTAGTGGATAGCTGATGGCAGCCATTTGCAACACGCCATCAATAAGATTAGCGACTTCATCGCCAAACCGCTTGGTCACCGCCTCTAGGCTAAGCAGCCCTTCGCGTACCGCGCGATACAGCACAGCCGCTTCAAGGGTCGACTGATCAAGCTTAAGCTCGGCCAGTATGTCGGCCATCTCAAGACCCATACGAAAACTGGAACCTGGCGAAAGCCACACACGGTGTGTGTTGGGGGCCTCTTGCTCTAGCTGCTCGGCCAGTTCACAGGCCTGCAGTAGCCGCTCAGGTTCACGTAGACGCACATCCTCTTGCAGGCGCGATAACCATTGTTGTATGTCCACTTTTCCACTTCGAGTGAGCGGTTGGTCTTCACGCACTTTCACCATGGCAATATCATCCTTTCTGGGTGACGGCCTTCGCCGAGCAGCCACCGAGGCTTGATGCAATGGGCAACCTAGCCCTCGTATTCAAACAGCATCAGCGTTTCCATATGTGCAGTGTGCAGGAACATATCGGCTACTGCTACTTGCTTGATACGGTAACCTGCATGCACAAGATGTGCCGCATCTCGGGCAAGCGTTGCCGGATCACAAGAAATATAGGCGATCTTGGGAATCTTGTGGCGGCCCACGGCTTGGCAAATAACCTCTGCCCCGTTTCGGGGCGGGTCAAGCACCAGTGCTTCTATCGGCTGCTCGCTTAACAAGACGTTTACGGTTGCAGCATCGTTTAAATCTGCCCGCTGCGCACCGACGGTCAGCTGATTATAGTCAGCATTGGCCATAATACGCTCGACCATCGCTGGATTGCCCTCGACGGCATAAACCCTGGCACCTGCCGCTGCCAAGGGAAGGCTAAAGTTGCCTATCCCGGCAAACAGATCAACCACTGGCTGACCCTTTTTAGGCGCTAGCCATGCCACCACCTGGGCAACCATCTTTTGGTTGACCTCCGCGTTTACCTGCAGAAAATCACCGGGCGAAAAGTGTAAATTTAGAACCGCTTCTGACTGCGTCACGCCTCGGTCATTACCCCACCCTGCGAGGGTTAGCGAATCCACCAATTGCGGCGCTGCACCGACCCAGTGCAGGGTTGGGGCGTCACGCCCTACCCATGCACCCAAACGCACCCGCTGCTGGTCTGCAAAGCGCCGCCAACGGCTGTTATCTTGGGTGTGCTCCTTTAATTGTCGAACCAAGATCAGCGTTTCATTCTCGGTGGCGACAAGTTCAATATGCCCCACCAGACGTGGCGCTTCCAACGTAGCGAGCAGTTGCCGTAAAGGGGCGATTAACGACTGCAACTGCGGCACCAATACATGGCACTGCTGGATATCTACCAGTCGATGGCTGTGTGGCGCACGAAAACCAAGCAGCACGTTGCCACTACCGTCGACCTTAACCCCTAATCGCGCTCGCCGCCGATAGCCTTCACGGCTACCGTTAATCGCAGCGACAGCGTCGAGCGTAATACCCTGCCGAGCCATTAGCTCTGTTAATACTTCACGCTTGTGGGCGCGCTGCGCAGTGATATCAAGGTGCTGTAAATCGCAGCCCCCGCACTGTCCAAAATGGGGGCATGGCGGAGTCACTCGTTGTGAGGATGTGGTGAGCTGCATTTTGATATGCGCTTCATCGAAGCGCTTGCGCGTTACGTGCACTCCTACCACGACCTGTTCGCCGGGCAGCGCTTGGCTGACAAACACGGTTTTGCCCGCAGCGTTATGGGCAACACCCCGCCCGTCATGAGCTAAGCGTTCAATGACCAGCGGCGCAGCACCATCACTTTTCGCCGCACTCTCTGAAGGCGGCGCTTTAGCGCCAGGGCTTCGCGCTAGGCCTGAGTGCCCTGAGGCGGGACGCGGTGGCCGCCGTTTTCCCAACATTGCCATCTATACCTCCGGGGCAAACAGGCCTGTTGAGAGATAACGGTCGCCACGGTCGCAAACAATAAACACAATAACGGCATTTTCCGTTTGTTCCGCAATGCGCAGCGCACCCGCCAAGCAACCGCCAGATGAAACACCGGCCAGAATCCCCTCTTCACGGGCTAAACGGCGCATGTGCGCTTCGGCTTCTTGCTGGCCGATGTCTAGCGTGACGTCGACGCGGGGCGCTTCAAAAATCGCGGGCAAATACTCCTGTGGCCAGCGGCGAATACCGGGGATGCTGGCACCGTCAGCGGGCTGCAGGCCTACGATCTGAATCGCGTTGTTCTGCTCTTTAAGGTAGCGCGACACTCCCATAATCGTTCCAGTGGTGCCCATGGAGCTGACAAAGTGCGTCACCTCACCGCCGGTTTGGCGCCACACTTCAGGCCCCGTCGTCCGATAGTGAGCGAGCGGGTTATCCGGGTTGGCAAACTGATTAAGCGGCTTGCCTTCGCCTCTGGCGATCATTGCATCGGCGATATCACGCGCCTCTTCCATTCCGCCTTCTCTACTGGCGGAGATCAGCTTAGCCCCATAAGCCGCCATGGCCTGCTTACGCTCGGCTGAGGCATTTTCAGGCATGATGAGGGTCATGTTATACCCCTTGATGGCGGCGGCCATGGCCAGCGCTATGCCTGTATTACCCGAGGTTGCCTCAATTAACGTATCGCCCGGTGTAATTTCCCCACGTGCTTCGGCTTCACTTAGCATCGAAAGCGCTGGGCGGTCTTTAACCGAGCCTGCAGGGTTATTACCTTCCAGCTTCGCGAGCAGCGTATTGTTGCGGCCAGCGGTAATGCGCTTTAGGCGCACAAGTGGCGTGTTGCCAACCACATCTTCTAACGTGGGATAATTCATCATACGTTCCTTATCGTAACCGTTATGCTGCATTATATCGGTGCTGTCTGTGACTGGACAGGTAACCTCATTGAATCAACGAGCTTCTTACATGTCTTTGAACACGCGCTTACTGTTTGCCTTACTGGGCCTTCCTCTATTGGTCTATGCGTCTATGGCCATTTTGCTTGTGGTTCAGAGTGAGCTAACAGGCCGTGAGGTACTCAAAGAGCGCTTGGTGAGCGCTGGCGAACTGACAGCCCCAAGCCTGGGCAATGCAATGATTGATGGCGATCTCCAGCGCCTTGAAGCTATTGCCAGGCAGCTGCTAGAACACCGCGGTTTGCGCGCCGTGACGCTATTTGATGAACAAGGCAATCGTCTTTTAGTGCTCGGCCGCACGATGCCTCTCCCTCCGCGACTACATGCGCCGGAGGCTACCTCCGTCACTCAGGAAGACGATGTTTTACGGCTGCAGGTGCCTCTCGTTGCACTTTCAAGCAGTGTCACAAACCGCTCAAGCACCGGCTGGCTGGAAGCCGAGATGGAAACACGGGCGCTCACCTTAGAGCGCTACAAGAACATAGCCAGTTTAAGTTTAGGCGGCATGCTGCTGGGCTTACTGCTTTTTTTGATCGCCTATGCCATTAGCCGTTATACCACCCGTCCCATCGAAGAAGCCAACCAAGCGCTTTACCGTTTATCGCGCGGAGATTATCGGCTGTATTTAAGCGAGGCAAAACCCAACGAACTTAAACAGCTGACCCGCCATATCAATAGCCTGGCTGAGCACTTTCAACAGGCCCAGCAGGATATGCAAGAGCAGATCGAGCAAGCCACCAGTGAGCTTCAAGAGTCGATGGAGACCATCGAGGAGCAAAATATTAAGCTGGACCTTGCCCATCGCAGCGCCCTACGCGCCAACGCGGTGAAATCAGAGTTTTTAGCCAATATGAGCCATGAAATTCGCACGCCGCTCAATGGCATCATCGGTTTTTGCCGTTTGCTGGGCCGTTCAACGCTGGATGCCCGCCAACAGGAGTGGCTAGAGCACGTTCACCGAGCATGCGACAACCTGCTCATGCTGGTTAATGATGTGCTCGATTTCTCAAAGCTAGAGGCTGACCGACTGACTCTAGAAGAGGTGGAGGTTGACGTAGTTGCGCTGGTTGATGAAGTCGTTGGGTTATACGCCCCAGAGGCTCAGCGCAAGCGGCTTCATCTGGTCGCGATGGTTTACGATGACGTGCCGACGCCGCTCTGCGGTGATCCACTCCGTATCCATCAAGTGCTCAGCAACCTGATTAGCAATGCTTTAAAATTCACCACGAAAGGCGAAGTGATTGTTCGGGTGATGCTGGATACCCAGGAAGGCCAGCATGTGGTGCTGAATATTAGCGTCAGCGATACCGGCATGGGCTTAAGTGAAGAGCAGCAAAAACAGTTATTTAGTGCGTTTTCACAGGCGGAACCTAGCCATTCGCGCCAATTTGGCGGCAGCGGACTTGGGCTAACGATCTGTCGGCAGCTGATTGAGCGCATGGGAGGGACTATTAGCGTCAATAGCGAGCTGGGCCACGGCGCTACTTTCTCGTTTACGCTTCCTTTGTTGGCACATTTAGCCGATGAGCGGCAGCCCGAAATAGCCTTGGCGAACCCCACCATACGTATCCACGAGCCCCATCTCGCTACTCGCCACGTGCTTGAGCACCTACTGGAACGGTGGGGAGCCAGCCCAGTGACGTTTATCGAAGCCGGAAACGAAGAGCTGATCATTTTAGGGCTGGAAGCTGAAGACTTTACCGGTGATCGCAAAACATATTGGCAATCCGTTATTGCCGAAACGCCGTGCCCAACGCTAATACTGGCCAACACGACCAGCCTAGATTTACCGCAATGGGTGTTGCCAAACGGCGGTGAAATGCTGTGTAAACCCTTTACCCGCGCCCAGCTCGTCACCACCGTTAAACAGCTTTTACAACCCAGCCAACCACTGCAAACTACCTCTCCAGCACTGGCTCGTACGCTGCTTTCATCGTCGCTCAACATTCTTATCGTGGATGACAACGCACCCAACCGTGAGCTTTTAAAAGCTATGCTTGAGAACGAGCATATGACGATTGCGCTGGCCGCAAGCGGCCAGGAGGCGCTGGAATACGCCCAGCAGACAACGGCTGATTTAGTATTGATGGATATTCGCATGCCTGGAATGGATGGCGTGCAAACGACCCAGGCGCTGCGTCGTATGAGCAATAGCTGGGCCCGCTGCCCGATTGTTGCGGTCACGGCTCATGCCCTTGGCAGCGAGCGACAGCAATGGCTAACAGAGGGGCTAGACGATGTACTGATCAAGCCAGTGGACGAAGCGCAGCTTCAGCAACTCTTACAGCGCTTTTTAGGCGTTGCGCCCCCCGCACAGAAAACGTTTATTGACGCGGGAGCCTCACAAACGCTGCCCTCTGCTCCAGACAAGCTACCCGTTATTGATTTAGTGTTAGGCACACGCCTAGCCGGGGGTAAAGCGCATCTCGCGCGCGAGCAACTCAAGCGCTTAATTGATAGCTTATCGGAAAGTCAACGGCAGATGCGCAGCGCCTACGACGCACAAGATTTAACGACGCTGCTGGACTGGGTGCATAGTTTAAACGGCGCTAGTCGTTACTGCGGCGCCCCGGAGCTAGCACTTTTAGTGGAAAGTTTAGAGACACGTCTTCGCACCAGCGGTTTACATAACGCTGAAAGCCTGCTTAATGAGCTCTATGACGCCATGGCGCGGCTACAGGCCCAGCGCGTTTCGCTGGTGAATCCTTAAGGCCTCACCCCCTAGTCCTCAAGGATCACAAACGCCACCGCGTAGTCTGCCTCATCGCTAAGCGTTACATGGGCAGACGATGCGCCGGTAGCTTGAAAGAGGCGCTGCGCTTCTCCGCTGAGCATGAAGCTTGGCTTACCCAAGGCATCATTGACGACTTGGATATCGCTCCATCGCATTCCGCTTCGCAGACCTAGACCAAGCGCTTTAACAAAGGCTTCTTTGGCAGCAAACCGCTTTGCTAAATAGGCTTCCGGTTCGCCTTTTTGACGCCATACGGCTTGCTCTTGAGGCCCTAGAATACGCGCGGCAAAGCGCGGCCCATGCCGCTGAATAGCGCGAGTAAAGCGTTCTACCCGCGCGATATCAGAGCCAATACCCACAATCACTGATTAACACCCATGCTCATCGCTCAATGCCCACAACAGCCGCTGTGTTGATGGTCGTGGTCGTGGTCGTGGTCATGGGCATCTAACGCCGCCATTAAGCCTGCTTCTTGACCTGCGATGATTAAGCGCTTCATCTCTTGTACGGCCTCTTTTAGCCCCACAAACAGCGCTCTAGCAATAATCGCATGCCCAATGTTCAACTCGTTAACACCGGGAAGCGCCGCAATGGCTTCAACATTATGGTAGTGCAGGCCATGCCCGGCATTGACGACCAATCCTAACGAAACGGCGTGGACTGCCGCTGCGCTAAGGCGGTCATACTCAACGTTTGCTTCAACACTGCCTGGCGTTGCCTCTGCATAGGCACCGGTGTGTAACTCAATCGTCGGCGCACCCGCACGAACGGCAGCGTCGATCTGCGCCTCATCAGGATCAATAAAGAGAGAGACATCACAGCCTACTGCCTTAAGACGCTGGCAGGCTGCGGCAATTTGATCAAACCCACCTACCACGTCTAGGCCACCCTCGGTGGTGAGTTCTTCACGCTTTTCGGGCACTAAACAGACGTGCCTAGGGCGTATCTCTTCAGCTAGCGCCAGCATCTCTTCGGTGACGGCCATCTCTAAATTCATTCGTGTATTAAGCACTTCGGCCAATATACGAACATCCCTAGGTTGGATATGCCGCCGATCTTCACGTAAATGGACGGTAATACCGTCTGCCCCGGCCTCTTCGGCGAGCAGCGCTGCCTGAACCGGATCTGGGTAGCGAGTACCTCGCGCTTGGCGCAGCGTCGCAATGTGATCAATATTTACGCCCAATAAAATACGCGGGGGGTGCATAACGTGTCTCCAATAATGAACAGCAGAGTATTTCGTCACTGAGTACTGCCTGAAACCAGGGCTTAACGCTGTCGACGACGGGCTAAATCGAGCATCAGCTCACGGGAGCGTAATGCGGTTGCGCCCAAATGAGGCGCAAGCGCTGCCCGCATGACCGCTTTTAAAGCACTGGCTAATCCCGTGGACTGCCAATCGCCCTGTTCAATGTAACGCAGGGTGCGGCCTTCAATCCCCGGTTCAGCAGGTAAAAAAGCGCGGCTTAATGCGTCAAACCGGTAGCAGGTTTGTGGGTCAAGCGGGCTACCATCTGGGCAACAGAAGCGTGGGGTTGCCTCTAACACTTCCAATAACGCCCACTCAAATCTGCGCAAGCCGAGGGCACGATCAGCGGGCATCGGCAGGGCTTCTAGCAAGGCGCTGTAGTAAGCAAACACTTCCTGAGCGCTGAGTTCCAGAGGGAGTAGTCGCGTCGCAATTTCATTGGCATAAAGGCCGCAAAGTAGCCCCTCGCCTGCTAGCAGCGCAGTATGACCACGGGACTCCATCAGGGTTAACCGTTTGAGTTCCTGTTCGCCCCGCCAAGCCACAAATAGCGGTGTAAACGGCTGTAGACGCTGTCGAGACTTGGAGCCGGGCCGCTGCCCCCCGTGGGCAACAGCTCGAATACGCCCATGGTTGAGCGTTAGCAGATCGACCAGCGCACTGGTTTCACGGTACGCCCTGCGATGCAGTAAAAACGCGGGTTCTGCCGACATTACAGCCCTCAATCGAGGTCGTAACCCAGACTTTTCAATGCGCGTTCATCATCTGACCAGCCGCGTTTCACTTTCACCCACAGGTTCAGCATTACCTTGGTGCCAAGCGCTCGCTCCATATCTAGACGTGCTTCGCGGCCAATGCTCTTTATCCGATCGCCGTTTTCGCCGATCAGGATGACCTTCTGCCCCTGGCGCTCAACGAGAATCAGCGCGCTAATGTGGGTAACGCGCTCGGTCTCACGAAACTCTTCAATTTCCACCGTCATTTGATACGGCAGCTCATCTCCCAACTGACGCATCACTTTTTCACGCACCAGCTCAGCGGCCATAAAGCGCAGGCTTTTGTCGGTGATTTGGTCTTCAGGGAAAAAGTGAATACTTTCTGGCAGATGTTTAGCTACTTCTTCTTCCAGCGTATCAACTTGGGTACCGTGCTTGGCAGAAATGGGTACCACTGCCGCAAACTCACGGCGGGCGCCTACTTCAGCCAGCCACGGGAGTAGATCGCTCTTATCCGTGAGGCGATCCACTTTATTGACCGCTAGAATAACCGGCGCCTTCACGTGCTCTAAACGCTTTAATACCGCCTGATCCTCTTCGGTCCAGCGGGTGCGGTCGATAATAAACACAACGCAGTCGACATCACGCAGCGCCTGGGTGGCCGCCTGGTTCATAAAGCGGTTGATAGCCTTATTGCGGTCTTTGGACATGATGTGCATGCCCGGCGTATCAACGTAAATAAACTGGGTCTCATCAACCGTTTTAATCCCCATGACCTGGTGGCGCGTGGTTTGCGGCCGCCGCGAGGTGATGGAGATCTTTTGCCCTAGAATGCGATTCATGAGGGTTGATTTGCCTACGTTGGGCCGACCAACGATGGCCACGAATCCGCAGGTTTGGCTCATGATTTATCTCCAGGATGTTTTTCAAGGTAGGAAAGGGCTTCTTCAGCTGCTTGCTGTTCAGCATGACGGCGGCTGGGGCCTTTACCGGTGGTATGCTCGCTCAACAAATCAATGTAGCACTCCACGGTAAAGGTCTGGGCATGCGCCTCTCCCTTTACAGAGACCACTTCATAGCGCGGTAGCGCCGCTTGGCGCGACTGCAAAAACTCTTGCAAGCGTGTTTTCGGATCTTTTTGGGTATCTTGCAACGAAATATTCTCTAGCCGTTCGGCGTACCAGGCCATGACACGCTCGCGCACTGCATCCATACCCGCATCAAGATAGATCGCGCCGATAACAGCCTCAACGGCATCGGCTAAGATAGATTCACGGCGGTGGCCGCCGCTTTTCATTTCACCGGAACCAAGCCGCAAACACTCGCCAAAGGCCATTTCTCGGGCCAGCTCTGCCAGGGTTTGACCTTTCACAAGGCGGGCTCGCAGGCGCGATAACTGCCCCTCTCTAGCTTGTGGAAAGCGTTGAAACAGCGCCTCAGCAATTACGAAGTTGACGATAGAGTCACCCAAAAATTCCAGGCGCTCATTGTTACGACCACCGTAACTGCGGTGCGTCATGGCCAGCTCCAACAGCGAGTGATCGCCAAAGGTATGGCCGATTCGTCGGCAAAAAGCGGTTAAGGAATTACTCACAGTGCTCCTACGTCATTGACGTTAACTAAGATAACCACACTATCAACTTGCAACATAATCGATTTGCAACATAACGGGTTTGCAACACATACAGCGTCACTCAATACGACGCACGCTCGTAAAACTGGGCAGGCCACCATCCCAATGCATCCATACCGCAAAGGCGCGCCCTACGATGTTCTCTTCCGGCACAAAGCCCCAATAGCGGCTGTCATTGGAGTGATCGCGGTTATCACCCATAGTAAAATAGTGCCCCTCGGGCACCCTTATCTCCCGCATTTGCGGGCCAGGATCACGGGGGTTGTTATAAATATAGTGGCTAACGCCACCCAGCCGCTCTTCTAACAGGAGCTGCTGGGGAGAGTCCTCAGGCCCCTCTTCAATCAGCGCTTTGTTGACCCGCTCACCATTAATATATAGCTGCTTGCCCTCATAACGAATAGTGTCGCCAGGCAACCCGACAACGCGCTTAATAAAATTGACGGAGGGTTCGTCGGGGAAACGAAACACCATCACATCGCCCCGTTCGGGGTCATCCACCTCTAAAAAGCGGTTATGCACAACGGGGAGGCGCAGACCATAGGCGAATTTATTCACGAGAATAAAATCACCCACTTCCAGCGTAGGCTTCATTGAGCCAGAAGGAATCTGAAATGGCTCAACAACGAAGCTGCGCACCACCAGCACTACCAAAAGCACGGGGAAAAATGACCGCGCATAATCGACCGGCCAAGGTTCTTTAAGCAGCTTTTCACTGGTAACGGCATCTAAGCCCTCTCCCGCATTGGCTTCGGCTGCTTCAAAGCGCTGGCGACGCTTGGGTTTGAGTAGCAGCACATCCAGTAGATAAATAACGCCGGAGATTGCGACCGCCAACACCAGTAGTAATGAAAAATCCATGGGGGGTAAGTATCCCTAGTCGTTTACCTTGAGCACAGCAAGGAAGGCATCCTGGGGAATTTCAACACGCCCCACCTGTTTCATCCGTTTCTTACCGGCCTTCTGTTTTTCCAAGAGCTTTTTCTTACGGCTGACATCACCGCCGTAACATTTGGCCGTCACGTTTTTACGCAGCGCTTTCACCGTTGAACGCGCGACAACCTGGCCACCAATGGCCGCCTGAATAGCCACATCAAACATTTGGCGTGGAATCAGCTCTTTCATTTTTTCCACTAGCAGCCGACCGCGGCTATGCGCATGGTCGCGGTGGATAATAACGGCCAGCGCGTCAACTTTATCGCCGTTAATCAACACGTCCAGACGAACCAACTTAGCTGCTTCAAAACGTTCAAAGTTATATTCAAGCGATGCATAGCCACGGGAAATCGACTTCAAGCGGTCAAAGAAATCCATAACCACTTCAGACATCGGCAGCTCGTAAGCCAACTGAATTTGATTACCCAAAAACTGCATATCCCGCTGCGTACCACGACGCTGTTCGCACTCAGCAATTACGTTACCCACATACTCTTGAGGCACCAGGATGCTGGCACGGACAATGGGTTCACGCATCTCGTCCACGTCGGCCATATCAGGCAATTTAGACGGGTTGGAGATGTAGCTCACATCGCCGTTTTTCATGGCTAATTCATAAACCACCGTGGGCGCGGTAGTCAGCAGGTCAATATCATATTCACGTTCAAGGCGCTCTTGGATGATCTCCATGTGCAGCGTGCCAAGAAAGCCCACGCGAAAGCCAAAGCCAAGAGCATCGGAGTTTTCCGGCTCATACTCTAACGAAGCATCGTTAAGCGCGAGTTTTTCAAGTGCATCACGAAAGTCTTCGTAATCATCCGCACTGACCGGGAACATACCTGCATAAACCTGGGGCTTAACTTTTTGGAAACCTGGCAGGCGTGGAACGTCGGGAGTTTTGGTATGGGTAATAGTGTCACCCACCGGCGCCCCGTGAATCTCTTTAATACCGGCGACAATAAAACCTACTTCACCCGCACGAAGGATATCGGTCTGCTTGCGCTGCGGGGTGAAGATACCGACTTCGGTAGCGCCCCAGTCGCGGCCTGTCGATTTAATGCGGATTTTATCGCCTTTACGCAGCGTGCCGTCGAATAGCCTAACCAGCGAAACAACCCCCAAATAGTTATCAAACCAGGAGTCGATAATCAGCGCTTGCAGTGGCGCACTGGGGTCACCCTTGGGCGGCGGAATATCACGAACTAACCGTTCAAGCAGGGCATCGATACCAATTCCGCTTTTAGCTGATACTTGGCAGGCATCCGTCGCATCAAGACCGATAATCTCTTCGATCTCTTGGGCAACCTTGTCGCAGTCCGCTTGGGGTAAATCGATTTTGTTTAGTACAGGTAGGACTTCAAGTCCTTGCTCGATAGCGGTATAGCAGTTGGCGACCGATTGAGCCTCTACACCTTGCGCAGCATCCACCACCAGCAATGCGCCTTCACAAGCGTAGAGCGAGCGAGAAACCTCGTAAGAAAAATCAACGTGGCCAGGCGTATCGATAAAGTTAAGCTGATACACCTGCCCATCGGCAGCCGTATAATCCAGTGTAACCGACTGCGCTTTAATGGTAATCCCACGTTCGCGCTCAATGTCCATGGAGTCGAGCACTTGCTCTTTAAGCTCACGCTCGGTTAACCCCTCACAGGTTTGAATCAAACGATCTGATAGCGTCGACTTACCATGATCGATATGCGCGATGATGGAGAAATTACGTATGTGTTTGAGTTTTTCGCTGGAAACGTCTTGAGACATCGAGTGTGCTCTACCTTATGGGTGCGCAAGGGGTGGTGGGCTCGATTTGGCCACCGAGCGCAGGTCATAATATTTGCCCACACCACCCAAATGCCAATGTTCGTCAAAAAGATAAGCGCCATTGTAGCGATATGCGCGGGATAGGAACAGCAGTCCGGCGAGAACCGCCGGACCGGAAGGGTATTAAAGAAGTTACTCTAAGCGTAAAGCCACAAATAGCGAGCGGCCATCGCGGTATAAACGCAGTGGAATAGCACGATCGCTGGGCAGCTCCTCAACGATGCTTAGTAACTCATCTGCAGTAGATACGGTGCGATGATCAATACTCACCAGTATATCGCCTGGGCGTAGGCCGGCCTGAGCCGCCACGCTATCAGCTTCTACTTGGCGAACCTCGACACCGCCACTAATATTCAAACGTTCGCGGGTGGCCTCATCTACCTCGGCGACCGCGACACCTAAACGCACCTGGTCGTTACTACTAGACGATGACCGAGGCGATTCTGCATTCGGCCAGCTGCCTAGCTCAACTGTTTCAGTCACCTGTTCACCATCGCGCATTAGCGTAAGCTCTACTTCACGTCCTGGCGCTACCCGGCCAATCAAGCGCGGCAACGTGCTTGAGCGGTCAACTTCTTCACCGTTGACCTCAACCACCACATCACCGGCCTGGAGACCACCCTGGGCTGCGGGGCCTTCAGGATCAAGATCCGCAATCAGCGCACCCACTGCCTCATCCATACCAAAGGATTCGGCCAAATCCCGCGAAACCGGCTGAATCATCACCCCCAGCCAGCCACGGTTGACTTGACCATCTTCGCGCAGTTGATCGGCCACATCCATGGCAACGTTGATCGGGATAGCAAATGATAGCCCCATGAAGCCACCGCTGCGGGTAAAGATCTGTGAGTTAATCCCAACCACTTCCCCCTGAAGGTTGAACAGTGGACCGCCTGAGTTACCGGGATTAATCGCCACGTCCGTTTGAATAAAGGGAACGTAAACATCACGCGGCAGCGTGCGATTAATAGCACTGACAATACCAGCGGTTACCGAATAGTCGAAGCCAAATGGTGAACCAATTGCCGCAACCCACTCGCCGACTCTTAGCTCGTCAGAATCCCCTAAGTCCAGCACGGGCAAGTTATTCGCATCGATTTTAAGCAACGCGACATCCGTCTGGCTGTCGCTACCAATAAGTTCGGCTGTCAGCTCACGGCGATCGTTCAAGCGTACCAGTATCTCATCGGCATCCTGTACTACATGGGCGTTAGTCAGCACGTAACCATCTGCACTAATCACAAAGCCCGAACCTAGCGATTGACGCTCTTGGCTTCTGCCCTGACTACCTCCAGGCGGCACAGGGAAACTATCACCAAAGAAGTGTCTGAATATTTCGGGGAGTTCTTGTCCGCCAAACCCGTGGCCAGCAGGCCCACCTCGCTGGATAGTTCGGCTAGTTGAAATATTAACGACACCAGGGGCTGCATCTTCAACCAGCTCAGTAAAGTCTGGAAGATTTTGCGCATGGGCAGTTTGGCCCATCATCAATAGCGCAACTACGCATAGCCACAGGGTAGAGGGGAGAACCAAGCGCTTCATGCAACAGCTCCTAGTCAAGCAGATACGATACGAAGGGGAAGCAACTCGCAGTGAGTCACAGGACAATTAACTGACCAATCGTGGCCGAAAGCGTTCCATACGTCCGTGTAGGCTATATTTAAGGGCAGCAGCACCACACATCAATGTCCCGAAAAAAACAGCGGCCGTTTGCCACTCTGAGGCTTCCACCCAAACGGCTACACCTGAAAGTAACAAAGCAACCACTAGCGGCAAGGTATAAACCAGTAACGCGACGGCGGTAAGGTCGGCTTTGAAAACGCTGAACGTAACAGAAGCGCCAATGGGGTAACGCTGTTGATAGTGTTCGGGGGGGCAATCAGTTTTCAATATGATCTGCTGCTGTTGACGCCGGGCTATCAGCCCCATGCCACACCCACGCCCTTTTGCGCACTCCTCGCAGCTCTCTACGACTGATACATCGACTTTAATGTCTTGCGGCGGCATGTAGCCCACTACAGTGCCGGTGCGCAGCAGCCCAGTGCAAGAGAGATCACTCATAAGCAATTACTAGAAAACACTCATTCAAGTTCAATGGACTGCACAATTCTAAGCAGGAGAGGCGGCGGCAGCTCCCCTACTCCTATTAATTGCCAGCGCTGCTCATCTTCATTTACGAACGACACTGCCACAGTAGACACACCAAGAGTGTGAATACCCGGCTCAAGGGCTGTTTGCATCACAGGAGTAGCAAATACGCTTAAAGAAGCTAAGCCGTCGCTAAAAAATTGCTGTTCCGCTTCGCTAACACCACCCTCAACAGGTTGGGCCAAAAAGCCATCGGGCAGCCACGTAACTTGCCAAGCTCTATCAGGGACGGTAGGTGTATCGTCGGCACTGATAGAACCGCGATAAGGTTCAGGGGATTGAAGCTGAGTCACTTGGAAGGTTTCCAGCACTCTATCTTGTGAATCGCTTAATACGGACTTTAGTAACAGCCCTGTCTCTTTATCGACCCACCATTCATGATGATAGCGATTACCATCATGGGGTACAAAAGTCAGCTGTACGGCGGAGCGTCCAGCCACACGGCTATTGTCCTCGAGCGTAATAGCGTAATGATCAGCAATATGGGCAGCCCACGCCTCTGGAGTAGACGGGGATGTATTTCCACTGTCGCCAAACCATGCCTGCCGCCCTGCATGGGAGCGGCGCTCAACGCTGATTGACGGGCCATCAAGGTGTTGAACCACCTGCTGACGCACCCCATCATGAATGCGATGCGATAGCGCCAGGGTACGCACTCCCAGCGGGTCAATTGAAACGGCTCTTGCTTGAAATAAGTAACAGTGGTTTGCGTATCTGCTATACACAAGCCACTGTTCAACACTACTGGGTGAGTTTTGAGACTCTATCGATGCACACGCATTTGCATCAATTGACTCTGCATGACTGTTTGCTTCAACCGGTGTTAAAAAAAAGTGAGCACTTAACGTGATTAAGCTAAGTGCGAATACTTTTTTAAAAGGGATACCTAAAAAGGCAGTAGCAACGTTCGTCATACCTCTATCCATTATCCCTTTATCAACATTACGCTTACCTGTGAAGGCCGTGGAGACTCTTTAGACAGTGATTAACGCTGGCCCAACGGCTCTGTTACAGAAGAAGAACGCATCAAAGGCATCCAGCTATCGGCATTGCCGCTCGCTGCGCCTTGGGCATGCTGTTCTAAATAATTTTGAAGCAAACGAATTTGATCGATATCGATAGAAGCACTCTGCTGAGACATCACGCTCTGCGATGCGGTAGGCCCAGAAAAGCCAGCCTCACTAACATTCATAAGCCCGCTGTTACCACCCTGACCATTGATACGAAACGGCGTAGGTTCGAACATTGGCATATTAGAGGAAGGCACTGTAGCGGGCTGAGACGACGCTAAGCTTACTGGCTGTACTTGTGCTCCCGTTGAAGGTGTCGCAGCAAAATCACCCGATTCCTGACCATTAGAGCTGTTATTGCTGCCCAGGAATTGAACACCTGTAATCACCATTAACGATACCGCCGCAGCAACACCCGCACCTCGCGCAAATGATATGCCATTCGATTTGGCGGGCATGGCTTGCTGCTCATCGCCCAGCGATGGTGCTGGCTCGTCACGAAGCCGTTCCATAATACCTGCGGAGAGGTCAACACTCACGTCCACTTCGCGTTCACGATGCATCATGCTGCGCGCTAGGTGATAACGTCGCCACGTCTCAGCCGCATCACTGTCATCAGGCAACGACTTTAACACTCGGCGCAGTTCAAGCTCATCGCTTTCACTATCCATTAACGCCGAAAGCGATTCCCGTGTGTTTTGACTCATACTTCACACCCTCACACTGTGTTAGAAGGAGCACCAAGGCAAGACTGTAAAAAATACAGAACACCGCGGCCGCTCCACAGGCCAATACCCTATTGCAAAAAATGTTTGCAAAAATCCTAGTTCAAAGACCCCATTTCAAATCTACCGTCCAGGGCTATGACGCTTCTCTTGGCTGACAGTTCATAAAAAAAGAAAAAACGTAAAATAATGTGTCGGCAAAGCCTGTTTCCGTCATCAAAAAGCTCGACGCGCCACCAAGATCGTCACGCCCTACTGCTACTCATCACGACTACTCATCACGACTATTACGCGCGGTGGTAACCAGCGGACGAATATGCTCATCAACCGCCTCACGGGCGCGAAAAATACGCGAGCGCACCGTGCCTACCGGGCACTGCATGACCTGGGCAATATCTTCATAAGCAAGTCCATCTAGCTCTCGCAGCGTGATGGCGGTGCGCAAATCTTCTGGCAGCTGCTCAATAGCTTCATACACCGCCGCTTCAAGCTGGTCGCGCGCAATAGCCGCTTCAGGAGACTCAGCATCTGCCAAGCGACCGCTTTGATCGACAATTTCAGCGTCAACAATGTCCAGGTCACTACCCGGCGGTCGCCGCCCTCTGGAAACCAAGTGGTTTTTGGCGGTGTTTATCGCAATCCGATACATCCAGGTGTAAAACGCACTTTCGGCGCGAAACTTGCCAAGCGCCCGGTACGCTTTAATAAATGCCTCTTGGGCAACGTCCTGCACCTCTGAGTGATCGTGCACATAACGACCAATCAAACCAATAATCTTATGCTGGTATTTTTTGACCAGTAGATCAAACGCACGGGTATCGCCTTTCTGGGCACGTTCAACAAGCTGTTGGTCTGTTTCACGAGTGCCCATTCACACGCTCCTCCTGCTTGTACGACAGACATCGAACCTGGGATATTTTTTGCCCTTTTACGCGGGCATTCACAGCAAGCAGCATAGCGTCCCTTGGGCATTAATTAATAATAATGATGATATCAGATGGCAGCGTTGTGCCCTCTGCGCTTTATGCGATTAATTTTCAATAGTGCTTAGTGTTACGCGTTCTGTTCAGCGCATCAAGCGCTTAGCCTTATTGACGAAGCCCTTGTAATGAAAACAGGGCCGCAACGACCGGCACCGGCTTACTAAACGTTGAGGCTGACACTTTCTTAGCTAATCAAGTTCCGCAACAATTGATTTTTACTCCCCTCACGCGCCATAGTAGAGACCACTTTTGACCACCGCGCATACAGGTAGCACGATGTCTGATCAGCAGGTTAGTAACCTTAACGTTCTTGCCCAGGACGTTCTTACCACCCCCGAAGCACTAAAAGACGCCATCCCTCTGACCGAAACCGCCGAGCGTTCGGTGATTGAAGGGCGAACTACTATTCAGAATATTTTAGATGGTAAAGACCCCCGTCTACTTGTCGTCGTAGGGCCATGCTCTATTCACGATGTTGACGCCGCGCTGGACTACGCCCGCCGTTTACGCGAGCTGGCCGACCAAGTAAGCGATAGCCTGTACATAGTGATGCGCGTCTATTTTGAAAAGCCTCGCACCACTGTTGGCTGGAAAGGCTTGATCAACGACCCGCACCTCAATGACTCGTTTGAGATTGACGAAGGGCTCCACATTGCCCGCAAGCTACTGGTGGATCTGGCCGAAATGGGCTTACCACTGGCAACCGAAGCACTCGACCCCATTTCACCCCAGTACCTACAAGACTGTATTAGCTGGTCAGCTGTTGGCGCGCGTACCACAGAGTCTCAGACCCACCGCGAAATGGCGTCGGGCCTCTCCTGCCCCGTCGGTTTCAAAAACGGCACCGACGGCAGCCTGGATGTAGCAATTAATGCGCTTGAATCCGTTGCCCACCCGCATAACTTTCTGGGTATTAACCAGTCAGGCCAAGTCGCTATTATTCGCACCCGCGGCAACGCTTACGGTCATGTAGTACTTCGCGGCGGCAATGGCAAACCCAACTACGACAGTGTCAGCGTTGCCCTGGCCGAGAAAGAACTGAAGAAAGCTAACCTTTCTGCCAACATCATGATCGACTGCTCTCACGCGAACTCTAACAAAGACGCAGCCCTGCAGCCGTTGGTACTGGAAAATGTGACTAACCAGATTTTAGAGGGCAACACCTCGATTGTTGGCCTCATGGTTGAATCCAATATTGGTTGGGGCAATCAAAAAGTACCTGCAAACTTAAGCGATCTTAAGTACGGTGTTTCCATCACCGATGCATGCATCGACTGGGAGACAACGGTCGAAACGTTCACTCGCATGAACGAGAAACTGGCTCCGGTATTGGCAAAGCGCATCGCTCACTAACACGCCGTTGCCCTTAAAACGTCCCGCCGAGCGGAAGCTTGGCGGGACGTTTTTTATGACCAATGCCGAGCCCTCACGACTAAGCTTGGATATCGCGTTTGAAAGGCGGTAGCGCATCCAGCAGTGCTTGGCCGTAACGCCGCGTAATCACTCGTCGATCCAGCAGTGTAATCACACCACGATCACTCTCTTTGCGAATTAAGCGCCCACAGGCCTGCACAAGTTTAATGGACGCGTCTGGCACACTAATCCGCATAAACGGATTACCGCCTTGGCTTTCAATCCATTCAGCCAGCGTGGCTCCAACGGGGTCATCGGGCACTGCAAACGGCAGCCGGGTGATCACCACATGGGTGAGATAGTCACCGGGCAGGTCGATACCTTCTGCAAAACTGGCCAAGCCAAAAATGATGCTGCCATTGCCCTCATCAACCGCCGCACGGTGGCGCTCAAGCAATTCGCGCTTGGGCAGAGCATCCTGCGCTAACACCCGCCCTTTCGTCGCCGCAGGCAACGCTTTTTCCACCGCGCGCAGCTGGGCACGAGAAGAAAACAGCACCAGTGCAGCTTCGCTATCTTCCAATTGAGTTACAAAGGCAATAATGGCATTTTCATGGGCATCACGATCACTGGGATCCGTTGCCTCTTTGGGAACGCGTAGAATGGCATTGGCGTAATCAAAGGGACTTGGCAAGGCCTGATAGCGGTATCGGTTTGCTAACCCTGCGCGCTCTTGGATTCGCTCAAAGCGCCCTAGCGCAGTCAGTGTTGCTGAGGTTACTACCGCACCATGGCAGCGTCCCCACAGATGTTTTGCAAGGGTATGTGCCGCTGACACAGGGCTGGCCGAAAACTCAATTTCCGGCTCGCCCGCAACGCGACTCAGCGTGATCCAACGGGCACTGGGCGGCACATTGGCCGCATCCTGCTCGCTAAACGCTTGCCATAATGCGTGGGCATCCAGCGAACGTCCGTGAAGTAGCGCTATTAGCGGCAGCCATGCCTCAGCTTGATCTCTATCCAACCCGGTTTGTTTATCGGGGTCGAGGCTTTCGCGCAAAATATCGCTAATGCTTTCCAGGTTGCGCGACAGCGTGGCAAACATGACCAGTAGCTGCTGCGCTTGTTCACGCAGCGCCTCCGGCACCTGCCCATTTTCAAAACGCTGCTGATGGCTTACCTCTTCGTCGGCAAGGCCATTTTCTCGACCTGCAAGCTGGTAGCCCATACTAAACACGTCTCCCAGCGCAGGCTCCAAACTATGCAGCAGTTCCGGCAACCCTGCCAGCAAGCGAGCAATGGTTGGCTGTACTGACAAGCCTTGGTGCAGATCCGTCAAACTGCTTTTTAGGGTCTTCAGCCAGCGTAAACACCCATGCACTGCAAAGCGATGGGCAAAGTGAGAAAGTGCTTTATCGGGCAGATGGTGGCCTTCGTCAAACACGAAAATGCAGTTCCCTGGGTCAGGCAAAATCGCGCCACCGCCAAGCGCTAAATCGGCCAACACAAGGTCGTGATTCGCCACAATGACGTCAGCATCCTCTAGCTCACGTCGGGAGCGAAAAAACGCGCAAGCGCCAAAATGGCCGCAGCGCCTGCCGGTGCATTGACGATGGTCGACCGTGAGTTGCCGCCAGTGGCTGTCCTCGATCGACACGGGCCAGTTGTCGCGATCCCCCTCCCATTCGCCTTTTCCATAGGCTTCCGCCATATCGCTCGCTATCACCGTGAAGTCGCTGCTTTCTACCTGCAGCGACTGCTCAAACAACGAAAGCGTGGGATTGGGTTCCGTTCCTTCCAGGGCTTGGTCCAGGCGCGCCACACAGACATAGCGGCCGCGCCCTTTCGCCAAGGCGTAACGAAACGCTATGCCACTGTGGTTGGCCAAAGAGGGCAAATCGTGATTCAGCACCTGCTCTTGAAGCGCAACCGTGGCCGTAGAAACGATCAAGCGTTTGCCCTGCGCCTTGGCAATCGGCAACGCGGCAATCAGGTAGGCCAGTGTTTTACCGGTTCCCGTGCCCGCTTCCAGTACGCAGACATGATGATCGTTTGTGCGCTTGCCTTCACTATCCTGCTCAATGCCACCTAAAGTACGGGCGATTTCAGCAATCATCAGACGCTGGCCGTAGCGTGGTGTCAGGCCAAGCTTTTCCACCACGCTACGATAGGCATCTTGAATATCGCTTTTCAGCGCATTATCGAGCATGCGCGCTACAGCATGCCTTCCGGCGGATGTTCGCAGGGCAGCTTACCGTTAATGTAGCGCTCGATTTCTGGTAGCGAGAACGCATCCTCTTCACCTACAAAGCTAATCGATACGCCTTTCGCCCCAGCACGGCCGGTACGGCCAATGCGATGAACATAGTCTTCCGGATCTTCAGGCAAGGTGTAGTTAATCACGTGGCTGACATCTTCAATATGAATGCCGCGCCCGGCAACATCAGTGGCCACCAGCACTTGAATCTCTCCCTCTCGGAAGCTTTCAAGGGTTTTAATACGCTGATTTTGCGGCACATCGCCCGACAGCATGGCAACGCTGACACCCGCTTTCTTGAGAAGGCTATCTAACTTACGCACGAGATCGCGGCGGTTACCAAACACCATCACACGCTCGAAGCTCTCCTGCTCAAGCAAATTTACCAGCAGGCGCTCTTTGTCATCGTCAGAGACTAAATAGACGCGCTGATCGATATCCGCCTGATTTTCAACAGTTGCTTCTATCTCTACATGGGCAGGATTCAGCGTCCACTGACTCGCCAAACTCAAAATATCATCGGTGAATGTCGCCGAGAAAAGGAAGGTTTGGCGCTCCTCTTTCTTAGGCGTATAGCGAATAATCCGCTTCACATCGGGAATAAATCCCATGGATAGCATGCGATCCGCTTCATCCAGCACCAGCACTTCCACCTCTGAGAGGTCGATGTCACGTTTCTGATGAAAATCCAGTAAACGCCCTGGTGTTGCTACCAAGATATCGATTTTCTTGCCCAGGCTTTCGCGCTGCTTTTGATAGTCCATCCCACCCACAACGCTTGCGACATTGAGCTGGGTGAACCGTGCGAGGGCTTTGGCATCTTTTTCAATTTGCAGCGCCAGCTCGCGGGTAGGCGCAATAATCAACGCGCGGGGAGCGCCCGATTTCTGACCATCCGGGGTTGGCTCTTCCAAGAAATAGGCCAGTACCGAAATTAAGAACGCTGCCGTTTTACCCGTCCCGGTTTGCGCCTTACCGACAATATCGCCGCCTAGCAGCGTTTGACGAAGGGCTTCCGCTTGGATCGGCGTGCAGTATTCAAACCCTTGGGCATGTATAGCGCGCATTAATGGCAGCGGCAGATCAAAGTCATGAAAGCGCCATTTGCCGGCCACGGCAGGCACCTGAAACTGACGAAGATCCCAGTTCGACTGACGGCGACGCGGTTTCCGACGGCGACGTTTAGGCTTGCGGTTCTGGGCCGATGCTGTGGTCTGTTCCGTCTCGCTCATAGGCTATGTATCTGTCCATTGCTGTGGAGGTTAGGCATCTTGACGTGCGCATTGTACCAGGGGTTGGCGATAAGAGCGCGCTCTGCTGTCGAAGGAGTGCGCTAGCCTGTTAGAATGGCGCATAAATTAACCCAAGGAGCGCGACATGACGCGTAAGAAAAAGACTCGTTCACTCGCGGATAAAGTCACTATCCGCACAGGGCGTCGTAAAGATTATAAGAAATGGCGCCACGACAACCCAGATCAAGTGACCTCATCGCGCCGTTTTGTGGCCAAAAAACAGCAGCAGCGTAAGCTTCAAGCGGTGCGTAAACTAGCCCGTCAGCAGGAGGGCCAAAATATCGCTATTCATCCTGAAAAGGAAGGAGACAATCCGTCTGGAGAGCGTTCTTAATGCGTTTGGTCTCGTTCAACATCAATGGCATCCGGGCACGACTGCATCAACTTCAAGCGCTGATTGATACGCAGCAGCCTGACGTCATTGGCCTGCAAGAAACCAAAGTACAAGATAGCGAGTTTCCTCTAGCTGACGTGGAAGCCATGGGCTATCACGTTTTTTATTACGGTCAGAAGGGGCATTATGGGGTTGCCTTACTGTGCCGACAGAAGCCCAAAGCGGTGTTTTATGGCTTTCCTGATGATGAGGAAGACGCCCAACGCCGAATGATTGGCGTGCAATTAGTCGCTGATAATGGCGAAGCTGTTACCATTTGGAACGGTTACTTTCCCCAGGGTGAAAACGTTGAACACCCGACTAAGTTTCCCCACAAGGCGCGCTTCTATCAACAGCTGGCTCGCTTGCTTCACCAGCAGCACCGCCCAGACGAGCAACTGGTGGTAATGGGTGATTTCAACATATCACCAGAAGATCAGGATATCGGGATTGGTGAGCCGAACCGCAAACGCTGGTTGCGCGAAGGTAAAACCAGCTTTCAGCCTGTCGAACGCGAATGGCTGGAGGGCATTAAAGCGTGGGGCCTTAGCGACAGCTATCGTCTGTGTCACCCGGATAACAGTGAGTGGTTCAGCTGGTTTGACTATCGCTCCAAGGGGTTTGATCGCGAGCCCAAGCGCGGCCTGCGCATTGACTACATTCTGGTCTCTAAACCGCTTGCCGAATGCATCACCGGTGCGGGCATTGATTATGCACTGCGCGGCATGGAGCGGCCTTCCGATCACGCGCCCGTCTGGAGCGAATTTTCACTTCACCTTAGTGAACAATAAACGACCGAGAGGCTCCGCCGGGTGTTCGTCAACCCGGCGGAAAGGTTAGCGCTAAAGTTAGCACTAACGGCTAGGACCATTAGAGCGTAGTTCTGAAATGCTCAGCTGATAGTTCAAATAACTATCACTGTAACTTCCTACGTAAATGCGATAATCACCGGCAGGCCAGTTCGCATGCTCGATATGCTCATTAAGCCCATTACCGCCATCATCGTCGCACAGCAGGAACTTTCCAGGGCCATCAACAATTAATGTGGTGTCCCCATCAGCTTGCGTCCAAAGCTGTAAATAGGAGAACGGCGCATCTAGCCGCATTTCATGATCAGGCGTACTGGCAATATTGCCTCGGCACTGGTTACCACGCATGTCGGTTTCAAACATAGACGCTGCATTTTGCGCGCCCCCTGATACAAAGCTTACTCGCCATGGGTCCGGCGTAAAGCCAGGGGTAATGGACAGATGGCGACTTTCAGTGGTGTCGGAGCTGCCTGCGGTTCCGCCCGAAAGCTCGCTGACAAACAGATCGTAGCTGTGTACACCGCCGCTATAACTGCCAACGTAGATACGGTACTCCCCTGCACTCCAGTTATTGTGCTCTATCAACTCGTTTAAGCCGCTGCCACCGTCATCATCACACAGCAAGAAACGACCTGGGCCATCTATAATGAGCGTGGTGTCCGCATCTGACTGATTCCACACTCTTAAAAAATCAAAACCATCCGTGAGCGTCATGACATGATCAGGTGTCTGCGAAATACTGCCAGAGCATGCGGTTCCTTGCATATCGAGACCGAACATCTGGCTAGCCTCCTGACCACCGCCAGATACAAACGTGCGCTGCATAGGATCCGGCATGAAACCGGGAGAAAGCGTGAGATTGCGCTCTTGGGCGGTCGCATACCCTGAGGCGAGCAACCCAGCAGAGATGCCCGCTGACATAAATACAAATGCGCGGAAATGGCCCTTGCTAATAGTGTTATTCATAGCACTTCTTTACGTTGGTGAGAGTATAAGCCTGTCCCTAAGCAGGCGCCGTGGCGATCGTGACATTCGCCTACCCCCTTATAACACAACGCTTTTCAGCCACGCAGGCGTCACTTAAAATAAGTTAGCCATTCACTTGACTGATCATCACCAAGGTTCACCGCGTTAATAAAGGCCTCTTCCGCTTGTCCATCTTGCCCCCAGCGGTAAGCAAGCTGGCCGTATTGACGCCAGTCTTCAGGCTTTTGCGTGCTTTCAGCAAGCGCTCTCCAAGCATCTAAGGCCTTTTCAACATGCCTCGCCTGCTGCCACGCTTCCGCTAACAGCCGTAATGTTTCCTCATCACGTGCCAACACGCCCTCTTGAATAGCCGCTTCTACGTGTTCGCCAGCCCTTGCCGGCGTGCCACCCGCCAGGTGCAGCCGAATTAACGTTAAAAGCTCCTCGGTCGTGGAGAACTTACCCAACTGCCAGGCCATCTCCCACACGCCAGCCGCCACTCCAGCCTGCCCCATCCGCTGGGCAATTCCTGCTGCCTGACGCCAGGCATCAGGCTCACTCTGCGCCGTTAAGCCATCCACTAGCCAACCGAGCGTTTGCTCGTTTTGCTCCGTGTTGCGCAGTACAACAGTGGTTAGTGCTTGCTGGGCATCCGTCAATCCGCCTTTTTTCAGCAGCGGCGAGAGCCATTCAACTGCCTTATCCCAGCGCTCTTCTTCTGCTAATAAGCGAATCAGTCGCCATACTGACTCCTCATAGCGGGGGTTACCCTGGGATTGCGTGAGCCACTGCTCATACAGCGCGATGGCCTCAGTGCGCTGGTTGCCGGCACGACGAAGCGACGCTTCATCATGCAGCCAGCGCAGAATTTGACTGCTAGGCACACTAGGGCGCTGCCGTGCGCTGGCTAGCTCATCAGCTGCTGCAATATGGTTCCCCTGTCGCGCCAACGCACTGGCGGCAAGCTGATGATAGAGCGCACTCGCCCACTGATCAACACGATTGCCACCCGCAAGACGTGACGATTGAGAGCGCGCATGACTGATAATACGATTCAGCGCATCGCTACTGGGCTGCTCAGCTAGCTGACTTTGTAGCCCGTTAAGATCGCGAACAATATCACCCGGCAGCGGTTCGTTCGCGTGCGCTACGACGCTTAGCGCACTTAATACGGCGACTACCACCCAACGCTGCATACGTTTTCCTCGACTGGCCGACTCTGCTGGTTATATGAATTGGTTATCTTAACTGGCTATCTCAGCTGAAACTCTATGCGCTGCGAAGCGCGACGAAGCTGTTGGCCGGGTTCAAACTGCCAGCGCGCAATCGCTTCGCGCGCAGCATCTTCAAACACGCGCCGGGGTTGGGCTCGGGTCACCTGAATGGTGCTGTTATCGACACTGCCATCTCGGCGAATAACAAATTCCACTTCTACAAAGCCCTCCATGCCTCGCCGCTGGGCACGCGGTGGATAAGAAGGATTCACGCGACTAGTAGGAGCGACTTGCCCGACACTAACGGGCTCATTGGATGGTGCGGGCGCCGCTTCTGGTGCCGCCTCACCCTGCGAGGTTGAAGGCGTAGAGGAAGGCGCCGCCGTCTCCGCAGGCCGTGGCGCCGGCTTAGGACTTGGAGATGGCGTCGGCGCGGGCTGTGGAGTCGGCTCGGGCGTCAACTCAGTCAGTTCGGGTAATTCACTCTCTAGTTCAACCGGCTCTACCGGCTCGTCAGGCAGCTCTACCTCTGGCAGCGCAATCGCACTCTCAGCCACTGGGGCCGGTGCAGGGAGAGGCATTGGGGGCGGTGCAGGCGCCGCCTCAGAAGGCTCCGGTGGTGGCGCCTCTTGTTCTGGCGCCACCTCTGGTGCGTCTATCATGGTCATCGACATGGCCATAACCGGCATTTCAGGTGAGCGCTCTGGGGGCGTGACCAGTAGCGCTAACATCCAAAACAAACCAACGGCTAAGCCAATGCCACCTAATAGCGAGAGAGCATGGCGAATCATGGTGCACTCCGGCTCGCTGCCACGGCAATCTGATCAACGCCCGCCTGCTTGAGACGATCCATCACTTCAATCAACAACCCTGTCGTGGACTCTCGGTCAGCCTGGATAACCACAGAGCCATCATCGCTCAACATACCGGCCACCTGCTGGCCAATCCGGTGGACATCAACGGGCTTACCATCGACCCAAACAGCCCCTTCTGGGGTCACGGCAATCAGCACCTGGGCGTCTGGCCGCGGGCTTGCCGCTGCTGCTTCAGGGCGATCAATCTCAACACCACTCTCTTTAATAAAGCTGGTGGTCACAATAAAGAAGATCAGCATGATAAACACAACGTCGAGCATCGGCGTCAAATTAACTTCATTGCTATCAGCCGTGGTGTCTATGGAACGGCGTCTACGCATCACTCTCCTCCAAGGCACGGGCTAGGCGGTCGTGTAACCGCTGATCTTCGCGACGAATCACGTGCTCTAAACGACTAATAAACATCAAGCCCACCACTGCAATCGCCATACCGGTGAGCGTGGGCAGCGTGGCACGGGCAACACCATCGGCCATTGCCCGTGCCTGATGGGTATCGCTAAGCGAGAGGCTATCGAACACGGCAATCATACCCGTGACCGTCCCCAGCAAACCCAGCAGTGGGCATAACGCCACAAGCAGTTTGATCCAGGGCAGTGGGCGGCGAAGTTTAGCAACCAGCGCTTCTGTCCAGACATTACGCAACGTGCGTGCGCTCCAGCTACGGTGATCACTACGTGCCGCCCAGCGCCGAATCAGTTGACGACGGGCATGCCGCCAGCTAAAGCGGTAATACCACCAGCGCTCGATAGCCATCCCAAATACCAGCACAGCCACGCATGCCAGCACCACTAAAACGGCACCACCGGCATCAAGCAGCCGCTCAACGGGCTCCAGCCAAAGAGGTAACGTGGGCATATTAGGTCACCGCTTGCGCATTGGCGGTCGACTGAGCTTCGAGATGGTCAGCCAAAGTGGCACTTGCTTCGCCTTCAATCACTTGGGTAATCAAACGGCTGCGGCTCGCTAAGGCGGTCTGCGCAAAGAGCAGCGGCACCGCGGTCACAAGCCCCAACACGGTTGTGACCAGCGCCTGACTTATTCCACCCGCCATTAGCTGTGGGTCGCCGGTGCCAAATACGGTAATCGCCTGGAAGGTGACAATCATACCGGTCACGGTACCTAACAGCCCCAGCAGCGGGGCAATAGCCGCTAAAAGCTTAACAATAGGCTGGCCACGCTCAATACGCGGCAGCTCAGCCAACACTGCCTCATCCAGCCGCGCTTCCAGGGCTTCCGGTGTTTGGTGCTTATCCAACTCCTGAAAGCGCTGGAGCACACGACCCAGCGGGTTATTAGCGTTCGGCTGATCCAGTGCCTTACGCTGACGACGCACACGAACACTGATGACCACTAAGTAGAGGTACTGCGCCAAGGCCACTAACAAACCAAAGCCCCCCAGCACCACTACTATATACCCAACATAGCCACCCTGCTGGAAGCGCTCCCAAAGGCTTGGCTGTTGAGCAAGGGCTTGCAGCACGCTCCCCTGAGTAGGGTCAATGACAAACACACGGCTTTCGCCCTGGTGATAGGCCGCCAGCACATCGCTGATGCCTGCCGGAGTACGCGGCACTTCGGCCACGCTACCGTCATCTTGCCCTTTCCTAAGCAGCGCAGTGTCGGTGAATGCTGCAAAATCCCCCAGGCGTACCACACTGCGCGGCTCAATCTCCCCGCGAGCGTTGGCCACCGGTAATTCAAGGCGTTCGGCACGCCCGGTGTTCTGCGTGAGCGCCACTAAGCTGTCCACAACAGTTTCGATGTGCTGACGTTCCAGCACCTCGACGTCATTAAGGCGCGGGGGTAGCGCCTCCGCATTGAGCGTTAACCAACTGTCACTCCCCAGCTCATTGCGTATCTCTTCGCTATGCCGTGATAGGTCTGCCAGCAGTGAGGTGAGCGCTTCGCCCTGCTCTGCCTGACGCGCGGCCAGCGCTTCGGCCTGCTGCTCTTGCGCCTGCTGCTGCTCAGCCAACGCTGTCTGCTGCTCTTCTGCTGCTTGGTGTTCCGCTCGTGCTTCTTCTAACGCGGCCTCTAGCGCCTCTTGATCATCAAGAAACGACTGTAAACGCGCTTGATCGCGTGCCTCAGCGGCTTCGCGTGCCTCACGTAATGAACCAACATTGTCGGCTTGCGCCATCGCGGCACTGCTACCCAACAGGCTTGCCAGCACTACTAAACAAATGAAGGCTCTGCGCGCGCCCCTTTGCCGTATCAACAGACTCATTGCTGGCCCCCTGCATAGTCGTTAGCAATATTGTCAGTAGCAATAATGGAGAGCGGTAACCTCAGCAGTTCTGGCGTGCGCTGATCATCGGCAATACGCAGACCATTACGCACCTGACGACGAGCACTTTCATCAAGCGCCTGCCACTCACCGCTAGCTTTATCCCACACCCCTCCTTCTCGCCCGTCAGGGGTTAGATAATAAAAGCCGATTCGGCCAATACGCAGATACTCCACCTCGCGCGGATTACCTTCTACCAATTCCAAGCGACCACGCCAGCTGTCGACTTCACGGCCATACGCTAACTCGGCACGCCACGCTTCCAACAAATTAGCAATTCGCGTCGCGCTCTCTGCTGACTGCTGCTCGGTAGGCTGCTGCACACGCGCCAAACGCTCGTGCTTCAGAAACGGCAGGTCAGATCCAATCCAGTTGATCAGCTGTTCCGTCATATCCTGCTCCACCGAAGGCAGCATGGCACGCGTGTCATTTAACGTATCAAGCGCCTGGCCCAGGCGCTGCAGGCGTTCGGCTTCACTGGCCAAAAGCCCGCTTTCAGCAGCGTTGGATGCTTCCATTTGGCGGGTTTCCCGCTCTAGGCGGCGCAGCTCTTCAATCGCTGAGCGGGTGGTATCATCAGCCTCATCAATTTGCTGTTGAAGTGCGGACTGCGCTTGCTGGGCCTCGACACTCTGAGCCGCTTGTTCGACTGTCTCATCACTTGCCATGAGCGTACCGCTAACCAGCACCCCGGCAAGCCAACCACCACGCAAGGCAAAAAAAGGCCTTTTCAGCACGTTACGTCTCCGTTACTGATTAGCACACTGCCATTAACCGTGCGCTAAAACTCATTATGTATAAGAACGATTTGCGTTTCGTTTAAGCAGTGCATAGCCTAACACTAATGGAACAAATGACAATATTTATCATTAGCATTCAATAGCGTTACTGGCTTCACGCTTCTTTAATCTCGCGGGTATTGCTTGCGACAGGTGGTCAATGGCGGGAGTAGTAGCTTGGCAGGGGAAATGGCGAGGCAAAAATGCAAAGTGGCGAGCGCGCTGCTCGCCACTTTCTTCAGATTAACTTCAGCAGAGATTAAAACGCCCAGTCGTCGTCTTCAGTAGCCACCGCTTTGCCGATCACGTAGGAGGAACCAGAACCGGAAAAGAAGTCGTGGTTTTCGTCCGCACTCGGGGAAAGCGCCGCCATAATGGTGGGGTCTACGTCGGTGACGCTGCTCGGGAATAGCGGCTCAAACCCGAGGTTCATCAGCGCTTTGTTAGCGTTGTAGTGAAGGAATTTCTTCACGTCTTCCGTCAACCCCACTTCATCATAGAGCGACTCCGTGTAGCGCACTTCGTTGTCGTAAAGCTCTAGCAACAGTTCGTAGGCGTAATCTTTCACTTCCTGCTGACGCTCGGGCGTGGCTTCCGCCAGCGCCTGCTGGAATTTGTAGCCTACGTAGTAGCCATGCACGGCTTCGTCGCGGATGATCAAACGAATCAGGTCTGCCGTGTTGGTCAGCTTAGCGTGGCTTGACCAGTACATAGGCAGATAGAAGCCTGAGTAGAACAAAAACGACTCAAGGAACACGCTGGCCACCTTGTGCATCAAGGGGTCATCAGCACGATAACGCTTGAGGATCAGCTCAGACTTCATCTGCAGCGTCGGATTTTCCTCACTCCAGCGAAACGCATCATCTACGTCACGGGTGGCACACAGCGTTGAGAAAATCGAGCTATAAGAGCGCGCATGCACGGATTCCATAAAGGCGATATTGGTATAAACCGCCTCTTCATGGGGTGTACGCGCGTCATCCATTAATACCGGCGCGCCCACGCTGCTCTGGATGGTATCGAGCAGCGTCAAGCCAGTGAACACACGAATCGTCAGCTGTTTTTCCTGCTGGGTCAGCGTGTTCCACGATTGAATATCGTTGGAGAGCGGCACTTTTTCAGGCAACCAGAAGTTGCTGGTCAGGCGGTTCCACACTTCTAGGTCTTTATCGTCCTGAAGGCGGTTCCAGTTGATCGCATCGACCCGCGATAAGCGTTGCATAATGGTCATCAGAGTTCTCTCACAAACATAATCTTATAAAAGCAATACGCGATTACAGCGTGCAGGAGACGCAGCCTTCAACTTCCGTACCTTCAAGCGCGCTCTGGCGCAAACGGATGTAGTAAAGCGTCTTGATACCCTTGCGCCATGCGTAGATTTGCGCCTTGTTAATATCCCGCGTAGTGGCCGTATCGGGGAAGAACAGTGTCAACGACAGCCCCTGATCGACGTGCTTAGACGCCTCTGCATAGGTATCGATAATTTTCTCAGGACCAATTTCATAGGCATCCTGGAAATAATCGAAGTTTGCCTCATTCAAGAATGGCGCCGGATAGTAAACGCGGCCCAGCTTGCCCTCTTTGCGGATCTCAATTTTCGCTGCCACCGGGTGGATACTGGAGGTGGAGTGATTAATGTAAGAAATAGAGCCCGTTGGCGGCACCGCCTGCAGATTACGATTGTACAGCCCATGCGCTATCACTGATGCCTTTAGCGCCTGCCACTCGTCTTGGGTGGGCAGTGCAATACCGCTGCGCTCAAATAGCGAACGCACTTTCTCCGTACGCGGCACCCATGCTTGATCGGTGTACTTGTCAAAAAACGCACCCGAGGCGTAGGTGGAGTCTTCAAACCCGGCAAATGTCTCACCGTGCTCAATCGCCAGCTGGTTCGACGCACGAATGGCATGGAACGCGACGCAGTAGAAGTACAGGTTAGTAAAATCTAACCCCTCTTCTGAGCCGTAGTAGATATGCTCGCGCGCCAGGAACCCATGCAAGTTCATTTGCCCCAGGCCAATGGCGCGTGACTTAGCGTTGCCCTCAGCGATGGACGGCACACTGCGTAAGTTGCTCATCTCAGAAACCGCCGTGAGGCCACGAATGGCGATCTCGACGCTGGTGCCGATATCGCCGGAATCCATGACTTTCGCGATGTTCATCGAACCCAGGTTACAGGAGATATCCTGGCCTACCTGGCGATAACCCAGATCGTCATCGTATTCGGTCGGCGTATTGACCTGGAGGATTTCCGAGCACAGGTTGCTCATATTGATACGACCGGCAATCGGGTTCGCGCGATTGACCGTATCTTCAAACATAATGTACGGATAGCCCGATTCAAACTGCAGTTCGGCCAGGGTCTGGAAGAAGGCACGGGCATTAATTTTATGCTTGCGAATGCGCGCGTCGGCGACCATCTCATGGTACTTCTCGGTGACGCTTATATCACCAAACGGCACGCCATACACCCGCTCAACATCGTAAGGAGAGAACAGGTACATGTCGTCGTTGCGCTTGGCCAGTTCAAACGTGATGTCCGGAATTGTCACGCCCAACGACAGCGTTTTGATGCGGATTTTCTCATCGGCGTTTTCACGTTTAGTATCCAGAAAACGCAGAATATCCGGGTGGTGAGCGTTCAGATAAACCGCACCAGCGCCCTGGCGCGCGCCTAGCTGGTTGGCATAGGAGAAGGCGTCTTCCAGCAGCTTCATAATCGGGATAATACCCGACGACTGATTCTCGATACGCTTAATCGGTGCGCCTGACTCACGAATATTCGTCAGCAAGAAGGCCACACCGCCGCCGCGCTTGGAGAGCTGCAGCGCAGAGTTGATGGAGCGACCGATGGACTCCATGTTGTCTTCGATCCGCAGCAGGAAGCAGGAGACCAATTCGCCCCGCTGACGTTTGCCGCAGTTCAAAAACGTCGGTGTAGCAGGCTGGAACCGCCCACTAATAATTTCATCGACCAGCGACTTGGCGAGCACTTCATCACCACGCGCCAGCGTCAACGCAACCATGCAAACCCGATCTTCATAGCGCTCAAGATAACGCTTGCCATCGAACGTTTTCAGCGTGTAGCTGGTGTAATACTTGAATGCTCCGAGGAAGCTGGGGAACCGGAATTTATAGGCGTACGCCTGTTCAAACAGCGCCTTAATAAAAGCAAAGCTGTACTGAGCAAGCATTTCTGGCTCGTAGTACTGCTCCTCTACCAAGTAATCGAGCTTTTCCTCCAACGAGTGGAAAAACACGGTATTTTGGTTAACGTGCTGCAAGAAATACTGACGCGCCGCTTCACGGTCTTTATCGAGCTGCAATTCACCGTTGGCTCCGTATAGATTCAGCATCGCGTTCAGCGCATGGTAATCCAGGGTACGCGCCTCGGATGCCGCCGCAGGCCGCTTTGTTTCTGCCAAGTTTTTTGTAGCAACCTGTGTAGAAGCATCGTTTTCAGAGGCTTCATGGCGAGAGGCTACGTTCTTAGAGACTGAGCTTGACGTTTCCAAAACTCTTCTACTCCTTTGCGGACCTTGGCGACATCGTCGTCAGTGCCAAACAGTTCAAATCGATAGAGCAACGGCACTTGGCACTTTTGGGCAATGATTCGCCCTGCCAACCCGTATGCCTCACCAAAATTCGTATTACCAGCAGCAATGACACCTCGAAGGAGGTGTCGATTGTGCTCATCGTTTAAAAATCGGATTACCTGCCTCGGCACTGCCCCTTCGGCATAGCCGCCACCATAGGTAGGTGTCACTAATATGTAGGGCTGCGTCACACGTGGCGTTGGTTCATCACGGTTTAGCGGCAGCCGCTGGGCGCTCAAGCCAAGCTTTTGTATAAAACGGTGGGTATTGCCTGACTTAGTGGAAAAATAAACTAGCGAACCAGCACGCTCCGCGTCCACATCAGCGTTTTGCATAGCAACGGTTTACGCTAGCGCTTGAATGCGGTCTGGACGGAAACCAGACCAGTGGTCCTCACCTGCAACGACAACCGGTAACTGGCGATAGCCCAGCGCTTCCACTTCCTCTTGGGCACCGCTTTCAGCAGTAATATCAATAACGGTATATTCTAAACCCTGCTTATCCAACGCGCGGTAAGTAGCGGTGCATTGAACACAAGCCGGCTTGCTATAAATTTGGATATCCATGGCTATTTTTCCTTTTCATAGCGGTGTTTTTCGGGTAGAGCATATCTTGTGCTCGCCCTCTCTGGAAGACACAACGCATACTATATATAGACCATGAGAAAATCAATTCAAGCATATATGGTATTTTTCATCCACAGGTTATTGACAGGCCATGCCCAGGATGTCAGCCAAAAACCAAAAAAGCCGCCCCACGAGGGAGCGGCTTTCCGATAAGACGCCGTCACATAAGCGCCTTCTCTTTTTTTAGATCTTACTGAACATGCGCTTAGGCTTTGGCTGCCTGATAACGACGCTCAACGTCTTCCCAGTTGACGACGTTGAAGAAGGCTTCTACGTAGTCAGGACGCTTGTTTTGGAATTTCAGGTAGTAAGCGTGCTCCCAAACATCCAAACCCAGTACCGGCGTGTTGCCATGCATCAGCGGGCTGTCTTGGTTCAGGGTATTTTCAACAACCAGTTTTTTCTCAGGAGTAACGGAGAGCCATGCCCAGCCGCTACCAAAACGGCCTAGCGCCGCCTTTTTGAACGCTTCTTTAAACGCATCAAGGCCACCCAGCTCGGCATCAATGGCTTTTGCCACATCACCTTGGGGCTGGCCGCCGCCATTGGGTGACATCATCTGCCAGAACATAGAGTGGTTGGCATGGCCGCCACCGTTGTTAATAACGGCTTGGCGCTTCTCTTCGGGTACGCGATCAAGATTTGCAACCAGCTCTTCGACCGGCACGTCTTCAAGACCCGTGCCCTCTAGCGCAGCATTAAGATTAGTGACGTAGGTGTTATGGTGACGAGAGTGGTGAATTTCCATCGTCATTGCATCGATATGCGGCTCAAGCGCGTCGTAGGCGTACGGTAACTCTGGAAGTGTATGTGCCATGCTAACTTCTCCTTAAGTGGCTTTTGTTACGTTCACTTAACTAGGTGTGGTCTTACTCCACCTTTTTCAACCATCACAGCTATATTTATTGCTGTGAATAGCAATTATTGATAACCGATACGTTTTATACCCCAGTACCTTAGTCAACTATTGGCAGTTTATCGAATTCATCACCAATAAAAAAGCCGACTTCTGGTGAAGTCGGCTTTTTGGCCAGTTAAGATTCAGTGGCTTATAGCTTACTTTCAAGCTCTGGCAGAATCTCGAAGAGATCGCCTACCAAGCCGTAATCGGCGACTTGGAAGATAGGTGCTTCTTCGTCTTTATTGATCGCCACGATCACCTTGGAGTCTTTCATACCCGCCAAGTGCTGGATCGCGCCAGAAATCCCCACGGCAATATACAGCTCAGGCGCGACGATCTTACCGGTTTGGCCGACCTGCATATCGTTGGGCACAAAGCCTGCATCCACTGCGGCGCGAGAAGCGCCAATGGCAGCGCCCAGCTTGTCGGCAATGCCGTCCAGCAGTTTGAAGTTCTCGCCGTTACCCATACCACGGCCACCAGACACCACCACTTTGGCGCCGCCAAGCTCCGGACGATCAGATTGCGCCAGCTCTTGCTTAACAAAGCTCGACTGGGTGTTTTCGACCACGACCTCTAGCGCTTCCACAGAGGCGCTGCCCGTGCTTTCGACCGCATCAAATGCGGTAGGACGCACGGTCATCACTTTCAGCGCGTCGTCGCTTTTGACGGTTGCAATAGCGTTGCCTGCATAAATAGGACGCAGGAAAGTATCTGCGCTCTCAACGCCAATGACGTCGGAAAGCTGGCTGACATCTTTCAATGCCGCTAGGCGTGGTAGTACGTTTTTACCGGTAGTCGAGGCGCTAGCCAGCACATGCGTGTAGTCACCAGCAAGTTCCACCAACAGCGCGCCCATGGGCTCAGCCAGCTGGTGGGCGTAAACAGCATTGTCGGCGACACGCACTTTACTAACGCCGTCAAGTTTGGCAGCGGCTTCAGCAGCCGCCTGAACGCCTTCACCGGCGACCAGCACGTCAATGTCCCCACCTATCGCTTTAGCCGCGGCAACCACATGGGCGGTTGCGCCCGCCAACTGACCTTCATGAAGGTCGGCAAGTACCAGAATGCTCATGAGATCAGCTCCTATTAAAGCACTTTGGCTTCGTTTTTCAGTTTGTCGATCAATTCATCTACCGAGGCGACTTTGACACCGCCTTTACGCTCAGCCGGGGACTCCACTTTGAGCAGGCTAACCTTGGAGGCCACTTCAACGCCGTAATCAGCGGGAGTTTTAACATCCAAGGGCTTTTTCTTGGCCTTCATGATGTCCGGCAACTTGGCGTAGCGCGGTTCGTTCAAACGCAGGTCGGTGGTTACAATCGCGGGCAGCGTGAGCGCCACAGTTTGCAGACCACCGTCGATTTCACGGGTAACGTTGACCTTGTCACCGTCTACCGCTACTTCCGAAGCGAACGTGCCTTGCGGCAGGTTGGTCAGCGCGGCAAGCATTTGGCCGGTCTGGTTGTTGTCGGTATCGATAGCTTGCTTACCCAGCACCACTAGGCCCGGCTGCTCTTCTTCAACAACCTTGGCCAACAGCTTAGCTACGGCCAGCGACTCAGCCCGCTCGTCGGTTTCGATGTGAATAGCACGGTCTGCGCCCAGTGCCAATGCCGTACGCAGCTGCTCTTGGGCGGCTTTGGGGCCTACTGTCACAGCCACAACTTCGGTGGCTACGCCCTTTTCTTTCAGACGCACCGCTTCTTCTACGGCAATCTCGCAGAAGGGGTTCATGGCCATTTTGACGTTGGTAAGATCAACGTCAGAGTTGTCCGCTTTAACGCGGATTTTGACGTTATAGTCGATGACGCGTTTAACCGCGACGAGTACTTTCATAGGTTCCTCGCTTGGCTTGTCGTAGAAGCCGTTAACCTGACCCGGCACCGAAAATAGATACCGATGAAAAAAAGAGCAGCACAGGACAATTAGCGCCGCTTAAAAAATTCATGCAAGCGTTTGATAGGTCTGTAAATGAAAAACCCCATCAATTTGCCACAACCTGCCTATGGGCAACAACACTCATCGACTACGGCCTTGGTCGTAGCTGCTATCCGCACGCGCCTTTCTTGTAGGCAGAGCATGGCGCTGGGCCTGGTTCCGTCGAGAAATGCTGCTTTAGCCATCGTAGGGGTGACCTGACAGGGGTATTATGCCTATCATGGGACATAACCAGAAGCAAACGACCGTTTTAAATTAAGACCCTCTTTTCATAAGCTAGTTCTCAAAGCTAACTTATCGTCAAGGTGGCCTTTAAGAGAATAAGGAGCAACCGGGTGGAAAACATTGAACGCGATGTCATGGACTTTGATGTAGTGATTGTAGGGGCAGGCCCTGCGGGTCTGTCTGCTGCGTGTCGCTTAATGCAACAAGCTAACGAGGCGGAGCAAGAACTGACGGTCTGTGTGGTAGAGAAAGGATCAGAGGTCGGCGCGCATATTTTATCGGGAGCTGTGTTTGAGCCTCGTGCATTAGCCGAGCTGTTCCCCGACTGGGAGGAGCGCGGCGCACCTCTCAACACGCCGGCCACCCGGGACGATGTTTATTTACTCAAAGATGCTGAGAAAGCACAAAAAATCCCCAATGCCCTCGTACCTAAAAGCATGCATAACACAGGGGGCGATCTGACCCGTTATGTCATCAGCGCAGGTAACTTAACACGCTGGCTGGGTGAACAGGCTGAAGCGCTTGGGGTTGAAATTTTTCCCGGTTTTGCTGCCCAAGAAGTGCTTATTGAAGAGGGGGCTGTTCGCGGCATTTTGATCGGGGATATGGGCGTTAGCGCCGATGGAACCCCTAAAGATGGCCACATGCCGGGCATGGAGCTACGCGCTAAATATACGCTATTTGCTGAAGGCGCCCGCGGCCACCTCGGTAAGCAGTTAATCAAAGAGTACTCCCTTGACGCTGGCCGCGACCCGCAGCACTACGGCATTGGGCTTAAAGAGCTGTGGGACGTGCCCGCCGAACAGCATGAGCCTGGGCTGGTGGCGCATGGCTCGGGTTGGCCGCTGGATAAAAACACGCACGGCGGCTGGTTCCTCTACCATGCAGAGAACCAGCAAGTGGTGGTGGGGTTGATCATGGACCTTAGCTATCAAAACCCGTGGCTCTCACCGTTCGATGAGTTCCAGCGGATGAAGCACCATCCCACAATCAGCCAATATTTATCAGGCGGCAAGCGGGTGGCTTACGGCGCACGGGCGATTACCAAAGGCGGTCTAAACTGCCTGCCCAAAATGACCTTTCCTGGCGGTCTGCTGATCGGCTGCGATGCGGGCACCCTCAACTTCTCCAAGATTAAAGGCTTACACACGGCGATGAAGTCTGGCTTGGTCGCTGCGGAGAGCGTTTTTGAAGCCATTAAAGGTGGCGATGAAGGCGCCCAAGAGCTAACCAGCTTCACCGCTAAGTGGGAAGCCAGCTGGGCCTTTGCAGAGCTGAAAGAGAGCGCGAGCTTCGGCCCTGCGATTCACAAATACGGCACGGTGGGCGGCGGCGCGTATAACTTTGTTAACCAGCTGCTGGGCAATAAACTCCCTAACGTTCACGACACCACGACGGACCACGGAGCGCTTAAGCCTGCTGCTGAGTTTGAAAAAATCAACTACCCGAAACCCGATGGCAAGCTGTCGTTTGATAAGTCGACCTCCGTCTTCTTATCCAATACCAACCACGAAGAGGATCAGCCCTGCCACCTGCGTTTAGCAGACCCTGAGCTACCCATACGCGACAATTTGCCTACATACGCCGAACCCGCACAGCGCTACTGCCCTGCCGGGGTTTATGAAGTGCTGGAGGATGACCAAGGCAATCCACGCTTCCAAATCAATTTCCAGAACTGCGTACACTGCAAAACCTGCGATATTAAAGACCCTGCCCAGAACATTACCTGGGTGGCGCCTGAAGGCGGCGGCGGCCCCAACTACCCTAATATGTAGGCATCTTTAACCGCCAAGGTCGGCATGCTAGCGGGGCTAGCATGCCGACTGGGCAGGGGAATCCAAACACTCAATTGGCGCACGTCGGGCAATCAGGCGGCGTCTTCCCGCCTGCGCAAATCGAACATCAATCACCGGGTCTGATGGATTGCCTTCCACAGCCGCCACTTCCCCTTCTCCGAACACAGCATGCAGCAGGCGCTGACCTGGATAGTAATGCGTTGCTACGTGGTACGCCGCACTCACCTCTTGAACTTGCGGGGGGGTTAACTCGATATCTTGCCTACCTAGCCGCTCCAGATAGCGCTTTACCAAGCTAGGCGATGTCACCTGAACAGCCGACTCTGGCGAACGCGACGTTGCCAAACAGCCCGCCACACGCATACTGTCTTGCCAGGCACTTTCAGCGATAAAGCGACTTGGACGATGGGCGCCGCCGTCATGAAGCATTAGCAGCTGCTCTTGAGCGCGAGTAATAGCGACATAAAAAAGCCGCCGCTCCTCCTCCAATCGCTCATCGTTTAATGGGTTATCTCGGCTGTAATGGGGAAAATCCTCTTCATTGACCGCTGCCACCGCGACCAGCGGCCACTCAAGCCCCTTGGCGCCATGCACCGTGCTGATCAGCACTCCATTCGCTTGGTTTTCTACCGGCCGCTCCAGCAGCTCAATAAACGCATCGGGATCTTGCACGCTCTCAGCCTGCTCAATTAACACATCCAGCAGGCGCACATCCTCTTCGCCTTTGTCTCGCCTTGCGGCAGCGCGCTTCAGGGTTTTTTCCGCATCGATGGTTTCTACCACATGGCTAAGCAGTTTTGCGGGCGGCCAAGCGCTGAGCTTGGGGAGTTCGCATAGCAGCGCCCAGCGCTTTTTTAATGTCCTGCGCTGCAGCGGCTTGAGCGCCGCAAGCACTGGCTCGTGACGCTCGGGCCAGCGCTGGGTACTGGCCAACTGATAGGCTAACTGATGCAGCCGCTCACGGGCCACAAACGGCGTTGGCTGCGAAAGCAATAGCAGTAAATGCGCAGGATCCTGCAACAGCTCGGGGCGTCGAGAGAGTTTTAAATAGCCCGCTAGCGCTTGCACCAACGGTAGTCGAAACACAAAGCGGTCTTCTCGCAGCAAACGAAAAGGAATGCCTGCCTGCAGTAAAGCTAATTGAAAAGGCACCGACAGCGCCCAGCTACGTACCAGCAGGCTCGCTTCGTTCAACGCGCGGCCTTGGGCCTGCCAGTCCATCAGCGCATCCAGCAGCAGCCGGCTGCCTTGACCTACCGATAGTCGCGTTTCAGGGTTATTCACGTCCGCTAGGCAGAGCTGGTCGGGGCGGCGCTGGTTGGCCATAATGGCGTGATTAGCCGCTAGAGCCAGCGCATGGCCGTGTCGAAAAGTTGTCGAGAGTGGATAGTCCGTCGCTTTACCAAACGTGGCGGTAAAGTTTTCCAGCATGGTGTCAGGACGCGCACCTCGCCACTCATAAATACACTGGTTAGCATCACCCACGGCCATAACATCCGCGCTCTGCCCGGCTAGTACCGCCAACAGACGCTGCTGGGCAGTATTAATATCTTGATACTCGTCAATAATCACGTGGTCTAGAAAGCCTTCCACGCGGCGGCGTAAAGCTTCATCCGCTTCAAGCGCTTGAAGTGGCCGATAAAGCAGGTCGGCATACGTCATCACCCCTTCTGCTTGCAATAGACGCTCAGCTTCATTAAACGCTGCGGGAAAATAGTCAGTATCGGGTTCGTAATTAAGGCGTTCGTACAGTGTGTCAGCGGGCAACATTTCCGCTTTTACCAAACCACAAAAATGAGCTAACGCTTCCAAGCGATCGCCTTCAAGGGCCGCATCACGCCGTTCTACCGCATCACTCAGCACGTTCAAGCTGGCCTGACGCAACAGCCGCTCTAGCTGCCATTCGGCAGACAGTAAGCGCCGGGGCGCCAAGGCTCCCCATCGGCACAGACTTTGTGTTAACCGATGTCCCAATGAATGAAAGGTGCGTACATCTGGCAGCGGCTGTCCTTTCGGCGCCATACTGTGTAAGCGACGCTGAAAGTCATCTCGGGCAGAGCGGTTAAACATCAGCACCAACATACGTTTTGGCGACACGTCATGCGCCAACAGATGCAGCACGCGCGCTGCCATGGTGGTGGTTTTACCTGCTCCGGCTACAGCGGCAACCCTTGCGTGCCCTTTGCTGTGAGAGACGACCGCCTGCTGTTCAGCTGTTAACTTCACGGCGCCTCGCTGGGTACATCATCGGCATCCACGTCTTTGTCCAGCTCTCCTAACAGATACTCATTACCCGCGCTGTAAAGGCGTAGCTGCAGCTCGCCGCTTGTACAAACATGAGGGGTGGCCTGCTCAACCAGCCGGTAATAAACGTTACGGTGCAGGCGGGCAGCTAGTCCAAAGCGTACAGCAATCTCAGGCACAACATCGCCGTCAGGGGTTGTACTCAACGTCATGGGATGCTGTTCATCTAGGCGCACAACGTCATCAAACTGTGTCGTAAACCACCAAGCATCATCATAGAAATCGGCTTCTACGGCGACGAGCGGGAGGTCTTCGACGTTTACCCGCCACCGCTCTACGGGGGTTACCAAACAGTAGCCGTCGCTATCGCGGCGCAATAGGCTTGCCAGTAGCCGTGGTATAGACGCTCGGGCAAAGGGTTTCCCTTCGTGCTGCCAGGCGCCATCGGCCTTGATTAAAATATCGATGTCACCGGAAAGGTCCGGCTGCCACTCGGTCACGGGTGGTATGGTCGGCGAACCTTGCTGATGCTGTAACAGTCGATCAATATTCATCCGTCCACACCTCCCGATAACGATTGATTAGTCTACCAATAGCCCGGATTGCGCTAGTGCCTGCTTAACATTTTCTGGCGCATCGGGCGCAGCAGCACGGAATAAGTGATAAAAATTGGCCGTGGTTTGCATTGCCACCTCATCCACACTAATTCCTCGTGCCTGTGCGATACACGCAGCCACTTCAACCACCCAAGCCGGTTCATTGGGCTTACCGCGATAAGGTACGGGCGCCAAATAGGGGCTATCGGTTTCAATTAAGAGGCGGTCCAGAGGCAGTTGCCGTGCCAACTCGCGAAGCACAGCAGCGTTGCGGAAAGTAATAATGCCCGATAACGAAATATAGAAGCCTAAGCGCACCGCCTCCCGCGCCATCTCGATATCCTCTGTGAAGCAGTGTAATACTCCGCCCACCTTGGGATTACTGTATTCGCGTAGCAATGCGAGTGTTTCTTGCTTGGCCTCACGCGTGTGGACAATCACCGGCAGCTCTAATTCGCGTGCCGCCAACAAATGGCGCTTAAAGCGCTCATGCTGGATAGCAATGGGCACGCTGTCCTGGTAGTGATAGTCAAGCCCCGTTTCACCAATCGCCACTGCACCATACTGCTCAGCGGCCTCTACAATATCGTCAACGCTTGGTTCGTTAGGCGTTGTATGCAGAGGGTGTAAGCCTGCAGAAATCGCCACATCCTGGTGCTCTCTGGCAATCGCGGCTAAGCCCGGCAACTCTTCTAAGGTCACCGATATAGCGAGAAACTGGCTGACATTGGCAGCACGGGCAGCCGCTAGGGTAGCCGCCACATCTCCCCCATGGGTATGCTCAGATAAGCGGTCCAGGTGACAGTGTGAGTCAATAAACATAACGTCTCGCTTTTCGGTAATTAAGTAACGCTTGCGTCCATTTACAGCGTAAACGACGGGGGCGCTTTATCTAACTGACCTGCCAGCAGTGTTTCAATGCGGTCACGCACCGAATAGTCCTGCTGGCTGAAGTGCACCCCAATACCAGGTATTCGGCGCCCGCTAACACCTTCCGGTGAAACCCAAATAACTTTTCCAGTAACCGAAAGCCGCTCGCTCTCCCCGGGCAGCGTTAGTAACAAAAACACTTCTTGGCCAAGGGCATAAGGCGTTTTAGTAGGCACAAAAATGCCCCCCCGATCAAGAAAGGGCATATACGCGGATAGCAGCGTCGGCACATCGGGTAATGTCAAAGAGAGAGCTTTTTGAGCAGCCATCATAACCTCGCTTGGCAGCTAATGGAGTTATGAGCGCAACAGCGCCGACCAGCGTACCAGCCATGCCTCAAGAACGAGCTGCGGGTTTGGGTTAGCGCCGACGGCCAACAGGCGTCGCTGCTCGCGGGCATAATCCAGTAGCCGAAACCAGTCTTGTACCCGGGCATTTTTAACCGCTTGGCGATAAAGTGGCTCCAAATCAGGATTATGCAGCGCTGTGGTTTCGCCTGATAGGCCTAAGCGGATAAGATCTTCCAACCACGCGATACCGTACCATAAGATGGCATCTATCGCTTGGCGATCCAGTCTTGCGGCTTCAGAAACGGGCTCGGCGCCGCGCACCAGTTGCTCAAAGCAGTCGTGGATTTGGTGGCGCAGGGCACGCTCATCGGGCGTCGCCAGCTCGACAGCCAACAAGGGGAGTCCACCGGCGACTCGCCACCAAAAATAGGCCTCGTCAGCCCCCAGCTTTTCGGTTAGCCACGCTTGGCACGCCTCAAAAGGCACGTTTGCCAGCGGCCATTGCTGGCAACGCGAACGAATCGTGGGCAGCGTTCGTGAGGGTACGTCCGAGAGCAGAATAAACAGCGTTTTTTCACCCGGCTCTTCTAAGCTTTTCAGCAGCGCGTTGGCCGCTGCGGTATTCATCGCTTCAGCGGGGGTTATCACTATGACCCGGTATCCGCTCTGCTGAGCGGTTTGCGATACAAAGCGGTTAACATCGCGTATCGGATCAATACGTATCTGTCGCTTCCCCTCTTCAGGAGAGATACGCAGCAAATCAGGATGATACCCCGAGGCGAGCATGGTACAGCTGTGACACTGCCCGCAGGCTTGGTCGGTAGGCTTCGCGCACAGTGTTTTCGCCACTAAGGCATCCGCCAGCTGCTGCTTACCAACGCCATGCGCACCGCTAATCATTAACGCGTGGGGCATACGATCATCATTCGCTAAGCGAACGAACTGCTGCCAAGTGGCGTGGTGCCAGGGCAGCACACCCGTTAACGCCATTGTATTAGCCGCTCTTCCAGTGCACTTGCCAGTGCCGCCTGTACACCGTCGAGGGGCTGTTCGGCATTAATGATGGTAAACCTTTCCGGCGATGCTACAGCGCGGCTTAAGTAGGCTTGCCTTACGGCATTGAAAAAGCTTTCATGCTCTTGCTCAAAGCGGTCACGCTGAGTTTTTTGGGCACGAAATCGCCCTTCTAAACGCGTTTTTGCTGCTGCAGGGGACATATCCAGCAAAAGCGTGAGATCCGGCGTGAGCCCCTTTTGCACAAACTGCTCTAATTGAGCAATACGAGAAGACGCAATGCCCCGCCCTCCACCTTGGTAGGCAAAGGTGGCATCCGTGAATCGATCACAAACAACCCAAGCGCCGCGCTCGAGCGCGGGCACAATTTTTTGTGACAGATGCTGTGCGCGGGCTGCAAACATCAACAATAGCTCAGCGTCACTATCAAGAGGCTCTGCTTGAGTAGGGTCTAGTAGCAGTTCACGAATCGCTTCGGCTCGTGGCGTGCCTCCCGGCTCCCGGGTTAGCACCACCTCTACCCCGCGCGCTTTTAACCAGGCCTCTACAAACGCCACGTTGGTCGATTTGCCTACTCCCTCTCCACCCTCTAGCGTGATGAAGCGTCCACGCTTGGTCATTGAAGCCCCTTACTCGCCAGATACACCATGAAAGAGTCTGCTTATAAAATCGTATTCAAAATTAACGGTTACGAATATAGCGATTAACAGCGTTATTGTGCTCGCGCAGCGTGCGCGAGAAATGGTGCGTGCCGTCACCCCGCGATACAAAATAGAGCGTCTCACCAGGCAGCGGATTAACGGCGGCTTCCAGCGCAGCACGTCCAGGCATCGCGATGGGTGTAGGGGGCAAACCATCGATCACATAAGTGTTATACGCTGTGGCTTCGCGTATATCCGCGCGAGTGATACGCCCCTCATAACGCTCCCCCATACCATAAATAATGGTGGGATCTGTTTGCAGACGCATCCCTTGCTCCATTCGCCGTTTAAATACCCCGGCAATTTCAGGGCGCTCTTCGGGCGCACCGGTTTCACGCTCGATTAGGGAGGCCATTATAAGCGCCTCATAGGGTGTATCAATCGTCAGATCATCATCGCGTCCCTCCCACACCTCTTCTAGGACACGCTCCATACGCGTTAGCGACTGACGTAAAATATCCACATCACTCATTCCTAAGTGATAGCGATAAGTGTCGGGAAAGAACCACCCTTCAGGAAAAGTATCTTCTCGACCGAGTAACGCCATTACTTCGTCATCGCTTAAATCAGCGGTGCGCTGCTCTAACTTGGGCGCGGCACCAAGGAGTTCGCGCATCTGACGAAATGTCCACCCCTCAGGAATGGTCAGCGGATAAGTCACCACGTTATTGCTACCCAGTAACGCGACCATCTCTACTCCGCTCATGCCAGGCATCAGCTGATACTCACCTACGCGAAGCTGCGGCACCCGGGCTGGCTCCAAACGCGCCATTAATTGAAAGGCCCATGCGTCACTGATAACGCCTTGTGCCTCTAACTCCCCCACCACCTGATTAAAACCGGCGCCTGCTGGCACTTGGTAAAGAGTAGGCTCATCAAGACTTAATGGCGCCTCTAAGCGGCTTTGCCAATAGACATAGCCACCTGCTGTGGCTGCTGCGCCAAGCACTAACAATGTTCCCACTACGGCAAATAACCGTTTCACCATGACACCTCAACGACTTTTTTAAAGATCCTACTTAGCGAGGTAAGGGCAAATAGCCAAGTAAACGGTGCCCTATCACTTGTAATCGGTCATGCTTAGCCAGCTCCCAGGCGTGCAGCACGCTACCGGATTCATTGAGCAGCACGCGAACTGGCCATACCCCTTGCACTGAGTTGGCCACCCACAGGCGCTCTACATTGGGCAGTGCACGTAACGGCAGAGACGCTTCGCTCACCACGCCTTCGCCTAATAGCGCGTCCCGCAGCGTTCCCGCCACACCGCAGCGTTCAAGCGACGGGGTAAATAGCGCCCCTGACTGCTGCCAAAAAACATTCATGCTGGTAGCTTCTACTACGTTCTCGTCAGCATCGGCCAGTAGCCCTTCCGCAATTGCACCGTCGTGCCACTCCTGGCGCGCCAGTACATTTTCCAGACGGTTTAAGTGCTTAATACCCGCCAGCAGTGGCTGAAAGCCAAGACGTAGCTGGCAGATGCGGACACTGACCCCTTGCTGCCAACGCTCAACATTGGCCGCGAAAGGCGTTCGCTGGCTGAGCAACCTTGGCGATACTCGATCAGGCGACGCATAACCACGTCCACCGCTCCCCCTGGTGAGAATCAGCTTAAGCACTTCCAGCTCAGCAGTTGGAGCCGCTTGCCAGGTAGCCTGAAGCTGTTCGAGGGGGGGTAACGGGATATTTAATCGCGCACATCCTTTCGCCAAGCGCGCGTAGTGGTAAGGCCAAAGCACTGGCTGACCAGCACGCATGAGCACTGTCTCAAATATCCCGTCACCATACGCTAGCCCACGGTCATCAAACGGCACCTGGGGCATAGGCATAGCGCATTACACCTTTGTAAACAGCAGCGAACCATTAGTGCCACCAAACCCAAACGAGTTAGAAAGCGCTACATCAATACGCATTTCACGGGCGGTATGCGGCACGTAGTCGAGATTGCAACCCTCTTGAGGGTTATCCAGATTAATGGTGGGGGGAGCCACTTGGTCACGTATCGCTAAAACGCTGAAGATGGCTTCAACTGCACCGGCAGCGCCCAAGAGATGGCCAATCATAGACTTGGTAGAGCTAACGGCTACCTGCTGAGCAGCGCTACCCAACACGCGCTCGATAGCACGGCTTTCTGCTAAGTCACCCGCAGCGGTTGATGTCCCATGAGCATTGATATAGTGCACTTCGGAAGGCGCTATATTGGCATCTTTGATGGCGTTACTCATTGAGAGCGCGGCACCACGGCCGTCCTCAGGCGGCGCCGTCATGTGGAAGGCGTCGTCACTCATGCCGAATCCGGAAAGCTCCGCATAAATCGTCGCACCACGCGCCTTAGCCTGCTCATACTCTTCAAGCACCATCACGCCGGCACCGTCCGATAGCACAAATCCGTCACGGTCGGCATCCCAGGGGCGGCTAGCCGCTTCGGGATTATCGTTTCGCGTTGAGAGAGCTCGTGCGGCCGAGAACCCCCCTAAGCCCAGCGGCGTGGTGGCCATTTCTGCACCGCCACAAATCATCACGTCCGCATCGCCATAGGCGATGGTGCGTGCACTATAACCAATATTGTGGGTACCGGTGGTACAGGCCGTTGTGATAGCAATATTGGGGCCTTTAAAACCGTGCTGAATCGCCATATTGCCCGAGATCATATTAATGATAGAACCCGGCACAAAAAACGGTGAAACGCGACGTGCGCCGCCTTTATTGAGCGCGTTGTGGTTATGCTCAATCATTGGAAGCCCACCAATACCCGAGCCAATCGCCACCCCAATGCGCTCTGCATTCTCTTCGGTGCATACAAGCCCTGAGTCTTGAATGGCCTGAGCACCGGCGGCCATGCCGTATTGAATGAACAGATCCATCTTGCGCGCGTCTTTGGGGTTCAAGTAAGGGCTAATATCAAAATTCTTTACCGAACCACCAAAGCGCGTGTTGAAGCCACTGGTATCAAAGTGCTCTATCGGCGCTATGCCGCTTTTGCCTGCGAGAATATTCGCCCACGACTCATTTACGCTATTACCCACTGGGGTCACCAGGCCTAACCCAGTTACCACTACCCTTCTACGCGCCATCAGCTTTCCTCCAGGCATCCATGGTGACACGACCCATCTGGGTCATTTGCTGCAGAAATTTGGTGCTAGTATAACGGAGATTGAACGTTATATTCAGTGTGACCGCAAAGCAAAAAAGCCGCCCTATGTCAGGACGGCTTTTTTTGGTGCGGGTGGTTAACATATACCACCCTGGTTCAATGCGTCGACTTAGCCCTTACTGGTGGGCGTTTACGTAGTCGATAGCTTCTTGAACCGTAGTGATTTTTTCGGCTTCTTCATCAGGAATTTCAGTATCAAATTCCTCTTCCAACGCCATCACCAGTTCAACGGTGTCGAGGGAGTCAGCACCTAAGTCTTCCGTGAAAGAAGAGCTATTCTGAATGTCTTCTTCTTTAACGTTTAGGCGCTCTGCCACAACTTTCTTCACGCGCTCTTCAATAGTACTCATCAACGTACTCCAGTCGTTCACATTAGCCGTTATAGATAACTAGCCATTTGGAAACCGCAAGCCAAAAGCTGCGGGGTAGTTTATAGACGCCCTTGGGCCGACGCAACCGCCAAGCCCGAGGCCATCAACGCATATTCATGCCGCCGTTAACGTGCAGCGTTTCGCCAGTAATGTAACCCGCCGCATCGCTTGTTAAAAAGCCGACGGCAGCGGCGATTTCCTCAGGCTCGCCAAGGCGCGCGAGAGGAATCTGCTTCAACAGCATTTCGTGCTGCGCTTCGGGCAGCGCCTCTGTCATATCGGTGGCAATAAAGCCAGGGGCCACGGCGTTAACGGTAATCGCCCGCGAAGCCACTTCTCTAGCTAACGCTCGGCTAAACCCTTCCATGCCTGCCTTAGCAGCCGCATAGTTAGCTTGGCCTAAGTTACCCATCGTTGCCACAACCGAGCTAATCGACACGATACGCCCAAAGCGCGCCTTTGTCATACCGCGCAAGCAGGCTTTGGTAACGCGATAAACAGACTTGAGGTTGGTATCCATTACCGAATCCCACTCGTCCTCTTTCATGCGCATAAGCAAATTATCGCGTGTAATGCCCGCATTATTTACCAAGATGGTAGGTGCGCCAAACTGATCATTAATCGCTTTCAACACATGATCGATGCTTGCTTGATCCGTAACATTAAGGCACATACCCGCGCCATCAATGCCGTGCTCTTTAAGATCAGCGTCGATTTTCTCAGCACCCGACTCACTGGTCGCGGTTCCCACCACGATGCGGCCTTGACGCCCAAGCTCATGCGCAATGGCGCGACCAATGCCTCTGCTGGCGCCAGTGACCAGCGCAACTCTACGTTCTTGCGTCATAACGTTCTGCCTTTAACCATATGAATAAGCAAGGATAGCGGAAAATCACTGCGTATCACGCGTCGTCAGCCAACGCTTCACGCGCAAGCTCCAGCGCAGCATCCAAGCTATCAGGATCATTGACGGCTAAGCCCTTCGCTCCCCGCACAATACGCTTATTTAGCCCAGTGAGCACTTTACCAGGGCCACACTCAATAAATACATTCGCCCCTTGCTCCACCATGGCTTCAACACAAGAGGACCAGCGTACCGGTTGATACAGCTGCTCAATAAGGCGGGTACGCAAGGTGTCAATATCGGCATGCGCCTGTGCATCCACATTTTGGATGACCGTATAGCGCGGTGCGCGCAGCTCAATCTCCTGCATCGCTTGAGAGAGGCGCTCGGCTGCTGGTCGCATTAAAGCACAGTGGGAAGGCACCGACACCGGCAGTGCCATAGCACGCTTAGCACCCGCCTCCTGACAGGCTAGAATTGCACGCTCAACGGCACTTTTGCCGCCCGCAATTACCACCTGCCCGGGAGAGTTGAAGTTAACGGCAGAAACCACTTCGCCCTGGGCTGCGCTAGCGCAAGCGGCCTCTACTGCACTATCTTCAAGTCCCAGTATGGCTGCCATACCACCTTCACCAGCAGGCACGGCTTGCTGCATCGCCTCACCGCGTAAGCGTACAAGCTTTACGCCTTCGGCAAAGCTCATGACACCTGCACATACCATAGCGCTGTACTCACCTAGGCTATGGCCTGCCATCACGCTGGGGCGAGGCCCCTCCAACTCTTGCCAGACACGCCAAATAGCGATACTTGACGAAAGCAGTGCAGGCTGGGTGCAGGCTGTAGCGTTAAGGGCTTCCTCTGGGCCTTCCTGGACGACTTTCCACAAGTCGTAGTCCAAAGCATCCGACGCTTCCTCAAATGTTGTTCCCACTACACTATAGCGCTCGGCCAGCTCTCGCAGCATTCCTAGCTGCTGAGAGCCTTGCCCGGGAAAAATGAGGGCAAGGGGTTGAGACATGTCGTTCACCTTTGCTCTTGTAGGCGTTTGCTCATTCGAGCGATAGGCGCAGTTATTGGCGCCGCTTTAAGCGGTTGTGGCACATCCTGCTGCCGCCGATAACGCGCAAAAATAATTAACCAACGTTTTGTTATCTCATGCCTGCGGAGGTACGTGGCGCGACCAGCGCCCCGCCACCCGCGCTGGCAGTTTATGCTCGACTTCTTGAAGCGCACGCTGGATAGCATAATAGAAGCCATCGGCACCGGCACTTCCATGACTTTTTACGACGATTTTCTGCAGACCCAGCAAACTGGCTCCATTATAGCGCACAGGATCCAGTTCTTGCTTCAGACGCTTAAGTACAGGCTTGGCCAGTATGCTTGCTAAACGTCCACTTAGGCGTGATTCAAACGCCATCTGCACGCGTTCCACCAACATACGGGTCAAACCTTCACTCGCTTTAAGAGCTACATTACCCACGAAACCATCGCACACCACCACATCGAGCTCGCCCTGGAATATATCACCACCTTCGGCATAACCTTGGTAGTCAAACGCCAGTTCGCTACCACATTCACGCAACAAGCGGTCAGCTTCACGCACAGCTGCGCTGCCCTTGGTTGCCTCTGCGCCAACGTTAAGCAAGGCTACTTTTGGGCGCTCAATACCATCAATACAGTGGGCCATCGCAGCCCCCATCATGGCAAAATCGAACAGCCGATGGGCAGGCGAATCTACGTTCGCGCCCAAATCTAGCAAATAACAGCGGCGTCCTTTGCGCGCAGGAATAGCCGTACTTATCGCAGGCCTAGATATGCCGGGCAGCATACCCAGCTCTCGCCTGGCAAGCGCCACCAATGCACCCGTATTCCCAGCACTAACACCCGCTAAGGCGTCATTCTGCGAAAGACTATTCAACATTCGCGCCATACTGGTTGAATGACCACGACGAAGCGCCCATGACGCAGTAGCTGCTGGAGACACGCAGTCAGGCGCATCCGCTGCCACTAAACGTGACGTTGCCGCAGCCAAGGGCTGCGGCAAGCGCGAAAGCTCAGCAACAATCTGCTGATACGGCCCAAACAGGGTTAGCTCTAAATCAGGGCGTTCAACAGCTGCCCTGGCTGAGCCTTCGATAATGGCACGGGGGCCTTGGTCACCCCCCATTACATCAATCGCTAGGCGCACACAGCACCCACCCTGTTTTGCCGTACATAATGCGTTAAGGCTTAAACCTCAACGACCTTACGACCACGGTAGAAACCGTCTGGAGACACGTGGTGACGCAGGTGAGTAGTGCCGGTCTCTTTATCTTGAGAAAGAGTCGGTGCGCTCAGCGCATCGTGGCTACGACGCATGCCGCGCTTGGAACGAGTTTTACGGTTCTGTTGAACTGCCATGGGTGTTTACTCCAAGGTATGTAGGGTAAGTAGTGCTTACTTTTTGCCTTTCAAAGCGCCGCTGCTTTTCAAAGCGTTGAGCACTGCGAAAGGGTTCTTGGCGGAAGCGGATTCATCCGCTGCGCCTTCGGTCTTGCTGACCAGCTGATCCGCCGAGACATGGCATTCAGCCTCATCGTGATAGACCACCTGCGGCAAGCTAAGGATAAGCTCATCCTCTACTACCGTCAGCAAGTCCAGCTGTTCATTTTCCACCAGCACAGGCTCATGACTGGCAGGCAGCTCGGCAGCCAAGACTTCATCTGTCACCATCCCTAACAGGAAGTCACTAGACACGTCTTGACTGAGCGGCTCCAGGCAGCGACGACAGGGCAGTGCCAGCGTTGCGTGCAATTGGCCACGAATTTCGCGACGGCCTTGGGCATCTACTCCAAACTCAAGGACGACATGACAGTCGCCGGTTTGGTTTCCTGCTTCTTCAGCAAGACGCGGCAGCTTATCAAGCGCCACTAAGCCTTCAAGTCGTTCGCGGCGGGCTGCGAGCTTATAAGGCTCAACCCGACTGGGGAGTTGTGAGGTCAACATAGGCGCGCAATGATAGGCACTCCCCCCGCTGGTGTCAAAGCTGTCAGCGTATTTCTTGATAGTTTCTCTTCCGCAGTAGGGTAAATAGGCAGACTCAATGGGTTTGGTTACACTCGCATGGTCACACCCGACAAACCAATACGCGGTCAAATAAGGAGACTTCAGTGCCACTAATGGATGACGCCCCTTTGGTCCTGGCCTCTAGCTCACGCTTCCGCCAAGCGCTGCTAGATAGGCTACAGCTGCCCTACCAGTGCTATTCGCCAGAGATCGATGAAACCCCCTACCCCAACGAATCACCGCAGGCCCTCGTACATCGCCTTGCCCTAAGCAAAGCCAACGCTGTGGCTGAACGCTTCGCACACCACTGCATTATTGGCTCTGACCAAATCGCTCTGTTTGAGGGAGACATTCTCGGCAAGCCGCATACCGCTGAGCGCGCTTGCGCCAACCTGGCGCGCTTTTCGGGTCAGCGAGTCACATTTTTAACCGGCTTGGCGCTGCTGGACACCCGCAACCAGCGACACCAGGTTCACATTGAGCACTTTGACGTTGTCTTCCGCTCACTTAGCCAGCGAGAAATCGAACGCTACGTAGCGCTTGAGCAACCGCTAGATAGCGCCGGCAGCTTTCGCATGGAGGGGCTAGGCATTGCGCTTTTTGAAAGACTTGAGGGCCGTGACCCAAACGCGCTTATTGGCCTACCGCTTATAGCGCTATGCGATATGCTTCGCCAAGCAGGCATGAACCCACTTGGCGATGCTTAGCCAGATTAAGACGGAGTTCAACGCTACGCTAGGGAGACTCGAAGCGAAGCGGAGAACTCACCGATGACACGCCCAGCACCTCAGCCGCCGCCTGGGTGAAGCGGCGTGTTAATCGCTCGAAGGGGTCCAGGCTCGGCGTGTAGTCCTCCCAGTGTGCACCGCCCACTTTGTCACGCGCCAACTGCTCAAGACTCGCCAACTCATCCACTAAACCTAGCGAAAGCGCCTGCTCGCCGCTCCAAACCAGCCCTGAAAACACTTCTGGATTATCGGTTAACCGATCACCGCGCCCAGCGCGTACGTCATTAATAAACTGTGCATGGGTCTGATTGAGCACGTCCTGCCAAAACGCCTCTACGTCCTCATCTAACGGCTGAAAGGGGTCAAGAAACGCCTTATTCTCACCGGCAGTGACTACCCGTCGCTCGACACCCAGCCTATCTATCGCCTCTTGAAAACCAAAGCCCGCGTAAATAACGCCAATTGAACCCACCAAGCTGGCAGGTGACGCCATGATTTCATCAGCTGCAGAAGCAATGTAGTAGGCGCCGCTGGCCCCCACGTCTTCAATCAGCGCATAGATAGGCTTATCGCCTTGCTCACGTAACCGCATAATTTCAGCAAAAATACGCTGCGACTGGACAGGACTGCCGCCAGGGCTATCAATATGCAGCACCACCGCAGCGGCACTATCAGCCGACCAGGCACGGTTTAGCCCACGAATAATACGCTCTGCGTTAGCTGGCGCATCACTAGCAATGACTCCACGCACCTCCACCAGCGCCAAATGCGATTGCGCTGGCGTCGAGGCAGTGGGCTCCCCCCACCACACGCTATAAACCGTGGTCGTTAACGAGACAAGCACAATTGTCAGCAGCATTAAACGGAAAAAAAGCTTCCAGCGCCGCGTTCGGCGCTGCTCGGTTAATACGCCACCAATCCACCGATCCATCATTTCTAACTGCGCCAGCCGCTGACGTTCACGCAGGGTTTCGGCATCGTCGCTGGCATCGCCAACTGACACAGCCTCTTCCTTGGCAGACCTTGAGACCTCCGGCCCCTGCGTCCAACGATCCTGCACAGCCTCATTAGCCTGCTCGTCTACCGCTTGCGGCCGCTCATAATCGCTGCCGCGCTTTTGATCATCGCTCATAAACTGCCCTTAACTGTGCCGGGGTGTGGTTAGCCATATAGCCAATCAAACAGCTCATTAATATTATGCGCTACCCAACGAGGTTGACTGGCCGCTAAGCGGGTTGGCGTGTGGACACCGTAAGTGACCGCCACACGGTCCATACCAATAGCTCTCGCCATCTCCATGTCATACTCGGTATCTCCCACCATCACCGCACGCTCTACGGGAATGGCTAGCTCCTCCAGCAGCTCGCTAAGCATTTGCGGGTGCGGTTTTGAGCGCGTTTCATCCGCCGTACGGCTAGCGTCAAACCATCCACCACTGCCTGTTTCGGCAAACACGCGGTCAAGACCGCGGCGACTTTTTCCCGTGGCTACCGCTAGCCGTTGCCCATCACGCTGGCGTAAGCGTGCTATCTGTGTATCAACGCCTTCAAAAAATGGCATGGGAGTAGTGTCAGAATGCACGAAATGATGGGCATAGCGCTCGCGCAATCGCTCGGCTTGCACGGGCTTGATGCCTGGGCAGAGCTTAGCGATTGCCTCCGGCAATCCCAAGCCAATGATGTCCTCGACGGCATTGACGCTGAGCGAGCCCCACTCTGCGTCTAAAGCAGCTGCCTGCATGCAGGCGACAATTTTAGGCACCGAGTTCATCAGGGTGCCATCCCAATCAAAAATAATCAGCTCGTAGCGCATACGGATTCCTTACTGTCGAGCCCGCTTCAGCACGGCTTCCAGCGCGTCTGGCAGCGGTGCTTTCACCGTTACAGGCCGACCATTACCCGGCTCGGGGAATGTTAAGGCACGTGCGTGCAAAAATAGTCGATCCACCTTTAGCTGCTGTGTCATATGCGCACTTTCACGGGTTGAATATTTATCGTCGCCCAGTAGCGCATGCCCCGCGTGGGCAGCATGCACGCGAATCTGATGCGTGCGACCCGTCACGGGCTCCGCTTCAACCAGGGTGGCTTTTTCAAAGGTTTCAACAACGGAAAACAGCGTGCGCGACACCTTGCCATTCGGGTCAACACGCACGCGACGCTCACCGTTACCCGCATCAAAACGATCTAATCGAGCGCCTACATAGGTTTTTCGTGCCGGCCAGCGTCCGTTCACCAGCGCCAGGTAGCGCTTATCCATGGCGTGCTTTTTCAGCGATTCATTAAGGGTAACCAGCGCATCGCGGGATTTAGCCAGCAGCAAACAACCGGACGTATCACGATCTAATCGGTGCACCAACTCTAAAAAGGTTAGATCATCACGCACCTGTCTTAGCGCTTCGATCAAACCTATTTTCACACCGCTACCGCCATGCACCGCCAAGCCAGAAGGTTTGTTGAGCACCAGCCAGTCCGGGCCTTCCATAATCACGCTACCAATCAGCAGGTCGCGCAAATTATCACTCACCTCTTTCACCGCCTCTCGCGGCGCTAAGCGCAGCGGCGGGACACGCACCAGATCACCCGCTTGTAGCCGATAATCGACTTTGACACGCTTTTTGTTAACCCTTACCTCGCCTTTGCGTACGATGCGATAGATCAACGCACGCGGCGCTCCTTTCAATCGCGTCATCAAGAAATTATCAATTCGCTGACCCGCCTGCTCCGGGGCGATATCCACCCACTGCACTTCGCGCCCTTCGGCCATTGCCGCGTACTCCTGGTATGATGTTCTAACATCAGGCTAAAAACGGCATTCTAACGTAGACCAATGGGCATTGCGTCAATTGCTGGTAGTTGTCTTTACTGTTATATTCCAAAATGCTCGTCGGTTTAGCGTGGATAACGTGTAGATAACCGTATTATTACACGTCGCCTTCCACGGTTAAGCTAAGCACCTGCCCGACTAACACGCAGGTCAGAGCATGGGGTGATAGGTTAGTGTACGCATTGCCCGCACCCCCAATGTATAGAAAGCACGCACTGAAATAACGTACTGAAAAAAACAGTCACTCTGGTGCTCGTAATTTCTGCGCCAGATACGCGTAAGCCTCGCCCGCAATGGCGGGCTTGTTTAAACAAACGTCACGCTCTGAATTGCTGCCCTGCATGTCATAAAAGGATGCTATTCGGAGCGCAATGATCAACGCTGTGCCGATGGCCGGCGTTGGCGAATCGATGAATGCCAGGTGTTGGCGGTGTCAGCAAGGCCGGATGGATGTGACAGCCACCGAAACATGTCTTGCCTCCGCCACGTACTCAACGCCCTTTCAGCCGGGTCGGCAATGATGCCTTCCCGGTTTAATGCGTCAGCATAGCTATGCGCCGAGCACAAGCACGCAGCACCCAGCGATTCGTCTACGCCACGCCTAGACGGTTCGTCGGCACGCAATGCTATGCGAGATGCTATGAAACGGATGCTGATTAATGCAACCCAGCCAGAAGAGCTTCGGGTTGCACTGGTAGATGGACAACGCCTCTACGATTTAGATATCGAATCAGGCGCACGGGAACAGAAAAAAGCCAATATTTATCGAGGCAAAATCACCCGCGTTGAACCCTCTCTTGAAGCCGCGTTTGTCGATTTTGGCGCTGAACGCCACGGCTTTTTGCCCTTAAAAGAGATCTCCCGCGAGTACTTTATTAAGGATGTTTCTGGCCGCCCCAGCATTAAAGAAGTGCTTAAAGAGGGCCAGGAAGTCATCGTTCAGGTGGACAAGGAGGAGCGCGGCAATAAAGGTGCGGCTCTTACAACGTTCATTAGCCTGGCGGGCCGGTTTTTAGTCCTGATGCCGAACAACCCACGTGCGGGGGGCATTTCCCGCCGCATTGAAGGTGATGACCGCAGCCAGCTAAAAGACGCCATGGGCCAGCTAACTGTGCCCGACAAGATGGGCCTGATTGTGCGCACCGCAGGCATTGGCCGCAGCTCCGAAGAGCTGCAGTGGGATCTCGACTACCTGGTGCAGGTTTGGGAGTCCATCACCACTGAAGCGGGCAAACGCTCAGCGCCTTTCCTGATTTACCGTGAATCCAATGTCATCATTCGCGCCATGCGCGACTATCTCCGCCAGGATATCGGCGAAGTATTGATCGACAGCCCGGAGATTCACGCGGAAGCCCTGGGCTTTATTCGCCAAGTAATGCCCTCCTACCAGCAGAAAATCAAACTCTACGTTGATGAAGTGCCGCTGTTTTCGCGCTTCCAAATTGAGTCGCAAATTGAAACCGCCTACCAGCGCGAAGTGAAGCTGCCTTCCGGTGGTTCTATCGTTATCGATCACACGGAAGCACTGGTCTCTATCGATATCAACTCCGCACGCGCCACACGCGGCAGCGACATTGAAGAGACCGCCCTACAAACCAACTCGGAAGCCGCTGACGAGATCGCTCGCCAGCTGCGTTTGCGGGATATTGGTGGCCTGGTCGTGATCGACTTTATCGACATGGGTCCGGCTCGCAATCAGCGGGAAGTGGAAAACCGCATGCGGGATGCGCTGAAACTTGACCGTGCACGTGTGCAAATTGGTCGCATTTCACGCTTTGGCTTAATGGAGATGTCGCGCCAGCGGCTGCGCCCCTCTTTGGGTGAAACCAGCGGCGTGGTTTGCCCGCGCTGTAACGGCCAGGGCACGATACGCGATGTTCGCTCTTTGTCACTCTCTATCATGCGCTTGATCGAAGAAGAAGCCATGAAAGAGCGCAGTGCACAGATCCGCGCCATCTTACCGGTGCCGGTGGCCACTTATCTGCTGAACGAAAAACGCAGCGTGCTGGCTGACATCGAATCTCGTCAAGGGGTGCGCGTCGTCCTATTGCCTAGCCCTGACATGGACACCCCCCACTACGACGTTCAGCGGTTTCGCGATGATCATCTTGATGAAGATGATAGCCAAGCGCTTTCTAGCTTTGAGATATCGACGGATACTGAAGTAGGGAAAGAGCCTGATCCAAGCTTTACCCCTCCGGCACAGCGTGCTGAAGCGGCCGTTAAGAGCGTCACACATAACGCTCCTGCGCCGGTTTCGCTACAGACAGAAGAAGCACCTGCTAAACCATCGCCCTCTGCTGCAGTCCCCGCCGCCGATGAGCAACCAAGTGTGATAGGTCGCTTTATCCGCGGTTTCGCCAAACTACTTGGCGGCGAAGACAGCGGCTCTCAACAACCGGTTGCGAAGACCCAAACTGCACGCAAGCCCGCTGAGCGCAGCGCATCCAAAAACACCCGCAGCGCCGATAGCAACAAACCCAAGCAGCCGCGCGAAAGCAGCGAGAGCACCGGGAAGAGCGAACAGCGCAGCAACGCTCGTAGCGCCACCTCTGGGGATGAGGCCAGCGATAAGCGCAGCGGCCCTAACCGTACGCGCAACCGCCGCCGTCCATCGCAGCAGGATGAGGCTAAGCAACAGGAAAGCGCCAACAAGAGCAATCGGCAAACTCCGAAGGAACAGAGCAGCAGCTCTGAGGCTCGCAATGATGACGCCACGGCGCCCGCGCAGCCTGAAAATCGACGCAATACCACGCGCGACCAAGCAAAAGAGCAAAAACCCCGTGAGAATAAACCACGGGACAATAAGCCGCGCGATGAGAAAGCCAAGAGCGATGAGTCGCGCAGCGCTAACGAAGGCGAGGCAAGTCAAGACAGTCATCAGCCTGCTTCACAACATGATGGCAAGCCAAAGCGTACGCGCAATAATCCGCGTAACCGCTCACGCAAACAGGCCATTAACCCTCAGTCTGAAGCCGAGCAGCAAAAGCTTCAGGCGGAGGCTGCGCTTACGGCAGTGGCCACAGTAGAGGACACAGCCGAAGCCGCGCCAAGCACTGAGAGCCAGCCAGCGGACTCTACGGCACAAGAGGCACCTACAGCAGCGCCCGTTGACTCAGCAAGCGCGCAAGCGCCTGATGTTGATAAAGCGGCTGATGAAACAAACGTCGATGAGACAACCGCAGAGCAGCCTGCCAAGCCCGCCGAAAAGGCGCGCAAAGCTACGCATCAGCGCCGTAAGCCTCAGCCCGCACAAGAGGCGTCAGCAGGTGATGAAGGCCAAGCTATCGCTAACGAGTCTGCTAGCGATACGGAAAAAGCTGAGACTGAGGCAACACCCCAGGCTGCGACGCCTCAAGAAGCAGACGCGCCTCAGCCCGCCGAGGCGCCTGTGCAGCCTGAAGCTGCGCCCGTGGCCAATAGCGAACCACAACCCGCCGAAGTAACAGAGCGGCCTGAGCCTAACGCCGCCCCGCAGAACCAAACGGCGGAGCCGGACGTTAAAGCGCCTGAAGCAGAACCAGAAGCGCATGCGACAGAAACGGCCACAGACGCAGAGCCGGTAACCGACGAAGCCAAGCCCAGCAAAGCTCCGTCCGGCAACGCACAGCCTGATGAAGCGACAGTTAACGAAGCGAATGCTGATGAAGTGGCAGCTACTCAAGCCAACGCTTCAACGCCGTTAGAAGATGCTGCAGCCACTGAAACGTCAGTGCCTGAAGTGCCAGCGTCTGAAAAATCAGCGCCTACGGCTTCACGCAGCGATACCCCGCAGCCTGAAGAAGCGCCCGTGGCAGCGCCTGAAACAGGCGCAGACAGCTCATCAACGTCGAAAGACGCTGAGAATGAGCCAGCAGCCACTCAAGAAGAAACGCCCAAGCCAAGCCGTCGTCGCCGTCGCAGCCGTGCGCATAACGACCCGCGTGAACTGCGAAAGCAGCAAGCGCAAAACGCTAATCAAGAGTAAGCGTAGCGCCTAAAAAAACCCCGCTTCGGCGGGGTTTTTTTGTGGCTGGCGTTTTAACTATAAGAGTCTCGGCTCAGGTTCAAGCTCCACGCCAAAACGTGTGTTCACCGCGTCAGCAACCCGCTCGGCAAACTGCAATAAGCCAGCACGATCACCTCCACCAAAGTGCACTAACACCAACGCCTGTTGAGCATGCACCCCAAAACTGCCGTCTCGCAGCCCCTTTAAACCGCACTGATCGATCAACCACCCTGCAGCCAGTTTGATTTGCCCATCGGGCTGGGGAAAATGAGGCATAGCCGGGTTCTGTTGAAGCAACTGCTCGGCATGAGCCTGGCTGACAAGGGGGTTTTTAAAAAAGCTTCCCGCATTTGCCAATACCTCGGGATCGGGTAGTTTTGCACGGCGAACGGCACACACAGCTTCGGCAATGGCGAGTGGGGTTGGCTGCGCGGGCACGCGTGATGCCAAGTCTCCGTAGTGCAGTTTTGGATTAGGCTGCCTTGAAAGACGCAGCACCAGCTGTGTAATGACGACGCGATTCGCCAACGCGTGTTTAAAAAGGCTATCGCGGTAACCAAACTGGCACTCTGCGGCACTCATCCAGCGCACATTACCCGAAGCGATCTCGACCACCTGCACACCCAACAGCACATCTCTTAGCTCAACGCCATACGCACCAATATTTTGTACCGGCGCCGCGCCACAATGTCCGGGAATAAGCGCAAGGTTTTCAGCCCCCCACACGCCACGGTCCGCTAACACCATCACCAGCGAATGCCAGTTAACGCCTGCGCCTACATAGGCCACGACATCATCACCCTGAGACTCAAGCCACCATTGGCGGAGCGAGGGGCGGATCACAATTCCACTTAATTGAGGCGGCAGGAGTACGTTACTGCCGCCGCCCAACAGGGTGACAGGCCACTGGCATGCAGCGGCTTGGCGCAGTACGGCCTGTAAACTGCATAGCGTTTGAGGCGCCACAAACCGCTCGGCATAACATGGCAGGCGCAGCGTATTCATCGCGCTCAAATCAACATGCGGTTGAATAGTTAGCATGCCCTATCGTTTACCCGTTAACTCAGCAATAAGCCCCGCCGAAGCAGTTTCGATCATATCCAGTACGCTTTCGAAGCCCTCATCCCCGCCATAGTACGGGTCTGGCACTTCCGCATCGGGAGTGCCCGCAAAGGCTAAAAAGAGCCCCACGTGAGCGCGACTCTCCGCAGGCTTAAGCGCTCTCATTGCCTGCAAGTTGGCATGATCCATCGCCAACACATAGTCGAACTCAAGAAAATCGTTGGCACTCAGCTGGCGCCCACGCAGGTGACTGATATCTACGCCCCGCCGCTTGGCCGCTAACTGGGCACGCTCGTCCGGTGCTTTACCAACATGCCAATCACCGACCCCACAGGAGTCAACGTGTATATGCCCTCTCAGTCCCGCTTCATCAACAGCGTGCTGAAAGACTCCTTCTGCTGTTGGAGAGCGGCATATATTACCCAGGCAAACAAACAGTACGCGCTTCATTAGTGAACCTCGTTTAACTGCGTCAACAATTCTCTTACCCTATGGAGATCTTCAGCGGTGTCTACGCCCGGCGGGTTAATCGTACAGGCCAAAGCGACTTGGATGGCATAACCATGCTGTAACGCTCGCAACTGCTCTAGCTGTTCAAGTTGCTCTAAGCTGGAAGGCGAAAGCTCACGGTAAGCGTATAAAAACCCTGCGCGGTAGGCATAAATACCAATATGGCGAAGCCAGGCATCGGTAGCCAGCAGCGCAGGCTGGGCTTTAAAGTGCTCACGATCCCAGGGGATGGGAGCGCGTGAGAAATAAAGTGCCCGACCCGCTAAAGAGCGCACCACTTTCACCACATTGGGGTTAAAAAGCGTCTCTACATCGCTGATCGACTCAGCGAGGGTTGCAATAGCTGCCTCAGGGTCATCGGCTAAACGTTGCGCCACCTGGTTGATCAGCACAGGAGGAATAAGTGGCTCATCTCCCTGAACATTCACCAGCAGGGCTTCTTCACTCAAGGATAAATGCTCAGCCACTTCTGCCAGACGATCCGTGCCTGATGGGTGGTCAGCCCGGGTCATCACTACCTCTGCGCCGTACGGCAGCATAGCATCGCGAATACGTGCATCATCTGTCGCGACGACCACCCGGCTAGCTTGGCTTTGACAGGCGCGCCGCCATACATGCGCAACCATCGGCTCACCGGCAATATCGAGTAGCGGCTTGCCAGGCAGGCGAGTAGAGCCATATCGAGCGGGTACAACAGCAATGAAACCTGGCTCAGCAGCTGCCATTATGCCTCCCCTGTTCGGCCTGGCGAGGTGTGCAGTTTTTCATCAGCATCCATTACTCGCGCCTCTTCGGGCAGCATGACCGGAATCCCTTCATTAATGGGATAGGCGAGGCCATCGTAATAGCATAGTAACTCTTGGGCTTCACGATTATACTTCAGCTTGCCGTTGCAGAGTGGGCAAACCAGCATCGCCAGTAGTTCCTTATCCATGGGTGCTTCCTCTTTCAATAAGCGCTGACAGCTTGGCTGCCAGCCAATGTTCAAACGATGGTGGAAGCACCGCCTCCACCTCCAACACCCAGCTATCGGGTGGCGCTATATCTTTGCATTTCACCGCATCTTTTGCAGTCATTACAACGGGACGCTGGTCGCCAAACGCTAGCGCCGCTGAATGAAATTGCTGATGATCCGCTAACGGATGCATTTCCCCCTCAACCCCCAAGCTCTGTAGGGTGTTGAAAAATCGTTCTGGATGCCCGATGCCAGCGACGGCATGCACTGGCAAATGAAAAGGGAGCGGCGTCAGCTCATGGTGCTGACCATCGCGCAAGCGTCGCCAGCGCTGCGGCATTAATTGCATAGCGGTATAGGCGACCGATAGCGGCTTAGATAACTCACCGTTGACAATCACAGCATCGACACGGTCTAAGCGGCAGGGAGCTTCCCGCAATGGGCCTGCAGGCAGACATCGGCCATTCCCTAATCCCCGAGCACCGTCGACAACGACAAGTTCAATATCCCTCCCAAGCGCCAAATGCTGAAGACCATCATCACTCAATAAAATATCGCACCCCATCTCCACTAACGCTTGGCCACCCCGGGCGCGCTGAGGGTCAGCCACCACGGGTAAGCCCGTTTGCTGAGCAAGCATGAGTGGCTCATCGCCACTTTGAGATGGCGCCGTCTCAGGGGTTACGAATAGCGGATAAGCATCCGCCTTGCCCCCGTACCCTCGGGTAACTATACCCGGTGACCAGCCCTGGTTAACCAGCCAGCGCGCAAGCCATGCCACCAACGGGGACTTACCTGTACCGCCTAGCGTGATGTTACCTACGACAATGACCGGTACCGGCGCGTGCCAAACGAACTTTTTTCCACAGCGATAGCGTGCTTCTCGGCTCCGCATAAGATAACGGTATAAAGCACCCAGCGGATAGAGCGGCATAAGCCATGGGCTAGCCCCATAAGCAGCCTTTAGCCAGCGTTGCTCCAGGCTCATTCACTCTCCTGAAACTGCAGTTGATGCAGCGCTGAGTAAGCACCACCAGCTTCCAGCAGCGCTTGGTGGGTGCCCTGCTCGATAATGCGGCCTTGATCCATGACCAGGATGCGATCAGCCCTCTCGATAGTAGAAAGGCGATGGGCAATGACCAGCGTAGTGCGACCTTCGCAGACCCGCTCAAGGGCTTTTTGAATATACCGCTCGGATTCGGTATCCAGAGCAGACGTGGCCTCATCCAAAATTAGGATTGGCGCATCTTTGAAAATCGCTCGGGCGATTGCTAAGCGCTGGCGCTGCCCCCCTGAGAGCATAACGCCGTTCTCCCCCACGACGGTGGCGTAGCCTTGAGGCAGCTTTTCAATAAATTCGCTGGCGTAAGCCGCTTGTGCCGCCGCTTCCACAGCTGCTGGGTCAGGATTAGCAACGCCGTACGCAATATTATCGGCAATACTGGCGTTAAACAGAGTCACCTGTTGAGACACCAGAGCGATACGCTGCCGTAGCGGCCCGAGTGCATACTCATTAACATCCAGACCATCAATTAAAATCCGCCCTTCGGTTGGACGATAAAACCGTGGCAACAGACTAACGAGCGTTGTCTTGCCGCTGCCTGAGCGCCCTACTATCGCGACTAGCTCACCCGGCGCTACTTTGAGATTAATACTATGGAGCACATTGGGCTGATCATCCGCATAACGAAAGCTGACGTTATCAATCACCAGCTCTCCAGTGACGTGTTGGGGTACTGTTTTACCCTCATCTTGCTCAGGGGGTAAATCCAGCAAACCAAATAGCTCAGAGGCTGCGGCAAGACCCTTTTGGATCTCACCATTAACCTCAGTAAGCTGACGCACTGGCTTAATCATCAGCGCCGCAGCGGTAATAAACGCCACAAACTCGCCGGGCGTCATGTCAGCCATTAGTGCTGGCGCCATCGCCATCCACACCAACAGCGCCATAGAGATAGCGACCAGCATCAAGATAACGGGGGAACTTACAGCGCGGGTCATCGCCTCTTTCATACTCTGGCGACGGTTCTCTTCACTCACCCGTTCAAAACGCTGTTTTTCATAAGGCTCGGCACCGTGGGTGCGCACCACGCGATAGCCTGAGAGCGCCTCAGAGGCAATATGAGTGACATCACCCATGGAGTTTTGAATACGCTTGGAAATACGCCTAAACCGCTTGCTTACATAGCTGACGACCGCTGCAATAATAGGCGTTACTGCTAAAAATAGCAGCGTCAGCATCCAGTTTGTCCAAAGCAAGTAACCAATGAGACCTATAACAAACAGGCCTTCTCGTAAAATAATCGTGACTGCCTTGGTCGCCGCTCCCGCCACTTGCTCTACATGATAAGTTACACGCGAAACCAAATGGCCGCTTGAGTGGTGATCAAAAAAGCTACCTGGCAAGTGCAACAGATGGCTAAAAACGTTGCAGCGCAGCGTATGGATCACATACCTGCCGACATACGCCATGAAATAGGTACTTAAAAACGTACCCAGTCCACGGGAAGCAAACATCAGAATGACAAACAACGGTAAAAATAGCCTGAAAGCAGCATCAGGATGCTGAATACCGTCAATTAATCGCTTCATCATCTCGGCTAGCGCTGTACTTGAAGCGGCATAAATCACGAAGCCTAAAATCGCTAGCGCAAACGCGCGCCAATGTGGTTTAACGTAGCCTAATAACCGTCTGTAAAGAACCCAACCTGAATCAGTCACACGCGCTCCCGGCAATAGTGTGCAGTGCGCAGAATTCTACCTGATGGCGCGGCGCTTCAACACCGCTTACGGCCTCCGAGCAGCTTTCGCCACGGAATAATCTTCACAGACTGCCCTGCTTTTAGCGTAAAGCTAAGCGCTCCATCCTGGGCGGTATTCCATAAACAGCTCTCCTGGTGACGAAACCGGCGCACCACCTCATCGGAAGGGTGATTAAATGCATTATCGCGTCCAGCACTAAAAATCACATGAAGTGGGCGGCTCAGGCGCACAAACTGAACGCCTGAGCTTGTGTTACTGCCATGGTGCCCTGCAATCAATACACTGATGGGTGGGGTGAGGTCAGCAACAATGCGTCGTTCAATATCACGCCCTACGTCACCGGTAATCAGCAAACGCTGATTACCCACGCTTACTTCCAGCACGCAGGAGCGATCATTAGCCGATAGCGTGTTATCACCTTCAGGCGGCCAAAGCACGCGGTAGTCGATGCCATCCCGCTGCCACTGCTGCCCCCGCTCGCAGGCTGTCGCTTCTATCGGCAACGCCTCCCCTAGCGGTGCACGCCATTGGTTAACCTCATGATCATTTAGCAAACTGTTTAGCCCACCCGCATGATCCGTATCGGCATGGCTAACGATGACGTGATCAAACTGCTGCCCTGGCGGCCAGAGCGTTTGCAACGGCATGAAGCCACTGCGAAAGCGTGTCCCTGTATCGTAAAGCATCCGATAAGTAGCGCTACGCAACTCAAGCAGCTGCCCTTGGCCCACATCATGTACCGTCACACGAAGCTCTCCGGCAGGCAGCTTTTGTTCTGACGGACTCAAAAGTAACCCACCGGTTAACAACACCGCACTGATACGCAGCCATTTAGGTATGCCCGGCAGCCCCCAGCATAAGGCGAGAATGCTCAACACCGCTGCCAACGGATAAATTCGTGACGGCGCAGGCTCCCACAGCGGGGCATACCGAACAGCGACGTCTAACACTATGTGAAAACTGGCGAGCGCCTGCTCAAATCCCCACCACACCAATATCCCTACGCCCGGCAGCGGGGAAAGCAGCCACCCAAGCAGTGCGCTGGGCACCATCACCGAGCCAACCCACGGCACGGCCAGTAGATTAATGAGCGGAGCTGCGGGCGCAACGCGCCCAAATGCCAGTAGTACCGCAGCGGCCATCAACGGCGCGAGCAATAACTGTGAGCGCGCTAAGGCCCAGCACCACCCTTTCACCCCAATCGGGCGCGGCCTCCCCTGCCAGATAACGATTAACCAGCCCACCGCAATAAATGAAAGCCAGAGACCAGGCCGCCAAAAAGAGAGCGGATTCACTAATAAAATCAGCGCCAGCGCTAGCCACCACGCCTGCCAAGCACCGGGAGAGTGGCGACCACTAAGCACCCAAAGCCCTAACAACGTCATCACCATCGCGCGCAGGGCTGGCGGCGCCAGCCCTGCTAACGTGGCATACGCGACTGCTGCGGCCCCCGCCAGCCACCATGGCCACGCACGCAACCGCCAATTATTCGGTGAGAGCAACCGCGCCCCCCAACGGGCTAATAACAGTGTAAACGAGGCAACTAAGCCCACGTGAAGTCCAGAAATAACCACTAAATGCGTGGTGCCCGTCGCGTTTAGAAGCGCCCAGTCCTCTTGGGTCAGCTGGTCGCTATCTCCCAGCGTGAGTGCGGCCAGCCAGCGCTGAGTTCGTGATTCAAGGGGCTGACGGGCAAGCAACTCCAGGGCTTTTTGGCGCAGCCCGGGGGTCGCCTCAGTTAAACGTTCTGGTGCGGGATCCTGGCGCACATATCCTGTGGCATGAATACCTTCACGCCACAGCCAACGCTCAAAATTAAACGCATTAGGATTGGCAAAGCCGCTGGGTGGGCGAAGCCGCAGCGTCATTTGCCAACGCTCCCCCTTCTTATAGGCATGTTCGCCGTATGCGCTCACCCGCACCCGACGCAGTGCATCACAGCTGGGAAGGTGGCGGGGCGCCTGACATGTCTCTACCGCTAGCTGTAAACGCGAAGCACCTTCTTCACGCTGAACGCTCAGGATACGCGCCTGCAGGGTAACGTCTTCACCGTTTAATCCTGCCGGCAAACGTCGTCCCCACTCCTGCTGAACGCTGACAAATGCAAAGCCACCCATTAAAAGCCATATCAGTAACTTAGGGCGCGCTGACATGAGCCAAAAAAGGCCAACGAGGATAATGCTTAGCCACGGCAAATAGCGCCCTTCAGCACCACTCCAAGCTGCCAGCAACACACCGCTTAGTGCTGCTAAGGCAGCAGGTACCGCTACACCGAAACGCATCACCTCTCCTTGGTGTTAGATCATTAACGCCCGTGGCATAGCCGAAGCACTGCCCTATATGGATAATGGGCCGCATCAATCGCAAGAGTATATGACATGCCGCGGCGTTTTCTGCAGCGCTACATGCCTAAACCCGACACGCTCAGACGCCAGCGTTCGCTACGCTTTATGGCGCCGCTCATTGCTGACCCTGGGTTATGGCTTTTAACGCGAAGAAGCGTTGCTAACGCCTTCAGCGTAGGGCTATTTTGCGCCATGTTGCCCATTCCCTTTCAAATGGTCGTAGCTGCTTTAGGTGCACGCCTTAGCCGCTGCAACGTAGCGCTCTCTGTTGGCTTGGTATGGATCACCAACCCGCTTACCATGCCGTTGATATTCTATTTTAACTACCGCGTGGGCACCTTTCTGTTAGCCGCTCCGGTACGCGATGCGCCGTCACGCATCTCCACCCGCTGGGTTGCTGAGCAAATGCACGACATCATGCCACCTTTGCTGCTGGGTTCATTAATCACGGCTATTTTTCTGGCAATTGTCGCTAACGTTGGTATTCGTTTGATTTGGCGTTGGCACGTTTCCCATAACTGGAAACGCCGCCGCTTAAATAGGCGGCGGCGTCGAGCGCGCATTGAATCAGAGTTTGATGATTAGCGTTAAAGCCACTAAGCAAGTTTAAGTAGCTTTACTTTTTTGCTCTACCAACCGTCCCCCATCAAGTTTCATAACACGGTCCTGATGCGCGGCCAGCGCTACATCGTGGGTCACAATCACAAAGGCGCAGGCGCTCTCTTTAGCCAGTTGGTCCATCAGCGCTAAGATCGTGCTTGCGGTCGTTTGATCCAAGTTGCCGGTGGGTTCATCCATCAATACAAGGCTTGGGTCGGTCACCAGCGCCCGAGCAATTGCGACCCGCTGGCGCTCACCGCCAGAAAGCTCGCCAGGTTTATGATCAGCCCTTGCCTGCATCCCCACACGCTCTAGCAGCTGCATGGCCCGCTGCTCCGCCACTTTTTTCGACTGGCCACGAATAATCAGCGGCAGCGCCGCATTCTCCACCGCGGTGAATTCAGCCAACAGGTGGTGAAACTGGTAAACAAAACCAATGTAGCGGTTACGAAACTTGCCCAATGCTGCCTCGTTAAGGCCAGAAAGCGGCTCACCGGCAATCACCACGCTACCGTCACTTGGACGGTCAAGGCCGCCAAGCAAATTAAGTAGCGTCGTCTTACCTGATCCCGAACTCCCCACAATGGCGACTCGCTCACCCGCGTGTACCTGTAATTCCAGCTGGTCTAGCACGGTAAGATCTTGAGGGCCTTCACTATAAATCCGGGTTAAGCCCTGGCACTGCAACATAATTGTCCCTGGCTGTGGTGTCGATGAGGTCATTAAATCATCCTTATTCATAGCGCAATACATCAGCCGGCTGAACCCGAGCCGCCCGCCATGCGGGATAGAGCGTCGAGAGGAACGTCAGACCAAAGGCAGCGATGACAATATCGCGCACATCGCCCCACCGGAGCTGAGAAGGCAGGTTGCTAATAAAATAAACCCCGGCATCTAAGAACTGAATACCAAACGCCGTTTCAAACCAGCTAATGACGTCTGAGATGGTGAGAGCTAGCAGAACGCCCACCGCAACGCCCAGGGCAATCCCAATCAAGCCGATGGCTAAGCCTTGGACGATAAAGATACCCATAATCGAACGTGGCGTTGCTCCGATGGTACGCAAAATAGCAATGTCAGCGCGTTTATCGGTCACCACCATAACCAGTGTTGAAACAATGTTAAATGCAGCAACGGCAATGATCACCGTGAGCAGCAGCGCAATCATGCGCTTCTCCATTTGGATCGCCTGGAAGAGGCTGCCGTGGGAGAATGTCCAGTCACTACCGCGATACCCAGACCCTAGCTCGTTCACAATGGCCTGTGTTTCGCTACCGGCTAGGAACAGGTCATCCAGCTCAAGGCGCAGCCCTCCAATGGCATCCCCCAATCGCGCCAACGTTTGCATATCATAAATATTGGCATAGGCAAGATTGGCATCTAAATCAGCACCCACGCTAAAAATCCCGCTAACCGTAAAACGCTTTAAGCGTGGAAAGACGCCTGCCGGCGTAATGGAGGCCTCGGGCACCAGCAGTGTGACTCGGTCACCCACACCAACACCCAGACGACGCGCCAGCATTGATCCTAGTACGACGTTCCACTCTCCGGGCACTAAGTCTGCTAACTCGCCCTGACGCATGTGTTCGCCAATGATCGACACCTGCCCCTCCCAGTCAGGGTGGATCCCGTTCACCATGGCGCCTTGGTTGCGCCCTCCCGCAGAGAACATACCCTGCTGCTCAACAAAGGGAGCAGCGCCAATGACTCGCTCGCGCTCGATTAACCTCTCGGCAAGCGCTTCCCACTCAACGAGTCCCTCCTGTGACTCAATTTTGGCGTGGGGAACCATACCCAAAATGCGGGTACGCAGCTCATGATCGAAGCCATTCATGACTGACAGCACTAGGATCAGTACCGCCACACCGAGCATAAGACCCAGCATGGAAGTTAAGGAGATAAATGAAATAAAGTGGTTCCGGCGTTTAGCGCGCACGTAGCGCAGCCCCACCAGAAAAGGCAAACGATCAAGCATGGCAGTCTTCCTTAATAATAAGCGCCCATGGTACGGTTTTTTTAGCAGGGCTGCATGTGCAAACGCAGCCTTAGAGCAGCATCATGCAAAGCCGTTCCCTTAGCGAAGGTAAGGCTTGCATGTTTCTGGGCAAGCCCCTACATTGCGCCGGTTCCTCTTGCCCCCTAGGGTAAGTCTTTATACTTCTATTGAGAGCATTTGTGACGTTGGCTACCAAGACGCATCGCCTGCTACCAGAATGGCACCCCCAAGACGGCCTTCAGCTTACCTGGCCCCGCTCAGACGGCGATTGGGCGCCTTTACTGTCGCGTATCGAAGCGACGCTTGAGCGTATTGTTATCGCCACCGCACGCTATCAGCGCGTGCTGATTAGCGTCCCCAATGAGGCAACACGCGCGCGCCTAAGCGCGACGTTTGCTGCTTATGGCATAAACGCACAGCAACTGCTGCTGGTTGTCGCCCCCACCGACGATACCTGGGCGAGGGATCACGGGCCGATTACCGTCTTAGATGAAGATCATCAGCCGCTGCTACTGGACTACACATTTACCGGTTGGGGCGGAAAATTTCCCGCTGAGCGCGACAACCAGTTGACCCAATGGCTAGCGGATGCAGGGGTTTGGGCATGCCCAGTCGCCTCGCGAGGGCTGGTTCTTGAAGGTGGCGGTATTGAAACGGACGGCGAGGGCACGCTCCTTACCACCGAGGCCTGCCTGCTTAACCCCAATCGCAACCCGACGCACTCCCGCAGCGATATAGAGGAAATGTTGGCCGAAGACTTTGGCGTTGACCGCGTGCTATGGCTGGCCAATGGGCATCTAGAAGGCGACGACACTGATAGCCATATTGATACCCTAGCGCGCTTTTGTTCACCCTCAACCATTGCCTACGTGACCTGTGATGATCCACACGACCCACACTATGCGGCACTCAAAGCAATGGAGCAGGAGCTAAAGGCATTTCGACAGCGCAGCGGCGAGCCCTATACGCTGATTCCTCTGCCCTGGCCGCAAGCATGCTTTGATCCGGATGACGGGCACCGCTTGCCGGCGACCTACGCTAACTTTTTAATCATCAATCAAGCGGTGCTGGTGCCCACTTACGGCGACCCTGCGGACACAATCGCTCTGCGGGCGCTAACCCAGGCGTTCCCTGAGCACACGCTGATACCCATAGAGTGCGCAAGCGTAATCCGACAGCATGGCAGCCTACACTGCTTAACGATGCAGCTGCCGAAAGGCACCCTTGCCCCTGCTAACCTTGAATCGTAAGGAGCCATCATGACGCATACGCTTACCGTGGGTGTCGTCCAGCAGCCCGCATGGCCTGATAAAGCGCGCAGCCTAGCCGCAAGCGAAGCCGGTATTCGCGACGCTGTTGCGCAAGGTGCTCAGTTAGTGCTGCTGCAGGAGCTTCACGCCACGCACTATTTTTGCCAATACGAAGACCCCGCGCTATTTGACTTGGCCGAGCCGCTGGATGGGCCTACCGGCCAGCATTTAGCCGCACTGGCGAAAGAGCTGGATATCGTACTGGTGGGCTCGCTATTTGAGCGCCGTGCAGCGGGGCTATATCACAATACAGCCGTGGTCTACGACCGCGCCCTGGGTCGCGTTGGCCAGTATCGAAAGATGCATATACCCGATGACCCGGCGTTTTATGAAAAGTTTTACTTCACCCCGGGGGATGCTGACGATGCCCGGGGAGAGGGCTTCACGCCCATTGACACCTCGGTTGGCCGGTTGGGCGTTCTGGTGTGCTGGGACCAATGGTACCCGGAAGCTGCTCGCTTAATGGCGCTGGCAGGTGCGGACCTGCTGCTCTACCCCACGGCTATTGGCTGGGATCCTAACGATAACGACGCAGAAAAAACCCGCCAGAAAGACGCCTGGACCATTATCCAGCGTGCCCATGGGGTTGCTAACGGCTTGCCGGTACTGGTCGCTAACCGGGTAGGCTTTGAAGCCGACCAATCCGGCGTTGGTGACGGTATTACTTTTTGGGGGGGAAGCTTTGTATGCGGCCCTCAAGGGGAACTACTGGCTCACGCGGGTGAGCAAACGCAACAGCTGGTGGTCAACATCGACATGGCACGCAGCGAAAACACCCGCCGTATTTGGCCATACCTCCGCGACCGCAGAGTCGATGCCTACGGCGATTTAACCCGCCGCTACCGCGATTAACCAACCGGTCGTCATCCATACGATAAAAAGCGCCTGCTCCAAAAAAGGAGCAGGCGCTTTTTTAGTTAAGCATAACGAGTGGCAGACTTATTTCCAAAAATCACGAATCGACGCGATACCCTGCGCGCCCACAGCGCGGGCGTGGTTGGCATCAAAGCGAGTCATGCCGCCTAGTGCGAACACCGGCATACCGGCACGCTCTACCAACTGCTGAAAATCGTGCCAGCCCAGCGGCGCCACTTCAGGATGCGAGGGCGTGGTGCGCAGTGGGGACAAGGTTACGAAATCGCAGCCAAGCACTGCCGCTTTAGAGAGCTGAGTCTGATCATGGGTAGACGCAGAAAGCCATTTATTCTCGGCAATCGGGCGACGATCAAGGTTCATCAAGCGTTCGCTGGTCAAGTGAATGCCGTCAGCATCAATGTCATCAAGCAGCGCAGGATCCGCATTAAGCACCAGACGGGCATCGTGCTGACGACAAAGCGCTAAGGCGCGTTCTGCCCGCGCGAGGTACGCGGCTTTATCCAGACCCTTGGCACGCAGCTGAACAAGACGAATGCCATCTTCTCGTAGCGCCCGCTCTAAAAGCGCCTCAAAGCGCTCTTCATCGGCCTCTTCACCGGTAATTAAATAGTCGGTGGGCAGCATCACCGCGCGCAAAATCGGTAGGTTAGCCGCAGGGAAGGGGTAGTTCGCCAGCTCTTCCATAGGCACCCAGCGTACCGCTTGACCTTCGCGCCCAAAGGGTTCGCCTGCGAACTCCTGCACCTGCCAAACGTCCAACAGGATGTGCTTATCAGGATACTCATGGTGAATACGAATCAGTGGACGGGCACGTACAATTTCAACGCCGAGCTCTTCATGTAACTCACGTTTAAGCCCTTCCAACCCCGTTTCGTAGGGAGCTAATTTGCCACCGGGAAACTCCCATAGGCCTCCATGGTCGACATTAGAAGGTCGACGCGCAATTAGCACTTGCTTTTGATCGGCGCTGATCATTGCAGCCGCCGCGACATGAACCCGTCGTTTTACCATTACACTCATTACGCCTTTATCCACTTTGTGCGCGCCGCCCTAAACCCAAGCGGCGCTGTATCGCTGCACTAACCCCTACTGCTAAGGCTAGCTGCGGTAATCTGCATTGATAGACACATACTCATGGGAGAGGTCTGAGGTCCACACCGTGGCACTCTCTTCGCCTCGCCCTAAGTTGATCCGGATTGTAATCTCTTCCTGCGCCATCACCGCGCTACCTGCTGCTTCTGTATAGCTGGCAGCACGCCCTCCGTTCTCAACCAAACGCACATCACCAAGGTCAATTATGATGCGACTAACATCAAATGCGTTAACGGGCGCTCGGCCTACCGCGGCCAAAATACGCCCCCAGTTAGCATCGGATGCATATAATGCGGTTTTAACCAGCGGTGAGTGCGCAACAGTAAACGCCACATCCAGTGCTTCCTGGCGGGTTGAAGCATCATTTACCTGAAGCGTTACAAACTTCGTCGCCCCTTCCCCGTCGCGAATAATCGATTGAGCAAGTTCCGTCATCACCCGCTGCAGCGCGTTACGAAACACGGCAATTTGCTCATCGCTTTCGATACGTGCACCGCTGCCTGTTGCTGCCAACATGCAGGCATCATTGGTCGACGTATCGCTATCGACGGTAATGCAGTTGAACGAACGGTCAACCGTTTCGCGCAGCAGTGTTTCAAGAAGCGTTTGCTCTATAGCGGCATCGGTGACCACAAACCCCAGCATGGTCGCCATATTGGGCTTAATCATGCCGGAGCCTTTCGTGATGCCGTTAATCGTGACCTGCTGGTCACCAATGTTCACGGTCACCGTCGCGCCTTTAGGACGAGTATCCGTCGTAAGAATCCCCTCACCCGCATGCTGCCACGCGTGACTGGTATCAGCGAGTGAACCGACAGCGCTTGGCAGGCCGGCCACTAAACGCTCCATGGGCAGCGGCTCACCTATCACGCCTGTTGAGAAAGGTAGCACCTGGCTTTCTGCTACACCCAGCTGCGATGCCAAGGCGGCGCAGCTGGCATAAGCATCGCGCATGCCCGCTTCACCTGTGCCCGCATTGGCATTGCCAGTATTGATTAGCCAGCAGCGTGGCGCTACGCCTTCACTTAAACAGCGCGCCATATGTGCTTTAGCCACGGCCACCGGCGCCGCACAGAAGGCATTTTGCGTAAACACGCCAGCAACCGTGGCGGACTCAGGTAGCTCAATCACCACTATGTCACGGCGATCCGGTTTCTTAATACCCGCCATTGCAGTGCCTAGGCGTACTCCCTTTATAGGGGGTAGCTCAGGAAAGGGAACGTTTCCCACCGCCATATTTTTCTCCTTCACATTAGCTCAAGAGAGCTGAGCGATTAGCTTAACTTACCGCAGCACTGCTTATATTTTTTACCGGAACCACAGCTACAGGGGTCGTTGCGACCTACTTTAGGCCCTTCCCGGCGAAGCGGGCGCCCGTCAGCACCTTGAGACTCCGGAGAACGCCCGCTGCTATTTTGCGCAGCAGCTTCGTCGTGGCGGCTGTCCGCAGTCGCTTTTTCACGGGCCAGCTCTTCACGGCGCTTCTGCTCTAGAGCATCCACCTCTTCAGGCTGACGCACCTGAACATGGCTTAGAATGCGTGTGACGTCTGCTTTTATATTGGTTAGCAGGTTTTGGAATAGCTCAAACGATTCACGCTTGTACTCCTGCTTGGGATTCTTCTGAGCGTAGCCACGCAGGTGGATACCACGGCGCAGATGATCCATCGACTGAAGATGCTCTTTCCAGCGAGTATCCAAGACCTGCAGCATCACCTGTTTCTCAAAGCGGCGAATTAGCGCAGCGCCAGCCGCCTCCACTTTGGCTTCGTAGGCTTCGCGATGCATGGTCTGAAGGCGTTCACGGAGTTTCTCTTCACTGAACCGCTCATCTTCTGCTGACCACTGCACCACCGGTGCATCAAGATTAAACTCGGTCTTTAGGTGCGCTTCCAAGCCCGGCAGATCCCACTGCTCTACCAAACTCTGCGGGGGCACAAAATCGCTGATCGCCTCTTCCATGACCTCTTCACGAATGCCCAGCACTGCATCGGAGATATCGTCAGACGCCAGCACTTCATTGCGCTGGTTATAAATAACACGGCGCTGGTCGTTGGCCACATCATCATATTCAAGGAGCTGCTTACGAATATCGAAGTTACGCCCTTCGACCTTTTTCTGTGCACGCTCAACGGCGTTAGACACCATCTTGTGTTCAATGGCTTCCCCACGCTCTAAGCCCAGCGCCTGCATCAAACGCTTAACGCGATCAGAGCCAAATAGCCGCATCAGGCTATCTTCCAAGGAGAGGAAAAAGCGCGTAGAACCCGGATCACCCTGACGCCCTGCACGGCCACGCAGCTGGTTATCAATACGGCGGGATTCATGGCGCTCAGAGCCCACAACGTGTAGACCACCGGCTTCCAGCACGGCATCGTGACGCTTTTGCCATTCTGCTTTAAGCGCGTCGAGCTGTGCCTGGGTAGGATTTTGCAGTTTTGCTGCTTCTGCTTCCCAATTACCCCCCAGCATAATATCGGTACCGCGGCCTGCCATGTTGGTGGCAATGGTAATCGCTCCGGGGCGACCTGCCTGAGCAATAATTTCCGCTTCGCTTTGGTGCTGCTTAGCGTTCAAGACGTTAAATTTCAGCCCCGCCTCGCGCATTAAACGGGCAAGGTACTCAGAGGTTTCAATCGACGCAGTACCTACCAGTACTGGCCGACCCGCTTCTGTTTCAGCCTTAACATCTTTAATGATGGCTTCGTACTTCTCTTCCGCACTCAGGAAAACCAGATCATTCAGATCTTTCCGCGCCAGCACACGATTAGTCGGAATCACTATCACGTCTAGGCCATAGATCTGACGGAACTCAAAAGCTTCTGTGTCAGCCGTGCCCGTCATACCCGCCAACTTCTCGTACAGGCGGAAATAGTTCTGGAAGGTCGTGGATGCTAGCGTTTGACTTTCACGCTGAACGGTAACGCCCTCTTTGGCTTCAACGGCTTGATGAAGCCCCTCGGACCAGCGGCGGCCCGGCATTGTGCGGCCGGTATGTTCATCAACGATGACGACCTGGTCTTCAGCGACAATATAATCAACGTCAGGGTGATAAAGATGGCGGGCTCGCAGCGCAGAGTGCATGTGCTGCAAAAGATTAAGATTTTGCGCAGCGTAAAGTGAGTCCTCTTCACCCAGTAGCCCCTCAGCGCGCATCAAGGCTTCTACCTTATTATGGCCCTGCTCGGTGAGTTCTACCTGCTTCTGCTTCTCATCAAGCAGGAAGTCCCCTGTTACGGTAGCCTCTTCATCTTCTAACACCTCGCCTTTTTCCAGCTGCTGGGCAAGACGATTGACCACGCCATAAAGGTCGGTATTTTCATCGACAGCGCCAGAAATAATCAGCGGTGTGCGCGCTTCATCAATGAGAATAGAGTCTACCTCGTCGACGATAGCGTAGTGCAGGCCACGCTGAACTTTATCTTCAAGCGAGAACGCCATATTGTCGCGCAGGTAGTCAAAGCCGAACTCGTTGTTGGTACCGTAGGTAATATCGCACTGGTAGGCGTGGCGCTTCTCTTCACCGCTCTGACCCGAAAAAATCACGCCAATGGAAAGGCCTAAAAATTCATACAACGGACGCATCCACTCGGCATCACGGCGCGCCAGATAGTCATTTACAGTAACGACATGCACCCCTTTTGCAGGCAGTGCATTTAAGTAAACTGCCAGGGTCGCTACCAGCGTTTTACCCTCGCCCGTTTTCATTTCAGCAATGCGCCCACGGTGTAGCGTCAAACCGCCGATCATCTGCACATCAAAATGGCGCATGCCCATGACCCGCTTGCTTGCCTCGCGCACGACGGCAAAAGCCTCGGGCAGTAGGCTGTCAAGCGCTTCACCCTCGTTTAACCGCTGACGAAGAAACGTCGTTTTACCCTGCAAATCAGCGTCGCTCAGCCCTTCCAGCTCTGACTCTAACTTATTGACCTCATGCACATTTTTATGCATCCGCTTCACTTCGCGATCATTTTTAGAGCCAACAACTTTGCGTAACAAATTATTAATCATGAAAATTCCAAATCATCTTGGGCAACCTTTATGAAGGCGCCCTTTATATATAAGGCAAATAAAGGAGTTCTAATGCGGAAGGGACAAGCAAGGAGGGCCGCGCTGAGTCAGCACGTCTTTAGCCGCGACTAGGCGCCGTTTAATTAACGGCAATAACTGCGCACGAGCAGGTCGAAGGGTAAGCTGACGCGCCAGGCAACTACCCCAGAAACGAAGCGCACGACGTTTTTTAGCAATCCACTGAGACTGCACACGCAAAATGGCAGGTACCCAAAAACAGATACTGACACTACGCTCACTGCCGCGAAACGCATCTGATGGGTGTAAACTTGCAGGCAATAAACAACTTACCAGAAGCCCAGCCAGCCACCAGCGCGCTAGGCCATGACGGCGCTGGCGCCGTGGCGAAGCGAGTAAGACATCTGGTGTTAACGACATGCTGTGGGCTAGCTCCTGGGCGTGTTAGGCTCTTCTGATTGGCGTTCGATCAAGTAAACGATTGATAATCGCCCGCTTCGGACTGCCAAAAGTTTATATCAAGCCATCTCGGAAATTAGGCGTATGAGTATAAAGGTTAAGCGATCTCACGCACAGCCCATCACCCAACTGCTGTCTAAGTCTGGCGACATTGGGCAATTAATGCGCCAGTCTCGCTTAATTGACCAAGCACAGCGGCATCTCCGCGCTCACTTGCCTGAAGAAATGCGTGAGCACATTTTTGTGGGCGGGTTTCGTGACGGACGATTAATGCTGATTAGCGGCCAAGCGAGCTGGCTAACGTGGTTACGCTACGAACAACAACGCCTGCTTACCCTTCTCCACCAGCTACCAGGGTTTGAAAGCGTTAACGGCTTTACCTTAAAAGTCCGCCCAGTGCGGCCAGTAGAGAGTCCAAAACGCTATACGCGTTCACTCTCTAGCAACGCCGGAAAAACCTTAGCTGAGTGCGCAAAAGATACCGACAATCCATCACTCAAAAAAGCGTTAGAGCGCCTGGCCTCCCATGCGCCACACCCCTCGGAAAGTGAAGACTAAAGTGCTTACTCAACATGCATAAAGCACCGTCTAAGCGGTGCTTTATATGATGGGACTAGAAACCAATATTTCAACCAGCTAAGTCGTTCGCAGGACTTGCTATGCCATGGCAGGGGCCGCGTAGGAGATAGGTGCAACCGCCTTCTCTTCTTCAAACGTCACGATCTCGTAAGCATCTGGCTGCTCCATCAGCTCACGGCAAAGCTGATTATTGAGTGCATGGCCCGATTTGATGCCACGAAATTCACCAATTAGGCTATGCCCTAACTGATAAAGGTCGCCAATCGCGTCAAGCACCTTATGCTTGACGAACTCGTCTTCATAGCGCAAACCGCCTTCATTAACGATGCGGTAGTCGTCGACCACGATGGCGTTATCCAGGCTGCCACCCAGTGCCAGATTATTAGAGCGCAAAAACTCCAAATCGCGCATAAACCCAAACGTGCGCGCACGCGAAACTTCTTTAACAAACGAAGTCGTTGAAAAATCTATCAGCGCAGTTTGCTTCTGCTGTTCAAAGACAGGGTGATCAAAATCAATTGCAAACGACACTTTAAAGCCCTGATGCGGCAGGAATACCGCCTCTTTATCGCCATCACTGACCGCTACACGGCGCTTAATGCGGATAAATTTCTTAGGCGCTTCTTGCTCAAGAATACCCGCCGATTGGATCAAAAAAACAAACGGACTGGCACTGCCATCCATGATCGGCACTTCAGGTGCGCTAACATCGACGTAGGCATTGTCGATACCCAACCCTGCAAACGCTGACATTAGGTGCTCAACCGTTGCCACTTTGACCCCCTCGTGAGAGAGCGCAGTGCACAGCGTGGTGTCTTCAACCAATTCCGCACGAGCAGGCACATGCACAACAGGATCTAAATCGGTTCTAACGAACACAATGCCCGTATTTGCCGGCGCCGGACGCAAAGCCAAGTGGACTTTTTTTCCAGAGTGCAGACCCACTCCGGTGGCGCGGATAACGTTTTGTAGTGTGCGTTGTCTGATCATGGGCAGTGGTCTAGCTCTAGTGTCGGCGGCGATTGGCCTAAAACTGGCAAATACCGCGGGGAGAAAAGTTATCAAACAGTGTTCACTTTAACAGCAAACGAGCGTTTTAACCAACAAAACTCTCGTTTGCCGTGTCAGTGAGAGACGCAGCGCAGCTTAATCCGCCTGACGGCGTAAAAAAGCAGGAATATCCAGATAGTCGTCAGCTTCTGAAGCGCGACGCTTTTCTGGGCGGGATTTAGCTGCTGGAGAAGGCGAGGCCTCGGCGCGAGCTGTTGCTTGCTGGCGCATCACAGTTGGTTGCTGAAGCTTTCGGTAATCCGATGACTCCGCTGCTGAACGACGCGCAGGCTCACGTGTGGCAGCCTTTGCTTTACTACCATCCAGCCCAGCCGCCACAACCGTTACCCGCAGTTCATCAGACATTTCCATATCGATGGAGGTACCGACGACAATAGTTGCTTCCTGTGAGGCAAACTCTTGAACCGTCGCGCCCACATCGTTGAACTCACCGATCGATAAGTCAGGCCCAGCAGTAATATTGACCAGGATGCCACGTGCGCCGTGCAGATCGATATCTTCCAGCAACGGGCTACGGATCGCTTTTTCAGCTGCTTCACGCGCGCGGTTCTCACCGGTCGCGCCACCAGTACCCATCATGGCCATGCCCATTTCTGACATAACGGTGCGCACGTCAGCAAAGTCGACGTTGATGATGCCCGGGCTAGTGATCAGTTCAGCGATACCCTGAACGGCGCCTAGCAACACATCGTTAGCGGCACTGAATGCAGTGAGCAGCGTGGCATTTTTGCCCAGCACTGACAGTAGCTTTTCGTTGGGAATAGTGATCAGCGAGTCAACGTGCTCTGAGAGCTCTTTCATGCCCTCTTCTGCCGCGCGCATCCGTTTTGGCCCTTCAAACGGGAAGGGTCGGGTCACCACGGCCACCGTTAAAATGCCCAGCTCTTTAGCCACCTGAGCTACGACCGGTGCACCGCCAGTTCCGGTACCACCGCCCATACCGGCAGTAATGAACACCATATCGGCGCCATTTAGCAGCTCGGCAATTCGATCTCTGTCTTCCATGGCAGCTTGACGTCCAACCTCGGGGTTGGCGCCAGCGCCCAGCCCTTTGGTTATTTCACTACCAAGCTGCAAAACCGTTTTTGCGGATACGCGTTTAAGCGCCTGGGCATCGGTATTAGCGCAAATGAATTCTACGCCTTCGATGTTGCTCTCGACCATGTGGTTGACAGCATTACCACCGCCGCCGCCAACACCGACCACTTTGATGACCGCACTGCTCGAGGGTGCGTTATCTACCAATTCGAACATAAGCCCCGTCTCCTGAACCGCGCTTGCGGCCCTGTCAGAAATTTCCTTTGAACCAGCCTTTAATTTTCGCCAGCGCTGGATTGCCTTCCTTGCTATCACGCCGGGCAAGCTCGTTACGCCCTTTGTGCGCGGTAACGACTCCCCCATGGCTTTCTAGGCCCTGCCCATGGCGCATTTCCTGCAAGGCATAATGCAGCAAGCCAACGCCCGTTGCATAAATAGGATTACGCACCACGTCCGCCAACCCTCTAACATTTTGCGGGCAGGCAATACGAACCGGCATATGGAAAATCTCTTCTGCTAGTTCGCTAACACCTTCCATGCGCGAGGTGCCGCCGGTCAGTACCACACCGGCTGCTACCATGTCTTCATAGCCACTGCGGCGTAATTCGTCTCTTACCAGCGTAAAAAGTTCTTCGTAGCGCGGCTCAACCACTTCGGCTAATGCTTGGCGTGATAGATCCCGCGATGGACGATCCCCTACACTGGGCACTTTAATCATTTCATCACTTGCGGCGAGGTGCGTTAGCGCACAGGCGTACTTTACTTTAATCTCTTCAGCATGCTGAGTAGGCGTACGCAGCGCCATGGCAATATCATTAGTGACTTGGTCACCGGCAATGGGTATCACCGCAGTGTGGCGAATCGCCCCTTCGGTAAATATAGCCATATCCGTCGTGCCGCCGCCAATATCGACCATACAAACGCCCAGCTCACGCTCGTCTTCAGTTAGCACCGCCATGCTAGAGGCTAACTGCTCAAGGATGATGGCATCAACGTCTAGTCCGCATCGGCGCACACACTTTTCGATATTCTGTACGGCGTTTAGCGCCGCCGTGACCAGATGTACCTGCGCCTCAAGGCGCACACCCGACATGCCTAGCGGCTCGCGGATGCCGCCCTGGGCATCAATCGAGAACTCTTGCGGCAGTACATGCAATACGCGCTGTCCTTCAGAAATGGCCCGAGCACGTGCGGAGTCGATTACCCGATCAATGTCAGAAGGCGTTACTTCACGCTCTTTAATCGCTACGACGCCATCTGAGTTCATCGAGCTAATATGGCTACCCGCCACGCCCACGTACACCGAGTGAATATCGCAGCCCGCCATTAGCTCCGCTTCTTCAACCGCGCGTTGAATTGACTGAACCGTTGATTCAATATTGATGACTACGCCACGCTTCATGCCACGTGAGGGGTGGGAACCGATACCGGCTATCTCAATCCCACCATCATCGGTGGGCTGACCGACTATCGCGACGACCTTGGACGTTCCAATGTCCAGCCCGACAACCATATTGGATGCGTTGGGTGAGCCTGCCATGAGTCGGTAAATCTCCTTATCGTAATATTAAACGTTATCGTAGTGATGGATAACGCTTTCTCGGTAAAACATCCCAATCGGCGCCAACCAAAAAAATTGTTATGGCCTATTGAGAAAAACGCAGCCAAAACTCAAAAGGAATAAATAAAATCCGCAAAAACGCTGATAGGGACATAGTATAGAAACAATAGTCGCAATACGACTAGTCCATACCCACGATAATGGGCATAACCGTCAATTAAAACCCTATTAATGGCTCTCAGCGTTGGTGACCACTCACATTTACCTGCTTTTTGCACATTACAAAAGGCTATTCACTCTTGGTAACTTCAAAATCGCTCTCGCCATGCCAAGCAACCGCTACGCCATTTGGGTAGCGCAGGTCAATATACCGAATATGGTCACTTAGCTGCGCTAGTTCGCGCTGCCAGGAAGCAGACAAACGCGCTAAGCGGACATCATGCTGACGTCTGCCTAACATTATCCAAGCACCATTATTTAGCTGCAACCGCCATGCACCGCGTGGCTCCAAGCGCAGCTGCGCCAACGACAGCGACAAATTGGCGAAATGCGGCGTCAGCCGGTGGTAAAAAGTAAGCACTTCTTCACTACTGCCTGCAGGGCCAGCCATGTCTGGCAATCCCGACGGCGCAGAAAGCGGGGCAAACGCGAAGGGTTCCCCCTGCGGGTTGAGTAAAAAAGTGTCGTTCCAGCGAGCAACCGGCTGCTGCTCAACCAATTCAAAAACCAACGCGTTGGGCCACTCTCGGGAAATGCGCACCTCTTTTAACCAGCCAATAGCGAGTGCTCGGCTACGCAGATCTCCCAAATCTGCGGACAACCAAGTGGCATGTTGGACAAGCGGCGCCAACTGAGTACGCAGGTAGTCGGCGCTGACATAGTCCCACTCCCCACGAATGGAAACCCGTTCAATAGGTCGGTCTAGCCACAGCCAAAGTGCACGACTGCCAGCACCTAATACCAGTGCCAGCAGAAGAATACCTAACCAGGCATTACGCCTTTTCATAAGGCACTCTTCATGATGCGCTCTGCTGGCCAGCGGTCTGCAGTATCTGCACGACCAACTGATCAAAACTGATTCCGGCATGGGCAGCCGCCTGAGGCACCAAGCTGTGGTCGGTCATCCCCGGTACGGTATTGACTTCGATCAACCAGAATTTACCGTCAGCATCGCGCATAACGTCGACGCGGCCCCAGCCCTCGCCACCAATGGCTGCAAATGCCTGCTGGCACAGCGATGCTAACGCTTGTTCATCCGGGGCTTCTAAACCACAGGGAAGATGGTACTGGGTGGTATTGGATACATACTTAGCTTCGTAATCGTAAAAGCCCCCCGGCACCTCAACCCGTATCGCGGGTAACACTTTGCTGCCTAGCAGAGCAACAGTGTACTCTTCACCGACAACAAATCGCTCCGCCATCACGCGAGCATCGTACTGAGCAGCCGCATGGTACGCGGCTTCTAAAGCCTCCTGGCTTTTGACGATACTAATCCCCAGCGTGGAGCCTTCGTGAACGGGTTTAACCATCATCGGCAACCCTAGTTGAGCGACAACGGCTGCCCAGTTTGATTCAGCGCTCAACATTATGCTCTCAGGCGTTGGTAGCCCCACCGCGTGCCATACTTGCTTGGTACGCTGTTTGTCCATTCCAAGCGCTGAGGCTAAAACGCCGCTGCCGGTGTAAGGTATTTTTAACAGCTCTAACGCTCCCTGAAGCGTTCCATCCTCGCCACCGCGACCGTGTAGAGCAACAAACACCGCCGTGGGCGCCAACCGCTCAAGCCCCACTAAACCGTTATCTTTGAGGTCGTAGCCTACCGCTTGAATGCCTTCTCGTTTCAAAGCGTCTAACACAGCGGTGCCACTTTTAAGCGACACGTCTCGCTCGGCGGACATTCCGCCATAAACCACCACCACTCGCGCTAAGCGATCTACTTGAGATACTTGGGCACTCATAGCTCAACCCCGTCCAACACCAGTTTTGACTGCGCTAAACGCAGCGATATGCCCCCTACGTCACCAGCCCCTTGGGTAATTAAAATATCGTCAGGCCGCAAAACGTTGCCCAGCAGCGAAGGAAGCTCCTCCTTATGCTCTACAAAAAGTGGGTCAACATCGCCACGCTGACGGATAGAGCCTGCTAACGTTCGCCCTTCTGCACCCGGGATCACCGCTTCGCCAGCGCTATACACATCTAACAAAATGAGCGTGTCCACTTGAGAGAGTACCCGGACAAAATCTTCGTAAAGATCGCGGGTGCGACTATAGCGGTGCGGCTGATACAGCATAACCAACCGACGATTTGGCCAGCCAGCGCGTACCGCCTGAATGACCATGTCGACTTCGCGAGGATGGTGGCCGTAATCATCTACCAGCATCACCTCGCCGGAATGTTTAGGTGTCGGAAAATGCCCATGAACCTGAAAGCGCCTACCCACACCCGCAAAACCGGCGAGTCCACGCAAGATAGCCTCATCACTAACGCCTGCATCGGTAGCTACCACAATGGCCGCCATGGCATTAAGGGCATTATGCCGCCCAGGCATCGCTAGCCGAATGGCAAGCGGCGTTGCGTCGCCTGGGCGTAGGGCGGTGAACGTCACCTCTCCGGCCTGCTGTTTGAAATCAGCAATACGATAATCGGCATCGCTATCAAACCCGTAAGTTACAAATTGGCGCTTTACCCGCTCACACAGGCCGCGCACGTGCGGGTCATCTATGCACAAAACGGCTAACCCGTAGAAGGGCAGATTATGCAAAAACTCGATAAAGGTGTTTTTCAACCGCTCAAAGTCACCGCCATAGGTCGCCATGTGATCTGCATCAATATTGGTAACAATCGATACCATGGGCTGCAAGTGCAAAAACGACGCGTCGGACTCATCGGCCTCAGCGACCAAATAATCGCCCTCGCCCAGGCGCGCATTAGCGCCGGCACTGGTCAGTTTGCCTCCTATAACAAAGGTGGGGTCTAAGCCACCCTCCGCGAGCAGCGTGGCGGTAAGGCTTGTGGTGGTGGTTTTCCCATGAGTACCCGCCACCGCGATGCCGTGACGAAAGCGCATGAGTTCAGCCAGCATTTCCGCGCGACGAACTACCGGCACCCGGTGCTCATGAGCCCAGCGGATTTCAGGGTTAGCTTCGTCTATGGCACTTGAAACCACAACAACATCGGCGCCTTGTACGTTTTCTTCAGCATGCCCGATCGCGACACTCACGCCGCAGCCACGCAACCGTTCAACAACGGCAGACGCTTTCATATCACTACCGCTGACGCTATACCCCTGATTTGCCAGGACTTCTGCAATACCACACATGCCTGCGCCACCGATACCCACAAAATGCAGCCGCTTAATGCGGCGCATACCAGGACCGCTAGGGCGAACATCTTGTAAAGACGTACTATTCACTATATCGGTCACGCCGTTTCTCCTCGATTTATTAACGCTAGGCAGCCATCTGTTAAGCGCTGGGTGGCATCTAAATAAGCCGCTTGACGAGCGTTCGATGCCATCTGGGCTAATTTGGCTGGCGTTAATAATTCATTTAAATAGTCAGTTAAGCGCTCTGGCGTAAGCTCTTGCTGTACGACACACAGGGCAGCTCCCGCCTTTACCAAAACGTCTGCATTGATACGCTGATGATCGTCGACAGCAAAAGGAAAGGGTACTAACAGCGCAGGCTTTGCGGCCGCTGCAAGCTCAGCCACTGTCAATGCGCCAGCGCGACAGACTACTAGGTCTGCCCACTCATACGCTGCGGCCATATCATCAATAAACGGGCTTACTTCTGCCGCAACGCCGTGCTCTGCATAGGCTTGCGCTGTCTCTTTATCACGGTCTTTACCCGCCTGATGGCGAACGTCTGGACGCTTTTGCGGGGCTAACGCAGCTAAGGCAGGCGGCAGTCGTTCATTAAGCGCCAGCGCACCTAGCGACCCCCCCACGACCAATAACCGCAGCGAACGTGCACTCATTGTTGCCGCTTCGCGGGTTTGCTCTCCTAGGGCAGCGATATCATCACGAACTGGGTTGCCAATCACCTCAGCACGGGGCCCAAACGCCTCAGGGAAAGCAGCATAAGTGCGCGTTGCCAAGCGAGAAAGCACCCGATTGGTCAAACCTGCGACGGCATTTTGCTCATGAATCACCAGCGGAATACGCGATAACCAAGAGGCAAGGCCGCCCGGGCCGCTTGCAAAGCCGCCTAGCCCAACCACAACATGGGGTTTAAATGCTTGGATCACCTGCCTGGCCTGCAACACAGCCCGGGTGAGATTTATAGGCGCCTTAAGCCAGCCGCTTACGCCGTTACCCCGCAGCCCACTAATCGCAATCGCGTGCAGTCGAATACCTGCCTCGGGAACCAAGCGGTTTTCGATACCACGCGGACTCCCCAGCCACTCAACGTCAACATGATGCGCTTGCAATGCGCGAGCCAGTGAAAGCGCCGGGATAACGTGGCCGCCGGTTCCCCCAGCCATAATCAAAACGCGCCGACGTGCATTCGTTGCCACACACCACTCCTTAAATAATTACGACAATCGTGGTTCGTGACGAGACCTGTAAGGCGTAGGCGTACGGCGTGGGCGATGACGTGTTTCCGCATCCGTACGAAGCAACAGTCCCACCATTAATCCAGTAACCAAAAGACTTGAGCCGCCATAGCTAATCAGCGGGAGCGTTAAACCTTTGGTAGGCAGTAACCCTGAACTCACTGCCATGTTAATAAAAGCCTGCGCCGCGATCACAAAACCAATGCCATAGCTAACGTAGGCACCAAACATATGACCTGCCAGCTCTGCCCTGCGGGCAATCCACATTGCCCGCGCGATGAAGACTGTAAACAAAAGCACGACTGCGATAGCGCCAATCATACCCAGCTCTTCTGCGACCACGGCAAAAATAAAGTCGGTATGCGCTTCTGGCAAATAATGAAGCTTTTGGACGCTATTACCCAATCCGGTGCCCGTGACATGTCCGCGCCCAAACGCGATGAGCGCTTGGGTTAATTGATACCCCGTCGCAAACTGGTCCGCCCAGGGGTCTAAAAAGCTGGTCCACCGCGCTAATCGATAAGGTTCCATTGCTACCATCATGACAGCACCTGAGGCCAATAACCCGCCACTGCCTAACAGCAGCGTCAGCGATGCGCCACTCATCATTAACATGCCGATAACACAGACGGTGTAAACCACCATGCCACCAAAGTCTGGCGCCAAAAACAACAGCCCTGCAGGCACTGCCAATACGGCCAATGGGCGCCACATACTAAAAGCGCGCTGACGAAGTTCATAAGTAAAGCGCGACATAAACGCCGCCATATAGAAAATCAGCCCCAACTTGGCAAACTCTGACACCTGCAAGCTTGGTAGTGGCCCAGGCAACGAAATCCAGCGCTTACTACCATTAACTTCTTGTCCGATGATCAGTACCAACACCAGCATAAAAATGCTGGCCAGCAGGAGCAGCGCCGCATTCTGGCGCCACATCTCAAGCGGTACGCTAATCATGAAAAGGCACGCCAGTATGGAGATCACTAAGAAAATCCCATGCTGGCGAGAGTAGTAGTAACTATTTTCCAGCAACCCTATCGACGCAGAGCTGACCATGACCCATCCGAGTCCTGCCAGCCCAACGACCGAAATGATTAGCCAAATATCACAAGGCAAATGGCGCGTGCTCAGCGCCTCACGCAGACGCTCAAGGCGACTCATGGGTTCACCTCGGCCTTTTTATCCATTACCCAACGACGAAACGCTTCACCGCGCTCCTGATAGTTAGCAAATTGATCGAGACTTGCACAGGCGGGTGAAAGCAGCACGCAATCACCCGGTTGTGCTATTTGCCAAGCAGCCGCCATAGCCTGATGCAAATGATCAACGTGGTGAACGTTATTAGAGGGCATCAGCGCAGCGGATAAGCGCGGGGCATCTTCACCAAACAGGAGTACCGTTCTGGCACACGCTGCTAGCGGTGCCGCAAGCGGTGTAAAATCAGCGCCTTTGCCCACACCGCCGGCCAATAAAATCAATTTCCCTGTCAGCGTCGCGCTAATGCCATTAATCGCCGCAAGGGTTGCGCCGACGTTGGTGCCTTTTGAATCGTTTACCCATGTTACCCCGTTAATATGGGCGATGACCTCACTGCGATGCGGCAACCCTCTAAATGCACGTAGCGCTTCACACATCGATGACTTGCTAAAACCCAGTGCTCTGCCCATCGCCAATGCCGCCAGGGCATTCAGGTAGTTATGCTGGCCTGCAACGGTGAGTTCGCGGGCGCTGATCCAGGAATCATCTCCCTGGACAAGCATGAGGCTGCCATCGACACGTGCTAGCCCCCACGCCTCTCCTACCGGCGTGCCAGAAGTAAAGTGCTCAACGACTGCCAAATCATTGGGTGGCCAGGTAAGCGGGTCATCCGCATTAACAATCGCGTGTTGCGCCCCCAGAAAGATGCGCTGTTTAGCGGCGCGGTAACCTGCCATATCCCCGTGACGATCCAAATGATCTTCACAAATATTTAAAAATGCGACGGAAGCAGCGCCTAAGTAAGGCGTTGTTTCCAATTGAAAACTAGACAGCTCCAGAATATAGAGATCGGCATGTGGATGCTGTGCCAGTAAATCCAGTGCAGGCGTTCCTAAATTCCCCCCTACCGCCGCATTAACACCCGCAGCCGCGGCCATTTCCCCCAGCAGGGTCGTCACCGTGGATTTAGCATTAGAACCCGTTATAGCAGCGATAGGAGCCTTAACAGCGCGCTTAAAAAGGGCTATCTCACCCACCAACATGGGCTCGCCGGTAGCTGGATTATGACGCGCCAGCAGGCCCTCAAGCCCAGGAGTATTAGGGTCAACCCCAGGGCTGACCACGACTTCATGGGCATGAGTAAAATCAAGCGCCGTTAAAGGGCCACAGTGCAAAGTGGTTCCTGGGTGGGCCGCGTAAAAATCATCTAAGCCTGGAGGCGCTTGACGGGTATCAGCCACCATAAACGGCACATTATGACGCGCCAGATGGCGGCAGATCGCTCGCCCTGACACCCCTAGCCCCACCACAACCGTCATTCCATGTGCTACTTGCACCATTGAGCTGGCTCCTTTACATGACACGCCAGTAGCGCTCCGCTATAACGCGACTCATCAACGTACTTTCAGCGTGGCTAAACCGAGCAGCACCAGCACAACAGTGATAATCCAGAAGCGCACAATGACCCTAGGCTCTGGCCAGCCTTTCAGCTCATAGTGATGGTGGAGCGGTGCCATGCGAAAAATACGCCGTCCCGTCATCTTATAAGAAGCAACCTGAAGAATGACCGACACCGTTTCCAACACAAAAATCCCACCCATAATGAACAGGACAATCTCTTGGCGAACAATCACAGCAACCACGCCTAGCGCCGCGCCAAGTGCTAGCGCACCCACATCGCCCATGAACACCTGGGCGGGATAGGTGTTAAACCATAAGAAACCTAGCCCTGCGCCTGCAATCGTGGCACAAAATATTGCTAGCTCACCGGTGCCATTGATAAAGGGTATGTGCAGATAGTTGGCAAAAACTGCGTTACCGCTGGCGTAGGCAAATACGGATAGGCCCATAGCTACCAACACGGTCGGCATTATGGCCAAACCGTCTAAGCCGTCTGTTAGGTTAACCGCATTGGAGCTGCCCACGATCACAAAGTAGGTCAGCACGATGTAGAAGACACCTAGCGGGAGAGCAACATCTTTAAACAGAGGCACCAGCAGGCTGGTTTCCACCGGTGTTGACGCCGTCACGTAAAGCACAATGGCGGCCCCAAGCCCAACGACCGACTGCCAAAAGTATTTCCAACGTGCAGGCAGGCCTCGGGGATTTTTCTCAACCACTTTGCGGTAGTCGTCTACCCAACCAATCGCACCAAAGCCCAGGGTTACTGCCAACACCACCCAAACATAATGGTTGGTTAAATCCCCCCACAACAACGTGCTGATCGCAATAGCCAGCAAAATCATAGCGCCGCCCATAGTAGGCGTACCGGCTTTCGAAAGATGTGATTGCGGCCCATCATCACGAACTGCCTGACCGATCTGACCTTCTACTAACCGTCGAATCACCCATGGGCCTAGCCATAGGCAAAGCATCAAGGACGTTAATGCGGCCAAAATAACGCGTAACGTAAGGTAGTTAAAAACCTGAAAAGCAGTTTGATATTGGGCTAAGAAATTCGCCAGATGAAGTAACATGAACGGCGCTTACCTTATTTATCCGAACGCAGCGCGGCGATGACATTTTCCATGCCCGCGCTCCGCGACCCTTTCACCAGCAGCGTGGTGTCAGGCGGCAACGTATTGATAATATGACGCACAAGCGTCTCGTGGTCGTCAAAATGCTGCCCGCGACCAAAGGCTTCACTGGCTGGACGTGCGGCATCCCCGTACGTCAGCAGCGTGTCGATACCAAGTGAAGCAGCGAAGCGGCCCACCTCAGCATGCAGTGCTTCAGATGCCTGACCAAGCTCCCCCATCGCCCCCAGCGCACACCAGCGCGGCGCTGGGAAACTGGCCAGTACCTCCAGGGCAGCTTTCACTGCGCCTGGATTGGCGTTATAGGTGTCATCTAGCAGCGTGGCATTACGCAAACCCGGCACACAGCTTAAGCGCCCTGGCAGGCAGGGCAAGCGTGACAAGCCAGCCACTACGCGTGCCGGCGCTATTCCAACGGCCAGTGCAGCTGCGGCGGCAGCTAGGGCATTGCTAACATTGTGCTTACCCATTAATGGCAAGCATACCTCGCCCAGCGGCTGCCCATGGTAGACAAGCGTGAAAGCATACCGTCCCTGGGAGTTACAGGAAAGAGCCGCAGCATACACATCTGCTTGGCTGTCCCAGCCATAGCTAATTACACGGCGCGGTGCAGCACAGGCTGACCAAAAGGCGAAATAGCGGTCTTCTCTATTGATCACTGCTACACCGTTGGCGCTTAAACCCAATAGGATTTCGCTTTTTGCCTGGGCGATTTGCCCCATGCCACCAAACTCTCCCACATGCGCCCCAGTCACATTGGTAATGATGGCAACTTCAGGCAGCGTAAGCTGACTGGTCCAGGCAATCTCACCTAAATGATTCGCTCCCAGCTCCACAACCGCCGCTTGATGATCAGGCGTGAGCCGCAATAACGTTAGTGGCACACCAAAATCGTTATTTAAGTTGCCCTCGGTTGCCAGCACATCGCCCAGCGGCGCTAAGAGCGCAGCGGTCATCTCTTTGACGGTCGTTTTACCACTGTTGCCCGTCACCGCAACGATAGGCAACTGATAGCGATGGCGCCACGCCTGCGCTATCAACCCTAGCCCTAGGCGGGTATCCGCACACTGTAGCTGGGGCAAAGCACTATCGACTGCTTGCTCAACCAGGGCAGCCACTGCCCCTTGCTCTCGCGCCTGCTCCAGAAAATCGTGGCCATCAAAACGAGGCCCTTTTAGCGCTACAAACAGTGAGCCTGGCACGACTTTACGCGTATCCGTCACGATACCTGTCAAAGCTATATCGTTAACGGGTAGCGGTATATTAAGCGCCGCTGCCACGCTCTTCAGCGACCAGTTCACGATTGCTTACCTTTTATCCCTCGGCCACTCAACCCTAGCGCCTTGTGCACTTGCTGCTCATCTTGGTAATCGTGACGAACACCGGCTATGTCTTGATAAGCTTCGTGCCCTTTACCTGCCACGAGCACCACATCCTGCGGCCCGGCTTGCTCAACCACATAAGCAATTGCTTTACGACGGTCGCCAATCTCGGTAAAGGAGGCGTTGGCAGAGAAGCCTGTAATAATCTGCTGGCGTATCTGTTCAGCAGACTCAAAGCGGGGATTGTCATCAGTCACCACGACATGGTCGGCATGGCGCTCTGCAAACGCGGCCATCTCAGCGCGTTTACCCGTATCGCGATCTCCACCGCACCCAAACAGGCACCACAACGCGCCCTTATTTTCGCCCAGGTGAGCTTTAAGCGCCTCAAGCGCGTTTTGGAGCGCATCAGGCGAATGAGCGTAGTCAATCACCACACTTGGCCCGCTATCTGCGCGGTAAAGCTCCATCCGCCCAGGCACTGGCGCAAGCCTTGACGCCGCCTCAAAGAGGCGATCAAGCGGCTCTCCTAGACCATAGAGCACTGCCATCGCCAGCAATACATTGTCTAAGTTAAATCGCCCCATCAAGCTAAGATCGATGGTTTTTTCACCCTCAGGCGTAGCAATAAGCGCTTGCTGCCCCTGACCATGGGGGTGCCAGTCAATCACGCGGAGCGTTACCGCCTCATCACTACCTGTTGCCAGCACACGCACGTTGCTTTCACATCCCGCTAACATCAGGCGCGCTAACGGGTCATCTGCATTCACCACAGCAAGCGTGAGCTCAGTGCGACGAAACAGCTTGGCTTTGGCAGCCGCGTACGCTGCCATACTGCCGTGATAATCCAGATGGTCTCGGGTTAGGTTGGTAAAAACGCCAACATCAACCTCCACAGACTCCAGTCGATGCTGATCTAAGGCATGCGAGGAAGCCTCAAGAGCAACACGCTTTACGCCCTGCCGCGCCAAATCGCCCAAAATATGCTGAAGCGCTAGAGGTCCAGGTGTCGTTAGGCCGCTTTCTACCAATTGGCCAGGGCGCCCAACGCCTAACGTGCCAATAACGCCTGCGGGCGTGTCAAGCAATTCACTTAAGGCCGCAATATAGTGCGTAACCGAGCTTTTGCCGTTAGTGCCGGTTACTGCAATGACCTGTAAATCATTAGGCACCTCAAACAGCGCCCTACCTAGCTCTCCCAGACGCAGAGAGAGGTGCGGCAAGAAGAGTACCCGCCCATCCAAGGTGACACTACTCTGCTTGGTGTGCGCCAGTACTAATGAGGCGCCACCTTCAAGCGCATGCTCAATAAACGTTCGCCCATCCTGCTGGCTTCCCGGCACTGCTACAAACACATCACCCGCTTCCAGCTTGCGGGAATCGGTTATTAAACGAAACGTTTCAGGCAAACTTGCTGCCAGGTTAGGCAGCACGGCATTGGGCCACACTTGCTTTAGTGCGCGCCATAAATTATCTGGGTGCAACGTCATGCAATCTCCTTCAACACTATTCGACCTCATGATCAGGCGGCACGTCCAGTAACCGTAACGCATTGCCCGTTACACTTGAAAAAACCGGTGCGGCCACCGCTCCACCGTAAAACTCACCCGCTTTTGGGTGATCGATCATCACAACGGTGACAATACGCGGGTCTGAAATAGGCGCAATGCCTGCAAACACGCTGCGGTAAGCATCAGCAACGTAGCCCTGCTGTCCCGTTTTGCGCACCGTTCCGGTTTTTCCGCCTACTCGATACCCTTCCACTCGCGCACGACGCCCGCCCGAATAGGCGCCTACCGAGGTTTCTAAAACGTCTAACAGGTCATCGGCGACGCTAGGGGAGATAGCAGGAATCCCCTGGGGAGGCGCTGACAGTCTTAACAATGAAGGGGGTAGACGCTCCCCCCCATTTGCCAAAGCCGTATATGCACTGGCGAGCTGAAGCGCTGACGTCGAAAGACCGTACCCATAAGAGAGTGCAGCGCGCTCGCTGCGTGACCAGCGAACCGGTGCAGGCAGACTTCCCGTCGATTCACCAGGAAAGCCCGTTCCAGGGCTTTGCCCCAAGCCTAGCTGGTTATATTTCTCCCAGATGGCCGTTTCACTCATCTGCAACGCCAAACGAGACATACCAATATTGGACGATTTCTCTAAAATCCCCGCCAGATCTAACTCACCGTAGTTACGGAAATCGCGGATAGTAAACTGATCAATGCGCATCCATCCAGGCGAGGTATCCACGACTACATCGCGATCAACAAGCCCGCTTTCCAAGATGGCGGCCATCGCGAGCGGTTTCATAACCGAGCCGGGTTCAAACACGTCGACTAGCGCTTGATTACGCAATCCTCGCGGGTCTAGGCCTGCACGATTATTGGGGTTATAAGAAGGCAAATTAGCCATCGCCAGCACTTCGCCTGTACGGGCATCCAACATCACCAGTACGCCGCCGTCCGCCTCATGCTCGGCGACAGCGGCACGTAGCTCTCGATACGCCATATACTGGATGCGCTGGTCAATCGCGAGAGTTAGCTCGCCCCCCGGCTGAGCATCACGAATAACTCCCAGCTCTCGTACGAGCCGACCCCGGCGGTCTTTAATGACTCGGCGCTGACCAGGGTGCCCGGCTAAATAGGGCTGATAAGCAAGCTCTAAACCCTCTTGTCCAACGTCATCGACATTGGTAACACCGAGTACTTGAGCGGCCACTTCTCCTGCCGGGTAGTAACGCTTATATTCACGCTGGGGATAAACCCCTGGCGTTCGCAGATCAAGAATACGCTGTGCCGCTTCTGGCGTCATTTGACGGCGCAGATACATAAACTCTCGGCCACTAAAACGTTCAACTCGGGACTCAAAATCATCTAGCGTCCACCCTAGGGCTTGAGCCAGCATAAAACGCTGAATGCCGTCACTGGGAAGTTCTTGGGGGTTTGCCCAGAGCGTTACCACCGGCGTGGAGATAGCCAGGGGTTCACCGTTTCGGTCGGTAATCATCCCTCGGTGGGCAGGAATCGCCTCATGGCGCAGGGTTCTTGCATCCCCCTGGCTTTGCAGAAAAGGCCGGTCGATCACTTGCAGCAGAGTAATCCGCCCAATCAAAATGCTCGACGCTAACATCACAATAATGAGGATAAATAAAAAGCGCCCGCCCGCTAGAGGAGGCGCGACCGGCAATTGCCGGGACATTCCACCCCGCCGCTGCCGGTTCATGGCCGAATAACCTCGACATCATTTACATCGGGAATACGCATATCGAGCCGTTCCGTGGCAATTTGTTCAATCCTTGCAGGGGTTGACCAAGCCCCCTCCTCAAGCAGCAGCTGCCCCCACTCGGTTTGCAGCTGATTTTTTTCCTGCTCCAGCTGCTGAAGCTGGGCAAACTGTACTCTGGTCATGTGCGTGGTAGTGACAATAGCCAAGCCTGTCGCCAGACAGCATAAAAACAGAACGCTGATCACCAGCGGCCAGAAGCGCATGCGCCACGTGAACGGCCACTCAGTGCGCAACGTAGAGACCCAATACTGAATCCGATCCATGTTCATGGCATCATCCGTGATCACATTCGTTTGCGGGCGGCTCGCATCACAGCGCTTCGTGCCCGCGGGTTAGCATCCACTTCAGCATCACTTGGCCTTACGCCTTTGCCTAGTGCCTCAAGGCGACGATTTAACTGGTCATCACGGATTGGAACACCCCGAGGCAAATGGGTATCTCCGCGCACATGATGGCGAATAAACCGCTTAACCCGACGATCCTCTAACGAGTGAAAGCTAATCACCACTAAGTGCCCGCCTGGAGCTAGGGCGTCAAGCGCCGCTTCGAGCGCGGCGTCAAGCTGCTCTAACTCGCCGTTTAGATAAATACGCAGGCCTTGGAACGCCTTCGTTGCCGGGTGCCGGCCCTTTTCCCAAGCGGGATGGGCGGTTTTAAGCACCTCGGCTAAATCTACCGTGTGGGTAAACGGCGTTTCACGGCGGCGCGTGACGACCGCTCGCGCGAGACGCTTGGCATAGCGCTCTTCACCAAATGTTTTGAAGACGTGGGCAATATCCGCTTCGCTGGCACGGGCTAAAAACTCTGCGGCACTCTCTCCCTGGGTTGGATCCATACGCATATCCAGCGGCCCGTTGCGCATAAAGCTGAAACCACGCTCTGGATCGTCCAACTGCGGAGAAGAGACACCCACATCAAGCAACACGCCCGACAGCTTGCCGTGCAGCTCTTGCTCTTGGGCGTACTCAGCCAAACGCGCGAACTCACGCTGAGTAATTTGAAAGCGGGAATCATCAATATCCGCGGCGGCGGCAATGGCCTGGGGGTCACGATCCATCGCCAATAAGCGTCCCTGCCCGCTTAAACGTGAAAGGATAACGCGAGAATGCCCGCCTCGGCCAAACGTGCCGTCTATGTAGATTCCGTCGGGGTCGTGGACTAATGCATCAACCGCGCCTTCTAACAACACGCTGGTATGGCGAAAGCTAGGAGCGACCTGGTCAGCGTCAGGAGAAGGCATGTTACTCTCACACAAAAATTGGGAGGGCGTGCTGAGCACACCCTTATAATGGAAATGGGGAGTCGGCCGATAAGCCGGGTTCTGTCGTGGACAGTCATTCCTCTAGGCACTACGTCACCGTAGCGCTCAAGCAACCTACCCGAACCCAGCGCGGGCCACGCCATTGGGTTCCTATTTGGTCTTGCTCCGAGTGGGGTTTACCATGCCACGCACTGTTACCAGGCGCGCGGTGCGCTCTTACCGCACCCTTTCACCCTTACCGGCCCCTGAGGTTTATTTCAGGGGCTTAGGCGGTCTACTCTCTGCTGCACTTTCCGTCGGCTTACACCGCCCAGGCGTTACCTGGCACTCTGCCCTGTGGAGCCCGGACTTTCCTCCCCCAATAACCCTTACGGGAATATTAGCGGCGACTGTCTGGCCAACTCCGGCGGCAAGCATACCAGCGCCCTGCGTTTGCCTCAATGCTCACCTTTCATTGCTTGCAATCTGGCATACCACTCCTGCTTACGCCCCCCTAACATTTTGGCTGCCACCGCCGCCCCTTGCTTAACGCCTATACCCTCGGCCAGCAGTGATTTCAGCAGTTCATCGGCATGAATCGCTTGATGATCGCCCGCCGCGACCGCCGGTGCCCCCGAAATGATCACCACAAACTCCCCTCTAGCCTGATTGGGGTCGTCTGTCAAACAGCCAATCAACTCCTCGGGGGAGCCATGCAGAAACGTTTCAAAGGTTTTGGTTAGCTCTCTAGCCAATACGACGTTGCGCGAGGGCATTTGTTCTCGCAACGCTTCCAAGGTATGCAGAATGCGATGAGGCGACTCGTAAAACACCAGTGTCTCTTCCCGTGATTCCCACTGCGCTAATACCTGACGGCGCGCTCCGGGCTTTGCGGGTAAAAAACCGCCAAACGTGAATCGATCCGTGGGCAAGCCCGCTCCCGATAGCGCAGTCACCAGCGCGCAAGCACCCGGCAACGGCACGATTTTGCGCCCGCGCGCGCGTAGTTCTCTAACCAGCACAAACCCCGGATCGCTAATTAACGGCGTACCTGCATCACTGATTAGCGCAATATCCTCGCCTGCCTCAAGGTAGGCATCGAGCGTCTCTACACGGCGCGCTTCATTATGGTCATGCAGTGACAGCATGGGCTTATTAATTCCAAGATGGGCTAACAAACGCCCGCTATGCCGGGTGTCTTCAGCAGCAATCCGCGATACCTGCGCTAATACCCGGGCAGCTCGTGGCGTTAGGTCTTCCAAATTCCCAATTGGGGTAGCAACCACGTACAATGTACCCGGATCTTGGTGTGTCATCATGACTCCCGATTTGTTAATGGCTTGCCCTGACGGTGCGCTATGCTAATGCAAAAGCTTACCCCCTGCTCGCTGAGCGGCGACAGCGCAAATGGAAACTAAGGAAGGATACATGAAACAGTCATTACGTGGCTTACTCGCCACTGCCTTCATGGCACTTTTCATCACAGGGTGTGCCATGCAGCCGCCCAGCGTGGTCGATCGAGTACCTGCCCAGGATGCTAACCGCTTACTTAGCCAAGCTGAACAGCAAGCCCCTGAACAAGCGGCACAAACACGCCTAGAAGCGGCAAATATTCTTGTCCAGCAGGGACAACGAGAAAACGCATTTGAAGCGGCGGATTCGCTTGATGAAAGCCTGCTTTCTGATACCGATCGCGTTCGCTGGGCACTGCTATATTCTGAACTTGCCCGTGGTTTAAACAACCCTCGCGCAGTACTACGCGCCACCCAGGTGCTTGATGACGAGCTGCCCATGCAAGCCAATCAGCAGGAAACGCTTGCTGAGCGTCAGCAATGGGCCAGGGAAGCACTCGACCAGCCAGGCGTTTCAGCTGTCGCGCTTCCCGAACTTGAAGGCGCCAACATTCAGCGCATCCTTGTGGCGCTGCCGGAATCCGGCCCTTTAAGCAGTGTCGCCTCCACTATTGCCACGGCCATGCGTCACCATAATGAAATTCGTGGTAACAATGTGCAGCTGAACTTTTTAGATTCCTCCCAATTCTCGCTGGATGAGATTTATAACCGTGCCGCGCAGATGAATGCACAGCTGGTGATTGGCCCGCTCGATAAAGACCAAGTCACCCAACTGGAGCAGCGCGACAGCGTGCCGATGCCTACGCTAGCGCTTAACTATGGCAACAGCGATCGTAACCGTGCCAACCGCCTACTCCAGTACGGCTTATCTGCTGAAGATGAAGCTCGCCAGGCAGCTCGCCGCGCCTATATGGATGGTCACCGCCAAATGTCCGTAATGGTACCTGACAATGACTGGGGTCGACGTGTCGGAGAAGCCTTTTGGAATGAGTATCATCGCCAAGGTGGCGAAGTTACCAACGCCGTGCGCTACAACCCTGGCAGCTCGGTTTCTAATGCCGTACAAACCGCGCTTAATGTAAGCGGCGAGCGCGCACGTCTTGGCAACATTGATGCACTGTTTTTGTTAGCACTACCTGATTACGCACGACAAGTACCGCCCACCCTGGATTACTACTACGCGCCAGATCTGCCTATTTATGCGACCTCACATCTGCATGAAGGCCGCCAGCAAACGCGCCTGGATCAAGATCTAAACGACGTCATGTTTATGGATATTCCTTGGCAAATTCCTGACGCAGCCGTCGGCGGCGAAGAAGTTTTACCTTTCTACAGTACGTATCAACGCCTTCGCGATGAAACAGACGCCTCTTCATTTCGTCTAATGGCGATGGGGGTCGATGCCCTAGAACTTGCCACGCGCCTGTCGGACCTTTCAACACTTGAAGGGCTGAGCGGGAGTACCGGCACACTGCGCCTCACCGATGACGGCCGTATTTACCGCGAACTCCCTTGGGCAAAATTCCAGAACGGCACACCTTCACCGATCTTAATCCCCGGCCTGTTGGGAAATGACGAATAACGCCCGCACAGCTCGGTTCCGCGGCGCAGCCATTGAGCAACTTGCTGCTCAATGGCTGCAGCAGCAAGGGTTAAGCTTGGTCACTAGCAATCATCATGTTAAAGGTGGCGAGCTGGATCTGGTAATGATGGATCAAGACATTTTGGTCTTTATCGAGGTCAAACACCGCACCACAACTCGCTTCGGACACCCTTTAGAAACCGTTAACGCCCAAAAGCGACGGCGCTTAATCCGTGCCGCCAGTTTATATATAGCGCGATACACTGTTTCCAGCCCTTGCCGCTTTGATATTCTAGCCATTACTGGCACACCACCCTCTCTTGAGTTTCACTGGGAAAAAGCAGCCTTTGACGCTTATTGACCCTTTTAACAAGGAAGCCCTAATGGACTTTCAATCACGCATACTTGACCACTTCAATGCCAGCATTGATACCAAGACTTACGCCAGCGAAGTACTACCACCGTTCATTGAGGTCGCCAGCCAAATGATGGTGCAGTGCTTGGTCAACGAAGGAAAAATCCTGGCATGTGGCAATGGTGGAAGCGCAGGCGATAGCCAGCACTTCTCCTCTGAATTACTTAACCGCTTCGAGCGAGAGCGCCCTAGCCTACCGGCTTTAGCCTTAACAACAGACACGTCTACGCTGACATCTATTGCAAACGATTACAGTTACAACGAGGTTTTTTCAAAACAAATTAGAGCACTTGGTCAACCTGGCGATGTCTTACTGGCTATCTCGACCAGCGGCAACTCAGCCAATATCGTTCAAGCCATCCAGGCTGCTCACGACCGAGAAATGACCGTTGTAGCACTCACTGGGCGTGATGGCGGTAATATGGCATCGCTTTTAGGACAGGATGATTGTGAAATCCGCGTTCCCGCCACCTCCACGGCCCGCATTCAAGAAGTACACCTACTCGTCATCCACTGTTTATGTGATTTAATTGATGAACAGCTATTTGGTGGCGCTGCCTAAATAGCCATACGCCTACTTATCCCTCTTATAGGAACCACCACCATGGCCCTAAGTTTCTCCTCTCGAAAACTTATTTTGGCTGCTCTATGCAGCGCCGTTCTACTCAGCGGTTGCGCCAACAACACGGCAGCAAATCCTGCCAATTACGGCCAGCGCAGCAATGATGTCCAAGCGGTCGACGCAACCATTGAGCGTGAAGCTGAACGCGCACTTACCCGCGCCGACGCTCGACTTGGGGACGCACGGATTCGCGCGCACAGTTATGATGGTACCTTGTTGCTCGTCGGCCAAGTACCAAGCGAAGAACTTCGCTCTAAGGCAGGCGACGTTGTTAGCTCGCTGAGAGGTGTTAACAAGGTGCATAACGAACTCAGCATTGCGGCAAACTTACCCGCCAGCCAACGCCTGAGTGACACATGGCTGACAACCAATGTCATTAGCCATTTAGCCACTAACGACCGCATCGACTCTTCTAAATTAAAAGTGACCACTGAGAACGCCAGCGTTTACTTAATGGGCACGGTGACACGTGAAGAAGCGGATCGCATTGTGAATGCCGCCTCTTCGGTAGCCGGCATTCAGCGGATCGTCAAAGTGTTCGACTATATTGAATAGTTCAAGCCAGCCATAGCGCTAAAAAAGCCCCACATGAAGAAGTTCACGTGGGGCTTTTAGTTGGCCATCACCGTACCAAGCAAGACGTTACCTAAGAGAAGGTATTATTTCACCACGCGCAGCGTAGGCTTTTTCTTCGCGTCATCTTTCTTTGAGGCGGACTTCCCCCCCAGTTTCTCAGAAGACGTTTCAGTTACGGTGAGTTCGGGCTTAGAGGCTTTAGCAGACTCATCCCTGTCTTCATCACCACGCTCTGCGTCATCAAGATCGATATCATCGAACTCGGCTGAACCCAGCTCCGGCTCGTGGCCAAACACCATGCCTGCCCCATTTTCTCGGGCATAAATCGCAATTAACGCAGGCGTAGGAATCATCACTTGCATCGGCTGTCCGCCAAAGCGCGCACTAAAGCCAATGGCCTGATTTTCCATAAACAGGTCACGCACCGCCGTAGGCGCTGCATTGAGCACTATTTGCCCATTTTGCACGAACTGTCGGGGCACCTCGACGCCTGGCTGTGTTGCATCCACAACAAAGTAAGGCGTCAATTCATTATCTAGCAGCCACTCATAAAGGGCTCGGGCGAGATAGGGACGGCTCGATTTCATAAGACTCCCTCCTCCAGCAAACACCCCCGCTACTGGCTTAAGCTAAGGGGCAATATGAATTCAAGCGCGCATCTCTTTTTCACGCTCATTTAAAGAGGCCTTAAACGCTTCACGCTCAAACACACGCGACATATAGCTCAAGAGCGGCTTCACTTGCTTTTCTGGTAGCTCAATATTCAGCTCTGGCAAGCGCCATAGAATGGGCGCGAGACAGCAGTCTACCAAGGTAAACTCCTCACTCATGAAGAAGGGCATATCTTCAAAAATGGGGGATATACCAATCAAGCTTTCACGCAGCTCTTTACGTGCTTTGTCGGCCTCTTTCTTACCGCCACTCCGAATCTGCTCAAGCATCGGGCACCACTCGCGCTCAATACGATGCATCCAAAGGCGGCTTTGCGCTCGCGCCACCGGATAGACAGGCAACAGAGGAGGATGAGGGAAACGCTCATCCAGGTACTCCATCATAACCTTAGACTCATAAAGCACTAAGTCACGATCGAGCAGCGTGGGCACACTGTTATAAGGATTGAGGTCTGCCAACTCTTCAGGTGGCTGCCCATCAACAACTTCAACGATATCGACAGCTACACCCTTTTCAGCCAGCACAATGCGTACACGATGACTGAAATGATCATCACTACCTGAGTAAAAGATCATTGACGACCGCTTGGCCACAACACCCATGAAAGCATCCTCACATCAAAACAATCTGGAATAATAACACGCTAGCCCTACCTTAGGGGAAGATAGCCTGCTGCGCATAACAACGGAACAGACAAACAAAAGGCGCACGGCTCTCGCCGTGCGCCCTGCCTGCCTATCTCAACCTTACTAATCAGTGGACATCTCGCCAGTACTCACGCTTGAGCAAGTAAGCAATCACACCAAAAATGAAGATAAAGATGAGTACTTTAGGCGCTAGCGCCTGAGCCTGCAGCTTAGACGGCTCACCTACATAGGCAAGGAAGTTGGTCAAATCATATACCGCTTCCTCGAACTCATCAGGCTCCATAGAACCGGGCTGAGTCACCTGAAGTACGTCACAAGACTGGTACTTGCCTGACAAAGGATCCGGGGATTGACCCGCGACAGGCTGATCCGTTTCAGAGCACACCATCTCTTGAACGCCTTGCAGCGGCTCCAGCACGTTGGGCATCGCTGACGCTTCAAGCACCATATTGTTTACACCCAGCGGCTGATCAGGATCCCGGTAGAACGTCAGCAAGTAGGAGTAAATATAGTCTGAACCCCGGAGACGGTTAAACAGAGTAAGATCTGGCGGTGCAACACCAAACCAAGATTCAGCATCCCCGCTATCCATCGCATTATGCATCTGATCGTTGAAGGCTAGGTCAGAGGCAAAAATCAGATTTTCCTCTACCAACTCCTGCGGAATCCCCAAATCGTCAGCGGCACGCGCAAAACGCTGATGCTCCAGAGAATGACAGCCCATGCAGTAATTGACATAGAGCTTCATGCCATTCTGCAGAGATGCTTGATCCTGAAGATCTGGCTCCATACTGTGAGGCACACTTGCGCCACCAGCAGCCATTGCCGTTACTGGTATCAACGCAAAGAGCAGTGCAAATAGTTGCTTTTTCATTAGCCAGTCACCCTTTCCGGAACGGGTTTAGTCTTCTCCAGCTTGGTGTAGAACGGCATGAGCAAGAAGAAGGCGAAGTAAATGGCTGTACACACCTGCGCTAGAATCGTGCGGCCAGTGGTTGACGGCAACACACCTAGAACGCCCAGAATCACAAAGCTAATGCAGAACAGTAGCAACATGACTTTAGACATCCAGCCTTTGTAGCGCATGGAACGCACGGGGCTGCGATCAAGCCACGGCAACACGAACAGCACAGCAATGGCCGCACCCATGCAAACAACACCCAGGAACTTAGCGTCAAGTCCGAACAGAGAGAAGGTGATCGCACGCAGAATGGCGTAGAACGGCGTAAAGTACCAAACAGGCGCAATATGGTCAGGTGTTTTCAGCGGGTTAGCCGGTTCAAAGTTCGGCTTCTCGATGAAATAACCACCCCCTTCAGGGAAGTAGAACACCACCACACAGAAAACAAACAAGAAGATCGCAATACCCACCAAGTCTTTAACGGTGTAGTAAGGATGGAACGGAATGCCATCAAGAGGCTTCCCGGTCTCGTCTTTTTTCTGCTTAATGTCGATACCGTCAGGGTTGTTAGACCCTACTTCGTGCAGCGCGATAATGTGCAGTACGACCAGTGCCAAAATGACGATGGGCAGCGCTACCACATGAAGCGCAAAGAAACGGTTGAGCGTAATACCTGAAATCAGGAAGTCACCGCGCACCCACTGAGCGAGATCTGGGCCAATGCCAGGAATGGCTGAGAACAGCGAAATGATAACCTGCGCGCCCCAATAAGACATCTGCCCCCAAGGCAGCAGATAACCCATAAAGGCTTCTGCCATCAGCAGCAGATATATGGTCATACCAAAGATCCACACCAGCTCACGGGGAGCTTTGTAAGAACCGTACATCAAGCCGCGGAACATATGCATATAAATCACCACGAAAAAGGCTGACGCCCCCGTGGTATGCATGTAGCGAATCAGCCAACCCCACTCCACATCACGCATGATGTACTCAACCGACGCAAACGCGCCTTCGGCTGATGGGTTAAAGCTCATGGTCAACCACACACCGGTCAATATTTGGTTTACCAGCACTAGCAACGCCAGCACACCAAAAATATAGAAGAAGTTGAAGTTCTTCGGTGCGTAATACTTGGTTAAGTGGTCTTGCATCATTTGTGTCGCAGGGAAACGATCATCCACCCAGCGCATGATGCCGCTTTCGGCCTTCGCCTTATTTGGATTAGCCATTATGCAGCCTCCTCGTCTTCGCCGACCACGATGATGTCATCGCTTTCGAAACGGTAGGGCGGCACTTCAAGGTTAGTCGGCGCAGGGACGTTAGTGTACACGCGGCCAGCTAAATCAAAGCGGGAACCGTGGCATGGACAGAAGAAACCGCCCGGCCAGTTGCTCACGCCCACCCCTTCAGCATTTGGCTCGGGCCGATACAGTGGCGAACAGCCCAAATGCGTACAAATGCCGACCAACACCCCTATCTCTGGCCTAATAGAACGCAGACCGCCTTGAATATAAGCAGGCTGCTGTGGCACTTCAGACTCAGGATCGGCAAGCGTGCTTGCGTCTAGCGCTTCAGTCCGCTCAATCATTTCGGGCGTACGATTGATAATCCATACCGGACGACCGCGCCACTCGACGGTCATGCGCTGGCCAGGCTCAAGCTTCGATATATCCGCTTGGACTGGCGCGCCTGCCGCTCTTGCCTTGGCACTAGGCTGCCAAGAAGCCACAAAGGGGACCGCAACCCCGACAGCACCCACCGCCCCAACAACGGAGGTGGCGCCCACGAGGAAACGGCGCCGACCTTTGTTTACGCCGTTATCTGCCATTTCTGGTTTCTCCCATCAGCTTACCCGTTCCGTCGCAAAGGCGTCTTGCGACGACGAATATCAAATACGCTCTATGTTAAAAAAACAAAGCGCTCGACACAAGAACAACCACCCGTGACCATGGTGGTAGGAGCCTTATAATATTATGTTTTTTCAATAAAAAACGCCCAGGTCGTTGACCTGGGCGTTTTTGCCGCATAGCGTAAAAATTAACGCTTAGAGAACTGCGGACGACGACGCGCTTTACGCAGGCCGACTTTCTTACGCTCAACTTGACGCGCATCACGGGTTACGTAGCCAGCAGCACGCAACGTGGGACGCAGGTCTTCGTTGTAATTCATCAATGCACGAGTGATACCGTGACGGATAGCACCTGCTTGCGAGGAGTTACCACCACCGGCCACCGTAACAACGATGTCAAATTGGTTAAGTGTCTCAGTCAACTCAAGCGGCTGGCGGACAACCATGCGACCTGTAACGCGACCGAAATATAAATCGAGATCCTGGCTGTTGACAGTAATTTTGCCAGAGCCCGGCTTCATAAACACGCGAGCGGTGGAAGTCTTGCGGCGCCCGGTACCGTAATACTGCTGTGTCATGGCGAAGATTTCCTCAGATGTTCAGTTCAAGCGGCTGTTGGGCAGCATGCGGATGCTCGGCACCGGCGTACACTTTTAACTTGGAGTACATGGCGCGACCTAACGGGCCTTTCGGCAACATGCCTTTAACAGCAAACTCAATGATACGCTCAGGCGCATGATCAAGCATTTTGTCAAACGTCATGGAACGCAGACCGCCCGGATAACCAGTATGGCGGTAATAGGTCTTAGCCTTCGCCTTGTTGCCGGTCACTTGGACTTTCTCGGCATTGATAACAACGATGTAGTCGCCAGTATCAACGTGAGGGGTAAATTCGGGCTTATGCTTGCCACGCAGGCGGCGAGCAATCTCGGTTGCCAGACGACCGAGCGTTTTGTCCGTAGCGTCGACAACATACCAGTCGCGCTGGACGGACTGCGGCTTAGCACTGAACGTCTTCATGGATGAAATCACCAGATTAAGTGTGTGGGGCGACAAACACCGCTAAGCGGTGAAGCACCATCCCTATTTTTTTTGGTTGCCAACTAATGCTGACAACATGTAGCGAGGCGGCATTCTACATTAAGCATGCGCTCAAGTTAAGTGCTCTGCTGCTTTTTTTAGCGCACGCTTCCGCCCTATGGCTTATGGGCTAGCGCCAAATACTCGTGGGACTGCATTTCCTGCAACCGAGATAAGGTACGCTGAAATTCAAACGTCAGCTTTCCGTTGCTATAAAGCGACTCCACCGGCACTTCTGCGGACATCAATAGCTTCACACCACGATCGTAAAACTCATCCACCATATTGATAAAGCGACGTGCTTGATCGTCTGACTTGCCATCCATACGGGGCACATTAGCGACAAGAACCGTATGAAACTCACGCGCAAGTTCGATGTAGTCGTTTTGACTGCGTGGTCCATCACACAGCTCCGTAAACTCAAACCACACGACATCTTCGTGCAGTCGACGCGTTTTAAGCACCCGATGATTCACCTCAAGCGGCGCTTCCTCTTCCCCAGGCTGACCGGCAATCTCTCTAAAGCTGCGCGCCAGCTCTTTCTCTGCAGCGTCATCCAAAGGCGCATGAAAAATTTCAGCCCGCTCAAGGGCACGCAAGCGATAGTCAATGCCCGAATCCACGTTGACCACTTCACAATGACGATTTACCAGATCAATAGCCGGCACGAACCGCGCTCGCTGCAAACCATCTTTATAAAGGTCATCCGGGACAATATTCGAGGTTGCTACTAGGACCACGCCACGCTCGAAGAGCGCTTCCAATAAATTAGCTAGAATCATGGCGTCGGTGATGTCTTTGACAAAGAACTCGTCAAAACAGATTACGCGCGCTTCAGCTGCAAACTTACCGGCAATCAGCGTTAGCGGGTTTTTCTCCCCCCGATAGTGCGTCAGCTCATTATGTACACGCTGCATGAAACGATGAAAGTGTGTGCGCATTTTTTCGGGGAACGGCAGCGCTTCGTAAAACGTATCGACTAAATAAGTTTTCCCACGCCCTACCCCCCCCCAGAAATAGAGGCCACGCACCGTCGGTAATAACGGTTCACTAGGCGACTTTTTCTTGCCCATTAATCCAGCCACTTTAGCTTTGAGGCCTCTATTTACCACCATCGTTTTAGGCGCTTTCGCAGGCGCTGCCACCAACTCATCGTAAAGCCGCTGAAGGTGCTTAACAGCTATCTCCTGTGCCGGATCGTACTGGAAGTCATCGCGGGTTAAGTCAGCGCGATAACGCTCCATCGGCGTTTGTCGCCGGGTTTGACCCGATACCTGCTGTCCAGATGATGATGGCATCCGTTTCGCCTCCTTCAGCGTTAGCGTTAACTCATACACCCTCGTTCGGGCATGCTTTAATACAAAAAAGGGCTAATTATACGCTGCTCGCCTGCTAAGCGCATGAGCAGATTGACCTAACCGCCACGCAGACGCCTATAATGGGCTTTGTTTCGTTGGTGCACCCGCCGCACACTAAGGTGGTGCAACTCAACTTTCAGGGAGAACATCGTGGAAGCAAGCTCGCCATTTACCTTCGCAATCATTGGTATCATCGTTGGTTTTCTGATCGGCATGGTTGGTTATCGCTTGTTCAGCAAAGGCGAACGCCAACGTGCTGAACTCCGGCAAACGCTGCTGGAGCGTGAACACCACATCGCCGAACTTAAGAAAGCCATGGGCGGACTGAGTTTAGATGTTCGTCAGCGCCTGGCAAATATTCGTGCCGAAACCGACTTACTGGAGCAACAGCTTGAAGAAGACGCAACCCGCTGGAAGCTAGATAAAGCATCCAACGACGTGCTGGCAACAGGCACACCAACACCCAATACTGCGGATGCTGATGAAACACTGGCTATGCCCAGAGACTACGCGGACGGCAAGAGTGGCACCCTGTCTGAAGACTTTGGCTTAAAAGAGAGCGCTAGCGAACAAGAGACCTCAGCACCACAGCCTCCCCGCTATTAGCCCCCTCTATAAACAAGTGCTTTTAATGTTTGACGGCAGTAACAGCGTATTGTTACTGCCGTTTTAATAGATGTCCCATTGAAAACCCAACGGATCACGCTGCGGACTACGCTGGGTTATCGATATCCATAAAGCAGTGCTCCACTCCATACTCACTGGCCAGCCATTCGCCCAGCGCCTGCACACCGTAACGCTCAGTAGCATGATGACCCGCCGCAATATAGTGAATGCCCATCTCCCGAGCGATGTGAGTGGTACGCTCGGATATCTCGCCTGATACAAAAGCTTGCGCCCCTCCCTCAAAGGCCGCGGAAATCATATCCTGGGCACCGCCTGTACACCACGCAATCTTATCCACATCGCCCACTCCAGGCGCTTCGATGACTAACGGGGCGCGATCTAGCACACCTGCTATTTGCTGCGCCAACCGCTGAAGCGATTGAGACTCTGCTACACGCCCGGTCCATAGCAAACCTTCACCGAGCTTACCATCCAAGCACCCCTCTACTCTCCAACCCAATCGCCTGGCCAACTCTGCGTTATTCCCCAGCTCCGCATGCGCATCCAGCGGCAAGTGATAAGCCAGTAAGTTAATATCGTTATCTAACAGCGTTTTTATGCGTTTTTGCTTCATTCCCGTAATCGCCACTGGCTCGTTTTTCCAGAAGTACCCGTGGTGCACCAGCACTAGATCAGCCTGCCAAGCCACTGCTTCATCTAAAAGCGATTGGCAAGCAGTGACTCCAGACATAATACGCTTAATGGTTGCTCGACCCTGCACCTGAAGTCCGTTAACGGTATAATCCTTAAACTGCAAAGACTGTAATTGATGGTCACATGCCGCCACTAACTGGTCACGATGAATCACACTGACTCCTTGACTGATTTATTAGCCGCCCTAAGGAACTAAGCAATTAAGTGTTACCATGTACCCATTGTAAAACTCGCATCGCGCTTACGCGAACCTCGCGACAATTAAGACTGCCACCCGCTGAGGAATTTACGCATGCACCGTTTTGTGCTGCCCTATTTATGGCCAATCATAACCGGATTACTAGTGGCCGCTCTGGCACTATTAGCTTTTCCTGAAAAAATTCCCAACCCCTTTCAGCAGGCATCGACCACCCCTGTTGAGACGCCGCCTTCACTGGTCTCAACCAGTAGCGAGCAACCTACCAATCGACCGCCACCAGAAATACGTCAGGCCGAGCCGCTGGCTCGCAACCAGGGTCCGGCGAGTTACTCAAACGCCGTTAATCAAGCAGCCCCTGCGGTCGTTAACATCTATTCATCTCGCATTGTTGAGCGCGACCAACATCCGCTCATGTCGGACCCCTTTTTTCAACAATTTTTCAGTGGAGATGACGCAACGACTCATCAACGCATGCTTTCCAGCCTGGGGTCTGGCGTCATCGTCAGCCAGGATGGCTACGTATTGACGAACCATCACGTCATTAATGGTGCCGACCAAATTCAAGTGGCCCTGCGTGATGGTCGTGAAACTCTGGCTGAGGTTGTCGGCACCGACCCAGAAAGCGACCTGGCGGTTCTGCGCATTAACCTCGACAATCTGCCCGTTATTGAGCTGACCAACTCCGAGAATGTTGCCGTCGGCGATGTGGCGCTAGCCATCGGCAACCCGTTTGGTGTCGGACAAACCGTCACCATGGGCATTATTAGCGCCACGGGGCGAAGCCATCTCGGATTGAATGCCTACGAAGACTTTATTCAAACCGATGCCGCCATTAACCCCGGCAACTCTGGCGGCGCTCTAGTGAATCCCGATGGCGCGCTAGTCGGCATTAATACGGCAATCTTCTCTCGCTCGGGAGGGTCTCAGGGGATAGGCTTTGCGATTCCCGCCAATTTAGCGCATAGCATTCTTAACGAGCTAGTAACACAAGGGCGCGTTATTCGCGGCTGGCTAGGGATTGAAGCTCAGGCACTTTCCCGTGAGCTTGCTGCATCGTTTGGTCTACGGACGCCTCAAGGAGTCATCGTCGCCGGGGTTGTCAACAGGGGGCCCGCAGCCAAAGCAGGCTTACAACCTGGCGACGTACTACTCTCAATTGATGGCCAAGCAATCTTGGATGCGCGCACCACAATGAGCGATATTGCCTCAATTCCGCCTGGCACCTCACTACCACTGACCATCGTCCGTAGCGGGGAAGTCATGGAAATGACGCTGGAAGTAGGTGAGCGGCCGGTACCTGATAATGCCACGTTAAGCGAGCGCCAGAGCGGCTCTTGAGCCAACCCTGGCGCTACATGCGTTGCGCGCTTAGTCTAGAATGCGATACTCCGCTGACCGCGCATGAGCGGTCAGGGACTCTCCCCGTGCCAACACCGACGCTACCTTACCTAACTCCGATGCTCCCTGGGCAGAACAGTGGATAATTGAAGAGCGCTTCTGGAAATCGTACACACCCAATGGCGATGAAAAGCGCGCAGTGCCCGACGTAGGCAGTACGTGATTAGGACCCGCACAATAGTCACCCAACGCCTCTGCGGTATAGCGACCCATGAAAATCGCGCCTGCATGGCGAATCTCATCCAGCCAAGCTTCCGGCGATGCTACCGATAACTCAAGGTGCTCTGGCGCGATACGGTTAATCATCTCGACGGCTTCGGCTTGATCTTGACAAAGCACCAATGCTCCACGACGGCTGAGAGACGCGCGAACGATATCTGCTCTCTCAAGCGTAGGCAGCAAACGTTCAATAGCGGCTTCCACTGCATCCAAGTGCTCAGCTTCCCAGCTTACCAATATGGACTGGGCATCTTCGTCGTGCTCCGCCTGGGAAAACAAGTCCATCGCCAACCAATCTGGATCCGTCTGCCCATCAGAAACCACCATAATTTCCGAAGGCCCAGCAATCATATCAATACCGACTTGCCCAAAGACCGCGCGCTTAGCCGTTGCGACGTAAATATTGCCAGGACCGACAATTTTATCTACGCGTGGAACGCTTTGCGTGCCGTAAGCAAGCGCAGCCACCGCCTGAGCGCCACCAATGGTGAAGACGTAATCAACTCCTGCCAGGTGGGCGGCTGCCAATACCAGATTATTTAATACGCCATCTGGCGTTGGCACGACCATGACAATCTCGCGAACCCCCGCCACATGGGCAGGAATTGCATTCATCAAGACCGAGGAAGGGTAAGCCGCTTTACCGCCAGGCACGTAAATACCCGCACGATCTAGGGGCGTTACTTTTTGACCTAGCACCGTGCCATCGGCTTCTTCATATTGCCAAGAGCTAGGCTTCTGGCGCTCGTGATAACGCTTGATTCGTTCAGCAGCGACGGCCAGTGCGTCTCGCTGCTGGTCAGGCAGCCCATCAAACGCCGCCTTTAGCTGCTTGGCAGAGACACGAAGCTGATCGATATGCTGAACATCCATCCGATCAAAACGATTCGTGGTCTCAATAACTGCCGCGTCACCGCGTTGCTTCACATCGGCTAATATCTCTTCAACCCGCGTTTGCACTGCTTTATCAGACACGCCCTCCCAGTCCAACAGGGCGTCAAGGCGTTGGTGAAACGCCGGATCGACCGTTGAGAGGCGGGCTATAGTGGCTTTGGACTTATCGCTCATGAAGAACCTCGCGTCATTCAATCAACTGGGTCTGGCGTTGTTTAACCGCACTGTCCAAACGAGCCAGCAAGGGCTTAATTCGATCATGCTTCATGGTCATGGACGCTTTGTTAACCACTAGCCGCGTGCTGATATGGGCAATCAATTCACGAGGCTCCATACCGTTAGCACGCAGCGTATTTCCCGTATCGACAATATCAACGATTTCATCCGCTAAGTTCATCAGCGGGGCCAACTCCATCGCGCCATACAGCTTGATGACTTCTGCCTGTATACCCTGCTCCGCGTAATAGCGGCGCGCCACGTTGACAAATTTAGTGGCTACTCGGCGACGGGCTCGGGCGGGGAACTCTCCCGTTACGCCCGCCGTCATTAACTTACATCGCGCAATATCAAGATCTAGCGGCTCATAAAGCCCTTCCGCGCCGTGCTCTAACAGCACGTCCTTGCCTGCAATTCCTAAGTCAGCCGCACCGAGTTGAACGTAGGTAGGTACATCGGTTGCGCGAATAACGACAAGCTTTACATCAGGCAAGTTGGTATCGAATAGCAGCTTGCGACTTTTACCTAAATCTTCTGCGGGGGTAATACCCGCATCTGCTAAAAGCGGCAGCGTTTCGTCCAGGATACGCCCTTTAGAAAGGGCTAAAATTAGTTGCTTGCTCATTGTATAGGCCAATGGTTAATAGCATGGCTTAGCCGGGAATACGGCGAATTTTCGCACCCAGCAGCTGCAATTTTTCTTCAATACACTCGTAGCCCCGGTCGATATGATAAATACGATCAACGAGGGTTTCGCCTTCCGCCATCATCGCCGCAATCACTAGCGATGCCGAGGCGCGAAGATCCGTCGCCATTACCGGGGCGCCTGAAAGCTTATCGACACCTTTAATGAGGGCCGCATTACCTTCAAGCACAATATTGGCCCCCATACGATTCAGCTCTTGGACATGCATAAAGCGGTTTTCGAAAATAGTCTCGACTACCCGCGAGTCCCCGTCAGCCACTGCATTCATGGCCACAAACTGTGCCTGCATATCGGTAGGGAAGGCTGGGTAAGGCGCGGTTCGAATATTAACCGGCTTAGGGCGCTTGCCGTGCATGTCCAAGGCAATCCAATCGTCGCCTGTGGTTATCTCAGCACCCGCCTCTTCGAGCTTGGCGAGCACCGCTTCGAGGATATCCGCACGGGTACGCTTCACTTTAACCCGGCCACCTGTCATGGCTGCGGCGACTAAAAAGGTGCCCGTCTCAATGCGGTCAGGCATCACGTCATGCTCGCAGCCATTCAACGACTCAACACCCTCAATAACGATCGTGTCGGTACCGTGACCACGAATATTGGCGCCCATCTTGATCAAGCATTCCGCAAGATCAACCACTTCAGGTTCTCGCGCTGCGTTTTCAAGAACGGTCTTACCCTCGGCAAGGGTCGCCGCCATCAGCAGATTTTCAGTACCGGTTACGGTCACGGTATCGAAATAGATGGTGGCACCTTTTAGACGGCCATCGACGCTGGCACGGATGTAGCCGCTTTCGACGTGGATCTCCGCACCCATCGCCTCTAAGCCACGAATATGCAAGTCAACTGGGCGAGAACCGATAGCGCAACCGCCAGGCAGAGACACATCGGCCTTTCCGAAGTGCGCGAGCAGTGGCCCCAACACTAAAATAGACGCCCGCATTTTCTTAACCAGCTCATAAGGGGCATGGCATTGAGTGACCTGGGAGCCATCTAGCTGGATACTGAGCTTCTCGCCCATCACCGGCTCAACCCCCATTCGCCCGAGCAGCTCGAGGGTGGTGGTAATATCTTGAAGGTGGGGTAAGTTGCCAATAATGACAGGGCCATCAGCCAGTAAGCTAGCGCATAGGATTGGTAATGCCGCGTTTTTGGCACCACTTGCCCACACTTCACCATCAACTGAACCGTTTCCGGTAATAATTAATTTATCCATAAGCGCGCCCGTTATTGGGCGTTCTCCGGAGCAGTTTGCCACTGCGCCGGAGTAAACGTTTTGATGCTGATGGCGTGAAGCGCGCCGGAGGCGATTTCGTCGCTTAATGCTGCGTAAACCAGCTGTTGACGTTTAACAGGAGAGAGACCATCAAAGGCTTCACCAACCGCAATCACCTGAAAATTACAGCCTTCACCCTGGATATGAAAATCACATCCTTCGATGCGGGATTCGAGCAGTGCTTTTACTTCATTGGGATGCATGGGACTGGAAACTCCTTGGGGTCATTTAAATAATGAAGACTGGCAAACATGATAAAGAAAAGCAGCACGCTTGGCGATGTTGGTCTATGTACTCAGCGCGGTATCCGGGTGAGCAATCAACTCATCAAGCTCTGCGAGAGACGCTAGCCGCATGAGGGGTGCCGAGAGCAAAATGGAGGCGATAGCAATTTGCTGGCGATGACAAGTTCGCATCCACTCAAAAAGAACGCTGATCGCCACACTGCTGGCCACAGAAACATCAGTAAAATCAAAGGCTGTTTCGTCTATAGCACTGGCTTTTAGCCACTTAACGCCTGCAGCGGCCAATTCGGCCGCTGCGTTTACATCCACATCTCCACGTACCTTAAGCGTGTGCCCGTGTGCTTCAAGGGAAACGCTCGACTGTGACAGTAGCAGCGTCACGCATCGCCCCCCTGCTCTAGCTCGTCAACCCCAATCTCGGGCGACCAGCCACGAATCACCGCATCATAGTCGCGATTGTTTTCACGCATGGCTTGGTCAAATTGGTTGCGAAACGTTAAACCTAAATTAATCCCATTCACAATCACGTTTACCACGCGCCACTCACCATCCGAAAGCCGAAGACTATAGCTCACTGGGTAAACCTGACCATTATTCGCTATGATTTCCATATCGACGCTGGCTTGGTCTTCGTAACGCTGTCCACGCTGATTGTCCATCACGCGAAGCTCATCATAATCAAAGGTTACTAGCCCGCGAGTGTAGGTATCGATCAGCGTTTGACGAAAGACGTTGGCGAAGCGGCTGCGCTGCTCTGGCGTTGCATTGCGGAAGTAGCTCCCCATTACGCTGGCACCGATGTAACGAAAGTCTGCCACTTCATCAAGGCTGTCGTTAACCAAGGCTTTCAGCTCATCAAGATTATCAGCGAAGTACGCCTCATTACCGTCCAGCTCAGCCATGAAAGCGCTTACATTTTCACGTACAAGGGCCTCAGGGGTTTGGGACTGAGCCTGGGCGCTCATGGGTAACCACATCATCGCGGTTATCACCAAAACAAATAGCCAGCGAGCAGGTACTCTATTGATGTGCTGCATTATATACACCTCTTCATTCTAAGCGTCGCATGTGCAGACGGTGTAACGGAACGTCTTGAACCGTTAATTACTGACCATATTGGATACAAATTGCTGGATTAGTTCTTCCAGGACCAGTGCGGACTGGGTATCGCGGATGGTGTCGCCGTCTTGCAACACATCAGGGTCACCCCCAACACTGAGTCCAATATACTGCTCTCCCAACAGGCCCGCCGTTAGAATCGCGGCTGTCGTATCCTGAGAAAGCTGCCCCTCCAGCTCGCTATTCAAACTCATTACAACGCGAGCGTCGTACCACTCGGTATCCAGCTCGATGGCTTCAACTCGACCAACGGTTACGCCCGCCATGGTGACGCGGGCACGCGGCCTCAAGCCACCGATGTTGGAAAAATTGGCATCAAGCTGAAACGTCTCGGAAGGAGCTGACAGCGTAAGGCCGCTGACTCGCAAGCCCAGAAACACAAGCCCCAAAATACCCGCTAGCATAAAGAGGCCAACGCCAAATTCCATGGTTTTAGTGCGCTTCATGACACTGCTCCACCCATTTAAAGGCCGCCGAACATGACGGCGGTTAGTACAAAATCAAGCCCCAAGACGGCTAGCGATGAATACACAACGGTGCGCGTGGTGGCACGGGAAATTCCTTCAGAGGTCGGTATGAGATCGTAACCCTGAAAAATTGCAATCCAGGTCACCACCACCGCAAATACGACACTTTTGATCATGCCGTTCCCAATGTCATTGATAAATGACACGCTGGCCTGCATGTTGCCCCAGTAGGAGCCCTCAAAAACGCCCAGCCATTCAACCCCGACTAAATAGCCTCCCCATATCCCCACTACGCTGAAACCCACGGTGAGAATAGGCAGCGCCACAAAGCCAGCCCACAGGCGTGGTGCCACAACCCGGCGCAGCGGGTCGACGCCGATCATTTCCATACTGGTCAGCTGCTCGGTTGCCTTCATAAGGCCTATTTCAGCGGTTAATGCCGACCCTGCCCGCCCGGCAAACAGCAGAGCCGCCACCACAGGTGCCAACTCTCGCAGTAACGAGAGCGCAACCATCTGACCCAGCGCCTGCTCAGCACCAAAATCGACCAAAATGGTATAGCCCTGCAGCGCCAGCACCATACCGATAAAAAGGCCCGACACCAGCACAATGGCAAGCGATAGAACACCGACAAAGTGCACTTGCTTTAACCAAAGGCTCCACCCCTCCCGGGACGGAATGCCCACTGCAGACTGCGCTAGAAAAACGCCCGCACGACCTAGCGCCTCCATTGCATCGCACCCTTTGCGACCTAAACGGATAATATAAGCGGTGCCTTGCTTGAGTTTTGACTGCATTTACCCTGCCCTTGTGACCGAAGCCTGCCCGAGAATATCGCGATAGAAACTCTCAGCGGGATAATGGAATGGCACAGGCCCATCTGGCTCGCCATGAATAAACTGGCTAACGCGCGGATCCTGATTGGCATCCAGCGTCTGTGGCGTACCATGGGCAACCACCTGCCCATCAGCGATCAAATAGAGATAATCGGCAATACTTAGCGTCTCTTTTATATCGTGAGAAACCACCACCGATGTCAGTGATAACGCCTGATTCAGCCGCTTGATCAGCTGCACCAACACGCCCATTGAAATCGGGTCTTGCCCTACAAATGGTTCATCATAGAGGATCAACTCAGGATCTAGCGCTACGGCCCGGGCCAGCGCCACACGCCGCGCCATCCCCCCCGAAAGCTCGGCAGGCGAAAGCTGGCGCGCCCCACGAAGCCCCACGGCCTGAAGCTTGAGCAGCACCAGGTCACGAATCATCGCATCAGGTAAGTCAGTATGAACCCGCAGGGGAAACGCTACATTCTCAAACACATCAAGGTCAGAAAAGAGCGCGCCGCTCTGAAACAGCATGCCCATTCGCTTGCGCAGCGCAAACAGCGCCTTCCGCGACAGGCGATGAACGTCTTGTCCGTCAATCAAGACTCTCCCACGGTCGGGGGTCAGCTGGCCGCCAATCAGCTTAAGCAGCGTCGTTTTACCCGTACCGCTGGGGCCCATGATGGCCGTCACCTTTCCCCGCAGGATCGTCATATTGACCCCTCGGAAAATATCGTGCTCTCCTCGAGAGAAGTACAAATCTTCAATTTCTATGAAGGGAACATCTGTCATAGGCTGATTAACCTTCAAAGCCGCCGCATTATAGCGGGTTAGTATAAGAGCACTGCGCACTGCATAGTGAAAACTTAATGTTAAAGAAACAGTGTTTTCTAAATGTTATCGAACATCGTATCCTAACACTATCTTGAGTGACAGCGTGCAGTAACCGCCGCACTGGCTGCCGCCACCCCAGTGAATTGCACCAGGCTATCCCACTATTTAAGCAACTTAGCGATGCAGCGCTTTACCTCTAAAGTGCAACGAGATGTTATTCTTGCCTATTCATGTCTAAACGTTAAAGAGACGATCAGCACCATGCGCAAGCCCCCCTCGACACCCAGCCAGCTGCGTGAAAGTGCGCTGCGCACCCTGCAAATTGAGCAAGCCGCCATTGGGGGCCTACAGGCAAAGCTTGACGAAGGCTTCGACCATGCCTGCCAGCTAATACTGGCTTGCCAAGGCCGAGTTGTGGTCACCGGCATGGGAAAATCTGGTCATATTGCTGGCAAGCTAGCTGCCACTCTTGCCAGCACTGGCACGCCTGCTTTTTTTGTTCATCCCGGAGAAGCTAGCCACGGCGACCTTGGCATGATCACACGTGCCGATGTGGTATTGGCACTCTCCAACTCTGGCGAAACAGCTGAAGTCACCGCGCTGCTTCCACTGCTTAAAAGGCTCGGCATCCCCCTGGTCAGCATGACCGGCCGCCCCGGTTCGACGCTGGCTAAACATGCCGATGCTCACCTCGACAGCGGCGTTGAACGAGAAGCCTGCCCGCTCGATCTGGCGCCTACCAGTTCAACTACCGCAGCGCTTGCCCTCGGGGATGCGCTGGCCGTCGCGCTTTTAGAAGCTCGCGGCTTCACCGCTGAAGACTTCGCGCTCTCTCATCCGGGCGGCAGCTTAGGCAAACGCTTGCTACTGCGCGTAAGAGACGTTATGCATGATGGCGCTCGCCTGCCCCAAGTGACGCTAGGTAGCCCGTTACGCGATGCCCTGCTGGAAATCACCCGGCAAGGCTTAGGCTTCACCTGCGTCGTCGATAACGAAGGACGTTTAGTAGGCGTATTTACAGATGGCGACCTACGCCGCACGCTCGATCAATTTCATGACCTGCGAAAAATCTGTGTAGATGAGGTCATGACACGTCCAGGCAAGCGCATTGGCCCAGACATACTGGCGGCAGAAGCCGTCCGAATTATGGAGGAAAGCCGTATCACCGCACTCGCCGTGGTCGATGACCAGCAGCGGCCGATTGGCGCCCTACATATGCATGACCTTTTATCCAGCGGCGTAATTTAATCGCCATTAAACACTTATAGGAGGCTCTATGGCCCTACCTGATGCTCTACTTGACCGCATTCGTCGTGTTCGTCTACTAGCCCTTGATGTTGATGGCATATTGACCGATGGCCGCCTCTACTTCCAAGCGGACGGCATTGAGATTAAGGCGTTTCACACCCAGGACGGCCACGGCCTAAAGCTATTAAAACGCGTAGGCATTCATGTGGCGCTGATTACCGGCCGAGACTCTTCTATGGTCAGCCAGCGCGCGGCGTCACTCGGCATTACCCATGTCCATCAAGGCTGTGAAGATAAACTCGGCACGTTGAAGGCGCTCTGCCAACGCCTGGATATCACGTTAGAACAGGTTGCCTACTGTGGCGACGATCTGCCAGATTTGGCGCCTATTAAGCGCTCTGGGGTAGGCATTACCGTGCCCAATGCTCCTGACTACATGCACACTCACGCGGATTGGATCACCGACCGCCTGGGTGGACACGGCGCGGTGCGTGAAATCTGCGATACGCTGCTGATGTCACAAGGCCACTGGGATGCCGTGATGGACACCTATTTGCACAGGCATTCGTAATGGCCCGGCGGGTTAAAAAGCGCGTCTGGCTGACCGGGATGGTGGTCGCTCTGGGTACGCTGCTGGTGTGGATAGACCCCCGTGGTCCACAAGACATTCCCCCAGACCCTGAGGCTCAAGCCGAAGAACCGGGGCATGTTCTAGAAAACGCTGAAATCACTTTATTTGGCGAAACCGGGGCGATTCAACAATCGTTGATAACGCCCTATTTAGTTCACACGCCCCAGCAAGCCATAACGCAAGCCACCTCGCCCCGAGCGACAATTTTTGATAGTGAACAGAGGGAGTGGCGAGCCACCGCTAACGCTGGCACGCTCAATACGGATACACACGTGCTCACGTTAACAGGCTCGGCAAGGCTGCTGGCACCTGATGAAGGCTGGCAGCTGGATACAGAGTCATTACACTATAACGGCATGACTCGCCACGCATGGAGCGAGGCACCGGCACTGCTTCAGCAGCCACCTCAGCAAATCAGTGCCTTACGTATGGATATGTGGCTTGACACAAGCCAGGTTCGCTTAACTGATAATGTGCGCGGCACCCATCCGCCCGCCAATCAAACGCCTTAGGAGTCGCTATGAACGTCTTAATCCGCATCGCGCTTTTAGCCTTGGCGGTGCCGCTCTCGGCGGCTGCCCAAACAACACAAGCCCCTGTTGAAGTTGAAGCGGACCGCTTAGATCTTGATCAGCGAGCAGGCACGGCAATCTATAGCGGCAATGTAAACATCCGCCAGGGCGAAATGCAGCTACGCGGAGAACGCGTCGAGATTCAGCGTAATGATGCTGGCGAACTGGCTCGAGCAACCGCAACAGGCGAGCGTGCTTACCTGCGTAATCAGCTCGAAGATGAAGAGACACCCATGGAAGGCTGGGCACGCCGCATTATCTATCATGTCGCTGAACGCCGGGTTGAACTCATTGATCAAGCAGAACTCACCCAGCGAGGCGACCGCTTCCAAGGGGGACGCTTAGAGTACTTCATCGACCGAGAAGTGGTTCAGGCACGCTCTGATATTGATGGAAGCGAGTCTCAGCGCATACGCATGACACTACAGCCCTCGCAATAGGGAGTTCATTTGTGACAACCACCAGCTCCATGGCAACTAACGACACTGCTCCGGTAAAAACGCTCTATGCTCATCACCTGGCGAAAAGCTATAAGCGTCGCCGGGTGGTGAAAGATATTAACCTAGAGATTACTCAAGGCAGCGTTGTGGGGCTACTCGGCCCGAACGGTGCGGGTAAAACCACCTCGTTTTACATGATTGTCGGCCTGGTGAAGTCTGACGCTGGCAAGGTAGGTATTGATGATTTAGACCTCACCCGCGCACCCATGCATGAACGGGCCATCGCAGGCATTGGCTACTTGCCCCAGGAAGCCTCTATTTTTCGTAAGCTTTCCGTTGCCGATAACATCATGGCAATACTTGAAACGCGAAAGGAGCTTGACCGCGATGCCCGAGAACAGCGTCTAGAGTCGTTACTTGAAGATTTTCATATTACCCATATCCGCGACAACCTAGGCATGAGCCTATCCGGCGGCGAACGCCGACGCGTTGAAATTGCCCGTTCCCTGGCAACAGAGCCTGCATTTATTCTGCTAGATGAACCGTTCGCAGGGGTAGACCCTATTTCCGTTGGTGATATCAAAACGATTATACGCGCGCTCAAGCAGCGGCATATCGGTGTACTCATCACCGACCATAACGTACGGGATACGCTTGATATCTGCGATATTGCCTACATCGTCGGCGATGGCCAAATCATTGCCAGCGGTGACCCGCAATCCATTCTCGACAATCAGAAGGTGCGCGATGTTTACCTTGGGGCTGATTTCCGCCTATAAACAAGCGCCTACCGACTAATAACTTTTCATGGCATGCTTATTGCTCTTGCGCCAGAGGATAACTCGCACTAGGGTGGAGCTTTCTGATTAACGAGTGGTTCTCAGATGGTCATGAAAGCTTCTCTTCAACTGCGTATCGGCACACAGCTCACCATGACACCCCAGTTGCAGCAGGCAATTGCGCTGCTTCAGCTCTCTACACTCGACCTGCGTCAAGAAATTCAGCAAGCGCTCGATGCTAATCCCATGCTGGAACAAGAGGATGAATTTGGCGAGCAGGCAGTCACCGAAACGCCAGAGGCAGAATGGGCCGAAAGTATCCCCAACGAACTGTCCGTTGATAGTGACTGGTCAGATACTTATCAAGACATGGGCAGCGTAGGCGGTGCCAGCGAAGGGCCTGACTTTGAGCGCCAAGCAGCGGGCCAAAGCCTTCATGGTCACCTCCTTTGGCAGCTGGCGATGACCGACTTCTCGCCTCGAGAGCACGCTATTGCCGAAAGCTTAATCGACGCTTTAGATGCCAACGGCTACCTTACACAGCCGCTTAACGATATCCGTGAGGGCTTAAAAGCCCAGGGCCTCGATAGCCTAAGCCAGCGTGAAGTCGAAAATACTCTATTGCGCTTGCAGCAATTCGAACCCACGGGGGTTTTTGCGCGGGATTTACGCGAATGCCTCATGCTTCAGCTCGCCACACTACCAGAGGAAACCCCGTTTCTAGTACCCGCTAAACGGTTGGTGCGCCAGTTCCTTGAGGCGCTAGGCAAAGACGATTTACGACTGCTTAAGCGGCGGCTAAGTCTAGACAATGAACAGCTTGATGACGTTATTCGCCTCATTCGCAGCCTCGACCCGCGCCCCGGCAGTGCCTATGGCGATAGCGACGACAGCTACATAACCCCAGACTTAGTCGTACGGCATGATAACGAAGGCTGGCACCTGGAGCTTAATCCGGAAGCGTTGCCACGGCTGCGCATTCAGCCAGACTACGTCAGCCTCATCAAGCGTGCAGATAAAAGCCAAGACAACCAGTTTCTTAAAGAGCACTTGCAGGAAGCCCGCTGGCTGATTAAAAGCCTTTCTAGCCGTAATGACACGCTGTTGCGGGTGGGCCGTGAAATTATCACGCGCCAAATTGGCTTTTTAGAGCATGGCGAAGAAGCAATGAAACCGTTAATCCTAGCGGATATCGCCGAAGCCGTAGAAATGCATGAATCCACGATTTCCAGGGTGACCACCCAAAAGTATATTCATACGCCTCGCGGCGTATTTGAACTTAAATATTTTTTCTCCAGCCAGGTAAGCGGCCAGGAGGGTGGCGATAGCCACTCCAGCACCGCCATCCGCGCACGGATTAAGAAATTGGTTCAAGAGGAGCCACCCGGCAAACCGCTCTCTGACAGCCGTTTGGTAGCACTTTTAGAATCAGGCGGGATTAGCGTTGCTCGGCGCACAGTCGCTAAATATCGAGAGTCAATGGGCATTCCCTCCTCCAGCGAACGGCGCCGTTTACGTTAGCAAACAAGGAAACACCGCTATAGGGCTTTGCAATAGCGCAAAAAGGGTTACAATCGAAGTACAGTCCCATGGATAAGGAGCACGTCAATGCAAGTAAACATCACTGGTCATCATGTAGAACTGACTGACGCCTTGCGTGACTACGTCAATGAAAAACTAGCGCGCGTTGAGCGGCATTACGACAACATTACGACAGTACAAGTGACCTTATCTGTTGAAAAAGAGCGCCAGCAAGCTGCCTGCACGCTGCACGCTGCCGGGGCTGACCTACATGCCGAGGCGTTAGACAATGATATGTATGCTGCTATTGACGCCTTAGCAGATAAAATCGATCGTCAACTCGTTAAACACAAGGAAAAAGCACAAGCTCGCGCCCAAGGCGCTGGCGTGCGTTAATTCAATGTCGTTGGAAACCATACTTCCCCCGGAGCGCGTTCTTTACGACGTGCCCGGGGGCAGCAAAAAAAGGGTGCTGGAATTTTTCAGCACCTTTATTGCCCAAAACACCCCTAGCCTTGATAGCCAGGAAGTCTTTAGCCGCTTAATCGGTCGCGAACGCCTGGGAAGCACGGGGATAGGCAACGGTGTTGCCATCCCCCATGCACGCAGCCCGCATTGCAGTGCACCTATTGCTGGCTTTCTAAAACTTGCTGAACCGGTCGATTTTGATGCCATTGACGGAGACCCGGTCGATTTGGTCTTCGTTTTATTGGTACCAGAAGAGGCTGACGACACTCACCTAGCGCTGCTTGGGCAAGTTGCCACCATCATGAATGAGGCCGATACGCGCCAGCAATTGCGCAAAAGCGAAAGCCAGCGTGAGCTTCTTGAACTTATCACCTCTAAAATTCGTGAGAAATCCGCGCATTAAGCATCTACTTCACGCTAGCTGCTGACTCTTTGTTGAGTCTCCACTTATTTTTGGCAGCCCAAGAGAAAACCTATGCAACTGGTGATCATTAGCGGCCGTTCCGGATCCGGTAAATCTATTGCCTTACAAGCCTTAGAAGATCTTGGCTATTACGCCATCGATAACTTACCCGCGATGCTGCTTGGCTCTCTTGTAGACGAGCTGCGTGTTCAGGGTGGGCGTACGCATTTAGCGGTGAGTATCGATGCCCGTAACTTGCCCACTGCCCTTGAGCAGCTGCCATCACTACTTGAAGAACTCAAACAACGGCATATACGCTTCCAGGTCATTTACCTGACGACCGATGCCAGAATTTTATTGGAACGCTACTCCGCCACTCGGCGTCGTCATCCGCTAACTCGTGATAGCGATATGACGCTAGAGGAAGCAATCAATAAAGAAGAAGAAACGCTGTTAGAGATCCGTGACCTTGCTGACCTGATGATCGACACTTCTCGCCTGTCAGTACACGATTTACGTCGCCGTATTACTGACCAAGTTGCCCATCAGCATAGTGATAGCCTCACCCTGACGTTTGAGTCCTTTGGCTATAAGCGTGGCGTCCCCCTAGATGCCGATATCGTGTTTGATGTTCGCTGTTTACCTAACCCTTATTGGGATCCGACATTACGACAATATACCGGCCGAGACGCAAATATTGTGGCATTTCTCAACAGCTACCCTATTGTCGATGCCATGAGTAACGATATTTATAGCTGGCTAGAGAAGTGGCTACCGGCCTACCAAAATAGTCAGAGAAGCTATATGACCGTCGCCATTGGCTGCACAGGCGGTCAACACCGCTCTGTTTATATGGTGGAGGAGCTTGCCCAAAGGCTCGTAAAAACTATAGGGGAAGTACAGCTAAGGCACAGAGAGCTGGGACTTCAATACACCCTTAGCGAACAGCCGGCGAAGCAATCTTCTTCAGAATTGATCAAACCTGACCAACCATAACGTCTAAAACGTACTTCACCAACAAAGACGACACCACTCGGCAAAAAGGATCCAGGGTGCCAGAACGAACGTTAACCCTTACCAATCAGCGCGGCCTACACGCGCGAGCGGCGACTAAACTAGTCCAGTGTGGGCAACAGTATTCCGCCAGCATCTACGTTTACAAGCAGCAACAGATGGCAGATGCGGCCAATATCATGTCGCTGCTAATGCTAGCAGCCCCTTGCGGTACCGAGTTAAAAATCATTGCCGAGGGCGAGGACGCTGAACAGGCGTTGGAAGCTATCCAACGCCTGTTCGATGCGCGCTTTGATGAGGATCAGTAACGGCAGTCTCTAGCAGCTATCCGCTGAAACTAGCTGCCAGCGATGGTCATGGCATCAATTAACCAGCTGCCGGTGTGAATGCTGCCTCGGGTATCCGTATCATCAGCCACGCCCACCAAGCCCGCAAACATGCTGTTAAGATTTCCAGCAATGGTGAACTCTTCAATGGGGTACTGCACTTCCCCATTTTCAACCCAAAAACCTGCGGCCCCTCTTGAATAGTCACCGGTAACGCCATTAACGCCCTGCCCCATTAACTCGGTCACCCAAATCCCACGCCCCATCTCCTTTAACAGCGCCTCCCGGCTAGTGGCCGGGGTCACCAGCCGAATATTACGTGCACCGCCAGCATTAGCGGTGGTTTGCATGCCTAAACGGCGGGCACTGTAAGACGAGAGCATATAGCTTGCGATATTGCCCTGGTCAATAAAGCGGTTATCTCGAGTCTGCACGCCCTCTCCGTCAAAGGGTGAGCTTGCGGTAGCGCCCACCTCCATCGGCTTCTCTTCTAAATTAAACCAGCTTGGGAATAGCGGCGTCCCTAACCTATCGCACAGAAATGACGCCTGACGATAGAGCGCCCCACCCGCTAATGCGCCCATCAAGTGACCGATCAACCCACTAGCCAGCGTTGGATCAAATAGCACAGGGAAGGTGCCTGTTGGCGGACGTTTCGCCCCTAAACGGCGGAGCGTGCGAGCAGCTGCTTCGCGGCCTACACTCTCAGGGTCGCGCAGCTCACCTGGGTTGCGTGCCGATGTATAGTCATAGTCTCGCTGCATGCCATTTTCATCTTGAGCGATTAACATGCAGGAGAGCGAATGGCTGCTGCCTTTTTGGGTTCCCAAAAAGCCATGGCTATTGGCATAGACGCGCACGCCTTCACCGCTAGAGAGCGACGCCCCTTCAGACTGATGAATACCCGCCACGTTCCGACCGGCGTGTTCGCAAGCCAGGGCTATTTCAATTGCCTCATCGGTGGTTAGCGCCCAGGGATAATGCACTTTTAAATCGGGCAGATGGGTTGCCATCAGGCCAGTATCTGCCAAGCCAGCAGCGGAGTCTTCTCCCGTATAGCGGGCAATCGCCAGGGCCTTTTCCACAGTCGCTTTGATAGAGGCGCTGCTTGCATCAGACGAAGAGGCGCTGCCTTTGCGCTGACCAACATACAGGGTAACGGCAATTCCCTGATCCCGTGAAAGCTCAACGGTTTCCACTTCACCTAGGCGCACGCTGATGCCCACGCCTTGATCGACACTGGCGCCAACTTCGGCTGCATCGGCACCGAGTTGCTTGGCCAACGCCAGCGCTTCTTCCGCGCGCGTGGTTAACAGCGCCTGCTGTGAGGTTGCATCAAATGCCTGTGCCATATTGTGGCCTCCTTTTCGCCAGAATCGCATTGGCGAATCAATGTTGTTGTCGCAGCTGATATAATGCTGCAAACGAATCTGATCAGTGAGTTCTAGTATGCCGAAGCAACGCCCCGAACCCTTCGATAGTGATGAACAGGAAGAGCGCCCAAGTAAATCTCAGCTAAAGCGAGAAATGCATGCACTTCAGGCACTTGGTGAAACACTCATTGCCATGAAGCCCGCAGAATTGGCGCGCTTTCCGCTCTCGGATGACATGCTGCGGGCCATCGAGGAAACCTCGCGCATTCGCTCCCATGAAGGGCGCCGACGCCACATGCAGTACGTGGGCAAACTTATTCGCAAAGAGGACCTCGTCGCTATTCAAGGGGTATTTGACGGCATTGAACAAGAGAAAGAGCAGCGCGACCATGCGTTTCATCGTCTTGAGAAATGGCGCGACCGCTTAATCGACGAAGGCGATGACGGCGTTGACCTGTTTCTTGCCGAGCACCCTAATGGCGACCGCCAGACGTTGCGCCAGCTAGTGCGTAATGCACGAAAAGAGCGCGAGCAAGGCAAGCCGCCAACCAGCTCGCGCAAGCTATTCAAGCACCTGCGCGAGACCTTGGCTCTCTAAGCTCGGCTTAAGACGACTGTGTGCCCCCAACGGTCAGCTCATCTAATTTCAAGGTGGGCTGACCTACGCCAACCGGCACACCTTGGCCCTCTTTGCCGCACACCCCAATACCGGGGTCCATTGCCGCATCGTGACCAATCATGGAAACCCGTCCCATGGCCTCAGGCCCATTACCGATGAGCGTCGCTCCTTTAACCGGTGCGGTAATCTTACCGTCTTCGATGAGATAGGCTTCACTCGCGGAGAACACAAATTTACCCGACGTAATATCGACCTGCCCGCCACCAAAGCTTACCGCGTAGATGCCACGCTTAACGCTTTTGATAATGTCATCGGGCTCATCCTGCCCCGCTAACATCACGGTATTGGTCATCCGTGGCATCGGCAGATGTGCAAACGACTCGCGGCGTGCGTTACCCGTGGGCGCCATCTTCATTAAACGGGCGTTGAGCTTATCTTGCATATAGCCGGTTAGAATCCCATCTTCGATGAGCGGCGTATTTTGTCCTGGCGTGCCTTCATCATCAACGCTGAGCGACCCGCGGCCATCTGATAGCGTAGCGTCATCCACAATCGTCACGCCCTTGGCGGCTACTCGCTGGCCCATGCGCCCAGCGAATGCAGAGCTACCTTTGCGGTTAAAGTCACCTTCTAAACCGTGGCCAACTGCCTCATGCAGTAAAATACCCGGCCAACCTGCGCCCAGCACGACGGGCATATGTCCTGCCGGCGCATCGACTGCCTCTAAGTTGACCAGCGCTTGGCGTACTGCCTCTTTAGCATAGCGCTCAGCAACGCCTTCATCGCGCAGCCGTGACATGGAGTAACGTCCTCCGCCCCCCGCACTGCCACGTTCACGGCGGCCATTTTTAAACGCAATAACGCTGACATTAAAGCGCACCAGCGGGCGGATATCTGCCGCTAAAGTGCCGTCGCTGGCGCGCACCAGCACGACCTCGTAGGTACCGGAAAGTGAAGCACTCACTTGGCTGATACAGGGGTCAGCCGCACGCGCCACGCGGTCTGCTTCCTTCAGCAGCGCGACTTTATCTTCTGCCGTGAGACCAGCCAACGGATCAAGCCCGGCGTAAAAAGGCGCGACAGACACCGCTTTGACCGCCTGCCCAGACAGCTGTTTACCACTGCGCACAATACCTGCCGCCGTGCGGCCAGTATCCACCAGTGCATCAGCGGTGATCTGGTTTGAGTAGGCAAAGCCGGTTTTCTCACCGGCTAGCGAGCGAACCCCCACCCCGCCATCAATGTTGTAACTGGCTTCTTTCACTTCGCCATCTTCCAGTACCCAGCCTTCTTGCCAGGTGCGCTGAAAGTAAAGATCGGCATAGTCAATGCCAGCTCCCATGGCATAGCCAAGCCCTGTGTCTAACGCCTCCAAGTCAAGCCCACTCGGCGTTAGCAGAATGGAAACAGCGGTGTCTAAATCGCTTTTTAATGCGGTCATTGAGGGCCTTCTAAGGTAACCTGCGGCGATGTCCAGGGACCTCGCACGCGATAGTGAATAGTGGTTGCTCGATCCAGCGCGTCACCAAACAGTTGGTCTGCAAGAAATAAGGCTCCCCCCACTATGGGGGCGCCAACCGCAATGGCCGCGATGGGCAAACTTTGGCTAACTGGCAGTGTGACGCCTAAACGTTGATCGAGTTCACGCTGCGCCAAGTTGATATTGCCAGTAAGGGTAATGGATGCTGCTGGTGCTTCGATACGTAGTGGCCCGCGCAGCATTAATTGCCCACCGGCCACATCGGCTGTGCCGTGCACTCGATCAAAGGCGGTACCTTGACCGGTGACATCCGAAAAATCCAAGCGTAATCGACGCAAGATATTGTCAAAGTTAAGTAAACCGACCAGCCTGGCGGGTGCCGAGTCTAGCGTCAGAAAACGTCCATCGCGGATATCGATCGCCATCTCTCCGCCCGCCCGATTTAGGTCAAACTGCCAAGGTGCGCCTGGCCAAGCTAACTCAGCGTTAATATCCGTGGCGCGACTCCGCATCGCCACCGGTTGACCAAGTCGCTCCAGGGCACTGCCTACATCGCCCCCCAGGATTGAAATATCGGCCCTGGTTTGGCTGTTAATGGCACTGCCTTCCCAGAACAATTCGCCCCGAGCCGAAAGCTGACCCAAGGTCAATCCAACGGGTGAAAGAGAAAAGCGCCGAGCATCGCTTTGCCAGTAGGCCGTTAGCGGGCCAAAGCGTCCCCCACCCAAACTAATCTCTGCCAACCTTAACCGTCCATTGGGCAGATCGGACAGCCATGAAGGTATGGGATGCGATGTGGCGTACTGGGTTTCCACTGCTTCAACCCATGAATCTGGGGACGGCGCGCTGCGGCTATGCTCCTTGGAAGGCATATCAAGCAGGCGCTCTGCTTCTAACGAGCTAATGATGATATCCAGGGGTCGCTCGGCACCAGGCGAATACTCAACCCGACCCGACATCAAGTCACCGCTGAGCAGAAGCCCTACTTGCTGACCATGAAGATCGCCCAATGCACTTAGCGCTCCAAAGCATTCACTGCGGTAACGTAAGCAAGGGGTATTGACCCTTAGCGAGATAGGTGCCGCACTTTCCTGATGGTTAATACCAGCAGACTGATTTTGCATTAACGGTGTAAGCGCTGCGTACCATGCGACGGGGTCTATTTCGGGCAGCTCAGCGACCACATCAAAACCCGGCTGATGTGGCCAGGCTTGCGGCAGAGTCACCCCACCCAACGCCAACTCGCCAGCGAATTCATTATTTGCCAACCGCTGCACCCGCGCATGAATGAGTTCAGACAGGCGTGTTTCCAGTCGCCCGCTCTCTAGATCAACAGTCAACTGCCACGGCCAGGCCTGCTCGGCGGTTTTAGCAAAGGGTTCCGGTAAGTGGCTTATCACGCCCAGCCAGCGACTTTCTAGCGATACCTTGGGCGTTGGCTCAAGCTGAATTTGCCCACGCCACTCAGCACTACCTTCAATTACCTGTCGCGCTGGTTCTGCCGGGATATCAATCAAACGAAACAGCGCGGCGGTATTAACATCGCCACGTAAATCAATCCTGTCTTGCTGGCTATTAACATCCGCTGCGATACGGCCACCTAACAGTCTACCGCTGGCATTGCCGAGCAGGGCATAATTGTCGCCGTACTGCTGCCAGGTGAGCGCGCCCTCAACATTCGTAAGGGGTAATTCCAGCGGTTTGTAGGTAATACTTGAAAGTTGCGGTCGCGCATTGATTTCCATTTGTAAGTGGTCAGGCGCATTTAACGGAAGCGACAGTGCAATATCTCCCTCTACATAGCCCTCAGCACGCAGGCTATCGAGCAGCGGCCTATCTACACGAGGCATCGCTTGGATAAATTCAACCAGCGATTGCCCGGTACTCTTTAATTGCCCAGAGAGCGCTAGCTGCTCATCCGCCATTCTCAAGGCACCTTCAGATGCCTCAACACCATGGCTCTCAGCATGCTCAATGTGGGCTTCCAGCACCTGCTCTTTCCAGGTTAAACGCCCCTCCACTTGCTCTAAACGTGGCCAATCTGGCGCTATCGGCATATGGCCTTGCGTCACCGACAGCGCGAGGGTTGCTGAGAGTTCATCCGCTGTTTGGTTCGCAGTAAGCGGCAGGCTAAGCTGAAGAGATCCTTTGGGCACGTAGCCGCCGATATCGTTAAGCAGCCATTCACGAAACCCAGGTTCAAATGCATAGACAGGTAGCCAGTGAGACAGGGGGTATTCCAATGCATCGACGTTTGCAAAATCGATATCTAAACCAAACTGCCCCTTCTGTTTATCCCTAATTAATCCAAAGCCACCGCTGATTTCTGCACCATCCCACTCGACGGTTAAATCTCGGCCACTAATCATCGTGCTGGGGCCATCATAGACCCACTCCACCACGCCCTGGGCATGGCTCAGCTGCATAGGCGCAACAAATAACCCGGGGAAATGCAGCGTGCTGTCGCCGGCACTATTGAAGGTCACCCGCCCACGAAAATCCCTAGCCTGCACCCAGGCATCCAAAGGTCCACCACCGGGCGCCTGCTGCCACGGTAAAACAGCAACATTCGTTAGCGCAGCATCAATGCCCCAATGTCCTTCACGCTGGCCTACCCGTAACCCTTGAACCTGACCACTGGGAGAGAGCGTTTGCAGAACTCGGGTGACGGACTCAGGCAGTAATACATAGTCACGCCAAGCGGTGAGCGATGAGAGTTCAAAAGCACTTGTGCGAAGCTCCCAGGCATCAGACTGATGAGACAGATACCAGTGCATCGGTAGCGCCGGGCCATCACTAATACCGTCAGGCCGCGCCCACTCAACGCTTTCCGCGTCGCCACTTAACCACGCTTCACCGCCATCACCATCACGCTGCCAAAGGCCACTTGCCTGAATATCTTGGAGTACTACATACTGAATTTGATGACGTAATGTAAGTTCGGGGATATCCACCGCAAGGCGCGCTTCATCGAGCCGCCCACGATGCCACCGCCCCCACAGCTGAACTTCGCCCCCCGCCTGCTCAAGATGGGGCATATAGTCTGGCCGGAACACAGCCGCTAATGCCAGCAGGTGATCAAGCTGCATATCTAGCTGAAGCGCCGCGGAGAAGTCGCTAAACCCTCGTTGGCCTGGCTGCATTTCCACCTGCATATTCAGTGCGGGAAGGGCCTCGTCATCGCGTAGATCGGGGGTTTCAAGAATATTGATGGCGCCCTCAAGCTGAGTGCGCCGTTCGTCGCCGTTGAGCAGCAGCGTGGGCGCATGCATCGTGACTTCGTCTTGCTCACCGTGCAGCACCACCCGCGTATTATCCACCCATAAGCGTTGACGTAGAATAATACCGGCCCACTTGTCTATTTTTGCTAAATCCAGCGTAGGCTCTGAGGCTATCAGATCGGGTAGCTCGGCAGGGTTTGGCCAGCCCCAAGCAGCATCTTGCTGCTGGTAAAGATGGAACTCAGCCCCAGTAATACGGGCATCGTTAAAAATCGGCGCGGCACTCAGCAGTGAGGCCCAGCTGTTAAGACGCAGGTGAGCCTCGCCAAGAGAGAATAGTTTTTGCCCTTGCGGCGTCGCGGCTTCCATGCCTTCCAGGCGCAAAAATAAATCGTTGCGCTCAAGGGTTAGTGAGAGGTGATCAATCGTCACCGGCACACCAATTCGCGCCTCAAACAGCGCTTCTATTTTTGGTGTTAGCCCTCCTGCTTGGCTAATCAGCAACCTTACTACCAAAAGAAAGATAGCCAGCCCACCAAGCAACCATGCAAGCGCGATAAGAAGCCAGCGTATCCATGAACGTAGCGCTATCATTACATCAGCACAATATCGTACTGTTCTTGGGAGTAGTGCTGTTCAACCTGAAAACGAATCGTTTTATTGATAAAGCTTTCAAGGTCAGCTACCGCTGCGGACTCTTCATCTAACAAACGATCCACCACTGGCTGAGAAGCAAGTACCATATAGGTTTCTGCACTATAAGCCCGCTCTTCACGCAGTATCTCGCGAAAAATTTCATAACAGACGGTTTCAGGCGTTTTCAACGTACCGCGCCCACTACAGGTGGGGCACGCTTCACACAGTGTCTGCTCTAAACTTTCGCGCGTCCGCTTACGGGTTAACTGAACCAAGCCCAGCTCGGTTACCCCTGTGCACTTGGTCTTAGCATGATCCCGTTCCAGCGCTTTTTCCAGCACACGCAGTACCTGGCGCTGATGCTCGACATCTACCATATCGATAAAATCGATAATGATAATACCGCCCAAGTTGCGTAGCCGCAGCTGGCGCGCTATCGCCGTGGCCGCTTCAAGATTGGTTTTAAAAATAGTTTCTTCGAGGTTCCGATGGCCAACATAGCCTCCGGTATTCACATCAATCGTCGTCATGGCCTCGGTGGGGTCAATCACCAAATAGCCCCCCGACTTTAACTGCACTTTGCGCCCTAACGCTTTTTGAATCTCATCTTCGACACTATAGAGGTCAAAGATGGGACGCTCGCCGGGATAGTACTCAATACGATCCACCGCTTCAGGCATAAACTCTTCGGCGAACTCAACAAGCTTGACAAAATTTTCTCGGGAGTCAATACGCACTTTTTCAATATCATCGCGCATCACATCACGCAATGTGCGCATAAAAAGCGGCAGGTCATCATAGATGACGCTGGGTGGCGCAGCGGTGATTTTACGCTCACTGACCTTGCGCCAGATACGCAGCAGAAAGTACATATCGCCAGCCAGTTCCTCGTCGCCTACGCCTTCGGCCGCCGTGCGAACGATGAACCCCCCCGTTACGTCAAGCGTTTGCTCTTCTATGCTTTTATCCAGCAATGCTTTAAGCCGCTCACGTTCACGCTCATCCTCAATACGCTGGGAGACACCATGGTGTGGCGAGTCTGGCATGTAAACAAGATAGCGGGAGGGGATTGAAAGATGGGTGGTCAGCCGCGCACCTTTGGTACCTATCGGGTCTTTAGTGACCTGCACCACCAGTGCTTGCCCTTCATGCAGTAACTGACCTATTGTTTGCTGCTCGTCACTGGGCGTTCCTGATGGCATAACCTCGTGGGCATGGATAAATGCTGCACGCTCTAAGCCAATATCAACAAAGGCAGCCTGCATACCAGGCAGTACACGCACAACTTTACCTTTGTAGATATTACCTACAATACCCCGCCTGCGGGAGCGCTCAATGAGCGCCTCTTGAAGCACGCCATTTTCTACCAGCGCAACGCGGGTCTCCATTGGCGTTAAATTGATGAGGACTTCACCGCTCATGCAAAATTCCTTATTGAGTCATAATCCTTGCCAGCACAGCAGGCGGTGAAACAGCAATCAGGTACGTCGATAACGTCCCGCCCATATTGGCACCCCTTGCTGGCACAACAAGCGCGTTGTTTCGAATAGCGGCAGACCCACAACGGCGGAGTGACTACCGTGAATTTGCTCAACAAACACCGCTGCTAGACCTTGAATGGCATAGCCACCGGCCTTATCAACTGGCTCACCGGTTTCCCAGTAGCAGGCTATTTCATCCGGATGGATGACACGCATTTTCACCTGTGTGGTAACACAGCAAGAGAGTACACCCTGAGGCCCTACCACCGCGACCGACGTAACAACTTGATGGCTACGGCCAGAAAGCTTCAAGAGCATCTCTGCGGCTTCCTGTTCGTCGCGGGGCTTCCCCATAATTGTACCGTCAATCACAACTGCCGTATCCGATCCTAACACCGGCAGCCGGGTTTGCGGCACGGCCGCTTCTGCTTTGGCAACCGCTAACCGCTCAACATAATCACCTGGTAACTCGCCCGCGAACGGCGTTTCATCTACATCACTTGGCAGCACGATGACGGGAACGCCAATGGAGGCTAACAGCGCTTTGCGCCTAGGAGACGCAGAAGCAAGACATAGCACCGGCGTCGGCTCTTTATGCGTCCCTGAGGACGTGCTGGAGTTCGGTTTACTCATCATAGCCTCTCCCTACGCAATTAGTTCTTACCGGCACATAGACGTGTAACCCCATCACCACGCAGGTGCTCATTTACGCATCGGCCCACTGGTCAAATGCCTGCTAAGCGGCGCTCCAGGGCGAGAAGCATGGTTGCAAGCCATGGCCAAAGCAGCGCACTCATCATAGAAGGTATTAAGAAAGACAGGTGGATCGAAAAGTCGCCGGTTAGTGTGCGCAGCCACTGCTCCATCAACTGCACAATCCCTAGCAAGACAAGCACCAGTACCGACTGTTGTACAAGGGAGTAGGTACGAAAACGGGGATAAACCAACGCGCACAAAAAAGCCAATAGCGAAAGGATAACCGCATGCTGACCAAGCAACGATCCCTCCATCAAATCCATCAAAATACCAATGACAAACCCATGAAAGACCCCGACACGGCTCGGCGCACGCATACACCAATAAACTAAAATGAGGCCAATCCATTCAGGGCGATAGACCTGCCACCCGTCGGCCAACGGCATGACTTGTAAACACAACGCCAATAAAAAACTCAGCCATACCACTATCAATGGCACTACAGGTGCTCTTGCCATTAGGGCACCTCCGGCGTGATGGGCTGACTAGGAAGGCTCAGACGCTGTGCGGCGTGTAGTGCGCTCGCAGAAATAGCCATATCTTCATCCCAAACCGTCTCATCGATCTTCTCAGGAGGAGGCGGAAAGAGCAGCAAGAAATGCCGCGAACGCTGCAACTGGGCAGTGGGTTCAGCGGTTACTTGGGCAAACGGCTGGCCAGGGTCATGATAGACCTCCGTGACTCTTGCGACGGGATAACCAGGGGGAAAGCGCCCGGCCAACCCTGAGGTCGTGAGCAAATCACCCTGACGAATATCCGCTGTATCAGGCACATGCAGCACGCCAACACTGCCATAGCGTCCGGAACCCTGCACAATAAAGCGCAACCCATTGCGATTCACTTGTACTGGAAGCGCATGGCTAGCATCTGCAAGCAGCAGGACACGACTAGAGTACGCTGACACTGCCGTTACCTGTCCTACCAAGCCAAATGCATCAATGACTGGCTGACCGACATATGCGCCGTTTCGATGACCACGGTTAACCACCATTTGATGGCTAAAAGGGTCATTATCCAGGGATAGCAGCTCGGCAGCCATATAGGGGATATCGTGGCGCTCGGCAGCCTGAAGTAGATTGCGAAGCTCAGCATTTTCAGCGGTTAAACTGGCTAAACGCTGTCCACGGTGAGAGAGCGTTAAAATCTGCTCACGTAAGCGGCGATTTTCATCCACCAACGCTTGCTGATCGGAGAGCGCTAACGCCCCCCAGTTCAGTAGATCGCTAGGTACGCTCACTACCCACTGAATGGGGGCTACAATCATGGTCATTTGGGCACGAACGCCTTCCATGCGTGTAAAGCGATGGTCCGCAAACATTAGGGCGCTTGCTGCCAACACGCAGAAAAAGAGACGATAACCCGGCAACGGACCGTGCGAAAACAGCGGTTTAATAGGCAATCCCCCGCGATAAACCGCTTTACTCAGTCGCTAGACAGCAACTCAAAGGTATGCTGATCAATCATTTCAAGCGCCTTACCGCCGCCACGGGCGACGCAGGTAAGCGGGTCTTCTGCCACAATCACTGGTAAGCCTGTTTCTTCGGCAATCAGCTTATCAAGATCGCGTAACAAAGCCCCACCGCCAGTTAGTACCAAACCACGCTCGGCGATATCAGAGGCAAGCTCTGGCGGAGACTGTTCCAGCGCGCTCTTTACTGCCGCCACAATAGACGCAAGCGTTTCCTGCAGTGCCTCTAAAATCTCGTGAGAATTCAGCGTAAAGCTGCGCGGAATACCTTCAGCCAAATTGCGTCCGCGCACGTCGATTTCGCGCAATTCACCGCCTGGATAAGCGCAGCCAATCTCTTCTTTAATGCGCTCTGCGGTGGCTTCACCAATCAGGCTACCGTAATGACGACGTACATACGCAGTGATGGCCTCATCAAAGCGGTCACCGCCGACACGAATAGATTCTGAATAGACCACGCCATTAAGCGAGATAATCGCGATTTCGGTGGTACCGCCACCGATATCCACTACCATTGAACCTTGCGCTTCTTCTACTGGAAGACCCGCGCCAATAGCTGCCGCCATAGGCTCTTCAATTAGAAAAACTTCACGGGCGCCAGCACCTTCGGCTGATTCGCGAATAGCACGCCGCTCAACCTGAGTAGACATGCACGGCACGCAAACCAAAACCCGAGGGCTTGGTGTGAGAAAAGTGCTCTGATGAACTTTACGAATAAAGTGCTGAAGCATCTGCTCGGTAACGGTAAAGTCGGCGATAACACCGTCTTTCATCGGGCGAATAGCCGTGATGTTGCCAGGCGTGCGGCCAAGCATCCGTTTTGCATCGGTGCCTACCGACGCCACAGTGCGCATATTGCCAGACTGGCGAATGGCGACCACGGACGGTTCATCAAGAACGATGCCACGACCGCGTACGTAAATCAGTGTGTTGGCCGTACCCAAGTCGATCGATAGATCGCTGGAAAACAGCCCCCTCAGACGTTTGAACATGGATGTTGTTACCTAGTGCAGACCGGGAACCCTGTGCGGATGCAAACGGTATCACTGCAACCCCTTGGCAGCAAGCGCGAGTCACGCCCAACACTGCCCGAAAGAGTCAATATGTGGTACCTTTTGCGGCTATTTTCTACGTCTGCCATACAAGACGAATTTAAGATGACCGTATGTATACCGCTTAACGCGGGATATGTTCCATCACATTTGCGAGGAAATCTCGATCATGGCGCTTGAAGAGTCTCATGTACGCCGGGCCGCTCACTTAGCCCGGCTCGCCGTTAGCGATGACCAAGCCAGTGGCTTTGTGGACGACCTAAGCCGCATACTGGATATGGTCGATCAACTACAAAGCGTTGATACCGAAGGTGTTATGCCACTTGCACACCCACTGGATGCCACCCAGCGACTACGTGCCGACGAGGTAACGGAAACCAATCAGCGCGACAGCTTCCAGCGCTGCGCACCTGCTGTAGAAGAAGGCCTCTACCTTGTACCGCGTGTCGTGGAATAAATAGCGAATTAAGCAGAGATAGACTGCGCTGCCAGCGCCACTATTTTCCACCTCTCCTTTTCGCCCCGAACGGAGCTTCCGGGTCATGCATGATAAAACCGTTACCCAACTGGCCGCCGCGCTTAAAAGCGGTGAGTTTTCCAGCCGCGAGCTTACCTCGCACTTTTTACAGCGCATTGAGCAAGCCGATGGCACGCTCAACAGCTTTATCACGGTGACCGCTGAGCAGGCGCTCGACCAGGCTGAAGTTGCCGACCAGTCTCGCAAAGCAGGTAGTGCCGGAACGTTGACAGGCATTCCATTAGCGCTGAAAGATATTTTTTGTACCAAAGGCGTCAAAACCAGCTGTGGCTCCAAAATGCTCGATAACTTTATCGCGCCCTACGATGCCACCGTGGTAGAAAAACTCAGGACGGCAGGCACCATCAGCCTGGGTAAAACCAATATGGACGAGTTCGCTATGGGCTCTTCCAACGAAAACAGCCATTTCGGCGCAGTAAAAAACCCCTGGGACCTATCTGCCGTTCCTGGCGGAAGCTCCGGTGGCAGCGCGGCCGCCGTGGCAGCAGGGTTAGTGCCTGCCGCTATGGGCACCGATACCGGTGGCTCTATTCGCCAGCCCGCCGCGTTCTGCGGTATTACAGGTTTGAAGCCAACCTACGGCCGCGTATCTCGTTACGGCATGATTGCCTACGCTTCCAGTCTCGACCAAGCAGGCCCCATGGCGCGCACCGCTGAAGATTGCGCCCACCTGATGAACGTCATTGCCGGTCACGATGTGCGCGACTCCACCAGTGTCGCCCGCGGCGTGCCCGATTACACCGAAACCCTGAATGCCCCGCTCTCTGGCCTCAAAATTGGCCTTCCTAAAGAGTATTTCGGTGACGGCCTGGATCCCGAGGTAGAGAAAGCTATTCGCGCGGCGGTGAAAGAGTACGAATCCCTGGGCGCCACCGTGCGTGAAGTCAGCCTGCCGCATACACATTACGCGATTCCGGCTTACTACGTCATCGCCCCCGCGGAGGCCTCCTCTAACCTGTCACGCTACGACGGTGTACGTTTTGGCCACCGCTGCGATGCGCCTGCAGATCTCATTGACCTCTACACCCGCTCGCGGGCAGAAGGGTTTGGTGAGGAAGTGAAGCGCCGCATTTTGATCGGCACGCACACGCTGTCCGAAGGCTTTTTTGACGCTTACTACACCAAAGCGCAGAAAGTGCGTCGCTTGATCCGTCAGGATTTTCTCGATGCCTTTGAAGATGTGGATGTGCTGATGGGCCCAGCCTCACCCACGCCTGCGTTTGATCTTGGCGCGAAGAAAGACCCGGTATCCATGTACCTGCAAGATATCTACACCATTGCCGTCAATCTCGCGGGAATTCCCGGCATTAGCGTGCCCGCAGGCTTTGCCAGTGGTCGCCCCGTCGGGTTACAGATTCTGGGCACTCACTTTGCCGAAGCGCAGCTGCTCAACGTTGCGCACCAGTTCCAGCAAGCCACCGACTGGCATCTTCAGCTGCCTGCCTTTGCCGAGGAGAACGCCTAATGCAATGGGAAACAGTGATCGGGCTGGAAGTCCACGTTCAGCTCGCAACGCGCTCTAAGATTTTCTCCGGTGCCTCCACCGCGTTTGGCGCCGAGCCCAACACTCAAGCCTGTGCCGTTGACTTAGGCCTGCCGGGCGTACTGCCGGTGCTCAACGAACAGGCCGTGGCCATGGCGGTGCAGTTTGGTTTAGCGGTGCATGCTGAGATCCCGGAAGTCTCAGTATTTGACCGTAAAAACTACTTCTACCCCGACTTGCCTAAAGGCTACCAAACCAGCCAGATGTACCATCCCATCGTGGGCGCTGGGGAAGTGGAAATCACTTTGGATGACGACACCACTAAACGGATTCGCATCCATCACGCCCACTTAGAAGAAGATGCGGGTAAGTCACTGCACGAAGATTTCCACGGCATGACCGGTATCGACTTAAACCGCGCGGGCACGCCGCTACTGGAAATCGTTTCTGAGCCGGATATGCGCAGCGCCAAAGAGGCTGCCGCCTATTTGAAAGCGATTCATTCCATCGTGACCTATCTGGGCATTTCCGATGGCAACATGGCCGAAGGCTCCATGCGCTGCGACGTCAACGTTTCGGTGCGCCCCAAAGGGCAAGAAGCGTTTGGCACCCGGGCAGAGGTTAAAAACGTGAACTCGTTCCGCTTTGTGGAGCGCGCCATTGCGTTTGAAGTTGAGCGCCAAATAGAGCTGATTGAAGATGGCGGCAAGGTGGTTCAGGAAACTCGCCTGTTTGACCCTGAGCGCGATGAAACACGTAGCATGCGCACCAAGGAAGAAGCTAACGACTACCGCTACTTCCCCTGCCCAGACCTTCTTCCCGTGGTGCTGGATCAGGCGTATTTAGATCATTTACGCAGCCAGCTTCCGGAACTACCTGCTGACAAGCGCGCCCGCTTCCAAACCGAGCTGAGTCTGTCTGCTTACGATGCCAATGTGCTGTCCGCGAGCCGCGAAATGGCAGAGTACTTCGAGCAAGTCCACCGGGTATGCGGCGATGCCAAACAGGCGGCTAACTGGGTACAAGGCGAGCTATCCGGCGCGCTTAACCGTGAAAACCTGAGCATTCAGAACAGCCCTGTCTCGGCGCAGCAGCTCGGCGAGCTTATCAGCCGCGTTCTCGATGACACCATTAACGGCAAAGCTGCTAAGCAGGTGTTCCAGGCGCTGTGGAACGGCCAGGGCGAAAGCGCAGACGCTATCATTGAAGCCAAAGGCTTGAAGCAAGTCACCGATACCGGCGCTATTGAAGCGATGATCGATCAAGTCATTGCAGAAAGCCCGGCACAAGTAGCGCAGTACCGCGATGCAGAGCCTGAAAAACGCGGCAAGATGATTGGGTACTTTGTTGGCCAAGTGATGAAAGCATCGCGCGGCACAGCCAACCCGCAGCAGGTAAACGGTGTGTTAAAAGCGAAGCTAGATGCGCTCTTATAAGCTGCACGATTGTTCGCATTAGTATGAAAAGCGGCTGTTTCGACAGCCGCTTTTTTTATGCAGCTATGGCAGCTGGCTGGGCTGGGTAAAGCGCCTGAGCTGTGCACAGCCAGCGGCCCAGACGTCTGCTTCAAGTTCGGCAACAGCGGCCGTGGGAAAGCCGACTCCCTGGCTGGACGTTCCCTCAACCAACAGGCCCACCAAGTCACCGACAAAAGGCATATGGCTTACCAAAATGATCGTTTGGTCTTCAGGCTGGCTCAGCAGCCAATCGCTCACCGCAGCGAGCGAATCATCCGGCGTTATGAAATCCAGCGTATTAAGTGATACACCCAGCGCGTCGCCAAGCTGCTGAGCGGTTTGCTGGGCGCGCGCATAAGGGCTTGCATACAGCGTAAGCTGCGGCAGCTCGCCCTGCTCTTTTCGCGCTGCCAACCAACGCGCCATCGCGCTGGCTTCTTGCTCGCCCTTAAGCGTGAGCCGCCGCGCGTGATCAGGAACGCCAGGCCCAGCTTCGCCATGGCGCATGATCAGCAGCCTGTTGGCACCACTATTCATGCCAGCCTCCACTGTTGCGATGCGCCTGCTGAACGGCCTCACGGGGCAGAATAAACTCAACGTCACTGCTTTGCTCGCCCATCATTAGCGTGCCAGCCATCTCCTGTGCAGGCACCCCCTCGAAAAGCACGCGATTTAATCCCTCTGCAAGCGGCATGTAGACGCCCATTTCACGCGCCTTTTCACAAACCAACTTCACCGTATTCACTCCCTCGGCAACTTGCCCAAGCGCCGAGACAGCGTCCTCTAGGCTGCGTCCTTCACCCATGGCAAACCCCACCCGGTAGTTACGGGATAAGTTGGATGAGCAGGTAACGATTAAATCCCCCACCCCCGCTAAGCCTAAAAAGGTCATGGGGTTAGCGCCCTGAGCCACCGCAAAGCGACTCATCTCTGCCAAGGCACGGGTCATTAGCATGCTGCGCGTGTTTTCCCCCATCCCCAGCGCAGCCGCCATACCCGCAGCAATGGCATAGATATTTTTTAGCGCGCCCCCTAGCTCAACACCATGACGGTCGTTACTGGCGTATACGCGAAAATAGCGGCAGCCTAAAGCCTGTTGTACCCGCGTGCGTGTTAGCGCGTCCGCACTGGCGATGACCGTGGCGGTAAGCTGCTTGTCGGCTATTTCAGATGCCAAGTTAGGCCCAGCGATAACGCCAATATGGGGAAAGCTGGTTTCTTGCTCAAGCACTTGGCTCATCAGTAAAAAGCTATCTTGTTCGATACCTTTCGTGGTGCTGACCAAGATCTGCTCTGGCGACAGCCAAGGCTTAGCCGCCTGTACCACGCTACGAAATGCTTTAGAGGGTATTGCAATCAATACTAACTCGGCATTTGCCAGCACGGTCTGCATATCGGTGGATGCCTGCACGACGGGGTTCATGGCATAGTGCGGCAGGTAGCGCCCGTTGCGGTGTTCCTGATTAATCTGCGCGACCAGCGCTTCATCACGCATCCACTGGCGCACATTAGCGCCGTTATCTGCGGCAATACTGGCCAGTGCAGTCCCAAAACTGCCGCCTCCCAGTACCGCCACATTGATCCGCTGTTCAGCCATAACGATATCCTAGTAGGTCACTCGTAGGTTGCACACCTTAGCAAACTAAACGGCCCGCTTGGGTTTCAAGCGGGCCGTGGCAGCATTAGCTGTTCATCACGCAGTTAATACAGTGTTAAGCCGTTTGACGTAGGCGGCCGGATCATCCAGCTGCCCGCCTTCGGCGATAATCGCTTGGTCCAGCAGGATATGGGCTAACTGGCCAAACAGGTCACCCTCGGCATTTTCCAAACGCGCAACCAGAGCGTGGCTGGGATTTAGCTCAAGAATAGGCTTCACGTCGGGCAGCTTTTGACCAGCGGCTTCCATAATCCGGCGCATCTGATAGCCCATCTCGTGCTCCGGCAGCACCACACAGGCAGGCGAGTCGGTCAAACGGTGCGTGATTTTCACCTCTTGAACACCGTCGCTCAGCGCTTCCTTAACACGCTTAACCAGGTCTTCTTTTGCCTTGGCGGTCTCTTCCTGGGCTTTTTTCTCGGCTTCGTCCTCGACATCGCCCAGATCCAGCTCGCCTTTGGCTACATCCGCGAACGACTTGCCGTCAAACTCCGTTAGGTGGCTCATCAGCCACTCGTCAATGCGGTCAGAGAGCAGCAATACCTCAATGCCTTTCTTACGGAAGATCTCCAGGTGCGGGCTGTTTTTCGCTGCGTTAAAGCTGTCCGCTACCACGTAGTAGATCTTCTTCTGGCCCTCTTTCATGCGCTCGACGTAATCCGCCAAGGAGTGCTCTTGGGCAGCCGTATCGGTATGCGTGGAAGCAAACCGCAGAAGTCCAGCGACTTTCTCGCGGTTAGCGAAGTCTTCACCCGGCCCCTCTTTCAACACGCTACCGAAAGTGTTCCAGAAGGTTTGATACTGCTCTTTATCCTTGGAGAGCTTTTTGAGCATATCCAGCGCACGCTTGGTCAGCGCCCCTTTGATCTTGTCGACCTTGGGATCCTGCTGCAGCAGCTCACGGGAGACGTTCAGCGACAAGTCACGGGTATCCAGTACGCCTTTGATAAAGCGCAGGTAGAGCGGCAGGAACTGCTCGGCGTCATCCATGATAAAGACGCGCTGAACATAGAGCTTCACACCGCGTGAACCGTCACGGTCAAACATATCGAACGGCGCACGACCCGGCACATACAGCAGGCTGGTGTACTCTAGCTTGCCCTCGACCTTGTTGTGGCTCCAGGTGAGCGGGTCGCTGAAGTCATGAGCAACGTGCTTGTAAAACGCTTTATATTCGTCGTCGGACACCTCGCTCTTCGGGCGTGCCCACAGCGCAGTGGCTTCGTTGACAGTTTCCCAGGTAGTCACTTCACTACCTTCGATCTCATTGCCTTCGTCGTCTTTTGCCGTTTCAGTTTTCGGCATGCGCACTGGCACTTCGATATGATCCGAGTACTTACGCACTAGGCTTTGCAGGCGGTAGTCGTCGGCGAACTCTTTAGCATCCTCTTTCAGGTGCAGAGTAATTTCGGTGCCATGAACCTCGCGCTCAATATCAGCAACGGTGAACTCGCCCTCGCCTTTTGAGCGCCACTCAACCCCCTCAGACGCTGCCGTGCCTGCTTTACGGGTACGTACTGAGACTTCATCAGCAACGATAAAGCCTGAGTAGAAACCGACACCAAACTGACCGATCAGCTTGGCATCCTTCTGCTGCTCGCCGGAGAGCTGCTTGAGAAACTCTGCGGTTCCCGAACGTGCGATAGTACCCAAGTTGGCGATCACGTCTTCACGGTTCATGCCAATGCCGTTATCGCGCAGGGTAATTGTGTTGGCGTCGCGGTCGTGCTCAATTTCGATGCGCAGCTCGCTATCGCCTTCGTACAGCGCGTCATTGTCCAGCGCGGCGTAGCGTAACTTGTCGCAAGCGTCTGCGGCGTTGGAAATCAACTCGCGTAGAAAAATCTCCCGGTTAGAGTACAGGGAGTGAATCATCAAGTTTAGGAGCTGCTTAACTTCCGTTTGAAAGCCAAGAGTTTCTTCGTGGGTCGCCGTTGTCATGCGCTTAGCCCTCATTGTTCACGTTTTATTGAATGCTTCCACCTGTGGGAGGTGGAAGCGAAAAAGATGTGAACTCAATATGGGGTTAAGCAACGCAATTTCAAGAAGGTGTGTGCGAAGAAGCCGTGGCCGCCTCGCCGGCAAATTTCCATGCGCGATAATCGGCAAGCTGTGTATCAACACGGTTCAACAGCCAGCCCACAATTAAGACATCATCGACAACACCCAACAGGATCAGGAAATCGGGTATTAAATCGAAAGGCATCACGAGATATGCAAGCGCCAGCACTATAGTGCCAAACGCCGCCCAAGGAACGGGCCTGAAGTCTCCCCGGAGCACATCGCGCGTCATCGGTAAAAAAAGTTTTAGCGCACGGAAAATCCTTTTTATCGCCCAAGCGCGCGTTTTTAGTCGACGAAACAGCCACCAAGTGGATAATCGTGCCATCGTAATTGAATCCTCCAAGTGTCACGATTGTCAGAACGTTGTTCACGCTTTAAGTTCACTATAGCGGCGTTTAGCCGCTAGCCAGCAAGAGGACGTGCCATGCAGGCTTCGCCATTTCGTTCCACCCTTCGCAGCCTGTGTACGGCTGTATTGGTAGGGTTACCTGTTGTTTCTTGGGCATCCTCTGACGCCGCGATGCGCGATGCACTAGAAGCCGCGCGTCAGCAGCAGTGGCAGCAGGTGGATGAGCGTGCGATTGAGGGGCATGTTCTTGAGGGCTACGTTGAGTATCACCGCTTACGCGGTCAATTGCCGAATGTTTCGTCTAGTGAGGTACAGCGCTTCATAGACCAGCACGCCGACTCTCCCCTGTCGGAGTGGATGCGCGGTCAAGCCATCGCTCATTATGGCTACGCAGGCCGCTTTGGGGATTTACTCGCCGTGGCTGATGGTGAACCCGAAGGCACCGCACGCCAATGCTATTACTACACGGCCCTGCTGGATAGAGAGCCTCAGCTAGCGAAAGAAGCAGGCCTTGCTCTTTGGCGGGTAGGCAGCTCGCAGCCGGATGCCTGTAATGCTCTTTTCAACCGCCTGAGGGCTGATGGAACCATTGACGCTACCGCCATTTGGGAACGCAAGATGCTGGCGTGGCAGTCAGGTGAGGAGCGCTTGAGCAGTTACTTAGGCGGGCTGCTAAGCGATCAGTGGCAAACGGCCCGTAACACGGTTGCCTCAGTAGATAACAATAGTCAGGCGCTGACCACAGCGCCGGCATGTCTTGGCCCAGAGTGTGCAGCCACCGCTGCTTTTTACAAAGCCGCCATGCAACGCTTCACGCGAGAAAACACTCCAGGCGCCTTTGCCGCTTGGCAGGACATGCGGCCACGCTTGAACTTAGCAGCCGCCGATCAACAGGTAATTGAAGAAGAACTCGCTTTTTATGTCTTGGTACGCGATGTGCCGGGCACTCTAAATTGGGTCGACAGTGTATTACCCAGCTTGGAAAGTGAACGTGTACTGGAGCTTCGGGTTCGCCGCGCCCTGGCCGAGCGCCAATGGGCAGACGTTATGCACTGGATTGCAGAAATGCCCGCCAGTCAGGAAGAGAGCAGCCGCTGGCAGTATTGGCTGGCAAGGGCGAATCAAGCACTTGGCAACCAGGACGCTGCCGATGCGCGCTATCGTCAGGCAGCCACCGACCGCAGTTTCTATGGTTTTGCCGCTGCTGAACGGCTGAACCAACCCTATCAGCTCAACTTAGAGCGTAACCACTTTGATGAGGCCTCCAGAGAGCTAACAGCCCAGCTACCCGCCGTTCAGCGCACGGAGGCTTTACTGCGCATTGGTGAAGAGGGGCTTGCCAACAGTGAGTGGCTGCACGCTGTCCGCAATGCCCCGTCTCAACAGGCGCGTGCGCTTGCTGATTATGCTGCACACCAGGGGTGGCATGCTCGCCTCGTGCAAACCACCATTGCCGCTGAGATGTGGGATGCTCTCGACTGGCGCTTCCCCCCCGCTTATCGAGATAATTTTTTACACTGGGGACGCTTAACCGGTGTCGATCCGTACTTACTCATGGCTATTACTCGCCGCGAAAGCGCCTATAACCCAGTCGCTCTTTCCCCCGCAGGTGCGCGCGGTCTCATGCAGTTGATGCCCGGTACCGCCAGCCAGGTTAGTCGTCAGCTGGGCCTTAACGACCCCGGCCCCTACGGTGTCTTAGAGCCAGAGCTTAATATCCGCCTAGGCAGCACTTACCTGCGCGACAAGATCGAACGCTACCAGGGTAACCGCCTAGCCGCTGCAGCCGCGTACAATGCTGGACCTGGGCGGGTAGATCAATGGTTGGGTAACGGTGTTGAGTCGTTCGATTTATTCGTCGAAAGCATCCCGTTTCGGGAAACTCGCAACTATGTGCAAGCCGTCCTGACTTATCGCGTAATTTTCGAAAGCTTAGCCAATGGCGGTAATAGTGAAGGTGTATCGCTGCTCAGCGAGAACGAGCAGGACGTGCGCTATGATCGGGCGCTACTCGTTCGTCGTTAATCACTTACTCATCGTTAATCATTTAGCTATCTTAATGGCCGCTACCAGCGCCCGGTTAAACCGGGCGCTGCTCTAACGCTAAGCGCACACCAAACATGATCAGTACAGCACCTGTGGCGGCATTAAGCGTTTGCGCAAACCGGGGGCTGGCCAGCCATTTGCTTGCCCCCCCGACCATAAGAACCACGCTAATTTGCCAGATATTAGCAATCACAAAGTGAACACCGGCTAACCATAACGACTTCAACAACGCGGGGTCGGTTGGCGCGATAAACTGAGGCAAAAACGCCATATAGAACACCACCGTTTTCGGGTTCAGTACATTAGAGAGCAACCCCTCTTTTACCGGCTGCCAGATGGACACTGGCGATGCCGACTGTAGAACGCTTTTAACGGGTAGCGCCCTACCGCGGCGAGCTGCCAATAGGCTCGCCACGCCTAACCAAATCAAATAAGCCGCCCCGGCAAGCTTAAGCAGATGAAAAGCCCACGCCGACTGAAGCAGAATGAAAGAGATCCCCAGCGCCGAAATAGTGGCATGCACAAACAGCCCGCAGCAAATCGCAACGCTCGTTACTACTCCATCGCGGACGCCACCGCGAGCGGTGTTACGTATTACCAGCAGGGTATCCACCCCTGGGCTTATCGAAAGAAGCGTAATCGCAAGCAAAAAAGGTACGAACTGCCCGTCAATCAAGGTCGTTTGCAGCATCATGTAAGCCCAATAAGTTAGGAGGCGTTGCTTATTCGTCGCTGGACGCGCTACTTCTCTGCGTCTAGAGTCATTTTGAGACGCAAGCACGTATCGTGCTTGCACATCATTAAGCATATTAAGGACATGAGCAATGGCAACTGGCACGGTCAAGTGGTTCAACGACACCAAAGGTTATGGTTTCATCTCTCCCGATGACGGTGGTGATGACCTATTCGCTCACTTTTCTGAGATCCAGGCAGATGGCTTTAAAACGCTTCCAGAGGGAGCCAAGGTTAGCTTTGACGTGACGCAGGGTAAAAAAGGCTTGCAGGCGTCAAATATCCGCGTGGTCTAGTCGTAACGACAGGCTATCAAAACGGACTTAACCTCACCTTAGCGTCTTAAAACAGTGGGGATACTACTGCCTAAAATACATTAAGGCCCGCAAAACGGGCCTTAATGCACCTGTTAACACATCAAAAACAGTTATTGAGTGGCGTTTAGGCCTTCAAGCTCTGCTTCGGCATCTTGTGCGCTCTCCTCTGAATTATTCCTCTCTATGATTTCAGCACCGCCGTCGCGATCTCGCTCTATTTCCTCAAACTGCTCGTTTAAGCGCTGCTGTGCTTCTTCAAAACGACGTTCGGTATCTTCAATCAATGCATCGACATCCGTCGATTCTAGGTCGTCTTCCAAACGCGAACTCTCTGGCAAGCTGCTGTCCGTTTCCCAACGGGTAGGAAGATCTTCGCTCTCCATTGGCTCCAACGTTGTGGACTGTTGCTCTACTTCCTGAAACTGCTGCTCTAACTGCTGCTGAGCCTCTTCAAAACGGCGTTCGGTTTCAGCGATAATGTCGTCCACATCCGAGCGGGTTGTTTCCCCTGGCATGGCACTTGTTTCATCTAACGCATCTTCAGGGTCGGTGGCTAACGTATCCTCACCCGCCTGTATCTCTTCTGCTTCTTGGGGCTGTTCCGCCAACGTATCATTATCGTCCGCGCGAAGTGTTTCGGCTTGCTCTAGCTCCTCTGCCGCTTGACGCGCTTCAACACTATCCTCCATCTCTTCAGGCTCTGGCATTTCAGCAGCGTTCTCTGCTGCTGCAGGCGCATCTTCATTTTGCACCACCTCATCATCCGAGAGGGATGACGCACTCTCTTCAGGGGCGACAGCAGGCTCTTCCTGACTGTCACCACAGGCACTTAGCAGTAGTGCCAGGGCAGCAAGCGCAGGTATCCATAAACGATTTACCATCGAACCATTCTCCTCAGGTGGCTTTAAATATAATTCTAACAGCCGATAAAAGGCGGTCGCATTGAGTCTTAGTTATTTGCTACCAACAGCGGGCACTTATCAGGCAGCAGAACTTTCAGCGCCAGCGGCACCATTTCAACGGAGAAGCGGTCGTAATGCCGCGCCTCCCCGTCCAGTGTTAACGGCCAGGGAGGGTCATCCTGTTGAGTCGTGACGGTTAGCTGACTGACCGTGAAATAACTCACATACCGGCCCTCTTTCGGGAATTGTTGCAACTCAGTGATTATCTTCGGCAGCTGTAAAACAGAGGTAAAGTCCTTAACCATCAACACGTCCAAACGCCCGTCGTCCAACTTAGCGTTGGGCGCTAAAACTTGACCACCGCCCGACTGACGACCATTACCCAACGCTAACAGCAATAGCTCAGCGCAACGCTCCTCCTCCCCCCAGTGCAAGGTGCCACGATAACTTCGGTGTCTCCACGCCTTAAACGCACCCATGAGCGAATAAGCTCCCCCACCCAGCATGCGCTTTAGCGTTTTGGGTGTGGTTGAGGTAATTTCAGCCCCAAAGCCACCGGTCATCATGTTGATGTAGTAGCTGGTAAAACGCTCATCATCCGCTTCTGCAGACACGCGCAGCACATCAATCGGTGACGGCGAAAGCGTCAACGCTGCGGCTAAGGCAGGCCCTGGTTCCAGCGGCAGACCCAAAGACGTCGCAAAATCATTGGCGCTGCCAAGCGGCACAATACCGAGAGCAGGACGCTGATCCTGCGCTAGCTGCATTAAGCCATTCACCACCTCATTGACCGTGCCATCGCCGCCGCAAGCCACCACACACGTTGCGCCCAGCTCAACCGATTGGGCCGCAAACGCAGCAGCGTCGCCCCCCTCCCAGGTAGAGCGAACGGTAATATGCGTGCCTGCTTTCCTTTGCTCTTCAACGGCTTCGCGAAGCGCCGGATTACCGGCAGACTTACCATTAATGATGAGTAGATAACGCTGCTGTGAATCGTTCACCTAGGTTTTCCCTTTCCATGGTTAATTCGCTGCTATCTATCAGGCCAGCGCCTTCTCAACCACCTCAAACACATTTGATGATAGCGGCTCGCGCTTAATGCGCTCGAGCTGCTCACGCATTAGCTGTTGACGCTCTTCATCAAAACGCTGCCAACGTGTTAGTGGTGTAATTAAGCGTGCCGCTATCTCGGGGTTTAAGCGGTTAAGTTCGATCACCACGTCTGCCAGCAGCGCGTAACCTTTGCCATCTAAACGGTGGAAGTTAACCCTATTCTGAGCAAATGCCCCAATTAGAGCACGCACCTTGTTAGGGTTTTTGATGGAAAAGGCTGGGTGCTGCATTAAGTACTCAACTCGCTCAAGGACATCTTGCTGCGGCCGAGATACCTGAATAGTAAACCACTGATCCATCACTAACGGGTCGTGCGCCCACTTCTGCCCAAACGTTTTAAGCGCAGGTGAGGCAAGGTCGTCCCGGTCGCTATGCACCAACAGGGTTAACGCATGGCGAACATCGGTCATATTGTGATCTGCAGCAAACTGGGCCTCACACAATGCTAGCCCCTGCTCATCTTCAATCGACATTAAATATGTAAGCGCTACGTTTTTAAGGCTCCGCTGAGCGATTTGCTCTGGCGAGGGTGCATAGTGCTCATCACTAACGTTTTCGTTATAGGTTGCTAGAAACTCATCGCGCAGCGCGATGGCCAGCGACTGGCGCACAAATTCACGGGCCGCATGAATCGCATCTACATCAATGATGGGCTGCTGTTCAGCGATGTATGCTTCTGAGGGTAATGTGAGCATCTCCGCCAGCACCGCTTTATCACTCACTTCACCGGTTAGCAGCGTTCTAAACGCTTCCACTACACGGCTATCCATGACCTTTTCGACACCGTTACGGTGGGCAGCGATAAGATCATCCAGTGCCAACATGGCCAGACGCTGACCTGCATCCCAGCGGTTAAAGCCATCACTATCGTGCGTAAGTAGGAAGGCTAAATCCTCACGGGAGTATGGGAAGTGCAATTTTACAGGTGCCGAAAAATCGCGCAGCAGTGATGGTACCGGCGCTTCGGCCACATCGGTAAACACGAAGGTTTGCTCGTCATCTCGAAGGTGGATAACCGCGTCTTTGCCTAGCTTTTCACCATCTAGAGTAAGCGTAAGATCTTGCCCTGACTTCGTGCCCACCAAGCCCATTCGAACGGGAATGTGCAGCGGCAATTTATCAAGCTGACCAGGAGTAGCCGGCGTGCGCTGGCGAAGCGTGAGGTGGTATTCGCCATGGGCGTAATCATACTCACCACGGGCATCAATTTCCGGCGTGCCTGCTTGGGAGTACCAACGCATGAACTGGCCTAAATCAGCGCCCGAGACCTCTGCCATGCAGCCAACAAAATCTTCAATGGTGACCGCCTGACCATCAAAACGCTCGAAATAGAGATCCGAGCCACGACGAAAATCTTCCCAACCTAGTAAGTTACGCAGCATGCGCACCACTTCTGCACCCTTTTCATAAATGGTCAGGGTGTAGAAGTTGGTGATCTCAATAAAATGATCGGGGCGTATGGGGTGCGCCGTAGGGCCTGCATCTTCAGCAAATTGAGCAGTGCGGAAAAACGACACGTCTTGAATACGCTTTACCGGTGCTGAGTTGGTATCTGCTGAGAAGCACTGGTCGCGGAACACCGTAAACCCCTCTTTTAGCGAGAGCTGGAACCAGTCACGGCACGTGACGCGGTTACCTGACCAGTTATGAAAGTACTCATGGGCAACGATACCTTCGACGTTTTGAAAAGCCGCGTCGGTTGCAGTATTGGGGTGCGTCAATACCGCCGCGGAGTTGAAGATGTTTAAGCCCTTGTTCTCCATCGCGCCCATATTGAAGTCGTTGACCGCCACGATCATGAACAGATCCAAATCGTACTCACGGCCATACGTCTGCTCATCCCAGGTCATGGCACGCTTGAGTGAGGCCATGGCATGGTCGGTTTTATCCAGGTTCTCTTCTTCCACCCAAAGTTGAAGCGTAACGTCACGCCCGCTCATGGTGGTAAAGTGGTCTTCTACTTTGCGCAGATCACCGGCTACCAGCGCAAATAAATAACAAGGCTTAGGGTGCGGGTCTTCCCATATCACGTAGTGACGACCGCCTTCTACGGTGCCCTTATCCACGGGGTTGCCGTTAGCCAGCAGCACGGGTTCGCTAGTGGCATCACCCACCACGGTAACCTTAAACGTTGCCATCACATCCGGGCGGTCAGGGTAGAACGTTATCCTTCGAAACCCCTCCGCTTCGCACTGGGTACAGTACATACCGTTAGATTGGTACAGGCCCTCTAGAGCGGTATTCGTGCTAGGGGAAATTTCCACAACGCTTTCCAAGCAAAACGCTGCAGGCACATTTTCAATGCGCAGCGTTTCGCTATCACGCTGATAATCGGTGTCGGTAAGCAGCCGACCATCAATCGCGAGCTTAACGAGCGTCAGGTGCTCGCCATTAAGCACCAGCGGGGCTGCGGCGTCGGCCTCAGCGTGGCGCTCAATCATTAATCTTGCTTTAACGCGAGTCGTAGTGGGGTCAAGATCAAACGTCAGCTCGGTATGGGTAACGTGGTAGGCGGGCGGCTGATAGTCGCTTAAATAAACCGGCTGCGGATCAGACATAGTGCGAAACTCCTTTGAGTTTTGAGTCGGTGGATAGCGCCGTTACGGGCGCTATCGCAACAATTGAGTGAAGCACGAATTAATCGCGAAAATTATCAAACTGCAGCGGCAACTCGGGTCCTTCTTCGCCACGCAGCAGCGCCATAACGCTTTGTAAATCATCGCGCTTTTTACCCGTAACGCGTACTTTTTCCCCCTGGATTTGGGCCTGCACTTTCAATTTGCTACCTTTGATGCGTTTCACCACATCTTTGGCTTCCGCTTGGTCTAGCCCTTGCTTGAGTACCACTTCCTGGCGTGCTTTAACACCTGAGAGCACAGCGTCTTGAATATCCATGCAACGAGCATCAATACCACGAGCGATCAAACGGTTACGCAGCACTTCGATCATTTGTTTAAGTTGAAAATCGACTTCGGCCTCTAGCTGGACTTTCTCGCCTTCAAGAGCAAAGCTGGCATCAACTCCCTTGAAATCAAACCGGGTTTGAATTTCGCGATTTGCTTGATCGACCGCATTGGACGCTTCGTGCTGGTCAAACTCAGACACAATATCAAATGATGGCATGGCATTATTCCTAACAAGATATGACCCACTATTCTAGAGCAGCAAGCCCCCACGCGGCCAATTCTCTTCCTGAACAAAGAAATTTTAGGCTGGAAATCTTCGACAAAGCAGCGCATATTTTTATACAAAACCTATGCACATTAGTGTTAATTGCTTAAAAATCGCTTAACCTAGCCATCGCTAAGTTAATCAAACACCCGGGAGCCACAATGAGTGATCGTGATACACGCCATAAGGCGTCCATGGAAAAACTGAAAGCTCGCGTTGATGAAAAAGTGGCTAATGCGACTGAGCAGCGCGGTCTGCTACTTGTAAATACAGGCAATGGGAAAGGTAAAACAACGGCAGCTTGGGGCACCGTTACTCGGGCATTGGGGTACGGCTATAAGGTGGCGGTCGTGCAGTTCATTAAAGGCCAATGGGAGTGCGGCGAGCGCGACCGCTTGGCAGAAGACCCCAATTTAAGCGTTGAAATTATGGCGACTGGCTTTACCTGGGACACACAGGATAGAGAGGCCGATACCCGAGCTTGCCAAGCCGTATGGCAAGAAGCGGAAAAAATGCTCGCCGATCCGGACACCTACTTAGTCGTGCTGGATGAAATTACCTACATGCTGAAGTTTGGATATTTAGATATTGCCACGGTTAAGCAGGCGCTTATCAATCGGCCTAACGAACAAACCGTGATCATTACTGGCCGCAACGCCCACCGTGAACTCGTCGACATGGCAGACACAGTGACTGAAATGCAGGAAGTACGCCATGCGTTCAATAACGGCTTACAGGCTCGACGTGGTATCGATTTTTAGAATGCCGGGGCGCAGAGACACAGTAGCTAACAAGCAATAGCTGAACACAACAGTTAAAAAACAAGAGAGGGGCGATTACATCGCCCCTCTCTGTAGTGACCCTATTTATGTGACTTCGCTTACCTATTTATACTGGCAATGTGAAGACTTGCTTAGTCATGAAACGGGTTACGCAGCACAATCGTTTCGACACGGTCAGGCCCAGTGGAAATAATATCAATACTGGTGCCTACCTGCTCTTCTAAGAAGCTGATATACGCGCGAGCGTTAGCAGGTAAATCCTCTACTCGCTTAGCGCCCAGCGTAGACTCTTTCCAGCCCGGTAAATCTTGGTACAGCGGCTCGATAGCCTCGTAGCCTTCCGAATCAACCGGATTATCCAGCACTTCACCATCTTTACTACGATAGCCAACGCACACACGGATATTTTCCAGGCCGTCCAGTACATCAAGCTTGGTTAAGCAAATACCCGATACCGAGTTGATTTGCACCGCATGGCGCAGCGCGACGGCATCAAACCAGCCACAGCGACGCGGGCGACCAGTGGTGGCACCAAATTCGTGGCCACGCTCGGCCAGGTGGCGACCGTCAACGTCAAATAGCTCGGTGGGGAACGGGCCAGAGCCAACGCGCGTGGTGTACGCCTTAGTAATACCCAGCACGTAATCCAGGTATAGCGGCCCAACGCCTGAACCGGTTGCCGTACCACCAGCGGTGGTGTTAGAGCTGGTCACGTAGGGGTAAGTGCCGTGATCAATATCCAGTAGCGAGCCTTGCGCGCCTTCAAACAGGATGTTCTCACCGGCTTTACGCAGGTCATGCACCATGCTGACCGTATCGCTAACCATTGGGCGCAGCTCTTCAGCCATCTGCATCGCGCTATCCAGCACTTCCTGGAAATCTACCGCTGGTTCACCGTGGTAATTCACCAGTACGAAGTTGTGGTAATCCAGCACTTCGCCAAGCTTGGACGCGAAACGCTCGCGGTGAAGCATATCGCCCAAGCGCAAACCACGACGCGCTACTTTGTCTTCATAAGCGGGGCCAATACCACGACCAGTGGTACCAATTTTGGCAACGCCACGCGCTTTCTCACGCGCTTGGTCTAGACGCACGTGGTAAGGCAAGATAAGCGGGCACGCAGGGGAGAGACGCAGGCGTTCGCGAACGGGTACGCCCTTCGCTTCCAGCTCGCGGATCTCTTTGATCAATGCTTCCGGTGACAGCACCACACCGTTACCAATCACACACGTTTTCCCCGGGCGCAGAACGCCAGAAGGAATAAGGTGTAGAACGGTTTTCTCACCATCGATCACCAGCGTATGACCCGCATTATGCCCGCCTTGGAAGCGAACAACCGCAGAGGCTGACTCAGTCAGTAGGTCGACAATTTTACCTTTGCCTTCATCGCCCCACTGGGTACCCAGGACTACGACATTCTTACCCATTATGCACTCGTCTCTTGTGTCAGGGCCGCTGTCTGCCAACGGCCATCAATAAACTCAAGACGGCGGTCACAGTTGTGCTCCGCCGGCCCTGTACGCTGCCCTGGCAGCGCTTGAATTACGCGTTCACCCTGCTCACGCAGCGCGGCAATGGCAGCGTTAAGCGACTCTTCTTCTTGGGCAGGTGCCCAAATTGCACCTTGGCTGGGCGATGCCAGCGCCAGCGATGCCAGTTGTTTCAAGTCCATGGAAAAACCCGTAGCTGGCCTTGCACGGCCAAACGCACGCCCAGTATCATCATAGCGCCCGCCTTTGGCTAGCGCATGGCCGTAGCCAGGCACATAAGCCGCAAATATCATACCGGTATGGTATTGATAGCCACGCAGCTCTGCTAGGTCAAAATAGAGCGACACGTCAAAGCGTGCCAGCACCCCTTTGTAGAGCGCCTCTAATTGGTCAAGCGCTGCAGACACTGGCGCAGGCGCACCGGCAAAACGCTCGCGGGCTTCTCTTAGCACACCGGCATCACCATGCAGCTCACCCAGCGCTATTAACATATCGGCTAAGGCTGGGTCTCTCACGCTGGCGTTAACCTGCTCAGCCAACTGCCCAGGTGACTTTAACGCTAGCGCTGCAAACAGCCCACGCTCCTGCTCATCATTCAACGCGGCTGCTTCCACCAAACTTCGGTAGATACCAATATGGCCCAACGCCAAATGCACTTCTTCAGCGCCGGCGGCTTTCAAGCTAGACAGCGCTAGATGAATGATTTCGCTGTCAGCTTCTAGTCCTGCATGGCCAAACAGCTCAACGCCTACCTGAACCGGGCTACGCCCGCCCTGGTGCTGATCCGCTTTGGCACGCAAGACGTTGGTGCAGTAACACAGGCGAACCGGCCCTTGGCGCTTTAGCGAATGAGCGTCCATGCGCGCTACCTGCGGGGTAACATCAGCAGATGCCCCCATCATGCGGCCCGTTAGTTGATCCGTCAGCTTAAACGTTTGAAGATCTAAATCAGTACCGGTACCGGTGAGCAAAGAGTCCAAAAACTCCACCGGAGGCGGCATTACTTGGTCGTAGCCCCAGCAATGGTAAAGATCAAGCAGCGCACGGCGCAGCTCTTCCATGCGGCTTGCCTGAGGCGGCAGCACCTCATCCATGCCGTCGGGCAGTAGCCAGCGGTCAGCGATGGTCATGTGAACAATCCTGCGAGACGATGAAGGCCCTTTCTAACGACGCCACCAACAGCCTCACCGGGCACTGCAGGTAAACGTTCACGAAACGAGGGCCACAAAAAAACCGGGCGACGCCCGGTTAATTAAGTCTATCACGTTTGCGGGCCAGATAAACCCCGCACATTGAGGCGGGGCTTAGGCGTGCAAACTTACTCGCCGTTGCTGGGAGCAGCACTGCGCAGATAGCGGAAGAAATCACTATCTGGCTCAAGTACCAGCAAGTTGTTATCGCCAGCGAAACTTTCTCGGTAAGCGTTCAGACTACGCCAAAAGGCGAAAAACTCTTCGTCTTGACTGTACGCCTGAGAGAAAATCGCGGCCGCTTCTGCATCACCCTCACCACGCAGCGTTTCAGAGCGCTCGTTAGCTTGGGCGAGTAGCACTTGGCGACGACGATCCGCATTGGCGCGAATCCGCTCTGCCTCTTCCTGACCCTGAGCACGCCACTCGCGGGCTTCACGCTCACGCTCAGAGCGCATCCGGTCAAAGACGGCGGCTGAAACGTCTTGCGGAAGGTCGATGCGCTTGATTCGAATATCACGAATCGCCACACCCAACTCATCTCGCATCAGCGCATCAAGCTCAGAGGTAGGCCCAGTCATCAGATCATCGCGACGCTCTGCAATAATCTCTTGCAAGTTAAGACGACCAAACTCGTTACGCAGGCTTTCGTCAACACGCGGCTGAATCAAGCGAATCGCCATCAACTCGTCACCGGCCGTGGCCTCGTAGTAACGCGTTGGGTTGATGACCTGCCACTTGACGTAAGAATCGACAATTACCGCTTTCTGCTCAAGGGTCAGATAGCGGCTGGTATCGGTATCCAGAGTCAGTAAGCGGGTATCAAACTTACGAATGGTCTGCGCGATAGGGATTTTTACATGCAGCCCTGGCTGGATGTTTTCTTCAATTACCTCACCAAAACGCAGCTTAACAGCGCGTTCGGTTTCATCCACCACATACAGGCTGTTGCTGGCCAACCAAGCCACGGCAGCAAGGCCACCTACGATTAGCAGGGATCGATTATTAATCATTTAGCGGCCCTCCCTGCGAATGGAGCTATTACTCGACGACGACGAACTGCCCTGACCGGTGCGTAGGGAATCCAGGACACGCGGATCAACCGTCTCGCTGTTATTACTGTCGCTGTTATTGCTACTAGCGCTACTGCTACCTGAGCCGCCTCTCATTTGATCTAACGGCAGGTACATCAGTGGCGCATTTTCGCCAACATCCAACAACACCTTCGGAGTATTACCGAATACTTCTTCAATCGCATCCAGGTACATACGCTCACGCATAATGGCAGGCGAATTACGGTACTCGGTCAACAGTGCGTTAAAGCGGTTAGCCTGACCCTGCGCTTCAGCGACCACTGACTCGCGGTAACCTTGGCCTTGCTCAACTACGCGCTGCGCCTGACCTTGGGCAGCCGGGATGATCGCATTGGCATACGCCATGCCTTCATTGATGGTACGCTGACGATCTTCGCGGGCACGAATAACATCGTCGAACGCATCAATCACCGGCGCGGGCGCTGAGGTCGACTCAATGTTAATGGTTTGAAGACGAATACCTGCACCATAGGCGTCTAGGTAGGTTTGCAAGCGGCTTGCGACCGAGCTACCCAGAATTTCACGACCTGAGGTTAAAATCTCAATCATATCCGTACCGCCCACCACGTGACGCAGCGCCGAATCCAGTGCGTTCTCAATGGAGAGTCCCGGATCACGAACGTTGAGCACGAAGTCACGCGGGTTGGCAACCTGGTACTGCGCAGATATTTCGACTTCTACGATGTTTTCATCGCGGGTAAGCATAGACTGGGTTTGTGAGACAGAGCGTACTCGCGTCACGTTGACCATTCGCACGTCGTCAATCAACGGCGGGTTCCACTGCAAGCCAGGATCGACGATACCTTGGTATTCACCAAAACGAAGCACAACACCGCGCTCAGATTGGTCAACCAAATAGAAGCCAGATGCCGCCCAGATAGCCAGGGCAACCACTACCAGCAGGCCAGGCAGAGCTAAGGTATTGCGGGGTTTGCCGCCATCACCTTTACCGCCACCCGTGCCTTTACCACCACCGCCACCTTTCTTGCTACCGCCCAACATACCGTTAAGCTTGTCTTGGAACTTCTTCAGGGCTTCGTCAAGGTCAGGTGGGCCTTGGTTATTGCCGCCGTTATTACCTCCATTATTGCCACCATTACCGCCACGATCGCCGCCGTTATTACCGCGTCGGCCACCGCTGCTCCAGGGGTCGTGCTGGTTACCACCACCAGGCTCGTTCCAGGCCATACTTCGTCTCCACTAAGGTGTTCACCTGCACGCGACCTCGGCTGCCGCTGGGGTCGCCGTGCTTTTTAATATTATTACTGTATCAATCTTGTACCATTTTTCTACAAGTAAGTAGACAAAAACTGATAGCGGAAATATTGTGAATGCCTGCCAGTTCAGCGGCAGCCGCTACCACTCATCGGTCTCGCGCAGCGTTTCAGGTAAATAGGTGTTAGCACGCTCACCCAATTGAGCCATTAACTGGTTAAAGTCACGCCGCGGCAGACGCACATCCAATACGGAGTGCCCTTGCTCGTCAAACGTCTCTTCTCTCACGGCGTTTAACTCGTGAAGGCCCGCTCTTAATCTGCCCTGCTCAGGCGAGAGCGTCAGCGAGAAGCCAATCACATCGTTTGCCAAGCGCTCAGTGAGAGCTTCATGTAGCAGCTCTAACCCCTGCCCTTGCTGGGCAGATAGCCAAACCACTTCCGGCGTGCCCTGTCCGTCGCGCTCAATACGCGGCGCGCTGTCCAATCTGTCGATTTTATTCATGACCTTAAGAACCGGCACACTATCGGCGCCGATCTCTTCAAGAACGCGATTCACTTGCTCTACGTTCAAGTCTCTATCAGGATCAGCCGCATCAATAACGTGCACTAGCAGCGTTGCTTCAGCAGCCTCTTGCAAAGTGGCACGAAACGCCTCGACCAACTTGTGAGGGAGATGACGAATAAAACCTACTGTATCCGCTAATACAACAGGACCAACATCCTCGATTTCAAGGCGTCTAAGCGTTGGGTCCAGCGTTGCGAAGAGCTGGTCAGCAGCGTACACCTCAGCGTTCGTCAATGCATTAAACAGCGTTGACTTTCCCGCGTTGGTATAGCCTACCAGCGATACACTGTGAATCTCTGCCCGAGAACGAGCTCGCCGATTCTGCTCACGCTGACTGCGCACTTTATCAAGTCGCTTATGAATAGACTTGATGCGCACTCTTAAAAGACGGCGGTCAGTTTCCAGCTGGGTTTCACCCGGGCCACGCAGGCCAATACCGCCTTTCTGGCGCTCAAGGTGAGTCCACCCACGAATAAGGCGCGTGGACATATATTCAAGCTGGGCAAGCTCTACTTGCAGCTTACCTTCGTGTGTTCTTGCCCGTTGCGCAAAGATATCAAGTATCAAGCCGGTACGGTCAAGCACACGACACTTGAGCTCGTGCTCAAGATTGCGCTCTTGGGAAGGTTTTAACGAGTGGTTGAAGATCACCAGTTCAGCCTCGTGAGCTGCGAGCATTGCCCGCAGCTCTTCCAACTTACCTGTCCCTACAAACGTTCGGGAGTCAGGTCGTTGGCGGCTAGCTGTGAGCAATGTCGCAGGCTCTGCACCAGCAGAGCGCACGAGTTCCAAGAACTCACCCGGGTCTTCACGTGCTTGTTCATCATGAAAATCAACGTGAACAAGAACTGCCGTTTCACCGGCATCTGGGCGTTCAAAAAACAATCAATACCTCATTCGGCTCTCTTGCTATCCAGCGGGATTAGATGTCCGCGTCAGGCGCGGCGGGATCTTGTGCTGGCAGGCGCACATTGCGCGAGGGCACGACCGTGGAAATAGCGTGTTTATAAACCATCTGACTGACGGTGTTACGCAACAAGATGACAAACTGGTCAAACGATTCAATCTGGCCTTGCAGCTTAATGCCGTTTACCAGGAAGATGGAGACCGGAATGCGCTCCTTGCGCAAAATATTCAGGTACGGATCTTGAAGGGACTGCCCTTTGGACATGTTGCTCTCCCTAAACTGTCGTTGGGGTTGGTTATTAATGGCGTGCCCAAACTGGTGCTACGCCGCAATCTTATTGCCCGAAAGGCTGGGTGTTGTCACTGGAGCCAACCGGCCGCTCGAAAACACTCACTTACGAACTCACTATCTTACGCTAAGCACCGCTTTCACGCACGAATTTCAGCACCTTATCCAAAGCATCTGGCTGCTGCGAATCTATCCATGTCAGCGAGGGCCAGCTTCTCAACCACGTTAATTGCCGTTTGGCAAGCTGGCGTGTCGCAATAACGCCGCGCTCTAATAGAACCGCCTTGTCATACTCACCGTTTAAATACTCCCACACTTGCCGGTAGCCTACGCTCTTCATCGCAGGCAGCCCCAAATGAAGGTCAGTACGCTTTTTGAGGGCAGCCACCTCATCTATCAAGCCCTCATCCAACATTGTTTTGAAACGTTGAGCAATACGCTTATGGAGCACTGAACGATCATTAGGCGCTAGCGCTATGGACAGCACTCGCCACGGAAAGGTTTCCGGCTTCTGTTCTGCCCATAAGGTGCTCATTGGCCGACCGCTGGCGTAATACACTTCTAAGGCACGCATTAAACGCTGCGGATCATTAGGATGTATACGCGCCGCGGAGACAGGATCAACCTCAATAAGCAAACGATGTAAGCCTTCAAGCCCCTCTGATTGGCGCTGGGCCTCCAGGCGTTGACGAATGGCGTAATCGGCAGCTGGTAAATTCGCCACCCCTTCAACCAAACGTTTGTAGTAAAGCATGGTACCGCCTACTAGGAGGGGAACCTCACCTTCCGCGCTAATTTGCCGCATCTCTTGCAGTGCATCTTCACGAAAATCTGCTGCGGAATAGGGCTGAGCGGGGTCACGAATATCAATCAGCCGATGCGGAGCACGCGAAAGCTCTTCTGAACTAGGTTTTGCGCTGCCGATATCCATTCCACGATAGACCATGGCAGAATCAACGCTAATTATTTCATGCCCTAGTCGCTCATGTAACGCGATAGCAGTATCTGTCTTGCCTGCTGCCGTAGGCCCCATTAAAAAAATAGCCAAGGGGCGTTTATCCGCCATTAGCTCGCAGCCCTCCATATCTATCGCCTTTTTATTGACCGCGCAGAAACAGCCGGTCGAGTGCCTTCATACTCATTTGCGTCCAGGTCGGGCGGCCGTGATTACACTGATCGCTACGTTCTGTGCGCTCCATGTCCCGCAATAGCGCATTCATTTCATCAAGCGTTAACCGTCGGTTAGCACGTACGCTGCCATGACAGGCCATGGTGGAAAGTAGCTCATGAATGCGTGCTTCCACTTGATGCGTTCGGCCAAAGCGCGCAAGCTCCTCAAGCATTTCACGCACCAACGCTTCTGGATCGGCCTGCGCCAGTAGCGCGGGAAGTTGCCGCACCAGTAGCGTTTCTGGCCCTGCTACGTCCAGCTCCACGCCTAGCTGGATAATGGCATCGCGCTCGCTCTCGGCGGTAGCAACTTCACTACGGCTCGCTGCCAGCGAAACCGGCACCAAAAGTGGTTGCGCATCAATGCCTTTGGCAGCTGCCAGCTGGTTTTTCATACGCTCATAAACGATGCGCTCATGGGCCGCGTGCATATCCACCAGCACTAATCCCTGAGTGTTTTGCGCCAAAATATACACCCCATGCAGCTGGCCTAACGCAAAGCCCAGCGGTGGTGCCTCGGTGGCATCATAGGCGGGCATCACCTGCGGCACTTCTCGCACCGCCGTGGCGGTCGGGTGCTGGCTGGGCGGACTCGGCTGGGGGGTAAGCAGCGTCTCTTCGTGATCCGGATGCAGCGCTTGATACCCTTGCATAAAGCGGCGCACACGCTCAGCACCAGGGTGTCGCCCCTGGCCTTCTGATAGCGCCATGCCCTGCTGCTGCCAGCGTGGGGTTGGCTGCTCTGCTTGGCTGGGCGGGTCGGATTCAGGCACTTCTAACGTCTGAGCGTCTGACGGCGACTCCTCCTCGGAGGGTTTGGAAGCCGCTAAGCAGTGGTGCAAACTGGAGTAAAGAAAATCGTGCACGATGCGCCCATCACGGAAGCGCACCTCATGCTTGGTAGGATGAACGTTGACGTCCACTACATCAGGATCTAGCTCCAGATAGAGGACAAACACGGGATGCCGCCCGTTGTACAGCACATCACGGTAAGCCTGGCGCACCGCATGAGCCACTAAGCGGTCACGCACGACGCGCCCATTGACAAAGAAATACTGCTGGTCGGCTTGAGAGCGGGAGTGGGTTGGCAAGCCTACCCAGCCGCTGAGCCGCAGGCCGCCCGCTTCGCGCTCAATATAGCGGGCATGTTCGATAAAGTTTTTGCCCAGCAGCGAGGCAATGCGGCGTTCGCGAGCAGCAGGCGTATTGCCAGGTGGAAGCTGGTGAACCACTTTTTGATTATGCCGCAACACCCATGCAATATCGTAACGAGATAGCGCCTGACGACGGAAGGCTTCTTCCACATGGGCAAACTCGGTCTTTTCGGTGCGCAAAAATTTACGCCGTGCCGGGGTGTTGAAAAACAGATCGCGCACGGCGACGCTCGTGCCACGGGGGTGTGGCGCGGGTGTTACCCTTGCCTCCATACCCCGCCCTTCTGCCACCACCCGCCAGCCCTGGCGTGGGTCTTCGTCCGCATTGGAGGTTAACTCTAAGCGCGAGACGGAGCTGATAGAGGCAAGCGCCTCCCCACGAAAGCCAAGCGAACTCACCCCTTCGAGGTCTTCAAGACTGCTGATCTTACTCGTGGCGTGTCGCGCAAGCGCCAGCGGCAGGTCTTGCTCGCCAATACCAATACCATCGTCGCGCACCTTAATGAGCCGGGCTCCACCCTGCTCGATCTCCACCTCAATGCGCTGGCTACCCGCATCTATAGCATTCTCAATAAGCTCTTTAGTCACTGAAGACGGTCGCTCGACGACCTCCCCAGCGGCTATTTGGTTAGCCAGCCTGGGGTCAAGCACATGGATACGCATTGGCGTAGCGATCAGTTCAGTCAACCGGCACCTCAAAGAGTCATTATCATGAACTAGGAATACGTAACACTTGGCCAACCCGGATCACATCGCCATTCAGGTCATTGGCCTGCTTTAGCTGATTGACAGGCACCCCATGACGAACGGCAATGGCTGACAACGTATCACCTGATTGGATGCGGTACTCGTTACCGCTTGGTCGGCCCTGGTTATCGCGCTGCCAAGCCAATAGGCTCGCGGGTGGCGGATTACGCTCGAAATGTTCGCGCATCCCGCTGAAAATAGCCGTGGATAACCCCTGCTGATGAACGGGATCGCGTAGGCGCCGCTCTTCGTCTGGGTTGGAAATAAACCCTAATTCAACCAGCAAAGAGGGAATATCCGGTGACTTAAGCACCATAAAGCCCGCTTGCTCCACTCGGGACTTGTGCAAACGATTGATCCGCCCTAACTGCTCTAGCACCTGCCCCCCGATGGAGAGCGAATCATTTAACGTGGCTGTCATCGTGAGATCCAACAACACCCCGCGCAGGACTTGATCCTTGTCACGCAGAGAAAGGCTGCCATCAACCCCGCCAATCAAGTCTGCACGGTTTTCACTATCAGCAAGCCACTGGGCCGTTTCAGACGACGCCCCCCGCTGAGAGAGCGCATACACCGAACTGCCTTGGGGCCTCGGACTCGTGAAGGCATCGGCATGAATAGAAACAAAAAAGTCGGCTTTCTGCTCTCTAGCAAGCTGCGTGCGCTGACGCAGGCCTAGGTAGTAATCACCATCGCGGATTAACACCGCTTTAAACCCTTGGGCTCTATTGATCTCAGCTGCCAGGCGCCGCGATATTTCCAGCACAACGTCTTTTTCTCGGGTCCCCGCAGGGCCAATCGCACCGGGGTCTTCTCCCCCGTGACCTGCATCAACTGCAATAATGATATCGCGCCGCGGATGTGGTTGTGCAGGCTGAACTTCCGCCGGACGCTGCTCAGCAGGTGGCGCTGCTTGGCTGCCTGGCAGCTGCGCAGTTGCCTGCACACCCGCCCGCTGCGCCATGATCTCTTGATCACGTATCATCGCCTCAATAGGATCAATCGGGTTTTCTACCGCGCTTTCGCCCGGATACTCCAAATCAACCACTAAACGATGGCCATATTGATCGTTAGGAGGCAGTGTAAAATGTCGCGGCGATATAGTCCGGTTCAGCTCTAAAACAACTCGCAGGCCACCGCCGTCTCGATTGCCGGTACGGACAGCATCAATGGCGCTGCCCTCCAGGGGCAGCGTGGAGACATCGGTATCCAGGCGGCTTTCTTCAAGATCAATGACCAAACGTGCCGGATTATCCAGCGAGAAAACATTGGCCGACGCCGCTGCCGAAAGATCAAACACTAATCGCGCATGATCAGGAGCAGCCCATAAGCGCATACTTTCAACCGTTGCCGCTTGCAACGCTGAAACATTCGCGACAAGGGCCAAGCACCCCGCCACTAGCGTACGCCTTAGGTGCTTGAGCGTGCTGTTCATGTCCATTGAGTCACACCGTGCTCCTGTTGCATCTCATCAGCTTGCTTGGCAAGGGTGTTAAGCACGCGCTCACCGATGGCACTGCCTGCAACCAACAGCGCCAATCGCCCTTGATCAGCCACGCTAAGTGCAATGCGCAGGTCTGGGGCAGGAAGCCAACCTTCACCACGGCTTGGCCACTCGATAAGACAGAGCGCATCGTCAGCCAGCACGTCTCGCCCCCCTATAAACTCAAGCTCTTCAGGGTCAGAGAGTCGATACAAATCTAAGTGGTAAATACGCTGCTCGGCGAGCTCATAAGGCTCAACCAGGGTGTACGTGGGGCTTTTCACCGCCCCTTGGTAGCCGTAGGCCCTTAACACGCCGCGCGTTAGCGTTGTTTTTCCAGCCCCTAAGTCGCCCTCTAAATAAACACGCCCAGAGCCTTTTAGCGCCAGCCCTAATGCCTCTCCGAAGGCAACATGAGCCCTTTCATCGTTCAATTGCACTTGCATGTCGGACGCCTTCACGGGTTAATTAATGCTCGTGCATAGGATGCCAGATCACTTGCCAGCAGACCACGTTCGCCCTCTGCTTTTGCCGCTTCGTCTCCGGCTAGGGCATGGATCATCACGCCTAACCAAGCAGCTTGCTCACTACTATGATACTGGGCCATCAGGGTGCCCAACATGCCACTCAGCACATCCCCCATACCACCGCTGGCCATGCCGGGATTACCATAAGGGCATACCACTAGGCCTGTTGGTCCAGCCACTAAGCTGCCCGCGCCTTTCAATAACACAACGCCACCCCGTGCGCGCTGCAGCGCCTGCGCCGCTGCGGGGCGGTCTGACTGAATATCAGCCACTGTACATCCCAAGAGCCGCGCGGCTTCGCCGGGATGAGGTGTTAACACCCAGTCGTCGCGCCGCAGATCCGGCCAATGGCGGGCCAATAGATTAAGACCGTCGGCATCCACCACCAGCGGTGCCTGTGACTGCAGAGCGCATTGTAACATCGCCTGCCCCCACGCCCCCTGCCCCAATCCCGGGCCCACTACCACGACATCGGCCTGACAGGGCAGTTCACTTGCCTCAGCCGCGCCACGCACCGCATGAGCCATTACTTCCGGGCAACGCACTAAGCTCGCCGTTATATGATCAGGCGAAGTGGCTAAACTGACTTTACCAGCGCCTAACCGTGCCGCCGCCTGGGAAGCAAGCAACGCGGCTCCCCCAAACCCCGGCGCGCCCCCCATTACCAACACATGGCCCAGGTTACCTTTATGACTGGTTCGGGAGCGCGGCGTAAAGGCTGACTGCAGCAGTGTATCGTCTAACCGCCAAGCCGTTGGCGGAATGTCAAAAAACACCTGAGCCTTCACCCCTAACGGGCGAAAGTCTATCTCGCCGGCATAGGCAGGCGCGTCACCGGTATGCAAACCAATTTTGTCGCCAATAAATGTCACCGTGCAGGACGCTTCAACCGCCACGCCCAGTACGGCACCGCTATCAGCCGCGATCCCTGACGGTATATCCAGCGCCAGCACTGGCTGTTGGGCAGCATTAATTGCCTCAATGGCTCGGCGTGTCTCACCTTCTACATCCCCCGTCAGCCCCGTTCCCAATAGCGCATCCACAATCACATCGCCAACCAGTGCGGTACCCGCCTGCCACGCCTCGCAGCCTACGCCTGCGGCAGTCGCAAGCGCTGCCGCCCGTGCAGCATCATTTTTTAATTCATTCAGCGGCTTAAGCGTGATGCGCTGTACTTTTAACCCCGCCTGCATGGCCAGGGCTGCCAGCACGTGGCCATCGCCTCCATTATTACCACCACCGCACAGCACAGTGACGCTGCGCGCCTGGGGCCAGCGAGAGCGAAAGCTGTGCCACGCGCTTGAAGCCGCGCGTTGCATTAGGGCAAAACTTTCAATTCCCCCGGCAATCGTCCGGCGATCGAGCTCACGCACTTGAGCCGCTTTATAGAGGGGGCGTAGAGAAGAAGTACTTAACGTGGGCACGATCTCTCCTTAATCTAATGACGGCGCTAGCCGGTTTACGGCAAATTAGCAGTGATATGGCGTAGATGTTCTATCGACATTTTGCGATGACGTCTAATGCGGTAGCATAGCGCGCTTAACGCGCCAACGTTGCCTTCCCCATGCTAAGCACCACCACTTTTGCATTATCTAGCGATGAGCTGCTTCGTCTTGCCAACCTCATCAAAACCTGGGGCCGCGAGCTCGGTTTTCAGCAGGTCGGCATTACCGATACCCAGCTGGCCGACCATGAAGCCCATCTTAATAGCTGGCTTGAGCAGGGCTATCATGGCGAGATGGGCTTTATGCAAAAGCATGGCACTAAGCGCACTCGCCCGGAAGAGCTAGAGCCTGGCACGCAGCGCGTTATCAGCGTACGTATGGACTACCTACCCGCCGAGGTTGAAAGCGCCAAGGTGCTCGGCCAACCTCAGCGAGCCTACGTTTCCCGCTACGCCTTGGGTCGCGATTATCACAAATTAATGCGTAAACGCTTAGCCCAACTGGCAAAAAAAATCGAGCATGAGGTAGGCACCTTCGGCTACCGTGCTTTTGTGGATTCAGCCCCGGTGATGGAGCGCGCATTAGCACAAAAGGCTGGGCTTGGCTGGTTTGGCAAAAATGCCATGCTACTGAACCCCAAAGCGGGTTCGCTATTTTTCTTAGGTGAACTCTACACCGACCTACCGCTGCCGGTGGATGCACCGTTTGAACACGAACACTGCGGAAGCTGTAGTGCTTGCCGCACGGCTTGCCCGACAGGCGCCATCGTTGATGATAAAGTCGTCGACTCACGCAAGTGTATTTCCTACCTCACCATTGAGCTGCACGGTGCGATCCCCCTTGAATTTCGCCGCGCCATGGGCAACCGAATATATGGCTGCGATGACTGCCAGCTGGTCTGTCCCTTCACTCGCTTTACCCGCATCACCCAGGAGGCAGACTTTGCGCCACGCCACGATCTGGATCGTGCCGAGCTGCTCAGCCTTTTTGCCTGGGGTGAAGAGGAGTTTTTGAACAAAACCGCAGGCAGCCCCATACGGCGTATTGGCTATGAACGCTGGCTGCGTAATGTCGCCATTGGACTAGGCAACGCGCCCTGGAGCGAAGCCGTGGAAGCTGCGCTGTGGGCGCGTAGGGCCTACCCAAGCGAACTTGTCCGCGAGCATGTTGCCTGGGCGCTCGACGAGCAGCGCCACAAGCGGGATGCGCGTATCGCAACGCAAACCTGAGGGCTACTCCTCTTCGTCGCAGCTCCCCTCTACTCGCAAAAACGTGCTGCGGTAGTGAGCAAGCTCAGCGATCGACTCTTTGATGTCATCCATCGCCAAGTGAGCATTCTGCTTTTTGAAACCCACCAGCGCGCCAGGATTCCAGCGCTTGGCCAGCTCCTTCAGTGTAGACACATCTAAATTGCGGTAGTGGAAGAAGGCCCACAGTTCGGGCATTTCACGCTCTAAAAAGCGTCGGTCCTGATGAATACTGTTGCCACACATTGGCGATGAACCCGCCACCACATACTGACGCAAAAAATCGAGCGTTTGACGCTCGGCCTCTTGAGTCTCAATAACACTCGCTTTTACCCGGGCCACTAACCCAGACTCACCGTGCGTCTTCTGATTCCACTCATCCATGCCAGCCAGGAGGCTGTCGGGCTGCTTGACAGCGATAACCGGACCTTCTGCCACCACGTTCAACTGAGCATCGGTGATGAGCGTCGCCACCTCAATAATGCGCTCTTTGTCCGGCTCCAAACCGGTCATTTCTAAATCAATCCAGACCAACAGGTCGCTACGCGGTGCAACGCTTTGCTCGCTCATTACATCTATTCCTTGGCCAGTATCGCCTTCAAAACGGCGAATTGAGTAAAAGTGTCGCTTATATTGCCCTAACCCGCACCCCGTACAGGACAGTAAGCCGCCCAGGTGGGTACAATGCCACTATTGTACCGAGCATCGGGTGGTCATGAGCAAACGTAAATTAAGTCGCCAGCAGCAGTGGCGCGTCGAAAAGATCCAAGCCGAACGTGCTCAGCGCGCAGAAAAACGCGATGTGCAGGATGCCGAAAAGCTCTCTGCGGGTGAATACGGCCCTGAACAGCCGGGCCGGGTAATGGCCCACTTTGGCCGCACGCTGGAAGTTCGCGACGCTGATGGCACCCCCGTGCGCTGCCACCTGCGCGCTAACCTTGACGGCTTGGTCACCGGCGACCGCGTGATTTGGCGGGCAGGTCAAGACGGCTCTGGCGTGGTGGTTGCCCGCGAAGAGCGGGATAGCATTCTGAAGCGCCCCGACCCGCGCGGCCAGCTAAAGCCCGTGGCGGCCAATATCGATCAGTTACTGATTGTGTTTGCCGTAGAGCCAGCCCCTCACCCCAATCTGATTGACCGCTATTTAGTGGCGGCTGAAGCCACGGGTATTGCGCCTGTGCTGGTGCTCAACAAAACCGACTTATTGCCAGACGACGGTGGCGAGCTAGGGCAACTGCTTGAGCGCTATCGCGCGCTTGGCTATCCAGTGGTGCGCACCACTACGGCCAACCCCGAGGGGCTCGACGCCCTGCGCCAACAGCTAGAAGGGCGTACCTCCGTCTTCGTCGGACAAAGCGGCGTGGGCAAATCATCGCTGATCGACCTACTGCTGCCTGATGAAACCCTGCGCATTGGCGCACTGTCAGAAGATTCACGCAAAGGCACTCACACCACAACCACGGCACGGCTTTATGCCATGCGAAGCGACGAGGTCAGTAACGGCGAGCTGATTGACTCCCCAGGTATTCGTGAATTTGGCCTGATCCATTTAAATGAGCAGGAGGTGACCGATGGCTTCATCGAGTTTCACCCCTACCTTGGCCACTGCCGCTTTCGCGACTGTCGTCACCGAAATGAGCCGGGCTGCGCTTTACTTGACGCCGTCGAGGCAGGCAAGATTCATCCCGAACGCTTTGCCAGCTATCGCCGTATTCTGGATAGTTTAAACGCGTAACTCTGATGTTTAGAACAATTGCCCAAGATTTTCATACCTTCAGTTGAAAGACAGGGAGCCGCACATGAGCACCGTCAGCCACTCATCAGAACACAATATACTGCCACTCATCGTGGAGCCGGAAGCGCTGCAAGCGCATCTGGGCGACGATCAACTGTTGATTATCGACGTACCGGCAAACGGCGATAGCTATCGCCAGGGCCATGTGCCTGGCGCAATTTTCCTCGACTTTCGCTATCTCATGCGCGGTGAAGGCCCAGTGCCTAACGACGTGCCGCCGGTTGAGTTTCTTTCCAAGCTATTCAGCGCCCTGGGATTAACTCGCGATACGCACGTGGTGGCCTACGATGATGAAGGGGGCGGCTGGGCAGCGCGTTTGCTCTGGACGCTAGAGCTGATCGGCCATACCCGCTACTCCTACTTAAATGGCGGCATCCACGCCTGGCGCGATGCTGGCCTGGAAGAGAGCACCGAACAGACCGCACCAACGCCGAGCGACTACCACGCCGAGATTCTTAATCCGCACGCGCTGATCACCTGCGATGAAATTAAACAGAAGCTAGACGATAAACAGTTTGCCATCTGGGACGCTCGCTCAAAAGCAGAGTACGACGGCGAGCGTGGCAATAATAAGCATTTGGGCCATATACCTGGCGCCGTCAACATGGACTGGGTCAACGCCATGGACCCCAAGCGCGCGCTGCGAATTCGCGATTATGCCGAGCTGATCACCGAGCTGCAGGCCATGGGGCTAACCCCAGAGATGGAAGTTGCCACCCACTGCCAGAGCCACCACCGCAGCAGCTTTACCTGGTTAGTCGGCAAAGCGCTAGGGTTTAACATGCGCGGCTATGCAGGTTCCTGGGGCGAGTGGGGCAACCGCGACGATACACCTATCGAGAAATGAAGAAATTACTGTGACCCTTTCCCAAAAAGCTTTTTCACTACTTCAATACCCGCTGCCTCAGCACACGCTGTCGCGCCTGACGGGTAAATTTGCCCAGTGCGACAACCCCTGGGTAAAAGACACCCTGATTAAAGCGTTTATCAAGCGATTCAAGGTGGATATGAGCCAGGCGCTGGAGCCAGACCTCACCACCTACGCCACATTCAACGACTTTTTTACCCGCGCACTGAAAGCGGATGCTCGCCCACTGGGTGAAGGAGTACTTAGCCCTGCCGATGGTACGCTCTCCCAGTATGGTCGCCTCACCACGGCAGGCAAACTGGTGCAGGCAAAAGGCCACACTTATTCTGCCGAAACCTTGCTGGGGGGTGATAAAACCCTGGCCGACGAGTTTCTAGACGGCAGTTTTGCGACGGTCTACCTCTCACCTCGCGACTACCACCGCGTGCATATGCCGGTGACCGGTACGCTGCGGGAAATGATTTATGTGCCGGGGCGGCTCTTTTCGGTCAACCAAGCCACCGCCAACTACGTGCCGGGCTTGTTTGCTCGCAATGAACGTTTGGTATGTATCTTCGATACGGAACACGGCCCCATGGCGATGGTGTTGGTCGGCGCGATGATTGTGGCAGCGATTGAAACCGTCTGGTCGGGACAGGTCACGCCACTATCAGGCCACCCTCAGCGCATGCGCTTCGGGCAGCCGATCGTGCTGGAGAAAGGCGCGGAGATGGGCCGTTTTAAGCTCGGCTCCACCGTGGTGATGTGCTTCGCCAGGCCCGTGACGTTTGACAACCACTCGCTGGGGGCAAACGTGCAAATGGGCCAGACCCTCGGTGCCCCAGCGCCCTGAGATGATAGGCCGCTAGCTGTTGGCGTTAGTCAGCAGTTGGCGGTTGAAAACGCCAAGACCTCTTCCAGGCGCGTCTTTCCCAGCGCCTGCTGGATAAGCCGGTCTAACCCCAGCGCTACGCCAGAAGAGGCGGGTAATCCCTGTTCTAGGGCCGCCAATAACTGCGTATCCACCTCTACTTCCGGCAACCCCAAGCGGCGGCGCTGGGCATTATCCGCGTCAAAGCGCTGGCGCTGCTCCTCGGCATCGGTCAGCTCATCGTAGCCATTGGCCAGCTCAACGCCGTTGAGATATAGCTCGAAACGTGAGGCTACCCACTCGCCGTCGGCATCCTGATGGCGCCGGGCTAACGCCGCTTGGCTAGCCGGGTAATCCATCACCACGCTAAGTTCCTGCTGGCCTAGAGTCGGCTCAATCACTATCCCCATCAGCAAGTCCAGGCAGGTATCACGGCCTTCATCGGCCAATGCATGAGCCGACATATTACCCCGCTGTGCTGCTAGCGTTCGCAGAGTGTCCAGCGATGTGGTGAACGGGTCCACCGCCAAGTGGCGATGAAAGAGTTCACGGTACCGGTAATGCACCACAGGGCCTGGTGACTGAGGCAACACGTGCGTCACCAGCGCCGTCGTTTCTTCGATCAGCTGTGCCAGCGTGAAACCGGGGCGGTACCACTCCAGCATGGTGAACTCAATGTTGTGCCGCGCCCCTACTTCCCCATCACGAAAGCTTTTTGCCAGCTGAAAAATCGGTCCACTATTAGCAGCCAGCAGTCGCTTCATATGAAACTCGGGCGATGTTTGCAGCCACAGTTTGCGCTGGCCTTTATCGGTGCGAGCAAGCGTAGATAGCGATACGAGATGCACATCGGTGCTGCCTCCCTGGCCAAGCACTGGCGTCTCTACTTCCCATATATCCCGTGCTGCAAAAAAACTGCGCACCGTCGCCATCAAGCGTGCACGCGCGCGCAGCGTTTCCATCGTTGCGGTCGGCTGCCAATTAGCCGTCATTCTTTTCTCCCTTACAGCATAAAGCCACGCGTGAGTGGCGCGTGGCTTTATGAACAGCTTACGGCTTTCAGCGCACCCTTAAGCGCGTGATACGTACTCACCGGAACGGGTGTCGACTTTCAGCACTTCACCCTGATTGATAAACAGCGGCACGCGAACCACTGCGCCGGAAGAGAGCGTAGCCGGCTTAGACCCGCCCTGCGCGGTATCACCTTTTAGGCCGGGATCCGTTTCCACCACTTCCAACTCGATAAAATTGGGCGGCGTAACGGAAATCGCTTTATCATTCCACAGCGTAATGGTGTACGGCACCTGCTCTTTAAGCCACTTTACCGTATCGCCCAACGCTTTCTTCTCTACGGCGTACTGCTCAAAGGAGCCATCGGTCTTCATGAAGTGCCACATATCACCATCGGTGTAGAGGTACTCCATTTCCAAATCCATGACGTCAGCGCCTTCCAACGAATCACCTGATTTGAACGTCTTTTCACCCACACGGCCGGTCATCAGGTTACGCAGCTTAACGCGGTTAAACGCCTGGCCCTTACCCGGCTTTACCAGCTCATTCTCAACAATTGAGCAAGGGTCGCCGTCGACCATTACTTTCAAACCGCCTTTGAATTCATTGGTAGAATAGTTCGCCATAATGCCTCTCAATATTTATTTCAGTCGCGTAACGCGCGAAGACATGCTTCGCTATATCGGTCTTAATCAGTGCGCGCATGATAACCCGAAGGAGGGCTTTTTGCAGGAGAACATCATTATCGCTGCTAATCAGGCCGCTGCCCAGTCTCCCAGCGCCTGGCAGCGGCAGCTTTCACACGCTATTCGCGATCCCGCTGCCCTGTGTGAACGCCTAGGCTTGGGCCAAGCGTGGCTTTCGGGCGCACACGCCGGGCATCAGCTGTTTGAGATCTGCGTTCCTGAAGCGTATTTGGCGCGTATTGTGCCTAATGATCCTAACGACCCTCTGCTGCTTCAAGTTCTCCCTACCGGAGATGAAACAGACGTAACGCCTGGGTACGTGACGGACCCGTTGGAAGAGGCCGACCACCGCCCTATTAAAGGGCTGATCCATAAGTACGCTAATCGCGTGCTACTGATCGCCAGCCCTGCCTGCGCGATCAACTGTCGCTACTGCTTTCGCCGCCACTTCCCCTACAGCGAAAACTCGCCTTCTCGTACCCAATGGCAAGAAGCGCTGGACTATCTGCGTGCCGACACCTCTATTCACGAGGCGATCCTCTCCGGTGGCGATCCACTTGCTGCCAGCGATCGGCAGCTTGCTTGGCTAGTCGAACAGCTAGAGAGCATTCCTCACCTAAAACGGCTGCGCATTCACACCCGCTTGCCCGTGGTCATTCCTGATCGTGTGGATGAGGCCCTGCTTGACTGGCTAAGCAGCACCCGCTTACAAAAAGTCGTTGTCCTACACATCAACCACGCCAATGAAATTGACCAGGCCGTGGTGGATGCCTGCACGCGCTTAAAGCAGGCAGGCGTCACGCTGCTAAACCAAAGCGTTCTACTGCGCGGCATTAACGACAGCGTGCCCGCCCTTGCAGCTCTCTCTGAGCGGTTATTTGAAGCAGGCGTGCTGCCCTATTACCTGCATGTATTTGACCCCGTCAAAGGGGCTGCCCACTTTGATGTGTCCGATGCAGAGGCAAAAACACTTGTGAATGAGCTACTAGCGCATCTACCCGGCTTCTTAATGCCGCGGCTCGTCAGAGAGGTGCCCGGTAAAAACAGTAAGACGCCCCTTTAACACGCACGAGGAGGCCAAAGCGCCTCCTGCACATCAGCTTAAAAACGTGCTTTACCCCAACGACTCTGCCGTCACATTCGCCGCCGCAGGCTGAGCCGAATGGTGGCGGTTGATGGCGCTCAGCACGCCTTTCATGGAGGCGCTGGTGATACTTTCATCGGTGCCTACGCCAAACACGGCGTTGCCATCAATGCGCACTTCCACGTAAGCAATGGCCTCGGCATCCGCCCCTTGGCCGCGAGAGTGCTCGTGGTAGTCGATAATTTCGACATCCTGACCGCTCGCCGCGAGCGCTTTGATAAAGGCCGCCAGCGGGCCATTGCCTTCACCGGTCAGCGTTTGCCGCTGACCGCTGCTCTCCACCATGGCCTCTAGCACCACCTTGGGGCTATCCGGTTCAGAAGAGAGGCGGTGGTTCACCAGCGCCAGCGGTGAGCGCTGCTCAAGATATTCGTCGGCAAAGGCTTGGTAGATCATTTGGGAGGTGATCTCTTTACCCGTGCGGTCGGCCACCTCCTGCACCACTTGGCTGAATTCGATGGAGAGCCTGCGCGGCAGCTCGATACCGTGCTCCTGCTCTAACAGATAAGAGATGCCGCCCTTGCCTGACTGGCTGTTCACACGGATGACCGCCTCGTAGCTGCGGCCAACGTCCAGCGGGTCAATGGGCAAATAGGGAACATCCCACGGCGCTTCTGGGTGCGCGCGACGGTCGGCCATGCCCTTTTTAATAGCATCTTGGTGGGAGCCTGAGAACGCGGTAAAGACTAAATCGCCGACATAGGGGTGGCGCGGATGAACGGGCAGCTGATTGCAGTACTCCGCCTCGCGCATGATCGGGGTAATATTGGAGAAGTCGAGCGCTGGGTGAACACCCTGGGTATACATGTTCATCGCCAGCGTAACGATATCCACGTTGCCGGTTCGTTCGCCGTTGCCAAACAGCGTGCCTTCCACGCGATCCGCACCTGCCATCAGCGTAAGTTCGGCCGCCGCGACACCCGTACCCCGGTCGTTATGGGGGTGGACGCTAACGATCAGGGTATCGCGCTTTTTCACATGGCGGCAGAACCACTCAATCTGATCGGCATAGTTATTGGGTGTCGCCACCTCCACCGTGGCCGGCAGGTTGACGATCATTCTGTTGTCGACGCTGGGGCCAAAGGTGTCCATCACCGCTTCGACGATCTCGACCGCGAAGTCCATCTCGGTGGTGGTAAATAGCTCGGGAGAGTACTGGAAGGTCCAGTGGGTTTGCGGGTTGGCCGCCATCAAATCACGAATTTGCGCGGTGGCATCCACGGCGATTTGGATGCACTCGGTTTTATCCACATTGAACACCACCCGGCGAAACATAGGATCGGTGGCATTATAGACGTGAACAATGGCGTTTTTGGCGCCTTTCAATGCTTCAAAGGTGCGCTCAATCAGGTGCGGACGCGCTTGGGTCAGCACTTGAATGGTCACGTCCTCGGGGATTTTATCTTGCTCGATTAATGTGCGGACAAAGTCAAAATCCGTTTGCGAGGCGGAGGGAAAACCCACCTCGATCTCTTTAAAGCCGATCTTCAACAGCATGTCGAACAGGCGCTGCTTGCGCTCATGGTCCATGGGGTCAATCAGCGACTGGTTGCCGTCCCGCAAGTCAACACTGCACCAGATCGGCGGCGTTTCAATACGCTGGCTTGGCCACTGACGATCGGGCAGGTCCACGGCCACGAAGGGGCGATACTTTTTAGAAGGGTCGGATAGCATCATAGCGGCGCTCCAGTCGTTAATCTGTTGTAGGGGAATCCGAAGGACGATAGGAAGAAGGCGTATTCCGCTCCGCTAGCGCCGACTCCATGCGATCAAGCTGGGCGCGTAAATCGCGTACGTCGTTGCGTAGGCCTTGCATCTGGGCAACATCGCCCTCTTCATTATCCAAATCGAGTATCGCACTCTCTTTCTGCATAACGTCCAGCACAATACCAATCATCATATTGAGAAAGATGAACGCGTTCAAAAAGATAAAGGTTAAAAAATAGATCCAAGCGTAGGGGTAAACCTCCATCGTCGGATACAGCACGGCAGTGGCCCAACTCTCAAACGTCGCCACTTGAAACAGCGTTAGCATGGCCAGGGAAATATTCCCCCAAAGGCCTTCGTCCACATTGTGAAACAGAAAACTGCCGATGGCGCCATAGATGTAGAAGATGATAAACATCAATAATACGACGTAGCCCATCCGTGGAATCGACTTCACTAAGGCACTAAGCAGCATCTGTAGTTCAGGAATCATCGAAACCAGACGCAGCACGCGGAAAATCCGCAGCAGCCGCGCTAACAGCACCATCTCTGAATCATCCATAGGAATTAGGCTGGCGGTGACGATCAAGAAGTCGAAAACGTTCCAGCCCTTCTTAAAGAAGCTGACTAAGTTGCGCTCCGCCGCCATTCTGATCAAAATTTCGACCAGGAAGAATACCGTGACCGCTACATCAAGATAGAGCAACCACTGCTCTATACGGGAGGTTTCTTCGTAAGTTTTCGCGCCAATCACTAGCGCGGAGATAACGATAATGGAAATTACCAGCCCTTCAAAAAGCTTGTTAGAACGCAACTTTTCAAAGCGGGCTTGCCAGGTATTGAAGGGTTCACTCATGGAACAAGGCGTCTCTAAGGGTGTAATCGGCACACTTTATACCAAACTATTTACCGATCCACAGGGGCTGATGCGTTTTGATTTGAGCGTATCGGCTAGTGGTCGATATGACTTTACGGTAAGCTCCTCCCGGTTTAACGGCCTAGTTTGAGGTGAGTATATGTGGAGCCTGCTTAGGCTGCCTGCCCTATCGCTAACACTGCTAGTGATCGCGGGTTGTTCAGACCCCAAAATAGACACAAGCTCGATGCCCGCAGCGGTTGTCTCTGTTGAAAAAGTCCGCGATTCGCTGCCAACTTACAAGCGCGATGAGTTTGATACCGCACTAAAAATTATTGCCATGTCTTCGTTTAGCGATATCGACCTCTTTAACCCCCAGCGCATGAACGCAGCGGAAATTGCCGAATCAGCCAATGCCTATATGCATGGGCTCACCGGTGACGAAATCATCGAGCGCGCCGATGAAATGCTGCGCCAACGTCGCGCCCGGGAGCGGGAGCAGGCGCTACAAACGCTTAACCGCTTAGAAGTCAAACAGGCCAGCGCCCAGCGCGCGCAGGAAAACCTAGCACAAGTCAGCATTGATAGCGCCCGTTACTATCTCAGCACAAGCCCTTATGGCGCGCTGGAACCGGTAATCGAGCTAACGGTGACTAACCGCTCTGAGCAAGCTGTTTCAGAACTGATGCTGCACGGTTTATTGGAAAGCCCGGAGCGCGACATCACCTGGGTAGATGAAACCTTCTACTACGTGATTTCCGGCGGCTTAGCGCCAGGAGAAACCGACACGTGGAGCCTCGCTCCCAATCGGTTTGGCCCTTGGGGCAACGAGCAAATTCCTACCGGGGTCGAGCTGTCACTGACGCTAAGTGGGGTCAACGACGCTGACGGCAAGCCGCTGTGGAATGCACCACCGCTAACCGATAGCGAGTCCGCTCGGCTTGAGTCGCTGCGCACCGAGTATGGCATGAGCACCCAGACAACGGATAGCTAACCGACGAATAGCCCATTAGCTAAACGGCGGTGCTTATCAGCACCGCCGTTTTAGGTTGACATCGCGTCGTCTTAGAGTAGATCCGCGTCGCTATAGCCTAGTAGGTAAAGCACACCGTCCAGCCCTGCCACCGAGATTGCTTGACGCGCTTCAGCACGCACCAATGGTTTAGCGCGAAATGCTACGCCAAGGCCCGCAGTCGCCAGCATTTTTAAGTCGTTTGCACCATCACCGACGGCGACCGTTTGCGCCAATGGCACCCCTTCCCGTTCAGCAATGTGCGTTAACAGTGCTGCTTTACGCTCAGCATCGACGATCGGCTCCTGTACCGCACCGGTGACTTTACCATCCTCAATAACCAGTTCATTGGCATGAATTTCGTCAAATCCAAGCCGCTCCTGCAGGTAGCGGGCAAAGTAGGTGAAGCCGCCCGATAGAATCACCGTTCGATAGCCCAAGCGTTTCAAGTTCGCCATTAAGCGCTCAACGCCATCCATCAGCGGCAGCTCAGCGGCAATGCTGGCCAGCACTGACTCTTCCAAGCCTTCCAGTTTGCTCATGCGTTCGCGAAAGCTAGCTTTAAAATCCAGTTCGCCGCGCATGGCACGCTCAGTGACTTCCGCCACTTCTTGGCCCACTCCATGACGGCGTGCCAGCTCATCGATCACTTCCGCTTTAATCAATGTGGAGTCCATATCGAAGCAGACCAAACGCGGCGTGGCCGCGTCTCGGGAGGGCTGCACCACAAGATCTACTCCGTGCGCGGCACTCAGCGCCAGCGCCGCCTGGCGCAATGCCGTTAGCGTCTCGGGCGCACCGCATAAATGAAGCGCTAAGCAATCCATAGCGCTGCCGTGAGCCGTCTCTGCCAACGATTGGCGACGCTCTTCCTGCAGGCCAAACTGCGCTATAAACGCCGTCACCGCTGACTCTATCGCGGCCGTTAGGCGCGGCGCTAACAGTGTGACCAGAATATTCCCGCGTGCCATCCGTTACTCTCCAGCTTCTAAACGATCAACTTTTTGGAAACCACGCGGCAGCTTGCTGCCCCGCCTGCCGCGCTCACCGCGATAATACGCGAGATCGTCTGCTTTCAGCGTCAATTTGCGCTTGCCCGCATGGATAATCAGCTCTTTATTATCCGCCACAACGGTAATATCGCGTACAAACTCCTCGCGCCGTGCAGCACGGGGGCCAGGAATATCGAGCATCTTGTTGCCTTTGCCTTTGGCCATCTCCGGCAGTTGATCTAGCGGAAACAGCAGCAGGCGGCCTTCATTAGAGACCGAGGCGACCCAAAGCGCTTCGCCTGCCGGGACTTCAATCGGGGGCATCACGCTGCAGCCTTTCGGCACGCTCAGTACGGCCTTACCTGCTTTGTTTTTGCCGGTGAGCGCCTCAAGCTGAGCCACGAAGCCATAGCCACCATCGCTGGCCAAAAGATAACGCTGGGTGGGCGGTGCCAACATTAACCCCGCCATTTGCGCCCCCGCCGCCACATTCACGCGGCCAGTCACCGGTTCACCTTGCCCACGGGCGCTGGGCAAATTATGTGCCGCCAGCGTATAAGCGCGCCCTGTCTCGTCCAGCAGCACCAGCGGCTGGTTAGTTTTACCCCGGGCCGCGAGACGGAAACTATCCCCTGCTTTATAGGAGAGCCCTTCAGGGTCGATATCGTGGCCTTTGGCGGCGCGAATCCAACCTTTATCTGATAACACCACGGTTATTGGGTCGGCGCCTAAAAGCTCGACCTCAGAAAGCGCTTTCGCCTCGCTGCGCTCCACCAGCGGCGAGCGGCGCTCATCGCCATGCTCTTTACCGGCGGCGCGGATCTCTTTTTCGATCAGCGTAGTGAGCTTGGCTTCACTGCCCAGCAGCCCTTGCAGGGTTTTGCGCTCTTTCTCTAACTCACCCTGCTCGCCGCGAATCTTCATCTCTTCCAGCTTGGCAAGATGACGCAACCGCAGTTCAAGGATGGCTTCGGCCTGACGCTCAGTGAGACCAAACGCGCTCATCAGAGCAGGCTTTGGCTCGTCCTCTTCACGAATGATACGAATCACTTCGTCGATATTCAGGTAGGCCGTTAGCAGACCCTCCAAAATATGCAGGCGGTCTTCTACCTTGCCCAAACGGTGCTCCAGGCGGCGGCGCACCGTTGCGCGGCGAAAGCGCAGCCACTCGCCCAGCATATCGGGAAGCGGCATGACGCGGGGCCGGCCATCCAGGCCAATCACGTTCATGTTCACCCGCACGTTCTTTTCCAGATCCGTGGTGGCAAACAGGTGCGCCATTAGCGATTCAACATCAACGCGGCTTGAACGCGGTTCAATGACTAAGCGAGTGGGCTCTTCGTGGGTCGATTCATCGCGCAGGTCGGCCACCATAGGCAGCTTCTTCGCCTGCATTTGCGCGGCAATTTGCTCCAGCACTTTGGCACCGCTCACTTGATACGGCACCGACGTGATAACAATATTGGCTTCTTCGCGAATATAGCGGGCGCGTAATTTGACTGAGCCTCGGCCAGTCTCATAAAGCTTACGCAGGTCCGCTTGAGGCGTGATAATTTCTGCATCTGTCGGAAAATCCGGCGCAGGGACGAACGCCATTAAATCAGCAGTCGTGGCCTCGGGGTTGCGCAGCAGATGGCAGGTCGCTTCGACGACTTCCGTCACGTTATGAGGCGGTATATCCGTTGCCATGCCCACGGCAATCCCCGTGCCACCGTTAAGCAGCACATGGGGTAGACGTGCTGGCAGCACCACCGGCTCCTGCATGGTGCCGTCGAAGTTAGGCGCCCACTCCACGGTGCCCTGGCCCAGTTCGCTGAGGAGTACTTCAGCAAACTTGGAAAGTTTGGCCTCGGTGTAGCGCATGGCGGCGAACGACTTGGGATCATCTGGGCTACCCCAGTTCCCCTGACCATCTACCAGCGGGTAACGATAGCTAAAAGACTGCGCCATCAGCACCATGGCTTCGTAACAGGCGCTGTCACCGTGGGGGTGGAACTTACCCAGCACATCACCGACGGTACGCGCCGACTTTTTGTACTTGGCGTTGGCATGCAGCGCCAGCTCGCGCATGGCGTAAATAATCCGCCGCTGCACAGGCTTCATGCCATCGCCAATATTGGGCAACGCGCGGTCTAGAATGACGTACATCGAGTAGTCGAGGTACGCTTTTTCGGTGTAGTCGCGCAGGGAAAGACGCTCAACGTCGCCCTCCGCTACCTGAATATCCATGTCGATCATACTCTACCTTGACAACAAAACCGCCCCTTGCGGGGCGGCTAAATAAGCGGACTCGCGGCCACTTAACATGGCACGCTAAGTAAGATGCATGCTTGGCTTTTCTTTGACCGGTAACGCTGGAGTATTAGCACCACTCAGTGCACTGCCGTGAAACTCATCCAACAACCCTTTCAGGCGCTGCGCCTGCAACGAAAGCTCATTCGCAGCCCCCGCGGCTTGACTGACCAGCCCGGCATTTTGCTGGGTAACCGTATCCATCTGCGTCACCGCCCGGTTAATTTCGTCAATCCCATTGGTTTGCTCGCTGGAAGCTTGACTGATCTCACTGATACGCGCGGAGACTTCCTCAATGGCTGTGACGATCTCTTTCATGGCCGCTTCAGCCTCTCCCGCATAGCCACTGCCGGTAGCAATTTGTTCAGACGTGGTCTTGATCAAGCCGTTAATATTGCGCGCAGAAGCGGCACTGCGGGATGCCAACTCACGCACTTCGCTGGCCACCACGGCAAAGCCACGTCCATGCTCACCAGCACGCGCTGCCTCTACGGAGGCATTGAGTGCCAAAATATTGGTTTGGAACGCAATGTTCTCGATCACTTCAACAATAGAAGCTACTTCGACCGAACTCTCGTTGATGCTCTCCATCGATTGCGCCAACCGCGACACCTGCTCACCACCACGCTTCACTTTTGCAGCGGACTCTTTCACACGCTGGTCTGCCTCATGGGCGTTATCCGCATTGCGTTTCACCGTCGCGGCCATCTGCTCCATGGTGGAGGAGGTCTCTTGCAGCGAGGCAGCCTGCTGCTCTGTTCGGCTAGAGAGTTCATTATTACCCGCTGCAATCTCAGACGATTCGCTGGCAATAGCATCGGCGACACCGCGCACGTCACCAAATAGCTGCTGCAGCTTCTCCGAGTATCGATTAACAGCGCGGCGCAGTTCACCAATCTCATCGTCGCGATAAATGGTGAGTTCACGCCCGCCATCGTTTTGGCCAAGCTGGTCAATCTGATATGTTGTACTACGAATTTGTGCCAGTAAAACCCGACCGCCCCACCAGCCAAGACCTAATAGCAGCGCCAGCAGCGGCAAAATAAACAGCAGCAGATCTCGGGTTAGCGTTTGCGCCAAAGCGGTCACTCGCTCGCTTGGCGTCACTAGACCTAACGTCCAGCCCGTGGCGGGCATATCGAACAAGCGCACTTCAGCGGCGCTTGCCAATACCCCGGCGCTCTCGACGCTAGCTTGCGCATGACCTTCTTCCAGTGCCGCCACCACCGGATCGAGCCAAGGCTGGCTATCGGCGGCGCCGGCTAAGCTTTGCATCTCATCAGATGATGGCTCAACACCCGGTAAATCAATAATATTGCGTTCACTATCTAGTACAAACGCATAGCCACCGGTGCTATCGCCATTTGCTGATAGAAACGCCGCCACGCCGTCTAACTGCATATCAATCGTGGCAACCCCGGCAAAAGCGTCACCTCGATAGTACGGCACACTACAGGTCACCATGGCGACCCCAGTGGCAGGGTCACGATAAGCAGCTGACCAAACACACTGCCCAGGCGCAGCATCGCGGGCGCTGCTGTACCACGCTTCATCATGGTAAGGCGCGGCGCTGGCCGCGTTGTAGTCATCCAGAAAATCGAGCCCGCCCTGGCTATTGCGCGCCCAGAAAAAGCTAAACTTATCGACACTAGGTTCGAAGGCTCCAGGTTCTGGCCAAATACCGCCCCCGGCGATCGTACTATTGCTATTATCGTCCACCACATTAGGCAGCGCTTGTTGATAAAGCGCTTCATCCAGCGGTAGCGACTCCGCCAACGCCGCAAGGCTTGAAGTATTTCCCTCCACTCGCGCAAGCTGGCCGTTCAATGCATTCACAATCGAGTCACCCGTTCGCTCGATTAAGGATTGGCTGGCCTCCATGACTAAAGGCTGCCCACGCCATGCCATCACCCCGTAAATGCTTGCCCCCATCAGCAGCGTGAGTACCACGGCTGACAACGTCAACTGCCGAGAAATTGAGTTAAACAAAGGCGTTTCCCCCTAGACGAGCGCTCATTGCGCGTTGTTAATAAAGGCCTGTTGTTTAACTATCGGCTGATCGGCAAAGGACTCAAACAACGCAATGTTAACGTTTGTCTGCTTGCTAATTACACCTCGACATCCGCGAGATTACCGTAATCTTCCAGCCACTTTTTGCGGTCACCGGCGCGCTTTTTGGCCAGCAGCATATCCATCATTTCCATGGTGCCGTCGCCCTCTTCTAGGGTGAGCTGAACTAAACGGCGGGTTTCTACGGCCATGGTAGTTTCGCGCAGCTGTAGCGGGCTCATTTCACCCAAGCCTTTAAAGCGCTGAACATTGGGGGTGCCTCGCTTTTTCGCCAGCTGCTTGAGAATGGCGGCTTTTTCACTCTCATCCAGGGCGTAGTGCACTTCTTTACCTAAATCGATGCGGTAAAGCGGTGGCATCGCCACATAAACGTGGCCTGCATCGACCAGACTCGGGAAGTGGCGAACAAAGAGCGCGCATAGCAGCGTTGCAATGTGCAAACCGTCAGAGTCGGCATCCGCAAGAATGCATACTTTGTGGTAACGCAATTTCTCCAGATCCGCACTGCCGGGGTCAGCACCAATCGCCACGGCGATATCGTGAACTTCCTGGGAGCCGTAAATATCGTGGGTCTCTACTTCCCAGGTATTCAGGATTTTCCCTCGTAGCGGAAGAATGGCTTGTGTTTCACGATTGCGCGCTTGTTTGGCACTGCCACCCGCCGAGTCACCCTCAACCAAAAACAGCTCGCTTTGGGCGGGGTCTTGGCCGGAGCAGTCGGCGAGTTTGCCAGGCAGCGCAGGGCCAGACGTGACCTTTTTACGGGCGACTTTTTTGGATTTCTTCTGACGCTGCTGTGCAGCGCTAATCACCATGTCGGCTAACTGCTCTGCCTGCTCGATATGGTGGTTTAGCCACAGCGAAAAAGCGTCTTTCACTACGCCAGAGACAAAGCCTGCAATGGTGCGCGACGAGAGGCGCTCTTTGGTCTGCCCTGCAAACTGAGGGTCGAGCATTTTCACCGAGAGCACAAAGGACGCACGGTCCCACAAATCATCGGCGGTAAGCTTGATGCCTCGGGGCAACAGGCTGCGGTATTCACAGAACTCCCGCAGGGCATCTAAAAGGCCTGAGCGAAAGCCGTTAACGTGGGTGCCACCTTGGGGCGTTGGGATCAGGTTAACGTAGCTCTCCAGCAGCGCTTCGCCGCCTTCGGGTAGCCATTGAATTGCCCAATCCACACCGTTCTCATCATCCATAAAATGGCCGACAAAGGGTGCTCTAGGCAGCACGTCGTAACCATCAGTAGCTTCGGCAAGATAGTCGCGCAGGCCATCAGCATAGGCCCACTCGGTTTTTGTGCCGTCAGGTTCTACTAACGTGACAGCCAGCCCCGGGCATAACACTGCCTTTGCCCGCAGCAGATGCTTTAGCTTAGAGAGCGCAAGTTTTGGGCTGTCAAAGTAGCTCTCATCAGGCCAGAAGCGAACGAGCGTGCCCGTCGCTTTTTTTGCCGCCTTGCCAATTTCATGAAGCTCTTCGACTTTTTCGCCAAACTCAAATGCCATGGCGTGACGCGCGCCATTACGGGTAACTTCAACGTCTAGTCGGCGCGATAAGGCGTTAACTACCGACACGCCCACCCCGTGTAGCCCCCCAGAAAAGCGGTAACTAGAAGAGGAAAACTTGCCCCCCGAGTGCAGCTTGGTAAAGATCAGCTCAACGCCCGACACGCCGTGCTCGGGGTGTACGTCGATGGGCATGCCACGCCCGTTGTCTTGGACTTCAATGGCGCCATCCGACTGGAGTATGACGCTGATGGCCGTTGCATGCCCGGCAAGTGCCTCATCGACACTGTTGTCGATCACTTCTTGAGCAAGATGGTTGGGCCGCGAGGTATCGGTATACATACCGGGACGCTTACGCACCGGCTCGAGACCGGACAGGACTTCAATAGAGCTCGCGCCATACTGGGAGGCATCAAACTGGGTCATGTAGCGTCGGTTCCTGAAAAATAACGGTTCCTGAAAAAAAGCACTGCCAGCCGCCGCCCGCGACAGCTGACAAAAGGGCACAGGATAGCGGAAAACCAAAAAGCTGTATATCTAGCCATGCTTATTGTACGCCGCGGGGTAAACGATGCCCTGCGACAGAGGCAGCAAACCGCCCTTACTGGTTCCCGTGCTCCTGCTCTGCAGCCCAAAACGCCTCTATTAGCCCTCGGCTAGAGGCATCCATACGGGAAATATCGTTTTGGCCGTCGATGATCGCTTGCGTATCCGTGGCAATTTGCTTGCCAAGCTCGACCCCCCACTGGTCAAACGGATTGATATCCCATATCACCGCCTGCACAAAGACTTTGTGCTCGTATAGAGCGATTAAGGCTCCCAGGGTAGATGGCGTTAGCTTATCCAACAGCACCGTAGAAGAGGGCTGATTGCCCCGATAGCGCTTATGCTCTGGGCGGGGGCCGTCATCGTCTAAGGCGTCATCCCCCAGCATGAGTACCCGGGACTGAGCAAAGCAATTCGCCAGGGCCAGCCGGTGCTGAGCTTTCAAGTGGCGGCGTGTGTCCGGGTCTTCCACCTCATCGTAGCGTTTCAGCGGGGCAATAAAATCGCACACCACCGGCTGAGTGCCTTGGTGAAGCAACTGGTAAAAAGCGTGCTGTGCGTTGGGGCCAAGCTGCCCCCACAGTACCGGGCAGGTCGAGTAATTCACCGCCTTTCCCTGGCTGGTGACTGACTTGCCGTTAGATTCCATCTCCAGCTGTTCAAGATAAGCCGCAAAATACTCTAACCGCCCATCGTAAGGCAGTATCGAATGAGCGCGAATATCCAGAAAATTGACATTCCAAATACCTGCCAAGCCCAACAGCACCGGCAGGTTGTCTTCCATCGGCGCATGGCGGAAATGGGTATCCATCGCATGGGCACCTGCCAGCAGTTCGCGGAAGTTTTCCATGCCAACCACCAGCGCAATGGGCAGGCCAATGGTGCCCCATAGCGAGTAGCGCCCTCCCACCCACTCCCAAAACATCAGCTGGTGATCTGGCGCAATCCCCCACTCGCTCATTTTGTCGGGGCTAGCGGAAACCCCAATGAAGTGCTGGCGAATGACCAGCTCGGCGCTGACGGGGTTGGCATGGGTGCGGGTCTGCTGGCTGCCATCCAACACATCGCTATGCTTGGAAAGCCGCCCTAGCAGCCAGTCTCGGGCTGTGTTGGCATTGGAAAGCGTATCAATGGTAGTAAACGACTTCGACGAGAGCACAAAAATAGTCGTTTCTGGATTAAAGCGGCTTAAATAATCGGCCAGTTGGGAGCCATCCATGGTAGACGCAAAATGCACTTCTACCGGGTGAATATCCTTCGGTCGATAATCCGCCAGGGCGTGGGTGACCATCAGCGGCCCTAAATCCGAACCGCCCACCCCTAGGTTCACCACATGCCGGATCGGCTTACCGGTAGCACCGCGCCACTGCCCCGCGTGGAGCCGCTGCACTAAGCGCTCCATCTGGGCCAGGCTCTCGTGCACATCGCTGACCACGTTGTGCCCTTCCACATTGAGCACGGCATCGGCAGGTAGCCGAAGAGCGGTGTGCAGCGCTGGGCGATTTTCGCTGACATTTACCCGCTTACCGCTCAACAGGGCGTCAATCGCACCTGGCACGCCTGCTTCATGGGCCAGTGCTAACAGGTGCTCTAGGGTATCGTCGTCCCAACGCTGTTTGGAAAGGTCCAGGGTAAGCCCCGCCACTTGACGCGTAAAATTGGTCCAGCGGCTGGCATCGTCGCCAAATAGATTTTTCAAATGAACGCGTTGCAGCGACTGAGCATGCTGCGTCAGCGTTTGCCAAGCCGGTAGCGTATCTGGGGTTGCGCGTGTTGCTGATGCCATGTGCCCTCTCCTGTGGCGTCATTCCATGTGGCAGGAATCTATGATGGGCAGGTCTGTTCTGGTTAACCAAGGCCGCGTAAACTACGCAGCCTCATTAACAAACCTGGCTAGCCCATGAGTGATGCATCTTACCGCGACGCTATCTTTTCAACACCCCTTGATAAGGTGGCAAGGTTCTCCTTCGACGAACAGGTAGTCGCGTGCTTCCCTGATATGATCCGCCGTTCGGTGCCCGGCTATGGGCAAATCCTTGGCATGTTGAGCTTAATTGCTCAGCGCCATCTGCGCCATGGCGCCCATGTCTATGACCTGGGCTGCTCGCTGGGAGCATCGGGGTTGGCGCTGGCTGGCGCGCTGCCTGTCGATGCGTTTCGCTACACCGGGGTAGACCTTTCACCTGCCATGGCGGCTAGGGCCAAGCAAACGTTTCAAGAAGAGTGCCCTGATCACGCCATGCAGGTGGAAGAGACCGACATACGCACCCTTGAGTATGCGCCTTCCGGCATGATCATTCTCAACTTTACGCTGCAGTTTCTGCCCCCTGCTGACCGCGATGCGCTGCTGAAGCGGCTTTACAACGCACTAGAACCCGGCGGCGTGCTGATTTTGTCGGAAAAAACCATCGATGCCGATGAGCGGGATAACGCTTGGCGGGTGGAGCGCTACCACGACTTCAAACGCGCCAACGGCTACAGCGATATGGAAATCAGCCAAAAACGCACCGCACTGGAAAACGTACTGATCCCTGATACCTTAGACGCCCTGCATGGCCGCTTGGCTCAGGCGGGTTTTCCCCGCTCAATGACGTGGTTTCAGTACCTGAACTTCACCTCACTAATCGCCTTTAAGGAGGGGTGACGTGCCGCTACTGCCCGACGACCATCGCGTGCTCTATCAAGCGTTTTTAGACCAAGCAGCGCAAGATGCCACGTTAACCCCGTGGCTAGCCAAGCTGCCCGAGCAGCTTGCCAATGGGTTAGACCGCCAGCGCCACGGCGACCTTTCGGCCTGGGAAAAAGCCGTTGCTAAACTGCCCGCTCTGCCAGACGAGCGCCATGTCGACCTAACCAGCGATACGCTGACGGTCGACGTGGCCCTGACGGATAGCCAGCAGCGCCAGTGCTTTAACCTGTTGCGCAAGCTCGCCCCCTGGCGTAAAGGCCCCTTTCGGCTTGGTGGTATTGATATCGACACCGAGTGGCGCTCTGACTGGAAGTGGCAACGTGTCGCCCCGCATCTCGCCCCCTTAAAGTACCGCAAGGTACTGGATGTAGGCGGCGGCAGCGGCTACCACGCTTGGCGCATGGCCGGTGAAGGTGCCGCGTTTGTACTAGTTATTGACCCTTCACCGCGTTTTTATTGGCAGTTTCAGGCCGTGCGCCATTTTATTGGCGATGCCGATGGCGGGCGCACCCAGTTTCTGCCGGTGGGCATAGAAGACGTACCGGAAAAACTGGGCTTTTTCGATACGGTATTTTCCATGGGCGTACTCTACCACCGCCCCTCGCCCCTTGAGCACTTGCAGCAGCTGAAAGATGCGCTAGCCCCCGGCGGCGAACTGGTATTAGAGACGTTGGTGGTGGAAGGCGATGAGCAAACGGTATTTGTACCCGGCGAGCGCTACGCCGCAATGCCCAACGTTTATTTTCTGCCCTCCTCCAAAGCGCTTTGCCACTGGCTAGAACGGTGTGGATTTACCAACGTGCGCGTGGTGGATGAAGCGGTAACAACGCTTGAAGAGCAACGCTCAACCGAGTGGATGACCTATCAATCACTGGCAGATTTTCTCGATCCTAACGACCGTACGCGCACCATAGAAGGCTATCCCGCCCCACGGAGAGCGGTGATTTTAGCGAATAAGCCGGGGCTATCCGCTGAAACATAAGCTAGCGCCTCAAAATCACCAGCCAGCGGCCTAGGTTCATCACGCTGGCAAGCGATGCAGCCACGTAGGTAAACGCGCAAGCGGTGAGTACGTGGCGGGCGCCGGGCATGTCGTAAGGTGGGACGTACTCTTTGAGCAGTGGCAGTGCGCGGTTAAAACTGGCATCAAACTCCACGGGTAGCGTCACGAGATGAACGAGTGCGGCGGTGCCAAAGCTAATCACCGCCATAGCGATCACCACCGCTAGCCCTCCTGGAAGCCGGGTAAGCACAAACAGAAAAGGGGCCGCCATCATTAAAATAGCCCCTAACTTTTCGGCTTTCTGCGCCACTTGCACTAAACGGCTGCGCGCTAGCAACGGCGTGTAACCTTCATGATGCTGAATAGCATGCCCGACTTCATGAGCAGCCACGGTGACGGCAGTCAGCGAGCGGCCATCGTAGTGGTCGGGGGAAAGGCGCACACACCGCGTTTCGGGGTCGTAGTGGTCGCCATACTCCGTGCGCTCAACTTTGACGCCTTCTACCCCTAAACGGCGTAATAGGTGGTCGGCTAGCTCCGCCCCGGTGCCAGGGTAATCGTCACGCCCACGGGTATGGCGCTTTAGCACCCATTTCGCCCACAGGTTGGGCAGCACAAAGATAGCCAGCGCCAGCACAATTAATACGATGTACATAAAAGCACCGAGCCTAAAAACGCCGTGAACATGATATGCACCACTGATGAAAGGTCTAACTAAATGACCCGTTTATAGGCTTTTAGTTTTATCACGTTCGCTGCAGCAGTGCATACGCCGATACGGACTCATCGCTCAATCCGGGGCGTTTTGGTGCGCCTCAACATCACGTTTGACCGCCTGCAGCCCTCTGGCGGAAATATCACCCTGGGCGTGAGCGTGCTCGGCAATCAAGATGCTATCCGCCGCCAGCACCAACTCACACTCCGCATGGGCCAATTCATCTCGCAGGCGCTGTATGGCCGCTTCGCGTTTTGGGTCTTTATCGACCCGCCGAATATAAATAGCTTTAATCCTGCCAGGATAGGCTTTGACAACTTCGGTATACACCTCAGGATCATGTTGGCCGCTGTCACCAATCAAAATGCAGGGCATGTCGTCATACAGCGCTAGCATACGATCAATTAGATCGCGCTTGTGGGCTTCCGCTCGACGCGGCCAAGGCTTGCGCCAGGAGATGCCCCACTCTCGCAAAAAAAGTATCGGGCCTACTGGAATCCGGTTTATTTGGAAGAAGGCTTCCAACATTTCATAAATGGCCCAAGGGCCACGGGAAACATAAAGAATTGGCCGCTCAGCCTTTTCGGTTTGCCCCCGATAAAGCGCTTGATAGAGCGAGGCGACCCCTGGAAACGCTGTACGGCGGTGAGGTTTGCGCACAAAAAGTCGGTAAAGCATTTTGAGCTTTTCCGCTACCCCGGTAAACATGACCGTATCGTCAATATCGCTGATCACCAGCAAGTCTGCTTCTAAGGGCGGCACATACACTTCAACACTGGTACGAATGGGCGGATGCCCTTCGGCATGTACCAATATATCGGCGCGGTGCCAGGAAATATCAACCGGTAATGGTGTACTGATCGGCAGATGGGCATCAAAGTAGCCGTCCCGGTCGGTGGTCAGGCAGAGTTCATTTTCCCCGACCCGGATATCAACCTTAGCATTGGCTAAGCCTCGTCGAAAAACCCGCCGCGCGACATCAGCGGTATCGCGCAGTATGCCGCGTCTTGGGATGGCGCGGCCGAGTGCCGCCTGCCGGAACACTCGGCCCATAACAAATATTTCCCGCTGAGAACCGTAACCACGATAAGGATGCACCATCATCCCACTGCGGCCACTGTCCCGCTTCATTGGTTTGGCAACAACGTGGGCAAGTCTTTTCGCAAAGCTTGCCCACTGGTGGTACCACGCCATTAAGCGGACATACCGAGATAGCTGCACAATGAGTCGTTACCACGTCGCGGATAAGCGCGTCTGACTAGCATAGCCCTACGTTTAACGCGTATTAAGTGGTTCATCATGCTCTCCTTTTCGTGATGAGGTTGCGTCTAAAGCGCCTCTCCAGTGTGGCGCATCTTATACAATCGTCAAGCGCTGAGACCGAAGCAAGCCAGCCACTGCGCGGTTAACGTGTTGTACAAGTGGTAAAAAATCGACCCTAGCCATAGCAACAACGTAGCACCTATGATGGCGTCGCGATGATGCCACCGTGCATCGCCGCCATTTTCGGTACACTATGCGCTTTATGAATAAATACGATAATGCAGGACGCCATGCCAGCCGGTGATAATCCCTTTTATACCGCGCTTATGCTGATTCTTGGAATGGATCAGCATTTGCTTGCGGTTGTGCTTCTCTCTCTCAAGGTATCGCTTGTTGCGGTGCTTATCGCCAGCGCCTTAGCCCTACCAGTAGGCGCAGCGCTGGCGTTATGGCGCTTCCCTGGCCGCAACGCGCTCATCGTGCTGCTCAATGCATTGATGGGATTACCACCAGTGGTAGCCGGGCTATGTGTTTACCTGCTGCTCTCCCGCGCGGGGCCACTAGGGCAGTTCGGGCTGCTGTTTACCCCCACCGCTATGGTGATTGCGCAGGTCATTTTGGTCTTTCCCATTATCGCAGCGCTAACCCGCCAGCAGGTTGAAGCGCTACATCACGAGTATGCCGAACAATTACGCTCCTTGGGGCTTACCCAACTGCGCATGATGCCCACACTGCTGTGGGATGCCCGCTTTGGCCTGCTGACGGTGGTACTGGCGGGTTTTGGGCGTGCCAGCGCCGAAGTGGGCGCAGTAATGATTGTCGGCGGCAATATTGATGGCGTTACCCGTGTGATGACCACTAGCATCGTACTGGAAACCAGCAAGGGCAACCTGCCCCTAGCGCTGGGATTAGGCATTGTGCTGCTGACCCTGGTAACGCTGATTAATGCGTTAGCTCACACCGTCAGTGAAGCAGCAAAAAGGCGGCTAGGATGAACGCACCGCTGTTAACGCCCTCACGATTCAGTCGCACGCCTTCGCCTGCAGTGCCTGCCCTGCACTTTGAGCGGGCACATTTTGAGCATCGTGGCCACGGCTTGTTAGCCCCCACAACGCTCACGCTATCCGGCTGCCATCGCACGCTTATTATGGGGCCTAACGGGGCGGGCAAAAGCCTGTTCATGCGTTTGGCCCACGGGCTTTTGTCTCCCAGCGGCGGCCAAATAAGCTGGGGAGGCGCAGCCCCGGTTCAGGCGATGGTATTTCAGCGACCGGTATTACTACGCCGCTCGGCCATCGACAACCTCACCTATGCCCTGGCGGTGCAAGGTGTACCCCGGCAAAAGCGCAAACCACTCGCTATGCAGGCGCTAGAGAAGTTCGGTTTAGCCGCCCTGGCCAAGCGCCCTGCGCGAGTACTTTCCGGCGGCGAGCAGCAGCGCCTAACGCTGGCCCGAGCGTGGCTTTTAAAACCCGCCGTGCTGTTTTTGGATGAACCCACCTCGGCTCTCGACCCAGCGGCTATCAAAGCCGTGGAAGACGCGGTGAATGAGTTCCACCAAAACGGTACGCGCATTGTGATGACGACCCACGACCTGCATCAAGCCAAGCGCTTGGCGGATGACGTGCTGTTTATGTACAGCGGACAGGTACTAGAGTACACCCCCGCCGAGCGCTTTTTTGACACCCCGGACTCTTCTCAGGCTAAGGCATTTATCCGGGGCGAACTGGTTTGGTAAGGCCTACCACAGGGATTAAACCCGCCCAAGGAGCAGAACCGTGAATAAGATTACTCCGCTCATCGTTGCCGGTTTATGCGCTACGACGCTCACCTTCAGCTCATCGGCGCTTGCCAATGGTGGCTACATTACCCTGGCCTCCACTACCTCTACCGAGAATTCAGGACTATTCGACGCCATTATTCCCACGTTCACCGAGGCCACCGACATCGACGTGCGGGTCGTAGCCGTTGGCACCGGCCAGGCGTTTGAAATTGCCCGCCGGGGCGATGCCGACAGCCTGCTGGTACACGATACGGCAGGTGAGGAGCAGTTTGTGGCAGATAGGTACGCCACCGAGCGTTTGGATATAATGTACAACGACTTCGTGATCGTTGGGCCGAACGACGACCCAGCGGGCATTGCTGAAAGCGAAAGCGTTATAGAAGCTTTTACATTGATTGCTGACAGCAAAGCACCGTTTGCTTCTCGTGGAGATGACAGCGGCACGAACCGCGCCGAGCTACGCCTGTGGGAAGAGGCGGGCGTGACGCCCCAAGGTGAGTGGTACCGGGAGCTGGGCAGCGGTATGGGGCCAACGCTGAACACCGCAGCCGGCATGAATGCATATAGTTTTACTGACCGTGCCACCTGGGTCGCGTTTGAAAACCCGCAAGACCTAACGCTACTGTTCGAAGGCGACGAGGCGCTATTCAATCAGTACGGTAGCCTGATGCTATCCGAGGAGCTGCATCCGCACCTCAAGCACGAGTTGGCCGCTCAGTGGCACGAATGGCTGGTGTCTGACGAAGGGCAACAGGCCATCGCAGACTTTACCGTTGGCGGACAGCAGCTGTTCTTCCCGAACGCGGAATAACGCCTACCTCCCGTCGTCCAGGCAAGCGGTGCTGTTATTACGAGCAAAGCTTGGCAATCTACAGACTTGCTGCTGACGGTATGAGATTGCTTCGTCGCAGGCTCCTCGCAATGACATGGCTGTCATTGCGAGCGGAGCGCAGCAATCTACAGATTTGCTGCTGACGATATGAGATTGCTTCGTCGCAGGCTCCTCGCAATGACGTGGCTGTCATTGCGAGCGAAGCGCGGCAATCTACAGATTTGCTGCTGACGGCATGAGATTGCTTCGTCGCAGGCTCCTCACAATGACGTGGCTGTCATTGCGAGCGGAGCGCAGCAATCTGTGGGGCTAACGACTCAGTAAGTCGCGAATATCCTTCGCTTCCCAATGGGGAAAGTGCTTGCGCACCAGCGCGTTTAAATCACGCTCGAAAGCAACCCAATCGGTGGCAGTCGCTTGCTCACGAGCATTGGCCGCACTACGAATCATGCCTGCACCGACGGTCACGTTACTTAGCCGATCAATGATTATGAAGCTACCCGTACCAGGGCTAGTGCGGTAGTTATCGACCGGGATGGCAGCGGTAAGCTCGACCTCGCAGCGGGCAATGGCGTTTAAGCCCAGCGCATCGGTGGTGTGCTTTTCCAGCGTATTGACATCAATCTGGTACTCAATCGCGCTTACCTGTCCCGAAAGATCGCGGGTGGCTAGCTTGAAGTCATACAGCTTGCCGGGGGTGAGCGCCTCTTCATGCATCCAGACAATATCAGCGTTGAATGCGTTGGAAAGTGGCAGCTCGGCGTCAGCGCTGACGATCCAGTCCCCACGGGAAATATCGATTTCGTCCTCGAGGGTGACGGTGATCGCCTGCCCTGGATAAGCAGCCGCTAGGTCGCCATCAAAGGTCACCACGCGGGCAACGCGCGATGTTTTACCCGAGGGTAATACTTTCACCGCCTGCCCTGGGCGCACCACGCCTGCTGCCAGGGTGCCGCAATAACCGCGAAAATCCAGGTTGGGGCGGTTCACGTACTGCACCGGCAGGCGCAAGTCGGTGAGATTTTGGTCACGGCTGATTTCCACGCTCTCCAGCAATTCAATCAGCGTTTTGCCTTCGTAGTGTTCCTCAGCGCCAGCGTCGAAATACCAAGGAGTTTGCTCACTTGGATTCACGACGTTATCACCGTTGAGTGCCGACATCGGCACAAAACAGATGTCCGGTGCGTTTAGGTTCGTCGCGAACTGGCGGTACTCGGCAACGATTTCATTGAAGCGCGCCTCAGAAAAACCTACCAAGTCCATCTTATTGACCGCAATCACCAGGTGCTGGATGCCCAGCAAGTCCGCAATAAAGCTATGGCGGCGGGTTTGGGTCTGCACGCCGTAGCGGGCATCAATCAGAATGATCGCCAAGCTCGCGGTAGAAGCCCCAGTGGCCATGTTACGGGTGTACTGCTCGTGCCCTGGGGTATCGGCAATAATGAACTTACGCTTATCGGTCGAGAAAAAACGGTAGGCCACATCAATGGTGATGCCCTGCTCCCGCTCAGACTGCAGGCCATCTACCAACAGCGCTAAATCAACCGTGTCACCGGTGGTGCCGCTGGTTTTGGACGCTTGAGTGATCGCCGCCAATTGATCTTCAAAGATCATTTTCGAATCGTGGAGCAATCGACCAATCAACGTGGACTTGCCATCATCAACGCTGCCGCAGGTGATAAAACGCAGCAGGTCTTTATTTTCATGCTCGTGCAGATACTGCTCGATGTTATCCGCGATTAAATTGGACTGGTGAGCCATTAAAAGTACCCCTCACGTTTTTTCTTCTCCATCGAACCGACTTGGTCGCGATCAATGGCGCGGCCGCTACGCTCGCTGGTCTTGGTCAACAGCATCTCTTGGATAATCTCCGGCAACGTAGCCGCTTCTGACTCCACCGCACCGGTCAGCGGGTAGCAGCCCAATGTCCTGAATCGAACAAATTTCTCTTCCGGCACTTCACCGGGCGCTAAGGGCAAGCGCTCATCGTCAACCATCACCTGCATACCGTCACGCTCCACCACCGGGCGCTTGGCGGCGTAGTAGAGCGGCACAATCGGAATCGACTCTAAATAGATGTACTGCCAGATATCCAGCTCGGTCCAGTTTGAGAGCGGGAAGACACGGATAGACTCGCCTTTATTGACCTTGGCGTTGTACACATTCCACAGCTCAGGGCGCTGATTTTTCGGGTCCCAGCGGTGGTACTTATCGCGGAAGGAGTAAACGCGCTCTTTAGCGCGAGATGCCTCTTCATCACGACGAGCGCCGCCAAAAGCGGCATCAAAGCCGTACTTGTCCAGGGCCTGTTTCAGCGCCTGGGTCTTCATAATGTCGGTGTACTTAGCGCTACCGTGATCGAAGGGGTTGATATTGGCCGCCCGCCCCTCTTCGTTGGTGTGCACAATCAGCTCCATGCCCGCTTCTTCTGCCATGCGGTTACGAAACGCGATCATCTCCCGAAATTTCCAGGTGGTATCAACATGCATCAACGGAAACGGCGGTGTGCCGGGGTAGAACGCTTTGCGAGCTAAGTGGAGCATCACCGAGGAGTCTTTACCAATGGAGTACATCATCACCGGATTACTAAACTCGGCGGCAACTTCCCGGATAATGTGGATCGATTCAGCTTCTAGCTGCTTTAAATGGGTCAACCTTGCAGCGTCAGGCGCGCCGGGCACCTCTTGCTGCGCCGCCGACGGCGTAGAAAACTGGTTCATTACCTACTCCCTCACAAAACGAAGCTTGCATGTGCAAACGCTGTTTGCCGTCACACCGGGCAGTACCCAGAGATGGCGAATGATGAGTAGGGTAACGCTGGCCCAATAATAACCCAAAAGAATTAATAACTATCTTTTTATACTCTTATGGACTATTAACGTTTGGCCAGCAATTTCTACCACGACCGTCGTTGCCCATAGGGACGTTACTTGTTGGACATCGCAACGCAGAACAACCAGCCGGGTTGCCGTTTTACGGTGATGCTTAGGGGGAAATTATGCAGCAAAGCGCTACAGCGCCACGCGTTCAATCCAGGTCTGCCACTCGGCGCCGTGCAGGTCAATAACGCGATAACCAGGCCGAGAGGCTTCATCAATCGTGAAGCTTTCAGCGTTGGGCATAAACTGATCTGCCATGGCTGGGCAGCCATACACGCCGATTTCCGCGCCCGCTACGCAGTGCTTTTGGGCATAGGCCTGATGCGCATGGCCAAACAGCACAATCTTCACCTGGGGATAGGCGCTCAGCACCTGCCAAAAGGCATCTCGGTCTTGCAAGCCAATGGCGTCCATCCACGCGGCCCCTACCGCAACCGGCGGGTGGTGCATGGCAATCAGCGTCGGCCGGTCGTCGGCTTCAAGCTGTGCTGCCAGGGTGGAGAGCTGCGCGCTGCCTAGCCGACCGTAGGGCTGCCCCTCAACCCGCGTATTTAATAACAGCAAACGCCACTGCTCTAAATCTACTTCTTCAAGCAAGGGGTGCTCCGCTAGCATCAGCTCTGGCTGATCGTGATTGCCAGGAATCCAGAACCATGGGCAAGGCAGCGTCGCCATTGCCTGGCAGGCCAGCGTATAGGAAGCGGAGGTTTCGTCCTGGCTAACGTCTCCGGTGAACACCACAATGTCGGGGCGCTCGGCAATGACGCGCTCTATCACCTGTTGAAATTGCCGCCAGGGCACGCCAGCTCTAGAACGCGCTTCTTTATCGGCATGTAAGTGAGCATCGGTAATTTGAACCAACCGCATTAAGGTGTCTCCGGGACATCATAGGCGTGACCATGGGCCAAACCGTGGGCTAACCACTCGCCCAAAAAGCGGTTGAGCTGCAGCTTTTCATCCGGTTGGTGCATTCTGGCATTGGGGTAACGGTAGCGGCCGCTAAAATGACGCTCGCGCTGAAAGTCCGTCACCTCGGCCATACGCACATCATGGTACAGGTGAACGCGCATTCGCGGCCCTTCAATCACCGCATCCAGGGGGCCGCTTTGAGACACCTCAACCATGGTGGTGTAAGGGGCCTGCTGCACAATAGTCAGATGTAAATCGCCAAAGTGCTGGTCGTCGCCGTGCAGCGCAATATCACGCTGCTGGCCACACTCCATATCCCCCACAAGACGAATCAAGCGCAAGTAGTTAGCGCTACACTCGCCTTGCAGAGATTTTAAATCGGTGACATAGGCAGTTCGGGCCATGTTCACTCCTCATCAGGTTCGCTTGGCATCTGTGTTGGGTTGTACGGCGCGATGAGAGGCTGCTCGCAGCGACGCGCGCTGCCCCGCTAACCAGTAAAGCGCAATCAAACACATGGCGTTGTCGAGCCTTCCCTGCTCCAGGAGTTCCCATACAGCGGGATAATTAACGACATGAACACGAATATCTTCATGCTCTTCATCCAATCCGTGAATACCGCCCAACCCTTGGCTATCCACCAATCCGCAAAAGAGCGTTACCCGCTCATTACAGGCGCCGGGGCTAGGGTAATACGTGTGCAGCTGAGTGAGCGGGCCAACGTGGCACCCCGCTTCTTCCAGCGCTTCTCGACGGGCGACCTCATCAAGCGGCTCATTTTTATCCGCAAGCCCAGCCACCAGCTCTAATTTCCAGGGGGAGCACGGGTCATCGATGGCGCCTGCACGGAACTGCTCTACCAGCACCAAGGCATCTTTAGCGGGGTCATACAGTAAAACGCCCACCGCATCATGGCGATTATGCACTTCACGGCGCATGGTGCCGCTCCAGCCGCCTTCAAACAGGCGATGGCGCAGCTCTAGTGCTTCCAGGCGGAAGAAACCTTGGTACAAGGTGTCGCGCTTAAAAAGCTCAACATCATTGCGGCCAAGCTTGGGTGCTGCTGCAGGGTTGGGGCTAGACGCCATGAAACACTCCCGATGATAGCAATCGATCTATTATCAATGCTCGGCACCGGGAATGCCAATTCAGCCACCAACTGTCTCAAGCGACCGAATCAAGACGACTATAACGTTTGAAGCAGTGCCTGGGCATCTTGACGTAGCGCCTCATCAGACGCCTGGCGGTTGTCACGGGCAGTTCCGCTGACGGCCCGCTCGGCGTGTTCGCGGGCGGCCTGGGCATTGCCCTCCTCTTTCAAGAACGCTGCGTAGTAGTAGTTAACATCAATACCGTCAGGGCGAATGGCCAACGCTCGCTGAAACATTTGCTCGGCCGTATTACTATTGCCGAATCCCAACGGACGCCCTGGCGCTCGATCGTAAAGAGCGCCAAGCGTTACATAGGCCGACCCATTACCACCTTGTGGATCCATCTCGATTGCTCGCTCTAGCGCATCCCGGGCATCGCCCGCAATACCTAATGCGCCAAGGCCACCGCGCTCACGGGCATAAGAGGCCAGCACAATGCCTTGCCAAATAAGCACCTCCGCTTCATTCGGATACTGCTCAGCCAGCGCTTCGGCTTCACTGGCCAGCGCTTTCAAGGTGTTTTCACGTTGATTTTGGGGCATCTCGGTCACGGTGTTTTCCCAACGATTTTTTAGGGAAAACACGTCACCTTCATAAGCCGACGCGGTTAACGGTGCTAGCGCCAAGGTACTGCCCAGGGCAGCGGCTAACAATAAGCGAGAAAAAGAGAGTGTATGCATCAAAAGCTCCTAGATTATTTTTATACAGCGGTTGACTAGAATTGCCCTCTCACAATGTAACGAACGTTTGAATGATTCGCCAGTCAATCATCGGCTATGTGATAGTAGCCGCCCTTAGCGTAAGCTTGTCATTTTGTTCAAGGTGAAAAAAACTGATGAAAGGCCGCAATATGACGCGCTGGCGTGACCCCGCCAAAGACCCGCGCCAAGCCCCCAAAAGCAACCTGATTACCGCCGAAGGCGCTGCTCGGTTGCGCAGTATTTTGGACCATCTCACTAGGGTTAAGCGGCCTGAGATTTCGGCAAAAGTAGGTGAGGCGGCGGCCCAAGGCGATCGCAGCGAGAACGCGGATTACACCTACAACAAGAAAGAGCTAAACCGCGTTATTGCGCGAATTCGCTACCTGACGCTTCGCTTGGACGAACTGCAAGTCGTCGATAGGTTACCGGCCAACACCGATAAAGTCTTTTTCGGTGCCTTTGTCGATCTGGAAGATGAGAAAGGCGAGGCGCTCTCTATTCGGATTGTTGGCCACGATGAAACCGATACTCAAAAACGCTGGATCAGTATCGACGCCCCCATGGCCAAAGCGCTGCTAGGCAAAGAAGTCGACGATGACGTCACGGTGCTAACGCCCAACGGCGAAACGCTCTATACCGTCACCGCCATTCGCTACGCGGGAAAAGCGTAGCAGCCGTTTAACGTCTTTTATTCGATGCCTGACGGCCGTGTTTACGACTCTCTTGCGGCTGAGCTTCTAACTGGGCGCGGTAAACTCGAAAACGCCGATTATCCGCCAGCGTCTCGAAGCGACCGAAGGTGCGCTCCAGCAGGCCGGGATAAGGCAAAAACGCATTGGCCACTACGATCAACTGCCCTTGGACGGTTAAGTAGCTCGGCGCCTCTTCCATTAATCGGGCGCTAGGGCCGTAACTAACGTCGCGCTCTTGGTGAAAGGGCGGGTTGCTTACAATCAGGTCGAAACGCTGCCCTTCAAGCGCTGTATAAACATCGCTCTCCAGCACTTGGCCGCTAAGCTGGTTCGCCGCAAGCGTGCGACGACAGGCTTCTACCGCAAAAGCGCTGACATCTACGGCGGTGACCTGATGCCCACGCGCTGCCAGCCACGCACTGATAATGCCGTCGCCGCACCCCATATCCAGCACTTTCAACGCTTTGCGGGGCAGCGCATCAAGGGCTTTTTCAAGGGCTTGCAACAGCAGCAGGGTACCTTCATCCACTTTGCCATGACCAAAGACACCAGGGTGGCTCACCAGCGTTATACCCAGTGCTTCAAAGGGTTGCCAGGCGCTTGTCGGCGTTTCAATCGCTACCGTGCGAGTAGCGAATAGCGAGCAGCGCCGAGCGTTATCCAGCTTGTCGCAGCGCATCCCCAGCTCACTAAGAATCTTTGGCACGCGCTTAATGCCTCCTTGGTGCTCACCCACTACATCCATCGGCGTATTTTCAGGCAACACGCGACACAGCCACTCAAGCCACCAAATTCCCAGCTGGTGAGCCTTCGGCCAGAACAGCACCACCTGCCCTGCCTGCTGAGTAAAAGGGGCATCAAACGGACTGGCGGCAACTTTATCGCGGGCTTCCCACTGCCCACGCAGCGCTACATCCCCGCTTACCATCGCCGCGGAGTGGTCTATCAACCAGGGGTCAAAAGGTGGGGCAATCGGCCATAGCTGAGCAGCGCTGCCGTAATAGCGTTCAAGAAGTTGGCAAGCGGGAAGTTGAGCACTCATCGGTCAGCCTCAGGTTTATTAAAGGTATAGAGTAGATAGCGGCCCAGCCGCCAGTGAGGGTCTTGGCGGCAGTACTGCTTTTCCAGCGCCAGCAGCGTTGCTTGTTCGCTTTCGTTAGCAGGAGGCTGGCGCAGATAGTCCTGAAACACACGCACCCCCGCGACGCCTTCCATGATTAAGCCGTTCTCCGCTCCCCATTGGCATACGTCATCGTGGGTGACCGGGGAAATCGGCGTTAAGCGCTGCCGCATGCCCTTACCTTCCAACTGGTCGCTGAACGCTTTTTGCAGGTTGCCCTTCACCACGTTAGAAAACCGCAGCGCATCGCGGTTAAACACCATCAAGCTTAATTGCCCACCAGGGGCTAATAAGCGAGCAAGGGTTTGCATGGCCTGGCGCGGTTCCCCTAACCATTCAAGCACCGCATGGCAGGTAATCAGCGGCCAAGGCCCGGGCGCTTGCTTAGCTAATGCCTGAAGCGGCGCCGACAAGTAATCAAGCTGTTCGGGCTGCATGGCACCGGCAGCAATACGCTCAGCATGCCAGGCTTTAGCATGGGCGAGCATATCCTGAGAAGGCTCTGCCATGGTCACCGCGTGCCCACGCTCTGCCAACCATGCAGCAAGCTGCCCTAAACCGCCCCCCACATCGAGCACAGGCTGCGCCTTTAGCGTTAGCATGTCAGGCAGCAAGTAATCCAGCATGGCCAAGCGCAGCTCGCCCCGGGGTGCTTGATACAGCGAGCGCGAAAACTTATCGACTAAGCCGTCGAAGTAGCGATCCCCCGCCTGGGTTAACTCATAGCGTGTGGGTATATCAATGGGTTGCATGCAGGGTGCCAAGCGTTGTTTCAAAGCGGCGTAGTTTACCCTGCTTAAACGCCAAACGCTTGCGGGCAAACGCGGCACTGCCAATTTTCGTGCTGCTCCAGGGCGGCCGCTAACTGCAGCAGCTGTTTGTCCTCGCCCAAACGCCCTACCACTTGCACGCCAACAGGCAACCCGTTCGCCGCCACATGAAAAGGCACAGACATCGCCGGCTGACCGGTAAGGTTGGCCAGTTGGGTAAACGGGGTGCGGCGAAGCGCATCCACTGCCAGCCGCTTTAGCATCCCCGCTTTTAATGCCAGCGACGGCACACCGGGTATGGCTAGCAGTGACATGAATCGCTCACGGGTGGCCGTCGGATAAAGCTCGCCAATTTTAGGGGCAACATCTGCGGCTACGGGCATCACCAGCGCATCATAGCGCTGGTGAAAGTGGCTCATCTGCTCAGCGGCTTCATGCCAATAGCGCTTGGCAAGCTCATAATCACGCGCCGACAGCTTTGCACCTAGCCTGCCGACCGCGCGGGTGGCAGGCTCGATGGCTAGCCGATGCACCGGCACCCCAGTCTGTTGGCTCACCCAATGGAGGTCTGCAGCTAGGTGGCCTAAATAGAGCGTAAGGTAACTATCCGCCAGGGCATTGCCATCAACCGGCGGGTCGCACCACTCTACCTCGTGCCCCATGGCGGCCAGCGCGTTAGCCGCTTTCTCAACGGCCGTGACTACTTCCTCACCTATCTGAGTCCCTAAGCCACGACTTAAAAAACCACCGAGTGACACAGCGATACGCAGCGGTTTGCTGGAAGAGTATAGCGCCGCCACATAGCCCGTTTCCCGGGGGATGGGGTAAGGGCCAGAAGGTGCCATGCCATTAACCTGCTCTAACAGCGCCGCGCTATCCCGCACGCTACGCGTGATCGCATGCTCGACTACCGCCCCTTGCCACACCTCACCGTGGGCAGGCGCAAGCGGCACCCGGCCACGAGAAGGTTTAAAACCAAACAGGCCGCAGTAACTGGCGGGAATACGGATAGAGCCACCGCCATCCCCCGCTAGCGCAATGGGCACCATGCCACTGGCTACCGCCGCGGCGGAACCACCGCTTGAACCACCGGGGGAATATCCTTCTCGCCAAGGGTTTTGCGGATGCGGAAAGGCCTTCGGTTCCGTTATTCCCATCAGCCCCAGCTCAGGGGTCGCGGTTTGCCCCATCACAACTAAGCCTGCATCTCGCACACGCTTAATAAGTAGCGAATCTTCCTTAGGGCGCCAGTTGGCTAGGGCGGCGCTGCCAAAAGCGAGCGGCTCCCCTTCAAGTGCCATCAATAGGTCTTTACTTAACGTGGGCACGCCTGCAAAAAGTGCTTGCTCGCTAACGTTCAAACGCTCATGGCTGGCGCGCTCAAAGCGCGTTCTCACCACCCCATGCAGCGTAGGGTTTAGCGTTTCAATCGCCTGCACCGCTGCATCGAACACCTCGTTTGAACTCACCTCTCCACCACGAATTAGCTCAGCGAGGCCGGTGGCATCGTACTGTTGATACTCATGAACATGCATCGTATTCGCTCGTTGTTATTGAGAACCTAGCCTCTAAGCCTAGCAGCGCTGACGCTGGGCTTCTCGCCACCCCCCACCGCTTGGATGGTAAGAAGATGCCCGAAGATGTTTGCTGACTAGCGTAATACTCGCTAGGCTGGATACGTAAGTTTTACAGAAAAGCCTCGCTAAACAGCTTTCGTATAACTTACAGCCAACTTCGATGCACGAGTATCCGAAGTGGCGATGATCAGTCCTCAACACATAAGGAGAGTGGCGCTATGTCCAGCCCGGAACATAAGCAGAAGATCTGGAAGATGATCAAGGATATTAAAGTAGGCATGTTAGTGACCCTTGATAACGAGGTGCCCCGTGCCCGCCCAATGCACTTAGTGCAGGATGAATACGACGGCACCCTATGGTTTTTCACACGCCGTAGTGCCGAAAAGGTGTTTGAAGCGAAGAGCGATCACGATGTATGCCTCAGCTTTTCCGACCAAGAAGAGGGTGTGTATGTTTCGCTTTCAGGCAAAGCGAGCCTGACCGATAACCGCGAGCTGATTGAAAAATACTGGAACCCTTTCATCGCTGCCTGGTTCCCTGAAGGTAAAGATGACCCCGATGTCGCTCTGATGGAAATCAAAGTGCAAATGGGCGAGCACTGGAAGGCAAAAGAGAGCAAAGCATTCCAGCTTTACGAGATCGCTAAAGCAAATATTAAAAAAGATGAAACCCCAAATTTAGGTGAAAATGAGAAATTCGGCGGTTAACCTCCCCCCAAAGCGCCCTTTTCATCGGGCGCTTTTCAGTTTGATAGCACTGATGGTTGGTTGCTTCCCCTCAACCTCTTTCCTAAAACTCGCCGTAATGAACGGCTGAAATCGCATTCTTGGGTGAACCATCCACAAGCTTGGTGCTGTAAGTTAGATACACAAAGGTGTGCGTTTCAGCGTCGTGCATACGGACTACGCGCATATTTTTGAAAAGCGCTGAACGGCGCTGATTAAACACCACTTCTTGCTCTTCTACGTCGTCAGGGTCAAAGGCAATCTCCCCTGTTTGCCGACACGCCACGCTCGCCTCACTGGCTTCTTCCGCAAGGCCAACCGCGCCTGAAATCCCGCCTACTTGAGAGTACGAGAGATAGCAGGAGATACCCTGCACTTCTGGGTCATCAAAGCGCTCAACTTCAATCGTACTGTTCGGGCCGAGTAACTTGAACTCAGTTCGCACACTGCCTATGTGGGCGTCCTGCGCTACCAGTGAGGTGGATAGCAATGAAGAAAGAACAAGTGACGTCATAACAACCGGTTTTAAAAAGCGCATAACAATGTCCTTAGCACTTATAGCAGAGCAATAACAGATCCAGAGAGACCTGATGGAAACACATTCATGGCGCACCCATCACCTGCAAAGGAGCACACCTGTCGCCTAGTGTTTATCTGATGTCGCTTAATGCTAATTGAAACAATGAGCTTGTTGCCACAATAGAGCCAAACCCTTAGCCCTCAAAAGGAGCAGCAAGTGAATAGAAACGTGATTTTAACCTGTGCAGTCACTGGCGCTGGCGACACGACGGCAAAAAGCCAACACGTGCCCATCACCCCGAAGCAAATAGCCGATGACTGCATTGCCGCCGCGAAAGCCGGGGCTAGCATAGCGCATATTCATGTGCGCGACCCCGAAACGGGTGGCATCAGCCACTCCCTAGATCACTTCCGCGAAGTGATGGAGCGTGTGCGCGAAGCCGACGTGGATATCGTCATGAACATCACCGCAGGCGGTGGCGGCGACTGGATTCCCGACGCGAATGACCCCACCCGTGGCGGCCCCGGCACTGACATTCAAACACCGGCTCAGCGCCATGAGCCGGTAGGTGAACTACTGCCCGAACTGTGTACGCTCGACTGCGGCAGCCTCAACTTTGGCGATATGGTCTACGTCAACCCCGCCGACTGGCTGCGCGAGCACGCACGCTTGGTGCAGGCGGCTGGCGTTAAACCGGAGCTTGAGTGTTTTGACCTGGGCCACGTGTGGTTTGCGCGTCAGCTGCAGAAAGAGGGATTGATTGAAGGCGACCCTCTCTATCAGCTCTGCCTGGGCATTCCCTGGGGCGCTGAAGCTGACCCTGAAACTATGTTAGCCATGCGCAATAAGCTGCCAGAAAACGCCCAGTGGGCAGCCTTCGGCATTGGTCGTCATCAAATGCCCATGGCAGCTCAAGCCGTGCTTTTAGGGGGCCATGCCCGCGTCGGATTAGAAGATAACCTCTACCTTAAGAAAGGCACGCTGGCCACGAACGCCCAGCTGGTAGAGCACGCCTCGACGCTTATTGAGAACCTGGGTGCCCGCGTTATGACACCCGCCGAAACGCGCGCACACCTCAAACTACGCAACCCGCATACCGGTGGTATTGAAGGTCAAGCTAATGGAGGTCAATCATGAGCCAACAGCTCACGGTTATCGGCACGGGCGTTATCGGTAATGGCTGGATCGCGCGGGCGCTCGCAAACGGCTGGGATGTTGTAGCCTTCGACCCAGACCCTGATGCACCGCAGCGTACCCGCGCCTTCGTTGACAATGCCTGGGCATCGCTGGAGAAGCATGGTCTCGCCCAAGGCGCCAGCCCAACGCGGCTGCGCTTTGTGGAAAGCATAGAAGCGGCAGTGAAAGGTGCTGACCTAATCCAAGAAAACGTGCCAGAGCGTTTAGATCTCAAGCGTAAGATTCTGGCTGAGTTGGATGCGGCTAGCGCGCCAGAGGTGCTGATCGGCTCCTCTACATCCGGCTTCAAGCCCAGCGACTTGCAGCAGGCCTGCACGCGGGCACCAGGCCGCGTGATTGTCGCGCACCCCTTTAATCCGGTTTATCTATTGCCGCTTGTGGAACTGGTGGGCGGTGAAGCCACCGCATCTGACCAACTAGAGCGCGCCCGCACGCTTTACCAGGCGCTTGCTATGCGCCCTCTGGTTGTACGTCGAGAGATTGAGGGGCATATTGCGGATCGCCTAATGGAAGCCCTGTGGCGCGAGGCGCTGCACTTAGTCAATGATGGAGTGGCAACGACCGAAGAGATCGATGCCGCGGTGGTCTACGGCTGCGGCTTGCGCTGGTCGTTGATGGGCACCTTCCTCACCTTCCATCTGGCAGGCGGCGAACAGGGCATGCGCCACATGCTGGAGCAGTTTGGCCCGGCGCTAAAACTACCTTGGACAAAACTGGAAGCCCCAGAACTCACCGATGAGCTGATCGACCGTGTGGTGGAGGGCTGTGAGCACCAAGCTGCGGGGCGTCCAGTGGCTGAGCTTGACCGCCGCCGCGATGACTTTTTGGTCGAACTGCTGGGCTTGGTACAAAAATATTGGCCCGAAGCCGAGGGCTTGGAAGGACGTATCTAATGGTCATTTTAGAGAGCCGTGTGGCTTCAAACTGGGTCGACTACAACGGCCATATGAACGATGCCGAGTACGCTCGGGTCTTCTCGCTGGCGGTCGAGGCGTTAATGGAGCACGTCGGCCTAGACGAACCAGGCCGCACACGCCATTGCTACACTATTTATACCCTTGAAACGCACCTCTGCTATCGCCGTGAAGCCCACGAAGGGCAGCCGTTAAGCGTAGAACTGACGTTACTGGATCGCGACACGAAACGCCTGCACGTTTTCTTCAAGCTGCATGACGCGGAAGGTAACCTGCTCGCCACCAGCGAGCAGATGCTGATGGGCATGGATAGCGATAGCGGGCGCCCTGCCCCCTTTCCCACGCCCGTTGAGGCCGCTGTTGCTGCGTTACCCCTCGCCTCACCCTCGGATTGGCCAGAACTCGCCGGCCGCACGATAGCCATACGGCGATAACAACAAACCCGCAACGCCTTATAAAACCGCCCTAATCGCCCGCTAAGGCGGGCGATTTACCGGGACTGCCGGCCCGACGCCCGGCCCAGGAGGACAAGAATATCGCTACGCCTACTCCCCCCCATCGCCCCACGCCGCCCTCACCCAATCACTCACCCAAGGCTGAGCTTAGTACCGACTACATGGTGACTGAGCTTGCCCAGGGCGGCTTCTTCCAAGGCATGCACAAAGGCATGACGCTAACCGCGAGCGCGCTTGTGCTGCTCTTTGTACTTTTCACTGGGTTTGGTTCAGAGACCGCGAGCAGCGTCTTTGGTACCACACGCGCCTGGATTGAGAGCACCTTCAGCGGTTATTACCTCATTACCGTCATGCTGCTACTCGCCGTCTGTGCCTTTATCATCTTCAGTCGCTTCGGCAGCGTAAGGCTTGGTGCTGACGATAGCCGCCCAGAGTTCAGCAATTTTGCGTGGTTCGCGATGTTGCTGTCTGCCGGGATTGGCATTGGCATCCTATTTTTTGGTGTCGCAGAGCCGGTGTTCTACCTCGATAATACCGGCGCCTTTGGCTACCCCAACAACCCTCATGCCGATATGGCAGACGCCACAGCGATTGGCCACGAGCGCGCTATTGATGCGCTGCGCGTGACGCTATTTCACTGGGGGCTTCACGGCTGGGCTATTTATGTGATTGTGGGTATGTCACTGGCCTACTTTGCCTATCGCAAAGGCTTGCCTCTAGCACTGCGCTCTGCGCTGTACCCCTTTATTGGTGAGCGCATCTTCGGTCCTGCCGGGCATCTGTTCGATATCCTCGGGGTGCTGGGTTGCGTCTTTGGGGTGGCGACCTCTCTAGGCCTGGGGGTTAGCCAAATGGCCGTTGGGTTAGAGCGGCTGGTGGGCGTAGACCCTGGCCTTAATACTCAGCTGATGCTGATTGCAGGCATTTCAGTGATCTCTATTCTTTCGGCTGTCTCTGGAGTGCGTGGCGGTATTCGGCTGATTTCCGAGATGAATATCTGGGTATCCCTGGTGGTTATCGGTATTTTTCTGCTAGCGGGCCCCACGCTGTGGCTAATCACGGTGTTTGGCGAAACCCTGCTCGACTACGCGGTCAACTTTATCCCCATGGGGCTTTGGTATGCAGAGGAAGAAGGCACAGCTGCCTGGCAACAGGGCTGGACGATCTTCTATTGGGGCTGGTGGCTCGCCTGGGCGCCTTTTGTAGGACTCTTTATTGCCCGGATTTCCAAAGGGCGCACGCTGCGCGAGTTTGTGTTGGGCGTTCTATTCGTGCCCACGCTCATCATCTTTGTATGGCTGATTATCTTTGGTGGTAACGCCATGCATCAGGAGCTAAATGCGGCGGGAGGCCCGGGTAGCGCTGGCATTATCGAACTGGTAAATGCGTGGAACCTACCGGCTGCACTGTTTGCTACGGCGGATGGCATTGTGGGTAGCGGTACGTTTGGCTGGATACTCTCCGCCCTCATGGTCTTTCTGTTAATGAGCTGGTTCGTCACCTCATCTGATTCCGGTACGCTGGTGCTCACCACGATTTTATCGCTAGGTGATAACGAGCCGCCCATACGCTTTCGCGTTTTCTGGGGCGTGGTGATTGGCTTAGTTGCGGCGGTGCTGCTGGTGGCCGGTGGTCTGAATGCGCTGCAAACGGCGCTGATTGCGGCAGCCCTACCGCTGAGTGTGGTGGTGCTGGTGATGACAGCGGGCGTGCTACTGTCGCTGTTCCGCGAGACGCTTAATACAGGCCGTGAGAAACACTGAGCTAAGGCACACGATGACACTAGGCGTCTCTGGTTGACGCCTAGTACTCAATAAGCCTTGGGAGGTTAACGAAAGCAGCCGTAAATAACGAGCATCGCTATGAATATCGACACCTTTATCACCCGCTTTGAGCGAGGCTTAGCTAACGTCACGCGGAGCACGCCCGTCGAGGCGCGCCAGCGCTACGACCAGCTGTGCCAAACATTTGCTCCGCCTAACCCAGCCGGCATGCGCATTACCGACGAGCCTTGGGAAGGCCGAGTGCTTCGGCACTTTATTCCCCCCTCCGCCAAGCTGGGTCGCGTTATGTATCTTCACGGCGGAGGATTTACGCTGGGGTCCGTCCACAGCCACCATGGTATTGCGGCAAGCCTAGCCGACCGACTCTCGCGCCACGTTGTCAGTCTCGACTATTGCTTAGCGCCTGAAGCGGACTACAGCGACATGCTGGGAGAGTGCTTAAGCGCCACCCGCGTGATAGCGCCTGCTGCCATCGTTGGTGATAGCGCAGGCGGGCGCTTGGCGCTGGACGTGTTAACGCGGCTAACGCATAGCGTCCCGCTAGGGCTTATTTATCCACCGGTTGGCCCGCTTAACCCACAAACGCTGGGGCCTGATGCCCCGCTGCTTAGCCGTAACGATGTCTTATCGCTGCTTCCTTTCTGCCCGGGGCTGAGCACTCAGATCGATACGCTCCCACCCAACGCGCAGCTGGAAGTGCTTAGCGTCGAGCACGACCCGTTAACCGCTCCACTTGAACAAGCCGTTGCTGCCTGGCGCCGTAACGGTGTGCAGGTAGGGTATCGAAGCGCCAGAACGATGGTGCACGCCGCCTTGCATGCCCATGCCCTGCTGCCAGAAATGCAAAGCGCCTGGCAAGATTTTTGCCAGGCGCTCAACCAACGCTTAGATCATTAACGCTCTGTTACTGATAACTAGCGCGCACCGCCTCTATCGCCGGCTGACCATCTTTTGCGGTTACTCCTTCCAGCCATGTAGCTACGGTACCTAAGTTGGCACTGATCCACTCAGAGGCCACTTCATCGGCGGAACGATCTTCGTAGCTATAGCTATGCACCCAGGCGTTTTGATCCTCAATATCCACTACGTACTGTGACAGAAAGCGGTGCAGCTGAGGATCTTCTGTCGCCATATTAGCGGGCACAATGCTCCATACCGTGCTCTCGATCTGGGCAATCCCCGCGTCATCGGCATCGTCTAAATAGGCCATATCAAAGCTAACGTTCATCCAGTGGGGTTCCCAACCCACAAAGGTGACCCATTCGCCGTTTGCCATTTTCTGCTCGGCCTGAGCCAGCATGGCGGCCGTCGAACTCTCTCTGAGCGACCAGTCGCCTAACCCGACAATATCGTTATCAATGGCCGCGAGAATCGCTGTGTTAATCCCGGTGCCCGCCTCGATGCCCTGAATCTCACCGTCGAAACGGTCACGATAGGCGTCCAGGTCGGCCACCGATGTGACACCAGCGTCGTATACGTACTGCGGGACCACTAAACCAGAATTTGCTCCCTGAATATTGGACACCAGCTTTTCGACTTTATTGTCGGCTACCAGCGGCTCTACCATATCGGTTTGCACCGGATACCAGCCACCTAAATACACATCGAGATCGTTTCGGGTTAAGCCTTCCAGAATCACACTGACGGCCAAATCACGCTGGCGGGTTTGATAGCCCATGGCCTCCATTAGCTGCGCAGCAACTTCCGACTTTACCGTCACTCCAGGCCAGGGCGGCACACCAAAACGCACCTCATCCAGGTCTGCCGCAGCGGGTCCCGTCATTGATAAAGTCGCCAACCCTACAGCGCTTAAAGCGCCAATACCTTTCAACCTGCCGGCTATACGCTTCATTGTCGTCTCCTATTTGGCGTTATACTTCGACAAGTTTGACGACTAGAAAACATTTGAAACGACACAAAGCGACTTTAGATATTCAAAAAACGACAAACGCTGAACATTACCTCAATCACTATTGTGTCGGCGCGCCTCCAGCGGCGACGCACCAAACTGGGCACGAAACGCGCGTGCGAAGCTGGAACTCGACGAAAATCCGCAAGCGACGCCCACTTCCAACACATCCATATCGGTTTCAGTGAGCAGACGTTTTGCCCGCGTTAGCCGAAGTGATAAATACCATTGGCGCGGCGTGCGATGCAGATGCTCTTCAAATAAGCGCTGAAGGTGACGAGAAGAGACACCGATTCGACCAGCAACCTCGGTCAGAGATAAAGGCTCCTCCAAATGGCGTTCCATTAAAGCAACGGCTTCAATCAAGCGCCGATTATGCGTGCCTAACCGACGCGCCAGCGACATACGCTGTTGGTCATGCCGATTCCTGAGACGTTCATGAATAAGCTGCTCAGAGACATCAACGGCAAGCTTGGCGCCATGGCGCTGCTTGATAACTTCCAAGGCCATATCCATAGCGGCCGCACCACCGGCACAGGAGAAGCGACGCTCACCCAGCTCAAACAGCTCATCGGATGTGTCGACGCGTGGAAAACGCTCGCGAAAAGCAGGCAAGCTTTCCCAGTGCAGCGTTACCCGTTCACCTTTTAGCAGCCCAGCAGCGGCCAGCAGAAAGCATCCTGTATCAATGCCGCCAAGCACACAGCCTGCTTGGTCTAAACGGTGCAGCCAACTGACTAACGGGCGCGTTAAGTGAGTCTCTGGCTCAAAGCCACTGCATATCGCCAGCGATGGCAAATCAAAGCATTCACCAATCGGTTGATCCACCATCAGTGTCATACCGTTACTAGCACTAACCGGCTCCCCATCTAAGCTGTACAGCGTCCAATCAAACAGCGGGCGCCCGCTCATCCGGTTCGCGATTCGTAAAGGCTCGACGGCGGAAAAAAAAGCCATCATCGAGAAGCGAGGCAGTAAAACAAACCCGATGCGCTCAGGCATGAGACCGTGGTAATGCAAACGCAAGAGGCTAACTCCTTCTTAAACTAAACCTTTATTCAATGCTATAACGCCACAGAGAACCACCAATAGTGATACAAACAAAAAAACACATAAAACTTTTGTAAAACACAAAGCCCTATATCTTGCGGGCTTTGCTATATTAGCCGCTAAAGACCCTCAAGGAGAGGCACCATGCTAGCCCTGCAGCACATCAGCAAAACGTTCAGCACGCCGCAGGGCGAGATTCATGTCCTCAACCAAGTTAATCTCACGCTTCAGCCAGGAAGTAGCGTGGCGCTAATGGGCGAATCGGGTAGCGGTAAATCAACGCTGCTCCATCTGGCCGCCGGGCTAGATACGCCGGATCAAGGCAGTGTCATCATCAACGGGCAAACGCTTTCTGGCCTAAAGGAGTCCGCACGTTCCGCGCTACGTCGTCAGCAACTGGGGCTTATCTTTCAACAGTTTCATCTGGTACCCAGTTTAAACGTTGCCGATAACCTGCGGCTTCAAGCACGGCTTGCAGGGCGCGAAAACCCCGAGTGGAGTCAGCACCTGCTAGAACGCTTAGGACTTGCCGGGCGAGAAGCGAACTACCCAGAACAACTCTCCGGCGGCCAGCAGCAGCGTCTTGCGATTGGCCGTGCGTTGGCTGTTCGCCCGGCGCTGCTCTTAGCCGACGAGCCTACGGGCAACTTGGACGAGCAAACGGCCGATACAGTGCTTAACCTGCTGTTAGCACTCGTTAAAGAGACGCAGTGTGCCTTACTCATGGTGACGCATAGCGCACGCGTCGCCGCGCCTCTCAGTCGCACCTACCGGCTTCACCTCGGCCAACTGCAGGAAGTGTGCGCATGATAGGACGTGTGCTGATGACGCTGCTGAGCCACTACAAGCGCCACCCTGCACAACTTGTCATGCTGCTGGTGGGGCTTTGGGTGGCCAGTGCCCTATGGAGCAGCGTTCAAGCGATTAACGCCACAGCAAAAGAGAGCTATGCCCGTGCCAATGCGCTCTTCAGTGCTGAGACTGACCAGCTCGACCGCCGCGATGGCAACCCGCTAACCGTTGATGACTATTTAACGCTACGTCGCGCAGGCTTTCCCGTTTCGCCGCTGTTAGAGGCCTCCTTCACACATAATGGCACCCGCTTTACCGTGCTGGGCATTGACCCTTTAACACTGCCCTCTTCAGGTGCAGAAGGTGGCTCTTTAAACGATTTCATCACCCCTCCTTGGCAAACACAGCTAGCGCCAGACACCTTGCCGTCACTGGGGCTTAACCGCGAGGAGGCCACCGGCGCAACGCCTTCGGTTGCCGGACAAACGCTACCGCCCCTGACGCTGCGTAACGATCTACCGCCTGACACGCTCATCATGGATATTGCTGCGGCGTCTAGTCTGTTTGGAGAACAAGCGGCACTGAGCCTGGCTACCGCCCCAGAAGCGCTTGATCAGCCGCCCGACGGCTACCAGATAACCCGTGCAGCCAATCTCGCGTCACCCGAACAGCTTACCGATAGCTTTCATCTAAATCTGATCGCTTTGGCGCTACTCTCGCTGGTAGTCGGGTTATTTATTGTTCAAGCCGCCTTAGGATTAGCCATGGAGCAGCGCTTGGCCTCGCTGCGTACGCTACGCGCCCTTGGCGTCCCTGCAACGACATTAACGCTCGCAATCCTTATGGAGCTGCTCGTCTTTGGGGTACTCGGCGCCTGTCTTGGCCTTATCAGCGGACTCTGGCTTGCTGGGAAACTGCTGCCAGACGTGGCGAGCACTATTTCCTCGCTCTACCGGGCGGATGTTCAGCAGTCGTTATCGCTCCCCTGGCACTATTGGCTCGGGAGCGTCGCGATTACCCTGGGTGGCCTATTACTTGCCGGCAGCGGAACCCTGTGGCGCGCAGCACGATTAAACGTATTGGCACTCGGTCACGCCTACGCGTGGCGCAGCGGCTACCAGCGCCAGCTCATGCGTATGCTAAAAGCAGGTGGTTTAGCGGCGCTGCTCACCCTTGGGCTAGCATTCTGGCTAAGCAGACTGCCCGCGGGCAGTGGGCTGGTGGTGAGCTTTAGCCTCGTGGCAGCGCTGCTGCTGACCTGCGCCCTGTGTTTACCCCCACTGATGTACGGCGTGCTTCACACCCTGCAAAAAAGTTTTCGCCGCTTCGCCCTAGTGCAGTGGGCAATCGCCGATATGCAGCTCCAGCTACCCCGTTTATCACTTGCCATGGTGGCACTGCTAATTGCACTAGCCACGAACCTGGGGGTGAGCAGCATGGTCGGCGGTTTTAGGCTGACGTTTTTAGAGTGGCTAGACCAGCGCCTAAGTGCACCGCTGTATATCAATGCCGTGCCCTCGACGTTAGCGCCGCTCAACGAGTGGCTGCTCACGCAAGATAGCGTGCTTGAAACGCTACCCACCGCAAGAGGCAGTACGGAACTGCTGGCCACGTCTTCCGCAGCAGAAAAGCAAAATATTCCAGGCACGGTGACGCTGTTTGGCGTAAACCCCTCGCCGCTGTTAACTGCTAACTGGCCATTACTGGACACCCACGGCGATACCGACTCCGCTTGGCAAGCATTCAGCAACGGCAGCGTCTTTATCAACGAGCAAATGGCAATAGCCCGCGCCCTGGTACCGGGCGACACCATGACACTCGATACCCAAAAAGGCGCTGACCGTTTTAAGGTAGCCGCGATTTACCCTGACTACGGCAACCCCCAACAGCAGGTACTGCTCACGGTAGAGGCACTAACACAGCACTTTGATGGGGAGCTAGCCTCCATCGGTGCTGCCCTCACTGAGAGCACCGATGAGCGCCAATTTCGCCAGTCCCTGATGGATGAATTCAACCTATCTTCTGAGGCGCTGGTGAACCAGCACGAGGTAAAGCAGGTCGCTACCCAGATTTTTGAGCGTACTTTTAGTATTACCCGCGCCCTTAATGGGCTAACGCTTGGCGTTGCCGCCCTGGCGCTACTCGCAACGCTGCTGGCCCAGGCGCATCAACGCCAGCGCCAGCTAGCCGCCCTTTGGGCGCTCGGCGTTCCTCGCGCCACGCTGGTAACGCTGCCGTTAATTCAGCTGGGCGGGCTTGCGCTTTTAACGGGCCTGATTGCACTACCCCTGGGCATCGCCATTACCTGGCTGTTGGTAGCGGTAATCAACGTCGCCGCCTTCGGGTGGCGGCTTCCACTGCAGCTATTCCCGCTGGATATCGCCACGATGCTGTTAACAGCCCTGGGCGTTGCCCTGCTGGCGGCTGTATTGCCCTGTCTTCAACTCTGGCGCACTTCGCCTCGCGCCCTGCTCAATGAGGGCGATACATGAACAGACCGCGTTTAAGCATCCTGTTATTCAGCGCTATAGCGCTTATAAGCCTTATCGGCTGCAGCGAAGGCGGCATTGAAAGCGCGCCACCTGCCCAAGAGGGCTTTGCTGGACTTGGCGCACAGGCCGATGGGTTTGTCCACGCCAACGCTGCTACGCCGCTGGTGTTTCCTGACGATCACAGCCCGCACCCTGATTATCGTATTGAGTGGTGGTACCTCACCGCCAACCTTGAAGATGAGACGGGCGAACCGCTGGGGCTGCAGTGGACGCTCTTTCGCCAAGCACTCATGCCGCCCCAGGAACGCCCCACCCCAACGCCCTGGGCCAGCGACCAAGTATGGATGGCGCACATGGGCATTTCACAACACGCTACCCACCTCGCTGCGGAACGCTTCGCACGCAGTCATAGCGGCCAACCCCAAGGGCAAGCTGGGGTAGTCGCCGCTCCTTTTCAAGCGTGGATAGACGACTGGACATTCCAAAGCCCCTCAGATGAAAACTTTGAGCGCTTCTCCCTAACCGCCTACAGCGGTGAAGGCGACGATCGTTTTGGCTATGAACTTACCCTGCAGGCAGAAGGACCGCTGATATGGCACGGCGAAAACGGATTTAACGCCAAAACCGTGGAAGGCCAAGGCTCTCACTACTACAGCCAGCCCTTTTTAACCGTTACAGGCAGCGTGACGCTAAACGGAGAAACCCACGGGGTGCAGGGCAGCGGCTGGCTAGACCGCGAGTGGAGCAGCCAATTGCTGACCCCCGAGCAGACCGGCTGGGACTGGTTTTCGCTGCATTTAAACGACGGCCGCAAGCTAATGGCTTACCGGCTACGAGGCGGGGGTGAAAACGGTGGCGACTACCTGTTCGCTCACTTGTTCGATGCCGAAGGAACCACTCAGCAAATAGGCACAGATATTCTTTCCCTCACGCCCCTGTCCACCGCAAGCGTGGCTGAGCGAGAGATTCCCACCCGCTGGCAACTGACACTCCCCTCCGCGGACATTGATGTGACCATTGAGGCGCGCCACCCTAACCGCTGGATGCCGACTAGCGTTCCCTACTGGGAGGGCGACGTGACAGTACACAATACCCAGACCCAAGAAGAGATCGGCGTTGGCTATCTTGAAATGACGGGCTATGAGTAGCGAGTGTCATTTGCGACGGTGGAACAGCACGTCAGCCACAGCATCATCTATTCAGAAAAGCTGGCCGCCGCTTTGAACATCATACAGTTCGCGAGTAACGGCTCTCGGTTGGTGCTAGGTAGGCATCAAACGCCATGGCGAGATTGCGGATCATTAATCTCCCTGCAGGTAACACTTCAATGTCACTGTCACGCAAGGCAATCAGCCCATCCTCCGCCATCTCTTCCAAACTTGTTAATGCACTTGCAAAGTAAGTGCGAAAGTCGATGTTGTGACGCGCTTCAATAGCGGCAAATTCAATATGTCCATGACACATCAGAGTATTGATGACATCACGACGCAAGCGATCATCGTCGCTAAGCCGATAGCCTCGGAAAACGGGCAAGCGCTCCTCATTCAAACGGTGCTGGTACTGGGCCGTTTCTTTGACGTTTTGACTGTAAGTATCTCCCACCTTCCCGATAGACGTGATTCCCAGCCCAATCATGTCGCAGTCGGCGTGGGTGGAGTACCCCTGGAAATTACGCTGCAACGTGCCGTTTTCACGGGCCAAGCTTAGCTCATCATCCGGCAAGGCGAAGTGATCCATGCCGATGTATACGTATCCCGCGGCGGTCAGGCGCTTAATCGTAAGCTCTAGCAGCTCCAGCTTACGCTCTGGCGGCGGCATATCCTCAGGGCGAATTAACCGCTGAGCCTTGAACAGTTTGGGGAGGTGAGCGTAGCTGTAAGCGGCAATGCGGTCCGGCTGCAGGTCAATAATCTTGGCCAGCGTGGTATCGAAACTCGCTACCTTCTGCAGCGGCAGTCCGTAGATCAAATCTACACTGACCGATTCAAAGCCGGCATCGCGCGCCGCTTTAACCAGGGAGACCACCTGTTCTTCGCTCTGGACGCGATTGACCGCTTGCTGCACGTCGTGATCGAAGTCCTGCACCCCGAAGCTCAAGCGATTGAACCCCAGTGCGAACAGTTCATACACCTGTTCGGGAGTCACCGTGCGGGGGTCCACTTCTAACGAGAACTCCCGCTCTTCGGGCGCAGCAAAATGGAAGGCCTCGTCCAGCGCTGCCATTAGTTCGCCTAGCTGAGCGTTACTCAGGTAGGTCGGGGTGCCGCCTCCCAGGTGTAGCTGAGTCATTCGCCGAGTGCTATCGAATAGCGCCCCCTGTACGTGAATCTCCTGCTTTAGCCACTGGAGATACTCCGCCGCCCGCTCGGTGTTATGGGTAATGATCTTGTTGCAGGCGCAGTAGTAGCAGAGGCTTTTGCAGAAAGGGATATGCACATAGACCGACAGCGGCTTTGGTTCTTCAGCCTGATTACTACGTTCAGCGGCACTGCGGTAGTCATCCTCGGCAAACGCAGCATGAAACTGCGGAGCGGTAGGATAAGAGGTGTAGCGGGGCCCCGGCCTGTCGTACTTTTCTACTAGGGGGCGGTTGAACAGCTGCTCATCGAACATAATCGGGCAAGTCCCTGAGAAAGGTCGCTATCTGATAGTGGACGCAGCAAAGCGCTGGTTAATATTCATACGATATACGTTTTAAAGCCTCCCTGCCTCATCCCAGATGGCAGCCCGGTACAGCACCATGACCTATGTCAAAGAGCGGCAATAAATAGGCAACTAAGGTGATTAGGCTTTCGGTTTAAACCGAAGGCTGCCAGCGTAGCGTTGTAACGCGCTTGCCGACATCTCCTGCCGGTGGTCTGGTCATAATGCACTTTCGGCCATGGGTTACCGCCAGCTTGTCTTGGCGTAAAGAGTTTCAACCCAAACAGCAGAGAAAATCACTTATAAACAAGGAGTAAGTGAGTAAAGCTTGACGCGGGACAACTCTAGTTCCGGCTCCAGCTCTATAGTGAAATCACAACTTTCCTACAGGGGCATCGGCAATGGAAAAAGAGTCTTCAAATAGTCTTTTCCACCAGGCTTTAAATCCGAAAATTAGCCGCAGGGACGTATTGAAGACCGGCTCCGCCGGCACCCTGGCGCTGGCAGCAGGCTCGATCCCGCTTCCCTTCGCATCGTCTGGGGCTTCTGCTCAGGCGGCTCCGGCAACTGCCGCCGAGGAGCGCGTAGTATGGAGCGCCTGCACGGTTAACTGCGGCAGCCGCTGCCCCTTGCGCATGCATGTGCGCGGCGGCGAAATCACCTGGGTAGAAACCGACAATACCGGGTTGGACGAATATGGTGACCACCAGGTTCGCGCGTGCCTGCGTGGCCGTTCGATGCGCCGTCGCGTTTATAACCCCGACCGACTGAAATACCCCATGAAGCGTGTCGGCGCCCGTGGCGAGGGCAAGTTCGAGCGCATCAGCTGGGACGAGGCCTATCAACTGCTTGCCGACAACCTCAAACGTATTATCGCCGAGTACGGTAACGAGGCCATCTATCTTAATTACGGCACCGGCACCCTGGGTGGCACTGTCACCAAGTCCTGGCCACCCGCCTCGACGCTCGTGGCACGCCTGATGAATCTTTGCGGCGGCTACCTCAATCACTACGGTGACTACAGTACCGCGCAGATCGCCTCGGGGCTCAATTACACCTACGGCGGATGGGCCGCCGGTAACAGCGTTTCCGATATCGCCAACACCCGCCTACTGGTGATGTTCGGCAACAACCCCGCTGAGACCCGCATGAGCGGCGGCGGCGTGGTGTACCACCTAGAGGAAGCCCGGCAGCGCTCGAATGCTCGAATGATCGTTATCGACCCACGCTACAGCGACACCGCCGGTGGCCGCGAGGACGAATGGGTTCCTATCCGTCCTGGTACCGATGCCGCTTTAGCAGCAGGCCTAGCCCATGTGCTGATCAGCGAAGACCTGGTCGATCAACCGTTCCTGGATCGCTACTGCGTCGGCTATGACGAGCGAACCCTGCCCGAAGGCGCCCCGGCCAACGGCCACTATAAGGCCTATATTCTCGGTGACGGCCCCGACGGTATTGCCAAAACGCCCGAGTGGGCCTCGCGCATCACCGGCATCCCCGCCCGGCGTATCGTCCAACTTGCTAGGGAGATCGGCTCAACCAAACCTTGCTACATTGTTCAGGGCTGGGGGCCGCAGCGTCACGCCAACGGCGAGCTAATATCACGCGCCATCGCCATGCTGGCGATTCTCACCGGCAACGTCGGCATCAATGGCGGCAACAGCGGTGCCCGCGAAGGCAGCTACGCCATTCCCTTCGAGCGCTTCCCCACGCTGGAAAACCCCATCGAAACCAGCATCTCCATGTTCACCTGGACCGATGCCATTGCCCGTGGCCCGGAGATGACCGCCACCCGCGACGGCGTACGTGGCAAGGACAAGCTCGATGTACCGATCAAGTTCATCTGGAACTATGCCGGTAACTGTCTGGTGAACCAACACTCCGAGATCAACCGCACCCACGAGATCCTCGCTGATGACACGCTGTGCGAGATGATCGTGGTGATCGACAATCACATGACCTCCTCGGCGCGCTACGCCGACCTCGTTCTGCCCGACCTAACGACTTCCGAGCAGATGGACTTTGCGATGGATGGCAGCGCCGGCAACATGAACTACCTGATCTTCGCTGATCAGGTCATTCAACCGCTGTTCGAGTGCAAGTCGGTCTACGAGATGTGCAGTGAAATAGCCGCGCGCATGGGAGTGAGCGAAGCCTTCACCGAAGGACGCACTCAGGAGGAGTGGCTGCGCCACCTGCTGGCAATAAATCGGCAGCGCGACCCCGATCTGCCCGATTTCGAGGCGTTTCGCGAAATGGGTATCTATAAGCGCCAGGACCCCAACGGACACGTCGTGGCCTACCGCGATTTCCGGGCCGACCCGGAGGCTAACCCGCTTACCACACCCTCCGGCAAGATCGAGATTTACTCCGAGGCGTTGGCCAAGATCGCCGCCGAGTGGGAGCTTGAGGAGGGTGACGTCATCGACCCCCTACCGATTCACGCTTCCACCTTCGAGGGATGGGATTCGCCGGAGCGGGCGCAATACCCGTTACAGCTGATCGGCTTCCACTACAAGTCTCGTACTCATTCCACCTACGGCAACGTGGCGTTGCTCAAGGCCGCCGCCCGCCAGGAGATGTGGATCAACCCCATAGATGCCCAATCCCGCGGGATAGCCAACGGTGACAACGTTGAGATCTACAACGAGCGTGGCCGGGTACGCATCGCCGCCAAAGTCACGCCTCGCATTCTGCCCGGCGTGGTGGCCCTCGCCGAGGGCGCCTGGTACGCCCCCAACCGCCAGGGCACGGATCAGGCCGGCAGCATCAATGTATTGACAACGCAGCGACCCTCGCCGCTGGCCAAGGGCAATCCTTCACATACCAACTTGGTCGAAGTGCACAAGGCCTGAGGAGGGCGTCATGACGCAATACGGTTTCTATATAGACTCCAGCAAGTGTACCGGCTGCAAGACTTGCCAGCTGGCCTGCAAGGATTACAAGGATCTCGATGTTGAGGTGGACTACCGGCGCATTTACGAATATGCCGGTGGCTCCTGGCAGGCCGATGGCGACACCTGGCAGCCGTCGATCTTCTCCTATTATCTGTCGATGGCCTGCAACCACTGCGCCGCACCGGCCTGTGTACCTGTCTGCCCCAGCGGCGCCATGCACAAGCGCCACGAAGATGGCTTGGTTGTAGTGGATACCGATATCTGCATCGGCTGTAAATCCTGTGCCATGGCCTGCCCTTACGGCGCGCCCCAGTACAGCGCGCGCAAGGGCCACATGACCAAGTGCGATGGCTGCTATGAACGCGTCGCTGAAGGGCTAAAGCCGGTCTGTGTGGACTCCTGCCCTCTGCGAGCGCTGGATTTCGCCCCCATGGAGGAGCTACGCGAGCGTTACGGCACTCTCGCCGAAGTGGCGCCGCTTCCGTCAGCTTCTTTGACTGGCCCCAGCATCGTGATTAAGCCGAACAGCAATGCCCGTCCGGTGGGTGATACCACCGGTTCTCTCGCCAATCCCAAGGAGGTGTGACATGGGCTGGCACGAACTTCCCCTGGTGGTATTCACCGTTCTGGCACAATGTGCCGTAGGCGCTTTCATTATGCTCGGCGCGCTGATGCTCACGGGGCGGTTAGAAGAGGCGTCGCTGCGCCGTCTCAATCGCCCGATGCTGATCATTTGGGTAATGATGGGCTTGGCCTTCGCCGCTTCAACACTGCACCTGGGGTCACCGCTGCGAGCACCCAATGCATTGCTGCGCCTGGGTGGCTCTTGGTTGAGCAACGAAATCTTTTTCGGCAGCCTGTTCTTTGCCCTCGGCGGGCTGTTCTGGCTGTTAACGCTGCTCGACAAGGGCGCGCCACTACTGCGCCAGATACTCCTTGGTATTGCCATGCTGTTCGGTGTCGCTTTCATGTACGCGACCATTCGTGTCTACATGATACCCACCGTGCCGACCTGGAATACCCCCTTCACGCCGCTGAGCTTTTTCCTGACCAGCGTCATAGGCGGCGCTTTGCTCGCCCAGGCACTGCTCAGCTTGAGCGGCCAGGGGCACCGCCCGCTGGCAGGCCTACTGCCGTGGCTGGGCACCCTGGCGATAGTGGTGGCGCTCGGCACCAGCGTGGCCCATGCCATGAGCCTGGCGGGCATTCAGAGTTCTATTCAGTCGGCGGTCGATCTGGTGCCTAACTTTCAGAGCCTGCTGCTCATCCGCATGACACTGCTGGCCGCCGTACTGGCGTTGTGGCTGTTCGCCCTGCGTAGCGCCCAGCATCAGCCGCTGATGCTGGGCGCAAGCTTTGTGCTGCTGCTGACGGCAGAAATGCTGGGGCGTAATCTCTTTTATAACCTGCACATGACCGCCGGGCTGTGAGACATTCTATGCAATCAATCGCCCACTCCGCTCGTCTGCTTGGCGCCTGGTTCTACTACCCGCCGGGCGCATCGGCCTTGGAACAGCTGGATCAGCATCTTAATGACGGCAGCTTGGCCGCGGCATGGCCCTACGCGGCGGGAGCACCGCTGCTCACGACACTAAGCGAGGCACGCCAGCAGCCACTGCTCGAAGACGCTTACCAGCAGCTGTTCATCGGCCCCGAGGCACTCGCCGCACCGCCCTGGGGGTCGGTCTACCTCGACCCCGAGCAAGTGTTATTCGGCGATTCGCATCAGGCACTCAAGCATTTCCTAGAGCAAGAGACGGGGCTGGCGCTCGCGACCGCCCAGCGCGAGCCGCTCGATCACTTCGGCCTTCTGCTGCTGCTTCTCGGACAGTTAGCGCTGGAAGAGCGCGAGGATGGTGTCAACCGCCTGCTCGGTGAGTTTCTCCTCCCCTGGAGCTGGCACTACCTTGAACAGCTGGAGAAACATTCTCCCCACCCCTTCTATCGATCCCTGGCACAGCTGAGCGCAACAACCTTGAGCCAGTGGCAGGTGGAGCGGGGTGTCACCCCCATCCCTATGAGGCTCTACCGATGAGCCGTATCGATGAACGCTACCTGCGTGCCCACCTGAACCATACTCATCTCAGTCGCCGGGAACTGCTACGGGGATTGCTGCGCCCGGTCACTGCGTCTTTCGCCGTGACATCCTCTCCACGCCAGCATCGTGAAATACCCCGCCCTCCCCAAGCTCAAGAGGAGGCACTCTTTGCCCAGCTATGTAGCGGCTGCGGTGACTGTGTCTCGAACTGTTCCAACCAGATCATTAGCATGGAACATGGACTGCCGCGCCTAAACCTAGAGCACAACCACTGCGACCTATGCCTAACTTGCACAGCCGCCTGCGAGACACGCGCTCTCGCACCTGACCTACCGGCCACAACTGGACTCGTACCAGAGTTCAACGATAATTGTGTTTTGAGCTATGGCGAATCTTGCACGTCGTGTCAGGAGGCGTGTCCCAGCCAAGCCATTACGCTGCCTTCCACAGGAGTGCCTAACGTGGCTACAGATCAGTGTCAGGGATGCTCCCTGTGCGTTCAATCCTGCTACGCCTCGGGCTGCTATATGCAAACCCTGTGAGTTTAGACGTGCCCTTAAGCGTTTTATCCCGCTACTCTTAAAACGTTCACTTAACCAAGTAGACTAAGCAAATGTAAATACGCCTGTCATGGGCCTATTTACTCTTTAATGAATGCTCTCATTGCAACCCACTGAACATTCATACAACATGCCTTTTATGGCTACACCACTTATAGCGGGATTACTTTCGGAGCAATGTAACCTCCATGCATCTCACCCGATTCACTGATTATTCGATACGCATATTGATCTTTCTTGCTGCCAAGGGAGAGCACCGCTCTACGATTCATGAGATTGCCGAAACGTTTCATATTTCACGCAATCATTTAATGAAAATCGTTCAGGAACTGAGCCAAAAACAGTATGTAACAGCGATTCGCGGCAAGAACGGCGGCTTACTCCTGACCCGCGATCCCGCCACCATTGTGTTAGGCGAGCTGGTGCGAGAAATGGAGCATGACATGGCGCTAGTGGAGTGCTTTCATAATGATAACGCCTGCATCATTACGCCAGCCTGTCGACTTCAACCGATTCTTAGGGATGCTTTGTCCGCTTTTCTAGAGGTACTCGACCACTACACACTGGCTGATTTACTGGGCAGTGAACAACCTCAGTTAGCGCGCCTCATGCGCATTCCTACCGTCAGCACTTAGCACTCACTATCCCTCCTTGCCGTCGACGCGCGCCTGCATCAACGGCAACGTGTAGTGCACGAGAAAGATGCCATAGGCCAAACACCATAAGATGATGCTGAGCGTGTAAATCCAGTGGGTGACCTGAGGCAACAGCGCCAACACAGGTGAGCGCAATAACGCGGCCACCAAGATGAATCCCAGCGCTATACCAATGCCCGGCAACGTGCGTATTGGCCGACCGGTATGACCGAGCGACACTCTGGCCATCATCGCTAACATCATCACGCCCATTCCCCCAATGCTTAGGGCATGAACCGCAAGCTCAGTGCGTATTAGCCCCATCAGCGCTAACACCCACATGACAAGCCCTAACGGGATAAAGGCATAGCTGCCGTGCAACCCCCATAGCAAGGGTTCGCGCCAGCTTTGCAGCCCACCCCAGCGCGCCATGCGAAGCGTGTTGGCCAATGCTGCTAAGACCATCGCCCCACCTATTAACACCGTAGGTACAGCAACGCCCAGCGTGATGGCCAACTGCAACAGTACGACACTCACCGTACTCGCCAGGGTAACACCTTCAAGTACGGGAATAGGCTCTGGCTTGGGCCGCCCCAAACGATTGGCGGTAAACATGGCAATCACCCGCCCGCCTACAATGGTCATCAAAAGCGTAATCAGCAGCACGGCTAAGTAGGCAGCTTGGCGAATCAGCTCCGCATCGCCATTCATCAACCCCAAGTGCATCGCCAGATTTGCCATCGCAAACAGCGCCAGCACAGGGATGAAGATCAAATTACGCCAGCGCTTCGCGGTGATCACCAGTTTCACCATAACAATGGCAACCACCGGCAGAAACACAAGGTCGACCATCAGTACTAGCCAGCCCGGTAACGCCATGGGAAAGGCCATTAGCAGCCGGCCCAACAGCCACAACGCCACTAGCGCCAGCAGCGGCCCGCCGCTCAAGCTTGGAAGTCCGGTCCAGTTGCGCACAGCGGTGAGCAAAAAGCCTGCGACCACCGCCGCGGCAAAGCCGAACAACATTTCATGCTGATGCCAAAAAATTAGGCCGCCATAAGGGTGCAACAGCATATTGCCGTGCCAGAACGCTAACCACACCAGCAGAGATACCACGCTGAACAGCGCCGCCAGCAGGAAGAAAGGCCGAAAAGCCAGGCGCATCAATGGCAAATGCTGAAGCGTGGAGGCAGGCTGGGATGAGGTGGTCGTGGGCATGGCATAATCCCGACTGATTTACTTGGAAATATCATTGTGCGCCCCGCCACCATCGAAAACCATGACAAGTATCAAAAATACATCTTATAGCTTGCAGTAAGCAAGCCGCTCGCTAATGGCAGTCGTCAAGGCAATGTCCCTGTAACGAATAAAACGCGCTTGAAGGTTGGTATTTACACCCTTCTGGCATTAAGATGCTTTTCAAATACATCTTAATGTCCAACGGAGTTATTCGTGCTAACACATGAACAGGAAACACTGATCAACGCTACGGCGCCCGTTGTAGCTGAGCATCTAGACGCCATTACTCAGCATTTTTATCCGTTGATGTTTGCTCGCTACCCCGAGGTAAAACCACTCTTCAATGAAGCGCACCAGCAAAGCGGCGGGCAGCCTCGCGCTCTGGCCAGCGCCGTGTTGGCCTATGTAAAACTGCGCAGCAATCCTGCCCAAGCACGCGCCACACTGGCGGTTGTAGTCAGCAAGCATGTCTCTTTAGGGATACTGCCGGAGCAGTACCCCATTGTAGGCGAGTGCTTGTTAGCGGCCATTGGTGATGTCCTTGGCGATGCCGTAACGCCTCAGATCGCAGATGCATGGGAGGCGCTGTATAACGAACTTGCCGCACTCCTCATCGACCTTGAAGACAAGCGCTACCGTGAGTTTGAGCAGCGTCCAGGCGGTTGGCGGGGAACACGCCGCTTCAAAATTGCCAACACGCAGCAGGAGAGTGTCTTAATTCGCTCTTTTATTCTGGAGCCCGAGGATGGCGGCGCGGTAGCTGACCATGAACCAGGCCAATATATCGGCGTACGCCTAACCATTAATGGCGAACCGCTCTACCGGCATTACAGCCTATCGGATATTCCCAATGGCCGGAGCTATCGTATCTCCATCAAACGCGAGGCGGAGGGGCAAGCCAGCCGTTATTTTCACGATGTTCTTCAGCCAGGCGATAGCATAGAGCTGCTTCCACCAGCAGGTGATTTGACGCTGGTAGAGGGTGACGAACCTCTACTGCTTGCCAGCGGCGGGGTTGGCCAAACGCCTCTTCTGCCCATAGCGCAGCATGCTTTGTCGCTTGGGCGTCAGGTCGTCTATTTACACGCCGCCTTAGACGCCGATCATCACGCGTTTAATAACGAGGTTGAAACATTAAAGGCAGTCTATCCCACGCGTTTCCACGCGGTCAGCATTCATGAACAGGGTAACCACGCCGATCACATTGGGCGTATTGACCGCTCTTTAGTGGCCGACTACTTACCTAGCCCGGTAGCCCGCTGCTATTTTGTCGGCCCTCAAGGCTTTATGACGGCAATGAATGACGCTCTAGCTGAACTGGGTGTCACGGCCGACCGCCGACACTTTGAGCACTTCGGCCCCTCGCGCCCACTCAATACTATTTAGTATTGGCTCGTTCGGGTTCCATATTTCGTGGCTTCTTGTTAACGGCAGGGATTGCTAGTTAATCCCTGCTCAACGTTTACCGGTTTAAAGAATCCAGCAGGAAGACATTGGGGGGATTAACGGAAAGATAAACGAGATAGATAAACGAGATATTAGTGAGGACTTGATGCTATATGGCGTCCCTGGCAGGAGTCGAACCTGCGACCTGCCGCTTAGGAGCAGGATTTTAGTTAGTTTTACACATTATCACGCCTTCCAATAATTTCTCATTAATTCAAATAAAATCATAAACTTAATGAGGAATACTGCCTTATTGTGTCTTATATATTCCACCTCTATACTGACAAATCTGTGGGGGCGCCTGTGGGGGCGAAAAATCTTCATTTAAGGAGACACAATGCTTAGCACTGAAAAACAAGTCATTGCCTTCAAGCCCGCTGATGGCAAGGAAAAAATAAGGGAAGGCGTTACTAATCGTGGCGTGGGTGGGCTAGCGTTAGAAGCACGTAATGACCGAGTAGCTAAGGCATGGATTTACCGCTACCGCATTAATGGGAAGCAATTTGAGCTGCAACTAGGCACTTACCCGGCTATGAAATTAGCCGAGGCGCGCCAAGCGCATCGAGACGCTGTACAGGTCGTGGAAAAAGGCTTAGATCCAAGAAAGCAGCGCGCGTCCGAAAAAGCCAATAATCTGGCGGCATGGACAATGCAAGATGCTTATGAGCGATGGATAGAAGCCTACGAACAAACACCTGGGCGGAATAAACAGCCACCTACTACTAAAACGGTGTCCCAACAGCGAGGCCGTTGGCGGCGTCATCTAGCCCCGCGGCTCGCTGACTTTTACGTGCGTGATGTCACCCGACGTTTGATTATCGAAGTGCTAGAAAAGGCGTCCCAAAAGGCCCAAGTTGAAGCCCGACATAGCCTCAACTTACTGCGCCAACTTTTACGCTACTGCCAGAAACGGGAACAAATCGATGTAAATCCAACCGATGGTTTAACGCCCGCCGATATTGCTGCGTCTGCGTCTGCCCCGCGTCAACGTCATCTTCCCCTGCCTGAGCTACGCCAGCTTTGGCAGGCGATAGACGACGCCCGCGCAGATAACGTAGGCAAAGCCACTACCGCCGTGCTAAGCATTCCGGTAGCCAATGCGCTAAAACTTCTGATTCTGACCGGATGCCGTCGCAGTGAGGTGGCTTTTATGTGTTGGAATGAAGTCAATAAAACAGAATGGACAATACCGGCTGAACGCACTAAGTCACGGCGCCAGCATAAAGTTCACCTTTGCCCACTAGCACTTGAACTGCTCGCTGAACAGCGCCAGCTAGCCGCCGGAGAATACGTGTTCACCTCTACTCAAGGCAATGGCAAGCCACTGCACCCCGATAGCCTGAGCACTACCATAGCGCGCCTGCAAGGCCGTTCTAGAAAAGAGCACGACGAAAACGCTCCGCTATATCACTTGGCGCACTTCACTACCCACGACTTAAGACGCTCTTTTGCCACTCAGGCTACTGAAACATTGATGGCTGACCCGCTTGTCGTAGAAAAGATGCTTGCTCACGCCCCACCCAAGCTAATCGGAACCTACAACAGAGCTACGCGATGGAGGTCACAAGTAGACATATGGCAGCGCTGGGGAGAAGTCATAGTTCAAACGATGGTAAGCGAACAAAATTCGAATGTCATAAGTGTCTTTTCAAAAACCAAGGCCCTATGATAAACGTAGTGTTTAGTGCAGCACCACATCAACAACAGACCTTTAAGATAGCTTTTGATAATATCAAACCCGAAAGTCATAGCGTGTAAAGCGACCAGAAATCATTGGCGAATATAGGGAATAAAAGTAAAGGTCACTCATAATAGTCGCAGCTCATGCATTTACTGATATGCAGGTTGCTGTATGCATTTCTTTTACTCAAGTACCAAGCTGCTCCAGGTGCCCTAAGCTGTGTGATGCTGGAGGGCGCTCGTCCAATGAAAGGAATACCACGCGCACCTCTCGGTAGCCTTGAGTACGCAGTGATTGATAATACGTGACCAATTGGTTTTCCTGATCAGCGGCAAATAGCTTGTTTTCAATCAGAATGGCTTGACGCTTGGTGTTGGTAACCAGAATATCAATTCGCTGCTGCTCGGTAACGGCCCTCGACATGGCAGTGTCATAGCAGTTGCTGCTCATACTACTGGTAGAAAAGGGGGCAGCGGACACCTTCGCAGCATTACTTCACCATAAGCAATCAATGCTGTGTGAACCAATGGCCTGCCTGCAACGCGATCAAGCGCCAAGTTGCTGCGTCGCTGCCAGCTTGGCCCGATACCGATGATATGGCGCGAACTCTTAGCGCTAAAACGGGGGCTAAATAACCCTGACAACAGCGAGTTTTTGCCTCATCAACCTTGAGTTCACGCCAGGCCCCTTATCTTTTTGGCCGATTATGGGGGCGCACACTTATCGACGACGCACTCCCCCAGGCCCCCATTATCATGGTAGCGCTTGACACAAAGAGATGCTGGTGGACATCTAACGAATGTTAGCTTCAACCGTTCTGACTGGTCGATAACATCAGCCTCAATACGCTTCAATTCAGCCTCCACGGTAGCCGCTCGTGTGCGATATTTAGCCCGATTGTTGTTGACCAATTATGGATAATATAGTTTACAAATATAGCTAATTCAGCATGATCGGAAGCCACAATTAGACAAATTACTAGACTTGTACAGCATCCAAACCGCTTGCCAAGCTTTTTACATATTCCCTGTCTCTAATATGCTGCTCACTACTTTCTGTAATATTTTTGATTCTGGCATCAAGATCAGTAAGAGATTGCTCTTTCGATGAAGAAATCAATTTTCTTGATTCATCCAAGATTGCGGAACCGATGTCGCTAGCGATGCCCTCGATTAATTGATGTAGAGTAAGGGTTTGGCGTTGCTGCTCTTGGTTCTTTTTATCTTGTTCAGCAGAGGCTGAATAGATCTCATAGGCAGACACAAGTGCAGTGACTGCCCAATTAGCTTTATTAGCCCACTGGCCAAGGGTCTTTTCCCAGCGACCCTTTATGCCAGGAATTTTCAGCTTACGAAGTAACAAAAAGCCTTCTTTCAGGGTATTGCTGTCAATATTTTTAGCACCAGTAACTAGGGTCTGTTCGATGGATTCTCTAATATGTGAGCGACCTTCATCACTTGGTGTCTCAACTGAAATATCTACAGTCGCGTTCAACTCATTGGTAACGCTTTCACAGCGTTGCTGTAAGAAATCAGAAGTGGAGCTAACAACTTTGTCCGCCAGCTGTAAGATCTCACTCTCAAGCTCCACTTGAGTTGTTGAGCGATTCATTATGGAGGCAATTTCTGGTTTCGACCGAACAATTTCCGCACGGACATGATTGGCTACCTGAGAATCGAGCAGCGCGTATTGACGAATGACTTCGTCTCGTTGGTATTGTAGGTTCTTTAACTCGGCTGTTTCATCACCATTTGCTTCATCAGCAATAGCCTTGAGCGAAGGCGTCACAAGGCATTGATGGATATGTTTACGTAAACGATCCAAATAATGGTAATCATTATCAAAACGGCGTAACCAGGACAAGAAAACAGTTTCAAAATGAACAATGCCTGAATGTTCAGCCAATAATTCCGAACCTTTTAGGCGCGCCTTCATAGCAGTTTTGATATTGACCGGAAGGACGGGGATTTCACCCACGCGCTGCAGATCTATTTGGCGAGAGGCTGCATATTGAGCCATGATATCTGTCAAGCGAGCCAATGCTTCAGGCAACGCTTCTGGGGCTAACTCGTGGTTATAAACAATGAATATTTGCTTGTCGCGAGCCAACATACTGTACATTCGTTCATATACATCCTTTACGTCCTGATCACCCTGGCGAATTACGAAAAGAATCAGCTCTGAGCGATCAATCTGAGCATCAGTCAAAGCTTCATGCTCAATAGGCGCGTTAACGCCAGGGGTGTCTAACAGATAGCATCCATTCCAGTGGTAACGATCCGCAGTGGCCGTTTTGGGAATATCGCCAATCGCCGCCACTTCCTCCATCACTAGTGCATTAATCAGGCTGCTTTTACCAGCGTTATAGCTCCCAAAAAGCATCACCTGCAATAGTGATTCTTCTTTTTTGGCTTTGTATTCCGCCTTAAGCGCCATCGTCCGCTCGGCACCTAAATAGCGTTCTGCAGTTTCGAACAACTCATTCATATTCTGCTCAATTTTATCAATGGCACTTATGTTCATTATCTATCTCACCTTTGACTTTACTTAGCTTGTTATCAAATGCTTTGACTTCATTTCTTATTCGACCCGAGTTAGTTTTCATCTCCATCAATGTTTGTGTCCAAGGCTCAAATGCCCGATCAATGATACTGGGCAACTTCTGATCGAGCTTTTTCAAGGTATCCTCAACCGCTTTGGTGGCGTCGACTCCTACCTGCTCTTTCACAATTTCTGTTTCAACCAAGTACTCCCCACCCGCGCCGCCAGCAAGACTGCCCACAATGCCACCTACAATAGTGCCAACGGGACCGAGAAAACTTCCAGCGGCGGCCCCTGCTATCGCCCCTCCTGCAGAAGCTGCGGCTTGCATAGCTCGGCCGGTCTCCTTGGAGTATTGAATCTCTACATCTGTAAAGTCACCGATGTCTTCCACGTCAATCTCCACCAGGATCGTATTCACATTTCCGACAAAGCTCTCTACTGAATGACGCATTACCGCAAACAAGCGCTCAGTCACCAACGTATTGATGCGACTGGCTAACTGGGACCGGTCTTTGTTTGCCTTTAACTCCTCAGCCCAGTCCGTCACTCGTTCAGCCAGCTCCTGCTGCAACTTAGTCAGTGTCTCCTGGCGGCGTTGGGTTAAGGAGAGAGTCTCGTTGGAGATCAATTTATCCAGTTCGTCAATCTTGGGTAACAGTTCAATCTGGATAGAAGAACGAACGGATCGATCCAAATAATTGATGATCTGCTGACGCGCTTTACGCGGTTTATAGTCACTTGCGACGTTGACTAGGCCAGCCATTCGACTATCCAGCTCAGCAAGGCCGCTAGCCTGCCAGTCGTGCTTGGAATCCTGTGACTCTTTGTAGGCATGCACAGAAACCGACAAGGGGTGCCGAACCTCAGTTTGACTACCGAGCTTTTCCATGGATCGGCGATAAACATCCTCTTCCTGCTCTTTGCGATTTTCGGGACTCTTATTTATCAGTATGCTGAACAGGTTACCTTCATCATCACAGTCTTCTTCTCTGACATCGCTCCGAGTAATGACCGGCAAAAGTGGCTTGCCACTTTCCATCTCAATTTTCAGGTCATCCAGTTCCTGTACCTGCCCTGGTGATGTAGAGGGAGTTAGCCAAAGAACTGCATCGGCGCTGTCGGTAAAACGACGAGTGAGTTCTCCATTTTCATCTGTCACAGAATGCAGCCCAGGCGAATCCAACAATACCAATTTGCCATCCAGCTCGACGCCTTGAATTCTTGCTGTGGTCTCAGTAATACCTTCCAGGAAGGGTTCCTGGGTATAGCAGAGTTCACCCTCCTCCAGGTAAAAGAACTTTACCTTGTCTGCAGTAAACAAAGACGCTACATAATTGCAGAGAGAACTCTTGCCGGCATTGACCTTGCCAAATACCAGCAAGATAACCTTGTCGTAGAAATGTTGTGATAGTTCACGAGTGGTTTTGCCAGCATCCCAATCCTCCGCCCACTTGCTAATAACGCCAGCTAGCTGACGCTCAACTGCCTTGGCGGCTTCCATAAGCGGATTGCTTTTCTGCAGCTCACTCCGCACGGGAGAAATTCTTGTAACCTTTTGAATGAAATGGTCTCGGATTTCCATTAAAGCTTCTTCGCCAGCATTAATCTGCTCAAAAGATTGGGCGAAATTTTCAACCTCCTGGATCAGGCGGCTATTTGAACTCGTCATTCAGCGTCTCCAGTTGCGACATAGCGCCCTCAAGATTTTGCAGTTCCTTTTGCAGGCTAGTAACCGACTGCTGCTGCTCCTTAAACCTCAACGTTGACTGCAGTAAGGTAGAGTCACCCCGCATTGCTGCATTTGCCTGAGCTAAGGAGGAAACACTGAGTAGTGTCGCTAACTCGTTACGTAGTGGTTCCTCGTCGGGTACCCCGTATTTTTTGGCTAGGTTTTTGGTTACGCGATCGGCATAAGACTGCAACTCCTCCTTTCTGGCCAAGGTTTCCTTACGCTTGTGCTCTTTTTTTAATTTACGTTCTTCGTCACGTATGGCGCCGTCCGAACTTACTGAAGAGCTATCATCTGCCATCGCTGCGGTTATCGCGGCGGCAGCTGCCACGATTGCACCACCAATTAACCAAGGTATTGCCATCTTCTGTCTCCTTTACATCAAATCCAGCTTCACAGCGCGCTCGACTATTTTATTTCGAGCGTTTTCCACGTCGAGCCAAAACCCTTTTTTATATTTTTCCATGTTGCTCGTGGCACTGCTGAGTGAGTTTTTACGGTCATTAATCAATTCTGTCAGCTCAACCCGGGCTTTTCGTATCAGACGCCGAGCCTCTTTATGGCGTAGTTTAACCACGTCGACTTTCAATGTGTTCAGATAAGCTAAGAACTCAAGTATGCCACTGGCCTTAATGAACCCATTTTTATCTTCGTGAATACCTCGGGTATAACGGAGTGCAGATACCTTGGATATCTGCAAATCTGGCAGTTGAGATCGAATTTCACTTACTACCTGTTCCAGCTCTACTGAAGTTACCTGGTCGATCTGTGTCAGTACCAATACCAGCTTGCTACGATAGTTGCTGTCCTGGCGCATTAACTGCTGGTATAACTGCATCTCGCTTCTGTCCAGTTCACCGGCCTTAACGTTGTGTATTAGGCACAAAATATCGGCACTTTCTAAAGCGGCTTTCATTGCCCGCCGGTCATCTTCACCACTCACATCCGCATCCAGTCCAGGTGTATCTATCCATGTGACATCATCATGAATAAACTCGCTGACCGACAATGTTTCTCGCTTATCCGCTACCTTGAATATTTCCTGACCAATCAACGCGTTCAGCAAGGTACTTTTGCCATGGTTATATTTGCCAAATACCGCAACTTTCGGCTGCTCACTACTACCAAGTAATACTGATAGTCGACGCAGATTGGCTCGTGAGCTGGGGAGTAGTGCTTCCAACTGACTTAACCTTTCATCTAAGCTCACATTCTGGTCTAACGTCATAGATCCACTCTCCAATCCAACGGCAAACCTGCCGCCTCTTGTAATTGATTACACACTAGTGCGTTGCCAAGGTAATACTCTTCAAGAGACATCAGATCACTAGCAAACACCTGATATCCATCATCGATTCGACAGGCCAGCGGCCTCTGATCATAAATAGTGCAGCCGATATCTGACCGATAATAAATGCAAACCCCATCACCGCGATTGTAACTACGCAACATCTCCACTTTGTGGATATTCTGACAGCATAGGCCACACCGGGTGCAGGGGAAGCTCATAGGTGTATCAGGGCCTCACCCTGAACGAAAAGAGACAAAATACTCTTGGCCCATTCCTTATAGACAACCGCTAGATTAGGGTTCAGGCCAAAGCGTTCCACTATTTCTTCAAGCGTACCCTCTTCAGCCCGATGCATATGACCGTCTGAAAATACAAGTGCCATCAGCTCTAGCAATGCAATTTTTTTGTGGCTATCTTCCTGAAATACCTCAAGTACCGCCGCTAAATCAAACTGTTTTGGATCGTAGACTACATCGTCGACCTGCATCTCCATGCAATACTTATCGATGATAATCCTTTCCTCCTTACTAAAATCATCATCGATATGTGCGACATGATGTGCAATCTGAAGGAATGCTTCTTTTTCGGTTAAAGTCAGTCGGTTTAAAAACATTTTCAACTCCTGTAATTGTTACTTTCATTCACGCTCAAATAGCGAACCTAGGTACTTATGGCCAAACCGCTTTACAACACTTAGCGAGGTCGTGGAGCTCTAAATTTTTTACTTTTGCAAGCCTTTTGGCTATTAATACCACTCCCCCACTAGGTTGAGCTCTGCCAAAACTGCCCATGTCGTACAACAACCCACTTGTATTGCTTAGAAAGAGGTCCTGATTTTAATTCAGCGGGTTTGGCTCCTGGGCAGGTCAATGTCGACGAGGCCCTTGCTGGGGGTTTAGACGATACAGCCGGTTTGCTCGTGGTAGGTGTTGGCTTCGTTCTCAAGCATGATGAGAAAAAGGCAAACACAATCAAGGCGAACAGCAGGTCGGAACCGAGAACCGGCATGTCCTGGAGCAGAACAAAGCACAACTCGCCCAAACTCGACCTGCTTGACAACTCCTTGCGGCCTGGGAGGTGCTGATATCGCTTGTCTTCTTTCATGGAGTGCTCCGCTGGCAGGGGCACCGCACTAAGGTGGTGCCCCCCCCCCCCAACCTTAAAGTTCGCTGCTACAATTACCACTTGCTGCCATGCTCAGCTCGCTGACTTCACGCATGCCGCTGGCTTCGTCATGGTGCCTTAAGTTCGCGCCAGCAACGAAGGCTCCCAAACGGATATACTGCTCAACGAAGTAGTTGTTACCTGCCTCTGTGAACAGCTTCAGGGTGTTGGGAGAAACCTCGGACTCGGTTGCAACCTCATGCTCCTGGCCACCATCTACTTGGTGATATAAGAACACCCCACGGGCACTCTCGCCAATGCACTCGCCATTGATCCAGATATCCTTTTTCAGGGTCAGTCCTTGCGGAATACGAAGATACCCGCTTTACCACTAGACGGTTGGTTAAACTCTTTTGCTTCGGTTTACTCTTGCTGAGTTGGCATATTGACTGATGCACAGCCTGTCATAATCGTCAAAAGAGCGAGCGCTGCGATAGACTTAATCAAATTCATTACCGTTCCCTTATGTTTTTTAAAGACGGTTCTCTAATGCCATCCTAAATCGAGGCCACCATGGCCACGCATTCAGCGTTACACCAAATTCCTTTGCTTCTTAACCAGTTGCCAAGGCCGCCTAACCTTTTGAGATGGATACCGCAGATGAGTGTTCTAAATTCGGCAACTGCCCCCATCACATGCCTTAATTTGCAGTTATGGGTACTTACCTTTCATTCATCTATCTGTTCCCACACAGCATCGGTAATGTTGTGGGCACGCTGCCCCTGGCCACGAAGCTGAAGTACGAAGCTCATGGCATCTCTCAGCACTACTGCATTGTCGTCCTTGTCACAGCCAATCACTGCATCTGTATCAAACAGGCTTAACGCATTCACCATTGCGTCAACTGCCGCATCACGTTCGAAGAAATCATCGTCCTCCAGTTCAGACAACTCCGCCAGCAGCTTGCAGTCCACCAGAGTGCTATCCAGCCAGTTAGTGGCTGCGGTATAACCCACACACCAGCGCAAGCGAGACTCCTCTATGTAGCTCCTCATCGTGATGGAGTTTTTGCCCACAAAGCAGCTTCCAATCAGTACACCATCAATGCGGTAGCGTTTGGATTGACGCGCCACGCTATATAGCAACTTGTGCATCGGGACGCCGGCAATGTCTTTCCCAAGGCCATGTGCTGCGATATATACAATCCGACTGTCAAGTTCACCCTTGCATAGGCATTCCAGTGCCTTATCAAAGCTGTGTTCATCATAAAAATTTGCATAGTGAACATCCGTATCACCGGTCAGTTTTGCTACCCCCTCGACAAAGGGAATCACACTGCTGCGATTGGCATCCCGGTCATCCATTTCCCAGGGAGATTCAAGCACCAGAATGGCTCGGCTTGCGTGACGTAAACTCATTATTAAGATTCCAATCTATGTATATTTAGGATAAATAGTGGCTGGCAGCTTCGCAGCGTTCAATTCATCGACAGTCGAGGATCGCCCCACGAGCTCTGGGGAAAGAGAGCTTTCCCCCTACTTCTTTGCTATAGCCAGTCACAACGGGAGAAGCTGTAAGAAGAGTAAGTCATAGCTCCGACATTCCGTGTCGCACTGTACTCATCATGCCAACTAGCAAAAGAGTATTAATAAAAATGAGGTTATCACTTATGGTGAATGAGGCGATAGGCAGCATAACAAATAGTTAACTAAGCACTTAGTACTAACCTCAACCAACTAAGCGACACTTAATGTCGCATTTATCTATCACAATCAGTCAACCACGCTGCCTTTAGGTCCTGAATTCAAGCAATAAGCGCAGCACCTGCGGAACCCAGGGTTCCTGAGTATTCTCCCAGGAACACCTGTGCCGGTGTTCGATAGCCAAGGCGCTTTCTAGGGCGGTCATTCAGCTTTTTCACCACCTTGCGCAACTCAGTATCGGTGACCTGTCGGAAGTCGGTTCCCTTGGGAAAATACTGCCGTATTAGGCCGTTGGTGTTCTCGTTGCTACCACGCTGGCCGGAGCAGTAAGGATCGCAAAAGTAGATCGCTGCGGTCACCGCCTTGATCACGGCCGTGTGGTTGGCGAACTCCGAGCCATTGTCCAGCGTGATCGTCTGTACGGCACCGCGACGCGGCTTCATCAACCGGATCATAGCTGCCCGCGTAAACTCCGCTGAGGCCTTGGGCACCCGTGCCGCCAGTAGGTAGCCACTCCGACGCTCAACCAACGTGACCAGTCCCGATTGCTTATGCCCCTGGATCACAGTGTCGCCCTCCCAGTGTCCGATGGTGAGGCGGTCATCGATCTCCGATGGGCTGTGCTCGATGCCCACGCGATTGGGGATCTTGCCGAGTCCTGCGCTCTTGGCCTGGGCGCGATGCTTGCTGCGCCGTTTGGGTTGACGGAGATGCCGCCAGAGATCGCCACCATGCGCCTTGTCATCCCAGATCAAGGCGTAGATCCACTGGTGACTGACGCCTACGCCGGCCAAGGGCGTCATGAAACCGCTAATCTGCTCCGGGCTCCACTCGTCACGCAGCCGGCCGGCGACGGTGGTGATCAGGCTGGGCAAGCGCTTCGTTCGCTTCCAGGCACTGCGGCGCTGATGATTGCTGAGGGACTGCGCCTGCTCGGGATCGTAACCGCTGGAGTAGGCGTTGCGGCGCAGCTCATGGCTGACGGTGCTGCTATGGATGCCAAGCTCTCTGGCGATCAGCTGCTGGCTCATGCCCAGGCCATGGCCTGGTATCGTTGGGTCTGGGTCAGCTGTCGGTATCCCATGCTCTGTTTCACTTTGATCAGTAAAGCAGGGAGGGTACCGGCGCTGGCCCTCCTGCTTCTACCGGGTGGCCCAAAGTGTTGCGTTTATTCTATGAATCCAGGACAAACAACTCCTATTCATTAAGTTCAGATAAAAAAACCATGGATTGCAACCTCTAACAGTAAGGATATAAGGTAGATTATATGATGTAAGCTAAAGATTAATAATATTTCATAAAATCTTCTGAGAGAGAAGTCTCATGCTTGTTAGTGAAGCCAACGAAAAACATCAGTTCTGCAACTCTTTAAACATCTATCTGATGGAGAGATTTGGCTATAAAAAATTATGCGCATCACCTTCTTCAGGCGTTAACATTACAGCAAGACGCCATAAATTTGATCTTTACATACGTGTATTTGAGATGGGAAATGTGTATTGGGGTGGCAAGGCAATAGTCATCAGTCGGATTGAATTTATTAAAAAACGCAAAGGAAATGGAAGCAACTTCCTTCAATTTATTATCGATTTTGCGCAAAAAAATCAATATGAAGTGATAGGAATTGAGCAAGCTACCACACCTGAAATCCACAGCTTTGCACAGAAACATAGATTCTCTAAAATAGAAAACAGCGACAATTACTCTTTAGCTGTTAAGCAACTTTCTAAGTAAATCCGCATACGTTATAGAGTCTAAAGGCGAAGATTATAACAAGGTAGATACATCATGCCTTGTCGCTTGCACTTCATTTCTTTGACACCTGACCAATAACTTATCGTAAATGACACCTACCAGCACGGTGCAAAAAGAGAGCCACATCGCAGGGCTCACGCCATCTTGCTTAGCCACAAAGGCCATACGATTAACCAGATTGAACCGCCCCGGTCAATCCGGAGACCGGTTTATTTGAGTCAGGCAGTTTCACCCGACTCCTCCAGTTGACGACAATACGTTCTTTCTCGTTCTGCTGGTGGAAGATTTCCGGTGGGTTCAAGCAAACAGCGATTGTTAAACCAGTCAACCCATCCCAGCGTGGCATACTCAACGGCATCTAGCCCTTTACATGAACTACGATGGTGAATAACCTCCGTTTTGAATAAGCCGATTATGGTCTCGGCCAGCGCATTGTTGTAGGAGTCGCCGGTGGTGCGGTAATCCCCCCATTTTTAGAGAGTTTCAAAAGTAGAGTTCAGGCCACCGTGGTTAACTTCTATTGCGGGATACACCTACGCAATGAGAAAGCTGAGCTGAATACAATCAAGGTTTAACAGTCAGTCAAAAACCCATCATCTACCATCCAGGCAGGCTCAGGAATAACAGCCGATTGCTCTATTTGCTTTACTAACGTGTGCGCGCCAGAGGCAGGCACTAGCGCTAGCTGCAGCAGCTGTTGTTTAGCCGCCGTAATGGTCTGACTGCTTGGAAACCCCGGCATACGCCACCGAAACCATTCATCGGGCTGACGAGATAACGTCATCAGCAGCGCCCGAGTAGGACCTGATTTGTAGGCGAGCTGATGGGCTAACAGCGCCGGTAGTGATGTCCAAGGAGCAAGATTAGCGATAGCATTTAATAGGGCCGTCGTTTGCAATGGCGTTACGTCTCGCGCACGTAGCAACCGTGGCAAATAGCGTGCAACGCCTGCCTGGCCATTCGGTAGTGACAATCGTGGCCACTCCCCCTGGCCATACAGCGCGACGAGTACGTCCGTCGCTAACTCCCCTAAGGCAGGTAAGCCTTGCTCCACGGTTGCCACACGCAAGAGGTGAACTAAACAGTCACGTTTTTGTGCTTCTTTTAATAGGGTTTTGCGATACGCCCGAGCATCAGGACTGTGAGGCATACACAACGCCCAAAGGTGTAAATCCGCACTAAAGCCTTCTTCAACACGATCCACAGGCAGCTGCCAGGCCCAACGCTTATCAGCACGTTGGTAGTCTTGGTGAGTTAACGATAGGCGTTTGCGCTTGCGTCCACTCAAGCGCTGCCAGCCACTTAAAGAGCGTCGGCACTGCCAGAGCGCGTTGAGCGCTATGCCTTGTTTGGACAAACGTAACAGCGTACTTAATGTGTAAAACACGCCATGAGGAGTGTGGCGCTGCGCAAGCACGTTTAATACACCTTCTAGTAATCCATGCTCCCCCGCCTCTATTCGAGTCAAGCACTGCGCCAGCGTCGACTCATCGATAAAAAAGCGTGCCTGGCTCAGCAGTGAATGGGGAACACTGCCGTAACAGTCTATGGGCACGCTATCGGGCAGCGATACGGTGGTTAAGGCGCGGCAATGATGTAACGCGACATGTTTAGCCCAGCTGAGCGTGAGGGTTGTTAAGTGTGGCGTATGCAGTTGCACATGATCCCAGGCGTCGGCGAAGGTTAGTGCTTTTACGGGCCCTCGTAACGTGAGGTGTTTGCGGGCTGCATGGCGTAAGGATGAGGGAGGCCGAGCGTCCGGCGTCTCACGTAATTGATTATGCGCTCCTTTTACGGTCGCTAAGGCTTTGATCCCTGCCACCTCATAGGAACCGTTAGATTGAATAGTCAGCGTTTTAAGAACGGATGCTTTCTCTATACTCACCTTAGCGGGGCCATCAATGACGCACTGTTCGATATGAGACGCATCGGGCAACATCCATGTGCCCTCGCCTGAGAGCCGTAAGCTTGCAGGCAAAAGACCTGGGTTGAGCACAACAGACAACTGATTGGGATTAGCCGTTAATTCACCGTCCCCACCCTTCTTCCCTGTCGAAGGGTATAGATCGTCACTCTGAGCATCATGGCCCATAAGACGCACGTTCTCGTAGGCCGCCTTGTGAGACACCAAACGTAGCGTCCCGGCTTGCCAATCTGCATCTAACTCAGTGACGTTTCCGTCAATTAATAACGAGCGTGGAACATCCATACAGAACAGATGGATAACGGCACCCTGGGAGAGCTCAGGCAAATAGATCATGCGCAAGTTAGGCAGTCGGTCTAGCTGTAAGTGCAGGTGTGTTTGCGCGCCACAGTCGCGAAAGTCCAACACTTCCAGCACCGGATCATCGTGGATATCCAAGGCACGCAGATGCATCTCTTTAACAACTAGCCAAGTACCTTGATGCGCGTTACCACATTCACCTACCAAAGCACCGCCACCATTATCGTCCAGCAATAATGTATCCATGCCCACTCCTCCTCGTTGCATAAGAAGCAGCATACGGCACAGGTGCGACGCTCCGTGTCGCATTAATCAGACATACTGATATTCTCATTACACTTAGTTTGGCGCTACACTGGCGTTTAAATCTTTCTTAACAAGGAAGTTCTTATGGTTGCCTACTCTGCCCCTAATGCCCATGAAAAACGGACCCAAGGCCTTATTGTCCTGCAGGGCAACCGCATGGAAGACCTGCGTGATGTCACGATGGCGTGGCTAGCCCACCGCCCGCTGCATCCGCTGGAGAAAACCACGTTTCTAGTACAAAGCAACGGCATTGCCCAATGGCTGAAGATTTCTATGGCCGAGACGCAAGGTGGAGCAGGCAGAGGCATCAGCCTTGGCGCAGATGTCATGCTACCAGCGCGCTTCCAGTGGCAGGCTTACCGCCAAGTGATTGACGCCGTTGCGGGTGACAACAGCGTGCCCAAAAGCTCGCCCTTTGATAAGGGTCAGCTACGTTGGCAGATCCTCACTCTATTGCCCGACGTGTTAAGGGATCCCCGCTTTGAGCCACTGGCTCGCTATCTTGAGGAGGATCCGGATACACGCAAGCGGTATCAGTTAGCCGAACGCATTGCCGATCTGTTCGATCAGTATCAGGTCTATCGCGCAGACTGGCTAACGACGTGGGAGCGAGGCAATGACATTCTCACGCAGGGGTTTTTAGATAGCGCAGCACGCCAACAGCCGTTAGACGATGAGCACTTATGGCAACCCACGCTATGGCGCTTACTGGGTGACACGATTGCTGAGCGCTTGGGAGAAGAGGCTCGCCATAGTCACCGCGGCGCGATACATCAGCGCTTTAAAACGGCGGCTAACGAACTCTATCAACGACCAGAAGGCCTCTCCCCCAGAATCGTGGTGTTTGGCATTTCATCCCTGCCCCTTCAGATGATAGAAGTGCTTGCCGCGCTTTCGCCGCTATCAGAAGTGATTTTATGTTTGCTCAATCCTTGCCAGCACTATTGGGGCGATATTATTGAGACGCGAGATGCACTGCGGCGCCATCATCGACAACGTCGTAAACAAGGCATGCCTGCCGATTTACATGCGACACCGGAAGCGTTGCATCTACATGCGCATCCGCTGCTGGCCGCCTGGGGAAAGCAGGGACGTGATTATCTACACCTGCTCAGCGAATACGACGCGACGGAACAGTATCAAGACGCCTTTACGGCGCTCCAACAGCCCGTTGACTGCTTTGTCGCACCGGATACGCGTTATTTATTGGGCCAGTTACAGGATGACCTTTTAGATTTACGGCCGGTGGCTGAAAGCCAGAGCCGCTGGCCAGCGTTGAGCGCCACGGATCGCTCAATCACCTTTACGGTCTGCCATGGGCCGCAGCGCGAGCTGGAAGTTCTCCACGACCAGCTGTTAGCGGCCTTTGGAGAGGATGCCACGCTACAGCCACGCGATATTATCGTCATGTTGCCGAACATCAACGACTATGCCCCTTACATTGAAGCCGTATTCGGCCAGTTTTCGCCCCATGAACGCCGCTACCTGCCCTATCATCTTGCCGACCAACAGCGCCGCCACCGCGAGCCTCTCTTAGTCGCGCTCGAAACGTTATTAACGCTACCACAGCGGCGCTTTCGCACCAGCGAAGTGTTGGAGCTCCTTGATATCCCACCATTACGGCATGCCTTTGGGCTTGAAGAGAGCGACCTACCCATCCTTCAGCGCTGGGTTCGTGACACCAATATCCGCTGGGGACTCAATGCTCAGCAACGCGCTTCACTCGATCTGCCCGAGCACGATGAGTTACATACGTGGCGCTTTGGCCTTGAGCGCATGCTCATGGGGTATGCCATTGGTGCCCCTGCTGAGGCCGGCGATGACTGGGAAGGCATTGTGCCGTTTGATGAAGTGGCCGGCCTGGATGCACGCATTGCCGGCTCGCTTTACCGGCTCATTTCCGCCCTTGAGGACTATCGAGAGCGCTTGGATACCTCACAGTCAGCGGACGACTGGTCAACAGTATTGAGCCAACTGATCGTTACCTTCTTGGCGCCTACTTCTCCACGCGAAGAACAGCTGTTAGGGCACGTGCAAACCACGTTAGACGCGTGGCAGCAAGAGATCCACGACGCTCAAATGGACTTGCCTATTAACTTGGCCGTGGTACGCGAGAGCTGGCTGTCGCGTATCGATGAACCTCAGCTGGCACAGAACTTTATCGTGGGGCGCATCACCTTTGCGACACTTATGCCAATGCGCGCGATCCCCTTCCGCCACGTGTATATGTTGGGTATGCAGGAAGGCGCCTACCCTCGTAAAAGCCAAGCACCCGACTTTGACCTAATGGCCATTCGCGGACACTACCGTCCGGGTGACCGCTCACGACGTGAGGACGATCGATATTTGTTCCTCGAAGCTTTGTTGTCAGCACGCGAGCGTCTAGTGATTAGTTGGTGTGGTTTTAGCGCACAAGACAACCAAGAACAGCCGCCTAGCGTACTAGTGGGGCAACTGCGTGATCATATTGCCGCTGGTTGGCGGTTAGCAGCACAGGAGACGCCAGCGCGTTTATCCGCCAATGAGCGCGAAAAACAGCGGCGTAGCCTGCTGGCCACCTTAACCGTAGAGCATCCCCTTCAGCCCTTTGGTCATGCGTATTTTGATAAAACCTCGCCACTGTTTACGTATGCCCGCGAGTGGCAAGGCGTCCGCTCAACAACTGCTGGGAGCACATTGTTGCAAGCCTCTGCCTCGCTACCGCTATGGCAACCAGAAAGCACGTTGCCGCTGAGTGCCCTGGCCAGCTTCATGCGCGACCCTGTGAACGCACTGTTTCAGCAGCGGCTAGCAACGTCCATGCGTGACGATCACACAACGAGTGAAGACGACGAACCGTTTGACTTTGATTCTCTTGAAAAGTGGCAACAGCGCGACGCCATATTGCAGTATCTAGGCCAGCGCCTCACCAGCGATCGAAACGCCGACATTGATCTTCTTTTTCAAGAAACAGTCGACACACGCCAGCGCGCAGGCCACTACCCGCCTTCACCGGTAGGCCCCATTGTGCAACACGCATTGTTAGAGCATTTGCCTGACACCCTCTCCGCCTACCAGACACTGCTGCGTCGCTATCCTGACGCTGCTCACCCGGTGGTCTCGGTGTCTCACGCTGTAGAGATCACACCTGACACGCTAGCGCCTTTTAACCACACTCAGCCAGTGCATATCACCCTGAACGATACGCTGGATAATGTGTTCTGTAGCGACACGGAAACAGCACGGATCGTATTACTTTCCAGCCATCTGCACCAAGGTAACAGCTGGCATTGGAGCCAGATCATGCGCCACTGGCCAGCACATCTAGCGCTACAGCTCACCCACCCAGAATCAACTACGCACCTGGTCTCACCCAGCGGTACCTTAGCCATACCCGGCTTTCCCAACACCAAGGCAGCAGAGTGGTTGGATAGGCTAATTCGTCAATGGTTTAGCGCCATGCAGGCGCCATTTCCCACGCACTCTTCACTGGCCTTTACGCTATTTGAATACGCACCTGATGGCGTTGACCCACTCGATATAGAGGCGTTATGCCAAAACGAAAAGCTAGTGGAGGAATGGGAAAAGACGTTCGACAAGCTGCTGCAGCGAAGTCCTATGACAGTGCGTGAGTTACCTACCCTAGAAGATTTTTTATCAAACGAGCAGTTTTTGACTACTTGCCAGGATGTTTACCGTGACCTCTACGACTGGGTAGCCGAGCTAACAGCCACTGAGCATCCAACCGCTGAGCAGCCAGATACTGAACAGGAGGCACGCTAATGACCACGCTACCTTCCACTGAGTCGCCTTCTACCCCATTAGCCCTGGGTCTTCCCCTACGCGGCAGCCAGCTTATTGAAGCTAGTGCTGGAACAGGCAAGACCTTTACGATTGCGCTCTTGTACGTGCGCTTGGTGCTCGGCCACGGACAGCCCGAGGATGACAGCCATTCGTCCACTAATGGCTTTATGATGCCGCTGGTGCCGCCGGACATCTTGGTCGTCACCTTTACAGAGGCCGCTAGCCAAGAGCTGAAAGACCGCATCCGTGCTCGCTTGGTGCAAGCCGCAGAGGCGTTTAGAGCAACAGAGGGTGACGATGGCTTGCATCAAAGCGATCCCCTGCTGGCGCAGCTGCGCGACGATTATCCTCACGATCATTGGCCGCTCTGCGCCCGCAGGTTAGAAGTGGCCGCCGAGTGGATGGATGACGCCGCTATTTCTACCATCCACAGCTGGGCACAGCGGATGCTCAAGGAGCATGCTTTCGATAGCGGGAAACTGTTTCACCAGGAGATAGTGAAAGACCTCACCTCCTTAACACAGGAAGCTGTATTTGATTATTGGCGGACACGCATTTACCCCATGGATGCTCCTGTGGCCGGAGTGATGATGGAGTTATTCGAATCGCCAATAGCGCTACATGGTGCCTTACGCACGTTATTGCAGCGTCATGATGTTCAACTCTGCTTTGCAGGCGCGCCCTTACCCAAAAAAGACCTGGAGGCACAGCTACGGGGGCTGCTTACCGCTCGTGAAGCGCTCAATGAGGCCGAAGATAAGGCACGGCATGCCTATTGCCAGGACGCAGAAGCGATACACCAAGCACTGCACCCCCTTCGTCCCAAACTCAATGGTAAAAGGTTTACGGGTAAGAATGACGATGCAACGTTTGCTAACTGGTTAGAAGAGCTGGACGCTTGGGGGCAGGAAAAGCGTTGCCTAACCGGGTGTAAGTTTGTCCCTAAACTCGCCACCAGCCAGCTGTTAGTGAATAAAGGCACCACGCTACCCACCTTTGAGGTTCATGATGCGTTAGAGGCATGGCATGAGCTATCTACCAGTCTTCACACTCAAGCCAAAGAACTGAAGCCGCTGGTACTGGCCGACGCACGCGAGTGGGTCTCCAACCGAGTAAACCAACAGCTCTCACAACGTGCTGAGATGGGGTTTGACGGTATGATCCAGGGCCTTGCTGATGCTCTTAGCGGCAAAGGCGGCGATGCACTCGCACACAGGCTACGCACGCAGTTTCCCGTGGCGATGATCGATGAGTTCCAAGATACCGACCCTGCGCAATACCGTATTTTTGATGCAATCTATCAGGTGCAAGAGAACTACCCTTCGTCGGCACTGATCCTGATTGGCGATCCCAAACAAGCCATTTACGGCTTTCGCGGTGGCGATATCTATACGTACTTAAAGGCGCGTGCTGCCACATCTCCACGTCATCACACCCTGGCAACGAACTTCCGTTCAAGCGCGAACGTAGTGGCCTCGGTAAATCAACTTTTTCGGCATGCCGAAAATGCGTTTACTCGAAAAGCCTTCAGGTTTGCCAACGAAACAACCCAAGAAAACCCCATGCCGTTTACACCGGCAGGCGCGAATGGCCGAAAAGAAGCGCTCGTGCTGAATAGCAAGCCGGCAGCGGCGCTAACAGCGTGGTGGGTGGGTGAAGATGACGAACCGGTGAATAAGAAGCGCTACCTTGCGCAGGCCGCTCGCCACTGCGCCAATCAAATCGCCAGCTGGCTTAACGACGCTGCCTCAAACGCCTCAGGTTTTGAAAACACTACCGGCCAAGTGTTTCGACCACTTCAGGCGAGCGACATTGCTATTTTGGTGCGCGACCGCACAGAGGCGGCCGCTATCCGTTCGGCATTGAGCGAACGTCAGTTAGCCAGCGTGTATCTATCTGACCGCGACAGCGTATTTGCTACCCCAGAAGCGAAAGATGGCTGGCGCTGGCTTAAGGCCATTGCTCATCCTGAAGCGGTCTCGACACTACGTGCAGCACTTGCCACCCCCACGCTGGGGATGAGCCTTGCTCAACTGGATGAACTGAACCATAACGAGCTCGCTTGGGAAGCAACGCAAGAACGTTTTGCTGAGTATCGCGCACGCTGGCATCGCCAGGGCGTACTGCCTGCCTTACGTCAGCTGATGCACGATTATCGTGTGCCGGAACAGCTGCTCGCTAAACCCCAAGGGGAGCGCTGCTTAACTAACTTGCTGCACCTTGCCGAATGGGCCCAACAGGCGAGTGACACCTTAGACGGTGACCAGGCGCTGATTCGCGTTCTCGGTGAACATATCCAAGACCCAAAACGCGATGAGCAAATCCTGCGCCTAGAAAGCGATGCCGACCTGATCCAGGTGGTGACCATTTTCAAATCCAAAGGGCTGGAGTACCCGATTGTCGCTCTGCCCTTTATCGCGACGTTTAAAGAAATTAGCGGGAAATGGGGCACGCCTCTTTTCCACGATGAAAGCGGCAACGCGTTTTTAGAGTTAGCCAATAGTAAAGATGAGGCGAAAGAGGGCTTTGAAGCGGCTAATGATGAGCGGCTTTCTGAAGATATGCGCCTGCTGTATGTCGCGCTTACCCGCGCGCGCCACGCGACGTTTATCGGGTTAGCCGCCCTGAAGCATGGTCGCAGCAAAAGAGCTCAAATCGATAAATCCGGTATTGGTTATCTGTTAGGTGGTGGGAAGGTATTACCCGACCTGGGGTCGATTAAAAGCGCGTGGCAGGTACACTCAGAAGCCTGCGCTCATATTACCTCCCATCCCGCCACGAGCGAGGAGGTTAGCTACCAAGTACAGGCGACCAACCCTGAGTTAAAGACCGCACGAACACCGAGCCACCAAGCGTTCACCCCATGGTGGATTGCCAGCTACTCGGCTCTGCAGCAAAAAGGTGTGAATGCCCCTGAAACGCCTCAGGCAGAAATTGAAACCGAAGAGCACCAGCCGATACGCACCGCCCTTATCCAAGGCACGCCTGAAGTGGGCTCGCTTCATGCGTTTCCTAAAGGCCCCAACCCCGGCACCTTTTTGCATGGCGTATTAGAAACACTGGCGAACGAAGGTTTTGATAACGCTAGTCGTGACCCAGAGCTTACTCAGCGTATGCTTCAGCGCTGCGCTCAACGAGGCTGGGAAGCGCATGTGCCTGCACTAAAAGCCGGTATCACGGCTTGGTTACATACCCCACTAGCAGCAGAAGACGAGGAAGGCCCGGTGTTGGCATCGCTCACCCATCACCGCGCTGAACCTGATTTTTGGTTTGCCACAGTAAATGCCAAGACCCCGGTACTCGATAAGCTGGTGAAGGAGACGCTATTTCCCGGAGAGTCACGTCCAGCACTGGGTTTTCAACAGCTCAACGGTTTGATGAAAGGTTTTATCGACCTACTCGCAGAACACAACGGCCAGTATTACGTGATTGATTGGAAGTCGAACTGGCTGGGGCCTTCTGATGCGGCTTACACCGAGGATGCACTTACTCGGGCAACATTGGATAAGCGCTACGACATGCAGCTGTGTATTTACTTGCTGGCACTGCATCGCCATCTGCGCCAAACCCTGCCCGACTACGACTATGACCACCATATTGGCGGTGCCATGCTGGTCTTTCTGCGGGGCATACAAGCTCATAGCCGGGGCGTTCTGCGTGTTAAGCCACCCCTTGCGTTTATCGAGCGCTTGGATGACCTGATGGCTGGAGAAAATCACAAGGAGGTGACGGTATGAATACCCTGCACTTATCGGATAACGAGACCTTACTGACCACGCTTTTCGAATGGGCGCGCGCGGGGTGGATTCGTGACCTGGACGCAGCGTTCGCTGACCAGCTAGCACGGCTTGCACCAGAGGCCGATGGCCCCTGCTTGCTAGCGGCGGCGATGGTCAGCCATTTAGCCGGGCAAGGGCATCTCTTACTTGATCTGACAACATTGACCACACAGCCCCGCTCGCTGATCGCTGTACAAGCTCAGGAGGCCATGCCCGAGCTGCCCACACCCGACACCCTCATTGCCCGTTATGCAGATACCGGCTGGGAAGAGGCATTACGGGCTTGGTCGGCGGTGGGCACCGGCACTAACGGCAATGAGCCTCTTGTACTAGTCGGCTCCACGCTCTATCTGCGCCGCTATTGGCAGCACGAGCAGCGCATCACCGCGGCAGTGAACGCGCGCCTTGAACACGTGACCGACTGGCCCAGCGATCAAGCCGCCGACCTGCTGAACCGTCTGTTTCCGCCTGATGCACCTCATGCGGACGATGTACGGTGGCAAAAAATGGCGTGTGCGATTGGCGCGCGCGCCCCCTTTGCGGTGATTACCGGAGGCCCTGGCACAGGAAAAACCACCACGGTCATTCGTCTGCTGGCGCTTCTGCAAGGGCTAACGCGTCTCGCTAACCAGCCTGCGCTGACAATTGCGCTGGCGGCACCGACGGGTAAGGCAGCCGCTCGGCTCAACGAATCGATTGCCCAACAGGTGGCTGCGCTGAACGATATTGAGCTCCCTTACGGCACACAGCAGTCCGTGCCCACGGAGGTCAAAACACTGCACCGCTTACTAGGTGCCCGCCCAGATACGCGCCACTATGCCTATCATGCTCACCGCCCGCTGCCTTATGACATGGTGGTGGTGGACGAAGCTTCTATGGTGGATATCGAAATGATGGCAGCGCTATTGGATGCGCTGCCCTCCCACGCTCGACTGGTGTTAATTGGCGATAAAGATCAGCTGGCTTCAGTCGAAGCCGGAGCCGTATTAGGCAGTTTGTGCCAACGCGCTGATGAGGGGCATTACAACGACCCTACCGCTCAATGGATCACCGCCACCACGGGTTACACGCTCGACACTTCCCTGGCCAACCCTTCTGGCCAAGCGCTGGATCAGGCGGTCGCCAAGCTGCGCCACAGCTTTCGCTTTGATAGCCAAAGTGGCATCGGGCACCTCGCCGACGCCATCAACGCAGGCAATGCCAAACAGGCGAACGCCGTACTGGCAGACGCCCGCTATCAAGACCTTGCCCACCTATCGCTTTCAGCAACCGCGCCCTACCACAAGCTAACGACAACAGCGGTCGCAGGACGAAAAAATAACCCTCACGCACGTGGTCTTAGCCACTACTTGCACTGTATTCAGCAAACAGACACCCGCCCTGGCCTCGACGACGACAAAGCCACGTGGGACGACTGGGCGGCCATTATTCTCAAAGCACACAGCACGTTTCAGTTATTAACACCGCTGCGCCAAGGGCCGTGGGGTGTGGAAACGCTCAATGAGCGTATTGAGCAGGCACTGATACGTGGAGGATGGATTGATGCCTCAGCGGCTGAAAGCCACTGGTATGAAGGCCGCCCAGTATTAGTCACCGGTAACGACTACGGCTTAAAGCTAATGAATGGGGATATCGGCATTACCCTGAACGCACCGCGTCACTTTAAAACCAGCACCAAAACTGTACCCAAAGAAGAGAACGGGTTAACGCTGCGTGTGGCGTTCCCCGATGGCCAAGGCGGTATTCGCTGGGTGCTGCCTAGCCGCTTGCAGCGCATTGAAACGGTTTACGCCATGACTGTTCACAAGTCGCAGGGCTCGGAGTTTAGCCATACCGCGCTGGTGATGCCGGATTCACTCTCGCCGATACTCACCCGAGAATTGATTTATACCGCCGTGACGCGGGCTAAGCATACGTTCACGCTACTCGACACCCACCGTGAGGTACTAACACGCGCGATTGAACGCCGCATTGAGCGCTACAGCCGCCTATTTGCCGTTTCAGACCAATAGTTCTCACAACGAACCCTTCCCACAACGCTTGAGTTGTCACTGGCTAACAAAAGGCATTCGTTTCTCCTGCGACATGGAACGTCGCACCTAAGGGTTACGCTACTGACATAAGCAGTAAAGGAGACGGCCATGCAGTGGGACACTATCTTAAATCTTCATCCCGAATCGGATGATGACGAGACGCACGACTAAGGAGGTTTGCCCGTGGCAAAATGAACGTAGGCTACATGCAATTAATACAGAACTTAGTAAAAATTTATTTTATAGCATTAATCAATTAAACATCACACACTAACTTTATATGTGGGAATACTTCAGATGCATAGTAAGGGCAGTGCCTAGCATAAAGCATAGGCACTGCATGTAATTTGCTTCGATCAAAAATACTGAAAATTAAAAATTCAACAGCAGTTTACTCATCAATTTTTTTTATGTTTTTATATTCTTCTCTAACCCAAGCTCTTGGATCAGCACCCCAAATATATTTAAACCCTTTAATTAAAATTGCCAAAAAAACAAGTGGTAGTATTAGCGTTTTGAAAGTAAAGGCTGCCATCAGGTTGAGCATATTAGGCACAATATTTTGCACTGTTTCTACAATACGTTCCCACTTAGCCATATCCCGAAACTCTGCAATTTTATCTCTGGCACCATTCGCCCAGCTTCCATCTATACTACCTCCCTGCAAAATTTCATTAGCATTTTCTATATCACCGCTCAGCTTTTCTTTTTGAGCTATTAAAGCTTCAATATTATCTTGCACTTCTCCAACGACTTTTTCTTTACTTTCCACCTCATTAATCAGCTCAGAATGAGCCTCATTACGAGAAATAAAATTTAGTCTTTCCACTGTTCCCATTCCGCTTTCTAGGTCAGCCAATTCTAAATTCTTAGCGTTATATTCTTGCAAAGCAATGTCTAAACTTGTTTGATAACTATCTAGCTGAACTTCTATGGCTTCGACCTCATTCTCAAACTCCATAATCATGGCCAATATACCTTGCCGTTCATCATCACTCAAACCACCATTGTTATTACCAGTGCTTTCTATCTGATCTGCTGCTGTCTCTAGAGCCTCCATGTTAGGGGAGATATTTTTATCAACAAAGGCTTGATCAACAGCCCCATTTAGTAAAATCACCATAACGACCAAGAACCTAATCATCGCAAAAAATGAAAATAGTCTAAAAAATAAAAATGAATAAGCAGCATCTTTGATATGGATTGAAATAATCAAAAAAACACCTAATACAGTCAACCCTAGCTTAAAGAATAAAGTTGATATAGACTCAATTATTATTTTCTGTATCACTAAAGACGATATCGCCACTTTCATTACAGAGCTGTATTGCTCCACCAAATCATTAATAGGATCTAAGGCCTGAAAAGGATTAACATTAAAACCAACTCCTAATGACACACCGATATTAACTGATGCTGCTAGTGAAACTGCTGCATTAAATAGCCTAGCGGTCGCAAAAGCAGCTAAAGCTTGAATAGTAGAAAGGTCAATATACCTCTTCGCCCACTCATCAATTACTCCTGACCAGGATATAATCAACACAAAAACAACAAAACCAATCAAAATAGATCGATTTCTCTTACTATGCTCTTGAATGTATTTCACATTAAATCTCGCACATCGTTATTTAAATCGAAATCTTAATCTTACTTTTTTAAAATCTCTCCACTTACTTCATAACCACCTCCTTAACAATTTTGACAAATAAAATAATAAAATTAAACTAAAAATAAATTAAAGCTAACCACTTAACAACAGATAAAATAAAAATTTACACTAAAGTATAAGCAGCACAATATTACCCACCCTTAAATCTTAAAACACAAAAAATTCAAATCCTTGTAACTTTTTATTTTACCTATGATTGAATCTCGTCTTGCTTATAAAAATAATCTGGCTAGCAAGAGTACGCGACACTAAGCGTCGCACTTATACTATTGTATAGAAAAGTGGAAATGTGTTGAAAATCACGAAATATAACATCGAACCAAAGTAACACCTTAAGCTATTAACGAAATATTTTGATATCGCTCGTTAAGGTTTAGTAAGGCTCGCAGATGATGCTGATGTGTGGCGCACAAAATTGATACGCCGCACTTTCTGCGTCATATCAACGAATTAGACATCCGCCGAGACCTCACGATTATCCAACGCACTGGTACGGAGATCATTATGGCAATTCACACAGCTGGATATTACTGGGTAGTGCAAGAACCTGTCTTCTGGACCGACCGCCATTGGACATTGATTGGCCCACAGATGGTGCCGGCGAACCTGCACGAGTTATTTCCGTTGGAAAAAACGTTCACTATCCTCGACACCCACAGTGAGTTCGATTGAACGCCGCATTGAGCGCTACAGCCGCCTATTTGCCGTTTCAGACCAGACTAATAGTCCTCACAACGAATCATTCCCACAACGCTTGAATTGGCACTGGCTAACAAAGAGCGTTCGCTAACGAAGGGCATCCGTTTCTCCTGCGACATTTAACGTCGCACCTAAGGGTTACGCTACTGACATAAGCAGCAAAGGAGACGGCCATGCAGTGGGACACTATCTTAAATCTTCATACCAATTCGGGTGATGATGAGACACACGACCCTGAAGAGCGTCTTATGGCGCAGCTTATTGCTGTGCGCGTGGTTCTGTTTCAAGGCAAAAACTGCTCGCTGGACGATGACGATTGGGAAAGCCTGTTTGGCTGGCTCGGCCTCAAAGTACCGGCCGCTGCAAAGGGTAGCCATCGCTACCAAGATTACAGTGCCTCTCTAAAGCGCTGGTGGAAACGTACGAGCGGCACCATCAATCCATCCACTCAACTGAACAACCCACTAGTGATCCTGTGTGAACAGATCGCGAGCTTGCTACAGCTCTCTGAGCTTGAAACGCATTTGCTCACTCTGAGCTGGCTACGGCTGCGCTATCCACAAATGAACCCTACGCTTACCTGCATTGAAGACACCCATGCTAAGAAACTATTAGCACAGCTGACCGGCCATGGCAGCGATGACGTGCACCTGTGCTTACAAGAACAAAGCCGCCTAAAAATGTTCGGGCTGCTGAATACGACCCACAATCACCGCCTACTAGACTTAGACGACACCTTATCGCCAGGCCCGATGCTGCGTGGCTTAGCGCCACTGGTGAACCACGATGTTACAACCCTGGCTTCCAGCACGTTACGCAGCTTAATCACTGAGCGCCTGATGAGCCTTTGCCCTATCCAGCCTGCTGGCGCGTATTCATTCGCCAGTTTTGGTGCTGTACCCCTGCGCCAGCTGGCATTAGATTACCTGCGTAACGCGATCGACACTCAACAAACCGGTGCTAACGTACTGATTTACGGCGCACCTGGCGTGGGTAAAACGGAGTTTGTAAAATCGCTCGCCACACTGCTCAAGGTATCGCTATACGGCGTGCCAGTGGCAGAAAAAGATAACGATGTGCTTACTCCCAGCAAACGATTGGGCCGCTACCAAGTCGTGCAAGCGCTGATTGGAAAGCGCCCGGGGCTTGTGATGTTCGATGAGATCGAGGACGTCATTAACGACGAAGAAGCACTCCCCAAAGGCTGGATGAATCAGCTGTTAGAGAACAATCCTACGCCTGGCCTGTGGGTGAGTAACAGCGTGCATTGGCTCGACCCCGCTTACCTTCGCCGCTTCGACCTAATTATCGAAGTGAAGGCCAATCGCAACGAAGAGATGAATGCTCATTACCAGCAGTTAATTAAAAAACTGCCCGTCACTCCCATAGGTCGGCAGCGTTTGGCAGAACAGCCGTGGATGACCCCGGCTGCGGCTAAACAGCTGTGCCGACTAGGCACGCTGTTTAACCCACGCACTCCACAGCGTAATGAACAGCATATTGAGACACTCATGGCACAACGCCTGCAGGCGCTAGGTAAAGCAGCCGCGCCCATAACGACCAGTGCTAACACTTCCACCGGCCCTGCCATGCCTGCATACCGCATGGAGTGGCTCAATACTCGCCCGGGGCTTGAGAATATCGTCAACCGCCTAACGCGCCGCCAGCGTGGTCGTTTATGCCTGCACGGCCTGCCGGGCAGTGGTAAAACAGCCCTAGCAAAACATTTAGCTAAACACCTGGGCCGCGAGCTGATTATCGCGCACGCCAGCAGCTTATTGGATAAATACGTTGGCGGGACGGAAGAAAAGCTCGCCGAGCTATTTGCCAAAGCGCGACAAGCAGGTGCCGTGCTGCTGTTGGACGAAGTAGACACCCTGCTGATGCAGCGCGATAACAGCATGAAAAGCTGGGAGATTTCCCACACCAACGAGCTGTTGGTACAAATTGAGAACTTTGGCGGCATCTTACTGGCCACCACCAACCGCGTAGACAGCCTAGACCGCGCCGTGATGCGCCGCTTTGATCTCAAGGTCGAGTTTTTGCCGCTAGCCCCGGAGCCACTGCGCGAACTGTTGAAAGCGGTGCTGCCTGAACGCGACCACATGCGTTTGGCCAGCATTCCCGCCAACCATCTAGCCCAGCGCCGCCTAACCCCCGGCAACGTGCGTACCGCGTTAGATCAACTGGACTTACGCGGGCTGCCTATTCGCCTGAACACCTTGCTGGATGCGCTGACGCTGGAAGAGCGCGAACAGCACGGCGAGCGCCAGCCGATGGGTTTTGTGTAGACAGCCTTATGCACTGAAAACAACAAAAGGGTAAAGAAATGGAACACCTACAACGCGACATACAGCGCTGCCCACGCGTTGCCGTATACGGCACGCTCAAGCAAGGCCAACACAACCATTACTGGCTCGATGGTGCGCCCCTACTTGGCACAGACCGCCTCACAGCTATTACACTTTATGATCTTGGCCCCTACCCCGGAGCCAAGGCGGAGTCGTCAGCGGGCACCGTGGTCGAAATATATGCCATTAACGCTGAACAGTTAGCCTTGCTGGATCAGTTGGAAGGCTACTTACCGCATGCCCCACGTCAGGGGCTTTATAACCGCGCTATTTTCCCCACTCAACACGGCGAAGCGTGGTGTTACCTCTACAACGCCGAGACTAAGCACGAGGCACGTGTCGAGAACGGGGAGTGGTAAAAATGCGTTTACAACCTCTGCTTGGACGCGCGACCGTTTGGCTACGCCGAAAGGGCTGGATTCGCCAGCGTGGCGACCGCTATAACAGCTTTGCGGAGTTAAAAAGCGAGCAACCCCACGGGGCATTTTCGATTGAGATTGCAGATCGTGGCTCACCAATCACCATCATGGCTATTCATGGCGGCAAAATAGAGCCGGGTACATCGTCACTTGCTAAGCGAATAGCAGGCTATACGTTTAACTATTACAGTTTTGGCGGACACAAGAGGCGCCACAACTGGGATTTACACATCACCAGCACGGCGTTTGACGAGCCCGCCGCCCTGGCGCTCGCAAGCCGCTCGGCTGTAGTGGTCACGATTCACGGTTGCATGGGCCGTGGCGCCATTGCCTACAACGGAGGCGACAACGTTGAACTCCGGCAACAGCTTGAAGCTGAATTGAATCGCGCCGGTATAAAAAGTCAGCCGCATCCTGTTTTTCATGGTCGTGGTAGCCATAATATCTGCAACCGGGGCCATCAACGTGGCATTCAACTGGAGCTGACCCCGCGGCTACGCCTCTGCCCTTTTGCCTGGCGAAAGCGGCGCGTCTTCATTGATCGTGTGCGGCAAGTGCTGAGCGACAGTGAAAATTTTGACGGCTAGGCTCAATTCCACCGCCACCGTTTAACTCATAAATCAAAGAACTTCCGCCCCAGCCGCGCCCACTTTATCGCCACTGAGGCGGAAAACCGCCGCTAGCTTCTTTGCTACTGAGCCACCAAGCCGCTCAAACTGCTGACCTCCTTGAAAGTAACATCATCGGCTAGCTTAAAGTGCCTGTGGCCGCATTCAATTTTCAGGCGTTCGTTGCGGCGTAGATCAGCTTTGACCGTGCTGGATTTGGTTTCAGCAACAAAGTAAACGCGTTCTTCGTTTTCAAACACCACCGCCCAGTCCGGGTTATAGGTGCCGAGCGGGGTGGCAATTTTGAACTTGCCCGGCAGTTTGAAGAAGAACCTGACGCGTGGGTCGAGCGAGCATTCATGAGCAAATCTATTTTCTGGCTCGCTGTCGCTCATCACACAGGTGAACGCCCCCCCCTCGGGGGCTTTCTCACCATCCAGCGGCTGGGCTTCCAGCAGGGTTTTGTCTACCGGGGTTGTCATGTTGTCGCTGGTTTGCGGGTAGATGCTGCTCAGGTAGGTTTCTAGCGGTTCATCGAACAGCGTCATCTCGTAGCGTTGGCCTTTGATTTCATGGTACTCAATGCCCTGCACCAGTAGTTCTTGCAGCACGGTTTTAATCGCGGCAATGGCGGTATTCAGAAACGCCTGGGGATTGATCAGCAGTTCATCCAGGCGGTTAGACTGATCCAGAATCGCAAACAGGGTGGCGCGTGTCAGGTGCACATGATTCTGTATGTAGGCGTAAACATTCGGCACCGGCACGTTCTGGTAACTGGCGTTACTCTCGTCAATACCAGTTTCTACCCCCTGAATGCCTTCTTCATTCATGTGCAGTTTGGCTTTACGGGAACGCACCTTGGGGGCTTGCACCCTGGGGTACTGGTGAGTGTCCGTTAAGGCTTCTACGCATTTTTCAATCAATTCGGGCGTGTCCAGGGTGACGCTGTAGCGTGTCTGGTAATTGATGCGCTGCCAGATCGCCTTGAACAGCGCTTCGTCTGCATCGCTCAGCGCCTTGCGCTGCACCCGTGCTTTGGCGCGGGCGTTTTTCACCCGGTCTTTAAAGCTGACATCGGTTTCGTCTTCAATTTCCTGTTGCAGGGTGCGGGCAAATACCTCGTAGCTTTCGTTGGGAATCACCGTAAGCACATTGATGCTTTTGTCATGTATCCGCTCCCCCAGCTGGTTCACCGGCAAGCGCAAGCCACGGCCAATTTCCTGGCGCTTTTTCGTCTGGCTCTGGGTTTCGTTCAGGGTGCAGATCTGGAACACATTGGGGTTATCCCAACCTTCGCGCAGGGCCGAATGGCTAAAGATAAACTGCAGCGGCTCGTCCATACCCAGCAGCCGCTCTTTGTCCTGCATTATGAGATTGTACGCGCTGCCTTCAATATCCGTTTTTGTTGCATTTGACTTGAGTTTACGTGTCTCAAACGGAGTATGAACTGTTTTTTTATCACCTGAGAAATAACCGTTATGCACCTCATTAGCCGCATGCGGAATCAAGCCCTGGTAGTGCGCCTTGGCGGCGTACTTTTCGAAGGCCTCTTCAAACCACTGGGCAAACTTGCCGGGCACGGCGTTGCCTTCATCATCATAAGCACGGTAATTGGCGACCTTGTCGATAAAGAACAGGCTGAGCACTTTAATGCCACTTTCCTTGACCTTTTTCAGCTTGGCAAAGTGCGCGGCTACGGTGCGCTCAATCTGAAAACGCATCACATCATCGCTGAGGCCGCCCCGCTGTTCGTTCAGGCGTAAGACACCGTTTTTATTGAACTCAATTTCGGTGTCGCTTAAAAATTCATTAAGAATAAACCCATCAGCATAGATTTCACGGTACTTGGATTTTTTATAGAGGTCATCGCCTACCTGGAGGCTCACGCTTTTTCGCTTAACGCCGGTTTTTTCATTAACGTCTATCACCACCTTGGCGGTTAATGATTTGGCCTTTTGTTCAATGGCAACCAGCTCTATAAACGCCTGATTCTGGCTTTGATCCGACTCAACGCCATCCACTTCAATCTGCTTGACCAGCCCCAGGTCGTAGGCCTGCACCGGGTCGAGTTTATACAGCAGGTTATAGGGGTTTTTATGGGTGGCCGAATAGCGCAGGGTGCATAACGGGTTGAGGTTGCGTATGGCTTTACGGCGAATATCCGTTTCAAAGTTCTGCGGTTCATCGACAATCACAATCGGTTTGACCGCTTTGATGTACTCAATCGGCGCGAAGGCTCTTTCGCCTTTCTGGTTGATTTTATTGATGCTTTTTTTCTTGGTGTCGTTGCTGTCATCAATATCTTTGGAAAAACTGTCGATATTGATCACCAGCACGCTCAACGCATCGCTTTGAGCAAAATGGCGTAAGTCATTAGGCCGATTACTGTCGTAGAGCATCGGCAGGCAGGGCACATTGGCATAGTCAGCGGCAAAGTGGCTGCGGGTGACTTCCAGGTTTTTCATGGTGCCTTCACGAATGGCTACGCTGGGCACTACCACGACAAATTTCTTGAAACCGTAGACCTTGTTCAGTTCGAACATGGTGCGAATAAAGGTATAGGTCTTGCCCGTGCCGGTTTCCATCTCGATGGTAAAATGCGGGCAGAAGGTAACCATCTTTTCGCCACTGTCAGCGGTGTGTGTCTTGCGGTCGGCCTGCAAAACGTCAGTGGCGTCAATCTGATTGCTGGCCTGCACCTTGTGCACGTTTTCCAGCACTTGCTGTTCGGTCAGCACCAGCGAGTTGCCAATGCTGCCATCACCGGCGTAGTTCACGCTGGCAGCGGAGCTGACCAGTTCAAACTCCCCGGTGGCCAGTGGTTGGCCGTCAAACACCTGCACCACCGACTGCACCGCGCGTTCCTGATAAGCCTGATGGGTAAACTGCAGCGTCATTGCCTGTTGCATAGCGAACTCCTTAAATGACCAGCAGGTTGATATCCTGCGCGGCCAGTTCACGCTGCAGGTTGCTGAGCTGCTTATCGCCTTGTGTGCCGACAAAGCAGGAGTTGAGCATAATCACCTGAGCAGGGCTGGCGCTGACGACCTCATCGCACACGGCATCAACATAGGGCTCAAAGCAGAGCCACAGGTAGCGGTCGTCTTCGCGTAACACGCGGTGCACGGTAACGCCGCAGGCCAAGGTGCGCGGCTTGCTGACGGCGTGAACGCCCAGGGCACCCATGCCATTTTTCAGCAGTAGCTCGGTGAGCATGGCGGTCTGTTCATCCGCGTGTTTTTCGGTGTTCTGCAGGGCATCCAGCTGCTGGCGAATGGCGCCGGGGTCGTTCAGCTCGCTGTTCCATACCTTGAAGTTGCTGGGGGCCAGGGTGAAATTCGCACAGGCCAGCTCTGCGGTTTTTTCCGGGTGTTCGGCTTTTAGCTTGGCAATGACTTTTTCGATACGGGCACGGGTAATATCCGCAATGGTGTGGTAACCGACTTGATACGCTTCGCTGTTTTCTTAAAGTTTTTCGGGTAACTGGACGCTAATGGATTGGCGATTGCCGCCGTCTTCAGCGTTGAGTTCCATAACAGCATGGGCGGTGGTGCCTGATCCGGCGAAGAAGTCGATTACAGTTGAATTTTTATCCCAATGAGTTACTGCATCTATTAAGTACTTTATATAATTAACCGGTTTTGGATAACTCATGGCACCTTCGATACCTAAAATATCGAGCAGTTCTTCATAACCATCTTCGTTCGTTGCGCCGAGTTCAACCCCGTCAACAAAGGTACTCAGTCCTTTATGAGCCTCAGGATCTGGCGCTTTAAAAGCACGCACTTGTAACTTGTCAGTATTTATAATTAGGCGCGCCCCATTTTTTAATTGCTCATCTAAATAATTTTGCCCCCAGACAAACGGCCCTCTTAGCGCAAATGCATCTTCTATGACACCTTCATTAACACTGAAATTATGAAGCAGTTCAATTGAGCTAGTTCCTTCACCGTAAACACCTTTCGGATATAAACCACCTGACAGCTTGGTTCTCACCTGCCCTGCTGGAAAGCTCAAAACCCCAATAGAATTCGTTCTTTTTACTAGAGGCTGAGATTCTTCTTCATCAGCCTTCCCTCCAAATATTTTCACGTTTTTTGTTTTTCCATAAACCAAAAGCCACTCACTAACCGAAACAAGTTTTCGAGAAAGAAAGCTACCTTTTCTTTTCTTAAGCCAAGAAACAGAACCAATGAAATTTTCACCACCAAAAACTTCGTCACAAATTAACTTAAGATTAGCCACTTCATGGTCATCAATACTAATAAACATCATGCCATCTTCACGCAATAAGTTACGTGCTAGATACAGGCGTGGGTACATCATGGAGAGCCAGGCGCTGTGATACTGGCCGCTTTCCTTGCTGTTTTTCTTCCACAGGCTCTGCTTGTTCAAAAAACCCGCTTCGTTCTTTTCTCCGGTCCGCTTCTGGTACTCGTCCAGGGTTTCCGAGTAGTCATCCGGATAGACAAAGCTGTCATTGCCGGTGTTGTACGGCGGGTCGATGTAGATCATCTTGACCTTGCCGTAGTAGCTTTTCTGCAGCACACGCAGCACTTCCAGATTTTCCCCTTCGATCAGCATGTGCTGGGCGCTTTCCGGGTTGTTGGCGTCTGGCCGCAGGGTATGGCTGGTTTTCTTCTGAATTTCACGCCGGGCGTCTTTTTTGCCGGCCCAGCTTAGCTCGTAATGTTCGGCGGGTGCCAAGCGCTCTTCCCCTAGTAGCTCTTTTAAACGCTCCACATCAATCTGGTTATCGCTAAGCACTTATGGGGCGGTTTGGCGCAGCACATCCAGCAGTTGCTGTTGGCGCTGCTGGCTGGCATCAGGGCTGTGGCCAAAGGCTTGAGTATCGTCCTTGCTAGCGGAGGCGTCATGGCTGAGGGTCATCTTGGTATTTCTCCTGATGCAGTTCGGTTATGTGTTAAATCATTTTACGGCTTGATGGTTGTTACACCACCTGCCAGCGCAGGGTGAATAGCGTTTTGGTATCGGTAGTTTCCTGCAGCGAATCAATCAGTTCGTCGCGTTTGTCGATAATCTCGTCTTCGACATTGAAAATTTCGCGGCGCTGCTGACGTTCCAGGGCGGCGATTTTTTCCTGTATGTCGTTCTGCTCCTGCAGAATGGTGGCCTTGCGGGCATAATGCTTGTGCTGTTTTAGCTATGCCTTGGTGTTTTTCAGCGCTTCTTCGGCGGCCAGCAGTTTGTCATCGGCCCATTTTTCCAGCTTGTCGCGCTCTTCATTAAACAACCGCTGATTGGCATCCAATAATTCAGCGGTGATGGACTGACAATGGCGCTGGCTGTTTTCGGCCAGGGCTTCCGGGGGCGATTGGTCCGTGGTATAGAGGGCGCCCTTGGCTTCCACGGTCATTAGCTTTTCGCACAACTCTTGATCCAACGGTACGCCCGTATCGGTCATGCCGTTAAACAGCAGCTGCTCGGTGATTTCAAAGGCGGTAAAAGTCAGGCGCTGCAGGGTCAGCCAGCCGGACTGCCCTAACAGGGCTTCAACCTGGGAGAGTTTAGTGTCGTGGCTTTGGTAGTTAAAAGTTACGCTGGCCAGCGGCGTGGTCGTCAGCTTATGGGTGCCATGGTTGCCCTGTGACCAACACTGCCCTTTCCAATCCAGCCACACGCCACCACCTTTGACTTCCCAAAGCTGAATGCCGTATTGCGGATGAAATAGCAAGAAGTCGATCTCACCTACCCACGTTCCCTTATCGTTACGGGTTTGCGTAGCCAGGCTGTGCATCACCTCAAGGCCGGGGAAATCTAATACACGCAGCTGCCGGTAAACGTTGGCTTCCGCTCGGGAAGGTAGCGCGTTGAGCTCGGTCTCGCTCAGGCGTGGGTAAATCTCAGCCAAGTTACCTCCCCAGTTAATCTATGTTCGCTGCATGGTTAAGCCAGTAGTCTACCTTGGCTAAATGTATTTGGGCATTCTACTTAAAATAGTGTGAATATACATCGCCAGCCCATTTGACGCGTTAGCAACTGGCATTGACTTTGGAGACTCACATGAAGCAAGAAATCATTGGGAATACAGTCAGACGGCGTATACAGGAAGCGGTACAAAACACGTCGGAACTTGCGTCTTCTGAAAGTGCGGATGTCGCCTTCCATATGACTGATTGGCTAGGCGACCTAGATCGCTTAGTAAAGTTCTATTCAGCGCCAGAGCAATTCAGCGATCAAGAGGTTCACCGGTTATTAGTCAACTTTCTAGTGCATGTGCCCAACCATGTTGCTGCTGCGGCTGCTCTGCTGGCGGACAGCCCAGTGAGCGATATCTTTCAGGTTGGGGCTGTGCGGCACGAATAGCCGACAGAGGCAAGTTATGCGGCAAATTTTGAATTCTTTTTTTGGGGCTTAACCATCCTAAGCGCCAGACAACTTATTTGTATGGGTGTTTTCAAAGCCAGCTAGCGTGTGATCGATGCAAGCTGTATCAACAATGCCGATATTCATAAAGCCTTATATTAAGGTAAGCTCTGCCAAATTTCATACTACTGAGAACGCCCCATGTTGCCCCAGGTTTTTACCTTTGCGAAAGTGCCCGATACCGCACGCTCTATCATTTACAATACGATTAAAGAAGGTAAGTCACGCTTTGGCATGTGGGATCAAGAGGTGTCGCTACGAGAGCAATACCATGGGGCTAACGGCTTCCTGCTGAACATTAAGCCAGGCGACTGGATTGTGCACGTTAACCTGCCAGCCTATGGGCAATGTGTTGCCGTTCAGGTCTGTGGGGAGTATGACTTTGATCAGGGCTTAGAGTGCGCCTGGGGACGCGACTTTTGTAACTATCTGACCGTTGACCCTAGCACCCTCATCGAGTTTTCACGCAACGATACCAACGTCCTTCCTTCGGTAAACTTGAGGCCGATGCGGCGCGGCCAACGCGTTTTGAACGTTGCGGATTTTTTGACAAGCATCGAGAATCTGAAAACAAGCCGCTACAACGATATGACGCCTAGCCTAAGAAGTATTATCCACCTGAGAGAACGCGTGAATCAGGACGTTTTACCTCGACTTACGCAGGCCATTCAGGAAATGAACAAAGGCAAGGATTTCGAGATATTTCTGCATGAAGTGTTTATGCAGATGCCACACACCGTGTCGGTTAAAAACGGTTTTGGCTGGCGTACTGATCATGGTGCAGACTTACTCGTTGATTTTCAGAACCCCATTGGTGGTGTAACACTGAGTACGCGCTTGGTAGTGCAAGCAAAGTCCTATTCAGGTGCGCATCACGACCTTAACGCTGTTGATCAGATTGTTGAAGGCATGGAGAAGTACAACGCCGATGGTGGCTTATTGATCACCACAGGGCAGGCAACCGAAACACTTGAAAATTATGCAGCGGAAAAGAGCGAAGCGTGTGGACGCACCATTGACTTGATTGCGGGGCCTGAGGTGGGCCGCTTTGTGCTCCGCCACGCCCCGCATTTATTGATTGGTAATGACTTCACTTAACAGCCTTAAATGCGCATATATGTTGCAACAATGGGCAGACTCACAAAACGAATTAGCACAGACCGCTCTGATCAGCACTGGCCTGCATGTTGCTCAATTAAGTGAAATGGGTATAGCCAAAAATCTACGCTCGGGAAACGGCACTCCCCCGTCTCATCCTCCAAAAATGACAGCACCTTTTGGTAGGTTGGGCTTTCTTCATCAGGCGCCACTGCCAAGTAAATAAACCCTTGGTAACAGCACGGAGCCTTGCCTGGCGCTGCATGCACGCATGGCTCCCATGGAATCTCATTAACCTCTAGCCACTCAACAACGTGTTGGCGACCCTGGTGATCTTCCCAGTGCGTACCCAAAATATCGTCGTCATGACGCTCATTTTTAAACGTTAAAAATAGGATATCCCGCTGTGCTTGGAGGCCAATCTCCATCGTGGTCTTAACTAAGCGCGGCATAGTTCACTCTCCACGTTGTTTGAGGGCGTATAGCGCTCTGGCCAGCTGATCTATTTTTTCTCGCCACGCTAACGTCGTTAACCACCGTTCTGGCAGTGCCTTAACCCCCCAGGCGGCACCTGCCAGCTGCCCCGTTACTGCAGCAACGGTGTCAGCGTCATCGCCTAAGTTGGCGGCCAGCACTAGCGCTTCTTCCAACGAACTTGCCTGCCAACAGCACCATAGGGCAGCCTCTAGGGTGTCGATGACATAGCCACTGGAAGACACTTCCTCGCGCGACAGCTCACAAAACAGCCCCGCTTGAAGCGCTAAGATACGATCTCCTTGGGCAGGGGTAGTCGGCATCTGTGCGAGCACTTTTCGAAGAGGCTCGCCTTGCAACAGCCGCCAAAGCACCGCACCCATTAATGCGGCCGCATCCAGGCAGTCGGGGCTGGCATGCGTGGTGACACTGCTGCGCACCGCTAACGACACTGCCTCTTGCTCGCTATTCGCCACCATAACGGCTGGCGCGAGGCGCATAATGCCGCCATTACCGCTTTGATACGCTTGGGTGCCGCCCGCATTGGCGTCTTGTGTGCGCTCAAAACGCTGCAAGGCATCCAAGGTAGTGCCACCAATATCAATGCAGCGGCCTTGGCAGGCCATGTAACCTTCTCGCCACCAGCGCACGTAGCGGCTTAACTGATCGTGCGGATCAAACGCCTGACGATTCACTAGGCTTTCAGCCATACATAGCGCCATGGCGGTATCGTCTGTCCACTCTCCAGGGTCAACATTAAAGACACCGCCTCCCCACATCTCCGTATGGAGAGGATGTTGATCCCGGATACAAAACTCCAGCGTGGTACCTAACGCATCTCCAGCGGCCAACCCTAACAGCGCACCAAGGTAACGATATAACTCATCCATGTTGGGATTGACGGTGGGCAGTGGCTGTTGCGGGGGTCGATTCTCGTTCGTCATAAGCGCCTCTACATAAGGTAGTTTTCATAACTTATCGCTCGCATGCGACACCAAGCGTCGCACCCTAATGCGATGCTGGCAGCACTCAACACGGAGGAGAGGCTGCATGAGCAATACACCCCACTACGATATCATCGGTGATGTGCATGGCCAGTTAGCGACGCTGGAGGCACTCTTAACCCGCTTGGGGTATCGCAAGGGGCCGCAGGGTTGGCAGCAACCGGGGCATGTGGCGGTATTTGTGGGTGATATTATTGATAAAGGGCCTTGGCCAGGCGCGGTACTTCGCTTAGTACGCCAAATGGTCGATGCGGGCCACGCGCTTATGGTCGTGGGGAACCACGAACTGAACTGGGTACGAGACGCGTATCACCATCAAGACGATCTAAGCGCTTTTATTCACGCCACGCGCCAGCATAATGATCGCCAACGGCTGGTCGATGAATTTGCAACCGAGGAAGATGGCCTAGCGCTACTCCTTGATCACTTTCAGTGGCTACGCACACAGCCTCTCTTTTTAGAGCTAGCGCAATGTCGCGTGGTACATGCTTGGTGGCACGAAGCCTCACTTCAGCATTTAAAAGCGATGGGCATTCGCTGCTTGGATGATGCCGCCATGGCCGCTTATGAAGACACTTACTCGACCACCTATTTTGCGATGGATCGAGTGATTGCCGGCTGCGAACACACGGTTCGTCCCTATGTCTCAGCGTCGGGGTTTCGTACTATTAGAAAGCGCGTTCGGTGGTGGCCCAACGACGTGGCACTGATTCACCCTTGGGAGCTCTTACCCACCCAGGCGCGTGAGCATGGCTATTCCCATAACGCCCACCCTACTTTTTTTGGTCATTATGCGCTGACAGGCACCCCGCTGCGCTTGGGCCGTAACGTGGCTTGCCTTGATTACGCAGCAGCTTACGGAGGTGCGCTAGTGGCTTATACCCATTCACCGGGAACGCCGCTAGCGTTAAACAGTTTTACGAGTATGAATGTAATCCATCATCAAGACTGAGGCTTACAATACCTATGCGCGCATGGATGCATCGTGCCTTACAGAGATGGGCACCGACATCCCATCAGAAGATGGCGGTTCGTGACGATCAACGCATCGTCTTCGACTTATCCGCTGCCGTTGGCTACCCCCTGGTCGTGAAAGTATCTCCATGGTGCTCACCCGCACCTTTTGCCTGGGTCAGCGAAACCCATCATGAGCCGCTGGCGTGGGGAGAGTTCTTAGCCCCTGCGGGGATTGGTTGGCAGGCCCTGATGAGCACTCATGGCGAGGCCTTAACGCGGGGCATGCCTGCTGAGGTAAAAACACTGGTTAACGCCGTACCCTTTTTGGGCATGGAGCTTGCCCAGCTGACAGGCCGCCATCCAGCGGCCTTGGAACTGGCGGTTTCCTCTCCCCTGCTGCTGGTGTTACTCACTGAGAAAGCCATCGAGCATCAGTGGTCAGAACCCTATCTATTGAGCTTGCTTTGCAAAAAGCAAGCTGAGTTGTGCGGCTATGCTGGCTTACCCAGTACGCAAGCAACTGCCAAGCTGCTGCGCCGATGCGCGCTCACCCCTGTGATTGGGCGAGAGTTCATCGCACTTAAACGCGCATTAATGGATGCTAGGACAACGTCACTACTTCGGCACCATCCGGCACCCTATGCTCAACAGTTAATTTTCTTAGGGAATTACCAAGGGGAGCGATGGCCAGGGTTACTCGCGCTCATTGATGAGGCGTTGAACTCGACCAACCGTGTTCATGATCGCACTTGGCTAACGTCCATGCTAGAAGACACACACCGCCTAGATACTGCCAACCTCTCAAGGCTTCGTCGTATTAGATCGTTAGCGGAGCTACAAGCGCTGCATGATCGTCGTATCGCACAATTTAATGCCCGAAATGCTGCGCAAAGTGCGGTTCAAGCTGACATGCTGGAAAAGCGTTATGGGCCTTTCCCCAACGCCCCTCTACCGAACCAAGAAGGCATTTGCGCCTTAACCTCTTGGAGTTCACTCTTGCTTGAAGGAAAACGCATGCAGCACTGTGTGGGAAGTTACCACACGTTGGTGGCACAAGGGTCTATAGCGATTTACCACATGAGCCATCCAGAGCACTTAACCGTTGCCATTGCTCCCTTGGGTGATAAATGGGTGCTGAGTCAGGCGCGAGGCAAGCGCAATGCCATGCCCTCGGAACAAGCACTGCAGGCAGTCATGGGTTGGTTAGGCGAGAGTGTGCCTATTAAACGTACATAGTGCCTCAGCTGAAATACGCAGCGTCATACGCACAACACTTTACCCTCCTACCACCGTGCTAAACTCATCCCAAACGCAAATGGTTCATAAGAGGTCAGCATGTCATCTGCCCATCGTCGTAAACTGCCCATTGGTATTCAAACCTTTTCGGATATTCGCGAAGGCGGTTATTACTACGTCGATAAAACACCGTTTATTGAGAAGTTAGCGAACCAGAACAAATACTACTTTCTCTCCCGCCCACGACGATTTGGCAAAAGCCTGCTGCTGGATACCCTAGGCTGCCTGTTTGAAGGCCGCGAAGCACTATTTGAAGGTTTATATATTCACGACAAGTGGGACTGGCAACAGCACCATCCGGTGGTGCGCTTAAGCTTCGGGAGCGGCGTGATGCAAAGCCGCCAAGCGTTAGACGTACGTATCCGCGATCAGTTGCGCACCGAGCGCGAGCGCCTGGGCCTGACACTTACCTATGACACCGATATTGCCGGTGAGCTTGAGCACCTCATCCGCCAAGCCCATACGCAATATGGCCAGCGCGTGGTGGTACTCATCGACGAGTATGACAAGCCCATACTGGATAATATTTTGGATATCGACCGTGCCCGTGAACTGCGCGAAGGGCTAAAGAACCTCTACAGCGTGCTTAAAGATGCCGACCCCCATCTGCATTTTGTGCTGCTCACCGGCGTTTCCAAGTTCAGCAAAGTAAGTCTCTTTTCAGGGTTAAATAACCTGCGCGATATCACCCTTTCATCAGACTATGCCGCCATCTGCGGCTACACCGACCACGATGTAGATACGGTCTTTGCCCCCGAGCTACCCGGCCTGGACCGTGACGATATTCGCCGCTGGTACAACGGTTACCGCTGGGGTGGGCGAGAAGTCTCCAGCGTCTATAACCCTTTTGACGTTTTGTTATTGCTCGAAGAGCGTAAATTTAGCCCTTACTGGTTTGAGAGCGCTACCCCCACATTCTTGGTGGATATGCTGAAAAAGCGGGGCGTGTTTACGCCTGCGTTAAGCCAGTTGCAAACCGAAGCCGAGTTGTTAGGCCGCTTTGATGTCGACCATATCGCAACCGAAGCACTTTTATTCCAAACCGGCTACCTGACGGTGCACTCGGTAGAAGAGCCCATGACCGGCTACTGGCTCTATACATTGGGCTACCCGAATCATGAAGTAGAGACCAGCCTTAACCAGGCGTTGTTACCAATCCTTGGCGTAGCATCGCCTCCTAAAGAGCGCCTAACGCTGTTTCGCCTGCTGCAGGCGCACGATCTTACTAGCCTAGAAGCCCACCTTAAGGCCCTTTATGCGGGTTTACCCCACGACTGGTACCGCAACAACCCAATAGCCCAATATGAAGGTCATTATGCCAGCGTGTTTTACAGCCACTTTGCAGCGCTTGGCGTGGACGTAACGGTCGAAGACGCTAGCCACCACGGTAAAGTAGATATGAGCGTCGACTTTAACGGCCATATCTATCTGTTTGAATTTAAAGTGGTAGAACAGCTGCCGGAAGGCAAAGCGCTAGAGCAAATCAAGGCCAAGGGCTATGCCGATAAACACCTCGCCAGCGGCAAACCAATTCATTTGATTGGTGTAGAGTTTTCAAGTGCTCAGCGGCAAATCGTAGCGTTTGAAATAGAGACGTTGTAGCGCTTGAGCAGCGTCAGCGGTGATGCAAAGCCAATGTATGCCATTAACGACCAATCAGTCTCGCGCCTTTACGCCTCTGTGCCGCCCATTGTGACGCAAAGCGAGGATTCCCTGTCGGGTTGTTCGCACCTGGGATTGCCCCGATTGCGGCATCCAAGGCATTGACCGTGATATCAATGCCGCCCGCAACATCCTACAAGCAAGCACCGCGCTGTTAGCCGTTGCTGAGCGTTGAGGTAATACCGAGGGGTACTCGGAAATATACACCTGTGGAGTTTGTGTAAGACCGGCCATGCCAAGGCATTGCAAGCAACGGACAGCAAAGCAGAAACAGGGAAGGTAACAACCTGGGAATCCGCCACTACGATCTCTGATTTAGTGGTCGGAAGATGTCAATCTGGCTCTGCCTGAGCACAAGAAATCTGCTTAATCGAAACTCTACCGAGCAGTGAAATTCTTTAGCTGACATTTTTGTAAGCGAAAGCTTACATACAGCCTAAGGCCAGTGAAGTAGTATCAAGCTAAGAAAAATTCTGCTAAAGCATGCCAGCGTAAGTACATGACACGCGGTTCGTTTAGCTCACCAGTAAAATAACCTTTTGCTCCTATACCTGGCTTGGGACTTCTCTATGGAACAGTCATTCAATCTTGTACTGATCAGCAATGCCCTTTTTGTACTAGGTGCATTACTTGCCTTTGCCCTACAGCAGCGGCGGATTTCTGGAATGCGAAAACAGAAGGATGCTGCTCAAGCGGCTCTTCAGTCCAAGGAATTTGACTTACAACAGTCTGAACAGGCACATAGAACGATCAGCGAAGACCTCCAAGCATCCAAAAGCCGAATGACCACACTTGAAAGTGCTCTAGAAAGTGAACGTGCTTCGTTACAAAACCTACGGTTAGAGCAAGCTACCGAAAAGGAAGCATTGGCAGGCGTCAGAAGAGAGTTATCCGATCACCGTGACGCTGCTCAGCAACAGCTAGCCAGCCTTCAGGCCCAGCTTGATGAGGCGAGTAGAGACGTTAAAGCGCGTCAGACCCATCAAGATGAGCTGAACACGCGGTTTACCGAACTCAAATCGGAACTGAGTGATCGGGAATCTCGGCTCGAATCACGAGAAGCAAGCCTTCAAGAGGCGCAACAGCGAATAAATACCCTGGGTGATGAGCTTAAGACGCTCAGGGAATCCTCCCAAGATAAGCTCAGCACGGTCAATAATGACCTCGCTCAGGTGCGCGAGGCATTAGGCAGCGCCCAGGCAGACCTGAAATCCCGCAGTCAGGCTCTCGACGAGACCCGAAATAAGCTCACCACCACCGAAAGCACCTTGAACCAACAGCGCCAGGATTATCAGAAGAAACTTGATGATGCCCATCAGCAGATCGCCGAGCTGCGCGAAGCCCACGGCAGCATCCAGTCAGACCTTCAGGCAACCGCCGCTAACCTCAAGGAATCACGCGAGCAACGAGACACTGCACAGAAGAGCCTCAGAGAGCTTCAGACCACTTATCATGCACTCAAAAACGAGCATGGCGAGCTGCAAACCCGCACTGAAGAGAAAGAGCAGCAGTTCAACCGGCAGTTGCAATGGATGGAAGACAGCAAAAAGCAGCTCAAGATAGAGTTCGAAAACCTAGCCAACGAACTGCTCGACCAGAAAGGCAAGGCATTTTCATCTCTCTCAGAGCGCAACCTAACCGAGCTACTCAAGCCGTTCCAAACCGAAATAAAGGGCTTCCGCGACAAAGTGGAAAGCCTGCACACCCAAGAAACTGAACAGCGTGCCAGCCTACGGACAGAGCTAAGGCACCTACAGGATTTGAATAAGGACATTACCGACCAAGCCGCACAGCTTACCCAGGCACTCCAAGGTCAAAAGAAGGTGCAAGGCAATTGGGGTGAGCTGATGTTAGAAAACGTCCTCGATAGTGCGGGCCTGCGCCCTGGGGATGATTATCAGCGCGAAAGAAGCTTTGATACTGAGGAAGGAAAGCGCCGTCCAGACGCTGTGATCTATTTGCCACAGGGTCGTCATCTGGTCATTGATGCCAAAACCTCGCTCAACGCCTATCTGGAGTATGTGAACGCAGAGGATGACCTCTCACGGCAACATGCGTTAGCGGAGCACACAAAGGCTGTCAGTTCTCGCATTACCGAACTGGCAGACAAGCATTATTACGACCTGCCGGGCCTGAACTCCCCTGAAGTCGTTGTGATGTTTATCCCGATTGAATCGGCCTACGTTGAGGCGGTTCGCTATGACAGCACTCTCTATCAACGTGCCATTGAGAATAATGTGCTGGTCGCCACCCCAATAACCTTGCTAACCAGCCTCAATATTGTCAGTCAACTGTGGCGATTTGAAAACCAGAGTAAGCACAGCGCTGAATTGGCCAGTCGTGCCGAACGTTTTTATAACAAGCTCTCCAGCTTCGTTGAAAGCATGCAGGACGTTGGTAAGAAACTGGACGGTGCTCGGGGTAGCTATGACAAGGCGCTGGGACAACTGGTCAACGGCAGGGGCAATCTGATCAAGCAGGCGCATGAATTTAAAGAGCTTGGCGTCTCAGTGAAGAAAGAGCTACCCGCTGATATCTTAGAACGCGCCAAGCTTGAGATTGGCCCGTCGACTGACAATGAGCACTACCCATACCCAGAAAGTCAGCGCCGATCTGTAGAAAGCACCGAAAATCAAATGGATTAGAGTTTACTCGAGCTCAAAGGCATTCGCAGCGGCCAGGAGCAATACTATGAAACCGTATTTCAGCCCCGATGATTTACGTTTGATCATGCAAAACCGTCTGGATGAACAAAACCATAGCGCCGTAGAAGCGTTCTGTGGCCTATCACCCGAGCAAGTGTATAGCTGGCTATATGCACCTTTTGGTGAGTTTTCAGGGGTCACAATCCACCCACCAGATGATTTATCCACCAGCCCGGTGATGCGTTACTTATCGCTCATTGTAGAGGCTGCCATGCAGCAAGGTGGCGCCTTTAAAGCAACACCGAAGGGCAACCTGCCCACCACGTTAGTCAAACAGGCTAGTGCCCTACTCCCAGCGTTCGCAGTGTCTCAGCACCACACTCATATCAGCATCAGTGAGTTTGCGGGCCATAACGAAGAAGCGTTTAATGCCTTGCACTACACGCGCATTCTTGCGGAAGCGGCAGGCATCATTTACCGCCGTAGCGGTAAGTTTCATGTAAAGAAAATCGCGCAAAAACAGTATCAAACACATGGCCTTCACGGTTTTTTTCTACCGATGCTCGAAGCGGCGGTCACAAAATATAACTGGGGTTACCTGGATAGCTGGCCAGAAGAGGCTGACCTTCGGCCGTTTTGGCTATTTATGTTGTGGCGGTTACAACGTCACGGTTCTGTAGATCAATTGACTAACGAGGTGGCCGTGGCTTTCCCCCGTTTTGTTGACGAGATGCCCACCGATACACACTACTCGCCCACGCGCTTGCTGCGTTTGTTGATCGAGTCTCGTTTTGTAGGTCGCTTTTTACAGTTTTGGGGATTTGTAACTATCGACCCGAAAGGCATGTTTTCGGATGCGACAGCGCCGAGAATGATCAACCAGCAAAGTCTGCTTTCAAAGGCGTTTAAGTTCTCGACTGATCAATAATGAGTAGCAATAGCTGAGGCTATTATGTTGCTTGCCCGCACACCCTTGAGAGCGGTAATAGCTTTTTTTTGGCTGATCGATGTAGAGAGTTTGTGTAGGGTGCCGCGGCGGACATAGGTAGCTGCCGGACGATGCTAGCCTTATGTTACTTCCAATTATGAGAGAGCTGGGTCTTGTACTTGCGCTGGGGAGCGGCCGCGCAATACTAATCCAGATGAAAAACCACACTTTTATGCGCATATAAATGAAATAAAACACACTTATATGCGCATAAAAGTGTGGATTAGTTGCTCAATTTTCATAAAAACGTTATCCAGCAAACACTCCCTTTAAACGTGACGGGTAGATCGATACTCTTCCTAGTGGCTGCGATTCACTACCCTTCCAAAGACAGCCTCCAGCTCATCAAGCTCAGTGTGACCGTTGCTTTGAGACCTGGCATGTCTATCTGTAGTGTCTCGCTCCGCGATCGGCCCCCCATCCATGGATAGCACCTCACCCCAGGGCACTGGGGACCTGTGGTTGGCAGTGAGACACCATATCACCGGGTAGCCTGGGGACCGCTGGGGTGCACTGATCATTCCATCCGTTAACGCCACCAGTACGTTAGGTGGTGTGGTCGACAGCGATTCAAACACGGGGCGAATATCACTTCCGCCACCGCCTTGGCACTGCCAGTGTGCGAGATCATGGAGCTGACCTTCGTGCAGCATGCTGCGCTGTGTAACCTGGCTATCGAACTCAATGACGTCCACCGCCACCCGATCGCAGGCCGCTAAAATACCGGCAAGCTCGCTTAAAAAGTGTGGTAACACCCGTTGGCAACTGCCGCTGGTGTCAATGGCGACGGCAAGCGAGAGCGTTTGGCTTCGCTGGCTGGGTAGGTACAGGCCACGATGCAGATGGCGACGCGATGGCGGTAGCCACTGCCGGTTGCCGGTTAACGTCCGTTGAATATGGCTCGCCAGCACCTGCTGCCACGGCACTTGAGGTTTCCGCAAGCGCTCGATGAGCGTGTTCAGATGCCCTGGCAAATGACCTTGCTGACGCTGATGCTGCTGAGCAGTGGCGACTAAACGCTGCTGCCAGACTCGGGCGCTTTCTGGCGTGACAGATTTGGGTGTGAAATCTGGATCGATCACGTCCCCCACTGCCGTCACGGCAACATGGAGCGTATGTTCATCCAGTACGCGCCCACGCTCTCGTCGGTGGGGATGCTGGCGAAGGTCAGCGTAGATTTGCTCAGCCGAGCAGCCTAAATAGCGGCGGTGATAGAGCGCATCGTCTGGGCAGTGGCGTAGCTCTTCGCGCAAAATGCCGTTGATTTCGTAGTCACAGGCGCGGTTCCAGTCGTTAGGGTCACGTCCGAACTGCCGAGCATGATGGCCCAAGGCGCAGTGCCACACCTCATGCGCCAGAATAAAACGGCGATCTGCATCACTGCGCTGAGCCATAAACTGGGCATTGACGAAGATCGTTTCGCCATCCGTGCCTGCCGTCGGCAGGCGGTCATCGACAACGCTCACAACTGACAGCTGCATCAGTAACCGAGCGGTAAAAGGTTGTGCCGACATTAAAACCGCACGGTCTGCTTCGCACTGGCGTTGGATGTGGCGCTTGAGCGTTTGTTCGGCAGCGCTAGGGCCGCGCTGGCAACTCATGACACCGACTCAGCCGCCCACGCAGCATTCATATGATTGGCCAGGTGTGTTTGAAACACACTCCCATGCTGCTCGCTCCACGCATCAAAGGCGGGGTGGCTCATTAACGCTAAAGTACGCGATTGCTGTTGGACGTCATTGGCACCTTGCATCGCATCCATCAGCGCTAGCGTGGCAAAGTCGGCACTGAGCGCCTGGCTGATCTGAAAAAAGCGCGCGATACGCTGCTGTGTTTTAGCATCATAAAGTGAGTCATCAGCAACGTGTTGCCATAACGTGTGGGCAAGCCCCGCGCAAAAAGCGTAGCGCTGATCAGCGCGCGTTGGAACATCGATGGGCGCTTTTCCATTCAGCATGGCAGGGATATCTGGCAACTTGAGTGCCCAATCACGGAATGCCAAAAACTCGGTTGCCGCGCCCTGCCCGACGAGACCATGAACCATCAGCGCTTGGGTAGCCGCAGGCAGACTCGTGCTGTGGTTAAGCGACTGCGCCACGCGCGTCCAGCTACGTGGGCTTGGCCAGCCCTGCTCAACATTGCCCTCCATGTCGAAGAAGCATTCTGGCCGAAAGCGTAAAAATGCGGTCACGTCGGGATGCAGCCCCTCTCCGGCCGCCCAGCGCGTCCAGGTGTCTAGGTCAGGTGTTAGGCTGATATGACAAAAGCGGTTCGCTAGGGCACTGGAGAATGTTTGCGCGACAGCGCGGTCTTCGCTGCGATTTCCAGCTCCCACCACCAGCCAGCCCGGCGGCAGACGGTAAAGGTTTCCTAAACGTCGATCTAAGATCAATTCGTACGCAGCGACCTGCAGGCTGCGGTCTGCGGCCGTGAGTTCATCGAACATCAAAATGCCACGGCTATTAGGGTCTCGTGGCCACTCACCGGCCAACAGCCAGTCCACCACACCGCGCTCATGATCAGGCACCGGCAGGCCACGCAGGTCGATCGGTTCACGCTGAGCGAGACGAATATCAATAAAATCTATGTTCTGCTGCTCAGCCACTTGGCGCACAACCGAGCTTTTCCCTACGCCTGGCGGCCCCCAAAGCATCAGCGGTGGCAGTTGCTCAGCCAACGTTGGGTCGCTAGCGAGTTGGTCTACCTGATGGCGTAGCAGTTGCTGTGCTTGAGCGGGGGTTGCATACATAGAAGGCACTCCAATGCGCTGTGATTGCCAACCAGTATGTGCCGCACTTGCGACATTATATGTCGCAAAAAAGTATTTCCTCATTCACTGTGCATATTACATTTCTCTATTTCATCGGTCTGACAATCCCTTGGTCGTAGGTTAAATTTCTGCTGGGCCCACTATCCAAACCCTTAGAACCAAAAGTTTCGTGCTAGTCCTTATGGCGTAGCGTGGCATAAGTTCACCCGCTGAGCCGCATGCATGTCGAACTAGCAAAAAAAGTCAAAGGTTGTAGGTCTAGCACTAGAATGTATATCTGAGCTATACGACACCAAATGTCGCAACCACGTCATAGCCTCATCCTCTCTTATCAGGGACGGTGGACGCTACGATGACCATGAACGAATGTGTAACAACTCAAGACACTACCCAACAGGAAATAGCTAAGTGGCTGGCTGACCGTGAGCAGTGGAAACATGAAATGCCCGTCATGGGCTTTTTAAGCCAGTTTCTTACCCTTACCCCTGTCACTGACTCACGTTTTCATAGTGCCAGTACGGATGGCAAACAGCTTTATATCTGCCCAGATTACAGTGCCACACTATCTGATACGTCTCGTCAATTCTTACAAGCGCACCTCATTTGGCACTGTGTGGCAGGCCATCTGACCGCACCGCTGGTGGCCAACTATCAACGTTGGCACCTGGCGTGTGACCATGAGGTGAATGCACTGCTGTTGGAACTCTGGATTCCTTTCCCTGCTGATGCCCTGCTCTTCCCAGTATGCGTGGGGCGCAGCGCGATGAGTGTTTATCGCTGGCTGGAAGGGCACCCCAATATTGCGGTAGAAGCCTCTATGGATATCCACCCCGCCGCCCTCTGGCATACATTACCCACGACTCACATAGACCCAAGTACCGTGACGCTGTGGCGACAGCGTGCTCACTTAGTCGCTAAGGAGCCCGACGCTTTACCGGCGCGGGTCGCTAAGTTTTGTGAGGCGCGTTAAACTAAACGCTTTCATGAGTTCAGCCAAGGTTGGCGTCACTATGTCCGAACCCCGCGATACGCTTTTCCGTTACTTGACCATGCTACAGCTGATTCCTCGCTTTCCAGGGCGTATCGCGACGCCCGTATTGAAAGAGAAGCTTGCAGAGCGCGGGTTTAACATCGACACACGTTCACTCCAACGAGATTTAAGCCAAAAGCTCTCCACGCAGTTTCCGATTGGCTGTGACGATAGCCAAAAACCTTACCGCTGGTATTTTGATCGCGAGTTTCAGTGTCAGCTACCCGCGCTTGATGTACCCAGTGCGCTAACGCTGGTATTGGCGGAAGAGTATTTGAAGGGGTTGCTGCCTCCGGTGGTGGTCGGCCAGCTCTCACCCAACTTTACTGACGCACGGAAACTGCTGGACGACATGAGCGCTAATGGGCTTAGCCAGTGGGCACGTAAGGTACGCGCCATTCCTAACGGCAAAGCGCTGATCCCCGCTGAGATTAACGAGGCAACCTGGCAGACCATCTCGCAGGCACTCCTTGAGCAAAAAGCCATTGACGTTATTTATCTATCACGCACGAGTCACTCTGAAAAGGCGTTTACCCTCCACCCTCAAGGCATTGTGAGCCGCCACAGTGCCACCTATCTGTTAGCTCATGTGGATGGGTTTAAGGATCTGCGCCAGTTCGCCCTTCACCGCGTGAAGCAGGCAACACTCAGTCAACAGCCCTGGCAAGAACAGCACGATTTTGACATTGATGAGTACATCAAAGGCGGTGCGTTTGGGTATCGGCAAGGGCCTAGCGATGTGGTGTTGGAAGCCGAGATTGCTAAGCCGGTGGCGTGGCTACTACAGGAAACGCCGCTATCTGACACACAGTCCATAGAGGCGTTGCCGGACACTGACGGCTGGTATCGGCTAACCGCCCATGTGCCGGATGATCAGCAGACGCTGTGGTGGTTGATGGGCATGGGACCCAATATCAAGGTCACCGCGCCTCACGCATGGCGAGAGACGATCAAAACGAACGCAGAACAGATGCTGGCGCACTACGCCACAGAGCCCCCATCGTCTTCATAAACACCCGTTAGCCTCGTGGTCTGACACACTCTTTTTTCCGCATGCGGAAAAATACGACGACGTTATCATTGCTACACCAAGGAGGGTTCCCATGCTCTATTTTGCCTACGGTTCCAATATGGCGACCCAGCGCTTAGCGGCTCGCGTTCCAGCACGCTTTGTGACCACTGCCCTTCTGCCCGCTTACCGCCTAGCGTTTCACCAGCGCGGCTGTGACGGCTCAGGCAAATGCGATATTGTGCCTGCCTCAGCGCAATCCGCTGTCTATGGGGTCATTTGGGAAATGGCGTCTCATCACAAGCCGACGCTCGATCGCTTTGAGGGACTGGGCGCGGCATATAACGAGACGTGGCTTACCGTTACGGATCTTGCCAGTGACCGACAGTTTGAGGTGCAGGCGTATATCGGCAACCTCACCGCACTCGGTCTGCGCCCGTATACCTGGTACAAGCACCATGTGCTTACCGGGGCACGCGAGCATGGCCTGCCCGCCTATTACCTTCGTGCACTGGAGGGCATTGAGGCGCATCAAGATGACAATGCCGAACGACATGCCCGAGAGATGGCGTTATATGCCCCTATAGAACCCCTGATGAGTGCTACTTAATGGATAATGATCAGCGCTTGATTGAGTTTTACTGCGGTGAAGGCCGCGATCATAAAGGCCGGTGCCTTGAAGATATTTGGGCGCTATCGCCTTTTTGGCTAGAGCACACCCACGACTATATTCAGTGGCTGTTCCCTATCCCGGAGGCCGGCCGTTTTAATGCCTTTGCTCCCTTGCTGACGCCCACGGTACAGGCTGCGTTTGAGAAAAGTGACGTTATGCGCCAGCATCAGCAGCGCTCGCTTGAGGTGATGCTCGATTTTTTTGGCCTCACTTGGGATAAGAACAGCATCGTCGCTCAACCCACCCTGGCCATACCAACGCACATTTGGCTAAAAGCCGGTGGCCATAACCATTTACGCGTCACGCGTATCATTCGGTCGTTAGCCTTGTGCCATCAGCCAGATCTCGCACGCATCTTTCAGCAAGCCGTCATCGCGATCGGTACCCAGCAAGGGGTGGTACCTGAATCGTCGGTTCAGTATTGGCGAGAGGCCTTTTAGACCAGCTTAAACGGTTCAATGTCGCGAAAGATGCCGGTTTTGGTCATCTCGCGGCGGAGTGTAAACGCTTCTACCGCCGCCACCGGGTCGACCTTTTCAAGCTGATCAAAGTGGATACGGTTCCACTGTGCCCGGGTGACTTTGATACTGTAAAGATACTGATCGCGCGTACCGCCCGTGGTGGGATCAACTACTTGGCGATATCCGGATACCCGCGCTTCTTGAACAGAGGGCAAACGCACAAACATGGCGCCAAGCACACGAAAAGCAATGCCGTGGACATGGTCACGGTACAGTTTGCGCTGTCGGGTGGCACTCAGGGATTTTGGGGTGAGCTTGAGCGCTTTGGCGGGCATCGTCCATTCTCGATCCGGCATGTCATCGTCAGAGGGCAGGTCAATATCCAGCACCATCGTGGTGTCATCGCTTCCCAAATCAAAATCGATCACGGTCTCGCGGGGCCAGTCGATCTCTTCCAGGCGTTCTTGAAGCGTGAGCGTCATGTCATCACGTTGTCTTAGCACGCCCTGCTCTTCGCGCTGTTGTCGGGCAAACTCGGCGGCATCAAAATCGGCTTTGTGGTGTTCCCAATGACGGTAGTCGTCATGAAATTGCGCCTGCTGGCGTGCGCTATCGATCTCATGTTGACGGCGCGCCGGTGGCCAAAGCGCTTTCCACCACGAAAGAGGTACCGGCGTGGGCGGAGTGGGTGCCGGCTCACCAAAATGGCGTGGGGTGTAGCCACGGCAGTGAGGAGATGGGGTATCGTGGTGCAGCTGACCTAAGCGCACGATGTCCGCGTTTAATTCATCGCAGAGTGTCTTGAGCTGTGCACGAATAGCGTCTCGTGCATGACGGCGCAGCCAACGTACGTCGTGGTCGCTGAGCCGGGTCCCGTCTTCAAATAGGTAGCGCACGTTGCCGTCTTTCTTAACCGACAGCTGAAGCCCCAGTGACTCACCTTGCCCAATGCGCGCTTCTAGCGTTGTCGGGGTTGAGTGAGCACTTGCTTGCCCCTTTGAAGAAACTCGACGAGATGATGACAGCTGGGTGCGATAGGCCAGTCCTGTTCCAGGAAGTCCGGCATGCGCATGGATACCTCGTGGCCCCATGCTGACACTGGCACCTCGCGGGCCGACAGAAAGGCCCACACCACGCTTGCTGATATTCAGGCGCACGCCGGGCGCAAGCGAAATACGACGTTGAAAACGAAAAGCCATCGACACTCCTTGAAGCGGGAACCTTACGTCATTGGTTCACGCGCCGTTGATCGCGCTTACCCACGACACAGTACCAGCGCGCCTCTTCCTCTTGCCGCCGCTTAATCGCCGCCTGCATGGCTTCTTCTGAGGTCGCATAGCGGGTGCGTGACGTACCGTAACTGAACTGCGCGCTGCGTTTTTTGCGTGAACCACCGGGCATCAACTCATACCAAGCCGCTACCCAGAGTGTTGTCCCAGTGGGACGCTCGTAATGGTAAACGCCCGTTATCGGGCCAGCAGGCCGTTCACGATGACGCGCGACGGAGCGTGCCTCTACTCGCAACAACTCCTTCCAACGACGCTCGCCCCAAATTTCTCTGCCGCGCTGGTCTCGATACGCAAGGCATCGCTCAAAGGTATCGTATTCATTGGCTAAGCGCGGAATAGACTTGGTTTCAGGTTTTCCTGATGGGCGTGGCACGCGTACCATGGGGTTACTGTGACTCTTTGGCCACGATATGTATTTAGTGCTTTCCCATAGCTGGGGTAATGATAACGGTGCTCTCATTGATACTCGTTACTCATTGTTGATTCACAACGCATCTCTATGCACGCATTTATCTGATCTGCCATTCAGCTCGCTAGCGTTATCTGTTTGCACTTACTGCCCTTTCGAAGCTCCCAGATAATGTAATGCCGCTTCCCATTGAGATGCTTAACTTGCGTTCAGCCACATGTCCGTCAGTGGCCCTGCGCATGCCAACCCTATATCCTGCTGGATGATTTCCATTGTCAGATTGACCTCAGGAATCCCACTGTATCCAGTACCGAGTTAACAGCGAGCGTCGAAATCGGCATACCCAAATAGACTAGCAAAGCAGCGTTACCTTTTATAATTCATCCTGGGATCCTTATAGACGCCTGACTTCTTCATTGATTAATTTTTCAACAAGCGCCGTCGGCGTTATATGCGCTGCGCGGCTCAGCTGTTTCAGGTGGTGTGCACACTCAGCGTTAAGTGTCAGCGTTAAAGAATACTCGGCAGTATTTTCATTGCTGCGTTAGCGTTAGGCTGATCTAACCAGCTTGTTATCTGACGCAACGTCCGCTCAGAAAGACCACGTAGCAGGTTCGGATGACCTTGCGTAAAAGCACCTTCTTGATAGGCTTGTTCCACTTCATCACGACTATGCAGACCTACCTCTTCAAGCAGGATTCGGGTACTGCTCGATAGACCATGCCACCAGGGCTTGGATTTACCTGCGGGTAGCTGACGTTGGTACTTAGCGATCATCTGCGAGATACGGTCATCGCTTGTATGCAAGCGCTCAGCAATATGTTCAAGGCTATATCCCTGTAGGGAGAGCTCATAGGCAGCGCGAGATGTCTCATGAGAACTAGTCATAAAGCCGTCCTTGGCAGAGAACATATGTCGACATAGTCTAAGGAAGATGAGAACCGTAAGGTAAGATACCGCGTCTGCTTTTCCTTAACCACCCGCGCGCACGCTATCTAAAAGCTATTGCTATTCGCAAAGTAGGTTTGCGCGGCGTCGGCCCTACAGCCTGATTCACCATCGCGAGTGTGCATACCGTCGAAGAGGTTTGGACACGTTCGTTATTATGGCGTATCCAATCAAGCGCGACTTTTTTGGGCTCATACTCTTCATAGCTGAAGCCATACATCATTGCGTTTTAGTCATTAGCTGTGGAGGTAATTTAAATGTGCAGCTAATTGCTCAATAGGTCTGAATCATCCAGGCCCATCTTGGCGCTTTTTTCACGCTGTACGTAGAACAGCTACAGACGTTTTTTAGGGCATTTGAAAAAACGTCTGTAAACGTCTTTTTAATTACTAGCGTATACGTGAAACGCATCTTTTCGCACCTCAGAAAAACTGTTTCAGACGCCCCCTCTTTTTAAACGTCTCCAGCCGTCTATTGATATCTCTGAAAAAACAGCTAGAGGCGTTTCTTATCATCAAGCGCTCGGAGTCATTTTCTCGTTCCACCAAAAAACGCCTGCAGCCGTTCTTTTACGCGCCCTTAAAACGCCTAATCTAGACGAGAACACACACCGGTGATGCGTTTCATCGGAAAAGGCTCGCTCGAATGAGCTTCAGTACTTTGTCGGCTACACAAATGTTGTAGGCCTAGTGCCAGATCTTTTCTCGGTGACTGTGTGCTCGACCTTGGCAGGACTCCCGGTGCAGACCGACCAGTAAAAAAGACAAGTTTTCTTATCATAGCTGCCCAAAATGAAGGTTCTGCCAAGGTTAAACACCAAATCGCAGAGAGAGCGACGCGTACTCGGCTGCTGTTAATAATCAGTTACGTCAGAGTCGATGTGGGTCTCACCGTCGAAGTGAACAAGGCGCTCTCGTAGATCCACGCTGGGGGGGGGGGGTGATAACAGCAGTTTTGTTGATGAAGTCCCAGTTACCGCTGACCTTTCACCATGATGTTGTCATCTTCGTTGAGTTCAAAGCTGTGGACATCGACAAAGGGCATGTTCGCTACACCAACGCCTACATAGGCCTTCCGGAGTGTGCTCGGACACAACAGTTCAGGTCTCTCTGGGCGTACCGACCATTTTTTCTTGGAATATCTGCTCAATTAGGCTGCTCATGAGGGAAGCTTTCATGAGCAGCTATGGCCCCCGTGTAAAGTCCGGGCAGGTTCAGTGCCTGATGTGACAAAGCGACACCAAATGTCGCTTACATTCGTATAATATTCTTCTTGTTATAATTTGGAAATTAATTAAAAATAGGCTTTGGGCATTAGAAAAAAAATCCAAATTCTTGAAGAATGATTGAGTAGGGATGGGGTATGATGGGCTTTTTGAAAAGTGTGATGCTGCCTTTGAATATAGCAGAACATGTCATAGATAATTATGTTTATGACAAGGTTCTTCCTATGATTGGTAGTGTTGTTTATTGTGACTTTATAGCTTCTGCTTCTATAATACAGCACTCTGGAATATATGTTAGAGGTGGAAACATAATCCAGCTCAATAGCAGCGGGGTCGTTGAAAAAGTTTCTCCCGAAGAGTTTGTTTCCGGCTGGGGAGGATTTAAATGCGGGTCTAGCATTTACGTGTCTTGTGAAGGTGTTTACTCTGTTGGTAGTACTTCGGCGGCTGAGCTGGCAGAGTCTCTAGTGGGAATGCAATATAGCTACGGAATAACCAAGTTTAATTGCCACCAATTTGTTTCCGGATGCCTTTTGGGGTATGTTCGCGACCCTGATTTTGTTGGGTTTGTGGATCGAGTCCATAGTACTTTAACTGGGTTGAAAATAACCTCTAGAGTGAATCTTGGAAGCGATAACTGGAGAGTTTGGAATAGGTGAGGTAAGTAGTTTCTCAATGTTGAGCCTCAGGGTGGTTTGTCTTGGGGCTTTTTATGTTAAGGCTTAAACTATTTACTAAACTCGAAGCCGCATTTAAGGCAGCGGTAGTTGTCTAATAGATTATCATCTAGTACTTTCCCTGTTTTTGCCCCTATCATTCCACCCGTAGCTCCTCCCACAAGAGCCCCAGTGACTGCTCCAAAAAAACCTCCAGCAGCAGCTCCTATGGGACCAGCAAATGCACCTGCGGCTGCTCCCGCTTTAGCGCCTGCTGCTGCTGCCCCCCAACCTGCTGCTGCACCTGCACCTGCGCCTGCCGCGGTAGCGACACGTGTAGCATAGTTTTTCTTATCAATATTACTAGACTCACATTTCGGACATTTCATTACGACACCTATGTTATTAAGGGAAGCGGGCTTATAGCCATTACTTCCCTTTTTCAATTAAAAATTTTCCTTCGTTAACACATGCAGCGGCAGCTGCCCATGCCACAAGTATCACAGATGCTGCAGTCACCGCCGCACCATTCGCAGGCTGACTGGAATTTTTTAGGAATAAAAGTGAGACGCAAATTCACAGGACGGAATGACATTGACCCAGCTCCTTTAACAGTTTTTAACGCTCATGGGATTTATGCCCACAGCATAAGGCTTACTCATTAACCGGGTTTTGACAAGCCTGGGATTCTAGAAAAAAGCCAATCCGGTGCTCTGGCTGACAAACTTCTGAAGTTCTGCATCTTTTGATGCCATCCCTTCACGCTTCTGGAGCTGATCGAAGTCGCTAGGCGTATCTTCTTGTTTCTGCTTGGTAGGGCTCACAGTTTGGGCCATCATGTTAAGAAAACGAAGGTTTTCTCTACGAGGTGTCGCGAATACACAAGAAGACAGTGAGCCGAGGCCTGGTGACGAGGGAGCTGACCCCGGTAACTCGCAGGAGCGTCTCAAGGGCTCTATTCAGGGGTATCGAGAGTCATTCGAACCGGTGGGTCTCAAAGGTCTCTGGGTAATAAAACGCTACTTCGATTCCTTACGCCTTGGTTACTACGGGCAAATAAGCCCACTTTCTTCGATATCCTGCACGCTGGCCGCGCCCAAGCCACTCACACGCGTTAGCGACTGCACCCTGTCCCACGGTCGCATGTCGATAATCTACGCCGCACGGGCTGGGCCCACGTTTGGCAGCTTGGTTAGCTGATCAGCGGTAGCGTCGTTCAAATCGATGCAATACACCGGGTCATTCGCCGCTTCATACGCCTGGCCATCAAACGCCGTGAGTTTAAGTTCTGCATTCCCCAGCGCAATCCATACCGGGGCGTGATCGGAGATGATGCCGCGAGCGGTCACATGATCGGCGTCAAAAAGCGCTGGAAACCTCACGATACCGCGATCTGTAATCGTCAGCTGCCCCGGCGTTTTCCAGAAATTATCGTAAAGATTGCTTCACACACCGTCAGATAGACCTAACGTCGTGGCACCGTCTGTAATCGCGGGAATGGCACCTACCTCGCGTAGCGACGTCCAGCCGTCGTGAGAGGGGCGTAGATTGAAGTCCCCTGCCATTAAACGCGGCGTGCCCGGGTACACCTCTTCTAACCACTTCCAGTAGCTGGCCAGGGCTTCGATTTCCGGCAGCCGGTCACCGATACTACTACCGTAGGTAATGTGAACGTTAGCCAGGGCAAACGGCTGGCCTGTTCTATCACTGCGGAATTGGGCAGAAAACGGCTCGCGGGCAAATACGTCTCGACTGTCGATATAGACCACCGCACCACTGTCATACGATACCGCGGAGTCTCGCCATAAAAACCCGTAATGCTCGCGGTAAGTGCTACGGCCTAGCGCGTGACTTGCCATGCTCGACCACGCTTCGCCACTGATGGCTTCGACCTCAGCCTCAAGCTGCGCTAACGCGGCTTCATTCATCAGCTCTTGTATCGCCACAATGTCAAAGTGCCCCGCGACATGGGCCACTTTGTCGATCCGTTTATCGTTGTTCCAGCCCAAATTCTGGATATTCCAACTTCCAATGATGATGTCAGCCTGAGCCAGTGACGGTACACAGAATACGATGGCAGCGAGCCATCGCCTTACAGATCCTTTCATGGACATTCCCTAACAACGTTACCACTGGGGTAATAGGTGGCAGGCTACACAGCATGCGTTGACAGCCTACCGTGTACTGCCATGATGTAAAGAACACCAGGGTTCGTAGCGAGTGACTTCATTATGTCGAAGAAAAAGCATCAGGGGGATAAGCCATTGGAACGCCATCGCGTCAGCGATAACGCCGCTGACCGGCGAGACCCGTCTTTAAAGACGCTGGAGGGCTCCGTGAGCGAATACAGCCAGCCTTTTGAGCCGGTAGGTCTTAGCGATTGGGAAGCGGTGATGCTGGACGGATTAACGCCCGACACGGCCCATGCGGATGCGTTGGCATCGCCGACCTTAAGAGAGCTCGGAGAAGAGCCAAACACTCAGCGGTAAATCCTCGTTCGGGGTTTGTAGATCCGGCGCCTCCCTATATACTGTATATAAATATAGTAAAAAAGGAGACGTCGCGTATGACCACCACCGCATCATGGGTCGGCAGTGCTGCCCTAAATCCTGCCCCGCAACCCTTGCCTATGTTTGCCAGTGCCGTTCGGGCAGGATTTCCTAGCCCCGCCGATGACTATATCGATGCAGAGATGGATCTGCATGGCTATGTCGTTAAACGGCCTGCCGCCACGTTCTTTGCGCGCTCAGAGGGCGACTCTATGATCGGTGATGGTATCCACCATGGTGATCTGCTCGTCGTGGATCGCAGCCTGGAGCCGTTACCGGGGCGAGTGATTGTAGTTGCGCTCGATGGCGAACTCACCGTAAAGCGGCTAGAGCGTGTCGGGCAACGTACCTACCTGACCGCGAGCAATCCTGCTTATCGACCGATCCCTTTAGAAGGACGTGAAGCCCATGTGTGGGGCGTCGTCACCCATGTGCTGCACAGTCTGCCGGGTGCTACGTCGTGATCGCACTCGTTGACTGCAACAACTTCTACGTTAGCTGCGAAAGGGTCTTTAACCCCGCCCTGGAAGGCCGCCCGGTTGGCGTACTCTCAAACAACGATGGCTGCATCGTGGCTCGCTCCAACGAGCTCAAAGCACTGGGGGTTGAGATGGGTACCGCCAAGCACCTACTACCTCCATCGATCCGCCGCCAAGTGACGCTTTTATCCAGTAATTACGCGCTGTATGGCGATATGAGCCGCCGCGTCACCGACGTGCTGGCAGAGTTTTCGCCGGACGTTGAGGTGTACTCGATCGATGAGTCTTTTGTGGGGTTTCATGGGTTTGATTCGGCGACGCTAGAAGCGCGCGGGCAACGGCTACGTCAGACCGTGCAGCAATGGACGGGGATTCCTGTCTCTGTGGGCTTTGCGCCGACACGGGTACTGGCCAAAGTCGCTAACCATGCTGCCAAGAAACACCCAGGCTACCGAGACCAAGGCGTGTGCTTGTTAGCCGCTGATAGCCCTGCGACGCAAGTGCTCCTCAAACAGCTACCAGTGACCGAGATTTGGGGCATTGCCCGCCGTACCGGCGAACGGTTACGCGTGATGGGGATAGAGACTGCCTGGCAGCTACGCGAAGCCGATCCCAAGCAGATACGGCACCGGTTTAGCGTGGTGCAAGAACGCATTGTGTGGGAACTACGCGGTCAGCCGTCCATTCAACTGGATGATATGAGCCAGCCGAAACAGCAGGTTATGGTATCCCGCTCCTTTGGTCGCCTTACCCATAGCCCCCACGATCTGCGTGAAGCCCTTCGCCAACACGCTGCTCGCGCGGGTGAAAAACTACGCAAGCAGAGCAGCGTCACCAGCGCCGTGTTGGTATTTGTGCGCACCAATGCGTTTCGACAAGATTTACCGCAATACCGTAATCGCGTGGTAGTGACGTTTGAGCGCCCAACGGATGACAGCCGCGAGCTGATTCATGCCGCCATCCAAGGGCTACGGCAGCTCTGGCGGAAAGGTTATGCGTACCATAAAGCGGGCGTGATGCTGCTTGATCTTTCCCCCAAAGCTAACCGCCAACTGACACTGACGGAAACACCGCAAACAGAGGAAGAAGCAAAGCGCAGCGAACGGCTGATGGCCACTATCGACAAGCTCAATCAAGAGTTAGGGCGAGGAACCATACAGTTAGGGTTACCCCGGGCAGGCAACGCCTGGGCATTACGCTCTGAACACCGCACGCCAAGATATACTACTCAGTGGGAAGAGTTGGTTCACGTACGGTAACAACACCCTTATGCAGACCGCATGAAGACATCGACATACCAGGGGCAACACGAGCTCTGATCTCCTACCCTACCGATGCCCCTTCTCGTTAGCACCGCCATACAGAAATCTTAAAGGTGACGATGCCATGGTTAGAGTTTCAATGTGGCAAGGTGCTCTATAAATCGCGGTGAAAACGCCATATCGTTCTCCCACTGTGCCTTCGCTGCAGCCGCAGCGGTCGTCGTAGTGGTCGATGCCCCAAGCGCCACCGCTACCGTCTTATTTACCCATTTCCATCGGATATTCAAATGAGCTTGCTACAGATTAATCTTAGAATATGCCTAGTCAGCTTAAAAAACGCACCCCCTGAGCCGCTAGAGGGCTTCTCAGTTTGTCCGATAAGGGGCTATCGGTAATCACTGCGTGATAATCCGCCAGTGAACCGGCGGCGCAGCGCAGTGGTAGGTCGAACTTGGTTTTATCCAGCACTAGAATTCGGTACGCCGCGTGGGCCAACAGCGCCTCGCGGGCCATGACTTCGTCGTCGTTATAGTCGTAGAGCTGGCCGTGGCTATCCATACCGCCCACAGAGACAATGCCGACATCCACTCGATAACGCTGAAAAAAGCGCCAGGCGTCGCCACCGATCACATCCTGATCACGGCGGCGTACGCGGCCTCCGGCCACCACCAGCTCACACTCCAGCGCGCATAACTTGATCAAGGCGTGCAGGTTATTGGTCATAATCTGCAGCCCCTGCTTGTCCCGCAGCGCGTCGGCTAGCTGCTCTACCGTCGTCCCCGTCCCCAAAAAGAGCGACTGGTGATTGGAAATCAACGACGCCGCCTGCCGCGCAATATGCCGCTTACCCGCTTGGTTGACGATTTGGCGCTGGTCGTAGCCCACATTCTCTTGATCGGGAAAAGGCATCACCTCGCCGTGGCGGCGCAGAATCATTCCCTGCTCAGACAAGACGCGAATATCCCCCCGCAGGGTTTGCAGTGATACACCAAAGTGATGGGCAAGCGCCGCCAGCGTTTGCCGCCCCTCTCCCCGCACGCGCGCCAACACGGCACGCCGCCTTTCTGTCACGTTCATGCTGCACCTACCTTTCTCTTTATCGTGCTTGCTGGCAAAACGAAAAAAAATTTCCTGCCAGCGAAAGTTAACCGCTATCAAACGAAAGCTTAGTGTCACGATGTTGTAAGCCGATGACAGTAGTGTGGTGGCTGTTCACCCACTGGAGGTTTTCCCGATGTTGAAGCGCTCGTTGTGTTCCGCCGTGACTCTCGCAAGCATTGCCCTCTCCACGTCGTTGCTCGCTGATGACAAGCTGGTGCTCTACACCAGCCAGCCCAATAGCGATGCCCAGCAAACGGTCGATGCGTTCCAAGCCGCCTACCCGGAGATTGAAGTGGAGTGGGTACGCGATGGCACCACCCGCCTGATGACACGCCTGCGTTCAGAGCTGGCTGCCGGTGTCAGCAACCCTGACGTGCTGCTGATTGCCGACAGCATGACCATGACCTCGCTGAAACAAGAGGGCCATCTGCAGCCCTACCTCAGCCCTGAGCGCGATGCTTACGACGAAGCGCTTTACGACCCAGAAGGCTACTTCTACGGCACCAAGCTCATCACCACCGGCATCGTTTACAACACCGGCGCCGAGCTGCAGCCCCAACGTTGGGAAGACCTGGCCGGCCCTGAGTACGAAGGCCTCGTCACCATGCCTAGCCCGCTTTACTCCGGCGCAGCGCTAATTCATATGGCAGCCATCGGTGAACACCCGGCATTAGGGCTTGAGTATTACGAGGCACTACAGGCCAACCGCACGGAAGCACAGGGCGGTAACGGCGGCGTGTTCAATGCGGTGGCCGCAGGCACCAAGCCCTACGGCATCGTGGTGGATTTTCTACCCATCCGCGAAGCCGCGAAAGGCTCGCCCGTGGCGTTTGTGTTCCCTGAAGAGGGCGTGAGCGCCGTCACCGAGCCCGTCGCCATTATGCAAGAGGCTGAGAACCTAGACGCTGCTCAGAAATTTGTCGACTTCGTGCTCTCCCAGCAGGGGCAAGAACTGGTGAGCCAGCAGGGCTACCTGCCTGCTCACCCGGATGTGACGCCGCCAGAAGGCTTCCCTGAGCGCAGCACGATCAACCTCATGCCGGTGGATATTGAGCAGGCGCTTGAGCAAGAAGAGACGCTCAAGCAGCGCTTTAGCGATCTGTTCGGCGGCTAACCATGACCCCTTCGCTCAACCTTGGCAGCCAGCATCGCTGGCTGCTTAGCCTGATCACCCTGCTCATCGTACTGCTCAGCCTCGCGCCCAGTGTGCGGCTACTCATCGAGGCACTGAGCGACCTTGGCCAAGGCAGCCAAGCGCCGCTGTGGAAGGTGCTCAACGCTGCCAGCACGTGGCGTGCGCTGTGGCACAGTGTGTATACCTCGGGCCTCGGTATGCTGATTGCGCTGGTGCTGGGTAGCCTATTCGCGTTTGTGATCACATTGACGGACATGCGCGGCAAAGCGTGGCTGGTGTTCTGCTTTATGCTGCCCATGATGATCCCGCCCCAGGTCACCGCCCTGAGCTGGCTACAGCTGTTTGGCCCCGCCAGCCCCTTGTTAAAAAGCATCGGCATGGCCCCGCCACTAGGCAGCCCGCAGCCGCTCTACTCCGCCGAGGGTATTGCGCTACTGCTGGGCATCCAGAGTGCGCCGCTGGTGTTTTTGGCGCTACGCACGTCTCTGCTGTCCCTACCCCGTGAATTGATTGAAGCCGCGCGCATCAGCGGCGCGCGCCAAACCCAGGTGTGGGGCCATATTATCTTGCCCATCACCCGCCACGGCCTGATTGCCGGGGCCGCCATGGCGTTTATCTCCAGCCTGGGTAACTTTGGTATTCCCGCGATGCTGGGCATTCCCGCCGGTTATTACGTGCTGCCCACGCTGATTTATCAGCGCATGGCCAGCTTCGGCACCGGCGTACTGGCAGAGATGGCGGCGCTTTCTTTGTTGATCGGCGTCCTCGCGCTGGCAGGCGTGGCCTTGCAGCAGTATTGGATGAACCGCAGCCGCTTTGGGTTAGGCGGCCATAGCGGCCGCGCCCACGATTTTTCGCTAGGCCGCTATCGCCCCCTCGTGACGGCTTTGCTGGTCGGCGTCCTGTTGGTGATTCTGGTCGCGCCGCTGGCCGCCCTGGTGGTGAGCTCCTTGGTGCCTGCCATGGGCGTGCCACTGAGCGTTGAGTCCATTACGCTCAATGCCTATCACGAAGTGATTGGCCGTCAAGGAGCCACCTGGCGTGCGGTGCGTAACAGTCTTTGGCTGGCGGGCGGTGCCGCGCTGGTACTGATGCTATGCAGCCTACCACTCGCTTACCGCCTACAGCGCCTTCCACCGCGCCTGCAGCAGCTCACCCTTAGCGCCATTGAGCTGCCGTACGCGCTGCCCGGCGTGGTACTGGCAATTGCCTGTATTTTACTGTTTGTCCGCCCGTTACCGCTCATCAACCTAGCGCTTTACGGCACGCTCGGATTGATCTTTGTGGCCTATCTGGCGCGCTTTTTGGTGGTCTGCCTGAAACCGGTAAGTGCCAGCTTGGCCCAGCTAGATCCCTCCCTGGAAGAAGCCGCTCAGCTGGCGGGCGCAGGCCCCTGGCGTCGGCTCATTACCATTCTTTTACCGCTGATTGCGCCCTCGCTGTTTGCCGGCGGGCTGCTGGTGTTTTTGCTGGCAGTGAATGAGCTGACCGTCTCCGCGCTGCTCTGGAGCGCCGGCAATGAAACCCTGGGCGTACTGATTTTTAACTTAGACGAGGGCGGTGAGAGCGTGCTGGCATCGGCCGTCTCCGTGCTGGTGGTGATCATGGTCGCCTCGCTGATGCTATCGCTCAGCCTGCTGGCCCCGCGTCTACCTAAAGGAGTCGTGCCGTGGCAGGGCTAGCTATTCATCGTGTTACCAAGCAGTTTGGCGATCACCGGGCGGTTGATGATCTGTCGCTGGAGATTGCCCCCGGTGAGTTTGTGGCCCTACTCGGTCCCAGCGGCTGCGGCAAAACCACCATGCTGCGGATGCTGGCGGGGTTTGAGCAGATCAGCAGCGGCACCCTCACGCTCAACGGCACGCTACTCGCCAGCGACCAGCATCATGTGCCCCCTGAACAGCGCAACATGGCCATGGTGTTTCAGTCGTACGCCCTCTGGCCGCACATGAGCGTGGCCGACAACGTGGGCTACCCGCTGAAACTGCGCCGCATTCAGGGCAGCGAGTATCAGCGCCGGGTTGCTCACGCGCTAGAGCAGGTTGCGCTTACTCCCTACGCCCAGCGCGCTCCACAAGAGCTCAGCGGTGGCCAGCGCCAGCGGGTGGCGCTGGCGCGCTGCCTAGTCACCGACCCAGATGTAGTGCTGCTCGATGAGCCGCTCGCCAACCTGGACCGCAACCTGCGCGCGTCCATGGAGCACAGCTTTGTCGACTTCCACCGCCGCACCCAAGCCACCATGGTGTACGTGACCCATGATCAAAGCGAAGCCATGGCAATGGCGGACCGCATTGCGGTGATGCGTGACGGCACGCTAGTACAGTGGGCAACGCCTGAAACGCTCTACCGAGAGCCGCGTAGCGAATGGGTGGCTCGGTTTATCGGCCAAGGTAGCCAGCTAAAGGTCGCAGGCGGCGCACCGGGCCAGCGGCTAAATGAATCAGCGCTGATGCAAGGCTTGGCCGCGCCGCTCACGATGCGCACTCAGCCCGTTTTGGTACGTCCTGAACATATCCGTATTGAGGCACACTCCCCTGCACCGTCGTCCGCACAATCGCCTAACTCTCACGACTTAACCGGACGCGTGGAGCGGCTCACCTTTCGCGGTGAACGCTATGAGCTACACCTGCGCTTATCCACGGGAGAAGCGCTGCTAGCCTATCATCACACCGCACTCAACGAGGGCCAGCACGTCGCGGTGCGCTTGTTGGAAGGCTGGTGCCTGGAGCCTGACCAATGAGCGCCACGATTCAGATCCTCAGCGGGCTGGGTGGCAAAGGGCCGGCAGCTATCGTGGTGGAAGCGCAGGGCAAACGCCTGCTGCTAGATGCCGGAGGCGCACTGCACCCCGGCGAGCCGATTACCTGGGCACGCGGGCTGGACGTGGACGCCGTATTGATTAGCCATGACCACGTGGACCACATTGGCGGTGTCGCGGAACTGCCCGCGCAGATACCGCTTTACTGCACGCCGTTAGTCGCCAAGGCGCTGCCCCCACAACGAGCGTGGCAGCCACTGCCCTATCGGGGCCGTATTAACGTCGAAGGGATGACGGTGACCACCGGGCAAGCGGGCCATTCGCTAGGCGGTGTCTGGCTACATCTCGACGTTGCAGGCGGTATTTTCTACAGCGGCGATGCCTGTTTTGAGTCGCGCCTGTTTCCGTTGGATGCGCCCCCACCCGCACACACGGCGCTGCTGGATGCCTCCTACGGCAGCTACGACCAGCCCCAAGCGCATTGCATCCACGCCATTGGCAAGGCGTTAGACCACCCGTTAGTGCTGCCGGTACCGGAAACAGGGCGCGCCCTGGAAATGGCGCTATGGCTAGCGGAAGAGGCGGACCAACGCCACCTTCCCTTGGCGATTGACCCGATCATTCGCGATAACCTGGCCGCCCTACTCTCGCTGCCCAATGACCTTCGCCGTGAAGGGTTAGATGAGGCTATCCAGGCGCTTTTAAAACGCCCCAATGCCCGCCATCCGGCGCTTTGGCTGGTCAGCGACCGTGGTGATAACCCTGCCGATTGGCCGCATCACCGCCTGCTCCACACCGGCTACTTAACGCCACAGCGTCGCCAACAGCTCGCCGCTGGCGAGGTGCTTTGGCAGCGCTGGAACGTTCATTTGCGCGCCTCGCACTTGGTGGCCCTGGCCAACCAGCTCCAGGCAACCCAAGTGGTACCGCTTTTTACGCCGCTCCATGCCGATGCTGAGGCCGCCTGGCGTGACCTGCTGGGCGAGCGATTCATCACAAAGCCTTCGCTAAACGCCCCGTCAGCGGCGCGCCCGCTCTCTTCACTTCTGTTAACGCATTAGGAAACATGTCTATGAACGCAGTCATTGTTGATGTCGACGGCACGCTGGCCGAGTTTCACCCTGCCGATGTCCACGAGTGGGTACTTGGCCCCGCCAAACAGTGGGATCCTTTCTTTGCCCACATGGCGAACGCGCCGGTGATTGAGCCCGTCGCCCGACTGGTCAAACTGCTCAAAGCCCAAGGTCAGCAGATAGTTATCTGCAGCGGCCGTCCAGACAGCCACCGAGAGCACACCCACGCATGGCTCACCCGCCATGACATTCCTTTCGACGCTATGTACTTACGCCCGGAAGGCGATGATCATGTGGATGACGAAGAGGTGAAATCAGCGCTACTGAACCAAATGCACAGCGACGGCTTCGCCCCCTGGCTGGTGCTGGACGACCGCGATGCCGTCGTCGCCCAGTGGCGAGCACTCGGCCTCACCTGCCTACAGTGCGCACCGGGGGATTTTTAAGCGACAAAATCTTATAGCCTGCGGATCAGCAATGCATAAGGTGTCCTAGCAATGGGCATTACATTTGAAATTTTGCTTGCTGCTGGCACCGTTGTCTTTTCTTAATTGTCGACAGTGCAGCCGGAAGCTATTGGGAATACTGATATACATACCCCATTGAAAGCTAATTAATGGCATAACCACACTCAATGTTTCCGTGTGGCTATGCCATGTTCAGAGCTTCAACGTGGCCAGATGCTCTATAGATCGCTGTAAAAACGCCATATTGTGCTCCCACTGTGCCTTTGCTGCAGCCGCAGCGGTCGTTGTAGTGGTCGATGCCCCAAACGCCACCGATACCGCCTCATTTTCCACTTCCGCCGTCTCTCCATCAGAGCGTGTGACGTTATCCAGCGGTGCTCCCAGTGCGGTATTGCCATACCCGGTTGCAGCAGGCGCTGAAGTCGGTGACACCAAGGTGACAATCGCCTTTTCATCGGGAAGGTCGTCAGCAATACGATGCGCATAGCGGCGTAATAGCGACTCATTGAGCACAAACAGAAAACAGTCCGGGTCATGCAGGTCAAGGCGACGAATGACCCTCCCCAATACTTGGCAAAAATGTTGCCCGGTACGAATACGACTCAGGTAACAACACACACGTAAACGCGGGATATCGACGCCTTCGCTGATCATTCCTACGGACATAATCCATGCCTGCGTCGAATCACGAAACGCCTGCAGCTTAGCGTGCGCATGGGGCGTTTTACTGGTCACCAGGCAGACGTCTTCGCCTTGATCCATCAACCATTCAGTGATTTCTTCAGCGTGCTCGATGTCAGCGGCGACTACCAATCCCTCTGTCCCGGGCTGAACTCGCCGTAGCGCTGTCAACTTGGCCACGCCCTGTGTGAGCAGGTAAATCGCATGTCATCTACTAACTCGGCCCGTCATTATTCTCTCTCGGCATTTCGGCCTGCTCAATTTGCTGCTGTACCAAGCTACGCTCGCGTTTCAGTTCTCGACGCAACTCTTCTTCGGAGGGCAGATAAGGGAGATACTTGGCGGCAAACATCTGTTCGCTGTCGGTGAGCACCGAGTATTTCACTACAGCCTCGCTCTTCTGGCTGCACAGGATTAGGCCAATAGTGAGGTTGTCGTCATCGCCCTTGCGATGTTGGTCGTAGATGCGGATGTAGCTGTCCATCTGGCCGACATCTTGATGAGTGAGCTTGCCCAGCTTGAGGTCCACCAGCAGGAAACACTTAAGCTTGAAGTTGTAGAACACTAGGTCGATATAGAAATCCTGATCGTCAGTGCTGATGCGCTGTTGCCGAGCGACAAAGGCAAAGCCCTTGCCCAATTCCAGCAGGAATGCCTGCAGATTGTCGATCAGGCCGCGTTCAAGGTCAGCTTCCAGGTAGCGCTCGGCAGGTAGGCCGATAAAATCTAAAATATAGGGATCACGTAGGTAATGCCGAGCGCTGTGTTCAGCCAACGGGCGCGTCTGGTTCTCGGCCTCCTGCTGCACCGCTGTTCGATCCTGACTGCTGAGCAGGCGCTCATAATAGAAGTTTCCAATCTGGCGTTCCAATACGCGAACGCTCCACCCATGCTGAATGGCTTCCTGCTGGTACCATGTTCGAGCACTGGGGTTCTCGATGCGCGCCAGATGGTTGTAATGCGACCAGCTCAATTCGGGAGACACTGTCTCTCGATTTGGAAAGGCTTCGTAGAACCGGCGCATATTTCGCAGATTAGTGACATCAAAACCCTTTCCGAATTCCTCTGTTAGCTCCCGCGAAAGGCGTTGTAGTTGCTGCTTGCCATATGCCGCGCGAGTGCTGCCCTGTTGCTCGTTTTCGACAATCAGCCGGCCAATCTGCCAGTAGGTCTTCACCATCGAGCTATTGACCGCGCGCACCACTTGCCGCCTGGCGGCGGTAATCAGCTCCCGGATATCCGCCACCAGCTGGGGGCTGAGGTCTCGAGTCTGTGGCGGCTTGCCGGTATCAGGCACCATAACTTAGCTCCTTTAGATAGTCGTCCATTGACTGATTCAGCTTCGCGATTTCCGCATCACTCTCTTCAGGTTGAACTCTTCTTCGACAGTGTCGATGTAGCGCAGGATGTTGAGATGTCGGATAGAAACAGTATTTATAGGCACCTCCGGCTGTAATGCCTTACACATTAGCTATCTACCTGTAAGCAAACAAGACGTCCTGACGGACGCCGCACCTTCCATCTCCACCCAAGGCAGTCGCTTGGGTAGAGTACTCCGCCCTATTTGATAAATCAGTGCTGCATGTATTGGGTGTCATAAGATTAGCATTGCAGGCAAATCGCTATCTTTTGGTAAAACATCACATTTTCAACATGGCATCACCATACCAAATACGTTGGTGTGGCGATGCCATCGTCATATTTTTAATGTCGCCAAGTGCTCTATAAATCGCTGTGAAAACGCCATATCGTGCTCCCACTGTGCCTTCGCTGCAGCCGCAGTGGTCGATGCCCCAAACGCCACCGATACCGACTCATTGTCCACTTCCGCCGTCTCTCCATCAGAGCGTGTGACGTTATCCAGCGGTGCTCCTGGTGTGGTATTGCCATACCCGGGTGCAGCAGGCGCCGAAGTAGGTGACACCAAGGTGACAATCGCCTTTTCATCGGGAAGGTCGTTAGCAATACGATGCGCATAGCGACGTAAGAGCGACTCATTGAGCACAAACAGGAAACAGTCTGGGTCATGCAGGCCAAGGCGACGTATGACCCTCCCCAATACTTGGCGAAAATGTTGCTCGGTACGAATACGACTCAGGTAACAACACACACGTAAACGCGGGATATCGACGCCTTCGCTGATCATTCCTACGGACACAATCCATGCCTGCGTCGAATCACGAAACGCTTGCAGCTTAGCGTGCGCATTGGGCGTTTTACTGGTCACCAGGCAGACGTCTTCGCCTTGATCCATCAACCATTCAGTGATTTCTTCTGCGTGCTCGATGTCAGCGGCGACCACCAATCCCCCTGTTCCGGGCTGAACTCGCCGTAGCGCTGTCAACTTAGCCACGCCCTGTGTGAGCACGTAGTTCATCGGTGCGTCGTGACGCAATAGATCTGCATAGCCCACACCAGGGTGGCGTAGCAGGCGTGGAATGCTAGAAAACCGCCTCTGCTGAGGCGGTTTTTTATGTTTTGTGTGCGTCAGCGTGAGCTGAATATGGCGGTTATCAATCAGATGAATATAAGGCAGCCGGCACACACCGTCTTGTACAGCTTCTTGCAGCGTGTAGACAAAATCCGGTACCAAGCGCTGTTTGAGTGATGTTTCGTCAATCTCTTCGTCATCACAAGGTACATCGAGATAATGCAGCAGCGGTAGACAGTGGCCATCGGTACGCCATGGCGTACCCGATAATGCGAGCGTGTACCGCATATAGCGCTCTAACAGTAGCAACGCGCGCCCCCACTCATTTGACCCTTGCTGGGTAGCGGGCAGTCGCCCGGCATGATGACTCTCATCCCAGATCAACAACACACGAAACTGTGCCCCCAGCTGCTGCAATATACGCAAACACTGACGTAACGACTGATACGTATAACAGCCTCCCCGCGCGCCCAAGCCACCGCTCATAGCATATCCGGTAACCTCGGCCAGGGTCTCTTCTGCTCGGTTTACCACTTCCGTACTGGGGCCTAGGTACAGTACATAATCGATCTCATCACGCTGCAGCAGTTGATCCGCTAACACCGCCGCCATGAGCATCTTCCCCGCCCCAGGTGTCGCCTGGCAGAGAAAGTGTGGTTGTTTGGGAGATAGCTGAGCAAGCGCTTTGGTAAGGCAGCGCTGCTGCCAATCACGAAGGGGGGGACGTTGCGCTGAGTGAGCCGGCTTGTCGCGCGCGATCATGCCTCATCCCCCACCTCGGCCAGCATTTGCTGCACTTTGGCATAGGCCTTCAGCTTTTCGCCCAGCGCGCGTGCCTGCGCCTTTTCCTCTTCGAAAACTGATGAAATTTTATCCCGCGCATCAGGGTATTTATCAGCGATTTCCTGTAACGCTTGAAGCTGAAGATGGCGGGCCTCCATCTGCGCACGCAGCTGTTCACTATCACGGCGAAGCTGAGTCGTTAACGGCTCAACGTCGGTGGAATCCTTGGCACTTTCTAGGCCAGAGTGGTTATTTCCAGAATTAAATGCCTTTACCACCTGAAATAGATACCGTTGCTTAAAGCACGGATGCAAGCCAACCCGCTCAACGTCACCTCGCTCTACACGCTTATTGATTTGATCGCGCACGAAGATACGTAGCGTTCTTTGGTCAAACCCCGCTAAATCGGGCTGCTCTAACAGCTCATCACGCAGTTCACAGATAGTAAATGACGTATCTGCCATGGCTTTCTGCGCTAACAAAGTGTTTAACGGCTCAGCGGCTATAGGATGAATTTGACGACGACTCATGAGCGCTCCTCCCGCACAGCAACAAGCTGTACTGAGAAAGCAGCCTTGGCATCCAAATCACGGGCTTTTTGCATATGATGCTGATAACGCTGATAGCGAGTACGAAGGCTGCTATCGGAAAAGAGAGCGGCACGTGCCATCGCACGGTGGGCAGCGGCGCGGCCAGCAAGGCTAAAATTAGGGAAGGTTTTTAAACGCATCAAACAGCTCCTTGGATTTATCAGAGCCGTCTCCACTGTCGCCAAACAGGAGGGAGGCGGCCGTACGCAGGTTGGCGAACCGGTATCCAAGGAAAAACCGGCAGACCCGAAGGTCTCCCACGCACGACCACCATAGTCATAGCAGACACAAAAAAACGCCTACTATGGTCAGTGGCGCTTGTGCGCCTTGGATAATTTCAGGTCGCCAAACCTGGTTAAAGATTTTGCTTTAACGTTTTTAGATTACCTTGACCATCAAATACTGTAAACCCTTAGCTATGTTGGTATCTGTTGTTGGTGTGATTTAAAAATACTTATTACAAGCACAAGGGGCTCACGATTGGGTGATCTACGCTTATAAAGCCGCATAAATACTCGGCACTGCTCTTGAACGTTGCCACGCGCTGAATGCTGACTATCCAGTTGCTGACCCAGCTCAGCACTGGTCCCTCTGACCGTCTCCCTAAGTTCTATACAAATTTTCGCATGCAAACGAATCAGCGCTTCATCAAACGCCAGACGAATGTCATGCTCTGCAAGCAGATTGTCTCCCTAAAGCAAGGTGTCAGCCAACGTATCCAGGTGTTGGGTTGGGGTAGAGCCGTTCTGTGTAGGCACGTTTTTAAAACTAGAAAAATATCAGTGGTTGCGGCGACAACAATTTAGCACCGCGTTGCGATGCGCGCTTATATCGCCGCCCACATGTGGGCGATGCTTTACGCGCTGTGTGGTAAACGATTAGTGAGGCCGTTATCTTCCGACTATCGCGGCCACGCCTGGCGCAGCAGTTGCATGCCAACGGGTTAAATAATCACCCTCCCCTGAGAACCGACAATAAATCCGCGTAGGCTTGTTCAGATTTTTCTGCCTCTTTATTGGCACCGTCAATTGCACGATCGACATCATTGTTTGCCTTATGAAGGTCTCTCTGGATGGTCTTTTCAATACGCAATTGACCCGAAAAATCACCGTCCGCTAAGGCCTTGTAAGCTGCTTTCGACTCATCGCGAAGGCGACTCGCCCGCTCCCTGGCTCGCGCTTCCTCAGCGCGCTTGCTCTCAGCTTTGTTGACTGACGACGACAACCTTTGGGCCGCCGACAAGATCTTTTTATAGTTAGCCAATGCCTGGGGTAAACTGATAACACCCTTATTTGATACGCTATTTTGCATAGTTCACTCCGATATCGTTTGATACTCAGTTGGAAGGAGTGATGATGCTGAGTAGTTCCTTGTAAGCATCCTGTGATTTTTCTGTTTCCTCGCGGGCGCTCTCCACGGCCTTATCGAGTCTCTTGAGCGATTTCAGTAAGTCTTTCTGAACGTCTTCAAAAGAGCGTGCATCCGGTGTTTCCCGCTTTGCGAGGCGAGCTTCAAAAGCACCATTCGCTTCTTTTTGAAGCGCCCTTGCACTCTGTTCGGCCTCTGCTTCTTCTTGGCGGTTTTTCTCCAGCTTCTTTGCGGCTGAAGCCAGTAATTTCGCGGCCTCTAGGATATCGTCTACCCGCGGGGCGATTTCCTCCAAAGAAGCAGCGGGATACTCGACTTGATCAGCGGGTGATTGAAGCGGAGCGACACTATCCTTGTGCAATACGCTAGCCGTGTGGGTTTCTTCGCTGGCGCTTTCGTCAAAGCCAGCGTTATCAGCTTGTAGATGATTCATTTGTATACTCTCTTTGTATCAGCCCCTAACGGGGCTATTCTGAAAATCGACACAACCGGATGCTCAACACATCGGGCAGCTTGACGCGTGGATAGCCCCACCGTCACACCGTGAGCAAACTTCCATCTGTCTCTTCTTACCCCCGCTGTAAGCGAAGGATCTCTTCAGCGTTCAGTGTGCCTTGGTATTTCACAAACGCGCCCTGCCGTTCGAGAGAGGCTTTCATCGCCATGCGGTCGGCCAACTCGTTACCCTCGATCCCCGCATGCGCTTTGACGTGCACCAATTCGATGGCGTGACCAATATCGCAGTAGAGGTTATAGGCGGGTTCTACAATGACCTGGTTCTTGACCGGCTCATTGTTTGGCCGCCGCCATCCACGCTTTTTCCACCCGCTCGCCCACTGACTGATGCACTTGATCGCATACTGCGAGTCGGCGCGGATGCGCACGCTCTGGCCTTCGGAAAGGGCCGTTTTGGCAAGGGATAGCGACTCCTGCAGCGCCAGCAGCTCGGCGGTGTTGTTGGTCCCCATCGGGGCAAAGTGACCGTAGTACAGATCGCTCAGCATGCCCAGGCGGTAAACCACCACGCCGGAACCGGAGGGACCAGGGTTAGGGTCGCACGCTCCATCGCAGAAAATTTCGACATCGACGGCGCTCTGGGTCGTCTGAGCGGGAGCCTTTAGCTTTTTCGCGGCAGGCTTTTTAGCAGGGAGGCTGGCGCTTGCCTTTGGGCCCGGCGCCTTGGCCGTTTTGGCAAACGCCTGTAAGGCTATTTCCTGGCTTGGGAAGGACTTATAACGCGCCGAGGGAAACCCTTTTACCTCGCGCTCACACTCGGCCCAGGTCGTATAGATCCCCGGCGTCCGCCCTACCCAAACGACATACCACTTCCTCGCTTTTGCCATTACGTGCTCTCTGCTTATGCTGTGGGTTGTGATGGATGATGTTTGTCGAGCCAGCGACGGTAGTGCTTGCAAGACGTACCAAATCGCCCCGCTATGGAGAGCCAAGAACCCTCTGATGATTCATTCAAAGAATAGAATCGCGGATTATTATCACTCTCACGCGCTCTATTGCCAGAGCATGGAGAGCGACCGGGGTTCGCGGTGCATGAGTCATGCGTTTTGTAGTATCAGCAGGGCGATCTCAATGACCAAGTGCAACAGGCTTTCGGCTGCACAATAATCCTTGTTGTGGCAATCACATGACCACGCCCTCAGGCGCGACACAGCCCATATTACCAGCGCTGCCCTTCAAGCCAGGCCGCTACAATGTCCGGCACAATACAATCCGCTTCTTTATGAATAATGCGATAGCTGTAGGGTCTATCCGCCACATCGAAGTGAGGGTTTACGATCAGCTTTTCCGCCCTATACCTACCCTTTTTGGGCAGCTTCGCTGCTGGGTCAACCTGCAGCGAAGTTCCGATTACCAGCACCTTGGCTGCCGTCTTAAAATGTCGACCAGCCTCTGAGTACTGCATAACCTGCTCCCCAAACCAGACCACATGTGGCCGTAATTCATGCCCATCAGGACATGTGTCACCTAAATGCTGTGGGCTGATGCCGATATCCGATACCAACGCATGCTGACCGCAACATCTCACTTTTCTGAGCTCTCCGTGCAAATGAATGACATCACAAGACCCGGCGCGCTCATGTAAGTCATCAACGTTTTGGGTGATCACGACAACTTCGTACTTTTGCTCAAGCCGTGCAATAGCAAAATGAGCCGGTGTCGGTTGTGCCTTTCCAGCACACTCTCGGCGCCAGTTATAATACTCTATCACTTCTTTCCGGCGCCTATTCCAGGCGTGGGGTGAAGCTAACTGCTCATGCTGCCCAACCGTCTTTAAACCACTGTTACGAAACGCCTCTAGCCCACTACTGACACTAATACCGGCACCGGTAAACACAACGATTTTGTTTGGGTTTATAGCAGGTTTCATGCGACATCCTTGTATCTACAAATAGTGCCAAGAATCGTTTCAATAACCATCCTAACCACAAATTGCGACATTTAATGTCGCAAGAAACCACTATTATTTGGCCACCTATTCCACATCTAGATGACGCTAACTGATGCACCCTTGAGAACAAACTCACTAGCGTCAAACTTCACTGCCTTGATATCCCACTTTGCCCGACGCATTTGTGCTAGGCACCTATACAAAAATACGATATTTGCTGCCATAGCCTAACAGCACCTCATGCACATGATGCCTTAAAGAATGAAAGCTCTCATAAGCCGTTAGTGGCAACCACTGATGCCTTACCTTGCGCCAGAGAATCTCAATCAGGTTAAATTCTGGTGAATAGGATGAAAGGTAGACTACATAAACCCGATGGTTTAGCCAGAGGATAAAGTGCTCGAGGAAAAAAGCCCCTTACAGAAGCTGCAAGGGGCAATGTAAAAACAGCCTTAAAAGCTATTCAATGCTTTCTTTTGGCTAGATTAAAAGCAGGAGAACCACTTAGTAGCGTTCTCTCCCACGCGACAAGCACAGATAACCGCCACCGTACAGCTCGAGGTCCAATTCTGATCGGAGGTGGTATGACCCCATCTTTGATCCAGCGCCACACAGTTGAACGTGAAATTTTATAACGTTTACAAATACATAGGTCAGTAAGATATCGGTCTTCTTTTTCAACTATGCTCATTAGAAAAACACTCATGGTTGTGAACTCATGAGCAGATTACATAAAGTCAAGTCGGGAAGCGGGCAATAAGACCCACAAAATTGCACCGCAAATGAAAATTTTCCATTTTACAGATATTTTATCTGCTTTAAGCATCTTAGTGATTGCAAAAATAACGCCGCTGCCGTAAGCCCCCTTCTTTCATAGATCTCACCATCTAGAAGTAGAAGCTAAAGAATCAAACGTAGATTGCTAGCAGGATCCTAGCGAACATTTTTTGTGGGGGCGCCTGTGGGGCGAAACGAAAAATCAGCTACATCTCGGAAAAATTAAAGACACTAAACCATTGATTATAATGGCGTCCCTGGCAGGAGTCGAACCTGCGACCTGCCGCTTAGGAGGCGGCTGCTCTATCCTACTGAGCTACAGGGACTTAAGGCGCGCGTAGTATAGCGTGTTGCGTTACCTCGGCCAACCTTAGCGGCTAAATCCAGCCTAAAAGGCGCAGCACAAATATACCTAACGTTACCGTCATGCTCGCCATCAGTGTGGTGATGGCGATTATATTCGCTGCTAACACCACATTGCCGTTGATCGCCTTGACCATCACAAAGCTGGCAGCGGCCGTGGGGCTGGCGAAAAACAGGAACAGCAAACCTAACTGCTCCCCAGAGAACCCCGCCATCCATGCCGCCCACGTAGAGGCAACAGGCAGTACGATCATCTTCATGCTGCTTGCACTGAGCGCCACTTGGCTTCCCACACGAATGCCGGCCACAGAGAGCGTTGCACCAATACAGATCAATGCAAGGGGTAACGTTAATGAGGCAAAGTAATCGCCAGAAGTGATTACCCAGCTGGGTAATGGAATTGAGAACGCCGTAAATGGCAGCGCTGCAAATACGGAAATAATGAGTGGATTAGTCACCATATGTTTGAGCATACTGCGCCAATCGGTTGCTTGTCCGGGCTGGTACGCCGCCAAGGCGATCACAGATAGTGCGTTGTACATAATTATGACAACACCAAGCAGTAAGCTGCCCGCTGAAAGCCCATAGTTACCGTACATGCCTGCCGCTAGTGCTAAACCCACCACACCGCAGTTGCCGCGAAAAGCGCCCTGCACATAAATCCCCCTTTCCGCTCTAGGGACTCGGTAATGCGCCCACCCCCAGCTAAATGCAAACTGCGCCAGCGTAGCAACTGCAAAAAAGAGCAGTAGCGACATATCGAGCGCGACGCTCAAATCGGCTTTAACTAGGCTTAAGAAGATAAGGGTAGGGAGTGTCGCTTTAAAGACTAACGTCGACGCGGTCGACACAAAGGCACTATCGATCCATCGCAAACGCTTTAAACCAATACCCACAAAGACCATCGCAAACACCGGCAGCGTGACGTCCAGCGTGTGGGAAAATAGCGCAAGTAGCTCCACAAGGGCACTCTCAGTCTAATAAGCAGTCACTTATATTCTATCGATAGCAACGGCTTATCGACACTCTAATGTTTGTCAAACAGCGCGCCTAAGTCTTGCTCCGTTGGCACTCGCAAAACCACGCTATCGCGGCCAAGCCCTTTGGCCTCATAGCTCGCGGCATCTGCACGAGCCAGCGCATCGTCAACGCTCTCGTCGCTTTCATCAAAACGCGTGACACCAATACTCAGGGTTACCGTGTACTCTCGTCCATCCTGATTCACGGTGATTTCACTCACGGATTGACGCAGCGCTTCAGCGATCCGCTCTGCTTGCCCAATCGTACAACTCGGCAGTAAAACAGCAAACTCATCTCCCCCCTGCCGTGCTACATGGTCGCTACGGCGTACTTCCCACGCCACCACCTGGGCAATCCGGCGCAGCATTTCATCACCTAGCGCATGCCCTCCTTCATCATTGATGGGCTTGAAGTGGTCAAGATCAAACATGAGCAGTGCCGATGGCGTGCTGGTTTTCTGAAAATCCGCAAAGGCCTCTTCAAGGCGCCGGTCGAAACCGCGGCGATTGAGCAGGCCCGTTAACGGGTCATGCTCTGCCTCCCAGCGCTGCAACGCCTCTTGCTCACGGCGCTCGGTAATATCTTTAACCACGCCGACTAAGCCCAGCGAATGGCCTCCTTGGGACAGCATAACCACGCGGGCATGGATATCTAACCAAAGCGTTTCGTTATCGTTACGAATAAACCGCAGTTGTCGGACAAAATCGCTGCCTGATTTCAGGCTATGGCGCCACATATCTCCAGCACCATCGAGGTCATCAGGATGGACTTGCTGCATCCATACTTGCATTGGGGTATTAGGAGAGATGCCCAAAATTTCCAGCAGCGCCGGATTCATATAGGTAATCTTGCCGCCAAAGTTAGCAACGAACATGCCTTGAGGTGAGGCACTCAGAACTGAATCTAAAAACGCCTCTCGCTCCTGTAGATTACCAACAAGCTGCTGACGTTCATCCTCTACACGATTAAAGGTGGTCGCTACCTGCTGGAGCTCTTGCATCGTCGTTGCCAGCCGCACATGGTCACGTCGCCCACGCCCTACTTCACCAATCTGTCGTTCTAATTGTTTCAAAGGGGTGAGAATACGCGCCAGTAGCCACCACAAAAACGGCATCATCACTAATGCCAGGGCAACCCATATCCATAATAGCTTTTTGATGAAATCGACCAGGGGTTGATGTGCTTGCTCAATGGGCAAAAAGAACCCCACCACCCAACTAGCCGGCCAAATCTGGGCATAGGATTGCAGGCTAAGCCGCCCATCAATTAGATTTTCCACCCCATACCCTTGCCAGCCATCAAGCGCTAGCTCAAGTAAAGGATTGCCAGACAAGTTCGGAATCGGTGAATTAATCAACGCTCGATTGGGGTGATGCAGAATTATTCCCGAGGAAGTTGCCACGCTAGCAAATCCCTTCTCACCTAGTCGCACCTTCGCCAAACGGCCAAATAACCCACCGGCATCTAAACTCACCACCCCACCAATAAAGCCATCAAACTCCCCATCGGCGGTTTTTCGAGGCACGCCGACAAGCACTAAGGGCATTTTGCTCGCTCGCCCAACAAAGGGTTCACTCACATAGGGCTGGCGCGTCCCCTGCAGCATTTTAAAATACTCAAGTGCCGACGTTTCCAGCCCTTGCCTGCCCTCTACGCGGGGCCAGTCTGCAATAATACGTCCTTGGCTATCCGAAATGACAACGCCCTCAAACCATGCGAGTAACGCATCATTTTGGCTGAGCGTAGCCCTCAAGGCGTCTGGGTCTTCATTTGTATCGAGCGATTGATTTAAACGCTCAAGTGCTTGGAAACGCTGTTCAATCTGTTGGGTAATTTCATCGGCGAGAAGCTGAGTCTCATAGCGCAAATGCGCCATATTCGCTTCATGTAGCATCGTCTTACCCACCTGCCATGCCATGCCCAATACCAAAGCCACCAGCAACAGCAGCGCGCAAGAAAGTCCCAGCAGTAGCCGACCTTTTAATGAGCGCAATACCGCAAATTTGTTAACTAAATGGGCTAAACGCACCAAGCATTCCTTTTACCATTACCTTTCCCTATCGATGTTTCCTAGCTTAGCGGATCAACATAACGTTGCGTATGAGGTCACTCATCACCACTTGACAGCAAAACGTATCAAAAATAGTGAGAAAATGCGCGTTGAATAAACTTAAATTTGTTTATCAGGAAATGATATTAGCGCAATACAGGCGCGAGCTAACTGCTACAAAAAGGTAACCCACGCCCTATAGATGGCCAATCTTAAAAAGAAATGCCAAGAGACTATCAGCGGATTATTATCGATGAAACTGCTTTTCTCTCTCTGGCTGCCAGAAAATCGCATCAACACGCAGACGCACTTCCGTATTGTTGGGCAGCGGCCACTCAATCACGTCGCCTATCTTTAGGCCGATTAACGCTGCACCAATCGGCGCCATCACCGAAATCCCGTCAGGCACGCTCTCCAGCGAATGCGGATAAACCAGCGTTCGAATCATCTGACGCTCACGGGTCAAATCGGTAAAGCGTATCTGGCTATTCATACTCACTACGTCCTCAGGGATATCCTGGGGGTCGAGTACTTCACCGCGCAGCAATTCTTCTTCGAGTAGTTCCGCCACCATTAAATCTTTTTCAGCGGCGTTGTCGATCAGACGCTGAAGGCGTTCGGCATCAATACGGTTTATGATAATTGGAGGACGCTGCCCCATTCTCACTCTCCTTGGAAAGCAGTAAAAAATTAACCACAAAAAAAGCCCTCCCCTAGAAGGGAAGGACTATGTATAGCCACTATATACAGATTAGTGGGTAAAAGCGATCAGGTCACACCTTGCTCAATCATGGCGTCTGCCACCTTACGGAAACCTGCAATATTAGCACCTAATACCAGGTTGCTGGGCTCGCCAAACTCTTCGGCTGTTTCAGCACATTGGCGATGAATATCCGCCATGATCTGCTTCAGCTTTTCGTCAACTTTCTCTAGCGGCCACTGCTCCATACTGCTGTTTTGCGCCATCTCCAACTGGCTGGTCGCCACACCGCCCGCATTGGCGGCTTTCCCTGGGCCATAGGCAATCTTAGCTTCTAAGAAACGGTCAACGGCTTCTTTGGTGGAAGGCATATTCGCGCCTTCGCTAACGCAGTTTACGCCATTAGCCAGCAAGGCATTGGCATCGGCTTCAGTCAGCTCGTTTTGGGTAGCACAGGGGAAGGCTGCATCGCCCTCAATGCGCCATACCGCATGACCATCCTGCGGATAATCCCGTACCGAAATGAAGTGTGCTTCCGGGTGGTCGTGAAGATAGTTTTCGAGCGAGACACGCTGCACTTCTTTTAACTGCTTTAGTAAGCCCAAATCGATACCGTTAGGATCGTGGATCGTGCCGGTGGAATCGCTGCACGTAACGGGCTTCGCCCCCAGCTCACACAGTTTCTCAATCGTATAGATAGCCACATTGCCTGCACCTGACACCAAGCAGGTTTTACCGCGCAGCGCTTCACCCCGGGCGGTGAGCATGTTCTGAGCAAAGTAAACCGCACCATAGCCAGTTGCCTCTTTGCGGCCCAGCGAGCCACCCCAGTTGAGCCCTTTGCCGGTCAACACGCCCTCGTAGCGGCCGGTCAAACGCTTATACTGACCAAACAGATAACCGATCTCCCGTGCACCGACGCCAATGTCGCCGGCCGGCACATCGGAGTGCGGGCCAATATGGCGATAAAGCTCCGTCATAAACGACTGACAAAAACGCATAATCTCGTTGTCAGATTTACCCTTGGGGTCAAAATCCGAGCCGCCTTTACCGCCGCCAATCGGCAAACCGGTTAGCGCATTTTTAAAAATCTGCTCAAACCCTAAAAACTTAATGGTTCCTGAGGTAACGCTAGGATGGAAACGCAGGCCGCCCTTGTATGGCCCTAGCGCGGAATTAAACTGAACACGGTAACCTTTATTGACCTGTACACGCCCGGCGTCATCAACCCAGCTTACCCGGAACATAATTTGCCGCTCAGGCTCAACAATGCGCTCAATGATGCTGTGCTGATGGTAATGAGGCGCACGCTCGAACAGCGGACGAAGGCACTCCAGCACTTCTTCTGTGGCTTGGTAAAACTCTGACTGTGCAGGGCTACTTTTTGCTAAACGCGTCAGTGTATCGTGGACATAGGGCATAAAAAGACACCATTTGCAGTTTGTAAAATACGTTATTGGCTGGCCAGAGCTTTCACGTATTTAACTGCGCAAGCGTAATCCTGCATACCCTATGCCAGTTCGGTATAGGCAAAAAACACAACAAAATCCGACTAAAGTCTAAAAAAAATTGCGCAATTCTGGTGCATCTAAATAGCCTAATAAACGATTAATTAACGATAAGCAGCTCAATTAGTGCTGCTTAATAGTGGCTGAGAGTGCTTTAGCTCTCTTTTGCCCAGCCCAGGGCACGACAGTTCGCACGCACTCTCATAACACAGCACTTCTACACAGCATTTCTTACACAGAACTCAGGCCAGCAAACAGCGCCTCTCGCACTACAAATGAGCTTTGAGCGCTATCCAACGCCGCTGCCGGTGACTATCCAGGCCCGCTTCAAGCAGCATCATGCTACGTAACGCGTCATCAATATCGACCGGTAGTGGGGCGCTATCACGCAGAGCTTTCGCCATACCGTCGTAGTAAGCGAGGTAATTACCTGGCAATGTTGGATGTTCTCGCTGCTGTAGTGTGGCGGTGCTGCCCTCCCCTTCGCGAAGAGTCAACGTACCGGGCGTATCCTCACCCCAATGCGGTGCAGGCGTCTCGCCCGCTTTTAAGCGCGTCTCTTGCGGATCAAAACCGTATTTTAGATAACTCCCCTGGCATCCCTGGATGCGAAAACGCGGGGTTGGCTCGGCCATTAGCATGCTTGCACTGAGACTGACACGACAGCCGCTGTACTCTAAAAGCGCTAAAAACTCGTCGTCAGTGCTTGCCCCTTTGCGGTGCATACCCAAATCGAGAAATATCGCACTAGGCATACCCAACAGTTCGCAGGCCTGATCAAGCAAATGTGGCCCTATGTCATACCAAATACCGCTCCCTGGCATGACTTTTTCACGCCAGCCACCGCGTAGCTCTGGCCGAAAACGGTCGAAGCGCGACTCAAGCCCCGTAACACGCCCAAGCGTGCCTGCCTTCAGCAGCTCTTTCACGGTTAAAAAATCGCTATCCCAGCGGCGGTTGTGAAATACCGAGACTAGCCGCTCTTTATCCAGTGCCAATGCTTTGAGCTGCTTTGCCTCAGAAAGCGTCACGGTAAACGGCTTATCAATCACAACATGTTTACCCGCCATAAGCGCGGCCTTGGCAAGCGGGAAGTGTGTATCGTTAGGGGTAGAAATAACGATAAGATCTATATCTTTACGCTGACATAGGGAAAGTGCTTTTTTCTCGATGTCAATGTCTAAGTCGGTCGGCACTTTAGCGGCATCGCTGGTGCACACGGCGACAAGATCCAGCCCCTCCGTGGCTCGAATAAGCGGTGCATGAAACGTTCTACTCGCAAAACCGTAGCCCACTAGGCCAACGTTGATAAGCGCCTTCATTACAGTCCTTAGTCGATGTGACGGTTCAGGTTGGCAAAAAACAGCCCGCATCAGCGGGCTGTGGTGTAACGCTTAATCCAGCTTGGAGAGATCGCGTACCGCGCCTTTATCGGCAGAGGTGGCGAGTAGCGCGTAAGCTTTAAGCGCCGGGGTCACTTTACGCGGGCGCTGCTCAACGGGCTTCCAGGCATCTTTGCCTTTAGCCTCCATGGCGTCACGGCGTTTGGCAAGCTCGGCATCGCTGAGCTGTACGTTGATCGAGCGATTGGGGATATCAATCAAAATAGTGTCGCCCTGCTCGACCAAACCAATCGCACCGCCTGCCGCCGCTTCTGGTGATACGTGCCCAATTGAGAGGCCTGATGTGCCACCAGAGAAGCGGCCATCAGTGAGTAGCGCACAGGCTTTGCCCAAGCCTTTCGATTTTAGGTAAGAGGTCGGATAGAGCATCTCCTGCATGCCGGGGCCACCTTTGGGGCCTTCGTAGCGGATGACGACCACATCGCCCTCTTTCACTTTGCCATCTAATACGTTGGCCACTGCCTGGTCTTGCGACTCAACCACGTGGGCTTTGCCTTCAAATACCAGGATGGAGTCGTCAACACCGGCGGTTTTCACCACGCAGCCATCGAGCGCGATATTGCCATAAAGCACGGCTAAGCCGCCCTCGCGGGAGAACGCATGTTCAAGATCACGGATACAGCCCGTGGCACGATCACCGTCCAAGCTTGGCCAGCGGGCGCTTTGCGAAAACGCCGTTTGAGTCGGCACGCCGCCAGGGCCTGCTTTAAAGAACTCCACCACCTCTGCGCTTGGCGAGCGCATGATATCCCACTCTTCCAACGCCGCTTTCAGGCTATCGCCATACACGGTGGGAACCGACGTATCCAAGACACCCGCGCGATCAAGCTCGCCTAAAATAGCCATAATGCCCCCCGCGCGGTGGACATCCTCAATATGATACTTCTGGGTATTGGGGGCCACTTTGCACAGCTGCGGCACTTCACGGGAAAGGCGATCAATATCTGCCATGGTGAAGTCGACTTCTGCTTCTTGGGCCGCCGCCAGCAGGTGAAGAATGGTATTGGTGGAGCCGCCCATAGCAATGTCGAGCGTCATGGCATTTTTAAACGCCGCCTTATTGCCAATCGCACGAGGCAGCAGGTGGGCTTCTTCACCCTCATAGAACCGCTTGGCCAGTTCGACAATTCGGTGGCCCGCGTTTTCGAACAAGCGGCGTCGATCGGCGTGAGTAGCCAGCACGGTGCCGTTGCCTGGCAGCGCCAGTCCCAGCGCTTCCATCAAGCAGTTCATGGAGTTAGCGGTAAACATACCCGAACAGCTGCCGCAGGTGGGGCACGCACTGCGCTCAACTTCGGCCAGGGTTTCGTCATCGACGCTATCGTCGGCGGCCATCACCATGGCATCGACAAGATCGAGGCCATGATCGAGCAGCTTCGTTTTACCCGCTTCCATGGGGCCACCGGAAACAAAAATCACCGGAATATTGAGCCGCATAGCCGCCATCAGCATTCCGGGAGTAATTTTGTCGCAGTTAGAAATGCACACCAATGCATCGGCACAGTGAGCATTGCACATATACTCGACGCTATCCGCAATGATGTCGCGGCTGGGCAGCGAGTAAAGCATGCCGTCATGGCCCATCGCGATGCCGTCATCTACCGCAATCGTATTGAACTCTTTAGCAACACCGCCTGCTTTTTCGATTTCACGGGCAACGAGCTGCCCCATATCCTTTAAGTGAACGTGACCCGGTACAAACTGAGTAAACGAGTTAGCCACTGCAATAATGGGCTTATGGAAGTCGTCATCTTTCATACCCGTAGCACGCCAAAGGGCACGGGCACCGGCCATATTACGGCCAGCAGTGGTAGTACGGGAGCGATACTCAGGCATGGTGTCCTCTACATCTTTATCGTGGCTTGCCGCATTCTAGGCAGCAGGAAAGTGAATCCAGCGGCTTTGAATTGTGGCATGAGCGAACCGTAGAGACTAGATGGTGAGGACAACCAACACCCATTAATGGTCTTTAAAAGGCTTCCCACTCCTGCTCTTTTGATGAAGACACTGAGCGCTTTAACAACTCGGGCGGTATGGCATCGTGGTCTGTTGATGCGAGCAACGGCTGGCTTGATACCGGCGATTGCAACCGCGCCCGGGCAGCCTCGATGCTCTCCTCTTTCGCTCCCTCAAGACGAAACGCAGCAATAACGTTTGCAAGCGATAGCGCCTCATCGGTTAAGCGCTGGGCAGCGCTGGAAATCGACTGCACTTTACTGGCATTTTGCTGAGTAACGTGATCCATTTCAGAGACCGCCTTATTGATCTGGGCAATGCCGCTACTTTGCTCATCTGAGGCGGTACTGATCTCTTCCATGATATCGCTCACCCGCATGACTTGGTTGACGACCTGATCAATGGCCTGCTCAGCTTCTTTAACGGCGTCGGCGCCACCGGCTATCTCTTGGGAGGAGGTATCGATCAGACGACGGATTTCACCAGCGGCGTCGGCACTGCGGCCAGCCAAGTTACGCACTTCATTGGCCACCACGGCAAACCCACGCCCTTGCTCTCCGGCCCTCGCGGCTTCAACCGAGGCATTCAGCGCCAGAATATTTGTTTGAAAAGCAATGCCATCAATCACGGTGATAATGTCGTTCATTTTGCCAGCGCTGGCGGCAATGCGCTCCATACGCTCCACCAGCGCCTGCATACGCTCGCCGGTTTCACGGCTGGTCGTCGCATTTTGCATGGCGAGCTGGTTAGCTTGGCGCGCATTTTCACTGTTTTGCTGAACAGTGGCAGTCATTTGATCCATGCTAGAGGCCGTCTGCTGAAGAGAAGAGGCTTGTTGCTCAGTTCGCGCGGCGAGGTCTTCATTTTGCTGCTTGATATGCCCGGAAGCGGGCGTCACAACGTCTACCTTGTGGCCCACTTCGGTAATTAACCCCGATAAACTAGCGCGCATTGTTTCCAGCGACGACAGCAGCTCACCTAGCTCATCATCTCTTTTAAGCGTTACACGATTAGCCAAATTGCCTGCAGCAATCTGAAACGTCACGCGACGGGCTTCATTAAGGGAGTTAATCAGCGATTTCAAGACGGCACTGCTTAACCCCACCATTAATAAAATACCCATAATGAGCACGCCCAATTGCCCCCAGAGCAGTAACTGCTGCTGATGCTCAGCATCTTCCATCATGCGCTGGGCAGCCAGACGCTCCTGATCAACCAATACGTTAATCGTGGCGCTAATACTTTCAGAGGTGGGTTGAACAATATTATTAAAGGCTTCAAACGCGGCAAAACCATTGCCATCGCGAATAGCGATATAAGCTGCATCAGCCCCTTCTAAGAAAGTGACAAGATGCGCGGCAAGCCCTTCCTGAAAACTACTAACTTGGCTACGCTGCTGGGAAAACGCTTGCCACGTTTGGTTCATATCTGCGCTTAGGCTGGCGACTTGCTCTTCAAGCAAGGCTAAATCGGCACGGCGTGGGTTACGCACGGCAGGCTCGATGGCTTGCAAAAGCTGCCCCGTGCGCTGATCAAGCTGCTGTAGAACAGCGACACCCTCAAGCCCAGTTTGGTTTAAGGTGCGCAACCTTTCTGACGAGCTGGTTAGTCCATAAACCCCAGCCCCTCCCGCCACGACGAGTAACGCGATGGCCGCTACCACCATACCGATGAGTTTTGCCTGCATGCTGCGAAAACTAAACCGCTGCAGCCAGCCCAGCATACCTTTTCGACGCAATGCACCATAATAGAGCTTAAAACCACGCGTCTTGCCCTGTTCCATGGCAGCATAAATATTGGCGGCTCGCGCCACGGCTTTTTTAGAGGCTTGACGTCGAATAGCGGTGTAGCCCACTACCTGCTCGCCATCTAATAGGGGCGCCACCGTAGTGTGCACCCAGTAGGTATCACCATTTTTGCAACGATTTTTAAGCATTCCCTGCCATGTTTTACCTCGCTGAATGGTCTGCCACATATCGCTAAAGACCTGGCGGGGCATATCGGGGGCACGAAACAGGCTATGGGGCTCTCCTATGGCCTCACTTGATGAATAGCCGCTAATATCGACGAACGCTTGGTTAATATAGGTGATCTTGCCTTGTTGGTCGGAACGGGAAATCAATACGTCTTCGTCGGCAAGCTCAAACGTTGCCTGGGCCATTATGCTCATTTAAATCCCCTACGCTTTTTTTATGACAGGTACTGAGATACCGCTGAGCGATAAGCCCTGTTAACACGCTAATGGCTGTAGAAAATCGATGTGACGTGCGCTCATACCGGCCCTCATGGCCCTGTATCAACAGCTGTTTTCAACGTCTCACATCCACCTTTACATACCGTCGGCATAACACAATGCATAAAATATGCCACCCGGAGGTGGCATTAACGTAGTGGAGGTGCTTAGCCTTAAGCACAAGCGCCCTTGGGGCACTCACCCAGGGATTAAAACTCCTCCCAGCTCTGGGTGCTTCGAGAGCGTGAAGACGATGACGCAGAGGCGGCCGCCGGCATATTGAGCGAGGCTTTGCGCAGCGCGTTGTTAACATGATTGAGTTTTTCACGGGCGGCTTGAACGCTTTCATCCTGAGCGCCTTCTAACCGGAACGCGTCAACCACGTTAGCCAGCTCAAACGCTTCTATGGCTAAGTTATCCGCCGAGGCCGCGATGCTCTGTACCTTCGTGGCATTCTGCTGGGTAACGTTATCCATTTCGGCAATCGCTGAATTGATCTGGCCGATGCCGCTGCTCTGCTCGCTGGAAGCTGTACTAATCGACTCCATCAACTCACTGACACGGCTCACCTGCTGCATAACGTTCTCGATCGCTTGCTCCGCTTGCTTAACGGCGCTACGCCCGCCGCTGACCTCCTCTGTGGTGCTATCAATCATTTTACGAATTTCTTGAGAGGCGTCCGCACTGCGGCTAGCCAGCGTACGCACTTCGCTGGCGACTACCGCAAACCCACGGCCATGCTCACCCGCACGGGCCGCCTCAACAGAGGCGTTCAGCGCTAAAATATTGGTTTGAAAGGCAATACCGTCGATTACGCCGATCATCTCGGTCATTTTATCGGCACGCTGGGCAATACGCTGCATCCGCTCGACCAGTTGAACCATTTGTTCGCGGGTATCCCGGGTGCTCACGGCATTTTGCGCAGCCAGGTCGGTGGCCTGCCGGGCATTTTCAGTATTCTGCTGCACCGTCGAGGTCATTTCTTCCATACTGGAGGCCGTTTGCTGAAGCGAAGATGCCTGCTGCTCGGTACGCGACGCTAGCTCCTCGTTTTCAGCGGCAATCTGCTGCACCGCAGGCGTTACTACTGAGACGCGGTTTTCAACATCGCCGACAATACTCGCCAAGCTAAAGCGCATGGTATCCAGAGAGTAGAGCAGCTCGCCTAGCTCATCATTCGTTTGGCGACGCTCTCGCGCCGCTAGGTTGCCAGCGGCAATTTGAAACGTCATATGGCGGGCGCCCGCCAAGCTGCGAAATACGGATTTAAGAATGACAACGCTTAGCCCTACCATCACTAACAGCCCTATCACCATTAATACTACCTGCGCCATCAGCATTTTCTGGCGCCCTTGCTGCGCTTCAGCGACGAGCGTTGCGGCATGCTGACGCTCTTGGCTAACGAGCTGACTACTCGCTTCGCGAAGCGCATCGGTGGTGGGCTGTACGCTGTCATTAAACGCTTCAAATGCTGCAAATCCATTGGCATCCATGATGGCCGCGAGCGCACTGTCCACACCGTTGCGCCACGTGGTCAACGCTGCCTCAAACGCTTGCACGCTTTCGTCACCCGAATCATCCTGGGCACGGTACTCACTCCACAAGGTGTCGATACCTTGAGTATGCTCATTCAATGAGCTGGCAGTGGCCTCTATATCTACGCGCCTTGGATTACGTACGGCAGGCTCAATGACTTCAACCGCCTGCCCAATATGTCGTTCAATACGCTGCAAATTCGCCACGGCTTCGAGGCCAGAACGGTTTAGCGTTTCCAGGCGCTCGCCTGACTGCATCAACCCGTACATTCCCAACCCACCGGCCAACGCGAGCAGAGCCAACGCAGCGATGACCATGCCGGTAAGCTTGGCTTTTAAGCTGGTGAGCTGAAAACGGGCAAAAACCCCGCCGATTCCTCGACGCTTTAACTGGCCTTCTGACAGTGCGTAACGGCGAGATTTACCTTTCTCACGAATCTCGGCGTACACCCTTTCAGCCAGAGCAATACGCTTAGGCGATGCTTTACGCCGTAACGAGGTATAACCAACAATCCGGTCACCATCCCTGAGCGGTGCAACCGTCGCATGGACCCAGTAGTGATCCCCGTTTTGTCGACGATTTTTAACCGTCCCCTGCCACGTCTTGCCAGACTCAATGGTTTTCCAAAAATCGGCATAGGCTGCTTCTGGCATATCTGGATGGCGGATAAGATTGTGAGGCGCCCCCATCAGCTCATCCCGCGTATAGCCGCTAACTTCCACAAACGCAGCATTTGCGTAAGTCACATTGCCTTTTAGATCAGAACGAGAAATTAAAACCGTTTCGTCGTCCAGCGCGTATTCACGTTGCGTGATGGGTTGATTATTACGCATTCAGGTTCCCCAGAGTTATAATTTAGAAACTGCTGAAAGCTTTAACGCGAATCAGAAGCCCTTTTATATTGGCGGATATTATCCTGTCTACTCTCTTAATTTAGCTAGTAAATACATGTAAAAAAGCGCCATTCTTTACAGAATGGCGCTTGCTTTAAACGGTTAAGTTGCAACCAAATGTTAGCTAGCTAAACACTATATTGGCGACATCGCGGTATCGGTTAGCAAAATGCACCGTCATCCCCTCTTTTAAATAGTCAGGCAACTCTTCGTAATCCCGGCGATTGGCTTCAGGCAGGATGACTTCGAAGATATCGCTACGCCTTGCGGCGATAATTTTTTCACGGATTCCTCCCACGGGAAGCACTTGTCCCGTTAGCGTTAGCTCCCCGGTCATGGCGAGTGGCCGCGTAATGGCCTGATGTTTCGCCAGAGACAGCAGCGCCGTCGTCATTGTGACCCCCGCAGAGGGGCCGTCTTTCGGCGTGGCACCTTCGGGTACGTGAAGGTGTACAAACGCGGAGTCGAAAAAGTCCGCATCAGCGCCGTACTCAGCCAAATGGCCCAGGGTATAGCTATAGGCGATATTGGCGGACTCTTTCATCACATCGCCCAATTTACCGGTGAGCTTAAACCCACGGTCTAGGGCATGCACTTTACCGGCTTCAATGGGTAGCGTAGCGCCCCCCATCGACGTCCAGGCAAGCCCGGTGACCACCCCCTCACCTTTAAGCACTTTCTCTTTTCGGAACAGGGGCGCACCTAAAAACTCTTCCAGGTTTTTAACCGAAATTTTAACTGTTTCAATCTGCTCTTCTAACAACTTAACCGCCGCTTTACGCACAATACGGTGTAGCTGCTTTTCCAACTGACGTACCCCTGCTTCGCGGGCGTAGCCATCAATTACCTGTTTAAGCGCAGCATCCGTTAAGTTAATGCGCTTTTTAGGCAAATTATCGCGCTTAAGCAATTTAGGCCAAAGATGGTGTTTGGCAATTTGCAGCTTCTCTTCGGCGATATAGCCTGACAGGCGTATCTGCTCCATCCGGTCTAACAACGGGGCTGGGATAGAATCCAGGGTGTTGGCCGTACACACGAACAGAACTTTAGAAAGATCCATCCGTACATCAAGGTAGTGATCAAGAAAATCAACGTTTTGCTCGGGGTCCAACACCTCTAGCAGTGCCGATGCTGGGTCACCCTGGAAGGATTGGCCAAGTTTGTCGATCTCATCCAGCATAATCACCGGGTTTTCAACTTCCACTTCTTTAAAGGCCTGCACCAGCTTACCCGGCATGGCACCCACATAGGTGCGTCGATGCCCCTTGATCTCAGCCTCATCGCGCATGCCCCCCACGGAGAAGCGATAGAACTCGCGGCCCAGCGCTTCGGCAATCGAGCGTCCTATCGAGGTTTTACCCACCCCAGGCGGGCCAACCAGCAGTACGATAGATCCACCCACATCGCCTTTAAACGTGCCCTCAGCCAAAAACTCGATGATTCGCTCTTTCACATCTTTCAAGCCATCGTGGTCGCGGTCTAGCACCTCTCGTGCGGTAGCAAGGTCTAGCTTATCCTGGCTGGTTACCCCCCAGGGCAGCGAAGTTAGCCAATCCAGGTAGTTGCGCGTCGTGCCATACTCTGGCGAGCCGGTTTCCAACACGCTGAGCTTATTGAGTTCATCATCAATGCGCACCTGCACCCGCTCAGGCACCACCAGCGATTCCAAACGGTTTCTAAAGGTATCGACATCGTTTTCACGATCGTCTTTTGAGATACCCAGTTCACGCTGAATAACTTTCAACTGTTCGCGCAGGAAAAATTCACGCTGACGCTCCTGCATCTGGGCATTTACCTGCTCGCTGATCTCGCCCTGCAGCAGCGCCACGTCGATTTCTTTACGCAGCAGCGGCAGCACTTTTTGCATCCGCTCTTCTACCGAGAGGGTGGCCAGCACATCCTGAAGCTCGGGGCCTTTCGCGGAGGTAATCGCCGCAGCAAAATCGGTCAGCGGCCCCGGCTGATGGGGGCTAAAACGGTTGAGATAGTGTTTTAGCTCTTCGCCATACAGCGGATTAATCGGCAGCAGCTCCTTGATGCCGTTAATAATCGCCATGGCATAAGCGCGGGTCTCTTCATTCTCCGCGTCAACCGGCTCTTTGGGGTAAGTCACTTCGACTAAATAGGGCGGCTCTTTGGAGAGCCAGCGGGTAATTTTAAAGCGCTGCAGCCCCTGGGCGATAAACTGGATCTGCTGATCCTCGCTCTTCAGCTTATGCACCTTAACGGCAGTCCCAATCTCGGGAAAACGGTCATGGTCCAGCGAGTCCACGCCCTGCTCGCCGACAAATGCAACACCAATGGTGTGATGAGGCGTGTTACCCACCCGGCGCATGGTCTCTTCCCAGCGCTCACGATTGATCACCAACGGCTGAACTTGGGCAGGAAAGAAGGGACGATTGTGAATCGGCAGCAGGTAAATACGCTCCGGCAGCATGTCACTCGCAGGCACCAGCGAGTTAATTCGCTCGCCATCGGAGCGGAGCTCTTCATTTGCAGAGAGGTCTTCACTGTTAGAGGAGGATTCGTGGGCCTCTTGTGGCTCCTCATCGGTGAGCCAATCTAGATGTTCGTGATCGCGGTCGTAATCTTGGTCGCTCATGCGCCCTCCAATCCACAGTAACCAGCAACAGTGACTACGCACTGACGCTGCTTGATATATTCTGTGGGATGCGGGCAGAGAGCTAAAACTTCAACCCTTTACGACGGTTTACGGACCACTAAGACCACTAAGACCACTAGGGTGATGGCCATAACGCTGGCATGGGGCGTCCATTAACCCGCCATACACCGCGAACCACATCAAACTGTAGCTCACGGGTGCCCAGCGGCAAACCGAGCCACAGGGCCGCCACGGTAGGTGCATCGTGCCATATGAAATCGCCATCGATACGCTCAACCCAACGGGCACGCTCTTCAGGTTTTTCCAGGGCAGCGATACTTAAATCGTCAAAATCGCGGCCATCGAAAAATAGCGCACCGTCTGCCTCAACGCTCAGCCCCAGCAACGGACTGTCTATCACAATGGTCGGCACATCCAAGCGGGGTGAATCGCTTAATACTTGCAGTAGGTCCGGCTCTAAACGGACCAGCAGCCCCTCCGCCATGGGCAAGCTTGCATCTCCCCAGGCTGCCTCCTGCCGCAACCGCCGGATCGTCTCGCGTACGGCATCTGCGTTAAGGCGTGACAGCTCTGCTTCTACTCTGCCGCTAAACAGGGGCGTTTCGGGGGCTTCACTGGGCACCAGAACGTCACCCACAATAAGCTCACCTTTAAGGCGCAGCTCACTCTCGTCAAGCACCATGTAGCTATGCACATCCAGGGGTGCCACCTGGATATCATAGGCGGGATAGTTGAGCGCTAGGTTTTCAATATGCAGATGGTCGCGCTGGGCAAAATGATAGGCATCGTCAATATAGGTGTAGCGGCTTTCGAGCACGCTAGGGCCTAAGGAGAGCTGCGCTAACCCATCGGTTAAGGTTAACTGATCCAGCAGTACGCGGGTGCGCCAGTCACCAAATACGCCCTCTAGGCGGACGCGCGCACCGCGAACGTCTAGCTCCCGGCCATTTTGTTGAATAACAAACGGGGCCAGCGCTAAACGCAGTTCGCTATAACCGCTTAGCGTGTGATAGCGCCCCTGCCAGCGCGGAACTGAAGGGGCTGACACTTCCCCAACGGCCTTCTGTAGAACGCTATCTAGACGCGGTAGCAGGGTGCCTTCTACATCCGTACTTAAAATACCGTGGCGTGCTCGGTAATTAAGCTCTAGGCGCCAGGGGCGGCCAAGCAGCGGCGACAGCAGCAAACTGCCTTTTGAGGTCAGCCAGCCTTGGCGGCTTTCCGTACGGCTAACCCGCCACTCCCCCCGCGCCTCTAGATCTTCGAGCGCCTGGCGGAGGCTGCGCTCAAACAGTACGCTTGACAGCAGTTGCGCCACCATCCAGGCAACGGCGATAACGGCGAGAATCGGAGCAATCAGACGTTCCTTGCGCATGCCCTCTCCTTTGACAGCCCAAAATGGCCAGTGGAGCCAGCGTCATCTAGCGGGTTATGCAAACAAAGCCACCACGTGCAGCCTAAATAAACATAACCAGATTCAATGCAGCCAGAACCACAGATGCATAGTACTCCAAGCGTAAATCCCTGCCATCACGTCATCGATCATAATGCCAAAACCACCGGCTACCCGCCGGTCTGCCCAGCGGATGGGCCAAGGCTTAAAGACATCAAAAATGCGGAACACAATAAAGCCCCACAGCGCGGCCTCCCAGGAAAAAGGCACCGCCGCCATGGTAATCCAGTAGCCTACAAACTCATCCCAGACAATGCCTGAGTGGTCATGAACACCTAGGTCTTGCGACGTTTTCTCGCAGAGCCAAACGCCTACGATAAAAGCGACCAGCACTATGCTTGAATACCATAGCAACGGCAGCTCGGCCATCATCCAGTAAAAAGGAATGGCCGCCAACGTACCAAAGGTACCGGGCGCCCAAGGCACGGTGCCGCTACCCAGGCCAAAAGCAAAAAAATGGGTGGGCCTTCGCCAAACACTGGCGGGCGCGCGGTTCATCGCTCACCCCCGCTGAAGTGCTGCCAGCCCGCGTAGTCGGTCGCAGCGATACCGCTCACCCCCGGCGTTTCACAACATTGCCCTATCACGGTAAGCGGCAGACCAAGGCCGGCAAGACTTGCCTGGGCACGCGCTACATCGCCAGGCGCGAGAGTTACCAGCAGCTCGTAATCGTCGCCACCTGAGAGGGCCGCTTGGCGAGCCGCATCACGCCCACACTGCTCTACCAGCCCTTCTGCTAACGGAATCGCCTCCACATCCAGCACCACACCCACCTGTGACGCAGTGCGCAGGTGGGCAAGGTCTGCCAGCAGCCCATCGGAGATATCCATGGCTGCCGTGGCAATGCCCCGTAACACAGCGCCCGCTGCAAGCCGGGGTTCAGGCAACAAATAGCGCTGCAGCAAAGGGTGCGATAAGTCACGCCCCCCTTGTTGCCAATACGCCAAACCGCCCGCACCACCGCCTAATGCGCCGGTTACCGCAACCACATCGCCAGGCTTGGCACCGGCTCGGGTCAGCGCTTCACCAGCGGGCACCTCGCCCATCACGGTAACGCCGATGGTCAGCGCTCCAGAGGTAACATCACCCCCCACCAGCGCTGTAGCGTGCTGGCGGCAGAGGTTGTGAAACCCTTTTGCATAGTCCGCCAGCCACTGCTCGGCGGCGGCATGCTCTGCAAATGCCCGTTGGTCTAGCGTTAACGCCATTAAGCACCAGCGCGAGGCCGCCCCCATGGCAGCCAAGTCGCTTAACGCGACGGCGAGGGCGCGGTGACCTACCGCATACGCGGGAGCATCGCTGGGAAAGTGGACATCAATAACGGACGTATCGACGCTGACCGCCAGCTGGTGCCCGGCCTTGGGCACCAGTAGCGTGGCATCGTCGCCATTTCCTAAGGCAACGCCATCTGTCGCTTGCGCCTCCTGCGGCAACATGAAATAGCGTCGAATCAGTTCAAATTCGGCAAGCACAAAGGCCCCTTAAACGCTTGATCAGGCCGCCCGCTTATAAACGGCGGGCGCTGACTTCGGCACTACGTAAGCGATTCGCCAGCTTATCGAGAATGCCATTCACGTACTTATGACCATCGGTAGCGCCAAATGATTTAGCCAACTCAACGCCTTCGTTAATAACGACGCGGTACGGCACTTCCATTCGGCGGGAAAGCTCGTAAGCGCCTAAACGCAGAATCGCCAACTCCACCGAATCCAGATCCTCTAAACGGCGATCCAACAGCGGAGAAATTTCACGATCAAGTTCCGCCTTAAAGCGCACCGTATTGTGCAGCAGCTCATGGAAAAGCGCTTTATCAGCAATTTCCATCACCTTGACCCAGTTTTCGTGATCTTCCAGGTCATCATCAGCCACTTGGCTACGAAACTCAGCCTCAATCGTGGTGATGGATTTACCGGTCATCTGCCACTGATAAAGCCCCTGCACCGCCAGCTCACGCGCAGCGTGGCGCCCTTGCTGCGCAGCAGAGGGCTTACGCTCACGACGTTCGCTCATTGGTTCTCTCCTAAGGGCAGTGCGCGCAGCAGTGAGACCATTTCCATCGCTGCCATCGCCGCTTCAGTACCTTTATTACCGGCTTTGGTACCTGCACGCTCAATGGCCTGCTCAATAGACTCAACGGTCAATACACCGTTAGCTACCGGCGTATCAAACTCAAGCTGGAGGTGGTTCATCGCCGTGTTACAGCCACCCGCAACGTACTCAAAATGGGGTGTTCCACCGCGAATGACCGCGCCTAATGCAATGACGGCATCAGGCTGCATGACCTTAAGCACACGCTTTACCGCCAGCGGCAGTTCCCATGCGCCGGGCACGTGAACGATATGGATATTCTCAGCATCAACACCGTGGCGGGTTAGGCTATCAACGGCACCCTCAACCAGGCTGTCCACCACGTGGTGGTTAAACCGCCCCACAACGATGACATAACGGCCATCAACATCTACAAAGGTGCCTTCAACTTGCGAAAGGGATTGCATCAATTTATTCCTGCTGAAAAGTTGGCTCATACGCCGTGTCATTAGGCCCCAGGCGCTCGACAACTTCGAGATCAAACCCGGAGAGGGCCGAGAACTTCCACGGGGAGCTAAGTAGCCGCATTTTACCCACGCCCAAATGGCGCAGAATTTGCGAGCCGGTACCAATCGTTAAATAGTTGCCAGCACCATCCGAGTCGCTGGTGCGCGGTTGGCGCACGCGATCTAGGAAAATATCCAGCTGATCTTTCAGATCCTGATGCGGCCGACCATCGTCAATCAGCACAAATACCCCGGCGGGAGCCTGGGCAATTTCGTTAATCGCGCGCTGAGCGTCCCAACGGCACTGCTCGCCTTTCATTAAGCCAAGCACATCCCGCAACGTATCGGCTAAATGCACGCGCACGGTGGTCGCCTGCTCGGGAGTGGGCTGCCCTTTCACCAGAGCCAGGTGGTGCGCGCCTTGAATACGGTCGCGGAATACATGCAGTGCTAGCTTGCCGTGGGCCGTATTAACGGTTGAGGTTTCAAGCAGGTCAATGGTTTGCTCATTGACGATACGGTAGTGAATTAAATCAGCAATCGTGCCAATTTTAATACCGTGCTGCTTGGCAAACACCTCTAACTCCGGGCGACGCGCCATGCTGCCATCATCATTCATGATCTCGCAGATCACCCCACTGGGGTCACAGCCGGCCAACGCGGCCAGGTCACACGCCGCTTCCGTGTGGCCTGCACGGCGCAACACTCCACCCGGCTCTGCCATGAGGGGGAAAATATGCCCTGGCTGAACGATATCGGTCGGCTTAGCGTGGGGTGCCACCGCCGCTTGTACGGTGCGGGCACGGTCGGCCGCTGAGATACCGGTGGTCACTCCCTCTGTTGCCTCGATGGAGAGCGTGAACTTAGTCCCAAAGCCGGAACCGTTGTCACGCACCATCAGCGGCAAATTCAGCTGCTCACAGCGCTCGCGGGTCATGGGCATACAGATAAGGCCACACGCATAACGCGCCATGAAGTTGATATGCTCGGCCTGGACTTTTTCGGCCGCCATGATGATATCACCTTCGTTTTCGCGATCCTCATCATCCATGAGAATCACCATTTTGCCCTGGCGAATGTCTTCCACCAGCTCAGCGATAGGGGATAGCCCCTCAGAAGAGACGTGCGCCATGGAATCTCCAAAATAAAGTGGTCGCATTGCATGCGATTTCGCGCGTCAGGGTACCTTGGTATCCCCTCTTGCGCTAGTCAGCCTCGGGTTTGGCTGCGTCAGACAGCGCCGCTAGGGGTTCGGCAATAATGTGCCAGTCACGCCCTACCGCGCGCATATCTTTGATGGTCAGCCGTTTCTGGTCTGCCATGCGCGTTAGCCCCGGCAGAGCAAATAGCGGTCTGGCTTCGCCCCCCAGTAGCGTAGGGGCGACAAACAGCTGCAGCTCATCAACCAAGTTAGCGTCTAACAGCGCGCCCGCCAGCGTGGCGCCGGTTTCCACCAGCAGCTCATTGACCTGCTCATTATCCGCCAGCCAGCCCAGCATGTCAGCTAACGCTATTCGCCCAGTTTGATCGGCAGGGAACACAACGACCTCAGCGCCCGCCGCTTCTAACTTGTGGCGTTTCTCTTCACTGTGCTGTTCGGTGGTAATCAACAGCGTGCGTCCCGGCTCGCGTAAACAGGCAGCCGCCAGCGGCAAACGTAGCCGGGAGTCTAAAATAACCCGCAGCGGCTGGCGTTTAACCACCTCATCAGCATTGGCTAGCGCCAGCTGGTCGGCCCGCAGGGTTAACCGTGAGTCGTCCATAATTAACGACTCTACGCCGCTTAAAATAGCGCTGGAGCGCGCCCGCAACCGCTGCACTTGGCTACGCGCTTCGGGGCCGGTAATCCACTGGGATTCACCTGACCCCATCGCCGTGCGCCCATCCAAGCTCATCGCCATTTTAAGCCGCACAAAGGGGCGGTTATGCTGCATACGTGAAATAAAACCAGGGTTTAGCGCGCGGGCATCCGCTTCTAGCAGGCCAACCTCAACCGTGACACCTGCTTCTTCCAGCTGGTGAATACCTTGCCCACTTACCTGCGGATTGGGGTCGACCATCGCGACCACCACGCGGGCAACCTTGGCCGCTGCCAAGGCGACCGCGCATGGCCCGGTACGCCCCGTGTGGGAACACGGCTCAAGGGTGACATACGCGGTTGCACCACGAGCTAACTCGCCCGCTGCTTGGAGGGCGTGTATTTCCGCATGGGGGCCGCCTGCGCTGATATGGAAGCCTTCACCGACCACTTGCCCTTCATCACTGCCATCATAGCGAACGATAACGCAGCCCACGCGGGGGTTGGGGTCGGTGGTATAAAGCCCTTGCTTGGCGAGCTGAAGCGCCCGCGCCATATACGTATGATCCGATAGGGAGAACTTCCCGTGACGAGACTCAATAGCCATTACGGGTTTCCGCCGTTGGGAGGGGACACCAGCGCTCGCGCTTGGTCAGGCTCTTGTGAAAGCCGGTCTATTTCAGCACGAAACTCGTCCAGGTCTTGAAACTTACGGTACACCGAGGCAAACCGAATATAGGCCACTTGATCGAGGTTGCTTAACGCCTGCATCACCGCCTCACCAATCTCGCGAGCGTTAACTTCACGATCTCCTCGCGCGCGCAGCGATTGACGAATACGCTCAACCGCCGCTTCGATGGCTTCCGCACTCACCGGGCGTTTCTCCAGCGCGCGCAGCATGCCTGCGCGTAATTTGGCTTCGTTAAAACTCTCCCGGGAGCCGTCAGACTTCACCACCCGAGGCATAATCAGCTCGGCGGTTTCATACGTCGTAAAGCGTTCATGGCAGCTGGCACACTGGCGACGCCGACGCACCTGGTCACCCTCTGCTACCAGCCGAGAATCAGACACTCGAGTATCATTAGCACCACAAAAAGGGCAATGCATGGCAGTCAACCTATTATTTATTACGGGCGTATTTATTACGTGCGTCAGTCCGTGCAGCTAACAGCACAAAAAAGCAGATTCTTTATTCAACGCGGCATTAACCTAGCATTGTAACGATTTGGCACACAAGCTGCAGCGTTTGTCGTAAGTTGTTTAGGAGAACGCCCGCATGCCCACTTTTGACCAAACCGTACACGCCTATTTAACGCACCTTTACGGCCCCCGGGCCGATGAAGTTCAGCGGCGCCTAGCCCAGCACCTGGCACATTTTCGGCTGCAGCTGCCTACCGCTCCAGCGTCGTTTTCTGGTGCCGCTGCTCCGTCTGGTGCTTCTAATGCACCAATGTGGAGCGAGCAAGACCAGTGGGTGATCAGTTACGGTGACTCCATTGTGGCAGACGATGCGCCTCCCCTTGCCGTCCTCGATGCGTTTCTCCAACGCTATCTGGGGGAGCGTATCAGCGGCGTGCATGTTCTCCCCTTCTTCCCCTGGAGCAGCGACGACGGCTTCTCAGTGATTCACTACCGGGAAGTAGAGCCGACACTAGGAGATTGGGCACATATCCGCGAACTCGCCAGCCACTATGACCTGATGGCGGATTTGGTGCTTAACCATGTCTCACGAGAATCGCTCTGGTTTGTGGACTACCTCGCCGGCAGCTTGCCTGGGCGCGACTACTTTATTGAGGTAGCTCCCGAGACCGACGTTTCTCAAGTCACGCGCCCGCGCAGCAGCCCTCTCTTAGTGCCAGTAGCGACGCGGCGAGGCACCCGTCACCTATGGGCAACCTTCTCCGAAGACCAGATCGACCTGAACTTTGAAAACCCTGATGTGCTGCTCGAATTTGTTGGCATTTTGCTGTTTTACCTCCAGCAAGGCATACGCATCATTCGCTTAGACGCCGTCGCATTTTTATGGAAACGCCTCGGCACCTCCTGCATCCATTTACCGGAAACCCATACGGTGGTGCGCCTTTTACGGGCCATCGTCGATGAGATGGCACCGGGTACGCTGCTGATTACCGAAACCAACGTGCCCCACGCGGAAAACATCAGTTACTTTGGCCTGGAGCGCCTACCCGCAGGCAAACCCGATGAAGCGCACATGGTGTATCAGTTCGCCCTACCGCCGCTGCTGCTACATACCCTAACCCGGGGAGAAGCCTCCACCCTGCAACGCTGGCTTGCCACCCTGCCAGTGCTGCCTGAGCAGTGTACGTATTTAAACTTTACCGCTAGCCACGATGGTATTGGCGTACGCCCGCTGGAAGGCCTGCTGCCCGACCACGAACGCGACGCTCTGCTAGAGTTGATGCACCGTTTCGGCGGCTTCGTGAGCATGCGCAGCAACCCCGACGGTAGCGACACCCCTTATGAAATTAATATTACCTGGTTTGAGGCCATGCGCGGCACGCGGCGGGGGCCAGACCCCTGGCAAATAGCCCGCTTTATCTGCAGCCAAGCGATTATGCTGAGCCTACAGGGGATTCCCGCGCTCTACCTGCATACGCTGACCGCCACGCTCAATGACCTAGAAGGGGTTGAACGCAGCGGACGGCTTCGCTCGATTAACCGGCGACGCTGGAAACGTGACGAGCTAGCGCTGCTGCTTGACACCCCCTCCACTCCCACTCATGAAGTGTTTAATGCGCTTAGCCACTTGCTTGAGCTGCGCCGCAGCGAACCCTGCTTCCACCCCCAAGCTGCCCAGCGCGTGCTGCCAAGCCCACCTGACGTATTGGCGATGGAACGCGGCCCGCTCAGCGATGGCCGTCGCCTGCTGGCACTCTTCAACGTGACCGACGCCCCGCTTGTACTGCACAGCGCAGGAGACGCCGTCAATCACGCGCTGCGCCAGCATGATTGGCAACCGCTCACGCCACAAAGCGGCTGGCAAGATGAACTTACGCTACCGCCTTATGCGGTGTATTGGCTGGTGGCGACGGGTTAACGCGAGCGTTGCGGCATTTCGCCTCAGGGCAGAAAAACATAATCGCCAAATAATCGAGCAGTGACACACTGTGGCATGGTTCATTAACAAGAATATGAGTTAATTATGCTGCAGCAAAGCATTGCGATCGGCCCGATGGGTTTTAGCCTTCACCAGCTCATCATCGGGTTAGCGTTTTTGCTCGCACTGCTCGCAGGAGCGCTGATAGGCCAGCGCCACCGGGTAAGTGTGAGCGATACCCTGTTTACCGTGCTGTTTGTCGCGCTTATTGCCGCGCGTGCCGTATTTGTGGTGCGCTACTGGGGCGAGTACGAAGGCGTGCTTGACCGCCTGGACATTCGCGACGGCGGCTTCGATATCGTCGGTGGTTTAGTGGCCGCGCTGGGCTATGCCGCCTGGGCGCTATGGCGCTCGCCTCGCCAGCGCATCCCGCTGGGCGGCGCGTTAATGGTGGGCGGCCTCACCTGGGGCCTAATTGTGGGAGGATCTCTCCTGATTGAGCAGCAGTCCCGCCCCTTACCCGATGTGGCGTTGACCACGCGGGACGGTACGCCCACTACACTGGCACAACTAGCCGAGCAACAGCAGCAGCCTATGGTGGTTAACCTTTGGGCCAGCTGGTGCCCGCCCTGTATTCGTGAAATGCCGGTGTTTGAAGATGCCCAGCAGGCGGAGCAGGACATTACGTTTGTTTTCGTCAATCAAGGGGAAAGCGCTCAGCAAATTGAAGCGTTTATGAGCCAGCACGCGTTTACGCTGGAAAACGTTTGGCAAGACCCCAACAATGCCCTGGGCCAAGCCACCGGTGCCCATGCCATGCCTACCACGCTTTATTACAATGCCCAAGGCCAGCTAGTGAACACTCACTTTGGTGAGCTTTCCCGCGCCACCCTCACGCAAGGGTTAGAGCGTTTAAGGTAACGGTTTTCAATGCCGCTAATGCTAAACATTTATTAAGGATACGGTTATGCAACGTTTTACGCTTTCTAGCCTAGCGCTTCCCACCCTGGGCCGCATGGCCATATTAGCGGGTATTGTCGCTGCCCCACTAAGCTATGCAGACGAGCTTCCCGCGCCGGTTCAGGCGCTGCGCGACCAAGGACTATCCATCCACGGCCAGTTCGAGGCGCCCGGCGGTTTAAGGGGCTATGGTGCCAGCGTGCAGGGTCAAGATATGGCTATCTACTTAACCCCCGATGGCGAGCACGCCATTGTGGGGACGTTAATGGATAGCGAAGGTAACGACCTTACCGAAGCCCAGCTCGACGAACACGTTCGCGTTCCTTTAGAAGCTGAAACATGGCAGCTGCTGGAAGAGAGCCACTGGATACAGGATGGCGATACCGCAGCACCGCGCATTATTTACACCTTCACTGACGCCAACTGCCCCTACTGCCACCAGCTGTGGGAGCAATCCCGCCCCTGGATAGATGCCGGCAAGGTGCAGCTGCGCCATATTATGGTCGGCATTTTAGCCCCTGACAGCCCAGCCCTCGCCGCCACGATGCTCGGCGCAGACAGCCCCAGCGCCGCGCTGAGTGCCCATAGCGAAGGGGAGCGCGTTAGTGCCAGCGCCCAGTCACGGGAGATTGAAGAGCAGGTCTATTCCAATAATCAGCTGTTTGAAGCGTTAGGCCTATACGCCACGCCAACCAGTGCTTTTCAGCGCGAAACAGAGAGCGGCAGCATACGCATTGATCGCGTTCAAGGCCTACCCAGCGAAGAACGCCTGATTGAGATGATGGGCAGCGAAGCCCCTTGAGGTTCGGGGAACCTTTAGCCTCGGCGGGGTCTTATTAAGCTTCTTGTAAGCAATGGAGTGTTCTTAATGAAACTGAAACATAAGCGTTCTCTTGCAGCCCTGCTGCTCGGTACCGTGGCGCTGACGGGCTGCGCGATGCAGGATGCGACGGTCAACAATGAGCCGCTGGAGAATACTTACTGGAAGCTGATAGCAGTGGGCGATCACACAGCGGTGACCACCGACCAAGCCCGCGAAGCCCACCTGGTGCTACATACTGAGGAGTCTCGCCTGGCAGGTTCTACCGGCTGCAACCGCCTGATGGGGCAGTACGAACGTGATGATGACCGGCTAAGCTTCGGTCAACTCGCCACCACCAGAATGGCCTGTTCCAGCGAAGCGATGACCCAGGAGCAGCATGTTCTCGATGCACTCAACGAGACTGCCCGCTGGCAGATAGAGGGCAAAACGTTGACACTAATCGACACAGAGAACGAGGCGCGTGCGCGTTTCGAGGCCGTACATCTGTACTAAGACCCGCTTAGCACCTTTACTAAGCCCGGCCTACCCAGCACCTCTGTATTTCTAACGGCGTTAACGTGGCACCAACCCTGTCATCGCGCGCGCAGTTTTACCGCTAGCATCATGGATAAGGAGCGTTACATGTACGATCCCCAGCAGTTTACGCTAACCGGCCACGTTGCCCTGGTCACGGGTGCTGGCGCCGGTATCGGCCGTGCCATTGCTGAAACGTTTGCCCGGGCTGGTGCGGCCGTGGTGGTCAGCGACCTGGATGCCGCATCGGCCAACGACGTTGCGGAAGGTATCGCGGCGGATGGCGGCAAGGCAACGAGCATGGCGTGCGATGTCACCCGCGAAGAGGCGCTGGTCGCTGCGGTCGCGAAAGCCGTCGACACCTTCGGCAAACTGACGCTGCTGGTCAGCAATGCGGGCGGTGGCGGCCCCAAGCCCTTCGATATGCCCATGAAGGACTTTCGCCGCGCCTATGACCTTAACGTGTTCTCCCTCTTCCGTCTGGCGCAGCTGGCCGCTCCCGAAATGGAAAAAGCGGGCGGCGGCGCCATACTCGCCATTACCTCAATGTCGGCGGAGAACAAGAACAAGCGCATGGCCGCCTATGGCTCCTCCAAGGCGGCCACTAGCCACCTGGTGCGTAACATCGCCTTCGATCTTGGGCCGCAGAATATCCGAGTAAACGGCATCGCCCCGGGCGCCACACGCACCGAGGCGCTGAAGTCAGTGCTAACTGACGAGATTGAGCAGCGCATGCTGGCCCACACCCCGCTAAAGCGGCTGGGTGAACCTGAGGATATGGCCAACGCGGCACTGTTTCTCTGCTCGCCGGCCGCCAGTTGGATTAGCGGCCAAATTCTGACCGTCTCCGGGGGCGGCGTTCAGGAGCTGGACTAGCCCAAACGCCGCTGCAAAAAAAGCGAGGCGACCCGTGGGCCGCCTCGCTTGATTATCTCTCTTCTCTTGTCGCTTATCTTCTCTGGATAGCATTAGTTTACTCGTCGGCAAGCTGCTCAAAACGCGGCACGCCCACGTTCCAAGGAATAACGTCGCCTTTCTCGCCAGTGTTGGCATGATCGCCAAGCACATGCCCGTCGTGCTCACGCGTCTGCCCGTACAGCGAACGGCGGTGGAACGTCGGCCCAAAGCGTTCTAGCGTGTCGGCCACATCGCCCGTGTAGCGCGGGTCTTGGGGCCGTTCTTGGCTGCTCATGTAGTACGCAATGTCCCATGCTTCTTGGGGGTCGAGTGACCGGGGCTGACCCAACGGCATATTGTTGTAAATAAAGCCTGCGGCGGTATCCACTCGCACGATCCCCGCCCCCCAGTTGTTCGACCCATCCCCCCAAGGAGCGGGGAAGACGTACTCACCGTTTTCATAGAGCCCCGAGCCATCTTCCTGGTGGCAAATTGAACACTGCTCCTGATAAGCCGCCTCACCTCGCGCGTAGTCGGGAGCTTGGGCAGGCTCCTCAGGCGCTGGAAAGCCGCGCCCATAAATAGGCTGGCTGGGATACATCGGCGCCCCGGTGGCCAGCCACTGGTGGTAAGCGCTCAGCGCCAGCATCTCATCGCTACCGTACTCCGGCGGCGTGCCGTTCATCGAGTACGCAAAGCAGCCGGCAATACGCTCTTCCAAGTTATTAACGTGCTGATTTTTTCCACGGAAATCTGGCAACGTAACCGCCGCCGGCCAAACCGGTGCGCTAAACGGCTGACGCCCTTCACCCAAGTGGCAGCTAGAGCAGTTCATGTCGTTATACACATTCTCCCCGCGTAGCTGCTGGGTATCGGTGAATAGCTCGTAGCCATAGCGAATGACTTTTTTTAGCTCAGGATGAATATCCGCCGCATCGAGGTCAGCCATGGTGGGTGGAACATGGACAAGCTCGCCTTCTTGAGGAGCCGGAAAGCCTAGCTCAACCAACCCTTGGTAAGGCGCTTCCTCTCCCTGGGCGGCATCGCTATCGGCAGAGGCGTTGATCACCAGCCCCGTGGCTAATGAGCCGCCAACGAGCGCTAACACGAGACGCTTTTTATGTAACATCATTGCGCTGCCTCCCCGGTTGAATTCACCGCTTGTTCACTCACCGTTTGCGTCGCGTACCATGCGGATACTGCCTGAATGTCGTCATCACTCATGCGCTTGGCAATCGCACCCATTAAGTTCTGCGGGTCGTTACTACGCTCGTCGTTTTTCCATGCCAGCAGTTGAGCGCTGATGTACCCCGCATGCTGGCTGGCAATACCTGGAAAATCGCTTCCCGCGCCTTGCCCACCTGGGCCATGGCAGCTTTTGCACGACACAATATACTCATCCCAGTCGCCACGCTCAGCCAGTTGCTGCCCGCGGGCTAGCTCAGCCTCGCTGGCATCTTGGCCCCCTTGGGCGGGGGTTACCGGCATTTGGCTGTAGTACGCCGCCACGTCGGCGATCTGCTCATCGCTGAGCATATTGGCAAACGGCATCATCGAGGCGTTTTGTCGGCGTCCCGCTTTAAAATCATGCAGCTGCTTGGCGATATAGCCCGCGTCTAAGCCCGCCAAACGCGGCCAGGACTCCCCACCAGGAATATTCATACCGGCACCATTTGCCTGGTGGCACGCGGTACAGGTTGCTGCGGCTGCTTGACCACGCTCTGCATTCCCCTCCTGGGCAAACGTTGCGCTGGCCGCTAGGCAAGCACTGATCAGCAAACTCGCCTTGCTCCACTGTTTTTTATTCATAACTCCCCCGATTGCTTGGTCGTTACTGCTTTTTCATTAACGCTCTTTCATTACCACGCCTTCATTAACGCGCTCGCCTGACGTTTTTCGCTGTTTTTAGGTGTTTGACGTCACCGTTGGCACCGTTAAGTGCGCGCTAAAACCGCCTTCTTTAATATTTTCGAAGGCCACACTGCCGCCAAAGCGCTCAGCAATGGCCTCCACAATGGCAAGCCCTAAGCCACTGCCCTGCTGCTTGCTAGCTCGCCAAAACCGCTGGGTGAGCTGCTTTAGTGTTGCCTCATCCACCCCCGGCCCCTGGTCATAAACGCTAAACGTCACTTGGCCATCCCCGCTGTTCACGGCTAACGCCACCGGCGCACCACGCGGGCCGTGATGCAGCGCGTTATCCAACAGGTTACGCAGCGCCGTGATGGCAAGCTCTCGGGGCATCGCTAGGCATACGGGGGGAAGTGTCTGCGGCGGCTGGCACTGGCCTGGTGCTGCTACGCAGTCGGCTATCGCATATTCAACAATGTCGGCCACCTGGCTCGGCTCGCCATCGTCAAAGCGCATTCGCCCTTCCACGCGCGCCAACGTCAGCAGCTGGTCCAGCGTATGCGCCAGCCGCACTACCCCTGCTTCAGCGTGACGCAGCGACGCTTCAGCCGCTTCCCCTTGGGCGCGCTGGGCAACTTGCAGGTGGGTTTTAATGGCGGTTAACGGGGTACGCAGCTCATGGGCGGCGTCATTGGTGAAGCGTTGCTCGCGCACCAGGGTGTACTGCACACGGGTGAGTAGCCCATTCAGCGTATCAATGAGGGGTTTGATCTCTTTGGGTACACCATAAGTGGAAACTGGCGCCAGCGCCTCAGGATGACGACTAGCCAGCGCCGCTCGCAGGCGCGCTAATGGCAGCAGCCCGCGCCACACCCCCACCCAGAGCGCAATAAAACTGCCTATCGAAGCAACAATAAAGGGCACCACCGCCACGCGGATAACATCACTGAGCAGCTTATCGCGCTCATCCATACGGTCGGCGGTGGTGATGACTAAATCACCACGCTCGTAGGTAAACACCCGCCAGGTGGTATCGCCCTCTTGGCGGTAGGTATGCCCCCTAGCGCCGGGTGAGAGAACCGCCTCAAGGTCGGCATGAGTGCGGGCAATGATACTGCCTTGCGGTGAGTGCACCTGACAGGCCAAGCCTTCAATCGGCGGAATCGAAAGTGCCGCTGTTGCACTCTGCGCCCACACCTCCTCCGGCAGTTGGAGGACTAACCCCGCGACCATACGCGCCGACTGGGCCAAACGCTGATCAAGGGTTTCTACAAACTTTTCTTCAAGGTCATTCAGTAACCAAGCCGCCGCCACGCCCCATAGCACCACCAGGGTTAAGCCTAGGGTCAGCAATAAGCGGGCACGTAAACTCATTGCTGCCCCTTATGGGGAGTGCCGGGTAGATGCACCGCCTCAGGTTTGCCAAGCCGATACCCCAGGCCACGCACCGTTTCAATCACACCGCTGCCGAGCTTGCGGCGAAGGTGATGGATATGCACATTTAGCGCATTGCTCTCTACGTCATCGTTTAAACCGTACAGGCTATCTTTTAACTGGTCTGCCGACAGCACGCTGCGTGGCGAGTGTAAAAACGCTTCCAGCAGCACCAGCTCACGCCGGGAAAGCGCCACTTTCTGCCCGGCAACGCTCACCTCGCGCGATGCCGGATCGAGGGTTAACGCCCCATGAACGGTCAATCCTTGGCTGCGCCCTGACACACGGCGCAGCAACGCGTGCAAGCGCGCCACTAATTCATCAAGATCAAACGGCTTTACCAGGTAGTCATCAGCGCCGCATTGAAGCCCATCCACCCGGTCACGCACGGCATCCCGAGCGGTTAGAATAAGAATCGGTAGGGTAACCCCTTGCTCTCGCCACGCGTGAACGAGCTGCATCCCGTCGCCATCGGGCAGCCCGCGATCCAGGATGACCACATCGCTCTCGACAGACTGCATAGCCTGGCGCGCGGCCTTCATCGAAGAGACGTGATCGACGACAAAATCGTACATCATCAAGCCCGAGCGAATACCCGAGGCCACCAACGGGTCATCTTCAATGAGTAGGACATGCATAGCGGTTTCCTTCTACAGTCAGGCCAGCATGGCAAACGCGCATTAACCCAGCGTTAAGCGCCGAGCCACATGCATGACCCGTATCAATAAAAACACCCCTACTGTGAAAGTAAGGGTGAAAACGTCATCCATCGGCTAATAGAGCGAATAGCAAAGTGACCTGCGTTAAACGCCAGGCTAAATGCGCTTCGCTATCATCCACCCCACCACCATGGTGACTAACATAGCGAGCAGTGGTAACGACAAACCACCCACCGAAGCAATCGCCGGGCCAGGGCAGTAGCCAGAAAGCCCCCAACCAATCCCAAAGAGCGCCGCACCGCCCAGCAGCTTGGCATCTAAATCCTGCTTACTAGGCAACTGGAAGGCGTTGCTGAACAGCGGAGTGCCACGGGCATACACCAGCCGGTAGCCGATAAAGGTGGTCACCACCGCGCCGCCTAGCACAAACATCAACGTGGGGTCCCAGGCGCCTGCAACATCCAGAAACCCTAATACCCGCGCAGGGTCGGTCATGCCCGATATGGCTAAACCAAGCCCGAACAGCAGCCCCGCCAGATAACCTGCCGCCGTTTTAACCGCATTTGCGCTAACAGTCCCGCTCATACGCCACCTCCCAAAATGTGGCGCACGATATAAACGGTCACAATAGCCGTCACAAGAAACAGCCCCGTCGCGGCGATGGAGCGCGGCGCCAAACGCGCTAAGCCGCAAACGCCGTGCCCGCTTGTGCAGCCGCTGCCAATGCCGGTGCCTAACCCGACTAACAGCCCGGCCAGCAGCATTAGCGGCACACCGCCGGCTGGCTCGCCAATCACCGCGCCGGGGGCACTCGCCACATTGCCAAGCCCGCCACCTAAGGCCATCACCACTAACGGGCCACTCACCAAGCCCGCCAGAAATGCCAGCCGCCAGGCGCTGTCGCCTTTCGGCGGCTGAGTAATTAACGTGCCAATGATGCCGCTAATGCCCGCAATGCGCCCAAGCGACCCCATCAGCCATACGGCAGAGAGGCCAATTAAAACGCCCCCCACTAACCCTTGCAGACTCGCTGTCCAGTCCACGGAGTACTCCCAAAAATGCTGTTGATGTAACGTGCCGACAGGCTAAAAGTCGTGTTAACGCTTGGTTTTACACGTCGAGATGCCCAGCAGCGGATAAAGCGGGCAAAAATTAAACAGCCCGGTTGCCAGAGGTACAACGCCAATCCAGCCCCAGGCGCCTACTGTACCGGTCAGCGCTAGCCCAATCAGTACGGCACCCAACACAATGCGCGCCACTTTATCGATACCGCCTACGTTAGCTTTCATTAATAGCTCCTTTCCTTCAGATAAAAACGCTTAAAAACGATTAATGGGGACTTTTAAATACACCTGCCCGTTATCTTCTGCAGGCGGCATTTCACCGGCCCGCATATTGACCTGCACCGACGGTATAATGAGCTTCGGCATGCCCAGCGTGGCATCACGTTCAGAGCGCATTTTGACAAATGCGTCTTCGCTAATGCCTTCATGCACATGCACGTTAGCGGCGCGCTGTTCTGCCACGCTGGTTTCGTGTTGGTAGGTATCGCGTCCTGGCGCTTTGTAGTCGTGGCATAAAAACAGCCGTGTCTGCTCCGGCAGGGCCAGCACTTTTTGAATCGAACGGTAAAGGGTGCGGGCATCGCCACCCGGGAAATCACACCGTGCGGTGCCGTAATCGGGCATAAACAGCGTATCGCCCACAAAAGCCGCATCGCCTATGACATACGTTAAGCAAGCGGGCGTGTGCCCTGGTGTGTGAAGTACATGGCCTTGCAAGCCGCCGATCGTAAAGGTATCCCCTTCATTAAACAGCGCATCGAACTGGCTGCCATCGCGGGCAAATTCCGTACCTGCATTAAACGCTTTGCCAAAGATCTCCTGAACCTCAACGATGTGCGCGCCAATACCGGTTTTACCGCCTAGCTGCTGGTGTAAATAGGGCGCTGCAGAGAGGTGATCGGCATGTACATGGGTTTCCAGAATCCACGCAACCGTTAAGCCGTGATCGCGGATAAAACCCATAATCTCATTGGCTGAACGCACGTCCGTCTGCCCAGCGGCATAATCAAAATCCAGCACAGAGTCGACAATCGCACAGGCAGCGCTATCGGGGTCTTGCACCACGTAGCTAAACGTATTGGTGGGCTCATCAAAAAAGGGGGTGACAATTGGGCGTTGCATACAGGGCCTCACGTCGGTGGTTTTTGATGCTGCTATACACCCACTATAGACCATATATGGTTATATGTTTATACCTTTATGGCATTTAAAACACTTTATTAACGCCACTGTTAACCCCTCGTGTGATTGGCAGCACGTGAGACACTGGAGACATATACAAAAAAAACCCTGCCATAAGCAGGGTTCCAAACAGCGAAGCCGCTACACCTTTCCTTGGTTATCCAGCTCTACTGCTTCGTGCATGCGCGTTAGCAAATCGGGGACCGCGGCTTGAACACGGTTCCAGCTGGGTATAAACGGGCGCTCCCGAGGGTTTTCTAAAAACAGGTTACCTGCTTCTAACAGGTTGCTGGCAAACAGTTCAACGGCCTGCTCTTCACAGTGCCGGTCCAGGCTCAAACCGTTCATGGTGGCATCGTGGTCATAGGCTTCGATGAGGTCTAAGGCATAGCGGTAATAGGTGGCTTTAAGCGTGCGGAAATCCTCGCTACTAAAGCTCACTCCGTGGGTGGCGAGCTTGCGATACAGCGCCTTGGCGATATCCAGACTCATACGGTTAAGGCCACCATTAGGGTCGTCTTCGCTCACCGGCTGGTGTTTATGATCATAGGCATCGGCAATATCGACCTGGCACAGCTGCCGTGGCGCGTAGTTGCGCTGTAACTCGGAAAGCACGCCAATTTCCAACCCCCAGTCTGCCGGTATGCGTATGCCTTCCAGTACCTCACTGCGCATAGCGAACTCGCCAGAAAGCGGGTAGCGGAAGCTATCTAAGTAATCTAAATAAGGCAGTGGCCCGCACACCGTTTTAAGAGCACGTATAAGCGGCGTCACCATCAGCCTTGAGACTCGCCCGTTTAGTTTCCCTTCAGCAATACGCGGATAATAGCCTTTACAAAAACTATAGTTGAACCGTGGATGAGCAACGGGGTACATAAGGCGTGCCAGCAGGCTGCGGTCATAGGTGAGAATATCGCAGTCATGCAACCCCACCACCGATGAGCGCCCTGAGGATAAGATATAGCCTGCGCAATACCAGACATTACGCCCCTTGCCCGGCTCCAATGCGCCTAACCCATGGCTCTCCAGCTCGGCATCTAGCGCCCGTAACCGCGGGCCATCGTTCCACAAAATGCGGGTATGTTGAGGAAGGCGCGAAAAAAACTCCCGAGCATATAAAAACTGGTCGCGGTCGGCGCGATCTAGGCCAATCACCACTTCGTTGAGATAGGGCACTTTAACTAATTCATCGACAATCGCAGACAGCGCTGGCCCCTCTAACTCTGAAAACAGCGATGGCAAGATCAACCCCATGGGGCGGCGCTTAGCAAACTGGCAGAGCTCTTGCTCAAGCGCGTCAACTGAACGGCGCGTTAAGTTGTGGAAATCGGTAATCAAGCCATTTTGATGAAAATCACTCATGTAGCAAGCCTCCTTGGCTTATTGGCCATACGCGTTGACGTCATGCTGCTCATGCACAGCATCACAGGCTGGCACCGCCGTTACACGGCGGTTATCTCGCCCCCACCAATGGGCTACCCCTTCCGCCCAGCCTAATGGTCCGGTTGCCTCGGTGCGGTATAACGCGCCACTTTGCGGCGATACCTCCAAGCCATGGCACCCTCTGATCACCACGGCCTGATCCACCGCCTCCAACATGCTGATATCGTTTGGGCCATCACCAAGCCCCAGCGCAATCGGCGCACTCCCCCTAAGCGCGCTGAAGCGTTTAATCAACCACGCGACGGCACTGCCTTTATCAGAGGCGCGCCCCATCACATGCCAAAAACGCCCGCCTTGGGTCAGCTCAAGGCCGTCGCCCGCCAGCGCACGACGAAACGCCTCAAGCGCTTTCTCATCATCCTGCCAAATCAGCGGCTCGCTTCCCTCCCGCTGCTGAGCCGCCCTGGCCCGCGTCTCGTCCAGCCCGGTTAACTGCATGATTTGCTGCGTATTAAGTTCACTCATGCGGGTGAAACGAAGGCCCAACCGTTCTCGCCATATTTTGAGCCGAGCACCAATAAATCCCACATCCACCCCCGTGTGTTTAACGACTACCCCATCCCGAGCGCTGCCTGGACGGTCTAAACGGGCATGGCACCAGCCAGGCGGCAAGCCAATAACGGCGCCATTTTCAGCAACAAACGGGGTTGCCGTTAGGCCAAGTAATTCACGAAGGGGGATCAGTTCAGCGCGGGTTTTGCTGGAAACCGGTATCACCGGCACGCCCAGCTGTTTAAGGCGTGCTAGCCAAGGGGCCGCTGGGGAAAAGTCGTAGGTATGATGATCCAGCAGCGAGCCATCAAGGTCTGTTACTACCAGGCGTGGCTGCGGTGCTGGGTCCATCGCAGGGGATACGTGGTGCGGCAATGCCCCCGGTGTTGAAGGAGCGCTGGCCTGTTTAGACATAACATCACCTTTGGCTATGCGTCGATAAACAAACAAAGCAGGTTATATGCCAAACAAATACAAGCTTTCGAAAACAAATAGATAGGAACAAAAAAACAGCTAGAGATGCGTAAGCACCACTAAAAGGCAGGCGGTTCGCACCAACAAGGTGCAGAAAACGCTGCCGTTAAGCGTCAAGCGACTGCTACCAAAATTAAAAAAAGACGAAAATATTTGCACAAACCCTTGGCAAAGCACCCCAAATAGCTATACTGACATTGTACTCACTGGCACCTCTGTACACCCCCTCACCTGATGCCAGTGAGCTGCAGTGAGCCAAGCCCTTTAATGCCCGCCTCCCCCGGCGGGCTTTTTTTTGCAAGCATTACTCAGGTAAACGCTACTCGACGTGAATAACCACCTCGACACGGCGATTGCGTGAACGCCCTTCTGCGGTGCTGTTATCTTCCAGCGGCTGCGTTGCCGCAAGCCCTACCGCACGCAAACGCTGCGGATCTACACCTGCCGCTTCAAGTGCTTCTACGATGGCAATGGCGCGTGCGCTGGAGAGCGCCCAGTTGGATGAAAACTCAGGGGTATTAATCGTCTGACTATCTGAGTGTCCCTCCACCCACACCTCGCCATCGTAACGCTGGATGGTGTCTAACAGGCTGCCGACAAGTGAAGAGCCGCCTTCTGAAAGCTCCGCTGCCGCTGATGGAAACAGCAGCCGATCTTGCACACGCAGGCTAATACCTTCAGCAACGCGCGACACTTCAACGCCTTCTAAGTTGGGCAAGTAGGGGGACGTTTCTACCCGCTCGTCTAACGACTCATCCAGCGCCAGCGCATGGCTAACAATCTCGTCTACCTCTTGTACATTCACCGGCGGGCGATCGGTCAACAGCACCATGTAATCGGCAAACGGCGACACCGCCTGCTCGCTCGTCGCTAACAGCGGGCGCGGCAATACACTCTTATTCAGCACACTTTCAGGCGATACTGTCTCAGGCGATACTGTCTCAGACAATGCTGTCCCAAGTAGCGTCTCAATCGTGGGCGCTTCAGGCGGGGCGGGTGCGGGCTCTGCCACCACACGCGCCAGTAAGGGGGGCACCTCCGCGATTGAACGGCGCTCCGGTAATCCAGCCACGCCTAACGCAGCGCTGATAGCCATCTGATTCAGCTCGCCAGGGCGGGTGGGAGCGATATAGAAGCCTTCGCGCGGCGGGCGCACACCGGCAAGCTCGGTAGGCAACGGTATATCCAGCATGGGCAAGGCGTCGTAACGTGGCTCTAGCGCGTCTTCTTGCGGCTTCCACGTTGGGCTAGTGACCCCTGCTCCAGCAATAATAATCACGAAGAGCGCCACTAGTAACGTCATTATATCGATGTAGCTAATCATCCAACCGCTATTGCTATCATCATCTGAATAGGCAGTAAGCAGCGAATCATGACGTGGCCCAGCGCGGTGATCTTCAAGCATTCGGGCAATTACTCATTAAGTTTTTAACCTCATGGCCGATATAGACTAAGCGTGGCAGACTAGTCTACCAAAAGCCGTTTTGTAGCGAGAAGGAACTATCAGGTGCGTATTCGTTTTATTTCATCCTCTAACCTTCGTTTTTTACGCCCTGTTAGCGTAGGGCTTGCCGGCCTAATGCTCAGCGGCTGTTTTTATGCCAATACCTCACAGGCGCCGGTCGCCACCACCTACCCCTACACAGAGCAGCAGCGCATGCAGGCGGCTCACCATTGGGAAGTGCTTGCCCGGCATGAAGCCAACGGTATTTTGCGTAGCGAGCGTGTGCGTTTCAGAGATTTACACATTCCCGCTAAAGAGCACGCCTATCTCAGCGCCTACAGCGGCGGCGAATTCGAGCGTGGCTTTCGCACACTGCTGACCAGCGAGCTGGTTTCCCGAGGGGGCAGTGTGACCACTCAGCCCCGCGCAGGTGGCGCCACCATCCAAATTGATGTGGAAGTCGTCGAGCACCGGGATCGCGGGTTTATCCGCCCGCCCGTTGGCGCCTTTACTGCATTAACGGCAGGGGTCGCGGTGGCCACTATCCCGTTTAACCAGTGGAGCGAACCTGCCTTAGGACTCATTCCTGCCGGCGTTTTAGCAGACACCACAAGCGGCAGCTGGACCCATACCGGCAACGAAGAAATTATCGTGACCACGCAAATTGTTGAGGAAGATCAGATCCTCTACTCCTCCTCCAATATCTACTACATCAATGCGGGAGATCGCCGCCACTATGCCCCGCATCGCGTTCCTCAAGCGCCTGTTACGCCCTCTGTTTCCATCACCGATAATTGGTAACGCTATGTTTTTAACTTCCACAGCCTTTTTTGGGCGCGATTTAGCGCGCCGCACCTGCCCTTTAATGCTGATAGTGACCACGCTGTTACTGGCAGGGTGCGCTAACTTTGGCAACACTAACACCCAGGCACCACCGCCTGAGCCTGACCTTGCCGAGCTAGTCCACACCGCCGCTAGCCAAATGGTGGCCAGCAACCCAGAGATCACCCGTTACAGCCCGATGATCGCGGCGACGTTTGTCAGCATCGACAATCTCAGCCAATCCTCAACGTTTGGACGAATTAGCTCTGAGCTTATGGCCTCTGCCCTAGCGAGAGAAGGCATGCAGGTGCGCGAAGTCAAAATGCGCGACAGCATGTTTATTGAAGAGAGCGTCGGCGAACTGATTTTATCCCGCCAGGTTCAGCGCTTAAGCGCCCAACACAATGCGCGCTCTATCCTGATGGGCACCTATGCCCAAGGGCAGGATTACCTCTATGTTAGCGCCCGGGTAGTGAGAGCGGGAGATGCCATGGTGCTAGGCAGCGCTGATTTTAGGCTGCCCCTGAACAACAACACCCGCAGTTTGTTAGAGGGCCAAGGTGGCTGGTGACGTTTAGACGCCTGCGCTTGGTTTAACGCTGTGCTTCCGGCAGGAAGCACTGTAACTACCCCACAGCACGGCCAGCCAAAAGGCGTAAAACATGGCCCCACTATTGTGGGCTAAAAAGGTTTGCGATAACCCAAAATCGATGTACGCCACGGGCAGAAGCGTACCCGCCACCGCCAATGCCCGAACATTAAGATCTGGATGCAACAATCCAGGGGCAAAGACTTTTAGCGGCGCCATATAGAGCAGCAACAGCGCGGCTAGCCCCACCAGCCCCTGTTTCGCTAACACATCAATAAACTCGTTATGCGCATGGTCAAACAACGTGACCATCTGCGTTACAACCCCCTTCTCGGCCAGCGCCACCTGCCCATCGTAGTAGCCCGTCTCCCCCCAGCCAAGCAGCGGCCGTTCGCTAATCAGCTGCGCTGCGCCGCGCCACATTTCAAAACGCAAGCCCAGTGAGGTATTCCGCTCGCCGCCCGACACATACAGGCTAATGTCACTAACTGCCGCTTGAACTCGGTGCTGCACACCGGTTTGCGGCAGTAAATATACCGTCGTCACGATGGCCAGCATTAAACCCACGGCGGCCAATTTCACGGAGGTTGCCAAGTGGCGGCCATAACCGCGATAAAGGACAAAAGCGATCACCGGCAGCCCAATCCATCCCCCTCGACTACCCGACATCAGCGACCCAATCATGCCAAACAGCCCACCGATTAACAGCAACCCTACCCACCAAAACCGTTGACGCTGAACCACCGCCCAGCCCAGCCCCGCAAAACACAGCACGCCCATTAACATGCTCAAGTTACCAAACTGGATAACCTGCAAATGACCGGTCGCACGCTCTGCGCCTTCTACCAGTTTCTGCCACATGCCCCAACTGCCCGCGCTAATAGCCCCGCTGGCTAACCCAGCCCACAACCACGCCTGGCGCGGTGGAAAACGCAGCACAAGTAGCAAAACCGGCACCGCCAGCAAAAATCGCACCGGGCGATCAAACCCTTTAGCACCATGGTCAATCATCGACAGTCCGCCGACGACAACGCCGTAAGTAACCAGCGCGACAATGACCCAACGATCTTGAGCAGAAAGCGGAACAGCAGAACGAACCCACACCGCACTGGCAAGCACCAGCAAAGCAGCGCCAATGGAGTAACCTGAAGGAACCGCCAGGGCAAGAGCACCCAATAGGAAAACAGCACCGCTGATAAAACAGCGCACCCGCTCTTCACGAGAAGCAAGATGACTCAGCATAATGAACAACCTGACCAGGGCATGAAAGCAGCGGATAATAGCACACCCTAGGGCTAGGGAATGCGCTGCAGAAGTGCCATTGCGAGGAACCTGTAAGAAGGTCGGCCTTCTCTACTTTCGCCGTAGTAGCATCATCTGGTGCGCCAAATGCTCGCTCGTATAATTCAAAAAATGCTTCCTTGATGACTCTGTCCAACAGCATCATTACCTGCTCTTTTGTAAGCGTATCTGGAATATCAGGGTCGGAAAGCGAAGCACTATAATTATAATTGCCCATGCCTTACCTCTTCTCGGATAACAAACACTCGATGCTGTCAGCGCTCAAAATATCGCGGCTCAGCCGAAGCAGCTGATCATATTTCAACCTACACACCGCCTCATCAACCCAAAGGGGAAGATCACCAAATTTTTCATGGAGCTGGACACGCAACGTACTTCGCATCCCCTTGTTAAAAGAGCGCTCTTCCCAATGCTCGGGGGGCACCTGAAGGATTTGCTGCCCCAGTTCAAATCCCAAAAATATCTCCTCTAAATAACGATATTTTTGTGAACCATAAAGCCATTTTTGTAGCTCCTCGTTTCGAGCATTCCTTAGCTTATCAAAAACCCAATCCGGCAGTTCTCCAAATCGCTTCTCGCAAACACGCTGGATATAGACCTCAACACCGCGTCGCACGGACGCTTCTCGCCAACTCACAAAGTCATCTGACTCAATATCAATCTGCTCAACAATCTTTTCAGGATCGGTCACGCCTAGGGAATAAACGTCTTTCACTGCCCTAACGAACGCCTCAGGTAGACCAAGAGCCTGAGCAAGTTGTTCATCGTCAACGGATAGAACATTGATACTGGATAACACTATTCTGACAGAAGAGATGAACCGTCCTTCTAACCATCCCTCTATCCAGTCTTTCTCCCCCATTGTGAAATCAGTCATCGAGTTTTTACCTCAGTGATACAAACCGTCAATTCCTTGCAGGGGGGACGGGGCGAAGAATGCCTGCAAACAACCTATTCAATTTCTGGCCATTACAGGGAATTGTCAGGAATTAATGCGGGATCAGTGTTGGGTCTCGGCACGCAGCTTTTCGACTTCCTCGACGGGCAGTTCTTCAATCTCTGCAATCAGCTGGTCATTCATTTCGGTCAGTGCAATCAGCTTGCGGGCCGCATTGCGCTTGCTTTCCAACGCACGCTGCTCGGCTTCTTGACGCCCTTTCTCAATACCTAGTTTCTCACCCTTTTCGATACCTAGTTTCTCGCCTATCTGACGACCTCTTTCTTCCCACTGCTCAGGCCACTTTTTGATTCGTTCTGCTAGCATGTCGTGTACCTCATGCAAATTGGTGAAATCGCTAACCTCGGGAAACTCAAGCCCTGGGGCACGGTTTGGCAAGAACACGCGATAGAACCAAATAATAATCGCCCGCCGCAAACTCGCTTGTTCTGGGCCATTTAACCACTCAGCCAGATGCCCCATCGCTTCCGATACATCGCTTTCATTGCGGTGCTTCTCAATACGAAATATCGCTGCCACGATATTGTGCATTTCGTCTGACCACCCCGGCGCATCAACAATCGCTCCTTCATCCAGCAACAAATAGCTCAGATTGGGACGATAACGCTCTAAACCACCCGGTACTGGTTCGACCAAATCTGCAATGTTTTGTGCCGCTGTCCAGCGCTTTTCTCCATTATAGAGCACGATGGGCAATACAGGTGGCAGCTTGCCGCTCGGCGTAAAAGCGTCCTGACGAATCAGATCCTGATACAGCAGCCCCAGGTAGCTCATGATGCGCACGGCCATGTGCTTATCTTCCGAAGACTGAAACTCTAGGAGAAGATAAACGTACAGCCAGCGGTCTCGCCACCATATCCGCCAAATCATGTCATCTTCACGGTCCCGCAGCTCATCGGTGATATAGGTGCCGCTGACCTGTTCCATCTGATTAAAATCCAGCTGCTCCACCCAGGCTTCATTGACGAAACCGGTGAGCAAGTCCCGCACCATTTGTTTATGCGAAAACATCAGCTTATAGCTGTGATCGTGGCGGTTATGAATTTTGCTGGCCATGCGCGCTCCTATTTCAATGTTTTCATTTTACCACAACACGCGATACCCAACGCCCACTACAGCGCCCGAACGTGCTTCTGCTGGCATGAAAGCGGCTATTACGTAGGGAGTGTATTAGGCAGCAAAAAACAAGCAGATACGACAAGGGCAGCCCCATTCGGTGGCTGCCCTTTTTTGTACGTGTGGCGGGGGTTACTGGAATTAATGCAGGATCAGTGCTGGGTCTCAGCACGCAGCTTTTCGACTTCCTCGACGGGCAGTTCTTCAATCTCTGCTATTAATTGATCATTCATTTCAGTAAGCGCGATCAGCTTGCGGGCCGCGTTGCGCTTGCTTTCTAAGGCACGTTGTTCAGCATCCTTTACTCGCTGCTCAGTTTCCTGCAAAACCTTTTGCCGCTCTGCTTGCCGCTCTTGCTGCGCCCAATTCTCTAAATTCTCTGCCAACATATCTTTATCCTCCACCACACTGTTGAGCTGATCCAGGTTGATTTCAGCCCCGAATCAAAGCAGGTGGGCATTATCCAGAACTTGGTTCATTAAGCACTCAACCCGTGACGATGCCCGGTTGCATCCGCATAAGTTCGAGTCTGCAAAGGAAGCAACGCTTTGCGCAGTGGAGCGGTGGCATCGCTCAGTCCCCATCGCTTGCTGGGAGAATATCGCCCCTGGGTGGGAGTGTCGTCGCTTCCCAGCAGTTGCTGGTGGAAATACCTGGTGAGCTGTTGCAGATGTCGTGCGGTATCACGGCGACATACCGGGTACTGGCTAAGCAGCTCAAGCACGCAGAGTGTTCGTTGGAAGTCCTCGCGAGGCATCACGCCACACAGACTTTCCAGTTCCGCCTGTGTAGGGCGATAGCCACGAAACCAGACGGCTTCAGCAAGCTGCTTCGCGTCATCTACAGCGAACTCAAGTGGGCGCGAGCCGACCCGGTACAACCGTTTACGTGTGAAGGAAACTGCCATAACTAGCCCTCGCTGTGGTGATATTCGTCTAGTACCACATTCAGATTGCCCAATATACGGGTCTCGTCGCCTACATAGTAGCTGATCGCTTCCCGAGCCAATCGTTCGAATTCGCCAATATCAATTTGAGGAAGCTGAAGCAGCGCCTGAATATCGTGCTGGTCGCGGTCGCCAAAACGACCGAGCTTGGAGATGGCCACATCAAGCGCACTGGCGACATAAACCTCCACGTTGGGTGCACTACTTTGCGTCACCAGCCGAACGACACGATCCTCGTAGTCTTCGTGTAACGGGGCGAGTGTCGTATTGAAGCTGGCATCCAGCTCTAGCAGCTGCGTCATGCCCTCTTCGTCTGTGAACACATAAGCGTCTTCATCCAGCAGGGCAACGACTTCTGAATCGCCCCGGATATTCTAGACACCCGTTAGGCTCTTAAAGTAACGCCTTTCATACTCAACCGGTGACAAGTTATCACTTGTGCCGTGGCGGCGCTTTGGGTTGTAGAACATTTCAATGTAATTGAACACGTCGCGTCTAGCCGCTTCGCGTGTCGAATAAATTTGTCGCTTGATTCGCTCTCGCTTGAGGAGTTGAAAGAAGCTTTCAGCAACGGCGTTGTCATGACAGTTACCTCGTCGGCTCATGCTGCCCACCAGGTGATTAGCTTTCAGAAAGCTTTGCCAGTCTCCACTGCTAAACTGGCTTCCTTGATCCGAATGTACCATCACAGTTCCTTGCGGCTTGCGTCGCCAAACTGCCGACAATAAAGCATCCAGCACTAACTCCGTGGTCATACGTGACTTCATCGACCAGCCAACCACTTGACGAGAAAACAGGTCGATAACCACCGCTAAATAAAGCCAGCCTTCGTACGTTCGGATGTACGTAATATCCGTCACCCAAGCAATATTTGGCGCTGTTACTTCAAACTGACGGTCTAAATGGTTAGGTGATACGATGGCCGGTTTTCCACCGCCATAGCAGCCAGGGCGTCGTCGATAGCCGGTCTGAGAGCGTAAACCTTCCCTCCGCATCAGGCGGGCCACTCGGTGCTTACCGCAGGCTTCGCCAGCCTCACGCAAATCCTGATAGACCTTGCGATAGCCATATACACCGCCGCTTTCAAGCCACGCATGCTTGATCAATCCCAAGAGACGCTGATCACCCCGGTCTCGATTAGACAGTGCTTTTTTGCACCATGCGTAGTAGCCGCTAGGGTGCACGGCCATCATGCGGCACAAGCGACGTACCGGATATTGCCCCGCATGCTTTTGAATAAACGCGTACCTCAGTCGGACTCCCTGGCGAAGTACGCGGTGGCCTTTTTTAATATATCTCGCTCTTCTGACACGCGTTTTAGTTCAGCCTTCAAACGACGATTTTCAGCTTGGAGATCATCATCTTCTTGCCGTTGTTCTACCGGCTTATCGTAGCGCTTGATCCAGTGGTACAAGCTGTGGCCTGACACGCCTAAACGCTCAGCGACCTCGGCAACTCGATGGCCACGCTCTACCACCTGCTTAACGGCTTCGATTTTGAATTCTTCAGTGTAACGGGGACGGCTCATGGATCCTCCTAGATACCTTTAGTATAAGGCCTGGAGGTGTCTATGAAACCTGGGCGATTCAGTGTATAAACACAAAATAAAAACAGGCAAGGCTGTTCCGCCGCCTGCTTTCATCACCTCATTACTCACGACTAATTAGAAATCAGATAACGCTTCTTCAAGACGCTTTTTTACGCTCTGTGGGTAAATCGGCCAGGTGGCGAAGATTACGCTCTATCTTAATAAAGATGGACAGGAAAACGATTAATAAAAACGCGCCAAAGGTACCGCCTGCCACATAAAGACTTTGCATCCCTTCGACTGTATCTTGTGCATGCTGGCGTTGAGCTTGACTACGACGGCGCTCTTCGGCGCTCAGGGCTTGTTCAAACTGTTGGTCGAAACCGTCTAGAACATCATGGCTAATATCAAAGACATTTTGGTTGTTAGCCACCTCGATCACATGTTCGTCTTCCAGCATATTACGCACGTAAGGCACAATATCGTTAGCATACGCTTGGGTGTGACGATAAGCACCGTAGGCCTCTGCACGATTGCGTACATGGTTGATCACAAACTCCATATTGACCCCATTCGTTTCACCGGTTACCTCGGTCACGAATCTATCAATCATATTAGCAACTTCCTCATACTGCGATTGCAGCGGGTCTTCCCATGTCGGCTCAGTTGATGAGGCAGCCTTGTTTGATGAGGTAGCGCTGTTATCCACCGGCTCATCATGGGTGTCTTCCGGAATCTGGTATTGCGCAATCAGGTATTGCTTATTAGAGGTTTGCGGTTCGATCGATGGGACATAGGGAGAAAATGAGGGTGGTCCACCCACAATTTTCAGGGCGTTGATGCCGAAGAAGATAGCACCAAGCAACAACCCACCTGAAATAATCAGGACAACACCGCGAAGAATCCCCAGATAAATATTTTCTAATTTTTGCAGCATGAAGCTTTCTCTTGTGTAGTTTTTTGAGTTAAGCAACTCTGTACGTTAGCAAAAATAGATATATCGGGATAGCGAGCCTCTCCATTAATAAAAGTGGTAATGGCTTGCTATTAGCGTGCGCAAAGGGATGTGAGTCGTCTTGTAAGATATTACTGACAAAATTTTCAGCCATGGCTTACATATTTATCCGCTTTGTCGCACAACGTTTCTGTTGCGGAACATAGGAACGCAGCAAAACGTACGCCGGTAGGCTAAATAACAGTGGGATAACGCGAGCTGAAAGGTTTGTCTTTACCGAAGGAATTAGGAGGAATTAAGTGGTGACTTTGGGGTGATTACCGCTGCGCTACTACTCCTCAAACTCAGCCATCCAATAGAGGGATGGCTAAGCTGACGTACCATACCTTCAAACAGTATCAACCACTTTGTACGGTGCTTTCCGCTTCGGCCAATTAGCCTGGATAGCATTGAAAACACGTCCAATATGATCATCATCTTGCGCGGCAGCAGCGCCCACATAGCCCTCGCCTTCGTTCCAAACTCCGAAGGCGAAGTAAGTATCTGAAAGGTCATGTTGATGCGGATTATCTTCAATATAAATGATGCCATCATGCGACACTCTCAGCTGCCGATCTCGGTCATCGTTGCGAGATGCAATCAGCTGACGCAGCTTATCGATGGTGAAGTCCTGAGTGATATCGATTTGTATATCCATGATGTCAATTCCTTATTTAGCGGTGATGATCCATTATATTAGAGATACTAGATCATGACTCAACTATCAAAATCAAACATCAAATCATCATCCCCTTCCCCAAACAGCTCGTCCAGGTTCTCCGGTACTTCATCGGTACTACTAACCTTCGCCAACATTTCCGCACACTTGGTCAATTCACCCAGTTGGTGGGTCGAGAGCATCTGAGCATAGCCAACGATGCGCAGCCAATGATCCTGCACGACAGAAGCCATCATCCGAAAACTCGCTGCAATACCTACGACCACCGGCTGCATCACCTAGCTCTACTTTCTGGTGCAAGGAGGTGCACCCTCACCAAATGACGCAAATTGCTTTTTTAACGCTCAAGAACTGTTACTAGAGTGACAAATAGTTCGTGGCATTTTGGTTAAAAAGTGAACGAATAACCCGCCTCAAAGGAGGCGGGTTGTGGGGGTAGAGATAGAGGGATTATGTTACTTCTGGGGCTTGGATAACGACGTTCCCTTCGTCAACCATCAAGCCCACGATCGCTGTGATTGCGTCAGTACTAACCACTTGTTTGGTCATATCAGCAAAACCATGTGTAGTAGCAAAGCTACCAGCCTCAATTATATTATCCGTACTCGCCTCTAGCCACTCAACTAAGTCCAGAGTGGAATCGAGAGGCTCTCCACCCAAGGTGTTCTCTGTATCGGCTACTGTGTCCAGCGCCGCGAGCATTTTGTTGTAGACGTTCTTACTAACGAGGTTCGCTAAAGCAAGGTCAAAATCAGCCGTCCCGTCATCATCTTTGTCGAAACTGATCACAAGGTCGACGTAATTAAGGCCTCCTGTCTCTGCCGTGAGACCCTCCCCCTCCTCAATACTAATCTGGGTGATTAGATCTACCAAATCAGACTCGCCTTGAAGATTCCAAGACGTGATATCAACCACATCGTTCTGCACAGGGCTATGGGAGTAGCCGCCGGTTGATGCAATCGTCATGTTCTCCAGAGCAATATTGCCCCCAATTTTATCTAAGGAAGGCAGCTTAATAGTCTGGTCTGACTTACGAGTTATGGCAGTGGTAGCGTCTCCCAGGTCTGTCTTATTACCCCAAGTATCATTCGCTAAGTCGGCAACCCTAACAGTAATGTTACCAATAGTGCTGACCTGGGATAAATCGAGCGTGGTAGGGGCGGCCCATTCACCTTCCACAACCTTGAGGCTAGAAATATCCAACTCACTCTCGATTAGTGTAATGGAAGATGCATCCTGGGCTTCTACTACCTGAGGCACTACGGCATGGTCATAATTTTCATCTGAGCCATACCAAAATACATTCCCCAAGCTATCGAGAATTTTATAGTTCAGCGTCACTTGAGTTCCACTGACTGTTGATTGAAGTGTCTGTACTTGAGCAACTGACAAATGGTCATTAGGCTCAACAATATCAACCGCCTGAATGATCGCAGCAACGTCGCTTTCAAGAGCCGCACGGTTTGACGCAATTTCAAAAATTGCATCGGTGGAATCCTTGAGCGTAAATAACCCCAAAGCTGTACCGAGGTCAGTTTTGACCACATCACCGCCCGATTTTACGATGCTTTGATCAATATTTTGTGCGTAGAATGCAGCCAAACCCTCTGCAACACTGATAGTTCCATTAGCTGGAGGATTTGCCAGTGCGCCTGTCTCTTTGTTTAGTGCAACATCATATACAAAAAGTGCCTGAAGAAGAGTGTCAAACTTCTCATCACCGGTAGACTCCAGCGGGTTGTCTTTTGGTAGATTAAGAGCACCTTTTAAGATATCAAGAGCGCGCTCACTCTCTGTAACCGCCGAAGAAAGATTCACAAAAGCGCTTTCGCCAGTAAAGTCGACGGATAGAAATTTTTCCTTGTCGTCTTGTATTCTTATATTGTAATCGTCTGGCAATGAACTGAGCGCGAGTGCCTCAGCAAGAGTGTAGGTGGGCGTCCCCCCACCACCGCCGCCACCAGTGCTAGGCGCGTCTTCTGTTTCACCGTTAACACGATCTTCTACCGCTTGCTCAGCAGCTGTCACGGTATCAGGGTCGTTGGTGACGCCTTCCAGCAATGTCTCTACGTCATCTTCCAGCGCTAAACCTTCGTCAGTGATACGTTGAGCAACAGCAGCGCGGTTGTTCAGTGCTGCGGTATCTTCCTCAGAAGCACCATCGGTGAAAGCAAACACTAGCTGGTCTAGATTGACGTTGGCACCGTCGCCTGTTAGCCAGTATTCCGCCTGCTCATCCGGCTCGCGGCCAAACATTTTAACGTACAGTTGAGCAACAAAGTCGGCGCGGCTCATTTGCCCTGGGCCTTCGGCAAACTCGGGCTGTTCATTGACGATATTGGCGCGCAGCTGCTCCAGCGTCAGCGTGCCGTTTTCAATCTGTTCATTCCAATACGCCAGCCCTTCTGCATCCGCAGGACGACCAAGAAGACCCAGATAAATTTTTTGAATATCGGCAGTTGCCATTAGCATTCCCTTAATTATTTAGTTCAGTTTTACTTTAAGTACTAAAAAATAAAATTAGCAAGACTAAGCCTGCTAAGCAAACCGACCTATTAGGGAGTAGCACAAGGTAAAATAGATATTCAGGTATTTTGGTCAAATCTTTAACGACGATCGTCACTTTTCGGGAAAAACTATCCTTTGTATGTAAGCTATTTCTTACAAAGGAAAGGCGATCTCTTACAAATAAATCCGAAATATCCTACTTTAGAAAACACTTTATAAACATATTGAACCGCCCGGTGAGCAGCCTTATATCGACTACGTCTCGCAAACGCTGCCAAATGATTCAATCTGCATTATTTCGACCCAAAAATCCTGTCACTAAATAGTCGAACGGTGACAGAATGTAACTATTGCTAAGTTTGATGTGCTAATCGCCTAGCCACTTGAATAACTTAGAAAATTTAAAACGACCTGCCGAACGTTTGATAGAAAATCTAGCCTACTACCAAAAGCGCCAAAATGATTCACTTTGACGCTTTTGGTGCGGTTCTCAACTATCAAAATCAAACATCAAATCATCGTCGTCGCTATCAAACACGCTATCCAAGTTCTCCGGCACTTCATCGGTACTACCAACCTTCGCCAACATTTCCGCACGCTTGGTCAATTCACCCAGTTGGTGGGTCGAGAGCATCTGAGCATAGGACAACTATGCGGAACCACCGATCTTGCCCGACATGAGCCATCACCCAGCGGCTAACCATCCTGACTTCTTCAAAATGCCAAGGAAACTGGTGCGCAAGAAGTGGCTGGGCGGCTTGCACTCCAGCTACCGTTGGGCCACGTAACGCTCCACAGATAGCGCGAAGACATCCCTTCTATCGGCGTTGGTAGCCGAGGCTTCCCCGTGTCTGACATTCAGAAAAAGCAGGCAAAGTGCGCTGTGAGTTACTGGTAGGCCTACCTTAATTGGGCTATGCACACCCGTTACAGAGAAATACTGGCCAACTATCAGTGGTCATAAGGCCTAACACTGATCAAAAAATGATTGATCTAATTTCTGGCCACTACAACTACAGTTAAATAGTTCGTGGCATTTTGGTTAGAAAATAAACGAAAAACCCGCCTCAAAGGAGTCGGGTTGTGGGGCCTTTGACCTATCCGGTGATAGGCATTTCACTCAGGGAGTGGGATTAAGCAACAAAGCTGAAATCATTTATTGTTAGGTCGCTAATTCCTGTAGTTCCTGCATCGCTAAACAGGGTACCGATTTCGATTGCTTCTTCACTACCAGTACCGTCAGCGTCGAATGTCAGAACGCCAGTATCGGTATCGAAGGCAAAGGTCGCAAACGCCTCATCAGCAACAGCACCAGACCCAGTAATAAATTTAACCGAGGTAAAACCGTCGTTAAGCAGTAAGGTGGTACCTGTTGCACGGTCTGCATCTGCAAATCCTGTGATACTCGTCAGATCAGCATCAGAGAACTGAAGCGTATCGGCACCCTCATTAACACCAGCTCCATCAGTGTCCGTTGTGAACGAGTAGATTAGATCGTTACCTTCGTTGGCAATATCTGCATTGACGAAAGTATCCAATCCTAAGCCACCTGTAAGTTTATCGACACCCGCACCACCAGTGATGATGTCATCACCCTCACCGCCATTGATGATGTCATCGCCAGCACCACCAATCAGCACATCATTGCCTTCGGTGCCGGTGAGATCAAAAGACAAATCAGAATGCTTGAAGTTGCTGTTGTTACCAATATCGATACGAAACGACTCGCTACTCGTAAATTGGGCACCAGTAGAGTCTTTTACGGCGACATATAAATAGTCCGTGGAGTTTTCAGTCCATGTATCCACCACGACATTGCCCGCTTTGAAATTAGGGTTTCCTGAACCAAGACCATTGGAAGTTTGGAAAACCGAGCCGTCGATATGTGAACCATTTAAATTAACAAGAATAGTGTCAGTACCTGTCGTGAAATCGGTAATAGTGTCTATCCCTCTTGACACATCTTCTTGGGCGAAGACAAATATATTTTGGCCTCCCCCCCCCCCTGTTAGACTGTCATTGCCTTGCCCACCACGCAAGGTATCGTTACCAAGCCCACCTGAAAGAACATCATTGCCATTACCGCCGGTTAGGACGTTATCCCCATCAAGGCCATTCAGCACAAAGTTAGCCGCCTGATCAGACGCGTTGATGGTATCAGTTGAGGGCGTGCCGTTGACGGTGATGGTGTCGCCAGCTGAAGTAGACAGTCCGTTTGTTACAAACGCAGTGTTGTAGTCCGCTGCAGACAGCGTGTAGCTATCTGTGGTGTCATCGATAGTCACCGAGGCGCCACCAATCGTGCTTGCATCCAAAGTGGTGATATCGTTACCACTAGTTACATCAACCTCGACGGTGATTGCATCGTCAGTCGCAAAGGCTGTGCCTACAGCACCATTTACAACTCCAGCATCAGCAAAGTCGATCGTGGCTACACTGTCTACAACATCGTCTAGCGTGACAGAGTTGACACCCAAGTTAGCTGCTGTCAGATCAGAGTAAGTGACAGTGGCGTTAAACGCATCAGCAATGGTGATGTCGCGAGCCGCCAAGGCAGTGTCACCAGAACTATCGCTCAGCGTCAGACCAGCCTGCTCAATGCTCAGCATCGCTGCCTGGCCATTCAGATCGATGGTGTCAACGTCATCATCCAGAGTAACGCCAGACAAGTCAGCATCAGAGCCATCAATTGCCAGTTGAGCGGTGACAGACGTTGCACCAGACAGGTCGCCTTGGTCGCCGGTCAGATTCGTTACGCTGTCTTCGATTGCATAAGTGCCACCGTTGGCCGTGATCGTCAGACCAGCCTGAGCAACAGTGAGCGTCGCATTCTGGCTGTTCAGGTCGATGGCAGTAACGTCGTCATCCAGAGTAACACCAGACAAGTCAGCATCAGAGCCATCAGTTGCCAGTTGAACGGTGACAGACGTTGCATCAGACAGGTCGCCTTGGTCGCCGGTCAGATTCGTTACCGTATCAACAACGCTGAAAGACTCGTTTGCGTAATTATTTGCCTTAGTAATGATGCGCGCCTCTTGAACCGACAAAGAGGTTTTCACAGCATCAGCAATATCAGAAACATTATAGGTCGTGGGTAATCCACTACCATCATCGGCTTTTACTGCGTCAGCCAGCGTGTAACTAGAGGTAGAACCGCCACCACCACCACCACCACCACCACCACCGGTGGATTCTTCTTCACCGCTAGCCCGCTCTTCAACCGCCTGCTTGGCAGCTGTTACAGTAGCAGGATCGTTGGTAACGCCTTCTAGCAACGTGGCTGCGTCGTCTTCCAATGCGAGGTTCGCATCAGTGATTTGCTGGGCAATCGTGGCGCGGTTGTTCAATGCCACGGTGTCTTCTTCAGAGGCACCGTCGGTGAATGCCATGACGAGCTGATCCAGATTGACGCTCGCCCCGTCCCCGGTCAGCCAGTAATCAGCGGCGTCATCCGGCTCACGGCCGAACATATTGGCGTAAAGCTGGGTGACGAAATCAGCACGGCTCAGTTGCCCTGGGCCGCCGGCAAACTCGGGCTGCTCATTAACGATGTTGGCACGCAGTTGCTCCAGCGTCAGGGTGCCGTTTTCGATTTCTTCATTCCAATAGGCCAGCCCTTCCGCGTCCGCAGGACGACCGAGCAGGCCCAAGTAAACTTTCTGAATATCCGCCGTTGCCATGACGCCTTCCCTTTTTGTTGATTGACGCAATGATTAATCCACTTCAAAGCCAACCTAACACAGTAAAGCGTTGACTGACAGTTACGCCATTGGCACTACAATCCCGTTTTTAACAACATAAAACGCCGCACGGAGCGGCATTAACGTTACTCACAATCAGCGTGACTTTTATCGCGCTCAACCTGCCCTCAACTATCAAAATCAAACATCAAATCGTCGTCGTCGCTATCAAACACGCTATCCAGGTTCTCCGGCACGTCTTCTGTGCCACCCGCCTTCGCCAACATTTCCGCACGCTTGGTCAGCTCGCCTAGCTGATGGGTTGAGAGCATCTGAGCATAGGCCAATGAAAGCGGGCCACCGCGTAGACCGTGCAGGGTCTCGGCATCCAGGCTGTTCAGGGCTTGTTCGCTAATACGGTGTAGGCCGTTGACCTTCAAAGGCTCCTGCCCTTCGCCTCGACCTATTTGCAACGGCCACTCTTCAATCACCCCCGCGTCTGCAAGCTTCTGCACACAGGCAGCCGTCACTTGGCGGCTTTGTTCGCACTGCTTTAGAAATTCCAGCGTATCTGACACGGTTTTTGCCACATTACCTTCATCGTCAAACAGCGGCTTGGCCGAGGGTTCGTCGGTGAGGTTCGCTTGATCTACGCAGAGGATGGTCTGATCGTCTTGCTGGGCCAAACGGAAGGGATACCCCCGCAGTGCCGCAGGTACATAGCTGCCCAGCCATTTGCCATTGGGCGCTACGTAAAGGCTTCCGTTGCCCAAGCCGGTGATAGCCACCGGCGCATAGGCATCGTTCTCTTTAACAAAGCCCAGGGCGTAATGCGGTAACAGCTTACCGAGTTCTGCTACTAATATCGGCACCACTTGCTGGTCGCTGGCAAAGTGATACCCGTCACGGGGCCAGTAGAGCGATTCGGCGTGGTCAGTTTTTGAGAGTGCAATCCATTGGGTCATGGGGTCTCCTTGAAAAATATGGAATAAAAAACCCCCAGCCGAGGCCGGGGGTTCATGGTCACTGAGCAAGCTCAGTGGAGCGTAAGACTTGGTGTCTTAAACCAGCAGACCGCCATTCTGATCTGTGCTCAATGCAGCAGCGTCGACACCCATCAACTCAATTAGGCCATCGCCATCAGCCAGGCCGTTGGTTCCAGTGTTTTGCTCAACGAAAACGTAAGCATTTCCGTCGTAGCTAAATACGGCAGCTTCGCCATTAGAACCAAGTAGCGCGTCTACAGAGGCAATTGCATCTTGAAGAGAAGCAGCGCTATTTGCAGTATCTAGCTGGGCAGAAGACAGAGTTACCAGAGTCGCGGTTCCGGCGGCTTTAAAGTCAAGTGTGTCTTCGCCAATTTTGAAGTCTGCAATAGTAATTTTGCCATCTTCAAAAGATGCTGCACCAACAATGTTGTTCAGGGCGGATGCAACTTCAACTGTGTCTTTGCCAGCGCCCAAGGTGATTTCGGCAGCAGCATTGGAAGCAGAAGCAGTTGCGCCAGTCGTCAGGACGTCGTTGCCAGCACCCAAGTCAACGGTCATGTCTTTCGCGTCAACGTTGAGGGTCAGGTCGTCTGCACCAGAACCAAGCTTAACGGAGGTAACATCCTTAAGAGTACCAGCGTTAACAGTGGTAGTGATATCAGCAGTAGAGCTTGAAGCGTCGATAGACTTCAGTTTAGTCATCTCAGCAGCATTAACAGTGATATCTTCGCCTGTCAGGCCAAGGTTCAGAGTTTCAACAACGTCAGTACCTACAGTGCCATCAACAGCGTCAATCAGCTCCAACACACCAGTGTTATCTTCAGTTACGCCGCCGTTAACGGTCAGAGTCTTAGTGGCGTCTGCAGCTGCAGTACCAACACTGTTGGCAGTCAATACAATATCAGAGTCCGCACCACCAGTGTTTTCAACACCGCTCAGAGCGAAAGCGCCTGTAGACTTAGTAAAGGCTGCTGTCAAATCGATATCGGTCGTTGCCGCAGCATTGGTAGTACCGTCAATACCAACAGTGACGCCAGCGCCAACTTTAGTAACGTCGCCTAGCTCAGCAGCGGCAAAGCCCTTCTGCCAAACCTGAGTAGCACCAGCAAACTGGCTAGCATCAACACCGTTTGAAAGATCGCCGCCAGTACCTTTGACAAGGTTGACTGTTTCGATGTTGCTGATTTCGCCGCCACCCGGAACAAGTGTAGAAGAACCAGCAGCACCCACAACGAATAAGTTCAGGGTATCTTGTCCACCAGCACCATTAATGACGTCACCAGTATTCAGCGTGCCGTTGGCAGGTGTACCGGCATCTAGAACTGCACGGAACTGGTCGTTGTCAGCGGTACCAACAATGTTTTCGCCGGTAGCTGTAGTGAGCGTGAAAGTATTGCCTTCGTTCGGCGTCGGTGCAGTAATGTCACCGTTGTCTACAGAAGCTTTCGCTTGTTCAACAGAAGCACGAGTACCGTCAACGTCAGCAATAACTGCGCCAGCCAGCTCTTCGTCGAAGGAGCCTGCAGCACCCTGCTCTTCGGTGTAGTAGTTGGCAACTTCAGTACGGTTGTCCAGTACCAGGCTGTCAGCAGCGGCTGCGCCGTTAACCAGAGCCAGTACCAGCTGGTCGATGTTAACGCTTGCGCCTTCACCGTTTACCCAGTACTGCAGGCCTTCGGAATCCGGAGCACGGTTGAACAGGTTAGCGTACAGCTGAGAAACCACTTGTGCGCGGGTTTGGCCGCCGAAAGTTGCTTCGTATTCCGGCTGCTCTTCAACGATGTTAGCGCGCAGTTGCTCGAGCGTCAGCGTGCCAGCTTCGATTTCGTCGGTCCAGTACTGCAGGCCTTCTTGGTCAGCAGCACGGCCTAAAAGACCGATGTAAATCTGTTGGATCGCGTTAGTTGTTTCCATTACTTAAAGCTCCGTTAGTTTGTCGAATCGACATTTTCAGACCACCGGTGCCAAGCTTGACACCTAGACCCGTCGGCCTCGGCCTGTATTGTCATACCCCTAACTGGGGTATGAACACCCCGATGAGGCAATAGCGTTATAGGACTGCTGGTAGATGATGTCAAGCAATACACCTTTAAGCAATATCCCAAGGTATTAAGCGGGTCTAATTAGACCATAAATGCTTTTACCGTGAATAGACTAGCACAACCGATGCCAATCTCCATACAGTAAAAAGGAAAAACCTCAGTCTTGCAAGAACAGTGTTCGATTACTTAACAAAGGCGTACTACGCCGCGCAAACCCTTGATACACGGCGCGGCATGGCCCTAACCCTGCCTTGCGGCGCCTTCATAATCAACCTTTGTGGCTACTTAATTTGTCACATCTTTCGGCCAAGCTAGTGAAGTTAGGAGCCCTTTTAAGCGCAGAGAGAGGCGCGGCCAATCGTGGGCACGCACCCACTCTTTGGCTTGCTGTTGCAGCGCTTGGCGGGCGGCGGGATCGCTGAGGAGCGCTTCGATGCCTTGTGCCATGCTGTGGGGGTCGGTGCCCGGCAGCCAGCTAACGGCTTCGGCTACGTCATCAAAAATGTTTAGCGGCGTGCAGGCAACGGGTTTGCCGCTGGCTAGCCCCCAACGCACCGCCGCAGAGGAGGATTCTTGCGTGTGCTGGTAAGGGAATACCAGTAAGTCGGCCGCTTGCAGCCAGCCTAGGGTTTGTTCATCCGGCAGGAAGGCATTGATCATGGTGACTTGAGATTGCAGCCCCAAGCGGGCAATGGTGTCGCGGCAGCGCTGGGCTTCCTGTTCAGAGGGCGGCGCGGGGTATAGGGCATTTAATAGCAGCAGGTGGCGTTCTGGCTGCCCTTCTGCAGTGCCCTGCTTGGCGATTAGCGCAAAGGCTTCGATTAGCTCATGCACGCCTTTGTGGGGCAGTAAAAAGCCATAACAGGCAATTACGGTGCGGTTTTGCAGGGCGTGGTATTGGGGGTCTTCCGGTGGCTCTAATGTGGGGTTGGCCATCACGCCGTGGGGAAAGAGCGTGGCATTATCATGCAGCTGCATCGCTTTTAGGCGGTTTAAATCGGCCACGCTGTGCACCATGAGGCGTTCACACTGACGCAGGGCGGGCGCCATTTGGGTGAGACTTTTTTCTAGCGTGCCCCAGGTCACATCGGCGGTGGAGTGGAAGAACACCAGTACGCGCACGCCCTCTTGTTGCAGGGTGTGTAGCAATTGCGTTAGGGGGGCGGTGCCAAAAAAGCTAAAGTTGAACTGAATAATGAGGGTATCTAGCTGCCGCTGGCGTATTTCAGCCAGTAGGTTGTCGAGCGGGTCTTCGATATAGCCGCCGCTGCCGTCGCCTTCAATTTGTTGCCAGCAGCGCACCACGTTGGGGGCATCTTCTGCAATGCGGGCGTGGGTGTGGTCTGCCAGCACGGTAACTTGCTCGGCAAGCGCGGGGCTTGCAAGCAGCCGTGAATAGGTGGCAATGCCGCACTTACTGTTCCAGGTGCTTACCCAGCCAATGTTGGGGCGCGGGGCTAGCAGGGGCTGGTGTTCTAACGCGTTAATCGCTTGCTGTTGGCGCTTGGCCACAGCGGCCCAGGTGTGTTGGCGGCTGATGAGTTGATAAGCGGCCTCACAGCGGGGCTGGGCCCACTGCGCTAGGGTGTGCTGTTGGTGCTGTTGGTAAAACTCGCCCATCAGTTGGGTAAGGTGGACGGTGTCTGGCTCTACCCATATGGAGTTGAACTGGGCCATGTGGGTGCTGGCACGGGCAAAGTGGTAGTCAATTAACCAGGCGGTGTACGGCGTGCAGAAATCGCGCTGCCCCCCTGCCCCGGTGGTAATTACCGGCAGGCGGCACCACATGGCTTCGGACATAGGTAGGCCGTAGCCTTCCCCACGGCTGGGGGCGACTAATACATCGGCGTGGTGGTAAAGCGCGCGTATGGCCTGGGGGGTTAGGTCTTGGTTAATCAGCGTGATGCTGGCCCCTTGGGGGTGCTGCTGCCGCCATGCTTGCAGTTCCCCGGCAATATCGTGATGGGGGTTAGGGAAGGTTTTAATCACCAGCTGAACGTTATCGGCTTGTGTGAAGGCTTGGCCCCAGGCTGCCAGCAGTACATCCACCCCTTTGCGCGGAAAGCAGGAGGAAACGTGCAGGAAAGTGAGCGGTTTGCTGCTGGTGGCTTCTGCCGTTGGCGCGGGTAGCCATTGGGCAATGGCTTTTGAGTCTGGCTCGATATCGGTGAGGTGGTCGGTGCCTACGCCTGTCACAGGTAGCGGTAGTTTCACGCCGCTGTCGGCCAGCACCCGCGATACATAGCGCGACATGGTGCTCACCGCCGAGAGCCGGGCATTAAAGGCTTGGGCGTGTTCGTGGGGAAACACTGATTCTTCCCATCCGTAGGTGTGAATTAAACGGTGTTTGCCGGTTAGCTCTGTGGTACGCGGCGGGTAGCATAGGCGCAGCCCGGCTTGGTACCAGGCGGGCTGCGCCGCGTGTTGGTACGCGCTGGCAAGGGCGGGAACGCGCTGAAAAATAGCCGGGTCCGGGGTGAAGTCGCCGCTGCCCTCGGTGCTGTGTAGAGTTGCATCTACTTGTTGGTTCAGCAGCGCTTGGGTGAGCTCTCGGTTAACCAGCGCGAGGCTGTAGCTGGTATCGAAGGGCCCTTCGATACGCAGAGCCCGCTGCGGCGGTAAACCGCTGGATAGCGTAGGCGGCGGGTTGGGCGCCTGCCACCCCAGACCTGCTAAAAAGCGGTTGAGCTGTTCAACAAGCACCGGCGGTGAGAAGTGGTACAGTCGTTCGCGCTGGGCGGTAATCAGCTGGGCGCGCAGGTTGGCGTTTTCCAATACCATTAGCGCGGCCACGGCGGCAGCGCTGGGGTCGTTGTGCTGTAGCAGTAGGCCAGCGGGGCCAACGGTGTCGGCTATGCTACTCTCGGGGGCGGCGTAGGCAACTACCGGTAGTTCGTAGGCCATGGCTTCTATCAGCGGCATACCAAAGCCTTCGTGTTCGCTTAGGCTTAGGTAGAGGTCGGCTTGCTGGTAAAGGCGGTGCAGCGTGGGGTCGTCTACTTTGCCGGTGAAGTGGACCTGTTCGGCAATGCCTAGCTGCTGGGCCTGCTGTTTTAGTTCAGTGATGATATCTGCATCGCCCCCGCCTACCAAGGTTAAATGTACGGGCCAGGCGCTACGCTGCTGCATTTCGGCTAGGGTGGTTAGCAGGCCAGCCTGGTTTTTATTGCCCGCCAAGCGCCCTACAAATAGTAGGCGGTAGGGTTGGTTAGCGATCTCTTCGGGGGCTTTTTGGCTTTGGCTGCTTTCGTAGGGCGAGCCAATGGCGCTGAACCGGTTCAGGTCGACCAGTAGCGGTAGCGTGGTGGTGGTGGCTTCTGGGAAACCTGCTGCTAGCAGTTCTTGGCGATTCTGTTCTGAGTCCGCTAGGGCGCCATCTAGCCAGGTGTGCCAGTGGGTGAGCTGTTCTCTGCCGTGGCGTAGTACGGGAATGGCGGGGTGCCCTGGGCTGAAAAAGCGCTCGGGGGTAATGTTGTGGTACACCAACACTTTATGGCACGGCAGCGCTTGCAGCCACTGCTCTAGCGGGTTGCCGCTGCCGTGGTGAATCAGCAGTAAATCGTTGGGTTGGACGTTGTAGCTTTGGTAGTCCGCAACCTTGCCTTGCATTTCGGGGGCATCAATCACGTAGATGTTGGAAGGTAACCCCCATGCTTTGGCAAGACGCTGTATAAACAGCATTCCGTTGGTTATCCCATCACCGGGGGTGCAGGTAACGGCAAACTGGTGGATAGCGGTGAGTGTTTGCATGCCGCGTTAGCTTCCTTGTACGTCGGTGGTGCTGCCCGGTGGGGTGATGTTGAGCGTGGTGTGCAGCCAGCTTTTGAGCTGTTCAGCCAGTAGGCTAGGCTGGTAACGGCCTAGCGAGCGGTGCTGGCCTTCCAGCACGCTGCGGCGCAGTGCGGAGTCTTCCAGCATTAGCCCAACAGCGGCTGCCATGGTGGCGGGGTCTTGCTCATTCAGCACTAAGCCGCCCTCGCCTAGGGTGTGGGGAATGTTGCTGGTGTTCATGGCTACCACGGGGCAACCGGCCACCATGGCTTCCAGCAGGGGCATACCGAAGCCTTCGTGGGCACTGGCGCATACAAAGGCGTCGCTGTGCTGGTACAGCGCCTGGAGCAGCTGGTCATCTACTTTGCCGGGCATGATGAGGCTGTCATCCAGGTGCAGTTGGTGGGCGCGCTGGCGAATAAAGTGGCCGTAAGGGGTGGTGTCGCCGCCCCCTGCTAAGATCAGCATGGGGAGGGGTTGCTGGTTGGGTTCGCTCATGCGGTGTAGGTACCAGAGCATCTCTAGCAGCAGGTGCTGGCGCTTATTCTCTACAATGCGGCCAACAAACAGTAGCGCCGGGCGCACATGTAGCGAAGGGTGTAGGGTTTGCGAGAGTGCTGGACGTGGCGGTTCGCTGGTGCCGAGGTTGTCCATATCCACCAGCAGCGGTATCACGCTGACCTGTTCCCGCGCGTAGCCTAACTCGGCGAGGTCTTCGGCGTTGTATTCGGAAACGGCTATCATGCCTTCAAAGCTTTCGCGCCATTGGCGTAGCTGTTCGCGGCCTAGCTCGGCGTAGCGGCGGTAGTCGCTGCCGGGGCTAAAAAACTCGCTAGGGGTGATGTTGTGGTACACCAGCACGCGGGGTATCGCGAGTTTGTTGATCCACTCGCCTAGTTCGTGGCCCATCGAGTGGTGCTGTAGTAGCCGGGTGGTGTCGGCGGAGTAGGCTTCTAGCCCGTGGTAGGGTTTCACCACGGATTGCAGGCGGCTGGGGATATTGACTGCAAAAATTTCTGATTTAAAGCCCATACTGCGCAGTAATTTGCGAATAAAGAGCATGCTGTTGGTGACGCCATCGCCGATGTCGACACCGTGGTGAAATTGATGAATTGCCGTTACGTGGGTCATCCGTGTGTCTCCTGGGGATCCGTTGTGTTCGACTCGGCGGCCTTCACGGCAAGCATGGCGTAGTCTTGGGGGCCATATAGGTAGTGGTTCACTCGACGCGATGTTTCACCTTCGTCGGGAAGGTGTAGCGAGTCATCGACGGGGTGCAGGGGAAGTATCTCGGCGCGCGCAAACCCGCTGTACTCTGCGAGGAACTGCATAAAGTCGGGAGGTATGGGGCGCACGTGAGTGGGATCTAGGTAAAAATTACAGCTTCCTACCAGCAGGTTTTGCGGGTTGGGGGTTTCTAATAGCAGTGTGCCTTCAGGGGCTAACACCCGCAGGGCTTCGCGCAGCAGGGTACGTAGTTGCTCGTTACTGAGGTGCTCGACCAAGTGGAACGAAGTAATCATCCCGATGCTGTTTTCTTCGCAGTTTTCCAGGGTGGTGAGCGCATCTTCGTAGCGCACATCTAGCCCGCGCTGGCGGGTGATGGTGACATTGGTGGCATTTAGATCAACCCCCCAAGCCTGGTAGCCTTCTGCTTTTACCAGGGCTAACCACTCACCTCGCCCGCACCCCAGGTCTAGCAGCGCTTTGCCCTGTTGTAGCGGTTTGGTATTGGCGACATGGGGCAGGTGCTCTTTCATTAGCTCGCTGATGGCCGAGAGCGAGCCTCTAAAGCGCGCTTCTAGGGCTAGGTAGAAATCGCGCTCGGGGTTCGCTTGAGTGTCTTCCATCATAAGCGACTGCTGCGACGAAACGCCATTTTGCTGGTGGCTAGAAAGCGCGCCGCTCGCAACGCTGCTTTGCTGCAGTGAGGAGGATTGTTGCGAGCGTTCTTGAGAAAGCCCTTGAGAAAGCTGTCGGGCCAAGATGGCGTTTTCTGCTTCTAGCTTGCCTTGGTTTGCTTGCAGTGCGGCAATGGCTTGGGCTTGTTGGCGGTGCAGGTCTAGCAGGGCATCGTAACGGGCATTCTGCAGGTGCATGACTTGCTGCAGGCGGCTACGTATTTTATCAAGCGTGACTAGGCTCCAGGCGATGCGTATTACGCGCCCGAGTTTTGGCATATATTTAAGCCGTGCTTTCGCCAGCCCTTTTTCTAACCCAGGTAACGGCGGTGGCGTTAGGCTTTTAGCGGTTGGCTTGTGCTGCTTGGCTAAATTGAGCAGCCATCTTTCCCGCTCTTCACCCTCTAACAGAATGGCTAGGTGCCGCTGGTATTGTGAGTATTCGGGTAGCTGGCCGGTTAAGTAGTAATAGCTCTCTTCGATGAACAGCGGCGTGGGTAGTGCTAGCAGGCCAACGTAATTGGCTGCTTGGCCAAGGTGGCGCTCGTGGGTGCTGCCAAGGGCGACTACTTTGCCTTCTAGGCTTGCTTGCCAATGCTGCTCCCCTACCAATGCAGGAGCTTCATGCAGCCCTTTCATGCGCTGACGAATTTTTGTACTTATTTCTGCCGTGTCCAGCTGGGGGTTGTTATTCAGTAACATGAGTGCCTTCCTGGGCTGTCGTGCCTTGGGGGCCTAGGGGTTCAAACTGGCAGTCGAGCGGTAGCCGACAAACACCGCCAAAGCTGTGGCCCCTTATGCCTGCAATATCAAAACGCAGAATGTTGTCGCACCATTGGTAGCAGCGCCGAGTGTGGTCGCTGCTTTCGTGCAGCGCCAGCGTGACAGTGTATTTGCCGGGCGCGAGCCACATATCCAGGTTAAGGCGACAGCGGCGCTGCTCGCCTGCTTTCATTTGCAGCGGCTGGTTGAGGTACCAGGTATTGGTGCCGTAAATATCTTGCCCAAAACGGTCGCGAATCATGAACCCCAGGGTGATGTCGGGAAGGTCTTGGTGGGCGTGTATGTCCACCAGTATTTGCGCTTGCTCGCCACTGGTGAGGGTTATGCCTTGGCTCTCGGCTCCGATGAGTTCGCAGTGCTCAATGGTGGCTTCTTTGGTGCCGTAGTGGGCAGTTCGGACAGCTTGGCCGTCCAGGTCGGTGTCTTCTGCTAATAGGCGGTTGTAGTGGTTGGCGGCGGCCTCGGCTTCCCCTTGGAAAACCACGTGGCCCTTTTCCAATACGATGACGCTGTCGCAAAGCATTTTGACCGCGTTTAGGTCGTGAGAGACAAAAATAATGGAGCCTCCCGCCGCTCTAAATTCGCGGATGCGACGCATACATTTTTGCTGGAAGTGGGCATCCCCTACCGAGAGCGCTTCGTCGATGACAAAACAGGCGGGGTCGGCGTGTATGCCTATCGCAAAGGCGAGACGCATGACCATGCCTGATGAGTAGGTGCGCAGCGGCTCATCAATAAAGCTGCCTAGCTCGCTGAAATCAATAATCGATTGGCGGCGCGCTTCTATCTCTTTTACCGTCATCCCTAGCAGCAGGCCATTGGCTAGGATGTTTTGTGCTCCGGTTAGGTTGCTGTCAAACCCGGTGCCTAGTTCTAGCAGCCCGGTGATCCGCCCTTCTACGCTGAAGTGCCCGCAATCCGGCAGCAGTACGCCGGTTAGCAGTTTTAGCAGGGTGGATTTGCCCGCGCCATTGCGCCCTAAGATGCCCAGCGTTTCTCCATCGGCTACTGTGAAGCTAATGCCGTCTAGCGCTTTGTGGGAGTGGTGGCGCGGCTTGCGGGTGATGATTTCTCTTAACCGGTCTGATGGACGGGCATAGAATCGGAAATGCTTGGTGATGTTATCTACCTGGATCATGCCCACCTCTTAGATGAAATCGCGAATATCACGCTCAAGCCGATGGCCTAGTTTCATGCCCGCCCATAACATGATGGAGGAGATGACCATAATGCTGGCCAGGGGCACGAAATTGGGCGTGCTTTGGAGCATCAGCACATCGCGCAGTGCGTTAACAACGTGATAGAAGGGGTTTAGTAAAAATAGAGGCTTCCAGTTTTCGGGCAGGATGGTGATGACATACACAATCGGCGTCAGCCAGAACCAGAGCTGGGTCAGTACGCCTACAAACTGCTTGATATCGCGTATAAACACGCTCAACGTGGCAAAAATAATGCCAATTGCGTAAGCCAGGGTTTGTTGAACCAGCAGTATTAGCGGCCACCAGACCCAGTGCCAGCTAAATTCAAAACCTATTAAAAATAGAAACATCAGGAAAAACGCGTTGGCTATGACATAAATCACCAACTCGGATAGCAGGATGTATAAAGGTAGAAAAAACAGCGAGATATTGACCTTGCCGATAATCGCCGCTTTATCGTGATAGACGTGAGTAACGCGGGTTAAGGTGTTAGCAAACAAGTTCCAAGCCAACACCCCGATAACGAGATATACGCTGTAACTATATTCGCCTAGCTCTACTCCCATTTCACCTAAGCGCATTCCCATAATGCGGGAGAACACTAGGGTGAAAATAAGAATATTGACCAGCGGCATGATGAAGGTCCATGCGGCGCCGAGTATTGATCCGGCGTAGCGGTCGACGAGGTCTTGTCGGGTTAAGTGATACAGTAATGCCAAATTCATGGGTTAACTCGCTTAAGGCGCTTGGCGTTGCCGTTGACGGCACTCTTCTAGCAAACGGTGCAGCATGGCTTCTTGCCCAATGCTTGGCTGCCATGAGGTAGCTGCCTGAATGGCGTCTGTGCTGGCTTGAACCGTCGGTATATCAGATGGGCGTTGGCGCAATGGGTCTAGGCGGTGCTCTATGACAACACTCGACATTGACAGCAATTGTTTCAGTAACTCGCCAATGGCAACAGCACGCCCTGAGGCGATGTTGTAGGCTAGGCCGTTCCGTTGGTTAGCTGGTAGCTGTAGCAGTGCTATGTAGGCTTGGCATACATCGTGTACGTCTAAAAAATCCCGCTCTGCGGTTAAGTCGCCGGTTTGCAATACCGGTGGCTGATGGCCGCTCTCTATCAGCGCTATTTGCGTGGCAAAACTGGCTAATACGAAGGCATCTGTTTGCCCTGGCCCGGTGTGGTTAAAGGGCCGTGCTCGTATTGCGCGGAGTTGATCACTGGCGGCGCATTGGCCTACGGCTAAATCGGCGCTCGCTTTACTGGCGGCATAGGGGTTGAGCGGTTGAAAGGCCGTTGCTTCTGTGACTTTTTGTCCGCTCCGAAAGGCTGCGCCGTACATGTCTGATGAGCCAACGTTCAGCAGTAGCGCCTTTGGGCAGGCTTGCTTGATGCTCTCTATCACATTAAGCGTGCCGATCAGGTTCACATCCCAAGTGTAGCGCGCACGTTGAAAGCTGGTAGGCACATGAGATTGCGCTGCCAGATGGATCACTGCGTCGGGCTGGGTGCTCTTTATCAGGCGGGTTACTGACGCGGCATCTCGCACGTCTAAGGCGTGCCACTGTACCGCCCCACACGGAGAGGCAAGGCCTCTCCTTTGTGCAGACGCTGCTTGACTAGTCGTGGCATGCAGCTGAGCAGTTGGCCATGTTTGCTGTAGCGCTGACAGCAAATGCTGCCCTACAAACCCGCTTGCACCGGTCACCAGCATGCATTGCATTAGTTGCTCCGCCGCTTTAGGTCTGCCTCGACCATTTCTTCAATCATGGCTTCAAGCGTTGTGTCGGCTTTCCAGCCTAGCTTGTCTTGTGCCTTTTTGGGGTTGCCGAGCAGGACTTCTACTTCCGCCGGGCGGTAGAATTGCGGATCAATCACGACGTAGTCATCCATGTTGAGTCCAACATAGTTGAACGCGATTTCACACATGTCTCGGACAGTGGTGGTGATACCGGTCGCAATCACGTAATCATCAGGGGTGTCTTGCTGTAGCATGAGCCACATGGCGTTCACGTAGTCGCGGGCGTGGCCCCAGTCGCGCTTAGCGTCAATGTTGCCCAGGCGTAGCTCTTTTTGCTGCCCTAGCTTGATGCGAGCAACGGCGTCGGTCACTTTACGTGTGACGAATTCAAGGCCGCGTAGCGGTGATTCGTGATTGAATAAAATGCCGCTGGAGGCGTGAAGGCCAAAGCTTTCGCGGTAGTTGACGGTCATCCAGTGTGCATACAGCTTGGCCGCTGCGTAGGGCGAACGGGGGTAAAATGGGGTTGTCTCACTTTGCATCGGCTCTTGAATTAAGCCGTACATTTCTGAAGTGGAGGCTTGATAGAAACGCGCTTGGGGGCGAACAATGCGCACGGCTTCTAATACGTTAACCGCGCCGATACCGGTCACTTGCCCGGTAAGTACTGGCTGGCTCCAAGAGGTCTGAACAAACGACTGCGCTGCTAAGTTGTACACTTCATCGGGCTGGCAGTTTTCCATGATGCGGATTAGGCTGCCTAAGTCGCCAAGGTCGCCGTCAAAAAGTTCTACTTGCTTTTCAATACCTAGCCACTCTAAGCGCGACAGGTTGACATCTGAAGAACTTCTACGTGGGGCTAGACCGCATACCCGGTAGCCTTTTTCTAACAGTAACTGTGCTAGATAGGCTCCGTCCTGGCCGGTAATTCCGGTAATGAGCGCAGTTTTTGATACGTTAAGACCCATGCTTAGCTTTTCCTATATGTTTGGTAAGTAAAGGGGCGTTATCGTATCATAACGCGCCTTGGCTATTTTCATCAGCGGCTTAGCACTTGTGCTTAGCACGCACTTAAGCAACTGATATTATGAAATTTTTCGAGCCACCCGCTTGAGCATGTGGTAGCTCTTTCTGGCATAGCGGTAGAGCTTGGGGTGCCTGGGAAGCCATTCGACTACCCAGCGGCTGGTTTTAATTTTGATAAGCAGGCGACGGGCAATGGAGGGCCGCTGCTCTTGTTGCGCACTGGGCAAGGGCGTGACCGACGTTGGTACCACCAGTTGCTCGCTTAGCATTGCCTCCATGCGTTGCTCAAGACGATATATGTTAAGCGCGGGATTGTTATCCACCAAGTACGGTTTCGTTGCTCTGTTTTCCACCACACTCATCTCCTAACACCCTGTTTAAAAAAATTTTACCTACTATTCCGAGTGGTAGCACTATCCATGAAACTACTAACCAATCTTAATTGCGCTAACCCGCCGCTTAGCGGCGTGGGGCATTATACACGACAGTTACTGGGCTGCTTAATGCAGCAACACCCGCTGGAAGCATTTGCAGGGTCTCATGGTGGCGAGCTTCTCAATACGGCCTCTACGTTGGCATGGTTGGAAAGTGACCACCGTCAAAGCGAGACATCCCACTGGTTAAAAGGTTCACGCCTGAAACGAGCGGCCCGTAGGCTTCCATTTGGGTATTCATTACGTAGCCGTTGGCAGCAGTTTCAATTCTCTAAGCTGACTCAGCCGTTGCAGGGCTATACGTATTGGGAACCCGGGTTAGCCTTGCAACCTTTTGAGGGAAAACGGGCAGCTACTATTTATGATCTTTCTCATATTGTGATGCCGAGTTCGCACCCACCTGCTCGGGTGAGTTATCTCACAACGCAAATTGATCATACGCTGCAAAGCGGCTGTAAAATCTTGACCATCTCTAATGCCATGCAGGCAGAAATAGCAACTTATGCGGGCCTGGATAAAGCGCAGATTGATGTGATTCCGCCTGCGGCGGGTCAGGCTTTTAGGCCGTTAAGTGACGCACAACAAGCGCAGGTAAAGGCGTCGTTTTCTTTACCGGAAAACTTTATTCTTATCCTTGGCACACGAGAACCACGCAAAAACCTCGCGGCGCTTTTAACTGCTTATAGCCAGTTGCCTATTGCTTTACGCCAGCGTTGGCCCATTGTGTGCATAGGGGGCGACGGATGGGGCGATCAGCGTGCTGCTGCTTCTACCGTGGCACGTTTAGAGGAGGCGGGTGAGCTTATCATGATGGGTTATGTGGCCCAATGCCATTTACCCTCACTGGTGGCTAGCGCCGGGCTGCTTGCTTACCCTTCGCTTTATGAGGGGTTTGGCATGCCTGTTATTGAGGCGATGGCGTGCGGTGTGCCGGTGTTAACCAGCCTTAATACCTCTATGCAAGACATTGTGGGTGAGTCAGGCTTTTTGGTGAACCCTAATGATATTGACCACATGCGCACTGTGCTTGAGGAGGCATTGAGCAATACTGCCATGCGCGAAGGGTTTGGGAAGAAAGGCTTGGCAATTAGTGAGCAGTATACGTGGGAGTATTCTGCTCACCAGCTTTACCAAGCACTTGTTAAGCTTTAGCTATTGATTCACGCGTTTTTATTTATATTTTTGCCATTTGCTCTTGGCGTTTTTGCGCTATAAAAGTGGTGATTTCGTTGCTGAAAACGCTGCGATCAAAGTGTTTTGCTTGCTGTGCACACGCCTCTGGGGCGTAAGCTGTGGGGTCTTCTTGGCGGCGGGTTTCAAAGTGCGCCAGGCTTGTTAGCAGTGCGCTAGTACTTTGCTCGGCTACGTGTAGGCCCGTCACACCGTTTACGATGGTTTCTTTGAGGCCACCTACGCCATAACCTATCACGGGCGCGCCTGCTGCTTGGGCTTCTACCGGTAGGATTCCGAAATCTTCTTCTGCCATGAAGATAAAGGCTTGCGCTCGCTCTAGGTAATCAATCAATACTCTGTCGGGCTGAAACCCTAGCAGGGTGATATTGGGGCCTGCTTTCTCTTTCAACTGCTTGAAGTCAGGGCCGTCGCCAATAACGACTAACTGTCGTTCTGGAGTCTGGGTAAAGGCTTCAACGATGAGATCTATTCGCTTGTAAGGCACCATTCGCGATGCAGTGAGATAGAACGCTTCTCGCGGCCGGTCGTGGCGAAACTTTTCTACCGCTACTGGTGGGTAAATAACCGCCGCTTCACGGCGGTAGAAGGTTTCGATGCGTCGCTCAATGTAATGAGAAATCGCAATAAAGTGGTCAACCCGTTGCGCGCTAATGTAATCCCATTGACGCAGCCGGTGCAGCTGCCAGCGCATCAGCCAACTAACAAGCCCCTGCGCATTTCCAGACTGGCGCAAATATTGGTGCTGCATATCCCAGGCGTAGCGCATAGGGCTGTAGCAGTAACAGATGTGCAGGGCGCCGGGGTCTGAGATAACACCTTTGGCCACTGCGTGGCTGCTGGATAAGATGAGATCGAACCCTTTCAGGTCAAATTGCTCTATGGCTAGCGGCATCAGGGGCAAATAGCGGCGGTAGTGTTTTTTTGCACCCGGCAGCTTCTGAATAAAGCTGGTATGAATGGTGCGCCCAACCAAACAGGGTATTTCCCCCTTGGGCAGGAAGTTCACCGTGGTGAAAATCTCTGCTTGAGGATAGCAGGCTAGCAATTCGGCCAGGGCTTTTTCTGCCCCGGCCCAAGTGGTCAGCCAATCGTGGACAATGGCGACTTTCATTACCGTTATTGGCTCCTATTGACGGCGGTAGGTGTGCGCAAGCGTTATTCGCGACCGTACTCGTCGTTATAGCGAATGATGTCGTCTTCCCCTAAATAGGAGCCGGTTTGTACTTCGATAAGGTGCAAGGGAATCACACCCGGGTTCTCTAGGCGATGAACTGTACCTAAGGGGATATAGGTTGATTCGTCTTCCGAGAGCAGAAAACTTTTTAGCTTGCTGAGGTCGCCGTGCCCTTCTCCTTGGGTTACTTTCGCCGTGCCCTGCACCACTACCCAGTGCTCTGCGCGGTGATGGTGCATTTGTAGGGAGAGCTTGGCACCGGGATTAACAACGATCTCTTTGACCTGAAAGCTGTCGGTGAGCACCATGGTGCGGTAGTTACCCCAGGGGCGGTATACACGCTGGTGCGATTGGGACTCTTTGCGTCCGGCAGCTTTTAGGGCATTGACGATCAGTTTGGTGTCTTGGGCTTGGTGTCGGTCGGCTACCAGCACAGCGTCGTCGGTTTCCACAATCACTAGGTTGCTGACGCCAACGGCGGCCACAAGGCGTGATTCGCTGTGGATTAAGCTGTCGTGCGTATTATGTAGCATGACATCGCCATGAACGGCGTTGCCATTTTCTGTGTCTTCGTCAGCTTTAAGCGCGTACAGGGCATCCCAGGCACCAATGTCGCTCCAGCCGGGGTCCATAGGTACTACCGCGGCGTCTTTGGTCTGCTCCATTACCGCGTAGTCGATGGATTCACTGCGGCATTGGGTAAATATCTCTTGGTCAACCCGCAAAAAGTCGAGGTCTTCGCTGCGAGCTTCAAAGGCGCGCTCACATACTTCTAGAATATCGGGAGCGAACTGACTCAAAGCGGCAAGGTAGTCGGTTGCTCTAAACAGGAAGATGCCGCTATTCCATAGGTATTCGCCGCTTTCTAAGTACTGCTTTGCGCGGGCTAGGTCGGGCTTTTCGACAAAGGCTTCCACGGCGTAGCCTTCATCTAGGCTGTTACCACGGCGTATATAACCGTAGCCTGTTTGCGGTGAGCTAGGGGTAATGCCAAACGTGACTAACTTACCGGCAGCAGATAGTGCGCGCCCTTTTGTGACCGCTTGTGCAAATGCCGTTTCATTTTTTATGACGTGGTCTGCGGGCATTACTAGCAGTTCAGCATCGGCACTAAAGCTGCGCGCTGCCAATGCGGTTAGTGCAAGCGCGGGGGCAGTGTTCCGCCCACAGGGCTCTAAAATAATCTGTGTATTTTGCTGGCCTATTTGGTGCATCTGCTCTGCGACCAAAAAGCGATGCTCTTCGTTACACACTACGATCGGTGTGCCGGTATCTTCGACATTATTTAGGCGCTGCGCTGCTTCCTGTAATAGGCTTCGATCTTCCTTGTGCAGGTTTAAAAACTGCTTGGGGTAGTGCTCGCGTGACACGGGCCAGAGTCGTGAACCTGAACCACCAGATAGGATAACGGGGAAAATCATAAATCCTCCTTGAAAACGTATATCTTTTGATAAGCCGTCGCGGGCATTGGTATAGCGAGCTACTTAAGGCTGGGTGTTGATAAATCCGCGGGTTAACGTCATCGCTAAAATTTTCAAATCAAACCCCAACGACCAACGCTCTATGTAGTAAAGGTCGTATTCGACACGCTTTTGCATCAGCTTTACGTCGTCGGTAATACCGCGCAGGCCGTTCACCTGTGCCCACCCAGTCATGCCGGGTTTCACTCGGTGCCGTTGCATATAGATATCAATACGATCCTTGTAGTGGTCGTTGTGGTCCATGGCATGTGGCCTTGGCCCAACTAACGACATGCGGCCTTGTAGGACGTTATAGAGCTGTGGAAGTTCATCTAAGCTGGTGCGCCGCAGAAAGCTACCCAGGCGCGTGATACGCTGATCAGCGCGTGTTGCTTGCTGTGTCGTGGTGCTGTTATGTGGCTTCATGGTTCGGAATTTGTAGATTTTGAAGCATTTACCATCCAAGCCGTGTCGTTCTTGTTTAAACAGCACAGGGCCGCCCATTTGCCATTTTATGGCAATAGCAACCGCTACCATGACAGGCGAAAAGATAATAAAAAGCACTAAGCCTAACAGTCGATCTTCCAGTGCTTTGACCATCCTCATCGGCCCATTAAGGGGGGTGTGGTTGAGCTCCAGGGAGTAGAGCCCTGCTACTTGAGCAATACGATGATTCAGTAAGCGAACATCTGGTAGGTCTGGAAAGAAGCGGATAGTAGTAGGAATACCCGCAAACAGGCTCATGAGCTGGCGAACACGATCACCTTCTACCAGGGAGTAGCCTAGCCATATTTCATCGAAAGAGCGCTGAAATATGTTGTGAGTGGCAAAGGCTTCCATCTCTGAAATAAACGCTTCATCGCCGGTGTCGATGTGGTGGCCGACAATTAAATACCCAGCCTGAGGTTGCTCAACGACGCGTTTTTCCAACAGTGCAATATTGTCAGGAACCCCAACCACCAAGACCCGCTTAAGGTTTCTACCCGATGAGCGGACGTGACGAAGATAGCCGTATAACGCGGTGCGCACCGCGCTTCCAATAAATAGCACCATTAGCGCCGTTAAGCCCATCCACACCCGAGAAAAACTGGATGTTGTTTGGGTAGCCACCAAAAGAAGACTAATCAGCCCTATCGCGGCAATCCAGCTTAAACCATAAGTGCCTAACATGGTGTAGAGGCTGCGACCGCGCCATGGTTGATATAAGCCGATCAGCTCCCCTACTGCGGGAAGCAACAAGCTGCCAATTACGATGAGAAAAAGATAATCATCGCTTACCGCCGTCACACGAGGCATTAACCATAGCGTGGAAAGCGAAACGAGCATGGCGATAGCTGCATCAAAACAGCGCATGGCACGCCTGAGCCAATCGTTACTTTGGGTACCTTTTGTTACAGCCATGCCGTCATTGTGTCCCTAGATTGCGCCATCAACTACTGTTAATGATGCTAGCAGGTTCATAACACCTGATAAGTCATCGCTGCTTAGCTCACCTACCGCTGACTGCAGCGCTAGGCTATCCAGGGCATACTCGCCAATGGTGTCTACGTACTGTATGCGTTGGTCAAACAGGCTTGCGCGGGCATCCAGTACGTCGACTAAATCGCGCAGGCCAAGCTGTTCGCCACGTTCGGCAGCTTCCAGAAACAGCTCGCTCGAAGCAATCGCTTGCTTCAGCGCTTCAATACGGCGTACGTGTCCGTTTAATGAACGTAGCCGCTGGCGTACTTCTTGTACCGCTAAATTGCGCTGGTTATCAAACGCTGCTTGGCTGGCATCAATGCGCCGTTCACCTTGGCGCACACTGGCGGTAGTGTAACCCCCTCGGTAAATAGGCATGCTCATTTCTACGCTAGCGCGGTAGTCTTTGCTTTCGCGCAGTTGATCGTCGCTTTTGCGGTCTGAATAGCTAAGGTTGAGATTTAGCTCGGGATAGTACCCTGCACGACGGGTACTGGTATCGGCTTCGGTAATCCGCTGATCTTGACGGGCAATCAACACGTCTAAATTTTGGCCGGTGCGGGCGATCCAGTCATCCTGGCTGCCCCATTCACTTTGTAGGCTCACGTTAGATAACTCGCCAACAGCTAGGCCACGAAACGCTGGAAGTGTACCTGTCAGTCTCTCAAGCGTACTGAGTGCGTTATCCAGCTCGTTTTCAGCGAGCACAGCATCTGAGATCGCTTGATCTAACCGTGATTGAGCTTCTAGCAGGTTGATGCGGTCGCCAACACCAAGATCAAACGCGCGCTGGGCTTGGCGCACCTGCAGGTCTAGTGCTTCTTGCTGTGATTCCAGCAGACCCAGGCGCTGGGAGGCTAAATAGGCTTGTATGTAGGCTTCGCTCACTTGCAGCGCTAGGTCGCGCTCTACTAATGCCAGTTGTAATTCAGCAGCACTTACCTGCTCGTCAGCAACATTCACACCACGCCAACGCTCCAAGCTAAAAAGTGGCTGTTGTAGCTGGACTTGCCATACCGTTTCGTCTATTTCACCGGGGCGCTGGGCAGGTTGGTCTAAGCCAAAATCGTCTGGCGACGTTTGAATATTGGTGGAGTCTTGCCACAAGTATGAACCCGAAGCGGTCACCTGCGGGAGCAGCTGCGAGCGCGCCATGGGTACTTCTTCACGCGTTGCAGCAAGTTCAAAACGCTGGCGCGTAAGGTCAGCATCGTTTTCTAGCGCCCTGGCAAACAACCCTGGCAACGAAGGCAGTACAGCAGGCAGCTCACTCTCTTGTTCCAAAGCGGCCAGCTCGGCCATTGCTTCATCACCTGCGGGTGGCTCTTGGGCGTAGAGCGCTGACGTCACAGTTAGCATACCCATGGCCAGCGCTAACGGGGTAAGGCGTGTCAACATCCGAGTCATTAGTCCTCCCGCAGGGCGCGTGCCAGCATATCGGTGATGGGTTTGGCGATGTAGCTAGCAAAGGTGCGTTCGCCTGTACGGATCATGACTTCAGCAGGCATACCTGAAAGAAGCTGCATTTGCTCTGTCATTTGCCCATAACCAGCTTCAGTAACACGCACTCGCGCTTTGTAGTAGCGCTCGCCGGTGGCTTCATCTTCAAAGCTATCGGCACTAATGTGGATAACTTCACCGTCGATAATATCTGTTAGGCGCTGATTAAACGCACTGAAGCGTATCTCAGCAAATTGCCCCATGTAGATATTGTCGATGTCACGAGTAGGTATACGCGCTTCAACAACAAAACCGTCGTTGGAAGGCACGACATCCATAATGGTATCTCCACCGCGAATGACTGCACCTACGGTGTGCACCTGCCGTCCCACTACGGTGCCAGACACCGGGGCAAGTACCACCATACGGTTCACCTGATCAGAGAGCGATACAATCTGCTCTTCCGCTTGGGCAATTTGTGCTTGTGCGTCACGCAGCTGTTCGCCCACTTCTTTCTGGAACTCTTGCTGCTGGATTTCCCGCTGCATGCGGTTTTCACTGATCTGCGAGCGCAGTTGCGCAATGTTGGCACGAAATTCAGCGTTGTCGCCTTCGTACTGGAGCACTTGACGCTCTAGTTCACGCAGACGCTGGTTGTCCCCTAGCCCCTCGCGATACAGCGAACGGAAGTCTTCGGCTTCAGCACGTAACGAGGAGATACGCTGAGTATTAACACGGGTGCGCTGTTCCAGCCCTTCTATTTGCTCTTGCATCTGGATAATTTGCTCATCCAATGACTCTAACGTGCTCATCAGAGACTGGCGACGCGCCGTAAATAAGCTTTGCTGAACGGCAATGACCTGCTGCACTCGTGGGCTGTCAGCGTCTTTGATGTCGTCAGGAATTACCATCATATCGGCCCCTTCTTGCTCAGCAAGTAGGCGGGCTTCCATGGCACGGTTGATTAAGTACTGAGCACGGGCAATTTCTAGCTGTGAGCGTACTTGCGTGTCTCTTAAAATGATCAGCGGCTCGCCCGCATCGACTTTATCGCCGTCCTCTACCAGCAGTTCCTCTACAATGCCGCCTTCAAGGTGTTGAACCGTGCGTTTAAACGACTCAATGGAGACGCTCCCCGGGGCGACCACAGCAATGGCAAGCGATGCTGTAACAGACCATAAGACGAACCCTCCGAGTGCAATCAGAAGAATGCCATAGCCAAGCCTGCGATAGCTTTTATCGCTGGTGGGCAGTTGCTCAGTCGCTTCGCCCTCAATAGTAGAAGGGCCACTGGGAGTAACGTCTATTTCGCGTTTTGCAGGTACGTTGCGTTGGTCGTTGCTCATATTACTTCTCCTCGCCACCGCGTCCGCCATTAATGGCCGAAAGCCGTGCTGAGCTCTGCTGGCTTACTTGGTTGCGCGGTTTTTTTGCAAACTGGGCGAGCACTTGGTCACGTGGGCCAAACATACTAACCTGCCCTTCTTTCATCACCAGCAGTTGATCCATACTTTTGAGCACGCTGGTACGGTGGCTGATCACAAACAGTGTTGTACCTTCTGCCTTTAGCTGTGCAATGGTTTGGGCAAGCGCTCGCTCGCCAGCATCGTCTAAATTGGCATTGGGCTCGTCTAATACAATCAGCACAGGCTGACCATATAAGGCGCGGGCAAGACCCACACGCTGGCGTTGACCACCTGAAAGTGCGCCACTAGTGGAGGAAATGATGGTGTCGTAACCGTTCGGCAGTTCTAAAATCATTTCATGAACGCCAGCTTTCTTGGCAGCTTTGACCACTTCTTCGGCATCTATATTGCCAAAGCGTGCGATGTTTTCACTAATGGTTCCGTCGAACAGCTCGATATCCTGGGGTAAATAGCCAATATAGGGGCCAATTTCGTCACGGTTATAATGGGTAATCACACCACCATCTAGGCGCACATCTCCTACCTGTGAAGGCCAAATGCCTAGTAATACTCGGGCAAGCGTCGACTTACCGGCAGCACTGGGGCCGATAATACCTACATGCTCACCTTTTGGTACTGAGAAGTTGATCCCACGAATAGTTGCCATGCGAGAGCCAGGGGGAGCTGCAGCAACGCCTTCTAGCGCTACTTCCCCTTGCGGCGCGGGCAGTGACATTTTGCGCTGTTCGCTAGGTATTTGGGTTAGCAGCTCATTGAGACGCTCATAAGCACCACGTGCGCCAACAAAGCCTTTCCAACCACCAATCATTTGGTCAATGGGGGCCAGTGCCCGCCCCATGAGTATTGAGCCAGCAATCATCATGCCGGGGGTCATTTCACCCCTTAGCACTAACATGGCACCTAAACCTAAGATTAAAGACTGAAAGAGCAACCGGAGTGTTTTCGAGGTATTAGTTAAAGCGCCGGCTCGGTCACTGGCTTGAGACTGCTTTGAGAGAAATTCGTGGTGACGCTTAGACCAGCGGCCCATAATGCCTGGCAGCATCCCCATAGCATGCAGCACTTCTGCGTTGCGCAGGTTCGAGTTAGCTAAGTTTTGGGCTTGAATATGTTCGCTGTTGGCTTCCGCTAGCAGCTTCTTTGTCGCTTTTTCATTCGCAATGGCAAGTGCCAGCAAAATTACCCCAGCACAAGTGGCAAACACACCCAACCACGGGTGGAACAGAAACAGTACGCCTAAATAAACAGGCACCCAAGGCGCATCAAAAAATGCAAATAACCCATTACCTGTGAGGAATTGGCGCAAATTCGTAAGGTCGCTCAGCGGCTGAGCACTTTGCCCCCCTTGAGCCACTAGGCTGCGACGAAACATCGCACTGTATAAGCGCTCGTTAATCGTAGTATCAAGCCGATTGCCAACGCGCACCAACATGCGCGAACGCACTAGCTCTAGTCCCCCCATAACCATAAAGAGGAACACAACCACCAGCGTGAGCATTACGAGAGTGTCGAAGCTTTGGGTAGTGAGGACGCGGTCGTACACTTGGAGCATGTACATTGGCGGCACCAGCATCAGTAAGTTCACAAACATGCTGAAAAAACCGACCGATACAAACGAACCTTTGCAGGCTTTTAACGCGCGCTGCAGATCCGTTGCTTCCTGTTGCTTTGCCATGAAGGGTTCACCGTTGAATCGAAGAGACGTCAAGCGCAGAAAAATTAATCGCGGCAGCATAACAGATGTGCTCTACAGGCGGTAGGTCGCACTGCCACCCTCGCGCCCTACCCCTTGTAAATCTATACCCCTCTGTTGGAACGCTATATGCTGCTAACCTAACTAGTCATATATAAAGCAATGGATTGAGCGCAATGGAGCACAAGCAAACAAGGGCGTGTTGGTACGCGATTCAGTGCAAAGGCGGTGAATCTTTCCGTGCTGCTGAAAACCTTGAGAACCAGGGGTTTGACATATTCCACCCAACGATTCGGCTGCGTAAAAAACGCCAAGGCAGCCTGTGCTGGGTTACTGAGCCACTCTTTCCTTTTTACTTGTTTATCAGGCTTAACCAAGCCACAAGCAATTGGGGGCCTATTCGTTCAACACGCGGTGTAGCGAAGCTGGTGAGCTTTGGCCATGTCCCCGCGCAGGTACCCGATGCGCTCATCTCTGCGCTTCAGAACCAGGATAATTTTGCTGACACCCAAACCGCTGAGACTCCCCTCATCAACCCTGGCGAGACGGTGTCGATTACAGAAGGGCCGTTTTCTGGCAGAGAGGCTGTTTTCAGCCAAGCGCTCTTCAATCAAAAAAGTGGCGAAAAACGCGCCATGCTGCTCATTGAGTTGCTTAACCGAACACAGCATATTAGCGTCCCTATGGATCACCTTTCACTGAAAGATTAACCCACTCTTCTAGGCTTGATATATGAAAATTGCTGTCGCTGGAACCGGCTACGTTGGCCTTTCCAATGCCATGCTGTTGGCTCAGCACCATGAGGTGGTTGCGGTTGATATAGTGCCTGAGAAAGTGGCGATGCTAAATAGGCGCTTTTCACCCATTGAAGATGCAGAAATCTCAGCTTTTTTACAGCGCGACGGGCTACATTTTCATGCCACGCTCGCACCTGAGGCAGCTTACACCGGCGCTGATTTTGTGATTATCGCTACCCCAACGGATTACGACCCGGAAACCAACACGTTTGATACCTCAAGCGTTGAGACGGTCATTCAACAGGTCATGGCAATTAATCCCCAGGCAGTGATGGTGATTAAATCCACCGTGCCGGTGGGCTATACCGTTGAGGCAAGCCAACGCTTTGGCACGGATAACCTGATCTTTTCCCCAGAGTTTTTACGCGAAGGCAAAGCGCTTTATGACAACCTGCACCCGTCGCGAATTGTGGTGGGAGAACATTCGACCCGTGCACAGCAGTTTGCTGAGCTATTGGCCCAGGGCGCTATCAAACAGGATATTCCTGTCCTGCTGACTAATAGCACTGAGGCAGAGGCTATTAAGCTCTTTGCCAATACCTACCTGGCCATGCGCGTCGCTTACTTTAACGAGCTGGATACCTACGCCGAAACGCATGGGCTGGACACACGGCAAATTATTGAAGGCGTGGGCCTAGACCCGCGCATCGGCAAACACTACAACAACCCAAGCTTCGGCTACGGCGGCTACTGCCTTCCTAAAGACACCAAGCAGTTACTGGCCAACTATCACGATGTGCCTAACAACATGATCCAAGCCGTTGTAGAGGCTAACCGCACCCGGAAGGATTTTATTGCCAAGAGCATTATCAAGCGTAATCCGCAGGTTGTCGGCGTGTATCGGCTCATTATGAAAACCGGCTCAGACAACTTCCGCGCCAGTGCTATGCAGGGCGTGATGAAGCGTATTAAGGCCAGAGGTATTAAGGTAGTGGTATATGAACCGGTACTCGAACAAAGCGAGTTTTACGGCTCTGCCGTCATCAACGATCTAGCCGCCTTTAAGCAGCTGTGCGATGTAGTGCTCACCAATCGCATGACAGAAGAGCTGCGAGATATTGAAGAGAAGGTTTATACCAGAGACCTATTTGGGAGCGATTGAGCGCTACTTAGTAAATTATTTATTAAATAGCTTCCAGACAGCGCCGCGTTCGTCGCTACAAGCACTGCATAGCGCCTACCTTCGAGAAGGTTAAACTCGCAACCGTTTTAATCAGGAGAAATATATTGAATTCAGTACGCTCTACGTCCGCCATTATCAAGGACAGCGGCATTGCCTTTGGCACCAGCGGTGCGCGTGGCTTGGTCGAGCAATTTTCAGATGACGTATGTGCGGCGTTTACCGTGGCATTTATTACGGCAATGCGGGCATCGTTTACAGTTGAACGTATTGCGCTAGGCATGGATCGCCGTCCAAGTAGTCCAGTCATGGCGGCGGCCTGCACCAGTGCTGCACGTGCGCTGGGCATTAAGGTAGACGATTATGGTTTACTGCCAACCCCTGCTTTGGCACTACACGCAATGTCCGAGGGCATCCCATGCATCATGATTACCGGCAGTCATATTCCCTTTGATCGCAACGGCATTAAGTTTTACCGCCCAGACGGTGAAATTACCAAAGCGGACGAAACAGCCATATTGACAGCTCAAGCTCCAATGCCCACCTTGCCTGCACCAGAGCGCAGCGCTGTTTCTGAGGCGGCGAATCAGGCTTACTCAACGCGTTTTACCTCGTGGTTTACCGGCCACCCTTTAAAAGGATGGCGGGTAGGCCTGTATCAACACTCAGCCTCTGGACGAGATTTAAGTACACATATTTTGGCTGAGTTAGGTGCTGATGTCGTGGTACTGGGCCGGAGTGAGGCGTTTGTGCCAGTTGATACAGAAGCGGTGAGTGAAGAAGATCAGGCTCAAGGGCGTGCTTGGGCAAAACAGCATACGTTACATGCGCTATTCTCTACCGATGGAGATGGTGACCGCCCCTTACTTGGCGATGAAACAGGCACTTGGCAGCGTGGCGATATCGTAGGGTTGCTATGCGCCCGTGCGTTAAACATTGAAGCACTCGCGGTTCCTGTTAGCTGTAATACAGCGATTGAAGCTTGCGGCGCCTTTCAAGCAGTAGAGCGCACGCGCATTGGTTCTCCTTACGTGTTAGCCAGTATGGCATCTTTAACTAAACGCTTTGAGCGGGTGGCAGGATTTGAGGCGAATGGCGGATTCTTGCTGGCCAGCGCGTTGGAAAAAGAGGGGTGTCGGCTAACTGCCCTCCCCACCCGTGATGCCTTGCTACCTGCGTTAACCCTGATGGTAGTGGCCGCCGAACGCGGCATCCCGCTCTCACGGCTTTTTGCCGAACTCCCCTCCCGCTACACTGCCAGCGACCGACTGAAGAGCATTCCCACTGAGGAAAGCCATGCTTTGCTAACGAAATGGGAAGCTTCCCCTGAGCTTTTGCAGCAATCGTTAGGGTTAGAAGCCTCTATTGTGCATATAGATAATACGGATGGCCTCAGGGCCACGCTTAAAAATGGCGACATTGTTCATTTACGCCCGTCCGGAAACGCTCCTGAGCTACGCTGCTACTGCGAATCTGATGAGCAGTGCAAAGCCTCTTCATTAGTCCAGCAGTGCATGAATGCGCTAGCCACTCTAACGCTTTAGATTAGCCAACAAAAAACGGATCCCCTTATCAGGGGACCCGTTTTTTGGGCTTTCCTTAGCCTAGGAGAAACTAATTAGACTACACGCTTTGGTTTATTTATAAACCGGATAGCGGCCACATACGGCGGCGACTTTATCCAGCACTTGGGCTTCTATGCTGCTGGTGTCTTCACCTTTGGCGAGGACATCGAGAATGTCGCAGATCCAACCGGCTAGCTGGGTACACTCTTCTTCACCAAAGCCACGCGTGGTGACGGCGGGCGTGCCGATGCGCAGGCCAGAGGTGACGAACGGGCTTTGCGGGTCGTTGGGCACGGCGTTTTTGTTAACAGTGATGTGCGCGCGGCCGAGGGCAGCGTCCGCATCTTTACCGGTCACGCCTTGTTTAATTAGCGAGAGTAGGAACAGGTGGTCTTCGGTGCCGCCGGAAACGATGTCGTAACCGCGATCCATGAATACCTTAGCCATGGCCTGGGCATTCTTCACTACCTGCTGCTGGTAGGTTTTGAAACCTGGCTCCATGGCTTCTTTGAAGCAGATCGCTTTCGCGGCAATCACGTGCATCAAGGGGCCACCCTGGCCACCGGGGAAGACCGCTGACTGGAGCTTTTTCTCGATCTCTGGGTTATTTTCCGCAGAGAGAATCACACCGCTACGCGGGCCGCGCAGGGTTTTGTGCGTGGTAGACGTGACCACATGCGCATGGGGCAGCGGGCTTGGGTAAACACCCGCCGCTACCAGACCCGATACGTGGGCCATATCGACCAGTAAGTAAGCGCCTACTTCGTCAGCGATTTCACGGAACTTGGCCCAATCAACAATTTGTGAATAGGCTGAGAAACCGGCGATGATCATTTTCGGCTTATGTTCACGGGCAAGCTGCGCCACTTGGTCGTAGTCGATAAAGCCTTGTTCGTTCAGGCCGTACTGAATGGCGTTGTAGTGCTTGCCAGAGAAGTTAGGCTTGGCACCGTGGGTTAGGTGGCCGCCCGCGTCCAGGCTCATGCCAAGGATGGTGTCACCCGGCGTCACCAGCGCTTGGAATACCGCGCTGTTCGCCTGGGAACCCGAATGGGGCTGGACGTTAACGTAGGTGGCACCAAACAGCTCTTTGGCGTAGTCGATGGCGAGGTTTTCGGCGATATCGACGAATTCACAGCCGCCATAGTAGCGCTTGCCGGGGTAGCCTTCGGCGTATTTGTTGGTCAGCTGGCTGCCCTGGGCTTCCAGTACGCGGGGGCTGGCGTAGTTTTCAGAAGCAATGAGTTCGATGTGGGCTTCTTGGCGTGCAACTTCTTTCTGCATCGCATCAAAAAGCGCGTCATCGAATCCGGCAATTGTCATGTCGCGGCTGAACATCGGCGAGAACCTCGTAACGAAACGATCATCATGGGAGAAGCGAGGGCGCTATCATAACGCAGCCTGACGCGACTTTCATCGCATACGCGTCAGGTGTTGCATGAGTATGTTTCATGTTGTTGGCGCCCCGCAGGCTGACCAAATGGACAGCATCGCGTCTCAATCTGTATATTTGAACAGCTATGCCTCGCCCAATAGCCCTAAGCTGGCTGCGGGGGCTTGGCGCCTTAGGCTGGCGGAGAGCGCATGGCCGATCATGCCAATCAGCAGCGCGCCCGCTAGCGGCAGTATGAACCAAAGCCCAACATGCAGGCGTGGGGTTAAATCCAGCCAGTAGAGATAGAGGGCGGCGGTCGCTAGCTCCGCAAGTGCCGCTCCCATCAACCCACTGGCAAACCCAAGCAGAGCGTACTCGGCCCCTTGCACGCGGGAAATCATCTTTGTGCCTGCGCCGAACACGCGCAGCAAGCCACTTTCGTGGGCGCGCACCGGCCTACTGGCCGTCAGGGCAGCATAGAGCACGCTGATACCTGCTAGCAGCACCAAGGCTAATACCAGCTCTATTGCTCGGGTCACTTGCGTTAGCACTTCGCGTACCTGGCCTAAGATGGCATCCACATTGAGTAGCGAGACGCCGGGGAAGTCGCTCACCAGCTGGCGTATTAGCCCTTGCTCAGCGTCGGGCAAGTGGAACGCGGTAATATAGCTATGCCCATAGGATTCCAGGACGCCCGGTGGAAAAATAACGAAAAAATTGGGGGTAAAGCTATCCCAATTGAGGCTGCGCAAGCTTTCGACACGCGTGGTAATGGTATCGCTACCGATCGAGAACGTTAGTTCGTCGCCAATGGTTAACCCTAACCGTTGGGCGAGGCCGTCTTCCATGGAGATCGGCACCATCGCGTCTCTTTCAGCGGGGGTGGCTTCTACTTCGTTCATAAAGCCTTGTGGTTCGTCTTGCGCTGCAAACCACTGCCCGGCCACCACTTGATTACCTGGGGGAACATCGGCTTGCCACGTGAGATTTAGCTCGCGGCGTAGTGAGTTGTCACCCCTGGCATCTGGCGGTACGGCGTCTCGCGGAGGTTGCCCATTGATGCCGGTAATGCGCCCGCGCACCATAGGATAGAGCGTGCTTTGGGTGTCTACCCGGGGTGCCACGGCGTCTTCAAAGGCGTCACGTTCGCCGGGCTGTATATTAATCGCAAAGTAGTTGGGGGTGTCATCGGGTAGCTGGTCTTGCCAGGTCGTCAGCAGATCGCCTCGCACTAGCACAATCATCGCCATGGCAAAGAACGTGACCGAAAAGGCCAACAGCTGCCCTAAGCCTGCCTGCTTGCGCCTTGCTAACTGTCGCCCCCCTAAACGAAACGCCTGCGACCACGCACTTCCCCCAGACAGCCGCTGCACGGCTTTTAGCAAGCCATTGAGTAACAGGGAACTCAGCAACCACAGTACGCCCAACAGCGCAGCGCCGCCCATCAGCAGCGCAACCGCCAGCGGCAAACTGCCGGAGTAGAGCCACAGCAGGCCGCCAAACACGATGCTTGCGACACCCACCACCAACCATGCTGAGGGCGGCAGCGGGTCCAGCTCGCGGCGCAGCACTTTAAGCGCACTCACCTGCTTAATACGCAATAGCGTTGGGCCAGCAAAACCTACCAACACCGCCAATGCCGTAAAAATGCCTAACCAAAGCGGCATAATGCCGGGGGGCGGGAGCGTCATCGGTAAAAAGCTGGTGAGCAGCCAAAGCAGCACTGCCTGCCCCGCCAACCCCAATAGTGCTCCCACCGCCGATGCCGCCAGCGCTAATCCTAATAGCTGTAGGGAAAAAATCGTCACGAGTTGATACTGACTAGCCCCAAAGCAGCGCAGCAGTGCGGCGGTATCCAGGTGGCGTTCTACGTAACGGCGGGTCGACATGGCCACCGCCACCCCGGCCAGCAGCACGGCGGCTAACCCGGCAAGCCCCAGGTAGCTTTCGGCACGCTGAAGGGCATTGCCTAGCTGGGGGCGGTCTACCCGGACATCGCGCACGTCCACACCGTCCCTTCTCAGCTCGGCCAGTAGCGTTTGTACTTCTGCCAATGCGGCGGGCGGCCCCGCCGCCAGTAGCTCAAACTCAATACGCGAACCCGGCTGCACTAAACCGGTATCTTCCAGGTCAGCGGTATGTAGCATCAAGCGTGGGTTGAAGTTGCCAAAGCCGCCGGACTGGTCGGCTTCGCGCTCAATAATGCCGCTGATGGTGAGTTCGGTTTGGCCGACTTGGACGCGGTCGCCTAGCTCTATTTCAATGAGCTGAGCCAACCGGGGGTCGGCCCAGGCTTCTCCTGGCGGCGGCCCAGAGGCAATTTGCTCTACCCCATTTCCGCGATCCACATGGGAAACGCCGTAGTGAGGGTACACATCATCCACCGCTTTCAAGCTAGCCGGTTGGAAGCGCTCGCCCCGGCTAATCATCGATACAAGATCTACCTGATCACTCAGCGTAAAGCCAGCTTGCTCTAACGTTGCGCGCAGCTCTTCAGAGAACGGCTCGCGCTGTTCGAGCACTAGATCACCGCCCAGCATTTGGCCTGCCTGACGCTCTAAGCCACGCTCTAACCGGTCGAGAAAGAAAGCAATCATGGTCGACGCCGCTACCGCCAGCATCAGTGCAATAAACAGCGCCCGCACATCGGATGCTCGCAGGTCACGCTTTAGGCTGCGGGCGGCAAGACGCCAGTTAAGATCACTCATCACCACCCCCATTGATGAGGGTTGGCTCAAAAGGCTCCAATTTGCCATTGGCGAGCCGCAGGCAGCGGTCACAGCGCTTCGCAAGCGCGTGATCGTGCGTCACCAGTATCAACGTGGTGCCCGCCTCACGGTTAAGCGTAAACAGCAGGTCAATAATTTGTGCGCCGGTATCCGGGTCTAGGTTGCCGGTGGGCTCATCGGCAAATACCAGCTCTGGGTCGGTTACAAACGCTCGGGCAATCGCCACCCGCTGCTGCTCACCTCCTGAAAGCTGTTTAGGCAGATGCCCCGTGCGCTCGCCTAGCCCTACCCGCTCAAGCCAGTGCGCAGCGGTACTATCGCCACCTGCACGCGGGGAGAGCTCTAGAGGCAAGAGCACGTTTTCAAGCGCGCTTAACGTAGGCAGCAGTTGGAAGTTTTGAAACACAAACCCCACACGCCCAGCGCGCAGGGCCGCCCTACCATCTTCATCCAAGCGGCTTAAAGGCTGCCCAAAAAGGGTTAACTCCCCATCGCTTGGGGTATCTAGCCCCGCTAAAAGCCCTAACAGCGTTGATTTACCGGCGCCGCTTTTACCTAGAATGGCAACGCTCTCACCTGCCGCCACGCTCAAAGAAAGGTCGTGTAAGATAGTTAATGCGCGCTCACCGCTGGTTACTTGCTTAGAGAGTTTTTCGGCCAGCAGCACCGGCGCGCTCGCGCCGCCACCAGGAACCTTATAAGCAGACGCGGTGTCGGTGGAAGGCGAGGTTTTAGGCGAGTGCGCAGTCGCGTCATCGGCGGGTAACGTAGACATTGGGTCAGAGGAGTAAGGCATGAAGCGTGGCATCCCTGTAGCGTGGCAGAAACTAGCATTTCAAAAACGAGCGTGGCAGAAACTGGCATGGCGAAACCTGAACCGTATGGTAACCGGTGGGGTACTGGCACTGATAGTCACCTTCGGCACCTCATCGCTCAACGCAGATCAAGGCTCTGCCCATCAAGGCTCCGCTCATCAAAGCCCTGCTCATCAAAGCCCTACTCTGCTCGTAATGGGCGACAGCCTTAGCGCCGCGTATGGCATAGAGCAGGAACAGGGCTGGGTAGCGCTGCTGGAAAAGCGTCTTGAAGGCCATGCAACGGTGGTGAATGCCAGCATCAGCGGCGAAACCACCTCCGGAGGGGCACAGCGTTTTGCCGATATTATCGGACAGCGACAGCCTGATATCGTTCTATTAGAACTGGGAGGCAACGATGGCCTGCGCGGTCTAGCGCCTAATCAGATGCGTGCCAACCTCGCCCGCATGATTGAACAAAGCCAGCAAGCCGACGCGGATGTTCTGCTGCTTGGCATTGATATCCCGCCTAACTACGGTCAAGCCTACCGGGATGCCTTCACCGGTGTGTTTGACTCGTTGGCCGACGAGTATGACATTCCGCTGGTGCCTTTTTTGCTGGAAGACATCGCTCTCAACAACCAGCTAATGCAAAGCGACGGCATTCACCCCACCGCCGAGGCACAGCCGATTATTTTAGAGAACGTATGGCCCGCGCTTGAGCCGCTGCTTTCCGAGCACGCGTCCGAACAGGAGCTACAAGCCTTAGCTCAATAGCCCTAATGAAAAAGCACGGGTAGCAGCACGTTCTTGTTCATACTTTCTTATTTATACTTTCTAGTGGGAAGATATAGCGCTGTGGTGCCGTAGCTTGTAGTCTTAATGAATATTTGACGAACGCTAATGGCACTTATGCCTGACTCTTCCCGCTCCTCGCTTGGCTCTCTCTCCCGGCGGCAGTTTTTAGCCACTGCCGGCGCGCTTGTGCTGGGCGCAGGAATGGGGCTATTGCCTACTCCCGCCTCTGCTTTTAACCCCCAGCGGTTACGCCAAAGTATGCAACAGCAGTATGGGCAAACCGGCCTCACCGTACTAGAAGCGTGGTTTTCCCTCTTGGATCGCCTGCGTGGGCAAGATGTGCAGCGACAGCTTCGTGAGGTTAATGATTTCTTCAATCGCCAAATACGCTGGGTTGACGATATCAACGTCTGGCGACAAGAGGACTTCTGGGCGACTCCGTTAGAGGCGATGGGCGAAGGGCGAGGCGACTGTGAAGATTACTCGATTGCCAAATATATCACCCTTAAGCAGCTTGGCGTCCCTGGGGAGCGCCTGAGGATGATTTACGTGCGCGCGCGCATTGGCCGAAGCCAAATAACCCAAGCCCACATGGTGTTGGGTTATTACACCACCCCCAATGCGGAACCGTTGGTGTTAGACAACATCGCCCCGTCGATTAGCCCAGCCTCCCAACGTACCGATTTAGACCCAGTGTTTAGTTTTAACAGTGAAGGGCTGTGGGCGGGCGGCTCATCAGAATCGCGCGCTGACCCATTAGCACGCCTGTCTCGTTGGCGTAGCGTGATTGAACGCATGCAATTACAAGGCTTCATTTAAAAGGATTAGCATTATGTCGCTCATTAAACAGCTTTGGCTGGCCATTATCGCGCTACTTCTGCTTTCGTTTGTCGGCAGCCTTGCCATTAGCATTGCGTCAAGCCGCAGCTACATTGAGCAGGAAGTGCGCATTAAAAATGAAGATAACGCCACTGCGCTAGCACTCTCGATGAGTCAGCTCGATAAAGATATGGTTATATTAGAGCTGCTTATTTCAGCCCAGTTTGATACTGGCTACTACCGCCGTATTACCCTACGAGACACCGAGGACAACATACTCACTGAGCGTTCTGCCGGTGAATATAGCGGTGACGTTCCCGCATGGTTCCGCAGCTTAGTTCAGTTTGACGTACCCACAGGCGTTGCCACGGTGCAAGATGGCTGGCGGCAGTTCGGCACCTTAGAACTTGAAAGCCAGCATAGCTTTGCCTACGCCTCTTTATGGCGCAGCATGTTGGAATTAGCAGGCTGGTTCTTACTGGCGGGGGCGATTAGTTTAGCGATTGCTACCGTACTGGTGCGCGGTATAAAGCATCCATTAATACGTGTTGTGGCCCAAGCCAAAGACATCAGCGCCCGCCGCTTTACCACTATTAAAGAGCCCCGCACGCTAGAACTTAAAGAAGTTGCCCAGGCAATGAATGTGCTGTCAGCCAACGTTCGCCAGATGCTCAGCCAAGAGAGCCAAAAGCTAGACGAACTGCGCCGCCACCTGCAGCATGACCGCGTCACCGACGCGCTGACCCGCGATGTGTTTATGGGCAGGCTAGCATCGCTACTGGGGAGCGACGATGCCCGTGCAACGGGCACAATGGTGATGGTGAGGGTTCAAGACCTGGAACAGCTGAATGAACAGTTGGGCCATCAGGCAACTGATAGCTTACTGCGCGAGCTGGTGACACAACTTGCCTCGTTAGACGATGCTGCAGGGGAGACCTTCGTAGGCCGCCTCAACGGCAGTGACTTTATGCTGCTACTGCCATTAGAAGAAGACACAAAGGCACTTCTACCTCGCCTTCACCAAGCGTTGGATACCATCGCGCTCAAGGCACCCGCTATGGGCATTCGCTTGCCAACTGCCGTGGTTGCTTATACACCCCACGACGAGCGCGGCGTCCTTATGGCAACCTTAGACGATGCCCTAGCCGAAGCGGAAAGCAGCAGTGCACATAGCCGTATTGTTATTCGTGAAGCGAGGCAAGGCTCGCTGTTTAATACCCATGCTGAGTGGCGAACAGCTCTTAATACCGCTATTCACCAAGGGCCGCAACTGGCCTACTTCCCCGTGACGGATGCCGAAAATAACGTGCTTCACTACGAGTGCCCTGCCCGCTTAGAGCTTGCAGATGCATGGCAAACAGCCGGTGTATTTATTCCCTGGGTGTCTCGCTTTGACCTAGAGCCAGCGCTCGATATTGCTGTTGTCAAGCAAGCCCTTGAGCAACTAACCCTCAACCCTACGCAAAAAATGGGAATCAACCTTTCGCTTGCCTCCATTACCAACGGGCAGTTTGTTATTGAGCTAAGAGCGCTGTTAGAGAAGCAGCCGCAGCTCGCCAAACAGCTCTGCTTTGAAGTGCCCGCAGTATTAAATGCGCATGCCATTGGCAGCTTACGTGGACTATGCAACGCACTGCGGCCGCTTGGCTGCCAGTTTGGTATTGAGCACGTAGGGGCGGAATTCACTAAACTTGCCGACCTTCATGACGTCGGGCTTGCCTACCTTAAAGTGGACAGCAGCTTAATTCGCGGGATTCACACCTCGAACGAGCAGCAAACGATTGTGAGCGGCATGGCAACTCTATGCCATTCGCTGGGTATTCAGGTCATCGCAGAAGGGGTGACAGAACAAGCAGAGTTAGAAAGCCTGTTTCGTGCAGGGGTGGATGGCGCGACGGGCCCAGGCGTACGTTTAACCTAACGCCCGAGCATCGTGGGATAGTAGTAGATAAGCAACGACGCGGCGTCAGCCGCGTCAAATTACGCTACCATCATCACTAATCAAATTGACAGCGTTCTTCACCCGCAGTGATTTACGCTCCAGCACTTTGCGCTGGGCGGCGGGAGGTAAGTCCGTAAAGCTAAGCACGCCTTTCTCCAGCAGCACTTCCAGCATGTCCTCCACCACCCGCACAAACGCCAAGTCTGACGCGATCATTTGCGAAGACTGACCGGTTCGCTGCGCTAAGAAGTCGTACACTTCCGACGAGTGGGCCGCAACGGTCTCGTTACACTCAGGTGATGGCTCCTTACTGAGCATCACAATCTCTCCTTGGGCATTACGTTTGATATAGAGCATAACGGCTTCCTTGTTAGTTAATGCACCTAATCCTTACCTAAAAGTAATTAGACCACATTACAACAAGGCCGCCTAGTTGGCGGCCTTGCTAATAGATGCTGCTGCTGTACTGTTAGATATCCGAGTGGCTGTTGGCGTTATCATTATGCAGCTTCACATAATCGGTATGGCCTACCGAAGTATCGGACTCTGCCGTTTGATCCTTTTGTGAAGCGGGCACTGGTGCCTTCTCATCCTCACTGCTTTGAGAAGGCGGTAGCCAGCTATCCACACTACTATCTTCATCGCCTGCCAGCACGTCCGCTTCACTCAGCGACTCTTGAGCTTCTGCATCCGTTTCTTCTGTTTGTGCTTCACTAGATGCATCGTCTTCTTCCATGTCAGCATCGCTTTCAGCAACATCGCCAAAAAGTGAGTCATCTTCATCAGCTAAAGTGTAGCCGCTGATATCACTCTGAGCCTCCAACGTTTCAGACACAGCAGCATCAGGCTCTTCAACCTCTGGTTCAGCTGTAGGCTCTTGCTCCACAGTACCTTCTAACAGTTCAACAGATGCTCCCTCTTCTGCTTCGTCTATCAGTTGGTCTTCAGGCACTTCTTCAGCCAGCGCTTCAGATTCGTCCAGTGTTTCTGCCTGTTCCGCTACATCTTCCTCTGCCAGCGGAGCTTCGCCGTTGATCAGCATCTCAAGCTCTTCGGGTGTAACGGTGAACCCAGCCTCTGCAAAGGTAATCAAGCCATCGTTACCCACATCCGCTCCGGCAAATGAGGCCACTAGTTGTCCGTTAGCGAATAGCTCAACGGTATCACCTTCATCAAAAGTGAACTCGCCTTGGTTTAATTCACCCATCAAGCCGCTGCTGGTTTGGTACGTAAGCCCTTCAATCGTCTCATGGGCCAACACCGCCGTTTTGATAGAGTCATCTGTGTGCTCATCAAACTCCGTAATACCCTCATGTTTTTCGAGCATATCGCGGACGTGCTGCATCGCCTCTTCTTCGTTCACATAAGCAGCCCCCATACCTTCCAGGATGGCTTTAAGCTCCGCTTCTGGCACGCTGCGCAAGTCAAGTGAGCTACCTTCAAAGGCGGCATGCGTCGCAGCGGTGATGGTAATACCATTGTAGGCGTCACCATCCGCATCCAGTGATTGCAGGAATACCGCCATGTTCTCAACGTATTCGTCGTTAAGATCGTTAAGCGGCACGTTCGCCAGCTCTTGGAGGAAAACCTTGCCATCGGACAGCGCTTCAGCTGAGGCGGTACCGATGACCACATCGCCTACCATAAAGGTGACAGAGTCGCCTTCGCGGTATTCAAAGGCTCCATTCTCATCGGTGATGCCGGAGAGGCCGGAGGAAGTGGTGTACATGATGCCTTCTATAACGCCGTCGATGATGGTGCCGTCTAATTTTTTCCCTATAGGATCACTGACATCGCCAATTCCATCAACTTTGACATAAAAACCACCATTGGATGATCGATCACCCCCATCAAATACTATGTACTCAAACTCTTCACTCGATTCGACTTCTAAGTTGCCTTCTTCAGTGAATCTACCACTGGCATCTGACACTTTTTCGTAGCCTTTGCCGTCAGCTTTTTTATTATAAGCAAACCACTCACCACTTATATTTTCCCCATCATCAGCTTTTTTTACTGAAAAGCTCAACGCTTTGGTCGGCTTAGACAGCTGCAGCAAGAGCGATTCATTATTGTCGATGGAACTATTCTGATTGCCGTTGTTGCCGTTGCTGCCGTTGCTAACACCTAGCCAAGACTCCCCATCAAAAACCTCAACTTCAACTTTTGCATTAGCGGATTGCAAGTTACCGTTATTAACCCATGATTTAAACCCGTTGCCTTCATAGGCAGATGCTAAAAAATCGCCATTTTCTATTACTGGAGGTTCTGGCTCTGGATCACTGGCGGCTGGAACCGATGTATTAGTTTCAGTTTTCACACTGACAATGACATAATCACTTTCATTGCCCGCTTCATCTGTGACCGAGTACTGGAACTCAGCAGCCGGTAGCTCTTTGAACTCAATTGATTTAATGAAGTAATCACTTGCGTCAGAATCTGAGGCTCCCCTTCCTCCCTCAGCAAGATCTGTCGCCGTAAAGCGAAGCTGATCGAAGACTACATCATCAGGTAGTGAGAAGCTGCCGTTACTCAATAACCGGTCAGCCTCCTCCGGGACACCGCTAAACGTCCAACTACCGACCACATTACCATTCAGATAGGCTTCAACATTACCGATTTCTTTTTCACCGTTGGCAACCAGATTGTTAATGGAAACTTTGGCAGCTGTTGCCGTGTTTACAAAATCCATGACGATAGTTTGTGATTGCCCATCACGATAGCCAAGCTGATTTGGCACTTCTTTTTGGACAGCCGAATCTGCCTTAACACCAGCTCCAGCATTCTGGAAGGTCAACTCACCGGCCACAAAGCCATAATCGTAAGCATAAAGCGACACGGAGCTACTGTCATAAGAGGCCGAAGTGAACTCTACAGTTTTCGTTTCAAGGCCACCAAGACTAGCGCTATCTACCGCCCAGAAAAATTTGGAAACAGTATTGAACTCCTGGTTCTCGCTGGCAGTTACAAAGGTGCCATTACCCTCTATATCAATATAAAGGGCTCCATACCCTGGCAAGAACTTAAGAGTGAAAGTCAAGTTTTTTTCGGCAGTCTCGTTATCCTTACCTCCAAGAGATGGGTTTTCCTCCAGCTCTGTTGGTTCGGTTTTGCCTTTTTCAACTTCATCAACGCCGCCACTGACGGTAAAGCTGCGGAAGATCAACGGTGTGACATCTACACCATTAGGTATTTCATCATTTTCAGTAAAGAACTGAGCATTTGCTAAAACAGGATCAGCAATTGGAGATTCAGTATCCGGTGTACCTAAGATGATGATATCTGCGGTATCGCTGGCCGGACGGCTTGCGCTGTCAGTGGCGGTGACGGCAATCTCGGGCAGCGTGCCGCCGCTGTTGACGTGTGAGGCGCCGTCTGCCGTCAGGGTGACTGTGCCCGTGGTCGCGTCGATGGCATAGTAGCCGGCACTGTTTGTGCTTTGACCATTCTCGTCTGTGCTGAACCCAAAGGTCAGCCCGTTACCCAGCGGATCGCTGCTGTCGGTGACCGTGGCCACTTCGTCGCCCGCCTCCGCCAATCCTTCCAGCAGGTCGTCGCCCGCGGTCAAGGTGATCGAGGGGCCGGCTACCGCGCCGATATCTGCGGTATCGCTGGCCGGACGGCTTGCGCTGTCAGTGGCGGTGACGGCAATCTCGGGCAGCGTGCCGCCGCTGTTGACGTGTGAGGCGCCGTCTGCCGTCAGGGTGACTGTGCCCGTGGTCGCGTCGATGGCATAGTAGCCGGCGCTGTTTGTGCTTTGACCATTCTCGTCTGTGCTGAACCCAAAGGTCAGCCCGTTACCCAGCGGATCGCTGCTGTCGGTGACCGTGGCCACTTCGTCGCCCGCCTCCGCCAATCCTTCCAGCAGGTCGTCGCCCGCGGTCAAGGTGATCGAGGGGCCGGCTACCGCGCCGATATCTGCGGTATCGCTGGCCGGACGGCTTGCGCTGTCAGTGGCGGTGACGGCAATCTCGGGCAGCGTGCCGCCGCTGTTGACGTGTGAGGCGCCGTCTGCCGTCAGGGTGACTGTGCCCGTGGTCGCGTCGATGGCATAGTAGCCGGCGCTGTTTGTGCTTTGACCATTCTCGTCTGTGCTGAACCCAAAGGTCAGCCCGTTACCCAGCGGATCGCTGCTGTCGGTGACCGTGGCCACTTCGTCGCCCGCCTCCGCCAATCCTTCCAGCAGGTCGTCGCCCGCGGTCAAGGTGATCGAGGGGCCGGCTACCGCGCCGATATCTGCGGTATCGCTGGCCGGACGGCTTGCGCTGTCAGTGGCGGTGACGGCAATCTCGGGCAGCGTGCCGCCGCTGTTGACGTGTGAGGCGCCGTCTGCCGTCAGGGTGACTGTGCCCGTGGTCGCGTCGATGGCATAGTAGCCGGCGCTGTTTGTGCTTTGACCATTCTCGTCTGTGCTGAACCCAAAGGTCAGCCCGTTACCCAGCGGATCGCTGCTGTCGGTGACCGTGGCCACTTCGTCGCCCGCCTCCGCCAATCCTTCCAGCAGGTCGTCGCCCGCGGTCAAGGTGATCGAGGGGCCGGCTACCGCGCCGATATCTGCGGTATCGCTGGCCGGACGGCTTGCGCTGTCAGTGGCGGTGACGGCAATCTCGGGCAGCGTGCCGCCGCTGTTGACGTGTGAGGCGCCGTCTGCCGTCAGGGTGACTGTGCCCGTGGTCGCGTCGATGGCATAGTAGCCGGCGCTGTTTGTGCTTTGACCATTCTCGTCTGTGCTGAACCCAAAGGTCAGCCCGTTACCCAGCGGATCGCTGCTGTCGGTGACCGTGGCCACTTCGTCGCCCGCCTCCGCCAATCCTTCCAGCAGGTCGTCGCCCGCGGTCAAGGTGATCGAGGGGCCGGCTACCGCGCCGATATCTGCGGTATCGCTGGCCGGACGGCTTGCGCTGTCAGTGGCGGTGACGGCAATCTCGGGCAGCGTGCCGCCGCTGTTGACGTGTGAGGCGCCGTCTGCCGTCAGGGTGACTGTGCCCGTGGTCGCGTCGATGGCATAGTAGCCGGCGCTGTTTGTGCTTTGACCATTCTCGTCTGTGCTGAACCCAAAGGTCAGCCCGTTACCCAGCGGATCGCTGCTGTCGGTGACCGTGGCCACTTCGTCGCCCGCCTCCGCCAATCCTTCCAGCAGGTCGTCGCCCGCGGTCAAGGTGATCGAGGGGCCGGCTACCGCGCCGATATCTGCGGTATCGCTGGCCGGACGGCTTGCGCTGTCAGTGGCGGTGACGGCAATCTCGGGCAGCGTGCCGCCGCTGTTGACGTGTGAGGCGCCGTCTGCCGTCAGGGTGACTGTGCCCGTGGTCGCGTCGATGGCATAGTAGCCGGCGCTGTTTGTGCTTTGACCATTCTCGTCTGTGCTGAACCCAAAGGTCAGCCCGTTACCCAGCGGATCGCTGCTGTCGGTGACCGTGGCCACTTCGTCGCCCGCCTCCGCCAATCCTTCCAGCAGGTCGTCGCCCGCGGTCAAGGTGATCGAGGGGCCGGCTACCGCGCCGATATCTGCGGTATCGCTGGCCGGACGGCTTGCGCTGTCAGTGGCGGTGACGGCAATCTCGGGCAGCGTGCCGCCGCTGTTGACGTGTGAGGCGCCGTCTGCCGTCAGGGTGACTGTGCCCGTGGTCGCGTCGATGGCATAGTAGCCGGCGCTGTTTGTGCTTTGACCATTCTCGTCTGTGCTGAACCCAAAGGTCAGCCCGTTACCCAGCGGATCGCTGCTGTCGGTGACCGTGGCCACTTCGTCGCCCGCCTCCGCCAATCCTTCCAGCAGGTCGTCGCCCGCGGTCAAGGTGATCGAGGGGCCGGCTACCGCGCCGATATCTGCGGTATCGCTGGCCGGACGGCTTGCGCTGTCAGTGGCGGTGACGGCAATCTCGGGCAGCGTGCCGCCGCTGTTGACGTGTGAGGCGCCGTCTGCCGTCAGGGTGACTGTGCCCGTGGTCGCGTCGATGGCATAGTAGCCGGCGCTGTTTGTGCTTTGACCATTCTCGTCTGTGCTGAACCCAAAGGTCAGCCCGTTACCCAGCGGATCGCTGCTGTCGGTGACCGTGGCCACTTCGTCGCCCGCCTCCGCCAATCCTTCCAGCAGGTCGTCGCCCGCGGTCAAGGTGATCGAGGGGCCGGCTACCGCGCCGATATCTGCGGTATCGCTGGCCGGACGGCTTGCGCTGTCAGTGGCGGTGACGGCAATCTCGGGCAGCGTGCCGCCGCTGTTGACGTGTGAGGCGCCGTCTGCCGTCAGGGTGACTGTGCCCGTGGTCGCGTCGATGGCATAGTAGCCGGCGCTGTTTGTGCTTTGACCATTCTCGTCTGTGCTGAACCCAAAGGTCAGCCCGTTACCCAGCGGATCGCTGCTGTCGGTGACCGTGGCCACTTCGTCGCCCGCCTCCGCCAATCCTTCCAGCAGGTCGTCGCCCGCGGTCAAGGTGATCGAGGGGCCGGCTACCGCGCCGATATCTGCGGTATCGCTGGCCGGACGGCTTGCGCTGTCAGTGGCGGTGACGGCAATCTCGGGCAGCGTGCCGCCGCTGTTGACGTGTGAGGCGCCGTCTGCCGTCAGGGTGACTGTGCCCGTGGTCGCGTCGATGGCATAGTAGCCGGCGCTGTTTGTGCTTTGACCATTCTCGTCTGTGCTGAACCCAAAGGTCAGCCCGTTACCCAGCGGATCGCTGCTGTCGGTGACCGTGGCCACTTCGTCGCCCGCCTCCGCCAATCCTTCCAGCAGGTCGTCGCCCGCGGTCAAGGTGATCGAGGGGCCGGCTACCGCGCCGATATCTGCGGTATCGCTGGCCGGACGGCTTGCGCTGTCAGTGGCGGTGACGGCAATCTCGGGCAGCGTGCCGCCGCTGTTGACGTGTGAGGCGCCGTCTGCCGTCAGGGTGACTGTGCCCGTGGTCGCGTCGATGGCATAGTAGCCGGCGCTGTTTGTGCTTTGACCATTCTCGTCTGTGCTGAACCCAAAGGTCAGCCCGTTACCCAGCGGATCGCTGCTGTCGGTGACCGTGGCCACTTCGTCGCCCGCCTCCGCCAATCCTTCCAGCAGGTCGTCGCCCGCGGTCAAGGTGATCGAGGGGCCGGCTACCGCGCCGATATCTGCGGTATCGCTGGCCGGACGGCTTGCGCTGTCAGTGGCGGTGACGGCAATCTCGGGCAGCGTGCCGCCGCTGTTGACGTGTGAGGCGCCGTCTGCCGTCAGGGTGACTGTGCCCGTGGTCGCGTCGATGGCATAGTAGCCGGCGCTGTTTGTGCTTTGACCATTCTCGTCTGTGCTGAACCCAAAGGTCAGCCCGTTACCCAGCGGATCGCTGCTGTCGGTGACCGTGGCCACTTCGTCGCCCGCCTCCGCCAATCCTTCCAGCAGGTCGTCGCCCGCGGTCAAGGTGATCGAGGGGCCGGCTACCGCGCCGATATCTGCGGTATCGCTGGCCGGACGGCTTGCGCTGTCAGTGGCGGTGACGGCAATCTCGGGCAGCGTGCCGCCGCTGTTGACGTGTGAGGCGCCGTCTGCCGTCAGGGTGACTGTGCCCGTGGTCGCGTCGATGGCATAGTAGCCGGCGCTGTTTGTGCTTTGACCATTCTCGTCTGTGCTGAACCCAAAGGTCAGCCCGTTACCCAGCGGATCGCTGCTGTCGGTGACCGTGGCCACTTCGTCGCCCGCCTCCGCCAATCCTTCCAGCAGGTCGTCGCCCGCGGTCAAGGTGATCGAGGGGCCGGCTACCGCGCCGATATCTGCGGTATCGCTGGCCGGACGGCTTGCGCTGTCAGTGGCGGTGACGGCAATCTCGGGCAGCGTGCCGCCGCTGTTGACGTGTGAGGCGCCGTCTGCCGTCAGGGTGACTGTGCCCGTGGTCGCGTCGATGGCATAGTAGCCGGCGCTGTTTGTGCTTTGACCATTCTCGTCTGTGCTGAACCCAAAGGTCAGCCCGTTACCCAGCGGATCGCTGCTGTCGGTGACCGTGGCCACTTCGTCGCCCGCCTCCGCCAATCCTTCCAGCAGGTCGTCGCCCGCGGTCAAGGTGATCGAGGGGCCGGCTACCGCGCCGATATCTGCGGTATCGCTGGCCGGACGGCTTGCGCTGTCAGTGGCGGTGACGGCAATCTCGGGCAGCGTGCCGCCGCTGTTGACGTGTGAGGCGCCGTCTGCCGTCAGGGTGACTGTGCCCGTGGTCGCGTCGATGGCATAGTAGCCGGCGCTGTTTGTGCTTTGACCATTCTCGTCTGTGCTGAACCCAAAGGTCAGCCCGTTACCCAGCGGATCGCTGCTGTCGGTGACCGTGGCCACTTCGTCGCCCGCCTCCGCCAATCCTTCCAGCAGGTCGTCGCCCGCGGTCAAGGTGATCGAGGGAAGGGGAATAGGCTCTGGCTCAGGTGTCGGCTCTGGCTCGGGTGTTGGCTCTGGCTCAGGTGTTGGCTCTGGCTCAGGTGTTGGCTCTGGCTCAGGTGTTGGCTCTGGCTCAGGTGTTGGCTCTGGCTCAAGTGTTGGCTCTGGCTCGGGAGTAACCGCATCACCGTCTGCTGCTGCAGCGACGGCTCCACCATCAAGCTCAAAAAACTCTGCACCTGTTAAACCACCTTCAGTACTAAACGCGAGCGGGTCGGTTTCTTCAGCAACTCGGGCAACACGCACGAAGCTGCTGCCACCGCCACCACCGCCGCCAGCACCTGCACCGGCTGCGGTGGCGTCTAACAAGTCAAGAAGATCGCCTTCTTCATCAAGCGCCGCAAGCAGCGTGTCGAGGTCGTCGTCCATCGCGCTGGCGTCTTCGGTTGCGACGATCAAATCGCTGTCTAACTCAGGAGTGACGGCAACTTCTTGACCACCCTCTACAACGCTGGCACCGCTGCCGTCAGCGAAATCTAACTGCACTTGGCCACTTGCCGAAGTAATTAATACCTCGCCTTCTTGAAGCACGTCGCCAATACGCAATTCGCGTAGGTTGCCCGCTTCATCACGCGCCCAAGCCTGGCCAGTAATTGCAATAACGGTTGCAGCTGCCATGTGTCACTCCTCGATCACCAATATAGGGCCGCTGTTTTAGTGCATAGGCACTAAACCGAGTAGCGGCGTATATGTCGATAGTAGGAGCTAGGACAGCAGAAAAGTATTGTACCGATGGACAAAAAAGCGCGCCTTATTAGGAGGCGCGCTTCAGGCATCGGTATGACTCTCTCACTAGCGCAACTCGCTAGTATTAAAGGCCACTAATGGGTGGTTTGTTCCGAAACAGGCGCCAGCTTTAATATTAGCTGTAACCTATCTCGCACTGTTAGTTTCTTGAAAATAGCACTTAGGTGAGCTTTCACCGTACGCTCGGTAATATCCAACTGACGTGCTACTTCTTTATTAGTCGCACCTTTGGCAACCGCAAGCGCGACACCACGCTCGCGCTCGGTCAACTGCTGCAAGCACTCACTGGATTGATAGTCGCTCACGTCACCACGTTGCTGTAATGCTTTAAAAGTGCCGCCTAGCACTTTGGCCAGGAGCTCTTGCCCTACCCAAACGCCCTGATTGCTAACGACTAGCGCGACTTGATTAAGCACCTCGGGAGCGGCAAGCGTATGCACATAGCCTCTTGCCCCTAAATCGAGCGCTTTTAACGCTTCTCGATCATCAGGGGCATAGCTCATCACAACGGCGGTTGCTTTTTGTGCGGTCACTTTGGCAATGAGGGTATCCCACTCGGCCACTGTCGTTAGCAACCAGACCACATCGCTGGGCTGAGGGTGGTCGTTTAGCGTGCTAGGGGTTAAGGCTAATGCCTCGGGGAACGCTGTTTTCCAACGGGCTTTTAGACTGCCATCTGTTGTTACAAACCAATGTGTCATTAGCGCTCCCCCATGGAATCTCGCCATGCTCTTAAAACGGGTTTAAGCAGGAACTGCATCACCGTTCGTTTCCCTGTCACAATATCTATCTGTGCCGTCATCCCAGGGATGACCTGAAGCCGCTCGGCGATGTTTTCATCTTCTGAACTGCGTACGCGCACCAGATAGAACGTGTTGCCGTCGTCATCGGTAATGGTGTCTGCGCTAATATGATCAAGCTCTGCCTGTAACCCGCCATAAATGGCGTAATCGTACGCTGTTAGCTTGATCGTCGCTGGCTGGCCAGGGTGCAAAAATGCGATATCTTGGGGTGCAATCCGCGCTTCTACCAGTAGCTGCTCATCGCTGGGAACAATCTCGACGACCTCTTGGCCTGGCTGGGCGACCCCCCCAATAGTGTTGATATGCAGCCGTTGCACCACACCATCAACCGGCGAGCGAATTTCGGTAAGCCGCACGCGATCCTGCAAGCCCGTGCCCGACTGTTGGAGCGCATTGAGATCGCCAAGCACTTGGGCTAAATCGTTGCGCCACTCACTCCTTCGCTCTGCGCCTAGCTCGCGCAGCTGGGTTTGCGCTTCTTCTACCGCCGCTTCCAAGCGAGATACGGCAGCATCGGCTTGGTTACGCTCACCGGTGGCGCGCGATACTTCACGCTGTAGGCGAAGCACTTCGACTTCTGAAACAGCCCCCGAGGCCAAAAGGGGGCGGGTTAAGTTCAATTCTTGACCAGCCATGCTAGCTTCACGCTGGGCAGTATCACGCCGCGCCTGCGCTTCCCTCAGCTCTTCGACACGCTGGCGAATACGATCCTCGAGCACATTTTCTTGCTCTCTAAGTTCCTCTCGCCTGCTTTCATACACCTCACGCTCTTGCATCACGATGCTGGGCACTTCTTGGCGTAGCTCATCGGATGGTTCGAATGCTGTATTGGTCGCTAGTGCGCGCAGTCGCTCTGCTCGGGCTTCCAGTGCAAAGCGCTGCGCACGGTTTTCACGAAAGTCAGACACAAACCGGGTGGGGTCAATCTGCATAAGCACTTCGCCTGCACTGACGACCTGCCCTTCTCGCACCATGATCTGCTCTATCACTCCCCCGTCAAACGACTGAATACGCTGTAGCTGGCTGGCAGGAATAACTCGTCCTGACCCGCGGGTCACTTCATCTATGGGCGCGAAATAAGCCCAGACCACCAGCGCGATAATGGTCAGCAGAACGGTATAGAGGAATAGCCGAGCGCGGATCGGCTCTTGCTGCATGCGCGCCCAGTCAGTGTCGCTCGCCCAATCTCGATTGAGATGCGCCGATGTAACACGCCGAGCAAAAAGGCGGTCCATAAAGGGGCGAAACGGTTTTTGGCCTTTCTCCGAGAAGCGCCCTATGGCGTCGAAACCTTTTTGCTCGGAGGTTGAAGAGGACTTTTTAGCCACTACGACGCCCTCCCAATCTGTCCTTTGCGCAGTGCTTCAACCACCGTATCACGGGGGCCATCCGCGACGACTTTGCCAGCGTCCATCACAATGATGCGATCCACAAGAGAGAGTAACGAAGTGCGGTGGGTAACGACTAAGATGGTTTTGCCTGCGGCTACTTTCGTTAAATTGGCTTTGAAAGCTTCCTCGCTGGCGTTGTCCATCGAGCTTGTAGGCTCATCCAAGAGCAGAATAGGCGGGTCTTGCACTAACGCCCTCGCGATAGCCACGGCCTGCTTTTGCCCACCAGAAAGGGCTTGGCCCCGCTCGCCTACCTGAAGATCGACGCCATTCGGGTGGCTATTTACCAGCGACTCAAGGCCAGCGATTTCGATAGCTCTGAGTAGCGCTTCGTCATCGACACGGTCGCTTCCACCCCCTGCCACTATGTTCTCACGCAATGAGCCGGCAAACAGACTCACATCTTGGGGTACATAACCAATATGTCGGCGCAGCTGCAGCGGGTCTAACTGGCGAATATCGACATTATCAACCAGCACTGCGCCTGACGTCGGCTGATAAAACCCTAATAACAGCTTATTGAGGGAGGATTTACCGCAACCAATGCGGCCTAGCAGTGCCACTTTCTCACCCGCTTTTATAGCAATAGAAACATCACGCAGCGCTTCGCGCTCTTCATTAGGGTAACGTAGCGTCACTTTTTCTAAACGAATATTGCCCGAAACACTCGGCTTTTCCACATACGCTTTGCCTTCGTGCCGCTCGACTTGTTTATCCATCACGTTATTCAGCGACTCTAATGCCGTCGAAGACTGGTGGTACTGCGCTAACAAAGCGGCGGCTTGGCTAATCGGTGCCATAGCGCGGGATGAGAGCATATAGGCGGCAATCAGGCCGCCTTGGGTCAGGTTGCCTTCGATGATCTGGTAAACCCCCACAATAATGACGCACACCGCAACGCTGTGCTGAGCCCACTGGGCAACATTAGAGACGGAGGTGCTAACCAAACGTAGTTGAGCAGACGTTCTTGAAAGAAAAGCAGACGCTTTTTCCCAGTGCCGCTGAATACGGCTTTCTGCTCGCAGCGCCTTCACATTTTCCAGCTGAGAAACCGACTCAACCAGCAGCGCGTTACGCTGGGCGCCCACTTCCCAGGTTGTTTGTGAAAGTTCATGCAGCTTCCCTTGGGCCGCCAAGGCATAGAGCAACACAAACACAATACCGGCCAGCACGGGCAGCACTAACCAGGGGTTGATGAGCGCAATAATAGCGGCAAAGAGCAGCACGAAAGGCAGATCAACGATGCCAATGATGGTGGCAGACCCGATAAACGCTCGCACGGATTCAAACGATTGCAGCGTGGCCGTAAATGAACCGGTTGATGCCGGGCGCGCCTCCAAGCGCATCCCCAGCACTTTCGCCATGATTGAAGAGGAGAGTTTGACATCAGCCCGGCTGGCGGCCAAATCAACAAAGCTGCTACGCATTAAACGCAGTGCTAGGTCAAAGCACAGCACAATGAAAATGCCGATCGCCAGCACCCAAAGCGTTTCAGTAGCCTGATTAGGGACAACACGGTCATAAACATTCAACACGAACAGCGGCATCGCCAGTGCAAACATATTGATGGCGATAGAGCCAAGCACAATATCGCGATATAGCCGCCTGTTCTCGCGAATAACCCCCCAAAACCAGTGCTGACCCCAGCGTTTTTTAACACCCGGTTCTGAGGCATTATCTGCACGAAACTTGGGGCGTACGTAAATGGCCTCGCCACTGTAGCCTGAATATAGCTCTTCTAAGGGCACGTCTATATCGGCCTCAGAAAGCTCTGGGAAGATAACTCGTGCTTTTTGCTGTTTAAGGTCTAGCCCTAACAGTACGCACGCACGGCCCGGTTCCAGCAAGAGAATGGCGGGAAATAAGGCGGGGTTAAGCGCTGATAACTTACTTTTTACAATTTTAGCGGTTAACCCTGCCCGCGAAGCTGCTCGCCCAAACACCGAGGGAATAAGCCGACCTTGTTCTAAAGGCAAGCCAGCCTTCAGAGCCTCAGATGACACATCGTGTTGATGGTAAGAAGCAACAGTTTTCAAACACTCCAGCAACTCATCGCTTGGTTCTTTATCGCCGCTACGGGCAGCCTCAGAAACTGTCAGCTCACTTTGCGTCACAGAAACCTCATTTCCCATCCTAAGTATAAGCATCTAGGATACCCAGATGCTTATCGCCCACTGTTTAACCACGCGTTACAAACGCATCCGCGTACCCAACGCTTCGCAACTCAGACTGCAGGGAGCGCGCATCCTCCAAGGACGCTAACGGCCCCACCTGCACGCGGAAGTTGCCTGCTGCAGCCATCACTCTTGCGCTGCTGGATAACTCGTTACTTAATTGTTGGCTAAGCGCTTCAGCACGCTCAATAGCGCTTAATGACGCTACCTGAACATACAGCCCTTGGGCTTGACTGGGTTCTGACACCTCTGTAACAGCGGCTTCAACCGGGGTCGCTACCGTCATTTCTTCAGTTTCAGAGTAGGCGCTGATAGGCGCACCATTGCCTTGCTGCGCAGTAATCCCACGGGTGAAGTCGTCTAAGGTAAAACCACGTGGCCCCTCGACACCACACGCCATGCGAATATTGTCCGCCATGTCCTCATAGCCAAGCTCGCTGAGGCTTGGAATATCCTCACGCGTCACTTGCAGCGTGCTCATTAGCTGCCCCATTGCAGCCAGCGTACGCGCCTGAGCTAATGTCAGGTCAAACTGCGCATTGGAGTAAGCACGGCTTGCTTCGAAAAACTCATTTTCACTGTCCAGCACGTCCAACAGAGTACGCTGACCAATATCAAACTGCTGCTGATAGGCGCCGCGGACACGGTCAATCGACTGGCGGTGTTCATTTAAATAGCTCAGCTGCTCGCTCAAGCGCTGCGTGTCGTTATACGCAATTTGCGTCGTTTGCCTAACATTGGTGCAGGCTGTTTCGCGCTGATTTTCAGCTTGCTCAATACGAGTGGTTGCTGCATTGAAGGCTGCTTGGTCGGAACCACCGCGATAGAGGTTCATGCTGGCCACGAGCTGAATGCTATGCTCGTCTCTACGTCCGGCAATCGCATCGTCCTCGTTATTGGTGCCCGTGCGCCCTTGGATATCCAAACGGGGCATATAGGCCGCCCGAGCGCCCTCTAGCTCAGCCCTTTGAACGGCAATGTTCTCAATGGCCGCATAAAAATCGGGATTGCCTTGGAATGCCATCTCGATCGCTTGGCTAACGTCCCTTGGCAATTCATCCGCAAGGGACGGGGCAGGCAGCATGTTTTGTGCGGGCAGCGTGCCGACAATACGTTGAAAGCGTGCCGTTACATCGTGGAGATTGGACGCTTCGGTCATAAGATTCGATTCTGCCAGCGCTAATCGGCCACTAATCTGTTCTAAATCAACCCCACGCCCAGCGCCAGAGAGTGCCCGCTCTTCAATTTGGCCAAAAACACGCTGGTGTTCCCGGTAGTTTTCTTGCGCTAACCGAACCAGCTCACGATGGCGAAGCACATCAACATATGCCTGGAAAGACTCCAGAGCGATCTCTTCACTTGCACCGAGCAGCTCAAAATAGGCGATTAACCGAGCTCGGTCTAAACGCTCCACTTCGCTGCGAGTCGCAAAGCCATCAAATACCATCTGGGTCAGCGTCAATTCTGCGAAGTCAGAGTTATAGCTGCCACGCCCGTCGTTTTGCTGATCCTGTCGCCCCACCCCCGCCGATATATCAATAGAAGGCAGATAGTTGCCCTGCGCGACTCTTACATCGCTTCCCGATGCGCTGAAGTTTGCCCAGGCAGCATTTACTTCAGGATTTGTAACAATAGTTTGCTGAATGGTGCTTGGTAAGTCTGTGGCGCCGGGTGCGTATAAACTCGCCGGAAGCGATTGCGCAAGCGCGGTAAGAGGGATAAACGCCAGGGTGGTGACCGTTAAGGGCCGAAAAGCGTGTTGTGAAAATAAGTTTTTCAGTTTCAATGTGGCATTGCCTTTCATCGTCTTAGTTCCCCAATAAAACGTTGTGCGCTGCTTGATCAATAAGCAGCCCTCTTTCAGCATCCCTGCCACTATCCCGACTGCCACTGGCTGGCACTAAACGCTGACTGCCCATAGTTATTAGATTGCTAATTAAAATGCCTGATATACGCGCATTATTTTTTTAGGTTAGCTTAATTTAATGGCATTAGCATCTTCCCGCAGTATAAAACCAAAAGTCACAAAAAATTACAATCAAACTCTTAAAAAAACATTACTGCGTCTTATGACGCTGCCCATACCCAGAAAGCTGCTGAAGCGCCAATCCCAATAAAATCAACACTAGACCCACAAGCGTTGAGGCCAGTAATGGCTCTCCGACAACGAGATAAAGCAGTAATAAGGAAATAGGCGGCGAAAGGAAAATAAGATTCGACACTTTTGCGGTACGAGAGACTTTTTGAACCGCGACTTGCCAAAGAATAAAGGCCACTCCCATTTCAAATAAGCCCACGTAAACGCCAGCGCCAATAGCAGGCCATCCATGCCACTCAATACCAGGCCCTAGCAGCAGCAACGCTGACAGCACAGGCAGCCCTACGCTAAAATTCTGCCATTGGCCAATCAAAGGCTGACGTTGATCCTTTGCATTTAATAGCCAGTAAAGTGCCCATACCAAAGTGGAACCAAGCGCAAATGCAACGCCAAGCGGGTCCTCAAACGCAACGTTAAACACGGCACCTCGGGTTGCTATTACCCAAACACCGCTGTAGGCAACTAACCCTGCCACGATATCGGTTCGAGTAAGCCGCTGCCCCAGAATAGGGACGGCAAGAAGCGCCATGGCCAGTGCCCAGGTGTAATTCAGTGCCATTGCTTCTTGCCCTGGCAGGCGGTCATAGGCAGCAAACAGCAACAAATAGTAGGCGACTGGGTTCATCAACCCTGCCCAGGCGGCTGTCTTCCATCCACTACGTAGTGCATTGATCACGTTGCCTTGCATGATGACGATGGCACTCATTAACAGCCAAGATACCAGCGCAGCTAGCCACATCAGCTCTAGCGGGCTCATCCAGGCAAGCGCTACTTTGAATGCCGTTGCAACGGTTGACCACAGAGCAACAGCGCCTAACCCACACAGAATGGCGTAACGATCCTGGCTCATCGGTCGATATGCCCGAGCGTAAGGTCGGGCTCGATATGGTCACGCACCTGCTTTTTCAGCGATTTAATATCGGGGAAACCGCCGTCACGTTGACGCTCCCACAGCAATTTGTCATCGCACCATATTTCAAATGTGCCACCATGAGAGGGAGAGAGTGCTACCTCTGTTAAACGCTCGCCAAACGTAGAAAGTAGTTCTTGCGCGTACCAAGCGCTGCGAAGCAACCACTGGCATTGGGTACAATAGCGAATTTGAATACGTGACATCTAACACTTCCTGTTTGGAAAAAATGCGTGTTTTTTGAAATGCCTATTGCGCCATATAGGCTGTTACATTGCTTATGGCATTAGACAGAACATCCTAATACAGCGCCATAGCCAGGCATTTTGTCACCTTACCTTATATTAGCAACCGCCAAGGACCCCGCATGGCTGAACATAACGTATCTCAATCACGGTTATATGAATGGCTGACAGGAGATGATGACAGCCGCATGTGTGATGACATTCCTGAGGACGCCTGCAGCGAACAGCCGCATAATTTTTTCAAACACCTTCTCGCCTCACTGGGTAATAAGCTGGCCGATGAGCTATCCAGCGCTCGCTTAGTACTCCCCTGGCTAATGGGTATTATTGGTGCTCCTATCTGGATGGTCGGCCTGTTAGTGCCTATCCGTGAGGCCGGCGCGCTGCTGCCGCAGCTTTTTGTAGCGGGTTTTATTCGCTTACGGCCACAGCGTAAATGGGTGTGGGTCGCCGGTGCCATGCTTCAAGCCCTGGCCGCCTTTGCTCTGGCGCTACTTGCCTTGATGGGCAACGGCGCAATCGGCGGCATATTGGTGCTGGGCGCACTTGTGATGCTCGCCTTGGCGCGAGGACTATCCTCTATTGCAACTAAGGATGTCTTGGGCAAAACCATTGCCAAGCGGCGGCGCGGCACGTTAATGGGCTGGAGTGGCAGCGTGGCAGGGGCCGCCACGCTTGTCGCGGGTGGCGTATTGATGTGGTTCGGCGACCGTCCCGGCAATACAGCTCTAGCCATTTTGCTTAGCGTGGCTGGATTAGGATGGCTACTTAACGCGTTTTGTGCGGCGAGAATAAAAGAGGTCCCCGGAGCGGTTGAAGGCGGTGAAAATGCTTGGGACAGCATTAAACTAGGGCTATCACTGATGAGGTCAGACCCCACCTTTTTACACTTTAATCTTGCCCGCGCCCTTCTGTTATCAAGCGCTCTGGCTCTCCCCTATTTGGCCCTCCTCGGCCAGCAGCAGAGTGGCACCGAATTAGGCGGCCTGGGGCTACTGGTGGTGGTCTCGGGTATCGCTGCCATGGTCGCAAGCCCTGTATGGGGAAAGCGCGCCGACCAATCGAGCCGCTGCGTCATGCGTGATGCGGCGATTGGCACTTTACTGTGCTGCTTGCTAGGCGCGGGTTTAAGTTGGCTACCGGGCGGATGGACTCAGAGCGTGTGGCCTTATGCCACTATTTATGGCCTGCTAGTGATTGTGCATCACGGCGTTCGCTTGGGGCGAAAAACCTATTTAGTGGATATGGCGAGCCAAGATAACCGCGCGCTCTATGTTGCGCTTTCTAATACGTTAACGGGCGTATTAATGCTTATCGTCGGGGGTATTATCGGTGTCATTGCACAGTGGCTAGGCAGCGCCATGCTACTGGTGATACTGGCCGGCACCGCTTTCTGCGCGATGCTTAGCGCCCAGCGATTACCTGAAGTCGAGTAGCCTGCCTGCTTTCACTTTAAACCACTTCCGTTTTAAGCGGGCGCCTCGGTGACTGCTGGCTGCTAATATGAACGCAGATAAATAGATAAAGCCAATAGACGCAATAGTGGTTTGCAATGCATGCCAACGCTCGCCATGATAGAGGGAGTGATAGCGGTGGCTAGTTGTTTTTTTGCTATTTTTGTTTTGTTTGCGGGTATGAAATGCCGCATAGTCCTGCAGTAAGAGATTCCCATAAGGCGAGCCCCGCGTTGACCTACAACGTCATGGCTACGGAAGAATGAGAGCAGCAACAGGAACCCATTGATGAAACGATCTCCTTTAATTAGCCCGGAGCTACTCGAACGCATTGTCGACGCTTCTGAAGATGGTATTGTCGTTGCAGAGCAGGAAGGCGACGAAAATATACTCATCTATGTAAACAAGGGGTTTGAACGCTTAACTGGCTACAGTGCTGATGAGATTCTTTACCGCGACTGCCGCTTTCTACAAAACGAAGACCGCGATCAGGACGCCTTGGCATCTATTAGAGAGGCTCTGAAAGATGGGCACCCTTCGCGAGAAGTGCTGCGCAACTATCGTAAAGACGGCACCATGTTTTGGAATGAACTGTCGATTACGCCCGTTTATGATGAAGCCGATAACTTGATGTACTACATCGGCGTACAAAAAGATGTTACTGAGCGTGTTGAAGCGCAGCTAGCGCTTGCCGCCTTACAAAAGCAGCAGGGGCCTGCCCAATAATTTTATTTTAGCGAATGCAAAAATTACGCTTGAACTTTAACCCGAGCAGCGTTATATAGCGGCTAAGTACTTATGTATCGACAGCATACACAGTGCTAGGCGCTTCTTATCTCATTAACGTTTAAACAGCGTAAGATAAGAAGCCGTTGTGATGCCGGCGCGCCGGCTTGGGTTGGAGGGCATACCATGAGCCGTGACCCCTTAAATCGTGAAACGTATACCACCGAAACGCTCGACGCTGACGAGTTTGATAACTTAGATGCGGTGAACGATGACCATTATGGTAAAAGCAAACCCAGCAAGGCAGATACCTTACGCGCCCGTCGGCAGGTAGAAGCTTGGTTAGAAGAGCGGCGACTGCAGCGCGCGATTGAAGACGACTGGGATGAAGAAGAGTAACGTTCATTTAAGTCGTTAAGCATCTATAACGCAGATTAAGGTCATCGTCTTACTACACCCGGGCATCATCGGTTTTCTCATCTGTTTTAACACCCACTCGGCATTTTTTGCCTGGCTATCCCTTTCGTGATGCCCTGTTTTCTCCAGAATAGCGATGTCTCTATCGCTATTCTGGCCTTTGTCCGCGCTGAGCACTATCATCTAAGCTTTACGCCAGCACCTTAGTGGCGTCTTTTTTTCATCAACCTAACGGATCTCCATGGCGCAATACGTATTCACCATGAACCGGGTTGGCAAAGTTGTGCCACCCAAAAAGCAAATTCTCAAGGATATATCGCTATCGTTCTTCCCTGGCGCCAAAATTGGTGTACTTGGCTTGAACGGTGCGGGTAAGTCCACACTGCTGCGCATCATGGCCGGTGTCGATAAAGAGTTTGAAGGTGAAGCTCGTCCGATGCCTGGCATCAATGTGGGCTATCTCCCCCAGGAGCCGCAGCTCGACGACGAAAAAAATGTCCGTGACACCGTCGAGGAAGCGCTGGGCGAAATTAAACAAGCCCAAGAGAAACTAGATGCGGTATATGCCGCCTATGCTGAGCCGGATGCAGACTTTGATGCATTAGCCAGCGAGCAGGCGCGCCTTGAGAACATTATCGAAGCGGCTGATGCCCACAACCTTGAGCGTAAGCTTGAAGTTGCGGCTGAAGCGCTGCGCCTGCCGCCCTGGGATGCCAAAGTCGGCAACTTATCCGGTGGTGAGCGACGTCGCGTGGCACTGTGCCGCCTGCTGCTCTCAAGCCCTGATATGCTGCTGCTTGACGAACCGACCAACCACCTGGATGCAGAATCGGTTGCCTGGCTAGAGCGTTTCCTGCATGACTATAACGGCACGGTGGTAGCGATTACCCACGACCGCTACTTCCTCGACAATGTCGCAGGCTGGATTTTAGAGCTTGATCGCGGGCAAGGCATTCCATTTGAGGGTAACTACTCTCAATGGCTGGAACAGAAAGAGCAGCGTCTTTCCCAGGAAGCGAAACAGGAGGCCACCCGCCAAAAAGCTATTAAACAAGAGCTTGAGTGGGTGCGTAGTAACGCTAAAGGTCGCCAAGCTAAAAGCAAGGCTCGCCTTAACCGCTTTGAAGAAATGCAGTCAGGCGATTTCCAAAAGCGTAATGAAACCAATGAAATCTATATCCCACCCGGCCCTCGCCTGGGTGATAAAGTCATTGAGTTTCACAATGTGGCCAAGCGCTTCGACGATAAACTGCTTTATCAAGACCTCTCGTTCAGCATTCCCCAAGGGGCTATCGTGGGCATCGTCGGCGGCAACGGTGCAGGTAAGTCAACGCTGTTTAAGCTGATTACAGGCAAAGAGCAGCCGGACGCAGGCGACGTTGTCCTTGGCGAAACGGTCGAGATTGCTTACGTTGAGCAGCTGCGCGATGCGCTGGATGACAAGCAGACCGTTTGGGAAGCCGTTTCTGACGGTCAGGATATCCTCAATATCAATGGTTATGAGGTGTCATCCCGCGCTTACGTTGGCCGCTTTAACTTCAAGGGTAACGACCAGCAGAAACGCCTCGATGAACTCTCCGGCGGTGAGCGTGGCCGTCTTCAACTGGCACAAACGCTTAAGCAAGGCGCTAACGTGCTGCTGCTGGATGAGCCCTCTAACGACCTGGATATCGAGACGCTGCGGGCGCTTGAGGAAGCGCTACTGGCATTCCCCGGCTGCGCTATGGTGATCTCGCATGATCGCTGGTTCTTAGACCGGATCGCAACGCATATTCTAGCGTTTGAAGGCGATTCAGAAGTGGTGTTCTTTGATGGCAACTACACCGACTATGAAGCTGATCATAGAAAGCGGGTGGGCAACGACACACCTAAGCGAATGAAATATAAGCGCATTGATGCCTAAAGCACCATTGCTTATCAGTGGTTAACGTAAGCACGTGCCCATGCAGCAAAAAGCCCCTAATGAGGGGCTTTTTGCTGTTCACACGTCACATCATTTCAACCGCACCACGGCATTGCCTGGCATCGTCTTCTCTCCTTGGCTACACCTAAACGTGGTAGGCGACTTTCATAACGCCGCTGGCCAGAACGCCCACGCCCCACTTGATCGGCGCAGGAAAACGGGAACCGCTGGCCTCAATCGCAAGACGAGCATGATGGCCGTTATCGGCCGCCATTTGGCGAAAAAGGGGGCGGGAATTATGGTCATCGACGGGGAGCTGGGTAAATTGCTTATTAAGCTGCTGGCTCATTAATTCTTTCGTAACAGCCGTCATTCCCAATCCAAAACGATCGCCAATCGCGCCCGCAGTTAACCCGAGGCCAAGGGAGAGGCCATACCAAACGGGTGTAAAGTAGCTGGTGGGCTGCCTAGCTGGGCAAGCCGCTGATGGCACCAAGCAACATGATCCTGCGTTTCTGCTGCTAATGGCTCCATTTGCCGCCGTGAGGTCGGCTGCTTAATGAGCGCCATTTGCCCATGGTAAAACCCTTGCGCGCCTACTGTCGCACTATGAGCGGCCCGCACTATTCCAGCCACATGCTGGCGTTCGAACGCATCTAGCGCTGCCTCGCCCACAGCCGCCGCTGGATTGGTTCGGCGCGCCACCGCTGCGCCAGGCACCAACATGTGAAGAGCACTGTCCATGTGCGCAATTAGACGATCTGACCGGCTCAGCTGACGCTCCATGATGACGCTTACTCCGTTAAGCAGAATATGCGGGGGAGGCTACCTGCTCACTAGCCTGCAGGCCACGTAAATTGGCGCTCACCCATCAAGTGCATGTGAATATGGTAAACCGTTTGCCCCCCCATCTCATTACAGTTCATCACCACGCGATAACCATCATCGGCAAACCCTTGCTGCTTGGCTAGCTGAGCGGCGGTGTATTGCAAACGTCCAACGACGGCTAGATCGTCAGGCGCAATATCGTTTAACGTTGCAATATGCTTTTTAGGAATGATGAGCTGATGGGTCGGCGCTTGAGGGCTTATATCATTGAAAGCGAGCACGTGCTCGTCTTCAAATACGATATCAGCAGGAATTTCACGGTTAATAATTTTGCAAAACAGGCATTCCATAGCAGCCTCCTTCATTGTTGTAATAAAGACATAACAAAAACGTGAAAATAAAAACAAAAGGTTAGCGAAAACGCCGTTGAGAAAGCAGATGACGTACCAACGGCGCTAAGATTAACTCCATGGCTAACGACATACGCGCTCCCGGCACTACCAGGGTGTGCGGGCGGGTCATAAAGGAGTCTTTAATCATTGCTAATAACCACGGAAAATCCACCGTTGACGGATCCCGAAACCGTATGACGACAAACGATTCCGCATCTGTGGGTATATCCTGTACCTCAAACGGGTTTGAGGTGTCTACCGTAGGCACTCGCTGAAAATTAATGTGGGTACGAGAGAATTGCGGCTGAATATAACGCACATAATCACCCATTCGGCCTAGAATCGTGTCGATCACCGCCTCTTGAGAGTACCCGCGCAGCTTCGTATCGCGGTCAATTTTCTGAATCCACTCCAGATTCATAGTCGGCGCGACACCCACTAACAAATCAACATGACGCGCAATATCGTACTCTTGGGTCACCAAACCGCCGTGCAGACCTTCGTAAAAAAGCAGATCCGTGCCACAAGGTAGCGACTGCCATTCGGTAAAGGTGCCTACTCGATATCCAGCTTCAATTTTCTGCTTATCCTCGGCATGGATATAGTGGCGGAAAGTGCCGGTTCCATGTTCGCCGTACTCAATAAACAGCCCTTCGAGCCGATCCAGAAGATTCGCCTCCACGGCAAAGTGGGAGAGTTCATCTTTACGCTCTGGCTCTTCACGGAACATGCGCTGCAAATCATCACGGGTGTAGCGATGAAATGCATCGCCATCCACCATAGCAGCGTGCACATCTTCACGCAGGAACATGCGCTCGAAGCTGCGCCTCACCGTCGTGGTTCCCGCGCCCGATGAGCCCGTTATCCCAATGATGGGGTACTCCCGGGACATTAGGCTTCCCTCGCCTGGGCTAGGGACTGTTTCACTTTTTCAGGCACAGCCACAGGCCGCCCTGTTGAAAGGTCTAGCAGCAGCTGGTTCACCCGGGCGGTGGCTACCACGTTATCCTTTTCGGCGTTGCGAATACGCTGATAAATCGTCAGCGCTTTACCCGTTGGTTCAGGTACCGCCGTATCGATAACCAGTGCATCGGGCCAGCGTGCTTCATGTTGATACTGTACCGCCAGATCTACCACCACGCTGGGGTACCCCTGCATATCCCACTCGGGTAAGCCAAGAGCGGCGAAGGCATGTACCCTCGCCTCGTGGAGCAGCGACACCAGGGCATCATGCCCCAAGTGTCGGCCGTAGTTCATATCGGTGACGCGTACCGTTAAGGGATGGCGATGAATAACCGCTTCCGCAGGAAATTCCAGCGTAACTCGCTCCATGCATGACTCCTTATCGGTGAAACTAGCCAGTAAAACGCTCTCGTTTAATGAAAGCTCTCTTTGAATCCGCGCTTACTTTTCCCGCGCAATAGCACGAAAGGCGATATCTTGACGATACTCTACGCCTTCCCAATGAATCGCGCTGACCCCTTGGTAGGCCTGCTGCTGTGCAGCAGATACGCTCTCACCAAGCGCCGTCACACACAGTACCCGCCCACCAGCGGTGGTGATACTGCCTTGTTCAGTTTGCGCGGTGCCTGCATGGAAAACTTTACACTGCATTTGCTCTGCTGCTTCCAACCCCTGGATAACATCGCCTTTGCGATAACTACCCGGATAGCCGCCTGCCGCCATCACGACCCCGACCGCAGCACGGCTATCCCACTCGCACTGTTTTCCGGCAAGCTCGCCTTTTGCACCCGCTAGACAAAGGGCCGCAAGATCAGACTTCAAACGCAGCATGATCGGCTGTGTTTCGGGATCGCCAAAGCGACAGTTGTACTCGATAACTTTAGGGTTGCCTTCGGCGTCAATCATAAGCCCAGCGTAAAGGAAACCGGTATACGCATTCCCCTCTTTTGCCATGCCTTGCACGGTGGGCAAAATGACCTGCTCCATGATGCGCTTATCGACTTCTGGAGTAACCACCGGGGCCGGAGAGTAGGCCCCCATACCTCCCGTATTCGGGCCGGTGTCGCCATCATAAGCACGCTTGTGATCTTGGCTGGTGGCCATCGGCACGACGTTTTCGCCATCCACCATGACGATAAAACTGGCTTCTTCACCGTCAAGAAACTCTTCGATGACCACGCGAGCCCCTGCGTCACCGAAGGCGTTAGCGTCGAGCATATCGCGAATCGCCGCTTCTGCTTCCGCTTCGCTCATTGCCACAATAACGCCTTTGCCTGCGGCTAACCCATCCGCTTTAATCACAATCGGCGCCCCTACGTCAGCTAAGTAAGCAAGGGCAGGCTCTACTGCGGTAAACGTTTGATAGTCAGCGGTAGGGATGTGATGGCGAGCCAAGAAGTCTTTAGTAAACGATTTGGAGCCTTCCAACTGGGCGGCCTGTTGGGTGGGGCCAAAAATCGTTAATCCTGCCGTCTGAAAACGGTTAACAACGCCGTCCACCAAAGGGGCTTCAGGCCCGACGACGGTTAACCCAATCTGCTCGCGCTGAGCAAATGCGACTAATCCCACCAAATCGGTGGCAGCAATATCCACGTTGGTCAACCCAGACTCTGTTGCCGTGCCCGCATTGCCAGGTGCAACAAACACTTGCTCAACATCACTGGATTGCGCCAATTTCCATGCCAACGCATGTTCACGGCCACCGCCACCTATCATCAAAACTTTCATGGTCGTCCTTCTTACACGAGAGAGCGTTTATCGGGCGCATTATGCCACAACGCGCCCCCAAGTGGTCTTATGCGTCCGTAGCGGCGTTGCCTACAACGAGTTCGATAAAGGCGGTTTCATTCACCGTGATATTAAGAGTTTTTATCCTCTTTCGGCTCCTGCGCGTCGTCATCTTCCGGTGGCGTTGGCTGATTGATCGCTTTTTGCCAAAAACGCATGTTCTCTTCCGCCAGTTCACGCATAAACTCAATGGGCGAGTGGCGCATCGCCTGCTTCCACTGGGTTTGCATACGTTTTTGTTGTTCCAGCATCAGCTGCGTCCCCTGCTCAAGGTAGCGCGCCAGGGGGAGCGGTGAGGACATATCGTAAACACGGATCAGCTGGGCCAGCAGGTCATTCGAAAACACCTCGGCCTCACTATCGGCTTGTTCCTGTTCGATAATAATCGACAGTAAAATCGTGCGCGTTAGGTCTTCACCGCTTTTTGCATCTTCGACGCGAAAAGGTTCTTCATCGATAATCAAACGCCGCAAATCTTCGAGCGTTACGTAACGGCTCTGCTGAGTATCGTACAACCTACGGTTGGCATATTTGCGAATTACGCGCACTGCGCATCTCCTTAAACGTGATAGAGGCTTTTGTCGCCGTTGCTGGTATTGTGCCTGCAACACACGCTCATGCAAGCCAGCTTAACCGATTAGCCGCGTTAAGCGAGCCTCTCTTTTGACAATAGACGACCGCCATGAACCTGATTTTGCTTGATCCCAATGACATCGGCGCTGACCGCCATGCCCGAATTACCGATGACCGCCGCCTCACACATTTAAGGGAGGTGCATCGCGCCGCCCAAGGTGAAGCCTTCAGTGTAGGCATTCTGGGCGGCCACATTGGTAAAGGCGAACTGGTTGAGCTAAGCCATGAACAGGCTATTTTCTCACTCGACACACTAGAAGAACTGCCGCCACCGCCGCTCCCCGTTCATTTGGTGCTGGCTCTGCCCCGCCCACGCATGCTGGCCCGTACGTTGGAGCACGTCACTGCGCTAGGGGTAAAGGATATTACGCTGCTACACACCAAGCGGGTGGAAAAGAGCTACTGGCAGTCGCCGGAACTGCGCCCCGACAAAATTCACCAGCACCTGATGCTCGGCCTTGAGCAAGCCAAAGATACCCATTTGCCTACGGTCACGTTGAGTAAAGGCTTTAGGCCCTTTATTGAAGCGCAATTGCCCTTACTTCTGAACGGGCGCCGCGGTTTAGTGGCGCATCCAGGCATGCCAAAACCGTGCCCCAGAGGCATTAGTGACGCAACGCTATTACTTGTTGGCCCTGAAGGCGGGTTTATTGAGTGGGAAGTAGAGCAACTGCTAGCATCAGGATGCGAGGGCATTCATCTTGGCCCCCGCATTTTGCGGGTAGAAACCGCCGTCACAGCTCTGCTGTCCAGGCTGTTCTAGGACTGGTTATCGTCTGGATCGTGGGGGACGCGCTTCGCATTCTCCCCACACTGTGGGTCTTGTAAAAACGTGCTGCGCACGTCTAACAAGCCCAGGTGGCTGATGGTGCGGCGTCCCAACAACAGCGGATAAATCATCTCTTCACGGTCGCGCAGACTAAACTGCTCTTCGTAAATCGTATCGCCCATACACACGTCCATGAGTACCACTGGACGTTCGTCGCGACCGCCAGCGCCACGCACTGCGAGTTCGCGATAGAGCGGGCGCTCAATTTGGTCGCTAAATGTTTCGCCACTTGATTGATCCTCAAGCTTTAAGCGAAAACGCACCCACTCCTCGCCCGCTTTTTCAAACATCTCGATATCCCGTGCATCCAGGGATGAGGTAAGTGCGCCGCTGTCTAGCTTTGCCTTCACCGCAATGCCCCATGGCTCAACGGTGGCATTTTCAACCCACCCAAAGATGGCAGGCTCTTCAGCAGTTGCAGTGGCACTTGCCATTAACGTACCGACCATGAATGTACTTGCTAAAGTAGCCGCCCACGTCCGGCTTAAAAACGTTTTACCCATTGCATCTCATCCCTGTTGAGCAGGTTATTGATTAACGAAGTTTTTCAAGCAGCGCTTGGGTGGCGAAGCCGTCCGGCGTCAGCCCTTGATCGCGCTGGAAGGCTCGCACTCCTTCTCGTGTATTAGGCCCCATAATGCCGTCTGCAACGCCTACCGAATAACCAGCACTGTTCAATCGCTGCTGGAGGTTTCTGACATCGTCGCGGGTCAAAGGTGCCTGATCTCTAGGCCAGGACTGGGTGATTCCCTCACGGCCCGCAATAGCGTCGGCAAGTGTCGCGACGGCTAATGCATAGCTGGTAGCGTTGTTGTAACGCAAAATAGCGCGGAAATTGGCCCCGACGATAAAGGCAGGCCCCTCTGCACCCGCAGGAACGATAATGGCCGCGTTATCAATGTCTGGCAGCTCGCCATTAACCGCTCGCACGCCTTGCGCCGCCCACTCTGCGCTGCTGCGACGCTCGGTTTGTGAGTAATCAAACGACGGTGGTAGCACTACTTCGGCACCCCACGGCTGTCCGGGCTGCCAGCCTGCTCGCGCCAAGTAATTGGCTGTTGAGGCCATCACATCAGGGATACTGCCCCAAATATCTCGGCGCCCGTCGTTATCGCCATCCACCGCATACGCTTCAAAACTACTGGGTATAAATTGGGTATGGCCCATCGCGCCAGCCCACGAACCGCGCATTTGATCCGCGGCAATATCGCCCTGGTCGATAATCCGCAGTGCGGCTAGCAGCTCTCCCCGGGCAAACTCCCGCCGACGGCCGTCGTAGGCAAGCGTTGCTAGAGATTCAAGAGTTGAGAAGTCGCCGAAGTTGCTGCCGTAGTTACTTTCAACCCCCCAGATTGAGACAATAACCTCGGCAGGTACGCCATAACGCTGCTGCATCTGGCGTGCGGTATCGCGGTGCTGCTCATATTTTTCACGGCCGTTATTAATCCGCGTGCTGGAAACGGCAGTGTCTAGATAATCCCATATCGGGCGAACAAACTCCGGTTGGTAGCGATCTAGTTCAATCACGCGGTCACGATAGCGCACGCCATCAAAAGCAGATGCCAGTGTTGCTTCACTAATACCTTGTTCAGCAGCGAAGCGACGAAACTCGCTCAGCCATTGGTTAAAGCTGGCATAGCGCAACTCTTCTGCGGCCTGGGCGTCCACTTCCGTCATTAGCCGTTGACTCGCCTGTGCGTTGGCATTCATTGGGGAAACGACACCTGCGGCCAGCACGAGTGAAAGACAAAACGCTGCACCAGAACCTAGCGGTCTTTTATTTCTCAACAACTCTTTATTTCTCAACAACTCTTTATTTTTCAATAACCTTTTATGTTTCAACAACATAGCAATAATCTCTCAGCAATCCTTAGCGTGAGCCTGATCATGACGCAGAAAGCCGATCGTTACTAGTCCTCGCACTAGCTACCCAGGCGAAACAGTAAAAGTATATGGAAGAGCAGCACGAATAGCGTCAGCAGTAGACGCAATATGAGATACCAGCGCGGAAAGCCTACCCGCCCTTCTCGGCTCACGTCGTAGCCACCTATCAGCACAAAGCCCGCTAATAAAACCCAGAGGCCAGACACGGTGTTCATCATCAGTGCCGGCCAAGCAATTAAGCTTGGCACCATTGCAAGCACTAAGCGGCGACGGTTGCCCTCACGAGGATTTTGAATAGCCGCCCCCCAATGCACGCCGCCCAAAAAGGACAGAATCACTGCGCTGTAATATACAAAGCTATAAATCGCCATGATTTGCCACGCGATGGGACCCCACCACGCAAGCCCCAGGGCAGCCGCAAAAGGAATTAACCCTGCAATGCCTAATCCCCAAGCCAAACGGCGATCACTGCACAGCAGCTTCATTACTTCCTCCTTGTTTATACTCAGCCTCTTCAAGCTCGGCTTCGTCAATCAACCAACGCTGCCACTCATCAGGCATCACCCGAGGCGTTGGGAACTCTGTCGGCGCAACCCGCCAAGGTTGATGGCGCTCAAGACCACACGGCAGCGACGCTAATGCAGGCAACCAATAGGCCACATACAACCCTTTAGGGTCATAGTGCCCCGCCTGCTTAAGTACATTAAAGTAGCGATCCTGGCGCGGATCACGCCCGACGCCTGCAATATAACGCCAATTACCCCAATTACTGGCCACGTCATAATCGATCAAGCAGTGTTCGAACCACCAAGCGCCTAACCGCCAATCTACCTGTAGGTCTTTTACCAGGAAACTAGCCACGTTTTGGCGCGCGCGATTGGATATCCACCCAGTGCGGTACAGCTCTAACATCGCAGCATCAATAAAGGGCACACCGGTGGTCGCATTACGCCATGCATTAAATGCTTCGTTTGGCTTGGGTAACTGCTCACGCCCAAACAACAAACGACCCTCTAGCTGAGCCGCACGCTGGAAGTAGTCTCGCCACAACAGTTCAAAAATAATCCAGTAGCTTGATTCTGTCGCGCCGTTTGCCTCCTCCCATGCTTTAACTTCTTGATGAACTTGTCGCGCCGATAAGCAGCCGCGGGCTAGCCAGGGGGAAAGCCGTGTTGAGAAATTAGCACCTAGCAACCCGTTACGCGTTTTTTTGTAGGATTCACCACCATTTTGCTGCCATAAGTAGCTTTTCAACCTATCGAGAGCGGCCGCCTCTCCCCCCATAAATGTGAAGCCTTGGCGATCGTCTGGCTGCCATGCATCACTGTCTGGGCATACTGACTTAAGTGGTGGAAAGCCGCGTGGCGCCTCTGGCCAAGGGGGCAACGTGATGGGCGCATGCTTGGGCGGCGGAATAACGCACTGCTTCTCAACACTTTTACGAAACGCCGAAAAACTGGCAGGTAGCGAATCAGCTGCAAAAGGCAGCTCATCGGCACTAATCAAATAGCCATTATCAATACATGTTAACTGAGTCTCTGCTGGAAGCTGCTGTGAGACCTTGGCGGTATGCGCTACTTCTTCACTGCCAGCGTGGGCCGAAGTGCGCACTTCCCGCACATTAAGCGACGTTGCTAATTGAACAACGACCTCGGCTGGCTCGCCAATACGCACCAAGAGGTCGCTACCACGCTGCAGTAGCTCACCGCGGAGTTCCATCAGGCTCTGCCAAAGGAACCGAAGACGAGCAGGGCCTAACCTCGGCGTTGGCTCTCCCTCCACACTAGGCTGTAACCAGCGCTGATCCAGCACATAAAGACAAAGCAATTGATCAGGAGGGGAATCAAACTGTAATAATAAATTATCGGCTACGCGCAAGTTGTCTTGCAGCCAGACAATATCGATCGAAGTAGTCATGCGCTTGCCTCCTAGGCGTCCTTTACTGCTTGGATTCGCGACGACAGCGTTCGCTGCAGTAGCGCACTTCATCCCAGCAGCGCGCCCACTTCTTGCGCCAGCTAAACGGGCGTTGACAATGGGCACACTCTTTTTGCGGTAGATGTTGCTTCTGGTGCATTTGCTTTTCTCTATGTCTAGTAGCGTGGCGGCTGTAAAACAGCCCTAAAAGATAGACACGCTCACATACAGGTACAATTATTGTACATGATAATACACCGACACGGTTCTATTTATGATTTTCAGGTATAAAAAAAGCCATCCTGGCGGATGGCTTCTGCTTATAGAGAGTGGCAATGATGAGCAGCATCAAAGAATACGTTGAGATTTTGCTGCTCTCGTTTTACTCAACGACACTTGGCTTAGTTAGGATCTGTATCTCGCGGATGCCGTTTTGCATTTTCGTGGGTTTCAAGTCCACTTTTAAGCTCATGGGTCAGCGGGTCATAGTTAGGGCGCAGCTCATCTTTGACAGTGCCACTCCATAGCCGCGAGCCAACAAAATACGCCGCCCTGCCAATGACGTGGGCAGCAACGGGGGCTGTCATCAAAATAAACACAATAATGGCGAACGAGCGAGCCACTACGCCCACTTCAGCAAAGTGCATGGCTGACGCGAGCATAATTAGAATCACCCCTAACGCGGCGGCCTTAGTGGTCGCATGCATTCGGGTTAACAAATCAGGTAAACGCAGTAACCCGATGGCTGCCAGCAACATAAGCAGCGACCCTGCGATCAGCATCGTACCTTTGATAAATTCAATCATCTCGTGGCCCTCCACGTTCCAAAAAGCGCGCAAAGCCGATGGCAGCCAAGAAGCCCATTAGCGCAATCACAATGGCTGCATCGAGAAAACTCGCCACGCCAGACTGAATGGCGTAAACCCCCACCAAGCCTACAACGGTGGTAGAAAAAAGCTCCAAAGCCACAACGCGATCCGGCAGGCTGGGGCCACGCACAACCCGCACAAAGGTCAAGATGAGTGTTATACCCATAATGATCTGGCTAATTACAATCACAGTATCCATTAACGAAATAACTCCAAGGCCCGATGCTCCATATGCTTAAGGCTGCGCCGTAGCTCATCTTCATCGTCTAAGAACATGGCATGGATGTAGAGCACCTTCTTATCATCAGACACATCTAAGCTGAGGGTGCCTGGTGTAAGCGAAATGAGACTGGCCACCATGGTAATTTCCATTTCAGTGCGAGCTGAGAGGGGCAAGGCAATCACACCTGGTTGCATGTGCCAAGGCGGGGTTAGCACGTCAAAGGCGACACGTAAGTTAGCCTGAACCAGCTCTTTAATAAAGAAGCAGATAAAGCCAAGAATTCTGGGTATACGTGCTGGATAGCCTTTCAGAGAGTCTACCTGAGGCTCAATAACTAAGAGCACAATGTAGCCAAAAATCACCCCAACCAGCAGATTAAGGCCGGAAAAATCCCCGCTCAACAATACCCAGGCCAACCCTAACAACAGGTTCCAAATTGCACCGGTCATGGTGTTTCCTCCATGCGCTCACCTATCTGTTCAGCCTGAATATCAATAGGTGTTAGCAGTGCCGATTCGGCACTGGCTGAAGGCCCCATCACGGCTTCAATATACCCCTCGGGGGACATAAGCTGATCACCCACAAGCATCATTACCTGAATAATGGGTTCCGCAAACACACCAATTAGCAATGACATCGCGGCTAGCACCAACACGGGTAAGTACATAATCCAGAGGTTGGGTTTTAATAGTCGACCATCATCACCCACCGGCGTTTGTCGTTCTGGTATGTGGTTATCTTCCGGCAACGCTTTCCAAAACACCTCATTCCAAATTTTCACCATGGAATAGAGCGTCATCAACCCTACCGCCAGCGCAATACCTGTCGCCACATAGGCCTCCGCTTCTAAACCCGCTCGCACCAGCACAAATTTGGCAAAGAATCCCGAAAGCGGTGGAATACCTGCTAAGGAAAAGGCGGAAATGAAGAAAGCCACAGCTAACCAGGGGCGCTCACGATATAGTCCGCCCATTTTTTTCAGCTGGTAAGTGCCTTGCAAACGATGCGTGATACCACTGATCAAGAAAAGATTCGTCTTCACAATAATGTTATGCATGATGGCAAAAACACCACCCGCAATTGCCAGCGGCGTGTAAAGTGCTAGCCCCAGTATCATATAGCCAATCTGACTCACGATGTGAAAGGAGAGAATACGCCTAAATTCGTATTGAGCAGCGGCGCCTAGCACCCCCGTAACCATGGTCAATACGGCTCCCCACAGCATAATATCCTGTAAGTAGCCCATGGTCTGATCGAACATCAGTGTAAAAACGCGGAAGAGCGAGTAAACGCCCACTTTGGTTAACAAGCCTGCAAATAGCGCTGAAACAGCGACGGGAGGCGTGTGATAAGACGCTGGCAGCCAAAAAAACAGCGGGAATGCCGCCGCCTTGATACCAAAAGCCACCATGAACATGACGGCGAGTACTTCCACCATACCGCTGTGCTCTGCTTCATCTAGTCTCAGCGCTATATCGGCCATATTCAGCGTACCTAACGTGCCATAAAGCAGGCCAACGGCAGTTAGGAAGATAACGGATGCTAGTAGGTTCAACGTCACGTACTTGATGGCACCTTCCATCTGAGCACGCTCTCCCCCCAAAATCAGCAGTGCAAACGAGGCAACCAACATCACCTCAAACCATACGTAGAGGTTAAAAATATCGCCGGTGAGAAAAGCACCGGCCACGCCCGCCAGCAGGAGATGCATTAAAGGGTAGTAACCAAACTTTTCGTGTCCGCGACCCGTAGAGGCCAGCGAGTAAATGCCCATCGCTAACCCAATGATACCGGTCATCAGGATCATAACTGCGCTGAGCATATCCGCAATCAACGTGATACCAAAAGGCGCTGGCCAACTACCCATCTGCATAGTGACGTAGCCCTCTGACAGCACCACGACAAATAGCCATAAGCTAACCAGCAGAAGCGCTACGTTTCCCGCGACAGCAACAAAGCGCTGCATAGGACGTGAGCGCCAAAAAAGCAGTGAGACAGCGCCAGAAAGTAGCGGTAACAGGACGGGAAGTGCAACTTCAGGCCTCACGTGTCGGTATCCTTCATCTTGTCCAAATCATCGGCCTTAACAATTTCGTAGGCTCGGCGAATCAACACCACCGCAAACGCCAACACGCCAAACGCGATCACGATAGCGGTCAACACCACTGCTTGGGGTAGCGGATCAGCGACCTCTCCCAAAGGTTGCAACATCCCTTCAGGTATTAAAGGAGGCGCCCCGCGTGTCATCCCGGCTGTTGTAAAAATCAACAGGTTAGCCGCATTCGAGAGCAACAATAGACCAATAACCAATTTAACAATTGAGCGGCGAAGCATCATAAAAATGGCGGCGGCGTACAGTAGCCCAATCGCCAATGCCATTATCGGTTCCATTGAAGGCCCCCTGTTAACTTAAGGTTCATCCTTATCTACCTCCATCAAGGCCATCACCATCCCCATTACTGAGCCAAGCACCGAAAGATAAACTCCTACATCAAAGATGAGCGGGGTGGAGGCTTTAAAATCGATAACCGGAATGGTCCACCACTGGGCCGTTAAGAAGGGCTGCCCCATAAACCACGCAGGCACCACAGAGATCATACCCAGCAGCAGCCCCACGCCAATCAAATCCCGTGGATCTACCATCCGCAGCACTTCCTTCGTAGCGCTAACGCCAAACGCAAACAGGTAGAGCGTGAACGCCCCAGCGGCCACTAGCCCGGCAATAAAGCCACCGCCGGGTTCATCGTGACCACGCAGCAGTAGAAAGACCGAGAACATCAGCTGCAACGGCATTAAAAAGCGCGCGGCCGTGTTCAGAATAATGGTGCCTGACTTAACCATCGTACGGCTCCTTAGCGCTGTTTTTGTTGCCCTCATTGGCTTTATCGCCATTGGCATCATGGCGCAGCTTCAACATGGCAATCACGCCAATGGCAGCCAATGCGAGAACGAACATCTCACCCAGGGTATCGAGCGCTCGGTAATCCACCAGAATAACGTTGACGATGTTACGGCCGTGAGCAAGCGGCGCACTGTTCTCGACCATGTAGGTTGAGATCGTCTCAAACTGATCGATACTCCATGCGGTCATGATCAGTAGAAAAATCAATACCCCCATCGTGGCCGCGACAAAACCGTCACGCACGCGTTCAAGGCTGGTCGAGAGGTTAGAAAAACGCGGTAAGCGGAACAGCACCAATACCAACAGAATAACGGTGAGGGTTTCGACCAACAGCTGGGTAATCCCTAGGTCAGGGGCGCTAAAAAGAATAAAGATCAGCGCAATGGAGAAGCCCATTATGCCCACCGACACCACAGCGCCTAAGCGTGAGCGGGAAATGATTGCAAACAGCGCCCCCATCACCATCGTGCCGACCACAATAACCTCGTGGAAGCGGACGTCCAGCGTAAACGCTAGCTGAGGGGAGTGACGCAGTAAGATGGAGTTTCCAATCAAGCCGATCAGCACCAGCAGCATGACAAGGATATAGTTGCGCATATAACCGTTTTGCAGCAGGTGTGTTTGCCACTCAGAGAAGCGCACAATGCCGTTCATTAGGCCCTCGTAGCCCGCTTCTGGTCCGCGGCGCATCACCGGCGCCAAAACGGAGAGTTTGGCACGCACGCTATCCCAGCGCTTAAACAGCAGATAGCCTAGCCCAAGGCTAATAATCGACATAATGAGTGCGGCATTAATGCCATGCCAAAGCGCGAGAGACACTTCTAGGGGTTCGCCGGCCACTGCGGTTGCCGCAGCGGTTAAAAGTGCATCGCCGCCCAGCAAGCCAGGGAGCAAGCCCAATAAAAGTGACAAGACGGCCAGCAGCCCAGGGCCTAACAACATGCTAAAAGGGGCCTCATGAGGCGTTTTAGGCGTTTCATGGCGCCGTCCATAAAAGGGTCTTAGCGCAATAATAGTCGCCACGGCGATAGTGAGCACCGCAGACACAAATGCGAAAAGTATCAGTAAGATACTGAAGCGTTCAGCGCCAAACACTGACTCCAGCATCAACTCCTTGCCGATAAATCCAAAGAGTGGCGGCACGCCTGCCAGCGAAAGTGCGGCTATTAGCGCTATCGCAGCGGTGATTGGCATTTGCCTGCGTAAACCGCCCATGGCGGTCACGTCTTTGGTACCGGTCTCATGATCTAAAATCCCGGCCACCATAAACAGCGCGCCTTTGTACATCGAGTGACCCAGTAAAAACGTCACAAAGGCGGTCATCGCGTAGTCGGTGCCAATCCCCAACAGCATGGTCAACGTACCCAGTGCCATAATGGTGGAGTAAGCGAGCAACTTCTTAATATTGGTATGCTGGATCGCCAGGAATGCGCCGGTGAGCATCGTGGTCGCACCCACTATCGAGAGGATACCCACCCACAGCGCGGTACCGCCTAACTCCGGCTGCAGCCGCGCCAGCAAATAAATACCTGCTTTCACCATGGTAGCCGAATGGAGGTAGGCCGATACGGGAGTGGGCGCTGCCATCGCATTAGGCAACCAGAAATGGAAAGGAAACTGCGCTGATTTTGTAAACGCACCCAGCAGCAAGCAGATCAGCATAGGCGTGTAAAGAGCGTGTTCCCGCAAGTCGCTTTCCATCTGGCCAATGTCCGAAAGTGACCAGCTGCCGCTTGCCACGCCTAACAACACAAGCCCCGCCATCAGCGCAAGCCCGCCAGCAACCGTGACAAATAGCCCCTGCCGGGCCGATTTCCGCGCTTCAATGTCGGTATGATTAAAGCCAATCAGCAAGTAGGAAGTGATGCTGGTGAGTTCCCAAAAAACAAACAGGGTGAGCAACCCATCAGCCAGTACCAACCCCAGCATGGACACCATGAAAGCCAGCAGCGCCAAGTGGAAGCGCGCAATGTCCTCGTGCCCTTTTAAATAGCCCCCTGCATAAATTAATACGCAGGTACCAATCACGGTAATCAGCAGCCCAAAGAGCAGCGACAGCCCATCGAGCATAAACGTTAGGCTAATGCCTAGCGAAGGTACCCACTGCCATTCCAGTAGCAACGGACCGTCATTAAGTACTGAGGGGGCTTGGCTAAAGAGCCAAGCAGCCATCAAAGCTGGATACAGCGCGAGCACCATACTTGCTCGCTGGCCAAACCAGCGGTTCAGCAGCGGCGACGAGGCAGCCAGCACAAATCCCATTAATACGGTGAGTTGCATCTAGCAAAATCTCCTGATTAACAAACTATTTTTCCCCATATGGAAAAACCCATTCGGCATAATGCCTTGTCACTTTTACCCGGCGCTACCAGCGAAGACAGCATCACCCTTGCTGAGGATGTAACACTAAAGTGCGATAGGCATAAGTAGCCTATCGCCTAGACCTCTGCTTCGATAAACTGATTTACGTTAGCAGTCAAAGCCGTGTTGGATAACAGGAAACTTTAAGCTGCAAACCTTATATCAGGCACCTGCCGCTTACCAGTCATGCTTCTAAACGCGCTTTTGTTGCTAGCAAGACCCTCTAAGCCCTTACCAGCAGCGTAGCCTATTTATTGATAGCATCCGCTGCCGCCCAGAATGTGGAACGCTAGCAATGCAGCTGCTATGGATACCACTGTTAACACTGGCTGGCACATTAGTGCCGTTATTAACTGCTTCTCGCGGGCGATTGCTCTGTACCACCGCAACCGCAATCCTCCCGCTGGCTGCCCTAGCTTTGATGCTCAGCCACCTACCGATACTACTAGACGGCGGCATAGTGTCGCAGCAGTTGAGCTGGATACCCCTGCTGGGGCTTGATCTAGCCCTTAGGGTAGATGGTCTGACCCTGCTATTTGGCCTGCTTATCTTAGGCATTGGCAGTTTAATTATCATCTACGCTGGCTACTACTTAGCCAGCAGCGAGAATGATGGTCGCTTCTTCTCTTACATGATGCTGTTTATGACAGCCATGCTCGGCATTGTAATGGCCGATAACCTACTGCTCTTATGGCTTTTTTGGGAACTCACCAGCATTGCCTCCTTTCTGTTGATAGGATTTTGGGGACACCGTAGCGATGCGCGGCGTGGCGCACGGATGGCGCTCACGGTTACTGCCGCTGGCGGCTTAGCGCTGCTGGCCGGTATTTTACTGATCGGTCATGAGGTGGGCAGCTTTGCATTACCTGACGTACTGGCTGCTGGCGATCAGTTACGACAAGCATCTACTTACCCTATCATTATGGCCTTAGTACTACTGGGCGCTTTTACTAAATCAGCCCAGTTTCCCTTTCATTTTTGGCTACCGCACGCCATGGCGGCGCCTACGCCTGTTTCTGCCTACCTGCACTCCTCTACGATGGTAAAAGCAGGAATTTTTCTGCTCGCAAGGCTACACCCAGCGCTAGGCGATACATCACTTTGGGCGGTCAGTCTAACACTAGCGGGTTTAGCGACGCTTGTGTATGGCGCTTGGTTCGCCTTATTAGAGCGTGATTTAAAAGGTATTTTAGCCTTTTCAACGGTTAGCCACCTGGGTTTGATCGTGCTGCTGCTGGGTTTGGATACGCCGCTGGCCATTGTGGCGGCCTTGTTCCATATCCTTAACCACGCGCTGTTTAAAGCAACGCTGTTTATGAGTGCTGGTATTATCGACCATGAAACGGGCACTCGCGATATCAGGCGCCTGGGTGCGCTATGGTCGCTTATGCCCATTACCGGCACATTAACCCTTATGGCAGGCGCTGCGATGGCCGGGTTTCCACCGTTTAATGGCTTTCTATCAAAAGAGATGCTGCTGACTAAAGCCCTAGCCACGGAACTCTTTGGTGGTTTAGGCAGCGTGATTCCCCTGCTGGTACTCGTTGGCGCTACCCTGTCGGTGGCCTACTCACTGCGTTTGGTATATTGCGTATTTTTTGCCCCTAACGTTAATCCATCAGAAGAAGTGACCATCCCCCATGATCCACCTAGAGGCATGTATTTGCCTGGCTTAATCATGGCCTGCTTATGCCTTTTAGTGGGTTTATTCCCCATGACGCTGGCAGCCCCCCTTGTTCGCACCGCGAGCATGGCCGTGCAAGGGGACAATGCGCCGCTTTTCGTTTTCGCGCTGTGGCACGGTATTAACCTACCGCTGTTAATGAGCGTGGTCGCTATTCTTGGCGGCATCATTTTATTGTGGCGGCATCAAAACATCAGTACCTTAGCTTCCCTACTACCGGCGCCGGATGCCTCTGCTCTTTTTGAAAAAGCCGTCACACGCCTTATTAAAGCTGCGCTTTGGTTAACGCTGCGTTTAGAAAATGGCTCTCTACAGCGCTATCAAGCGCTACTTCTTCTAACAGCACTCGGCATGACGGCGCTCGGCCTGAGCCAGTTAGAGTCTTTAGCCGGGGGCGTTGACATGCAGCCAGTTGATGGGCTGACACTGCTCGGCGCCGGTGTGATTATGATAGGCGCCATCGGCAGTGCGCTTTCCCACCGTTGGCGGCTGGTATCGTTGTTAATGCTTTCTATGGTCGGGCTTACCGTCTCGCTAACCTTTATCCGCTTTTCCGCACCCGATCTTGCAATGACGCAGCTCTCAGTTGAAGTGGTATCCATGATACTGCTGATACTCGCCCTGTTTTTTCTTCCTCAACGACCTCCCCGCTGGGTATCGTCACAACGGATCGTACGAGATGTCGTACTGGCGGGTTCATTAGGACTTGTGGTAGCGGGGTTAAACTACGCTCTTTTAACTCGAGAAGCGTTGAGCATTTCAGACTACTTTCTTGCCAATAGCGTGCCTGGCGGCGGGGGTACCAACGTTGTTAACGTCATTTTGGTAGATTTTCGTGGGTTCGATACCCTAGGGGAAATTACCGTACTGACCTTGGCTGGGTTGGCCACCTATAAACTGCTTAATCGACTAAGACTCTTTAAGCCCTCCGGCAACCTGGAAGGGATTCGCTGGTCACGCCATCGCTATCCGATGATTCTTGAAGTCGTCGCTCAGATCATTTTACCGCTGGCCCTGCTGGTCTCAGTCTATATTTTCTTACGCGGGCACAACCAGCCCGGCGGTGGCTTTATTGCCGGGCTAATCACCGCTATCGCGCTGCTATTGCAATATATTGCACGTGGCTATGAATGGACCAGCAGCCGCTTACCGCTCTCGTACCCGGTTATTTCAGTGCTAGGCCTTGTTGTCGCGGTGCTCACTGGCTTAGGAAGTTGGCTGTTCGGCTACCCCTTCCTCACGTCCTCATTTGGCTACTTTGATATCCCGCTGATTGGCAAAACCGAGCTGGCGACAGCGATGCTATTTGACTTGGGGGTTTACCTTGCCGTCGTCGGTGCCGCACTCATGATTTTGGTCAATCTGGGCAGCGTCACCACGGCCCATCGCCCCACGCTCAAAACAACGCAGCAAACGGCATCTAAAGAGGGCAACAAATAATGGAGCTACTTTTTTCGCTCGTCACCGGCGTATTAAGCGCCAGCGGTCTCTACCTTCTACTTAGGGGCCGCACTTTCTCGATTATTGTAGGGCTTACGTTACTCTCCTATGCAGTGAACCTGTTTTTGTTTTCAACCGGCGGCTTGCAAACCCACTCAGCCGCCGTTCTTGGTGCATCGGAAACGCCCACGGACCCTCTTCCCCAAGCGTTGGTCTTAACCGCGATCGTGATTGGCTTTGCTATGACCGCATTTATGGTCATTCTGGCCATACGAGCGCGCGCCGAACTCGGTAATGACCATGTTGATGGCCAGCAAGGTGAAGAAGGAAGCACTCGCTAATGGGCCAGCACATATTAATCTTTCCTATCCTTTTACCCATGCTGACAGCGCTCGGCTTAGTGCTCATGGGGCAATCTCCCAATGCGCTACAGCGGCGCATTAGCATTTCCTCAACCGCGCTGCTCGTTTTGCTATCCGTCGTTCTTCTTGTCACTGCCAATAGTGACGTCATCAGCGTTTATAACCTGGGAGACTGGCAGGCGCCGTTTGGTATTGTGCTGGTTTTAGATCGCCTTTCGGCGTTGATGGTGGCACTAACGGCTGCACTGGCCTTGGGATGCATCCTATTTGCCAGCGCGGGAGACGATGCTCGTGGCAGTAACTTTCACGGTATTTTTCAGCTTCAACTAATGGGCTTAAACGGCGCCTTTTTAACTGGGGACCTGTTTAATCTCTTCGTATTTTTTGAAATTCTACTGCTGGCCTCCTATGCGCTGCTGATGCACGGTGGAGGTAAGGCACGCATTGGTGCAGGGCTGCACTATGTGGTGCTGAACTTGGTAGGTTCGGCGCTGTTTCTCATTGCGCTTGGAGTGCTGTATGGCGCAACGGGCACCCTTAACATGGCAGATATGGGGCGTCGCATTGCTCAGATGGAAGAGGCCAATGCAGCCCTTGTCACGGCAGGCGCGCTCCTGCTTACCGTTGTCTTTAGTTTGAAAGCGGCTATTTTACCCCTCTATTTTTGGCTACCGAGCACCTATGCCTCTGCGCCCGCTCCGGTAGCAGCACTGTTTGCGATTATGACAAAGGTTGGGGTGTACGCTCTGCTCCGGGTTCAAACGTTAGTGTTTTCGGAAAGTCCAGCCAGTGTGTATATCGATAATTGGCTTTGGTGGGGCGGCTTGGCAACCCTTTTGCTGGCGGGCATCGGCGTTTTAGCCGCTCGCGATCTACGTACCCTGGTGGCTTATTTAGTGCTTGTTTCAGTCGGTACGCTAATGAGCGGCGCGGGCATGGGGCATATTTCAGGCACAGGCGCTTTACTCTACTATTTAGTGCACACCACGCTTATTGCGGGAGCGCTATTCCTATTGGCAGAGCTAATAGGCCTTCAGCGCGGCAAGGCGGGCACCCGCTTGGTTCGTGCCCGGAAGCTCCATCAACCCGCCCTACTTGGCGGCATGTTTTTGATTGGGGCCGTCGCCATGGCGGGTTTGCCCCCTTTAGCGGGCGCATTGGGCAAATTACTCTTAATGCAGGCGGCGGATAGCGCACAGCGGCTATTGCTGTGGCCACTATTACTCTTGGCTGGCTTAGCGGCCATGATTGCCCTTTCTCGGGCTGGCTCGGTATTTTTCTGGGCGAGCTACAAAGGTGCTCCCAGCGGGCCTCGTATCACTCCTTTGCAGCTATCTGGCGTAACGTGGTTATTGATTAGTGCCCCGCTGTTAGTGTTACTGGCGGGGCCTGTAAGCCAGTACATGCAAGCCACTGCTGAACAACTTGCATCACCCCAGCAGACGATTCAGACGGTACTCCCCGAGGCCAATGTTTCAGAACTGGCGTTGCGCGCAGAGAGGATTCCCTAATGCTAGCCCGCTATTTTCCTGCACCGGCACTGTCGCTCATTCTTTTTGTTACCTGGCTGCTCATGGTGCGCAGTTTATCCTTCGGCCAGCTATTGCTGGGGGTGTTACTGGCCATTGGGATACCGCTGCTAACCCGCGCCTTTTGGTTACCCTTCCCTAGAGTAAAGCACCCTATCAAGCTGATACGTTTTATTTTACGTGTGCTGGCCGATATCGTTGTCGCTAACCTTCAGGTGAGCTTATTGATATTGAGTCCTAAACGGACACCACACCCTGGCTTTATTGAATACCCTTTACAGGTACAGGATCGTCTGGCCATCACTCTACTTGCCAATACCATCACCATGACGCCCGGCACCGTTTCTACCAATATACGACTAGATCATACCTCTCTGCTGATTCACGTCCTCGACATGCAGGATGAGCAGGCCCTCATTCAAGATATAAAGGAGCGTTACGAACGCCCTATAAAGGAGATATTTGAATGCTAGCGATCGCCCTGTGGATTAGTTTGACGCTCATTGTGCTGGCGCTCGCCATGAATGTTTACCGCTTGCTCATCGGCCCAGATATACCGGATCGATTGCTAGCGCTAGATACCATGTACGTTAATGCGATTGCCCTGATCGTTATTGCCGGGCTCTGGTTTAATACAAAAACATATTTTGAAGCCGCCATGCTAATCGCCTTACTTGGCTTTATTAGCACTATGGCAATCTGTCGATATTTACTGCGCGGCGATATTATCGAGTAATGGAGGCTACTATGGCATTGGTAGTGGAAGCACTGGTGTCACTGCTGCTTATTTTTGGCGGGCTATTTGCCTTTACAGGCTCACTAGGAATGTTGCAATTTAAAGATTTCTTTATGCGCCTACATAGTCCCACCAAAGGCACCACCCTAGGTATTGGCTGTGTGTTAATTGCATCAATGATTTACTTTACGACGACTCAACATGAACCCCATGTGCAGGAACTGCTTATCACCCTGTTTCTGTTTTTAACGGCGCCTGTAACGGGCCATATGCTGGCAAAAACAGGACTACACATGCATCTCCGCTTTATTACCAGCACACGCGGCTCATTGCCTGAACTGCTAGATGAAGACGTGGGGCAGAGTCGAGTGGCAAAACCCGCTCGCCCCAAACGTCCTGGTGGCATTAACAACCGCCGCCGTCAGCTATTAAAAACACGAGGCCGATAAGCCACTTGTTATAGCCAGCCCGATAGCTCGTTATTGACCACCGCTAGCAGCGCATCTATATGATCATCCCTGTCGTTTAAGCAGGGAATATAGCTGAAGGTTTCACCGCCAGCTTCCATGAAGCTATCATGAATCTCTTCTTTGATCTCTTCTAGTGTTTCTACACAGTCAGAGGAAAAAGCGGGCGACATAATCGCAATGTGCTTGTGCCCCTGCTTAGCTAGCTCAGCCACGTGGTCGACCGTTTGTGGCCCGACCCACTTTTCAGGGCCAAACTGTGACTGAAACGCGGTATCCACTTCCTCTTTCGTAAAACCAAGCTTTTCACGCATTAGACGCGTCGTTTTTTGACACTGGCAGTGGTAAGGATCTCCCTCCATCAGGTAGCGTTCAGGCACCCCGTGGTAGCTTGCTACCAGCTTGGTGGGACGGCTCTCGAGGCTGTCATAAGCCTCTTGTACAGAGTTTGCCAGCGCTTGAATGTAAGCTGGATGCTCAAAATAAGCGGGCACCGTGCGAATATACGGCTGCCACTTCATTTTCATCAGGGTACGGAAGGCCTGGTCATTCGCCGTGGCCGTGGTGGGCGAACCGTACTGGGGGTAAAGCGGGAAAAAGACGATACGCTCACAGCCTTTTTCCTTCATCTTATTGAGCACACTCTCTGTGGAAGGATTGCCATAACGCATGCAAAAATCGACTTCCACATCATCGCCGTAAAGCGCCTTAAGTCGCTCGGTCATTTTTTCCGTTTGTGCACGAGTCGTCGTCAGCAGTGGGCTTTCATTTTTATCCGTGTTCCAAATACTTTTATAAGCATTGCCGGAAGAAAAGGGGCGTTTCGTCAAAATGATTAGCTGAAGCAGCGGCTGCCATTTCCAACCGGCATAATCCACTACCCGCTTATCAGACAAGAACTCATTCAAGTAGCGACGCATTGACCAGTAGTCGGTGGCATCTGGCGTACCAAGATTTGCCAACACCACGCCCACCTTAGCTCGGGGAACCGCAGGGTGGTCGCTTGGCGCATGGGCTAAGCGGCCCTCTCCTGGCTGATCCTTCACAACACTGTCGGTCATACATCTACTCCTAAGAGACTACTTTTAATGGCTAAAATAGTAACACTTTCCAGCAAAGCTGCGACATAAAGTTATACTATTAACATTATTTGTATAACTGTAGGCAAACCTATGTCCAAGCCGTTACTCCTGGTCCTGGGCGATCAGCTCTCGCTGTCGCTCACTACGCTGAAAGATGCGCCTTCTAACGCCATCATCGCCATGTGCGAAGTCACCGATGAAGCGCGCTATGTCCCCCATCATATACACAAAATTGGCCTCTTTATGGCCGCCATGCGTCACTTTGCCCACACCCTAAGCGAGAAAGGCTTTAACGTTCATTACAGCCGAATTGATGATGCCGACAATACCCAGTCGCTTGTCAGCGAAGCCGAACGAATTGCCAAGCATCATGGCTGCGATGAAATAAGGGTCGCCCGCCCCGGCGAGTGGCGACTCTGGAACAATATGCAGCAGCGAGAGAGCGCTGCCCTGCCGTGGAAGCTGCTGGAAGATGATCGCTACTTCACTACGCCGGAGGAGTTTGCTCGCTGGGCAGAAGGCCGCAAGCAGCTGCGCTTGGAGTACTTTTACCGTGAGCAGCGCAAACGCACTGGCCTGTTGATGGAAGGTGATGCGCCAGCAGGTGGCAAGTGGAATTTTGACCACGATAATCGTGAACCGATGAGCGCAACGCTTAGCTTTCCAGCGCTACCTCAACACAGCCAGGATGAGATAACCCGGCAAGCGCTCGACGATGCCAAACGCTATTTTAATGACCATATAGGAACGCTGGAAACGTTCAATTTACCTGTTACCCGCCGCCAAGCGCTGGTTGATTTACACCACTTTATCGACCATGGGCTAGCCGATTTTGGCCGTTACCAGGATGCCATTAGCGATGCCGAACCATTCTTGTATCACTCGCGGCTATCAGCGGCGCTCAATATTGGGTTACTTACACCTCATGAAGTATGTGAAGCAGCCGAGCAGCAATACTATCAAGGCAAAGCACCCATTAATGCGGTAGAAGGGTTTATCCGCCAAATACTGGGTTGGCGAGAGTATGTTCGTGGTCTTTACTGGACAAAAATGCCCGCTTACAAGCAGCAAAACGGTTTAGGCGCAAAACGTGATCTTCCTGCCTTTTACTGGGACGCCAATACCGATATGCGCTGCCTTCAACGCGCCATACAAATGACTATCGATAACAGCTATGCCCACCATATTCAGCGCTTAATGGTAACCGGCAATTTTGCGCTGCTGTGCGGCGTAAAGCCGGAAGCGCTCTGCGACTGGTACTTGGCTGTTTATGCCGATGCGTGCGAGTGGGTAGAGCTACCCAATACGCTAGGCATGGTGCTTCACGCGGACGGCGGACTAATGGGGTCCAAACCCTACTGCGCTTCTGGTAAGTATATCGACAAAATGTCCGACCATTGCCAACACTGCCGCTACTCCCCCAAAGCGATGACCGGCCCGAAGGCATGCCCGTTTAATAGTTTGTACTGGCACTTTCTGGAAACCAATGCTGAGCAGCTGAACCGCAATCCGCGTATGAAGCTTATTTATGGGTCGCTTTCACGCATGAAAGAGGAAAAGCGAGCGGCAATTCGCCAGCAAGCGGAGCAGTTTCTCACTCAGTTACCCACCCAAACAGGCTATGGCCAAGCTGCCCACACCCAAGGGTACGCAACACAGGAGAATCGCTCATGAACCGCTTCGCTACACTAGAGGCACGCGCTCCAGTTACGCTCTATCATGATGGCCACTGTCCTTTTTGTCGGGTTGAAGTCGCCTGGCTTGCTAAACATCGCCATCAAGAGCGCGTAAAGCTTGTTGATATTCAAAGCAGTGAGTTTAATTCTGAAGAGGCGGGACGCAGCTTTGAGGCCATGATGGGGCAACTGCATTTAAAAGATAGTCAGGGACGATGGTTTATCGGTATGGATGCCAGCCGGGCCCTTTATGCTGTTTTAGGTTACCGGCGGCTGGTAAGGCTCTCTTGCTTACCGGGCCTGCACAGCGTTATGAATGCAGGCTATCGTTTTTTTGCCCGGCGCCGTATCCGACTAGGGCAGTGGTGGGAAAAACGTCAGGCGAAATTATCTTCTCGCGATTAAGCTATGGTGATGACGTTTTTGAAATCTCCTGTTTAAAATCACGCTTTTAAAAACAAGCTTTTAAAATCAGAACACTAGCGGCATACGCGAGGTTAGCGGCGCGCTGTAATGGGCGTCGCGCCCAATGACCTCATCTTGCGGCACATGCTGCACCAGGTAGGCACGATGAATACCGGTTCGCTTTAACTCCAAATAGACATCGTCTAGCGCACGAAACAGCATGGGTTTCCCCCGCTGAGTCAGCATATGACGCTCGCCTTCAACATCCTCTAGCTCCACTTGATAGAAGCGGCTGCCAGAGTGGGTGATAACACGAATTTCAAAGTTATCGTGATTGGCGACGAACTGCTTAAGTTCTTTCAGCTCCATGGTTCCCTCCTGTTATTAGTCGTTGTCATGGGCACAGCATCCCGCAAACCCATGACAGTAATATTACCTTGGCACTAACTGCCTAAGACGACAACATCACAAAAGAGTTCCTGACCAAAACGTCAACTTATACGTTCAATTATTGATATTCAGAGGGGTCGATCGCCTTACCCAGCGAGTTGCGGTCAATCCAGTTACCGCCTTTGGTTTCCTTATACCGGAAAACCACCTTGTCCCCTACCGCCACTGGCAACTCGCTATCTTCTGTCTGGTAACTGTATTTCTCACCTTCGACCACCAGGAAGTAGCGGTAAAGATCCGGCATCCCCAGCCACTCCTTAAATGGCCCTTCGCGCTCTAGCGACTGCAGCTCCCCTCGGCCTTCCAGCTTAGGAAGACGCTTTCGGTTACCACGTCTAAAACCACCTGCCATTTTCTACTCCTGTCTATCTGCTTCGAAAGGGGTGGGCATTATACGATCTGCCCTGCTGCAAACAAGTTAATTACCCAGGTACATGAACACAACGCGCATTAATCCCCAAATGCTTCGCCATAACTATCGGGCGCTAAATCTTCAAACCGGGTGTATTTACCAATAAAGGCCATATGCACCGTACCAATCGGCCCGTTACGCTGCTTACCAATAATCAACTCCGCGATACCCTGATTATCCGGATTATCCGGGTTATACACCTCATCCCGGTAAACAAACGCAATGACGTCTGCATCCTGTTCTATCGCGCCTGATTCCCTTAAATCCGACATCACCGGCCGCTTATTGGGGCGCTGCTCTAGCGAGCGGTTAAGCTGCGAAAGCGCCACAACCGGGCACTGAAACTCTTTTGCTAACCCTTTAAGCGAGCGGGAAATTTCAGAGATCTCACCGGTGCGGTTTTCAGAGAAGCCCGGGATCTGCATCAACTGCAGATAGTCAATCATGATCAGCGCCATATTGCCGTGTTCACGCACCACGCGGCGCAGGCGCGAGCGCATCTCATTCGGTGAGAGCGCGGCGGTATCGTCAATAAACAGCTGCTTATCTTTCAGCAAATTCACAGCGGAGGTTAGGCGCGGCCAATCTTCGTCTTCCAGCTGCCCTGACCGAACACGTGTTTGGTCGATCCGACCCAGCGATGACAGCATACGCAGCATGAGTGATTCAGCGGGCATCTCCATGGAGAACACCATGACTGGCTTATCGCTGGAAATGACCGCATGCTCTACCAAATTCATGGCGAACGTCGTTTTGCCCATGGAGGGCCGGCCAGCAATAATCACCAGGTCTGAGGGCTGCAAGCCAGAGGTCATCTCATCGAGATCGCGAAACCCGCTGGACAGCCCGGTCATTTCGCCTTTGAGATTAAACAGCTCATCAATACGGTCGACGGCTTTTGTAAGCAGCTCGCTCATACCGATAGGGCCGCCGGTCTTCGGGCGCTCTTCAGCAATCTGGAATACCAGCCGCTCCGCCTCGTTTAGCAGCTCATCCGCTGGCCGCCCCTGGGGAGAGAAAGCCCCATCGGCTATTTGATTCGCCGCGCGGATAAGCTTACGCAGCGTTGCTCGCTCGCGAACAATGTCTGCATATGCACGAATATTGCTGGCTGAGGGGGTATTGCGAGCAAGCTCAGCCAGGAACGCTAGCCCACCCACCGTGTCGAGCTGATCTCTGGCTTCCAGCGCTTCAGAAAGCGTTATCACATCTAAAGGCTGGCCCGACTCCGCCAAATGAATCATAACGTTAAATACAAGGCGGTGCTCGTAGCGATAAAAGTCGTCGGCTACCAAACGCTCTGAGACGTTATCCCAAGCTTGGTTGTCCAACATTAGCCCGCCTAATACCGACTGCTCCGCCTCTAACGAATGCGGTGGCAGCTTAAGCGCTGCCGTTTCCTGATCGGCAGAAGGCTGGTCTTGCATAGCGAGCTCCTTGACAAAAAACGTAGCCAACAACGATGCTTATTTTAACGCAACCCCGCCCACATCATCAGCGAGATATTAACGCTAAGCGACGTTCAAAAATGCGCACTTAATCTGTACACGCGCTTTTGACCAGCGCCTAAACACAAGCAGGCAGACCCATTGACTATACAAAACAACTATTAGCTATAAAAAACAAAGGGCGCGGGAATTCCCGCGCCCTTTGAGGCGTCAGCGTTGCGAAGAGTGTTTACTCTGCGACAACAACCACGCGCACAACAGCGTCTACATCTGCATGCAGGTGCAGCGCGATGTCGTATTCGCCCGTTTGACGAATCGGGCCTTGCGGCATACGCACTTCGCTCTTGGCAACATCAATACCAGCAGAGGAAATAGCATCAGCCAGATCGCGAGGACCAATAGAACCGAACAGCTTGCCTTCGTCACCAGCTTTAGAAACCAACGACAGTTCGATGTCGTTAAGCTGCTCAGCGCGTGCTTCAGCTTCTGCTTTACGCTCAGCGGCTTGGGCTTCAAGCTCAGCACGCTGCGCGTTGAACGCTTCTACGTTCTCTTTGGTTGCCGGTACGGCTAAGCCGTAAGGAACCAAATAGTTACGGCCATAGCCTGGCTTTACAGTGACCTTGTCACCCAGGCCGCCCAACTTACCAATATTATCGAGCAGAATGACTTCCATCTCGTAAACCTCTTGTCAATTGCTGCGGGCAAGGCGTGCGCGAACGTTCGCGAATGTATCAATCAGCCCCAACAGCAGCACAATGAGAATCGTGGGCCAGGTCGTGATCAGCAGCACATAAAATGCTACCAGCCACAGCCCGTTCATCCCCTTTAATCCAATAAACCCGTGCACTAACGCAACACCAGCAACCAATAGCGGAATCCAGCCCAACATTGCTAACGCATGCGCACCTAGCATCAATCCCACTACGCCAAGCACGACTAAAATAGATAGCTCTTTGGGGGTTAGGCGTAGCGCATGAAACTCTTCGCGAAAGCCACCTGGGTTATAAAGCCCAGCTTGCCAACTTCGCGCAAGCGCTAAACACGCAATACCTGCTAGAAGCACCACCAAGCCAGTCACTCCACCCACCACTATCCTGGCAAGCGTTTGAGTGTCGTACCCTTGGTTTGCAAATTCTGTGAGCATACGATCGACTTCATCCGAACCCTCTCGTAACTGCTCCAGCATCAGCTGGGTGCCACCTGGTGGACTAAAGATACCAAGCTGAACCATAACCGCGGCGGCTATTGCCCCCACGATTAACGCTTCGCTCCAGCGCATCCTTTCACGCAAGATAACGGCCATTAGCGTAACCAGTAATAGGCTAGCTAGCGGAATAACATCACCCTGTGCCCACCAAAAGCCTGCCGGTAAAGCGGCTGCAATAATAACGGGTAGCGCAGGCGCGAAGCCTTTGCGTAGCGTCATTAACGCTGCAATGGCTGCTCCTAACCAGAACAGCCAAGGTACTAGCGTTGCTAGCGCTGCCCCGCCTGCTGCGTAGGGGGTGCCACGCATCAGCCATCGTGCTAGTGCCAGCATCACGTTAAACGCTTACTGGTGGCTATCGGAGTAGGGCAGCAGTGCCAGATAACGCGAACGCTTAATAGCAGTCGCTAGCTGACGCTGATAGCGTGCTTTGGTGCCGGTAATACGGCTCGGAACGATCTTGCCGGTTTCGGTGATGTAAGCCTTCAGCGTGTCGAGATCTTTGTAGTCGATCTGCTTGACGCCTTCAGCAGTGAAGCGGCAAAACTTACGGCGACGGAAAAAACGTGCCATGGACTAGCTCCTTAAAACGTGCAGTGGATAGAATCAGGCAGTTTCTTCAGCTTCTTCGCGCGGCTTTTCTTCGCGACGCGGACGCTTTTCTTCTGCCGGTTTCATCATCGGGGAAGCTTCAGTGACGGCTTCTTTGCAGCGAACAACCAGGCTGCGGATGATGGCATCGTTGAAACGGAAAATATTCTCGATCTCGTCGAGCGTCTCACCGGTGCATTCAACGTTCATCAGCACGTAGTGGGCTTTGTGGATCTTGTTGATTGGGTAAGCCAAGTGACGACGGCCCCAATCTTCTAAGCGATGCACAGTACCCGCATTTTCGGTAACGATGCTGGTGTAGCGCTCGACCATAGCCGGCACTTGCTCGCTCTGATCCGGATGGACCATAAACACGATTTCGTAATGACGCATGGAATCTCCTTGCGGTTTGACAGCTTCCGGTGTGCTCACGCAAACGCGCAGACGACAGGGAAGCAAGGAGTTAACTGAAATGCCCGTGGCTTACCGCAAACAGCAATGGGTGCCAGGACATCAAGCAGAACTGTGTTTTGTACTGGTTATTAGCCAATACCTTGCGCCCGCTTATAGATAAACGGGCGCAAGCATTTTAGTGGGCAGGTAGTTAACTTGCAAGCTGTCGTTGCCGAACAGCCTCAAACAAACAGATACCCGTGGCGACTGACACGTTCAGACTGGAGACTTGCCCTGCCATAGGCAGCTTGGCTAAATTATCGCAGGCTTCTCGCGTTAGGCGGCGCATGCCCTTCCCTTCAGCCCCCATAACAAGTGCTGTTGGCCCGGTCATATCGATCTCAAAGACACTGGCATCAGCCTCTCCAGCGGTCCCGGTAATCCATACGCCGGCATCTTTGAGTTTTGCCAACGTGCGCGCCAGATTGGTCACTTGGTACACTGGGACAACCTCTGCTGCCCCACAGGCGACTTTTCTTACCGTTGCGTTGAGCGGCGCGGCCTTATCTTTGGCCACAATGACACCATGCGCACCTGCCGCATCCGCGCTACGCAGACAAGCACCGAAGTTATGCACATCGGTAACGCCATCCAGCACCAGTAACAGCGGCGGTGAAGCTGCCTGCCATGCGCGCAGCTTTAGCCACAGCGACTCCTCCCCTTCGGGAACCAGCGGAGGACAAAACGCCACAACGCCCTGGTGGGCAGCGCCTTGGGTGAGCTGATCAAGCACATCACGGGACTGCTCTTTAACGCGAGCACCGCTGGCTTGGGCACTCGCAACCACTTCTTTTAGACGGCTGCCTGCCCCTTGCTGCACCCATAATTCGCGCGGCGCCTCACCCCGCTCCAGCAAACTTTCCAAGGCATGGATGCCATACACGTGATCTAAACCATCCGGCGTGCGAATGGCAGTGCGTGGACTACGTCGAGACGACGCCGATTTCATGCTTAATCCTTACTTTGTGATGGTTTACGCGAATTATTGCGTGTGCGGCGAGGGCCGCGACGGGTGGGCTGTTTATCCGTCGCTGCTGCCGCTTTTGGGCCACCGCTTTCACCACGACGCTTACGCGGCTGGCGGCGGGGGCGGGGCTTCTCGTCAGCCAAACCAAAGTCAATTTTACGGTCGTCCATATCGACGCGAGCCACCTGAACGGTCAAGCCGTCACCGAGACGGTAGGTGGTACCCGTGCGCTCGCCTTTGAGGCGATGCTTTTCGGCCTCGTAGTGGTAGTAGTCAGAGGGCAGCGACGTCACGTGGATTAACCCTTCCACGTAGAAATCATCCAGGCGAACGAATAAGCCAAACTGGGTTACCGAGGCAATAGTGCCATCAAACGTTTCACCCAGCTTATCGGACATAAACTCACACTTGAGCCAGCTCTCAACATCGCGGGTTGCTTCATCCGCCCGGCGCTCAGTCATCGAGCAGTGCTCACCTAGCTCCAGCATTTGCTCGAAAGTGTAAGGGCACCACTTGCTCGGCGGCTCCACCGGCGCGCCCTCTACTCGCACCACAGTGTTGGTCTGGCGAGGACCACGAATCACTGAGCGAATAGCCCGGTGTACCAACAGGTCCGGATAGCGGCGAATCGGCGAGGTAAAGTGGGCGTACGCCTGATACGCCAAACCAAAGTGACCTTCATTTTGGGGCGAATAAACGGCTTGATTCATCGAGCGCAACATCACCGTTTGGATGATGTCAGCATCAGGGCGGTCAATAATCACTTCCCGCAGCGCCTGATAGTCCTGAGGGGTAGGCATATCGCCTCCACCCACGGACAGCCCCAGCTCGCTTAAGAAAAGACGCAGCTTATCAAGGCGCTCGGGCGTAGGCCGCTCGTGGATACGATAAAGCGCGGGCAAGTCGTGCTTGTCTAAGAAACGAGCGGTAGCCACGTTAGCGGCCAGCATGCACTCTTCGATGAGCTTATGGGCATCGTTACGGGTACGCGGCACGATTTTTTCGATCTTGCGCTCATCGTTGAAGATAATCGCCGTTTCAGTGGTATCGAAATCAATGGCTCCACGCTCTTCCCGAGCGGCGCGTAACAGGCCGTATAGCTCATGCAAATTCTGCAGGGGCTTCACAAGCGCCTTGTGTTCATTGCGCAGCGTCTCCCCCTCTTCGCTCTCATTATCAAGCATTGCCGCTACCTTGTTATAGGTAAGGCGAGCGTGAGACTTCATTACCGCTTCATAGAAGGAGTAGCGACTAATCGCGCCGGTTTTGGAGATGTTCATCTCACAAACCATCACCAAGCGGTCTACATGAGGGTTGAGCGAACACAGCCCGTTAGAGAGCAACTCAGGCAGCATCGGGACTACCTGGCCGGGGAAATAGACTGAGTTACCTCGCGTACGGGCCTCGTCATCAAGCGCAGTCCCCGGGCGCACATAGTGAGAAACATCCGCAATCGCGACCAAGAGCTTCCAACTGCCTGATTTGGTTTTCCATGCGCAGACTGCGTCGTCAAAATCTTTGGCAGACTCATCGTCAATGGTGACCAGCGGTATATCGCGCAGGTCTACCCGATGCTGCTTATCCTCTTCTAGCACTTCGGCGGAAATGCCGCTCGTTTGGTCTAACACTTCAGGCGGAAACTCCGCCGGAATATCGTAGCTGCGAATCGCAATATCAATTTCCATGCCGGGGTCCATACGCTCACCCAACACCTCAATTACTTCGCCGACCGGCTGAACGCGCGTTTCTGGCTGCTTGACAATTTTGGCAGATATTACCTGGCCATCTTTAGCGCCCCCGCTGGCCGTATGGGGAATAATCACCTCTTGCGTGATGCGCGGATTCTCAGGAATTAGCACACCAAATTCCGGCGAATTGCTGCGATATACGCCTACAATCGTTTGAGTATTGCGCGCAATGACATCGGCAATCGTTGCTTCATCCCTCCCGCGGCGATCACGTCCGCTCACACGAACCAACACGTGGTCACCGTGGAATACCCGACGCATCTGCCGTGGGGGCAGCACAAGGTCAGGCTTTTTACCATCATCGCGAAGAATAAAGCCAAAGCCATCACGATGACCCAGCACCTTACCCTTAATTAAATCAAGCTTATCGATGAGCGCATAGGCACCGCGACGATCGCGCAATACTTGACCATCGCGCTCCATGGCCGCCATGCGTCTACGCACAGCCTCCAAATGGTCTTCGTCTTCAATACCGAGCATCCGACTCATGTTCTCATGGGTGATCGGCTTGCCGTAGCTTTCCAAAGCAGCTAACAAGTATTCGCGGCTAGGCGCAGGATTATCATACTTTTGCGCCTCGCGCTCAGCGTGCGGATCATCACTCAACGTCCAATACTTCATGCGATCAACATCCTTAGTGGCGGCAGCGGGAGGCGAATAATAGGCGCAGCGAAACAGTGCTGCGGGCGGGGACATTTAGCTAGCTTTTTACTAACTGGTTCAGCGGCTGGTGTAATGTCCAGAAAGCTGAATAAATTCATGTTTTGTTTGGTCATGCATGCAGTATAGCGCTGCATGTTCAATCACCCAACCACCTAGCATCGTAAATGTGGGTTTTGAGGCACAAAAAACGTCCGGCGGGGCTTGCATTTAGCGGCGACCCCGGTATCATACGCGCCACTTGCCCAGATGGCGGAATTGGTAGACGCGCTAGCTTCAGGTGCTAGTGTCCGTATGGACGTGGAGGTTCAAGTCCTCTTCTGGGCACCACATCATATTATGTTATCCCCTTTTCATAATATGGTTAGGTGCAAACGCAAGTAGCATAGGTATGAAGCTTATATTCGCCCAGGTGGCGGAATTGGTAGACGCGCTAGCTTCAGGTGCTAGTGTCCGTATGGACGTGGAGGTTCAAGTCCTCTCCTGGGCACCATGCGAATATAAGTAACCGTGCTTGATATATGCTGTGAATGATGTGCCCAGGTGGCGGAATTGGTAGACGCGCTAGCTTCAGGTGCTAGTGTCCGTATGGACGTGGAGGTTCAAGTCCTCTCCTGGGCACCATATTAAGCAACTCTCCCCATAATAGTTCCCCTTAACATCAGTAACTCTTACCGTATTACTTCCAAAATTTATTGAGACTGCAAAAGCGCTCTACTGAGAAGCGTTATATTTTTGTTTTCTTATTGCGCTAACTGGCGCCTAAATCCCGCATGCTTTTATTTTCACACTATATTTGCGGCGCCTGCATGCCATCCGCATAGCTTGATACATCGCTTTTCAAAGGCAGGCGTGGCTTGTCGAAGTGATTCATCTTACGCCACTACCTACCCGACAAGCGCCCGCCCATTTACAAGCTACTGAAAGCGCCCCGGTCGGCGAGAGACTTCCTCTAAGGCCCACCCTTGAGTACGTAACTCTCCTTCTAGCACGGACTCTAGCTCTACCGTTAAATCTGGAAAAAAGTTAAGCCCAGTCCGCGCCTCAATATCATCTATGGTGACCAGATAATCCTCAAGCGGCTCATTGCCTCTTACGTCCTGGGGCATAATAAATGCCAGCGCAAGCGGCGCCTCATCATGGGGTGCAACAATAATTTTATAAAAGGCTTCAGGCACTTCCACGAAACCAACGCGATTAAATACGTTGTCCATGAAGCGCTCGGGAAATACCGGCCCCGTGATAATCTGCAGGCGATCAAAACGCGGAGCAAAGTGATCCATCACAGACTCTTCAAGACGCTGCCAAAGCTGACGATTTAAATTAGGCTGCTGGGGAGTCATATTGCTCATTAAGAACGTATCCACCTGGGCGTTACGGCCATGTACAGCAGCAATGGCATAGTTAGGCGCCAAGTGTCCTCTATCGTAGCCGCTGCCTGCGTAGCTGTTGGTATTAACTGGCCACAACGTTCTCCAATCGGCTTGAAAGTTGGGCCTTGAACCAATCCGCGTATCCTCTGGCACCGCAGCCACCTGGTAGCTTACCCACAAAGGGTTTACCCGCACATCTGACCATCCGACCAAAAACCCCTCATTGCGCAATACACGATGAAACGTTGTGGGGTGAAAACCATCCCAAGTAGGCACGCCCATCCATGTATAAGCATCTTTATGCTGGCGTTCCTGGTACTCCCATAAGCCGGTACCCACTACTACAAACAGCACGGCGATGCCCAGACGGCGGCCCTGCCGGCGCCAGCGCAAAAATGATGTCCCCAACAGCCCCACTCCCCTGCGTATTTATCTTTTAGCGTGCCTGCAAGCGCTTATTTGAGTGTTTAACCTATATGAAGCTACCAACCCAGCGAAAACATCGTCTCTAAATCATGGCGTGAATGTACCTGCATCGCATTGAGCGTTTCTGTATCACTGACACCTTCGACTGCGTTAAGACGCTCGGTTACCAGCTCTGCCAAGCTTTCAAAATCCCGTGTTCGAGCAATCGCCACCAAGTCGTAGCGGCCACAGGTGGAGTACACTTCGCTAATGCCTTCTACATCGGCCAACCGTTCAGCAACAGCTTTTACTTGGCCTTTTTCGGTATTAATTAAAATAACGGCGTTTTGCATAGCACCCTCACAAAGAGTATAAAAATTGCACAGTAACAGGCTGTTGAGTATACCAGCCAACCGGTCAGGGCAAAGCATGACCAAACAACGTGACTAATTGTCGCGCTTTTATAAGGTTATTCGCACTAATTTCGAGCATGCGCTAGCATGTTCTTGATGCCTCCATATACTACGTATGCGTATTATGTGTTGGAGCGTTAAAGAGGTGGAACCACCACCCGCTAACTATGATCAAACGTCAGTCCGTGACGATAAGGAGACACCATGGCTAATCAAAGCCGTCGTAAGTTCATGCGTAACAGCGTGCTTGGCCTAGCTGCCCTGCCGTTTGGTGCCGGCATCCTGTCGAAAACTGCTTTTGCACAGGAGCTGCCCCGCTTAGACCCTTCTTCGCCAACGGCGCAGGCACTTAACTACGTCGAAGTCGCAAGCGAAGCAAGCGATCACCCAGCTTACGAGGATGGCGAAGTTTGCGATAACTGCATGTTCTACACAGAGAACAACCAAGGTTGCCAGCTTTTCCCACAAAACAGCGTCGAGCCTAAAGGCTGGTGTCAGTCTTGGACTGCTAAAGCATAACACTTAGCTGCTTAGCTGACGCCGTTAACCATTACCCCGCGCTTGCCGCGGGGTAATGTTTTTACAGGCAAACAAATTGGACATGCTAGCCCGCGTTTTTACTTTCCTCCTCTACCGGCCAGCGGAAACGATGGGTAACTCTCCCTTCCTCTATTGAAACCAACTGGACTGGAAATCCCCATAGCTGCTGCAAATGGCGTATCACCGGATAAACGCTGCGACCTAAAGGACGTCGACTATCCTGAACGTGATGCAACGTTAACGAACGGTCGCCCCGAATCGCGGCTTCTACGACCTGAATATTCGGCTCGCGTAGCGAAAGCGCGTATTGGCTTGAAAGTGCGTTGCGCACCCGCTTGTATCCCCGGTCATTATGAATCGCTGCGACCTCCATCGTTTCTGATTGGTCATCGTCCACAATCAAAAAAAGCTTAAGATCCCGCATGACCTTAGGCGACAGAAACTGCTGAATAAACGATTCATCTTTAAAGTTGCGCATTGCAAATTCAAGGGTATCTCGCCATTGGCTGCCAGCGATCTCAGGAAACCACTCTTTATCTTCCTCGGTGGGAGCCTCGCAGATACGCTTGATATCCATAAAAATCGCAAAACCCAGCGCATAGGGATTCAGGCCACTGTAATGAGGGCTATCAAAGCCTGGCTGATTGATCACAGCTGCATGGGATTGTAAAAACTCCAGCATCAGCCCCTCGTTTACCTTACCTTCGTCATAGAGCCGATTCATTAACGTGTAGTGCCAGAAGCAAGCCCAGCCTTCGTTCATCACCTGGGTTTGCCGCTGCGGATAGAAGTATTGCGCTAATTTACGCACAATACGCACAATTTCACGCTGCCAAGGCGCTAATAGTGGCGCGTTTTTCTCGATAAAATAGAGCAGATTCTCCTGCGGCTCGGGCGGATAGCAGCCCCCATCATGCAGCCCTAGCGGGTCATCATCGCTTTGTAGGCTACCCGGCAGCGGAGCGACACCGTTTGGCGGTTCAGGGATAGTGCGCCACAGCATGTTGACCTGGGTTTGCAGATACGTTTCGCGCTCTTCTTGCCGCTTGGCTTCTTCTTCCGCAGAAATAGGCGAGGGTCGCTTGTAACGGTCAACGCCATAATTTTGTAGCGCGTGGCAGGCATCTAATAATTGCTCAACCGCATGAACCCCGTGGCGCTCCTCGCACTGCGCAATGTACTTACGGGCAAACACCAGATAATCAACGATGGAGTCCGCATCGGTCCAGGCACGAAACAGGTAATTACCTTTAAAGAAAGAGTTATGCCCATAGCAGGCATGGGCGATAACCAACACCTGCATCATCAAGGTATTCTCTTCCATTAAATACGCGATACAGGGGTTCGAATTAATTACCAGCTCATAAGCAAGCCCCATCTGACCACGCTTGTAGGCCTGCTCAACGGCAAGAAACTGCTTACCAAACGACCAGTGATGGTAGCCCACCGGCATACCAACGCTGGCGTAGGCATCCATCATCTGCTCAGTGGTAATTACCTCTATTTGATTGGGATAGGTATCCAGACGATACTCATCAGCGAGCCTGGCAAGCTCCTCATCAAAGCGCTCTAACACGCTAAAATTCCAGTCTGAACCGGTCGCTATTGGCTTGCGGGTTACACTCATAGCGCACTCCTTAACTCGCGTTACCGCTCCTGGCTTAAGCGGCGCTTAAACAGCTCACGGAAGACAGGGTAGATGTCCCCCGCATCGACAATCTGTCGCATGGCGAACCGCTCAGAAAATTGCTCAGCCACCGCTTCATACTCGTGCCAAAGTGACTGATGATCGTGAGGGGTGATTTCGACATAGGCGAAGTACTGCAGCTGTGGCATGAGCTGTTTGACCAGTAAGTCCCGGCAAATATTTGAGTCATCATCCCAGTTATCTCCATCCGAAGCCTGGGCGACATAGAGGTTCCACTGCCCGACGGGGTAGCGCTGCTCGATGATTTTATTGACCAGGTTCAGTGCGCTGGAGACGATAGTGCCACCGGTTTCCCGGGAGTAGAAAAACTCCTCCTCACTTACTTCCCTGGCTGCGGTATGGTGGCGCACAAATACCAGCTCGACCTTTTCGTAATGTTTCTCTAAAAATAGATAGAGTAACAAAAAAAACCGTTTAGCAATGTCCTTATGGTTCTGGGTCATAGAGCCCGAGACATCCATGACACAGAACATCACCGCCTGACTTGAAGGCTGGGGCTGTGCGGCCAGCTGGTGGTAGCGCAAATCATAGGTGTCGATAAACGGCACCCCTTCAATACGTTTTTCCAACCGCTCTATTTCTGCTTTGAGTTCCGTGATCCGCGCCGGATTGCGCAACACGGGATCTTTACGCTCTTCTGCGGCAAGCGCCTCCTGCGCCTCTTTCAATGCACGCTTGATGGGAGCGCGCATAGCAATACGACGTGCGTACGCTTCGCGCATTGATCGCGTAATACTAATTCTCGACGGTACGCCATCACGCGCCAGCCCTGCACGCACCATTTTTATCTCTTCGAGTGACTTCAACGGCTTACGTTGCAAATGCGGCAACTCTAAACCGTCAAAGACAAACTCTAAAAACTCCTCCCGGCTCAGCGTAAAGGCGAACTCATCATCGCCCTCACCCTGATTAGACGCACCGCCCTCTCCTGCGCCACCTCCACCGCCCTGACCACTAGGGCGGCGGATTTTATCGCCTTCTAAGAACTCCTTATTGCCCGGGGATACGATATGTCGCGCACCGCCAGGGCCGTGCTGAAAAACCGGCTCAGAAATATCCTTAGTGGGTATAGATATTTTCTCTCCCCGCTCCATATCAGTAATGGAACGGCGGTTCACCGCCTCCTCCACCGAACGCTTAATGTGCTTACGGTAACGTTCTAAGAAGCGCTGTCGATTGACCGCGCTTTTATGCTTCGCGTTAGGTCTGCGATCAATAAAGTAGGTCATACGACCTCCCGATTATCCGCTACTGGGACTTGCGCACGCGTAGGTACCACTCGGAAAGCAGCCGAACCTGTTTCTCGGTATAGCCACGATCAACCATGCGTGCCACAAAGTCCTCGTGTTTCTTCTGATCCGACTTCGACGCTTTAGCATTAAACGAAATAACGGGTAACAGCTCTTCGGTGTTGGCAAACATCTTATGCTCGATAACACCTTTTAGTTTTTCATAAGACTGCCAGCTGGGGTTCATGCCGTTATTTTGCGCCCTAGCACGCAACACAAAGTTAACCACCTCATGGCGGAAGTCTTTCGGGTTAGAAATCCCCGCCGGCTTCTCGATTTTCTCAAGCTCCTCGTTCAGCGATTGGCGGTTAAGCAGCTCGCCCGTTTCGGGGTCGCGGTACTCTTGATCCTGAATCCAAAAATCAGCGTAGGTGACATAGCGGTCGAAAATATTCTGGCCGTACTCGCTGTAGGACTCCAGGTAGGCGGTTTGGATCTCCTTGCCAATGAAATCAACGTAGCGGGGCGCCAAAAATTCCTTAATAAAACCGATATAGCGCTCAAACACTTCGGAGGGTAGCTGCTCACGCTCCAGCGCCTGCTCCAGCACATAGAGGAGATGCACCGGGTTAGCGGCGACTTCGGTACTATCGAAGTTAAACACCTTAGAGAGGATCTTGAACGCAAAACGGGTCGATAGCCCCTGCATGCCCTCGTCTACACCGGCCGCATCGCGATACTCTTGGATTGACTTAGCCCGGGGGTCGGTATCCTTCAGGTTTTCGCCGTCATAAACGCGCATCTTTGAGTAGATGCTGGAGTTTTCTGGCACCTTAAGCCGTGAAAGCACTGAGAACTGCGCCAACATACGTAGCGTATCTGGCGCGCAGGGCGCTGCGTTGAGGGAAGAGTCCTCCAACAGCTTTTGATAAATTTTGATTTCTTCGGAGACCCGCAAGCAGTAGGGCACCTTGACGATATAAACCCGGTCTAGGAATGCCTCGTTGTTGCGGTTATTACGAAACGCCTGCCACTCCGATTCATTCGAGTGGGCTAAGATCACCCCATCAAAGGGAATCGCTCCCATCCCTTCAGTGGGATTGTAGTTCCCCTCTTGGGTCGCGGTTAACAGCGGATGCAGCACCTTAATCGGTGCTTTAAACATCTCCACAAACTCCATCAACCCCTGGTTGGCTCGGCATAAACCACCTGAGAAGCTGTAGGCATCGGGGTCATCTTGGGAGTACAGCTCTAGCTGTCGGATATCCACCTTACCGACCAAGGAGGAGATATCCTGATTGTTTTCATCCCCTGGCTCCGTTTTAGAAATTGCGATTTGGTTCAGCCGCGAGGGGTAAAGCCGCACTACCCTAAATTGGGAAATATCACCGCCGGCTTCCTTGAGGCGTTTAGCAGCCCAGGGCGACATCACGCTTCGCAGGTAGCGCTGGGGGATACCGTACTCTTTTTCCAGTAGCTCGCCGTCCTCCTCGGGAGAGAAAAGCCCTAGCGGCGACTCATACACCGGCGACCCTTTAATGGCATAAAAAGGAATGCGCTCCATTAGTAGCTTCAAACGCTCAGCCAACGACGATTTACCGCCGCCGACCGGCCCTAACAGATAGAGAATTTGCTTGCGCTCTTCTAACCCTTGGGCGGCATGGCGAAAGTAGGCCACAATTTGCTCAATCGCTTCTTCCATACCGTGAAATTCGGCAAAGGCAGGGTAGCGGCGAATCACCTTATTCGAAAAAATGCGTGACAGACGCGGATCTTTCGCCGTGTCGATCACTTCAGGTTCGCCTATGGCTTCCAGCATGCGCTCAGAAGCACTGGCATACACCTTAGGATCGCGGCGACAAAGCGCCAAATACTCCTCAAGGCTAATGTCTTCCTGCTGCACACGGGCGAATCGGTCTTGAACGTGATCAAAAATGCTCATTGAACTCTCCTGTAGCCCATCCCCAGGCATCTACCGCGCAAACACAGCGTTATCGCGGCGTGCAAAACGAGGTGTCGCTTTATCAGCGTAGTCAGCATTAGCAAAAAGTAATTACTAATCCTTCAACGCAGCAGCGTTACCGTTATGAGCACGACAAAAGAGGTTTAGTTGCGTTGAAAGACGCTCAACCTTTATTTGTTCAAAAAAACAGCAGGCACCAGACGGAGAAAAACGCCGCCATAAGGCGGCGCGACGGCAAAAAAACACGGTGGGCGTTACTCTAATACCGCTTTCACATCGTCTAATAGCTGATCTAACAGCTCGATAGTGGTGTTCCAAGCACACACAAAACGCGCACCACCGGCGCCAATAAAGGTGTAGAAGGTCCACCCTTTGGCTTTCAACGCTTCAATGGCATGGGGAGGTAATTCAACGAAGACGCTGTTCGCTTGGGTCGGAAACATCAGTGAGACCCCAGGTAGCGCCTGTAATCCTTCCGATAAATAGCGTGCCATGGCATTTGCATGTTGCGCATTGGTTAACCAGGCACCGCTTTCCAACAGCCCCAACCAGGGCGCGGAAACATAGCGCATTTTCGACGCCAGCTGCCCTGCCTGCTTACAGCGGTAGGCAAAATCTTCCGCTAAATGACGGTTGAAGAATAGAATGGCCTCACCAAACGCGAGGCCATTTTTAGTGCCTGAAAAGCACAGCACATCGACACCTACCTGCCAGGTTAACTCAGCGGGGCTGGCATTGAGGCTGGCGCAAGCGTTTGCGAACCGTGCGCCGTCCATGTGTAGGCGCAGATCGTGTTTATCCGCCATGGCACGAATGGCAAGCAGCTCTTCTCGGGAGTAAACCGTGCCCACTTCCGTTGCCTGGGTGAGCGAAACCACTTTGGGCTTGGGGTAGTGAATGTCGCTACGCTTGGTGACGAGCGCCTCGATACCATGCGGCGTTAACTTGCCATTCGCCCCTGGTGAGGTTAGCAGCTTAGCTCCGTTGGAAAAGAACTCGGGCCCACCGCACTCGTCAGTTTCGATATGCGCCAGCTCATGGCAAATGACGCTGTGATAGCTACGCCCCATCGCAGAGAGCGCCAATGAGTTGGCGGCAGTGCCATTGAAGACAAAAAACACGTCGCAATCATAGTCGAACATTTCACGAAAACGATCAGCAGCACGAGCGGTCCAGCGGTCGTTACCGTAGGCTAAGTCATCGGCTTGATTAGCTTCTAGCAGATATTGCATGGCCTCCGGACAAATTCCGGACGTATTATCACTGGCCAAAAATCGTGGTGTACACTCCGAGGGCATGGCGATAGTCCTTTTTATCTCGCGGTCGTACGGCGCGGGCTGGGTGCCACCCGCGCCTGAGATTTAACCGTGGTTAACAGCTAAATGAGTTGACCAGTCTATCGCCATTTAAACGGTCACGTCATCCGTGCCGGTGCCTGGCTAAAGCGCAGCGGCAAGACGCGTGCCTTGGTCAATGGCGCGTTTAGCATCCAGTTCGGCGGCTTCGTCAGCGCCGCCAATCACGTGAACGCGGCCACCCGCCTGGGTGAGGGGAGCAATTAAATCGCGCACCGACTCCTGGCCAGCACAAACGACGATGGTATCGACCGCCAGTACCTGCTCCTCGTCTTCGCGACGGATATGTAAGCCTGCATCATCAATTTTAAGATATTCGCAGCCGGTCAGCGTCTGAACACCTCGCTGTTTTAATGATGCGCGGTGCACCCAGCCCGTGGTTTTACCCAGATTTTTGCCCGGCTTCGAACGTTTGCGCTGCAGCATGACGATTTCCCGCGGCGAGGCTGGCGGCATGGGCGCCTTCAACCCGCCGCGCTCGCCCATGGCAAGGTCGACGCCCCACTCATCGCACCAGTCAGCGAGATCCAGTGAAGGGTGCCCCTGATGTGCTAATAACTCCGATACATCAAACCCAATGCCACCTGCGCCAATGACCGCGACACGCTTGCCTACCCGTTCAGGTTGCTCTATCGCTTCTGCGTAGCTAAGCACGCTGGGGTGATCAGCCCCTGGAAGCGCCAGCTCTCTGGGCATCACGCCGGTGGCAATGACCACGTCATCAAACTCAGCCAGGTTGTCGGGGGTGGCTGCTGTGTTTAAGCGCACCTCTACCGCATGCTTTTCCAACATGACGCGGAAGTAACGTAGGGTTTCGTTGAATTCCTCTTTGCCGGGAATTTTACGCGCATAGTTAAACTGCCCGCCTAGCTCGCTGCGACGCTCAAACAGCACCACGTGATGCCCTCGACTTGCCGCTGCGACCGCGGTCGCAAGGCCTGCCGGCCCACCGCCTACCACCGCTACCCGCTTAGGCGTTTGCGCGGGGTCAAGGCTCAACTCCGTTTCGTGGCAGGCGCGGGGGTTCACCAGGCAAGAGGTCAGCTTGCCCATAAAGGTATGATCCAAACATGCCTGATTACAGGCGATGCAGGTATTAATCTCTTCCGCCAAGCCGGCTTCGGCTTTGCGTACCCACTCTGGGTCCGCTAGGAAGGGACGTGCCATGGAAACCATATCGGCGTGGCCTTCCGCCAGCACTCGCTCGGCAACCTCTGGCATATTGATGCGGTTGGTAGTAATCAGCGGAATCGAGAGCGCTGCTTTAATGCGCTTGGTGACTTCAGTAAAAGCGGCGCGAGGAACACTGGTAACAATGGTTGGGACCCGCGCTTCATGCCAGCCAATGCCGGTGTTGATCACGTCAGCACCAGCAGCTTCTATCGCTTGCCCTAGCTGCACCACCTCTTCCCACTTGCTGCCCTCTTCCACCAGGTCAATCATCGAGAGGCGGAAAATCAGCAAAAAGCGCTCACCCACGGCGGCACGAATACGCTTAACAATTTCTACAGGAAAACGGATACGCTGTTCGAAGCTCCCGCCCCATTCGTCATCGCGCTGATTCGTACGCTGGCAAATAAACTGATTGATCAGATAGCCTTCGGAACCCATCACCTCAACGCCATCGTAGCCCGCCTGCTGGGCAAGCTGTGCGCAACGCACGTAGTCAGCGATTTGCTGCTCTACTTCGTCACTTGAAAGCGCCCGCGGGGTAAACGGGTTGATGGGCGCCTGTATTGCTGACGGCGCAACTAGCTCCGGGGAGTAGGCATAACGGCCGGCGTGAAGTATCTGCATACAGAGATGGCCGCCCGCCTCATGCACCGCGTCCACCACCCGTCGATGCTCGTGTACCTGAGACTCTTCCGTCAGCGCATTAGCGCCCTGGAAAACCGCGCCTTCGGCATTAGGCGCAATCCCCCCGGTAACGATCAGGCTAACGCCCGCACGCGCACGCTCTGCATAAAACGCGGCCAAGCGTTCAAAGCCATTGGGCGCTTCTTCCAAATTGGTATGCATAGACCCCATCAGCACACGATTGGGAAGCGTTAAATGGCCGAGAGTCAGCGGGCGAAACAGATGAGGATAAGCGGGCGATTGGTTCATCACGGCACTCCATTGTATTGTTAAGAACATTCAAACAAGCGTATGACATACGCTCTCTGAGGTACAGCCCTTTACCTCTCTTAATCTGTCCCCCTTTTGGCCAGCTTGCGTAACCATCATCCATTATGGCAAAGCACTTGCTCCTCACAACAAAGCACGTCACATTAACCGGCTAACGATAAGGGAACGTGCTATGCCATTGATGTATTTTTTGCCGCCGCTGGCCACCGTGTTGATCTGGTCAGGAAACATGACCATTAACCAATTAACCGTCGGTGCGATTGCGCCTAGCAGCATCGCTTTTTTACGCTGGCTGCTGGCTCTGGTGGTCATGACGCCGTTTGTATTACCGGCAGTGCTGCGCTACCGCGAAGAGATCTATCGCAACTGGCCCAAACTCGCGCTGTTAGGGCTATTAGGCATGGGGTTATGGCAAGGTCTTGCCTATGTGGCGGCGGAAACAACCACTGCAACGAACATGGGCATACTTGCTGCCATGGTGCCCCTCTTAACCGTCCTATTAAGCGCCCTCATTCTGCGCGAACCGCCCACCTTGGGGGGTGTTGCTGGCGGTGTGCTCGCCTTTATCGGGGTAACCGTGCTGCTTGGCCGGGGTAACCCCCTTTCTCTGCTGCAGCTCCAGGTCGCTTACGGTGACGCGCTAATGGTTGTTGCAGCGACCTGCTACGCACTGTATGGCGTAATGCTTAAACGCTGGGCAATGAACTTACCCCCCTGGGTGATGCTCTATGCCCAGGTATGCTTTGCAGTGCTGTTCTTGTTGCCCCCCTATTTAATGGGGCCAATGACGCCGGTCGATAGCCACAATATTTGGTTGATTCTCTACGCGGGTATTCCTGCCTCTATTATCACCACCTTTTTGTGGATGCGCGCAGTGCGGCAAATCGGCGCCAACCAGTCGAGCATTTTTATCAACCTAATGCCGCTCTTTAGTGCGCTGATTGCGATGGCTTTTTTAGGCGAACGCGTGGCTGGCTTCCACTTTATAGGGGGGCTGCTCATTCTCGCTGGCGTGATAATGGCGCAAACACTTACGCGCCCGCTGGTGCGTTCGGTGGCAGCAGATAAAACGAGCAGCGCTCAGCAATGATACAATAGGCTAACTTCATTCGACGGCCGGGAACCTTATACATGTCCCTAGAAGACCTGCATCTTAATCTTCGCAATCTCAACAGCGATGACTACGAACAGCTCAAAACGCTGATGGACGCGGTGTATCACGACATCGGTGGCGCGTGGCCCAAGCATACCATTGACAAGCTCGTCCAGGAATTTCCCGATGGCCAAATTGCCATTGAGGACGATGGAATGTTGGTGGGGGTAGCGCTAACCGTACAGGTCGATTATGACGAGTTTTCCAACCCGCATAAATATGACGACCTCATCGGCCATCGTGAAACCATCCTCAACAATGAAGATGGCGACGCCATGTATGGGTTGGATGTGCTCATCCACCCCGATTATCGCGGCTACCGTCTGGGGCGGCGTTTATATGAAGCACGCAAAGAGCTATGCCGGTCACTCAACCTGCGCGCTATTTTAGCCGGTGGGCGGATACCTGAATATCACCAACACGCGGTAGAACTTACGCCCGCACAGTACATCGAAAAAGTCTCTCGTAAAGAAATCTACGACCCTATTTTGTCCTTTCAGCTAGCGAATGATTTTCAAGTCAAACGCCTGCTGCGCAAGTACTTGCCGGAAGATGAGCAGTCCCGTGGCTACGCCACGCTGCTTGAGTGGAATAACATCCTGTTTGAGCCTGCCGAAAGCGTGCTCGACACCCGGCCTACGCAAGTTCGCGTAGGTGCCGTGCAGTGGCAGATGCGTGAATTCGCCTCCGTCGAAGCCGCTCTGCAACAAATTGAATATTTCGTTGATGCGCTCTCCGATTACCAAAGTGATTTTGCTGTCTTTCCGGAGCTGTTCAACGCCCCGCTAATGGGCTTACAGGACCGCGCCGCCCAGCAAGATCAAATGGGCGCAATTCGCTTTCTTGCAAGCTTTACCGATCGCTTTAAAACAGAGCTATCGCGGATGGCAGTGTCATACAACATTAATATTGTAGGCGGCTCAATGATTGAGGTGGGAGAGGATGACCGGCTCTACAATGTCGCTTACCTGTTCCATCGAGATGGCGACGTTGAGAAACAGTCCAAACTGCATATTACCCCGCAAGAGCGCCGCGACTGGGTTATTGAAGGTGGCGACGACTTACAGGTATTCGACACTGATGCAGGCCGCGTGGGCATTTTAATCTGCTACGACGTGGAGTTCCCTGAACTTGGGCGCCTGTTAGCCGACCAAGACATGGACATTCTGTTTGTGCCCTTCTGGACGGACACGAAAAACGGCTATCTGCGGGTGCGCCACTGCTCCCAAGCTCGCGCCATCGAAAACGAATGCTACGTAGTGCTATGCGGTAGCGTGGGTAACTTACCCTCGATTGAAAACCTGGATATCCAGTACGCACAGTCAGCGGTATTCTCACCCTCAGACTTTGCCTTCCCCCACGATGCGGTGCTGGCAGAAACCACGCCTAATACTGAAATGATCTTCTTCTCGGATCTTGATTTAACGCGCCTGACGGTGGTGCGTGCTGAAGGCTCAGTGACCAACCTAAAAGACCGCCGCAAAGATCTGTTTGATCTGCGCTGGCGCGACTGGTCCTGGAAGTCTGGGGCTAATCTGGAAGAGTAAACCAATAACGCCGCCCATTCGGGCGGCGTTATTTGTAAAGCACGTTACATAGTTCAATCAGGCCAGACAAGATGCATGGGCACCCGCCCTTTGCTATCAAATACCACGCCTTCATCGCGCAGCTTTTGATGCTGGCGCTCAGCGCCACCATGGTCAGCTAACTTCCGCGAAGCGGCGATTACCCGATGCCAGGGCAACTGATGCCCATCAGGTAAGTGGCGCATGGCAGTACCCACCATTCGCGGAGTCGCGCCCTCTGTCATTGCTGCAACGCGCCCATAAGTCGTTACCCGCCCTGCCGGAATCTGATCCACAATAGTGTAAATCTGCTCAAGCAATTCCGGGCGTGGCATGTTGACCTCGTTGGGTTGGTAGCGTTGATTTAGAGCGCAGCGACAAGCTGATCAATGGCTTGGAAGGCTTCTTTCAGCGCGGTATCGCGGTGCGCGTCCCCCATGTTCAAGCCTTCGGCAAACACCACCTCCACATCGCTAATACCCATCAGGCCCAGCATAGTTTTTAAGTGCGGCGTTTGGCTATCCAATTCGGTGCCCGCGTATTGACCACCACGGGCGGCAAGAATAATCGCCCGTTTTCCTTCAATCAGCCCCTGCGGGCCATTTTCAGTGTAGCGGAAGGTCTCACCGGCGCGCAGCACGCGATCGAACCACGCCTTTAGTTGCGACGGAATACCCAGATTGTACATCGGCACCGCCAGCACCAGCACATCGTTCGCACGCAGTTCAGCCAGCAGTTCATCTGAGTGGGCAGCCAGCGCCTGCTGCTCAGCTGTACGTTCCTCGGCAGGCGTTTGCCAAGCCCCCAGCTCTTCAATCGCCAAATGCGGAAGCGCGTTGGCAACCACATCACGGTGGGTGACGGCAACGCCGTCGCGTGCAGCAGCTTGCTGTTGAAAATGTGCGGCCAAGGCATTGGACTGGCCGTTTTCACCTAGGATAGAAGAGGTTACGAGCAGAGTGCGGGTGGTCATAAAGATTCCTTACCATTCAATGGAGAAGCTGCTCGCTATTCTACGGCGCTTTTGATTAAGCAAAAGCGCAACGTTTTCCGAGTTTCATTCGACAAAATCGAATTATCTAACCCAGCTAAAAAGCCCCGCCCCACGCTGCACTAAGGCAACGCTGGGCGGGGCTTTTAACGCTTAGTGCGTTCGCCTTTTACTTCTTTTTAGGCCAGGCGTTCGGGTCTACCTTATTAACCAATTTTGGGAACTGGCTGGGGTCGAAGACCGGCTCTTTGCCCGCTTTTAGCTGGGTGTCGTAATCCTTAAACAGCGCAAACGCAATCGGCGACAGCAGCAGGATGGCCACCAGGTTGATGATGGCCATCATGCCCATGGAGAGATCGGCAAAGTTCCAGATAGCGCCAAGGCTCGCGACAGAACCCACCATGATCATACCCAGCACGGCTAGGCGATAGATCAGCACTGCAATCGGTGCCCGGCGACCGGCCAGGTACTCGATATTCGATTCGCCGTAGGAGTAATTCGCAATAACGGAGGTAAACGCAAACAGCAAAATAGCCACAGCGATGAACATTCCGCCCCAGTCGCCCACGTGGCTGGAAAGCGCCATCTGGGTTAACTGAATGCCGTTACTCTCTTCGCTGGTTAACAGTTCGGGGCCCGCCATAATGATAATGGCCGCCGTTGCAGTACAAATCACCAGCGTATCCAAGAAGACACCCAGCATTTGAATAAACCCTTGAGCGGCCGGGTGGTTTGGCCGGGTGGTAGCGGTCGCCGCTGCGTTGGGCGCAGACCCCATACCCGCCTCGTTGGAGAACAGCCCACGCTGAATACCGTTCATAATCGCTTGGGAAATGGCGTAACCCATCGCGCCGCCGGCCGCCTGCTCCAGGCCAAACGCGCTTCGTATAATGCTCATAAAGGCAGCGGGTAAATCGCTAATGTTCAGCGCCACAACGATCAGCGCAAGCACCAAGTACAACAGCGCCATCAGCGGCACGACCAACTCAGCAACTTTGGCAATCGACTTCAAGCCGCCAAAGATAATCGGCGCCACTACCACCATCAGCAACAGCCCCATGACCCAGGTGGGCACCGCGAACGCCTGCTCCATCGCCTGGGCAATGGAGTTTGCCTGAACGCTGTTAAAGGCCAATCCAAACGCGATAATTAGACAGATCGAGAACAGTACCGCCAGCCAGCGAAGACCCAGGCCACGCTCAATATAACGGGCAGGGCCGCCACGGAACGTGTTATCGCCGTGGTCGGTTTTATACGCCTGGGCAAGAGTTGACTCCACAAAGCTGGTCGCCATGCCCACCATGGCGGTCATCCACATCCAGAAAATCGCGCCGGGCCCACCAAAGTAGATCGCCACCGCGACCCCAGCCAAATTACCGGTGCCTACCCGCGCCGCCAGGCTGGTGGAGAGTGCTTGGAATGAAGAAATGCCGCCATTAGATTGGCGAGAAGAGCGCAACAGTTTGAACATATGACCGAAATAGCGCACCTGAATGCCACGAGTCATCACAGTGAAATAGAGACCCGCACCGATTAAAAGATAAATCAGCACGCTGCCCCACAGCAGTCCATTGCCGCGATCCACCATCGCAGTCAACAGGGGAGGAAGAGTAAAATCCATACTGTAAATGCCTTGTATTAAAAGTTAGGCGCAACATTCTTCACGGCTGCACAAAAATGGCAAGAAAATTGGGAAAATAATCTAAAAATAGCAAGAACCGCCTTATTAACCTTAGCAACCAGTCAATGTTACCAATAAACGCCGCGAGCCACTTTGCTCACGGTGCTCACCTAACCACAGCCCTTGCCAAGTACCCAATGCTAAACGCCCATCGCGTATCGCTAACGTTATTTGCGTACCTAGCAGGCTAGCCACCACGTGCGCGGGCATATCATCGGGGCCTTCCAGCGTGTGGCGAAAGTAACTCAACCCGTCCGGCACTAGGCGGCGTATGAAGGCGTCCAAGTCGTGACGAACATCCGGGTCGGTGTTCTCATTAAGTGTTAACGAGGCGGAGGTGTGCATCAGCTGCACGTGTAGCAGGCCCTGGTGGCACTCCGCCAAGCAGGGCAGCGCCTTGGCAATCTCGTCGGTGATCAGGTGAAAGCCCCGGGGCATTTCCGGCAGGTGAATCTCTTGTTGATGCCAGCGGTTTAGTACGCATGTTTCATGCAACATTATCGTAAGCCTTTGTTTTTAATACATATTCTGCATGTTGCACTTTTTTATCTTTTTGACGTGATTATCAACGTGAACTCAGCATTATCTGGATTCAGGAATCAATCCCTAAAAATTTAATTTTTTTTGAATTGAAGGATACATTTCACATGAATACAACAAATACAACAGGTACTCTCAAATCCTAACGTGCTAATGCGAACACTTTTGAAAAAAACTATTTCTGCATGCGTAGACTTTTTGTCCCGCTCAGAATGGAGGTTGATAGCCGAAACCCATTTGGTTGAACAATGTGCATCAACCGTTGGATTCGAAACAATACTTTTTGATCCTCAGTTCAAATGCGATCTGCCTACCCTCCATGGCATATGATTGCGATACTCACACCGGGTGTCTCGAGTGAATTACTATCACCCAACCTCACGTGCCAGCACCTCAGCTTGCTGAACCACCTTTTTAATCGCATCTGCCTGTAGATCAGGTGGGAAGCCGTATTTGCGCAGGATACGGCGAATATTGACTCGCATCTTCTTGCGCACGTTTTCCTTACGCCACCAATCTACGGAGGCATTCCGACGAACGGTGTTTACCAATTCGGTAGCGATGACGCGTAGCTCTTCGTTCCCCATGAGTTCGCGTGCGCTTTCGTTGGTCGCCAAAGCGTCGTAGAAGGCGATCTCTTCCCCTGACAGGCCATCTTCGGGCTGCTGCTGCAGCTCTCGGGCCATGTCGATCATCTCCTGGATTACATGAAGCGCATCCACACTGCGGTTATGGTAGCGAGTCATGGCCTGCTCAAGGCGCTTAGAAAACGCCTCTTTTTGCGTGGTATTAGTTCGTGTGCGAGTCTTTATCTCGCCATTCAGAAGTTTTTTCAGTGCTTCAACTGCTAGGTTTTTGTGCTTATTGTTCTGTAGTCCCAGCAGGAAATCTTCGCTCAATACACCAATATCCGGACGATCAATTCCTGCGGCTTCAAGTATGTCGACGACCTCAGTCGAGGCAACAGCACGATTAAGGAGCTGCGAAATCGCCAACTCTGCCTCATCTAAGTTACGTGCTGAGCGGGAGCCGGCATCCATCTTACGGATAGCTGATTGCACCGCTGTAAAGAACCCTACCTCGTCTTTTACCTCGGCAGCCTCTGGTGTGCCTGATGCAATGCGGAACGCCTTCACCAAGCCAGCAACCGCTGTCATAAATCGTTTTTTCGAGTCTTGCCGGTCTGCAGGTGGCTTTCCGTCTACTGGCAAGGTCAGTGCATGTTCGATAGCCACTGGTAGCAAGCGTATTCTATCTTTGGGTGATCCATTCACTGCCGACATATAATCCACGTCATGGAACATCGAACGCATAATGTCGAGCTGCGTCATCAGTGCATGTACAGCCTCGCTTTGATCCACTCCTGTTTGTTGCCGGTCAGCATTGGAGTAGTGGTTCAACGCAGCTTTCAAATCAGCCGCGAGACCTATGTAGTCCACGACCAGTCCCGAAGGCTTCGCACCGAAAACACGGTTGATACGCGTGATCGCCTGCATCAATCCATGCCCCTTCATGGGTTTATCTACGTATAGGGTGTGCATACAGGGAGCATCAAATCCTGTTAGCCACATATCGCGCACTATCACCAGCTTGAATGGGTCGGCCGCATTACGATAACGGGTACGCAATGCCTCCAATCGAGCTTTGGAACGAACATGCGGTTGAAACTCTTCAGGATCTTGCGCCGCACCGGTCATAATCACTTTGACAGCGCCCTCGGCGTCCTCATCGGCATGCCATGCAGGTTGAGCGGCAACGATGCGGTTGTAGACCTCCACACAAATTCGGCGCGACATACAGACAATCATCGCTTTTCCGCCGTCCATGGCCTCCAGACGAGCATCAAAATGATTAAGAATATCCTCAACCACCTTGTCTAGCCTGGGGGCCGCTCCTACTAGTGCTTCTACACGGCTCCACTTCTTCGACATGGCATTACGTGCATCGTCGTCAATCTCAGTTCCGGCATCTTCGGCCTCGTCGAGTATCTCCTCGTATTCGGCGTCTAGTAGCTCACCTGCGTCAGCGTCCAACTCGATCTTGGCGACGCGGCCCTCATAATAGATCGGTACGGTAGCCCCGTCTTCGACCGCCTGGGCGATATCGTAGACATCGATATATTCACCAAAGACCCCTTGGGTATCAGCGCCTACTAGCGAGATAGGAGTGCCAGTAAAGCCCACATGTACGGCACTTGGTAAAGCACTTCGTAAGTGATGTGCATGGCCATATTTTGTTTCACCGGTTTCGGCATTCAGCTTGGCCTCTAGCCCATATTGCGAACGGTGGGCTTCATCGGCGAAGACAACAACATTGGAGCGGTCGGTCAACTGGGGCAGTTCCACTTCGCCTTTACCGGGGCGAAATTTCTGAATGGTGGCAAAGATAACGCCGCCTACCTTACGACCGTTCAGCTTGGATCGCAGGTCAGGAATATCCTCAGCTTGCTCAGGAGCTTCACCGAATAGCGCCGCACAGCGCGAGAAGGTAGCGAACAGCTGATTATCTAGATCATTACGGTCGGTCAAAACCAGAAGCGTAGGGTTTTGCATATCGGGATGCCGCATTAAGCGCCCAGCCAAAAAAGCCATCAGCAATGACTTGCCTGAACCTTGCGTGTGCCACATCACCCCGCCGCGCCCATCTCGTCCACGGGCCGATAGAACTGCATCCACACCTTTACGCACTGCATGGAACTGGTGATAGCCGGCAGCTTTCTTGATTGGACCTGCCCCCTCATCTTCAAAGACGGTGCAATAACGCATCAGGTCGAGAATGGTTTGCGGGTTTAGTAATCCATGAATCATCGTTTCCAATGCTAAGTCGCTGCCATCAGGTACCAATGTCTCGCCATCAACTGTTCGCCACCGCATAAATCGATCAAGGTTGGCACTCAATGTGCCATAACGGGCGGTGACACCTTCGGAGATCACGTTAAAAGCATTGGTTCGAAATAACTCTGGCAGCTGTGTTTTGTACGTCTGGATTTGGTTATAAGCCCCTTTAAGGGTGCCTGTTTCTGTACCCTTCAGCTCGACCACGACTAGGGGCATTCCATTCAGGAAGATAATTACATCAGGTCGCCGTGCCGTCTGGCCCACCACCTCAAATTGGTTAGTTACTAGCCAGTCGTTATCGCCGCTTTCCCAATCGATCAATCGCGTTATTGCATCCCGTTCTTCACCGTTTTCGATCCATGAAACTGGTACACCGTAAACTAACAGCTCATGCAGCCGTCGATTTTCCTGTATCAAATCATCGGAAAATTCTCGGTCACGCACGCGGTTGATAACCGTCTCGATAGCCTCACTCGAAAGCTCTGGGTTCAAGCGTGAAATTGCAGCACGCATGCGATCCAGTAGAAACACTTCGCGGAAACTCTCACGTGCGGGGTTGTCTGCCTCAGGTGATAGTTCCGAGCCATGCATATAGGCAAAGCCTAACGTTTGTAATGCTTCAAGTGTCCACTGTTCCAGGTCATCTTCCGATGCAAAAGCCATCAGCGTGTCTCCTCATCCTGCGTCCGGATCTGGCGGTTAAAACGTGCGAGTGGTTCGCTGAAGGCCGCCTCCAATTGTTGAATATGGGTAGATAGCCACGCGATCATGTCGGGCCAGACATCGCGATTGAAACCATCAAAGGGTTGGGCGAAAACCACGCGGCTGGCCTTTTTATCATCCATGCGCCGCCAATCAAGTTCAGCTCCGAAGGCTGACTCAATCTGCTCCTTTTGAGCAATAAGTTGGTCAAATACCCATTTATTCTCATCTGCATCGGAACGCTGGAGACTGAGCTCAACACGAGCTTCATCACGAGAGAAGATCATCTGATATGGACAGGAACGCATGCCTGATCCAGCGCTTAACCAATGATCCTTGGTCGGGCTGATGTTGCGGTAAAGGTCGACACCATCTTCGCGAAGCTTTTCTAGAGCCTTCTCCCAGAATGCAAGCCGCACCCCGTGACGTTTTTTCTGGATGTTCTGAACCGCCTTTTCCTCGTTTTCCTTACTCGACATGCCAATCATAAAATCCGCCGCTTCAGGCGTCGGGATAATTTGCTGGATGTCGACCATCAGCTCTTCACCGAAAGTAAAAGGTGTCACTTTGAAGCATTGCGTACGAATGCCTCGGCCAAGCAGCCAAAGCACCGTTGCGGTGACTTCTCGCCGAAAATTAGCAGCGATAAAAATCATTCGCTGGTCATTGCCGGGGTTGAGAACGGTCTCTTCCAGCTCTTCGACCTCCATAAACTCACAGATGCGTACTGCAGCATTTCCGCCACCGCAGTAGCGATCAAGGTATTGCTGGTAGATATCGACAATCTGCATATTGGTCAGGCCTGACACGTAGGCTGTATATTTCAGTGCTTGCCAAGTGACATCACGACCCGAGTCATCGAGCTTGTTCTCGATTACAACAAGGTTACCGTCTTTATCAAGCGCCAGGAGATCGAGCCGCTCGCGAGTTTCGTCGAAGCCATCGAATTCCTTCTGGATGATAAGTAGCTCTTCGCCTAGGGCATCTGGTTGATTAGCCAGCCACTCCTGCAGATGGTCGCGCTCGCGTAAATTCAAATCAGCAAAGCGTTTCTTGGTAAGACGAGACAGGCGATTTTGAGCGCGGTCAACACGAAACATTACCAGACCTCAAAGCGTGTAAGAGAACGTCTACCTGCGGCTTCAATCACAACATCCCGAATTGCGTTGCAGATTTCATCATCGCTTCGTGCAGGCATATTTTGCTGATCTTCACACACGGCGCAGCTGATGAGCACAGCTTCTTCGTTGGGTAGCTCACTTACAGTGCCGCTGATTATACCTTCTAGGGTTAACTCAAAGGCTGAAGTCAGGCTGCCACCATCGTTGTCATACTTCGCTTGATACCAACACCACTCATCCCAGACCGATTTCAAAGGTTTCGCGGTGTCATCAAATATGCCTGTAGCAGGTATTCTTTGCATGCCGTAGATAACTCGCTTAGCCAAAGCCTCCAAACGCTTCTCTGCAAATGCCGTTATTGGTTCAAAGTAATCGACATTCTCACACGGCTCTGTGAAAAGATAAGGGGTTGATACTTGGTAAGGACCTAAAGGCATTACACGACACCCTCTGCCATTTCGCGGGCCTCACCCACACGTAATTCACCGGACATCAGCCGGGGCAGCAAAGCGTCTCGGAGTGTGGCTAAAGTTTTGTTTTCGGCTTCATTGCTATCGATCTTATTTTGAATAGCACCGGCAATTTCTGCGTAAGCTTCGATGATCTTTTCACCGGGAAACGGCACTTCTAGCCGATAAGCATTTTCACGATTTAGCCCTGGTACCGCTGCGTCTGTATTCATATCAGATAGCGGAAGATGCTGAAGAGCGCGAAACGCGTAAACCATTGGCCATTCCGTTGTAACGTAGTACGTCGTGTCAATTGGCCAGCAACCGTGTGGTGCCCAAAAAACGGTTCCTACGGTCCCCTTGCGACCGACAACAACAGTTGGGTGTGCAACAAGAGCTTTTACATGCGTGCTACTTGTGCCACCCGAACCATAGACTGGAAAGTTTCCTGGTTCTCGAAGATCTTTTGTAAGCGCCTTGCCGTAGTTCAACTTAAGTAACTCACCTAAGCGTTGCATTCCCCAAGACTCAGGCAGACCATCATCGCCGAAACGGTCGGGAAAGAGAGCTGCAGTGGCATCATCCATATGAGAGGGTTTCAAACCCTGGCTTCGGGCGTGGACAGGGTCGAAGTCTAAGAACCAAGACTTAAATTTTGCTTCCGCCAAATTTTCCAGCGTCGCCACCATCTTGCTGTTCAACAAGATTTTATCGTCGAGCGCACCAAGAATATCGCCAATCTGTTTACGTTCTTGCAAGCTGAATTCGGGAACTTCAATGCTTGCGATTTGCTGCCAAGCTACGCGTTGGCGACCAGAGGTTCCCTCCATCCGTGATACAGCAACTTCACGAAAGCTTTCTGAACGAGTTAGGTAGTAGACAAAACTTTGGTCGCTCTGTTGTTTTGCCCTGGCCACAATGAACTCAGTCGAGCCAAAAGCCGTAACACCTTCTTGCAACCCTGAGACCAAAGCTCCTTTTCCGTTTTCAAGGCAGGGTGTGATCTTAGCAATCAGCGTATCGCCGTTCTGGAACTTCGAGCCTGAGCCCTTGAATAGACGGCTTGAAACATCTGCAATGTCTCTTCCGTTTTGAGGTAAAGCGGCCATTTCAACAAAAGGCGCTCTTTCGCCTTTCCGAATTTGTAGTTTTGGGTTGAGATCGGCCAAAGCATCAAAGCGCATCTTCGATTGCTCCTAACCGCGCTACAATAACGGACTCCAGCCGTCTTCCTTCTGCAAAATGATCTTGCAACTCCACGCTCAGGCGAGCGAATTTCTCCACAAAGGGCTCATTGTCTTCCTCGATTTCACTCGCACCCACGTAACGACCTGGCGTCAACACATAATTATGTTTAGCAATCTCCTCGACCTTGACGGACGCGCAGAACCCAGCTTCGTCTGAATATTCGCCTGCGGCTTTTTCGCCCCGCCATGCGTGGTAAGTGTTGGCGATTTTAGCGATCTCTTCGTCCGAAAGCTCTTTCTGCTTCCGGCTGCCTGTGATCAGCGCACCCATCTTGCGAGCGTCGATGAATAGCACTTCTCCCCGGCGGTCGCGCAATTTCCCGCCAGCCGCTTTGCCGTTAGATTTATCTTTAGCCAGAAACCACAAGCAGGCAGGTATCTGCGTACCGAAGAACAATTGCCCAGGTAGAGCTACCATGCAATCTACCGCGTCCTGTTCAACCATGGCTTTGCGGATATCGCCTTCACCTGACTGCATCGACGACATAGAGCCATTGGCCATCACTACGCCTCCAATACCATTGGCACTTAAGTGGTGATGTATATGGGCCATCCAGGCAAAGTTCGCGTTGCCAGCCGGAGGTGTACCAAAACGCCAGCGGCAATCTTCACGTAGGGCCTCGCCGTTCCAATCAGAAATGTTGAAGGGAGGATTCGCCAGGATGAAGTCAAAACGTTCATCGGCAAACGCGTCGCGGGTAAGCGTGCCTTCCTGGTTCCAACGAAGGTCACCGAAAATCCCACGTATGGCTAGGTTCATACGGGCTAGGCGAAAGGTAGTGTGGTTACGTTCCTGCCCATAAATGGCGATGTCATCAACTTCGCCTTGATGGGCAGTAATGAATTTTTCGGATTGCACAAAGAAACCGCCAGTGCCGCAACAAGGGTCATAGACACGGCCCGATGTTGGCTCCATCATCTCGACCATGATCGAAACGATGGTTTTAGGGGTGTAGAACTCACCGCCACGCTTGCCCTCGGAGCTCGCAAATTCGCTGATGAAGTATTCGTAAATACGCCCGATTAGGTCGAAGTCAGACTTGGTGCCATGCAGCTCCAGATTGGTGAACATCTCAATGAGACCGGTAACAATCGCTCGGTCTAAATTAGCGCGCCCAAAGACCTTTGGCAGCGCATCTTGTAACGAAGAGTTAGCTTTTTCGATCTCGCGCATGGCGTCATCAACTTGCACGCCGATATCGATAGACTTGGCGTTAGCAGCGAGCATGTCCCAGCGAGCTTTTTCCGGCACCCAGAAGATATTCTCTGCAGCGTATTCTTCAGGGTCTTCAAGGTCGATGTACTCGTCCTTAGCGAACTCTAAGCGCTTAGCTTCGAAGGCAGCCGAAACGTAACGCAAAAACAATAGGCCAAGAGCTACATGCTTGTATTCGCCTGCATCCATAGCGCCGCGCATCTTATCAGCAGCGGCAAACAGGGTCTTTTCAATACGTTCAGCCAAGGTGCTTCACTCCATCTATCAAGGGCAGTTACAGATGTATATGGCCATTCATGGTGGGAGATGGCATAAGATCAGAATATTCACTAAACCTTATCACAGCGGTCTGTCCCACAGCACCGCCATGATTGTCGTGTTATTACGCTTGAGGTAGTGAGATCACTCACCATCAACGTGTAACTCTCGTTTTTAAAGCGTTTCATGCTCTGATTTTAACTGCCTATGACAGGCTTGGCGCCAGTTGAGGGCTTGAAGTTGTTATATTCACTTAGGAGCAAATTATGGCGAAAAAAGATCGGCAGACAAATAGCTTTTATGGAACTGGCAATGATGAAACGCTTAATAAGCTCAAGGGCTCCATAGGCAAGTATGTTCAGCCGTTTGAACCAGTTGGCGGGGATGACTGGGAAGCCCTACTAGTGAAAGGCCTCACGCCCGACACCGCCCACGCAGATGAGCTCGCGACGCCTACCTTGAAGGAATTGGGAGAAGACTCAGACAGCGAGCAGTAAAGAACGACCTAGGGCTTGTGCCGTTTTTGCGCTTCTCTATACTGGCTATGCATACAGTTATGGAGATTTGCCTTATGACGACAACTGCTTCTTTGATGGGCAACGCCGCCCTATGTCCAGTGCCGCAGCCGCTGCCTATGTTCGCCAGTGCTGTGCGTGCCGGTTTTCCAAGCCCTGCTGATGATCATTTAGATGTGGAAATCGATCTTCACCGCCATGTGGTAAAGCGCCCAGCGGCAACATTTTTCGTGCGCGCTGAAGGTGACTCCATGCTGGGCGATGGTATCCATCACGGTGACCTGCTCGTTGTGGATCGCAGTCTGGAGCCGTTGCCCGGTCGCGTAATTGTGATCGCGGTAGACGGCGAGCTCACCGTGAAGCGGTTAGAGCGTGTCGGGCAGCGCGCCTACCTAAAGGTCAGTAACCCCGCCTACAAGCCTATTCCTCTGGAAGGTTGCGAATCGCATGTCTGGGGTGTCGTGACCCATGTCCTGCACAGCTTGCCGGGTGCTACGCCGCTATGATGGCCTTAGTTGATTGCAACAATTTCTACGTTAGTTGTGAGCGTGTCTTTAACCCAGCACTTGAGGGCCGCCCGGTTGGCGTACTCTCAAACAACGATGGCTGTATTGTTGCCCGTTCTAATGAGCTAAAAGCGCTGGGTGTCGAGATGGGCACAGCTAAGCATCTACTGCCTCCGTTTATCCGTCGCCAAGCGACGTTGCTATCGAGTAATTACGCGCTTTACGGAGATATGTCCCAGAGGGTCACCGAGGTGCTAGGCGAGTTTTCGCCACATGTAGAGGTGTACTCTATCGACGAAAGCTTTGTGGGTTTTCAGGGCTTTGATCCTACGACCCTAGAAGCCTACGGACAAAACTTACGCGAAACGGTACGGAAATGGACGGGTATTCCTGTTTCGGTCGGCTTCGCGCCTACCCGTGTGCTGGCCAAACTGGCAAACCACGCAGCAAAGAAGCACCCCGGCTACCGTGATCAAGGTATTTGTGAGCTAACGGCGGATAGCCCATCGACGCAGGCGCTTCTCAAGCAAATCCCGGTCTCCGAGCTATGGGGCATTGCTCGTCGCACTGGCGAACGATTAAGGTTAATGGGGATCGAGACGGCTTGGCAGCTTCGTGAAACAGACCCAAAGCAAATTCGCAGACACTTCAGCGTAGTGCAGGAACGCATCGTCTGGGAGTTGCGCGGAAAGCCCGCTATTCAACTAGACGATATGAGCAAGCCTAAACAGCAAATAATGGTCTCTCGCTCGTTCGGACGCCTCGCTACAACCCCCCACGACCTACGTGAAGCGATTCGCCAACACGCCGCCAGGGCAGGCGAAAAGCTACGTAAACAGCACAGCGTCACCAGTGCGGTAATGGTATTCGTGCGCACGAATGCTTTTCGTAACGACTTGCCTCAATACAACAACCGCGTGGTGATATCCCTCGAACGACCTACGGACGATAGCCACGACTTGATTCACGCAGCTGTTCAAGGGCTACGGCAACTATGGCGTAAGGGCTACGCCTATCACAAAGTAGGAGTGATGCTGTTAGATCTCACTCCAAAAGCTAACCGTCAACTGACACTGACGGAAACACCTCAAACAGAAGCCCAGGCAAAACGTAGCGAACAGCTGATGGCCACCGTGGATCGACTCAATAGTGAATTAGGCCGCGGTACGATACAGCTTGGCCTACCGCGTGCAGATAATGCCTGGTCGCTGCGCTCTGAGCACCGTACGCCGCGCTACACAACGCGCTGGGATGAGCTAGTTAACGTTAAGCTTTAAGCGAGAGCGCTTCTAATGAAAAAAGCTCAGAATGATGAGCAAGCCAAGTATCCAGGTGCTAAGGTAGTTTAGAAAACTGCAGTGCGTACTGTATTTGGAGAACAGGATGCCATTAGCCCAGCCATTCAAAGATGATTTCATAGAGCGTGTATTTGCGTATCGCGTGTTTGATTTACGTGATCGCTTCCCTCAACCGTTAGAAACGTTTCGGCAAGCACTGGAGTGCTTACAAAGCGGTGACGCTTACCTGCCGGATATGAGTGGTGAGATAGTAGCTTACCTCCGTGGCGGTCGTGCGCTTCACATCCCCAAGCATTTTTTCATCCGCCAAAGTGGCAATAGCTCCGCTGTAGTTCCCCCGAAAGAAAATGATCAGGTCTGTGAAGCAGTGAATGCCTGGTTACGAGACGCACTGTTGCAAGACTCGAAAGACGCGCTAGATGCTTCAACGGTTAGACCCGCTCGGCTCAACATACTGCTAGATGAATGCGATCCCAATGCACCGGAACCTGACGATATTCAGGCATGGCAGCACATGAGCGATGTCGGGAGAGAAGCTATTGACACTCCGTGTAGAGAAGATATTTGGGAAGCAGCGGTTCAAGCGACGGGTGAAGTGCAGGCAAGGCGCTGGATGAAAACAGCGCACCCTCAGCTTGGCAGTAAAAGCCCCAACCTGTGTATTGAGGAAGATCCTAATCGGGTTTATGAGCTTGTTGTGCGGGTAGGGTGTGGGAAGGCTAATGACTGATGACTTGCTTAGCAGGAACTCACTGCACGAACTTTGCCTCTTTTCACAAAGGGCACCGCGAAATGTTGGCAGTTTTCAGCCAAGCCGGGTGTTCCTCTGAGATATAAAACGGGACAGGGTCATTGATGGACATTTCTTAGATCAGAATGAAATGGAAGATTAGGTACATGTTACATTTTCCTACCAAGAATCGTGGGGTATAAAAATTGGAAGTAGAAATTTGGGATGGCGGATTACAAGAGCAAGAAGTATCAGCTATTGAAAAAATAGAGGCTGCTTTTTCTGATAAGACTCAAGTGGCCAGAAATCAATCTAATGGAGGCTCTCTGCGTGATCAACTTCAGGGAGCTGGCTTGGGAAAAAAAGGAATGTTCCCGTGGAAAGGTTATGCGGGGTTTCGATTTGTAGAGTCAAAGAAGGAAGGTGAGTTTGACCTAGTAATAGTTACGCATTGTAACGTTATCATAGTCGAGCTCAAAGACTGGAATCACCATCCAGTCACAGCCAAAGGAGATATTTGGTACAAAGGCGATCAAAATATGGGGCGCTCTCCAGTGAGCGTGACGCGCTCCAAAAAATTCACGCTAGAAAATAAGCTAAAGCGTCTGGCTCACAAGTTTTCAAACAAAGGATACCCCCCTCGCGTTTATTTCTTTGTCGTTATGACAGGGGATGCTGATTTTAGTCAATTGCCAGAGGAGCAGCTTCATCACACGATAGCGTTACGAAAGTTTTTGAAGTTCGCTAATGAGGGTACCTTTAACAACCACTTCAGGCCCCACCCAAATGCCAAAGTCCTTAATCAGGACTTTGGCATTTTTGACGAGCTTTTCCTAGGCCCACAGACAGTCCCGAAAGCGTTGAGAATAGACGGTTACGAAGCTAAAGATGAGATTTTCACGCACCCCAAAAATATCTATCGAGAATACCTAGCAAAGTCTGAAATTTCTTCAAATTCCGAAGCGCTGCTTCGAGTATGGAATTTCAATAAAGTTGAGGGTGGAAAAGCGTACACGCCTGATGGAAGAGCCGATATTGTTTCGCGTGAACGTACAATTCTTCAGTACCTCAATCATCAGAACCGTGACTTGTACAATCACTGCTTGCGTTCGTTAACCAGCTTTCAAAAAGACCAGATAACAGCAGAGTACTGCGAAGTCTATGAATTGCCACCTGGGCATATGCGATTTAACGAGTTTGTCGGGAAATATGGGGCAACCTTCTCTAATCAAGACAGGCTAAACGTCACCAAGCTCTTAATTGCAAAATTTGCCGATCTGCATGATGCGAAAGTCGCACACAGAGATATTGCGGATCACAGCCTTTGGATCTCGCCATCAAAAGAGATTGCTCTATCTAATTTCATATCAGCCTATCATCGCCCCGCCGGGACAGTTGGTGACTATAGAAAGGCGCTTTCGGTTGGTGCAGTTGAAGCACAAGATATGCTGGATGACAGTAATTTAACCCCTTATCAGCAGGATGTGCATGCCTTGGGCTTGGTGTGTTGGCATCTGCTCAATGGGCGTCGAATGTCTCCAGAAAGTATGAAAACAATACAGGATGAGATGCTCGCATGTGACGAATGGTATTCAGAGGTTCTTTTAGACGCCACTGCGGCGAATTTTTCAAGCGCATCAGAATTCTTTAATGCTTTGATAAAAGCCGAGCCCATTGATGATGAGATACCTACGTTTGATGATGCTGAACTAGCACCATACCGACACGCTATTAATCATTTGCGGCAGTACCGTGAAGATGGTGAGTTCATCGTCGAAACGTCGGATAAGGAAGTCTACGTATCTGATGGCCGATTGGTTAAAGCATGGCTCGATTGCGGTAGCCAAGGTGCTTCCTCAATCTCTAATTTCCAGGTGCTCAACTTCCTGAAACGATTGGATAAACTCAAATCAGTAAAACCTACTTATCTGCCTGCCATTCAAGACTATGGCATCGCTTCTAAGTCCTCGGCACTGTATTTAATAACTGATCTGATTGATGGCGATACATGGAGCGCAGCTCAAATTGAGGAGGAATTGCGCCTGGATACGGTCTCCAAGTTAGTCGCGGCACTGGAACACCTGCATGGACTCGGACTTTCTCATGGTGATCTACACCCTCAAAACGTTATTATTGAAAAGGAAAGTTTGTCGCTTTTCTTGATCGATATTCCTGATTTTACGCCTTCTAATGATGAGCCTAAAAATCATCAATACAGTCCAGACAATATCGATGGATGCACGTCATTTGAGCGCGATAACTTCGCAGTCATGAAAATGTCCTGCGAGCTATTGGGAATAGCTTGGGGCGAAAAATCAGATCAGTTCTCTGGGATCGCTGACGCAGTTCGAGCAGAGTTGGAAGACCCCCAATTTGGATTCAAAGACCTTGGGCGCTTTAACAAATCCTTAAGTACCCCAGAAGCTGAAGCTGAACAGGAGCCTATTGAAATCATCGCAGGTAATGCAGACGAAGCTGTAACGTTACTTCCTGACAATGGTCATCTTTACTGCCGAGTTGAGAAAAATCCTAAAGACTCATCCGAGGTAAGAGTCACCTTCGCGGGAATTGGAGGGATTTTCTCTGCGATGTACAACAAGGACAAGACAACACTTGTAGTTGGATTTAAACCAAAACATCGATCATCGGTGAGCAAGTGGGATGCTGAAGAAAGCCAATTCGAATTGTCGTGTGCTATCAAGGTTATACCGGGCAAGCCACAAAATTTATCGGCACTGTCCTCCCTACTGGTCGAGAACGAAGCTTTTCATCGAGCCGTTGAGTTGGCCACGGCACTGGAAGATAAGGAACAGGACGAGCCGCAAAATGAGAGCGGTGCGCTTACGGTTGAACTGGAAGAAGCTTTCGAGCGCTTGCATGAGCAGGCTGGAGAGCAACCTGAGAATCCTAAAATTGCCATTTCTACTGCGAAGCTTTGGCAGGCGATTCTCGATACAGAAACACAATCCCTTCCAAATGTTGAAATCGACGGTGAAATTTCATCCATCGGGAAATCTGATGGTGGGGTCATCATTCCGTACTCTGCCGAAGTTGATCCCTTGGGTGCATTTACTGCCTCTGACGAAGTAGAGGCGTTACTTGTGGATGAAGAAGGCGGTGAAAGGTTCTTGGGAGAGGTTTGCTTGAAATCCTCAACGCTCAATTCAGTGCGCCTCCTCAAAGCCCGGGGATCTGCGTATCACTTGAAGAACAGTGATATCGTATTTTTCAGATCAAGGCAGGACAGGGCTTCTTACCGCAAGAGGAAAGCAGCGCTGGAACGTCTACTAGACCGAGAAGGCGCTATGCCGGAACTGGTGGATTTGTTCGATCCTTCATGCGATAGGCCCGCTACGCAGTATGGTGTTGAGCCAACAGAGGAAGAATTTTCTCACTATGATAGAGAAGATCAACACGGGAATAGAATTAGCCTCAATCCTCAGCAACGAGAAGCGTTTGCGAAATTGGTCAACAACGGTCCTTTATCATTGCTACAGGGCCCTCCCGGAACAGGAAAAACGGAGTTCATTGCAGCCTTTGTTCACTACTTAGTCGAAAAACAGAAAACCAAACGGATTTTGCTGGTAAGTCAATCACATGAAGCGGTGAACACTGCTGCGGAGCGAATCAGACGACACTGCGCTCGACTCAATACGGACTTAGAGGTTGTTCGATTTAGTAACCGCGAGGGCGCTGTGTCGACAGGTCTAAAAGATGTCTATTCTCACGCCATCACTGCAGAAAAAAGAGAGCTATTTGATGCAGAGATGAAATACAGGGTTGAAGCACTAAGTGATGCTCTGGGGCTCCAGCCTGAATTCATTTCCAGTGTTGTTATGGCGGAGCTGAAACTGTTCAGTAAGGTCGACCACCTGGAGACGCTTTTAGATCGAGTGGATGTTGTGACTGATGATGAAGATATCAAACAATTAAAGAAAATTGCCGTCGAACTAGATAGTTCAATTCGTGAAGAGCTAAACACTAAGTTTGGTATTGAGTTGCAACAAGGTGCACGAATTTCTGATGTCAAAGACAAAGTACTATCTAAGTTATGCTTCGATTACGGAGTAAGGCCTGACGAAGCTCGCCGCGTACGAGCCTTATCCAAGGTGTCGCGAGATATGCACAACGCCTTGTCTGCTGAGCGAGTCAATTATGACGAGTTTTTTGCTCGTTCCCGCCAATTAGTGGCAGGCACCTGTGTTGGTATCGGTCAAGGGCACATAGGCATTCATGACAATATTTACGATTGGGTAATTATTGATGAAGCGGCGCGCTCGATCTCTAGTGAACTTGCTATCGCCATGCAATCCGCCAAGCGAGTGCTGTTGGTTGGTGATCACCTACAACTACCCCCGCTCTACTCTGATGCTCACAAGCAAGCCTTGGGACGAAAGCTAGGGATAAGCAGCAAACACACCGAGTTCGATGAAGCTCTGCGCAGCGATTTTGCGAGGGCATTTAATTCTAAGTATGGCAAACAGACCAGCGCTGCACTATTGACTCAATATAGGATGGCCGCGCCCATAGGTAATCTTGTTTCAGAGACATTCTACAAAGGAACATTGCAGAATGGCGATAGAAGTATTCCTGATATCTACGATAGTGCGCCCGCTGTATTACGCAACGTCGTTACTTGGATTGATACAGCAAGTTTAGGCCAAAAAGCCCACCATTCCCAAGGTAATGGCACCAGTATTTATAATAGAAGCGAAGCCGATGAAATCATAGCTCTTCTAAAAGAATTATCTGAAAACGTAGAGTTTATGAAAGGGCTTGACGGCGTCATCGGTGAAAATGAAGCCGGGATTGGAGTTATTTGTATGTATGCTGAGCAAAAGCACATCCTGCGCATGAAATTCAACCAGGAAGCGTGGAATGAAGGTTTTAAAGACCTAGTGAAGATAGACACCGTGGACAGCTATCAAGGTAAAGAGAATCGGATAATTATTTTATCCCTTACTCGTTCTGACAAACGACTTACTCCAGGTTTTCTGAGAGCGCCGAATCGAATAAACGTGGCCATGTCACGCGCCATGGATCGATTAGTAATTGTTGGCAACGCAGACATGTGGAAAGGCAGTAATAAAGATATGCCTCTTGGTAAGGTTTTGCGCTTTATGAACGAGCGTGGTAGCGCGGCTGGTTACACCTTTTTGTCTGCTCGTCAGGGTGGTAAATACTAATGGATTCAGAAAACAAAATGACTTATCAGGAAGTCGATTTCCTTCTTCCGGCACAAAGATTCAATATCCAGTTTTCTTATATAACTCAAAAAGGGTTACCATTTATTAGAGAGTACGTTCTCCGTCTGGTTCACATCGCTCCAATGAGTAAATCCCAAATAGCCACTTACTTCGGTCTTAGCCGGCTTGAGACCGAAGAGGCTGTATCAGATTTAGTTCAGCGAGGAGAGTTGACACTTTCAGATACCGGGCGACTCATGCTGACAGGACTCTCACAAGGTTACTTCACGGACTTAGGGGAAACTCCTCAACTTTCGGCAGTCTTGGAAAGCGGTGCGACACTTTCCTTTGATTTGGCCAGCTTTAGCTGTTTTAGCAACCAAAATGTGAACGATGGCTGGAGAGCTGGTATTTCACTGGAGGTGGATCGGAACCATATCTCTCAAAGTGAAAAGCTGGTTGAGAAGCACTTCCAAAATCAATTTTCCCAGATACTTGAGAAAGATTTTTTGCCTAAGGCTGTAAGCCAAGATTCCAAGGAGAGACCATACGTCTACACGGTAAATGCAGTAAACAAATTACGAGATTTACCTCTTCGTCTTACGACAAAGTTTAAAGTTGGAAAAGACGGAGAATCAGTAGAAAGAGACAATTTTGAGCAGCTAAATGACTCTGAAATCGTGCATGGGCTTATCGCGATAAGTCTATCAAAGCTAGTGCGACCCTCAAATACGATGGCTCTTATGCAGGCGATGATTGAGATCGGGGATGAGGACACATTGAAGGTCTTTGATCCTAAAACTAACTCCGCCAATCCAAGTTTCATAGATGATTTACAAAAGCTGGAAGAACACAATGGGGCGGATCGAAAGACGTTCGTAGGTCAGATATATACTCAATCAAACTGGGAACAGTTCCAAAGTATTCTTGCGCCGATACTGACGAAGCGTATCAAGGCTAAATCAGGTCACAGCGATGACCGCTTTACATGGATTGCTCCGTCCGATCCTTTTTGGGCCAAAAATGACAGAGCAAGGGCAGCGATTAGCGATTTCATCAACAGGGCGTCCACCAAGAATAAGCAACTATACAAACCAACTCTATATGTACCTGTATTTGGGCCTGATGACACCCGTGCCGCTAAAAGTTGGTGTCATGAGTTCAGAAGCTTTGAAAAGTCTATCAATGGACTATCTGAGGGCATGCTTGGTAGCAGCGTTGAAATAATCCATTTCGAAGGAGAGTTTGTAGTTGTTGTGTATCACTTCTCACAGCCCGAAACGTTGCCAGTATCTATGCCAATAGGTTTTATTTCTACCAATAAAGCTACTGTAGAAAGAGTAGGTCGCCTTGTATACGGTTATATCGATGGTAGCTCTTCGTTTGATAGGCCAAACGATTGTGGATCTATCTCGTCAATAGCTAAAAGTCGCTGATCAATTTGATATAGAGCTTCTTTCGCATTCAGTGCAGCACCCCAGCGTATCGGCAGCTAGTTTCTGACAACCATAGCCGATGTATTTCCCTGGTTGGCGGCTTATCCGGCTGCCAGGGCAAATCCAATTAGCCGACAGCTGCAATTTTGTAACCTACATACGAATGACATTGGCGTTGCTAAAGAAAATAGGTTATTACAGCCTAAATTATTTCAAGTGGCCAGCTGCGATGGGTATAAGAAAAATAAGTGATCTCAAAACTGTCTTTAGTGGTGACAAATGTTGTCGAGTGGCTATCACCCGCTGGAACAAGATTTCGCTACGTGCGAGATCGATGTGCAGTGGGTCAGGAAATGGTGCCGGGGAGCGAAGCGTACGATTGGCACGTGCTTGCTAAGAGTGATCTTATCCATGCCAAGCGAATGGTGTTTCGATTAATTAATGAAGATGAATTCTGAACATAATGACAAAGAAGCACTTCGGGGAGTCGGCTTTGCTCTCAACGCTAAGTGCATGATCTTACGTTTTTTGTGTGTAATGTTGGAGTCAGATATCTCTAACGGATGCAACCATGCTAATGCGTTTCGTTGCTCCCCTTACTGACTCTGAACAGCAGACGCTGTCTTCCGCCTATCACCATGGTGAGAAGCGTGCTCTACGCCGCCGTGCATATGCCATCCTACTGAGCAATCAAGGCCATACGATCCACTAAGTTAGTCAGATACTGGAGGTCCGCCGCGACGCCGTATCATGATGGCTCAAACAATGGGAAGCGTCAGGTCTCGATGGATTGATCGACAAGCCCCGCAGTGGTTGCATACCCGTCTTGGACGAGAGCGATCATCAGCGACTGCAGGAGCTCGTCGCCGAACAGCCTCACCAGATTCGATCCTTGCAGGCCCGTTTTGAAGAAGAGACAGGCAAAACCGTCAGCACGGTGACCCTTCGCCGAGCGTTGAAAAAAATGACTTCAGCTTCAAACGTATCCGCCACTCACTCAAAGCGCTGCGTGACGTGACGGATGTCCGAAACACCCAAGGCCTCCCAAAGGCACTCCATCAGCAGGAGGACCAAGCTGAGCACGAGCTCTATTACTTTAATGAATCAGGTTTTTCAAAATCGTCGCCTGTACTTTATGCGTGGCGTTCCATCGGTGAACCCTGCGAGGTGACCGCCTACTCACACAGCCTAAGGCTGAACGTATTGGGGTTCCTCAGCTGTGCTGAGAAACTGATCTACCACACCACTCACCACTACTGGGTCAGTGACTTCCGAAACAGTCATCGACGCGTTTGAACAGTTTGTAGCACAGAAAAAAACGACACCTTCGCTGTTGTGGTGCTCAACAACGCCAGCATGCATCGCTAGCAGGCATTCAGGCAGAAGACAGTCGAGTGGATGTCGCTCCATATGCATCTGGTTTACTTATCGACCTACTCGCCGGAGCTGAATCTGATTGAGATACTGTGGCGTCAGATGAAGTACGCTTGGCTGCCGTTGAGTGCTTACCTTTCGTTTGATCACCTCTGTGAAGAGGTACACCGGCTATTGGGTAGCAATGGAGCTGATCACACGATTAATTTGGAATAAGCACTTAAATAACGACAAACAACACGAAAATTGCGCTGTTTTAACGGAAATAGGTAGTTGTGTGCCTGCTTGAGTATCGTTATGAACGATGCAGACCTATCGCAAAAGCGCCACCCCAAACAGCCATCGAGTCACCTTTTCTCATAGTAAAAATGGCTATCGTACTTCGTTAAGTCCACCTTTATTGGCCTTACGAGAGGCTGGTAGGCGGATGGAAGACATCTTAGGCAGCAGGGATATCGGCTCGCAATTCAACGTATCTGCAATCCTGTATAGTTTCTCTAAGGTGATGCTCACCTCACCACGCTCTATTTTCCCCATATAGCTACGATCAATGCCTGCTACTAATGCAAATCGATCCTGAGAGAGGCCATTCGCTCGGCGCTTTTCCCTAATGTTTTTTCCGATAGCGACTGCCAGCTCTTCCATATCTGCCTCATTGGTCATGAGGCAGGACTATCGAGCGTTGCGGCCTATCAAGCCACGGCTTATAATCCGTATTTTCACTCTTCTGATGCCCATACCCATGTCCCGTAACCTCCCGAGCATAGATAGGCGAATCATTGAACTCTTACTGAAACCAGAAAATGTAACATTCTGCGTTCAAAGCCTTCGGGATCAGTACATTGAGCAATACGACGTAAATCCAGTGCATAAAGCGCCACTGCGTCGCTTTATTTATGAGCGCGTCAGAAAGTTAATTAAGGCCCAATTTGTAGAGAAGGACAGTGAGATCAAGAGCCGCGGCCAGAAGTACCATGTGAGCTCTATGTTGATAGAAGCTGATCTTGATACTGATGAAGATGACTTTGTCTCATGGCTACAGCGTACTCATCCTCAAACACCGAATGAGCCAGTCACCAATGATGCGAGCCAGTCAAATAGCGAAGAGAACAGGCAAGCAGTAAAGGCGCCTGCCGATAGCTACACGGTATTGGAAAAAAAGTTAAATGAGGCGCAAAGCCGGTTTTTGGAATCTTTAGGGGAAGTGGAGGCCTTCCAGCAGCTTATGAGGGACCATCCGGAGCTTAATAATAGCCTTTCAATTGACTACCGCAGTGCTCACGAGCGCAGCTCACGTCTTTTAGGCCATGTCAGTGCTTTAGAAAAGGCCATAAGCCGCCTCAGTGGCTCATGATTGTATTGCGGAAGTGGCAAGCGGACTGTTTAGACAAGGCCAAAGCACACTATCAGAGCCACCGTGATTATTTCGTTCAGGCAACCCCGGGTAGCGGGAAAACGCGTCTTGCTGCCGAATTGGCCAAGTGGTTGCTTGAAGAACAGCTTATCGACTTCGTTATCTGCTTTGCCCCTACACGGGAAGTGGTTGCAGGTATGCAGCGCACATTTTCTGCTGTTTTAGATCAGCGTTTTGGAAACGTCATTGCATCCGCAGGTGCCGCTTATACTTACCAGTCCATGGAATACCAACAGGAAGAATTTTGGGATATTTTTAAAAAATTCCGTGTATTAGCTATCTTCGACGAAATTCATCACTGCGCAGGTCATGATCCTCTCCTTAGTAACACATGGGGGCAGCAGATTATTCGGAATATCCAGGATCAAGCTACTTATACCCTCGGCTTGTCTGGAACCCCTTGGCGTTCTGATGACCTTCCTATCGCGTTGGCACGGTACTCTGATCCAGAAGGGCAGCTGATCTGTGACTATCGTTATGACCTACAAAGTGCTGTGAACGAGGGCGTTTGCAGAGCCCCACGGATTACGCTGATCGATAACCCTTTAATCAGGCTCGTCGAGGAAAAAGAAAACACTGAGTCTGTTCGAGGGTTTTCATGCTTCTCTCAACTACTCAGTGAGTCACCCGTTAGCTACGAAGACCTGCTGCGCCATGACGACATCCTCAATGCTGTACTGGATATAGGTATTCTGCAGCTGAGTGAAACCCGACATAAGACCCCTCAAGCTGGGGGGCTAGTGGTGGCAACGGATATTGAGCATGCCCATCAAATTGCTGGAATACTGAATGCTAAGCATCAAAGCTATGTCGTGGTCACCAGTAAAACACCTCGGGCTCAGCAACTAATCGACCGGTTTCGGCATGACAACACCTGCTGGATTGTCGCGGTGAGCATGATATCTGAAGGCACCGATATACAGCGTCTTTCAGTTTGCTGTTACCTCAGTCGCATCCGCACCGAGCTTCACTACAGGCAGGTTCTAGGTCGCATCTTAAGAAAGATGGGCCCTGAAGATAGAGAGGCGTGGCTCTATGTGATCGCTGAGCCTACTCTGCGTAAATACTCGCAAAGGATAGCGAATGATCTTCCCGAGGATCAATCCACGTTGCAGGAAAAAAAGCTTAACGACCGTCTGAACCAATCACACGCTGAGCACGCCAATGGCAATACCGTAGGCGCGAAAGAAAGTGCCGATAATCCCATTTCCATTAAAGAGCAGAATGGAAAGGGCGAGCTGCAAGTTACTGATGCTTCATTACTGACGCTGAGCTTTTCTCAATACTACCGACAATATCTATTGTCGCTAATGTAGCTTTTCCTGTCCATGACTACCACACTTATCTTCAAAATTTATAAAGTGTACCTTTTGACAAATTTCTATGATCTTTGCATCTAAATAAGTCATTAGTGTCGTTTTGTTTTATGGGCCGGTCTCAAGCTCCAAACGCAACACTACTGATTTTAATAAGCAAAAATACAACATGAACAGGCTGAATGTGCCATTACTTGAGTGTTGTTTACCGTTTAAAAACGGCAATATTCTCGCTTTCCAGTATAGCTGCGAGGCGACGATTTTCGAGTTCTAATGCGGCGTTTTTTGAGGCTAAGACATCACGCTGTTCCGTAAGATTTATGATCACCTGTCTCAACTGACGGTTCTTTTCGCGCTCCTTTTTTAGAGCCGCGTGCTTCCCATCGCGCTGCGATTTGATCGCCTTGTTTGCACCGCCTCTAATGCGCTCTAAAAGATCCGGGCAATCTCTATGGATCAGGGCACGACTAACCCCTGCTTCCTCTGCAACGGCAGCAACAGAGATTTTCCGTCCTTGCTGAACAACCTTTGGTTGCCCCCTCTCCATCCTTACGATGGCAAGGCGAATACGCTTGTGGGTTTCTGATTCAATCAACTGAGCCAATCTCGCTTTGTCCCTTCAATTCCATTAAATTTACACCCAAGTCAGACAACACCCTCTCACAGCGTTCTATAGTTCTCTCGACGGTTTTTGAGCCGCCTTCAGTCAAGTCATCAATCTGTTTAAGCTCGATTTGCTGGAAATATAGTCCTTCCCAGAAGGCTTTGTTGCTGTCATCAATACATCCATGTTCACAGTCCTCGCACTGACCACCAGCACAATCTACGCCCGTATCGTTGGTACACCAAGCGATGCCAGTGGAGCGCAAGAAAACAAGCTTACTAATAGACTCCACCATGTCTTTCCGATCTTTATAAATTCTCATTTTTTCATTTCGACCACGTATTTCTCGAATATATCCCGCCATACCGCCTGATAGAGGCGTGTCTGGTTCGAGCCAGTGTCCAATTATTTCTCTACGCTTGTCTCCAAATGCCGCATAGATCTCATCAAATAAAGCCATGTCTTGTGCTTCGTTCATTGCATAAAGCGCCGTCATATCCAGGCTCCAATGCTTAAAATGATCTCTGAGGTACCGCAGGTCTCCAAGCGCGTGGTGTACGACATGATTTGCACATGTTCTTCGGAACTGATGAGAAGTAATATTCCAGCTTATGTTTAGATAAGTACAAATATTCTGCAAACGACGGTTCAACGCCTTGCAACTAAGAACCACAACCTTATTATATTGAAGCATAGTCTTTGCTAGGCAAACATTGCCAGAGATATGTTCAAGACGACTAACTTCCACTAAGTCGCCAGATTTTTTCGCAGCCTCTAAATCGCATTCGAGGTCCCTCTGAAAAGGCTCCGATAATCGCTCTAACGCTTTGAGTGCTGTGATCGCAATTTCAGGGCAGAGCCAGTCCGTTTCTCCCTCATGTGTCTTCTGAGAGCATGATCGTAGAAAATAGTAGCGTTCCCCTTTTTTCACCTCACTAAACCATTGATTACGTCGAATATTTCCAAGCTCGTGAGCGCGAATACCGGTGGTTGTTAAGATAATTAGGAAGCAGCAATCTCTTAGCATCATAAGATTTTGATTGAGTTGACCAATAGTACCTTTCCAGCCACGAGATTTGAGAAAACGCGATTTTTCAGCTTGTTGCGCTTTAAGGTTGTTGCATCTGAGCGTTAGGCCAGCGGCTGCATCTCGGTGATCCAGTAACTCATTGGCTTGAGCGAGTTGAGACTCGGCGTACTGAAACAGCGGCGACAATATCTCATCCGGAATGAGTAGGGTCGTAGATTTATAAGTATATTGACCTGTACCTCTATGATTTGACAGAGCCATGGATGTGCTCTCGGGCCATGGATGGGGAAAACGGCATGAAGTGTCTTGCAACAGCCTCCAGCATGTCTCCACAGTCGAAAGTCTATAAAATATATATCTAGAACTCATAGGCTGACCTGTGGCATTTTTCAAACTATTTAGATGTTTTATATAACGTGCAGCGATAAGCGGCGTGACTTCAGAATGGCTTTCTATACCCTCTGCATGCAACCAGTTGACCCAAATTACGCTTCGTGTAAAAAACATTTGGAGAGTTGCGCCCGCCTTCCTTTCAGAACTGAATCTCTGACGCACCATTATGCGCTTCAATTCAGCCCTCAATTGGTTTCCCTTAACTCTTTTAAAATCTATGTTACGGATGTTTTGGTTTGTTGCACTTGGAAAATCACTCGGCGGCAGCACCCAAACATTCTCTGAGTACCGTGATAGCACATACAAATGTCCATCAGCAGTATCCGTGGTTACAATGCCGCAATGTCCCTCATCAAAATCATTCGTTTCCAATATACGTCGATGATCTCTCAGTACTTCAGCCCTGCTAACAAGTGTCATATTGCCATCCTTGCCATCGTCAGATCTCTCCAAAACGGATGTGGATTCTCCTTCGCGTTCTTCCTTTGCATTTCAACCAATGCAGAGTCAAACTGTGGCGCGATTTCTTCGTCAATAAGGCGAATAACTTGTCGAAAGTATTTCCTCCAACGTTTACCGCCAAAGTTATTGTGATCTCTGATCGCTGCCCAGTAGAAACTAAACAGTCGATGGAGGTCATCACCTGTAACCACAAAGCTTTTGCAGCGGAAACACCCTAGATAATCCTGACAAACGGTGCCGTTTTTGGGCGCACGGCGTCCGTGTTTATTATCTTTGCAAGACGCTACTGGGGTACGGTCGGTTGAGATAAGGCTAGTGTTTTCTAGCAAGCTTTTAACACGAGTCTCGCCAATGAACCTCATATTGGCCTCGGCCTCTGGAGGTGCCTCCCAGTAGTGAGCATTACCAGTTTCCATAGAATGTCTTCCCGTACGGGCCGCCATCAGAGGGTCTTGCCCTGACAACTCCCAAACCCGATTCAACATGGTTTTACGCAGACGTGATACATTTAGGGTCAGAGGCTTCCCGTCGTCGTCCACCATCTCGTGTCTTGACGCAAATATGGCTACGTAATTGAGCATCACACCACTTGTCAATCGTGTTGCTTTGCCAATGTTGCCGTTATACTTGCCATTTCGGTGGACAAAGAGAAGTTGAGGATGGGAAAACTCAGCTCGAACCTCTTCGTTCCGTTCGACGACCAAATCAATAGCATCAGCAGCGTACAGATGAATGCTTGCTATCTCCGATATCTCTTGCGATTTGCGTAACGCGACAGCTTGAGTATTTTTTCCGCGACGTTTAAAGCTTACTAGCAGCCGCAAGTTCGATTTTATCGGATGTAGCTGAACGCAATCGGTTAACAACTCTATTATTGGTGTGGAGTTCATACCGGTAGACAGTGCGATTGAAAGGACACAGATGGACAAATCGTAGGAATTTAGCGGTCCAGTACCTTTAACAATACGCTCCATTTCGAGCCGAAGCCCTCTAATTACCTGACGCTTTTCATTTTGACTCAGGCCTTTATAGCCCTTGCTTCTTCGGTTGCTGTTCGGAAAAGGGTTTCTGGGGAATACAGTCTTAATCTCCACATCGGGCCAAAGTCTAACTTTATGGCAGGCAACAAGAAGACTTTTCGTATTTTTAAAATAATTCTGTTGGGTGGTATACTTAACGGGCAAACCTTTTAAATATTGGACATACTTTGAAATGAGTTCTGGAGTAAGATCAGCCATCGTCAGTTCTCCGCCACTGGCAGAACTCAACAATTCCAAAAAAGCTGCAAATGATCTAAAGCCCAAGTTGTAATAAACAACAATCGTCATGATCGACAGACTTTGCCCTTTTGTTCGGATGCTTTCATTGATGATATTTTGTAACGCCCTCTGACAGGACTTTGTAATATCATCAAATCCTTTTCCATAAAATGGCGAGAAGTCAGCAAATCGTAGGCGCGATCCGTTTTCGGGGAAGCGAACCAAGGCTCCGTTTGGTTCGGTGCAGATTCGTGTAACGTTATCGCTTGATTTTTGCTCGGGTGATTCAAGCTTGACTGCAAATTTTTTCTTCATGCGTAGGCCAGCTCTCTGCCAATAAGTTCGATCTCTTCCTGGTAAGCCGTACGGAGGTTATCTTCAATCTCATCAAGAAAGTGCAAGTACCGTTCGGTTGTCGTAATACTGCTATGTCCGAGCCGATCTCTAACATAGATCAGCGGATTAAAGGTGATACTCTTGCGCTCCATCAACGACTTTAACGTGTGAGTTGCATAGGTGTGGCGAAGAACATGAGGATGACTGGGAAAAGGAAGGTTTAAGGCTTGAAGTTGATTATTCAACGTCCGACTCTTCAAACTCCAGCTTTTTGCTTTCGATGTCACGAAAAGTGTTCGCGGATTTGTTCCGTATTTTTGAATTAGCTGATTTCTGTCGTGAATCACATAGTCCCAGAGATCCCGCATAATAGAAACAGGAACATGGATAGAACGTCCCTTATTTCCTTTTAGGCGTATTTCCTGAGGCTTTAACTCAACTACAATATGACTTCTTGACACTTTTTTCCCTGGCGAAATCACATAACTTACAGGGAAGGTCAGGAGTTCTTCTTTTCTGAGCCCTGTTAAAAGACCTAAACGAACAATCAAACTAAGTGTGCGATTTTTGATGGCATTCAACAGAACTTCAATTTGCTCTCTGTTCAGAAGCTTTATTTTAGTGGTCGGCGTTTTTAGCATGACATCAGGTTTAACGAGATAGCCCCCTGACGTATCAGTATGTGCTAAGAAGCTCCTTGCTTGCCTTACCTTGACAGTTTCCAAATCGAAAGGAAGTGTATTCACCCACCCCTTTTTCAGAGCGTACCGATAGAATTTGATTGCGAGGTTTAGTCTACGGTTAACCGTTGAAGCAGACAGATTAAAATGCTCAAACGAGGCATCCCGGTATATTGCTAGTAAAGTCTCATTATGATTATCTGACAGCTTTCTCCAAGACAAATTATTCGCCTCAAGAAAAGCAAAAAAGTCGTAAAGGTCTCGCCCAAACGTTTCCCAGCTCCTGCTACTTTGTACGCTTCCTCTTTTCAAGCAGTAATAAACTAGAAATTCCATCCCCTCTATGAACACATCGTTTTTTTTGTCCAAAAGAATAGGGAATCCTTCGTAGGACTGTCCTCTGATTTGAAAATCGGGAGTGGAAAAGAGGAGATCCATTAGCATTCCTAAGCACTGTATATCAAATTAGAATAGCTACTTGGAACTCTAAGTCAATAAATTGTTACTATACTCAGAGTACAAAACACATAATCCCTCCCTTGTTATCAGCGTTGTAAACGGAGACGGTAACAGACATACCATAGCCTATTTCCTTTGCTGGCCTTACTACCCCCGGTGGTAAGCCGTGGCGCTCAGAGTCTCGCACTGATAGATTTAACGCTGTTTGTTCAAGTACTCACCAAGGAGCGAGATGATGAAATCCGCATGGCGGCCAAGGAGCATGGCCACGCTGGCAGCGGTTGCCGCTACTGGCACACTGCTGATCGGCTGCACCGGCATTCCCGATGGCACCGAACCTGTCTCTGGTTTTGAGCTAGAGCGCTATTTGGGCGAGTGGTACGAAATTGCCCGCCTGGACCACTCCTTTGAAGAGGGGTTGGACTGCGTCACAGCTACCTACAGCCTGCGTGACGATGGCGGCGTCAAGGTAATCAACCGAGGCTACAACCTGGAAGAGCAAGCCTGGGATGAAGCCGAGGGGCGCGCCTACTTTATTGATGATGAGAGCGTTGGTCGGCTGAAGGTCAGCTTCTTTGGCCCGTTTTACGGCGGCTACAACATTCTTGAGTTAGATGATGACTACCAGTGGGCGCTGGTGGCAGGCCCCAACCGCGACTACCTGTGGATTCTGGCCCGCACGCCAACCCTTGAAGGCGACGTGGAGCAGCGCCTGCGCCAGCGCGCCGCCGAGCTGGACTTCCCCACCGATGAGCTGATTGATGTGGTGCAGGACCAAACCTGCCCAGGCCGCTAGCGCACTCCGCCTGTCAGCCATTGGGCAAGGCGGGCACCCTGCCCGCCATTTCCTGCTGTAAAAAATCAATGAAGGCACTAATGCGCGTCGGTACATGGCGGCGGTGCTCAAACACCGCGTAAAAGTCAGCGCGCACGCCCTGCCAATCGGGCAGCAGGGTGTGCAGTGCCCCGCTGGCCAAGTGCTCGTTCACATCCCACCAAGAGCGCAGCATCACGCCGTGGCCATCCAGCGCTAAGCGAGTAATCACCTCGCCGTCGTTGCTAGCCAGTTGCCCGCTAACTTTCACCGCCTGGCGCTGCGGCGAGTGGCGATGCTCAAAGCGCCATAGTGGGAAGTCGCTATCGTTTTCACGAATTACCAGGCAGCTGTGCTGGGCAAGATCGCTCGGCACGTGCAGCGCGGGCATCTTCGCCATATAGCTTGGCGAAGCGCACAGCACTCGCCGGTTGGGCAGAATACGCTTGGCGACTAGGCGCGAATCCGGCGGCTCGCCAATGCGAATCCCCACGTCAAAACCGTGATCGCTTAAATTGAGCGGGAAATTCGTCAGTTCCAGCCAGCTCTCCACCGCCGGGTGCTCTGCGCAAAAGCGTGAGAGCAGCGGCGCAATATGCCGCCGGCCAAAGCCAAAGGTCGCGTTAACCCGCAGCCGTCCGGTTAGCCCTTGGCGCGCGGTATCGCTAAGCGCGCTTTCCAGCGTTTGCAGCTCTTCTAAAATCAGCCCGCCCTGAGTGAGATAGCGTTCCCCTTCGGCGGTCAACGTCAAGCGGCGGGTGGTGCGCGCCGCCAGCGTCACGCCAAGCCGTGCTTCTAGCTGCTTTAAGCGCTTGCTGACGGCCGAGAGTGACAGCCCCAGCTCTCGGGCGGTAGCGGTTAAGCTCCCTGCCCGGGCAAGCTGCTGAAAAAAGGCAAGATCATCCAGCATCATGGGATTCTTCACTTTAATGCAACAATAGCTTGCATAGTAGCCTGATTATCTCGTCGCCAACAGGCGCTACACTCATACCACGGAAACACGCCCTGCTATTTTTGTGACGTCTAATAAAACAAGGAGCCCCCATGGCCCATCGTATTGCAGTCATCGCTGGCGACGGTATCGGTACCGAAGTGATGCCCGAAGGCATCCGCGCACTAGAAGCCACCGCCAAGCGCTTCAATATCGACCTGGAATTCACCACGTTTGAGTTCGGTAGCTGCGACTACTACTTGGAACACGGCAAAATGCTGCCCGACGACTGGTTCGAGCAGCTCAAAGGCTTTGACGCGCTGTTTTATGGAGCGGTGGGCTGGCCGGACAAAGTGCCGGACCATATTTCGCTATGGGGCTCACTGCTGCAGTTCCGTCGTCAATTCGACCAGTACATCAACCTGCGCCCCTGCCGGTTAATGCCCGGCATTAAAAGCCCGCTGGCGGGCCGCAAGCCCGGCGATATCGACTTTTACGTAGTGCGTGAGAACACCGAGGGCGAGTACTCCAGCGTCGGTGGCAAAATGTATGAAGGCACCGAGCGTGAAATCGTCATCCAGGAAACGGTGATGAGTCGTACCGGCGTGGACCGCGTGCTGAAGTACGCTTTTGATCTAGCGCAAACTCGCCCGCGTAAAAAGCTCACTTCAGCCACTAAATCCAACGGTATCTCCATCACCATGCCTTACTGGGACGAGCGCGTGGCCGAGATGGCCACGCACTACCCAGAGATCGCCGTGGATAAGTTCCACATTGATATTTTGACCGCGAACTTTGTGCTGCACCCGGACTGGTTTGATGTGGTGGTGGGTAGCAACCTGTTTGGCGATATTCTTTCCGACTTAGGCCCGGCCTGCACCGGCACCATCGGCATTGCGCCCTCCGCCAACATCAACCCGGAAGGCAAATTCCCCAGCCTGTTCGAGCCAGTACACGGCAGCGCGCCGGATATCGCCGGTAAAGGCATTGCCAACCCCATCGGCCAAATCTGGTCTGGCGCGATGATGCTGGAGCACCTGGGCTATAAAGAGGCTGGCGATGCCATGGTCGATGCCATTGAAGCCGTGCTGAGCGAAGGCGATAGCCACGTGCTCACCCGCGATGTAGGTGGACAGGGCACCACGGTCAGTTTGGGTAAAGCCATTGCCGAGCGGATTGGCAGCTAATCCCCTATAAAAACAACGCCCCATAACGTACAACGCCTCACTGCATCAGCAGCGAGGCGTTGTACGTTTTCAACAAGAATTTTCAGCCAAAGATTAACTCGCTAGCTTAGCGGCAATCTCAGCGACATGTTTACCCTGGAAGCGAGCGATTTTTAGCTCGCGTTCATCCGGCTGACGAGAGCCATCACCACCGGCAAGCGTAGCAGCACCGTAGGGCGTGCCGCCGCTTACCTTGGAAATATCAAACTGCTCTTCAATGCCGTAGCCAATCGGCACAATCACCATGCCGTGGTGGGCCAGGGTAGTCCAAGTGGAGGTAATGGTCATCTCATCGCCACCGCCGGTACCGGTTGATGTAAATACGCTCGCCACCTTGCCACGCAGCGCGCCGTTGGCCCATAAGCCACCCGTTTGATCAAGGAACGTACGCATCTGGCCGGCCATGTTGCCAAAGCGAGTCGGCGTGCCAAAGATGATGGCATCGTAATCGGCCAGCTCCTGGGGCGTGGCTTCTGGCGTGGTGAAGTCCTGCTTGCCACCCGCGTTTTTGAACGCCTCGTCTGGCATGGTTTCGGGCACGCGTTTCACCGTGACCTCTACGCCATCAACACCTTTTGCACCTTCCGCCACAGCGGCTGCTAAGGTATCGATATGTCCATACATGGAATAATAAAGCACCAGTACCTTCGTCATTACTCACTCCTTTGCACATGCATTCAAGCATCAGACAGGTTGCCCATCGCGGGCGTCGAAAACTCACTAAAACATAGCGTAGTTAAGCCTATATAAAAGCGAATGTTTTCGACGCCGCGCTTCGATTTCATCGATGTGCCGACCTTGCGCTTTTGCTATTTCACCACTAATTTTTTTGTACTGTTCTTACCAAACGTTTTATTCCATTTATCCGCCAAGGAGTTCGGCATGACGATTTTCGAAGCACTGCGTAAAGATCACGATATTCAGCGGGACCTGCTGGCACGCTTGGTAGAGACCCATGGCGATAGTGAAGAGCGCGACACGCTGTATCAGCAGGTGCGCGCCGAGCTGAAGTATCACGCCAACGCGGAAGAGCGCGCCTTGTATATCCCTATGATGGATATCGACCTGACTCAGGAAAAAGCGCGCCACAGCGTGGCAGAGCACCACGAAATCGACGAGCTGATTGAGCTGCTGGACAAGACCGAGTACAGCGCCACCCACTGGCTCACCCATGCTAAGCAGCTTCAGCATCTGGTGACGCATCACCTAGATGAAGAGGAGCAGGAGGTCTTTCAGCTGGCAGGCCGAGGCCTTCAGGAGAATCAAAAATCTTCTCTAGCCAACGAGTATCAACAAGAGATGCAGCGACAGCGAGCGGGTTAGAGTCTCGCGCGCGATAGATTCAAGAGCGACGGTGATCAAAGCGCTTGTGGCGATGGGCCATAAGCGCTTTTTTGTACCGGCCACTTTCATCATCCCACCGGCCATTTTCACGCGAACGACGCCTCCCCTTGTGAACAGCCGCGAGCATGGTTAATGGTAGACGCCATAAAAAAGCAAATGCCCATGCTTAAGGACACTTTTATGCTAGGCCAATGGCTCGACTGGACGCTCGACGAGGAATCCCCTTCCCCGCGCATCGGCTGCTTTCCCAGCGGCACTTACCATCTTCACGGGCCAGGCATTCTGGAGCTAACGCCCAATACTGCCCGCCCTGGCGCCCATGCCTGCATTTTTTCTGCGGCAATCCACGGCAATGAAACCGCGCCGGTGGAGCTTGTGGGTGACTGGCTTAGCACCCTGGAAGCCAACACGCTCTCCTTGGGTGCACCGGTATTAGTGATTTTGGGCAACATTCCCGCGTTAAAGGCGCAGAAACGTTTTATCACCACCAACCTCAATCGGCTGTTCAAGCGAGAGCTAGACGAACAGGGCAGCGAGCCGGATCGGGCGCGGGAACTGATGGAAGCGGTGGATACGTTCTTCGCCCGCCACCATGCATTGCCCAAGCTGCACTACGACCTGCATACCGCTATCCGGGGCAGCCTCTATACTCGTTTTGTAGTAGAGCCTTACGCGCTTTCCGCCACCAAGGTGGAACAGTGGCAGTGGCTAGCCGCTGCTGATATGCAAGCCGTTCTTCATCAGCATCAGCACAGCTGGACGTTCTCTCACTACAGCAAGCACTACCATCACGCTCAGGCGTTTACCTTTGAGCTTGGTCGCGTCGCGCCCTTTGGCGAAAACGACATGGCTGCGCTGGCACCGATGTTAACCCTGCTAAGCGCGCTCAGCGCAGGAGAAGAACCGCCGCAAAAGCCGTCAGAGACCATGGCCTTCTTCAAAGTAAAGCATGAACTGATGCGCCAAGCGGAAGCCTTTAGCCTCTGCTTTGACGACGACGTGCCCAACTTCAGCCGCTTCGAACCCGGCACCTGCCTAGCCAAAGACGGCGTGGCGGGCGACTTTGTGGTAGAAGAAACGCCGCTACACGTGGTGTTTCCTAACGCCCATGTAGAAATCGGCGCACGGGCAGCGCTGCTAGTGGCGCCCTATCAACCGGCGTAGCCGCTTTGATGCTACCCACATTACCCATATCAACATCTGTGAAAAGCTTTGATAACAACAACGTAGAGGTGATTTCAGGCTGCTAGATAGGTGTTACGATAAAAGCTGTTCTTATAAAACACGCGCATCCTGCAGAGTCCTGATAGAATCGCCCCTTTTTCGCGCCAGCCGCCAATCAAGCACACGTTTTAAACTCGTTGCTGTTGCGGCAACCCTGTACTGGAGCCTAAGTTATGGCTGATACGCCTACTCCCCTTGAAGTGCGTAATATTAAAAAGCGCTTTGGCGATACAGAAGTCTTGAAAGGCCTCTCCCTTGAAGCCCAAAAAGGTGATGTTATCACCCTCATCGGTGCCTCAGGGTCAGGCAAAAGCACCTTCTTACGCTGCATGAATCTGCTAGAACAACCTGACGAAGGCGAGCTGTATGTTCATGGCGAGCAGATCCGCTTTAAGACCACCAAACACGGCCGCGAACCCGCCGACTGGAAACAGGTGGTGCAAATGCGCGCCAAGCTCTCCATGGTGTTCCAGAGCTTTAACCTGTGGGCACACATGACGCTGCTGGAAAACATCATCGAAGCGCCGATTCACGTGCTCGGCAAGCCGAAAAAAGAGGCTATCGAACACGCCCACGCCCTGTTGGATCGCGTCGGATTAAGCGCGCGCGCCAATGCCTACCCGGCGCAAATGTCCGGTGGCCAGCAGCAGCGCGGCGCCATCGCCCGAGCGCTGGCCATGGACCCAGAGGTGATGCTGTTTGATGAGCCCACGTCTGCCCTCGATCCAGAGCTGGTGGGCGACGTTTTGAAAGTTATGCACGGCTTGGCCGAGGAAGGACGCACCATGGTGGTGGTCACCCACGAGATGAGCTTTGCACGGGATGTATCCAGCAAAGTAATTTATCTTCACCAGGGCTTGGTAGAAGAAGCTGGCCCACCTGCAGAAGTGCTCGGCAACCCACAGTCGCCGCGCTTAAAGCAGTTCCTGGCCCCCAAATATTGATCTGCGAGGCACGTACACTATGCTTGATTTGCAAGGTTACGGCCCCCGCCTGATCGAAGGGGCGGGCGTCACCATTCAGCTAGCGGTGCTATCACTGATACTGGCCATTGTGCTTGGCCTGTTTACCGCTACCGCCAAAATGTCACGTAACTGGTTTTTACGCCGCACGGCGACGGTCTACACCACGGTCATTCGCGGTGTACCTGATCTTGTTCTGATGATGCTGCTGTTTTTCGGTGGGCAGATCGGCGTGAATGCTATCAGCGACGTTCTTTATTACAACTACGACATTGATATTTATATCAATTTCAATGCCTTTGCCGCAGGTGTAATTACCATTGGCTTTATCTTTGGCGCGTATATGGGCGAGACTTTCCGCGGTGCCTTTATGGCGGTGGATAACGGCCAAATTGAAGCGGGTAAAGCCTACGGCATGAGCAATGCCTTGGTCTTTCGGCGCATCCGCTTCCCACAAATGATGCGCCATGCGCTGCCCGGCTTATCCAACAACTGGATGGTACTGCTCAAAACTACCGCGCTGGTCTCTGTTATCGGTTTAACCGATATGGTGCGTGTCGCCGCTGAGGCATCGCGGGCAACCCATGAACCCTTTGCCTTCCTACTTCCTGTCGCGGCAGTGTATCTGCTTATCGCAAGCGTATCCGAATGGATTTTCGTGAGGCTACAAAAACGTTACGACATTGGCTTTGGGGGGCAGTGAGATGCTAGATATTTCTGCGTGGTTCAACGACCTGCTCGCTGGCAATCTGATTTTCACGCCCACCACGTTGGGCTACTACTGGGAGGGGCTGGTCACTACGACGCAGCTTGTCTTCTTATCGCTGGTGGCGGGACTGGTGCTCGCGATACCACTAGCCATCATGCGCAGCTCCAAACGTAAATGGATCAGCCTGCCGGTTTATCTCTATACCTATGTGTTTCGCGGAACGCCGCTACTTATTCAGCTCTATATCATTTACTACGGCGTTGTCTTTATTGACGGCATCCAAGAAACATTTTTGTGGCCTGTCCTCCGCGAAGCGTTCTATCCGGCGCTCATCGCCTTTACGCTGAACACCGCAGCCTACACCACCGAGATTTTCCGTGGGGCGATTAAAGCCACCGCGCAAGGTGAAATCGAGGCAGCACGGGCCTACGGCATGTCGCAAAGCCTGATGATGCGGCGCATTATTATGCCTAGCGCGTTTCGCCGGGCGCTACCCGCCTACGGCAACGAGGTGATCTTTATGCTCCACGCCAGCGCTATTGCAAGCGTTGTTACGCTGATGGATCTCACCGGTGCCGCACGCTTCGTCTACGCACGCTTTTATGCTCCCTTCGAGGCCTTTTTGTTCGTGGCCGCTATCTATCTCTGCCTCACCTTTGCGATTTTGTATTTTTTCCGCTTCCTGGAGAAAAAGCTGCTGGCTCACTTAAGACCCCAAACGAATTAAGTCACCAAAAATAAAAATAAAACAACCGTCAAACAAACGTTGGTTCTGTTGAAAACTCCCTCTTCCCGTTAGCGCCAACCTGGGTTACGTTAAGAGGGATCACTACACGTGAACCTGTTACCTATGGAGTATAAAAAATGAAAAAACTCTTAACTGTTTCGGTGCTTGGCTTAGCGATTGCGGCGGCCTCCTCTGCTCAGGCGCGCGACTACGACAACGTGCGTATTGGCGTTGACGTACCTTACGAGCCGATGGAGTATCGCACCGCTGATGGCGAGTTGACCGGCTTTGATATCGATTTAGGTAATGCCCTGTGCGAGCAGATGGGGGTTACTTGTGAGTGGATTGAGCAGGAGTGGGATGGCATTATTCCTGGCCTGATGTCGCGTAACTACGACGCCATCATGTCCTCAATGACCATCAACGACGAGCGTCGCCAGCAGGTGCTGTTCTCCGACCCCTACATCACCATGCCTTCAGCCTGGTTTGCACCGAGCAGCCTGGACATCAGTGAAGCGAATCAAGAGACGCTCGCCGGCAAAACAATTGGCGTTCAGCGCGGTACACTTCAAGACAACTTCGTGACCGACAACTTCTCAAGCGTTGCTAGCATTAGCCGCTACTCCACTGCCGATGACATGGTGCTGGATATGGAAGCCCAGCGTCTGGATATCGTGTTCCTCGACTTCCCGATCGGCCAGTCCACGCTGCTAGAGAGCGAAGAAGCCGAGTACGTTGTCGTCGGTGAGCGCATCAGCGAGCCAAAAGAGTACTTCGGCGACGGCTTTGGCATCGCCTTCCGTCAGCGTGATGAAGCACTGGCTGAGAAATTCAATGAAGCCCTTGCTGAGCTTAAAGAAGACGGCACTTACGATGAAATCTTCGCCCGTTACTTCGGCGAAGAGTAAGCGCTAGCTGCCTAAGATTGCCTCCCCGCCCGGGGAGGCATGAAAGCGAGACGCCACCATGCCTTCACATCTCTCTTTATCCCCCGCGCTGCATGCGCTTCGCCCAGGTATCCGTGGCACCATTGCCCGTTTTTACCTGAGCGAATGGTTCGACGAATAGCCTTCCCCTTTTGGCACGCCCGTGCCATCTCACGCCCCTGCGTGTGAGCGTTGCCCTGTGTGAACAACGCACGGCACACCGGCGCCTAGCGCCCCACATGCTATAGCTGCCCTGTGCGGCGTTTGGCATCAAGCAACACCCCCATAGCTACTAAAAATTGCTACTAAAAATCGCTTCAGGAGACTACCTATGCGTTATGCAACGCTACCCCTTGCCGCTATCCTCGCGGTTGGTTTTTCTACGGCTGTTGTTTCTCCCCAGACCGAAGCCCGCGACTATGATGATATTCGCCTAGGCGTTGATATCCCCTACGAACCCTTTATGTACCGTGAAGCAGACGGCACGCTGACCGGCTTTGAGATTGAGCTGGGCAACGCGGTTTGTGCGTATCTAGAAGCCAACTGCACCTGGGTCGAACAGGATTGGGACGGTATTATTCCCGGCCTTCTCGCTCGTAACTACGACGCCATCATGTCCTCTATGGCGATTACCGATGAGCGTGCACAGCGTGTGCTGTTTTCAGACGCCTACTACACAACGCCCAGCGCCTGGATCACCACGCAAGAACGAGATATCGACATCGAAGACCGCGCCAGCCTAGAAGGACTGATAGTGGGAGTTCAGCGGGCAACGCTTCAAGATAACTACGTTACCGAACTCTACGGCGACGTACTGGAAATCCGTCGTTATACCGGCGTCGATGATGTCGTGACCGACCTGATGGCCGGACGTTTAGATCTCACCTTTATGGATTACCCTATTGCGGAAGCTGCGATTGAAATTGATACGCCAGAGAGTGATTTCCAGCGTATTAGCGGCTTTATCAAACAGCCTGAGCATATCTTCGGTAAAGGGGTTGGAGTGGCATTTCGCCCTCGTGACGAAGCCTTGGCTGAGCGTTTCAACGAAGCACTGAGCGCGCTCAAGGAAGACGGCACCTATGATGAAATTATGAACCGCTACTTTAACTACGATGTGCGGTTATAAAAGCCCCGCTTAAACAGCGTTACGACGTTAATGCGAGCGCCGGCCTCAGGTCGGCGCTTATCATTTGCTGATGACTCTCCTGGGAACGCTATGCTGACACTTGTAAAAAACGCCCAGCTTTTCTCGCCAGAACCCCGCGGCCTGTGCCATCTGCTTATTGCTGACCAGCGCATTGCAGCGGTAATAGACGCCTCCGAAGCGGTGAACTTAGGGCCATTCGTGACTACCGTTGATCTTGCCGGGCGCCGTGTGATTCCAGGTTTAGTCGACCCGCTGGTGCACTACATTGGCGGCGGTGGTGAAGGCGGCTTTGGCAACCGCACCGCGGAGCTCAGCTTAGAAGATGCTTGCGCCTCAGGCGTCACTACGCTTATTGGTGCTTTAGGTACCGATGCACTGACCCGCACGCCGGCTAACTTAATTGGTAAAGCGCGAGAACTCACCGCTGGCGGCCTTACCGCTTATGCTTACACTGGCTCTTATCAACTTCCCCCGGTCACGCTTACCGGCTCCATCGCCAGCGATATTCTCTATATTCCAGAGTTTATCGGTGTGGGGGAAGTCGCCATTAGCGACCACCGAGGTTCACAACCCACAACCCAAGAGCTGACGCGGCTTGCCTCGGATGCGCGAACCGCTGGCTTGCTGGCAGGAAAATCAGGGATTGTCTTCATTCACACAGGGGATGCCGACACTCACTTGGAACCACTGCGCAACGTTGCTAAACAGAGCGCGATTCCACTTTCGCAGTTCTACCCTACCCACATCAATCGAACCGCTGAATTATTTGAGGATGGCTTACGCTTTGCCCGTGAAGGCGGCTGCATCGATTTCACGACCAGTACGACACCAGAGTTATTAGCAGGCGGCGAAGTACCGGCCTCAGAAGCCGTGGCCAGGGCACTAAAAGCACGTATTGATCACCGCCAGATAAGCTTATCCTCTGATGCCAATGCCTCGCTGCCAGAATTTGACGAGCAGCGCCGCTTTGTTGGCTTAAAGCCCGGTCGGCTAGGCAGCCTGTTTGAGGTGCTGGGAGAGTGTATCAATGAGCACCGTGTTGATATGGAGCATGCGTTAAGGTGCGCCTCAACAACCGCGGCCGATATTCTAAAGCTGCCTCGCAAAGGAAGGCTTGCAAAAGGCACAGACGCCGACTTTCTCGTGCTCTCCGAGGAGCGCTGGGCGATTGATCAAGTGTGGGCATTAGGTAAGCCCATTTACGATAGTGAATTCGGCAATAGCGTGAGATGACAGATGCCACCGTATTAAGCGCCGAACTTGCTTCGTAAAATCGGGTCTTTACTCCAGCGTGGCCACTGACAAGGAGGTACCATGGCTGAACAAACGGCTCTGCACTCACCATCTGCATCCCGCCCTATTGAGACACTTCGCCCCTCATCCCACTGGACGGCATGGGGGCAGTGGCTCGCACTTTTCACCATGACGGTCGATCACCTGACCCGCTACGTGCTGCCTAGCGCGTGGCAACTCGATTGGGCAGGGTCTTCTATTGGGCGCATTGCGTTTCCGCTATTTGCGGCCATGGTAGCGTGGCACGGGCTGTTTAATACGCGCAATCCGCTGCGTTACGCCTGGCGAATTCTCATTATCGGCATTGCCGCACAAGTGCCCTATATGCTGATGCCCCGCGCCTCCGATGCCTTTATTCTTAATGTCTGCTTCACCCTGGCGAGCGGTTTGGCACTGGGGGCGCTGGTCCGCCAAGGCTGGCAGCACTGTCAGCAGCAAACCTTAGGATTAGGCTGGCTGATGTTCGGCGCTGGGGTGAGCGTAACCGTATGGTACTTTCTAGGTTTTTGGGTGGAGTATGGTCATAACGGGCTGCTGCTGATCCCGCTGTTCATGTTTGCGATGCAGGCACTGAGTGACACCCGCGATGCACTCGTATCGCGCCTTTGGGCGGGGCTGGCCGCGTTTCCAGTGCTATGGATTGCAGGGCAAATGAACGCCTCCGACATGGCAAAGTCTTTCACGGTGGCTACCTGCGTGATCGTGCTCATGCTCGCCGCAGGCGCTGCTCAGCGGGTGCCGCCGGTGGTTTTGGCCATGCCGCGCCGCCTCTGGTTAGCGTGGTACCCAGGTCACTTTGCCCTTATTGCCTTGTGGCTACTACTTAGCGGCCAGCTGGCAGGCTAGACGCTTCTTCAGCCATGCGCTTATTCACTTCATCGCGCATCCAGGGCTGGTAGCGCCGCAACCGCGCCCGGCCCTCGGTTTTCGCTTGATACATCGCTGTATCAGCCTCTTTTAAGACCTCAGCATGGTCGCACTCTGCAGCATTAAAGCAGGTATAACCCATGCTAGGCGTTACTTCGACCATACGATTCTCTAACGGATAATGGCCGGATAAGCGCTGCTGTACGTTCTGCATGTAGCGCTCTGCCTGGGCTTCCAACGCGTCAGGGGCCATCTCATCAAACAGCGCCAGCAACACAAACTCATCGCCACTTAAGCGGGCCGCCATGTCGTTCTCCTTTAAGCACTGTTCAAGTCGGCGCGCAACGTGAACTAACAGCTCATCCCCTGCGGCGTGGCCCAAGGTATCGTTGATCAGCTTAAAGCGATCCATGTCCATAAACATCACTAATCCAGTGCGCGTTTTACTACCGTGCTCATGGCACAGCGCTTTTAAACGCTCAATAAATCGTCGGCGATTCGGCAGGTCAGTTAGCGCGTCATAGTAAGCCTGTCGATAAATAATCGCCTCATTGTGCTTACGCTCAGTGAAGTCTTCAATAATCGCCACCCCACCGACGCGCTCATCGTTGGCACTATTCACACCGTTAAAAAAAGCACGCAGCGGTGTACCTTCGCTAGCGTTAGGCATTCGGAAAGTACCTTCGTAATACCCCGAGCCGTTTTCTAGGGCATCCTTTACTGCTTGCGCTACCTCACCATCCGCTGAGCGTGCCAGCATCCGGTAACCAATGAGCTGAGCACGGTCAACACCGAGTATCTCTAGCAGTTTGTGGTTACAGTCGGTTATCCAGCCTTGGGCATCAAAATGCAGCACCCCTAATGGCGAGTGGTGAAAAATAGAGCGGTAGCGATTCTCGCTCTCCTGCAGCTGTGCTTCACGAGCAGCCATGCTTACCCGCAGGGCGATGTTGTCGTGAATCGTATAGCTAAAGCGGCGGCTGGCAATCAGAATCAGGGCTAAAAACAGCACGAGCATCAGGCCAATCAAAATTGACAGAGACGTGCCCATCAGCATGAACTGAATTTTTAACGGCAATAAAATAGGCAGCACAAAGCCCAGCGCCACCCACCACACTGAAGAGAGCGTGGTAACGCCGCCTGCCGCAATACCCGCTAATACAATCGAAAGTGCCGCCACTTGGCCGGGGTGTTCTGCGCTGAACAGCAGCAGCCCAGATGCCCCCCACACACAGCCTGAGGCAATCGCCCCCATGGCAAACCAGCGCAGCCAGCGGCGCCGATGCTGCTGCGTAAGAGGCATCTGCTTAAAACGGTACGCCAACAGAAGCCGCAGGCCCGAAATGACCGTCAGTGTCATAAACCAGCAGAGCAGCAGCGTTGCATTCACCACGGGCCACATGGCAGCCACCAATAACCCACCTGCTAACACGCTGCTTAGCACCGGCTGCCACAGATTATCGTAGAGTAAACGCACTTTTTCACAGCGCAGGCGCTGCTGGGTAAGATGATGGTCGCGCAGATAACCACTGCGCAGCCCAGACGCCGTAGCCGTTGTGGCTATAAAGCTCGGGGGCGGCATACAAACTCCCTGTATAGATGTCGGCTTATCAACCAATCTTATTTGCTCATACGAATAGTATTCGTACGTTTGTTTTAGCACGTTTACGAAATAAAAGTAGCCTATTGCGCTAATAAAAAAAGCCGCCTGAGGTAGGCGGCTCATAAAAGAAGCTGCTTTACTGAGAAATATTAAAACTCCACGCAACGGGCGGGGCGTCCGGTATCAACGCCTGGCAAGCGCGCACTTTTTCAATTAATTCCGCATGATTCTCGGCCACCACGTTAACGTGGGCTAGCTTGCGCCCAGCGCGCTCGGCTTTGTCGTAGCGGTGTAGATGTGTGTGACTAAGCGCCAGCAGCGCAGCGTTATCGCCTTCGCGGCCAATCACGTTGACCATACAGGTCGGGGCAATGGCGGCAGTGCTGCCCAACGGTAGCCCCTGCACCGCACGCAGGTGGTTTTCGAACTGGCTGGTGACCGCGCCGTCCATGGTCCAGTGGCCTGAGTTATGCACGCGAGGCGCCATTTCATTCGCCAGCAGGCTACCGTCACGGGTCTGGAATAGCTCTAGCGCCAGCACGCCTACGTAGTCCAGCTCATCCAACAATGCCCGAATATAGCTATCGGCGGTTTGCTGAACGCTAGCGTCTACATCCGGCAGCGGTGCAACGGAGTAGCGCAAAATACCGTCAACGTGCTGGTTCTCCGCCATGGGGTAAAACACCACTTCTCCATCGCGGCCGCGTACGGCAATCAGCGAGACTTCGCGTACGAAGTCGACAAACGCCTCGACGATAAGCTGGCTATGACCAATGGCCTGCCACGCCTCACGCGCCTGCTCCGGCGTTTTCAGTACCGCTTGGCCTTTGCCGTCGTAGCCTTCGGTGACTGATTTCGCAACAACTGGGCACCCTAGTTCCGCCGCTGCGGCTTCAAGCTGTGCCGCGCTTTCGACAACACGATAAGCAGGGGTTGGAATGCTCAGACGATCAAACAGCGCTTTCTCTTCCACTCGGTTTTGGCAAACGGCGATAGCACGGCTGCTTGGGTATACCGGTTTGTGCTGCTCGATCTGCTTTACTAACTCGACCGGCAAGTGCTCGAACTCATAGGTCACCACATCGACCTTATCAAGAAATTCTGCCAATCGCTGGTTATCGGGGTCGACAATCACCTCACCAATGCCCGCGCTAGGATTGCCCGTCGTATCCAAAAACGTAAACGTGTTGCCCAACGGATAGCCCGCCAGCGCCAGCATGCGGCCTAGCTGCCCCGCCCCTAAAATACCGATACTCTTTGCAATGCCCGTGTTCATTAGTGTGGCCTCCTATTGTGCTTGCGCATCTGTATCAGGCCGGGGATCGGGGTTGTCCAACACCAGCTGGGTTTGCTCAGCGCGGAAGGCCTCTACCGCATTGCGGATAGCGGCGTCTTGCAACCCCACAATCTGCGCGGCCAGCAAACCTGCGTTGGTAGCACCCGCTTTGCCAATGGCCAACGTGCCTACCGCGATACCGCCCGGCATTTGCGCAATAGAGAGCAGCGAGTCCAAGCCTTTCAACGCTTTCGATTCAACCGGCACACCCAAGACCGGCAACGCCGTTTGCGAGGCCACCATGCCCGGCAAATGGGCGGCACCGCCTGCACCCGCCACAATTACCTGGAGGCCACGCTCAGCGGCACTTTTCGCATATTCGAACAGTAGGTCTGGGGTTCGATGCGCCGACACCACACGGGTTTCATAGGCAACGCCCAACCGCTCTAACATCGCCACCGCATGCTCCATGACCGGCCAATCAGATTTTGACCCCATGATCACGCCCACTTTAGGTGCGCTGTTCGACATGCAAAAACTCCTCGGCCAACGGCCTCGTTAAGCAAAAAAGTAGTGAAAAAAGCCGCACACAGTGCGCAACTCACTCAAAAATAGGAAGGCGCGTAGTTTACCAGAGCCGTGGGCGTTTGCGGGCGTTTGCGTGGTCGTGAAATTTTCATCAAATTAGGCATTGAAAACAGTGCGACTTGGCGGCATTGTGTGATTGTCATTTCAGACTGATGGAGTCCCATGAGTACGGCATACTCAACCGCTTACGCAGAATCGCTGGATCCTCCGCGAAGCAGCCCTGACCTCGACGTCAGGGATTTAGAAAAACGTACGCGCTTAATGCGTATAATTACTCGTCTGATTGCTATCTCAGACTTAGGAAGCCGTGATATCGCCCGCCGGGCGGGTCTTCCAGTGCAAAAGGTCAGCGACCTGCTCGCCGGAAGGCTCGAGCACCTCAACATTGATGAACTCAATGTATTGCGTCGCACCTTAGAGCTGGAGGCGCCATAGCAACAGCTACTACATCAGAATCTACCCCCTCTTTCATACAGGCTGGCCCATTGGGTCAGCCTGTTTTTGTTTGTCACGCTTAATAGGACGTCTTTCATGAAAACAATCAGTTAGCGTTTTAAGATTAAGTGAGCATTAAGAAAAGCGCGCTAACTCATTGACGAGAATCAACTTTCCCCTTCAACGTAAGGCGTAGTCTTAGCGTACCCCGACCATTCGCCCCTGCGAATGACGTTTTACCCGCTAAGGAGGCGCTATGGACGCCATACGCCGCTCGCTACTCGGCCAGCTGGCCCGCTTAAGCGCAGGCGCTGCACTGGTACCCTTTTCTAGCCTTGCCCAAGCAGGCATTAATCAGCAGCCTGCCCGGCGCGAAGGTGATCCCACAAAGCGCTACGGCATGCTGATTGATCTTCGTCAGTGCATCGGCTGCCAGGCTTGCACGGTGTCGTGCCATATTGAGAACGCCGCCCCGCTTGGCCAGTTTCGCACTACGGTTTCCCAGTACGAAGTGCAGCACCAGGAGAGCGGTGAGCTGGCCACGTTTATGCTGCCCAGGCTGTGCAATCACTGCGAAAACCCGCCCTGCGTACCCGTTTGTCCCGTTGAAGCTACCTACCAACAGCAGGATGGCATCGTGGTGGTGGACAGCGACCGCTGCGTGGGCTGCGCTTATTGCGTTAACGCCTGCCCTTACGACGCCCGCTTTATTAACGAGCGCACCCAAACCGCCGACAAATGCACGTTCTGCGCGCACCGTTTAGAGGCAGGGCTGCTGCCCGCCTGTGTTGAAAGCTGTGTTGGAGGTGCGCGGATTATTGGAGATATGCGCAATCCTGACAGCCAAATCAGCCGCATGATTCAAGAGCACCGTGATGCGCTGATGGTACTTCAGCCAGAAAAAAATACGCTTCCCCAAGTGTTCTACCTCGGGATGGATGAACGCTTCACCACACGCCCCGTGGCGGAACCCGTGGCGCTTGAAGTGTTTGACCCCCACGGCCAGGAGATGGGCTATGAATTCCACCATTGAACTGCTCGCCCCGCGTTATGACATTGCCTGGTACCCCTGGGCGGTACAGTACTTTTTTATGATCGCGATCTCCTACGCAAGTTTGTGGCTCGCTGCCCCAGCATTAATATTTGGCAAAAAAGCGTGGCTGCCCACCGCACGTCTTGCACTCATCGCTTGCGTCAGCACCACGCTGGTCGCACCTGTTGCACTACTTGCAGATCTACACCAACCGCTGCGCTTTTGGCACTTTTACGCTTACGCCAACACCCACTCGTGGATGTCCATTGGCAGCGTGGTTCTGCCGCTCTATCTCGTCAGCGTACTGGGCCTTGCCTGGCTGGCTTGGCGCCCGGCGCTCCAGGCCCAGCGCAATGCGCCAGGGCTGAGCGGATGGATGGCTAAATGGCTAAGCCTCGGCGATAGCGCCACTCCCAGAGCGCTCGTGGCCATTGTGGGGCTAGCCGCACTACTGCTTTCCAGCGGCATTATGCTTTATACCGGCGCGGAGCTTGCCATTGTGAAAGCACGCCCGCTATGGAACACCGTATGGCTTCCGCCCATGCTGGTCGCGACAGGCTTCATCGCGGCAGCAGGGCTAGTGCTGGTAATCAACCGGGTAAGCGGGCTGTGTTCGCACGCCACCGTTCGGCAAATGCTGTATGTCCTACTTGCCTTCTGTGCCGTGGCGGGTTTAATCGCGGCTAGCTGGTTCCTAGATGGCATTAACGCCAACGTTGGCTCGGTCGCAGCAGCGCTGGAGTCTGTTCGTCACAGCCCTTCCTGGCGTAGCACCGCGCTATGGGGCGGCATTACTGGCATAGCGCTCTTTATAGCGGTGGCGTGGTTACTCTCGCGCTCTGCCCAACGCCAACCCGCACTGTTTGCCGGGGCATGGCTACTAGGCCTAGTGGCGATTCATATGGGCTGGATGTTCCGCTGGGTGGTGCTGATGGACGTGCAGCACGTCGCTCGTAACAGCGCAGGCTTTCACCACTATGGCATCCCCGCTGGCTCTTCCGGCCTGTTAGGTATTGTCGGTACGTTTGGGCTTTGGCTCGCCGCTATCTTACTGATTGAGCTATTTATTCCATGGCGGCAAGCCCAGCAAGGTGGCGTTAAACCGCCGCCCTCTTTCGATACCAATACACCCAGTGACTCGCTTAACGCCGAACAAGGAGCGCCTAACCATGGCTAAGTCTGCTCAAGACCCCTCACGCCGCCGGTTTCTTAAAGGCGCTGCTGCCGCAGGCGGTGCCGCCACCTTTGCAGTAGGCTACGCTGACCCGCTTGCCAAGATGGCCAAAGGACTCAGCGGCAGCGCGGGGGAAAAACCCAAGCACAACATTCACGGCAACTCGCTTACGCCGGAGTACCGCGTTGACTTAGCCACTGGCGAGCTAACCCTCACTCCCGATCAACGCACCGCCTTTACCATTTGCTACGGCTGCACCACCCAGTGCGGCGTACGGGTACGCATTGATGACACCCAGGGCGAAGTGCTGCGGGTATCTGGCAATCCTTACCATCCGCTCTCTGCGGATGACCATTTACCGATGCGCACCCCAGTGGCCGATGCGCTTCGCAGCGTCAGCGCCTACGGCGAACAAGGGCAGGTTAACCGCTCTACCGCCTGCGCCCGCGGCAATGCCATGATGAGCCAGATCACTAACCCGTTCCGTATCGACCACTGCTTGAAGCGCGTTGGCGAGCGCGGTAACCGGGAGTGGCAAAAAATCTCGTTTGAACAGCTGATTGAAGAGATTTGTGAGGGGGGCGATCTGTTTGGTGAAGGCCATGTAGATGGGCTGCGCGCCATTCACGACCACGACACGCCTATCGACCCTGCCAATCCAGAGTACGGCCCCAAGGCGAACCAGCTGATGGTCATGGAAGCCACCGACTACGGGCGCTCCGATTTACTCAAGCGCTTCACGCTCAACGCCTTTGCTACCCGCAACTACGGCCACCACGGCGCTTATTGCGGCTTGGCGTTCCGCATGGGGTCGGGGGCCGTGATGAACAATATTGTCACTAATGCCCATGTAAAACCCGACATTCAGAACGCACAGTTCATCATGTATATCGGCTGCGCGCCTAGCCAAGCAGGCAACCCGTTTAAGCGGCAGGGCCGCTTGCTTGCTCAGGCACGCGCTGCAGGAACCCTTGAGTACGTGGTAGTCGACCCCGCGCTAAATGCCGCCACTTCCCATGCGGCGGATAATAATCGCTGGGTGCCCATTCGCCCCGGCACCGACAGCGCCTTTGCCATGGCAATCATTCAATGGCTACTGGATAACGAGGGTTACGCCAGCGACTTCCTCGCCCTGCCGGGCCAGACCGCCGCCGATGCCACAGGCGAGACCACCCACTCCAACGCGACGCATTTGGTCATTGATACGTTTGAACATCCGCGCCGTGGCTACTTTTTGCGCGCAAGCGATTTGGGCCTTGCTGAGGCCGGTAGCGATGCGGATATGCCCGTCGTCGTGTCAGACGGCGAATTCGCGCTCAGCGAAGATGTCATGGCCGCCGATTTATTTGCCGAGCGCGCAGTGGAGCTTGCCGATGGCAGCACCGTCACCGTTAAAACCAGCCTAACGCTGCTGCGTGAATCGGCCCATGAATACGACATGGACACCTATGCTGAACATTGTGGTATTCCCAAAGCAACGATTATCGACTTAGCCAAAAAGTATGCCAGCCACGGCCGTAAGGCCGCCGTTAACTGCCACGGCGGTATGATGTCAGGCAACGGCTTCTACGCTGCTTTTGGCGTTCAAATGCTTAACCTGCTGGCAGCCAACTACAACATGAAAGGCGGCAGCGCGGTGGGGGGCGGCACCTATAAAGGCACCGGCGAAGGCCCACGCTACGACTTAGCCAATTTCCCCGGCAAGCGTGGCCCGCAGGGCGTGTTTCTCTCGCGCTCACGTTTCCCCTATGAAAAATCGTCGGAGTATAAACGCAAGGTAGCGGCTGGCGAAAACCCCTACCCTGCTAAGGCTCCTTGGCGCTCGCTCGCGCCGCCAACACTCACCGAACATTTACCTTCCGCGCTGGATGGCTACCCTTACCCTATTAAAGCGGTAATTGGCTGCATGGCTAACCCGATTTATGGCCAAGCGGGCTTAAAAGGCGTGGTTGTTGATAAGCTGAAAGATCCCAAGCGCTTGGGGCTGTTTGTCGCGGTTGATGGCTTTATCAACGAGACCAACCGCTACGCCGATTACATCGTACCGGATTCAGTGATGTACGAAGTATGGGGCTTTGCAGGCTCCTGGAAAGGCACGCTGGGCAAGCTGACCACCGCGTGCTGGCCGGTGGTTGAACCGCGCCAACAAAAAACCGCCGAAGGCGAGCCGGTGTCTATGGATAGCTTCTTCATTGCCGTGGCTAAGCGGTTAGGACTGCCGGGCTTTGGCGATAACGCCATACCCGATGCTAACGGTAACCTTCACCCGCTCAACCGCGCTGATGATTACTACTTGCGGGCAGCGGCCAATATTGCTTTCCAAGAGGCGCCGCTACCAGAAGCGAACGAAACTGACGTTGCCCATAGTGGCATTGCACCGCTGCTGCCTAAGCTTGAACGTACGCTGAAAGCCGATGAGCGCAGCCGTGTGGCCTACCTGTACGCCCGAGGTGGACGTTTTGAAGATGCCAGCGAACACTTCGTAGGCCAGCATTTAAAACGCCAGTGGAAAGAAACCCTGTGTGTCTATAACGAAGCGGTTGGCACCAGCATTGATACCACCAATGGGTTGCCAAACCGGGGCGTACCGTGTCACTCGCTGCCTCAAATGGCGAATAAGCAGCCCATGCGGGAGATCTTCTCAGAGCAAGAGTGGCCGTTACTGGCATTCTCGTTCAAATCCAATCTGATGAACTCCTACGCCATCGGTAACGAACGGCTGCGGATGATCAAGCCCTACAACCCCGTGCAAATGCACCGCCAAGATGCCGAACGCTTTGGCATTCAGCACGGCGACACCATCCGCATCGAAAGCCCCGGCGGCAGCGTAGTGGGGCTAGCCCTGGTAAGCGAAAGCGTTATGCCCGGTGCCCTGGGTATTGAACATGGCTACGGACACAAAGATTTAGGCGCCACGCCACACATCATTGACGGTGAATCCCAGCCTGACATGCCCTGGATGCGCGCAGGCATCAATATTAACGAACTCGGCTTTAAAGACCCCACGCGCAACGTAGACGGCACTTGGCTTGAACCGATTAGCGGCGCCAGCGTGCGCCAAGGCCTACCGGTTAAAGTAAGCCGCGTATAAACCGGCTGGGGTAGTGACGCTACAGCGTGATCACTACCCCACCCAAAGCGACGACGATCACGACTACCCATGCAGGCAACTTCCATACGGTGAGCAGCATAAAGCCCGTCAACGCCAGCACGAACTCGTAAGGCCCAAGAATGGCACTGGTCCACACCGGCTGATACAGCGCCGCGCCTAAAATCCCCACCACCGCCGCATTGGCACCGCGCATCAGCGCTTGAGCACTGCTCCACTGGCGGAACTGGTTCCAAAATGGCAGCACGCCGACCAGCAGCAAAAACCCCGGTACAAAAATCGCCAGCAGCGCCAGTAACGCGCCAATCACGCTGGGAATTCCCGGCAACAGCGCCCCTAAATATGCGGCAAACGTAAACAGCGGTCCTGGCACCGCCTGCGCTGCGCCGTAACCTGCCAAGAACTCATCCGCCGTGACCCAGCCCGACTGCACCACTTCCGCTTCTAGCAGCGGCAGCACCACGTGGCCGCCGCCAAATACCAGCGCGCCTGAACGGTAGAACGCATCGACCACGTTCAGCCAACCCGCACTCGCCGCCAACAGCGGTAAGAGCAACAACAGCCCCGCGAATATTAGTAACGCCAGCGTGCCCACTCGGCGCGTCACTGGGAAGTGAAGCGAATCGTTCGTCGCCGCCGCAGCGCTTTCACGGCAGAACAGCAGACCCGCCACGCCGCCCAGCACAATCGCCGCCACCTGCCCCAACGGCCCGCTAACCAGCACCACCGCCAACACCGCCGCCAGCGCAATCGCCGTGCGGGTTTTATCCGGGCAGAGGTTGCGCGCCATGCCCCACACCGCATGGGCCACAATAGCCACCGCCACCACTTTTAAGCCGTGAATGATGCCGCTGGCCACCGGGCCATCCAGCACTGCCGCGCCCAATGCAAACAGCACCAGCACGATGGCAGAGGGCAGCGTAAACGCCAGCCACGCCATTGCCGCCCCCCAGGGGCCAGCGCGCATCAACCCTAAGGCAAAGCCTACCTGGCTACTGGCTGGCCCCGGCAAGAACTGGCACAGCGCGACCAAATCTGCATACGCCTGTTCGTTTAGCCACTTTCGCCGCTCCACAAACGCCGTGCGAAAATAGCTTAAGTGCGCCACTGGCCCGCCAAACGAGGTTAACCCCAGCGCCAAAAACGCCCAAAACACCTCGCTGGCTCGCCCTCGAACCTGATTTTCTACCGCCATATTCTCACCGTTGACTCATGAAAAAGCGCAAAGCGTTTAGGATACGCCTTGCGCTTGACGACTTAGTGACAGCCTAACTGTGCACGTTACTCTTGGTCGGTCACCGCGCCGGTACTGGCAGAGCTGACCAATTTGGCATACTTCGCCAACACGCCTTTACGATAGCGCGGCTCAGGCTGCTGCCAAGCCGCGCGGCGACGCATCATCTCCTCATCGCTAATATCGACTTCAATGGTATCGGCTTCAGCATCAATGGTAATGGCGTCGCCATCCTCCACCAGCGCCAGCGGGCCACCATCAAACGCTTCAGGCGACACATGCCCCACCACGAACCCGTGGCTGCCGCCAGAGAATCGGCCATCGGTAATCAGCGCCACGTCGTTGCCCAAGCCACGGCCCATAATGGCCGAGGTGGGGGTAAGCATTTCGCGCATACCCGGGCCGCCTTTCGGGCCTTCATAGCGAATCACCACCACATCGCCCGCGACCACGGTACCGTCGTTGATGCGCCCCTGGGCTTCCTCTTCCGAGCCGAATACCCGCGCCGAGCCGCTAAAGCGCGTGCCCTCTTTACCGGTAATTTTAGCCACCGCCCCTTCCGGCGCTAAGTTGCCAAACAGAATACGCAGGTGGCTTTCAGCTTTGATCGGGTTACCCAGCGGCGCGATGATCTGCTGATCAATGGGGTAGGGTTCCACCTCGGCTAAGTTCTCTGCTAGCGTTTTACCGGTTACGGTTAAGCAATCGCCGTTTAGCAGCCCAGCATCCAGCAGGATTTTCATCAGCGGCTGAATACCGCCAATCGCCACCAGCTCGCTCATCATATAGTGGCCGCTGGGGCGCAGGTCAGCGAGAACCGGCACACGCTTACCGATCTCGGTGAAGTCTGCCAAGCTCAGTTCGACACCGATGGTGCGCGCCATGCCAATCAAGTGCAGCACCGCGTTGGTAGAGCCACCCAGGGCAATCACCACGGTCACGGCGTTCTCAAACGCCTCGCGGGTCATGATATCGGAGGGCTTGATGTCTTGAGCCAGCAGCGCCAGCACGGCTTCGCCAGCGGCTTTGCAGTCATCGCGCTTCTCTTGGGAGATGGCATTCTGCGCCGAGCTGCCCGGCAGGCTCATGCCCAGTGCCTCAATGGCAGACGCCATGGTGTTGGCGGTGTACATGCCCCCGCAGGAGCCAGGGCCAGGAATCGCGGTCTCTTCGATATTTTTCAGCTCGATCAGGTCGATATCGCCACGGGAGTGGGCGCCCATCGCTTCAAACACCGAGACAATATCGGTGTGGCCCTTGCCGGGCATGATGGTGCCGCCGTAAACAAACACGCTGGGGCGATCCAACCGCGCCAAGCCCATAATGCAACCCGGCATGTTCTTATCGCAGCCGCCAATCGCCACCAGGCCATCAAAGCCTTCGCAGCCCGCCACGGTTTCGATGGAGTCGGCAATCACTTCCCGCGAGACCAGCGAGTACTTCATGCCTTCGGTGCCGTTGGCAATACCATCGGAAATGGTGATGGTATTAAAAATCACCCCTTTGCCACCGGCAGCATCAGCCCCATCACGGGCAAACTCCGCCAGCTCACCAATATGGCTATTACACGGCGTCACCATGCTCCAGGTAGACGCTACGCCCACCTGGGGTTTTTGAAAATCGTCATCGTTGAAGCCCACGGCGCGCAGCATAGCGCGGCTAGCCGCTTTACCGGGGCCATCCACCACCTGGGCAGAGTGGCGGCGGGTATTATGGTTGGTCGGCTCGGTCATCACGGACTCCTCTCAATGGCATGGCAAAGGCAACAGCTTGGCGATATATCTTACATCCCGCAAGCTGCTTAACTGATGGCGCTAACGCCTTCACTGGCATCGTGCTTTATTTCTCACAAAGTGTTAACCAAAGTTGACACTTAACATACTGCCAACTACAGTTATCAGATGATCGAGTTAATCAAAACCGATGTCTTCGATGGGTGGCTGCGCGAACTTCGCGATATTCGTGCCCGCGCCAAAATTGAAGCCCGCGTCCGCCGTTTGAGCCTGGGTAACCCGGGCGATGTAAAACCGGTCGGAAAAGGTGTTTCCGAGCTACGCATTCCCTATGGCCCAGGCTATCGAGTCTATTTTATGAACAAAGGGCCAGTAATCGTGGTGCTACTGTGCGGTGGTGATAAAGCCAGCCAATCCCACGATATCGAGCAAGCCAAAGCCATCGCCGCCCAATGGAAGGAGTAACCTCATGACCGTTCCTACTGTCACTTTCAGTCATTACGATACTGCTGATTATCTTCAAACCGGAGAAGATATTGCCGCTTATCTAGATGCCGTCATGGAAGAAAATGATCCCGCGCTGCTGGCTGCCGCTCTCGGCGATATCGCCCGTGCGCGCAACATGAGCCAGCTCGCCAAAGACGTTGGCATGAGCCGCGAAGGACTCTATAAGGCTCTTTCAGGTGAAGGCAATCCGGCCTACTCGACCATCAGCAAAATCGCTAACTCTTTAGGCATGCGGCTTTCCATTAAGCCCCTATCGCAGCCAGAAGCACGCAACTAAAACATCCCATACACCGTCTACCTTCATCTTATGGCACCATAGCGTCACCACCACCCGTGACGCTGATTGCCGTGAAGGAACGCCGCCGTATGCCTGCCAATGCCTTGTTCTCCCCCACTTCGCTGCCCCCCGGTTTTATGGTGGTACATGCTAACCGTTTGGAAGATTTACGCGGTTTGGCGGTGGAGTGGATGCGCCGCCAGCCGTTGGGGCCGCTGGAGAACGAAACCATTCTGGTGCAGAGCAACGGTATTGGGCAGTGGCTGAAACTGGCGTTGGCGGAAGACCCTAAGAATGGCGGCGCGGGCATTGCGGCGGCGCTAGAGGTGATGCTGCCCGCGCGGTTTCTATGGCAGGCCTACCGCACGGTGCTCACTCACGTTTCCCAAAATACCGATGCCGTGCCGGAAACCTCGCCGTTTGATAAATCGCGCTTAGTGTGGCGGCTGCTGCGCCTGCTGCCTACCCTGGCCGGGCAGCCGGTGTTCGAGCCGCTGGCACAGTTTTTGGAAATCGACCGCGACCATCGCAAGCACTACCAACTGGCCGAGCGGCTGGCGGATTTGTTTGACCAGTACCAGGTCTACCGCGCCGACTGGCTGGACGCCTGGGCCAACGGCCACGATGTGCTAATTACCGCCAGAGGCGAGCACCGCCCGTTGGAAGAGCACCAGCGCTGGCAGCCCGCACTCTGGCGCATCCTGCGTGACGATGTGGCCGCCACCCAAGGCGATGCCGGGCTGAACAGCAGCCGCGCCCAGGTTCACCAGCGCTTCTTGAAGGCCACCGAGCACCTGGAAGGCCAAGACTGCCCTCCGGGGCTGCCTCGGCGGCTGATTATCTTTGGTATCTCATCGCTGCCCCAGCAAACCCTGGAAGCACTGGCGGCGCTTTCTCGCTGCTGCCAAATCGTGCTGTGCGTTCACAACCCCTGCCAGTTCTACTGGGCGGATATCATCGAGCACAAAGACCTGCTGCGCGCCCATCGCTACCGCCAGCGGCGCAAAACCGGCATGCCCGAAGCACTGGATGTACTGGGCACCGGCGATGCCGATGACGCCCTGCACCTGCACGCCCAGCCGCTGCTAGCCGCCTGGGGCAAGCAGGGCCGCGACTACCTGCGCCTGCTCGATGAGCACGACGACGCAGGCAACTACCAAACGCTATTCGAGCAGCAGGCACTGCGCATCGATATGTTCGAGCCGTTCAGCGGCAAGGATCGCCACTGCCTGCTCAGCCAGTTGCAAGACGATATTCGCGAGCTGCGCCCCGTGGCGGAAACGCAAGGCCACTGGCCCGCCCTGCCCGCTTCCGATGACTCCATCGTGTTTCATATCGGCCACGGCCCCCAGCGGGAAGTGGAGATTCTCCACGACCAGCTGCTGGCCGCCTTCAGCGCCGACCCACACCTGCGCCCACGGGATATCATCGTCATGGTGCCGGATATCGACCGCTACGCACCGCACATCGAAGCGGTGTTTGGCCAGCTGCCCACCGATGACCCGCGGCACATTCCCTACACGCTCTCCGACCAAGCCAGCCGCCACCGCCTGCCGCTGATGATTGCCCTGGAAAAGCTGCTACGGTTGCCGGAGCTGCGCCTGTCGGTGAGCGATTTGCTCGACCTGCTGGATGTCCCCGCCCTGCGCCAGCGCTTCGGCCTAGAAGAGCGCGACCTGCCGGTGCTGGAGCGCTGGATGGAAGGCGCGGGCATCCGCTGGGGGCTTAACGCCAAGCAGCGCCAGCGGCTGGAACTGCCCGGCGGGCTAAGCCAAAACACTTGGGCATTCGGCCTGCGCCGATTGCTGTTGGGCTACACCGTGGGCGACGGCCACGCGTGGCAAGGTATCGAACCGTTTGATGATATCGGCGGGCTGGAAGCGGGCTTAGCGGGGCCGCTTGCGACGCTGCTAGAGAAGCTCGAAGCCACTTGGGAAGCTTTCTGCCAACCCACCGATGCCGCTACTTGGGTCGCGCGGCTACGGGAGCTGCTGGAGACTTTCTTCCTCACCGACGACGCCCAAGAGAGCATCATGCTCACCAAGCTGGAAAGCGGCTTGCAGCAGATGCTGGAAAGCAGCCGGGAAGCCGAACTCAACGACCCGCTGCCGCTCTCTATGGTGCGTGAGCACTGGCTAGCGCAGATCGATGAACACAGCCTTTCCCAACGCTTCTTGGCCGGAGCGGTCAACTTCGCCACGCTGATGCCCATGCGCGCCATTCCCTTCAAGCGGGTGTGCCTGCTGGGCATGAACGACGGCGAGTACCCCCGCTCCCAGCCGCCGCTGGATTTCGACCTAATGGGCAGCGACTACCGCCCCGGCGACCGCTCTCGCCGGGAAGACGACCGCTACCTGTTTCTGGAAGCGCTGCTCTCCGCCCGCGACCAGCTCTACGTGAGCTGGGTCGGCCGCAGCCAGATCGATAACACGCCGCTGCCACCCTCGGTGCTGGTGGGCCAACTGCGCGACCACTTGGAAGCCGGCTGGCAAACGGAAAACGGCGCGCCGCTGCTGGAAACACTCACCACCGAGCATCCGCTGCAGCCTTTCAGCCGCGCTTACTTCAAAAGCCCAGCAAGCCGACTGTTCACCTATGCCCACGAATGGCGCGAGGTGCACGCCCCGCGCACGCCACCCGCCGCTAGCCGCACGCTGCCAGCGCCGGAAAACGCCCCCACCAGCCTCTCGCTTGGGCAGCTAGGCAGCTTTCTGCGCGAGCCGGTGCGCAGCTTCTTTAATACTCGCTTGGGGGTCTATTTCGAGCAGGAAGCCATCGCCGAGCTGGACGCCGAGCCATTCGCCCTGGATGGCCTGCAAAACTGGCAGCTCCAAGACCAGCTAATTGCCGCCCAGCGCCACGCAGTGGATAACGGCCAGCCGCGTATGGAAGCATTGCACGAAGCATTGGAGCGCTTTCAAGGCCAAGGCGTGCTGGCCATGGGCGCGTTCGGCGAACGCATGCGCGCAGCACTCGCCGAACCCATGGAGGCGCTTTTCAACGCCTACGAAGAAGCACTAGACGCGTGGCCGCATACCCTGCCCGACACCATGATTCACTTCGAAGCCCACGGCCTCACATTAGAAGAGCCCCTGGGCGAACTGCGCCAGGATGAAGCAGGCCACCGCTGCCGCCTGCTGCTGCTCAGTAGCAGCCTGATTAGCCAAGGCAGTGGGCGCGGCCAGTACCGCTGGAGCCACCTGCTGCGCCCTTGGGTTGCGCACCTAGCGGGCAACCTGGATGGCCCGATGACGACGCAGCTGCTCTCCAAAGCGGGGCATGTCACGTTAGCGCCAGTGGGTGCCGAGACCGCTCGCCAGCATTTAGAAACCCAGCTAGCCGCGTGGCAAGCGGGCCTAGAAACCCCGCTGCCGCTTGCACCGCAAGCCGCGTTTGCTTGGCTAAGTAAGCAAGGCACGCCGGACATGGCGCAAGAAAAAGGCCGAGACAGCGACGCCTACGCCGCCGCCGAAACCGCCTATGAAGGCGGCCGCTACCAAACCGGTGAAGTGGCCCAAAGCGCGTATTTAAGCCACCAGTGGCCCCGCTTCGAGCGGTTGTTCTTCGAGCAAGCCAACGGGCACACCTTTGCCACGCTCACAGAGACGCTCTACGCGCCGCTTTATAAAGCAGTCAAAAAATGACAAAGCAGCACCCGGTGCCCGTTTTTAAACAGCATCGAGCGTTTCCACATCAAACGCCACGATCTGGCGTTTGGCGCTGGAAAACTCGACGCCGATCAGGTGTATGGGCTTGCCAGAGGCGCGGTACTTGTCCGCATACCCTTTGTGTTTGATTTGAGCCAGCGCCTGACCTTCCGGCAGCTGCTCCACCACTTTGAACTCGAACAGGTAGATATGCCCACCAAAATCCACGCTCATATCCACCTTGCCGTGGTGGCTGGCATCTTCCACCGTCACATCCAGGCCCAGGGCCGCGAAGTGGCTGTAGAACACGCTCGCATAATGCCCTTCGTAGCGAGCAATCGGGTTGTTGCGATACCAATCGTGAGGGAGTCCGGCATAGAGCGCCTTTAGATGCGCTTCTAGCCCGACAAGATCATGCTGGCTTAAATGGCGGAACAGCGTCCTGCGTTCGCGTGGGGCATTTTCGACCCCCAGCGATGGCAGCAAGGCGTGGTTGAGACTGGTTTCGACTTCACGGTTAGGAAAGCCCAGCGTGTACTGGCGGTATCCCAGCAGCGGCTCCTCTACCTGCTGGATGGTCAGGTAGCCGGTTTGAAACAGCAGGCCTTCGGTACTGATCTGATCCACATCGAACTGGCTGAGCAGTTCATACTCGGTTTCCCAGTGATCTAAAGAAGGCGTAAATACCCCCCGCTGTTTGAGAATATCGACCAGGAACGTCGGCGTGGCAGACTCAAACCAGTACGGCGCAAACTCGCGCTTTTGGAACAGTAGCAGCACATCAAAGGGGTTGTAGACAGACACCACCTCGCGCCCACCCCAGCGGTAGCCGTTGTACCACTGACGAATGGCCTCACGATCCAAACCGGGTAGCTCAGGCGCGAACACCTTGTCGATGTCTTCGTCGGTATAGCCGCAAATCGTGCTGAAAGGAGCGTCTAGGGTGATATCGTTGAGATTGTTCAAGCCCGAAAATAGGCTGACCTTGCTGAACTTTGATACGCCGGTGAGCAGCACAAAGTGCAAATGAGGGTCGGCATCTTTCAGCACGCTATACAGGTTCTTCAACCCCTCGCGCAGTTCCCGAGCGCGCTCTGGCACCAAAATATTATCCAGAATCGGCTTATCGTACTCATCAATCAGCACGACCACCCGTTGGCCGTATTGCTGGTGGGCAATGCGAATAAGGGCGGAAAACTCGCCGGGAATATCGGCTTCATGGTATTGAGTAATGCCCAGCCGCTCACGCTGAACCCGAAGCTGCTCACGAATACGCTCATCGAGCTCTTCACGGCTCTGCATGACGCCATCGGCAAAGCTGATACGAATGACCGGGTAACGCTGTTGCCAGTCCCAGTTGTCGTGAATATAGAGCCCTTCAAACAGCGCCTGGCGGCCCTCGAACAAGCAGCGCAGCGTATCCAGCAACAGGCTTTTACCAAAGCGGCGCGGCCGCGAGAGAAAGTAGTATTTGTTCTGGTTAACCAAACGCTCGATGTGCGGAGTTTTATCGACGTAGTAATAGCCGCCCTCGCGGATATCCGAAAACGTCTGAATCCCGATGGGGAGCTTACGGCGATGGGCATCCTGCACGGCGGCCTCCAGAAAAAAAGTGCGCTACGAAAAACAGTTTAGCATGGAGCTGATTCCGGCAGCGTCAGATCAGCAGGCTTTCATCCCCCTTTCCTCCCAGCGATAAAATGCGCTTGGCCAACGCAATCATCTCCGGGTCGCCAGTGTTTTTAGTGGGCACATCGGAAAGCTTCACCACCGGCAGCCAGCCTTGCCCTTCGGGGCGGGCCTCGACCATCTTGATCACCATGTTCATGGGCGCCACGCCAATATCGTTGGTGAAGTTGGTGCCGATCCCGAAGGCCATGCCAATCCGCCCCTGGCAGCAGGCGCGGATGCGCTCCACTTTTTCAGGCGTAAGGGCATCGGAGAAGATGATGGTTTTGCTCAGCGGGTTAATGCCCAGGCGCTGGTAGTGGGCAATGGTGGCATCGGCAAATTCAATCGGGTCGCCGCTATCGTGGCGCACGCCATCGAACAGCTTGGCGAACTTCTTATCGAAGCTCTCGAAAAAGGCACGGGTGGTAAACGTATCGGTCAGCGCGATGCCTAGATCCCCCCGGTAGACATCCACCCAGTGCTCCAGCGCCAAACTGTTGGCCATTTTGAAACCAAAGCGAGCGCCGTGGAACATGAACCACTCATGCGCGTGGGTGCCGATAGGCTTCACCCCGTGGCGCATGGCCAGCAGCACGTTGCTGGTGCCGCTAAAGGCCTCCCCGCCATAGTGGCGCAGCGCTTTGACGACCCGGTCGTGCACCGCAAACGAGAAACGCCGACGGGTGCCGAACTCGGCAATCTTCAGTCCGTGCTGGCGGTACAGTTCGATTTTCTCTCGCGTGCGCTGCTCAATGAGCGCTTCGTCATCTTCCGACACGCTCACGCCGCGCAGGTGATACCAAAGCTCACTGATAAGCGCCATCAGCGGCACTTCCCACAAAATGGTGCGGTACCACGGGCCTTCCATCACCACCGAGAGCTCGCTGCCCTGCTGCTCGATCGTCACTTCGCTGGGGTCGTAACGAAAGCCCGCCAGAAAATCGAGATAGGTGGGGTCTAGGTAAGGGCAGGTGGTTTGCAGGTAGCGCTTCTCTTCATCCGACAAGCGCAGCGTCGCCATGCGATCCACTTCACCGCGCAGCGCCTCACCAAAACCCTCAGGAAACGCATGCTCGCCGCGATTGATAAACGCGTAGCGGGCATGGGCATAGGGGAAGCGTTTAATCACGGCATTCTGCATCGTGATCTTGTAAAAATCGTTATCCAGAAGCGAGGTCAGCATGAGATCCCTTCACCAGCATCAACAGATCGCCAAGAGCGGCTAGCCCGCTAGATTACCAGTTGGCGACGATACCTCACAGCCTAACCCCTGTTTACTGTGGCTTACGGCCATGGAAGCCGAGCGTGCCTACCTGTTTACAACGAATTCGACGCCGTCTTTCAAACCAGCCTCTAACGCTGCTTTGCTCTTTTGCCCAGCTCTTGGCAACGCGATATAGTGCCGGTGCCTTTGGCCTCCCGCCAAAGGCGCTTTGCTTTCCGCCTGCCGTGATGTTCGGAGAATAAGAATGAGCCAGCCCGCCCCGCTGAACCCGCTGACGCTACCGCTTCACGGTAGCCGTTTGATTGAAGCCAGCGCGGGCACGGGGAAAACCTTCACCATTGCACTGCTATACGTGCGCCTAGTGCTGGGCGGGCAGCACAGCGAAGACGACACCGCCTTCGTACGCCCGCTCACCCCGCCGGAAATCCTGGTGGTCACGTTCACCAACGCCGCCACCCAAGAGCTGCGTGAACGTATCCGCCACCGGCTAGTGGAAGCGGCGGCGGTGTTTCGGCATCAGGGTGAAGACTCACTTCTGCTAGCACTGCGCAGCCAATACCCCGAGGCCACGTGGCCCGCCTGCGCCCGCCGCTTAGAGCTAGCCGCCGAGTGGATGGACGAAGCCGCCGTTTCCACCATCCATAGCTGGTGCTACCGCATGCTGCGGGAGCACGCCTTCGATAGCGGCAGCCTATTCTCGCTCAATTTAGAAAACGACCAGCAAGAGCTGGAGCAAGAAGTAGTCCGCGACTACTGGCGCACCTTCTACTACCCGCTGGACGCCGAGGCGCTGGGCAGCATTACCGGTTACTGGAAGTCGCCGGACCAACTCCACGGGCAGGTGCGCAAACTGCTGGCCGAAAGCGAGGCCCTAGGCAGCCAGCGCCCCTCGCCCGAACACACCCTAAGCGCCGCCCAAGCCGAGCGCAGCGCTCGCCTAACCGAGCTAAAAGCCCCCTGGCCCGCCTGGCTGGATGACCTAGTGCCCGCACTGGAAGACGCCGCCAAGCGCAAAGCCTTCAAAGGCCAAAGCTTCAACGCCAAAAGCCGCGCCAACTGGCTAGGCGCACTGCGGGAGTGGAGCGACAGCGACGCCACCCGCCCCGCACTCACCGATGCCGCCTGGAGACGCCTCACTCCAGACGGCATGGCCGAGATATGGAAAGAGGGCGCGCCCCCTTGCCCCGCCGCCTGGGAAGCGCTAGCCGAGCTGCCCGCCGCGCTAAACGCCCTGCCCGAACCGCGTAACGACCTGCTGATTCACGCCGTGCAGTGGTGCAAAGTGCGCCTGGAGCGGGAGCAAGAGCGCCGCGCCGAAATGGGCCCCAACGACCTGCTCACCCACTTGGACCGCGCCCTGCAAGGCCCCAATAAAGAGGCGCTGGCCGCGCAGATACTGCGCCAGTTCCCCGTGGCGCTGATCGACGAGTTCCAGGACACCGACCCCATCCAGTACCGTATTTTCAACGCGGTGTATGAGGTCGCCAAGCCCCGCCGAGACGCCGCCATGCTGCTGATCGGCGACCCCAAACAGGCCATTTACGCCTTTCGCGGCGCGGATATCTTCACCTACTTAAAAGCCCGCGAAGACACCGCAGGCCGCCACGTCACGCTGGGCACCAACTACCGCTCCAGCCGCGCCATGGTAGAGGCGGTGAACCACTGCTTCCGCTACGCCGATCAGCACCCGGCCGGAGCGTTTCTATTCCGCGAAGAAGGCGGCGACAACCCGCTGCCGTTTCTGCCGGTAGACGCCAAAGGCCGAAGTGAACAGCTTGTTCACCAAGGCCAACCGCTGCCCGCCATGACGCTCTGGCCGCTGGAAACCGATGAGGCGCTCTCCAAAACCGCTTACCAAACCGAGATGGCCGAATGCTGCGCCTCGTACATGGCGGAACTGCTCAGCGCAGGCCAGCAAGGCAAGAGCGGCTTTCAAACCGACGACGCGCTCACCCCGCTCAAACCTTCCGATATGGCGGTGCTGGTAAACGGCCTGCAGGAAGCCCGCGCCATTCGCCAAGCGCTGGCCAGCCGTGGGGTGAAGAGCGTGTACCTTTCGGATCACGATAAGGTGTTTAGCTCGCCCATGGCCGCCCAGGTAGAGCGCTGGCTGCGCGCCTGCGCCGAGCCGCTGGCCAGCTCCCGCCAAGCCGAAGCGCACCTGCGCGCCGCGCTGGCCACCCCGGTACTGGGGCTAAGCCTGGCGGAGCTGGACTACCTGCAGCAAAACGAGCTGGCCTGGGAAGCGCGGGTAGAGCAGTTCAGCCACTACCACCGCCTGTGGCAGCGCCAAGGCGTGCTGCCGCTGGTGCGCCGCATGATGGTGGATTTTGATATTCCCGCACGCCTGCTGGCGGAGTTTAAAGAGGGTGAGCGCTTGCTCACCGACCTGCTGCACCTGGGCGAACTGCTGCAGCAGGCCAGCGCCGAACTGGACGGCGAGCACGCGCTGATTCGCTTTCTGTTTGACGCCATTGCCGACCCGGAAAGCCACGGCGACAGCCACAAGCTACGCCTGGAGAGCGACGCGGATTTGGTCAAAGTGGTCACCATCCACAAATCCAAAGGGCTGGAGTACCCGCTGGTGTTCCTGCCCTTCATCGCCAACCACCGCCCGGTCAAAGCCGAAGACGTACCGCTGCGCTGGCACGATGGCGAAGGCAACCTACAGCTCAGCCTAGAAGCGGATGACGCGATACTCGCCACCGCCGACCGCGAACGGCTGGGGGAAGACCTGCGCAAACTCTACGTCGCGCTTACCCGCGCCCGCCACGCCACCTGGCTGGGGCTGGCCCCGCTGAAAGGGCTGGAGAACAGCGCGCTGGGTTACCTGCTAAAAGGCGGCAATGCCCTTTCACCGGAGGCGCTCAATAACGCGCTCAACGAACTAGTGGAAGGCAGCGAGATACAGATTCACCAGCCACCCGCGCTCACCGCAGAGCGCGTTGCCATCGTGGAGCAAAGCAGTGCGCTGGGCCACGCCCGCACGCCCACGCGCCCCGCCAAAGAGCACTGGTGGATTGCCAGCTACTCCGCGCTGCGGCTTTCCGGCACGCTCACCGCCCCGGTGCTGCCACCGCTGGAACCCACCACCGCCCAAGAAGCCACCGCCTTTGAAGTGCTGGATGAACCCCAAGAACTGTCTCAAGAACTGTCTCAAGAACGATCTCAACTAGAAGCGTTTCACTTACATAAGTTTCCACGTGGCCCCGGCCCCGGCACCTTTCTGCACGGGCTGCTGGAGTGGGCGGGCAAGCAAGGCTTCGATACCGCCGCGAACGATATGGACGCCCTCAACGACATGCTGTGGCGGCGGGTGCAGCTACGCGGCTGGCAGGCATGGCAAGAACCGCTGGCGGGCTGGCTAAGCACCCTGCTCACCACGCCGCTACCGCTGGCCGCGCCCACCCCGCAAAGCGTGGCGCTGAATGAGTTAGAAAGCTACCAAGTAGAGCTAGAGTTCTGGTTTGCCGCCAAGCGGGTGAACACCCAAGCCATCGATGCGCTGGTGAGCAAGCACTTACTGCCAGGAGTAGAGCGCCCCGCGCTGGATGCCGACACCCTCAACGGCATGCTGAAAGGCTTCATTGACTTAGCCTTCGAGCACCAGGGGCGCTTTTACGTGCTGGACTGGAAATCAAACTACCTAGGCCCCAACGACAGCGCCTACGAACCCGAGGCCTTACGCCACGCGCTGCTCGCCAAACGCTACGACCTACAGGCCGCGCTCTACTTACTCGCCATGCACCGGCTGTTAAAAGCGCGCCTGCCGGATTACGACCCGCACCAGCACCTGGGCGGTTCGATGACGGTATTTCTACGCGGCAGCCGCAGCCCTGGGCGCGGCGTGGTGGGCGAACCCGCCCCGGTTGAACTCATCGAAGCCCTGGATAGCCTGTTTGCAGGCGAGCCACACGCCACCCAGCAGGAGGCCACGGCATGAGCCGCCAACACGATAGCCACACCTTCGATATGTTCGGCGATGCCGCCAGCGCCCACCCAGCACTCGGCAGCACCCCAGAACTACTGGCCCTGTGCGAACGCTGGGTAGCGCGAGGCTGGCTGCGAGATTTAGACCGCGCCCTGGTGCGCTTTCTTGCCAGTGAAGCCCCGGACGCCCCCACACTGCTGCTACTGGCAGCCGCGCTGGCCAGCCACCAGCTAGACCGCGGCCACGTATGCCTGGATATTAACGCCACGCTGAACGCGCCGGATTTCGCCCTTTCGCTACCGCCCGAAGGGGACGACCTCACCGACCCGCCGCCGCTGCCCAGCGACGTGCTGGCCACGCTCACGCTTAGCGAATGGCAAGCCGCCCTGCACCACCCGCTGCTCACCAGCGAAGTCCCCAGCAACACGCCGCTGGTAGTAGTAACCACTCACTCAGCCAGCGGCACCCCCAGCACACGGCTCTACCTGCGTCGCTACTGGCAGTACGAACAAAGCCTGCACCAACACATCGCCGCACGCCTGGAAACGACGAATGACGCCAGCGCCTCGGTGTTACTCCCCCAAGCCCTGAATATCCTGTTCAAGCAACGCAACGGCCTAGACTGGCAAAAAACCGCCTGCGCCCTGGCCGCCCGCAGCCGTTTCGGCATTATTACCGGCGGCCCCGGCACCGGCAAAACCACCACCGTGGTACGTCTGCTCGCCCTGCTGCAAACCCTGCAACTGGCCCAGCACACTAGCCAGCCGCTGCGTATTCGCCTAGCCGCCCCCACCGGCAAAGCTGCCGCCCGCTTAAATGAATCCATCGCCGGGCAGGTGAATGCGTTACCGCTCGCTGAATTGGCAACGCTACTCAGTGAACACTCACCTTCTGCGGCATCCAGCGAGATCGCGATTCCCACGGAAGTGACCACCCTCCACCGCCTACTCGGCGCACGCCCCGATACCCGCCACTTCCGCCACAGCGCCGCCAACCCGCTGGCGCTGGATGTGCTGGTGATCGACGAAGCCTCGATGGTGGATATCGAAATGATGGCCGCGACCCTCAGCGCCCTGCCCGCCCACGCCCAGTGCATTCTGCTGGGGGATAAAGACCAGCTCGCCTCGGTAGAGGCAGGCTCGGTACTCGGCGACCTATGCCGCCGCGCCGACGCCGCCCACTACACCCCGACCACCGCCGAATGGCTGGCCCAAGCCACCGGCCAACCGCTGCCAGCCAAGTTCATCGACCCCGCAGGCCAACCACTCGACCAAGCCATTACCATGCTGCGGGTTAGCCACCGCTTCAATGAACACAGCGGCATCGGCCAGTTGGCAAAAGCCATTAACCAGCCGGGCCATGCGCAAAGCGAACGGGAAAAACAGCAGGCGGTAAGCGCCGTGCTGCGCCACGGCTACCCGGATATTCACCACTTGGTGATGAGTGAAGACACCGCGCTGGATAAGCTGGTGATTCACGGCAGCCCCAGCGGCTTTGCGGGCAACGGCGAAGGCCGCACCGACCACGAAGGCCAGCCCATCGCCCCGCCCACCGGCTACCGCCACTACCTCAACGTGTTGCACGCACAGCGCCCACGGGGGGAGTCGTTCGAGAAAAACCAAACCGCTTTTGACGCCTGGGCCAGCGAGGTACTCAGCGCCTACAGCCACTTCCAACTGCTGTGCGCGCTGCGCAAAGGCCCCTGGGGAGTAGAAGGGTTAAACCAGCGCATCGCCAGCACATTGCGAAGTGAAAAGCTGCTGTTCGGCAGTGACTACACGCTAGAGAAAGGCTGGTACGAAGGCCGCCCGGTACTGATTACCCAAAACGACTATGGCCTAAAACTAATGAACGGCGATATCGGCATCACCCTGGCCGTGCCCGACCCGCGCAACCCGCAGCAGAAGCTATTAAGAGTCGCGTTCCCAACCAGCGACACCGACAAGCCCATCCGCTGGGTGCTGCCTTCACGCCTGCACGCGGTAGAAACCGTGTTTGCGATGACGGTGCACAAATCCCAAGGCTCGGAGTTTTTGCACACCGCCCTACTGCTACCGCCCACCCTGAACCCGATTCTGACCCGCGAGCTGGTGTACACCGGCATCACCCGCGCCCGCGAATGGCTAACGGTGGTGGAAGCCAAGCGCGGGGTGTTGAATGAGGCGGTGGTGAGGGAAGTGGTTAGGTTTAGTGGGGTTGGGGGTTAATTGAAGCTGACAGCATTGGTTCTATCAGTGCCAGGTTTCTGTTAAGACCAAAAGAGGTGTTTTAATGAATTTTTATATGACGCTGCGCTCTGCAACAAATCTGTCCGTCAGCAGTGACTTGTAAACTTTACGACTTGTTCCAATCTCTAGGACGGACTCTTCCAGTCTGATAGTAGGTAGAAACAAGCTCGATATAGTCACGAAAGTCTTCATTCTCAATTAATATCCTGTTCGTAGACTCCCAGTCAACATCTGAGCGAGAGCGTGCAGGTAATATCATCTCGCTTTCACTTGGATTTTCAGGATTGAGCAAAATTACGCCTATTCCATGTAACGCAGATAACATTCTTAATTCTTTTTCAGTGTTTGCGTCAGCAATAGAGGTACCTACCAAGTAACCCTCATTTGCCCAGCTAGAATTACTCACAGCCTGAAAGAAACTTTTTCTAGCATTGGAACCATTGAGTTCTTTTTTCACCTCGAACGACCACAGGCGAACACTTTGACCTGCCCCTTGCTTCACACAGCTTCTGATTAGCTCATTCCATTCTTTATCAATAGGCTGCATCGCAACTATGTCCGGATGTAACCATTGATTTCCACCACTACCTCTTGAATTTCTGGATCGTTTCTCATCTATCCGGAGGCAGTAAAGTTTTAGCTCCGTTTTGAGGTACTCAATCAGTAATGGATAAAGCTCATGCTCTGACAATACATGATTTGTAGCTGGCGCAGTGTCTACTTCAACTTCATCATCATCATAACCGTCAAAATCTGTGTTCTTGAGAATATCTGTTGACTTTCTATCTGGGTCATACCAATACAGTCTCGGGCGAGGCTTATCTTGCCAAAAGACATGGGAGCTTTGATTTGCAATTTGCTCCTTCTGTGCACCTATTTCTGCAACAATCTGAGTGATGAATGCTTTTTCATCAACAAACCTAGGATTATTGCGTTTTTCTGCATAGTCATCTGGGTAGAGATTAACTATGGCCTCAGCAATACTTCTCGCGCTGAATCGTTCTTTCGGATTATCCTGAAGATACTTAACCACTTTCTGTGATTGTGACAATTTCGACAAACCATACTCCTTACTTGAAAGACCAAAAACGAGAAAGCTAATATTAACTAGGCATAAAGCTGTGACTTAAGATGCATGCACCAGCATGTACAAAATGCTACCTAGGAATCCACCCATAACCTAACTCACTGAAATAAAATAAATAATAATTATAAAATTATCAGCATAACACCAACCATTGCGCCTGACATATAAAGCATAATTAATTTTCTTGCAGCATTTATCGGCATGACCATTGTGCTCCGAACAGCATCATTTGCTACCTTTTCTATAAAACGCCACCCTACCCGCAATAGCTCCCACACCCTCAATCGGCTCCTCATAACTCCAAGCAATATCCCGCCGATCACCCAGCGAAAAAGACACTGTATGTCCTTTAAACGGGCAATAAGTGGTCGTTTCCGAAACAGTGAGTAAGTCCATACGCACGTCTTTACGTGGGAAATAGTGGCGTGGCGGGTAGCCGTGTTTCGTGGAGTTCCAGCGTATTGGTACTTTTTATAGTTTCCACTAGCAGAATGCCATCCACCCGCACTTGCATGCGCTGCTGACTAGAGTGAAGCGTTATGCGGGCATCCTGCATCGTGTAGTCCCTGCGGCATTGTTTGCTCTAATGCTTCGAGACTAGCAGTTAATCTAGGTTAAGCCAACTTTAGATGGTTAGTTTTTAGTCGGTAACTCATACTTAGCTATGTAAGTTAGTCATCACTTCCACGCTACCACTTATGTCACCGTTGTGAATGCGGCACATCACTAAGCTGGGTTGCGTGCCTTTGGCGTTAATCGCTAACTCCCCGGCTGTATTCCAGCCGCCGCTATTGCCGCAGGTTTGCCAACCTCCTGTAGTAGAAACGTGGTTGACGAGCAGTACCGGCAGTTGGTGGCGCTTTGCGATGGCGGTGAGCAGCTCGGCATCTTTTGCATAGCCACCTGGGGAGATCAGCGCGCTGGCGAGGTAAACGTCCGCCTGTTGGGCGGCGGCGGTAGCGGCGTGGTCTTGGTGGGTGAAGTCGGCGCAAACGGCCAGGGCGATGCGGGTGCTGTTAACGTTGATTAGGCCGCTTTCGTGGCCAGGGGCGTAATAAGCGGCCAGATTATGTTTGACCCGCGCGATATTGCTTTATTGAACGGTTTAGATGCTCTGCATTCCTAGGTGAACGAAGCAGGTGTACTGTTTCCATGAGGCTATGGTAATGGTCCAATGACATCACCACGACATCATCGGCACCCTTGCGTGTGATAATTGTTATATCTGTCTCATTAGCAACACTATCTAGTACCGCTTTTAAATCGCTACTCGCTTCTTTAAACGACACCGTTTTCATAGCTTTGTACCGTTGAAACTATCGAGGCCAGTAGGTCGGCGCTCATCAGTTGCTCACTGTGGCGAAACAGAGCAGGCTTTCCACCAACATCTGCAGCGACCTTGTTGCCTTTAACCTGGGGGTACGATCGAGCAGTAACGGAAAATCGCTCAGCACAGTAGGTAAAAAGCGTCGTTGGATTTAGTGAAGCTAATCAAACACCTCTGGATGTTGTTCCGCAATGAGCAAAAGTGCCAAAGCCGGGCCTTGGGGCTCCCTACGGCCTTGCTCCCAGTCTTGCAATGTACGTACGCTAACCCCTAACAAGCCCGCAAAAGCGAGTTGCGATAAGTTCAATTTGTGTCGAATGACTTTGGGGTGTGATGGCTCTGCTAGCTCATGGGTACGCAGAGCCACGTTACCTTTCTTGAATTGCTGGATCTCGTGGATACCATTGAGGATTTCTGCACCCAGGTTTCGATCAGCCATGTTTGATTGCCTCTTGGAACAGTCCTTCGTTAATTCAAGCTTTCTTCACAAACTGCGCGGTCACCATCATGTCGCCTGCGCCGTCTACTTTGCAGTCTAGCTGGTGGTCTTTGCCCTCTTTTAGCCGTTTGATGACGGCTTTGGTGCCGATCTTGAGCACTTGGGAGCTGCCTTTCACCTTGAGGTCTTTGATTAGCGTGACCTTGTCGCCTTCGGCGAGCGGGGTGCCGTGGGCATCCGCCACGTTCACGGCCTCTTCGGCGGCGGCTTCTTCAGGGTTCCATTCGTGGGCGCATTCGGGGCAGATGAACAGGCGTTGATCCTGATAGACGAATTCGGACTGGCAGCGGGGGCATGGCGGGCAAGACATAAGCAGTGGCTTCTGTGGTGAATGAGCGGGTGATGATACTGAGCCAGGGCGGCCTTGGCGACTGGGGCGTGGCGGTGGCCGCTTGCGTTGCTAGTGCGTTAGGGAACCACCCACTGCCCTGCCCAGCCGTCTTCACGCGTAAACAGGGCGCGGCGGTGCTGCGAGCCCAGGTGCAGCGCATCGATGGTGTTGACCTGGAGTAACAGCACGGCAAAGGCCTGCTGATCTGGCGTTTTGGAATAAGCCAACGACTCGGCTATTGATTGGCCAGGAGCGGAGCCACTGCTGTACGCACTTCGCGAGCGTTCAGGCACCCGCTGCCAGTGTTCGTGAGCAGCATCGTCGGTTAACACCGTCACGCTTGCCTCAATACGCGTTTGCAGATGGGCGGTGGCATCCCATACATGCAGCGCGGCAACGGGCGTGGTGTGCAGCGCCCTCACCTTATCTGAATGCACATCCGTATATAGCGTGAGTGTGGCGGCCTGTTTGTCTGCGCTACGCAGTACCACTGTGCGTGCCTGAGGCATGCCGGTTGGGCTGACGGTTGCCAAGGTAGGATGCCGCGCGGGTGCGTGGCGGTCGTGTACGCCGCGAATCAAGCGTGCCCACAGGTGGTCGTGAAGCTGGGGCAGCGTTTCGGCCCAAGGGTGGCGAGGTTGCATAACATGTCACCTTAGCTGTGCATCGTTGTTTGGAATGATTAATTTACCATTGCCTCACGGCGCGAGTAGCAGCGTGTGGGTTTATCGCAATAGAGCATGCCTGCAATCGCCGTTGGCGTACCCAGGCTTCGGCTCCTAGACTGAAGTTTCGTTTCTCTTGAGATACCCGACCTATGCGCGTTTTTTCTAATCCGGTCGGTGCCGGTTCACTCTGGTTTGATAATTTGGTCACGGCGGATGGTGTGCCGGTGGCCTACGACCCCCAGGCGCGGGCGTTTATTCCCATGCCGCCCTTCTGTGCCAACCGCGACGTGATTGGCTGTAACTGGATTGCCCCGAAGCAGGGCGAGTTCTGCCGCGCCTGCGCGATGACCGCCCTGGCCCCAGACCCTTCCATTTCCGATGCGATACCCAACTGGACGCAAACCGAGGCAGCCAAGCGCTGGGTGATTGACAACCTGGGCCGTTGGAACTGGTTTCGCCCGGAAGACCCCGGCGCACCGCCGGTGTTTCATATGCTGGCGGAAGGCGGCATCCCGGTGCCCATGGGGCATGTGGGCGGCGTGGTGACGATTAGCGTGGCCGAGGCAGACCCGGTGCTGCGCACCACCCGCAAAGAGGCGTTGGATGAGCCTTACCGCACCATGATTGGCCATATGCGCCACGAAATTGCCCACATGCTGTGGTGGCGGCTGAGCCTGCGGGATGACTTTTTGGATGCGTTTCGTGAGATGTTTGGCGATGAGCGAGCGGACTACCCAGCGGCGTTGCAACGCCATTACCAAGATGGTCCGCCGCCCGACTGGCGCCAGCGTTTCCTCACTACCTACGCATCAGCACACCCGCATGAAGACTTTGCTGAAACCGCATCGCACTTGCTGCACTTAACCGATATTACCGACAGTTTTGTGTCTTCAGGCATGACCTCTCCGGCCTTGCCCAATACCTACAACTGGGATGCCTACGCCGAGCCGGATGCCGAGCGGCTGATTCACATTGCCGCCTCGTTAGTGGCGGGCGTGAACCATGTGAACCGCTCGATGGGGCTGTCGGATCTTTATCCGTTTGTGCTTTCCGATGTCGCGATGAAAAAGCTGGCGTTTGTTCACGACTGGCTGCGGCGCGGCGCACAAGGGCTTTGAGCGATTTAATGAAGCCCAAGCGTCTCAATCACCGCTGCAACCTGCTGGCGGGCCTCCCCTTGCAGGGTGTTCAGCGGTTGGGGCAAGCAGGGTGAGCTAACGCGACCGGTGAGTTCAGCAATAGTCGCCACTACCCGCAGGCTGCCGCCATATTCATTGTATAGCGCCCATAGCGGCGCTAAAGCGTCTGAGCGGGCTTGAGCCTGTTCGGCGTCTCCCGCTTGGGCGGCGCGGGTGAGCGCCAGCGCGAGTTCTGGGTAGAGCCCGCCAATCACCGAATACCACGCCTCGCTGCCTGCCAGCAGGCCCGTCGCGGCGGCGGGGTCGCCGCTGATACCGATGGTTACATCACTAGGAATCAGCGCCCGCAGCCTCGCCACGCGGGCTTTGGCGTCTTCCAGATTGTTGGGCACTGGCGGAATTTTAATCGAGCGCACCTGGGGCAACTCGGCAATGCGCCCGTGCAGCTCATCGCTGAACGTAAAGTGCGTGGTGCCGGGGTTGTCGTACACGCACAGCGGCACACTGATGGCCCGGCTGACGGTACTGAACAGGTTAAACACGTCGTCATCGGTCAGCTTTTGGTACGACACAGGCGCTAACAGCAGCCCACTCGCCCCGGCCTGCTGGGCATGCTCGGCATTGGCCAGCACATCGCGGGTGCGCAGCGCACCAATGCCTACCACCACCGGCACCCCCGCCGCACTCTCCACACTCAGCTTGGCCACCCGCGCCCGCTCTTGCACCCTTAAATAAGCGTAGCTGCCGGTAGAACCCAGCACGCCAATGGAATCCACCTGCGCCTGGGCCAAACGAGCCACTAGCTGGGTAAATTCCTGCTCGTTGATGCCCTGCTCATTCATGGGGGTTAACGGAAACGCACTCAGGCCGGTAAACATGGGGGTGTCCTTTTAGGTGGTTGTTTGCACGAGGCGGCTATTCAGCACTACTGCCCAAAGCTAAGGCCCAAGCGCAGCGCTTGTAGGCTATCGAGCTGTACCGTGACCTCATCAGAAAACAGCGGGTGGCCTTGCACGCGCACGTTGACCGCTGCCTGGGAGCCACGATACCCCACGGTAACGGCGATATTGGTGCTGTCGCTCACTGGGGCCAGCCAGTCGTACTCGACGTTATCCACGCTTACCGATGAAAGCCCACGGGCTTCTAACTGCTCCTCGACTTCCTTCTCGATCACCACTCCGTAGTAGACATAGAGTCCTGCGTAGCCCAGCCCCAGCAGTACCAGCAATGAAAAGAGCTTGCCCATTATTTGCCTCTGTTTGTGTCGTCGTGGCGCGTTGCCGCCACTATCAAACCTGGATGATGCCTGTTTTCTAGAAACAGCGGCAAGTGGAGCGTGGTGGTTTCGTATCCACAAATTCACACAATCTTTTCAGAAACACCACTTGAAAATAGGCGATAGCCTATATAGCTTATAAGCTATACCAGGGAGGGTGTTATGTGGTCGATTGAACAAACGCCAATTTTTGAAGAGTGGTTTTTCTCGCTTGACGATGCTGACCGTGAGAATGTGCTGGCCTCAGTACTATTGCTACAGGAACGCGGCCCAATGTTGTCTCGACCGCATGCCGATACAGTGAAAGGCTCGCAGTTTGCCAACATGAAAGAGTTGCGAATTCAAAGTTTTGGTCGACCGCTTAGAGCTTTTTTTGCGTTTGACCCGACTCGAACAGGCATCATTTTATGCGCTGGCGACAAGGGTGGGAACGACAAACGGTTTTACGATGAGATGATACCGGTAGCGGACCGTGAATACGCGGCGCATCTGGAAACGCTGAAGTGAGGTGAGCATCATGGCAAGAAAATTAGAAGACTTGCTGGCGCAGGAAAAGCCGGAGGTGGTAGCAGCGGCTAAGGCGAAAGCAGGCGATATGCTGCTTGACATTAGACTTGCCGAAATTCGGCTGCTGGCAGAAAAAACCCAAGCTGACATTGCCGATGCCATGGGCGTAAAACAACCAACGATTGCAGGACTTGAGAAGGTAGGCCAGGACATGCGCCTTAGCTCTCTAAAACGCTACGTCGAGGCACTGGGTGGCCGTGTTCGCGTTGATATTGAGCTACCCGACGGTAGCCATCACGGCTTCCCTGTCTGACTTTTGCCTCAATCTTTCATAACGTTATACAAACAGAGCGAGCCATTGCCCGCTCTGTTTTTTTGATACGGCTTCCCATCAGGCTGGCAAACTTGCGTGCTCCTCTTGGGCTTCTCGACAACCTCTCACGCTTTCCGCCAGCTCTTTCACCAGCCCATGCACCCGCGTCACGGCGTCATCACCGCTGCTGGCGTGTTCGATGCAATCTACCAGCGCAGAACCTACCACCACGGCGTCGCTGTAGCGGCCAATGGTAGCGGCCTGTTCGGCGGTGCGGATGCCAAAGCCCACCGCGATGGGCAGCGGCGTGTGTTCGCGCAGCTGATTAACGGCGCTTTCTAAACGCTCGGGCGTGGGGGCGCTGCCGCCCGTCACCCCCGCCACGGAAACGTAGTAGATAAACCCGGAGGCGTTGGCCAGCACTTTGGGAAGGCGCTTGGCATCGGTGGTGGGCGTAGCGAGGCGGATAAAATCGATGCCGTGCTGAGCGGCGGGCTGGCACAGCTCTTCGTCGTGTTCGGGCGGTAGATCTACCACGATCAGCCCGTCTACCCCGGCCTTGGCGGCATCGGTTAGAAAACGCTCGACGCCGTAGCAGTAAATCGGGTTGTAATAGCCCATCAGCACGATGGGGGTGGTGCTGTTCTGTTCACGGAACTGGCGCACCATTTCCAGCGTTTTGGCTTGGGTCTGGCCGTTTTCCAGCGCTCGCAGGGCGGCTTTTTGTATGGCGGGGCCATCGGCCATGGGGTCGCTGAACGGCATGCCGAGTTCGATGATGTCCACGCCTGCTTCCGGTAACCCGTGCAACAGTCGGCGGGAGGTCTCGGCGTCCGGGTCGCCTGCGGTGAGGTAACTGATCAGCGCCGGGCGGTTTTGCTTTTTGAGCGCGGTAAAGCAGTGTTCAAGACGAGAGATATTAGTCATGTCGTTCTCCTGTAGCGCGCTCATACGTTTTTCACTCCGAATTTATCGCCCAGGTGGTGGGCCACGCTCATCATGTCTTTATCGCCACGACCACTGAGGTTGACCACCATCAGGTGCTCGCGGGGAAGCGTTGGCGCGCGCTTAGCCACTTCGGCCAGAGCGTGGGCGGTTTCTAGCGCGGGGATGATGCCCTCTTGACGACAGCAGATTTGGAACGCTTCCAGCGCTTCGTCATCGGTGGCGGAAACGTACTCGACCCGCCCTTGCTCGTGCAGCCAAGCGTGTTCGGGGCCGATGCCGGGGTAGTCCAGCCCTGCGGAAATCGAGTGAGCGTCGATAATCTGACCATCTTCGTTTTGCAGCAGATAGGTGCGGTTGCCGTGCAGCACGCCGGGGGTGCCACCGTTAAGGCTGGCGGCGTGCAGGCCGCTGTTGACGCCTTTGCCGCCTGCTTCTACGCCCACCATGTGGACACTTTCATCATCAATAAACGGGTAAAACAGGCCCATAGCGTTGGAGCCGCCGCCCACACAGGCAATCAGCGAATCCGGCAAACGGCCCTGTTTTTCGAGCATTTGGGTGCGGGTTTCGTGGCCAATGACCGCTTGGAAATCGCGCACCATCGCTGGGTACGGGTGCGGGCCTGCCACGGTACCAATGATGTAGAAGGTGTCGTCGACGTTCGTGACCCAGTCGCGCAGCGCTTCGTTCATGGCGTCTTTCAGCGTGCCGGTGCCGGAAGTGACCGGCACGATCTCTGCGCCCAGCAGCTTCATGCGGAACACGTTGGGCTGCTGGCGTTCGATGTCGGTCGCGCCCATGTAAATCACGCAGGGCAAACCAAAGCGGGCCGCTACGGTAGCCGTCGCCACGCCGTGCATGCCCGCGCCGGTTTCCGCGATGATGCGCTTTTTGCCCATCTGCTTGGCCAGCAGCACCTGACCAATGCAGTTGTTAATCTTGTGCGCGCCGGTGTGGTTAAGCTCTTCACGCTTGAGATAAATGCTCGCGCCGCCGAAGTGCTCGGTGAGCCGCTCGGCAAAGTAGAGCGGGCTGGGGCGGCCTACGTAGTCGCCCTGAAAATAGGCGAGCTGGCGCTGAAACTCCGGGTCGTTTTTGGCGGTGGTGTACTCATCCTGCAGCTCAAGGATCAGCGGCATCAGGGTTTCAGCGACAAAGCGGCCACCGAAACTGCCAAACAGCCCGTTGGCATCGGGTAGGCTTAAAGGTTTGTTCATCACGACCTCTGCGTTTTGGGTGCGATTTAGGGTTGTGATGACGTTAGCGCAGGCAGGCGGGAAGAAAAATCGATAAGATGGCAATCACCTGTGAGTTTTACGCAACTATTTGAAGAGGCACCCATGCAACACAGCCTGCCGCCCTTAAGTGCTCTGCGCGCCTTTGAAGCCACCGCCCGGCTAGGCAGCGTGACCGCCGCCGCCGATGAGCTAAGCGTGACCCACGGCGCGGTAAGCCGCCAGCTTAAGAGCCTGGATGAGCATTTTGGCGTGGCGCTATTCACCAAAGCTGGGCGGGGGCTAGTGCTCACTCACCACGGTGAACGGTTGCAAAGCGGCGTGGGGGAAGCCTTCGCTAAACTCAGGGATAGTTGCACCCGGCTCAAGCATGAGGTGGAAGAAGCGCCGTTTACCCTGGCCTGCCCCGGCAGCCTGCTGGCCCGCTGGCTGATTCCCCGTTTAGACCGCTTAAACCAGGCGCTGCCGGAGCTAAAACTTCAGGTAGTAGTGAGCGATTCTGAGCAGCCCGGCCAGCCGGAGACCAGCGCAACACTGGCCTTTTTCGAGCCACCTTGGCCTGACGAGGGCGAGCTAATTGCACTGATGTCTGAGGAAATCTGCGCCGTGGCCAGCCCACGTTTGGCGGATGCGTGCCATACCTCTCATCCCGCATCGCTGTTTACCAACAAACTGCTTTATACCGCCTCACGCCCCCAAGCGTGGCCCCAGTGGGCAGACGCCCAAGGGCTGGAAACCGCCGCATTGAAAACAGCCCTCCAACAGGGCCAAGGCTTTGCGCACCTGTACTACCTCATAGAAGCTGCCGTTGCGGGCCTGGGGGTCGCCATCGCCCCGAAACTACTCGTAGAAGATGATCTCAAAAACGGACGGCTTGTCGCCCCTTGGGGCAGCATCGAAACCCCGGCACAGCTCTGCCTGTGGCTGCCCAAACACGCCAACGCTCGCCGTAGCGATGCGCTGGCCAACTGGCTTAAGGAAAAACTGAAGGCATAGCAACCACGCAAACTCCCCAGCGTGTCGGTTAAGACGCTCGGATTATGCAAAGGCGGTGTGCTGGAAGCTTTCGCGCCTGACCACCTTGACCTGCCATGCCTGAAGCGGCGGGCACGCTGCTTGCCAGTCCACCTCGGGGAGCCTGAACGCAAGATAATCCAGCGCCACTGCCGTTGCGATGTCACCCAGGGTGAGCGATTCGGTTAGCTGGTTTTCGTGAAGCTCTTCGCCAAGCCGCTTTATTAGCCGTTGAATAGCACGCTGGCGCCTTAAACCGAGTTCGCTTTGATCGATTTCAGGGCCGTAATGTTTTCGCGCGATCACCGTAGTGAAGGCGGCATCCATCAGGTTCTGCGCCAGCCCCGCTAGGTGCAGCACATCGCCGCGCTGGGCATCAGGGATAATCGGCGTATTTGGGTATTGCGCGTCCAGATACATCGCGATCAGCAGCGATTCGCTAAGTGCGGTGCCGTTATGGGTGATCAGCACGGGAATTCGACCCGCAGGGTTAACGGCCAGCAGCGCGGGGTCGTCTACCCAGGGGTCGCACCAGCGCAGCGTTACGTCACCAGCTAGGCCTTTTTCCAGCAGGATGATGCGCGCCATGCGGGCATAGGGGGATGTAGCGTTTAGAAAGAGTTCCATAACTGCCTCAGTCAGTTGACCTTTAACGCTGACCCTACCGCTGATGTGGTTCAGAAGCTACCGGCTAGGCAATCACCCGCGCTGATCTTTGCGTTCACTCTTAAGTGCGCCGCTATTTATCTGCTCTACTCCTGCCCTGCGCTAGTGGACTTGATTAAACCCACTGTGCCGTTCGCGAGCGAGAATATCATCAGCATCCAAGGTAGCGATGGGCACCTCTTGATGACTGGGAATATCCCCCGTTAACTGAAGCGCTTGGTAGCGCAGTGCGCACACGCGCAGGAAGGAGGTGAAGTTTCCCAAATCGTGCCCCGCATCAATCGATTCATGATAGAGACGCGTAATCATCTGGGCAGTGTTCATACCATCCCGCTGGGCAATCTGTTCGAGGATGTGCCAGAAGTAATTCTCCATTCTCACGCTTGTTACCATGCCATCGATACGTAGCGAATGCGTTGCGCTGCGCCACAGCTCGGGATCGGCTTTAATAAACAGTTTACACATGAGGATTCTCTTTACGTTCAGGCCTCATCTCAGGATAGCGGGCATCATGAAAGGCGCCCAGCAAACGTCTGGGCGCGACTATCAAACGACGCCCACCCTTGATGCCTACTTATTCAACAATGCCATGAACTGTGCGAGCCACGCCGGGTGAGCAGGCCAAGCTGGCGCTGTTACCAAGTTGCCATCGGTAACGGCATCGGTCACTTCTAGGTTGGCGAAGTGGCCCCCTGCCAGCTCCACTTCCGGCTGGCAAGCTGGGTAGGCGGAGCACTGCCGGCCTTCCAGCACCTTAGCCGCGGCTAATAGCTGAGCACCGTGGCAAATGGCGGCGACAGGTTTGTTCGTCTCAAAAAAGTGCTGAACCATGGTGAGCACGTCTTTATTCAAGCGCAGGTATTCTGGCGCACGACCACCCGGCACCACCAGGGCGTCGTAGTCGGCAGGGTTGATGCTGGCGAAATCAGCATTGAGAGCGAAGCGGTGGCCGGGCTTTTCAGAATAAGTTTGGTCCCCTTCGAAGTCGTGGATGGCGGTGGCCACCGTCTCCCCCGAGGCTTTTCCAGGGCATACCGCATCAACACGATGCCCGACCGCCATCAGTGCCTGAAAAGGCACCATGGTTTCATAATCCTCGGTGTAGTCGCCGGTAATCATTAAAATTTGTTTACTGCTCATCTCTATGCTCCTTATCGTTATTTATTGAGTCACTGAGCACACGCAGAGCGTGTAGAGCTAAAATTAGCAAGAAGCTTTAACAGGTGGGTATTAGCCCCTTACTACAGCGTCATTACCGACGATTTGGCCTAGTTTCACACGTGCCGATTCAGCCAATAAGCTCCTTAATGGGGCGCTTACCATCTAACAGCAGGAACTCTTGATTCACCACATTGGGGGTTTGCACCACATGCAGCAGCGCATGGGCGACATTGGCCCGTGAAATCTGGTTATCGCCTGCTTCATCAACAGTGCTAGCAAACTCGCGGCTTGCGGGTTCATCCGTTAAACGCCCTGGCTTCAGAATCACATAGGGAATTTTACTGTTCGCTAGATGGGCATCGGCGGCAAATTTCGCCGCCATATAGGGGCGCATTTTTTCAGGCGCTTCCAGCGGTTTTTCAGAGCGCATCGCGCTAATCATGATGTAGCGGGAAAGGCCTTTTTGATAGGCGATATCAGCAGCGCGAATAGCCCCGTATAAATCAATCATCAGCGTTTTATCAGGCCCGGTGTGAGGGCCTGAGCCCGCGGTGAAGACAACCTGGTCGCAGCCTTCAAAAGCGTGCTCAAGCTCGCCCTCTAAGTCGGCAATCACGGTTTCGATGCCGCGCTCTTCAAACCACGGCGCCTGCTTTTTGCTGCGGATCATCGCCTTAACAGGCGTGCCCGCCTGCTGGGCCAATTCGCAAAAATGTTTACCAATTTGTCCATTGGCTCCAATCACTAACGTTGTCATAACGACTCCTTGTGAATGTCACTCTTGAATGTCTTTCTTGCATGCTTCATTTGAACAAGACACTGGCTAGATAGTGGCCTGCTACGCGCATATTGACTAATGGCTTACCTACCCATGGTGTATCTACCATGAGTGTAGACACATCGACGAAATTCAACCCTTGACCGGGTTGCTAGGCGCTATGGTGTGTCTCAAAAACAGCGGTGATACCCGTGCTTATACTTGACATCCTCCGACCACTAAATCAGAGATGGTAGTGGCGGATTCCCAGGTTGTTGCCTTCCTGGTTCCTGCTTCGCTGTCCGTTGCCATCAATGCCTTGGCACTGCCGGTCTTACACAAACTTCACAGGCGTCAATTCCCGAGTGCCCCTCGGTAGTTACTTCAACGCTCGGCACCGGCTAATAGCGCGGTGCCTGCTTGTAGGATGTTGCGGGCGGCGTTGAGGTCACGGTCAATGCCTTCGGTGCCGCAATCTGGGCAGTCCCAGGTGCGCACATCAAGCGGTAGTGAATCCATCACAAAGCCACAGCCATGGCAGCGTTTGCTGCTGGGGTAAAAACGGTCGATCTGGACGAACTGGCGTCCTGCCCACGCCGCTTTGTACTCAAGCTGGCGCACCAGCTCCCCCCAGCCAACATCGCTGATGGCTTTAGAGAGATGGCGATTTTTGACCATGTTCTTCACCTGCAAGCTCTCCGCTGCGATCACTTGGTTCTCGTTAACGATCTGACGGGTGAGTTTATGCAGGTGGTCACGTCGCGTGTCAGCGATCTTGGCGTGACAGCGAGCGACCTTTAACCGTGCCTTGGCACGGTTGTTGGAGCCTTTTTGCTTACGGCTGAGTTGGCGCTGCGCCCGCGCCAGTTTCCTCTCATAACGTGCCGTATGGCGCGGGTTATTAACCCGTTGACCCTCGCTGGTCACGAACAGGTCTTTCAGCCCCAGGTCGATACCAACCATCTTCGGTGTGATCGGCAGCGCCTCAGTATCTACCTTGCACAGACAGCTAATGAAGTAGCGGCCTGCTGCGTCCTTTGACACGGTGACGGTGCTAGGCGCTGACGGTAGCTCGCGGCTCCAGCGAATGTTCAGCGGCTCACGGCACTTGGCGAGCGTGATCTGACCATCACGGTACGAAAATGCCGAACTGGCAAAGGTGGCTGACTGCCGGTGCTTCTTGGATTTAAAGTTGGGATACCGCGCCCGCTTAGCAAAGAAATTCTTGAAAGCGGTTTGTTGGTGGCGCAGACATTGTTGCAGTGGCACCGAACTGACCTCGGCTAAAAAGACCGTATCCGGCTGCTTTTTCAACTGGGTGAGAAACGCGCTGGCGTCGGTGTAACCGATCTTTTCCTGGCGCTGATAGAACGCATCGGTGCGGTAGCGCAGCACCGCGTTCCAGACAAACCGCACGCACCCAAACGTCCGCGCCAGCAAGGTTGCCTGCTCGGGCGTGGGATAGAAGCGGTATTGGTAGGCGCGTTCGGTTTTCATACCCTACAGATTAGGTATATTTATGTAAGGCTGCAAGGTATAGGGCGCCCTAGCGGACGCCGCGCTATCCATCTCCACCCAATGCGGTCGCTTGGATGGAGTATTCCGCGCTTTTCGATAAAACGCCCAAAAATGTCCTTTTTGGCATTCTACTGTGAGGGCATGTAGGATAATTGAACAACCATTCAATTAAGGAACCTCTATGCCACGTCATCCGTTGATTACCGCTATATCGCTAGGTCTTTTCGCTGGTGCTGCCACGTCCTCTGCGCTGGCTGAAACAACACCGCTGGAGCAGCAGCTAAAAGATCTCGAGTCGTTCCAGGTGATTGCCCATCGTGGCGCCAGCGGCCATGCACCGGAAAGCACGATGGCCGCCTACGAGCTGGCCCATGAGTGGGGTGCCGATTACCTAGAGTTGGATGTTCAAATCACTGCCGACGGTGAGCTAGTGGTATTTCATGATGATGCCATTGATCGCACCAGCACCGGTGAGGGCAAGATTAATGACCACACACTGGAAGAACTAAAAGCGCTGGACACTGGCGCTTGGTTCAATGAAGCCAATGCTGATCGGGCAAACGCCGACTTTGAAGGCGCCCAAATGCTTACGTTAAACGAACTGTTTGAGCGTTTTGGCCATGATGCACGGTATTACATTGAAACCAAATCACCGCAGTTAAACCCCGGTTTGGAAGAAGCCCTGGTTGAAGTGTTAGAAGCCCACGATATGATTGAAACGGGCCGCGTGCTGGTTCAGTCATTCGAGCAAGATAGTCTGCTTAAAATGCGCGAGCTAAACGAGAACGTACCGCTTATCCAACTGGTGTGGTACTACACCAGCGAAGAGGATGATTCATCGCTACAAGAGTGGACAGACGTAACGCCGGGGCCAGCCGAGATAACTGATGAAGACTTCCAGGCCGTCGCTGAATACGCTGTCGGGATTGGCACTAACGTGACCTATGATGGCAATGATGTCATAGACGCAGACTTTATCCGCCAAGCACAGGCCAATGGATTACCGGTTCATATTTACACGATCAACGAGACCGACGAGATGCAGCGCTTGCTAGACTGGGGCGTAAACGGGCTGTTTACTGACTACCCTGACCGCCTGCTTGAACTTATCCAGTAAGCCTGTGTGGTAGAGTGATAAAGCGCTCGGCCTTTGCCGGGCGCTTTCGTTATGCAGGCTTCATGTCATGTAACAATGATACGTTTTGTGTATCGGTCAATGCCCTACCGATACTGTAGTGTTGCTAGGTATAACAGGTTACGTCGGCCTAATTATTTTGTAGTTTCCGTCAATAAAAAATACCGATAAGCTCCTCACTTAAGGACTTTTGAAATAGCGGCTGCAAAGGAGAAACGTCATTTACGCATTTACATCTTCCGTGTGGGCAAAGCCTGCAGCGTGCAAGGCTTGGCGTTTAACGGGCAATGACTAGACGCTCCGCGCCGTTCTGCTTTTTTAGTGCTACACGCAAGCCGTTTGCTTGGGTCACCATCTGCCTGATGCTTGCGCTGGTTCCAGGGGTTACACAAGCCCAGTCGGTCGCCGATGAAAGCGTGATTGTATTAGTGGCACACCCCGACGTTCCCACCCGCTGGCTAACGCGGGACACCACTCGCGCGATATTCGCCATGCGCCAACGCTCTTGGCCAGATGGCCAAGCCGTACAGGTGTTTGTGCTACCCAACCGCGACCCCGCCCATCTACGCTTTACCAAAGAGCAGCTCGCTGTTTACCCTCATCAGCTTCAATTGGCCTGGGATCGCGTGGTGTTTTCTGGCAGGGGGCAAGCACCCAACCGGGTGAGCAACCTGACTGAAATGCACGAAAAAGTTGCCAATACGCCCGGTGCGCTGGGATACCTTGAAAGGGAGTACCTGGATGAAAGCGTCCAAGTCATTTCAATGGAGTGATCGCAAATTCGCCAAAACGCTGATGGCGTGCTTTGTGTCGTTAACGCCCCCAGCGGCCAGCCTGGCCGATGAGCGCCTACTGGATACGCTGCAGGTGCACGGCTTTCTGAGCCAGGCGCTTATCGTCACCGACGAGAACAATTTTTTTGGCCCCAGCAGTCACGATGCGGGTAGCGTAGAGTTTACCGAGCTTGGGGTTAACGCCTCGCTTCGCCCTCATCAAAATGTACTGGTTGCGGCCCAGTTACTAAGCCGCCGGGCAGGCGGTGACGCCAGCGATGCGCGCCCCACGTTAGACTATGGCGTGATTGATTATCAGATGGTCTCGAACCAAGCGCGTACGCTGGGCGTACAGGCGGGCAGGTTCAAAAACCCGTTTGGGCTTTACAATCAAACCCGTGACGTGGCCTTTACACGGCCAAGCATCTTACTGCCTCAATCGATCTATTTTGACCGCACCCGGGCGCTGGGGCTGGCCGCCGATGGCGTTAATGTTTATCTGGAGGAGCGCCTGCCATCAGGGACGCTGCGACTCGTTAGCGGCGTTGGCCAACCACAAACAGGTTCCCTGCTCGCTAAACAGCTATTTGGTGATACTGACGCTCACGTCTCCTCGTCATCGCTATCGGCGATTTCTCAGCTTTTATACGAAGACCAGAACGGTAAGTTTCTTGCTGCCTTAAGCGCTGCCAACGTGAAGCTAGACGCTGACTTAGCAGGCAATGCTGCAGACTTTAGTTTTCAGCCCTGGATTGCCTCGTTGCAATACAACGAAGAGCTATGGAGCCTGACGGCTGAGTTCGCTCTAAGAAAACAGTCCCTCGAAGGCGACCACTTGCCGCGAGATTTGGACATCACCGGCCATAGTTGGTACGTGCAGTATCAGCGTCGCCTGACCCCCAGCTGGAGCTGGCTGGTAAGGTACGACAGCCTCGTGAACAATATCGATGACCGTTCAGGCCGCAAATACGAACAAAGCGGCTTTGGCCCAGCCCACTCGCAGTTTGCAGATGATCTAACCCTTGGCCTTCAGTGGACACCTAATGCCCGCTGGATGCTTGCAGGGGAGTACCACCACGTTAATGGTACCGGCTGGCTACCAACCCAAGATAACCCTGACACCTCAGCTACTCGCCAGCACTGGAACATGCTGCTCTTTCAGCTTTCGCTGCGTTTTTAACGCGGCAAGACACCGGAGCGTCCGTGATGAAAGCGTTTGCGAATGTACGAGCACGACAACGGCTTAGCTTAACTTGGCGCGTCACGGCGCTGAGTAGCCTGCTGCTGCTGGTGCTAGTGGCGCTTTCCACATGGCTGGGACATCACTATTTAACCCAGCAGTTTGAAAACAATCGCTTTTCACATCACGAGCGCCAACAGCGTGAAGTGCGCTTGGCGATGCAGCGCTCTGCCGACAATTTGCGCCAACTAGCGGGCTTAACAGCCGCTGCGCCTGATTTGGCTGAAGCATTGGCCCGCCGCAGCGACTCCGCATTAGAGACCGCTCTGAATGCTCGCTGGCCATCCTTACAGCTTGAAGCTGGGGTCGACGAAGTGTTTGTGTTCGATGCCCAAGGGCGGCTGGCCGGCCATTCAGGAACCAGCACCTCCCCTGCCGACCTCCCCTTAGAAAGCTGGATAGGTGAAGTATTAGCCACCGATTCACCCATCAACACACTGCGCTGCGCCAACGACTGCCAACAGTTTGCGGCGGTGCCTATGCTAATGGAAGGCGAAAGTATTGGCACCGTGGTGCTCTCACGCTCGCTAGCGGATGTCACTCGCCAGGCGAAAGAGGTCTCAGGCAGCGAAATTGCACTGCTGGTCATTGGAGATAGCGAGATTGCAGGAATCTTAGAAGAGCGCCGTTTACAAGACTGGAATGGCCATCTAGTCGCGCTGACTAATCGCGAACCTACCCTGTCACTCCTGCAAACTGTCTCGGCTGAAACACCTATTCATGCCCTAACGAATACGCCTTTCAAGGCTGAGTATGCTAACCGCCACTTAGAACTTGGCGCGATTTATATGGAAGATGACGCAGATTGGCGTAGCACTAGCTACTTCCTGCTTATCTCCGATATCACGTCTCAGGTGGCTGCGATTACTTCAGCCACAAATACACTGCTTTTTGTTGGGGTAATGGGCTGGCTGGCGGCCCAGCTACTGCTTTTAATTATTTTATTGGGGCCGATGGCGCGGCTGCGACGCGTTGCCGGCCTACTTCCTGCACTAGCCAATGGCCAATTTAGCCGTGTCACCGCTAAGTTGCCTCGCTCAACGCCGCGCCTTTCCAATGAAATTGATGTGTTGGAGCACTCTACCCGCGAGCTCGCGTATCAGCTTGAATCTCTAGAAAACGCGGTACAAGAGCGTAGCAACCAACTCGCAGAGCGCATTGAGGAACTTGCTACCGAGCGCGACTTCATCAGCAGCCTCTTAGATACCGCGCGGGTATTTATCGTTGTACAAAACGCTGCCGGTCGCATCCAGCTGGTGAACGACTACACGCGGGAGGGGCTCGGCCTTAAGGATAGCGATTTGCTCGGTCGCCACTTTCTGGATATTTTTGATCAGCACGACCCGTTGGCTCTCAGCCGCCGCACATCATCACAGGCGGAGAGTAGCGAAACAGCTCCCCTTGAAACGCCATTGGATGCTCCCAGCCAGGAAGAGAAAACGTTTCACACGGTAGATAATCGTCTGTACACCGTCGTTTGGTACCATGCCCCTCTAGCCGACAACCATAGCGGCTGCGCTGCCCGTATATCGGTTGGGTTAGATATCACCGAACGCAAAGCGGCCGAGTCGCGATTAACATGGCTGGCCGAACACGACCCGTTAACGGAGCTGTTCAACCGCCGCTACTTCCAAGATGCGCTGCTTAACGCACTTTCACGCCGCAGTGAGGGTGCCATTTTGCTACTGGATCTTAACCAGTTTAAAGACGTGAATGAGCTTAGCGGCCACCATATTGGTGATCAGCTGCTCTGCAAGGTAGCGGAGACGCTATATGCTAATTTAGGCCAACGTAGCACTATTGCCCGCTTAGGCGGAGATGAGTTTGCACTGCTACTAGAGAGTGTTAACAGCCAGCAAGCTATCCATATTGCCGAATATATCACCCAGCTGTTAGATGCTATTAGCTTTGTCAGTGCAGGCAGAAAACATCATATCTCTGCCAGCATAGGTATCGCCCTGTTCCCAAGCCATGGGCAAACTCCAGCAGACCTGCTCGCCAGTGCCGATATGGCGATGTACAAAGCGAAAGAGCGCGGCCAGCCTCACTGGTTCCTGCACTCCCAGGAGGCCAATGCTAAAGACGAACTCCAAGAGCGTGTTTATTGGGTAGAGCAGCTGCACAGCGCGCTAGAAACAGACAGTTTTGAATTAATGGCGCAGCCCATTGTTCGACTGCAGGATCGCGATATCAAACATTACGAAGTGTTGCTACGGATGCGAAACCCTGACGGCAGCTTAATCTCGCCCGACCATTTTATACCTATCGCAGAACAGAGCGGCTTAATCGTTCAGGTTGACCACTGGGTAATTAAACACAGCCTGCAGGCACTTAAAACGCTACAAGAGCGCGGCATTTCGCTCGCGGTCAACTTATCTGGACAATCACTGCATGATTTAGGCTTAAGACAGTTCCTAATGGAAGAGTTACGCAGCAGTGGCGCAGACCCGCACCACCTGATTTTAGAAGTCACCGAAACGGCCGCGATTACCGACTTTTCCACGGCACGTAATGTACTGCAAAGCCTTCGCGATTTAGGCTGCCGCACTGCGCTGGATGATTTTGGCATCGGCTTTAGCAGTTTCCATTACCTGGGCCAGCTACCCGTTGATTACATAAAAATAGACGGTTCGTTCATTCGTAGCCTGCTGACTAACCCCGATAGCCACACCATTGTGAAAGCGATAGCAGACATCGCAAAAGGTTTTGGAAAGCAGGCTATTGCTGAGTATGTTGACCAGGAAGCATTAACAACTATTATTCAAGAGTACGGCATCACGTATGGACAGGGCTTCCACTTGGGTAAGCCTAAGAGGTTAGTGCAACTGCTAAAGGAATAACGTCGCCGTGAAAAAACCGACCATTATTAGCTCTATTAAGCCACCGACCACCACCCCCGAAGACCTCAAACAACACTCTTTTTCACCCGAGCTTTTTGATAGCCACTTCTCTTTAATCATTGCGCAAACCAACGCCGAAAAAATACGCGCCTTTTCACTTCGTCATGCCGTTTTTAACGAAGAGCTTAATTACAATATGGGTGATACGCGCCATCAAAATATTGAACAGGACATTCACGATCAGCACTCAATACTCTGTTTACTGCACCATAAAGATACCGGCATTGATGTGGGGTGCGTGCGTGTAGTGCTGATTAGCCAACAGCGTCTCTGTCCATCAGCCTCCCTTCCCCTTGAAACCTATTATGATGCAAGCCTTTTTACTTCCCACGTTCATCCCCGTCACTTCTCTTCAGATAGAGTGTGTGAAGTTTCTCGTTTGGCGGTTCATCCCGCCTTTAGAAGAAAAAGCGCTACTGATATCCACAATCATGAGAACAGTATTCGTGAAAGCCCAGCGCTGGTTAGTTTGAGTTTATTTCTAGCCGCAACGGCCATTGTAGGAATTACACAGCGCCACCATGTTTTCGCGATGCTTGAGCCAAAATTTCACCGTCTGCTTGGTGCCTCAGGCCTGCACTTTCAACAAGTAGGCGAGCCCATCCAATACTGCGGAAAAAGAGCCGCCTTTTATATCGACCAGCGGGCAGCTGAACAGCGCTTACCAGCGCCACTTGTACCGCTCTATGCACTCATTAAATCCAGCTTAGCAACCCAGCTAGCGCAGGCAGCCCCCTCTGCGCTGAGTGATGCTTCCGCACTTTGAGCTTAACTCTGAGCCTAAGCCAGCCCCTGCCCAGGGCTAAGAGGCGCGTTGCTGTTTAAAATCCTGCACCGTTACGCTGGCAAACTTCTCCAGAAAAAACACTAAGGTTTCAGGATGTTTAAAGCGCTGTTCAAAGGCTTCATGCTGCCCGTGCGTGCGGCGTGTAATACGCGCCTTGTACTCATCACCCTCCTTACTAACGTCGACACTATTTTCCCGTTCACCCTCGCGGTATACCGCCGTTAACGGCGTAGAGGTATCCAGCAGTGCTGACAATTGACGGGCAGCTGCCTGCTCTTCTGAGGTTGCCCACAGCGGTTGGTCACGGTTGCCGTAGTGGTAAAGCAAAATAACCAGCAAGACTGAAAACACCGTGCTGGTCAGCATCCAGGTTAGTTCAACGTTTGCCACCGGCACGGTAACAATCACCAACAGTTGGAATACCGCCCCAATGGCCAGTACGATGGCAAAAGGCCGCCACATGCGCGGATTCATAAAGCCCCGTTTTAAGATATAGCCCCATAGGCCCACCACAGCCAACGCCCCCAGCGCGAGGTGAGCGATGGCAAGCGGCGTACCCCCACCTGAAAACAGCGCAACCACACCTATCACAGGGATAAGCGTATAAAAACCAGCTAAGAGATAGTAGGCGCGCGTAAGCGTCATTGATGGCTCCTTTTATAGTTTTTAGTGCCACTGTTAGCCATGCCATCAAGGTGGGCATGTTGAACCTATGCTGCTTAGTGCGTTATTTCATTTCAAAGCCGCGCTTCACCAAAAAATCACGCATATGGGGGCGTAGCTTGTCGTCGAACAGTGGCTTTAAGTTGTGAGACCAGTCGGTATTCTTATTGCTACTGCTTCTCGCTTGGTAGTAAGCCTGCATGGTGGAATCAAAGGCGTGCACCAAATCGGTGTCTTCAGTGTAGTAGTCTTCTTTTAAAATCGCTTCTACGGGCAGACGCGGTTTTATTTCCGGCTGGTGTGCTGGGTAACCAAGACATAAGCCAAATACCGGATAAACGTGCTTAGGTAGGCGCAACAAGTCGCTAATCTGCTGGGGGTTATTGCGAATACCACCGATATAGCAAATACCTAGCCCTTCAGACTCTGCAGCGACCACAACATTTTGCGCCATCAGTGCGGTATCTACCGTGGCGACCAGCAGCTGCTCAGTCATCCCCCGTTCAACGTTGGCTCCCGTGCGTGCCGATGCTTCTGTTGGGCGTTTCATATCAGCACAAAATACTAAAAACGCTGCGCAGCTAGCGACATACCCTTGCCCCCCCGCCAGCTCGGCGATCTGCTCACGGTTAGCGGCATCTTTAACATGAATCACGGTATAGGCTTGCACATGGCTTGAGGTCGCCGCGCTTTGTCCCGCTTGAATCAGCTCAAGCAGCAATCCGCGGGGTATTTCCTGGTCGCTAAATTTTCGAATAGAACGGTGGGACTGCAGTAATTTAATAACGTCGTTCATGGCATCTCACTTATCAGTAGGGTGATATCAACCAGCAGCTAGCATGGCACAGCTTCGGCCTCTTTATGGTGTGTCGTTGAGTCGGTTTTAACAGCGGCGTAGGTCAGCCGCTTACTTGGAAGCGTACGCGGCTACTTTCAAGCTACATGGACAAATACCCCCGTTAATCAGTGGTTTCTTAGCTAATAAGTTATCCCGTGTAGAGCTATACTGATGGGCATGGAAATTAATGGAATAACGTTACCAGGAAGCCACCATGTCTTACAGCTCACACACTCCGTCAGGGCAGGAATGGAATGCCAGCAACTATGCGGAAAATGCTAACTTCGTTCCCAAACTGGGAGGCGAGGTGTTAAAACTTTTAGCCCCGCAAGCGGGCCAGCGCATATTGGATATTGGCTGTGGCGATGGTGCGTTAACCGAGCGTATTGCCCAAGCGGGGGCAGATGTATTGGGTGTCGATGCGTCGGAGCAGATGGTGGATGCTGCACGTCAGCGAGGTCTGAACGCCCGTGTCGTTGATGCCCACCAGTTGCCTTTTGATCATGAGTTTGACGCCGTATTTAGCAATGCGGCCTTGCACTGGATGCTCGACCCACAAAAGGTGCTCGCGGGTGTGAAGCGTGCGCTAAAACCGGGTGGGCGCTTTGTGGCAGAGTTTGGCGGCCACGGCAATGTGGCGGCTATTTGCACCGCACTCATCGCCTCGCTGCAGTTTCGTGGCATCAGCTCACACGGGCGCCATCCGTGGTATTTCCCTACCACGCAAGAGTATACCCACCTGCTGCAAACCGTCGGGTTTCATGTCGACTCTATTGAGCTAATCCCCCGCCCGACGCCGCTGCCTACAGGCATGGCGGGCTGGCTTAAAACCTTCGCCAACCCCTTTCTGCATAACTTAGACGAAGACCTGCAAGAAGCCATTATTGATAATACGATGAACCTTCTTGCCCACAGCCTAAGCGATGGACACGGCAACTGGACGGCTGACTATGTCCGGCTTAGGGTCTCGGCCCACGTTTAATAGTACGCGCACCTTGCAATGCCCCCATTAAAACCCACCGCCATGAAGGCGGTGGGTTTGCATTGATGGCGCTATTTACACAGGGTTTACAGAGGAGCGTCTTGCCATGAAGGCGGTGGGTTTGCATTGATGGCGCTATTTACACAGGGTTTACAGAGGAGCGTCTTTCAGCGTCGCCATATCAATAACAAAGCGGTAACGCACATCGCCTTTCTCCATGCGCTCAAAGCCTTCATTGATGTTATTAATATCTAACATCTCGATATCACAAGTGATGTTTTGCTCAGCACACAGCTGAAGTAGCTCTTCGGTCTCTGCAATGCCACCAATCAGTGAACCCGCCACAACGCGGCGCTTAAAGACCAGATTAAACGCTTCAATAGCAGGCTCGATAGGCTCTAGTAAGCCCACAAGAATGTGCGTGCCATCGTACTTCAGCGAGGTCAGGTAGGGGTTCAGGTCGTGCTGTACCGGAATGGTATCCAGCATAAAGTCGAAGGAGTCTGCGACCGCTTTCATCTGCGCTTCATCGCTAGAAACCACTACGTGGTCGGCACCGTTGCGCTTGGCCTCCTCTACCTTAGCGTCTGAGCGGGTAAATACGGTGACTTCAGCTCCCAGCGCTTTGGCGAGTTTGACGCCCATGTGACCAAGGCCGCCCATGCCGATCACGCCCACTTTGTGGCCTTTGCCAACCTTAAAGTGCTTAAGGGGCGAATAGGTCGTGATACCCGCGCACAGAATGGGCGCCGCAGAGGCGAGGTCGATGCCATCGGGCATTTGCAGCACAAAGTGTTCGCTGACCACGATCGCATCAGAGTAGCCGCCTTGGGTTAACGTGCCGTCCTGGCGGTCGGGGCTGCCGTAGGTCATGGTAAAGCCTTCCGTGCAGTACTGCTCTACGCCGTCTTTACACGCAGAACAGGTGCGGCACGAATCCACCATGCAGCCCACACCGACTAAATCACCGGCTTTGAAGCGCGTTACATCGCTACCCACAGCGGTCACGCGGCCAACAATTTCATGGCCGGGCACCACTGGGTATTGGCTCATGCCCCAATCGTTACGGGCAAAGTGCAGGTCACTGTGGCAAACACCACAGTAGAGGATTTCAATAGCAACGTCGTCGGCGCGCGGCTCACGACGATCAAAGGTAAACGGTGCCAGCGGTTTATCGGCAGAAAACGCCGCGTAGGATGTTGCTTGGCTCATACAAACTCCTTTTTAAAATGCTCCGCATAGGCGGAAGTGTCGTTCCATTATTCGCTGCTAACGGTGAGATAGCGATGAGCGAAGCTACGTTTTTTTTGCTCATTTCTCTCTTTATGTGCAATAAAATAACAACAAATAGCTTAAAAACATCATAATTGTCGATTGCTACTGACGTAACATCACGAAGGGGAAGCAGCCGTGACTAGCATAGCGCATACGGGCAGCGCGCTCGCTGACTTAATCAAACCATTGGTGAGCGGAAACGGATTAAACGCGTCTCGACTGGCGCGGGTGGGGTTGCTCTGCTTGGGGCGCCATCAGGAACGTACTCCCTTAATGTACGACCCCAGCTTAATTATCATTGCCCAGGGCCGTAAAGTGGGTTACCTGGGCGACCGTGAGATCCATTACAACCCGGGCCACTATCTCGTACAGACGCTACCCATGCCTTTCGAGTGCGAAACCCATGGCTCGCCTACTACGCCGCTACTCGGCATCTCCGTCAAGCTGGACCCCGCGTTACTCAGTGAAATGGTTACCGCCATGGGAGATAGTCGCTTACCCCCAGCGCCCCCTAAGCCCATGGCGTCTGTTGCGATGACGGAGGGCATGCAAATGGCAATGCTGCGCTTAGCTCACACGCTGCATGACGACCTTGAGTGCACGCTGATGGGCGATGCCCGCATCCGGGATGTGGTATTTGAAGCGCTCAAAGGGGAGCAAGGCCCCGCCCTGCGAGCACTGGTAACAGGGCATGGGCACTACGCACGCATAGTGCAGATATTGTCGAAACTTCACGCGCAGTTTGCTGACGATTTTAGCGTCGAGCAGCTCGCTCAGCAGGCAAATATGAGCGTATCAACGTTTCATCAGCACTTTAAGCAGATTACCCGCTCATCGCCTGCCCAATATTTGAAGCGGCTGCGCCTGATTAAAGCGCAGCAGCTCATTTTGCAAGATAGTCACAATGTGAACCAAGCCGCACTGGCCGTGGGATACCGCAGCGTGCCTCAGTTCAGCCGAGACTATAAGCGCTACTTTGGCGAGTCACCGTTACAGCATAAGCGCCAGGAACAGGCACTACGTGCATAGATAGTCGGCCTCAATAGGCGGTAGGCTTACTTGGCAAATATCTGGCTTTTATCTTTAAACGCTTTGAACTCAAGGGCGTTACCGCAGGGGTCGAGTAGAAACATGGTGGCCTGCTCGCCGACTTCGCCTTTAAAGCGAATATAAGGCTCGATGATAAAATCGGTGTCTCGTTCTTTTAAGCGCTCGGCCAGGGTTTCCCACTCATCCCACGCTAAAATCACGCCAAAATGAGGCACCGGCACGTTATGGCCATCCACCGGGTTAGTGTGAGCACTCTCTTGACCGGGAGTTTTGGGATGCTCGTGAATCACTAGCTGGTGGCCGAAAAAGTTAAAATCGACCCAGTGGTCGCTAGAGCGCCCTTCTTCAAGACCAAACACATCGTTATAAAACGCGCGGGCAAGCGCCACGTCGTAGACTGGAATCGCTAAATGGAAAGGGGAAAGGCTCATGATGATCTCCTGTTACATTGGCGTTTTTGAGGTCGGCTTCATTTTACGATTGAGTCACCGCTACGCTAGATCATCGCATAAAGCTCACCGTTGGCTCACTATTCCAGCACCCGCTATGCGAAAATAAACACCCTAGCGACAATAAACATCCTTACTATTCTCACTACCTCACCATGATGACTGCCCACGCGGGTAATCAAGCACGGACGTTATCTTATGCAACCTGAAGACCTTGAAAAACTCGTCACCCGCACGATGCCCTTTGGAAAGCACCACGGTTGGATTATTGCCGATTTACCTGGCCCCTATCTCAACTGGTTTGCGCGGGAGGGTTTTCCTGCAGGAGAGATTGGCCAACTTCTTCAATTAATGCATGAAATTGACCATAACGGCCTAAGCGATCTGCTTGAGCCACTGCGCAAAAGAACCTACTAACCCATGGCATTCAGCGCCCGCTCACGCTCTTCGGCATAACGCGCGGGGTGTTGCTTAACATCGTCAGGAAACCGGCCTAGCGCCACCGCTTTTTCAAAAAAGCCCGCGGCGGGCAGATCATCACCTCGGCGGCTAACCACCAGCGCGGCAATCATTGGCTGCCCGGCGGCCACATCTTCTTCCATTAGCTGTTCAAGCGCTTGGGCAACACGCTGAATAGTGCCTGGTGGTTTGAGTCCTAACGCAATCGCTACTTGCTGATAGGTCATGGGCAGCTTAGCGCGGGGCGTGCTGAGTAGAAGTGAGCGCACCTGGGGCGCTAAGGCGGCGCTTGTATCGCGTTGAGTCATTGTTGTGGCGTACTCTCTTTGTCAGGTTAATCAGCACACCATGGAAGCGATGGTGATGCTTAAGGCACTCTCTAGGTATGTTAACGCGATAGACGCTAGGAAAAAGGCATGACTCAACGATTAAACACCTCGCAACGATCTAAAGGCGGTTTCTGGCCAACGCTATTGGCCTGGGTAAGCGTTTTAACGCTTTTTATTGCTGTTCTGTTGATGGCGGGCGCTGGCCCGGCTTACCGCTGGCAACTGCTCGGGCTTGGCGAGGCATTCGCATTACTACGTAACGGCGTATACGCCGCTGCAGGTGCGATGCTGCTCAGTTTGATACTGCTGGTGGTGAGTGGCATCACCCGCCGCTTTCGTGCTGGGGTGGTAGCGGTAGTGGTGATGGCAGCTACCCTGGCGCTGCTTTATTCACCGTGGCAACAGTGGCAGCGCGCGCAGCAGGCCCCTGTGATTCACGACATTACCACCGACATGCAAAATCCTCCCGTCTTCACTGCCTTAAAAGACGCCCGCGAAGCGGCACCTAATGCAGTGGACTACCCCGGCGAGGCCTCCGCTCGCCAGCAGCGGGCGGCGTATCCTAACGTGCAGCCGCTCGTGGTCGACGGCCCTGTCAAGCGCGTTTTAGCGGCAGCCCAAGCGGAGGTAGAAGCATCTGGCTGGCAGGTGGCGGCGATTACCGAGAACACCCTTGAAGCGACCGCCACGACTCAATGGTTTGGCTTTGAAGATGACGTGGTAATACGCCTAACCGAGCAACAAGACGCTGTGCGTGTCGATATGCGCTCTGCCTCTCGGCTAGGCGCCAGTGATATTGGCACCAATGCCCAGCGAATCGAGACATTTCTGACGGCACTACGTGAACGCTTAGAGTAAACGGCCCAGAACGGTGCCGTATACGCCTGATAAAAAAGCCCGCCGCTTGCGAAAGCGGCGGGCTTGCCTAGTGGTTACCTTGCTATGTAGCGTGGCAAACGAGGGTTAAACCGGCGGCTGCAGGCGCACCTGCTCCTCTGGCTGAGGCAATGAAGCAGGGCGCTGACCCGTACTCGTGACCTGGAAACGGCTGACCAGAGAGTGCATCTCCCCCGCACGCTCGTCCAGCGTGTGGCTTGCGCTAGAGGCTTCTTGTACCAAGCGCGCATTTTGGTGCGTCACTTGATCCAGCTGCGAAATCGCCTGGTTAATTTGGACGATGCCGGCGGACTGCTCTTGAGTGGCATCGGCAATCTCCGTCACGTAGCGGGTCACTTCCGTCAGGCTATCGATAATATCCTGCAAATGGTTGCTGGACGCGGTGACCAACTGTTCGCCTTCGCTCACTTTTTTAACGCTGTCATCTACCAAATGGCGAATTTGCGCCGCCTCTTCAGCGCTGCGCCCGGCAAGCTTACGCACTTCTTGCGCCACAACGGCAAAACCGCGTCCCTGCTCGCCTGCCCTGGCCGCTTCTACGGAGGCATTAAGCGCCAACAGGTTCGTTTGAAATGCGATGTCGTCAATCGCTTTAATAATCGAGGTGATTTTTTCACTTGATTGACGAATGTCACTCATCGCTTCGGTGGTGCGCTTGGCGACTTCTCCTGCCGAACGCGCCCGATGGTCAACGCCACCGCTGGCGCCTTTGGCCTGCTCAGCATAGTCGGCCGTTTGCTTCACTGTGGCGGTAATCTGCTCAAGACTTGATGCCGTTTCAGCCAGAGACGCCGCCTGTTGGTCGGTACGCTGAGAAAGGTTTTCGTTACCCGCCGCAATTTGACGGCTACTGGCCGCAATGGCCTCAGCGCTTTCACGAATTTGCGCCACCATGCTCTCAAAAGTATCCATCATGCGGTTGAAAGCCTGCGCAGCTTGGCCTACCTCATCGTTGCGCTCTAACGCCAAGCGCATTGAAAGGTCCGCATTCTTACCCGCAGCACCGCTAATACTCTCCATTTGCTGTCGCATAGCGACCAGCGGCCCGAGCACGCGAACCAGGGTGCGCCAGCCGAATATTGCCAACACCACAATCACACCCGTGGTTACCATAATCAGCAGGGTACGCCCCGCATTTGCCAAGGTTTCGGCTTCCTCACTGGCGCCGGCAGCCTGAGCAACGGTGTAGGCTTCGATGTCACTTAGCGCAGCACGCATCTGGTTCGTTGCAGTCGCCACGTTGGCCAGTGCGGCCTGCACTTGGGCACTCAGGTCCAACTGCTGCTGGCGCAGGGCGTAGACCGAGTCAGCGTCCTCAACCATTAAGCCGTTTAACTCAACAATCACCGCATCGAGTTCGTTAATCAATGCGCGCTGTTCGACGGTGGTGCTGGAGGCATCAGCAATCGCTGCCAGAGACTGGCGGGCCAGCGACACCTGCTGGGAAATCTCATTGCTGCGCAGGTTGACCAATGCATCAATGCTATTCACCTGCATCATTTGCCGCCCTAAATCGGACAGCGTGGCAACCGCCATGCGGGCATTGCCACTCAGGCGACTAATATCCACCCGGGCGGTGAACATATTATCTAGAATTTGAGTGGGCAACGTGGTCGAGCCCTCTTCACGCCAGGCCTCCATAAGCTCTCGCTGGCGACGCGCTTCACGCACTTGAGCCAGCGCCGTACGGCCCGCAATGTCTTCGGCACTGCGCATCACGTTGGTAATGTCCGCTTCCATTTGGGCAATTTGCTCGGCCATCTGAGCCTGCAGGCTCAACGCATCACGGCGAACACTTTCAAGCGCCTCATCGCCTGTTAACAGGGCTTGGTATTCACTATCTAACGCGGTCAGTTGCCCAGCAACACCTGTTTGCTCAATACGTGTAAGCCCTGCGCGTGCCTGGCTGTAGCGCGTATCTAGCTCACTGCGAGGCGTGACCTGCTCCAACTCTCGGGCATTACTTATCGCTAGCAAATCGGCATGCCGCTGGCCAAACGCGCCCATCGTCAGCACCATGCTGCGGCTAGCATCCTGAAGCGGCAGTACCTCATCAGTAATAAAATGCTGCACACTAATGAGCCTATGGTTGGTCATCCAACCGGTGCCCGCCAGCACAATACTGCCCAGCACCGCAGCAGCAAAGAGGCTAATCAGCATCGCGCGGATGCTTATGGTTTTTTTCATTAGAGGTATTCGCTGTGTCAGAGGTAAAGCAAAAGAAACGTTAACAATCCGTTACGGCGCTACGCTAGCCCAATCCACGGGCTCGAACTGGCCGTTTCGGATAATAGTGGGCCATACCGCATCGCTTGCCTGGTGGTCATTCGGCCCTAAGGTGAGCGGTTCACCCACGCCAATATCAATACTGCCAAGGCTTAATAAGCCATCCACAACGGCCTCTCGGTCAGGATTACTGCCTGCGGCTTTAACACCCTCGGCGAAAAGTTTAGCGGCCAGGTAACCTTCAAGAGAGATAAAGTCGAGCGTTTCGTCCGGGGCATATTCAGCCATTGCTTGGCGATACTCTTCAACGGCAGGCAGGTCAGCATCTAACGGCGGTACAACTTGAGTAACGATGACCCCTTCCGCTAGTGGGCCTAGCGTCTCTAGCAGTGCTTGGCTACCCACAAAGGAGACATTAAGGAAAATCGTGTCGGGGAGGTCTTGACGCGCTTCACGAATAAAATCAGCGGCAGGGCCAAAGGTGCCGACAATAATCACCGCGCGAGGGGTTACTGGGGCCTGCAAAATAGTGGCTAAGCCCTGGTGGATATTACGGGTTCCGCGCGTAAAACGGCCATGCACCAGCTGGGAGGTATCCGAGATGCCTTGAGCATTCAGGGCACGAATCGCGCCGTTATAGCCTGCATCCCCAAAGCTGTCGTTTTGGGTGAAAAAAGCGATCTCTTCAGTTTGGATACCCGCGGCCAGAAGCCCATCAATCATCGTGGCTGTCTCTTGAACATAGCTGGCCCGGTAGTTAATCACATAGCGGTCGGGCGGGGAGCGGCGCAGGATACCAGCCCCGGTAAAGGCGCCAAACAGGAGCGTTTTCTCCTGATTGTAAATCGGAATGGTTACCGCGGCGGTAGGTGTCCCGACATTACCAATCGCCGCCAATAGGTTGTCATTACCCACCAGCTCACGAGTGTGTTTGGCAGCCTGCAACGGCGCATACTGGTCATCAAAGGTGGTTAGGCTCAGCGATTGGCCGTTAACGCCCCCTTCCGCATTGAGCTTGGCAAAGTAGGCTTCAACGCCCTGCTGCATGCCAATACCTAAAGGTGCAGCTCCACCGCTGGCAGGGGCGACCATCCCTACTTCAAGGTCTGCTTGCGCTATTGGCGCAATGATTAGACCGGTGGCCATGAGCCATGCTGTGATTCGCCCCATTGATTTACCCTCAGAAGATGGTACGTTTTTCTTTTATCGGCCAAAGAATATACGACTTAAGCTTAGCTAGCCCTAAACAGAATGTAATAAAACGTGTCGTTGGTTACGCTGGCCGTTGAATGGCAAAACGGTCTGTAATGCGCACGTAGTCGCTACCGGCGAGTCGGCCAATAGGTTGAAGCGCATCCATATCTACATGGCGGCCATCCCAAAGAACATCATCGATATGTACGGCGACGATTTGCACCAATATTAAGCTGCCGGCCAGTGGCCGATTGCCAAAGCGGACCACATCCACCAGTTTGCAACCGAAGGCGACCGGTGCCGTTTTAATACGCGGCACGCGAACGCCTTGCATAGCGGCCTTCTCAAGCCCCGCCAGCGTAAACTCATCCTCTCCACGGGGAAGGCTGGCACTGCTGGTATTAAGCGCTTCCACTAGTCCTTCAGTGCCCACGTGCACCACGCACTCTTCTACTTCCTCTAAATTCAGTAGTGTGTCTTTGGGCTGAGCACTGCCATCCAAAAGCGGTGAGAACGCCAGAATAGGCGGATCAATACTGGCCACGTTAAAAAACGAGAAGGGGGCTAGGTTGGTGTTTCCTCGTTTGTCCTGGGTAGCGACCCAGGCAATGGGGCGAGGACATACGCTGCCCGATAGCAGGCGGTAAAGGGTCCCTACACTCAGCGGTGAGTGTTCTAATAGGGCATCCATGGGTGCTCCTTATCTTGTGATGGAGAAGTGTTCCTTAATAGGCCGCCGCAGCCTGCTCACTGTCAAGTGTGTTAGCCTTATAGACTCATTGGGATACCAAGGAATTGAATGCTCACTATTTCTAATAGCGTTAGCCTTGCCGACTGGGAAATCGATATTAGCCAAATTCGCGCGCAGGGCGCAGGCGGTCAGAACGTTAATAAAGTCGCCTCTGCCGTACATCTGCGTTTTGATATTCAGCGCTCAACGCTGCCGCCTGTTTACAAAGAGCGCTTGATGGCCCTCTCTGACCAGCGCATCAGCAAGGAGGGCGTGGTGATTATTAAAGCTCAGAGCTATCGCACGCTGGAGCTGAACAAAGAGGATGCGCTAAAGCGCCTGCAAGACTTGCTTCAAAGCGTAGCGAAACAGCCTAAAGCGCGCCGCCCCACAAAGCCCACCAAAGGCTCGCAGCGCCGCCGTGTGGATCATAAAACCCGCAAAGGCAAAATTAAGTCGCTGCGTGGTAAAGTACCGGTGGGCTAGGGTTTATCCAGCTCCCAATATTCTTCCATGCCTAACACAGTGAACCAAATGTCAACGTCTCCTCGTCCGCTATCGCCCTGTATTCACGTCTGCCAAATAGAGCCAAGCACTCAGATTTGCCAGGGCTGCGGACGTACGCTGGATGAAATCGCCTGCTGGGGAAGCATGACCGAGGCCGAGAAGGCCCCGGTATGGGAACGTATTGAGCAGCAAGGCTATGTGGACGCAGGTATCAAGACCCGCTAAGCCCAGCGTTGTTACTCGCTATGACGGTCACTCAGAATAGGGTGCAGTTCGCCACAGGCCACCATTGGGTCGTCGCAGTTAATCACAATCTTCGACTCTGCCAGCACATAGCTACGACCCGTAATGGTGTTTTCCACTACTTGGTAGGCGCCTTCCTGGTGGGTACCGGTAAAGGTACCGATAAACCCGGTTTCTCGCAGCGACACCGTTTCGAGCTTATCACCTACCGTTAACCGCCCCTCATAGTTCATCAGCGCCAGCCGCGCTGACGTTCCGGTGCCCGTCGTGCTTCTACAAATAACCCCAGGGTGCACGTAGGTCGTTGAACGCGAGCGGATATAGCCTTCCGCCACCTGCTCTTCTGGCCCCATAAAGTGCAGAAACGGCAGCGGCCCCACATCTCCTAAGGTGTAATGAGAAAAGCCGCGCTGGGCTTTGATCGCTTCAACGATTTTATAGGCACAGGCCGCTAGGGCCTGCTCTTCGTCTCGTACTAATTTAAACCCTAGGGCTTCAGCATCGACCAGGGCGTAAAAACCACCGCTATAAGCAATCGAGTAAGTCACGTTGCCAACGCCTGGCACGTGAATGGTGTCACGGTAGGTATCGATATAGCTGGGCAGGCCTTCGCATGTCACCCACTCCACAACGCCGTTACGCACGCTGGCTTCAATTTGCACCAGCCCCGCAGGCGCTTCTAGCTTAAAGCGCTGAATACCTTCTTGCTTGGGCACAATGCCGGTCTCCAGCACGGCCGTTGCGGTGCAAAGGGTATTGGAGCCTGAATAAATCGGATAGCCCATCACTTCCATAATGATATACCCCGCCACGGCCTCAGGGTGTGTGGCAGGCACCAGTAGGTCCACCGACATTTCGGGAATGCCGTAAGGCTCTTCAAGCAACAAGCGCCTTAAGCCATCGGCATCGTCGCGTAGGTACTCCATCTGCTCACGAACCGTGGCGCCGGGCAGCGTATCAATACCGCCGGTGACGATGCGGCTAACATCGCCGCCCGCATGCGTGTCCAACAATTGAATCGTATGAAGATTTTTCACTCACCCGGCTCCTAGGCAGTGGTAATGGCAAACGGGGCTCCGTGGGTGTCCCACTGAGCATCGGGGACAATAACGATTTTCCCCAGATAGTTACTGCCCCGGTTCACGAAGTAGCGCTCGGCCTGATGCAAGTCAGAGAGTTTGAACGCCCCATGCAGCACCGGCTTCAGCTCACCACTACGAATCCAGGCGATCAGTTGCTCTGCCTCTTCACGGGTACCGTGGGAGACACCGAAGATTTGTACCTGATAGAGGTAGATACGCGTCCACATGATCTCGCTAAGATTGCCGCCGCTAGCCCCGGCAATGGAGAGCCGTGGATAAGTTCTCCGGCGCTGCATATCACCGATCATGGTATCGATGAACAGGTCGGTCATTTCACCGCCAACTAAGTCCATCACCGCATCAATGGCATGGCCGTCGGTGGCTGCTAGTACACGCTCGACAAACGACGGCAGGTCGCCACGGTCGATGACCGCTTCCGCACCCAGCGCGCGCAGCGCCTCGGCTTTATCGCGCTGGCTAACCGCGTAGGGGATGGCCCCCACAATACGGCATAGCTGAATCAATGCCGTGCCAACGCCACCGCTGGCACCGCTCACCAGCACGCGCTCGCCAGCACGCACGTTGGCGGCAGTCATCATATGGTAGGCCGTTTGGTAGGAGCACATGCCCATGGCCGCCAGCTCTGCATCGTTCAGCTCCGGGTTAGCCACGTGATGGAACTGATCGGCGGGCACCGCCATGTACTCGGCATAGCCACCGTCGGCACCGTGGCCGTAGTAGTCCGGCGTGAGGTTGATATCACGACGCTCATCAGCGTAGATGTTGAAATCCAGCAGGCCGCGCTCGCCAATGCGGCGCTCATCTACCCCCTCACCTACGGCAACAACACGTCCCGCCACATCGGCGCCCTGAATACGCGGAAACGTCAAAGTCGGCGTGCCGCCCATGGCAAACGAGGTTACCTCCTCTTTTCCTTTGGTGGGATACAGCCCCTCGCGGGCTTTACGGTCGGTGTTGTTTTTCGCGGTGGCGGTCACCTGTACCAGCACTTGCCCAGGGCCGGGCTGGGGGGTGGGTATTTTCTGGTGGTACTGTAATTGATCAACGTCCCCGTGGCCCATTAACAGCATGGCAGACATTGTGACTGGCACCGCGCTAGCTACTTCGCTCATAGGCTGACTCCGATAGATGACCGTCTTGATTACCTGCCTGACAAAGTAGCAAATTTAGCCCGCGTCACCCTACATAAAAAATAACGGTGACAGCGCTAAAGGCGCTGCCACCATTGAACACGCTCAGCCACAATGCCTATTAGCTAAATACGGGCACACCAATGAGTAACGTGTGCAGATAGAACGCAAACAGCACGTAAGCAACAACTCCGATGACCACCGTGGCAATCGTCGCGGGAGTAGACGTTGCCACGGCTGCTGGCGGATGAAGACGGTCGCGCTTTTTGGCCGCTTTAAACGCCAAAATGGCCCACACTAAGAAGGCGGCGAAAAAGATAATATCGCCAAGCCGGCCGTTGACCAGCAGGTGGGCAAGTGCCCACACTTTCACCGACAGCATCATCGGGTGACCAAGCTTCGCCTGAATCGCATTGCGCGGCACATAGGCGGCAACCAGAAAAATAAAGGCGGGTAGCATGAGCAGCGCTACCGCATGGCGTAACCCCATCGGCGGGAACCAAATATAGATCGGATCCAAGCGCATTTGCCCGAAGCCATAAATGGCAAGAGCAAGGCCTACCACCGATACCACAGAGTAAGCGACTTTCCAGGTGGTAAGCCCATGCTGATTTATCTGCTGCTGGCGCCAATTTTCCGCAAAAATACGCACAGAGTGGCTGCCAAGAAATATCAGCAGGCCAATTATCATAATGGTCATGGTGTTTGCTCCCAGGTGTATGCACGTCATTGGTCGACGCAGAGAATGCCACAGTCAGGCTTAAACCACATGGGAGGGGTTCAACTTTTCACCCACCAAACGGCCTAAAACCAGTTTTTACGTTTGAAAAGCCAAATCAAACTTCCTCCAATCCCCACCATGGCACCCCACACAAAGAAGTAGCCGTACTGAAACTTCAGCTCGGGCATGTACTCAAAGTTCATCCCGTAGATACCGGCAATAAACGTCAGCGGTACGAAAATAGCCGTAATCACCGTCAATACCCGCATCGTAATATTAAGCTGATGCGAAGAAATCGAAATATAGCCGTTCACTAAGTCGCCGCAAATATCGTAGTACATCTGCGTGAGGGTATAGAGGCGCTCAAAGCGCTCGGCCACATCGTTAATCGCGTAGAGAGTTTCGTTCTCGTCTCGCGGCAGATGCGTGTAGTCGTAGGCGGTCAACTCCTGGGTAATCCCCTTGTGGTAACTAAAAATACGGCGCAGCTTCACCAGGCGTGAGCGATAGGTGGTTAGTTTACGCATCAGGACGTCATTACCATTTTCTAGCAACTCATCCTCTAGATCGCTCAGTTCGCTTTCGAACTCCAGCAGGCTATCGATATAAAACCCTGCCGAGGTATACATGACTCTGAGCGCTACACGCTCGGGGGACTCTTTTAGCAGCGCGCTGCCCTGTTCGTTAAAAAAACGATCAATACTAAGCGCGTTGCCGGGATGCAGAGTAATCAGGAAGTGCGCGCCAATAAAAAAGCACACCTGCTGAGGCAAGAAGTTGAGCTGTGCATCAAAAGAGGAAATACCGCGGTAGATGATCAGCGTATGGTGCTCAAACTCTTCAATTTTAGGCGGGTGACGCTCTTTTTGAGCATCCTGAATGGCCATAGGGTGGCACTTCAGACGCTCAAGCAGTTCTCGCTCACGCAGCTCTGGCTCGCCTTGCATATCTATCCAGATATGGCTTTCCGGCGTTGCCTGCCACCGCTCAATCAGGTTTTCATCGCCTTCGTGAGCCAGCCCGTCGGGCGTGGTGAGCATACTTCGAATCATAATCGTCCCTGATGCGGTGGCTATCGAGTTTAATGGGGCACGGGCCAAGCGCGCTGATGACGCATGGAGTGGAGCGCCAGCGTCACCTGCGAGGCTCACGCCCCATGGTATAAAATTCAGGGTTAGGCGGTGTTCCCGCCAAGGTGACCAGCCGGTTAGACATACCAAAAAAAGCCGCAATAGCGCCTATATCCCAGCAGTCGTCCAAAGTGAAACCAACCTCCGCCAAGCGCTCCTGCCAAGCGAGGGAGAACTCCCCTAGCTCAATGGCACTGTGCAGGGCGAAATCGAGCATCAAGCGGTGGCGATCACTGAGGTTCGCCACGGTATGATTAACCGCTACGTTATCGGCAAGTAGTGGGTCTTTACTATAAATACGCACTAAAGCACCGTGGGCTACGACACAGTATAAGCAGCGATTGCGGGCGCTCGTTGCCACTACAATCATCTCTTTTTCAGCTTTGGTGAGCGTATCCGACGTCCGCTCCATTAACGCGTCGTGATAGGCAAAGAAAGCGCGAAACTCATCTGGCCGATGGGCCAACATTAAAAAAACATTCGGTACAAACCCGGCCTTCTCTTGCACGCTTAAGATTGAGCGGCGAATATCGTCGGGCAGCTCATCGAGGGTTTCTGGTACGGAAAAGCGACTTATAGCAGCCATCATAGTTTCTCTCTTGTTGTTATCTTGTGGTTATGTTCGCGGCGTAGGAGTAGGTTGTGCGGCCAGTAAAATGTAATAAGCTTAGTAATTCAGTAACAAAATACTATACAAAGTGACTATCAATCTAGGGCCACGCTCGCCATACTTTCACCTTACTAAAACATCATAAAAGCCGTGCATAGCGCGCTTTAAACGGCTCGCCAACAGGGAAACTGCCATGCAATACGCCGAAGCCAAAGAGCATACTCCGGGACGACTGCACGAACTATTTGCCGAGCCATACAGCGCTTTCGAGAATGATGCCGATGAGCGCCAAATGCATATCCGCACGATGCTGCATATGCTTTTGGCACGCCCGATGAGCCGGGGTCAAGTAACGTTACGTGTTATCCATGGCTGGGAAAACGGTGGCTTTGAGCCTGCCGACCTACAACACATGGATTACGCGATCCATTCTCTGGATGATTTTCGCGCTGCCGTTAGCGATTTTGACCAGGCAGCACGTCAAAATAGCCCGCTGCCCGCTGATGCTAAGGCGGTTCTGGCAGAACCTTTGGCAGAAGCCATTGCCGATGCTGAAGCCGATGGCAAAACCTTAGCCCCGGATATCCGCGAAACCCCAGCGCGCTGGCCTGCTTTTAGTGGCGGCCTCGCCCTCTATACCCTGTTCAAAATGTATCACCGTCTCATTTATAGCGAAGACGATAACTACCGTTGCTCTCAGCTTGAAACCCCCCACGGGCTACGTGAAATCCACGAGTTTCACCTTGAGGAGGGAGAGTTTGCGCTGCTCGTTCCGCTACGCAAGCACTTTAAAGATGCCCCAACGCTGCTGGTAATGCACGAAAGCCAGCTTGGTCCCATCGAGCAGCTCTTTGAAAAAAGCTTACCGCTGTTTGATAACTTTTAAGTCCAGTGAAGCAACCTTGCATGTGAACAAGCCCCGCCTAGACGGGGCTTGTTGCGTTTTTTACCTTTCACATTGCTAGGTTGAGCCCTGCTCGTGCGAAAAGCGTTAAAGCGAGATCGTACTATTAATACCGCTTGAAACGTTTTCCGGCTCAAACCAGCGAGCGGTGACCGTTTTCGTCTGAGTCCAAAAAGAGATAGCTTGCTTGCCGTTTGGCCCTAGATCTCCCAGCTTCGAAGCCCGCGAGCCGGTGAAGCTGAAATAGGCCACCGGCACCGGAATCGGCACGTTAATACCAATTTGGCCAACGTCGATATCAGTTTCAAAGCGCCGCGCTACCCAGCCGGAGTTAGTAAAAATAGACGTGCCGTTGCCGTTGGGGTTAGCGTTAATAAACTCGATGGCTTCATCCAGCGTTTCAACACTCACCACACAGAGTACTGGCCCAAAGATCTCTTCCCGGTAGATGGTCATATCGGCGGTAACGTCAGCAAACAGGGTAGGCCCGACGAAGTTACCTTCAGCATACCCTTCCACCGTAAAGTTACGGCCATCGACGAGCAGTTTGGCACCCTCTTTTTCGCCCGCGGTAATCAGGCGTTCTACGCGCTCTTTGGCCTGAGGCGAAACCAGCGGGCCTAAATCCGCATCGCGTTGGGTACCTGGCCCCACTTTCATGCTCCGCGCGCCTTCTTCAATATCCTTGACCCACTCGCGGGCTTCGCCCACCAACACTACGACCGAATTCGCCATACAGCGCTGGCCTGCCGCGCCAAAAGCGGAGCCTAACAGGCTGTCAATGGCTTGGCTGCGGTTAGCATCTGGCATAACAACGCAGTGGTTTTTCGCGCCCATCATCGCCTGCATGCGCTTGCCTGCAGCCGCAGCGCGGTTGTAAAGCAGCGAGCCTACATGGGTCGAACCGATAAAGGAGAGCGCTTTGATATCCTGATGATCAGCAATCTGATTCGCCACATCCGGGCCGCCGTGCACAACGTTCAGCACACCGGGGGGAACACCCGCCTCATGGGCAAGCTCTACCAGACGCATGGTGGAACTAGGGTCTTGCTCGGAGGGCTTGAGAACAAACGTATTGCCGGTGGCGATGGCCAGCGGAAACATAAAACAGGGCAGCATAATCGGGAAGTTGAACGCCGTAATACCCGCACCAACGCCAAGCGGCTGATGCATGGTGTAAACGTCGACTTCATTTGCCGCGTTTTCAGCCAGCTCGCCCAGCTGTAGCGACGTAATTGAGCAGGCGTGCTCAACCACCTCAAGGCCACGGCCTACCTCACCTTCTGCATCGGGCAGCGTCTTACCGTGCTCTTCGGTAATCAGCGCCGCCAGCTCAGCGGTGTTTTCACGAATCAGCGCCTGAAGCTTCAGCATAATGCGCATACGCTTGCCTAGCGGTACTTTACGCCACGTTTTAAACGCAGTGTTGGCACTGGCAATGGCGCGTTCTACTTCTTCGGCGGTGCAGAAAGGCACTCGGGCAACGACTTCTTGAGTAGCGGGGTTTACCACATCACGCCAATCCTGGCTTTCGGATACGACTTGCTGACCATCGATATACATCGGTATTTCGCGAACGGGCATAGCACTATTCCTCACGCTTATGTTTGTTATGGGTTCTAATTAGGAGCCTCTAGGGTATATCAGCAAGTTGACGTAAACGTCAACATCGCCCTTAGTGCAGTACCTATTTTTAATTTCTAATAATCAGCCTTTCCTTCGCCGACATCCCATCGCTATGCTGACGATAAAGACAAGCCCTCACATCGCTATGCCTGTGGTTTTCAAAGTGCAACACCCACCAGGAGGCAACCATGCAGACGTTTAGCTGCCGCTGCGGTAACCCGCTTTTCTATGAAAATACCCACTGCCTTGCCTGTGAGTCGGAAGTGGGCTGGTGCCCGGCCTGTTCACATATTGTGGCGTTAGCGCCTTTAGCAAATGGGGGCTACCGCTGCACACACATTGGCTGCAACGCTGCGCTGATGAAGTGTCACAACTACGCTGTCGAGAATGTGTGTAACCGCATGGTAGTAATGAACGAAGGACACGCCGATACGCTGTGCGACTGTTGCCGCTACAATGAGGTGATCCCCGACCTGGATATTATAGGTAACCGCGAACGCTGGGCGGCGCTAGAAGCAGCCAAACGCCGCCTGTTTCATACCTTAGACCATCTCCAACTGCCCCATGGCATGGAGGGTGAAAATATTCGTGTAGCACTGAGCTTTTCGTTTATGGCCGACGCCCTCCCCGATCAGGGTCTTTGGCGCTCAACGGCTAACCAAGAGAAGGTTTACACGGGCCATGCCAATGGTCACATCACCATCAATGTGAAAGAGGCGGATGACGTTGAACGCGAGCGGCTGCGAGTGGATATGAATGAATCCCATCGGACGCTGATCGGCCACTTTCGCCATGAGATTGGCCACTACTACTGGGATTTGCTGGTAAAAGACCAAGACGAAGAGGCCAGCTGCCGCGTTTTTGGCGACCACAACCACCCCCCTTATAGCGATGCACTAGAGCAGTACTATCAACAAGGTGCGCCTGCTGACTGGCCAACACGCTTTATTTCCGCCTATGCGGCCATGCACCCCTGGGAGGATTTCGCCGAGACGTTTGCGTTTTATCTGGATATGGTGGCTGTGCTGGACACCGCCCTACACATGGGGCTTTCTCGCGCAGAGTGTGACGGCACCTTGGAGAGTATGCTCAGGGACTTTCACAAGGTCGGCATGGCGGTGAACGAGCTGAATCGCGATATGGGCTTACTGGATTTAGCGCCGGGAGTGCTTGCTCCAGCCGTGCACGATAAGCTGGCGTATATCCATGCCCTCATTCAGAAAGCACGCGCCAGCTCGCCATCGGCGTAATTAGTCGTTGTCGTTATCCCCGGCGTGGTTCTGGCTTTGGCTCTGCCATTGCGTCACCCTCGGCACTTCATCACTATTAACAAAATAGGTCGCGCTAAGCGTGTCGTGAATAGTGGCAAAACCAATTTGCAGCTCGTCCACAAAGGCATGCAGCTTGCTTGGTGAGTGGGCTAAGGCCTGTATATCGGCGTCGACAACATCCGCACGCACCAGCGACACCGTTGCGGCCACTCGGTCTTGTCTGGGTAGCAGCTGCAGTTCGTGACCCAAGGTTTCCAGGCTGCACGCAATTGACCGTGGCAAGTTAGGGTCCTGCAGTAAAAAACGCAGCACGTCTGGCCCGCGCACCCGAAGCCTCACCTGCTGGCGGTACATTTGGTAAGCGGTGAGTGATTTCAACACGCTCATCCACTGCAAGTTTTCAAACGGCAGCAGCTCTTCAGGGTTTTGAGGCAGCAAACTGGCCGAGCGCACGTCAACAATACGCGTCGTCATATCTGCCCGTTCAAGCTGACGACCCAGCTCGATAAACGTGCGCGCGGGGCCGTGGCTCAAGGTACCCTCAATCAGCCCTGTTAGCGTCTGGCAGCCGCGTATCACGCTTTTCAAAAACGCATCCCGCCGTCTGGGACTTACGCCGTTTTCCGCATGATCAGCAACATTCAGATAGAGCTGGTTGACCTCTTCCCATATCTCGCGAGGCACCACATCGCGGGTCGTACGCAGGTTCTCACGGGCGCTGGCCAGCGCCGAAAGAATCGAACTGCCATTTTGGGCGTCGGCACACAAAAAGTGCACTACGCTGCGCTCATCGAAACTGGTGTGGCGCTCATTGAAGAACTCCAGTGTTCCCGTCATCTCAATCAGCGGCGCCCAGCCCAGCGGCAAGTGACGCGGCAAGTCCAGCATTAAGTGACTATTGACGCTCAATAGCCGCGCGGTATCTTCGGCCCGCTCAATGTAGCGCGCCATCCAGTAAAGGTTTTCTGCTACGCGTGACAGCATGACGCTAGGCTCCTTTATGCTCAGTGGCGGGCGCCGCGTTCTCATCCGTTTCCACTATCCAGGTATCTTTACTACCACCGCCCTGGGAAGAGTTAACGACTAGCGAACCTTCTACGAGTGCAACACGGGTTAACCCGCCCGTCGTCACATGAATTTCCGGCCCAGATAGAATAAACGGACGCAGATCCACATGGCGCGGCTGCGGCAAGCCGTTAGCAAGCGTAGGCGTAGTGGAGAGTGCCAGCGTAGGCTGGGCCATATAATTACGTGGGTTCGCGTTGATCAGCCGGGCAAATTCATCGCGGGTCTCTTGGGTGGAGCGGGGGCCAATCAGCATGCCGTAGCCGCCTGATTCGTTGGCAGGCTTCACCACCAGTTCGTCTAAATGCTCCAGCACATATTTGCGATCCTCTTCAAACATGCACAGATAACTTGGCACGTTGGGCAGCAGCGGCTCCTGATCCAGGTAGTAGCGAATAATGTCAGGCACGAACGCATAAACCACTTTGTCGTCGGCGACCCCGGCTCCCGGTGCATTGGCGAGCGCTACCTTGCCTGCTCGCCATGAGCGCATTAAACCCGCCACGCCAAGCACAGAACTTGTATTAAAGACTTCAGGGTCGAGAAACTCATCATCGACCCGGCGGTAAATCACGTCTACCCGCCGCAAGCCCTCTACGGTGCGCATGTAAACAACATCCTCATCGTCTACTAGCAGGTCACTGCCCTGCACCAGCTCCACTCCCATTTGCTGCGCAAGATAGGCGTGTTCGAAATAGGCAGAGTTATAAATACCCGGCGTTAGTACAACTACCTGCGGGTCGTCCCCAGGGCGCGGCGACATCGCCGCCAGCATGTCGTAGAGCTGAGCGACGTAATCATCCACCGGCAGAATCTTGCCCGAAGCGAAAAGCTCCGGCAGCACGCGCTTGGTCACGTTGCGATTCTCAAGCATGTAGGAAACACCCGATGGAATACGCAAGTTATCTTCAAGCACATACAGCACCCCATCGCCGCCGCGCACTAAATCAGACCCACATATATGCGCCCAAACGCCGTGGGGCGGATTGACACCAACACACTGGGGGCGAAAATTAGCCGACTGAGCCAACACTTCAGCGGGTAATACTTTGTCTTTAATCACTTTTTGATCATGATAAAGATCATCGATAAACAGATTTAATGCTTGTACACGCTGCTTTAAGCCGGCCTCTGTTTTACGCCATTCGCTGGCGGATATAATTCTCGGGACAATATCAAACGGCCAAGCGCGATCAATCATTGCCCCCTCTGAATAAACGGTAAACGTAATGCCCATTGTTCGAATGGCAATCTCTGCCGCAGTCTTACGCTCAGCCAACTCTTCAGCGCTAAAGTGCGCCAGCATATTGCAAAGTTCATCTGCCGATGTACGGGGCTTCCCGGGCGCCGCTAACAGTTCGTCGTAAAAGTCATGGCACTCATAGTTATTCCAATTTACTTGGCTCATGGGCGCTCTCCTAGCGCAAGGGTAGAAGCGACATCTACATTAAACCGAGTGTAGGCCTGCCGCGCGCAACCTACATAGCTAACGACACTCATTAGCGATGCTTTTAGTTAACTACATAAGTGTTTAGGCAAAATACGTACCATCTTTCGCGTTATTTCAACGTTTAAATAACTCATGAGAGAGTGATTACCGTTTAGTTATTTATTCGCGCACCTTTCTGGTGCTTTATCAACACAGCACCTAAAACAAGCACCATTAACGTGCAAAGAGTGCTGTATCGAGACGTTTGGCAAATTTTCCACACTTCTTAAACGCATGATGCAATATTGCAGCTGCAAAAAAGAGCAACAGGAACGATACTTTTTATACTTAACTTTTAACTGTTGTTTTTCTTACCGGTGCTGGCGAACAGCTAGGTCGGTTGAATACGGCTTACTTTAGGGGCTGCCTAATGACCATTCGCGTTGCTTTGCATCACCGCACAACGTATCGCTTCGACCGACCTGTTAAATTGTCACCCCATGTGGTTCGGCTACGTCCAGCCCCCCACTGCCGTACCCATATTGATGCCTATTCGCTGAACATTTCAGGCGACGATCATTTTTTAAACTGGCAGCAGGACCCATTCGGCAACTTTAACGCTCGCTTGGTGTTCCCCGAACCCCGCAAAGAACTCACGATTGCCGTCGAACTCATCGCCCCGATGACGGTGATCAATCCGTTCGATTTCTTTTTGGATGATGTCGCCCAACAGATTCCCTTCACGTACCCCGATGAACTCACCAAGGAGCTAGGGCCGTACCTGGAAGTGACCGAGGCCGGGCCACGACTGCTGGAGTGGCTAAAAGACGTCTCTCTTGAGCCGACCATCAGCGTCGATTTCCTCGTCGCCCTCAACCAGCGCCTGCAGAAAGACATCAGCTACCTCGTGCGCATGGAGCCTGGGGTACAGAGCTGCGAAGAGACGCTAACGCTGGCGAGCGGCTCCTGCCGTGACAGCGCTTGGCTGCTGGTGCAAATACTGCGCCATCTGGGCCTTGCCGCTCGCTTTGTCTCGGGCTACCTGATTCAGCTTACGCCGGATGTGAAGGCACTGGACGGCCCCAGCGGCACCGACGTGGACTTCACCGACCTCCACGCCTGGACCGAAGTGTTCCTGCCCGGCGCAGGCTGGGTAGGCCTAGACCCCACTTCTGGGCTGTTTGCGGGCGAAGGCCACATTCCGCTAGCTGCCACGCCGACGACCGGCAGCGCCGCCGCCATTACCGGCTTTTCGGAAAAGTGTGAGGCAACGTTTGACGTGGAGATGCGCGTCGAGCGTATTCATGAAGACCCCCGCGTCACCAATCCCTATAGCGACCAACAGTGGCAACGCATCCTGGCGCTTGGCGATCAGGTTGACCACGAGCTGAACCAGCAGGATGTCCGGCTCACCATGGGCGGCGAGCCAACGTTTGTCTCCATCGACGATATGGAAAGCCCCCAGTGGAACACCGACGCCCTGGGTGAGCACAAACGCGAGCGTGCCGAAGCGCTACTCACCCGGCTGCAGGCCGCCTACGCCCCCGGCAGCGTAATTCAACAACAGCAAGGCAAATGGTATCCCGGCGAGCCGCTGCCCCGCTGGGCGCTGGCCTGCTACTGGCGCAAAGATGGCGTGCCGCTGTGGCGCGACCCAAACTGGCTGGCCTGCATGGAAGGCGCGCCTGCCGTGGTGGCCGATGACGCCATGGCGCAGCGCTTCACTCGCGCCCTAAGCGAACGTCTGGGCGTAGCACAGCGCTGCTGGATTCCGGCCTATGAAGATGCCTACTACTACCTCTGGAAAGAGCAAACGCTGCCGGTCAACGTCGACCCGCGCCAGGCCGACTTAAAAGATGATGCTGAACGACACCGCTTAGCACGCTTGCTGGAACAAGACTTGAGCGCGGTGGTCGGCTATGCCCTGCCGCTGCGCCACTCCATTGCCCAATCGCACCGCTGGGAGAGCGGGCGCTGGCCGCTGAAGCGCGACCACCTTTTCCTGGTGCCTGGCGACTCACCCATGGGCCTGCGTTTACCGCTCTCTGCGCTGCCCTGGGCCGACCCGGAAGACCAGCCCCAGCCGCAGTCGCTGTTTGCCCCGCGCCCGGTACTTGGCGACATTCATGGCGAAGTAGCCCGCCGCAACGCCGAACAGCACCGCTTTACCAGCGCCGAACGCCTGGGCCAAACCACACACCCAAGCTATAGCCACCCAGAAGGCGAGTCGGTGCAGCAGCAGCCAAGCGCGGTGGAGGATCGTGACCATAAGATCATTCACACCAGCCTGTGTATCGAACCCCGCGAGGGCCGCTTGCACCTTTTCTTGCCGCCACTCACCCAGCTCGAACACTACCTCGACCTGCTCAGCAGCATCGAAGAGTGTGCCCGCACGCTGGCCTGCCCAATCATGATAGAGGGCTACGCACCGCCCCGTGATCCGCGCCTGGAGAGTTTCCAGATTACCCCCGACCCCGGCGTCATCGAAGTCAACATCATGCCCGCCGCCAGTTGGCAAACGCTGGTCGCGCAGACCGAGCGCCTCTACGACGAGGCACGGCAGGCGCGCCTTGGCACCGAGAAATTTATGCTGGACGGCCGCCATACCGGCACCGGCGGCGGCAATCACGTTACCTTAGGCGGCATTACCCCAGACGACTCCCCGTTTTTGCGTCGTCCCGACTTGCTGGCCAGCCTGGTCACCTACTGGCAGCACCACCCTAGCCTCTCGTACCTCTTCTCTGGGCTGTTCATTGGGCCCACCAGCCAGGCCCCGCGGGTCGATGAAGCGCGCCATGAAGCGCTCTACGAGCTGGAAATTGCCCTGCAGCAAATGCCCGAAGGCGAGGTGGTACAGCCTTGGCTGGTCGACCGTTTGCTGCGCCACCTGCTCACCGATTTAACCGGCAACACTCACCGCGCAGAGTTCTGTATCGATAAGCTCTACTCGCCGGATAGCGACAGCGGCCGCCTGGGGCTGTTAGAGCTGCGCGGTTTCGAGATGCCGCCCCACGCGCGCATGGGCCTGATGCAAATGCTGCTGATTCGTGCGCTGGTGGCCCGCTGCTGGAAAACGCCGTATCGCGCTAAGCCGGTACGCTGGGGGAGCGCCCTGCAAGACCGCTGGATGCTGCCCCACTACTTATGGGAAGACCTTAGCGATGTGCTCAGCGACCTGCGCCATCACGGGTTTGAGTTTGAACTTGCCTGGTTTGCGCCGTTTTTGGAGTTCCGCTTCCCGGTGCACGGCCGGCTACACACGCCGATGCTCTCGATCGAGCTTCGCCAAGCCATCGAACCCTGGCACGTACTGGGTGAAGAAGCCACCGCAGGCGGCACCGCGCGCTACGTCGACTCCTCGGTGGAGCGCTTAGAGGTCAAAGTGAGCGGCATGAGCGGCGACCGCTATATGATTTCCTGCAACGGTCGGCACGTTCCACTGACGCCCACAGGCCGCAACGGCGAAGCCGTGGCGGGGGTACGCTACCGTGCTTGGCAACCGCCCTCTGCGCTGCATCCGCAGATTCCGATTCACGCGCCGCTAGTGTTCGATATCATCGACACCTGGAACCAACGCTCAGTCGCAGGCTGTACTTACTATGTGGTACATCCCACAGGACGCAGCTTTGAAACCTTCCCGGTGAATGCGTTTGAAGCAGAAGCTCGCCGCTTGGGCCGGTTTAGCGACAGCGGCCACGGCCATGGCTATCAGGCACCCACGCCCGAAATGCCAAGCCAGGAGTTGCCCTGCACGCTGGATTTACGCTGGCGCCCACGCTAATGGAGCGGCTAATGCTTTCTTATCCGCGCTAGCTGCAGGATAATCCGCCCCCTACTCGCTTAGGACAAATAGGCTCATGACCGCCCCTGTCTCTCCCTCACTGCTTGAGCTCGGCGCTGCCGGGCTTGTTGAGGATTACTTGAATCAGCTAGGCAAGGGACAGCCCAGCACGTTTGATGCGATGCTCGACCGGCAGGGGCAACTGCGCCCCGGCTGGCAGGGCCTGCTCGGCGCGCTGGAAGCACTCGGCGCGGATGGCCGCTACCAGCAGCATGAAGAGATTCAGCGCCTGCTCGCGGAAAACGGCGTGATCTTTAACATGCACGACGACAAGGGGCGCTCATGGCGGCTCGACCCGCTCCCTTGGGTGATTGATCAGGTGCAGTGGCAAGCGCTAGAGGTCGGTTTGACCCAGCGCACCCGCCTGTTTAATGCCCTATATGATGATATTTACGGCCCGCGCACGCTGTTTGATGCAGGGCTACTGCCTACCCAAGCCATTCTGGCCTCGCCCCACTTTTTGCTGCCTTGCCACGGTTCGCAGCCCAGCGACCGCCCAGCAATTAGCTTCCACGGTATCGATGTTATTCAAGATATCAACGGGCAGTGGCGCGTGATGAGCGATCGCCTGCAGGCACCGTCGGGCACCGGTTTTGCGCTGGAAAACCGTATTCTGATGGCCCGCGCCCTGCCGGAAATGTACCGTAACGCCCCGCTCAAGCGGCTGGCGGGCTTCTTGGATAAGTACCACCGCACTCTCACAGCGTTGGCCTACCAGCACCGCGACAACCCAACCATCGTACTGCTCACCCCCGGCCCTGGCAGCCCGCGCTACTTCGAGCACGCTTACCTTGCGAACTACCTGAATATCAACCTCGCCGAAGGCCAGGACATGGTAGTGCGCGATAGCCAGCTATGGCTGCGAACGTTAGGGGGCCTGCAGCCAGTGGACGTTGTGTTGCGCCACTGCGACGACGCCTACTGCGACCCGCTGGAGCTGCGCGGCGACTCCCAATTGGGCGTTCCAGGGCTGCTGCAAGCCACCCGTGCCAGCGGTGTGGCCATGTCGAATGCGCTGGGCGTTGGCGTGCTGGAAATGGCCGAGCTGGCCGCCTACCTGCCTGCGCTTTGCGAGCATTTGCTCGGTGAACCGCTGCTGCTGCCCAATGCCGATGCCAGCACCCGCTCGGCCTCAGCGCCGGTGTTCGATACCAATATGCAACGCTTGTCACCGGCGACGCTGAACCTGCGCTGCTTTGTCTCACGAATGCCTGGCAGCGTCGCAACGCAGCGCCAGCCGTCAAGTGACTACCACGTCATGCCCGGCGGGTTGGCGTGGGTTGGCGCGCCCGGTTCACCTTCGCTAAGTAGCCCTATCGTCAAAGACGTCTGGATCACGGCGAATACGCCGCAGCCCCATGTGAGCCAGCTACGCCAGGCACGCGGCCCGATGGTAGCGACCCGCGATGGCACCGACCTGCCCAGCCGGGTGGCTGAAAGCCTATTCTGGTTAGGCCGCTACGGCGAACGCTTAGACGCCCGCGCCCGCTTGCTGCGTGAAGCACTGATGCGGCTCATGGAGTACGACCAGGACGAAATCGCCGACCAGCTGCTGGATGAGCTGCTGCTAGCCTTGGAGATCACCACGCTCAAACATGACGGCGAGGGCGCCAAACCGCCGCTCGTTGGCTTTGCGCAGAAACGCACGGCACTGTTGGCACAGTTCGATGAGTACGACCCGCAGGCCCTGCAGCCGCTCTTTACCCAGCTGCTGCGCAATGCCCGCAGCGTGCGCGATCATTTAGGCGATGACTCTTGGCGGGTAGCGCACCAGCTGCGCCAACAGATGGAAGCCCTTAACCTTGAGCTGGCTCCTAGCGCCGCTCGGCGTGCCTGCGAAAGACTGTCTGCGCAGATTGCTGCGTTTTTCGGGCTATGTAATGAAACCATGCCTCACCATTACGGCTGGCGGTTTATGGATATTGGCCGCTTCCTGGACCGGGTGCTGGGGCTGCTGTCGCTGCTCAAGCTCACCCTCAACGCGCCCCACTCACCGGGGCTGGCGTTGTGGGAAGTGGTGCTTGCCACCACCGATAACTTTACCGCCTACCGGCGGCGCTACCGTAGCGAGCTGCATCCAGAAGCGATTTTAGACCTGCTGCTGTTCGATGAGACCAACCCACGCTCGGTGGGTTATATGCTCAAGCGCTTAGAACGGCAGATGGACCGGCTGCCCGGCAGCTCGTCCCCCTACCGTAATGCCGAACGGCGCTTGCTCATTCAAGCCAATGCCGCGCTGCATCTCGCCGATATTGACCGATTAAGCCATCTGGCCGACACCCCGGACGCCCAGGCCGCGCTGGAGCAACTGCTGGACGCGCTGATTGCCCCACTCAATGCGCTCTCTGATGCGATTAGCCACAGCCACTTCAGCCATGTGGAGCGGCCGCGCCAACTTGTTAGCATGGAACTCAACGAATGAACTACACGCTGCGGCACACCACACGCTATCACTACAGTGCTCCGGTGACGCTCTGCCATAGCGAGGCCAGAGTGCTGCCACGCAAAACCCAACACCAGCAGTGTGGCGCCTCAGCGTTAACCATCAGCCCGCAGCCCCAGGTGCAGGCGGAACGCCGCGATGTGTTTGGCAACCGGGTGCTCTACTTTGCCCTGGAGGACGTACATCAAACGCTGGATGTGACCGTCGTCACACCGCTTAACACCCAACCCCTGGAGCCGCTGCCCGGAAACTCTCCCGCTTGGGAGAGCGTGGCCGAACAGCTACGTCACGATAGCCGCTTCGATATGCAGCTTTACCGGCTCGACTCACCGTTTATTCGTCGTAACGACGAGCTGGCAGCATTTGCCCGCAGCTGTTTCACGCCTGGCCGCCCGCTGGTCGATGCCGCGCTGGCACTCAATCAGTTGATTTACGACACCTTCGAGTACGACCCCAGCTTCACCACGCTGGCCACGCCGTTAAGCGAAGTGCTCGCCAACCGACGTGGCGTATGCCAAGACTTTGCTCACCTAGCAATTGGCGCACTGCGCTCGGTGGGTTTAGCGGCACGCTATGTAAGCGGCTACTTGGAAACCCAGCCGCCACCTGGTCAACCACGGCTGATTGGCGCGGATGCGTCCCACGCGTGGCTGGCCACCTGGATTCCAGACTGGGGCTGGCTGGCGCTCGACCCGACCAACGGCACGGTGGCTGGCGAACAGCATCCGGTGCTGGCCTGGGGAAGAGATTACGCGGATGTAGCACCGCTTAAAGGGGTGATGAACGGCGGTGGCGACCACAAGCTCGAAGTGGAGGTCGATGTGATGCCGCTCACGGAGCGCTTGGGCACGGCTTAAGCAGTGCCCAAGCGGTCGTTATCGCTGAATAAGCCCGTTGGTTAACCAGGGCAGCCACGCCAGCAGCACCAGCGTCACCAGGGTGGCCAACAAAAAGGGCAACAGCGCCCGGAAGATTTTCAGCGGCGGCGCGCCGGTCATCGACGACGCAATAAACAATCCCGCCCCCACCGGCGGGGTGAGTAACCCCATCACCAGGGTTAAGCAAACCACCACGCCAAATTGATACGGGCTAATCGCAAACTGGCTTTGAGCAATCGGCATTAGAATAGGCACCACCAGAATTAACGCCGCAATGCCATCAATCACCATGCCTACCAGCAGCAGCGCACCAATCACCAGCAGCAAAAACAGAAACGGGCTGCTGGTCAGCGCGGCAATCCACGCAGCGGCCATTTGCGGCAGCTGCTCGTAAATCACCACCCAACCAAACACGCCTGCCGCAGCAATCAGCATAATCACCAGCCCAGCGTTAATCGCCGTGCGGGTAAGCACCTGAGGGAGCTGCGTCAAACGCAGGTCGCCGTACACAAAGCGCCCCATCAATAGCGCCGCGAGCGACGCCAACGCCGCCGACTCCGTGGGCGTGGCGATACCCAGTAAAATACCGCCAATGATAATCACCGGAATTAGCAGCGCGGGCATACCCCACAGCGCATCGTGCAGCGCCTGCTGACGGCTGGGCCACTCTCCTTTCGGGTATTGCTGCACTAGCCCTACCACGGCGATAACCACAAAAAAGCTTGCGCCCAGCAATAGCCCCGGCAGTAGCCCGGCGATAAACATCTCCGCAATGGGCACCTGAGCCATGACCCCAAACAGCACAAACAGCATAGAGGGCGGAATAATCGGCGAGAGCAGCCCGCCGGCGGCGGTAATCGCCGCGCTGTAGGGCGTGTCGTACCCCTCCTGCTCCATAGCTGGCACCATAGCGCGGGACATAATGGCGATTTGCGAGGCCGCCGAGCCAATGATCGCCGCCATCATCATGTTGGCCACCAGGTTGATATAGGCCAAGCCGCCGCGAAAGCCACCTACAAGAATTCGCGCAAGGGCAATCAGGCGCTTGGTCAGCCCGCCCTCGTTCATTAACTCTCCGGCCAACATGAACAGCGGTATCGCCAGCAGGCCGTAGCTTTCAATGGCGCTAAACAGCTGCTGCGGGTAAGAGTCAAACAGCACCGTATTACCGGAAGCTTGGATGTACCACATCGCCGTTAGCGCCAGCACCAGCGCAATGGGCACCGCGCCTAGTAGCAGAAGCAAGAACACCACGACCGTCATACGCGCCCCCTCAATGCCCTCAACGATTGCGCCAAGTTCGCCACGCCGTGCAGGCTTAGCGAGAGCGCAAACCAAGGCACGATCAGCCACGCCCAGAACTTTTTAATGCCCAGGGTGGAGGTATTTTCCGCATAGATGAAATTGAACGTTTGCCCCTGAAAAGCCCGGGTATCGAAGCCGGTTTGGGCCAGCGTCAGCGGCTGATACCAGCGCCAGCAGAGCCAGACCAACAGCAGCGCAAACAGTAGCACCATGGCATCCACCGCGACGCCGACTAACGCTCTACCCTTAGTTGGCAGCAGGTCACTTACCAGCGTTACCGCAATGCCCTGGCGGCGTTTGAGCACGGCCCCGGCAATCAAAAATGTCATCCAGATCATGGCATAGATCGCCAATTCACTGACCCAATAAAGCGGGCTGCCCAGCACGCGAAAAGCGATATTCGTGAGGATCAAACACGTCACCGCCGCTGCCAGGGCAGCGGCGGTGATCTCTTCGCAGCGGGCAAGCCCTTTGGAAAGGCGTTGCAACATGATGATTAAAGGCCTTTATCAACGGCTTGTTTAGCGTTAAGGATTACTCGTCACGCAGGCGGTCCGCCTCGTCACGCAGTGTTTCCAGCATGGGCGCTTTCGGTGCCCAGATGCGTTCCCACTCGGCAATCGCCTCGGCGAAGAACTCGGCGTCGGCTTCGACGATATTAATATCCAGCGCGCGAATTTCCTCTTCCTGGGCGGCGTCCTTCGCTTCAAAACCGATCAGCACGTTCTCCAGGTGTTCAGCCATCGCGGTATCGATCAGCTCACGATCCTCTTCAGATAGCTCGCGCCATACCCGCCCTGACACCACGCCTACCATGGGGAACATCATATGGTTGGAAATCAGCAGATTGTTTGCCTGCTCATAGAATTTCAAAATCAGAATCGAGTCGAAATCCATATCAATGGCATCGACTTGGCCGTTCGCCAACGCGTCGTACACTTCCAGTAGCGGCATCGGGGCAGGCGCCGCGCCGGTCGCTGTGTAGAAGTCACGGATCGGCTCGAAGGGGGTAATACGCAGCCGCTGGCCCTGCAAATCATCAGCGCTTTCAATGGGGCTGCGACTCAGCACCTGGCGCATACCCACCATGCCGTAACCGACACCAACCAGCCCCACACCTTCTGGCATTAAGTCCAGCAGCTCACCGGCGGCATCGGAACGCAGCAGGCGCGCCGCGTGGTTCACGTCATCCACCAGATAGGGGGCGTAAAGCGCGCCAAAGTCGGGAATACGGTTAGAGATTTCGGCGATAGTCAGAAAGGCCATGTCCAGCGCGCCGGTTTGCAGCTGCTGCACCATCTGCGCTTCGTTGCCCAGCTGCTGAGCAGGAAACACGCTTACGCTATGCTCACCATCGGAGCGTTCGTTTAACGTTTGCGCAAACGCTTCGGCTTCGGTGGACCACAGGTGTTGGGCGGGGGTGATCAGCCCTAAACGGAAATCACGCGCCTGGGCGCTAATAGAGGAAACGGCCAGGGCGGCTGCAGCGCAGGCGAGCGTCAGCGTTTTCATTCGGTTCATGCAAAGCCTCGTTGTCCAGACAAAGCGCCATACAGCGCTTTGGGTGTTTTTTTAATTAGTCGGCTTTGAGAATACCTTAGCGGTTGCGTTAATGGCACCCGCTGCCGTTAACGGGATAGCAAAACTTTACTGCGCTTGACGCAGATATTAAAGCGCAACTGGGATAGGCTATCGCGTATAAAAATGACGCTCTTAACTACAAGGAGCTATGCGCATGAGCGAACAAATATCCATGGTGATGGTAGCAGTTGATAGTTCCGAAGAAGCGGCAGCGGCCACCCACCATGCTGCCCTGCTAGCCAGTCTACTCGATGCCACCTTGCAGCTGATTCATGTCCTGCCGCTCAATCCCGCCGAGCTAAGCGATGTGCCCAGTAACCGCGAGATCAGCGCCGATCATGACCGCGCCCAGCAAAGTGCAAAAGCCAACGCTGTCTTTCAAGCCGCCCATCAACAGTTAACGGCGCTGCCTTTTACCACGTCGCTCACCGTCGAAGAGGTACGCTTATACGACAAAGGGTTTGTTAGCCAGCCAGAGCGCATCATTGTGGAGCACGCCCGCCAGCACTCAAAAACGTTGCTCGTCATGGGTGCCCGTCACCTTAGCGAGGTGGGCAAATGGCTAAGAGGAAGCGTGAGCAATGCAGTGGTTCACCGCGCACGCGGGCCGGTTACCATCATCCATGCCGACGCCAATATTATTGAATCCGCAAAGATTGGACGTATCTTACTGCCGGTGGATGGCTCTTCTCACAGCGACGCGGCCGCACAATTAGCGGGCGATCTGGCACGCAGCGGTCATATCGGCGTTGAGATGCTGTTTTGCCAACCCCCAGCGTCTCAACCCTCCCTAGACAGCGACGAGAGCGAAGAGCAGCGAGTTTTTCGCCATACCCGCGAGATGTTGGGAGAGGTTCCAGCGGGCGTCACCGAGCAGCTTTTACAGGCTGAGCGCTACGCCGAGGCCATTATTGAGCAAGCTGAGAAATGCCCCGACAGCCCCGTGATTATTATGGGTCGTCGGGGCTTGGGGTATCTTCAGGAGTCGTTACTAGGCAGCGTAAGCCAAAAAGTGATTGAGCTCGCCCCCTGCCCGGTCACGGTTGTGGCCTAGCCACTCACTGTTTAACAACGCGTTTGACAACGCGTTTGACAACGCTTAGGCGGCTTCATAAGCCGCCTTTAAGCGATAAAACTCGTCAACAATGGCAGCCATTTCAGCGGCGTCGTAGTCACACAGGCCGCTAACCACTAATTTTTTGGAGCCCACCCCCACCGCTTCCCCAGCCGATTCAATCGAAAACTCTAAAAGCGCATCGGCGCGCTTACCCTGAACATCTAAGGAGGAGCGGGTTAGCGCTAACCCGGGTGCAAAGCCGTCTAAGCGCTCCAAGCAAAACCCCATGCTATCGTAGATTACCAGCGGGCGTTTAGGGTTAAACATCACCCCATGTTGCTCCATCAACGGCTTCAAATAATGTGGGAAATTTTTGCCTGAAAACGCGACGTAGCAGCGGGCAAACGCTTCAACTGCCGCTTCTTCACGGGTAACCTCGCCACTGCGCGTTACCTGTAAATAGCACTTGCCGTTTTCATCGACAACGTGAATATCGCCATTGCCTACTTCACTAAACATAACTGGCGTATCAGCGCCCACCATATTGGTGAAGCGAAATTCCATTTGTCGCGACAACCCAAACTTCACCAGCACCAGCGTAAACAGCAGGTCACCCGGCACGCAGAAACGCCGCGCATCCGGATTATGAATTGGGTTGTAATCACCGGCCACGCCCTTAGCGAAGCGGCTGGCCTGCTCAGCGGAGATCACCACATACTCTCCGCGCTGCGCGTAAAAATCCTTGAACATGGCTTTGCTGCCTGCCTAGCGTTGAAATCGAAAACCCATCACTGCCTTACGACGCGCATAATGCCATAAAACATGCGCCAACAGGAGTCTCAGCCAGGAAGCCCCTATGACAAAAAGGAAACATGCGCCGCGTCGGCTGCCACGCCTGCTACTTATCACTCTGCTTAGCGCTCTGCTGGTCGCTTTCATATGGCTAATAGGCAGTGCATGGCTGCTAAATAGCCAATGGTTACCTCAGCGCATTTCACAGATTGACGGCGTAGACATCCGCTGGACAGATGCGACCAGCCTTCATCCTGGGCGCTGGGAGGTGGAAAACCTCTACCTAGCGCGCGATGACAGCGCCCTTCCCATTGCCGTGGAAGCCCAGCAGGCCACGCTTTCCCTCTCACTGCTGGGGTTACTGCGTGGCGAGCTACACATTCAAGCGCTGGACGCACAGGGTATTCGCCGCCTAACCGTGGGCGATATTGCCCTAGAAGCGGAAGGCCAGCTACAGGTGAGCAACACACAGTTAAGCCGTGACGCCCTGGCCGTGCCCAGCGCATCGTTGGATATTACCCAAGGGCGTTTACTGCGCTTAAGCGATCAAGCAACGCTGGTTCGCGATATCAACCTGCGTGCTGACGCCTCCCTAGAATCAGTCGTCACCACCCAATCATCACGAGATGAGCTAACGGCTGCGCTGCTGAGCGCCCTTTCGGCAACGCTTTCCATTAATGCTCAAGCAGACGCTTGGGATGTTTTCATGCCCTATTTAGAAGCGCTGCCCTGGTTAACGCTGAATGGTCGAGGCGCCTTGTCAGGTGAGCTTAATCTTGAGAACGGTCAGTTCCAGCCCGGCAGCGACCTGATACTGGACGCCCCCGCACTGCGCGTCACCCTTGATGAGCAGCGCCTGCGGCCGATTGAAGAGGAAACCCTCCGCTGGCTGATTGCCGACACCCCACCGCCACGTCATACGGCCAGCGGTGAAGGACGAGTGAGCCTATCCGTAGAGGCTGACCAGCTGCATTTTTCAACCCAGCTAAACGAGGTCATACTTGCCGACACACACCCCTACGCCACCGATACCCAGCTACGTTTAGCCACCAGCGTGCCCAACCGGCGTCTCGACCAGCTAGACCTCCCCACCGACGTAAGCGTGGACATACAGGGCAATGTCATTCGATTAGATATGCTGAACCGCTACCTCGCCCACACCGTTGAAGGCCAAGGGATACAGTTTTCGGGTAGCGGCCATATCGAGGCCAGCGCTACCCTGCGCGATGCGCGGCCTTATCAGGCTTCACTTAAGGTTCAAGCCCCGGCGCTTGGTGCTGAGCTGCTTGATTTTTCCGCCCAGGGCGATGGCTCGCTAACAGCAGCGCTTTCCCCCGACGAAACCCTTAATGCCACGCTCGCACTCAGCGATGCCACGCTCAGCCACCGCCAACAAACCCTGCTGGCAGATGCCGACATCACGCTGGAAGCACGTAGCCCAATTGACCCGGCAATCGCGCAAGAGCAAGCATCTGGCCAACTAAATTGGGAAGACGCGCGCCTACCGGATATCAGCGTGCTGCAAAGCTATCTGGGTGCCGTGTTGCCCAGCCCGGCCCCGCTTCAGCTACTCAGCGGCCAAGCGGCTAGCCGTGGCGAGCTTGCCTTTACGACTGCCGAGTTAAGCGGCGAGATTCACCTGGCAGGCGAGCAGCTAACCACTCGCTGGCAGCACGATGAACGTTCCGGCACCCTGGAAAGCGATTCCCAGCTACGTTTGAATATTCGCCGGGCCACCACGGATGGCTCAGCGCTGGATCTCAGCGGCACACGCTTAAGTTGGCAAATAGCCGACATCCAAGCCCCCAGCGAGCGCTTGGAAAGCATGCTTGTGCTTCGTGAAGGACGCTTTCAGAACCACGAGAGCCTCAGCGGCGAGTTCGTAATGGAAGGCAGCGTACGGCGGCTAGGCTTTTTAAATGCATTTCTTCCCGATGCCCACGGACTGGCCCTTTCCGGTGACGGGCAGCTATTTGCCCAGGGGGCGTTTCGCGATAACCGTCTACTTGCCCCCACTCGCCTACGGGTGAACGCCAACCAGCTTGAAGTCGCGTTTTTAGACTACCTCGCCACGGGACGAGGTGAGCTGACGGCGCAGCTCGGCACCGCCGAGCAGGCGCAGCTTTCGCTCGGCATTCCTCGCTTTTCACTGCGCCGCCAAGACGACGAGCGCCCCCACCTGGAAGGCCGGCATTTTGCCTTGACCACCCAAACCGAGCGTTTTAGTGAGGTGCTGGCGTCCCCAGAACCCCGTTACTTCACCACCCGCATCGCCCTACCCATTACCGATGTCCCCGACTTCACCCGCTATAACCACTACCTGCCTGAAGATGCAGGGATCGAACTACTCGGGGGCCAGGCCAGCCTCTCCAGCGAGTGGCTATTAGAGGGATTAACCGCCCAGGGAGAGATCAACCTGCGCGCCTTTGGAGCAGAGTTAGCACTGCTCGATCAACAGTTGCGTGGCGATGTGGCATTACGTTTACAGCTCACTGAAGGCGACCTTGAAACGCGACGTTTTACCGCCAATGACTCGTTTTTGCGCTTGGAAAATGTGTTCCGGCAAAGCAAGGCCGGTGCGCAGGATGCAGGCTGGTGGGTGCAGCTCGCCATGGACGAAGCGCAGCTTGAGTGGGATGACCCGATTCGCTTAACCAGCCAGCTACGCTTTAGCATGCGCGATTCTGGCCTGTTGGCCAGGCTGTTTCTAGCCCGCGCCCGTGAAAGTGACTGGCTAGGCAGATTGCTAAACGTGCGCCATATTGATGGCACCGCGCAGCTACGCATTAACGGCGAGCAGATTAGCCTGCAGGATGTAACGCTCACCGGCGGCCCGCTGCTACTGCTTTCTGATGTGGTGTTGGCAGATAAAAGTGCTAATGGCGCACTGTATGCACAGTTGGGGTCAGTCGGTGTTGGTGTTGAGCTGGTCGATAGCGAGCCTACCCTGCGCATACTGCAGCCAAGGCGCTGGTTTAACCGCTGGCGGGAAGCACAGCGTTTTCCCAGGCCCTGAATAATCAGAGCCTGGGATAATCACCTATTTCAAAAACTAGCGGCGGGTACGCTCGCGACGAATAATACGCACCCGCTCTTTCGCTTTTTCGGGGGTGGAGAGTGGCGTGGCGGCATCGGTAGTTTTCGGCGGCAGCGTCACCCAGGCAAATACGGGCAGCGCTAAATGCCAATGGATGGCGGCTAACCGCAGTCCTAACGTCACCATCAATGAAGCCGCAATGGTAGCAGTGAGCGGCGCGCCAAGCGTATGCAGTGCCACATACACAACCCCACCTGCCAACGCGGCGGTGGCGTAAATCTCTTCCCGCAGCACCATGGGAACCCGCTGGGCCAGGACATCACGGATCATGCCGCCTGCCACCCCTGTCATCATCCCCATTAGCACCGCCACCACCCCAGGCGACCCCAACAGCAGCGCTTTGTGCGTACCTATCACGGTAAACAGCGCCAGCCCAAAGGCATCTGCTACCGGCAAAAACCCCCGGGACAGGCGGTGGATATAGTGAAATCCAACCAGCGAAACCCCCACCGTGGCGAAAATAACCCAAAGGTAGGTAGGGTCTGTGACCCAAAACACTGGCCGCACGCCAAGCACTAAATCACGCAGGGTGCCGCCGCCAATGCCGGTAACCGCGGCTAATACCAGCATGCCGAACGGGTCCATCCGCGAACGGCACGCTAAGATCACCCCGGAAAGGGCAAACACAATCACCCCCGCCATATCCAACCAGTAAATAACGCCCGACACGCCTTTCTCCTTTATTACACCCTAGTTAGGTGATAGCTAAGCCGGAAGAATAGCACTCTCTCTAGCGTCTTTGTGGGTAGTTGTGGGTAGTTGCCGGTAGCAGTGGAGGTTTAGGCGGCAGCACATAAAAGAGCAAGCGTGCTTAATGACCGCGCTGTTCTAACCATGCACGTAAGAAAGCGATTTCACTCTCTTGGGCGTCGATTATTTCTTGTGCTAACTGGCGAATTTCTTCGTCTGTCCCGTGCTCAAGAGCAATTTCCGCCATGGCAATGGCGCCTTCATGGTGAGGAATCATGCCTTTGGCAAAATCCACATCCGGCTCGCCAGTAAATGACATCGACATATCTTCATGCATGCGGTCATTAGCGGCCTTGTACGCTGCTACCGCCGGGTTGTCACCGTGGTCTTGGCCAGTGCTACCGTGTTGCCCATGTCCTGCATGGCCATTATCAGTATCGTGGTGATGGGCATAAACCGTGGGGGCGGCCAACAGCCCCGCCACTGCGCATACGCTTGCCATCATCTTCAAGCGGTTTTGTAAACGCTCAGCCATATTGGAACTCTCCTTTGGGAAATAGCCTGCAAATAACAGATAACGCCAAGAGAAATAGGCATTAGCAACAATTAAAGTTTAAAACCTATGGGCAACCCACAGGTCAAGCGGTTCTGAGTGCGTTACTCTGGAGAGCGTACGCTTCATCATCAGAGAGGAACCCCAATGGACTGGAACCCTGCATATGGCTGGCTGGTTATCGCTTTACTGCTCAGCTTGGCCGAGCTTAGCTCTGGGGCAATGGTATTGCTTGCCCTAGGCATCGCCGCCGCTTTCACTGCCGCCGTCGCAGCCCTAGGATTCACGCTGCCGTGGCAACTGGTAAGCATGGCAGTTTTTGCAGGCGTGCTGGTGCCTTTAGGCGTGATGGTGATTCGCCCACGTTTTACACCCAAAGGCGTCGCTTACGGCACCACCGGTACCGGCGTTGAAAAAGGTAGCCTGTACAGAACGCAACGACGCGATTTTGATAACGCCACGGGCATCAAAGTGAACGGCGATTTTTACCGCTTACGCGTTGTAGAAAGCGGTGAAACAGAACTACCACCCGACACACTAGTGATGTTCAAACGCTTTGAAGGCACTACCGCCTTGGTCATGCTGCCACAGCCAGCAGACCTCACTCATCAGGATGATACGTCCCAACGCAAGGAGCCATAAGCATGAATGACCTCATGGACTTATCCATTAGCCCAGGTTTACTGATTAGCCTGATTATTGCCGTCATCGCGATTGTGATTATTTCTAAAGGGCTGGTGATTATCCGCCAATCCGAAGTAATGGTCGTAGAGCGACTCGGCTCGTTTCACCGCGTACTGGAAAGCGGTATCAACATTATCATTCCCTTTATTGAACAACCCCGCGCCATCAAGATGATTCGCTACAAAAAAATGGGCGAAGATTACCAACCCATTATGAACGAAGAATTCCGTATCGACCGCCGTGAAACGGTGATGGACTTTCCCGGCCAGCCGGTGGTTACCACGGACAACGTAACGGTACGGATCAACGGCGCCCTCTACTATCAGATCATCGACCCCAAGCGGGCCGTGTATGAAGTCGAAAACATGAGCCAAGCGGTGGAAGTACTCGCCAAAACCACGCTGCGTTCGGTGGTGGGTAAAATGGAGCTGGATAAGCTGTTTGAATCTCGCGCTGAGGTCAACAACGAAATTCAAGCCGCCATGGAAGAGCCAGCCTCCAAATGGGGTGTTAAGATCTCCCGGGTGGAGGTTCAGGATATTGCCATGCCTGACGAGGTGGAGTCAGCCATGCGCCTACAAATGGCCGCCGAGCGTAAGCGCCGCGCGACGGTCACCGAAGCCGAAGGTGAAAAATCAGCCGCCATTGCTATGGCTCAGGGTCAGCGGGAGTCGGCTATTCTTAACGCCCAAGGTGATAAAGAGTCGGCCATTTTACGCGCTCAGGGTGAGCAAGAGTCCATCAAACTGGTACTCAATGCCATCGGCGACAGCGAAGAGAACAAGCGCACCGTCGTAGGTTATCTACTGGGGCAAAGCTACATCAAAGGCTTACCCAATATGGCGAAAAACGGCGAACGCGTGTTTGTGCCTTACGAATCGTCAGCGCTGCTTGGCTCTATGGGTATGTTCCGCGAAATGGCAGGTTCACCTGAAGATGCGGTTTCTAATCACCTTAAAAACCGTACTAACAACCCAAGCGACGGCGGCTTTCGCAGCGGTATTGTAGGCGGTGCCGCTGGCGGTAATTAGACGCTAAAAGCTCTGCTTTGAAGAAACAACTGTTCATAGTAGAACGCTTAAGCTGGGCCATAGGTGCCCGGCTTTTTTATCGCCTCCCCCCCCACCTAGCCTGTCAACACTCCTAGCCCGTAGAGTTGAAACGGTCAGAGAGCGGCGAGGCGCCAAGCAATAACCGAAAATCGTTTGCCGATAGCGGCTTACTGAATAAAAAGCCCTGAGCGCCATCGCACCCATGCAACTTAAGATGTTCAAACTGCGCGGTTGTCTCGACACCCTTGGCAATCACCCGCAGTGACAACTGCTGGCCAAAGCTGATAAGCGCCCTGGTAAAACTGGCGTTTTCGAGATTATTGAGCATCTCTTGCACAAAGCAGGGGGCAATATTAATGGTATCAAGAGGAAAGCGCTGCAAATGCGTCAGGCTGGTATCCCCGGCACCGAAGTCATCCATCGCAATCCGTATGCCTAACGCCCTTAATGCCGAAAGCGTTGAGATCGTGACATCATTTTGGTGGTGTACAAGGCTACTGCCTGACACCTCCACTTCTAAAAAACGGGCTTCGACGCCTGTGTTAGCCAATACATCGGCAACATAGGCAGCCAAGCGTTTATCGTGTAATTCAATGACCGACATATTCACCGCGATGGGCACGATCTCAATACCTTCGTCACGCCACGCCTGCAGTTGGCGGCACGCCTCATGCAGCACCCAATGCCCAATTGGGACAATCAGACCATGGGTTTCCGCAACGGGTAAAAAAGTCGATGGTTGCATAAGCCCCAACGTGGGATTCCGCCAACGCACTAACGCTTCGGCACACATTAGCTTACCTGTAGCGAGTTCAATCCTGGGCTGAAAATCGAGAAATAGCGCACCGTCCTTTAAGCCCCGCTGTAGCTGCGACTCAATATGGCTGCGCTGCTCTACCAACGCATTCATATTGGCGCTAAATAGCTGGTAGTGATTGCATCCGCTACTTTTTGCGTGGTACATGGCTGTGTCGGCATTATTCAGCAGCGTGCAGGCATCGATACCGTGGTCGGGATAGAGGCTAATGCCGATACTGGTGGTAATGCGCAGCTCGTGTTTACCAATTCGGTGCGGCTCATCCAGCGCGCTAAGAATTTTCTGGGCAAGCGTTATGGCATCCTGAGGCTTTTCAATTTCACTTAGCAGCACCACAAACTCGTCGCCTCCCTGCCGGCATATCGTGTCGGTATCTCGAACACATTGGCTGAGGCGGTCTGCCACCGACTGTAATAAGCGATCCCCCACTCCGTGGCCTAAAGAGTCGTTAATGGGTTTAAACGCATCAAGATCCAGATACATAAGCGCCACTTGGTGCTGATGGCGCTTTGCTAAACCTATTGCCCGGGAGAGGCGTTCTGACAGCAAGATACGATTAGGCAGGCCGGTAAGCGGATCATGCTGCGCCTGATAGGCAAGCTTAGACGACTGAGTGGGCGACTGGCAGGCATCGTGGAAAACAATCACGGCCCCTTTTATACAGCCATCTTGGTCATGGATAGGCGCCGCTGAATCTTCAATTTCAAGCTGGCTGCCATCTTGGCGAATAAGCACACAATCAATCGCCAAGCCAACGGTGCGGTTTTCTTCCATCGCGCGCTGTGCCGGGTTCGTGGCTGTTAAAAGCGTTTTTCCGTCAACCAGCATTAAAACCTGAGCCAAGGGTTTACCCAACGCATTGACGCTTGACCACCCCGTCAGGCTCTCTGCCACGCGGTTCATATACGTAACCCGACAGGCTAAATCGGTCGTCACTACCGCATCACCGATCGAGTCCAGGGTTACCTGGGCCCACTCCTTCACAGCTTGCAGGGCTGCTTCGGCGTCACGTAATCGCGCGTCGACAGGATGTGTCTCAGTACGCCCCTCACGCTTTTGATGATAACTGTCTTGGCAGATGCCGCTTAATGTGGTCGCTTTTGATGCCACGGGCCTGCTCCTTTTTATAAAAACCAGTATCCCTATCCATTAAGACTCTGAATGCCCTTCATGCACTGGTAGTGGCGATATGGCTGCCACTAATTCGACTCTATGAGAGCCATCCGCTCTGCTTCTGTGCGCAAGCGCACATAGAGCGCATTTTTACCTGCACCCCATGACGCCTTTGATTGGAATTAGAAGCAATGAATGGCTAACGAGTGATAAAAGGGTGGCGCTGCATTCCCTGCAGCGCAAAGTGCAACATCCTGTTTAGGCATCTCCGTTGCCTCACTGAAACTGATACTAGTGGCTAACTCAGCGTCTCACCGTGCGCTGGCGAACATGGGAGACAAATGATTCTCCATGGCTGCCCTTTAAAAAAATGCGCTATTTATTAGCGCGCCAAAAAACGCTATGTGCGCTAGCGTACAGTCATGCTCTTTTGGCTCTCTATACTTAATGGCGGCACGCCTATTGCCTTGGGATGGCCCTATAACAATAAAAAATCGGCTGACACTGATAGGCGTCCGCCACAAACACTGCGCGACAGCTCGGAATAACGGGGGGTATTCAATGCTTAAAACGCGTAATTTTCACCAGAACTCACTGCTTGGCATGCTGCCAGAAGATGAGCTGAATCGCCTACAGCCGCATTTGGAGAAGATCACCCTGACGCTAGGCCAATCGTTATGCGAATCAGGCCAGCAAATGAGCCACGTCTACTTTCCAATTGATTCTATCGTCTCGCTGCTGTGCGTGATGGAGAACGGAGCCTCAACGGAGATTGCTGTGGTCGGCCATGAAGGGGTCGTCGGTGTTTCACTGTTTATGGGGGGAGAAACAACGCCCAGCCGGGCCATCGTACAGAGCGCTGGGCAGGCGTATCGGCTTAAGGGCCAGCTGCTAAAAAACGAGTTCTACCGCGCTGGGCCGATGCAGCGTTTGCTACTGCGCTACACCCAAGCGCTATTAACGCAGATGGCGCAGACAGCCGTTTGCAACCGCCACCACTGCGTTGATCAGCAGCTATGCCGCTGGCTGCTGCTTAGTCTTGACCGACTACCGGGAGATAAACTGGTCATGACTCAAGAATTAATCGCCAACATGCTGGGCGTGCGTCGCGAGGGAGTGACCGAAGCCGCCGGTAAGCTACAGAGGGCGGGGCTCATTTCCTACAACCGTGGGCATATCACGGTGACCGACAGGCACGCGCTGGAGTCACGTGTGTGCGAGTGTTACGCGGTGGTTAAGGGCGAATACGACCGCCTACTCAATCAATACGAGGTTATGTGATTCGCTAAACGCATGCTGTAAACCACCGCAGTCAACGCATTACCCTGTTGTGTACGCTAGCGTGCCGACGCGTGATTCACCGAGTGTTAATATGCAGATATAGCACGATTTATAGCGCTATATCTGCAGCAGCCGACATTGAAATGATAGCTTCCCCTCATTGTGCCGTTTGCCAGGTTTTTACAACCGGAGAGGCCAATGACTTCCGTGGTTCACATCCCCATGATGAATCAGCTACTCGCTACACTTCCAGAGCGTGAGCGAAGTGCCTGCCTAGCTGCCTGCGACACTGTAGAACTTGCCTTTGGCGAGGTACTGTTCCAGTCCGGTGATACGGTTTCCCACGTCTACTTTCCTATTGATAGCTTTATTTCGCTTATCGCCACTATCGACGCTGACAGCCAGCTTGAAGTCGCGATGGTGGGTAGAGAAGGCATGTTGGGCACCTCGCTGGTTCTAGGCGTTGATGAAGTACCGTTACTAGCGCTCGTTCAAGGGGCTGGTACCGCCCTGCGCATCGATGCCACCCGGTTCCAGCAGCTATTAGCTGAAAGCCCCGTGCTGTATCAACGGCTTAAAAGCTACCTTTATGTCGTGATGTATCAATTCGCGAAGTCTGCCGCCTGCGATCACTTTCACCGCATTGAGCCCCGTCTGGCCCGTTGGCTATTGATGACGCAGGATCGTGCTGGCTCCGATCAATTACAGTTAACCCACGACTTTCTCGCCATGATGTTAGGGGTGCGCCGAGCCGGCATTACGATAGCCGCCATTGCCCTGCAGTCGCGCGGCTTAATTCGCTATCACCGCGGTGAAATTACCGTGCTTGACCGGCCCGGCCTGATTGAAGCCTCCTGCGAGTGTTACATCGAAGATTGCACGCTATATAACCGGGTATTAGCAACCGAGTACTAGCAGCATTTTAAATCGGCAATAGCCGCTTTAGCCCTCCTTTTTTCCTGCAACACCCTTCCCATACGACTTTGCTAACAACGCTATCACGTCGAGCTGCTATACATGCCACCAGACGGATAGCCGATCCGTACACACAACCGCAAACCGTCACATACGGGCTAGCGCAAGCCATAACGTACGGGCCAAAATTCTAGTGCGTGGACACTTTGTAGACACTTTAAGGAAAGGTACAGCTAAGAAGGGGTAACGCGCGGGGAAGTCGTTGAAAATTGGTGGGCCCAGTAGGACTTGAACCTACGACCAAGGGGGGTCACTTTGCTTACGCTAAATAGGTAGACAGAAAACGAAAAAATGTACTATGTACGCCTAGCAAAGCTTTGGCGGAAGGACAACTGAAGGTGAGCCATGCGATTGAGTTTAAGACCGCACTGAAAACACTGACCCACCAATTGACAGGGGAGGTTTCCAAATGAGCATCTTTGACGAACTGCAATCTTCACTGCAGGAAGCCGTTGAGATCAAACAAGGTAAAGCGCAGGCCAGCCGCATCACACGTCATGAAGTGGCTGATGTGAAATCTATCCGCGCTAAGCTCCATGTTTCTCAGGCTGAGTTTGCTGAAGCTATGGAAACCAGCGTGGACACCATCAAAACCTGGGAAACCAAGCGACGTAACCCTCAGGGCTAGCGGCTAAGGTACTGGCGACGATTCAGGACAATCCAGCCTTTTTCAACGAACTTGCTTCGCATTAGCGCTTTTTTTTACAGTACGAATGCAATGTCAATATCTAGCTAATATTCATGAAGAATATCGTTCGATACTCAAGTGGTGTTTGCCGTAGGCAATCTGCCGATTAAATCGGCCTTTTACTTTGACCACTACCCGCGCCAGAATTTGTGTACGGCCCGCCTGATAAGCTTTTTCTGCACTGGTTGGCTCCCACCTGCACCCCTATACGGTTCAATGCCTCTTTGGCAGCCTGGTCAAAGCCACCAGGCGCTGCAATCATTGGCTTGCCCGTAATCAAGCATAATCAGTAATAAGGGCCGTTTATAGCGCTCGAAATGTCACGCCACAAATCAAAGTGTTCCACATGTCCTCAAGTACGCTTACCGACAACCACTGAAAATCAATAGCAGCCTTTTAATGTATGGCGTACTGGAAGGCATACATGCAAAAAAACGCAAGCACAACGGTGGTAGCAACGGCTTCAGACGAGGCATCTTTAAGTGCATCGGGGAGCAATTCAGCGAAGACCATCCACATCATAGCACCAGCGGCAATACCCAGGCCTACAGGCAAAAAAGGCGCAAACCAGGTAACAATCAAAAACGCGGGAACTGCCATCAGCGGCTGTGGAAGGCTAGTAAAAATACTCCAACCTCCGGCTTTTAAAACCGACATGCCGCGTGGAATCAAAACCAGGCTGATAGCCAACCCTTCAGGGATATTGTGAATGGCAATCGCGGCGCTAATGAACATACCGAGCGATTCCCCGCCGCCGTAAGAGACCCCCACGCCAATCCCTTCGGCGAAAGAATGAATAGTCATAATCCCAAGAATGAGAAGAGCCTTGCGTGCATTCGCACCGCTCAATTCGCTAACATCCGGCGCGCCTCGGCGGGAAATAACTTTATCCGAGACCACGACGAGCAATAGCCCTAGCGCCATGCCCAACAAGGTTAACCAAGGGGCATCTCCGCTACCTTCACTGACGAGGCTGTGACTGGCAGCCAGCATTAGCCCGGCGGCAAGCGCGTTAAAAAGGCTAAGCCAGCGAGGACTGAACTGCCTCACAAAAAGAAACGGCAGTGCACCTAAGCCGGTTGCAAGAGCAGTAATCATCGCGGCAATAAACACGATCCAAACGGTCACCTCAACAGACATAATACACTCCAATTCTATAAAAGAATTACGTTATTCAATTTAGCACCCTATCAAAAAACAAAAAGGCGATATAGTTAGAATAAAATGGGATACATGTTACGGTACTTTCACATCTTAACTGGAGGATCGCTATATGAAAGAAGTGCGTAAAACCACGCTGCCCATTGTGAAGATGGTCAAGGAAAACGAAGAGTTTCGTCACGTTATCTGGACTGGCGACAACACCCAGTTAGTACTGATGGCAATTCCCGTCGGCGGCGAAATCGGCGGGGAAGTCCACCAAGGCCATGATCAACTGCTTTATTTTGTCGAAGGTGAAGGTAAGGCAACAATCGGTGAGACCACGGTGTCTGTGCATGCTGGGGAAGTCAGCATCGTGCCTTCTGGTGTGTTCCATAACTTCCACAATACTGGCAGTGTTAAACTCAAACTCTACACCACGTATTGCCCGCCAGAGCACGCACCCGGCACTGAACACGAAACGAAAGACCAGGCAGACGCCTGGCGAATGACCCTGCATCGCAGTGGGCATCTTAATGTGTTGACTGCTTTTGGAAATACTCGACTTCGACTGCCCTGTCCGTCGGGTTCAAACTCGTGCTCAATCTAGCTTTTGATGTCGCGGCGGTAACGCTGCCTCACCAGTTGCTTGTGGATGTATTATGGGTATAGGTGTGTACGATTCGGATCCTCAGTTAAAAGAGGATCGAAAATGGGGTACACCGTTCCATAAAGGAAAGACAGAGGTACGTGGATTGTCCGCGCAAAGATCAACGGCCAGCGCACTCAAAGAACCTTTCGTACAGAAGGAGAGGCAAGGCAGTAGGCACTAAAGGCGGAAGCCCAACACCAAGAAGATGCATTCAATGGCGTTATAGGCCTTAAGCCCAAACACACGTTTTCAGACTAACAAAGGGGAGTCGCTAACGAGCATCAGGGATTTACTGGGGCATTCATCGCTTACCGTGACAAGCCGATATGCTCGTGCTGATCCGACACGACGAGGTAGTGTGATTGCCAGATTGACGCGCATTGGCAACCAAGCTCTAATCTCTGTAGCCAAGTGATTTTAATGGTGGGCCCAGTAGGACTTGAACCTACGACCAAGGGATTATGAGTTGGCTACTATAACAATAAGTTACTGAGAAATAAAGGAAATTAGCCGTAATTTTGCGAAAAACACAGTCCTCTTTAATCAGTAATTTAGCGTAATCTGAGCATGCAATGGAAAATTTAAGTGTGTACCGGTATTGTACCGATAAGCGACTATTTAGCATGGTATGACTAGGCCATGCGACCGCCCACGATGAAATGTTCAACCCAGAACGCGCTGCGGCAGACTTTATATTGGATGGCCCTTGTAATCTCATCCATTAGGTCAGACACAAATTTGGTTCGTATTAATATGTATCTCTTAAATCCTCAACGGAATAATGTATAAAAAATGACTAGACGAACTGCTTACACTAAGGTCGAACGAACCAATTTTTCAAATCCGTCCCATGTGAAAGGTAAGGGTGATAAGACATTTCGTGGGTTTCAGTGTCTAAACAAAGAATGTACAAATTTTTTATTTATTCAAGAAGAAGCGATAGATCCAGATTTTGAATACGAATGTTCCACTTGCGGCTTTGTGCATAAAGCAGGCGAAACAACCGCACTCTATGACTATAAACTCGTAGATACACGGAATAATTCTCTAATCGAAGAAGGTCTTTTCGAAATCTTGCATGATGATTACGTCGGCGAAGCCAAAGAGTTTAAATACTGCGTCGTTTGTGGGGCTCTGAAACCTTTCGATCTTTTTGACTCTCACAAAGGCCGTCGCACAGGCCGTCAGAGTGAGTGCCAAACCTGTAAGCAGGTTTATAACGGTATTAAAAATCAAACCCGCCTAGTTGAACAGCATCGTGAAGCCAGTCAGAAACGCAGATTATATACGCATTTTGAAGATCAGACCAAAATGGATATGACTGCAATCTATGACCGATTTGGTAATAGATGCTTCAAGTGCGACGTTGATCTTTCAGACGATCTTGCAGCTGGTGTAGCCAAGAAAGAAGGAAATCTTGATCATACTTTACCAGTCTATTATCTCTGGCCACTTACAACAAATAACGCTACGCTACTCTGTCGCGAACATAATGGTGCAAAAGCTGAGAAGTGGCCAGGAATCTATTACACCGATGTGGAAATTAGGCGCTTATCGGCGCTGACCGGAATTGAACACCGCCTTATGGCTGGTCAGCCAATATTTAATCCCGAGGCTATTCAAAAGCTCCATGATGCGACCTTCATTGAATCCTTATTTGAAAAATTTTCTCGCCATCCACAAGAGCTTTTAAGATTACGAAACCGTATTCTGAGTAAAACAGGGTTTGACTTTCTCAACGTTAGTTTAAAAATCTCACCGGACTGGAAAAAACAGGCGGATGACTTGCAATAAAAGGTTACCAATAAATGAGTTTAGATAAAGTAAGAGAACTACTAGTAAGCCGTCTCGACGAAAGCGACCGTGGAGATCGTGGTTGGTTTATTATTACGCGTTTACATATTGCTTTGTCATGGCTGTTGGGCATAGCCGATTATCTAGAAAAGCGTAGTTCCGGGGCAAGCATGGAGCTCAACGAACAAGACTATCAGCGCATGGCAACAATTACAGAGATCTCAGCAGCTGACCCTGGCCTTCACCTTCGCCGCCACCACCTTTTGGCAATGGATCAGCCGCTTCAGCTGCTACGACGCACAAATGGGAGAAGCTGGCGAGAAGTAGAGCTGACGCGAAATGGGCGCGCACTAGCCTTTTCCCAAGATCCAGCAAAGACTCTTGAAACTGTACTATCAAACATTAGTTTTGCGAATGAGCCTGGGTACTCTCAGAAGCGCGCAGAACAATACCATGAGTTTAATGTAAAAGTGTATGAGGCCACTAAGAGTGTTCTAAGACAATGTGAAGGATATATTGACCGCAACGAGTTCGACTTTTTTGTTTCTCGGATCAGGCACATAGATGAGGTTGATTGGGCAATAGATGCCATTATCCAATACCGGATGCTTAAACCGTCTGAGCAAGATGAGCTGCATTATGAAGTTAGAAGAAGGATGCCCGGTGACAAGGAATATGCAAACTGGCGAGATGTGGGCCTGCATATCTTCTCGCTATTCTCTCTTGGTACAAGCATGGTTCGAGACGGCACATGTTTACGCCTTGTAGAAAACTGGACAACTTCCCGTGTCAAACCTGCGAAGACCAAGATAACAACTACCAAGCCTGAACTCAGAATTCCTGAACCTGCTGAATCAGTTGACCTTCTTGCACCTCCATCTGCACCAGCAAGCAATGTTGGAGCAGATGCTGAGAGTTTCGTTGCTAAAGTCCTTCGCTCACAGGGTTGGCTAGTAGCCTTTTATACTAATCGGCGCGGCTATGGTTTTGATCTTTGGGCTCGCAAGGATAATAAAGCAATGCTGATCGAGGTTAAAAGCAGTCTGAAAACGCTGGGAACAATCAGCCTTACCGAAACAGAATATAGCGCAGCGAAAAAACACGGTTCAAACTATGTACTCGCGTTAGTAGAAAATATAGCGCTCGACTCCCCATGCGTAACCTTCTTGCAAGATCCAGCTAATAAAGCAAAAATAACAAAAACCTCAATTCAAAGCTACACTATTACTAAGGGAAGCTGGCAAAAAGCTACACATTGAAAAAATTAGTGAAATCTCTAAAAGCTTTACGATGTCTTGCATAAATGAAAGCCAACCTTCTCAAACAGGCTGGCTTTCATTAGAAACCATCAATATAAAAGTAAGTATTGATGATCTGTCACTGCACCTGTCCCACTAACCCCATGTGTTTCACAATGTGCCACATCTTCTACGAATAGTTCCGCAGATTTGAACCAATACTTAGCGTGCTTTGATAACTCAACTGCCATGTCACATTTATGGCTTTTACCAAGGTGAAGAAGCAAAACACCGTCTTTTTTCAAGCGCTCTTTACTTTGTCTAAATATCCCATCGTAACAACTAAAACCATTCAATTGCTTAGTTTCTAAGAACTGCTTGCCACCAGCTTTAAAAGCAAACTCATCCCAACCAGAAAACCAGAGCCTTATCCAATTTGCAGAATAAAATCTAGTGGAAGAAAAGAACGGTGGTGATGTGATAACAGCATCGAGAAGATCGACTTCTTCTGGCCAGCATTTAGTGGCATCCGTTTCAAAAATAGTTCCGTTGACAAAATCACTAGGGAGTTTTGCATTTAAAACTTTATCAACTTTTTGCCAAATTTTTTGCTTTACAGATTTGTAGATGACTTCTCCAGTAGGAGCAAATGGCGTCACCGGATGAGACCTTCGGCTTAATGCATATGGACGGTTACCGTGTAACACATGCATTGTAGAAGCCAAAAGTAAAGATACTGGCTGATTCCATGGATGATGCATAGAAAACCATTCACGAGCTGCCAATATTTCACGAAGTGTATCTTCATGATAATATTCAATTAAATTCTTGTTAAAATCAGGAAACCATTGATTAAAGCTCTGCTTTTCTTTATTTTCCTCAATATAGTCACATAATTTACGAAAATAATGTTCAACTTCATTCTTTTGTGGAGCCCATACTTTTGCACGGCTAATCGCAACGCCTGCTGGACTAAGGTCTAACCCATAGGATTTTTTACCAGCAAGCGCCCCCTCAAAAGGAATAGTTCCCACACCGGAAAAAGGATCCAAAAAAGTCCCACCTTGAGGCACGAAAGAGTCGACCAAAATATTCCCAATCGCAGGCTTAAGCTTCCCTTGATAGCTACAAAGAGAATGAGAGCTATGGCCCCAATTTCTTTTAGAATGAGCCTCACTTAGATTACTTATTCTTTCCTTAAAGTTAGTCCATGATGCTTTTTTTACATCAGTAGTGTCTAGCTTATCAATTTTAGGCTTCTTGGTTGCAACAATGCATACTTGCTTAACTTTTTTCCCACTGCGGGACATCCTTTCTCGGATTAATATTTGCTCAATAATTTCACATCCATTTTTTTGCAATATCTCAACCACTAGCTTATCGGTCGGAACTTTGATATCACTATAAACAGAATCTCCTATATCAACGGCAATCACGCCTTCATCTTTTAAATGAGAGATAGTACCTAGTAAGGCCTGATTAAGATCATGAGCATACCACCTCACCATCTTTGGTATTCGACTATCATAAGCGTGCTCATCTAAACCTATAAGGCACTCTGACAAGCTATCGAAGACAAAACCACTTGGGTTTTTTTTACTTCTAACACCTCGGACATCATTGATGCCTGCTGTTATTGCTTTATCCCTAAGACTTCCTAGATCCCCTTTTTCTTTTATGGCTCCTATAAACCATAATTCAATTTTAGTATTTCTAAAATAATTCGTGCCATTTAGATACGGTGGAGAAGTTATCACTATATCAGCATTAACTGACGGTATATCAGCAAGCCCTCTCGAATCAGAAGATAAAAGAACAGAATTTGTTTTCTGAGAATAAAAATCACTTATGCCAAATTCAATTTTGTTTAAAGCATCATATACATGCTTATAAACATTAGCAGATATACGCTCTCTCTCCTTAGGACGCTTCCGCCTGAGATCTCCTGCCCGCTGCATATTAGATGCGGGAACTAAGGATGATAGAACCGCAATTTCGAGTGCATTTCCTAAAGGCTCATTAGTGCATTGTAGCCTAGTAATTTCTGTTTTCATTTTTAAAACTTGAGAAAGTGTTGTTTCTGAAAAAATTTCCGATTTCTCAAATACTTTTGGGTAAGAATCCTTTAATAAATCATCTTCTTTTATAGAAATAAAATTTGCATCAAATGACTGCAAGTAGGTTTTAATACTCTCTTTAAGTTTCACCCTGCTTTTTTCAGAAAGACTTCTAAAAATTTCTTTTAATTCAATAACCCGCTGCATTACTGGATTAATTTCACAGTAATACGCCTTTCTATCCTCATTACCTGAAGTAAAAGTCAAGGGTGTTGTACCGCACCCTCCAAATGGATCAAGAATTACAGTAGCATTATCTTTGTACTTTCTTGCTAAGTCTTCAACAAACTTTGGTGAAAAAGCTTCTAGGTAGGGGAAAAGATCGTGAAAAAAGTCTCCTTTTCCACCGCTGTATGTTCCAGATCGTGCCACTGATTTGTCTAACCCTGGTTGGCTCTTTTTTGTTAACTTTCTCTTTAATATTGATAACACCTGTGAATTGACGCTTCTCATTTCTTTCTCTGCTTTCAAACGCAATTCTTCATAAGAGGTAACGCCTAGAAGCTCTCTAATTTCTGAACTTGACATGCAAGTAATCTGGCCCCGAATATCCTCATCTACATCATTGGCACGTAGTTTTAGAACTTTGCGTTTGCCATCAGGCTCTTTGGATGCAGGAAAATGAATTGAAGTACCCATCAGACAGCCTCAAAAAAAGAACAATGTAGTCACAAAGACTACATTGTTCTTTTTTGAATAACAACCGTTCGGTATCAAAAATTGCATCAGTGAGATAGCTATAACAGGCGTCGATTTGTGACCAGTCGCCATCGGCCTCTTGGGTTTAGCCTGGTAGCAGATACCTCTTTATTGCCTTGATAAAGGCACTGCCTATACAGTAATGACAGCAATACCCTCGGCCCGTCAACTTTAGGTCTCCAACAAGGCTTAGGTACACCCTCCCAGACACCGGCCTCATCCAAGGCGCGATGTCTGCCTGTGTCTCACACAATCCGTTAAGGGGGGCATCTCCCTCTCAAGAAACCCAGACTTCAGTTCGAACAGGATGTCTGTTCAAGGCAGCACAATTGGAAACTTGCGGCCTGCCTCCGTTGGGCTAGGGCGACATTTACAGCAATAAGGGTTCAACGATACCCCAAAGATCATCAGGTACGTCTTTCTTAACCATATCGACAACTTTTAGCATATTGAAGATCTAGTTCAAATCCTTAAAAATTTTTCTTAATTTTTTTGTTAAGAACACTCCCCATCGTTAGGCAGGAAAGCGTCGAGCCCACCAGGCGAGTAAGTTCGAGGTATTTGCTATGCCGACGCTTGCGGCGGTATAGCAATTACACATCCTGCCCGCATCCAAAGCTACAATATTGTGCCCGCATAGCGACACCTTCATCAAAAACTGACAATCCAACCAATAAACTCGTGGAATATAGAATATTTATCAATATAAAAAGGCAGATTGATAACCATCACTTAATTAGTGTCGCTAAAGTGTCCTAATACTGTTGTTAATGTGTCATTAACGTGACCCAACCACACGTCTTTCAATAACTTACGATATATCGTAAGTGTTTGACTCGTCTCCAGCATTTATCATCCCAACTGTGCAATACGAGGATTACGCCTATGGGATTGATAGAAGAACTCCATGCTGCCAAGAAAAAAAGCCCCATGGGGAATGGGAAAATTAATTTCTTTAAATATATGCATGAGATCGAAGAAGCCTTAAACCAAGGCTACACCGCGATGGACGTTTGGACTCTTTTACACAACAAGGGTGAACTCCAAATTAAATACAACCAGTTTTCAGTTTATGTGAGGAAGTATATCAAGGAGAAAAACGATGAATAAGCGAGCTGCTACTTTTTTATTAATTGCAACTTTTACTGCTTCATCTCCAAGCTTTTCAGGAGGCGGTGGACTCACTGGCGGAGCAACAGAAATAACCCAACTTTTAAATAACGCAGAACTTCTGGATATTGCAATTAGCGAGGCACAAAACCTCGCTTATCAAATTCGCCAGTATGAAATTATGTATGAAAACATGCGTAATCTGCCCAACCACATCAAACAACAAGCGTTGGCGGATCTCCAGGCGCTTGCCAGCATCGTCACCACCGTCCGGGCTGTAGCATATAGTTCTGGGCAGATCGACGAGGACTATCAGCGAGAGTACCGCGACTTCGAATACTACGCTCAACGCCAGCAAGGCAGCCATGATGCATTGGCAGAGCGCTACAGAGATTGGTCTCAATCTAATCATGACAGCGTGCGTGGGGCACTACGTGCGGCTGGTCTCCAGGCCCAGCAATTTGACCGGGAAGATTCAGCGCTTCGCACCATTGAAGCGCAAATGGAAAGCGCGGCCGGTACTAATCAGCTTCTCCAAGCTGGGGGCTCTATCGCTGCCATGCAGGTGGAACAGCTCCAGAAGCTCCGGCAACTACAAATGGCTCAGATGCAGCTACAGGCTAGCCATGTAGGGGGCCAGATCGACCGACAGGCAGAGGATGACTCCGCTTGGCATCGAGCCGTTACGCCCCGTGATAACAACCCAGATACCCAGCAGCCCATCCAGGCCAATGATCTGTTTTGAGGAGTGAGACATGAATACCAATACCACAACTCTGATTGTCATTGCTGGCTTGGTGGCGACTATCGCAACCGCAGCGGCCCTGTGGCAGAACGATAAGGCGGAAGAAGATGCCGCTTGGGAACGTGCCACCGCTCCACGTGAGAGCGAACCATCTTCTCAACGGCCAATCACCAGCGATGATCTGTTCAGTTCAGAAGTCGGGGAGGATGAGCAATGAGACCTTGGCTATATCCGTTGCTCTATGCTGGCCTGGTGCTGCTCAGCGGGCCAGTCGCCGCTGCGGATGGCGATATAGTACGCGACCTTCAGGAGGGATTTCGAGACTCTGTAGCCTTGTGGTACGACCCGTTGCAGCAGGTAGCTACCTGGCTACTGCTATCGCTGGCCGTGATTTCCTATACCTGGTCAGCAAGTCAAATGGTGCTGCGAAATGCTGATCTGGGCGAGTTCGTGGCAGAGTTCGTCAGGCTGGTGATTTTCACTGGATTTTTCCTGTTTCTGATTCAAGGTGGTCAACAATTGGCAGAAACCATGATCAAGGGCTGGGTCTGGATCGGCGGACAAGCTACCGGTACTAGCTTGAGCCTTAGTGTGCCGGAGATCCTGGAACGGGGATTTACCCTTGGGGGCGATGTTATTTCGGCAGGCAGTGGCTTGAGCCGGATCGCCTACACCATCCTGGCGCTGCCTGTTGTCATCCTGTACACGCTGATTGCTGCTTATGCCTTCTTTGTGCTGGCTGAAATGTACGTGGTCACGGCAGCAGGCATTGTTCTGCTGGGTTTTGGCGGTTCGCAGTGGACAGCGGATTACGCCAAAAAGTACATCACCTACACCATCAGCATCGGAGCCAAGCTCTATGTGATGTTCTTGGTCATCGGCGCGGGTGAGCAATTTATCCACCAGTGGGCTGTGAGTCAGGATCATGAGTCGTTTCGGGCCATCCTCGCCATCATTGGGGTGCTGTTGATGATGGCCATTCTGGTGAAGATGATTCCTGACGCGGTTCAGGGAATCATCAACGGGGCTTCTCTCGGCAGTGCAACGCCGTCTGTAGGCGGCATGGCAAGGGCTGCCGGGTCTGTCGCGGTAGGTGCTGCTGTAGGCGCTGCGGGTGGCGCTATGGCCATGCGTGAAGCCTCCAAGCTGGCTGGTGAACAGCTCGGTGGCAGTGGCGCGCTCGCTTCGGCCGTAGTTCCAGGCGGTGGTAGCTCTACAGGTGCTGGAAATGGGCCGCTTCCCATGCCGGGCTCTGCCTCGTCGTCGAGCGGTGCCGCTGCGGGCATGGGCCACGCTGGAAAGACTATGAAGAACCTGACAAAGGCGGCAGGTGAAACCTTTGGCGGTAAGATTATGGGTGACTACAACGCCAGTCACGGCTCGTTCGGCGGCTCTATGGCTCAGAAACTCCGGGCTGAACGACTCGGCATGTCGGAAGGCGGTGGCGATTCAGCCCATATGGGTGGCCAGCAGAACAGCGGCCAGACAGGTGCCATGAGCGGTACTATCCGAGCTGCGTCACCTTCTGACGGCCGCAGTACGCATAATCAGACCCCCCAAGCTACGCATAATCGCTCCCTCTTTGAATCGGCAAGTAGCGAGCATGGCGACTCAGAGCAGCCCTACATGTCACCGGCAAGGAGCATAAACGATGAACAGTAAACGTCCGCAAGCTCCTGTTTGGTATCTAATAGCCTGGGTGGGAATAGTGCTGTTGCTGGTTGGCTTCGCTGTCATCGGCTCATGGATAGCCTGGCTGATGTTGCCGGTATGCTACCCCTTCATCATGAAAGCCGTCTCATGGCGGCCAGAGCTTCAAGATCGCCGCAGCAACCTTGATGCCTGATCGTGGTTATTGAGGCTATCTGTCGCGTAGGGGCGGTACGCATAATCGGACCCCCCTACGCATAATCAGACCCCATCGCTAAACTGGCATATTCCAACCATGTTGGGCGCTACCCAGTGTTTTAACGCCAAAAAGGGGCGGCGATATCAGCTGTGGTGTCGAAACCAGCTGGGTTATCCCATCCATAATAATAAGAAGAAGAATAATATTCTGATTATTATGGTCACTGGCATTCTTTTGATGCCGCCTTGCAACGGCCTCAAGAGCTAGCCCAAGTAGCGTCAGGGTTTGGCACTGGCGCTGGGTGAAAGCCTTCCTTTTTGGCGTTCAATTAGCAAGGCCAGCTCGCGCCTTCCAGGCGCGGGCTGTGTCGCGCAGCGTAGTAGTTCTTAGTAACTACTAGTACGGATTTTATCAGATTCGCTAAAAGCCAGTATTGGCGGGCTTTCCAGCGATTTTTTGGGAGTATGGACGTGACCGTTAATACGGTAAAGCGTGACTGTTAATACGGTAGAGCGTGACCGTTGATACGGTACTCGCGCTCGACTAACCGTGGGCGTTTGATGGTCGCTTTCGCAGTAGCTCCCCGACCATCGACCAGCACCTCCCAGCCATGCAATTTACCGATATCATCCAGAGCTTTGCCGATCCGTTCTCGGCGTTTGCGATTGGTGCCAACAGACTTGCTGGGCGGCCCCCAGACCTTTTCAGCCAGCCGGTCAAACCGAATACTGTTGCTGGCTCCCTGCCGCAGCCATGCGGACAGCCACGCATGGGTGAGCTGAGCGGCATCGCTAAGCAGTGCCCGGCGTTCAACGAGTGATACATAGACATGATGCCCCGATAGCGCCTCGGCAAGGCGGGAATTCAAGGCGATATGTAGCTGACCCTCGGGCGTCTCCGCATAGGACAGCAAGCGCATTGACCAGTCGTAGCCGTCCTTACGGGCACGGCAGCCCACCATGCTAAGGCGCTCAAGACAGTCCTCCAGCCGATTGTATTCGGCCTTGCCATCTGCCATGCCTGAGGCCTGCAATAGCGCGTAGCGGGTCGTTTTGACCACGGTGGCCTGATCCATCATCGCCAGATCTTCGGGTTGCAGCCGTTGCCAAAGCTGTTGTGCTCTGCAATGACTAATACCAGCATGTAACTCCTGCCTGCCTAGCACGCCTGCCAATGCAATCGTTGCCAGCAAGACAGATTGGTCGCGGGCATCCAGTGCCCGCCAGACATTGAATTTCAACTTAAACCCGTTGTGCTCATGTTCGATTGTAAGGCCGCCAGGGCGGCGGCCGCGATACATGGTACGAAACAATGAAGCAAGCCATAAAGCAGGGTCACAGCGGGCATACTCAACGCGAGTGAGTCTTTCAGCCGGTGTAGACATTCGTAGCCCGCCCCTTTTTGGCGTTTTCTTGTTTGGCAGGGACTAACTCGATAGGTATCAACACGCCTTCTGCTTGGCGCTCGTACCAACGATCATCCATTTCTTCACCGTAATTAATTTTGCTGGTACCGAACCGCAAGAAATACTTACGCCGGTCATCACCAATTGGGCGACGATCAAAGGTGCGATCACTTAGCAGCTCAGCCTTCTCCTCCGTCATCCGTTCGACAAAGCCGCACCAGCGAGCATTGTCGATCAATGCTGACGCACCTCGGGCCGCTTGCTGCTGTCCGGTTTGGCCTTCTCGGGCACTGTTCTTATTTACATGGTGCAGGTAGAGCACTGAAGCGCCAGTGAGATAGGCAATCTGTTCCAGACGAGACACCAGTTGAGCCATTTCACCATTGCTGTTTTCATCGAGATGGTGAACCCGACTCAGTGTGTCGAGGACAATCAAGCGAGCGCCATGGCAAAAGTCCAGAATCTTCTGCATGTGGCGTTCATCCATGATGTTGAGTCCCTTACCCATTATCGACTCCAACACTAGATTCTTTGCTATGGCTGCTCTGGCGGCAGGACTCAGATGCTTGCCAATAGCATGGATACGCCGCAGCAATACTGCCTCTGGATCTTCGCCTGCGAGGTAGATCACCCGCCCTGTTTTGGATGGATTTAGCTGCAGAACGTCGCCACCAGGAACACTGCTTGCGATACACATTGCCGCCTCAAGTGCCCAGTAGCTTTTTCCTGTCGCGCCAGGCGCAACCAGAGCCCCCACGGTGCCTGATAGAAAGCCGGACCAGATGAAGTCCAAGGGCGGCGGTTCATTCTCAAAAGCCCACATCAGATCAATCGCCATGCCTCACCCCCTATCACCGCAGAGCCGATCACTGTCCAGCAACTCGGCAATTTGTGAAGTGCGAAAATAGACACGCCGACCAACTTTCAGCTTTGCCTGGTTGAGTTCAGTTGCCCAGGGGTTATTTGAGCGCAGGCTGATGCGCAGGCCGTCTGGTGAACGGTCGAGAACATTGGCCAACTGAGGAAGGCTCAGCAGGGGGCCAAAACGGTCGAGAAGGGAGTCCTCGATAGTCATTGTATAATCCTCCGTAATTGATACTTGCCTTACGGAGGTTATGAATATCGAGCTAGCTTGTATACTTACGATATATCGTAAGATATTGAAAAATAAGACTTAACCGCACTATAAGCGCACTGCAACCGCATTCAATCGCACTATAAGCGCACTCTATAAGCTCAGCTCATTTTTGGTGTACTCAATATTCTAAAATATTCTAAATGACAGAGAATTATTCACTCTCATTGCGTGGAAATTTTGGGGATGCTGCTTGGCGCGGTTTTTATTGCGGGCAGGATGTGTAAACGGTCCACCGCCAGCAAGCTGGCAGTGTCCGTTTACAAGTAACTTACTCGCCCTTTTGGGCTCGACGATGTTGGTATTCGAGTGGAATAGACTTTACAAGTCTATTGTTGCTACGTCTTCGAGCGTCGCTGCTCAATGGCATCGAGTTGGTCTACTAGGTCTTCAGCCCGTAGGTGGGTGTAGCGCCGCAGCATTTGCATGGACTTGTGGCCGCTAATTGCTGCCACCTGCTGATCACTTAAACCAGCTTCGACTAATCTGCTCACAGCCTCATGGCGAAGGTCGTGAAAGCGGAAGTCATCCAGACCAGCTTGCTTCTTCGCCTGGTTCCATAGTTTGGTGTAAGCATAGGGACCCCGCTTTCCATCCTGGCCAGGCTCACCGAAGAACACTAGATCACAGTCGAGCGGGCGAACTGGGTTATTAAGCGCTTGTTTGAACGCTTCGGTTGCCACTTGAGTCAACGGCACTAGGCGGGCTTCGTTGTTTTTGGTGTCTGTAAGGCGCACCACACGGCGTTTAACGTCTACCTGATTGCGAGTGAGAGTCAGGATCTCTGAAGAGCGCATACCCGTTTCCAGGGCTACTCTAGCGATCCAAGCTAGCATTGGATTGCTATGCTGCCGCAGAACAGCAAACAGCCGCTTTTCCTCGTCAGAATTCAGGCGACGGTTACGCCCTTCTCCTGGGCTAGGCTTGCGGATGTTCTGGACGGGATTATAGGTAAGTCCCAGTCCCCATTCCTGTATGGTCACGGTGTAAAGGTGTCCGAGTAAGGCAAGCTCCAGGCGCACGGTATTAGGGCTGATAAGCTGCCCACGCCGTCCTAGTGAGTTGAGTCGTTTATCACGGTAGTTGGCGATCAGCTCTGGGGTCAGCGCTGCAAGGGAGTATTTGCCTAAATGCTCAATAAGCGTCGTCGCTTTTTGGCGTTCACTTTTTTGAGTACTGGGTTTCTTAGTAGGCGTGATATCGGCTAGGTAGCGCTGCAAGGCTGCTTCAAGCGTCATGCGCTCTGAGGCACTACGTTGGATATAAACACCACGCACCATTTCATCTTCAGTGCGGCGTGCCCAATCTTGGGCGTCACGTTTAGTACGAAAGGTTTTTGCGATGGTGGGCCAACCCGACTTGCGGATGACGGCTTTCCAAGTGGCAGAAGGGGTCTTGACGATAGTGGCCACAAAAAATCTCCAGGGTCTGAAAGATCGGCACTGTACCGAAACTGTACCCTTGGACTAGGGGACTCACCAGAGACAATTGCTAAGTTACTGATTTTAATGGTGGGCCCAGTAGGACTTGAACCTACGACCAAGGGATTATGAGTCCCCTGCTCTAACCAACTGAGCTATAGGCCCGAAAAGCGTGCATATAATAGCGAATGTGCTCGGGCGAGGCTACCCCTTAATGGCGTATCTTGTGGTAATGGCAGCAATTGTTTAGTGGCACTTATTGAACCCCCTGGGGTCTGGTAGTGAGTTCCTCATGCGGAGATACGCTTTGAAAGCTTTGATAGTTCTTTTCCCGCTGCTGCTGGCGATGCCGGTGCAGGCGGATTGGCAACTTGATCCTGGCCAGTCTCGGGTGCAGGCGTCGATTACCCAGCTGGATGGCGAGGCCCCGCAAACTCATCACCATCAGGTGAATAATTTACAGGGCGATATTGCTGCCGATGGCACGCTGCGCCTGCCGCTGCGCTTGAGCCAAACCGATCTGCTCAATCGCTTTGGGGAATTGCCGCCGTGGGTGGGCTTGCTGGCGAACACCACGCTGGTGACGCTGGTGGCGCAAATGCCGCCGGAGCGGTTAGACGGCTTGGATATTGGCGAGTCGATGGTAGAAACCATCACCTTTCGGGTGCAAACCGATCTGATTAACCAAGAAGAAGCGGTGCCGCTGCGCTTTACCCGCGAGGGGTTGAACGAGGTGCGCGTGACCCACGCCGAACCCATGGCGCTGGATGGCAACGCGCTGATGGCCAACAGCACGGTGCGTACCGTGCTGTCGATGCTGGGCTACCAGCAGATTGATGAGCATGTGCCTGTCACGCTAAATGCGCTGCTGGTGAACCGCTAACGCTTGGCTTAGCCACAGATGAGCGCTTAGTGGCTAAGCGCTTCAACATCGCCTGCCTGGGCGGCCCCGGTTTGTACCCGCCACTGGGCGGCATAATGGCCATCGGCGTCTAGCAGGCTGGCATGGGTGCCACGCTCGGCCACTTGGCCTTTTTCAATCACCACAATCTCATCAGCGTGCACAATGGTGGAAAGCCGGTGGGCAATCATAATCACCGTACGGCCGTGGGCGATGCGCTTTAGCGAGCGCTGAATGGCCGCTTCGGTTTCGTTATCCACCGCGCTGGTGGCTTCATCCAGCACTAGAATCGGCGGGTCTTTTAACAGCGCCCGCGCCAGTGAAAGCCGCTGGCGTTGGCCGCCGGAAAGGCGCACGCCCCGCTCACCCACCGGCGTATCCAGCCCTTGGGGCAGCGTTTCGATAAAGCTCCAGGCTTCGGCGGTTTTGGCGGCGTCGATAATCGCGGCATCGTTGGCATCCGGCTGGCCGTAGGCGATGTTGTCGCGAATGCTGCCTTCAAACAGGTACACGTCCTGGCTGACTAAGCCAATCGCTTGGCGAAGTGAGTGCATACTTACGTCGGTGATGGGCTGGCCATCTACCAACACACGGCCACTGGTGGGGTCGTAAAAACGCAGCAGCAGTTTGATCAGCGTCGATTTACCGGAGCCGGTGGCCCCCACCAGCGCCAGCGTATTGCCAGCGGGCACGTGTAGATCCACGCCGTTCACACCTACTTGGCTGGTCTCATATTGAAAACTCACCGCTTCGAAACGCACGTCGCCTTGTATTGGGGCAGCCAAAGGCGTGGTGCTGTCGTCCTTTACGGTAATCGGCACTTCGAGCAAATCCAGAATCCGTTTGGTGCTGGCCATGGCGCGCTCGAACAGGTCAATCACCTGGGCAAGGCCGGTGAGCGGCCACAGCAGGCGCTGGGTCAGGAACACCAGCACGCCATACGCGCCCACGTTGAGGCTGCCGTTCAGCGCCATCATGCCGCCGACGGTAAAGGTGGCAAGAAAGCCCGCAAGAATCGCCATGCGGATGACCGGAATAAACGCAGAACTGACTTTAATCGCGCGACGGTTGGCTTCCACATAGGCTTCGCTGGCATCCCGCAGCCGCTCGGCTTCCCGCGCTTCGCTGGTGAAGCTTTTAATCGTGGCGATGCCGCTGAGGTTGTTGGAGAGACGGCTGGCAAGGTCGCCTACTTTTTCGCGCACGTCGCTGTACAGCGGCCCGGCTTTGCGCTGGAAGAAAAACGCGCCCCAAATGATCAGCGGAATGGGCGTAAACGCCAGCAGCGCGATCAGCGGAGAAAGCACGAAGAACACCGCGCCTACGGCCACCACCGTCACCACTACTTGAATCAGCGCGTTGGCACCGCCATCCAGAAAGCGCTCTAGCTGGTTGACGTCATCGTTCATGGTGGCCACTAGCTGGCCGGAGCTTTTCGATTCGAAAAACTCCATATCGAGCCGCTGGGCGTGCTCATAGGTGTCTTGGCGCATATCCGCTTGCAGCCGCTGGGCCAGATTGCGCCAGAGAATTTGGAACAGGTACTCAAACAGCGACTCCCCCGCCCAAATAAAGAAGGTGAGCACCGCCAAAATGGTGATCTGCTCTTGAGGCGATTCAAACCCCAGCCGCGCCACAAAGCTGTTTTCCTGGTTCACCACCACATCGATCGCCACGCCAATCAGGATTTCCGGGGCAATATCGAACAGCTTGTTGATAATCGAGCAAATCGTGGCGGTGATAATCTGCCGCCGATAGCCTTTGGCGTAGCGCAGCAGGCGCATTAAGGCGTGAAAGCTTTGATTGACGGACGCTTTGTCAGCGCGGGTCGGGGAAGAAGCCACATCAATTCCTTTTACGTTGTTATCTAGGGTGGTTAACCTTCAACACGTTACGCGGGTTGGCTCGCCCGCCGCACGTTGGCGAGCAAAGGGCTGCCGGTATCGGGGTCAAGCAGCAGCGTGCACTCCACCTGATACAGCTCCCGCACCAGCGCGGGCGTTACCACCTCAGCGGGCGCGCCCTGGGCAACAATCTGCCCGTCGCGCATGGCAATCAGGTGGTCGGCGTAGCGGCAGGCGCTGGCGAGGTCGTGCAGCACCATCACCACGGTGCGGCCTTGGCAGGCCAGGTCGCGCACCAGCTCGAACACTTCGATTTGGTGGCCTAAGTCTAACGCGGAGGTGGGCTCGTCGAGTAGTAAAAGCGGCGTTTGCTGGGCGATGGTCATGGCGATCCAGGCGCGCTGGCGTTGGCCGCCGGAAAGCGCTTCCAACGGCCGGTCGGCAAGCGCTTCCAACCCGGCAGCGGCAAGCGCATGGTGCACCACCTGCTGATCTTCCGCTGACCACTGGCGCAGCCAGCCTTGATGGGGCTGACGGCCAAAGCGAATCAGTTCGGTGACGGTCAGCCCTTCCGGAGCGACCGCCTCTTGGGGCAGTAGCGCCAGCTTGGTGGCAAGTTGGCGGGCGGGCATTTGGGCGATGTCTTGACCGTTGAGCAGCACGGCACCGCTATCGGGTTTGTGTAGACGGGCAAGCCCAGAAAGCAGCGTGGATTTACCACAGCCGTTGGGGCCAACAATGGCGGTTACCTGCCCGCTGGGCAAGCTAACGCCGAGTTCGTGAATCACTTGGCGCTGGCCGTAGCTCATGCTGAGCGCATCGGTAGAAAGTGTGGGTAATGAGGTCATGGGCGGCTCCGTTGCGGGCGCATTAGTATCCAGAGTAGCCAGGGGCCACCCACCACGGCGGTAACAATCCCCACGGGGATCTCGATGGGGGCAAACAGCGTGCGGCCCGCTAAATCGGCTAACACCATCACCAGGGCTCCCGCCAGCGTGGCGGCTAGAATGGGCACATGGCGGGCGCTGGAGAGCGAGCGGGCAATTTCAGGGCCGATCAGCGCCACCAAGCCCACCGGCCCCGCCACGGCAACGGCCAGCGCAGTGAGCACCACTGACAGTAACAACACCTGCAGCCGCCGCGCTTTCACAGCGGTGCCCAAGCCACTGGCGATGGCATCCTTAAAGCGCAGCAGCGTGAGCGAGCGGGACAGCGCCAGCGCGGCCACCAGCCCAAGCGCTAAGCCAATACCCAATAGCTGTACCGCGCTTGCCGGGCGGGCATTGAGGGAACCAACGGTCCAGGGGTAGGCGGCGTTGGCGGTATCGATCGCTACCCGCGCCAACATCAGCTGTGTAACCGCGCCAAAAACCGCGCCCACGCCAATGCCCGCCACAATAAAGCGGTAGCCCTGGGTGCCACTGCCCGACGCTAGGCCAAAGGTGAGCACGGCGGCGGTGGTCGCCCCCGCCAGCGCCATGGCAGGCGGGGCAATCCCTACGCCTAACCCAACAATCGAGGCCACCGCAAAGGCGGTAGCACCGTTATCGATGCCGATAATGCCGGGGGTCGCCAAGCGGTTACGGGCCAGGGTTTGCATTAACACCCCGGCCAGCGCAAACGCAGCCCCAGTAAAACAGGCGGCGATCAGGCGCGGCAGGCGCAGCTGCTGCACCATAAACGTCGTCATGCTATCGCCCCGCCCCACTAAGGAAGCCACCACCGCATTCGGGGAAAGCGTCACGCTGCCCAGGCTTAAATAGAGCACGCAGGCGGCCAACAGCGCGGCACTCAACCCGATATTGACCGCCACGGCGCGCTTTTCCAGAAGCACGCTCACCCCATAGCGGGGCAGCTCGGCGCGCCAGTAGCCCTGCGGGGCAGCCACCTTTTGTGCGCTCGAAGCTTCTTGATAAGCGGTGGATGTGCGGGGCAGTGCCACACCGCTCATCGACTGTTTTGCCGTCATTTTCATAGCATCAGATAACCAAAGAGAGTGCGTTAGAGCATGGGCAGGCGCTTGGCCCGCACCACAGCAATCAGCACCGGGGCGCCGCATAGCGCGGTGAGCACGCCCAAGGGCAGCTCGGAGGGGGCGACGACGACACGGGAGATAATATCGGCGGTGAGTACGATCAGCGGGCCGACGGGCAGGCAGAACCAGAGCGTGCAGCGAATATCCGGCCCGGCGATGGCCCGCGCCACAAAAGGCACCACCAGCCCCACAAACGCAATTGGCCCAGCAATGGCGGTGGCTGCACCGACTAATAGCGCCACACAGCCCACCGCCAGCCAGCGAATCAGCCCAGGGCGGTGCCCTAAACCGCTGGCGGCCCGTTCTCCTAGCGCCAGCGCGGCCAGCGGCCGGGCAATCAATACAACGCCTACTCCTGCTACCAGCAGGCTGGGCAGCACGGCCCATAAATCGTCTAGCCGCCTACCGGCCAAGCTGCCCACTACCCAAAAGCGAATCTCATCGGCGGCGCGCTGGTCGTAAAGCAGCATCAGGGCGCTGAGCGAACCGAGCAGCCCTGAAAACGCGGCCCCTGCTAACACTAAACGCACCGGGTCGCTCCCCACACCGCGCAGCCGCGCCACGCTGAGCACGCACACGCAGCCGATGAGCGCGCCTAACTGGGCCACGGGGATGCGCAAAGTGGCCGCGCTGGCCCCTAACACCAGTGCCAGGGAAACAGCAAACGCAGCACCAGCGCTCACGCCCAACAAGCCTGGCTCGGCCAGCGGGTTGCGGGAAACCGCTTGCAGCAGCGCCCCCGCTACGCCCAGCGCTACCCCAACGGCAATGCCAATTAGCGTGCGGGGGGCGCGCAGCTCCCAGACGATAAAACGCGCTTCCGCGTGATCACTACCGCTTAGCAGCCCCAGCACTTGGCGGGGGCCAACGCTGCCTGCGCCTATCAACAAACTAACGACGCTCACCGCCACAAGGGCGGTGAGCAGAATCAGCATCCAGTATCGGGATGAACAGCGCCACCTGGCGCTACTCCCTGCCTTGGTAAGTAGCATCACGGCAATAACGCATTCTCGATGTCACCCAGAATCGCCTGAGCCGCCAGCGGGCCGTTGGCACTGCTCCAGAGCTGGCCGTTTACCGGCACCACTCGTTCGTTCTGTACCACGTTCAAGCGGTTGAAGGCGGCGCTCTGTTTGGCGCTATCTAGGGCGGCTTGGCCGTCATCATTTAGCGTGGCCAAAAACAGCCAGTCGCCGTCAACCTGGGAAAGGTTTTCAAGGCTTAATACGTCGCTATGCACGCCACGCTCACCAATCAGCTCGCCGCCTTGAACGTCCAGGCCGACGCGCTCTAACAGGCCGGTGGCAATCAGGTTTTCCGACATCACTATGGGGCCACCGGGCATCCAGCGCACCAGATAGGCGTTGCTGCCCACGTCGGCTTCAGCTACTGCGTCTGACATAGCGTCGACCCGCTGATCGACGGCGCTGATCGCTTCCTCAATGGCCTCTTCTTGGTTCAAGGCCTGGCCGAACAGACGCGCTTCGGCTTCCCAGTTATCCGCCGCCAGCGGTTGCGTGTGGGGCACCACGGTAGGAGCGATTTGTGACAAAAGCTGGTACTGCTCCTCCGGCAGCTGGGCCGCGGCTAAAATCAGATCCGGCTGCTGAGCCAATACCGCTTCAATATTAATTTCTCGCACAACGCCCACAATCTCAGGGCGTTCTAGCTCGTTCGCCATTAGGTAGTCGGTCACGTATTCCGCCACGTTGTCGCCGCCACGGGTGGTGACCGCCCCTACCGGGGTCACGCCCGCCGCCAGCGCGGCATCCAGCGCACCTTCATATAGGGTGACTACACGCTCCGGGTGATCAACAACCTCAACGTCGCCGTAAGCCGTCTCCAGCGTGCGCGCTTGGGCGGTGCCCATCAGCAAGCCGCCCATCACCATCCCGAGTAAACCGCGCTGCAGAAACGTGTGTCGCATGTGAGCCTCTCCTGATTAACCGTTAACCCAATAGTAACGATTCTCAAAAGCACTTGCACTCCTATTACAACGAATAGCGTGTTGCCATTTCTGCAACCCTGGCCTTCAGCACTTCCCTAGCAAGGTAAAAAACGCTGAGAGCATTGCGCCTTGAAGCGCACTGTTCCATTAAACGCAACGTAATGTTCGATGGAGCAGCCTCGCAAATGGGAACTTTTCTTCTTAGAATCCGCGGCTCATTTGATAATCAGTTTCATTGGTAAACAATACTCATATCAGGGGATCGCCATGCCACGCTTTACTCGCACCGCCCTCGCCAGTGCCATCGCGCTTAGCGTTACTGCGACAGCTCATGCCCAGGAGAGCACCCAGCTTAACAATATGGTGGTGACCGCCGCCGGGTACGAGCAAACGCTGAACAATGCCCCTGCGAGTATTGCCGTGATAACCCGTGAAGAGCTGGAGCAAAAACAGTTCTCTAACATCGCCGAAGCCATTGCTGACGTACCGGGCGTCGATGTGCGTGCAGGCACAGGCAAAACCGGTGGCTTGAACATCTCTATCCGTGGCATGCCCAGCGACTACACGCTGATTCTTATCAATGGCCGTCGCCAGAACACCTCCGGTAGCGTCACGCCGAACGGCTTTGGCGAAACCTCTACCAGCTTTATACCGCCGCTCTCTGCCATTGAACGCATTGAAGTGATTCGTGGCCCGATGTCGACACTGTATGGTTCTGACGCCATGGGCGGGGTTATCAACATCATCACTCGCCGCATTGGCGATGACTGGGCGGGCTCGGTGAGCGTTGAGAACACCTTCCAGGAAGATCGCGATGCGGGCAACAGCTCGGCGATTAACCTTTACAGCGCCGGGCCACTGGTGGAAGACACCGTTGGCCTGCAGGTGCGTGGCCGCCTGTTTGATCGCGATAGCTCAGACCGTATGGTTGAAAACAGCGCCGGCCGCGATCCGCGCCCTGTAGAAGCACGTATTTACTCCATCGGTGGGCGTTTAAACGTCACCCCGGATGAGGCGAACGAGTTCTGGCTGGATGCCGAGCGCGCCCGTCAGGTGTACTCCAATGACGATAACCGCTTGGGCACCCAAGACGGTACCAACCGCGCGGGCCAACCTTCCCCCGGCACGGTGAACGGCTATAAAGACGAACTGCGTTTTAATCGCGACCAAATCGCCATTGGCCACACCGGCCACTATAGCGCGGGTACCTGGGAAAGCAGCATTACCCGCAACGTCACCGAGACCCTCGGTCGCACCCTGCCGGCGGGCAGTGCACCTGAATATGGCTACGAGGCCCAAGGGGGCGAAGATCGCCTATTAGAAAACCGCGATATTATCGTCGACACCAAGTTTGTTGCCCCCATTGGCGACCATATTGCAACCATTGGCGGTCAATACATTGATGCTGAATTAGAAGATGGCGCTTCAGGCAACCAGCCGTTTGAACAAACCAGCTGGGCGCTGTTTGCTGAAGATGAGTGGCTGTTGCGCGACGACCTGGCGCTGACACTCGGTGGCCGATATGAACACCACGATGCATTTGGTGGCCACTTTAGTCCACGCGGCTATTTAGTGTGGAACACCACACCTAACTGGACGCTGAAAGGCGGCGTAAGCCGTGGTTATAAGACGCCGTCGCTTAATGACCTGCATGATGGCGTAACCGGCTTCACCGCCCAGGGGCGCACCGTGACACTTGGCTCACCGACGCTAGAGCCAGAAAAAAGCACCAACTATGAAATTGGCGCTATCTACGATAATCAAAGCGGTTTCTCGGCGGGTGCCACGGTGTTCTACAACCGGTTCACCGACCGCATTGCCGATGCGGCCGATATTCCTAACTGCCAATTTGTCGATAGCAACGGCAATACGCCGAATGCCGGGCTAGCGAACTGCCTGAGTGTCGGCAACTTCACCCAGCAGGAGAGCTTCGGCCAGCTCACCAATATCGACGAAGCTGAAACCCGTGGCGTTGAGCTAAATGCCAGCTACCAAATTACACCGGCGTGGCGTGTTAGCGGTGGGTATACCTTCACCGATTCCGAAATCACCTCGGGGGCTAATGAAGGCCAGGTACTCACTAACACGCCTGATCACAAGCTGACCGCAGACCTCACCTGGGCAATCAACGACCGCTGGAGCACCACGTTGGAAGGTGAGTACTACTCTTCCCGCGAGCGTTTTGTCGGTGAAATCAGCGGGGAATCCGCCTCACTCGTCGAGCAGCTGGGCAACAAGCTGGATGGTTACGAGCTGTTCAACCTGCGCAGCTCCTACCGCTTCAGCGACAACGTGCGCCTTACCGGCACCATCTACAACCTGTTCGATAAAGACTTTACGGGCTCAGATACCTTTGAGCATAACGGCGAAACCTTACGCGCTTATCGCTTTACCCAAACAGGCCGCGCCACCGACGGTATTGCCCTGGATGGCCGCAGTTTCTGGGTCTCTGCCACTTACGACTTCTAACGTTTGAAGTTTCTTACTGTTTCAATGCTGACTTGCTGCCCCGGCTACGCGCCGGGGCTTTTTTATGACGTGATTTTGGGTGAAGCGCCCCGCAGTAGCTTCCCCCTATGGCAGCGATTCATGGTTTTAATCTATTTCAACGCATTCGCTTGGGTAGTATGAGCACAGTACGTTACTTGCTCGTCTGCGCCTTGACTGCCCTTCACCTAAGTTAGGAAACTACCTGTTATGACGGTGCCTTTACTTGCCCGCCCTCTTCCCTTAGTTCCCTTAGCTCGCTTGGTGCTGCTACTGGCCTTTTCACTCATTGCTAGCACCGCGCTGGCCCAATCTGCCCCACGGGTTGAGCTGGCCAGCGTTAACCGGGAGCCGATTTATCAAGAGCTTAACCTGGTCGGCACGGTGAACTCCCTGGAGGATGCGCTGCTCTCCTCGTCGGTGGCGGGGCTGGTCGCGGCGATTAACGTAAACCCAGGCGACCGGGTTGATGCAGGCGACACGCTGGTGGCGCTGGATGATGATTTAGCGCGCTTTGAGCTAGCCGGGGCGCAAGCGGCAGAAGAGGAAGCCCGGGCCGCGCTTAGCGAAGCGCAGCGGCTGCTGCGGGAGGCGGAATCCGTGGGGGCTGGGCGCAACATTGCCGCTACGGAAGTGAGCGCCCGGCGCAGCGCGGTAAGCGTCGCCAACGCAGCGCTTTCCCGACTGAACGCCGAACAGTCAAGGCTCAACGCACTGTTGGAGCGCCACACGATGACTGCACCGTTCAGCGGTGTGGTCAGCGAGCGAAGCGTCAACCTGGGCGAGTGGGTCACGCCGGGAGACAGCGTCGCCCGCTTGGTCAACCTCAACGCCCTGCGCGCCGATTTTCAGGTGCCCGAAGCGTTTTATACCGCCTTGGAGGAGAACGCCACACTCACCCTAACGGCAGGCGAGCAGAGCGCTGAAGCCCGCATCGCGACCTTAGTGCCGGTCAGCGCCTCTAGCGCGCGGACGTTTTTGCTGCGTGCCGAGGTGCCCGAAGCGCTGCCGCTCTACCCTGGCAATGCGGTCGACGCCGTGGTGAAAGCTGCCACCGGGCGCGATGGCATCACCGTCTCCCGGGATGCGCTTAGCCGTTACCCAGATGGCCGAGTCACGGTATGGGTCGCCACGCCTGACGACAGCGGCACGTACCAGGTGCGCGAACAAAGGGTCGAGGTGGGCATCAACTTCGCTGAGCGCGTGGAAATTACCAGCGGGCTTTCCGGCAGCGAGCAGGTAGTGGTTCGCGGCAATGAATCCTTGGTGGAAGGCGTCAGCGTTGAAGCCGTCTCGGAGGGTGGCGAATAATGTTTGCTGCCCTGCTGCGCCAGCAAACGCTGGTGACCGTCATTGCGCTGATTTTCCTGCTGTTGGGCATCGCCGCGACGCTGCGTATTCCGGTGCAGATGATTCCGGATATCGAAGCGCGCACCATTACCGTGGAAACGCGCTGGGCGGGCGCGACGCCCCAGGATATCGAAAAAGAGATTCTGGTGGAGCAGGAGCAGTACCTGCGCAACGTGCCCAACCTCACCCGTATGACGGCGGTAGCGGAAAGCGGCAGCGCCGAGATCGAGCTGGAGTTTCCGTTCAGCGTGGATATGACCGCCGCGCTGATTCAGGTGAACAACGCCTTAAGCCAGGTCTCCTCCTACCCCAATAACGTCGACCAGCCCCGGGTGGTGTCGGCCGCGTTCTCCACCGATGCGTTTTTGCGTTTTCACGTCGGCACCCTGCCCGGCAACCCCAACGCGCTGGATATCCAGCTGATGAGCGACTTCATAGAAGACCGCGTGCGCCCGCGTTTGGAAGGCATTGAAGGGGTCTCGGAAGTTGGCGTGAACGGTGGCGCCCAGCGCCAGCTGCAAATTTTGGTCGACCCCGCCGCCTTGGCCCAGCGCGGTGTCTCGCTGCTGGAGCTGCGCGAAGCGATTACCCAGCGCAATCGAGATATCTCCGGCGGCGAGCTGGATGCGGGAAAACGGCGTTATCTGGTGCGCACGTTGGGCCGGTTTGATAGCGCCGAGGCGCTGGCACAGCTGGTGGTGGCCCGCGAGGGCGATAGCATCGTGCGGCTGGCCGATGTGGCGGACGTGCGCCAAGGGCAGTCGCGGCTTAATCAGCTGTCGTTCTACAACGGCGAAGCGGGGATTGGGATGGACCTGCGCCGGGAGAGCGGCGCCAATGTCATCGACATCAAATACGCTGTGCAGGATGAACTGGCAGCGATCAACGAGGCCATTCTGCGACCCGCAGGCATGGAGATTGTGCTGACGGCCGATGACGTGCGCTACGTAGAAGCCTCCGTGAGCAACGTGTGGAGCAACCTGCTGCTCGGGGCCGCCTTCGCGACCCTGGTGATGTACCTGTTTTTGCGCTCGGCTCGCGCCACGTTTATCGGCGTGATCGGCATTCCGTTCTGCACTATTGCCGCCTTTTTGGGGCTAATGCTGACTGGCCGAACCATCAACGTCATCTCTATGGCGGGCATTGCCTTTGCCATCGGCATGAGCGTGGATAACAGCATCGTGGTATTGGAGAACATCGAGCGCTACCGCCGCCAGGGGCTGGACCGTATTGAGTCGGCACTGCGTGGCGTGCAGGAAGTGTGGCCTGCAACGCTCGCCTCCACCGCCACGACTATTCTGGTGTTCTTGCCGATTATCTTCATCGAAGAGGAAGCCGGGCAGCTCTACTCTGATGTGGCCATTGCGGTCTCGGCGGCGATATTTGCCTCCATGCTGGTGGCCGTCACGCTGGTGCCCTCGCTCTGCTCGCGGTTTAGCTTTTCGATGCATCACGCGTCTAAACCTGACGACGAGCGCCCTTCTCGGCTGGGCGCGCTGCTTGAGCGGCTGATTGCGACGCCGCTAAGCCGCGGGGTGATTCTAGTGCTGACGCTGCTGATCAGCGGCTGGACAATCCTGGCCCTGACACCGCCCGCCGAGTACCTGCCCGAAGGTGAGGAGCCCAAAACCTTTGCACGCATGAGCCCGCCCCCTGGCTACAGCCTGCAGGAGATGGCCGGCATTGCCGAGCAGGTCGAAGCGTACTTTCTGCCCCATGTGCAGGCGGAGCCGGATGCCTTTTTAGCGGGCGATACCGAGGTGCCGCCGCTGGCCTATATGAGTATGCGCGTGGCCCCGACGCTGCTCTTTATCGTCGCGGAAGCGGCCGACCCTGCGCATATCGAAGCTCTGATGGAGGCGCTCACCAACTACTATGAACGCTTCCCCGGCATGCGCGCCTTTGCCTCGAAAGGCTCGATTATTTCCAGTAACGATGGCGGCACGCGCAGCATCAACCTGGATGTGGCGGGCCCAGATTTAGCCACAGTGTACGGCGCGGCCAATACGCTCTACCGCGAAGCCCATGCGCAGTTTGGCAATCCGCGTATTCAAAGCCAGCCTTCATCGCTGTCACTCGACCAGCCGCTGATTCAAATCCGCCCCGATTGGGCGCGAATCGCAGAGCTGGGGATTTCTGCCGAGGCAGTGGGGTTTTCGGTCTCTGCCCTGGGGGAAGGTGCGTATGTGGATGACTTCTTTTTAGACGATGAGAAGATCGATATTTACTTCTATGGCCCGCAGGCGTCGCTGCCGTTAGACCAGCTGCCGAACCTGCCGCTGCACACTCCCGATGGCTATACGCTGCCGCTATCGGCGGTGGCGCGTATCGATGAAACCATGGATACCAGCGTGATTCGCCGGGTAGACGGCAGCCGTACGGTGACGCTGAATGTGATTCCGCCTGCCAGCATTGCACTAGAAGCAGGCGTCGAACAGGCCGAGGCGATGCTGGAGCGGCTGCGCCAGGAGGGCGTGCTGCCCTCGACGGTGGATGTTTCGATTTCCGGCGCTAGCGACCAGTTGAACGCCACCCGTGAGGCGCTTACCGGCAACTTCCTGATCGCCATCGTGATCGTTTACCTGCTGCTGGTGGCGATCTTCTCCCATTGGGGCTATCCGCTGCTGATCTTGACCTCGATACCGCTAGGCGCAGTGGGCGGCATTATAGGGCTGGCCGCTATGAACGGCGTGGGCAGCCTGTTGCCGTTAATCGGCTTGGCGCCGCTTAGCCAACCGTTTGATGTGATTACTATGCTGGGCTTTTTAATCCTGATGGGTACGGTGGTGAATAACCCCATTCTGGTGGTCGACCAGGCCAGACGGCGGCTGCATGACAAAACGCTCAGCGTTCAGGAGGCCGTATCACAGGCGGTACAAACCCGCCTGCGCCCCATCGCCATCACCACGCTGACCACCCTGTGCGGGCTCTCGCCGCTGGTCTTTTTACCCGGCGAAGGCACCGAGCTGTATCGCGGCGTGGGGGCGATTGTGCTGTTTGGCCTGCTGGGTGCGGCGGTGGTCACGGTGACCTTCCTGCCCGCGCTGATGATCAGCGTGCTCAAGATCACCGAGCGCCGTTCAGCCCGCTCACAAGGATAAATACCCGATGCGGCTACCGTTGGTGGCCGCCATCAAGCGGCAGAGATTTGTGTTCTAACAGCCGAAACACAAATAGCAATTATTTTCATTCAACCAATTAAGTGGCACAATGGTCGCCTCCGTTTCTCTAGTGGCTCCGACTATGTACGATTTTGATGAACTCGCCGCCTTTGCCGACGTGATGACCACCGGCAGCTTGACGCGCAGCGCACAGAAGCTCGGGCTTGCAAAATCTACTTTAAGCCGCCGGATTAGCCAGCTAGAGGCTCGACTGAACCAACCGCTGCTGCGGCGCCAGGCAAACCGTTTGATCCCTACCGAAGCGGGCCTGCTATTTCAGCACTACTGCACCGAGTTGCTGGCCATGGCCGCCCACAGCCAAGAGGCTCTAGCCGAGCTGCGCGAGGAGATCAGCGGCAAAGTCACCCTGGAAGTACACGGTGCGCTGGCAAGAGGCTGGATGGCCGGTGTGATGGATGCGTTTCTGACCCGCTACCCCAAGGTCGAGCTAACCCTGCACACCCGGGAAACGCCGCCGACTAAGATGCACAGCAACAGCGTGCATATCTGGCTAGGCGCCACCCATGAGTGCGGTCTGAACCAAGAGCGTTTAGGTCATCTCACCCGCGGCCTGTACGCCAACCCGAGTTATCTGGCTAACGCAGGAACCCCACAGCATCCCAACGAGCTTGATGCTCACGCTTGGATCGATTTATTAGATACCGCTTCCAGCGGTCTGCTGCTGCATCACCGTGAACACGATGACTACCTCTTTAACGCTCCCCGCTCGCGGCTGCGGGTGGATCTGACTGCGCTGCACATTGATGCTATTGCTTATGGCCAGGGGATTGGCCTGTTGCCCCACTGGGTGGTCGAAAGGCGCGAACGCCATCATCCCGGCGACTTGATGAACTGTTTGCCAGGCTGGGAGCCTGCCCCGCTACCCGTCACGCTGCTGTACGCCTACGGGCACCACTCCCGCCGGGTAAACGCCCTGCTGGCGTTTCTGCGCGAGCAGGTGCCCGCCGCGTGGCAAACCCGTGGGGAAGCCGTTCATCCTAGTTAAGAGATTCGCCTTGCCAGTTAGCCGCCTAATTATCCACAATAGGCAGCCGACGATCGTCAAGGAACCTTAATGCTCGCTGAACTCTTCGCCGTCATGGCGCCTGTACTGGCTGGTGCGGGGCTTGGTTTTTTATGGGTCCGCCTGGGGCAACCCTACCCCGTCGATTTTGTGACGCGTCTCGTTTTCAATATTGGTACGCCTGCCCTAGTGCTGGCGTCACTCTCAGGGGCCACCATCGATGCCAGTACGTTCGGGCAAGTGATGCTGGCCGCGTCCCTGGTCATTGTCAGCATGGGAGCCGCCAGCTTTGCCGTTGCCAAGGTGCTGCGCCGAGATTGGCGAGTGCTCATCGCGCCGATGATGTACCCCAACACGGGTAATATGGGTCTACCGGTGGTGCTTTACGCGTTTGGCAGCGCGGGCTTTGCTTACGGCATTACGGTGATGGTGACGGTCTCACTGTTTCAGTTCACCTTGGGGGCCGTGCTAAGCAGCAGCGGTAGCCCAATCAAAACGCTGCTCAGGACTCCGACGGTGTATGCCATCGTCATTTCTATGGCGTTGCTGCTCACCGATACCTCACTGCCCCTGTGGATGGCCAACACGGTCGATCTCATGTCGGGCTTTACCGTGCCTCTGATGCTCATCACGCTAGGCGTGTCGCTGGCCAGTATTCAGGTGAAAAGCCTGCGCTCTGGCGTCGGCTTTAGCCTGATCCGTATTCCGCTGGCAGCCGCGGCTGCCTGGCTCATTGCCGGTTGGCTAGGCCTACCGCCGCTGGCGCAGAGCATTCTGGTGGTGCAGATGTGTATGCCGGTGGCGGTCTTCAACTACCTATTTGCCCAGCGTGCACAACGCGAACCCGCTTATGTGGCAAGCCTCGTCTTCTGTTCAACGCTAATGGCGCTGTTCTATTTACCGGCATTGCTGGCGCTGTTGATGTAGCCGCGGGGGAACCCCCGTCCGCTTACGGCAGTCACTGCTAGACTTAGGCTTTGATCTAGCGCTAACAGAGGACACTCGATGCCAACTCGACACGCTATGCCCAAGCGATATGCCGGCCCCCTGATGACTCCCCGCCGTTCACTGTGTTTACAGGCTAAACGCTGGGTGACGCCTTCACTGGCAGGGCTGCTACTGGCCAGCACTGCCCAGGCGGAGGTGGTTCAAGAGGCCCTGGAAACCAACCACTTCGCGATTACCATCGAGCGTGTGGCCGATGGTTTTACGAACCCGTGGGCGGTAGCGTTTCTGCCCGATGGCCGTTACTTGGTCAGCGAGCGCAGCGGTGAGTTAAATCTTGTTGACGCTAATGGTCAGTCGCAGGTGCTGGAAGGCATGCCCCAGGTGAGTCAAAACGGCCAAGGAGGCCTGCTCGACGTGGTGCTGCATCCTGAATTTGGTACCGGGGACGGTGACGGCGAGCACGACTGGATTTACTTCACCTGGAGCAAACCTGAGGGCAATAACAGCCACTCGGCGGTCTCTCGCGTTAAGTGGCAAGGGGATTCCCTAGGCGACGTTGAGCACTTGTTCGAGCAGGACCGCGCCTCCTCCCCCGGCCGCCACTACGGCTCCCGCTTGGCCTGGCTTAAGGATGGCACGCTTTTGATGAGCATTGGCGACCGCGGAGTAGACCCCTCCCGCGCTCAAGCCAGCGATGACCACGCAGGCTCTACGCTTCGGCTCACCGAAACCGGCGCTGTACCCGACGATAACCCCTTTGTGGATGACAACAACACGCTGGATGAAATTTACACCCTGGGCAATCGCAATATTCAGGGCATGACCGTGCTCAGCAATGGCGAACCTTGGGCCACCGAACACGGCCCGCGCACCGGCGATGAGTTGAACCATATTGTGCCTGGCAACAACTATGGCTGGCCTGAAGTAAGCTTGGGCAACGACTACGCCACCAACGAGCCCATTGGCGTGCGATCCAAACCCGGCATGGAAGACCCGGTGTACCGCTTTGAGGGTCGCTTTGCCCCCTCCGGCCTTGCCGAAGTTACTAGCGATGCCTTTGGGTCCTGGCAAGGCAGCCTTTTGGCCGGTGGCCTCGCTAGCGAAACCTTGCTGCGCCTGGAATTAGAAGGGGGCAACGTTGTTACTGAAGAGACCATTCTTGACGGCCACATAGGCCGCATACGCGATGTGCGCCAAGGGCCGGACGATGCCCTTTACTTGCTAACCGATAGCAACCAGGGCAGTCTTTACCGCCTGCACGTAGCAAACTAACTATTTGCCACGCTACGCCTATAGGCAAGGCAATACGGTTCGTAAGCCCTGTTTTTAAGACCTGTTTTTAAGACCTGTTTTTAAGACCTGTTTTTAAGCCCTGTTGTTAAGCTCTATGTTACAGCCAGTTATAGCCACCCAACCGAACGCGGATGCACAATGCGACTACGTAACTTAATTATCTTAACGGTGATTGTTCCGCTGTTTGTCGTGTTGGTGGTGTTTAGCCTCGTGGCTATTAAGTCGCTGGAAGATAACGTTCGCTCTAAGCTACAAACAGAAGTCGACATCATCACCCGGGCGCTAAGCTCCTCGTTAAGCTATGCCGTGACGCGAGATAGTGGGACACCGCTAGAGGAGGCGCTGCAATCTGCCTTCGCTTTTCATCGCATCTACGGTGCCTACGTATTTGATACACAAGGGCGTGAGGTCTACGGGCTGGGCTTGGGTAAAAACCTGTTTACCCCAGAAGAGATCCGACAGGTTATCGAGAGTGATGACCTTTACAGCAGTTACCGCCAGCAAGAAGGATGGATTTACTACGCTGCACTAACACCGCTGCGCGCTCAGGATGGCACCGTGCAAGGCGTGCTGCAGGTAAACCGGCTTAATACGGGCATCGAAAATTACACAGGCTTTATCAGCGTTGTCGCGGTGCTGGTGTTTGTGATTGGCGCGGCAGGCATTGTATTCAGTATTTGGTGGGGGTTTCGCCACTATATCGAACGGCCGCTTAACCGGCTGCTGCGCGTCATGCTTCTAGTAGAAGGCGGCGACCGCAGCCAGCGGGCTACCGTGGACGGGCCGATTGAGTACCGCCGTTTAGCCTCGGGGCTTAACGGCATGCTAGACGCCATGGCCGAAAAAGACCGCGATATAGATGCCCGCCAGCGGCGTGAGATCGAGCTAGAAAAACGCCTGCGCAAGTCTAAAAAGCTTGCCGAATTAGGCGTACTTGCTGCCGGGGTTGCCCATGAAATTGGCGCACCGCTCACCGTGATTAACGGCCAAGCCCAGCGTTTAGCACGGCGAGAGGTGATTGGCGACGATGAGCGGACAAAACTTGGCCGTATACGCGGTGAAGTAGAGCGCATTGTCGAGATTGTTCGTCAGCTGATGGAGTTAGGCCGGCAACATAACGTAGAGAAAGATGACCAAGCACTCAATCAACTTATTTTGAGCGCCAGCGAGCTAGTCGAAGAGGATCTCGAACCGAGAAATATTCGCCTAGACGTTGATCTGCCTGCATCTTCCCCCCATTTATTAGTCAATGGGCAGCAAATTGTGCAGGTGTTAACCAATTTATTGCGCAATGCTGCCCAAGCTCATGGTGTAAGCCTTATTCGAGTCCGTGCAGAGCAGCATAGTGAAGAGTTAACGCTGTGGGTAGAGGACAACGGACCGGGCATCCCAGTAGCAGATCACCACAAAGTATTTGACCCCTTCTTTACCACGAAGCCCGTGGGGCAAGGCAGCGGGTTAGGACTATCAATGGTGCATCGCATTATTAACGACCACGGCGGGACGATTGGCGTTTTCAACAGCAGCCTTGGTGGCGCTGGCTTTGAGATTACGCTACCCCTTAGTGAAACCGCATCCGCTTGAGGACAACGTTTGTGACCCATCAGGAACACCTTTTACCTTTGTTGGTGGTGGAGGATGACGCCGCTATACGTGAGTTATTAGAAGAAGAGCTCAACGACGCGGGCTACGAAACGCTAGGCGTTCCCAGTGCAGAAGATGCCCTGGCACTTCTTAGCCACACACCTGTGGCAATGATGATAACGGATGTACGTCTTCCTGGAATGACCGGCATTCAGCTTCTTCAGCAGCTGCGCAACAGCGGCAGCGAACTTGGCATTATTGTGATTACGGCTTTTGGCACGATTGATCAGGCGGTGGAAGCACTTAAGCTGGGTGCAGATGACTTTCTTACCAAACCACTCGATTTAGACGCCATTCGTGAGGCCGTATTTCGTGTACTGGAGCGCCAGCGACTATCACTCTCCCATGACGAAGCCGAGCTTGGCCACTTTCATGGGATTGTCGGGAAAAGCAGCATTATGCAGGCGCTGTTTCATGACGCCTCGCGGCTTGCCAAAAGCGATGCCCCTATTCTTATTTTAGGGGAAAGCGGTACCGGTAAAGAGCTACTGGCGCGCGCGATTCATCAAGAAAGCCCACGCCACGACGCGCCGTTTGTGCCCGTTAACTGCGCCAGCATTCCTGCGGACTTGATGGAGAGCGAGTTTTTTGGCCATGTTAAAGGTGCCTTTACCGGTGCCAATGAAGCACGAAAAGGGCTTTTCCAAAGCGCCCAAGGCGGCAGCCTGTTTTTAGATGAAATTGGTGAAATGCCCATTAATCTGCAAGCTAAGCTACTGCGTGCCTTGCAGGAAAAAACCGTGCGCCCGGTAGGGGGCGAACGCGAAGAAGCCGTCGATGTGCGTATTATTGCCGCCACTCACCGTAACCTGGATAAAGAGATCGCACAGGAGAATTTCCGCAGCGACTTGTTCTACCGTTTAGAAACCTTTTCGTTGCGAATTCCGCCGCTACGCGAGCGTGGCAGCGACATCGAACACCTTATTTTTGCACTCATCGACAAACTTGCCGAGGCCCAGGGCAAGCACATTGAGCAGATTGAGCCAGAAGCACTCAATAGCCTGCTCAATTATCCCTACCCCGGAAATGTGCGCGAGCTTGAGAATGCTATTATGCGTGCGGTCACGTTAAGCGAAGAAGGCGTGATGCAGCATCAAGACCTTCCCGAACGGCTACGCGAACAAACCAGTCAGGAAAGCGTAAGTGAAATGGCACCGACGGTGAGTGGTGAAGTGTTACCCGGCAATCACGTGCCTGCACCGGCTCCCGCACGCTGGCCCAGCCTAGAAGAAGTGGAGAAGCGTTATATCCGTAAGGTATTAGAAGCTACGGGGGGCAACAAACGTCGCACAGCCGAGGTGCTGGGGATTGCTCGCCGCACGCTTTACCGCCGCTTGGAAGATAGCGAAGAGTAGTGGCGCTATCGTAATAACATGCTGCCGGTCGTCGTTGAGCGACCGGCAGTTACTGTTTACTCTGTGACACCACCGGGCGCGTCTCCAGGCGTCTCTCCATCGTTAGACATTGGCCCTGTATCCATGGGTTCTTGGGGATCATCAGAGATCAAATCCTCCGAGTCTGTCGTGGGAGGGGCTTCTGCTGTATCACCGCAACCTGCCAGCACTCCCGCCATTAGCAACGCGCCAAACAGTAGCGCTAATCCACGTACGTGGCCTAATCGTGACATCATGTCATGCTCCTTCCTTTGTTGGGGGCTAACCGCTTTTTCAACATAGTGGTTGATAGGGCATTTTACCAAATCCACCCTGTATCGATGCACTCACTGTTTGTACGCGTGATCATGCTAGCGACAAAAAAAACCCCCGCGGGCGCGAGGGAAAAGGATGATAAACCGTGTGGAGCAGCCGCAGGGAACAGACAGCTGAATCGGCTTATCATCGTAGGGAGCGGTAAACGGTTACTGGCCTTGCATGGTCTCGTCATCGTCTTCGTCGGCACCGGGCATCGGCTCTGCGCCTTCACCAAAACCTGGGTCTTCCTCAGGATCAGTGGTGCTCATGCCCGCTGCGTCATCTTGCATAGGCTCTTGAGAAGCCGCTGCATTCTCATCTAAAGCAGGATCGTCAACTCCCGGATCCTGCATGCCTTGATCATCTGCCATGGCAGGATCTTCACCCACGGCGGGAGCCTGCTCTTGCTGGGTCGTCGCATCCTGCTCCATCGACTCTGGCTGCTGCGCCGGTGGTAACTCATCATCGTTATCACCACAGCCTGCAAGCGCTAACGTGCTTACGGTAGCCGCTAACATGCACAGCGTTAATATGCGAGGACGCTTAATAGCAGGTTTTGCTTGCTTATCCATAAAACTTGCCTCCGTTAAAACTGGTTTACATCGCTAATGCAGGATGGACGGTTTTGCTGACTAGTTATCTCGCTAGGTGAATAGACGTTTCCACACCATCAAGCCATAGTCATGCAGCTTTTTGCATTTAACGTTAAACAATTGACATTTAAATACCCTTTACATTACTGATGACCTTTCACATAGCATGCCAAAATCCTTAAAAAAATAAAAAAAATATCTAAAATCAAAATCTTAAGAAAAAGCAAACAGGCCATTTTAACCTTTATACGAAGAAATCGGTGGGTTAATTTTGGCACATGTAGCGTTTAACGCCCTGCCTGCGGGGCCGTTGTGACACACCTCCCGCACTTATGTATAATAATTGTTAATACATTTACGCAGTCAACATTAACCCCTACTTATAAACCAACGCCTGCCGTTACTTTTAGAAGGTTCGCTGTCAGGCGATTCATATCCATAAAAGGCATCGTTAATGGAAGAAACACGCCCTGTCAAAATTCAAGTGCGCGGCTTAAGCAAGGTATTTGGTAAACAGCCCAAAAAAGCCCTTGAGCTTCGCGACCAAGGTTTAAAGCGCCCTGAAATTCTTGAGAAAACTGGCCAAACTCTCGGCTTATCCAATATTTCCTTTGATGTCTACGAAGGTGAGTTACTGGTCATCATGGGGCTGTCAGGCTCGGGTAAATCCACCCTTATCCGTTGCCTAAATCGCCTAATCGAAACCACTGAAGGCGAAATTATCATCGACGGCGAAAACATCCCGACGCTGGGTGAAAAAGCGTTGCTGGAGTGCCGCCGCCGCCACTTCTCAATGGTGTTCCAAAACTTTGCGCTTTTTCCCCACCGAACGGTGCAGCAGAATGCTGAGTTTGGCCTTGAAATTCGTGGGGTAGAGAAAGTAGAACGCCAGAAGATTGCTCAAAATGCGCTTACGCAGGTCGGGCTTGATGGTTGGGAAGATGCGTACCCCAACCAGCTGTCTGGCGGTATGCAGCAGCGAGTTGGTCTTGCCCGCGCATTGGCGAATGACTCCAGCGTGCTGTTGATGGATGAAGCCTTCTCAGCCCTTGACCCGCTGATACGTAAAGACATGCAGCAAGAACTTATTCAGCTGCAGTCAAAAATGCAGAAAACCACCGTCTTTATTACCCACGATTTGGATGAAGCGCTCAACATTGGCGACCGCATCGTGCTACTCAAAGACGGTGAAGTAGTGCAAATCGGCACCCCTGAAGAGATTCTGACCAAGCCTGCCGATGACTACGTTCGTCGCTTCATTGAAGGGGTCGATCGTTCACGCATCCTGACCGCTGAAAGCGCTATGCGGCCCGTGCGTACCACCGCCCGCGACAGCGACGGCCCGCGTACAGCGTTGCACCGAATGCGCGACCATAGCATTGACTCCATTTATGTCACCGATCGCGATCGCCGCCTAATAGGCCTGTTAGAAGCCGATGCTGCAAGTAAGGCTATCGATGCTAAGTCAGAAACGATTACTGACTACCTAACTCAAGACTTCCGTAAAGTGCCTCCTGAAGAACCGCTGCAAAATCTATTCGCCATGTTTAGCGATAAAAGCTTCCCAATCTCCGTGGTTGATGAGCAGCAGCGACTGCTTGGCGTGGTGGTAAAAGGCGCGGTTTTGGATGAATTAGCACGAGCAGGAGAGCAGTAATGGATATTCCCAGCATTCCCCTTGGTGATTGGATTGAGAGCGGCCTATCTTGGTTAACCAGCGAGTATTCATCCGTAACCCGAGGAATATCACGCTTTACACAAACCGGCATTGACGTATTAAACGATAGCTTGATGTGGTTACCTGAGTGGGCGCTCCTTGGCTTAATTGCCCTACTCTGCTGGAAGCTAGCGGGCGTTCGTCTAGCTATTGGCGCCGTGGCCGGGCTCGCCTTGATTTGGAACCTGGGCCTCTGGAACCCGATGATAGAGACGCTCACCCTGGTTGTCTTCGCAACGATGGTGGCCGTTATCATCGCCTTGCCGGTAGGCATTGCCGCCGCGCTATCTAATCGGCTTTACCGATTAATCATGCCGATCCTGGATTTCATGCAGACCATGCCGGCCTTTGTCTACTTAATTCCGGCGATTCCATTTTTTGGTATTGGCTCGGTATCAGCCATCTTTGCTACGGTTATATTTTCAATGCCGCCCGCGATTCGCTTCACCACGCTGGGTATTCGCCAAGTGCCGGTCGAGCTTATCGAAGCAGCGGATGCTTACGGCGCCACTCGTGGGCAGAAGCTTTTTAAGGTTCAGCTACCGCTCTCCTTACCAACGGTAATGGCTGGCATTAACCAAACTATCATGCTGGCGCTTTCTATGGTGGTTATCGCCGCCATGATCGGTGCTGACGGCTTAGGCAGCGAAGTATGGCGTGCTATTCAGCGCTTGCGCCCCGGCGATGGTTTTGAGGCCGGCATTGCGGTAGTGATACTGGCCATGCTGTTGGATCGCTTAACCCAATCACTGCGCAAAACCCGTCGTCAAAGCTAGTAGCCTGATATCGACATAATGCAAGACCCAAAGGGTTGAAAAAGCCCAGTGGCCAAAACCATTGGGCAACATTACCTTTACGTTAAATAAGAAGGAGTAAGTGTATGAAAACTCGCACACTGAATCAGCGTATACGTCTCGCCTCATTAGCACTTGTTGCGGGCACTGGCGTTGCCGCTGGAAGCCTCGCCCACGCGCAAGATAAGGGCACCGTCAATCTTGCCTATGTGGAGTGGTCTTCAGAAGTTGCCTCTACCAATGTCATTGCTGCAACGCTTGAACAGGCAGGCTTTGACGTTGAGTTAACGTCGCTTTCCGCAGCGGCCATGTTCCAGGCACTCTCCTCAGGCGATGCCGATGCTATTGTTGCCGCTTGGCTACCCACTACCCACGCAGACTATATGGAACGCCTGGGTGGCAATGTTGAAGATCTGGGTATGAACCTCGATGGCACTAAACTTGGCTTGGTAGTGCCCGCCTATACAGAAGTTGACTCGATTGCTGACTTAAACGATAACGCCGACAGCTTTAACGGCGAGATCATCGGTATTGACCCCGGTGCAGGCTTGATGTCGATCACCGAAGAGGTCGTGGATACCTATGACCTCGGGCTGAACCTGCGTAGCGGCAGCGGCGCGACCATGACCGCAGCGCTTTCCAGCGCGATCAACAATGAAGAAGACATTGTGGTGACCGCCTGGACCCCCCACTGGATGTTTGCTCGCTTTGACCTTAAGTACCTTGAAGATCCTGAGAACGTCTATGGCGGTGCCGAGCAGATTCACACAGTGGTGCGTCAAGGCTTAAAAGACGATATGCCCGAGGCCTATGCCATTCTAGATGCTTTCGAATGGACGCCCGAGCAAATGGGTGAGGTCATGCTGATGAACCAGGAAGACGGCAGCGATCCTTATGAAAACGCCCAACAGTGGGTAGAAGACAATCAAGATGTCGTCGCACAGTGGCTAAGCAACTAATATTGTATTGGCCCAATAACTATTGGTAGCAACTGGCTGAGCTGAAGCCACATGGTGCTTCAGCTCAGCAGCTTGGCATATTTTTAACCAACTATATGGACTGTACTGGCATGCAGCGACCCGTGCTAATAGGCCATATAAGGAGTTTGCTATGTTTAAGAACATTATGGTGCCAGTCGATCTTGCTCATCTAGAGCTACTGGAGCCTGCCTTAAGCGTCGTGGCAGACCTTGCTAAGCAATATGATGCTCATATTACCTACGTTGGCGTTACCGCTAATACACCTACAAGCGTTGCCCGCACTCCCCAAGAGTACGAGCAAAAACTTGAAGCTTTTGCCCACGAGCGACATAAAGTGCACGGTCAACCGGTAAGTATTAAGGTTTACAGCTCGACGGATCCCGTTGCTAATGTGGATAAGCAGCTTGTCGAAGCCGTGGAGGAAACGGGAGCAGACTTGGTGATGATGGCCACCCATCTACCCCGCCATCTGGACATTATTATGCCGTCCCATGGCGGTAAAGTAGCCACCCACACAGACGCCTCCGTTTTCCTGATTCGAGTGAACCCGTAAACGCGCTCTTGCGATGTAGCAGCAATGCGTTGACAACTAGCGCTTAACAGCACGCACTTTACATAATGATGGGAGCAAATTTGTGGATAAAACGCCGCAAAATCGACCACCTGAAGAGCCGGTCTCGGAAGGCATTCCCGCCCCCGAGGGCGCGGCAAACTTGATCGATACCGATTACGTTATTGGTCAAGACAATATAACCACCAGCACCATGGGTGTTAATCTCGACCTACACGGTAAGGTTTTCACTATTTCGTCAATTCTGGTGCTGCTGTTTGTAATATTAACGCTCGCCTTACAAGACACCATTGCACCGATTTACGATGCTGTCTTTGGCTTTTTAACGGGCAACTTGGCTTGGTTTTTCATCCTGGCGGCCAACGTGTTTGTCATTCTTTGCCTGGGTCTGATTATCTCGCCCCTGGGTAAAATTCGTATCGGTGGTGCTGACGCTAAGCCCGACTTCACCTATGTCGGCTGGTTTTCAATGCTGTTTGCTGCGGGCATGGGCATCGGCCTGATGTTTTTTGGCGTTAACGAGCCATTGACCCATTTTGGTACCTCACTGGATGGCGGCAGCTGGGCACCATTAGCCGGTGCTGAAGGCGATACCGCAGGCGCGGCTGCGTTAGGCATGGCGGCCACCATCTTCCACTGGGGATTACACCCGTGGGCTATTTACGCGGTTGTTGCCCTTTCATTAGCACTGTTTTCGTTTAACAAGGGTCTCCCCCTTTCCATGCGTTCGGTGTTCTACCCGATTTTGGGTGAGCGCGTATGGGGCTGGCCTGGGCATGTGATTGATATTCTAGCGGTATTTGCCACGCTCTTTGGTTTGGCGACCTCGCTAGGGCTAGGCGCCACCCAGGCAGCCGCGGGCTTAAGCTACCTATTTGGGGCACCAGAAACCGATATCACGATGATTTTGCTCATCATCGGCATCACAATTATTGCCATCGGTTCCATTCTAGCCGGTGTCGATAAGGGTGTTCAGCTGCTATCGAAAATTAACATTGCAATGGCGGCACTGCTGCTCTTCTTCGTGATTGCCGTTGGCCCAACGCTTCTGATCGCAACGGGTTTCTTTGAAAACTTGCTCAACTACGCAATACATCTGCCAGCGCTCTCTAATCCATTTGGCCGCGAAGATGCCAACTTTAGCCAAGGCTGGACAGCCTTCTATTGGGCATGGTGGATCTCCTGGTCTCCGTATGTAGGTATGTTTATTGCGCGCGTGTCCCGTGGCCGTACCGTTCGTGAGTTCTTAGTTTCGGTATTGCTGGTGCCTTCTGTGGTCTCGGTACTGTGGATGACCACCTTTGGCGGCACCGCCATTGATCAGTACGTTAGCCAAGGGATTGAGGCTGTTCGCGATGCGGGCGTGGATCTTCAGCTGTTCATCATGCTTGAACAGCTTCCGCTGTCACAAATCACCTCGTTTATTGCCATTCTGCTGGTGATTATTTTCTTTGTGACCTCTTCGGATTCCGGTTCACTGGTGATCGACTCTATTACCGCAGGCGGTAAGGTAGATGCACCCAAACCTCAGCGGGTATTTTGGGCAATCATCGAAGGCGCTATCGCCATTGCACTACTGCTTGGCGGTGGTTTGACCGCGCTTCAAACGATGGCGGTTTCCACAGGCTTTCCGTTCACGATTATCTTGCTAGTGGCGTGCTATGCCATTATCAAAGGATTGATGACTGAACCTAAGGCCGTATAAACGCCGATAATGAGCGTAGGTGAAACACAAACGGGCAGCCCTAGGCTGCCCGTTTTGCATTTTCCGTTCATCGTAGTATTAACACCACAGCGCGTTCAATGGCGTATCTGGGTCATAACGGTGGGCAATCTGCGCCTGAAATAGCTCTGCGGTGGCCAGCGCATCCAGCAGAGCATGATGACCTTGATAACCAGGCAGACCATAACGTGCACGGCTAGCGTTTAGACGAATAGAGACGGTCGGCTGGCCTAACCAGCGGCGAAAACGCGCCCACAGCGTTTGACGATGTAAGCGTGCTTCAAGGGACATAGTATCAATCATCGGAAACATAACTCCCTCTCCGCGCCTATCTTTTACCGCTGCATCTAAAAACGGCCGCTCAATATTGCGAAAGTGTACAACCACCAGCCGACCTGCCAGCGTTGCTAACAGTTCATCGAGGACCGCATTTAAATCAGGCGCATGGGCGATTTCTGAATGGGTAATATGGTGATACGCAATAGACGCTTCATCTAGGGGTCTGGGCGGCTTAATCACCCAATAGCGGCGTTGTGCCAGCTTGATGCGGTTTAACGTAAATGGCACCGCCCCGATGCTAATAATGCCATGGCGCCGCTCGTCGAGTCCGGTTGTTTCCATATCCAGCGCCACCATGGGCACATCTGAAATAGGCGTACTGGGATCAGGAAGAGGCGTTTCAAAAAACCGCTTTAACGCACCGTCATGAGATCGTCGGCCGCGCTCCGCCATGTAGCTGATCCAATCGGCTTGCACGAGTTTTTGGCGAGGTCGAATTTCATACATCTTAACGACCCTGCCGCTGTGCGGGCATTGGGTAACGAAACTTCAAAAACTTCTGCGCATTACTTAGCACTTGGAAGGCGTCTTTCAGTGTATGCCGCTCGCTGTCCTCGACATTTTCAGGCTCGATATTATTGTCTGGCATGCGATCTTCCTCAAGGTCAATCACCTGATGTCGGATTCGTGACATACATAAAAACTCAAGCGCATAGCTAAGCTTATCACTGACCCCCGTGGCTAATAGCTGCGTCTTGCTAATGTCGTCTAACCGTTGAAACGAGTTTTGCGCTTTTGAACCACAGGCTAACGCGTGCACACGAATAAGATCGACCATCGGGGCGGTACCGCGTCGCTTTAAGTTAATCGAGTTATTGTGCTTACCATCCTTTTCCATAACAAACGTGCGGAAAAAGCCTAGCGGCGGTGTGCGATTGAGGGCGTTGCGCGCCATAGCGGCCAAAAATAGCGGAGACTTGGGGGCCGTCTCGGCGATTAAGTCCTGCAGCGCTTCTACGAAGTGATCCTCTCCGTAGATACTGTCTAAATCAAAAAAGATGGAGCTGTGCAGCAACTTTTCGGGGGTTGGGTTTGCCATCCAGTCTTTAAAGTAGCCTTTCCATATCCGCAGTGGTTGACGCCATTGGCGGTTAGTAGCCATCACGTCGCCTTTACAATACGTATAACCACAGGCATCTAAGCCATCGCTTACAAATGCGGCCAGCGCATGAAAATAGGCGTCATGTTCTGCTGGATTAAAGTCATCGGACAAAATAAGCGCGTTGTCTTGATCGGTCACGATACTCTGCTCATTTCGAGCCATGGAACCATTGACCATAAAGCAGTAAGGCACGGGGGGTGGGCCTAGCGACTCTTCCGCCAACTCTAGCAGCCGCCGGGTAAAACTACGTCCAATGGTTGATAAGGCACTGCCCACCATTTGCGAATTAGCGCCCTCTTGCACCATTCGCACAAAGGCGGCACGCACATCGGGTAACAGCTTAGCTAGTCCTTGGGCGCTAGCTTGATTGAAAATATTGCTCACTAGGTAGAGCCCGCTATGGGTTTCGTAGCGAATAATGTCAGAGAGATGCACCACACCGACGGGGCGCTGGCGATAGAGCACCGGTAAATGGTGCACATTGTTGCGTAGCATCGTTAACATGGCTTCGTAGATGGATGCATCTGACTGAACGGTAATGAGCCGCTCAGATACCACCTCACCAATCGGCGTTTGCGGTGACAGACCCTCTGCAACAACGCGGGTACGGAAGTCACTATCAGTGAGGATGCCGCACATCTGCCAGGTTTTGCCTTCGCTATCCTGAAAGCTATAGCGGGGATGACTGCTGCCCTCATCAATGACCAGAACGGCAGACGCTTGGGCGGCGCCAATTTGTTTGGCAGCTTCTTGGACGCTTGTCGTTGACGGCACCATCACTGGATAGCGGCTTACCAGTTTTCGGATACGCGAGACCATCATGTCGTTAGATTTTTTTTGCTGCTCTGCCGCTGTCTCTAAACGTGGGCGCTCCAGCTCTACAAAATCGGCAAAGTTGTCATCTTCCTCGCAGAGACGTTTAAAAACGGCGCCAGAAATAAAATAAATAAGGGTGTCTTCTATGGCGGTAGCGGGCAACCGTACTTTATGGTTTCGCAGTAAGCTAAAGTGGCCAAATATGTCCCCTTCGCCTAAGCGATTATACAGCTCTCCCTGACGACGATAGACCTCCACCGCACCGCTACGGATATAACAGAGTTCATCAAGCGTTTGGTCAAGCGTCAGAATCTCGCTGCCCGTTTTGAAGTAGCGAACCTCAACTTCTGTGGCAATGGCATCAAGCAGCTCATCGGATAGGCCGTCAAAGGGTGGGAACTGTCCCATATGCTGACGTATCTCTAACAGTTCTACCTCCATGCCACCTCCTATCCCTATCCGGGCATCTTTCAAGATTCACCTTGGTAATATAAATCACCTATTGCTACTTGAAGTTTGGCGGGGTTAGGGGGCAGCGTAAACCCTGACAGCCAAAAAAAAGCCCGGCACTGATGCGCCGGGCTTTGATGACAGTGAAGATTTAGTGGGCAGATACTTCGCTGGTTAAGGAAAATCTGTCACTATCTCTACCTGTTTGTCGTCACGTAAGTACAAAACTAATTAAGCAGCTGCTGTCATTAGGACTGACCAGCCATTTCTTGAACACGCTGCATCATTTCCGGATCTTGCTGAATAGACTGACCAATGGCATTGAAGGTGTCCACATCCAAACCGCTATCTTCAACAATATCGATCATACGATCGTTGGCCTCGGCACGAACTTCCTGCTGTGCGGCTTCACCTTCTGCTTCCTGCAGACGCTGTGTGTACTCTTGCGAGATCACGGCAATTTCTTGAGAAGCATCGGCAAACTGCTGTAGCTGCTGATCAGAAAAGTCCTGGGCTGGCGCTTGCTGTGTCGCCATCGGGTCTTGTGCTGGATCTTGGGTCTGCTGAGCATGTGCCGTACCAGCTAAAAGACCAGTGGCAAGAAGAGCAGCAGAAAACAGAGCAGTCATGCGTTGCATAATAAGAAACCTCATTGGCGCTTTATGAATGTGCCACGTGTGACGCGCTGTTTAGGCTCAAGTTCAAATTTTATAGTAATTTAAAGTAACGAAAAGTAACCAAACAATCACCAGGGGGCAAATTGAGACTTTATGTTCAACTTTTTAAAAAACGTCAGCCGCGTAAACGTATCTTCCTTTGGCCTGGCGGCCATGCCCGTCGTGTTTGTTTTACTTTGGAGCACCGGCTTTATTGGCGCAAAATTTGGCCTACCCTATGCGGAACCTTTCACGTTTCTCTTTATCCGCTTTGTCCTAACCCTGTTGGTGCTTATCCCTCTTATTCATTTAATGGGTATTTCTTGGCCCACTTCACCTAGGTTATGGGCGCATATCGGGGTTTCTGGTTTACTGGTGCATGGTACGTACCTGGGCGGGGTGTTTTATGGCATCTATTTAGGCATGCCCGCCGGTCTTGCAGCGCTTTTAGTGGGTTTACAGCCGCTGCTAACCGCTGCCTGCGCCGGGCCGCTGCTAGGTGAACGTTTAAGTATCCGCCAGTGGATGGGCCTGTTACTTGGACTGCTCGGGATTAGCTTGGTACTGGGCAGTAAACTGGAACTGGGCAGTTCGCTGTTCGAAGGATTCGGCCTTGGCGCCCTGTTTAGCGTTATTGCCGCGTTGCTAGGCATCTCTCTGGGCACGCTTTATCAAAAGCGCTACTGCACCAGCATGCCGCTGCTGTCAGGAGCGGTGGTTCAGTACATGGCGGCTGGCACGCTGTTGGGCGTTGGAGCGTTGCTATTTGAAAGCCGAGACGTGCAGTGGGGCACAACGTTTATTCTTACACTTGGCTGGCTGGTGCTGATTCTCTCAATTGCCGCTATCCTGCTGTTAATGGCCTTGATAAAAAAGGGGGAAGCTTCGCGGGTAGCGAGTCTTTTTTATCTAGTGCCGCCGGTTACCGCCCTACAGGCATGGTGGCTATTTGACGAACGTTTGCCACTGCTGGGACTGATAGGCATGGCGGTCACTATTGCGGGAGTGATTTTGGCAGTACGGCCAGCCGCAAAATAAGCGATTAAAAACAGCGATGAAACTTCTAGGGTTTGGACAACCATGACAGCACAACCTCACTGCGCCAGAGTGAACGGAGCCTGCAACCGTTGCGACACTAAGGTTCCGTTTGCCTTCACCATGGCATTTCAACCCATTGTGGATGTTGAAAAACGCCGCATCGTTTATTACGAAGCACTGGTGCGAGGCACCAACGGGGAGTCGGCCTTCTCGATTCTTGAACAAGTCACCGATGAATTGATGTATCGCTTTGACCAGGAGTGCCGTGTAAAAGCCATAGAGCTTGCCAGTGAACTCGGCATGCAGGAGAGGTTATCGATTAATTTTTTACCCAACGCTGTCTATGAGCCGGAAGCCTGTATCCAGGCAACGCTTGAGACGTCACAGCGGGTAGGTTGGCCCATCGAACGGCTTAACTTTGAAATCACTGAAACGGAACGAGTGGTTGACCGCGCGCATATGCGCTCGATCATCGAGAGCTACCGCCGAATGGGTTTCACCACGTCGCTGGATGACTTTGGCAACGGCTACGCCAACCTTGACCTACTGACGGATCTTCGCCCGAACACGCTAAAAATTGACCGCGAGCTGGTCATGGGCTGCAACGCTAACAAGCGGCGGCAGGCTATTCTGAAAAGTTTGGTCTCTCTGGCGGAGACGCTGGACGTCCACCTAGTGGCCGAAGGCATCGAAACGCGTGAAGAGTCGCGCTGCTTGCTAGCATTAGGAATACCGGTGCAGCAGGGCTATTACTTTGCTCGCCCCCAGGTGAAAATGCTGCCGAAAGTCGCCGACGAAAAATACGATTAAAGCTGCTCCAAGTAACGCTTGCCACCAAGGTTGCGCATTTGCTGGCGGATCCACTGGCTGCGGCGCTCTACCTGGGCATCCGGCCGTGAGGCGCTTCGCGTACGGGGGCTGGGAAGGATCGCCGCCAAAAGGCTTGCTTGACGCTCGGTCAAGGCACTGCCCGAGGCGCCAAAGTAGTGGTCAGCCGCTGCTTCCAGCCCAAACACCCCGGTGTCCCATTCGGCGACGTTTAGATACACCTCAAGAATGCGCTGCTTACTCCACAGCATTTCAATCAGCAGCGTAAACCATGCCTCAAGACCTTTGCGTACCCAGCTGCGGCCGCTCCATAAAAACACGTTTTTAGCGGTCTGCTGGCTGAGCGTACTGGCGCCACGCAAACGTGCACCGTCACGGCTCGCCTGCCAAGCGCGACGCAGTTCCACAACGTCAAAGCCGCGATGAAGGGGAAAACGCTGATCTTCAGCCGCTATCACCGCAAGTTTGGCATTACTGGACAGGTTGTCCCAACTGCGCCATTGGCGGTTGATAGTAATCGGCTCACTGTTTACCCAGCTTTGAATTTTACGCTCCACCATTACCATGGAACCCGGTGGAGGCACAAAGCGAAATAGCAGCACAAATCCAACAGAAAGTACGACAAACGCCAGCGCGACACGCCACATAAGACGCCATAGCAGGCGAAGAAAACGGCGCAGCGCGCGATTGAGCATTTCGGTATCCTTAGCGCTTCATGAGGTGTTCCGCATGATAGCGCAAATGGTCCTCAATGAACGAGGCGATAAAGAAGTAGCTATGATCGTAACCAGGCTGACGACGCAGCGTAAGCGGGTGATCATGCTCTTCGCAAACGGCCTCTAAACGCTCAGGCATGAGCTGCTCTTCTAAGAATTGATCGGCTTCGCCCTGGTCAATGAACAACCGCTGACGAGAAGCACCGTTTGCCACCAGTTCGCACGCATCATATTGGCGCCAGCGAGACGTATCATCGCCCAGATAGCTGGTGAACGCCTTTTGACCCCAGGGGCAGTTCATGGGATTAACGACAGGCGCAAACGCCGAAACCGAGCGGAATCGGCCTGGGTGGCGCAGTGCAAGGATCAACGCCCCATGCCCGCCCATAGAGTGGCCGCTGATCGATTCGCGTCCGTTCACCGGGAAGTGCTGGCGCACAACCGAAGGCAGCTCCTCTACGACATAGTCATACATGCGGTAGTTGGACTTCCACGGCGCCTGGGTGGCATTAACGTAAAAGCCTGCCCCTGAGCCGAGATCGTAGCTCTCGTGTTCGCCGGGCAAGTCGGTACCCCGCGGGCTGGTATCAGGACACACAATTGCCACGCCTAGCTCTGCGGCAAGGCGGTGGGCACCTGCCTTTTGCATAAAGTTTTCATCGTTACAGGTCAAGCCAGATAACCACCAAAGCAGTGGTACCCGCTCATTCTCTGCCTGGGGAGGTAGGTACACCGCAAACACCATGTCGCAGTCCAGCGCGCGGGAGTAGTGGCGATAGCGCTTATGCCAACCACCAAAGCTGCGGTTAGCCGACACCAGTTCTAACGTTTCGCTCATGCTCATGGGCAGGCTCCTTTAAAGATGAAAACGCGGCAGGTTACCCTACCGCGCTCGTTTACCCGGTACGCTTTAATAGATAATACTCAGTAATGCAGCACGGTACGAATGCTCTTGCCCGCATGGAGCAGCTCAAACGCCTCGTTAATCTTCTCAAACGGCATATCGTGGGTAATAAAGTCGTCGATATTGAGTTCGCCGCTCATATAACGGTCCACATAGCCCGGCAGCTCGCTGCGCCCTTTTACGCCGCCAAACGCTGAGCCTTTCCACACACGCCCTGTGACCAGTTGGAACGGACGCGTGGAGATTTCCTCTCCTGCACCTGCCACGCCGATGATGATCGATTCACCCCAACCTTTATGACAACACTCAAGCGCAGAACGCATTACGTTGACGTTACCGATACACTCGAACGAGTAGTCGACACCGCCGTCGGTCATATCGACGATCACCTGCTGAATCGGGTCGCTGTACTCTTTCGGGTTCACAAAATCGGTGGCACCAAACTGCTTAGCCAGTTCAAATTTATCAGGATTAACATCAATGGCGATAATTTTAGCCGCTTTCGCCATTACCGCCCCCTGAATCACCGCCAAGCCAATGGCGCCCAAGCCAAACACGGCAATGGTCGATCCTGGTTCTACTTTGGCGGTGTTGAGCACGGCACCAATACCGGTCGTGACACCACAGCCCAATAGGCAGATTTTATCCATGGGCGCTTCTTTGGAGACCACCGCCAGCGAGACTTCCGGCAACACGGTGTACTCACTGAACGTGGAGGTGCCCATGTAGTGGTGGAGCATTTTACCGTCTAGCGAGAAACGCGACGTGCCATCAGGCATAACGCCCTTTCCTTGAGTCGCACGTACGCTGCCGCACAGGTTGGTTTTACCTGACAAACAGAATTTACACTTGCCGCATTCGGCGGTGTAAAGCGGGATGACGTGATCACCCGGTTTGACACTCGTAACACCTTCGCCCACTTCTTGAACCACGCCCGCCCCTTCGTGGCCGAGTACCGCAGGGAAATTGCCCTCGGGGTCAGCGCCAGAGAGCGTATACGCATCCGTGTGGCAAACGCTGGTAGCGGCCATTTTGACCAGCACTTCACCCGCCTTCGGGCCTTCTACATCAATTTCAACCAGTTCAAGCGGTTTACCCGCTTCAAGTGCAACGGCGGCACGTGATTTCATCGCGCTATCTCCTAAACAGTATCATTCAATGTTTGATATTTAACTTGGGTATAAACCTTGATGGCTTGCAGTGTAGGTCAGCTAGTCGACTTGGATAAAGCGGGATACACTCATAAGATTATTGCCACTGGGCAACAATGAGCGTTTATCAGGAGCGTCCATGCAGCGATGGGACCGTATCGAGGCCTTTGTAGAGGTGGTGAGACTGGGCACATTTTCGGCTGCCGCGCGGCATTTGAAAGTATCTACTTCGCATATCAGTCGCTTGGTCAGCCAACTTGAAAATCAGTTAGGCGTGCAGCTTTTATATCGCACCACACGGCAAATTCGCTTAACCGATGCAGGCGCTATTTACGTAGAGCACTGCCGCCACTTATTTGACGGCCTGCGCGATGCTGAACAAGCCATTAGTGAGTTACAGGCCAACCCCCGAGGGCTATTGAAACTGACCTCTGCCACCACGTTTGGCGAGCGCTACATTGCGCCACTGGTTAATGATTTCCAACGCCTGCACCCTCAGCTAGATGTACACATGCACTTTACCAATCGCCCAGTGGAGCTGATTGAGGAAGGCTACGATATTGCTATTCGTATGGGCGTACTCAAGGACTCTAGCTTAATTGCGCGCAGGCTGTGCGAACGGCGGGAGTATATCGTGGGGTCGCGTGCCTATTTTCGCCAGGCGCCCAGGCCGCATACTCTTTCAGAATTGAGCCAACACCGCTGCTTGATCGGCTCGCGTCCCAACTGGCTTTTTGAGGTTAACGGCCAGCGCCGCGAGGTGCGGGTAGAGGGTTGCTGGAGCGGAAATTCCGGCCCCGCGCTGTTAGATGCCGCTCGCAAAGGGCTGGGGCTAGCCCAGCTGCCGGACTATTATGTGGCCCCCTACTTGGCCAGTGGCGAGCTGATCTCGGTACTGGAACCCTTTCAACACAACGATACCGCCGTGTGGGCGGTTTACCCTCGCCACCGCCATTTATCGCCCAAAATTCGACAGCTGGTTGATTATTTGGTCGACAATATTACGGCCACGCTGCCATCTAACCCGCTGATTTAACACTCGATGGCATTGACAGCCAATCCCCCCTTGGAGGTCTCTTTATATTTATCCTGCATATCGCGGCCGGTATCGCGCATGGTGCGTATGACTTTATCCAGCGAGACAAAATGGTCGCCGTCGCCATGCAGTGCCATACGCGCTGCGTTAATTGCCTTTACGGAGGCAATCGCATTACGTTCAATACAGGGCACCTGCACAAGCCCCGCCACTGGGTCGCAGGTCAGGCCTAGATTATGCTCAAGACCAATTTCTGCGGCGTTTTCCACCTGCTTTGCGGAGCCTCCCAATACTTCCGCTAACCCGGCGGCCGCCATGGCACAAGCAGAGCCAACTTCTCCCTGGCAGCCAACCTCAGCGCCGGAAATCGAAGCATTTTTCTTGCACAAAATACCGATAGCGCCGGCCGCCAGCAAAAAGTCCACCACGTCCGCATCACAGGCGTCAGGCTCAAACTTACGGTAATAGGCCAATACGGCAGGCACAATGCCCGCCGCGCCGTTAGTAGGGGCAGTCACCATACGCCTTCCGGCGGCATTTTCTTCGTTAACTGCCAGGGCAAAAAGATTGACCCAATCCATCACCGTAAAACTAGACATAATTAGCCGCTGGTTAGCGGGTGGTGATAGCAGCTGTTGATGCAACGAGTTGGCGCGCCGCCTGACGTTAAGCCCGCCCGGCAGGTAGCCCGATGCTTTTAGGCCATTATCAATACTGTCGCTCATGGCCTGCCAAATCGTCAGTAGCTGCTGACGAATCTCTTCTTCACTGCGCCACACTTTCTCATTTTCCAACATCAGTTGGCTGATTCGCAGCTGATGGGTTTGGCATAATTCAAGCAGTTCGTTGCCGGTCTCAAACGGGTAAGGCAGTCTTGTTGTGTCTTCTTCAATACCGCCCTGGTCGGCACTTGCCTGATCAATGTAGAAACCGCCGCCTAAAGAGTAATACGTATTCTCAGCCACCACGTTCACCCCTTGATAGGCCGTCAGCACCATCGCATTGGGGTGAAAGGGTAGGCAACTCTCGTCCCACTCAATATCACGCTGGCGGTCAAATCCCAGTGCTTGTCCACCAGGCAGACGTAACGGCTCGCCTTGGTCAAGCGCGTTCAACCTTGGCTCGATAGTATCGGGGTCTATCGTCTCCGGCGCTTCGCCCAGTAGCCCCATAACGACTGCTCGGTCGGTGCCGTGCCCCACGCCCGTCGACGCTAGTGAACCGTGTAGCCGTACCACAAGACGGTTAAGTGACTGCTCCCCTAACGACCGCGCAAACGCACCGGCGGCGCGCATTGGCCCAACCGTATGGGAGCTAGACGGCCCAACGCCAATTCTGAAAAGATCAAATACACTAATTGCCATGCCTTTAACGCCTCACCCCGTTGTTTATACCTGCCTGGTTAACATGTTGTAGAGCTGACGACTAGACGTCGCGTTAATAACCGCAATATCGACGTGCGAACATATAAGTGTGACGATATAATGAACATTCACTTATGCATGTATCAACATGCAGATAATGACTCAGCCTACATACAAAGGATGTTGGTATGCCTTCTCCCCCTGCCTGGCCAATAGGATTTCAAACTATCCTCGTGCGCGCAGTTCTATACGTCTTATTTATTGGCGCCATTGCCCAAGGTGCTTATCTTGAAGCGCTTTACCTCCCCTCCGTGCGTTTTTCAGAGTTAGGCTTTACGGAACTGACTCAAACGCTTGTGCTGGCCTTGAGCTGCGCGATGCTGATTTATGTTCGCCATACCCTCAAGGTGTGGCCCACTGTCACGCTGCTATTGCTGGCTTTTGTCGCTGCTTCGCTGGTGCGCGAACAGGATCACTTCCTTGATACCTATGTGGCTAGGCACACCTGGAAAATCCTGGTTGCACTTATCATCATCCCCTCCACTACCTGGGTCGTTATTCACCGTCGCCGCTTTTTAGAAGAGTTTGCTTACTATAGCAACACGTTTGCTTTTGGCTTGTTCACGGCGGGTGTGCTGACTACCTATATATTCTCCCGCCTCTATGGTCGGCAAGACTTTTGGCGCGCGGTGCTTGAAGAGAGCTATTCGGGAACCTTTAAAAGCGTTGCAGAAGAAGTCGTTGAACTACTGGGTTATAGCTTAATTTTGATCGCCACTCTGGAATTACTGCTTCTCGCCCTGCGCATTCATAAAGCGCGCAATACCGCTCAGTAACGCTTCCCTTAGCCGTTATACCTGCCGCCTTTATTCGGTTTAGCAGCCCGCACAAGGCGGCATTTCATTTTTTATATGTCGCTATACGCAAAGCCATTTGCGCGATCCCTCGCTTCAACGTAGTGTCGCGCGCTAGGCCTTATGGGCGCTTTTTCTAAAAAAACCCACACTAACGACATAAACCCTATGACAAACCTAAAAAATCGTGAAGAAAACCTAAAACGAGGAGCCTTTACACGCTTTCTCGATAGCGTCGAATGGCTCGGCAACCTACTGCCCCACCCCGTCACCCTGTTTGCCATTCTCTGTGTAACGGTTGTCATCGCCAGCGGTATTGCTAGCGCATTAGGCGTTTCGGTAGCCGACCCTCGCCCTGCAAATGAGGGGGAATGGATTGCGGTTAATTCATTGCTAAACGCTGAGGGTCTGCGCCGCTTAGTGACCGAAATGGTCACCAACTTCACCAACTTTGCGCCATTAGGCACCGTGCTGGTCGCCATGCTTGGGGTTGGCGTTGCCGAGCACTCCGGCCTGCTGTCGGCCAGTATGCGCGCTCTGGTACTGAACCGTTCGCCACGCATTGTGACTTACGCCGTGGTATTTGCGGGCATCATGTCGAACATGGCCGCCGAGCTTGGCTATGTGGTACTGATTCCGCTGGCGGCGATGATCTTTCACTCTTTAGGGCGGCACCCGCTGGCAGGCTTAGCAGCCGCGTTTTGCGGTGTTTCCGGCGGTTACAGCGCCAACCTATTGATAGGTACTGTTGACCCACTGCTCTCGGGCATTACACAGGAGGCCGCACGCCTTCTCGACCCCGCTTATGTGGTGGGCGCCGAGGCTAACTGGTTCTTTATGTTTGCCAGCACGTTTTTCGTTACGCTGATTGGTGGCTTGGTCACCGAGCGTATTGTTGAACCCAAACTAGGCAAATTTGATTCCGCCTACGCGGACAGCGATATCGACCAGCAGCGCATGGAAGGCCTCACCGACACCGAAAAGCGCGCACTAAAAGGAACAGGGTTAGCCACCTTAGCGCTCATCGCACTGGTTGCTGTTATGGTCGTCCCGGAGAGCGGCATTTTACGCAACCCTGACACCGGCTTAATTAGCGGCTCACCGTTTTTACGTGGCATTGTCGTCATCGTCGCAATCTCCTTTACTGTCTTGGGCTTCATCTATGGCCGCTTAGCAGGCAGCATGCAAAACGATCGCGATGTGGTCGACGCTATGGCAAAGAGCATGAGCAGCCTAGGGCTTTATATTGTCCTGGTGTTCTTTGCTGCCCAGTTTGTCGCGCTGTTTAACTGGAGCAATTTTGGCACGGTCACCGCCGTTGCTGGCGCCGACTTGCTGCAATCACTTGGGTTACGTGGTCCGGGCCTTTTTGCGCTGTTTATTATTATGTGCGCCTTCGTTAACTTGTCGCTTGGCAGCGCGTCAGCACAGTGGGCAGTGACGGCACCCATCTTCGTTCCCATGCTAATGCTGATGGGCTATGCGCCAGAAGTGATTCAAGCGGCTTATCGTATTGGCGATTCGGTGACCAATCTGATCACACCGATGATGAGCTACTTTGGACTGATTCTGGCCGTGGCAACCCGCTACCGTAAAGACATGGGCATAGGCACCCTAGTTGCCATCATGCTGCCTTACACGCTGTTTATGCTGGTTGGCTGGACACTGCTGTTCTTTATCTGGGTGTTTGTTTTCGGCTTGCCGGTCGGCCCTGGGTCTGCCACACACTACACGCTATAAGCGCTTAAACGGCATAACGCAAAAAGCCCGCTGTTCTGAGAACAGCGGGCTTTTTGGCTTTAGCGGCTCTTGTTGCTACTGACTACTCATTCATCTAAGAACGAACGCAGCGGCTCTGAGCGGCTGGGGTGGCGCAGCTTACGCAGCGCTTTTGCTTCAATCTGACGAATCCGCTCGCGGGTAACGTCAAACTGTTTACCCACCTCTTCCAGCGTATGGTCGGTATTCATATCAATACCAAAGCGCATGCGCAGGACTTTCGCTTCGCGAGCCGTCAAACCGCCCAGCACGTTACGCGTGGCTTCGATCAAGCCCTCACCGGTGGCCATATCGATTGGCAACAGCATGGTGCCATCTTCGATAAAGTCGCCCAGGTGCGAATCGTCGTCATCACCAATCGGCGTCTCCATGGAGATCGGCTCTTTGGCAATTTTGAGCACTTTACGCACTTTGTCTTCCGGCATTTCCAGGCGTTCGCCCAGCTCTTCAGGCGTTGGCTCACGGCCCATTTCCTGAAGCATCTGGCGTGATACGCGATTGAGCTTGTTAATCGTCTCAATCATGTGTACCGGAATACGAATAGTGCGCGCCTGATCCGCGATAGAACGTGTAATCGCCTGACGAATCCACCACGTCGCATAAGTAGAGAACTTGTAACCGCGACGGTATTCGAACTTGTCGACCGCTTTCATCAAACCGATATTGCCTTCCTGGATAAGATCCAGGAACTGCAGGCCACGGTTGGTGTATTTCTTAGCAATCGAGATAACCAAGCGCAGGTTCGCCTCAACCATCTCTTTCTTGGCGCGACGCGCTTTGGCCTCACCAATCGATAGTTTGCGGTTAACCTCTTTAAGGTCAGCCACCGAGAGCTGCACCATGTCTTCTTCAAAGGCAATCTTGCGCTGAGAGCGGGCAATATCGGCACGCAGCGGCTCTAGCCGGTCAGCATATTTAGGCTGCGCTTCCTGAAAAGCGTCTAGCCATTTACGGTCAGACTCGCTGCCTGGGAAAGACTTAATAAACGTCTTGCGCGGCACCTTCGCTTTCTTAACGCAGAGCTGCATAATCGCTTTTTCTTGCGCACGCACCTGCTCAACGCTGATGCGCACCTGACCGACCAAGCGCTCGAAGTGCTTAGGCACTAGTTTGATAGGTGAAAACAGCTCAGCTAAGCGAGTCTGCTCAACCTTGAGCTCAGCACTGCCACGGCCATATTTGGCAAGTGCTGCTTCAACGGCGGCATTTTGCTCGCGGATCTGCTCAAACCGCGCTTTCGCTTCCTCGGGATCAGGGCCACCCTCGCTCGCGGTGGAGTCATCATCCTCGTCGTCGGCATCGCCCTCGATGTCGTCGTCATCACTTAACTCAGTGGTGACTTCTGGCTCGGGAACTTCTGCTTCGGCAACGCCGGGAATACCTTCATCCGGGTCAATAAAGCCAGAGAACAGGTCTGATAAACGCCCTGGCGCCTCTTCATCCTGGGTGGCATCGTAGGCTTGAAGGATAGAGGTAACCGCGCCCGGCAAATACGCCAGGGCTGACATTACTTCACGGGTGCCCTCTTCAATTCGCTTGGCGATTTCAATTTCGCCTTCACGGGTTAGAAGCTCAACCGTGCCCATTTCGCGCATGTACATGCGCACGGGGTCAGTGGTGCGACCCACGTCGCTTTCCACGGCGGCGAGGGCCGCAACGGCCTCTTCCGCAGCGGACTCGTCCGCGGAGTGATCCGACATCATCAAAGTGTCTTCATCTGGCGCTTCTTCAGCGACACTAATACCCATGTCGTTGATCATGCCAATGATGTCTTCCACTTGATCCGGGTCGGCGATATCCTCGGGTAGATGGTCGTTGACCTCGGCATAGGTCAGGTAGCCCTGTTCCTTGCCGCGCGCGATCAACTCCTTCAGACGTGACTGCTGCTGCGCATTTCCAGCCATAGAAACCCTATCTCGACGAAGAAGAATGAAACACCTGGGGGCGCTGAATCGTTTAAACTCAACAAGCCGATTAGTATAGCGTAAATAGCTGGTTTTTTTCCAGCAGAACGTATTTGCGCAATCTTTCAGGTGTGTTAGGTTATTCGGTTAGGCCAGTGTTTGGCGACTGACCTTTATGTGGTGCCGAAGCCAAGGAATTCAACCCCCCTCAACTTCAAATACCGCTAATGGCGCTGGGCAAGTTCCATTACCAAGCTTGCTAAACGCTGCCTTTGAGCCTTATCAAGCTTTTGACCAGAACGCTCTAGGTTAATCAGCGCTTCATACTCTTCCTGAGGTGACCGCTTGCGCTGCCTATCCAGCAGATGCGCAACCAGCCCTTCAAGTTCCGCTTCCCGCGCCGCTTTCGGTATCAGCAGCTCTCTCTTTGCCAGCGCCGCCAACACCTGACCCTCATGACTACCTTGAAAGTGGGCTAACACCACTTGAGGGCTTCGATAACGGCCGGCACGCAGTAGCGCGATCAGCTCTCGACACAGCGGTGTTTCCTCATCCTCAGGCAACCAATCCAACGTATCCGGCAGTGCTGATACCAGCGTTGGCTCATGCAGGAGCAGTTGCACAATCCGCCCCACCGTAGAGAGCACCTGCGAAGCGCCTTGACGTCGAGAACGAGCACCGAGGCCTTGGCTAGCAGCAGGCACGTCATGCACTGGCGCTGCTGACGACATCTCTACCGGCTCCCAATGCGCCTGCTCGTTCCGCCCTTTGGCACTAGCACGCTTTGCAAGCAACTCCTGAAGCTGTGCCTGCGCCAGGCCACTGCGCTTGGCAAGCGCTTCAAGCAGCAGTGACTTCAGCATGCCTTCAGGAATTTTGCTCAACGCCTCAAGTACATGAGTCGCAAACCGCTCACGGCCTTCCACGGTATTGAGATCGCGCCCTTGAGCCGCCTGCTCAAAGAGAAACTCGGAAAGCGGCATGGCACAGGTCACACGATCCTGAAATGCCTGGGTGCCCTCACGGCGCACCAAGGAATCCGGGTCGTCACCTTCTGGCAAAAACAGAAACCGCGCTTCACGGCCATCAATCATTTGCGGCAGCGCGGTTTCCAGTGCACGGCTCGCGGCCTGCCTACCTGCGCGGTCACCGTCAAAGCAGAAAACCACCCGACTCACCAACCGAAATAAGCGGCTAAGATGATCTTCTGTGGTGGCAGTGCCTAGCGTCGCGACGGCGTTATGAATGTCGTATTGGGCGAGAGCCACTACATCCATATAACCCTCGACAATCACCAACTGCTCCAGCTTGCTGGACGCTTGCCGCGCTTCATAAAGGCCGTAAAGTTCGCGCCCTTTATGAAAAACAGGCGTTTCTGGCGAGTTGAGATACTTAGGCTGCTCATCGCCCATTACCCGGCCGCCAAAAGCAATCGTTCGGCCACGCAGATCGCGTATCGGAAACATCACCCGGTCGCGAAAGCGGTCGTAGGTACGCCCGGTATCTTCGCGATGAATCAGCAGGCCATACTCCACCTGGACAGGCTCGCCGATACCTTTATCGCTTAGGTGCTGTTTTAACGCTTCCCAGCCCCCCGGCGCGTAGCCGATGCCGTAAGTGCTAACGACTTCAGGCGATAAGCCGCGCGACTGCAAATAGCGTTGGGCGCTCTGCCCCTCCTGCATTTTTAGCCGCTCGCGGTAGAAACTAGCGGCCACTTCAAGCAGGTTGACGCCCTCTTTGCGCTTTTTCTCACGCTGCTGGGCGCGGGGGTCATCAGCACCCTCTCTTGGCACCTCGATACCTAGCCTGCCGGCCAACTGCTCTACCGCTTCTGGAAACGGCAGCTTGTCGTACTCCATTAAAAAACGCAGCGCATTGCCGTGGGCGCCACAGCCAAAGCAGTGATAAAACTGCTTGTCAGCACTAACGGTAAATGACGGCGATTTTTCCTGGTGAAAGGGGCACAAACCAGCGTAGTTTCGGCCCGCTTTCTTAAGCTGCACGCGCTCGCCAACGACCTCAACCACATCGACGCGGCCAAGCAAGTCGTCAATAAAACGCTGTGGGATCTGGCCTGCCATGAACTGCGGGCATCCTCGCGCGAAGCGCTTACAAGCGAGTTTAACGTCATCAGGCAGCGCGCCCGATCACCTTAAACAACGCAAAACATACGACCAACAACGAAAAACAAACGGCCACCTAGTGGCGGCCGCTTGGCATCCCTCTTGAGATAACCGGCTAACAGCGCTGGCTATCCCCAGGTACGGATCAATAGAGCCGTTCGAAACGCTTTTGTTCACGCTGGACTTTCTTAGCGTGACGTTTTACGGCAGCTGCCGCTTTGCGCTTACGCTCAGCAGTCGGCTTCTCATAGTGCTCGCGACGGCGTACTTCAGAGAGAACACCGGCTTTTTCGCAAGAACGCTTGAAGCGACGCAGGGCGACGTCAAACGGCTCGTTATCACGTACTTTTACAGAAGGCATTAAGCACTCACCTACCTTAAGGAGTCTTGAGTTCGGATAGTACGCATACTGCAACATGCGGTATGCGACCCAGTTTTACAGCGCACAGTAGTCTAGTCGTGGTTGACTATCTTTGCAAATGCTAGACTACGCCGTTTAACGATTACTGACGCTTTTTCGGCGATCTTACTCCGATTACTTCAACGACTATTTTAACGGGTGCCATTATTATGCGCGTATTAGGCATTGAAACGTCTTGCGACGAAACAGGCGTCGCGATTTATGACGCCGCACAAACGGGCGGCAGCGGTTTGATGGCCGACGCGCTATATAGCCAAATTGCCATGCACGCAGAGTACGGCGGCGTCGTCCCCGAACTTGCCTCCCGCGACCATACGCGCAAGCTTTTGCCACTCATTGAGCAGGTACTCCACGACGCTAAGCTCACTCGGCAGGACTTAGATGGCATAGCCTATACCGCAGGCCCTGGCTTGGTAGGCGCTCTGATGGTAGGCGCTAGCACTGCCCATGGCATGGCACGCGCGCTCAATATCCCCGTGCTCGGCGTTCACCATATGGAAGGCCATCTACTCGCCCCCATGCTTGAGGATGACGCGCCCGAGTTCCCCTTTGTGGCGCTGCTCGTTTCCGGCGGGCATACGCAGCTTGTTGAAGTACAGGGCTTAGGCCGCTATCAGCTACTAGGCGAGTCCGTGGACGATGCCGCAGGCGAAGCGTTTGATAAAGCCGCTAAAATGCTGGGCCTTGCCTACCCAGGCGGCCCTCTGGTGGCCAAACTTGCCGAAAAGGGCAACCCTAAACGGTTCCGCTTTCCCCGCCCCATGACCGACCGTCCGGGCCTGGACTTCAGCTTTTCCGGGTTAAAAACTCACACCCTCACCGCTATTCGCCAGCTAGAAGCGGCAGGCGAGCTAGATGCACAAGCAAAAGCCGATGTGGCACGCGCCTTTGAAGAAGCCGTTGTCGATACGCTGGTCATTAAGTGCCGCCGTGCGCTGGATCAAACGGGCCTAAAACGCATCGTGATGGCCGGCGGGGTGAGCGCGAATACTCGGTTGCGGGAAAGGTTGGCGCTGGAAACTGAAAAACGGAACGCCCGGGCTTACTACCCGCGAGGTCGTTTTTGTACCGACAATGGCGCTATGATTGCTTATGTGGGCGCTCAGCGATTAGCGGCAGGCGAGCGCGATAAGAGCGGGATAATGCAAGCAACGCCTCGTTGGCCGCTCGACACGTTGTCGCCACCTTCTCTTAGCCACGCAGATTAGGCTCTTCACCTTGACGCAAGCGGCGAATATTTAACCAGTGGCGGGCCAACACCAATAGGCTGAACCCGCCCACCACGCTGACGTAATCAGGGGCTAACCAAAAACAGGCTATGGGCGCAATCACGGCACTCACCACCGATGCTGCAGCAGCGGTGCGTAGCCGCCATGCGAGTAACGCCCAGCACAGGGCACTCAGCAGTGCAACGCTGGGCACGAGCACCAACAGCACGCCAAACGCACTCGCCACCGCTTTACCGCCACGAAACTTATGCCACAGCGGGTAGCTATGCCCCAGCAGTACCGCCAACCCTACCGCTCCCTGCAACCAGACCGGCAGCGCAAGCAGCTTGGCAGCCAACACAGCGGGCACTGCTTTTAATGCATCCAATAACAGCGTCGCGGCTGCCAAACGCGGGCCATACAGGCGTAGCACGTTGGAAAATCCAGGGTTACAGGAACCGTTCAACCGCGGATCTGCCACGCCAGCCAGGCGACACACGCTAAGTGCCGCCAGCCAGCTACCGCTTAAGTAACCTAGCACTATCAAGACCATGATCTGCTCACGTTTAGCGTGACGGAATACTCCCCCGGCACCTTGTCTATTGCCTTACTGTCGTTTGGTGCCATCCTCAAGTACAATCGCCCGCTTGTTGCCATGAGGGGAATGCCTGTGGATCGTATTTTGATCGAAGGACTCACAGTAGACACCGTCATCGGTGTGTACGACTGGGAGCGCACGATAGCGCAATCGCTAAGCTTAGATTTATCGCTAGCAACGGATATCCGACCTGCGGCGGCCACAGACGATTTACGCCTCACGCTTGATTATGCCGCTATTTGTCAACGAATCCAGCAGTTCGCCAATGAGCACCAGTTCGCACTGGTGGAAACGTTTGCTGAGCGCCTCGCGGCGTGTTTACGCAGCGAGTTTTCGATTAGCTGGTTACGGCTCACCCTGCGTAAGCCAGGTGCTGTGCCCCAGGCTTCCAGCGTAGGGCTTGAGATTATCCGCGGCCAATTGCCGGAGGCCATCGAGGCGACGCATCCATGAGCTTGGTGACCGTCAGTTTAGGCAGCAATATTTGCCCCGACAAACATATCCGCCTTTGTCTCGATGCTCTTGAGGACACGTTCGGCCATTTACAAATATCGCGTATCTTTGAAAGCGAACCAGTAGGCTTTAAAGATAGCCGTAATTTTTATAATGCCGTGGTTGCCTTTTATAGCGACTGGTCAGCGGGCGAGCTACAAGCGTGGGCCAAACAGCTTGAAATAGCCCATGGGCGCACACCCGAAATGACCAAGTGCAGCCCCAGAGCGCTGGATATTGACCTGCTTACGGTGGGCGATGCCAGCGGCATGGTAGACGGCATCCCCCTGCCCCGCGCTGAAATCACTCAAAACGCGTTTGTACTGCAGCCACTAGCCGAGCTGCTTCCTACACAGCGCCATCCCAGCTGCTCAACGTCCTACGCCATCCTGTGGGAGCGTTTTAAGATGGGCAAACAGCGCCTTTGGGCAGTAGATTTTTACTGGCGCGGCCGCTGGGTTTCGCAAGCAGACCCTCAGCCCCAAGCCGCCCAGGCAAGGTAACTGCTAGCGTTAAACAAGGGCCTCGGCGACCGCCTCCTGCCGCCTAGCACGCAGCGCCTCACCCAGCTCGCCGCCACGCAAGCCCTCGCTTACCAGTGCCTGGGGATTAACCGCCCTAGCGCTCTTCCAAGCGCGAAACAGCGGCGCCTCGTGTTCGCTGTTAACCTGACGAATCAGCTGTAGCTGCGCCTCAACCTGCTCGGGCTTGCGCCACCCATCTAAACGCTCTAGCCAGTGCAGCACGCGATCATCCGTCAGCGGTGCCGCCATCAGGTTAAAGCTAAGCGTCACGTGGCGAGCAAGTTGGGCCACGGCGTTAGGCAAGCGAAGCCGCTGAGCGAGGGCATCGCGCTGCACGTCATCCAGCACCGAGACAAGCAGTGCGTAGCGCCAATGGGCCAAGGGCAAACGCGTCTGTTCTGGCGCTTGCATCAGTCGTGTTAAACCTGCCAACAAAGGGTCGTTTAACTCTGGCCACCAAACGGTCAATGCGCCACAGCGTTGTAGCGTTGTGAAATAGATATCGGGGCTTGGCTCAGCCAGTGCTTTTTCGGTTTCGACCCACACCCGCTCCGCTGCCAAGTGTTCAAGCTCACCGCTATGACTCACCTGCTGCATCAGGTTGAGCGTTTCGGCGGCGATGGTGAATCCCAGTTTGGCATAGCGGGCCAGGAAACGTGCGGTACGTAGCACCCGCAACGGGTCTTCACTAAATGCTGGCGACACATGGCGTAGCAAACGATTTTCAATATCTTGCTGGCCATGAAACGGATCGGTGAGTTCCCCGTCGGCTCGTTGAGCAATGGCATTGATGGTTAAATCTCGACGCAGCAAATCCTCTTCCAAGGTGACCTCTGGACTCGCGTGCACCTCAAAACCGCCATAGCCGTGCCCTGACTTGCGCTCGGTGCGGGCTAACGCATACTCCTCTGATGTCTCTGGGTGCAGGAATACAGGGAAGTCACGGCCAACGGGCTTGAACCCCCGCTTACGCATCATGTCGGGCGTCGCGCCGACCACCACCCAATCGTTATCGTAAACCGGCCAGCCCAGCAGCTCATCGCGCACGGCGCCACCCACCCGATAGACCTCAAGCCCTTTTACTCTGGGGTCTTCCTTAAACACGTTAGCGGCCTCTCAGTTGCTGGCTTGGCACACTTGTTCGCTCGCCGGTGTCGAGGTTGAGCGCGGTCAGTGAACCACCCCAAACACACCCCGTATCGGTAGCAATGGCATTCACTTTTGAGCCCGGCGTGCGTCCTTCCAGCGCTGCCCAGTGCCCAAAGAGCAGCTGCAGCGCATCATTTCTTGGGTACTGAAACCAGGGGTAAAAGCCTTCGGGGGCGCTATCCAGCCCCTCTTTTGCAGCAAAGTCTAGCCGCCCCTGGTCATCAATAAAGCGCATGCGAGTTAACACATTGACGATACAGCGCAGGCGTTCAACACCGTCTAATGCGTTATGAAAGCGGTCCGGCTGGTTGCCAAATAATTGGGTTAAGAATGTCCCCGAATTCTCCCCCATCAGCACTGCCTGCACCTCTTGGCTCAGTGATAACGTTTGCTGGGCGCTCCAGGTGGGCAGTACGCCGGCATGCGTCATCAGCGTATTGTCTTCATAAATAGCTAGGGGTTGGCTTTGCAGCCAATCCAGTAGACCTTCCCGATCTGGTGCGGAGAGAATATCACTCAGGGTATCGCGTTTTTTTAACGTGCCGCCCCCGCGGGCCACTACCAGCAGATGGAAATCGTGGTTACCCAGTACGCACCTGCTGCCCAGCGCTTTTGCCTCGCGTAAACAAGCAAGCGAGCCGGGGCCTCGGTTGATGACATCCCCTACCAGCCAGAGCGCATCTTTGACCGGATTAAAGTTAAGCCGCTCAAGCAGGCTGACAAACTCGGCATGGCAGCCGTGTAGATCGCCAATCACATACGTGCTCATAGGCGTCACTCTCTAGCAGATAATCAATGAAGCTGACGCGGCACCGCGAGCCGAAAAGGCGCAACAGGCACGTCAAAAGCGCGCTGGGTATAGGTATTGAGCATTGTGTAGGCACCTTCCATGACTCCTACGGGCGTCTGCAGAATAGCCCGACTGGTGTACCGAAAGCGCTGGCCTGGGCCAATCAACGGCTGCTGCCCGACAACGCCTTTCCCACGCACTTCCTGGCTATCGCCACTGCCCTGGGTAATTTTCCAGTAGCGCGCCATTAGCTGCACGCTGTGGGGGCTTTGATTATGCACCGTCACGGTATAGCTGAAGACATAGCGCGATTCAGCATCGCTTGACTCAGCCAGACGGTACTCGGGGGCTACGCTGACCTCAATGGCTAGGTCGCTCACGCGTCTCCCTCCCCCTGGCTGTTTGCTTCATCAACCGCCACTTGATTGGCGATGGCAACATACTCGGCCACACTCAACGTTTGCGGGCGGCGAGCAGGATCAATCCCCAGCGCCTCTAAGGTCGCGGCACTCACACGGCCTTTCAAATTATTGCGCAGCGTTTTACGCCGCTGGCCAAAAGCAAGCTTCACCAGCTCGAACAGCAGCGCCGGGTCATCGGCTACGTGAGGCAGATTGTCGTGAGGTGTCAGCCTAACGATGGCCGAATCCACTTTCGGGCGGGGAACAAAGGCCTCCGGGGGCACGATAAACAGCTGATCCACGTGACAGTAATACTGGGCCATCACCGATAGGCGACCCCAGTCGGTGCTACCCGGTTCCGCCGCCAAGCGTTCCACAACCTCTTTTTGCAGCATAAAGTGCATATCGGCAATGGCAGTGCCCATGGTCAGCAGGTGCACAATTAAAGGGGTTGAGATGTTGTAGGGCAGATTCCCCACGACCCGCAGCGCAGGGCCATCACCTTTCAGGGCGGCAAAATCAAACTTTAGCGCGTCGCCTTCGTGGATCACAAAACCGGGGTAGTTAAAAAACTGCACCCGCAGCCCGGGTATCAGGTCGCGATCTAGCTCAATGACTTCCAGCTTGCCGGTCGCCTCCAGCAACGGGGCGGTAAGCGCCCCTTGGCCAGGGCCAATTTCAACGAGACGATCGCCTTCGCGAGGCCCAATCGAGCGGACGATACGCGAGATAATGCCAAGATCGCGAAGAAAGTTCTGACCAAAGCGTTTACGAGCGCGGTGCTGCTGGGGCACGTGAGACATCTAACAGTGATCCTTGGAAGTGATAGTTCGTGAAGGGGATGTAATGGGGCTGTGCGCATGAACTGAGTGAACACACAAGCGGTATGGCTAACGTTATTAAGTCGCCAACTGGCGCTGGTCAGCAAGGCGTCGTGCCAGCGTTAGCGCAACCGCAAGGCTACTGGGGTCGGCAACGCCACGCCCGGCGAGATCCAGCGCCGTGCCATGGTCAACTGAGGTGCGTACCAGCGGCAGCCCAAGGGTGATATTAGCGGCCTGCCCAAAGCCTGCATATTTTAGCACTGCAAGCCCCTGGTCATGATACATCGCCAATACCGCATCTACGCCTGCTAAGTGCCGTGGCGTAAACAGCGTATCGGCGGGAAGAGGCCCTTGAATGTCCATGCCGTCAGCACGCAGCGCATCCAGTGCTGGCGTAATAATGTCCAGCTCTTCGCGGCCTAGGTGACCATCCTCCCCGGCATGGGGATTTAAACCACATACCGCAATACGCGGTGCCGCGATCCCAAACTGATCCTTAAGGTCTTTCGCCAGCAGGCGGCAAATACGAAGAATCCGCTCATAGGTAATCGCATCGGCTACATCACGCAGCGGCAGGTGCGTTGTAACCAGCGCCACCCGCAGGTCGCTGCTGCCTTGCCAGCTCTCGGCCTTAGCATGCAGAGCGGCATCGGTCGCCAATAACATAACGACTTCATCGACACCGCAGGCGTCGCGGAGCCACTCAGTGTGGCCAGTGAAGCTTTCAAAGCCTCCTTCAATAATGACCCCTTTATGCAGTGGCGCCGTTACCATCGCTGCTGCTTGGCCTTGCTGGCAAGCATCCACGGCGGCCTGCAGGGTATTTAGCACGTAGCGTGCGTTGGCAGGGTTCAACACGCCCGGGGTAGCAGGCTCTTGCAATCCAACGGGTAGCACGGCTAAGCGTCCCGCCGATGAAGCAAGGCCCTGGCCAGGGTAAGCCTCTACAACCTCGACCTCTAGCGCCAACATAGCCGCCCGTTGGCGCAGCATCTCAGGGTCACCCACGGCAAGCGTGCCGTTGGGCAACCGACCCTGCGCCGCGAGCATTAGGGTTAGCTCAGGGCCAATGCCTGCTGGCTCGCCCGTGGTAATTAGCAGCGGTAAGCGCGGTTGGCCAGAGCCTGTTTGTCCCAGCATTAAAGACGAATATCCACAAAGGCCTGCTCGCGGATTTCACGCTGCCAAACCTGTAACTCTTCGTTTGCCCGGCGCTGGAAAATCGCTTGGCGAACCTGCTCGCGACGGCTCTCGTCAGTGACATCCTGGCGACGACGCTCCAACACCTCAATAATGTGGTAGCCAAACTGTGAGCGCACTGGCTCAGAGAGTTGATTGGGATCAAGTGAGCCCATGGCCTCTTCAAAGGCAGGTACTGTTTGGCCTGGGCGCACCCACCCCAGCTCGCCACCGTTCATAGCACTGCCTCGGTCGTCGCTAAACTCTCGGGCAACCGCTGCAAAATCGTCGCCTTGCTGCAATCGTTGACGCGCTTGCTCGGCCCTTGCGCGCGCTTGATTCTCATCACGCGTTGGCGTTAGCTCGACAAGCACATGGCGAGCTTGGGTCTCTTCGATGAAAGACTGTCCTTGCTGCGTGCCTTGCTGACTCAGAAAACGCTCAACATCGCGTTCGCTGACGGAAACGCGCTGGCTAATGCGCCGCTGCTGAACTTGGCGCATGAGCATTTCACGACGAATATCTTCACGCACGTCCGCCAAACTCATGCCATCGGCTTCCACGGCATCAGCAAACTCATCCAGTGACATGCCGTTGGATTCTGCAATCGTGCGCAGCTGGCGATTGAGTTCGGTATCATCAACGCTCAAATTTGCCTGGCGCGCCATCTGCAGCTGAATTTCGTCCATCACCATACGCTCAAGCACCTGTTGCGCCAGCTGAGAACGGGGCGGTAGGTTACCCCCCTGCGCCTCTGCCTGCTGCTCAACCTGCTGGATACGGTCATCAAGCTCGCTGCGCATAATAACCCCTTCGTTCACCACAGCCACGACGCTATCAAGCGTCTGACGCTGCGTGGACTCGAAGTTCTGCGCATGCAGGGTAAACGGCACAAGCGCTGCGCTAGCTCCCAGGCAGAGGGCCATCATGCTACCCGCAGAGAGCTGTTTTGCCCGTTTTGTTACGACACGGGTTAGCAGGGTGTTTCTGATCGTCATATAAAGTCTCTTTCGCTCGCAAAGTAAGGAGATCATTAAAGGGGGGTTGGGCGATAGCCAGGGATCGCCCGCTCAAAGTAGCTGTCCGCATCCTGTCCAACGCCACCCAAGCCACGGAACACAAAGCGTAAAAAAAGTCCACGATCGTTGAAATCATCATTCACTCGGGCGGTGTCGTTATCGTCTACCCACTCACGCCACACCAATTGCACACCGTAGCAGCAGTCGTTCCACTGCAGCCCCGCTAACTGCTCCAGCGGGCGGTCATTGGTTTGATCGTAGAGGTAACGGCCTATCAAATCTATCCGAGGGCTGGCTTTCCAGGCAAATGAGAGATCCCACTCTTCGCGGTTGTAGTTGCGAAAGCCGTCATCCCCAGGCACAACACCGGGATCGAACCCTTCGATCTCCCAGCGGTAGCCAAGGTTCACCACATGCCCCTCTGGATGGCGGTAGCGTAAGTCAACGCTTGAGCGTTCGGTCTGATCACGGTGGTCATCAAACAGCCATTCGTAGCCGGTGCTCCAGCGATCATTAACCTGCCAATCCAGCCGGGTAACCAACGGCGAGCGATCTCGCGTGGCCTGATAACGGCGCTGAGGGTTAACGCTAGGGTCGTCTTCCGGCCTCGCTGGCAGCGTGTCGGGGTCACCTTCGCTATCGATGCGACGCTCAGAAAAATAGAGGCTCTGGCCGACCCCGAAGGACAGTCGATCACGCCCGGAGCTGTCCTCAAGCAATCGCGACTGCACACCCACAGAGACGCGGTTTAGATCCCCGACCCGATCGGTTCCCGAAAAGCGACGCGGTGACCATAGCTGATCCCAGGAAAAGACCCGCTCTCGGCTATCAAAGTCAGGCAGTTGGGTTTGGCTGGTGCGCGGCACATAGGCGTAGTTAAGACGCGGCTCCAGCGTTTGGCGATAATCGCGCCCGCCCAGCTCAAGTTCTCGATCGAAGACCAAACCGCTATCGATGGAGGTAATCGCAATACTGCGGCTCGGCGATGTCTCGCGGTCAGTGGCACGCTGACCGTAATCAAGCGCGTAGGCGGTTTGCCATAGTTCGGTACGCGGTTCGATATACCCCCACGGCTGCTCTGCTCGCCAGCCAAAGGCGGGCGTTAGGTGCAAACGTGTGCCAATAACCGCCTCACGCTCAGGCACTTGCCGCTCATCTACATCCCGCCAGAAATAGGTCGCGTTAGAGCGCCACTGGCTATAAAACCCGTTACCAAACTGCCAGTCGGCATTGGCCGTTACGCTAGGCAACCGGTAAAAGGGTTTGTCACTATCGCTCAGTGGATCTTCTAAACGCTGGAAGCCCTGGGCGCGGGCATCCAGCTGCCACCGCTCGCCGCGATAGTCGACCTGGGCCAGCCGCTCCATGCTCACTCGCTCGCTGTTGCCAAATTCGCCGCCAAAGTCATCAAAGTAGCGGCCATCGCTGGCAGCGCCATAGCGTAAGTTGTAACCACTGCGCTCATTAACTCGCCCGGCATGATACGTATCGATATACCAGCGATCTTCACCCTCAAAGCGGTTATTGCCCGTGCTACTTCCCCCGTCGTTACTTAAAAAGCCGCCCTCGACAATTCCCTGGCTTCTGGCAAGCAAATAGCGGTACTCACCGTTAAGCAGTAAACCATGATCCGACATCCAGCGCGGGGTGATGGTCGCGTCTTGGTTGGGCGCGATATTCCAGTAAAACGGCTGGGTATAGTCTAACCCTTCACTAGAGAAGCCCACGGAAGGTGAAAGCAAACCGGTATGACGTCGATCATCAATGGGAAAGCGCAGCCAGGGCCAATAAAATATCGGCACATCTTTTACTTCTAAACGCGCATGGCGGGCGGTGCCAAAACCCTCGGCCCGGTCTAACTTGATATCACTGCCCACTAACTGCCAGCTGTTAGCTCCCGGGTCACAGGCGGTAAATGTGGCGTTACGTAAGCGATACTGCTCTTCACCGGTTTGCTCAAGCTGGCTGGCTTGCCCGCGCAGATGCTGTTCATAGAGGACGTAATGGCTATTGCTTAACGAAGCACGGTCTTCGTTAAGCATCAGCGTCGCGTGGTCGCCCCGCAGCAGCGCTTGGCCATCGCGGAGGGCTAAATTGCCTTGAACCTCGACCTGTTGACGGTCAGCAGGTAAATAAACTTGTTCAGCCGTCAGCTCCGTATTGCCTCGCCGCAGTACCACATCGCCCCGCAGCAGCGCTTCGCCGTCTGCCGCGTAGTCTGCCTCTTGGGTTTCAACCGAGAGCGTTTCAGGGTTCTGCTCCGCCGGCAAACGGTAGCCGGGCATTACATAACGCCCACGACACACTTGTTGTGACGCCTCATCCTGCCCATAGGGCTGCCAATCAAGCGCCTCAGCGGGTAGCGGCTGGCTTTGGGCCACCGCTGAAAAGGAGGCGCCCGCGAGCAAACTGCCCAACAGCGTGTGCGCGACCGGAGCGGTGCGCGAAAATCGCTTGCCCATGTTCGTTATCCTTGGCATCCAGAACCGGTATTATACAGGCCGCATGATGCCCGACCAGCAAGGAGCTTGCATGTCCTCTTCCAGGATCGACGCCCTCACTCAGTGGGCCGCGACACAAAATGGCCTAGACGTGGCCGACATTACGCTTGAACCCGCCGGTGGCGACGCCAGTTTCCGGCGCTATTTTAGGCTAACGTTACCCGACAGCAGCACCCAGATAGTGATGGATGCCCCCCCCGCCCAAGAGGATTCTGCGCCTTTTGTGGCCATAGGCCAACGTTGGCATGCCGCAGGGCTGCCCGTACCTACGATTCACGCAGCCAATTTAGATAGCGGCTTTTTACTGCTTGATGACTTAGGCAACCAGCCGTTACAAGATGCTTTCACCGATGAGCAGAGTACGCAAAAAAGCCACCACCAAGCGCTCGACTTAATAGCCCAGCTGCAAAACCGTGCCAATCCACAGTCACTACCCGCCTATGACGCGGCACTACTTGGGCGTGAACTCGACCTCTTTCCCACGTGGTGCTTGGATAAGTGGCTTGGTTTGCCTGCGCCCGACAGCTGGAAAACCCTGCGTACGGCATTAATCGAGCAGGCTCTTGATCAGCCTGTGGTGAGCGTGCACCGCGATTTTGATGCGATGAATATTATGGTGCTAGATCAAAAGCTATATATGATCGACTTTCAAGACGCCGTCGCAGGCCCCATCAGCTACGACGTTATCTCGCTACTCCGAGGGCGCTACTGCCGCTTTTCTAACGAACAGTTTAACCAGTTTGCGCGGCGTTTTTACGAAGATGCTCGCAAAGACGGCCGGCTATCCCGCCAAACCAACGAAGCAACGTTTATCGCCCAATGCCACGCCATGGCCGCTCAGCGCTCGTTAAAGGTGCTGGGGATTTTCTGCAGACTGACGCTGCGTGACCAAAAACAGGGGTATTTAGCACGCCTGCCCCACTTTTTAGATCACCTGGAAGATAGCTTAGCGGCACTTGAGCAACATGACGACGTTAGCCAGTGGGTAAGCGCAACGCTTCGCCCCGCGATTATCCAACGTCTTGCGGAAAGCACCACATGAAGGCAATGATTCTCGCCGCCGGACTAGGTAAACGGATGCGCCCATTAACCGACCACTGCCCTAAACCGCTGCTACCTGTGGCGGGCAAACCGTTAATCGTTCATCATTTGGAGCGCTTAAATCGCGCAGGTGTGACCGAGGTAGTGATTAACGTGAGCTACCGCAGTGAACAAATCATCGCAGCGCTGGGCGATGGCTCAGCGTATCAGCTGCGCATCCACTGGAGCCATGAAACCACCCCGCTAGAAACCGGCGGAGGTATCCAAAAGGCGCTGCCGCTGCTTGGCGACGCGCCGTTTTTGCTCATTAATGGCGACGTCTGGTGCGATTACCTACCCACCCACGTCGCTCTCGCAAACGATGATCTCGCACATTTGGTCTTGGTAGATAACCCTGCCCACCACTTATCGGGCGATTTTGCCCTTAACCATGGCCGTGTTACGCCTGACGGTTCGCCACGCCTAACCTTCGCTGGCATTAGCCTGCTACACCCCATGCTGCTGGCAGGCGAGCCAGCGGGTGCATTTGCCCTGGCGCCGCTGCTCAAGCAGGCGATGGTAAATGGGCGAGTAAGCGGCGAGCACTTTACAGGCCACTGGGTCGATGTCGGAACCCCAGAACGACTAACACGCCTTGAGCACCACTTGTTGCAGGTTGAGAAGCGATGAGGCAGTGCGCCACGCGATAGAAATGTTATGCTGCGCGACTTACCTTTCGTCGCCAAGATGAGGAGAGCAACGTGAAAGCACGGGTAAAATGGACAGATGGTCGCCAGTTTGTCGCGGAATCAGGCAGTGGGCACAGCGTTGTAGTCGACGGCCCGCCTAACCTTGGCGGTCGAAACACAGGCCCGCGCCCCATGGAAATGCTGCTGATGGGCATGGGCAGCTGCACGGCGTTTGATGTTCTCAATATCCTCGACAAAGCCCGGGCGGATGTCACCGACTGTGTGGCCGAGCTTGAGGCAGAGCGCGCTGACGACGTGCCCTCCGTGTTCACCAAAATTCACGTTCACTTTTTGGTGACCGGGCGCAGTTTGAAAGAGAAGCAGGTACAGCGCGCCGTTGAGCTTTCCGCTGAAAAATATTGCAGCGCGTCGATTATGCTCGTGAAAGGGGGTGTTGAAATTACCCACTCGTTCGAGATCATCGAAGCTTGAACGGCGTTCAGCGCAACACCCACCCAATATCAAAAAAAGTGGCGTGGTTGGATGCATCCCACGCTATGGGCGGGCATAATACGCCCGCTTGTTTTTATCCCTACTGCGTAGCACGTGCTTATAAGCGCCATCTGACAAGCACGGTGACAAGTATTTATCGGTTCCGGCGCTGGCTCGTCGGGGTGTCTTCATCTGCCATAGGGAGGTTCGGACGTGTCAGATAATCTCCGACTCCACGGGTTTAACAACCTGACTAGCTCGTTGAGCTTTAATATTTACGACATCTGTTACGCCAAAACCGAGGAGCAGCGTGCGGCTTATATCGACTATATCGATGAGCTTTACAACGCCGAACGTTTGACGCAGATTCTTAAAGACGTCACGAACATTATCGGCGCGCACGTGCTGAATATTTCGCGTCAAGATTATGAGCCGCACGGGGCCAGCGTCACCATCCTTATCGCTGAACACGAGCTGGATGAGCCGAGCCTTGAGCAAACCGAGCCTGGCCCTGGCCCGCTGCCCGAAACCGTTGTCGCTCACCTGGATAAAAGCCACGTCACGGTACATAGCTACCCCGAGTCACATCCAGATAACGGCATCAGCACCTTCCGTTTGGATATCGACGTCTCTACCTGCGGCCATATCAGCCCGCTTAAAGCGCTGAACTACCTGATCCACAGCTTTGATTCCGATATCGTCACCATGGATTATCGCGTACGCGGTTTTACCCGCGATGTGGACGGTAAAAAGCTGTTTATTGATCACGACATCACCTCCATCCAAGACTACTTGGCAGAAGACACCAAGCAGGCTTACCAGATGATTGATGTGAACGTGTATCAAGAAAACATGTTCCACACCAAGATGCTGCTGAAAGATTTCGAACTGGATAACTACCTGTTTGGCACCTCACGCCGCGACATCACCTTTGAAGAAGCGCGGGACATCGAAAGCCGCCTGCGAAAAGAGATGCTGGAGATTTTCTACTCTCGCAACTTAGACTAAGCGCCGTCCCGAAACACTAAAAGCCAGCTTTCGCTGGCTTTTTTTATGACATAACAAAAAGTTAAAGTCGCTTCGAGGCCTGCTCTCTTATGTCGCGGCGACGAAGCAGTCTCACTTATTATCATAGCTAAACCAATGACTTAGTAAAAACCCATCTCTCCTTCCGGGCGCGTTTTAAACCGCCGGTGAAGCCACAAGTACTGCTCTGGATGTTTGCGAATAGCACGTTCAATAAATTCATTAACCCGGGTAGCATCGGCCACGTCGTCCCCACTTGGAAAATTATCAAATGCGGGCAGGCACTCAATCGTATAGCTGCGGTTATCAGGATTGCGATGAAACATGATAGGCACTACAGGAGCCCCCGTCATACGGGCAATTTTGCCGGTTAGGCGAATAGTGGCTGCCTGCTGGCCAAAGAGCGGTGCAAAGACGCTGACATCGCGGCCAAAATCTTGATCCGGTGAATACCAGACAGTATGTCCCGCCTTAATCCGTCGTATGACGCCGCGCAGATCGTGGCGATCAATCGCCTGCCCAAACAGACGGGAACGCGCACGGGTCATAAACCGTTCGAATAGAGGATTATTGTGCGGTCGATAAACGACATCAGCCGGCGTAAACAGCGTTTGTAAGGCACCGCCTAAATCCAGCGTTGAGAAGTGAATGCCGATCACCAGCACCCCTCTACCCTGTGCCTTTGCGCGGATGAGGTGCTCCTGCCCATTGTACGCGACGCGATGGCGCAGGCTTTCCGGGTGTCGGCACCACCCCGTAGCGGTTTCCACCAAGCCAATTCCGTTGGCAATAAAGGTTTCTTTAACCAGCTGTCGCTGCTGCTCGGCGTTTTTTTCTGGAAAACAGAGAGCAATGTTCGTGGCTGTAATCTGCCGACGCCTTTTAACAAAGCGCCACGCCAATAAGCCAAGGGCTTTCCCGATGCCTAGCTTCAATGACCAGGGGAGCCAGGCCACAATGTACATTGAGCCAATGGCTAACCAGGTAAGCCAGTAGCGAGGGTGAACAAATGACCGAGGGTATGACTTTTTTGACATACATATAACCGTTTAAACGCAGAGTCCCTGGTAGCGGCGCGGGACTCTGGGCAATACTCCGGTTAGCAGGGTATAGCTGATCGTATCGCAATACTGAGCTACTTCATCAACCGATAGTATTTCGCCCTCTCGGGATGCCCCCCACAGCACCACTTCACTACCAATCGCGGCATCGGGAATCTCGGTCACATCAACCGTTAACATATCCATTGAGACCTTGCCGGCGATAGCACAGCGCTTACCGTTGACCAGCACCGGAGTGCCATCTACCGCGTGTCGGTCATAGCCGTCGCCATAGCCTGCGGCCACCACCGCGATTGTCGACGGCCGCTCGGCACGCCATCGGCCACCGTAGCCCACCTGCTCACCTACTGCCAATTCACGCAGAGCAATAATTTCCGAGCGCAACGACATAACTGGGCGTAGCTGCTGGGTAATTGCATTTGCATCTTCCAACGGATCGCTGCCGTAGAGCATTATGCCTGGGCGGTTCCAGTCACCGTGAGCGGTGGGCCAAGCAAGCGTGGCAGGCGAATTGGCCAAACAAAGAGGAGCGTTCAACAGCTCGGCCAGCTTTTTTAAGATCGCCATCTGCTGGTTGAAATAGCTACCTTCACGGGCGTCTGCCGTCGCAAAGTGGCTCATTAAATGCAAGGCGGTTACCTGCGGCGCGTTGACCAAGCGCTGCCACACCGCTGGCGCTTCTTCTGGTGAGAAGCCTAACCGATGCATTCCTGAGTCGACCTTGAGCCACACCGGGATAGGCTGGCGAGGTGAAAAGGCCAGCAATGCGGCGACCTGCCACTCACTGTGCACGCTAACCCAAAACCCATGCTGGTCAACCAGCGCCAGCTCATCGGCACTAAAAATTCCCTCTAAGAGAATAATTGGCTTTGTGATACCGCCTGAACGCAGGCTAAGCGCCTCTTCGATGCTGGCCACAGCAAAAGCAGGCACATCGGCTTCCAGGGCGCGGGCACACATAAGCGCACCATGGCCATAGGCGTCAGCTTTAATTACCGCTACCGAACGACTTTGCGGTGCGCAGTGGCACGCCAGCCGGTAATTATGACGCAGAGCGTCTAAATCAATATGGGCCACTAGCGGGCGCATCACGTTTCTCACTTACCGTTATTCAATTAGTATTAATCAACAGGCTGGGCCTAAAAATAGCGCACCGAGTGATGGACTCGGTGCGCTATGTTGTACTGTTCTTCGCCAGCATGATCCTATCAAGTGTTAGGCGTCAGCTCTCGAAAATTGATGCAAGGGATAAACCCTGCTTTTCAAGCGAGCGACGAAGTTTCTTCAGAGCCTCTACCTGAATTTGACGAACTCGCTCGCGGGTTAGGCCTATTTCTGCGCCTACCTCTTCTAACGTTGCGGCTTCATGACCTCGTAGGCCGAAACGACGCACGACGACTTCACGCTGCTTTTCACTTAACTCATCAAGCCAATGGTCAACGTGTTCACGCACATCGCCGTCAACTAGTCGCCCCTCTGGCCCCTGCACATCATCATCGGCCAGCGTATCAATTAAGGGCTTATCGCTCTCTCCCCCCATGGGGTAGTCTACCGAGGAGACACGCTCATTGAGGCCCAGCATTTTCTTGACGGTTTCCACTGGTTTATCAAGATGGTCCGCAATCTCTTCTGCGGTGGCTTCGTGATCCAGCTTTTGGGTCAACTCCCGCGCTGCACGCAGGTAGATGTTTAACTCTTTGACGACGTGAATTGGCAAACGAATGGTGCGCGTTTGGTTCATTAAGGCGCGCTCTATGGTTTGGCGAATCCACCAGGTCGCGTAGGTTGAAAAACGAAAGCCCCGCTCGGGATCAAATTTTTCAACCGCACGGATAAGCCCTAGATTACCCTCTTCAATCAGATCCAACAGCGTCAAACCGCGGTTAAGGTAGCGCCTGGCAATCTTCACCACCAGCCGTAGGTTGGACTCAATCATCCGAGAACGGCCAAGTGCATCGCCTTTGCGTGCTAAACGGCCGTAATAAACCTCTTCCTCAGGCGTCAACAGCGGCGAAAAGCCGATTTCATTGAGGTAAATTTGCGTTGCATCCAAGCTTTGAGTCGATTGACGGTCTTCGCGGCCTAATGCTTTCTCGAAGGCTTCCTCCTCTGCGGTAATATCATCATCAGGTTCGTCCACCGCCTCTTCCACCGCGTTTAGGTCAATCTCCTGCAGATCCTTCTCCAGCATACTCATAGTCTTATCCCCCGTTGTTACGCCTTCCCGCCATGTAAAGTGAAAGTGGTTGTACTCCCTGTACGCGTTCACCGTTGTTGTTATATGACGCCTGATTCGACTATTCAGGTTTTACCAGTAGGCGCAATCGCCTAGCATCTGCTATTTTTACGGCACTCCTGTTTATACAGCGGGTTGACCGTTAACGGAACTGATTCGTCATTAACGAACCAAATCCCTGGTTAGCGAGACGGTAAATAGTTCAGCGGATCTTGAGGCTGCCCATCGCGACGTACTTCGAAGTGAAGTTTAACGCTATCGGCATCGCTATCCCCCATCGTGGCGATCACCTCACCTGCCTCGACCACATCATTCTCTTTGACGTTTATGCTGTCGTTGTGGGCGTAAGCGCTAAGGTATTGATCGTTATGCTTCAGCAAAATCAAGTTGCCATAGCCACGCACACCACTGCCTGCATAAACAATAATCCCCGGACCGGCCGCTCTAACAGGTTGCCCCTTTTGCCCGGCGATATCAATCCCGGCAGTAATCGCACCACCCTGGCCAAACTCACCGGTTACCTCGCCATCGGTTGGCCAGCGCCAGTTGATATCCTCAACGGGTGTGAAGGTACGCGAAGAGCGATCGGTTTGTGCAGTTTGAGCAGGCTGTTCGACCGCAGTTTCGGGTTCAGGTTCAGGTTCACGCGTAGGCTCAGGTTCAGCGGGCGTAGGTTCAGGTACCGGTTCCTGAGCTGACACTTGCTTTTGCGCGGCGGGCTGGGAGGCTTCAACGCTTGGTGCCTCTTCTCCGGTGGCGCGGCTAGGCGCTTCACCCTGAGCGACTTGCTCGGCGGCCTCTACCGCTGAACGCTCTGCGGTTATACGCTGATTGCGCTCAATAGCGCTTTCATCAGGCAATAACCAGTCCATATTTTGATCATTGGTGGCAACAGCGGTCGCTTGCGGCCTCAGCCCCGTTGCTACAGCGCCGGAGGCTGGCCGACTAGCGGCAGCACCTGATTGGTTAGCGGCAACGCCTGCCCCTTCACGCAACGCAATGGTTTGCCCTGGATGAATTTGATAAGGCGCCGGGATGTTGTTAAGCGCAGCCAGCTGACGATAATCAAGATTATGCTCCCACGCGATACCGTAAAGCGTGTCTCCCGCCTTCACGGTGTATTGCGGCGAGCTGTCGACCGCGCGGCGTGCGTCGCTTAAATCACGTACTTGAGGGGTATTTTGGTGTTGGTTTGCACAGCCACTAATAGCCAGCGCCAACACAGACATCATGAAAACCTTACGCATGCAAACCCTACTCCTTTTCAACGCCGCGTGCGTTATCTGTTAAATGGTGCTCAGCAGCGCTCTTTTCACATGTTACGCCGTGATCCGCTGCACGGCGATTAAGTAATACCACCAAGAGCGCACCAACGGACATCAGCGCCACCACGCCTAAAAGCTGTGCTGAAGCCCCGGTCAGCACTGCGTAGTCACTCGGCAATAAATAGCGGTGAGCGAGCGGAATCATTTGCCCTTCAGGGCCAATTTGGTAGCGTACCAGTTCTCTCCAAGGCCAAAGCACAGGTAATGAACCGATAATAAAGCCTAACAACAGCTGCAAGGTGGAGCCGTGGTGGCGGCTCAGCAGCCACGAAAGCAGCCGGGAAAAAAGCGCCAGCCCCACGATACAGCCCGCGCCAAACAGGACGATGATGACTATATCGAAACTGCGGATAGCGCCCATGATGGTGCCGTAGAGTCCCATCGTGAGCAATAAAAAGCTACCAGAAACGCCGGGCAGCAGCATGGCACTGATCGCAATGGCACCAGCCAGCATGACCACCAGCGATTCATTGCCGACCAACAGAACCAACGGCATCATTGCGGGTAGGGCTTGCGCTAACAGTAAGCCAACCGCTAACGGCAACAAGTACCAGATTTTCCAGCCCTGCCCCGCTTTGCCAACCACAAGTGCTGAGGCCGCTACTAAGCCAAAAAAGAAGCCATCCAGCAGCAGTGGGTAGGCTTCCATGAGCCAGAGCGCTAAATGAGCCACGCTAAACAGGCTTACCGCGACCCCTGAAAGAAGCGGAACCAAAAATGTGAGGTTCAAGTGCTGGCTTAAGCCCGCTACGCCTTGGCGTCGCCAAACAACTAGCGCACTAGGGCCAAACTGCTTAATCGTATTGATCAGTTCTTCATAAATACCGGTAACAAAAGCAATAGTGCCGCCTGAAACACCGGGCACCGCGTCAGCAGCGCCCATTCCAGCGCCTTTAAAAAATAGACCTAAAAATCGCCGCTTCAATCCACCACTCCTTGCAAAAGGGGTACAAAGCGAACGGGTTCAAGCCGCCGCTTTTCAAAGGCGCCACCAATGCGTTTCACTTGGGTAAGCCACTGGCTGCCATCCGGTTCTTCTAACGGGGCAATTAACATTCCGTCGCGGCTCAGCTGCTCAAGCAGCACTTCTGGAAGCGACTGGGCGCAGGCGGTTAATAAAATAACGTCAAACGGTGCTGCCGACGGCCAGCCATCGCCACCATCAGATACCGCAAGCGTTGCCTCAGCGTCTAGCCGCCATAGCCGCTCTGCAGCACGCTCGTGCAGGGCATAAATACGCTCGATGGAGTAAAGCGAATCCACTAACCGCGACAAAATAAGCGCTTGGTAACCAGAGCCAGTGCCCACTTCCAATACGCGGCGCGGCTGCGCGCGAAGCACTAGCTCTGTCATTCGTGCCACGGTCAGCGGCTGCGAGAGCGTCTGACCAAACCCAATGGGCAGCGCGGTATCTTCGTAGGCGCGGTGAGCGAGCGCTTCATCGACAAACAGGTGCCTAGGCTCGCTGGCCATAACATCCAAGACACGCGTATCACGGATTCCCTGTTGAACAAGACGCTCAACCATGCGGTCGCGGGTTCTCTGCGAGGTCATGCCCCGCCCGCGCAGCTCGCCGAGTGATAATTCAGGCAAAGGCATCCAACCAATCCTGCACATCGCTGCGCGCGGGGTGGCGCGTTAAGTCGGTTTGAAGAGGAGTAATCGATACATACCCCGCTTCAATTGCTGCAAAGTCGGTGTCTTCTCCGTCATCAGCGTTCGCCGCCACCGGCGCGATCCAGTAGCGAGTACGCCCTCGGGGGTCTTTGAGCGGCACAGGCTTTTCTGCTGGCCCACGATAGCCCAAACGCGTCACTTTAACGCCTTTGATCTCGTCCCACGGCACGTCAGGCACATTCACATTTAACAGCGTACGCGGCGGCAGCGATAACTGCTCAGCGGCGCCAATCAAACTGGCCGCCACTTTGGCCGCAGTGGCAAAGTGGCGCTCGCCACATAGCGACATGGCAATGGCTGTCATGCCTAAATTACGCCCCTCCATCGCCGCCGCTACGGTGCCGGAATAGAGCACGTCGTCGCCCAGATTACTTCCGTGGTTAATCCCCGACACCACTAGGTCAGGCTTCTCATTCCAAACGCCGTTAACACCTAGGTAGACGCAGTCCGCTGGCGTGCCATCGACACTGTAAAAGCCGTTATCTAAGGCGGTTAATGAGAGTGGCCGTGACAGCGTAAGCGAGTTACTGGCGCCGCTGCGGTCGCGGTCGGGGGCCACCACGCGCAGGTTGGCATGGGCCGCTAATGCATCATGCAGTGCTCGTAACCCCGGCGCATGGACACCATCATCATTGGAAAGCAGCAGTCGCCGCATCAGCGTCTCCTTAAGATAAACCGTGTTCAGTTTTGCCCTGGATGATGCGTTACGCAAAATCAGGATGTTCAATCAACTCGCTGACCACTGCCGTCGCAAAGCTACCCCGTGGCAGTGCGAAGGAGAGCACTGCCGCGTCTTGCTCTCTACGCAGCTGAGGCGCCAGCAGCCTAACCCGCAACGCTCGCTGGGAACGCTTAACGCCGCTTTTTTCCAAGCCTTCACATAGCTTGGGGTGTTGCGCCAAGAGCCGTGACTCATACGCGGCTCTCTGCTGCTGTGCGCTTTCGCCGACACCCCACAGTACGCCGGTTGGGTGAATATCCAGCGCTCTCGAGCGTGCGACTAAGCTATCATCAACCTCATCTACACTAAACACGCTTTGGGTGCCGTCAAGCATTAGCGTATCGCCGGATAGGGGCTGGCACCACGTGCCATCAATTACCCGGGCACTTAATAACTCGTTAAACAAGAAACTGCGCGCGGTTGAAAGCATCATCCCTTGGCGGTCATCACGTTTGCGCCAGCCCTTGGCAAGCAGCGCTTGTGCACGCTGTAAGTTACGCCCACCGGGGCCAAAACGCTGGGGCCCAAAGTAGTTTGCCACTCCGTCGGCACACAGCGCTTGCCACCGCTGCTCGAAATCATCGGCCTGTACCGCTTCACCGCTCAACATCAGCGTAAAGTGGTTGGTGCGATGAACACCGCGTTTAAGCTTTCTGGGGTGGCGCACCTGCTCCAACACCTTAATACCCAAGGCATCCAGCGCTGCCGAGAGTTCCGCCGGCGCCTCTCGCCCGGGTAAGTGAACGCTTATCCATTGCCGAGTGACCGCAATACGGTCTTTCATACCGGAGTAGCCGATGTCTCTAGGCGTGACACTGCATAGCCGACTAACGCTTTTAACCACATCTAACGTGGTTTGATGCCGCTTTTCAAGCCGCAACCACAGGTGCTCCCCATGGCCTTCAGGGGTAAAGTCGAGCTGCTCGTCGACAATAAAATCCTCTGGCTGGGCGCGGTAATGACCCGGCTTAGGCGCCCCCAAATGGCAATCCAGCAAGCGCTGCCAGGGCGATAAATTAAGCATTCAATGCCTCTAACCGTTCGACTAACACCACGGCTTCAGCGGCAATTCCCTCACCGCGTCCGGTAAAGCCTAGCCGTTCGGTGGTGGTGGCTTTTACATTTACTTGCCCTACGTCCACGCCTAGATCTTCAGCAATCACCCTCCGCATGGCATCAATATGCGGTGCCATTTTGGGGGCCTGGGCCATCAGCGTGGCATCCAAGTTAACCACACCAAAGCCCTGCTCACGCACAAGATGCACCACGCGGCGCAGTAAGTCACGGCTATCGGCACCCTCCCAGGTGGGGTCGGTATCGGGGAAATGGCGGCCAATATCGCCTAATGCGCAGGCCCCCAGCAGCGCGTCGCTCACCGTATGTAGCAACACATCGCCATCGGAGTGGGCCACAAACCCCTGCTCAAAGGGTAGCTTTACGCCCCCAATCATTAGGTGGTCGCCAGGCCCAAAACGGTGTACATCGAATCCATGACCAATTCGCATTAAACGCTCCTTTCAGCCACACAGGCCGCTTGCGACGCCATAATCGCGTTAGCAAGGTGAAGATCATCAGGATGGGTAACTTTTAGATTATCGCGCCGCCCGCTGACTAATTGTGGCGTTTTACCCAACGCCTCGACGGCGGAGGCTTCATCGGTGACCACACAGCGCGTTTCAACGGCATGCTCAAGGGCGGTGCGTAGCAGCTCATAGCGAAAGCTTTGTGGTGTTAACGCGTGCCATAATCCGTCACGTGGCTCGGTAGTCATGCTGCGCTGCGCTGCATTGGCACGCTTCATGGTGTCGGCCACCGGCATCGCCAGTAGCGCGCCGTCAGGATGCTCACTAGCGGCCTGATAAAGTGCATGCAAATCAGCGCTGGTGATACAGGGTCGCGCTACGTCATGCACCATGACGAGGTCGCTGGGGTTGGCCGGTATTACCCGCAATGCATTCAATACACTGTTCATACGCTCGGCACCACCGCTAACCCGCTGCCACTGCTTGAACGGCACACACGCTGGGTCAAACCATGGGTCATTGCTGTTTAAGCAGAGCACTAGCTGTGCTTCAGGAAAAGCGGCGTGCAGACGATGAAGGGTATGTGCCAGTATGGTTTTTTCGGCAATGGTAAGGTACTGCTTAGGCTTATCGGCGCCCATACGCTTACCCTGCCCCGCGGCCGGCACAATTAGCCAGAGTGAGCGATTCATTGGCCTCCCTCTTCATCCGCCAGGGATGGCTGCGCCACTAAGCCGGCATTAAGACCGATCAACTCAGCTTCAATGGCCACACCGGGCACCCAGAAAAACTGCTCGTCGCTGCGTACCATGCCCATGTCGCTGCGCGCACGCTCCTCAATAGCATCCAGGCCGGTTTTCAGATCGGTGACTTCAGCCGCTAGCCGAGCATTGCGATCGCGCAGGGGAACATTGGCCGCTTCTTGCACGGCAACGCGCTCTTCTACCTGCTGAAGATCCTGCCAGCCGCCGTTACCTAGCCACAGCTGGTATTGGAGCAGCCCCAGCACGGCAAGTAGGGCAACCACGAGCCATTTATGCATCACCGAGTTCCTTTTTGACGGCCTAAACGCCGCGCATTATGCCATTAAGGGGGGCTGCCCAGCGAGCATACCAAGCGCTTAATAGCAGATTAAGACAGGGTTGTCCCAACCATTACTTAAACGGCAGCGCCTGCGCTGCGGCCTGACGGTAAGCCTTGATATGCGCGGCTTCCTGCTGACAAAACTGAGCCACGCCGGCGGCTAGCCCCGGGTGCGCTATATAGTGCAGCGAACGCACGCGCTGAGGGGCAAAACCACGCACCAGCTTATGCTCGCCCTGGGTTCCTGGGTCAAACAGCGTTAAGCCATTCGCCAAGCAGTACTCAATGCCCTGGTAGTAACAGGCTTCAAAGTGCAGGCAGTCAGCCACTACTTCGCTCCCCCAGTAGCGGCCATAAAGCGCTGTTTCACTTCGAAAGCAGAGCGCTGCGGCTACCGGCTGTCCATCCAATAGTGCCTGCACCAGCACCAGCGCTTCAGGCATGGTATGGCGCAAGCGCTCAAAAAAGTCTTGGTTTAAATAAGGGGGCCTGCCGCGCTCGTGATAGGTAATGGTGTAGCAGCGATAAAAATGCGTCATGGCGTCTTGGGTAATAGCGCGCCCTTCTAAGCGCCGCATGGTAAACCCTTGCTCTGCCACCAAGCGGCGTTCTCGTTTGATCATTTTGCGGCGCTTAGAGGTAAGGCTCGCCAGGAAACCATCAAAGTCATTAAATCCCCGGTCACGCCATTGAAACTGCACCCCTTCTCTAGCCATCAACCCTGGAAACTGACGCTGCCAAGCAGCCACTTCCTGCTCTTCGGCAAACAGCAGGTGCCAGCTTGAAAGCCCATACTCTTCACATTGGGCTTGCCAGGCCGACGCCAACTGCTCGCGTACTGCATCGGCATTCACATCTCCGGCAACCAAGCTGCGCGGCCCCGGCACCGGCGTAAAAGGGATAGCGCTTAGCGCTTTAGGGTAGTAGTGCCCTCCGGCACGCTCTAACGCTTCAGCCCATCCCCAGTCAAAGACATATTCACCGTAAGAGTGATGCTTGCGGTACATGGGGAGCGCCCCCACGAGCCGGTCAGCCTGCCAAACGCTTAAATGACACGGCTCCCACCCGGTTGCGCTGCTCACCGAGCCGCTGCCCTCTAGGGCTTGCAAAAAAGCGTGGCGAAGAAATGGCTGTTCGTTACCCACCAGCGCGTCCCACTGACTTGCCGCGACAGCCTCAATGGCGGGTAGAATAGCGAATGATAACGAGCGTGCTGGCATGGCGTCCCTCAAGGGCGTCGGCTAAAACAGCCGGCAGTCAAAACGCAAAACAACCGACAGTGTTTACGCCAACACTCTACCATTACCCATAGCGCTCAACGACGATGACTACGCGATCTCTTATTTATTTTTGCTATGGCGTATCTCATCGTGCGTTTATCAAGGAGAGGCCATGAAACGCGATCTAACCGGTGTATTCCACGCTCAGCAGCATGCCGTTGAACAGGACCCCTTCCCTACCCTTAGCGTTCGCCGTGAACGGTTGGCGCGTTTAGCCCGTATGACTAAGCGCCACCAGCACGACATTGTGCGCGCCATTCAGGCCGATTTTGGCAAACGCAGCGACGCCGAAATTCGCCTCGCAGAAATCAGTAGCGTCCTACACGCCATTAGCTACACCCGTCTGCGGCTTTGGCACTGGATGCGACCTAAGCGGGCAAGCATGCCTTGGCGGCTACTGCCCGCTAAAGCACGCATTGTGCCTCAGCCACTGGGTATCGTCGGGGTGATGGCGCCGTGGAACTACCCCTGGAGCTTGGCCATCATGCCGGTTATCGATGCCTTTGCCGCAGGCAACGTGGTTATGCTTAAGCCCAGCGAACATACACCGCATACCAGTGCACTGCTGGCCCAGTTGATACCTCAGTACTTTACTGAAGAGGAGTTGAGCGTCATTGAAGGCGGTGTAGAGGTAGCAGAAGCGTTCAGCGCCCTGCCGTTCGACCACCTCCTCTTTACGGGCTCCACCCAGGTAGGCAGAAGCGTCGCCCTTTCAGCCGCTGCCAACTTAACGCCGGTGACTCTTGAACTTGGCGGTAAATCGCCCGCCATTGTTGCCGCGGACGCTGATCTCGAGCGCGCCGCCGCCGCCATTGTGTTTGGCAAAGGCATGAATGCCGGGCAAACCTGCATCGCACCCGACTATGTTTTGGTAGAAAGCCGCAGTCTGGACACTTTAATTAAAGCGCTAAGCCAAGCCATCGCCCAGCAGCGACCCAACGATAAAGAAGCCACTTCTGCAATTAACGAGCGCCATCAACAGCGCCTTGATGACCTGCTGGAAGAAGCCCGCGACCACGGCTGTCGCATTATTGATGCAGGCCCCCATGCGCCCGTGCTGATTATTGACCCCACCAAAGACTTAGCGATGATGCGCGAGGAGATCTTTGGCCGCTGCCTGCCCGTCATTGGCGTTAAAACCATCGATGATGCCATCGCCTATGTGAATGCTCGCCCTCACCCACTGGCGCTTTACGCATTTACAGACGATAAAGCACTCCAGCTAAGGTTGCGCCACCACACCCGCTCTGGGGCGCTGGTATTTAATGAAACGCTGCTTCATCACGCGGTTTCTTCGTTACCTTTTGGCGGCGTAGGCGAAAGCGGCATGGGGGCTTACCACGGGCGTCATGGTTTTGAACGCTTTAGTCACCTGCGTGGCCTTTTTTATCAAGCCAAACGACCCTCTAGCCGGCTTATTAGGCCACCCTATCGTCGCTGGTTGATGAAGTTACTCAGGCTTGGTTAACGATAATTGTTAAAGCTAACGGATAAATCCCCGATAATGCTAAGGCGGAACCGTATCTTCATTATATTTTTGGAATCACTATGCAAGCCGCCGATCTACCTGATAACGAAACGCAGCGCCTGACGGCTTTGCATGCGCTCCATGTGCTTGATACTCCCATAGATGAAGCGTTTGAGCGCATTACGCAGCTTGCCCGCGATCTTTTTGACGTGCCTATTGCACTGGTTTCCCTAGTAGATAAAGAGCGCCAGTGGTTTAAATCCCATAGCGGGCTAGACGCTTGTGAAACTCGCCGTGAGATTTCATTTTGCGCCCATGCTGTCGCTCAAAACGCACCGTTAGTGATTGAAAACGCACTGAATGATGCGCGCTTTGCCGATAACCCACTGGTAGAAGACGCCACTCAAATACGCTTTTATGCGGGGCACCCTTTGTGCCCTAGTGAGGGTTTACCCATTGGCACGCTGTGCTTAATGGATAGAAAGCCACGCGCTTTTAGTCAGCGAGACCGCCACCTGTTAAAAAGCCTCGCGGGCCAAGTTGAAGAGCTGTTGCGCCACCATCAAATGCGCCGCTCCCTGGCGCAAACCACCCGACGCTATGAAGCGCTGTTTAATGAGAGCGCCACCGGCATTATTCGTATCGACCGAGTCGGCAAGGTATTAAGCATTAACCCCTTTGCGCTCACCATGCTGGGATATGACCACCACGAAGTCATTGGCCACAATGTTGCCATGCTGACCCCTGCCGCTATTAGCGCACGGCACGACGGCTTTATTAGCAATTTCTTAGCCGGTGGCGCACCTAAGGTGATTGGCCGGGGACGCGAAGTGGAGGCGCAGCATAAACAGGGCCATGCCATTCCGGTGCATTTAGCCGTCAATGCTATCCATAACGAGCACGGCGACATTGCTGAATTTCTAGGTATCTTGACCGATTTAAGCAGCGTCCATGACGCCACGCAGCGCATACAAAAAGAGCAAAGCCTATTAAAGGTGCTCCATCAGGGTATTACGGATTACCAAGCGCTAATGTCTGGCGAGCGGCTGTGGACATTCTTAATGGAAGCGCTGCGCGAACTTACCGACAGCGACTACGCGTTGATTGGCGAAGTGCTGCCCACCGACACCACCAACGCGCTTAAAATTCATGCGATTACCGACCTTTCCTGGAACCCGGAGTCGCGCCATTTGATGGGGCAGCTGCGCAGCGGTGATATGACGCTGACCAACCCCAACTCGCTGCTGGGCCGTGTGTTTGCACACGGAGAAGTCATCATAACGGACGACGTGTATGGCCATGTAAAGCGCGGCGGGTTTCCCCCCGGCCATCCCCGCTTGACCAACTATCTAGGCGCACCCATTTTCAGCGGCGAACGCTTAATTGGCATGTTTGCCATTGCCAACAGCAAGCAGCCCCTAAATCAGGCGCTGTTGGAGTGGCTCCAGCCGTTTACCGACACCTGCGCCCTACTGATTAATCTGTATCGGCAAATGGCCGAGCGCGAACAGGTCACCCGGGATTTAGCAACCGCCCGGGATCAGGCAGAGCAAGCCAATAAAGCCAAGAGTGAGTTTCTCTCCTCAATGAGCCATGAGCTGCGTACCCCGCTCAACGCCATTATTGGTTTTGCACAGTTACTAGCTAAAGGGCGCCGCGATCCGCTGAGCGATAAACAGCAGCGCCAGGTCGGCCAAATTGAGAAAAGCGGCCAACATTTATTAAGCTTGATTAATGATGTGCTCGACCTAGCCAAAATAGAAGCAGGCTTGACACCGCTCTCCCTCGAACCGCTCCTTATCGTTAACGTCCTGGATGATGCCTGCAGCACGTTAGAAGCGAACATTGACGCCGCCGGCATTACCTTAACCCGAGCACCGTTTTCCTGCTCCTGGCAGGTAATTGCCGACTACACACGTACCAAACAAATTCTACTTAACCTGCTCTCCAACGCCATTAAATACAACTGTGTTGATGGTGCGATTACGATTGACGCTGAACAGGATGGCAATGCGCTGCGTATTAGCATTACCGATACCGGCTGCGGCATTGCAGTGGAGCGCCAGCACGAACTGTTTGAGCCGTTCAACCGGCTGGATGCCGAGTACAGCACCATCCAAGGTACCGGCATTGGCTTAGCCATTACCAAACAGCTTGTGGAGCGCATGGACGGACACATTGGCTTTAAGAGCCAGCCAGGCAAGGGGTCTTGCTTTTGGTTCACGCTGCCCATTACCGATCAGGCAGTGCAACCTGCTCACGTTTCGGCTGCCCACGGCAATGGAACAATCGACAGCAGTTCTTCCACTTACACGCTGCTCTATATCGAAGACAACCCCACTAACCAGCGGCTGATGGAAGATATCATCGAGGACTTTCAACAAATCCAGCTGCAAACCGTTACCAGCGCAGAGCTGGGGCTGGAAATTATGCGCCACTCCCCGCCGGATTTAGTGCTCATGGATATTCATTTACCGGGCATGAATGGCTACCAGGCGCTCAGCGCCATGCAGCAAGATCCTCAGCTGCAGCACATCAACGTGGTGGCGCTATCCGCCAACGCCATGGCCCGCGATCTAAAATATGGCTTAGCCGCCGGTTTCGCCGACTACCTCACGAAGCCCATTGAGATTGAAAAATTAACCGCAACGCTTAAACGGTTTCTTGCGGTGACGCTCAAGGAGGAGCCATGAACTTCCTGCAAAAACATTTACTAGTAGTCGATGACAACAGTATTAACGTCGAGCTTCTCCTCGACCTGCTAGATGATCACGGTTTCGCCAACACACACGGCATCAGCGATCCTCGCCAGGTACTTGCCTACTGTCAGCAACAGCTGCCCGACTTAATCCTGCTGGATATTCGCATGCCGTATTTAGACGGCTATGCGGTCATCCACCAGCTACAGAACCATTTTGCTCACAATGCCCCACCGGTTATCGTGCTGACGGCACAGATCGATGACGAGACGCGCCAACGGGCTCTTAATCTTGGCATACGCGATTTTGTGACCAAGCCGTTTAAGCACGATGAAGTCTTACAGCGTATTCGTAATGCCTTGAGCGTCGAACACCGTTACCAAGTGCGTGATCAGCAGGCCGAAAACTTAGAGCGCATGGTGACTAAACGCACCCAGGAACTTGAGCGCCAGTCCCGCACGGACCCGATAACTCAGCTTGCCAATCGGCGAGCTTTAAGCGAAATGCTGCGCAAAGCGGCAATGGCGGGCAACGGCACCGGGCTACTGTTTATTGCCCTGGACCACCTAGACGACGTGATACGGCTACATGGCTACGACGTTGCCGACCAGCTCATGGGGCATATTGCTCGTCAGCTGTCGGCTCGGTTAACGGCGAATTGCGCCTTAGGACTATGGGGGGGCAGCGAGCTTTTAGTGATTGCCGATAGTGCCGAGCTCGATGAGCTGCGTAAACTAGCGGCAACGCTACTGGGCTGTTTCGATCAGGATCAAGCGCTGGGGGATTTACTACTCCCCCTTAGCGCCCGTATTGGCATCAGCCGTGCCGAATCACACTTTGAAATGGCACGCCTTGTACACATGGCCGCCCTTGCGCTTCCGCAAAGCGGTACCCTGCAGATTCAATGCTATAACGAAACGTTAGAAACCAAGCAGAGACACCGTCTGCACTTGCAGCAAGCAATACGCGGTGCCACCGAGCGCGGCGAGATGTCCCTCGCGTTTCAGCCTAAACTCTCGTTAACCACACAGCGCATCATAGGCGCCGAAGCGCTGCTCCGCTGGCACCATCCTGAGCTGGGTCAGGTATCGCCTGCCGACTTTATCCCGCTGGCCGAAGCCAGCGGTGATATCCTTGCCATTGGCGAATGGGTGCTCAATGAAGCCATGAGACATATCGTGGCATGGCGTGAGCAAAGCCTTCTAAACGACGATTTTCACATCGCCGTCAACGTCGCTGCCCGCCAACTTGCGCGGAAAGATTTTGCTGAACAGCTGCTCGCTCGGCTCGCCGAGCAAGCCATTCCGCAGCGTTTTTTCGCCCTAGAAGTGACGGAGTCGGGCATAATGAGCGACATGCACAATGCCCGCGCGCAGCTTATGCAGCTGGCAGAGGCCAATATCGACGTCGCCATTGACGATTTCGGCACAGGCCACTCATCGCTGGCCTATGTAAAAACGCTGCCGTTTAAAACGTTAAAAATTGATCGCGCCTTCGTCATGGACCTGGAAGGGGACGCTGTCGACCGCCAGTTAGCGCTCACTATCACCCAGCTAGCCCATGCTGTCGGCTGCGATGTCGTTGCAGAAGGCATAGAAACCGCCGTGCAGGCAGACTACCTGCGCTCAATTGGCTGCGAAGCGGCACAAGGGTATTACTATGCCCGCCCACTCGCCGCTAACGAATTTGTTACCTGGTGCAAGGCGTGGTCACCTCGCCGGCACCCGGCCACCGACATGGAGTCCATCAATGGCACATGATCTGATTGACCGAATACGCCAACGTCTGGAAGAGTTGAACCGCTCGGAACGCAAAGTCGCCAACGTGATTCTTGAAGACCCCGCGGCCGCGACCAGCCTGAGCATAGCCAGCCTCGCCCAAGCGGCCAGCGTCAGCGAGCCTACGGTCAACCGGTTTTGTCGCAACTTTGGTGCGAAAGGTTTCCCAGATTTTAAAATCAAGCTTGCCCAAAGCCTAGCAGGCGGAACGCCCTATGTTACCCGGGCAGTAGAGCCTGGTGACTCCGCAACCCAATACACGCATAAGATTTTTGGCGCCACTATCGCCGCTTTAGATGAAGCTCAGCGGGAAGTGGATATGGCGGCCATTGAGCGCATGGTTGACTACCTCACACAGGCGAAGCAGATACATTTTTTTGGCCTTGGCGCCTCTGGTGCCGTCGCGCAAGACGCCCAGCACAAATTTTTCCGCTTCAACCTGCCGGTCATGGCCTATGTGGATGTATTAATGCAACGTATGGTAGCCGCCGCCTGCCATACCGGCGATGTAGTGGTGGTTATTTCCTACACCGGCCGTACGCGGGAGCTGGTCGATATTGCTAGGGTAGCTCGCGAAGCAGGCGCCGTAGTGCTGGGCATTACCGCTCCTAACTCACCGCTTTCACAAGAGTGCACCGCCACTCTGGAAGTGGCCACACCAGAGGACACCGATCACTACATGCCGATGACCTCACGGATGATTCAGCTGACCCTCATTGATGCGCTGGCAACCGGCGTTACTCTGAGGCGTGGAGAAGACTTTCTACCCCACTTAAAGAAGATTAAAGACAGCCTACGCGACACTCGCTTTCCTATTGAGAAAGCAAGCAAATAATCGGCAGGCCGCCTTAAAAAGCTGTGTTAGTCGCTAACAGCTGCAGTAACCGTAATTTCTACTTTTAGCTCATCAGCGGGTAGCGGCGCGCATACGCAGGTGCGTGCCGGTGCATAGCCTTCCGGCACCCAGGCATCCCACACGTCGTTCATCGCAGCAAAATCGCTGCCATCTTTAAGATAAATCGTCGCGCTTAACAGTTGCTCTCGGCTGGAACCAATCTCTTTAAGCAGCGCATCCACCCGGGCCAACATGCTTTCGGTTTGCGCTGTAATGCCTTCATTACGCGCTTCAGGGCCTGTGACTTGGCCACATAAATAGGCCACTCCCTGATGGATCACGGCGCGGCTCATACGTGCTTTTGTATCATGGCGCTGAATTGTCATGGGATAATCTCCTAAGCATTCCAAAAAAGGCAGTGTAAACCGCTATTACGCGATTGCCTACGCCCTCATCATCGCGAGTGTTCCGTGGGCACCGGGCGATGTTCAAATACGCGCCGCAACACAAAGCTTGTGTGGGCGCCGGTCACCCCTTCAATACGATTAATCACGTGAAGTAAAAGGTGCTGATAATCATCCATATCCCGCACTAGTATCTTGAGCTGAAAATCAGCGGCCTGGCCGGTAATGATCAAGCATTCGATCACATTGGGGATTTGGCGAATATGGCGCTCGAAGTTATCAAAGCGCTCGGGGGTATGTTTATCCATGGAGATGTGCAGCAGCACCATGAGCTGATACCCCAACTGACGCGCATCCACATCGGCACGATACTGGGTAATTAACCCATGCTCTTCCAACGCGCGCACGCGGCGCAAGCAGGGCGATGGAGAGAGGCCAATGCGCTCCGCAAGCTCCTGATTACTGATGCGCCCCTCTTGCTGAAGCACATTCAGAATGCGGCGATCAAAACGGTCAAGCTCCAGCGGCATCACCGGCATAAAAAGCAACTCCTGCCAACACAAACACTATTAACGACATTAATTGCTCAATATTGACCAAAAAACCCTATATTAGCAATAACCTTTCGCCGAGATTCGCATAAACTGGTTTTACTGCCAAAAGCAGCGCCAAGCGGTGCTTTATCTAGGCACCACAACATGCGGCCAATGCCACAAGCGGCCGCTCTTAACAACGCTGACTAACAGGAAGTTCACCATGCCCGCTTTTGATCATCGCAAGTATCGCCCCGCCCCTCGTGTTCCCGCATTTAATCGCCAATGGCCCGACCGCGACCTTACCCAGGCGCCGATTTGGGTTAGCGAAGACCTTCGCGACGGCAACCAGGCGCTACTTGAGCCGATGACCGTTGAGCAAAAGCAGCGTTTTTGGCACCAGATCATCAAGGTAGGCATTAAAGAGGTGATGGTTGGCTTTCCCTCGGCGAGTCAGCCCGACTATGACTTTGTACGCTGGCTGATCGAAGAGGATCAAATTCCCGACGACGTTACCATTGCCGTGCTGGTGCAGTGCCGTGAACACCTGATCGAGAAAACCTTTGCTTCGCTGGTGGGCGTCAAGCGCGCCATCATTCACCTATACAACTCCACCTCTACCATCCAGCGCGAGCGGGTGTTCGAGATGGACCGCGCCGGCATTACCGATATCGCCGTGCAGGGCGCTACCTGGGTAAAAACCTATGCCGAGCAGTATCCAGATGTTGACTGGCGCTTCCAATACTCGCCGGAGAGCTTTTCCAGCACTGAAATCGACTTCTCGCTCGCTATTTGCGAAGCCGTGATGGATGTCTGGCAGCCAACGCCCGACAACAAGTGCATTCTGAATCTGCCCACCACGGTAGAAGTAGCAGGGCCGCACCATCACGCGGATCAGATTGAGTACTTCTGCCAGCATATTAGCCGCCGCGACAGCGTGATTGTTTCCGTACACACCCACAACGACCGGGGCGGTGCGGTGGCTTCTGCGGAGCTTGCGTTGTTAGCCGGTGCGGATCGGGTTGAAGGCACGCTGCTGGGTAACGGCGAACGCACTGGCAATATGGATATCGTCACGCTAGCGATGAATCTCTATAGCCAAGGCATCGACCCCGAGCTTGATCTCTCGAACCCCGATGAAATTGTCCAGGTCGTGCATGAGTGCACCGGCATTACCGTACATCCCCGCCACCCTTGGGTTGGCGAAATGGTCTACACCGCCTTTTCTGGCAGCCACCAGGACGCGATCCGCAAATCGCTCAAACACCAAAAGCCCGACGAGCCGTGGCAAGTGGCCTACCTGCCCATTGACCCTCACGATATTGGCCGCGACTACCAAGCCGTTATTCGGGTGAACAGCCAGTCGGGCAAAGGCGGCATGGCGTTTCTGCTGGAGCGGGATTACGGCATTAACCTGCCCCGCTGGATGATGCTCGCGCTAGCACCCTACGTGCAGCAAGAGAGCGAACGGCGCAATAGCGAGCTTTCCAGCGCTATTATCCGCCAGGTAATGTTTGATCACTTTGCTGTCGAGACCCCGCTTGCACTGGCTGACTATCAGCTTTCCAAAGGGCAGCACGAGGGCATCGACATTACGCTTTGGCAGGGAACCGAAACGCTGCGGCTTTCCGGCACGGGCAATGGCGCTATGTCATCGTTCACCGATGCATGGAAAAAACACTCAGGAAGCCACGTGGCGATTATTGACTACAGCGAGCACTCCTTGGGTGGCAGCAGCGAAGCCAACGCCATTGCCTTTGTGCAGCTCAACATCGACGGCCAGCGGGTATGCGCTGTAGCAGAGGATAGCGATACCGTAAGCGCTTCGCTAAAGGCGCTGTTATCAGGTATTAATTCGGTTTACCCATCGGCTACTCAGTCCCAGCGTGAAAGTGCCACGCAGGAAGCCTAGATAACGTTTGCAAACGTGCGCGTTACTCCGCGCATTCGTACACTTCAGCACCACTGGGTTTGACGTGAGGCGTTTGGCACCACTCCACTCGCCGCACGTCACGCACTCGCCAAAGCTCTCCTGATCAATGCCGGATTGCGGGAATGTCCACCTCAGGGTGATTCATCTAAGCCTCCTCTTGGCGTCAGCGCAGAATCAGCACCGGCACCTGGGCATTACGCAGCATTTGGGTGGTGGTGCTGCCCACCAGCAGGTGGCGAATACGCGAGTGACCGTAGGCGCCCATCACCAGCAAATCAATACTCTCCTCCTGCTTGTAGGCGCGGAGGGTCTCTTCTACCTCGCCAGCACGGATAGCCCCTTTGGCCGAATGGCCCGCTACTTCAAGGGTTTCGGTGGCCCACGCAAGCTGCGAACGATGTTCGGCGGTTTCAGCGCCTACAATCACCACGTGGCAGGTGGCTCCTTCAAACAGCGGGCTTTTTGCCAGCATCTCCACACCTTTGCGGGCAGTTTTACTACCATCAAAGGCCATCATCACGTTTTGTGGCTGCGTAAACGTTTTAGGCACCATCAAGATTGGGCGGTGCATTTCACGCACCACGCGCTCCAGATTAGAACCTAAATGGCCGCTTGCCTGATGAGCGGTTTCGCCACGCTTGCCGACTACTAGCAAACGCACTTCTTTTTCGTTCTCTACCAGTGTTTCTACCATCGTACCGTTGCGCTGTAAGCATGCAGGCTCCTCAATGCCTAACGCAGCAACCCGTGCCTTAGCAGCATCTAACATCAAGCGTCCCTGCTTGCGGGACACTTTAGCGTGCTGCTCTTCGATCTCTGACAATGTTTCAAGCAGGTGCTCCCGGGTGCCTAAACCTACGTTTCCGGTCAGGTCAGGCTCCGCAATGCGAGCGTGGTTATCCACGGTGTGAATAAAGCGCAGCGGTGCATCCAGGGCCTTCGCGGCCCACGCCGCATAATCACAGACGCCTTCTGAAAACTGCGAGCCATCAATGGCCGCAAGAACACAATCAGACATACAAGCTTCTCCTAGAGCGGGTGCATCAACGTTATTGTTATTCCCAATCTTTTTACACGAACTTATCGACCAGTGACACCGGTCCACGTTCTCGCCAATGCCAAGCGTACTACCCAAAACGCTGCAAACAGCGTGATACACTTGCCCCCTCTCAGCAAGCCAGTTAACGAGGCGAATATGGGGCACGGCTTTACCGGCGTGTTATTAGTAGCGATAGGTGGCGCACTGGGGGGAATGGGGCGTTTCGCTGTTTCCAATTGGATAACCAGCCGTTACGGTAGCCATTTCCCCTGGGGCACGTTGGCGGTCAATGCCAGCGGCGCGCTCATTGTCGGCTGGTTTTATGGCCAGCTCGGACAATCTGATACGTCGCCTTCTGCGCTCTGGGTATTGGCCGTCATTGGCTTACTGGGCGGCTATACCACGGTTTCCTCGTTCAGTTTACAAACCCTTGCGCTGTGGCAACGCGGCCAGTGGCTGCGTGCTGGCCTGAACATAACCGCTACCCTCGCGCTCGGCATGGCCATGGCAGCACTGGGCTTCTCACTCGCCGGAGGCGTGCTATGAGTTGGCAAGCATATCTTGCGGTAGGGATTGGGAGTGGCATTGGCAGCGTGCTGCGCTATAGCGTTTCGCTAGCCTCTATGGCGGCATTGGGCGGTTATTTCCCCTGGGGTACGCTGCTAGTTAACGTATTAGGGTCATGGTTGATTGGCTGGCTGGCTGCCAGCGTGGTCAACCACCCGGCTGGCAGAATAGCGCGCTTACAGCCTCTGCTGGTTGCGGGTTTCTGCGGTGGGTTCACCACGTTTTCACTGTTTAGCGTCGAAACCCTACACTTCGTTAACCAAGGCCAAGCGGGACTCGCTCTGGTTTATGTGGCCATGAGCCTGCCACTTTGGCTACTGGCTGCTTACTTAGGTAGCCGCCTAGCGTTTCCTCGCCCGTCTAAGCATTCGGGCGCCTAATGCGCGATCAGCTCGAAAGGCATCAATCTTGGCTCTACCTGGGGTTTATTAGTTTAGGGCTTGCGCTGGGTGTTTTAGCTCCCGTACGGATAACCGCCCTTGAGCCGTTGCTATGGCCGCTACTTGGTGTGTTGCTCTACGCTACCTTTACCCAAATACCGCTGCTGCATATTAAACAAAGCGTTGCTGATGTGCGTTTTATGACGGCACTGCTCTTAGGCAACTTTGTTGTCATCCCCGCTTTATTATGGCTTTTGGTGCTGTGGTTACCGCTTTCCCCGCCGGTGCTTGCCGGGGTACTACTGGTATTACTAGTGCCTTGCACCGATTGGTTTATTACCTTTACGCATCTAGGCAAAGGCGATGCCGCCCGCGCTATTGCGGCAACGCCGCTGTTGCTATTGGCACAGATGGCTGCATTACCCGTTTACCTCTGGCTGTTTTTGGGCGGCGAGTGGTTTCAGCTAACGTTTTCCACGAACCTGCTCAGTGCGTTTGCAGGGCTTATTTTGCTGCCCTTGATGTTGGCATGGCTAACCGAGCTTGGCGCCCGGCGTTACCGCGCCATTGAACGCACCACTCATCAGCTTGGCTACCTGCCGGTGCCTCTGCTGGCATTGGTGGTGTTAGTGATTGCCGCCACACAGGTTAATAGCGTGCTGTCTCTTTCCCATGTGCTGGTGCAGGTCGTGTTTATTTTTGCGGGCTATTTGGTGGTTGCGGCAATGCTAGGCAAACTGCTGGGCAGGCTATTTAAACTGCCTACCACAAGCGCTCGCACCCTCGTCTTTAGCTTTGGAACGCGTAACTCTTTCGTGATGCTACCTATTGCGCTTGCCCTGCCAAGCGGATGGCAGGCTGCGGTAGTGGTAATTGTCTTTCAATCCTTAGTAGAGCTATTTGGCATGGTAGCGTATTTACGCTGGGTGCCTAAGCTGCTGCCTGATGATAGCCACTAAAAAGCCGGCTCACTCAAATGGTTGAGGGCCGGCTGCGGGGTAAACGATTGCAAAAGCGCGCTAATGGTTAAGCGCTGACTCTTAGTCGTCAGCAGGTGTCGGGATTAACGCAAAATCAGCACCGGGATCCGGCTATTGCGCAGCATGGTGGTGGTAGTGCTGCCCACCAGCAAATGGCGAATGCGTGAATGGCCGTAGGCGCCCATTACCAGCAGGTCAATAGCATGCTCTTTTTCGTAGGCTTGCAGCATCTCGTCTACATCGCCAGCACGAATAGCACCTTCGGCTTGGTGGCCTGCGTCACGAAGCGTCGTCAGCGCCCACTCAAGTTCGCTGCGGTGCTCTGCAGTGTCAGCACCGACGATCAGAACATGGCATTCTGTACCCGCAAATAATGGCGAACGCGCCAGCATTTCCACCCCTTTACGGGCAGTTTTACTGCCGTCGAACGCCATCAATGCTTTTTCAGGCCGCTTGAAGATTTTGGGTACCATCAGTATTGGGCGATGCATTTCACGCACCACACGCTCAAGGTTAGAACCTAGGTGGCCACTGGCTTGGTGGGCCGTTTCGCCACGCTTGCCTACGACCAGCAGGCGCATATCTTTTTCTAGCGCTACCAGGGTTTCAATCAGCGTGCCATTAAGCTGGCGGGTAATAGGGGCATTCACCCCATCTTCCACGGCCCGTGCTTTGGCAGCTTCCAGCATGAACTTTCCCTGCTCGCGGTTTATCTTAGCGCGCTGCTCGTCAAGCTCGGAAAGCTCTTTCATCAGGCGCTCACGGGCACCAAAGCGCAGGTTACCCGATAGGTTTTGCTCGTCGGGCACTTGGGAGTGGTTATCCACCACGTGCACGAAGCTTAATGGAGTGCTTAGTGCCAAACTTGCCCAAGCGGCGTAATCACATACGCCTTCTGAAAACTGGGAGCCATCAATTGCGGCAAATACGTGTTCACTCATTTCGCTCTCCTTGCGGTGGTTAGTGGCCGCCCATCAATTTTTCAACAGCTTCTGGGTCGTTGTGTACTGCATAACGGTCAACAACGGTGGCGCTGGCTTCGCTCAAGCCCACCAGTTCTACCTCAGTACCCTCACGGCGGAACTTAATCACCACGCGGTCAAGCGCCTGTACCGCGGTAATATCCCAAAAGTGGGCGCGAGAAAGATTGATCGTGACCTTATCAATGCTCTCTTTAAAATCGAACGCCGCGATAAAACGCTCAGACGAAGCAAAGAACACTTGCCCAATCACTTGGTATTCACGCTCTTTACCGGGTTCGACTTCTTTCGAACCGATGTACATAATATTGCCAACTTTATTAGCAAAGAACATGGCCGCCAGCAGCACACCCACAAACACGCCAATGGCCAAGTTGTGCGTTGCCACTGTCACAATCACCGTGGCGATCATGACTACGTTAGTGCTCATGGGGTGCTTTTTGAGATCGCGGATCGACTCCCAGCTGAAGGTTCCAATCGAGACCATGATCATCACCGCCACCAGCGCCGCCATGGGGATTTGCGACACCCAATCAGAGAGAAACACCACCATCATCAGTAGCACAACGCCGGCAATTAATGCTGAAAGGCGCGTGCGGCCACCGGACTTAATATTGATCACCGACTGACCGATCATTGCGCAACCTGCCATACCGCCCAGCAAGCCTGAACCAATATTGGCAATCCCCTGACCTTTACACTCGCGGTTTTTATCGCTGGGTGTATCGGTTAAGTCATCCACAATTGTGGCGGTCATCATCGACTCAAGCAGACCCACCACCGTCAGCATTAACGCGGTTGGGAAAATAATCATCAGCGTTTCTAAGTTGAGCGGTACGTCTGGCCACAAGAACATAGGCAGCGTATCGGGCAGCTCGCCCATATCGCCGACGCTGCGAATCTCCATACCGGTGACCATGTAAACAACGGTGAGAACAACAATACATACCAATGGAGAGGGAATTGATTTACCAATCACCGGCAAATAGGGGAAGAGATAAATAATGCCTAAGCCCGCCACTGTCATGGCGTAAACATGCCAGGTCACGTTGGTTAACTCAGGCAGCTGAGCCATAAAAATCAGGATCGCCAGCGCGTTGACAAAACCGGTGACCACCGACCGGGACACAAAGCGCATTAGCTCCGCAAGCCTTAAGTAACCGGCAATAATTTGCAGCACCCCTGTTAGCAACGTGGCCGCCAGCAGGTACTCAAGGCCGTGCTCTTTTACCAGGGTAACCATCAGCAGCGCCATCGCCCCGGTCGCTGCGGAAATCATACCGGGGCGACCGCCGGTAAACGCAATGACTACCGCGATACAGAATGAGGCATAAAGCCCTACTTTCGGGTCAACGCCCGCAATAATAGAAAAGGCAATCGCTTCAGGAATTAACGCCAACGCGACGACAATACCTGAGAGCGTGTCGCCCTTGATGTTAGAAAACCACTCTTGCTTACTGAAAAGGGTCATTCAGGGAGTCCATGGTTAAAGGTTTAAAGACATTGCACGCCACAGCCGCACCAATGGCAGCGAAGAACGCGCTTTGAATCGAACTTGGGAGAAGAGCTATCTATCGAAGACGCAAAAGCGCCAGTCGCCAAATAACGGCAACGGGATATCGTAGCGCCGGTATAACGCGAAAAGCGTTACAGCGCTGATAAGGAGGGAAAACCTAGGGTGGAGTCATCAGCCCTAGTATAGGCAGAGCCATCGCTGCCATAGCAGTGGTCATAAACGTTACACCTTCTTTCTGTCATTATGACTGACTATCATCATTATTCAGGCGGGTGAGCACCGGTTACGTTTAGTGCTTTCTCATCACCTGAGCGCGGCATTCTACCAGTAAAGCATCCTCGCCGCACCCGTCACCCTAGACGTTTAGACGACGGCCACAGGATGACCTATCACCTTGGCATGGCTTACCATAAGCCACCTTATAGATAGAGCAATGCTCAGCGTTTGGGCGAATGATTTTACGTTAGAGGAGCAGTATATGAGCCAGTCAATTGCAGTGATTAAGGGTGATGGCATTGGTCCCGAAATTATGGACGCGACCCTGCAAGTGCTGGACGCCCTAGAGTGCGGCCTAGAGTACAAATTTATTGATGCTGGCTTGGCCGCTCTTGAAAAGCACGGCACGCTGATTCCTCAAGAGTCGCTGGATGCCATTGAGACGTACGGCATTGCTTTGAAAGGCCCGCTGACCACGCCCATTGGCAAAGGCTTCTCCTCAATCAACGTGCAGCTGCGCCGCCATTTTGACCTTTACGCCAACGTGCGCCCCGCCATTAGTTTCCCCGGCACAAAGTCGCGTTACGACGATATCGACATGATTACCGTGCGGGAAAATACCGAAGGTGCCTACCTCTCTGATGGCCAAGAGATGATTGATGATGGCAACACCGGCATTTCAGTCATTAAGGTCACTCGCCAAGGCTCTGAACGCATCGTGCGTTATGCCTTTGAGCTAGCCAAAACCAATGGCCGTAAAAAAGTCACCGCCGTTCATAAAGCCAACATTATTAAAACCAGCTCGGGGCTGTTTTTAGAAGTGGCGCGGGAAATTGCCAAAGAGTATCCAGAGATCGAATTCCAGGAAATGATCGTGGATAACGCCTGTATGCAGCTGGTGATGAACCCCCATCAGTTTGATGTAGTGGTCACCACTAACCTGTTTGGCGATATTCTTTCTGACCTGTGCGCTGGGCTAGTAGGCGGTTTGGGCTTAGCACCTGGCGCTAACATCGGCGAAAAGGCCGCAATTTTTGAAGCCGTACACGGCTCAGCGCCGGATATTGCAGGCCAAAAAATTGCCAACCCCTGCGCGCTGCTGCTCGCTGCCGCCCAAATGCTTGACCACTTGGGTATGAACGAAAAAGGCGAGGCTATTCGCCAGGGCATTCGCGCCGTGCTGGAAACCCGCCGTGATATGGTTACCCCCGACATGGGCGGCACCGGTACTACCGATACCTTCGCCCAAGCGCTGGTCGAACACATCAAAGCGTAAGCGAAACGTCCGCAGCACCGCTATCAGCAATACGCTGATAGCGGTAATAGCCGCTTACCTAATGCCAATGCTTTCTTACTCGTCCAGCCTACGCACTCCTGCTTAAGAACTTCTGCTTACGAGCTAAGCCCGCGTAAAATGTGCGCCACCTGCTGTTCAGCTTGTGGCTGGCTAGCGCCACTTTTTAACAGCAGCCGTAGCCCTGACATAGAGAGCGTTAAGAAGTAGGCCAAACTGTGTGCATCGCGCGCGGCGGGAATGGCTCCCTCTTGCTGCGCTTGCTCCACGACGTTGACAAAAAACTGAGTAATCGCCTGAACACTCTCTACAGCGGCATCCGACACCGCCGTGCCTGTATTGCCAAGCTCGGTGGCCGAGTTAAATATTAAACAGCCCAGCGCCGCCTGCTCGCTTTGTGCCTGCTGTGCCGTACGCTCCAACATGCTTTGAATAAATGCCCACGCACTCTCCTCTTGCCTTAGCGATTCAGCCAGTCGCTCAAGCAGCGCTTCGCGATAACGCGCAAGCACACGCAAAAATAGCGCTTCTTTATTTCCATAAGCTTGATAAAGACTGCTTCGTGAAATATGCATCGCGTCCAGCAAATCGCGCATGGACGTATGGTGATATCCTGAACGCCAAAACGCATGCATCGCGGCAGACAGCGCTACTTCGGGTTCATGTTGCAGTGGTCGACCAAGACGCATGTTCACACCCTCAACACCGGCATTTAAGTTAGCGGGGTAATGTATCATATCCTCCTTGTGCCACCTCAATGATGCTGCGCCCACCGCAGTGAGCGCGACGTATTATCACTATGGCGTATTAATTCAGCAGCTCCCGCACTTGCCTTATTCCCTCTCGGGCAAACTGCACCGGGCGCGAATCGCTAATTGTCCACGCGGCCATTGAGCCATCGTACATCGCAATGTTGCTAAAGCCGGCCACTTCGCTGAGTACAAACCAGTCGGTAGCGGCCCAGTGTCCTGTATTGCAGAACGCAATGGTGCGCTCGCGACTGTCTAAATCAGCGGCATTGATACGCGACTGCAAGCCGTCCGTGTCCAGGTAGTAAGCACCGTTTTGATTATTGAGGTGCGTTTGGTGGGGAAGGCTGCGTGCGCCCGGTATCGTACCCGCTACTCGCGCGGCAGGAGACTTGACGTCGCCCGCGAAATAGTCCGCTGGCCGCGCGTCCACTAGCTGTGCCTGGGTGCTACGAGCGGCCTCAACGTCTTCAGTGGAAGCAATTAATTCTTCACGCAGCGTCGTTGCCGTAAATTCAGTTGGCTCAAAACCCGCTGGCTCGCCGCTAGCGACGTCAAACCCTTGCTGCTGCCAGCCTGTAAAACCGCCGTTTAAAATAGCTACCTCGTCATGGCCAAGCACTTTAAGCGTCCAATAAACCCGCGCCGCGCTGCCAAAGTCAGTCGCCCCTGTACCGGCGGGCACGATCACGACGGCACTCTCGTTCGCCACCCCCAGGCTGCCAATCAATCGTTCAAGCTCGCTCACCTCTGGCATTAAACCCGCGACGCTATCGCGGGTTTCACGCCAGCCGTCATCGGTATAGCTGGTGTAGCGGCTGCCCGGTATGCGCGCCTTGATAAAACTATCTTCATCGCCACCGTTATCGATCGATGAGCGCACATCAATCACCACCAACGCCTCGTTATCAAGGTGCTCATTCAACCACTGGGCATCCACTAACGGCGTCAGCTCAAGTGCGTGGGCATGGGTCGCTAGGCTGAATACGCCCAGAGCGCCAACTGCCCATTTCAGCGGCGACTTCAACAATGATTGCATCATGATTGTTACTCCCAGAAAGTGATGGCATCGCGCCATCATGACTGTTTGCCTGCGTTTAAAAACCCAAAGAACGACTGGTACAGTATTGTCATGATGCGCTATATAGTGAGTGACTGACAATACAGATTAGGCTTATTCATATAGCGATCACTATTGGCCACGCATCCGTCTGAAGGCTTTTTTTAAAACACAGCGCAAAAAGCTGTAAGTAATTTTCCATCCGCACCACTGAAGGTGATAACAACGCCCAAGGAGACGACCGATGCCTAACTCAGCCTCTAGCACACCGACCTCAGCCCCTAGGTTTTGGCTAAGCGGCAAGCGCCATGCCGAGCAAGATCACTTTTTCCGCCAAACGCTGGAGGCACAAGGCTGGGTAGAGGGCAATGACCAGGATTGGCAGGCTGCTTGGGTGACTGGCATGCCTCCGGCCTCCGCTTTTAAGGTGGCGTCTTCCAGCGTCAAAATGAACCACATTCCTGGCAACGCCGCGTTAACCGTTAAAAGTCGGCTTCACGCGAGCCTCAGTGCGCTACACGCACGTACGCGGTGTCACTTTGGCAATGACCACCCTTTTACTCAACGGCTGCGCTTTTTTCCTCGGGCTTATGAAATGCCCCACGACTACCCCGCCTTATTAGAAGACGTCGCGGCCAATCCTGAGAAACGCTGGATCTTAAAGCCCACCAACGCCTCAAAAGGACAAGGCGTGCAAGTGCTTAACGACCTCGCGAAGGTGCCCCTTTCACCCAATTGGTTGGTACAAGAGTACATCGCCAACCCCCATACCATCCGTGGGCACAAATACGTATTGCGCCTTTACATGCTGATTGCCAGCATCGACCCGCTGCGGGTTTACCTTTATAGACAGGGTTTTGCCAAACTGGCCTCTGAACCCTGGGACCCTGACGACGTTGACAACCCGTTTAGCCAGTTAACCAACCCGGATATCAACGCGCTTAACCTAAATGCCGAAGTTCCCGTTGAGTTTATCGACCTTGAGCGCTATCGCCACTGGCTGCGAGAACAGGGCCACGATGACAACGCTCTGTTTAATCAGCTGCACGACTTAGCCACCCTCACGGCGCTTTCAGGGGTCGACGCGATGCGTGCCCGCGCCAAGGAAGCAGGCGCCGACCCGCGCGGCTGCTACGAGCTAATTGGCTTGGATTGCTTGCTGGACGATCAATTAAAGCCTTGGATACTGGAGTGCAATCTAAGTCCATCGCTAGGAATATGCGCCAAACCGGAACACGGAGGCGACATAGAAAGGGACGTCAAAGGCAGTCTGGTGCGCGATATGATTAACCTTGTTGGCCTGACGCAGCCTGCCAGTGCTAGTGATAATGATAGCGATATCGACGCCGCAGGATTGGCGGCAGAGCACCAACGGGCCGGAGGCTTTATACCGCTCTACCCCGCGCCTACCCCAGAGCGCCACCAAGACTACTTGGCGATAATTGGGCTACCTAGCCGATTAGATTACCGCCTAGCCAACACACACAGTCGCCAAGCGATTACCTTTCGTGCCAACGACGTCAGCGAGCTTATCGACGATCAGCGCCTCGCGCTTTACCACCACACCAGCGGACGTTACTACCAACTTAACGACAGCGCAGCCCTCATCTGGCTGCTGGTGAGCGAAGGTGAATCACTAGCGAATATCGTTGCCCAACTGCACACCGCCAGCGGCGGCCAGGTAGCGCTTGCCCAGTTGGAAGATGATCTGTGGGCAACCTTAACCCCCTGGTGGCAACACGGGCTGCTAGCACCTGCACATAGCCCCGACATAGCGGCCCCAAGACATCAGCCACGTGACAGATCAGCCCCCTGGCACGGCCAGCTTACTTTTGATGGGCGCCGTTGGCCGATCACCGCACCCGCTGGCCCCCTCGCTGAGCGCATCCAATCAGGCCTGGCCCCAGCGCTAACCTTCACCGAAGCCTTACCGCTAGGCGAGCCACTGCACCTGCTGGAAAGCGCGAACGGTTACTGCCTCGCCACCGATAGCCACGTCATTAGCTCACGGTTATCCATCGATGCCATACTACCGGCCATCACCCGCTTCTATTTAAACAGTGCCCTACGCCAAGATCATCTTGTCCTGGACGTTGCGCTACTCAGTAGCGAGCACGCCCATTTTATCTGCCTGCTACCCGATGGTGGCGCCAACATCACGGCCCTTAACGCTCTGCGTGAAGCCGCTGAACCAAAAGCGCTGACGCTTACGCGTGGTGCACGTTTAGCGCTCAATACGCCGACCCTTATCGAGCCGCTCAACCTGCCAGTGAACGATGCCCCTTTTACGCCCATGCACGCCAAACACTTTGCAGGGATTTTGTGGCTGGACGACTCGGCAGAACCAGGCTCCAAGTTCCCCAATCCTCTCGACCTGCTAGGCGCATTGCTACCCTTTGTACAAGAGCAGTCACCATATTTAAGCCACACAGCGTTAGAGGTATTGCAACCGCTTTGCCAGCAGCCACAGCGCGCTAAGGTGGATAGCTCTACACAGGCCATTCACCAAACCCTGACTGCTTGGCTGAGTTCAGCTCCCCATACAACCCCTTCTCACGCCGCTGTATAGCGGAGAAGCTGCGCCATCCGGCGCTATTACACGCCATGATCAGGAGAAACATCATGTCTCAACAAGAAGCCAAACGTCGTTTACTTAGCCGTTTAAGCCGCCAATTGGGTTACACCGCACCGGCGCTTGCGCTAGTAGCCAGCGGCCTTGCCTTTCAGGCCCAGGCTGAGGAACCCACAGAGGCATTTACCAATATGCAAGAAGCCCCGTTGATGCTGGCCGAAGCCCACCATGCAGAAGGCGAAGCTGAGGGCGAAGGTGAAGGTGAAGGTGAAGGTGAAGCCGAGGGTGAAGGCGCCGCCGAAGCCGGTTAAAACTCGCGATTACTTCCTTTCACAATGGCGAAACGCTCTGTGCCGACGTCATGTCGGCACAGTTTACCAGGAGAGCCATCATGCCCTCGACGACACCGCCAGAAACACGCGCCAGCGCGCCCAACGCAACGGCGCTGCTGGTCGATGAAAACGTGCAAGCGCTGGAACAACTTGCCACATTACTGGAACGCACCCCTGCGGCAACCTACCAACGCGCAGTAGGTAGCCAGCAAACACAATCGCTGGGCAAGCATGTGCGTCATATATTGGAGCACTATCAGACGCTCATAGATGCGCCAGAACTTTTTCCCGAACTGTCTCCCAAACGTTTTCCAGAGCTTTCTCCAGAACCCTCTCAGTCCATGGCATCGTTAGATTATGAAAATCGCCTGCGGGAAGCGGCTCTGGAAAACAGCCCCGCTCAGGCGCAAGCGCGAATACACCAGCTGCAAGTAGGGTTAAAGGCGCTTTCAACAATCCCCCACGATACGCTGCTGATACTTCGCTACCCCACCGAAGAGCCTGAGCATATTGCATCGATAAACGCGCTGCCGCTGCCCTCTAGCCTAGGCCGTGAGCTGGCGTTTTTAACCAGTCACAGCATTCACCACATGGCGCTACTGGGCCTGCTTTGCGAACAACTGGATATTGCGCTACCCCGCACTTTCGGCGTGCATCCATCCACGTTGCGCTTCTGGAAGCAGCAGCCTTACGCTTCGTAGGCATATCACGACGCAAGGCTTCACAGGCCACATAAGCACCTCCAACCGCATGAAGGCGCTCAGTCAATCGGACGGCGCTATATCACCCCGACTTTCAAAGCCTTAGCTAAGCATTTGATATTCACCCCCAGCATCCACCTCATTTTCACGCTCATCCGGTGCTTTTATAAAAGATGATAGCGCTGCCATTTGATTATTGAGTTGATCAAACAGTGCCTGTAGCTGGCTATTATCTAATTCAGCAAGCTGCTTCTCAGACGCCAACGACTGCAAAGCCAAGAATATCTAACAAAATCACATGTTCACCCAATGGATTATCAGACCCAGGAGGAACCACCGCCGGGGCAGGCTCTACTCGTTCAGCGGCTTGCAGGTTTGCCCCTTTAGCCCAACAAGCCGCCTGTTACTCATGGCTGTCTCCTGCTAGCTATCACAATGGCCGTCAGTCTCTCCTACAAAAATTTGTTGGGCGCTCACAACGTAGGCTGCCAGTGATGCCAACTCATCTGAGTCCCAAGCGAGCGGCTCCGCAGACATAGGGGCAACCATACAAAGCTGCACCATCTCATCGGCATGCACCGTTTCCATACCAAACATATTAGTGCCCATTGCGACTTCATGAGGATAAGGCTGGCTAAACGTTTCTTGATAGCCCGATTGACCATCGACACCGTGACAGCTCGCACAGGAAAGGCCGTTTGTGCTTAAGGAAGGATCGTTAAATAGTGCCTTGCCACGCGCTATCAATGAGGCGGGGTTATCACCTTTTTCATCGTATCCCGGCACATAACCGTTTGGCCGCGACACGGCTTGCGTGCGCTCGCTGGGTTGTGCGCCAGCCTCGGCCTCGCCTTCTGCTTGGGCTTCTCCCTCTGCTTCACCCTCAGCCTGAGCTTCTCCCTCTGCTTCACCTTCCGCCTCTGCTTGGGCCTCGCCTTCAGGTTGAGCATGCTGGCTAGCCAGTAACAGTTCTGCAGGGGCTTCGCCACTGGCATACACTGCTTGGGCGTTGGTTTGGAGAGCTACACCACCCGCAACAAGCGCTAGCACAGGCGCGGTGTAGCACATGTTACGGCGCAGTTTGCTGAATAGTTCATAGCGCTGTTTTTGCTGTTTGTTGGACATGGTACTCACCTCTTATCGCTGTTTTTATTCGAGCGCCCCACACCGCAGCCGCTTTATTTATTGTATGGCTTGCCATTGTGACGCGTCGTTGTTGGGTAACAGCTATTGGTGACTGCCAATGCACAACCCTTACACACCCATGGCTTAAAAATCGCCCAATATTGGTAAAGCGCAACCGTTGACCATTGCTATTTCTGTACTTAACGTTCCATAATCAAGTCAAGCCAGATGGCGAAATACGCAAGTGCCTAACGCAACATTCAGAAGGACATTGAATAAATGACTGATTTTAAACTACATACCATCGATTCCGCGCCTGAAGAAGCCAAAGCGAACTTGCAGGCGGCAGAGAAGAAAATGGGCTTTCTGCCCAATATATTTGCCAAAATGGCGGAAGCACCAACGCTGCTAGAAGCCTACTTGGCCCTCGACGGAATTTACGCTAAAACCAGCCTTAGCCCGGTAGAGCAACAAGCCGCTCTGCTCGCTATCAGCGCTGATAACGACTGCGCTTTTTGCGTAGCAGCCCATACCGGCGGAATCAAAAAAGCCGGTGCCGATGACGCGACGATTAAAGATTTGCGCGCGCGCACTACGCCTAACGACGCCAAGCTGGCGGCGGTGACGCGTTTTGCCCGCCATTTGAACGCCCAACGGGGCTGGGCAGAGCAATCCGAGCTTGAGGCATTTCTAGAAGCAGGGTTCACACAGCAACAGGTGCTTGAGTTGGTCATTGCCTGCGCTTTAAAAACACTATCTAACTACACTAATCATGTGGCTGGCACACCGCTCAACGAAGAGCTCAAGCCACTCGCATGGGAAACCCCAGCGTCATAATGTAACGCACAGCGTCTGATGGCAGTGTTAACGGCCATCTAGTGGTACTTAATCGTCTAGGTATGCATGTGAACGCTAATATGCCCTCCACTGAACAACACATTGCAATCTTACGACCAAAGCTGGTCGCGTTTGCGCGTTTACAGCTACGTGATAGCGCCGCCGCTGAAGACACGGTCCAAGATACTCTGATCGTTGCGCTAGAAAAGCACGATACATTCGCGGGGCGCTCGGCGTTTGAGACCTGGGTATTTGGGATTTTAAAAAACAAAATTCTGGAACGTATTCGCTACGAGCGACGTTACTGTTCTTGGCAGGATAGCTCTTGGAAAGATAGCTCTTGGCAAGACAGTGAACAAAGCGACGAAGATGCTTTAGAAAATCTTTTTCAACACAACGGGCGCTGGCAACCTGCACACAAGCCACAGTCCTGGGGAGACCCGGACCAAGTGCTCGAAAATGCATCTTTTTGGCAGTTACTAGACACCTGTTTACTGGTACTACCTGACAATACCGCTCGCGTATTTACGATGCGGGAACTGATGGGACTCACCACAGAAGAAATTTGCGACGCACTGTCGTTAAGCGATGCTAACTGCTGGGTAATGCTACACCGTGCGCGGCTAAAGCTACGCGCATGTATCGAAAAAGGGTGGTTGACATAAAATGATTATGTGCCGAGAAGCGACAAAGCTAATGTCGCTTAAACAGGATAGAACGCTCAGTTTTCGAGAAAGGGCTTCACTTCGCTTTCATCTTTCCATGTGTGGCGCCTGCCGCACCTGTGCCCGCCAGTTCGATCTGCTACACAAAATAGGCAGCTACCAGCCCGTATTGCCCAACACGCCTAACAACGATGGTGACCCTTATGAGTCGCGCTAACGCCCTATTGGCTCAAGCCACGTTGATCACTTGCCTATGCCTAATACCGCTTTCAGCCGCCAGCGCGGAAGCGATTCACTTCACGCCGAACCAGTTAATGACGTGGCCGACGCGCAGCTTTTCAGGCGAAACCCATTACGACATCGTTGAAAAATCAGGCCAGCGCGTCCTTCAGGCCCGTGCACAAGGCCAGGCATCAGCACGCTACCTAGAGCGTGATATCGACCTTAATGAAACGCCCTACCTTCACTGGTGTTGGCAGGTCGATTCCATCTATCCCGGCATTGATGAAACCACCAAAGCAGGCGACGACTACCCGGCTAGAGTGTACGTTGCGCGCAAAACGGGCTTACTACCGTGGCAAGTGGAGTCTGTTAACTACGTCTGGGCATCAACGCAATCTCAGGGCGCCACCTGGCCCAATGCGTTTACCAGCCGCGCGCAGTTAATGGCGCTGCAAAGTGGCCAGGGCGCGGTTGGCGAATGGGTGGCCGAAGTGCGCGATGTTCGCGCTGATTATCAAGCACTTTTCGGCAGCAGCCCCAGCCAGATCGACGGCATTGCTTTAATGAGCGATGGCGATAATGCAGGCGGCGATGCCACCGCATGGTTTAGCCAACTCGGTTTCTCTAGCACCTCTACACCACCTCGCTGTCCATAACCTAATCACCATTCACAATGCGTGATTAGTTATAACGACCACCACGCGACCTTCCTTATTAAGCGTTCTCTCGGCTATTTTATAACTTACTCTTATACTGCCGCTTGCGCTTATATTAGTGGTTTTCCAGAGGCCTCATCATGTCCACCCCTGAACATGAGCAGCTTATACACGACCACCACCCCGCCGCTATACGTGCGCGATTAGCCAAACCCGCCAAGGCTTCTACCCTTCCCGATGCCGTGCTTGGCGCATTGATGGCTGTGTTACCACCTTTGCCGTTGTGTCAGGTGCTTTCGGCGCAGGCTTTTCTCCACAGGTCGCCCTGGTACTTGGTGTCGCCAATTTACTCGCTGACGGCTTTAGTATGGCCGTCAGTAATTATGAAGCAGGCTGTGCACAGCTGGCCCAAGTCGCAAGCGCTGAACGCACCGAGCGACAGCATATTGCGCTCATCCCCGAAGGAGAGCGTGAAGAGGTGCGTCAGCTGTTCCGGGCGAAAGGGTTTGAGGGCCAGCTGCTTGAAGACGCCGTCGATGTCATCTGCCGCGACCCAGAGGTGTGGATAACCACTATGTTACGCGAGGAGCACCGCCTGACCGTGGATGGTATTAGCCCGCTGCGCTCAGCAGTGGTGACTTTCATAGCCTTTTTAGCGGTTGGTGTTATTCCCCTACTTTCTTACACTCTGCCAGTGCCCCATAACATCCAATTTTTTATTAGCCTGGGGTTAGCCAGCGCTGTTTTTCTAGCGATTGGCATGGTCAAAAGTGCCTTTTACCAGCAACCCATGTGGCGCTCGGGCATACGCACATTATTGATGGGCACGGCCGCCGCAGGGCTTGCTTATGGCGCTGGCTATATTGCCCAGGGGTTGATCGGTGGCTAGTGACCCGGCAAGAACTCCGCTGTGCCGAGCTTTTCAAACTCAAGCCCTATCACCCCGCCTTGCCAAATAAGCTATCCAGCCGTTTGATCGCAGAATGGATGCTAAATTAGCGCACAATATTGATGTTACAGTTACTTACTTTTGCTAACCTTCACACGTTCAATTCCGACGCACCATTTACTTATATTGAGCTATGTCAATGCACCAGATGACCGATAAATTATAGTTAATTTACCTTTAAAAATAATTTCCAAAAGAGATTGCGCCAATATGCTAGGTATTACGCTTGCCCATCCTCTCGATAACGCCTTGATGCAGCATACCGCCTGCATTGCGTTTACACCTGACGGCGTTATCACAAAGGCCAGCCCGCTTTTTTTGGCCACGATGGGTTATACCTTTGAACAGATTAAAGGCGAACATCACCGCATGTTCTGCGATGCCGCCGAAATCGATACGCACGCCTATCGAGAACTTTGGCAATCACTTGCCGATGGCAAGAGCCGCCAAGGTACCTTTAAGCGGTTAAATGCCCAGGGCGATGACGTTTGGTTAGAAGCGACATACCTACCGGTCAGCAATCGCCGGGGGAATGTTGTGTCAGTCTTGAAAATTGCCAGTGACATTACGGCCACGCATCAAGAGTCCGAGCGTAAAAATGCCGTGCTTAACGCGTTAGATAGCTCTATGGCGGTGATTGAGTTCACCCCTAGCGGTGAAATTCTCAATGCCAACGCAAACTTCGAGCGCGTTATGGGCTATAACAAAGAAGACATTATTGGCGCACATCACCATATCTTTTGTCCTTCTGAGTTTTATAGCACCCACCCCCACTTTTGGGAGCAGCTTGCACAGGGCGAATATGTGCAAGGGAAGTTTGAACGCCTAGATTCACGGGGGGCTAGCGTTTGGCTAGAGGCCACCTACAACCCCATCCAAGATAGTAAAGGCAACGTAGTGAAGGTGGTTAAATTTGCGACCGATATCACTCGCTCCGTTGAAGCGGCTGACTCCGCCACAAACGCCGTTACTGCCGCGCAGAGCACCTCTTCTCAAACAGAGCAGATTGCCCAAAACGGGCTTAATCACTTACAAAAAGTGATGGACGATTCGAAGAGAGCGGAAGTTACGTTAGCAGAAGCACAGCAGCTAATAGCAGCACTAACGCAGCAGGCACAAAGCATCAACAGCATTACCGAGTCGATTGCCAAAATTGCCAATCAAACTAACCTGCTATCGCTTAACGCCGCCGTTGAAGCCGCACGGGCAGGAGAGCAAGGCCGTGGATTTGCCGTGGTCGCCAACGAAGTTCGCCGTTTAGCGAAAGGGTCGAGTGAAGCCGTTGACGATATTACCCGATTGCTTAAAGAAAACAGTGATCTCGTAAAACGCACCACCCAAGCCATGCAGCAGGTTGTCGAACAGGGCAAGTCTAGCCAAACGAGCGTTGGGGAAATTGAGACGATCGTCAACGAGATACTCACGGGTGCACGCAGCGTTTCAAGCTCTATCGATCAGTTAGCGTTAGAGTCGCCTAGCTAAACACAAAAAAGCCAGCACCAACGTGCTGGCTTACTGCTGTTAACCGTTTCCTATCAGCGTAATTTTGTTTTACGCAGGTAAGGCAGAACCGCATCAAACTCACCAAACTTCTGCTTGGCGTCTTCATCCGACACACTCGGCGGAATGATAACGTCTTGCCCAACGGTCCAATCAGCGGGCGTTGCAACGCCATGTTTTGCCGTGGCTTGCAGGGCATCCAGCGCACGCAAAATTTCTGCAAAATTACGGCCGACTGTCATTGGATAAGTCATGGAGAGCTTTAGCTGTTTATCCGGCCCAATGATGAACACCGAGCGTACTGTTGCGCTATCAGCGGGGGTGCGGCCATCGGGCAGGTACGCATCTTCCGGTAGCATGTCGAACAGCTTAGAAACGTTGAGGCCCTCATCGGCAATAATCGGGAAACCAACAGAATTGCCGCACACTTTCTCGATATCGCTTGCCCAACGCTTATGGTCCTCAACGCCATCAACGGAAACGCCAATAACCTTAGTGCCCCGCTTTTCCCATTCGGCACTTAGCGTTGCCACGGCGCCAAACTCTGTCGTGCAGACCGGCGTGAAGTCTTTAGGATGAGAAAAGAGGATCGCCCAACTGTCGCCAATCCAGTCATGAAAACGAATGGGGCCTTGGCTGGTCTCTGCTTCGAAATCAGGCACTACTGCATTGATACGTAATGACATCGTTCCTCCTCATTAGGGTCAAGTGACCTTAATACCTTATATGACTTTCAACCCCTTCACTATAGAACGTTTCGCGCTATAGCAATATAAAACAGGCGGTGATCAATCAAGCGGCTTGACCTCTTTCTCATCCCGCTTGATGCGCTTTACCCAGCGCTGTTTCGCATAATGGCGTAAGTTCGCCACACTGTCGGTTTCATCGACAATATCTTGGCCTAGGATCGTCTCAATAATATCTTCTAGGGTGATAAGGCCCACAAAAGTGCCATGCTCATCGTAGACCACTCGCATATGCAAATGGTCTTTCAACATCGATGTAAACACTTGCTCAACATTGTTCAACACGTCTACGCTGCCAATCGGATGCATTAGCTCACGCATGGTTTTGTCGTCATCGGCGTGATACATATCGGCTTTGTGCACATAACCAAATGCCTGCTCGCCGTTATCCATCACGGGAAAGCGCGTGAACGGCATTTTGCCATACTGCTCGTCAAACTCTTTGACCGTCATATTCGGCAACACCGTTTCACAAACAGTACGGGGTGTCATCGCATTATTAACAGCAATTTCATGCAAGTTCAGCATGTTAATAATGGTACGAGACTCGTCCGCATCCAACACTTTCTCTTCCAAACCTACACGCGCCAGCACTTTTATTTCATCACGCAAATCAACATCGTGTTCTGATTTACCCAGACGACGCGTAATCTGTTCAGACATCCAAATAAACGGCAGCAACCCAACGATCATTGGATTCAGTAACCGAGGCAACAGGGGAGATAGGCCTCTCCAATAGGTAGCGCCAATCGTTTTGGGAATAATCTCAGAAAGAATTAAAATCAGCATAGTCATAACCGCTGACACAATCGCGATAGACGCTTCACCAAACACGATGGCGGCCTGCGCGCCCACTGCCGTCGCACCAACAGTATGAGCAATGGTGTTAAGCGTTAAGATCGCGGCCAGCGGGCGATCAATATTGGTTTTTAACTTGAACAGCGCTGCATGAAGCTTGGGATTATCTTCTTTTTGTTTGGCAATGTAGCTTGGGGTAATAGAGAGCAGCGCTGCTTCAAGGATAGAGCACAGAAAAGAGAGCGCGATTGAAAGAGTAGCAATCGTGATGAGGAGGAACATGAGAGCCCATGGTGGTGAGTGATGTACCGTATATAGGGCCACACCCACGTGGTGTCAATCCATAAATTCATTTTTTAATATTTTATGTTGCTACTGCCCGTTAATAAGCATTAATCACCACTGCCACTCGCTTCTGGCCACGGCATCGTGGGCGTGTAAACTTTCTGCGTGAACTACCTTGAGTTGGAACCCTGAAATATCAGGCATCTTTCGGATCGCGGCATCTAGGCGCTTGGCTGCGTCTTCACAAAACATCAGATTTTGGCCGTTGGCGAGGGCAAATGCCTGTTCATCAATCCGTTTTACCGCCGTTTGCAGCGCAGTACCCAGCGCGCGCTCGATACGCTCAATCAGAGCAGCAAGCGGTATATGGTCATTGCCCGCAAGCCGTATGGAGCAATTAGCCGTACTACGCTGGCTATGGGGCGTAGCAAGAATACCCTCTTCGCTTCCCAACCACGTCAATACCGCCTGCTTGGTAAGCGGTATATCATCGAAATCTTCTACAAACGCCTGTTGAATTAACTGCCGAGCTAATGCAGCTGAACAGGGGCATGTTGAGGAGTATCCAACAGAGACATCTAGCTCAAGCCGAAAGCCTAGCGGGGTTAACTGCCCACGCAGCGTAAACGGATAGCTTTTCCACCCTGACAAAGGGCTAATCAGCGCATCACGCTTTAGTAACACGTCTCCGCTGAACGTTAAATACGCGCTTTCGGATAACGTTTGATGGCTTTCCAAGAAAACAGTAAGGACGCGATGAATCAGGATGGGCGTTAGCGGCTGATTCGCTAATTCGTCTAATGCAATATACAGCCGTGACATGTGAATTCCACGCGCATCGGCTGCTTCCAGACTAACCCCAGCGGAAACTCTAGCATTAACGTGACTTCCCTCCAGCTGAATGGGTAACGCAATACCTTCCATGCCCACCCAGGAAAGCGTGCCCGCCAAATCAGCAGGTTGCTGAGCGATATCGGGTAAGGTGAAAGCCGTCATTACAGTGCCTCGTGGGTAGATGAGCGAGTGGGTAACTCAGTTGATGCGCCAGAGGGCGTGAAAAAACGATAAAGTTGCGCCACCGTGTCAGGCGCGACATTTTGCGTAATGAAAACAAACCGAGAAATACGGTCATCAACACAGTTCATGGGTAAGGGCGCGGGTGGGTGAAAAATGTGCTGAACACCATGCAGCGCAAGCGGCTCCTCTCGATCAGTAAGATGGACGATGGCTTTAATACGGAGCATTTTTTCGCCCATCAACGACATCAATAAATCCAACCAGTTTTCTAGTGCATCTGGCGTAATCAACGGCTCAACACAAAAACAGAACGCATTGATATGCTCACCATGGCGGGTAAGCGTGGGCTGGCTTGTGCTGTTAATACTCAGCGCTGCGTCCGATATATCCTCCCCATCCGTCACCCCACTGGCATCTGCTTGATGGGTGCGATAGCTGGCTGCTTTAAGCCATTGCTGCACTTGATACTGTTTGGCGTCTGCGCGAAAAATCCCTGCGCCCACCAACAGATCAGGGGATAGATGACCATGCAGCACCTGCCACTGTTCAGCGGCCGGGTTTATCGACGCTAACTGGTTGGCTAGCGGTGCCAAACGGCCTTCATCGACTAGGTCGATTTTGGTAATAAGCAAGCGGTCAGCAATTGCTACCTGTCGCTGTGACTCGCGATGCGCTTGCAGTGTGGCTTCCCCATTGGCAGCGTCAACGCAGCACACCACGCTATCCAGTTGAAAGCGGTGAGCCAGCCAATGGTCGGTCATTAACATCTGTAAAATAGGCGCGGGGTCAGCAAGCCCTGTGGTTTCAATTACCACCCTGGCAGGTGCGGGTTTACCTTTTGCGAGCAGCTCATCGACCGCTTGCTGCAACGTACGACTTAAATCTCCCCGCAGCGTGCAGCACAAACAGCCGCTGCTCATTTCCACGACCGCTTGCTCATCACTTTGGGTAATCAGCTGATGATCTAAACCAATATCGCCAAACTCATTAATCACGACAAGCGTGTTTTGCATAGAGGCTTGGCGCACCCAGCGGTTCAACAGCGTGGTTTTACCGCTTCCTAAAAAACCGGTGAGTACGTTAACGGGCGTTAGCGTTGTGAACTGCATTACTCCCCCCGCGCTTTGCGAAAATGGTGCTCTTTTTGCTCTTGGCGCTCTTTCGCTTCTATGCAGAGCTTGGCTGTAGGCCGAAACAGCAGCCGTGGAATGCCAATCGGCTCGCCAGTCTCTTCACAGTAGCCATAATCGCCGCTTTCAATACGTTTTAGCGCCGCATCAATGTTAGTGATTAGCCTGCTTTCTCGGTCAGCTTGGCGCAGCGCTAAGCGTAACTCTTCTTCAAACGAGGCTTGATCCGCTTCGTCGCTATCTCGCTCATGAGAAGCAATAGAAGCTTTTACTTCTCTTAAATGCGCCGTTAGCTCTTCACGCTCGTCTAATAAACGCTGCCGGAAAAATGCCAACTGGCTGTCATTCATATATTCGCTTTCCGGCTGCGCCAATAGCGCCCTCTCCTGCACTTTTTGCAGAGAGTTGGCCGCCGCTTTGACGTCTATTTCCTGGGGGGATGGATGCGTCTCGCGTTGCAATGGGTAGCCTCCTTTTGATAAAACGTTATAACATAACAAACAAATCAATGCGACTTGTCTTTCTTTCAGGAGCCTTCATATGCCAACGCCTTCTTCAGCAACCGTGACGACTCACAACCTCTATCCATATGCCGCGATGGGTAGTGACATCAGCGTACTGCCGCGTATTTTTGAAGCGCCTATCAACATTGCCATTTTTCAACGCACGCTACCGGCTGAACTAGCCATCAGTGCCAATGCCCAGTGCCAAACTAACCGCGATTGGCAATATGGATGGCTAGGCAACCCAACTGACGCGTTAAGAGAAGACCTCTACCGTAACCTGCCAGAACCCTCAGCAGGCGAGGCACTGGTTGAGGATGTTGCGACCATTGCCGAAGCGATTGCCTACCTCTTTGATACTGACTCCGTTGGCATTCGTTTACGCCTATTAACCGCCGCGATGTGCCCACGCTTTCACTGCGATAACCTACCTGTCCGCTTAGTAACAACTTACGCAGGCCCCGGAAGCGAATGGCTACCCGAATACTCCGTTAACCGTGAAGGACTAGGCGCGCCTACGCCCAACCGCCCAGAGATCGTGCGCGACAGCCAAGACATCCAGCGCATGGCGGCGGGCGACATTGCGTTGATAAAAGGCAGCGGTTGGGTGGGCTGTGAAGAGCATGGCTTAGTCCACCGCAGCCCCTCTTTAGAAGCAGGGCAAAAACGGCTACTACTGACCATTGACCCGGCTTAGTCACCCGACACACAGTCGCTGGCGGGAACTAACGCTCTGCTTAGCATGCCTATCCTATTGAAATTAGATGGCACCGGAAAACGGTGAAAGCCGCGTCATTGCCCGTAAAGTCATCATCCTCGATATTAGCCTGATTACTGCCGCTGAAATGGTCGGCATTGCGGCGATTGTACTGGCACTCGGCGTCACTTATTGGCTGGTAGGTAAACCAAACAGTCACTGACGGCGGGTAGCATCGGCGGTTCAACAACCTCATGCGACGGAGTGGCCATCCCCCTGGTGAGATGGTGCTGACTTGCCAAGCGCCGAAGGTGAACGAAACAAAGAGCTTATTAAGAGGTGACCTCAGAGCTGACAAACAGGCGACTGGCGCGTGTGCTTCCTATAGAACCCTGCCAGTCCTATTTAGTAAGGCAAATGGCACGTGGGCCACATCAGGTTTAAGCACTTCGCCCGATGTTTGGCAGTGGGTTTTCTAACACAATACAGTCACGCCCCTGGTCTTTGGCTTGGTATAGCAGTTGGTCAACAACGTGTAGGCGTTCTTGCAGAGTGTTGGCTTCTTCCAGGCTGCAAATCCCCATGCTGGCCGTTACGTAGAGCGGCTCAGCAATATTGGCGACCAACGGCTGGCGGGCAAGCTCGTCACGCAACCGATTAGCGGCTTGGTACGCTTCGTCAACGGTTGTGTGGGGCATGAGCAACATAAACTCTTCACCGCCCCAGCGGGCTAGTATATCTGCCTGCCGTATAATGGAGCGGCAGCGCTCGGCAAAGCGTTTGATGGCGCTATCTCCCACTGGATGGCCATAGGTATCGTTAATGTGCTTAAAGTTGTCAATATCGATCATCACGATCGCCGCAGGAGAAGCGCCGCGCTTAATAGAGGCCAAGGTATTACGCAGCCTTCGCTCTAACGCGCGGCGGTTTAATAGCCCGGTGAGTACATCCGTGGCGGCTAAGCTAGCCATTTCGCGGCGTGCGTTTTCTAGCTCTGCAATAAGGCGCTTCTGTTCCCGATGCGAGCGCATGAGTTCCATATGCGCCATTACCTGGTTAGCCAGCGCCTTTAGCGCAAAGCGCTGTTGATCGTTAAGTTCGCGCGGCTTCTCATCAAGCACGCACAGCGTTCCTAGCGGGTGTCCGTCATAGCTTTTAAGCAGCGCCCCTGCGTAGAAGCGTAAAAAGGGTTCCCCGGTTACCAGCGGGTTACTCGAAAAGCGCTCATCCTGCGTTGTGTCCGGCACCACAAAAAGGCCCGGCTGTAGAATAGCGTGGGCACAAATCGAAATATTTCGCGGTGTTTCGCACACAGAAAGCCCTTTAATCGCTTTAAACCACTGCCGGTTACGGCCGACAAAATTAATGGCGGCAATTGGCGCTTGGCAAATGATCGCGGCTAATTCCACAATTTCATCGAACAAGGGGTCTTGAGGGGTATCCAGGATATGGTACTCCACCAAGGCCGCTAGGCGTGCTGCTTCTTGATCCTGAGCTGTCTGTTCATCGTTCATTAGCACTCGCCACCGCATTGAATCTCTTTAGAAACATTCATGACTGGGTCGCCTTTTTGGTGATTCATGCGTGATAACACATGAAGCTACTCAAACGGGGCGCTGACTAACGGGCACTTTAACGCTTCAGTGAAATCCTCAACCGGCGCGGGGCGTCCAAACAGAAAACCTTGATAAACACCGCACCCCAGGTTGGTCAGCACCTGACACTGATCTTCTGTTTCTACGCCTTCAGCCACTACGCCAAGGCCTAAACTCTCCGCCAAGGTTATGATCGTCTCGGCGATAGGCTTTGCCTGCATATCGAGCGCTAAATCGCGCACAAAGGCAATATCAATTTTCAGCGTATCCAGCGGTAGGCGCTTTAAATAGGCAAGCGATGAATAACCGGTGCCAAAATCATCTAATGCAAAGCTAACGCCTAAGCACTTTAGTTGCTGCATTTTGTTAATGGTACCCTCTGCATCGCTGAGCAGTAGTGACTCTGTGAGTTCCAGCGTTAAGCGTTCAGGCGGAGCCTTATAGTGTTGCATGGCCGACAACACTTGTTCGGTAAAGTCGGGCTGCTGAAATTGGCGCACGCTCACATTCAGCGATAGCTTTATATGCTGTAGCCGCTCGTCCTTGCGCCACTCGCCTAATAGGCGGCACCCCTCCTTAAGCACCCACCCGCCCAGCGGCAAGATAAGCCCGGTCTCTTCAGCCAGCGGTATAAACGCACCGGGCGATACCATGCCCTGCTTCGGATGTTGCCAGCGCACCAGGGCTTCTGCCCCTATCACCTGGCGCTGTGCATCCACCTGAGGCTGTAAGTGAAGGCACAGCGCATCCTGTTCAATGGCAGTGCGTAGCTCACGCTCCATTACCAAGCGCGCTTCAAGCTCGCGCTCTTGCTCTACTTGGAAGAACTGGGGCTTGCCGTCACGAAGGCGCTTTGCCGCTAGTAGCGCAAGGTCTGCGCGTTTAAATAAAGGCGCTATGCCTTCTCGCTTAAAAGGGTCAAATAGCAGCACGCCTACATTCAACTTACACGGATAGGCATGCCCTTTTAGCTCATAGTTTGCGCTCAGGGAGGCCAACACTTTCGACATAAGCGTATCGACATCACGCTCTGCGCTGGCATCGTCTGCGGCTGAAAACGCACCCAATAAGGCGAACTCATTGCCATCTAACCGCGCTGCATACAGACCCGCCTCTGCCCAATACTGAAGCCGCTTGCTTAATTGGCGCAGCAACTCGTCGCCAATCTCTTGGCCTAAGCTGTCGTTAAGGAGTTTGAAACGGTCGATATCCAAAAGGGCCATGAAGGCATAGCGATGGTCACTTGGGTGCGTGTTGCCAACCTCGCTTAACCGCGCTTGTAACGCTCGTCGATTGGGAAGCTCTGTCAGCACGTCATGGTAGGCCAGATAGTGAATACGCTGCTGGGCTTGCTGCTCTGCTGAGCGGTCGCTAAGTAGCGCGACGTAATCGCTATCATCGCTGTCGGTGTATTTCACACGGGTGACGCTTAACCACGCTGGAAACACAGCGCCATTGGCGCGTAACGCTTGTATCATGCCGCTCCATTCGCCACGTTGTGCAAGCGCTTGGCGAATCACTATGTTCAGTGCATGGTGATCTTGCGCATAAGCAAGCTGCGAGGCAGATTTACCCACCAGGTGGTCACCTGACACCCCTACCCAGCGCGCGAACGCGGCATTGCACAGGCGGATGCGGGAACGATAATCCAGCAACACCACGCTATCTTGTAAGGCGGAAATTACCTCTAACAAGCGCGTTTGCGTCATATATTCATGGCGCTGGCTTGTGTGTAGCCGACGCTGAACCTGCGTGGCGATCAACGTAAGCAGGGCGGTTAGTACCGCGCCTACGCCAATCAAATAAATCAGCCAACTGCCATGTGGAGAAGCGGCAGATACAGCGTTAGCCGGAGTAGAAATAGCAGAAGGAAGCACGGGCAACGTAGGGCTCGCGATAGGGGCAAACCACGCCGCTTGCATCGCCACATAGTGCATACCGCTCACGGCAATAGAAACACACAGCGCGGCGATAAACGCACAGCGCCTAGCGTGCTGCATACCCCACTCGTGCTGGCAGAACCGGTAAACATAGATACTCGCGATGCCCAAGCCGACGGCCACCAGCAGCGAGATTAGAAAAAAGTTTAGCGAATAATAAAGCTCGGCAGGCATACGCATGGCGGCCATGCCGCTGTAGTGCATTGCGCCAATCCCCAATCCAAGCCCAAGCCCCGCCAGCGATAACGCTTGGTGTGAAGGATATTGGCGTGCAAGCACTACCATGGCACTCAAGCTACCCAATATCGCCGGCAGTATAGAAAGCAGCGTGGGCAACGGCGCATGGGCAACGGGAAAGTCCAGCTGATAGGCGTGCATGCCAATAAAGTGCATGCTCCAAACCCCCAGCCCCATAGCGCTCGCTCCTGCACAAAACCACAGGCTCCGCATAATAGGGCTGGATACCCTGCGTACCAGCTTGATGATATCCAAGCCTGCATAAGAGGCCGCCAGCGCAACAAGCCAGGAAAGAAACACAAGCGGTATATCGTGCTTTCCCTGAATCGCATCAAGCGCCTGGGGGTCCGACAACACATTAAGTAGCATGAAGGCGCTAATACTCCGTTTATTGTTATGCTGACTTTTAATAGCAAGCGCGGCTTACTTTTCGCTGGTAAACCAAGCACTAAAAACACTAATACACATCACGCCTTTACAATGCTTGATACCATGAATTTACACAACATAAGTATGGCTATTACAAGCGTATTTGTTATTAACATAGTCATTAATAGAATATTAGTTTTTTTGCTAATTTTTAATCACTTAACCGGCAGGCACGCTGCGCTACAACAGGCAACGGTGCACTGTATTGAAAGTCATGGATCTCTGGAATCAATTCCTTGATGACGTTCGACACATAATGGATGATACTGCGCCACCATTATCATAATCCCTTTTCAACACCCGTCATCCCAGCAGCATTATGCAGCGTGGGTGCGCTGGTTGTTACGCTGTACGAGGTTTCACCGCTGATGCTCAAAACGCTGTGGGCCCGATTAGTCGTCGCTGTTTTTACTCCCATTATTTTAGTGACGGCAACGCTCTACCCAATGTTTAGCGCACAGCTAGACACCCAGCTGGAAAGAACACGCGTAGCCGCTGATGCCTTGCTGGAGGCCAAGTACGCTACCCTGCTGCAGGATATGAACGATAGTTTTAACCAGGTTCTTGCCACCGCCGAAGTTCCGCTGCTGCGCCTAATGCTATCAGCCCACCAACGGGCGTCTCTTTCTGCCTCCCCGGATGCTGTTCAAAATCAAGAACGTTCGCGCTTCGCAGAGCAGCTCCACGATCTATTTAACACACTGTTAGTGCATTTTGGACGCTATACCCGCGTAGTACTTATTGATGCAGAGGGCATGGAGTTGATTTCCGTCAACACGCCCACGCTATTGCCTGACGCCCCACTCACAAGGTACACCGCTAGCGACGCCTTTAACGAAGCAATGGCACTACAGGAACGTGACTTGTACGTATCGCCCCCTTATTTAGGCACCCAAGCACACAGCGAGACATACGGTACCAGCAGCACCCTAACAACCACGCCGGTCATCGATATCGCGACCCCCGTGTTCGATAACACGGGGAACCGCCTCGGCGTGCTGCTATTGACACTGGACTGGTCGACTATCACAGCCAACATCCCCCAGGTGCTGTTGGTCGATGCACGGGGCACTGGTCTATTGCCCGATAGTAGCCAAGGGCTAATACCGTTTAACGAAACTCTATCAGAACAGTGGCCTGACGCGTGGCAGAAAATGGCACAGCGCAACCGTGGCGATATCACCATCGATAATCAGCTTTTATGGTTTTTAAGTCATGATATTCGGACGCATCACTACCGCAGCCAAGCAGGCATGATAACCAGCCACCCTGACTCTCAGCCCTGGCGGCTAGGCATTGTGATGACCAAGCCCACCTTGAAGGGTCTGATACTGGAAAGCCGTGTGCAGCTTATTGCCACGATACTGATTTACCTGCTGGCCATCGCCTTTAGTCTTTTTTGGGCACTTAGCACCCATCGCCTGCGGCGGTTAAGGCGTGAGGCACGGCATTACGCTAGCGAAGTGAAGGATCTCTACGAAAATGCGCCTTGTGGCTACCACTCTTTAGATAGCCAAGGTTATATCGTCAAAATCAACCGTACGGAGCTCAACTGGCTAGGCTATCGTGCCGAGGAACTTATTGGTAAACGACTGTATCGGGATTTTATCACCCCCGAAACGCGGCAGGCCTTCGATGCGGGGTTTCAGCAAATGCTTAACAGGGAGCAGGCGGCCTCGGCAGAGTGTGCGCTGATAAAACGCGATGGCACCACGCTGCCAGTGGCTATTTTGACCACCGCCCATGTGACCGAAGATGGTTTTCAGTATACCCGCACCACCGTCTTCGATTTAAGCGAACGCAAGCAGCTAGAGTCCCGCTTAGAGCAGCAGGCAATGACAGACGCACTAACAGGGCTTGGCAACCGGCGTTTTTTAGAGGATCAGGCCGTTATGGAGATGGCGCGCGCGCAGCGTAGTGGCGAGCCACTTAGCTTGATTGCCATTGACTTAGACCATTTCAAGCATATAAACGACACCTATGGCCACGATGGCGGCGATAAGGTATTGCAAGCCTTCGCCGCCACGGCACGCGCCCAGCTGCGTGACGGCGATGTGCTATGCCGCATGGGAGGGGAGGAATTTGCTATTTTGCTACCCAACGCTACCGCCGGGCAAGCCATGCAGGTGGCGGAGCGCCTACGCCACGCGGTGGAGCACACACCCGTTGAGTTAACAGCTGATGAGATAAGTAACATCACCAAGAGCGTTGTTTCTTATACCGCTTCATTAGGTGTTACCCTTGTTAGCATCAATGAAACGTCGCTAAAACCCGCGATCAAGCGCGCCGATCAAGGGCTTTACATCGCCAAAAAAGCAGGGCGCAACCAGTCCCACTGGCAAGACGTTTAATCTAACAAGCGTTTTAAATCGCCATAAGGCAGATGCCTGGCATCACCGGTGAAATTTTTTTAAGCCTTTTTTCCTAACGTGATATCATCGCCGTAATAGCAACGGTTTAAAAAGTCACCGCATTCGCCCTGCTGACGCTACTTTCTACATCTTTCGTTTATCTAGGCATTTAGCGTTAACGTTAATTTTACAATTTCCGCTCGTCATAGGCAGTTGATAAAAACTTAATAAACAGCGCCTAAAAGTTAGCTGCATCTAAACTAGCAGAAGCGGCCTCTACCCATTTAAACAATGAGATTATTAATACGCACATTGGCGTTTACATAAAAATTCTTAGGATAATTAATGAACCGCCAGTTTTCAGACGCTAATATTTTTCATCACCTCGCCAATGCGCTCTCTCAGGCCCAAGGTGAGGGCTATTTTGAGCACGTGGCCGCAGCGTTAGGCGCGTCACTGGCAGTTGATCATCTGATTATCGCGCGTATTGATGAGAGCCAACAAGCCACTACATTGGCCCTGTGGTCGAAAGGCAAGCTACGCCATAACATTACATTTGAAGTAAATGATCTGCCGATTAGCGCGTCAGACACATCAGACTTTATTCATCTTTCTGAAAACGCGGCACAGCGCTTTCCGAAGAACCAGCTTCTTGCCTCGCTACATTCTCATGCCTATTTGAGCGTCTCTTTCTCCCTGCCCTCCTCCGTGAATTCTCAAAGAGGCAGCACAGGGTTTGTCGCCGCGGCTAGCGCAAGCCCAATTAAAAACTCCCACTACCCGGTGGAAGTGCTCCGTCTTGCCTCTGTGAATATAGCGGTAGAGATTACTCGGCTAGAAAAAAAGCGGCGGCAGCAACAGCGCACGCTGTACAAAAGACAAGCGCTGCAGCTACTAAGCCAAAGCCATCAGGTCATTACGCATGCCAGTAGCGAGCAGGCGCTATTTGACACTATTTGCCAGCAAGCGACTGCGATTGGCGGCTTCTCGATGGCTTGGATTGGCTACTCTCAGCCAGGCAATAGAGACGTCATCACGCCTCAAGCCGCTGCAGGTAGAGGGCGCAGTTATTTACCGGCTATTGTGGAGGCGTTTGGGAAGTTCTATGCAACGTCTCCCCACATTGAGCACACCGAAGTAGGCAGCTGCAGGCCTATTCAGCTTGCGGACATGGCGAACCACCCTGCCTTCAGCGCGCTAAAAGATGTGGCGCTAGCCTGCCACTTACGCAGCGTGGTATGCCTACCGCTTGAGTGTCACGACCAATGTTATGGCCTGCTAGCGCTCTACAAACCGGATACTCAACCGTTTGATGATGATGAATTACAACTGCTTAACGCGCTAGCGGGTAACGTCGCCTTTGGCATTGATACGCTGCGCAGTAAAGCGGCGCAGCAACGCATTCAGCGTGCCGTACTGAAAATAACCTTGGCTGTTTCTGCTCGCACAGGCGAGGAGTTTCTTGATCAGCTAACGCATCACATGGCGGATGCATTGGGCGCAGACTTGGCGTTTATTGCACAGCTTAATACCGATGCCCCCAGTCGTGCAGATACTCTGGCAGTTGTGATTGACGGCGAACGTCAGCCGAATTTTACCTACACGCTACCAGGCTCCCCCTGTGAAGAGGTATTGGCTAATAGTGAATGTATTGTCACTGACGGCGCAGGGCCATCCCTACCGGTAGAAGGTCGCGAGGCGCTTCGCTGGGTGCGTGCCTATGCAGGTCGGCGATTAGACAACAATGAGGGCAAGGCCGTTGGGCTGTTAGGTGTGATGTATCGGGAACCACTACACGACACTGAATTAGTGTCCAGCGTTCTGCAAATCTTTGCCTCTGGGGTCACTGCTGAGCTGGCGCGTCAAAAAGATGAAGCACATATTCGTCAACTGGCTTTCTACGACACAGGCACCGGGCTGCCAAATCGTACTGCGTTTATGCGGCGCCTGGAAAACAGCTTTAACCATGCGGTAGAACACGGCCACCAGTTAGGCCTAATGCTGCTCGATTTGAACCACTTTAAAGAGATCAACGACACCCAAGGGCACGATGTCGGCGATAGAGTATTAAAAGCGGTGGCCACGGCTTTCCAGCAATCGCTTAAGGCTAATGAGTATCTGGCGCGTTTGGGAGGCGATGAGTTTGTGGTGCTTCTTGAACGAAATTCTCAGGGTTTGCTTACCCATACAGCAGAGCGCTTGCTGCACTCTCTGGCTGATCCTCTGGTCATCGATGGTCAAAGCTTTGAGTTAGAAGTCAGCATTGGCGTTGCGCTATATCCAGATGACGCAGGCAGCGCCCGTGAACTACTCAAACACGCTGACATTGCTATGTACCAAGCCAAGCAACAAAAACTCCCTTACCTCTTTTTTGAGGCCCAAATGGGGGTCGCACTTGCTTCACGGCTGGATATGGCCAAGCGGCTCTCTGAAGCACTCGCTAATGGGTCATTAAGCCTTCATTATCAACCACAAATTGACCTTAAAACCGGCCAGTTAACCGGTGCAGAGGCTCTTTGTCGCTGGTACGACCCCGTGCTAGGGGCCGTTGGACCGAATGAGTTTATCCCCTTAGCAGAAGAGCGCGGTCTTATCATTCCACTGGGCAACTGGGTGATTAACGAGGTTTTTCGCCAGTTAGCCGCTTGGCAGTTGGAAGGGCACACCATGCCTGGAAAAATAGCGATCAATATTGCGTCTCGCCACTTCGAAGACCCTCGGCTTATCGACAACCTGCAACGCAAATGTACGGCCCATGGCGTTACACCCTCACAGATTTGTCTTGAGCTAACGGAAAGTGGCTTTATGGAAGCTCCAGAAGAAGCCGTGGCGATAACGCAAACTCTTAAAGAGGCTGGTTATGGACTCGCCATTGATGACTTTGGTACAGGCTACTCATCGCTGGCGTATTTAAAACGCTTTTCAGCCGACAAACTTAAAATTGATATGTCATTTATTCTCGACATGTTAAACAACCATCATGATCGTACTATCGTGGCAACCATTATTGCGATGGCACACAGTCTTGGCATGGTGACGGTTGCCGAAGGTGTCGAGTCTTGTGAGTTGGCAGCCGCTCTGCTTGAAATGGGCTGCCAAGAGGGACAAGGCTATTGGTACGACAAACCACTGCCCGGCGATGAGTTTATGAAAAGATGGCTAGCATCACGCTAATACACCGCCTTGCCACATGCCCCTAACTTGCTTAAGCAGGGGCATGTGGATCAATTGCTTACAATCACATTTTTGCAAACGTAATGCCATAGTCATCAGGATTGACAACCCCTTCTAGCCTGCCAATTTGATCGAAGTCGCTCACGTTTAAAATCGTATCAATATTGGTATCTTTAAACGTTAAGTTTTTAACTACTTCGACTTTTATTGGCATACCCTTACTATCAACATCCATGATCCACGCTAAGAACCCACCTGAAAACTTAGCCAAGCTGCCTATAGGGTAAAGGCCATAGCACTGAATATACTCGACTAACACTGTTTTATCATAACTGCCGTGCTGCTCATTGATAACTCGGTACGCATCTAAAGGGGTGCGGGGCGGGGTGCCGTTGCGGGTATGAGTCAACTTATCAACCGCTTTAACAATTGATATAAGCTTAACGACATCGGACAACTGCCCACCTTTCAAACCTCTGGGGTACCCAGTACCATCCAAACGCTCATTAGCGTGCATCATCACATCTTCGCATAGCTCGCTAGGCACCCAACCTAATGCAGTCAGCTTTTCTAGCAGCACAGTGACATGTTGTTTTAACAGCTGCTTCTGACGCGTGTTCATGCTCTCTTTTAAAGAAGGTATCTCTTCGCTAACCATCAAGGGTTTACCCATGGTATGCATGAGCGCACCCATAACCACTTCCCTAACGCTCGTTGAGTGGGCATCTCTTAGCAGCATAATGTCAGCGGTTTGCACGGCGACGCGTATCGCATGCCTTGCCCAGTCAGGCTCATTATGCAAAAAAGTAAGTGCGTAAAGCGCAGACTTCCTATCCTGCCTAACCAAATAAAGTACCGTTTCAGCGCAGTCATAAAGCGTTTTTTCAGGCAAGTGGCTACGGCTTTTAATATACATAAGCGCATATTGAAGTTGATGCGCTAAGTCCAAAATCCCCCGCTGTATAGACGATTGGCGTTTGCGTTTTTCCAGACCCTGCTCCTCACGGCGAAGAATCGTTTTCTCTTTTGTACCGGGTAGAAAGAGATACGAATGGCTCACTATTTTATCGTTGATACCTGAGCGGTAGGCAGCTTCACGTTCCACTTCGGAGACCAAGTGAAAAATTTCCTCTGTTTGTTGTGGGTCTAGCTCCTCAAATTGAAGTCCAAGTGCGGCATAGCCGTGGTGACCAAAAGGTCGCATGTGGCGTAGTAACGCTTTTGAATGGAAATACGTACCGTTTGGAAACTCAATGGTCACTCCAGGCAGCAAAAGACCAACGGTTAACGCATGACTGTCCTCAATACTAATATCTACTAAGCAGCCACCGGCTGAGATATTACGCAGAGAGCCGTTAACCACTAAACCGTTGCTATAAACTTCAACACTTACCCTTGCGCTCATTCCTAAAATAAAGGGAATTCTAGCAGTGCCTCGATGCTCTACTAAAAAGACAGAGGGGGGTAGCTGGCAGGATAACTGACAAGCACTCGCATTGAGCTTTTTTTCCACAGCGGGTACATGGCTCATACTATAGGCATCACGTCTAACCACCCCTTTTATATCATTTAGCTCATAGGGATGAAGCGCTTCAATATCAAAATTAATGCACTCGTCTTCTAAATAATGCTCTATTTCCTCCCCGTGAGTCTCTACCTTTAGCAATAATTGACCGCTATCCAGGCTAAGCCCCACCACTTCAGCCGCTAGTGTACAAGGTAAATTTTTGGCATAGATGCAAAGCTCATACTCGTGATTGATGAATGTTTGTAGAACTTTAGCGGACGGATTTTTACTTTTGTAGAGGGTGTGCATAGTTAATCCCCATGTACGTTTTAATTATATTAGTGGGGTAACGAACCGCTGGTACTAAAGGTTTTGTATTACTAAAAGTAGCTATAAAGCCTTATTTTATCAACAAACACGTCTCCCAATAATTTAAACGCCCTCATTCAATAAAACGCCTCCGTGCCGCTACTTGCAGCACGGAGGCGTTCTGGTAATTTTCGTGTTCGTTTAGCTTACGCGAACACGCTGGTCCATTCACTACGCTTGGCGAGCAGAGCCCTGGCAAGCTCTTGGGCACCTTCCAGGCTATGGCTTGCGGCCCAGCCGCACTGCAACTCATTGCAGGCAGGTACTTCCGTCGCAGTGAGTACGTCATTGAGCGTTTGCTCGATGATGTTAATCACGTCGTCGTAATCATCATGGTTGATCAGCGCGATATAGAAGCCGGTTTGGCAGCCCATCGGGCTTATATCGACCACTTTATCCGTATGGTTGCGTGACATTTCAGCCATCAAGTGCTCCAAAGAGTGCAGCGCAGGCATCTCCATGTGCTCTTTATTAGGCTGGCAGATACGCAAATCGTATTTATGGATACGATCACCATTTTGGCCTTCTTTAATATCAGCCAAACGCACGTAAGGCGCTTTTACCTTGGTATGATCCAGGTTAAAGCTTTCAACGTTCATTTTCTTTTCGGTCATATTGGCTCCGTTATCTTGATATTTCGCAGAGGGATTCTAAGCGCTTGCCGGTTTTACACCTTGGGAGCGTCAAAATTCCATGGCTCATCGGTGTAAACACACACGTTGGCGTCTTCAATATCGCCATCGGGTGACTCGACGTGCTTAGCGAAAAAATCTTGAATCTCTTTGCGCTGGCAATGGGCTTCAAACTCTTCACGGCTAGCCCAAATCTCGTGAAATACGATCGGGTAGCTAGTACCTTGAGCAAACGGGTTATCAATCTGCCGAGTCACAGTGTAATGAATACAAGCATCTTCGCGATGTGTATTCGGCTCCAGGCTCTGTAACGCTTTAAATACCGCCTCTTCCTTACCGGCTTTAGGCTTAAAACTGGCGATACAGTAGATTTTTTCCGACATGCTGACATCCTAACTGATTAAACGGCCATTATTATGCGCGGCTACTGGGCATATTGACAGCCTTTAAGCTGCTGCGTTCACGCGACTACTGGGCGGCGCTTTCAGCCACATCACGTAATACATTGGCCACGTCATCGAGTGGCAGATCGCACGCCGCCAACTGATGGCGTTCGGCAAGATATTGCGGGGCATTCCACTCGATGCGAACGCCCTCCTCCGTTTCGCGCACAACCATTTTTTGCGGCAAGTCTAACGCGACGCTGCCTTGGCACTGCATCATCGGGGTGCCAACATTAGGGTTACCGAAAATAAACGTCGTGGTGGCAGGCAGCGATAGCTCGTTATTAGCGGCATTTTGAGCATGGTCAATGCTGGCGACCAGCGTCAGCCCTTTTTCTTCAAGTGCCGAATTTAGCTGACTGGTCACTTGCTCAAATGAATGCTCACTGTTGACATGCTCAATCCCCATGAAAGAGGAGGCCAAAGCAGGTTGGGCAAGGGTTAATGCAGCGGCGGCTAAAGCGTAATAAGTACAACGCATACCATCTCCTTCGCGCTAGGGTAGGTTATTTGAGTAAACGGTCGGCGAAGATTTCAAGATCAGCGACGGTCATATCGGGTTCCCCACCCCATGGATCAAATGGCGCGTCAGCTTGACGCCTTATCCAGGCACTGCGTAGACCTCCATGAATCGCCCCAATCACGTCAAAGGGGTTGCTGGAAATCAGCCAGGTATGCTCTGGCCGTACCTCTAGCCGGCTGCGTAAATAGGCGTAAACCGCAGGGTCGGGCTTGAAACGCTTTACATCATCGACGCTGACAACGGCGTCCATGTGGCTCTCCACGCCGGCCCGAGCAAGTAGTTGAGTGACGGCCTCTTGGGTGCCATTAGAAAACGCCACGCAGCGAATACCGGCATCGCGAAGTTGATCAAGGGCGGGCACCACATCGGGGAAAGCGGGTAGTTCTGCATATACCGCCATCAAGTGATCTTGATCGTTATCAGAAAGACCGGTTTGCATCGCGCGGTCGGTAAATACAAGCGCTTCTCGGGTACATTCCGAAAACGGTACGTAGGCACCCATCAACCCATGGCGAAAGCTGTATTCAAGCTGCTTCTCCCGCCAGCGTTTAGCGAACTCACCCGCCTGCTGAGCGTCGCGCAGCCGCCACTCCAGCTCAATGGTAACGCCATGGGTATCAATCAGCGTGCCATATACATCAAAGGCAAGTACCGGTTGCATGATCACTCCTGGTCTAGTGGGCAGAACAATCGTTGGCGATAGGCAATCTCATGCATCTAGCATAGCTGCCCCCATCAAAAACAAAAACGCCGCTGCGATATTGGCAGCGGCGTAGAGAGCGTTAAGCGCTATTAAATCGTCAAGGCCGCTTCCTGCTGCCCTGTTTTCAGGTCGCCAGAGCGCACCAACTCATCGGTGACACGATCAATGGCACGCTTGGCACGGCCGATCATCTCGTCCACTTCACCTCGGTTAATGGTGAGCGGTGGCGCAAAGCCAAGGATATCGCCTTGGGGCATGGCGCGGGCAATCAGGTTCTCTTCCATCGCCGCTGCCGCTACCCGTGGGCCAACTTTCAGAGCGGGGTCGAAGTGCAGGCGCTGCTTGGCGTCTGGTGAGAATTCCAGCGCGGCCATCAGGCCAACGCCGCGCACGTCACCCAGCAGTGGGTGGCCGTCAAACGTCGCTTTCAACTGCTGCTGGAAGTAAGCGCCAGTTTCCGCCGCGTTGCCCACGAGGTTTTCACGCTCGATGATATCCAGGTTGGCAAGGCCCGCCGCACAGCCTAGCGCGTGGCCTGAGTAGGTCCAGCCGTGGCCGATGGGGCCAAACTCACCGGTGCCCTGCTCCAGCACTTTCCACACTTTATCGCCAACAATTACACCCGACAGCGGCTGGTACGCGCTGGTCAGGCCTTTGGCGATGGTGACCAGATCAGGCTTCATGTTGTAGTGGTGGCTGCCAAAGTCGGAGCCGGTGCGACCAAAGCCACACACCACTTCGTCAGCAATCAACAGCACATCGTATTTATCCAATACCGGCTGAATCGCTTCCCAGTAGCCTTCTGGCGGCGGCACAATGCCACCCGTGCCGAGCACTGGCTCACCGATAAAGGCGGCAACGGTGTCCGGGCCTTCTTCCAAAATCATCGCTTCCAGCTTCTCGGCGCAGTGGGCTGAGAACTCAAGCTCCGTCATGCCGTGCTGCTCAGCAGCGCGCAGGTAGTAGTGCGGCGCTTCGGTATGACGAATGGTGTCGATTGGCAGATCAAAGTGATCATGAAACGCTTTAAGGCCGGTTAATGAGCCAGAGGCAATGCCGGAACCGTGGTAGCCGCGCATGCGCGAGATAACTTTTTTCTTCTGCGGGCGGCCCAGTACGTTGTTGTAGTAGCGCACAATTTTGAGCTGGGTTTCGTTGGCGTCTGAGCCGGACATGCCGTAGTAGACCTTGGACATGTTCATGCCCGCGATCTTCAGAATGCGCTCTGAAAGCTCAATCTGCGGCTCGTTAGAGTGGCCTACGTAGGTGTGGTAGTAAGACAGTTCTAGGGCCTGCTTATAGATTGCTTCCGCTACTTCCGTCCGCCCGTAGCCGATATTGACGCAGTACAGGCCGGCAAAGCCGTCGATAAATTCACGGCCATCTTTATCCACGATATTGATACCTTTACCACCGGTAATCACGCGGCCCGGCGAATCGCCATGGGCGAAATCGCGTAGGTGGGTTGAGGCGTGAAAAGTGACTTTACGGTCGCGTTCGATCAAATCCTGATGCAAGCTCATAGCGTTCTCTCTGTACGATAAACCTCCCCATCGCGGGGAGGGTATTTTAAATTAGCAGGTTCTTTTTTGAACAATTACTAGCTACCCGATACGGAACCCAGCGCCCCCAGGCAGTAATATTTCGTTTCCAAATACTCATCAATCCCCGTCGCGCCACCTTCACGGCCAAGGCCGGACTGTTTGACGCCGCCGAAGGGCACCGGCGGGCCGGTCATCTTAACGGAGTTGACGCTGACCATGCCGTACTCCAGCGCGCGCATCAGCTTCCAAATACGACGGATATCATGAGTGTAAATATACGCTGCCAGGCCGTACTCGGTGTCGTTGGCCATCTCGATCACTTCGTCATCGGTGCTGTAAGCGGTAATACCGGCGACAGGCGCAAAGTTCTCTTCCCGCCATACTTTCATTTGCGGCGTTACACCTGTCAGCATGACCGGCATAAAAAAGTTCTCGCCGGGCGCCTGGCTTTGATCACCGCCGCTGACGGTGGCGCCTTTGGAAATAGCGTCATCAATAATGGCGGCTGCTTTTTCAACCGCTTGGCGGTGAATGAGCGGGCCAAGGTCAATTTCGCTCTGTAAGCCATTCCCCACGGTCAGGGCCGCCATGCGCTCTTTGAAATATTCAACGAACTCATCGTGAATCGACTCGTGAACCAGAATGCGGTTAGCGGCAAGGCAATCCTGCCCGGCAGTCTGGAATTTGGCGTCGATAGCCGCGAAAGCCGCCTCTTTAGGATCCATATCTGGCCCAACGATAAACGGCGCATTGCCGCCTAGTTCAAGCGAGAGGCGCTTAACGGTGTTTGCACTCTGCTCAATCAATAGGCGACCTACTCGGGTGGAGCCGGTGAACGACAGCGCACGAATACGCGGCTCGCTGCACAAAATCTTGGACACTTCAGCAGGCTCACCCAGCACGACGTTAAAAATTCCTGCCGGAATCCCCGCACGCTCAGCCAGCTCAGCGAGCGCCAGCGCTGAAAACGGCGTTTCATTGGCAGGTTTGACGATTACCGGGCAGCCGGCGGCAAGTGCTGCAGCGGCTTTGCGGGTAATCATCGCCAATGGGAAGTTCCAGGGCGTAATCATCGCGGCGATTCCCACCGGCTCTTTAATGGTGCCAAGCGATGCATTGGGAATATGGCTGGGAATGGTCTCGCCATAGGTACGCTTGCCCTCTTCGGCAAACCAGCGCACAAAGCTCGCGCCATACTGCACTTCACCACGAGCATCGGGCAGCGGCTTGCCCTGCTCCAGGGTCATGATGGTAGCCAAGTCTTCGCGATTCGCTTGGATGAGGTCGTACCAAGCCAGCAGCCGTTCGCAGCGCTCATCAGCACGTAATGCACGCCAATGCGTAAACGCCACTTCTGCAGCGTCAACAGCTGCGGTTATTTGGCTGGCTTCCAGCAGCGGGATATGCCCAATGGCTTCGTTAGTCGCGGGGTCATACACCGCTTCTTCGCGGCCGCCTTCGCCATGGGTCCACTTGCCGTCTACGTAGGCGTACTGCCGGAAAAGGCGTGGATCTTCCAGGCGTTTCGCAAGCGTGGTCGATAATGTGGTCATGGACACCTCCCCAGGTTGCAGCCAAAAGCGGGCAACAAACCGTAATAAAAAAGATGAATCGCTCGGCTTAACGCCGAGCTGATTCGATGTCCATAGAGTAAGGGAGAGTGGTCACGAAGTGTTTTTGAAAGCGCCGGATAATTCCGGCGCTTTTTTTGTGAAAGCTACCTTTACAGTGCTTTTTTTTGGCAGCGCCTCTATTTAATCTGCTGCATTTAACCTTCTGCGGGGTTAATCAAGGCCTCCTCAGTAAACACCACGAGTCCTAACTCCGGCCGGTAGCCATGGATCTCAGTGACATCCAGCGCCTGAAGAAACGATAAGATTTCTTCGCTGATGACCTGCCCTGGTACCAATACTGGAAACCCTGGCGGATAAGGGATGACAAAGCTTGCCGATACAACATCGCGACCAGCACGCATCTGCGCCTGCAACTTACCATTATCGAAGCGTAAGTATTCAGTATTCTCTTCGTCGTAACTTAGAAAGTAAGCGCAACGAATATCGCCCTGGGGCGTATCGGGATTCGGCCGGAAGGCATCGTGGAAACGACTGAAGTCAGGCAACGGCGGCAAATCATGATTCAGCGAATGCACCTGATTCTCGATAATCTTGCGTTCAGGACGGCTGCTGTCTTCCAAGCGATATTCGAACTCTTTCGCCAATTTGATCAGCACATCCAGCAGGTAGGCAATAGAGCCACGTGTAGTGCCGATATTGGTCATAAACAGTACGGTGTTGCGGGACGTTTTGTTAATTTGAATACCGTACTTATTCATCAGGTATTCATTTTTGAATGTATCGCCATCAACACCAGTATTACCGATGGCAATCGTGACACGAGAAGGATCAACAACAAACTCGTCTCGCGCCCAGGCTTCCTCCATTTTGTTCCAGCCCGTCACGGGGTCAAAATAGGACTCGACACCCGACTCTCGATAGGCTTCGGGCACCATGTCGCTATTCTTCAATACGCGGAAATACTTCTGCAGCAAGGGATGGGTGTAGAGCTGTTCGCGGAGCGAAAGCGCTGTCTCTACCTGGGAATGTACCAGTTCGAAACCTTCCATTTCCGCCTGCATTCTTCCCACATCCAGCGATGCCACAATCTGATAATTAGGCGAAGTAGAAGTGTGAGTCATGTAGGCTTCATGGAAAGAAGCCTCCACTTTCTGACGAAAATCTTGATCCCACACGTGAATCATTGAGCCTTGGCGTAACGAGGTCAGCGTTTTGTGGGTTGAGTGAGTCGCATAAGTGCGAATACGTACTTCATCCGGGTCGGGCATCAATCGCTGGTCAAGCCATGTAGCGTCATCTTCTGGATCGAGCTTATCGAACTCGGCTTTCCAAGCCGCATACTCTTCCCGATAACTCTCACTGCGGTAACGATCCCGCAACGTCCGTGCCGCATTCATGGCGGTACGTGGCCGATACGTCGGGTTAAAACCAGCGAAGGCAAACCATGCTTCATCCCAAAGAAAAACCAGATCTGGTTTAATCGCCAAGCACTCTTCCATCACCCGGCGCACGTTATACACAATGCCATCGAAGGTGCAGTTGGTCAGCAACAGCATCTTCACCTTGTGAAGTTCGCCAGAGCGCTTGTAGGCGAGCAGCGTTTTCTTTATTTCATGCAGCGGCACCGCACCGTACATGGAATAGTCATCAAGTGGATAGGAGTCTAGGTAACTGACATGTGCACCGGCTAACACCATGCCGTAATGATGCGACTTGTGACAGTCACGGTCGATCAGCACAATATCTCGCGGCTTAATAAGCGCCTGTACCACAATTTTATTAGCCGTGGACGTGCCATTGGTTACAAAGAAACTACGACGCGCTCCAAAGGCTCGGGCAGCGTACTCTTGAGCCTTCTTGATTGGTCCGAACGGTTGCAACAGCGAGTCTAGCCCCCCCGATGTTGCTGATGTTTCTGCCAGAAAAATATTAATGCCATAGAAGTCGATCATATGACCTGCCCAGTGGGATCGAGTCACCGACTTACCCCTGGAAATGGGCATGGCATGAAACACCCCAGTGGGCTTTCTACTGTATTCACGCAGGGCATCAAAAAACGGTGTGCGGTAACGATTATCAATGGCACGTAGAATCGTATGATGCTGCTCGATATAGTCCGTTTCACGGTAGAAGATACGGTTGAAGTGCTTAATATCTCGGCTTGCCGTGGCTTCAACATCGCCACTCGTCACTAGAAATTGATCAATTTCTGGGCGCAGCTCATGAATCATCGAACTCAGCAGAATACTGCGGTCAGCTTCGCTATGGTGCTCCAGCTCATTTTCTGAGAGACCTTCCAGATAATTACGCAAAGCACTGAGGTTATACTTGGACTTATAGGGAAACTCGTAGCGAATCAGACATGCCTGTATATTAGGATTCACCAATACGGCAATCAACGCATCTTCAAAGCTTTTTACCGTTACAACATCGTAAACAAAGCGGTCTTCAGGACGACGCATGTTGTGAAATGCTTCACGTACCACGTCTTCTTCTTGGTTAGAAAGATTATCTACGATCAGCAGTTCAAAGTAAGGTTGCGCCGAGCTGTTGGAAGCCGGATGCCCGCGGCGAAGTTGATTCAGGGCGTCCAGTGCCTCCATGTCTTCAGCACCGGCATCCGTCTCAGAAAGATCCACATGTCGTCGACGATAGGACTCACTGATCAAGGCTCTTACCAAACGCTTAACAACTTTATCCAGCAGCGCATATTCGCCGCGATTAAATAGCGTCCAAAGGTGGCGAAAATCCTCTTTGGATGGAAATGCGTGGTAGTCCTCAATAATCTCTAAGCGTGTCAACTTGATGTCGATAGCTTTAATCAAGTTCTTGGCGCGATCCTCTTCTTTAAGACGCGTCAAAATACCTAAATCACGCTTAAGCTCATTCCAGGTATCAGCACGAAGTTGGGAAATTTTGTGATAAAAACCCAGGGCGGTGTAGGAAGTTTCGGTTGAATTATTCTCTTGCATGACGACACCCATCCTTTGTAGGTATTTATCTGGAAAAGACACTTCCTCAGCAACAGTGCTAAATCAGCCGTACAGCCCACGTGAGCCATAGCGAACGGTAATTTGCTCTTCAGGAAACACGTCGAAGTTCAAATCCAACACTCTACCGGGCCAGCGAAACTGAGTAAGTCTTTCCTTGGTGCGATATACCGCGGTATACACTGTGCCCAGGCCGCGCCGATAGTCATGGCGAAACAAAGGGGGAGCGGAAAAAGCAGAAATTAGTCGCTCTTCAGTGGTGGCATCATCGTCCACCAGAATCGAGAGCTGACGCTCGCGAATCAAGGTTTCCGAAGCCAGCGCATGGGCATACCACTCGATTTTCTTTTGATGATTAGTTGCCACCGCTACGCGCCGAATGCTAGCGCGGCAATCAGGAGCAATCATCGCGGTGACATAACGTCCTGAGGCGTCTGCCACCGTAATGTTGTAGGCCATATGGGTAGGCACTCTCGCCAGTACCGCAGCTGCTTCGGGCACGGTATCGCAGAACTCAAGGATATAGCGAAGTATTATCGGAGCACCGAAGCCATCCCCTACCACCTTGCGCCCACCAAACGCCAGAGAAACAGCAAGTCCTGAATCGTTCATCCCGTCTAGCACGCCCCACAGGCAATCAGACATGGCAATAACACGGCGCTGATTCCATCGCGTGTAGAGAATAGTGCCCTCGCACAGCTCCGGCGGGTAGTCGTAGTTGCGTGCCAACATGGTTGACATCGGCCGTGTTAGTACCGCCTGTGAGCAACCGGTAATATAGGGCGGCGGGCGGTACAAACTCAGTAGCCGCGACGCAAGATCTCCTCCCCCAGCGACTTCACATAACGTGCGGTAAGTAGCCAGCAGTTCGGGCATGTGCTTGCGTAAGGCGTTATGACACTCTAAGTAAGAGGGACGCTCACGCTCACCTTCGGCCAGATACCAAGGCTCATAGGCAGGCCAGTGGTAATGGAACAACGACTGCCATTTTGGTCCCGCTACTTCTTCGTGCACAGTGCGAAACGTCAGTGCCTTGTCGAGCTCCACACCAGGCATTCGGCCCGCAGCAAAGTTGCTGTCCATGATTAAAGGATTTTAAAGTTGCCACCGCCGATAGCATGGCTGACGGCAACTTCCTCCACCACTGGATCTTGCAATGCCTGTCCGGTGTACTGACCACGAATGCCGTCTATCCAAGCCTTGGCACGCTCGTTCAACTGGAAGTCATCATCCATTAACCGTCCTCGGGTAATCAAAATACCCAGGTCGGCCCCTTCATACCGGAAGTCTCCTGCGCCGCTAATGCGCAGAAAAAAGGCTTCCTGCTCGTTCTCGGCCGCATGAGGGTGATAGCTATAGTGATCATAGGCAATCCCGCCCTGATCATTCATGCGCCATACGCCGGTTGTAGGCGCCTGAGTTAACAGGTCAACGCTTTCATCGGTATGCTTGATAACCAGCTGGCTCCAGCTGTCGACACTTTCAGGATGCGCCCAGCGCTCATTGATATCATTAATATCCAGGTCAAAATCGACATCCGAAAACTCAAGCAGGTGGAACAGGAACAGCGGAATATCGGAGTGGGCAAACGCCGCCACGTTCGTCAGGGAGCTTGCCCCTGTCACGCGGGGGTTAAGTTCGCCTAGATACACTTCATTGGTATCCATATCGATCAGAAAATCGAGCTCGAAATATCCGCGATACCCTTCTTCGCGCAGTGCCTCACCAAACTTAAAGGTGTATTCGCGCGCTAAATCACGCACTTCCTGACTAAAGGCGCCAGCGAACATTTCGTTGCCACACCAACCGCCTTTATATGGAGTCAATGTTTTGAAACCTACAAGCTCTGTCATCAACGGGCCGACGACCGTACCGCAACGCGTGGCACACGCTTCTATCGCCGAGCCGCGGCAGTTAATGCGCTTCATGATCTTGACCTCGGGTTCGGCTTCGATCTCTTCAGCGTGCTTGTAATAGTCTTCTTCACTGGCGATAAAAAAGGTGGTGTGTCCAGAATCACCAAACGCAGTCTGTACCACTAAATCGTTACCGAGCGACTCGCTGACCTCTAAAAGCTCCTGATAGCTGCCTACTCTGGCCAATACGTTGGGCACGCTGGGCACACCGGCTTTGTTACCAATACGCACCGTCTCAATTTTATTATCCATCCGCTTGCGCAATTCGGCGGGAGGAAAGGCAACCCGTAGACCTAACTGCTCACAAATTTCTTCAGTGTGCTCATCGAACATTAAAAACGATGCCACCCCAGCACTTTCGCTATTGGCTCGTGATTGAATGAAATCAATGACTTCTTTGTGCTCAAGCAAATAATTATTAATATCTTCAATGCTCTCGAAATCACGAGAAAACTTCTGTTTAGGCACGAAGACATTTCGCTGCTTACCTTCAAAGCAGTCGATGTAGTTAATATGACGGAAGCTACCTACCCAATCACCAATACCTAGAAGGTTGAAGTTCGTCGCAGAAATAAAGTAAATCGGCTCTTTATTATTTAGAAAATGCCTACGAACATCTGCAATGGACGTTATTTTATTCATTGTTTTCGCTCCTTGTATGACAGGTACTGAAGGCTGCGTGGAACTCGTGCTGCCTAGGAGTTTCGCTAAATATCGCGATATTCGCCTAAATTGATCATCCAACCTGGCGCGAAATCCGTTCTTCTTGTGGTGATAGGGCAAGCCAAATAGACTCCTAAAAAATGTCTAGGTCAGTTCGTACGGGTTTAGCAAGTGGTCCTAAGGTATCAAGGAAAGGAGAGGATTTATTTTCGCTACGGTATAGCGAGAAATCGACTTCACGGTCACGGAAACTTTTCAGTGGCTGGCCCAAACCGCGCAACCCTGTTTCGCGCTCGCGGCGGACGCGGTTGAGGTCAATTTCGATAGGCATGACCTCTTCCCCTATCCCCGCTTGATGGATCACGTCGCCAGAAGGACCAACGACGATAGAGCGCCCATTTCCCAACGCGCCAGCGCCATTGATATCGAAGAAGTAGCACTGGTTGATCGCCGCATTGGTGCGGGCAATAGACAGCTCAATATCTCGGTCAATGGTATCTGTCATAGTAGGGTGAAGAATAACTTCAGCCCCCATTGAAGCTAAGGTACGCGTCGTTTCGGGAAACCACATGTCATAACAGATAGAAACGCCAAAGCGACCTATCGTTGGTACATCGAAGACCACAAATTCACTGCCGCCTTCTACGCCAGCTTCGTAAGGTCGGAACGGGAACATTTTGCGATACCGCGTTACAACCTGGCCCAGGGGGTTAATGACTACCAGGGTATTGTAAGTATGTTCGCCGACTTGCTCGAACATGGAGCCTGGAATTAACCAGATACGGTGTTGCGCGGCCAGTTGGCAAAAAAATGCTTCAGTATCGCTGGGCAACGTTTGAGCATGGAGCGGTGAAGCTCCCATCGGCATTAATTCGCTGAACAGCACCATTTGAACTTGAGGAAAACGGTTCATTAGCGCATCGACCCGATGGCGCATAGCCTCGGTATTGTCGCCATGGTGCAGGGCATGCATTTGAACACCGGCAATGGTGAAATATGACATTAGCTTCTCTCTGCGTCAGGCGATCTGACTGTTTCCGCTTAGCAAATTAACTTTTACGAATGTCTTTCGCTAAGCGGGTGATGAATGGCCTCATTTTCATGTTAAGCCAACGGAACGCTGAAATGGCGTTGATCAAGCACCTGGATAAATTGTTAAATTCGATTTACGCAGGCGATATTACAAAAAGTCGTTTGATCCAATACCTGGCTCGGTTCGTTTTACCGACTTAGTGACGATATAGGTGAAATAACGCTCTATTCCCACATCGGAGACCAACCAACTATCGATCAAACGTTGGTAACTGTCGATGGAAAACACTTCAAACTTCACCAGATAGTCCACACCGCCACCTACCGCTACGCACTCTGTGGCATCTGGCGTTTGCATGACTAACGCTTCAAAGCGGGAAAAACTTTCAGCATTGTGCTGCTTAAGCTCGATTTGCACCCATACGGAGTTGCGCGGCACCAACACATCGGCGTTGATGCGGGCGGTATATCCTTCAATTACGCCCGCTTTCTCCAGCCGCTTCACCCGCTCCCAGCAAGGGCTTACCGAAAGGTTGATGGCTTCAGCCAGCTTCGATTTGGTGATTCGCCCATCCCGGGAGAGGATATCGAGGATCTTTAAATCGTAACGGTCCAGTTTCATCATGCCGAGGGCTAAGCCTCCAGGCGTTCAACAACATCGGCGATCACCGCAAGGGTATCCCCCATGTTGATAAGCGAGGGCGCACGGCGGGCCATTAATACACCGTTACGTTCTGCTTTATAAGCCACCGGAGCGGTGCCGCTGCGGGTCATGTCGTACACATAGGCAATGGTTTGGCCTTTTTTCACTTCATCGCCCAGTGCGACGAGCAGCTCAAGTACGCCTGAATGCTGGCTCTGCACGTAGCAGCTGGCATCGGGCATATCGAGATACATCTGACCGCCTGCGGGCATTTCCACCTCACCCGCGACCAAGCCGTAATGAATCAAGAAATTGCGCACACCGCGCTCGGCAATCGCAATGCTTTGCGGCGTGGAGGTACCGCCACCGCCTAGCTCGGTGGCTACAAATACCTTGCCCTGGCGTTCACAGGCCGTATCGAAGAGTTTTTCAGCGTCCAGCTCAAACATCACCATCGCGTAAGGCGCACCAAAGGCTTTGGCGCCCTCCAGGGCTGACTGTTGCTGCTTTTTGTCGTCCAACACATGGGACGCGCCAAACGGTAAAATATCCAGCGTGCGACCACCGGAGTGCAGGTCGAGCACCACATCGCTCATGGGTACCAGCACGCGGGTAAAGTAGTCGGCAATTTGCGAGGTCACCGTGCCATTGGGGTCACCGGGGAAGCTGCGGTTCAAGTTGCCTTTATCCATCGGCGACGTGCGCTTGCCCGCCATAACCGCTGGCGTATTCATGCAGGGCACGATAATGACACGCCCGGTCACATCTTCTGCCTTCAGCGTCGAGGAGAGCTTGAGCAGCGAGGTAATGCCCTCGTACTCGTCGCCATGGTTGCCGCCGGTCAGCAGTGCCGTCGGGCCGTTACCATTTTTTACGACCGTGACGGGGATCATCACCGCTCCCCACGCGGACTCATCGGTAGAGATGGGTAGCTTCAAAAAACCGTGTTGCACCCCATCGGCATCAAAATCAACGGTGGCGGAAATCGGGCTGGGCCGTTTTTGACTTAGTTGATCGGTCATTACATTTTCCTTTTTATCTTTTTCAAACCGCTACTTAACAAACAGCTGGCGGGGAAAATTGGCCAGGGTTTCGCAGCCGGTGTCGGTAATCAGTATGCTTTCGGTAATTTCCAGTCCCCAGTCGTCTTCCCATAGGCCGGGCATAAAATGAAAGGTCATGCCGGGCTGTAGGATGGTTTCATCTGAAGGACGCAGGCTCATGGTGCGCTCGCCCCAGTCGGGCGGGTACGAGATACCGATAGGGTAGCCACAGCGTGCGCCGCCCCGATCAAAGCCGTATTTATCCATCGCCGCGCCTAGCGCCATGGCGATATCTGCCGTGCGGTTGCCAGGCTTAGCGACGGCTAAGCCATTTTCAATACCCTCTAGAAGGGCAGATTCCGCGCGGATAAAGTCTGCGGGTGGCGTGCCTAAAAACACCGTGCGCGACATCGGTGCGTGGTAACGCTTAAACACCCCGGCAATTTCGAAAAACGTGCCTTCGCCTTTGCGAAAGGGCGTGTCGTCCCAGGTCAGGTGTGGCGCAGCGGCGTCTTTGCCCGTGGGCAGCATGGGCACAATCGCGGGGTAATCACCGCCAAACACTTTGCCGTTCTCGTCGATAAACCCTTCGATGCCAACACGGTAAATTTCCGACACCAGCTTGCTTTTAGGCAGGCCGGGTTCAATCACTTCTAAAATGCGCGTATGCATGCCTTCCACAATTTTGGCCGCCACCCGCATATAGGCAACTTCCTGTGGCGACTTAATCGCCCGACACCAGTTCACCAGGGCATTAGCATCCATAAAGCGCGCGTGGGGAAGCTCACGCAGCAGACTTTGATACGCTTTGGCGGAGAAGTAGTAGTTGTCCATCTCCATGCCCACAACGCCGGTATGCCAGCCACGGTCAGGCATTATGGACTGCGCCAGATACTCCATGGGGTGCATGTCCGGGTTCTGAACGTAGTAGTCCGGGTAGTAGGTGATGTTATCAGGATGAATCCAACAGGTGCGCAGCGCGCCGTTGGCATCCATCCGGCGGCCAAACCATACCGGCTCGCCTTCAAGGCCCACCAATACGCACTGGTGAACGTAAAAGGACCAGCCGTCATAGCCGGTTAGCCACGCCATATTGGAAGGGTCGCTGACGATCAGCACATCAATGCCACGACCAGCCATCTCTGCACGCACCTTCCACAGGCGGGTAGCGTACTCTTCGCGCGTAAAAGGCAGGGAAACCTCAGTCATCGGGCAACTCGCCATCAAAGATCACTAAGAACCAGCACACCCCTGGATAAGGCGCTGCACTGGGCCACAGGATCGACCTGGCCACCGCCACAGTAGGCCCGCCAATGTCGTCTTAAGCCGATACTAGCACTCACCCTTGGTTGCCGGTCAAAGCCTTTATTACAAAAAGTGCATACTGGACGTTGATATACGCGCTAACAGCGTGGGGCTGCCTTTAGTGCGCAACATGCTAGGCTGACATGACACGACGCTAAGCCAGAGGAAACGGTATGAAAATAGTGGTGCATATTGATGACGCAGACCAGTGGCAGGCGGCGATTAAAAAAGCGCTCCCCCACGCAACGGTGCTGACGAGCGAGGCGCCAGCAGAAGAACGCATCCATGCTGATTATTTAGCGGTTTGGAAAGCGCCGGCGCACTTATTGCAGGAACAAACGCAGTTGAAAGGCATTATTAATTTAGGTGCTGGCGTCGATTACCTGCTGAAAACGCCTGGACTACCCAGGGATGTGCCTATTATGAAACTACGCGATGCGGGAATGGGCGAGCTGATCGCGGATTACACTCTTTATGGCGTACTGCATTTTTACCGCAGCATGGATCGCTACGCTCAGCACCAGCGTGACGCCCAGTGGCAACCGCACCCAGTGCCTGAAAAATCTCAATGGCCCGTGGGGGTACTTGGCCTTGGAGCGATTGGTCGCCTGGTAGCGACCCGTCTTTCACAGGCAGGCTTTCCCGCTCTGGGCTGGAGCCGCTCGCCTAAAGACATCAGCGGTGTGCGCTGCTTGCATGGTGAAAGCGGGTTAAATGAGCTGTTAAGTCAGGTACAGTGCGTCGTAGCGATGCTGCCTGACACCGCAGAGACTCACCATATCCTTGATGCCAAACGCCTGGCAGCACTCCCTCAAGGCGCCAGTGTGATTAATCCAGGCCGGGGCAGACTTATCGACGAGCAAGCGTTGCTAGAGGCACTTGGCAAAGATGGCCAGCCAGGGCATCTTCGCGGTGCGCTACTGGACGTTTTCTGCGAAGAGCCACTGCCTGCCAGTCATCCACTGTGGAAGCACCCGCGTGTTACTATCACGCCTCATATGGCCGGCCCCACACCGCTTAACGATGCTATTGACCAGGTGATCTCGTATCTTCGCGCCTTTGAAGCCGGTGAAACGCTCGCGACGGTTAATCCAGACGCAGGATACTGACGCGCCACCGCGCACTCGCTATACTCGCACCCAGGAACCAAGCGCTGGTACAAGGCTCTTAGGACAACACCATCAACGGAGGATGAGCTTTTGCGTAACGTTTCTCAACGTTCAACTAAAAGCAAGATATACCGCGCGTCCGCCCTGGCTATGTGTAGTTTAGCTATATACGGCGCTAGCGCCGCCGATGCCACGCCTGATGCCACCACTCAACTGCTGCCAATGCCGCAGCCCTTTGAGGCTCAGTACCAGCTTGAAATTCGCGGCTGGCCGAGTGCCACCATTACCCATACGCTCAACAATGAAGGGCTTCACTGGCTAAGTGATATGCGTTTTTCTGTCACTGTGGCGCGCGGCCAAGAACGCAGCCGCTTTGCGTTAGATGACGATGAAACCCGCTCACTACTTTATAGCAGCAGCTACTCGCTGTTTGGCGTGGGCGATAGCTATCAGCTCTCTGAAGATGACATTAACTCCCTTGATCGTCAGGCGGCGTTGTTCGACCTCTCCCGCCGAGCAGGTCACGAGAGCTGCACCGTAGACGCTCCTTGCGATATCGAATTCGTCGATCACCGCGGACGCGACGAGCATTTTCAGTATTATGCGCATGAGCCTGGCACGGTTAGCGTTCCAGCAGGTGAATTTGAAGCGCGCAGCGTTACCCTGTTCGATGTGGAAAAACCGAACCGCCATTTACAGATTCATTTCCACCCTGAATGGCCGGGGCTAGTGCTTTCGGCACGCTATGAGAAAGAGGGCCAGCGGCAAACGCAGCTCACGATGACGCAATTTAAACCTGCCGAGGTAGATACGCCCTAAATGCTCTCCGGATTACTGATTGTTTTACTGCCCCTGGTACTGGGCTACTTGGTACGCATTCGCTCACCCTACTTGCTAAACCTGATAAACCGAGCCGTTAGCGGCTCGGTTTATGCCATTTTGCTACTGATGGGGGTTAGCCTTGCAGGACTTGAGAACCTCGCCAGCCAACTTTCACGGCTGGGCGGCAATGCGCTGCTGTTATTTAGCATTACCACCGCATGCAACTTAGTGGCGCTATGGTGGCTCTCTCGACGAGTAGCGCTAAAGGCGGGGTCCTCACCCGTGGTAAAAGGGGCGCCTACCAGTAAGTTAGCCGCCATGGCAGGGTCGCTACTGTTAGTCGCGATGGTCGCCGCCGGGGTTGTGCTGGGCTTGCTATTTAGCTCTTGGATAGGCGCCCCCCTATTTGCCACAGCGGAACAGCTTGCAGAGTGGGTACTGTATCTTTTACTGGTGCTGATTGGCTGCCAGTTACGTAATTCAGGCATGCCGCTGAAACAAATTTTACTCAACCGCCTGGGATTGGCCATTGCCTTGACCCTTGCGGCTAGCTCTCTGTTAGCAGGGCTGGTTGCTGCCCCGCTGCTTTCATTGAGTTGGAATGAAGGCCTTGCCATGGCGTCTGGGTTCGGCTGGTACTCCCTTTCCGCTATTTTGATTGGCGACCAGTTGGGGCCACTTATGGGTGGTGTTGCATTTTTTAATGACCTCACCCGTGAGCTGTTGGCGTTTGTCCTGATTCCGCTCGTCATTCACCGCCACACTGCCCTGGCGATTGGCTACGGCGGGGCCACCTCCATGGATTTCACCCTACCCGTCATCCAACAACATGGCGGCGTGGCCTGTGTGCCTGTGGCCGTCGTCAGTGGCTTCATCCTTTCGCTGCTCTCACCGCCGCTGATCCTGTTCTTTCTTTCGCTTTCCGGTTAGTCATTGTGGACTCGTATTGGTTAGGATAAGTCGCTCTGACGGTTTACATCGCCATCGCTTCAATGCCCAGGATGCCCGCGCCCAATGCTCAACGGAATTTGGTTAAGCTTTTTTATTGCTGCCTTTGCCGCAGCGCTGTGGCAGTGGCTGGTGGGAGGCGACAGCGAGGTCTTTGCACGCTTAGTGCAATCGATGTTCGATATGGCGCGGGTGAGTGTCGATATCATTTTGGTACTGCTGGGCACCATGACGCTGTGGCTGGGGTTTCTTTCCATTGCTGAAAAAGCAGGGCTAATACGGCTATTAGGACGCGTGCTGGACCCGCTGTTCTGCCGTCTTATGCCTGATGTCCCCCGTGGTCATCCCGCCATGGGGCTTATCAGTATGAATTTTGCGGCTAACATTCTGGGGCTGGATAACGCCGCTACGCCGATTGGCATTAAAGCGATGCACTCGCTGCAAAGCCTCAACCCGAATCAAGAAACCGCCAGCAACGCACAAATACTTTTCTTAGTGCTGAACACTTCTTCGCTCACGCTGCTGCCAGTGACGATTTTCATGTACCGCGCACAGCAAGGCGCCACTGAGCCAACGCTCGTCTTCTTACCGATTCTACTCGCGACCAGCGCCTCGAGTTTGGCGGGGCTGCTCGCAGTAGCGTTAATGCAGCGCTTAAAACTCTGGCAGCCTGTTGTGCTGGCCTACTTACTCGCCGCCGCGCTGGCCTTAGGGCTTTTAATGACAACGCTGGCGGGCATGTCAGCACAGGCGCTGGCGGCAGCGTCAACACTTGTAGGTAATCTTACGCTTTTCAGCATTGTGATGATGTTCTTAATCGTAGGCGCGCTACGAGGCGTGAAGGTGTACGACGCGTTTATTGAAGGCGCAAAAGAGGGCGTCAGTTTTACCATTACCCTGCTGCCCTATCTCATCGCCATGCTGGTCGCCGTAGGGGTACTGCGCGCCAGCGGTGTACTCGATGCTGGCTTAAGCGGCGTACGCTGGCTGGTAGACGGGTTTGGCTGGGACACCCGCTTTGTCGATGCGCTACCTACGGCCTTTGTGAAACCGCTTTCCGGCAGCGGTGCCCGCGCCATGATGATTGAGACCATGGATACGTTCGGCGTTGATAGTTTCCCAGGGCTGTTGGCCGCTACCCTGCAGGGCAGTACTGAAACCACGTTTTACGTTATTGCTGTCTACTTTGGCGCGGTGGGTATTCGCCGTATTCGTCACGGCTTAGGCTGCGCCCTGGTAGCCGATGCCGCGGGTATTTTAACGGCGATTGCCGTCTGCTATTGGTTTTTCGGCCAGGCCGTCTAGCCGCCCACTCAGCCACACATAACGTTTCTATAACAATATATTGGATAAGCACCTATGCATCATCAACACGCGGCGCTCCATAACGAGCTCCATGCAAGACCTCCTATCTATTTTGAAGGCCCGGCCTGCCTGCATCACTTCGCTTTTGTTATTGAGGGCGATGACGTTGACGCGCTGCTCGCGCGTCTTGCCGATGCAACGGGCGCGACGGTAACTCCTGAACAAGTCCAGCAGATTGTCAGCTACCAAGCGTGCTCTGTGAAATGGGAGCGGCACACCGAGTTTTTTACGCTGACCATTAAGCAAGCCAACAGCGAAGACCCGCAAACCTGGCCAACGCCGCCCGAGTTTTTACTCAGCGTCTTGACTGACTATGCGGACAAAATGATCAGCGCCAGCACATTACGCGTGGAAACAGCCAACCGCTGGGCCGGCAGCGTTGAAGCCTACGGCCTGGATAAGCCCGCCGGCTCACACGTAGGAGGCGGTGATGCCACGGTGTGGAGCGATTTCAATCTCGATGAACGGCATATTAACCGCTTTTTACTGGTCAACGACCGCCTGGACAAATACCGGCTTGGAAGAATGGCAAGACGACTATTCGATATTGAAACCTACCGCATGATGGCCATGCTGGCGCTGCCTGAAGCAAAAGCATTGAGCAGCGAACTGCAATACTACGAAGCCGAACTGTCGACCCTCTCTAATCAACACGCCGAACAGCACACGTCTCCGGCGGAACCCTTGCTAAGCGCCCTGACGCTACTTTCAGCAAAGCTCGAACGCTGCGGCGTCCAAACCCGCCAGCGGTTTAGCGCAACCGAGGCTTATTCCAGCATTGTGTTTGCGCGTATCAGTGAACTGCGCGAAGAGCGGGTCGGCCACTATCCTCAGCTGGGTATGTTTATATTGCGCCGCTTTGAGCCGGCCATACGCTACTGCGATGCCATGAATCGTCGCGTTGAAACTCTCGCCACCAGCGCTACGCGGCTGAATGACCTGCTTCGTACACGCTCTCAGGTAGAAATCGAAGGGCAAAACTATAAAATTTTGCAGAGCTTAGATGCGCGCGCCAGCAGCCAGCTTAAAATACAAAAAGCGGTTGAAGGGCTTTCGATCATTGTCATCAGTTACTACATTTTCAGCTTGATGAAGTTAGGGCTGGAAAGCTTAAGCGCGCTAGGCATTGATATCGAACCCAATGTGGCCGCCGCGGTATTAGTACCTCTCGGCGCGCTGACGATCTCGATACTTACCTGGCGTATTTGGAAGGTAAAAAAACACTAGCCAGACGGGATACGGCCTGCCTTTAACACGCTCACGTCACCAGCCGCGTGAGAAGCAAAAATTAAACGGTGCGCGCTTTTTACAGCGACGCACCGTTTTTCTTTAGAGAGCGCTGCGGTTGTCGCTACCGATTAGCTGCTCGCTTTTGCCGCCCGCGCCGCGTGTAGCTTCTTGTAGCTTTCGATCAGGCGCAGGTGGCGATCCAGCCCCTCCAGCTGCATATTGGTGGGCGTTAGGCCGTGGAAGCGCACTGTTCCGTCCACCGAGCCAACCACCGCTGCCATGGTCTTCTCACCGAACATACGCTGGAAGTTAGGCAGGTAGTCGTCCAGTTCCAGCTCGTCATCCAGCACAATTTCCAGCACCGCATTCACCGCCTGATAGAACAGGCCACGCTCCACGGTGTTATCGTTGTACTGCAGGAACATCTGCACACAGTCCAACGCTTCTTCATGGCGCTGCAGGGCCAGATACACCAGCAGCTTCAGCTCCAGAATCGTCAGCTGCCCCCACACGGTGTTCTCATCAAACTCGATACCGATCAGCGTGATGATATCGGCGTGGTCATCCATCTGGCTCTCTTCCAACCGCTCGACTAAGTCGGTGAGCTGATCGTCATCCAGACGGTGCAGGTTGAGAATATCGTCGCGGTAATCCAGCGCCTTATTGGTGTTATCCCAAATCAGGTCTTCAATGGGGTAGACCTCAGAGTAGCCCGGCACCAGGATGCGGCACACCGGTGCTCCCAGGTCTTCGTGTACCGCCATGTACACTTCTGCGCCCAACTCTTCGAAAATACTAAAAAGCGTGGCGGCTTCTTCTTCGTTGCTGCCTGAGAAGTCCCACTCGCTGAACTCAAAATCCGGTTTGGCACTAAAGAAGCGCCAGGACACCACGCCAAACGAGTCAATAAAGTGCTCAACGAAGTTGTTGGGTTCGGCGACAGTCTGTGAATTAAAGGTCGGCAACGGCAGGTCGTTAAAGCCTTCAAAGCTGCGGCCTTGCAGCAGCTCGGTCAGGCTGCGCTCCAGCGCTACTTCAAAGCTTGGGTGGGCACCAAAAGAGGCAAACACACCGCCCGTGCGCGGGTTCATCAGCGTCACGCACATCACTGGGAACTGACCGCCCATAGAGGCGTCTTTCACCAACACCGGAAACCCTTGAGCCTCCAGGGCGTTAATGCCCTCCAGGATATCTGGATACTTAGCAAGCACCTCTTGGGGGACGTCTGGCAGAGTAAGCTCCTGCTCAAGAATCTCACGCTTTACCGCCCGCTCAAAAATTTCCGACAGGCACTGCACCTGAGCTTCTACCAGCGTATTGCCCGCGCTCATGCCGTTACTGAGGAACAGGTTTTCAATGAGATTCGACGGGAAGTAGACCGTCTCGCCATCGCTTTGGCGCACAAACGGTAGCGACACAATACCCCGATCCTCACGGCCTGAATTAGTATCTATCAGGTGCGAGCCACACAGCTCACCTTCCGGGTTATAGATAGCTAAACAGTGATCGTCGAGAATCTCGGCGGGCAGCTCATCATTGGGCCCTGGCTTGAACCACTTCTCATTGGGGTAGTGAACAAACTCACTGTTCGCAATCTCTTCACCAAAAAACTGGTCGTTATAGAAGAAGTTGCAGCTCAAGCGTTCGATAAACTCGCCAAGTGCCGAGCAGAGCGCGCTCTCTTTGGTCGCGCCTTTGCCGTTGGTAAAACACATGGGCGAGGCCGCATCGCGAATGTGCAGCGACCAAACGTGGGGCACGATATTTCGCCAGGAGGCGATCTCGATTTTCATGCCGAGATCCGCCAGCATCGCGCTCATGTTGGCAATTGTCTGTTCCAGCGGCAGGTCTTTGCCTGGAATATACGTCGTGCTGCCTTCTGGCGCGCCCATCAGCAGCGCTTGGGCGTCTTCGTCGATATTTTCGACCACTTCAATCTGAAATTCGGGGCCGGTCTGCACCACCTTCTTCACCGTGCAGCGGTCGATGGAGCGCAAAATGCCCTCGCGGTCTTTCGCGGAGATATCCTCCGGCAACTCGACCTGGATTTTGAAAATCTGCTTGTAGCGGTTTTCCGGGTCAACAATGTTGTTTTGGGAAAGGCGAATGTTCTCGGTGGGGATATTGCGCGCGTTGCAATACACCTTAACGAAGTAAGCCGCGCACATGGCCGATGAGGCCAAGAAGTAGTCGAACGGGCCGGGGGCCGAGCCGTCGCCTTTGTAGCGAATCGGCTGATCAGAGATCACCGTGAAGTCGTCGAACTTAGCCTCTAAGCGGAGGTTGTCGAGATAGTTAACTTTGATTTCCATGAGCGGGCGTCCGGAGTAATGAGTGTGCCTGGGCGATAACACCTATGCCGATAGGCGAATGGCGGCCATTATCCAGTTTTTCACCCGCTTCGTCTTGGTTCACGTTACCCGTTTAGTGATTTCACCAGCACCTTGGATTTACGGGCATGGTTATAGGTTTCACGTTTTAACGGTGGCAGGTCGTCTAAGCTCGCCGTGCGAAAGCCACGCTCTACAAACCAGTGCGCCGTATGGGTAGTGAGCACAAACATTTCTGCCAGGCCACGCTGGCGGGCGCGCCGCTCAAGCGCCTCAACCAAGCGCTCGCCCCGCTCGCCGCCGCGGTAGTTACCGTGCACCGCCACGCAGGCCATTTCGCCTACGGTGGTACCCGGGAACACGTGCAGTGCCGCGCAGCCAATCACCATGCCATCGCGCTCAATCACCATGTAGTCATCAATTTCATGCTCCAGCCGCTCGCGGGAGCGGGCCACCAGCATGCCGCGCCGTTCAAGCGGCTCTAACAGCTCCAGCAGGCCGGCGACATCATTAAGCGTGGCGGGGCGAAGCTGCTCGTAGCGGTGCTGAGTGATCATGGTGCCCACGCCGTCGCGGGTGAACAACTCACCGAGCAGCGCATCGTGATTACGCCACGAGAGCAGATGCGTGCGTGCCACCCCTTCCCGAGCGGCGGTGCAGGCGGCGTTGAGGTGCCGCGCCAGCTCGCTTCCCGGCACGGCATGCGCAAGGCGCGGCTCAGCCTCAAACGGGGAAAGCTGACGCAGCAGCGCGCCCTGCTCATCTTCTAGCCCTTCAGACTCCCCCAGTAAAATCAGTTTATCGGCCTTGAGCGCCACCGCAGCGTGCTGAGCCACTTCCGAGGCGTCTAAATCGAAGACTTCGCCAGTGCTAGAGAAGCCCAGCGGCGGCAGCAGCACGAGCGAGCCTTTTTCCAGCAGTCCTTCAATGGCGCTGGCCCGCACTCGGCGCACTTCTCCGCTATGGTCAAAATCAACGCCTTCGCGCACGCCGAGTGGTTTGGCGGTCACTAAATTGCCGGAAATCACGCTAAGCTCCACGCCGTGCAGCGGCGTGCTGGGCAGGCCAAGCGAAAGTCGCGCTTCCAGCCATAGCCGCTGGTGGGCGGCCACCTGCTCCACATGGGCCATTACGGCCCGGTCAGCCACCCAGCGGCCATCCACGCGAGTAGGCTCCACCCCCGCCGCCGTCAGCGCTTCATGCACCTGGGGGCGAATACCGAATACCACCACCAGCCGCACGCCTAGGGTATGCAGCAGCGCTAAGTCCTGAATCAATTGCTCCCCTCGTCCAGACGCCATTGCTTCGCCTTCAATTAAGATGACAAAGGTTCGTCCCCGGTGCGCATTAATGTAAGGGGAAGCGTTACGAAACCAATCAACAAAGGGGAACCGTGTGTCCAAGGGCCGCTCTCCGGCAGCAGGTGAATGAAAGTAAGCGTGTTTACTTTAACAGAGCACAAAAAGCAGCGGCACCTTCTTGTGAAAAGAAGGTGCCGCTGAAAGCAGTAGCAGCCCGTTAGGCGCTGCACACAGGCAGCTGATTAGCCAAACATGCCCTTGAACATAAAGAAGAATAGAATTGCTAAACCGGCACCCGCAGGTAGGGTAATCAGCCACGACATCACAATGGTACCGATAACCCTCAGGTTCAGCGCGGCCATACCGCGTGCTAAGCCCACCCCAAGAATGGCACCGACAAGCGTATGCGTGGTAGAGATCGGCAGACCCGTACCGGACGCCAACACCACCGTGGTAGCCGCCGCCAGGGTGGCCGCAAAGCCGCGGCTAGGCGTTAGCTCGGTAATCCCAGTCCCCACGGTGGCAATCACCTTATGACCGTATGTCACCAACCCCACGACAATACCGCCACCGCCCAACACCAGCACCCACCAGGGCACTAACGCAGCGCTATCGATCACCCCATCGCTACGTACCACGCTGATTACTGCTGCCAGCGGGCCGACCGCGTTAGCGACATCGTTAGAACCGTGGGCAAACGCCATGGCACAGGCGGTAAAGATCATCAGCACGCCAAACACCCGCTCAACATTGGCGTAACCAAAGTGGTCGCTTGCGTTTTTTTCGTATTTGATACGCCGCTGCATCATGACGCCTACCCCCATAATGGCGACCCCGATCAGGACCGACAACAGGAAGCTTTGGCCAAAAGAGAGGTCTAACCCAACGTGGCTCAGACCTTTCGTGAGCGTGACCATCGAGACAATAAAGCCGACCAGGAAGATATAGCCCGGCACGTAGCGCTTGGCAGCGGCAAACGGGTCGTTGCTTTCGAAAATCAGATGATGCACTGATTTAAACAGCACAAAGCCAATGCTACCGGCCAGTAAAGGCGAGACAACCCAGCTTGAGGCAATTTGACCTACTTTGCCCCAAGCGACTGCTTCCATTCCCAAACCCACTGCACCAAAGCCGACAATAGCGCCCACAATGGAGTGGGTGGTCGATACCGGCCAGCCGCGAGCAGAAGCAATCATCAGCCAAATCGCGGCGGCCAGCAGCGCGGAGAGCATGCCGTACACCAACAGCTGCGGGTTTGCTTCTAGCAGTGCCGGGTCGAGCATACCGCCCCGAATCGTCGCGGTAACTTCACCACCGGCCAGCCAGGCGCCTAAAAATTCGAAAATAACCGCAATAATAATGGCCTGCTTGATGGTGATCGCTTTCGACCCCACCGAGGTTCCCATGGCGTTGGCCACATCATTGGCCCCAACGCCCCAGGCCATAAAAAAACCAAACAAACAGGCTAAGATGATAAAAATGTCACCGTGCTGGGCAATAATCAGCATGAGGTTCCCTTAGCGAGCGGTCAAAATCTGTAGGCGGCTGCCCACGCGTTCGGCGCGATCAGATAGCTCGCCCACCCAATCGATGATCTTGTAAAGAAAGATCACATCCACCGGTGGCAGTTGGCTTTCCAGCTCGAACAGACGGCGGCGGATAGCAACTTGTTGATCGTCAGCCTGATGCTCCAGGGTGTGCAGTTCGCGGATCATGTTCTGCATCACCTCCGACACATTGCGACCAAAACCCGATTCCAGCAGATCCTTCAGCTCTTCAAGCGCTTGGCGCGCTTGAGCGACACAGGCCACGCTGGTGATCATGTATTCACGCATGAGATCCGCCAGTTCGTCGGGCACGCGCATTTTACGGCCCAGCATAATGCCGGTAATGTCGCGTACTTTATTAGCGATCTTGTCCTGTACACTGATCAAGTCGAGCAGGTCAGAGCGCGATACGGGTAAGAACATGGTGTTGGGAAGGTTCAGCCGCAGCTCGGTTTTCAGCGTATCCGCGTCGTGTTCTAACCGAGTCACGTTTTCACGTAACGTGGTGGCGGTTTCCCAATCACCACTAAGGGTTGCCTCGAAGAACGGCAACAGTTGATCGGCACATTCACTGGCCTTGACGATGTGGGCCAGCAGCGGCTGGAATGGCGAGCGGCCAAACATCGCGGAAAAAGGGTTGGAGGTAACCATAGAGCCTTTAGCCTGTTTTCGGGGAGCCTGGAAATGGCGGGCGCCAGTATAAAGAGTGCGCCCGCCGCCGTCATAAAAAGTTCACATTGCCTTTAAAAACGCACCAACTCGTCTCACTTCCAAGGTGGCTAATGCCGTGAAAAATTCAACTGCCAATACCGCTATCAACGAAATCGAGCTTAAGCTAGCGCTGCCTTCCACACAGATAGATGCGCTGTTTAACCATCCCGCCTTGGCGGGTACAGCGCCCTTAAAACATCACTTGATTAATACCTACTTCGATACGCCCAGCGGTGATTTAGCCAAGGCACAGGTTGCCGTGCGCCTGCGTCAAGTCGATAACCAGGTGCTGCAAACGGTTAAAACTGCAGGCCATGGCGGCGGTGGCTTATCCAGCCGGCAAGAGTGGGAGTGGGCGGTTACCCACCAACAGCTTGACGCTACTGCCTTGAGAGAACTCCCCCCCTTTCAAGGTCAGCTTTTAAGCGCTATTGATCAGCTAACCCCTACGCTAAATACCGACTTTACCCGTCACAGTTGGCAGCTGACGTGGCAGGATAGCCACATTGAGCTGGTGTTAGACAAAGGAGAGATCACCAGCGGTAGTGCCTACGTCCCCATTTGCGAAATCGAACTAGAGTTAAAAACGGGCCAACCCGAGGCGCTATGGTCGCTGGCACTCGCGCTTGCCGAACGTGTGCCGCTGCGCCCGTCTGATAGCAGTAAAGCCGCCCGGGGCAATGCCTTGGCCGCTAACCATTGGCCGCTTCCTGAGGCCAGCACGCCGACTCAATGGCTACACCGTGCGACGGTGGCGCTAGACGCGTATCACGACAGTGGCCAAGACGCGCATTTGGTAGCGGCTCAGCAAGCCTTGGGCGCCGTTGCCACGCATCCTTTATTAGAGAGTCGCCTTCGCCCTACCGCTCAGCAGCTGTCCACAGCGCTTACCCACAGCGGGCAACCTAGCGCGGCCTATGGTCACGCCGCGTTGACGCTGGCCCATCGCTTGGCGGGGCAAACCGCGCTACGCTAATACGCATTAGGCCTACTTCAGGAAGATTCGATGAGTTTTCATTTAACTCCCGGTGCAGAGGGACTGCGCACACGGCTTTTCCATATTATTTTTGAGTCGGATACGCCGGGTTCCAAGGCATTTGATATTGCGCTGATTATCGCCATTTTACTGAGTGTCGCGGTGATTCTATTAAACAGCGTGGACGCCTACACCGAGCGCTACGGGGAGCTTTTCTTCTATGTGGAGTGGGTGTTTACTTTGCTGTTCACGATTGAACTAGCGGTGAGAATCTACTGCCTTGAACGCCCTACGATTTATTTAAAAAGCTTTTATGGCGTCGTGGATGTGATTGCCATTATTCCCTCTTGGCTAGTGCTGCTAGTGCCCGGCGCTCAAGGGCTAGTGATTGTTCGCCTGCTTCGTGTGCTGCGTATTTTCCGCATTTTGCGCTTGATGGAGTTTGTCGGCGAGGCGCGGCTATTAATGGATGCGCTTAAGCGCAGCCTTCGCCAAATCCTGCTGTTTTTTAGCAGCATTCTGATGGTCGTCACGCTGTTCGCCGCGCTGATGTACACCATTGAGTCGCCAGAAGCAGGCTTTACCAGCATTCCCATGTCGATTTATTGGGCGATTGTGAGCATGACCACCGTGGGCTACGGCGACATTGTGCCCGCCACACCGCTTGGTAAAGCGATCACCGTTATCTTAATGCTCATTGGTTACTCGATTATTGCCGTGCCTACCGGCGTGTTTTCCGCTCAGGTAATCCGCTCCATACGCGAAGATCGCTATTCAGAAGAAGCCTGCCCCGGCTGCGGCCACGACCGACACGAAAAGCGCGCCCGCTACTGCCTGCGTTGTGGCACATGGCTGGATGAAGAGAGCGAAGACCCACGCAAAAGCAAACAAGAGCACCACCCAGATACATAGTCTTGCCCAGATACACAATCTTGCCTAGATACATAGCCTAGGTGGTACTTCCCGACGCTTTAGCTAATAAAAGGGGTAACATCGCCCCGGCCTTCCCGAATCACTTTGGGCGGCAGCTCACGCAGGTCAATCACACTGGTAGGATCAAGATGGCAGGCACCGCCATCAATAATGGCATCCAGGTGCGCGCCGAAGCGGTCACGAATCTCTTCAGGATCGCTCATCGGCAGGTCATCACCCACCGGAATTAGCGTAACGCTCATCAGCGGTTCCCTAAGCGCATCCAGCAGTGCGTGGGTAATGCGATGATCAGGGACACGCACACCAATGGAGCGGCGCTTCGGATGCAATAACAGGCGCGGTACTTCGGTGGTGGCATCCAGAATAAACGTGTAAGGGCCAGGCGTGTGCGCTTTTAATAGCCGAAACACGGCGTTATCGACCTTGGCGTAGGTGCCTATCTCAGACAAATCCGAACACACCAGCGTAAAGTTGTGTTTATCGTCTAGAGAGCGCAGCCATTTGATTTTCTCAATCGCCTTTTTTTCGCCCAAGTGGCAGCCCAGCGCATAGCCGGAGTCCGTCGGATACGCGACCACACCGCCTTTACGAATGATTTCTATGGCTTGGTCGATCAAACGCTTTTGCGGATTTTCTGGGTGTATCTGGAAATATTGGCTCATCGCTTGCTCCTGGGGGTAGGCCTATGTTCACTAGGTATTTTTTCGCTGTATCCGTTCAGCTTAGCTGATTCGCGGGCTTGTCACCCACGCGCCAACATTCCACTGGGCGCGTCGCGCAGATGGGCGAGGCGCGGGTGCTCCCAGATAGGTGGCGCAGCGGTACGGGGAATCAAGCTCATACTCCCCGGGGCCGCGTGGCCACCGGGAAAGTGAAAATCACTGCCCATAGACGCGTATAACTCACGCTCAACCAGTTGGCGTGCCAGGTCACGGGTGCTGTCCGGGTTTTGCTGACCACTCACCAATTCAACCCCCTGCCCGCCCGCTGCTTGAAACGTATCCATAAGTAGGCCGCGCTTGCGCCGGGTCAACCCGTGGCGTAGCGGGTGGGCCAATACCGCCACGCCCCCCGAGGCCACTATCCAGGCAACGGCCTCGCTAATGTCTGGCCAGAGCGCTTTCACATCGCCTTTTTTACCGTTGCCCAAGTAGCGCTTAAACGCGCTAGCCCAGTCGGGCACCATGCCATCGGCGACCAAAGCACGGGCAAAATCCGGGCGGCCCAGAGGGCGATCGCTCCCCGCCTGAACACGCGCTTTTTCCAGCGCATTGGCAAGCCCTGCTTTCTCTAACCGCTCCGCAATCACCTCAGAACGCTTTATACGGGCCAGCCGCTGCTGCTCCAGCCCTTCTACCATGGGGCCTTGCAATCCGCCGGGCATAAGCGCTACCACGTGAATATTAATTCCCTGCCATTGGGTAGATACTTCACACCCAGGTATCAGGCAAAGCCCCGCCTGCTGAGCAGCGTCTGCCGCCTCGGCGATGCCGTCCATGGTGTCGTGGTCGGTGAGTGCCATGAGAGTAAGACCGCGTTCAGCGCACAGTGTCACTAACTCCGCGGGGGGAAGTGCGCCGTCAGACGCCGTTGAGTGCATGTGTAAATCCACCGGATAACGCTGGTCAGCATCAAACACGCGGGGCAGAGAAATTGCAGGAAGTAGGGGCATAAGCATGACGCCGTGTGGCGAGTTTGTCAGAATAGGTGAGTCATACACAAACAGGCATCCTGTTTCCCGTTAACGGTTCACAGGCGCTCGCCATGGTGCGCGCTAATGTAGGGGCGGTCAATGCTACACCTTAACAACCGACTCTTGCATTCAAGGAGTTACACCCATGCTATATGCGATTATCAGTGAAGATGTATCTAACAGCTTGGAGCGTCGTTTAGCGGCCCGGCCAGACCACCTCGCCCGGCTAGAGGCACTGCGCGATGAAGGCCGCTTGGTGCTAGCCGGCCCCCACCCGGCCATTGATACCGACAATCCCGGTGAAGCGGGCTTTAGCGGCAGCTTGGTAGTTGCAGAGTTTGAGAGCTTAGCGGACGCTCAAGCCTGGGCAGATGCCGACCCTTATATCATTGCAGGGGTGTATGCCAAGGTCATTGTTAAACCGTTCAAGAAAGTTTTGCCTTGACCGATTAGCGCGAGTGTGGAGGGTCCGCCGTCTTTTTCACAGAGCCTGTGGAAAACTCTGTGAAAACTCGGCGGACGCTTTTCTATAAGCCAGAGATAGCGCTACGATTAACAAATTGGTCATTTTTTAACCAATTTTCATTACTGACTTCACCACCACGGACTCCCGCGTGCCCCATCGTCCTGAACAACGCTCAAATGCCCTTCCTCCACTTTCGGCGCTAAGTGCCCCGCTGCTCTCTTGGAACGACGCCTCGCCGCATTCGGATGCCTTCGGTGATGTCTATTTTTCTCGCGAAGATGGCCGCGCAGAGACCGAGCACGTCTTTTTAGGAGCCAATCACCTACCCGAGCGTTTTGCCACGTGGCAGCCTACCCGCGCCTTTGTAATTGGTGAAACCGGATTTGGCACCGGGCTGAATATGCTCTGCGCCTGGGCCTGTTTTGAACAGCACGCGCCAGCCAACGCGCGGCTGCATCTGTTATCCACAGAAAAATTTCCCCTTGATCGTGACGCACTGACCCGCGCCCTGAGCGCTTGGCCGTCGCTGGGCCGTTATTCACAGGTGCTGTGCGCACTATGGCCGGAGGCGGTGAGCGGCGTACACCGCCTGCACTTAAGCGAGCGCGTCATCCTCGACCTGCACTTTGGCGACACCACCGAGCGGCTGGAGCTGCTCGACGGCCAGGTAGATGCATGGTTTTTAGACGGCTTTGCGCCCTCTAAAAACCCGGATATGTGGCAACCCGAACTGTTTGAGGCCATGGCCGCCCGCTCTCGCCCCGGCGCTACCTTTGCCACCTTTACCTGTGCTGGGATTGTGAAACGCGGGCTAAAGGCGGCAGGGTTTCACTGGAAGAAAGTCCCTGGGTTTGGCCGTAAGCGGGAGATGCTCGCGGGCGGCATTGAAGCCCCGCCCACGGATGCGCGACGCAACGCGACACCCTGGTTCACACCACCTGCCCACTACGAAGCCGAGCATATTGTAGTAATTGGCGCTGGCATGGCAGGCAGCAGCGTGGCGGCAGCGCTGGCGAAGCGAGGCAAGCAAGTCACCGTGATTGAGCGCAATACCCCTGGCGCAGGCGGTTCTGGCAACCGCCAGGGGGCGCTTTACGTAAAGCTGGCGGTGGAAACCAACCACCAAAGCCGTGTTTACCTAGCCGGGCTGCTGTATAGCCAGCGCTGGCTAAGCCAACTGGCCGCCGCTTTTCCACAGGAGCCGCCGCTTTGGCAACCCTGCGGCGTGCTCCAATTAGCGCTAAGCGATAAGGAGGCCACCCGCCAACAGCGTTTTATGGCCAATCATCCGCTACCGGAATCGGTTGTGTCTGCACAGAGTGACGCGCTGAGCAGGTTGGCGGGCGTGCCCGTCTCTGCGGCCCACGGGCTATTTTATCCCCAAGCGGGTTGGGCTCAGCCGAAAAGGCTCTGCGAACAGCTGCTGCAACACCCCAATATTACCCTGCGGCAAGGTGATGTCAGCGCGCTACAGCAAGCCTCTACAGCGGCGCAGTGGCGGGTAGCGCTGGCCAGCGGTGAAACGCTGCAGGCTGACCAGGTGGTAATCGCCACCGCATCGCTGGCGAACCAGTTTTCCCAAACCGCCGAGCTGCCGTTACAGCAAGTGCGTGGCCAAGTCAGCGAGCTAACGCTGCCAGAAGGCACTGAAGTGCCCACAAAAGTGGTGTGTGCGGGTGGCTATGTATCGCCGCCGATGGATAGCGTACTTACCTTTGGTGCGAGCTTTGTGCCCAATAACGCTACGACGCAAATGGTCGAGGAAGAGCACCAGCGCAATATCGATGAGCTGAGACAGGCACTGCCAGAATGGGTCGCCGCGCTTGAAGCCTCTGGCGTTTCGTTAAAGCCAGAGGCTCTAGAAGGCCGCGCAGCGGTTCGAGCGGCCAGCCCTGATAAAACGCCTTACGCCGGGCCAGTGCCCAGCTCAGCCGCATGGCAACGGGATTACGCGGTGCTGCGCAAGGATGCTTCTAAAGTCCCGCCCATCACAGGCGAGCACTATCCAGGGCTATGGATATCCACCGCCCATGGCTCACGGGGGCTGGCCAGCGCACCGCTGTGCGCGGAGGTGATCGCCTCACGCATCTGTGATGAACCGCTACCGCTTGAGCAGCCGCTCATCGATCACCTACACCCAGGGAGGCGCATTATCAGCGCGCTGGTAAGGGCTCAGTAGTCACCCTCCTCTTCGTCATCCGCTAGGTCTCGCCCAAAGGAGCGCCATTGGGCGAGGGTCATCACTTCCGTCATTTCCAGCTCAAGGTCATGGGCAATAATCAGCTCGTGACGCTCTAACTGCTTTTTTAGCTCCGCTACCCAGCCGTGCATGCCTTCGCCCGTCGTATCGGTCGTGTCATAGCCCTGGCGAGTTACAAACGCTTCCAGCAGCGCATTCAGAGTTTCCGGCGGCAGCATGCGTGCCGGCACTTCGATAAATCGGCTCATTCGCTTTGCTCCCAGGCGGTTAAACGGTCAATAAAGGTCGCTTCGTCAATCACTTCAACGCCCAACTGCTCGGCTTTGGTGAGCTTGCTGCCCGCGGCTTCGCCCGCCACTAGGCAGGTGGTCTTTTTCGATACGCTGCCCGCGACTTTAGCCCCCAGCGCCTGAAGCCGCGCTTTGCCTTCATCGCGGGTCATGCTCTCCATGGCACCGGTCAGCACCCAGGTTTGGCCTTCTAGCGGCGTGGGGCCTTGGGTGACTTCTGACTCTTGCCAGGTAATGCCCGCCTCAATCAGCGCTTGCAGCGTTTCTAGGTTGTGGGGTTGGCGAAAAAACGTATGAATATGCTTAGCGACAATGGGGCCTACGTCGTTCACCGCTTCCAGCGCCGCTAGGTCGGCGTCTTGCAGCGCTTGTAGCGTGCCAAAGTGGTTGGCCACGTTGGCTGCCGTGGCTTCGCCCACCTCACGGATGCCTAGTGCGTAAATAAATCGCGCTAGCGTGGTCTGCTTGGCCTTCTCTAGGGCATTGACCAAATTCGTCGCCGACTTTTCACCCATGCGCGGCAGACTCTTTAACTGCTCCACGCTTAGATGAAAGAGGTCGGCAGGCGTTTTCACCCAGTCTAGGTCCACTAACTGCTCGATAAGTTTTTCACCCAGCCCATCCACATCCAGCGCCTTGCGGCTAGCAAAGTGCTTTAGCGCCTCTTTGCGCTGAGCAGCGCAGTAAAGCCCGCCGGAACAGCGCGCCACCGCCTCACCTTCCAGGCGTTCGATCTCCGAGCCGCACACTGGGCAGTGGTCGGGGAAGCTAATCGCGCGGGCATTTACCGGGCGCTTCTCTTCATCCACCCGCACCACCTGGGGAATAACATCTCCTGCACGGCGAATGGCGACGGTATCGCCAATCATCACGCCTAAGCGGATAATCTCATCGGCGTTATGCAGCGTGGCGTTGGAGACGGTAACACCGGCCACCGTGACCGGCTCCAGGCGCGCCACCGGCGTAATCGCCCCGGTGCGCCCCACCTGAAATTCCACATCGTTCAGCGTGGTAACCTCTTCCTGGGCCGGAAATTTAAACGCCACCGCCCAGCGCGGGGCGCGGGCCACAAAACCCAGCTCCCGCTGGTGGCGCAGGTCGTTCACCTTAATCACCACGCCATCAATGTCGTAGCCAAGCTGGTCGCGTTTTGCACCTAACTGTTCGCAATAGTCGGCAACGGTCTCTGGGCCGTGCATCGTGGTTAGCTCGGTGCTGGTGCGAAACCCAAGCGTCGATAGTCGCGCCATCAGCGCGCTGTGGGTAGTGTCCCCCATATCGGGCTGCAACCGTGCCGCTTGATAGGCATGAAACTCTAGCGGGCGGGTCGCGGTAATGCGCGGATCAAGCTGGCGTAAGCTGCCCGCAGCCGCGTTACGCGGGTTGGCGAATACCTTGCTTCCTTCATCTCTGGCACGGTCATTAAGCGCCTCAAACCCTGCGTGGCGCATGATCACCTCACCACGCACTTCAAGCAATGCTGGGATGTCTTCGCCTATTAACTTGAGCGGAACGGAGCGCAGGGTACGCAGGTTCGAGGTAATGCCTTCTCCCGTCCGGCCATCCCCCCGAGTCGCACCGATGGCTAACGCGCCCTGCTCATACACTAGCGACACCGCAGCACCATCGAGTTTTGGCTCACAGCTAAACTCAATCTCACCGGCCTGACACTCCAAGCGCTCCGCCACGCGTTCGGCAAACGCCACAATATCATCACGACTAAAGGCATTATCCAGCGAGAGCATCGGTATGGCGTGGGCAACCTCGGGAAACCCCTCTGCCGGTGAAGCGCCAACACGCTGGGTGGGCGAGTCGGGCGTTATCAGTGCAGGATGCTCAGCCTCTAGCTGCGTTAAGCGCTGTAGCTTACGGTCATAATCCGCATCCGTCAGTGTTGGCTCGTCCAGCACGTAGTAGCGGTAATTAGCATCATCCAGTTCGGCGCGAAGCTGGCTAATCTCTTCAAGCAAATGGGGGGCAGGCTGACTCATTCAGGGGTTCCGGCGTACAAAGAAAAACGGACGTTTAATAACAAAAACACCCGCCTTCGTGGAAGGCGGGTGGTATAACAAAGCGGCGATTAGCGCGCCTGCAATTGGCGATGCAAACGGTGTCGACGCTCAAATTCATGCACCCGCTGGCGGGCAAATTCGATGGTTTGCGCGGTCATCACACTGCGGTTTTCATCTTTCAGCTCGCCGCCCATATGGCGTACTAGCACCATCGCGGTTTCTACCATGGCTTCAAACGCAGCGGAACTATCCGCAGCACCGGGCAATGGCATCAGGAAGGTAATGCCTGGTGTAACGAACTCATCCATTTCCTCAATGGGGAATGTACCTGGCTTAAGCACGTTAACCATTGAGAACTGCAGCTCACTATCTGCACTTTCCGTTTCAAAGCGGTGAAAAACGCCCATTTCACGGCTGTAGCGCAGCCCACATACCATCATCAGCTCAAGCAGTTTGCCGCCATCAAAGCCTTCAGGATCACGAGAAAGAACGCTAATCACCACCATTTCATCGGCGTTGGTCAACGTTTCCTTGGCATGCGCGCCATTCACGTCGTGGCGTAACGCTTTTTCAAGCGCTGGATGGGTACGAACGACGCTCTCTTGTTCAGCATAAGCATCGGTTACGTATTCATCATACTCATCGATGCTGTCATAACCCTGGGAGTAGTCGTTAGCATACCCCTCAGAGCGGCCTTGACGATGCCCTTCATCATGGCGGTTCACCGGAGAGTTATCGGCAGCTTCACGCGCTTCTTGCTGCATTGCCATTCGCTGAGCTTCCGCTGCGCTAGCCGCCGCTTCTCGGGCCTCTGCACGCTCTTGGGCAATACGGGCTTTCTCGGCTTCAGCGGCTTCTTTCGCCTCGCGGCGCTGCTCTGCCTCCAGAGCCTTGCGCTCAGCTTTCTGTTTGGCTAATGCTTCGGCCCGCTTAGCTTTTTCAGCTTTTTTAATGGCTTTTTGCTTGCGACGCTCAATCAAGCGGCGTTTGAAGGAGCGGCCGATGCCCTCAAAATCGACTAATCGGTATTCATCAATTTCATCGTCATCAAGCTCGTCATGCTCACCCACCGTATCTTGACGGAGCTGCCGGCGCTTGGGTGCATCAGATGACTGTTTTGCAAATACGGCGTCTTCCGGTTCGGCGCGCAACACGGGTTCAGACTCTTCTTGGTGAACCGCTTGCTTCGGTGTCTCGGATTCTGAGGTAGATGTCTCTTGCGCGGAGAGCGGCATAGAGAAGGCATCAGCGTCTAAAGCGGGCTGTGCGGCAGCAGTTTCTGTCGGCGCAGCATCTTGAGCGGTCGGTTGAACAGGCTCAACCGGTGGTTTTTCATCCGCCCGCATTTCATCGGAAACATGGGGGTCAGAGGCGGTATATTCAGCCTTGTCTATCGCCTGAGGAGATGTGGAAGCCGTGGGGCTATCGTTTTCCATCATAGACACACTGGGCTCCCGGCGCTCTTGCTCACATGCTGGCTGCTCGCTATGCGGGGGCTCATGGGCTGCAGACGCGCTGTATTGAGAGCCGGAGGAAGCAGGGGTAACAGGTGCGGATGCCTGCTTAACCGTTTGCTTAACCGCGGGCTTCTGTTTCGGCATCGCTTTAGAGAAAGAGCGTTTAAAATCATTGAGCACTTTAGACGGCCCAGGGTGCTCTTGGCGCTCTAATTTGGGCTTGCTTCCAAGCCCGCTGTAATCCGCAGGCTTAACAACCCTGGCACCACCATTAGGCAGCTCCCAATTTATTTCTGCCTCTTTAGCGGCGTCGTCGAACTCTTCCGGTTTAACAGCCGGTAGGTCTTTGGCTGCCTGATCTAGCTGAGGGACACGCCGCTGACGTTGAAGTCTTCGCACACCGTCGACCACGATAAGCGAAACCAGTGCCAATCCTAGAATGATTAACCACTCTCTTAATTCCATGTCGAGCATTCCATGGGTCATTTAACCGGTTGCTAAGGCGCCATGCCTGAAGACGGAAACCTTTTAGATAGTCACTAATTATCACCAAGCATAGCGCGATTGCTACGAAAAGGGCCACTTTTTGCTATTTTCTACGTTAGTACGACGCATTAGAAGTTTTTAAGGCAATTTTCCGACCGTATCAACCAGGAAAAGTGCAATTTTAGTGCTTATTAACATCGAGCCTAAGCTTCTTCTTTATAGGCGCTTTACGCTGACTCATCAGGATGTGGCTTATGACAGCAGCTATCCTACTGATTTAAATAAATTTTAACTTCTTACATCGCTAATTTTCTGGCGGTAATGCAGTACCTCATCTGTCCTGCTATCAAGCGCATTTAACGCAGTGACTAGTGCTTAACCACTGTTACTACCACACTCCAAGTATTGCTAAGTGTAATCCTAGTGAACGTTTATGTTTCTCGCGAATTTCCGTAAAAAATTCTGTGCGCTTAAGCCAGTGCAAAAACACTTACGTAAATTTAGTAAGCACAGGCGCCTGCTAGTCTACTAATGCTGCCGCTTCGTCAATCCCCACGGAGACCAGCCGCGACACCCCCGGCTCCTGCATCGTTACCCCCATCAGGCGTTCGGCAGCCTCCATCGCGATTTTATTATGGGTAATATAGATAAATTGCACGCTTTCAGACATCTCTTTCACCAGCTTGGCGTAGCGGCCAACGTTGGCGTCATCCAGCGGAGCGTCGACCTCATCCAGCATACAGAACGGGGCCGGGTTGAGCTGGAAGATGGCAAAGACCAGCGACAGCGCAGTCAGCGCTTTTTCCCCACCGGATAACAGGTGAATCGTGCTGTTCTTCTTCCCCGGTGGGCGGGCCATAATCGCCACGCCGGTTTCCAGTAGGTCGTCTCCGGTCAGCGTTAACCAAGCGGCACCACCACCAAATACGCGTGGGAAGAGGGTTTGCAGACCAGTATTCACCTGCTCGAAGGTCTCTTTAAAGCGTATGCGGGTCTCTTGGTCGATCCGCTTAATCGCCCGCTCTAGGGTTTCCAGTGCTTCGATTAGCTCGGCGTGCTGGGCTTCCAGGTAGTTACGCCGTTCGGCCTGTTGATCGTACTCTTCAATCGCCGCGAGATTAATGGCGCCTAAACGACGAATCTTATCTGACGTGCTCTCTAAACGCTCCTGCCATGCTGTTTCATTGGCATCACTGGGCAGGTGTGCGGCAAGTGACTCGGCATCGTGGCCAAGCTCGGCTAACTGTTCATCCTGGGTAGCGGCTTTTAACACCAGTGCTTGCACGTCCATGCGGCGCTGCTGTAACTGCTCTCGGCTTTGCTCTAAATTGCGCTCATGCTGCTGGCGGGCTAGCTCGTCATTACGCAACTGCTCAGCTAACGCTTGAGCTTGTTGGCGAGTCTCGTTTAGACGACGCTCCTGCTGTTCGCGCTGATGGAGTAGCTCCTCAAGTTCTTCGGCGGCGAGTTCATCTGGCTCTACCAGCATTTCCCGCGCTTCTTCTAGCTCGGCAATACGTAGTGCTAAACGCTCTTCGCTATCGCTACTGCGAGCTTGCTGGGCGCGTAGGCTATCGCGCTCTGCAGTGAGCCTTTCTCGCTCAAGCGCGAGTGACTGCTGACGCGCTTTGAGCGGGGCATGCTGTTGGTTGAGCTGCTCGCGCTGCTCACGCTGGCGGTGGCGCTGTTCGGCGCTGGTTTCGCGCGCTTCGGCGGCGGTTTCCAGTTGCTCCATGGCCGTGTGCCAACGAGCGCGCTGCTCTTCTAAAGTAAGCGTTAACTCCGCCTCATCCTCTTGCAGCTGCGCCAGTTCGTCGTCCAGCTCCGTAGCACGGCTGGAGAGATGCTCCAGGCGCTGGGCAAGCCGCTGCTCTTGCACCGCTAGCTGCTGGCGGGTGGCCGCGTGGTCGCGCTCCTGCTCCGCTTGCTGTTCACGGGTCAGTTCTAACGTTTCAATCGTTTCGTTGGCGGCTTCGCACTGTTCATCCAAGAGCGCCAACGCCTCTTCCGCCCGCTCACGCTCTGCGGCCAGCTCCTCAAAGCGGCGACGCGTCACCAATAGCGCATCGACACCTTCTCCGTTCGATTGCTGGTGCAGCCAGCCGCGACCGCGCCATACGCCGTCTTGGCTGACTACACTCTCACCAGGGGCAAGCATAGGCAACAGCGCCTCGGTAGCTTCGGCGGTATCCACATAGTGAATACTGGCTAACCACTCCGTTAGCGCGCCTGCCCCTTTCACCAAATCGCTGAGGCGATTGCCTGGGCCCGCCGTGGCTGTGGAAGGCGGCGCTTGATCAATCAAGCACCACTCCGTCGCCAGCGCTTCGGGCAGCGCGTTTAGGTGATGGGCGGCTACCAGCCGGGCGTTTAGCCAGGGAGCGAGTAGCCAGGAAATAACCCGTTCCCACCCTTGGCTGACCGAAATGGCTTCACCCAAGCGGGGTGCATCGGCGAGGCCATGAGCGGCCAGCGTTTCGCTTAGCTGAGGGTCGTGATCGGCCAGAGCGGCATCCATCAGCGCCTGCAGCGAGGCAAGTTCGCCCTGCTGCTGGCTAAGTGCAGCGCGCTGCTCATCGCGCCCTGCCACCGCTTGCTGGTAGGCACTTTTGGCATCGCTGTAGCGCTGCTGCCACTGCTCACGCTCCACTTGGAAGGCACCGGCACGTTGGTCGGCTTCTTCCAAGCGGGCTTGGTAGTCGGCGTGCTCGTTTTGCAGCGCGGTCATGTCGGCCAGCTCGCCGCGCTGCTGGCGGCGGCGCTGCCCTTCTGCCTGCAGGCGAGCAATACGTTGCTCTAAATCACGCAGTTGGTCTTGGCTACGGTCGGCATCGCGGCTGGCCTCGCGCCAGCGGTTTTCAGCATCCGTCCACTGCTGCTCGGCGGCCTCTAACGCTGGTGTCGCGTCGGCCAGGGTTTGCTCGAGGATTTCAAGCTGCTCCTCAAGCGCTTCATGCTCGGGCAGCAGCTCCTCAAAGCGCTCGCCGATCACCGCGAGCCGCTCCTGGTCGCCCTCGCTGACCTGGCGCTGCTCGTCGAGATCTCGGCGGGCGGTGGCAATGTCGTTGGCCAACTGCGCTTCGCGGCTGCGGCGGTGGGCCTGGTCTTGCTCTAGGCGGGCGATGCGCGTAGTGGTTTCATAAAACTGCTGTTGATGGCGATCCAGCACCTCGGCCAGTTCATCGTGCTGCTCGCGGGCTTGCTCCAGGCGAGTTTCACACTGGCGAACGCCAAATACGTCTTTTTCAACCGCAATTTCTAGCTCGCGGACGCGGCTCTCTTGGTGGGACTGCTCAATACGCAGCGTGCGACCGCGCAACAGGGCCAGCTCACCTTTTAGCCGGTACTCCTGCTGTTTTAGCTCTTGATAGCGCTTTGCCGCTTCGGCTTGGCGCTTAAGGCGTTCAAGCTGCTTATCCAGCTCCTCACGAATGTCATCCAGGCGCTCTAGGTTTTCCTGGGTACGGCGCATGCGGTTTTCGGTTTCCCGGCGGCGCTCTTTGTACTTGGAAATACCCGCAGCTTCTTCTAATGTGGCGCGCAGGTCATCAGGCCGAGCTTCAATCAGCCGCGATATCATCCCCTGTCCAATAATCGCGTAGGAGCGCGGGCCGAGGCCGGTGCCCATAAACAGGTCAGCAATATCTCGACGGCGGCACTTTTGGCCGTTAAAGAAGTAGTTGGACTGGCCATCCCGGGTCACCAGACGCTTGACGGCGATCTCTGCGTACTGGGCGTAAACGCCGCCCATGCCACCGTCGCGGTTATCAAACTTAAGCTCAATGGACGCTTGGCCAATGGGCTTACGTCCTGTTGAGCCGTTGAAGATAACATCGGCCATGGATTCACCGCGCAGGGTTTTGGCGGAAGATTCCCCCATAACCCAGCGAACAGCATCAATGATATTGGATTTGCCGCAGCCGTTTGGCCCGACGATGGCCGTCATATTGCCATCGAAGGGCACGGTGACAGGGTCAACAAAGGACTTAAACCCAACCAGACGAATAGAGGTTAAGCGCATTGCGCCCCTTCTTAGCAGCTACTTGCGTGGCGATTATTCAAAAACGCGGTTAATGACAACATTGGCCGCTTCATCTTCGCTAATGGGCCCTACGCTCACACTTTCCAGGTCGCCAAACAGATCCCCCGGTTGAGGCGTGGCTTGGCCAGAGGGCGAAACACGCACCATGAGACGCGCATCGCGGACTTGAGAAATTTGCGCTTCTGGCGACATAGCCGCAGTGTCGTCTAATATCACGGTCATCGGCAGTTCAGAGACTTGACCGCGCACTACTGCTAGCGGCGGCAGCTCACCTTCCATATCACGCGCCGTGATAAACACCGTTGCATCATCATCGACGCTGCCCATCAGGGCATCGTCCAGCGACACGGTGACCCGTACGCCCTGACTCTGCGCAGCGTCTACATTCGCTGTTTCTGGCTCAATGCCTAAACGCAGCTGGGCAACACGAATACCATCGCGCAGCGAAGAGGCCGTATTGGAGTCTTCAATATTAGCAAGGGCGCGGCGCCAATGATCAATGGCGGTTTCATACTCACCGCTATCAAACGCGTGAATGCCCAAAATACCCAAGACGGTTGGCTGGCGCGGGTCTAGCGCCAGAGTTTCATCCACTAATGCTTGAACCTCTGGAACCAGCTCACGCTCGGCCATAAAGAAGCGCAGCTGGGCTAACTGGGCAAGCAGTGGTGCAACGCGGCCATCGATTTCTATCAACCGCTCCAAGGCAGCGGCCGCTTTTTCAGGCTGGCCTGATTCGCGGTAGAGCGGAAAGAGCGAGTTCCACACGTTCGGATTGTTGGGCTGACGTTCGGCCTCAGCTTCCATGCGCTCTAGATACATGGCTAACGACGCGTCCGGGTCGTTTCTTACTTCTTGCTGAATCGCATAAAGCGTGAGATCACCCTCAGCACCGTGCTGCTGATACCAAAACACGCTCGCAATGACAACACTCACCATCACCAACGGTACCGCAACTTTACCGGCAGTGGCCGCTTTTAGCGGTTGCTTGGTTTGGATAACGGTGTCTTCTAACAGGCTGCGCTCTAGCTCTAACCGATCTTCTTCAAAGCGAGCTTCGTCAATGTCACCTCGCTCATGGGCGGCCTCTAGAGAGGCCAGGCGGCGTTTAAATATCGCCACATTTTGCTCGGCAGAGGTATCGTTAGCCTCAAAATGATGTAGCTGGTCACTTAATGAACGGGCGCTGCGCATAGGCGCTATCAGCAGCCAAAGTGCAGGCAGTAACAGTAAAGCAATTGCAATCCAGAGCGGTGTCATGAGGACCTCTCGCGGTTGATCAGAGCATCCAGGCGGGCGCGCTCTTCGGCGCTCAGGGCTTTGGCAGACGCGTTGCGACGGGCGCGAACCATCAGAACAACCACCAGCAACCCTACAAAAACAAGCCCAATAGGCAGCCCCCATAGCAGGTAGGTGCGGTTTTCCAGGCGCGGATTATAAAGAATATAATCCCCAAACCTCCGTACCATATGATCTATGATTTCAATATCCGACCGCCCGTCTTGAAGCAGTAGGTAAACACGGTCGCGCATATCGCCTGATATCGGCGCATCAGAGTCATCAATGGCCTGGTTTTCACACAGAGGACATCGCATGGAAGCGGTTAAGTCGCGGTAACGCTTCTCCATTACCGGATCATCAAACTCGCGAATTTCGATCCCCCCCGCCATCGCACTGAAGGTAAATAGCAACATTAAGAGCACTGAGAGCGTACGAATTAGCGCCATTTTTCTACCTCCGGAAGGATGCGATCGCGGACATCTTCAGGCGATACATAGCCTTTATGGTGATAGCGAATAACACCGTCGGCATCGACTAAAAAGGTCTCTGGCGCGCCGTAAACGCCAAGGTCAAAGCCCAAGCTGCCTTCAGGATCAAAAATATTGACCTCAAAGGGATCGCCAAACTCGCTCAAGAACTCCAGCCCTTTTTCGCGGGTATCTCGGTAGTTAATACCCACCATGCGGATATTGTTATCCGCCAATGCCAATAGCTGAGGCATTTCTTGCTTACAAGCGGGGCACCACTCACCCCATACGTTTACAAGGGTTACCTCGCCGGTAAGCAGCGTCTGATCCACACGACGGTTCGCATCGCGTAGGGTGCTGGCTTCAAAGGCAGGGAACTCCCTCGCCATCAGCGCAGAGTCACGATCAGAGGGGTTGATCCCTAAGCCTTGGTAGAGAAATAACGCAATTCCTATAAAACCAACTGGTAGAAGTAGCAGTAAGAGGCGCCGAGTCATGCCGTAGCCTCCTTCGACGACGCTTCTTGGGCAGTCTCGACAGGCCCCGATTTACGCGCCGCTACCCGACGATAGCGCTTATCGACCACGGCCAACACACCGCCGAATGCCATCAATAAGCCGCCCAGCCAGAGCCAACGAACAAACGGCTTATACTGAATTCGCAGGGCGTAGCTGCCGTCTTCTAAGTCTTCACCCATCGCCACATAGAGATCGCGGAATAAGCCAGGACGCAACGCTACCTGGGTCATGGGCATACCAGTCGCTAAATAAAGACGTTTTTCTGGGCGCATAACGAAGCTACGCCCTGTTTCACCACGCTGTACCTGGATGATCGACGTATCGGCCAGAAAGTTCGGCCCACGACGATTGGTTAGCTCGGTCATCGTAAACTGGTAGCCTGCAACTTCCACCGTGGTGCCCGGCGACATGCGCACGTTACGCTCAATGTTGTAGTTCGAGACAACCGCCACACCGACGATAGTCACCGCAATACCCACATGCCCAAGTACCATGCCCCAATAAGACAGCGAGAGCTTGCGTAGGCCAGCGACGAAAGAACTCGCATGGCGAGTTTTATCAAACAGGTCGCGCACCATGGGCAGCACAATCCACAGGGCTGAAACAATCCCTAGTGAGACCCACAGGTTCCACTCCCCGCCGTACAGCAGCGGCATTGCCGCCCCAAGCACTAGCGATGCGGCACCGGCAATCCATAGCTTACGGACAAGTTCGCCCGCCTCCATGCCCTTCCAGCGGGCAACAGGACCTAAGCCCATAAACATACACATCACGATCGTGAGGGGCACAAACAGGGCGTTAAAATAAGGAGGCCCTACGCTAATTTTCCCCAGCCCAAGGGAGTCGAGAATTAGCGGATAAACCGTTCCCAGCAGAACGGTGACGGTCATGATAACCAACAGAATATTGTTAACCAGCAACAGTGAGTCCCGTGAAAGCCAGTTAAACCCCACTTTATGGCTAACCCGTGGTGCGCGTAACGCAAATACCAGCAGCGAGAGCGTAACGGTGATCGCTAGCAGCATTAAGATAAAGAAGCCGCGAGAAGGGTCGTTGGCGAACGCATGTACCGACGTTAAGACCCCTGAGCGCACCAAGAAGGTACCCATTAGCGACAGTGAGAACGTCGAGATCGCCAGTAGTACCGTCCAGCTTTTAAATGAACCACGTTTTTCGGTAACCGCTAAAGAGTGCACTAATGCAGTGCCGGTAAGCCAAGGGAGCAGCGACGCGTTTTCGACCGGATCCCAGAACCACCAGCCGCCCCAGCCAAGCTCGTAATACGCCCACCAGCTGCCCAACGCAATGCCTACGGTAAGAAACGCCCAGGCTAAGTTAGTCCAGGGGCGAGCCCACCGCGTCCAAGCCGCATCTAATCGGCCACCTAACAGGGCTGCAATAGCGAAGGCAAAGACAACGGAAAAGCCTACATAGCCCATGTAGAGCATAGGGGGATGCACAATGAGGCCAAAATCTTGAAGCAGCGGGTTTAGATCGGCGCCATCCTGCGGCATGTTGGGTAACAGGCGCTCAAAAGGATTGGAGGTCATTAAGATAAACAGCAGGAAGCCAACGCACACCATTCCCATGATGCCTTGAACTCGTGCCACCATGTCCCGTGGCAAGTCACCTGAGAACACCGATGCTGCATACCCCCAACCTGCTAGCATCAAGCTCCATAGCAGTACCGAACCTTCATGGTTTCCCCACACGGCGCTAAATTTGTAATACCAGGGCAGTAGCGAGTTCGAGTTATTCGCAACGTTGGCAACGCTGAAGTCATCCAGCATGTAGCTTGTCGTAAGACAAAGATAAGCAATCGCGACAAAGAGAAATTGACCGGCGGCCATTGGGCGTCCATACGCCATCCATAGGGGGCGGCGAGTAGCGGCCCCGGCCAGCGGCATGACGAACTGAACTATCGCCATTAATAGAGCGATAACCAGGGCAAAATGGCCAATTTCAGGAATCATTTTAATGAACATGAGCGCTCCGAGATAGCACTGGGCAAAACAGCATGCTGCGCAGCAGGGCAGCCTGAGCGTTAGTATTCGCTAGCGTTTGGAACGCCTTCTTGCTCCAACCGCTCGCCAACTTTAGCCGCTTTCGCCTGGAAGTCAGCAGGCGAATAGCCAGCTTCCTCCAGCGCTTGAGCAACTTCTGGCGGCATATAATTTTCATCGTGGCGTGCCAACACCTGGTCAGCGCGGAAACGCCCATCGGCCTGTAGCTCGCCAACCACGACCACCCCCTGCCCTTCACGGAACAGGTCCGGCAAAATTCCACTGTAATAAACGTCAAGATCATCGACGTAGTCCGTCACCGTAAACTCAACATTTAAGCTTTCTCTATCGCGGGAAACCGACCCCTCTTTTACCATCCCACCCGCGCGGATCTGACGTTCGATTGGCGCATTGCCTTGAGCAATTTGTACCGGGCTGAAAAACAGATTGATGTTGGCACGCAGCGCATAAAGGGTCAGTCCCACGGCAATCGCCGTTAATGAGACTAACCCTAAAATGACAAATAGCTTTTGCTTACGTTTAGGCGTCATGATGAACGTCCCCTTGAACAGGTTTAACCGATGCCTGCGCTGCTGTTGTTGGGTAGTTGTTCGCATGACTTTCACGGCGAGCACGACGCTTCAAGCCGCTAAGCAACTGGCGACGCTCCCGTCGTGCATGCCACAAGATGACTAACAACAGCAGCGCAGTAACGCCCCAGGCAGCCCATACATAAGGCCCATGACCACCCATTGCGAGAAATTCATTCATCGACGAGAAAGCCATTAGTGCGACTCCTCTATCAAATCACGCACCCAGCGCTTGCTGGCTTCACGGCGTAAGATCTCGCTACGCGTGCGCATTAGCGTTAAGCCGATAAAAAAGCTGTAAAACCCCAGCACCATAATCAGCAGCGGTGCCCACATTTCCATCGGCATCGCCGCTCGGCCAGTGATAGTAAAAGTGGCTGGCTGATGAAGCGTGTACCACCAATCAACCGAGTATTTAATAATCGGAATATTGATAACCCCCACCATTGCCAATATAGAGGCGGCGCGTGAGCCGCTATCGCGACTGCTAAACGCTCCCCGTAGGGCAATAACGCCCAAGTATAAAAACAGTAAAATCAGCATAGAGGTGAGGCGTGCATCCCACATCCACCACGTTCCCCAGGTGGGCACTCCCCATACCGCCCCAGAAAAAAGCGCGATAAATGTCATTGCGGCGCCCAGTGGCGCCATAACGGTCGCGGCCATATCCGCGATTTTGATTTTCCACACCATAAACACCAGCCCAGTGATGGCCATGGAAACGAAAATCGACTGAGCCAAAAAAGCGGCTGGCACATGGACATAAATAATACGGAAACTATTGCCCTGCTGATAATCTGCAGGGGCAAAGGCAAGCCCCCAAACCGTGCCGGTTATCAACAGCAATGCGGCTACTACCCAAAACCAGGGCTGCAGCTTTGCGCTAATCGTGTAAAACCACTTGGGTGATCTTAGTTTGTTAATAAAGGCCCACATGGATTTTCCGTCCTTTAGCCGTTGATACTGATGCGTAGTGACGCGGCAATTGCCCAGGGTGAAAGCATCAACGCCATGGCCAATAACGCGCCCAGAATTGCCAAGTGTGCCGCCACGCCATCGCCCATAATCGCAGCCTGTACCGCACCAGCTCCAAAAATAAGTATTGGAATATAGAGCGGCAGTACCAGCAACGAGAGCAGCACCCCTCCCCGCGCCAAGCCTACGGTTAGTGCGGCGCCAATAGCACCAATTAAGCTTAAGCTAGCCGTACCCAGTGCCAATGAAAGCGCTAATACCAGATAGCTGCCGGCGGGCAGTGCCAGCATAATGCCAAGCACTGGCGCCATTAGGGCTAGAGGCAACCCGGTCAGCAGCCAGTGCACAGCCACTTTTGCTAATCCGAGCGCTGCCAAAGGCTGCGGTGCTAACAGCATCTGCTCTAGGCTGCCATCTTCGTAATCGCTGCGAAACAAGCTGTCTAAAGAGAGCAGCGCTGCCAATAATGCCGCCACCCACAGTAGCCCCGGTGCGATAACCGCTAATAGCTGCGGGTCTGGCGAAATACCGATAGGAAAAAGGGTGATCACCAGAGCAAAAAACACCAGCGGATTAAGCACCTCCCCTCGCCTACGAAGCATCAGCGTTAAATCACGCCTAAGCGTGGCGCTTAGTGCAACTAATAGCCCTCCTTGGGGCTCGTACATTGGTATTACTGAGGCACTGGTGGTGACATCTGTACTGGGCAACGCTATCTCCTTTTACCCCAACTGTACTCTTCTAAGCACGGGTGAAGCGGTTAGCTCATGATGCGTGGTGACCAGTACACACCCCCCCGCCTTTGCATGCGCAACAAGCTGCGCCTCAAGCGCTGCCACCCCGTCACGGTCAATGGCTGTAAAGGGCTCATCCAGCACCCAGAGGGCTCTAGGGGTAAGCGTTAACCTTGCCAGCGCCACCCGGCGCTGCTGGCCCGCGGAAAGCTGCCCTGACGGTACGTCTTCAAAGCCTCTCAGCCCCACCTTAGCCAAAGCATCTTCACGCTGCTCTTCAGAGCCTTGCTCACCGCTAAGCGCTTGATACCAAGTAAGGTTTTCAAGTGGGGTCAGACCTGCTTTAACCCCCGGGGCGTGTCCTAAATAGAGCAAATTAGCGAGAAAATGTTCACGGGTTTCACGCATTAATGCGCCATTCCAGTAAAGCTCGCCATGATAATCGCTCAGTTGGCCCGAGAGAATTTTCAACAGCGTTGTTTTACCGCTGCCATTAGGACCTTCAATGCGCACGATCTCACCACTGTGAATATCAAGATCGAGTCCTTCAAATAGCCAGCGGTCATCGCGTTCACAGGCCAACTGGCGGGCTTGCAGGCACAGGCTCAAAGGTCTCTCCAGCCACATAGATTTCGGGTCGAACTCTACACGGAAAGCCACTTTCTCGCCAGTCGCACTCTGCGGCCTTGGGTCGCAGCATGATACGTATCATCAGTGCCGCAAAAAAAGCGCGCTGGAAATAAGAAAAAAACCACCACTGGAACTGTATGCAAAAACAGGTTTATACTGCGACTACTGTATGAAAAAACACTTCATAAAAAAACAGCCATCATCGCAACTAAACGCCTACGGAACGGGCGCTGCATTGGAGAAATCATGATGACAACGTCGATGCTCGCAACACGCCCTGCACCAAGCACCTCATTTCAGCCAGCACCACTGTCCTCTACGGTCGTACGTGAAGCTAACACTTCACACATTACGCGACGTAACACCTACGCACTCAAAGTGCGCGGTGACCGCATGCGTGACAGCAACTTATTCGATGGCGATGTCATTATCATTCGACGCTATCAGCATGATACTCAACACGAAACCGCTGTTGCGACAATTAACCAGCGTGAAGTTGCGTTAAAACAGCTCTCGATTAGTCGACTGGGTGTGCATTTATTGCCTGAAGATGCAGCAACCCCTGCGGTATTCCTGCATAATTGTGATATTCAAGTTTTAGGTATGGTGATGGGTATTGAGCATCATGACTCACCACCGCGGCATCATTAAGGCTCACCCCGGCCTCACGACTCCCAGGAGTAATGAGTGCGTTATCGCATCCCTGATTTACCCCCCACACAGTGGCACACAACCGTTATTGAGGTAGAAAAAAGCCAGTTTCTCACCTGGATGTGCCATGCACCGAACAAAGAAGCTTTTGATGCGCTGCTGCAAGCGGCGAAAACGGCCCACCCCAATGCTAGCCATCACTGCAGCGCTTTTATTGCCGGCCCGCCAGGAGAGCAAACGCATATTGGCTTTTCAGATGACGGTGAACCTGGCGGTACCGCCGGAAGACCTATGTATCAATCGTTATTAGGCAGTGGGCTGGGTGAAATCGGCTGTGTGGTGATTCGCTATTTTGGCGGCACAAAACTCGGCACCGGTGGGCTTGCCCGCGCCTATGCGCAAGCAGTTAATGCCGGGCTAGAGACACTACCAACACAAGAAGTTATTGAGCGGGAAAATTACCTGCTGCGCGTAAGCTTTGCCCATGAGGCGATAGTGCGCGCCTGGTGCGACGAGCAGCAGCTTCCTATTCAGCACGTCGACTACGATAGCAACGGTGTGGGCATGACCGTTGGCTGGCCCCAGGATGTTCCTCTTAGCCTTGAAGCGTTAGAAAATCGCCTAAAAATGCCCCTCATCATCCATAAAGTGCTGTAACTGCTTGCCAAAACCAGCAACATAAAAAACGCAGCTTGCTAAGCAAGCTGCGTTGTTGGGCATGACATATTGCTAATGCTTAACACTAGCCTAAATACTTAATCATCACCCCAGCCGCCACGGCAGAGCCGATAACGCCTGCTACGTTTGGCCCCATTGCATGCATTAGTAGGAAGTTATGTGGGTTAGACTCTAAACCTACCTTGTTGGCCACACGCGCCGCCATTGGCACTGCCGAAACCCCAGCGGCACCAATCAACGGGTTAATAGGTATTTTGCTCACTACGTTCATCAGCTTCGCCATCAATACACCTGCGGCGGTACCAATCCCAAATGCAACAATACCCAAGCCTAAGATCCCTAACGTTTCGAACGTTAGAAAGCTTTCTGCCATCAGCTTAGAGCCTACCGAGAGCCCTAAGATAATCGTCACGATATTGATCAACGCATTTTGCGCAGTATCCGATAAACGCTCAACCACACCGCACTCGCGCATCAGATTACCAAAGCAGAACATGCCTAACAGCGGCGCTGCATCAGGCAAAAAGAGCGCAACCAATATTAGCAGCATCAGCGGGAAAACAATTTTCTCCAGCTTGGATACCGGACGCAGCTGCGTCATGGTGATTTTGCGCTCTTTTTGGGTGGTCAACAGGCGCATAATGGGCGGCTGAATCAGCGGCACAAGCGCCATGTAGGCATACGCCGCAACCGCAATTGCGCCCAGCAGCTCAGGAGCAAGGACACTCGACACGTAAATAGAGGTCGGGCCGTCAGCACCGCCGATAATACCAATTGCTGCCGCTTGGTTAAGGGAGAAGTCCATAACCCCTAGCGAAGAGAGCGCAACGGCACCAAACAGCGTGGCAAAAATACCAAACTGAGCAGCGGCCCCTAAAAAGAGCGTACGCGGGTTAGCCAACAACGGGCCAAAGTCGGTCATTGCCCCCACGCCCATAAAAATCAGCAGCGGGGCAATACCAGAGGCAATCGCTACTTTGTAGAAGCTATAAAGCATGCCATCGCCGTAGCCAACGTTCATGGCAACGTCTTTCGCCGCGCGTAACTGATCCGGTGCTGCAGTATCGTATGCGATCGTCTTCAGCGACTCACGCCAAGCTTCTACACCGCTTAATGGATCAAGGGTTGCGCCAAGCGCAGTGGCCATTTGTTGCAGCACAGCGGGCTTTGCGACTTCGATCGCCTGATCTAACGCAGAAATTGCCAAGCCAGCCTCAGGGATGTTGGCAAGAATACCGCCAAATCCAATCGGCACCAGCAGCAATGGCTCAAACTTCTTGTAGATGGCGAGGTAGAGCAACCCAAGCCCTACCAAAATCATGACCGCCTGACCAAGCTCGAGGTTATAGAGCCCCGAGCCCTCCCATAAGGTGATTAACTTATCCATTGCCGAATGCCCTTAAAGCTCGATCAGCGAATCGCCGACGGTGACACTGTCACCCTCGCTGACGTTAACTTTTGATACGGTACCGGCACTGCTGGCGCGTACTTCGGTTTCCATTTTCATGGCTTCCAAAATAATCACCACATCGCCTTCCGCTACTTGGTCGCCAGGTCGCACATTGACTTTGAAGATATTGCCCGCTAACGGTGCATCGATGCTTTCACCACTGCTTTCAACTTCATCGCTGGCCGCCGGCTCTTTTGAGGCACTCGCCGTCTGCTCTTTTACTTCGCTGATGTCGCCCCCTTCGGAGACTTCCACCACAAACGCTTTGCCGTTGAGCTTGACGGTATAGGTTTCTGGACCGCTTGCGGTCACAGGAACGTTGGCGCTCTTTTCAATTTTGGCAGGCGCTTTCGACGCACTCGCCTCAGGTACCTGGGGCGCTGGCTCAAAGGCATCTGGATTGTCGCGGTTTTTCAGGAACTTCAAGCCAATTTGTGGGAATAACGCGTACGTCAGCACATCATCTATTTCCCGCTCGCCATCGGCTAAACGAATTTTATCTGCACTGGCCTTCTCTTTAAGTTCAGCCGCCAGCCTGTCCATTTCAGGCGACAGGTTATCCGCTGGACGACAGGTAATCGGCTCGCCGCCTTCAAGTACACGCTTTTGCAGCTCTGCATTAAACGGTGCAGGCGCGGAGCCATACTCCCCTTTTAATAGCGCCTGAACTTCTTTGGAAATTGACTTGTAGCGCTCCCCCATCATGACGTTCATAACGGCTTGGGTGCCCACGATTTGCGATGTCGGCGTTACCAACGGAATAAAGCCGAGATCTTCGCGCACGCGAGGGATTTCATTCAGCACATCATCCAACTTGTCACCAGCGCCCTGCTCTTTTAACTGGCCTTCCATGTTGGTGAGCATACCGCCCGGCACTTGAGCGATGAGAATGCGCGAGTCGATACCTTTAAGCGAACCCTCAAAAGCAGCGTACTTTTTACGCACTTCGCGGAAATAGCTAGCGATATCTTCCAAAAGCTCTAAATCCAGCCCAGTGTCGCGGCCGGTATCTTTAAGCATTGCAACTACTGATTCAGTGGGGCTATGGCCATAGGTCATCGACATGGAAGAAATAGCGGTATCGACATTGTCCACGCCCGCTTCCACAGCCTTAAGGATCGTCGAGGTAGAGAGGCCGGTAGTGGCATGGCAGTGCAAGTGCACCGGGATAGACAGCTCTTTTTTCAGCCGTGTCACTAACTCGTATGCGATATACGGCGTTAGCAGCCCCGCCATATCCTTGATAGCCAGCGAATCTGCCCCCATTGCGGCAATGGTTTTGGCTAGATCTACCCAGCTATCCAGGGTATGTACCGGGCTTACCGTGTAAGAAATAGTTCCCTGCGCATGGCCACCCACTTGACGCACCGCTTTTATTGCACGCTCCAGGTTGCGTGGATCATTCATCGCATCAAAGACGCGAAAGACGTCAACACCGTTAGTTTTTGCGCGCTCGACAAACTTATCAACGACATCGTCGGCGTAGTGGCGATAGCCCAGCAGGTTCTGACCGCGTAGCAGCATCGCCTGGGGGGTATTCGGCATAGCTTCCTTCAGCGCACGAATGCGTTCCCATGGATCTTCGCCCAGGTAACGGATGCACGCATCAAAGGTAGCGCCCCCCCAGGTTTCAAGCGACCAATAACCCACCTTATCGAGCTTTTCAGCAATCGGCAGCATGTCATCAAGACGCAACCGAGTAGCAAATAGCGATTGATGGGCATCGCGAAGGACAACATCAGTGATTCCCAGAGGACGTTTTGTTTCGTTCATGGTCGTGGCTCACAGTTGGTACGTTATGAATTTGTAGTAAATTTAACAAAGAAAGTGCTAGCAGCAAGGAAAGCTAACTACAAAAAACGCTGCTTAAGGACGGCGTGAAGAACGATAACGGTGAACGGCAGCACTAATCACGGCCAACACCTCATCGTTTTGATTGTTTGCTGCCGTCGTTTTTTTGCCATTCCCACGGCTAGGCGCTGCCACTGGCACTGGCTGAAAGCGGCCAATCAGCTTTGACATTAGCGTAACGCTAATCACTAAAACCGTAAGAAAAACAAAAACAAACCCCATACCAAGGCCCATCAAGGCCAACCCCTCCTGGAGCAACTCTGACTCTTGCATACCGCATTCTCCTTATTTCAAATGCTTATCGGCACCTCAAAAGCCTACTAAGGCACTTGGCGCAGTGAGGACTATGCACTAACCTGCCACACCTAGGATAGATTGCAATGGCGCCATAGTGGAAGTCATGGTTGTTAATTTACTACAAAACGGCAAAATAGGCCTTGCGCCCATGGAGGGCGTTATCGACGCGCTCACCCGCGACTTACTCACCCGGCAAGCAGGTTTTGACTGGTCGGTGACTGAGTTTGTGCGGGTGGTTGACGCACGCCTTCCGCCGCGCGTGTTTTACCGACACTGCCCCGAGCTTAGTCAACGCCCCGTCGCTACCCCCAGCGGCGTACCGGTGCATCTTCAACTACTGGGCTCTGACCCGGCGGCGCTGGCTGAAAACGCCCGCCAGGCGCTTTCTTTGGGTGCACTCAGTATCGATCTAAACTTCGGCTGCCCAGCAAAGCTGGTTAATCGCCACGACGGCGGCGCCTCACTCCTACGTCGCCCAGAACGTGTTTACCAGGCGGTAAAAGCGGTTGCCGAAGCCCTGGAAGGCCGAATACCGGTGACAGCCAAGATTCGTCTTGGCTTCTCTGATCGTCGCTTAGCAGTGGCCTGTGCTCAAGCCACCCAAGCAGGCGGTGCCGCGCGACTAGTGGTGCACGGCCGAACACGAGATGAGGGATACCGCCCACCCGCTCACTGGGAGTGGATCAGCAAAATTCGCCATCAGGTATCTATTCCTGTGGTAGCCAACGGGGATATATGGACACTCGAAGACTACTGGAAAGCACGAACGCTTTCCGGCTGTCGCGATGTCATGCTAGGGCGCAGCGCGCTAGCAGACCCTTGGCTTGCCCCCCGCATTCGCCATTGGCAGCGAACCGGAGAGAGGCTTCCCGAAACCACCTGGGATATGCGGGTCAGCGTGCTCAAAGAGTATGCCGCTATACAGCGGCAGGGGCTGCCTGATCGCGTCGTCGTATCACTCGTAAAACAGTGGCTGGCACAAATGCGCCAAGGCAATGCAGAGGCCGACCAGCATTTTCAGCGCCTAAAGCGTTTAACAGACCTTGATACGCTGTTAACTAGCTTACTACCCAGCAGCACCTCACGCCCAACCTGTGAACCGGCGTAGGCAATGTTCAGCCACCACTAACCGCATCCAATACAGCGCTGCCGCGCAGCGCATCGCCTAACGAATTAAGCGGGGCAAAAAAAAGCGCCCTACCGCAAATGCGGGGGCGCTTTACACGATCGCAAGACCAACGTGCGAGCCACGTTGATCAGGCTAGAAAACAGAAAACCCGCTCTCTGTGAGAGCGGGTTTTTAAATTCTGGCGCGCCCGGGAGGATTCGAACCTCCGACCCCCTGATTCGTAGTCAGGTACTCTATCCAGCTGAGCTACGGGCGCTTAACGTTCATTACTTAACACAACAAGCAATGAAATTACTGTAACATCAAACACTTACTTTTACAACTTGGCGCGCCCGGGAGGATTCGAACCTCCGACCCCCTGATTCGTAGTCAGGTACTCTATCCAGCTGAGCTACGGGCGCGTATCAAATTGTAATGCTACATAATGCAGTTGGCGGAGAGAGAGGGATTCGAACCCTCGATAGGGCTATAAACCCTATACTCCCTTAGCAGGGGAGCGCCTTCAGCCACTCGGCCACCTCTCCTCAACGGCACGGCGCGAATATTACCGATTATGACGTCCTTTGTCTAGTCTTCTCCTAATATTTTTCGCACCGACCAACGCTTACCGCTCAAACGCCCTACGTTGGGCGTGGCAATCACGGCCATTTACTCAGCGTCACTTTCGTTACTACGCTCACGCTGAATGCGCTGATAGATCTCTTCGCGATGAACCGCGACATCTTTTGGTGCATTCACACCAATACGCACTTGGTTGCCTTTTACACCGAGCACCGTGACGGTCACTTCATCACCGATCATCAGCGTTTCGCCAACGCGGCGGGTTAAGATGAGCATGGCTGATCTCCTTCTCAGACGTTTTAGTACAACGGGATGTGTCCGCCAGAAGCGACGCCAGCCTATTATGCTGCATGGCGTCGCTCGTCACCAATGGCTCTCTGGCTCCATGACACCTTAACCTCCCGTTGAAAGAAAGCTCACCACCACTCAGCAGCGAGTTACCCTTCAGCGTAGAAGGTTTAAGGCATAATTGTTATTCAGATTCTATATCTGTCTTATCCAGCCCGAAAGCCTTGTGTAACGCGTTAACCGCCAGTTCCATATGTTTCTCGTCAATCACCACCGAAATTTTAATCTCAGAGGTCGACACCATACGAATATTGACGTTTTCGTCAGCCAACACGCGGAACATTTTAGAAGCAACCCCCGCATGAGAGCGCATACCGACGCCCACTAACGATACCTTAGCAATATTATCATCACCACGTAGCTCGCCACCGCCTAAATCAGGGATGACGGTCTCTTCCAGAAGCTTTTTAGTGGCTTTGTAGTCACCTTTAGCAACGGTAAAGGTAAAGTCTGTGTAGTCCCCTGCTGGCGCCACGTTCTGAACGATCATATCCACTTCGATATTCGCGTCGGCAATGGGCCCTAGAATACGTGAGGCCACGCCGGGCACATCAGGCGTGTTCAACAGGGTCAGCTTGGCTTCGTTTTTGGTAAAAGCGATACCGGAGATCAGCGGTTCTTCCATAGAGTCCTCGTCTTGGTCTGCGTCTGCAACAATCAGGGTGCCAGGGCCGTCTTCAAAGCTCGACAGCACCCGCAGCGGAACGTTGTACTTACCTGCAAACTCTACCGCACGAATTTGCAGCACTTTGGAGCCTAAGCTCGCCAGTTCGAGCATTTCTTCCACTGTAATACTCTCAAGGCGTTGCGCTTTGGAGCATACGCGGGGGTCAGTGGTGTAAACACCGTCGACATCGGTGTAAATTTGGCACTCATCGGCCCCTAACGCCGCTGCCAGTGCGACACCGGTCGTATCTGAACCACCGCGCCCCAGCGTCGTAATATTGCCGTTCTCATCAACGCCCTGGAAACCAGCAACCACCACCACCTTGCCTGAGTCTAGGTCAGCTTTCAGGTCGTCGGTTTCAATGCGCTGTATGCGCGCTTTGGTATAAGCACTATCAGTGTGAATACCTACCTGAGCGCCCGTATGAGACGTGGCAGAAACCCCAATTTGCTGGAGCGCCATCGCCAACAACGAAATGGTGACCTGCTCGCCAGTCGACAGCAGCATATCCATTTCGCGCGGTGCGGGCTCTTCATTAAGGGCCTGCGCCATCTCAGTCAGGCGATTCGTTTCGCCGCTCATTGCAGAGACCACGACCACTACCTGGTGGCCTTGATCACGAAAGCCTTTGACCTTTTCCGCCACGGCCTTGATACGGTCGACAGAGCCCACCGAGGTGCCGCCGAACTTCTGTACGTATAATGCCATATGCCGTTTTTCCTATGGGTTCGGGAATGGAGGGTGAATGTTGTTATTGCTAATTTACTTAACTAATAAAAAGGCCGGTAGCAGATAATGCCACCGGCCTTAATAATTAGCTAAGCGTGTTTTCCAACCAAGCCGGAACGCTGTTCAACGCCTCCGGCAGGGCGTCGGGCTGACTGCCGCCCGCTTGTGCCATATCCGGACGACCACCACCTTTGCCGCCCACCTGGGAAGCCACGTGGTTCACCAACTCACCTGCTTTGACGCGGTGGGTCAAATCCTGGGTTACACCAGCAATCAAGCTGACCTTACCCGCCGTGGCATCCGCCGTACCCAGCATGACAACGCCTGAACCAAGCTTATTTTTCAACTGATCCAAAATACCGCGCAGATCTTTACCTGAAACACCTTCAAGCTGCGTCACCAGCAGTTTAACGCCATTAACCTCTTGCACCTGGCTGAGCATATCGCTACCAGCAGCGCTAGCGAGCTTGGCTTTTAACTGCTCAAGCTCTTTTTCCAGGCTGCGATTACGCTCTACCAGCGATTCAACACGCGCTTCCACCTGCTCGGGCTTGGTTTTCAAGCGCTCGCCAAGACGCTGCACACGGGCTTCCTGCTCGCGGAAGTAAGCCATCGCGTTTTCACCCGTAATAGCCTCAATACGGCGTACACCGGAGGCAATGCCAACCTCGCTCACCACGTGACAGCAGCCAATGTCACCACTGCGGGCCACATGGGTACCGCCACACAGTTCGATAGAGAAGTCATCGGCGCCAATGGTCAGCACGCGCACGTTATCCGCGTATTTCGCTTCAAACAGCGCGGCTGCGCCTTTCTCCTTGGCGTCCGCCAGGCTCATCTGCTCAATTTTAGTCGGTGCGTTTGCAAGGATCTGCTCGTTAACGATGCGCTCTACTTCAGCAAGCTGATCCGCGGTCATCGGCTCAAAGTGGCTAAAGTCGAAACGCAGGCGCTCCGCGTTAACCAACGAACCTTTCTGCTGAACGTGGTCGCCCAGCACCAGCCGCAGTGCTTTATGCAGCAGATGGGTCGCCGAATGGTTGCGAATCGTCGCACCGCGCAGGCTTGCATCCACTTCTCCGCGCACGTTGGCACCGACGCTAAGCGTACCCTCAACCATCACGCCTTGGTGAAGGTGGTGGCCGCTCTGCTTCTGGGTATCCGTCACCTGGAAGCGGCCGCCATTGACGTGCAGGTAGCCGGTATCGCCCACCTGGCCGCCAGACTCTCCGTAGAAGGGCGTGCGATCCAATACCACTGTGCCCTTCTGGCCTGCTTCCAGCGCCGCCAGGTCGTTGCCCTCGCTATCCACAATGGCGGTAACGGTAGCTTGGTCTTCCAGCACCTCGTAGCCAGTGAACTGGGTTTCACCTTCCAGCTCAATGGAGGCAGTGTAGTCTGCGCCAAACTGGCTGGCGGCACGCGCCCGCTCGCGCTGTGCCTCAAGCTCACGCTGGAAACCCGCTTCATCCAGGGACACTTCCCGTTCGCGGCAAACATCGGCGGTTAAATCAAATGGGAAGCCGTAGGTATCGTAGAGCTTGAACACGGTTTCACCGGGCAGCACATCGCCTTGAAGTTCTTCAAGCGCCGCGTTCAGCAGGCCCATACCATGGTCTAGGGTACGGGCAAACTGCTCCTCTTCTTTCAGCAGTACGCGGGCGATCTGCCCACTGGCTTCGTGTAGCTCGGGGTAAGCCTCGCCCATTTCAGCATCTAGCGCGCTCACGAGCTTGTGGAAGAACGGCTCAGCGGCGCCCAGCTTGTGGCCGTGACGAATCGCCCGACGAATGATCCGGCGCAGCACGTAACCACGGCCTTCATTGGAGGGCAACACGCCGTCAGCAATCAAGAAGGCACAGGAGCGAATGTGGTCAGCAATCACGCGCAGCGACGGCGTCGAGGTATCGCTGTGACCGGTGGCATCGGCAGCGGCCTTGAGCAGGTTTTGAAACAGATCAATTTCATAGTTAGAGTGCACGCCCTGCATAACAGCAGCCACGCGCTCTAAGCCCATTCCGGTATCAATCGACGGCTTTGGCAGCGGATTCAGCGTGCCTTGGGCATCGCGATCAAACTGCATAAATACCAAGTTCCAGATTTCGATGTAGCGGTCACCGTCTTCTTCTGGACTTCCCGGCGGGCCGCCCCATACATCTGGGCCATGATCGAAGAAGATTTCGGAGCTGGGACCACAGGGGCCGGTATCGCCCATCTGCCAGAAGTTGTCTTCATCCAGCTTGGAGAAGCGCTCGGGGTCGATGCCGATTTCATCTTTCCAGATGCGCTCAGCTTCATCGTCGCTGATATGCACCGTGACCCAAAGCTTCTCTTTCGGCAGTCCCAACGTTTCGGTTAAAAACACCCAGGCAAAGCGGATGGCATCACGCTTGAAGTAATCGCCAAAGCTAAAGTTACCCAGCATCTCAAAGAACGTGTGGTGGCGCGCGGTATAGCCGACGTTATCTAAGTCGTTGTGCTTACCGCCTGCGCGCACGCAGCGCTGAGCAGAGGTGGCCCGCACATAGGGGCGTGGGTCCCGGCCCAAGAACACGTCTTTAAACGGCACCATGCCCGCATTGGTGAAGAGCAGTGTCGGGTCATTACCCGGTACTAAGGAGCTGGTGGGCACAATCGTGTGCCCTTGATCTTCAAAAAACGATAAAAAAGCCTGCCTGATCTCTGCGCTTTTCATAGGGTATCCGTAACAAGAAAGCGTGATGCCCCAGGGCGCTATTGCCGCTACCCGCTGGGGTCGCAAAAGAGCCATTATAACGCAGTTGTCAAACGACTAAAGCCGCAGTTAGTGGCAGCGGCCCAAACAGACGACGAAATTAGGTGGAAAAAGGCTCGGAAAGGCAGGAGAGCGCGTAACGAATTTGTTCGAAATCAAAGCCGCGTGTTGCCAAAAAACGTTCACGCTTAGCGCGCTCTTTAGGCGTGTCACCTGGAGAAGAGTAGCGCCGCGCCAAGGTGTCACGGGCAATGTCAAACCAATCCACCGCTTCACGCTCTTGTACGGCCACCAGCGCAGCGGTCAGCGTTTCCTGATCAACGCCGCGCTGGCGCAGCTCCCCCTTGATGCGAATAACGCCCTGCCCGCGCGCAATGCGCGAGCGAATAAAACTTTCTGCAAACCGCGCATCTGACTGCAACGACTGCTCAGCCAGGGCATCCAGGCAGCTGTCGATAGCGTCAGATTCAAACTCTTTTTGACGCAACTTGCGGGCTAGCTCGGCGCGGGAATATTCGCGCCGAGCTAGCAGTTGAATCGCAACATCTCGCGGAGTGGCGTTACCGCCAGAAGCAAACATAGCGATCCCCTATCCTTTCAACACGCATCAAGAAGGGGTTTATAGCACGTCATCGTCGCTATCTGCGGCAACATCGGCCACCGGCGCAGCCTCTTCCTTCTTAGGATCTGGCTTGGCTAACAGCTGCTCACGGATCTGGGTTTCGATCTCTTGCATAATCTCTGGATGCTCTTCCAGGTACAGAGCTGAGTTCGCTTTACCCTGGCCGATTTTTTTACCTTTATAGCTGTACCACGCGCCAGCTTTATCGACTAAGTTGCACTGCACGCCGAGGTCAATCACTTCACCGGCATGGTAGATACCCTTGCCATAAAGAATCTGGAACTCAGCTTGGCGGAACGGGGGAGCCACCTTATTTTTAACGACTTTGACACGCGTTTCGTTACCGGTGACTTCGTCACCGACTTTTACCGACCCCGTGCGGCGAATATCTAAGCGCACGCTGGAGTAGAACTTCAGCGCGTTGCCACCGGTGGTGGTTTCAGGGCTACCAAACATCACGCCAATTTTCATGCGGATCTGGTTAATGAAGATCACTAAGCAGTTGGCGTTTTTGATGTTGCCGGTAATTTTACGCAGCGCCTGAGACATCAAGCGTGCCTGCAGGCCCACGTGGGAGTCACCCATTTCGCCTTCGATTTCAGCTCGCGGTGTTAACGCCGCAACAGAGTCGATAACAATCACGTCAACACCGCCAGAGCGTACCAGCATGTCGGTAATTTCTAACGCTTGCTCGCCGGTATCCGGTTGAGAAACCAGCAGGTCATCTAAATTGACCCCGAGCTTTTCGGCATAGCTTGGGTCAAGGGCATGCTCAGCATCGACGAAGGCACACACCTTGCCCTGCTTCTGCGCTTGAGCAATCACTGAAAGCGTCAGCGTCGTTTTACCGGATGACTCTGGGCCAAAAATTTCGCATACGCGCCCGAAGGGCAAGCCGCCGATACCAAGTGCGATATCCAGCCCCAGCGAACCGGTTGAAACCGACGGCATCACAACGCGCGGCGCGTCGCCTAAGCGCATGACGGTTCCTTTGCCAAACTGACGGTCGATTTGGCTTAGCGCTGCATTGAGTGCTTTTGTGCGGTTATCATCCTGAGCCATTCAGAGATTCCTCATAACAAGCTGTATAATTAGCCAGTAGTATGCCAAAGATTAGCGGTTAAACAAATCCTCAGCGCTATATTTAGTCATTATTTATGTTCACGACTCTGCGCCTGCTCGGTGAGACGCACTACTAAGCCGGCTAGCGCTTCGCGTACGGCCTGCTCTCTCACTGCCTGGCGATCGCCGGGAAAGTGAAAACATTCGGCCTGCTGATGCTCAGCGTTACCCCACGCCAACCATACGGTACCCACCGGCTTTTCTGCGCTACCGCCTTCAGGGCCTGCCACACCGCTCACCGCGACAGCTACATCTGCACCGCTTTCCCGGCAAGCACCGGCTACCATTGCTTTTACTACCGGCTCACTGACTGCCCCAACGCTTTCCAGGGTGGCCTCTGGCACCTTTAATAGGCGGCTCTTCGCAGCGTTCGAATACGTCACATACCCGGCGGTAAAGTAAGCCGAGCTGCCCGCTACCGAGGTGATGGCGCTTGCGATACCGCCTCCGGTGCAGGACTCTGCAGTCGTTACTTCTACGCCAAGCTGCTGGCATAACCTTCCCATTCGCTGAGCCAGCAACGATAAATCAAGATTCTTCAGGCTGGAAACGCTGGGCGTCATGGTGACTCCTTCAAGTAAGACCTCAGTTCAGCGTAGAATACAGCGTTTATCTTGCGCAAAGAACATGCCGTAAACCGTCATGGCTTACGCCACGCTCAATCAGGACACCCATGTCACAGGCCAGCCCCACTCATACGCCCATGATGGCGCAATACCTTAAGATTAAACGCGAGCACCCCGAGGTACTGCTGTTTTACCGCATGGGGGATTTTTACGAGCTGTTTTTCGACGACGCGAAACGCGCCGCTGCGCTGCTGGATATTACGCTGACCCAACGCGGCCAATCGGGGGGCAAGCCGATTCCCATGGCAGGGGTGCCCTACCACAGCGCTGAAGGCTATTTAGCACGCTTAGTGGCAGGCGGCGAGTCGGTCGCCATTTGTGAGCAAATCGGCGACCCCGCCACCAGCAAAGGACCCGTTGATCGCCAAGTCGTGCGTATTGTGACCCCCGGTACGCTCCACGATGAAGCGCTGCTGGACGCACGTCGCGATAACGTCCTCGTCTCCGTCGCACCAGGAAAAGAGGCCTTTGGCCTTGCGTGGCTTGAGCTTTCCAGCGGGCGCTTTAACGTACTAGAAGTAGAGAGCGAGGCAGAAATGCTCGCCGAGCTAACCCGCCTCTCCCCCGCCGAACTGCTAGTACCGGAAAGCCTGACGCTGCCTGATGCCTGGTCGCAAAAACGTAGCCTGCGCCGCCAAGGCGAGTGGCTGTTTGACCTGGAGAGCGCCACCCGCAGCCTATGCGACCAGTTTGAAGTACAAGACTTACGCGGCTTTGGCTGCGCGCACTTAACGAGCGCGCTCATTGCCGCCGGGGTGCTGGTCGATTACGCCCGAGACACCCAGCGCTCACGCCTGCCCCACGTCACGGCGATTGGCGTTGAGAACCGCGACGATGCGGTGGTGATTGACGCCGCCAGCCGACGCAATCTAGAAATCGATATCAACCTGGGCGGCAACAGCGATAACACCCTCGCCAGTGTTTTAGACACCTGTGCCACCGCGATGGGTTCTCGCCTATTAAAGCGCTGGCTTAATCGCCCGCTGCGCCAGCGAGATACTGTAGAGGGTCGCCAAGCCGGTGTAGCCCTGCTATCCATCGACGCTGCCTATATGGCGCTGCGCGACACCTTAAGCGACGTGGGCGATGTAGAACGTATTCTTGGCCGTGTTGCGCTGTATAGCGCCCGCCCGCGTGACTTAGCGCGCTTACGTGATGCGCTGGTTACCCTACCCGAGCTTGAGCAGCTGTTAGCCAACGTGGAAAGCGGCAGCGCCTTGGATAGCCTTAAGCCCCACATTCGCCCCTATCCGGAGATGGCCGATACACTAACCCGCGCGCTGGTCGAAAACCCGCCCGTGGTGATCCGCGATGGCGGCGTCATTGCGGATGGTTATGACGCCGAGCTGGATGAGCATCGCGGCATGGCTGAAAATGCCGGTGAATATCTGGTGCAGTTAGAGTTGCGCGAACGCGAGCGCACGGGGCTTGCCAATTTGAAGGTGGGCTATAACCGCGTACACGGCTACTTTATAGAACTACCCCGCTCCCAGGCTCAGCAGGCTCCCGCCGACTATATTCGTCGTCAGACGCTAAAAAATGCGGAGCGCTTTATCATTCCAGAGCTTAAAGAGTTCGAGGACAAAGCGCTTTCCGCGAAGTCACGGGCGCTGACACGGGAAAAATGGCTCTACGACCAGCTGATGAGCGAGCTCAACGCGCTGCTTCACGCGCTGCAAAACACCTCTCGAGCACTGGCCGAGCTGGATGTGCTCTGCGCGTTTGCCGAGCGCGCTGAGGCGCTTCACTGGGTGCGTCCACAGTTAGTTGAGACGACCGGTATTAGCATTAGCGCAGGCCGACATCCGGTTGTTGAACAGGTAAGCGACAAGCCGTTTGTACCCAACGATGTCACGCTATCGCCCGACCGGCACATGCTGATTATCACCGGCCCCAACATGGGCGGTAAATCGACCTATATGCGCCAAACAGCGCTAATCGCGCTGCTGGCCCACAGCGGTAGCTTTGTGCCCGCTGATGCCGCTGACATTGGCCCTATCGATCGCATCTTTACTCGCATTGGCTCATCGGACGACTTAGCGGGCGGGCGTTCCACGTTTATGGTGGAAATGACCGAAACCGCCAACATTCTGCACAACGCGACCGAGCACAGCTTGGTGCTGATGGATGAGATTGGGCGCGGCACCAGTACCTTTGACGGTCTCTCACTTGCCTGGGCAAGCGCCGAGCACTTAGCAGCGGCTCGTGCGTTAACGCTGTTTGCCACCCACTATTTTGAAATGACCGCCCTGCCTGAACAGGCGAATGGGGTAGCCAACATTCATCTCACTGCTACCGAACACGGCGATAGCATTGTCTTCATGCACCGCATCGAAGCAGGCCCGGCAAGTCAAAGCTACGGCCTACAAGTCGCGCAGCTTGCTGGCGTGCCTACGCCGGTCATTGCCCGCGCACGGGAAAAACTGATCGCTTTGGAGCAGCGAGACGTTGATCAACAGCAGCGAGGCTCTGTTTCAGCAGAGGCCAAGAAAGACACGCCTCAGCAAAACGATCTCTTTGCCAGTGCACCACACCCCGTTGTAGAAGCACTTGAAAAAGCAGAAGTGGATGATCTATCGCCTCGGGAGGCGTTGGCACTGCTGTATCAATGGCGCGAACTACTGTGATCGTCTTAATAGAAGGTCATGTGGCGCTTGCCCACGGGTAAGGGCACCTCTAGAATGTCGTTCATACTTTTTAGCTTATAAAAAACGGCTGATTTATAACCATTCACGATTGACCATGACCGGAAGCGTTTCTGGTCCTGCAAGAGGGATAGCAAGATGACGTTTGTCGTTACCGAGAACTGCATCCAGTGCAAGTACACTGACTGCGTGGAAGTTTGCCCGGTCGATTGCTTCTATGAAGGTCCTAACTTTTTGGTTATTCACCCAGACGAGTGTATCGATTGCGCCCTGTGTGAACCTGAATGCCCTGCTGAAGCAATCTTCTCTGAGGATGAGCTGCCCGATGACCAAACGCAGTTTATCGAGATCAATGCGGAACTGGCCGACGTATGGCCAAATATCGCTGAGAAGAAAGACCCTCTGCCTGATGCAGAAGAGTGGGATGGTAAAACCGGCAAGCTTGAGAAGCTAGAGCGCTGAGTTCCACTATCGCTTGAGACTCGCAGAGTTGCTTAAGCCTCGTCGCTCTCATGAAAACCAGCGTTTACGCTGGTTTTTTTACGCCTATAGCGCTCGCACGCACAAAAAAAAGGCGGCCCGTAGGCCGCCCGCTCCAAGCACTTCCTCTGACCACTCCCTGTGTCAACTTCCTTAGGTGACGTCCTTGCCAGGGCTCACATCACTGTGTCACCCGGCGCACCTACCTGCATCCCGTTGCATCCTGCCTGAAGCATCCTTGCCTCCCCTAGTCCTGAACGTATTGTGGCAGATAATGAGGCCATCACAAGCAGGCCAAAATCGCGAAAGGCGAGCCTCGTCGGCTCGCCTTTATTTGTTAACTTATTTAAAATCAGCCACTTAAATTAAGATTAGTGGAAAATTTCGTTTTATCTTACCCAAACAGAGCGAATGTCGTCGGCTTTTGTAAGAGATCTCTTACAAAATCTTGAGACATCTCTTACACGCCAGCGCCACGTTTCACGTTCACTGACCTTTAATCGCCTTCAAGCCCGGATACGTTACGTCACCCAGCTCCGCTTCAATCACCAATAGACGGTTGTACTTAGCCACCCGGTCGGAACGGCACAGTGAGCCGGTTTTGATCTGACCGGCACAGGTGCCCACCGCCAAATCGGCAATGGTGGTATCTTCTGTTTCGCCGCTACGGTGAGAGATCACTGCTGTGAAGCCAGCATCCTGGGCCATTTTGATCGCGTCCAGGGTTTCCGACAGCGAGCCAATCTGGTTGAACTTAATCAGAATGGAGTTCCCGATCTGTTCATCAATGCCGCGCTTCAGGATTTTGGTGTTGGTCACAAACAGATCATCACCCACCAACTGCACTTTATCACCCAGCTTGTCGGTCAGCGCTTTCCAACCTGCCCAGTCGGACTCGTCCATACCGTCTTCGATAGAAACAATCGGGTAGTCGGCGCACAGCCCTGCTAGATAGTCAGCAAAGCCTTCAGCGTCATAGCTTTTACCTTCGCCGGAGAGGTTGTACTGGCCATCTTTGTAGAACTCCGAGGAGGCGCAATCCAGCGCCAGCGTAACGTCGCTACCCAGAGTGTAGCCCGCATCCGCAACGGCTTGCTTGATGACGGCCAGGGCATCGGCATTGGAGGCCAGGTTCGGTGCAAAGCCGCCCTCATCACCCACCGAGGTGGAGAGGCCTTTGGCAGAGAGCACTTTCTTCAACGCGTGAAAAATCTCCGCACCCATGCGCAGACCTTCACGGAAGTTGGCTGCACCCACCGGCTGTACCATGAACTCTTGGATATCAACGTTGTTATCCGCGTGCTCGCCGCCGTTCAAAATGTTCATCATCGGTACCGGCATGCTGTACTGGCCGGGCTGGCCGTATAGCTCGGCAATGTGAGCATACAGCGGCACGCCTTTTGCGTTGGCCGCCGCTTTGGCCGCGGCCAGAGAGACCGCCAAAATAGCGTTCGCGCCCAGGGTCGCTTTGTTTTCGGTACCATCCAGCACCAGCATGGCGTTATCCAAGCCACGCTGGTCCCGTGCATCCATTCCCAACAACGCATCACGGATCTTGCCATTCACGGCTTCAACGGCTTTTAAAACACCTTTGCCGAGGTAGCGTGTCTTGTCGCCATCGCGCAGCTCAAGCGCCTCACGAGAGCCCGTGGACGCTCCACTTGGCGCGCAGGCGTCACCAACCGCACCACTTTCAAGGCGGACGGTCGCTTGAACAGTGGGGTTGCCACGAGAGTCGAGCACTTCCAGCGCGCTGATTTCAACAATTTTAGTCATGACAGTGTCCTTAGGTTGTCGGTCTAATAGATAAGAAATCCAATGTATACCACGGATGACCGCCGCGATTAACGGATGGTTAAGGGTTTAAAGCCTTTTACCAGGGCGTCTAACTGCGACAGCTGCGCCAAGAACGGCTCTAGCTGGTCCAGCGGCAGCGCGCAGGGGCCATCACACTTAGCGTTGTCAGGATCGGGGTGGGCCTCCAAGAAAATACCCGCCAGCCCCACGGCGACGCCCGCACGGGCCAGTTCAGCCACCTGGGCGCGTCGGCCATCGGCGCTGTCCGCACGGCCACCAGGACGCTGCAACGCATGGGTGACATCGAAAAACACCGGGTAGCCGGTTTGCTTCATGTCGCCAACGCCCAGCATATCCACGATCAGGTTGTTGTAGCCAAAGCTGGTGCCCCGCTCGCACAACATGAGGCGGTCGTTACCTGCTTCTTGAAACTTAGTGAGGATATGACGCATTTCATGAGGAGCCAAAAACTGCGGCTTTTTGATATTGATCGCGGCCCCGGTCTTCGCCATGGCCACTACAAGATCGGTTTGGCGGGCAAGAAAGGCGGGTAGCTGGATAATATCGGCGACCTCGGCGGCCGGCTCGGCCTGCCAGGGCTCGTGCACGTCAGTAATGATAGGTACGTTGTAGCGGGCTTTAATATCGGCCAGGATTTGCAGGCCTTTTTCTAGCCCGGGACCACGGTAGGAGTGAATCGAGCTGCGGTTTGCTTTATCAAAGCTTGCCTTAAACACATAAGGCATGCCGAGCTTCTGCGTCACGTTAACATAGGCCTGTGCCACTTCATCGGCTAGTTCCGCCGACTCCAACACATTCATGCCGCCCAATAACATCAGCGGCAAAGAATTGCCGGCGGTTAGGCCGGCAACGTTGATATGACGCTCTGGGGTTGGTGCGTGAGAAGCCATGCTTCCCCCCTTTTACTCTTGAGGCGCCGTATGGGCACGGGTACGTGCTGCTTTATGCTCGACGGCGGCGTTAACAAAGCCAGAGAACAGCGGATGACCATCGCGGGGTGTCGAGGTGAACTCCGGGTGGAACTGGCAAGCGACATACCAAGGGTGGTCGGCAAGCTCTACCACCTCAACCAGTGATTGGTCAACGCTCTTACCTGAAATCACCAAGCCTGCTTTTTCCAGTTCATCAATAAACTGGTTATTGACTTCAAAACGGTGGCGGTGGCGTTCAACAATTTCATCAGCGCCATAGGCCGCACGCGCTTTACTACCCGATGCCAGATGACAAACCTGCCCGCCTAGACGCATGGTGCCACCTAAATCAGAGGCCGCGTCGCGTAGCTCAATTTTGCCTTCTGCGTTAATCCACTCAGTGATGAGACCCACAACAGGGTGTTGCGTATCGTGAGTAAACTCGGTGGAGTTGGCATCTTTCCAGCCTGCCACGTTGCGGGCAAACTCAATCACCGCCACCTGCATACCTAAGCAGATCCCCAGGTACGGGATGTTGTTTTCGCGGGCAAACTGCGCGGTCAAAATCTTGCCTTCCACGCCGCGCTCACCAAAGCCGCCGGGCACCAGAATGGCGTCTTTACCCGCCAGACGCTCGGTGCCGTGGCGTTCGATGTCTTCGGAGTCGATGTAGTCGATGTTGACCTTAATACGGCCTTGAATGCCCGCATGGATCAGCGCTTCGTTCAGCGACTTGTAAGCATCCAGCAGCTCCATGTACTTACCGACCATGGCGATGCTCACAGACTTCAGCGGGTTTAGCTTGGCATCCAGTACCTTCACCCACTCAGAAAGATCCGCAGGCGCAGCTTCCAGGCGCAGCTTGTCGCAAACGATATCGTCCAGGCCGTGCTCGTGAAGCATCAGCGGAATACGGTAAATAGTGTCGGCGTCTTGCAACGGCACCACCGCACGCTCTTCCACGTTGGTGAACAGGGCGATTTTGCGACGCTCGCTCTCTTCAAGCTCGACTTCGCTGCGGCAAATCAAAATATCCGGCTGGATACCGATAGAGCGCAGCTCTTTCACGCTGTGCTGGGTCGGCTTGGTTTTGGTTTCGCCAGCGGTCTTGATGTACGGCACCAAGGTCAAGTGCATGTAGATCGCGCGGCTTGCCCCTAGCTCGCTGCGGATTTGGCGAATCGATTCCAGGAACGGCAGCGATTCGATATCGCCCACCGTACCGCCGATCTCCACCAGCGCCACATCGAAGCCTTCACCACCGGCGTAGACGCGTTGCTTGATCTCATCGGTAATGTGCGGAATGACCTGGACGGTGCCTCCTAGGTAGTCGCCACGGCGCTCTTTGCGCAGTACGTTTTCGTACACACGGCCGGTGGTGAAGTTGTTACCCTGGGTCATTTTGGTACGAATAAAACGCTCGTAGTGACCAAGGTCCAGATCCGTCTCGGCGCCATCCTCGGTGACAAACACCTCGCCGTGCTGGAAAGGACTCATGGTGCCCGGGTCCACGTTGATGTAGGGGTCGAGCTTGAGCATGGTGACCTTAAGGCCGCGGGCCTCTAGAATCGCCGCCAGCGAGGCAGACGCAATGCCCTTGCCAAGAGAGGACACAACGCCGCCGGTCACGAAGATATATCGTGTCATGGAAAACCTGTCGAAACGTGATCAAAAGGCGTAACAGAAAGCCACACCAGGATGGGACGACAGAATAGCAGAAGACGCCTTGCGGCTCAATTTGAACTGCTCTAGTTGAGGGGCAACATCGCCCCTCACTATCCAATATCACACGCCCAGGTAGTCCAAAATGCCTTCTGCCGCTTGGCGACCCTCATAAATCGCGGTGACCACTAAGTCAGAGCCGCGCACCATATCGCCACCGGCAAAGATTTTCTCGTTGCTGGTTTGGAAAGCGTATTGGCCATGTTCAGGGGCTTTGACCAGATCCCACTCGTTAACGTCGATCTTGGCGCTATCGAACCACGGTGCCGGGCTTGCCTGAAAACCAAATGCCACTACGACCGCGTCGGCGGCGATGATCTCTTCAGACCCTGGCACAACTTCTGGACGACGACGGCCATTCTCGTCCGGCTCACCCAGGCGCGTGCGAACCACTTTCACACCCTCGACTTTATTTTCTCCCACGACCGCCACCGGCTGGCGGTTGAACAGAAACTCGACGCCCTCTTCACGCGCATTAGCGACTTCACGGCGCGAACCCGGCATGTTCTCTTCATCACGGCGGTAAGCACAGGTCACGTTAGCGGCCCGCTGACGAATCGAGGTGCGGTTACAATCCATGGCGGTATCACCACCCCCTAACACCACCACGCGCTTACCTTCCATGGAGATAAAGTCATTCGGGTCTTTCTCGAAGCCCAAGCGACGGTTGACGTTGGCGATCAGGAAATCGAGCGCCTTATAAACACCGGGCAGATCTTCTCCAGGGAAGCCGCCCTGCATGTATTTGTAAGTACCCATGCCTAGGAAAACCGCATCGTACTCTTGCAAGAGAGTCTCGAACTCTACGTCGGTGCCGATTTCGGTATTCAAGCGGAATTCAACGCCCATCTCCTCGAACACCGCACGACGGCGCTCCATAACGTTCTTTTCCAGCTTGAACTCTGGAATACCAAAGGTCAGCAGACCACCAATTTCAGGGTACTTATCGAACACCACCGGTTTAACGCCGTTGCGCGCCAGAATATCGGCACAGCCCAGGCCCGCAGGGCCTGCACCGACGATGGCAACTTTCTTGTCGGTCCACTCTACCTTGGACATATCCGGGCGCCAGCCCATGGCGAAGGCGGTGTCGGTAATGTACTTCTCCACCGAACCAATCGTCACCGCGCCAAAGCCGTCGTTCAGGGTGCAGTCGCCCTCACACAGACGATCTTGGGGGCACACGCGGCCGCACACTTCCGGCAGCGAGTTGGTTTTGTGGGAAAGCTCGGCCGCTTCAATGATGTTGCCTTCCACCACCAGCTGCAGCCAGTTGGGAATGTAGTTGTGTACCGGGCACTTCCACTCGCAGTAGGGGTTACCACAGTGCAGGCAGCGATGCGCCTGACTGGCTGCATCGGTGGGTTTAAAGGGCTCGTAAATCTCCGCGAACTCTTTTGACCGGGTGTGAGCGGCTTTTTTCTGTGGGTCTTTACGACCCACATCAACAAACTGGAAATCGTTATTTAAACGGTTGGCCATGATCTCTCTCCTCGAAGCGTAGGCGCTGGTAGGTTATTCCGGCTGACGCCGAGATTGATTCAGCAAACTACCCAGGCTTGCCGCTTTTGGCTTCACTAGCCAGAAGTGGCGCGCGTAGTCGCCGAAGTCTTCCAGAATCGCCGCGCCACGATCAGAGCCTGTTGCCGCGACATAGGCTTCAATCATTTCACGCAAGTGGCGGCGATACGCTTCCATCGCTTCTGTGTTGACTCGGTGGATCTCAACCAACTCGTGGTTGTACTTGTCGACAAAGGTACGGTCTTCATCCAGCACGTAGGCAAAGCCACCGGTCATACCCGCCCCAAAGTTAACGCCGGTTTCACCCAGCACGCAGACCAAACCGCCGGTCATGTATTCACAGCAGTGGTCGCCGGCGCCTTCAATCACAGCGATCGCACCGGAGTTACGAACCGCGAAGCGCTCGCCCGCAGTGCCAGCTGCAAACAGCGTGCCGCCCGTTGCCCCGTAGAGGCAGGTGTTACCAATGATGGCCGTTTTATGGCTCTCAAACTGGCTGACTTTCGGCGGCACAATCACAATGCTGCCGCCATTCATGCCTTTACCGACGTAGTCGTTGGCATCGCCTTCCAAATAGAGGTTGAGGCCACGCGCATTCCACACGCCAAAACTCTGGCCTGCCACACCGGTAAAGCGTGCGGTGACTGGCGCTGCTTCCAAACCATCTTCGCCATAACGCTTGGCGATGGCACCGGAGGTCAACGCCCCTACGCTGCGGTCACAGTTCGTGATCGTGAAGTCGAAGGTACCGCCTGACTGGTTTTCAATCGCCTCTTTTAGCGCAGCCAACACTTCCTGGTTTTTGGCACCGGGGTCGTGGGGCACGTTGCGGCTTACTTCACAGAACTGCGGTGCATCGGCAGGCACGAAGTCGTTGGCCAGCAGCGGCGTAAGATCCAACTTGCGTTGGGACGAAGTGCTGCCTTCCAGTACTTCCAGCAGGTCAGTGCGACCGATTAAATCAGTAAGCTTGCGCACGCCTAACATAGCCATCAGCTCGCGCACTTCTTCAGCAATAAAGCGAAAGTAGTTTTTAACCATATCCACGGTGCCGCGGAAGTGCTCGCCGCGCAGGAAGTCATCTTGCGTTGCCACACCGGTCGCGCAGTTATTCAGGTGACAAATACGCAGGTACTTACAGCCCAGCGCCACCATCGGTGCCGTACCAAAGCCAAAGCTCTCAGCGCCGAGAATCGCTGCCTTAACAACGTCGAGGCCGGTTTTTAAGCCACCATCGGTTTGCAGGCGAATCTTGTCACGCAGGCCGTTGATGCGCAGCGCCTGGTGCACCTCAGGCAGACCCAGCTCCCAAGGGGAACCGGCATGCTTAATCGAGGTAAGCGGGCTGGCCGCCGTGCCGCCGTCGTAGCCAGAGACGGTAATCAAATCCGCGTAGGCCTTGGCGACCCCGGTGGCAATGGTACCAATGCCGGGTTCGGAGACCAGCTTCACCGACACCTGGGCATCTGGGTTGACCTGCTTGAGATCAAAGATTAGCTGCGCCAAATCTTCAATCGAGTAGATATCGTGGTGCGGCGGCGGTGAAATCAGCGTGACGCCGGGTACCGAGTAGCGCAACCGAGCAATCAGCTGGTTGACTTTGCCGCCCGGCAGCTGGCCGCCTTCGCCTGGCTTCGCGCCCTGGGCGACTTTGATCTGCAGCACTTCAGCATTCACTAGATACGCCGGAGTAACGCCGAAGCGGCCAGAGGCGATCTGCTTGATTTTTGAGCTGCGGATAGTGCCGTAGCGGGCCGGGTCTTCACCGCCCTCACCGGAGTTGGAGCGTCCGCCCGCCTCGTTCATGGCCTGGGCCAGCGCCTCATGGGCCTCAGGCGATAGCGCCCCCAGCGACATACCGGCGCTGTCAAAACGCGGAATCAGCGCCTCAACCGACTCAACCTCTTCCAGCGGCATGGGCGTTTCAGCGGGTTTGAGCGTTAACAGGTCACGAATGGTGGCCACCGGACGCTCGTTCACCAGTTGGGCAAACTTCTTCCACTTAGTGTAGCTGCCTTCCTGCACCGCCTCCTGGAGAGACTTCACCACATCAGGGTTATAAGCATGGTATTCGTGGCCATGCACGTATTTGAGCATGCCGCCTTGGGAAATCCCTTTACGGGCAATCCAAGCATCTTTAGCCAGTATCTCTTGCTGCAGCTGCAGTTCGGCAAAGCCAGCACCCTGAATGCGCGACGCCATACCCACAAAGCAGGTGTCCATGATTTCATCAGACAGACCCACCGCTTCAAACAGCATGGAGCCACGGTAGGAGGCTAGCGTCGAGATACCCATTTTAGAGAGAATCTTGAACAGCCCTTTCTGCAGGCCTTTACGGTAGTTCTCGCGGGCATCAGCAGGGTTACCGCTTAGCTCGCCGGTGCGGTGCATATCGGCCATGACCTGATAAGCAAGCCACGGATAGACCGCCGTCGCGCCTACGCCAAACAGCACCGCCATTTGGTGGGCATCACGAGCGTAGCCGGTTTCCACCACAATGTTGGCATTGGGGCGAAGCGCTAAACGGCCAAGATGCGAGTGAACGGCACCGACCGCCAATGCGGCCTGAATGGGCAGTTGGCCTTTAGGCAACTCCGCATCGGTAAGCACTAGAATCACTTTACCCGCTTTTACCTGCGTCTCTGCCTCTTGGCAAAGGGCCGTCACGGCCCGCTGCAGGGTTGTCTGCTCAGGGTCATATCCAAGCGTCAGCGTGTGGCTGGCAAACGCAGGGTCATCCTGGCTGACCAGCGCGGTAAATTTACGGGGTGACAGCACCGGCGTGGTCAAAATCAAGCGGTGCGCGTGCTCCGGCGTGGCCTTGAACACGTTCAACTCCGCCCCACAGCAGGTTTCCAGCGACATCACGATCGCTTCGCGCAGCGGATCAATCGGTGGGTTGGTTACCTGGGCAAACTTTTGACGGAAAAAGTCGGTTAGCAGGCGCGGACGGCTCGACAGCACGGCCATGGGCGTATCGTCCCCCATGGAACCCACCGCTTCTTGACCGCTTTCCGCCAGCGGGCGCAGCACTTGGTCGCGCTCTTCGAACGTTACCTGGAACATCTTCTGCTGCACGTTCAGCGCGTTGGTATCCATCGTCTGGAAGCGCGCCAACTCGGTTAGCGCTGACTCCAGGTAGTTCGCCTCTTGCTTCAGCCAGCGCTTGTAGGGATACGCGGACTTTAAGCGGGCATCGATATCCTGCGTATGCAGGACTTCACCGGTTTGGGTGTCCACGGCCAGGATCTGACCCGGGCCAACGCGGCCTTTTGCTACCACGTCTTCCGGCTTGTAGCCGTAGGTACCGATCTCGGACGCCAACGTGATGTAGCCATTCTTGGTAATCACCCAACGTGCCGGGCGCAGGCCGTTACGGTCCAGCATACAGACCGCCTGGCGACCGTCTGTCATCACCACACCCGCCGGGCCGTCCCAGGGCTCCATGTGCATGGAGTTGTACTCATAGAAGGCACGCAACTCGGCGTCCATGGTCTCCACGTTCTGCCAGGCAGGCGGCACCATCATGCGCACGGCGCGGTGTAGCTCCATGCCACCGGTCAGCAGCACTTCCAGCATGTTATCCATACTGGAGGAGTCAGAGCCGGTGGTATTAACGATTTCATCCAGCTCGGCGATATCCGGCAGGCGCTCGTTAACGAAGTTCGCTTTACGGGAGTTCGCCCAACCACGGTTGGCCTCAATGGTGTTGATCTCACCATTGTGCGCCAGCAAGCGGAACGGCTGGGCCAACGGCCAGCGCGGCGCCGTGTTGGTTGAGAAGCGCTGGTGGAACACGCAAATAGCCGTTTCCAGACGCGGATCGTTTAGGTCTTTATAGAACGCCGGCAAATCTTCCGGCATGACTAAGCCTTTATAAGACACCACTTCTGACGAGAGTGACGCGACATAAAACTCTTCTTCTTTGCGCAGCGCCTGCTCGGCGTAGCGGCGGGCCATGAACAGGTCGACAGCAAAGCTGTCGCTGCTACCAGGCTGCACAAAGAGTTGCTCAATGCGCGGCAGGCAGTCGAGCGCCATGGGCCCACAAACGCTGGCGTCGGTGGGCACCACACGCCAGCCCAATACGTTCAGGCCGCGGGTGCTTAGCTCAGCAGCCAGCGTCTCTTTGGCCTTGGCGGCACGCGCATCGTCATCGGGTAGAAAAACTACGCCGACGGCAAACTGCTCGCCCAGCTCTGCATCCAGCGCCTCTTTTGCCGCCTCGCGCATAAACTGAACAGGCATTTTAAGCAGCAGTCCGCAGCCGTCGCCGGTTTTACCGTCGGCCGCAATGCCTCCACGGTGGGTCATGCACGTCAGTGATTCAATTGCCGTTTTCAGCAAGTCGTGGCTGGCCTGCCCTTCCATATGGGCAATTAAGCCAAAGCCGCAGTTGTCGCGAAACTCGCCGGGCTGGTGGAGACCTCTATTCATGGGCGTGCCTCTATTAAGCGTGTTTTATTAGCAGCGTTTACATGGTATATTTTTGGGTTTTTCTTTTTTTATGGCTCTCTTATCACCCGCCCACTTAGGGAGCTTCCCCTAACCGCTGCTGCAAGAAATGGCCGTTCAGCATAGCGATTCGCCCCTAGCGCGCGCAATCTTTCACAGCACCTGAAACCCCTAAAATCCCCGCCAAATCCTACAGTTACATTTACTCAATTATAAAAAACACATACACTTCAACCACTTGCAAACCCATAAAACGTTTTTTAAACGATAAAAAACAGCGTATATACTTTAGTCGAAAATCGAACCAAAACCCCATGCCGATAGCGCATAAGGCATACGGATTAAACGCCAAGCGATTTTTCTCACCTAACACGCAGGTAATAAAAAACCCGCACAGCGGCGGGTTCCTCCATACGGGCAGCGCTCATAGCGAGCCGTGTGTCAATAACGAAGCGTTTTTAGTGGCGAGGATAATCCTCAAGCAGATTCAACAGGGTATCAGCGGGCGCTGCATCGCTTACACAGGCATCGCCTAAGGCGTTGAGCAGCACTAGGCGAAGCTTATCGTCGATATTTTTTTTATCTAATCGCATACGCACTAAAAAATCATCCGCCGACATATTGGCTGGTGCAGCCAGCGGCAGCCCGGCGCTTTGAATGACTGCCTGCGCTCTTGTCAGCGCCGCCTCATCAACCCAACCTAATTGGTGTGACAGCGTTGCTGCCATCGCCATTCCCGCCCCCACGGCTTCACCATGCAGCCAGTTACCGTAGCCTTGATGCGCTTCAATAGCGTGCCCAAAGGTGTGACCAAGGTTCAGCAGCGCACGGACTCCCTGCTCAGTCTCATCTTCAGCGACAATATCTGCCTTGATCTGGCAGCTTTTGGCGATGGCTTCCGCAATCACACCAGGCTCGACGCTACGAAGTGCCTGCATGTTCTCTTCGAGCCAGCTTAAAAATGCCTCATCACGGATCAGCCCGTACTTAATCACCTCAGCAAGCCCCGCGGAAAGCTCGCGACTAGGCAGCGTGCTTAACGTATCCGTATCCACCAGCACCGCTTTAGGCTGCCAAAATGCGCCAATCATGTTTTTACCGAGCGGATGATTCACGCCGGTTTTCCCCCCCACAGAGGAGTCTACCTGCGAGAGCAGCGTTGTGGGCACTTGGATAAACGCCACGCCGCGCTGATACGCGGCAGCGGCATAGCCCACCATATCGCCAATCACGCCGCCGCCGAGGGCAATGAGCGTGCAGCGACGATTAAAACCCGCTTCTAATAGCGCATCCCAGATACGCCCCACCTGCTCGATGGTTTTATGCTGTTCGCCATCTGGAAGCACCACGCTTTGAACGTCGAGGTGGTCGGGCAGCGTAGCGCAAAGTGCCTCTAAATAAAGCGGCGCGATAGTTTCATTAGTCACCACCATCACCTGCTGACCAACCAGATAAGGCGTCAGAACATTAGCCTGTTGAAGCAGCCCTGCGCCAATGTGGATGGGGTAGCTACGGTCACCAAGTGACACTGTTAACGTGCGCTGGGCATTGAGCGTTTCAGTCATTGCGATACCTTTTTATTCGGCACTTTATTTGGCACTCCAGCGGTTTCCAGCGGGTCTATCAAGCGATGCACACGGCGCAGTATTTCATTGACTACGGCCCGAGGGCTGCGCCGATCAGTGCGCACGGTGATATCCGACGTGGCCCGATAAAGCGGGTCCCGGGCGGCAAACATATCGTTCAGCACCTGCTCACGGTTGGCGCACTGCAGCAGGGGGCGATTACGGTCTTTGGCGGTGCGCTTAAGCTGCTGGTCAACGGTGGTCATTAGATACACCACGGTACCGCGTTCGCGAAGGGCGCGGCGGTTCTCTTCGCGCAGAACCGCACCGCCACCGGTAGCCACCACTACCCCTGGCAGCTGGGTAAGCTCATCTATCATTTGAAGCTCACGCTGGCGAAAACCGGGTTCCCCTTCGACATCGAATATCCAGGGTATATCAGCTCCGCAGCGATCCTGTATGGCATGGTCGCTGTCATAAAAAGGACGCGATAGCTCTCCCGCCAAAAGACGGCCTATCGTGCTTTTACCAGCCCCCATAGGGCCAATTAAAAAAAGATTGGGTAAATCCTGCATCAGCGAATCATCAAACCATCATCAAGGAGTCGTGGAGTAATAAAGACCAATAACTCTACCTTTTCATTACTCTCTTGGGTATAGCGGAACAGACGACCCACCAGCGGCAGGTCACCCAGCAAGGGCGTTTTAGCAATTTGGCTTAGCTGCTCTGTGGTTAAAATACCGCCTAGCACCACTGTTTGACCATTATCCACCAGCACCTGGGTTTCTATCTGGTTGGTATCAATAGGTGGCTCGCCACCAAATTCGCTCTCGCGAAAGCTATCGTTTTTAATCACCAGATCCATAATGATGCGGTTATCTGGCGTAATTTGGGGCGTCACCTCTAACGAGAGTTCCGCCTCTTTAAACTCGGTATCGGGATTACCCTGAGAGTCGACGCTTTGGAAGGCACGCTCTTCACCCTGGCGAATAATGGCCGTGCGCTGGTTAGCGGTAATCACCCGGGGCTGAGAAATTGTTTGACTTTTGCCTTCGCTTTCTAACGCCCGCAACTCAAGATCCAGCAATATATCGCCAGAGAGGTAGCCAAAGCTGAAGCCTGTGCCTGCGGCTCCCGTTGAACCGAGATCGACAGCCAGCCCACCCTGGGCACGATTAATGCCATTTGGGTTAATATCTCGCCTTTCAAACGTGCCATCTTCTCCTTCTAAAAAGCCACGCGTACTATCAAGCCCCCAATTTATGCCTAGCTCACGCGAGGCAGTATCTCGTGCGATCACAATGCGCGCCTCTATTTGTACTTGGCGCACCGCCACATCCAGACGATCTAGCGTGCGGATAACCTCACGCACTTGCTCAGCGGTATCCTGAATCAATAGCGTATTGGTGCGCTGGTCGACACTCACGCGGCCACGATCGGTCAATAAGCCAAATCCATCGCCGCCGCGCAGCAGCTGAGCGAGGTCTTCTGCACGCGCATATTTAACTTCGATAAATTCAGTGACCAGCGGCGAGAGCGTTTCGCGCTGATTACGCGCCTCAATTTCTTGACGCTCAATCGCCGCCAATTCACTGGCGGGCGCGACCACAATTACATTGCCCTGCTCTCGGCTCGACAATCCCTGGCTTTGAAGTATCAGCGCCAGCGCTTGATCCCAGGGCACGTCGTTTAAGTTGAGTGTCACGCGGCCAGTGACGCTATCGCTTGCCACCAAATTAAGCCCGGTAAACTCAGCCAGTGTGGCCAGCACGGCGCGCACTTCAATATCTTGAAAGTTGAGACTTAGCCGGTCGCCGGTGAAGCTATTTTCTTGTGGCTCAAGATCCGACTGCGCCTCAGGCGTCACGGGCTGCACTTCGATCGTTAGCGTTCGCCCGCTTTGAGAAGAAATCATCGCGTAGGGGCCATCAGTTTGCAGCTCAAGCAATACATCTCGCTGGCCAGGGCGCGGCGTAATGCGGGTAATCGGCGTGGCGAAATCGGTCACGTCATAAATCTGATTAAGCGCATCGGGAAGGTCAACATCGCGCAATTCGGCAACCACGCGCCCTTCGCTGCCTTCACGTACTTGGCTAACCACGCCTTCTCGATCAAAGGTAATAAGCAGCTTTCCGGCACCATCAGGGCCGCGACGAAAATCAATATCTTCAACGCTGGGGCCTTGCAGCGTTTCCAGCGCAGGCGCCGGTTCACTGCGGCTAGGGGCCACGAAGGAAATCCGCAGCTGGTCACCCTCTACCTGGGAGCGGTAATCAAGGGCCTCAACCAAATCAACCACCAGTCGTGTGCGGCCGTTACCTTCAATGGCAGTGACTCGCTCAACGCCGCCGCTGCCCACATTGAGTCGACGCTGCGCCAGGCCGCTTTGAGTGTCGGCTAAATCCAGCGCTAAGCGCGGCGGCGCATCCAGCCGGTAGCCGGTCAGCTCGGCCACACCGTCGCTGAACTGCAGCACCAATTCCACCTCCCCGCTGTCGGCTTGGTGTACGTCCATGCCCGTAAGCACCGAAGCCAAACTCAATGACGGGGTAAGGGCTAGCAATAACAGCGTAATTCGACGAAGCGCGGCGACCATAGCGTGGTATCCAGTAACAAGTAAAAAAGACTATTCATCAATGACAAGCGCTGCTTGGCGCTCTTGCCACCCCTGCTGTTGGCTAAATACTCGCTCCACAATAGTGATCTCCTGGGAGCTGATACGAGTAATTTGACCGTGGTTACTGCCTAAATAATTTCCTTCTCCCACGCTGTTCACATCACCGTCTGGCGTGGCAATCAGCGCGATATGCTGACCTCCCATTCTCAGCGTTCCTACTAACCGTAACGTCTCTAGCTGAAAGCTTTCTAGCGGCTCCGCAGGACGCTGATAGTCGGGGGCAAACTCACTCGCTTCTTGCTGTGATAACAGCGCCTGGCTTTGCACGCTTTCCGGCGCAAGAAAAGGGCTACGCGCTTCAGCATACCGGTAATCAAGCGGCTGTGGGTCAGGCATCGGCGATATGATATTCGGTGCTTGGCCCCCGGGGGCTCGGCGTATATCAGCCAGCGTGGCGTCTAGCTGATCGATGCGTGCATCACTACACCCCACCAACATAAGGCTACAGCACCCCCACACCCAGCGCTTCATGGCGTGCCCTCCTCGTGTGCTTCTTCTATATAGCTGTAGGTACGAGCAAGTAGAGAGAGCCTTAGCGCATCACCCTGCTGGTCGACAGGCGCCAGCGTGAAATCATGCTGAGTAACAATCCGTGCCATTTGGCTTATGTCCGCTGCAAATTGCGCTAGCTGGTGATAGCCTCCACGCACCTGAATATCCAGCGGATGCTCAATGTAATGCGTGTTGTTTACCGTCGGCCGTAAGCGTATCGTTTCGATCGTTAGCTGGTTATCTACAGCGGCATCACTAATACTATCCAGCAGCGACGGTATTTCAGCACTGGTGGGCAGCATGGTTCGCATTCTCACCATCTGCTCTTCCAATATGGCCAGCTGACTTTGGAGTTCGGGTAAATAAGCCGCTTCTGTTGCTTTGCGGCGATACTCACCCAGCAAGCGCGCCTCTTGGCGCTGCTCGATGGCCAGCTGCTCACGCTTTTCGGCCACTAACCACCAGCTTACGCCGCCAAACATGAGCAAGAAGGCGAGTACGCCGCAGAGTCCTTTAAGTAGGAAGGGCCACTCTCCCGCCTCTTTAACGTCCAACGCTTGCCAATCCAGCTGTCGAAGGCGTTGCCACTCTAAGCGCCAGCGTTCACGACTCCAGCTCATGGCTCCTGCTCCTCTGACGCCACTTCCTCAGCAGACTGAACCACTTCAAACTGAAAAACGCGCTCACTGCCGCTTTGCCCGCTTGCCACTTCTGAAAGCACTGGCACCCCCAACCCTGGCATGTTGGCAATTTGACGCAGCTGCTCGGATACCTGACGCTCGCTTCCCGCCACGGCAGAGAGGCTTATACGCTCACCACTTCGACTAAGGCGTTGATAAACCACGCCCTGGGCCACACTGGCGGCTAAATCATTAAACAGCCGCACCGTGTTGATGCGCTCATGATGCAGCGTTTGAAATAGCTGGAGCTGCTCATTTAACTGCTCCGCATCGGCCTGATAGCGCTGTACATCAGCAATTTCCTGATTCAGCCGCTCTATATAAGAAGTGATGTGGGCGTTGCGCTGCTGCTGGGCAACAAGTTCTTGTTGGTAAAAGTACGCAACCGCGTAGGCGAACGCGCCCCCCAGTAACAGCATAAATAGCACCGCACCATAAAAGGCGCGGGTTCGCTTCTCCCGCCGCTCTTCGCGCCAGGGCAACAGGTTAATATTGATACTCACTGGCCTACCCTCATTGCCAACCCCCCGGCCGTTAACATGGCAGGGGCATCGTTGGTGAGCGCTTCAATATTTAGGCGCTTATTGATGCGCATACGCTGGAACGGATTCGCAATGGTCACCGACATACCGCTATCTTCTGAAATACGTTCGGCAAGGCCGGGAATAACGCTTGAACCTCCCGCTAATACAATGTGCTGCACCTCATGCTGGCGAGCAGCGGTGTAATAAAGCTGCAGCGAGCGACCTACTTGCTGTACCACGGTTTCCAAAAACGGATTCAGCACCATTGTCTGATAATCGTCGGGTAGCCCGCCGCGCTTTTTAGCGAACCCGGCCTCTTCATTACTCATCGAATAGCGGTCACGAATCGCATCGGTAAGCTGGCGCCCGCCAAACACCGTGTCACGGCTATAGACAATCTGCCCACCGCGTACCACGTGAAACGCGTTCATATTGGCGCCAATATCCACTAGCCCGACGCACGCCGTTGGGTCATTTTCAACGTTTAACTGGCGGCGCAGCTCGGCCAGCGAGCGCTCCATAGCGAAGGTTTCCACATCAACAGCGGCTGGCTCAAGCCCCGCGCGCTCTAAGGTTTCAGTAAGCTGGGTCACATCCTGCTGACGACAGGCGACTAACGCTACCTGCTGCTGGTCTTCATCGAATGGCGCCGGTCCCAAGCACTGGAAGTCAAATGCCACTTCACTGAACGGAAACGGAATATGGCGGTCAGATTCTGCTGCAATCCGCTCTTCGATTTCATCTTCGCTAAGCGATGCCGGAAACGTCAGTGTTTTCGTAATAGCGGCACTGGCTGGCACGGCTACCGCTGCTTTACGCGTAGACGGCTTGGCATGCTCCACCGCACGACTGAGCACGTTAGCCACATCGTTAATATCGCGGATACGACGCTCTACCACGGCACCTTCGCGCAATGGGCGTACAGCGTAGCTCTCTACTTGGTAATTATCGTTGCACTGCTTGAGCTCTAACAGCTTGACGGTTGCCGACGTAATATCGACACCAATCAACCCTTTTGTGGGTTTAAGTAAGCGCATGTGGGGTTCGGCTCCGCCTGCCAATCTCGCGAGTTCTGAGGTTACATGATTTTTAGTTAAGTCACACGCGAATGGCATTGCGGCACATCAACACTGGTGACCGCTGCGCTGCCTTCCTATAATGGCTGCCAATTGCGTGATACGGTCGTTTAGACGCCGTGTCTGTTCTCCTTTCCACGGGTGTACTCTGTTCATGACGTTTTTTCGAACCCTCATCCTGTCACTTTTTTCGCTAATCGTTGCGCTCACAGGCGCTGTCGTTTTAGCAGTGGTGGGTGCCGCTATTTATTTTTCTCCTGGTCTACCCGATGTACGTCAGCTGCAAGATTTCGAGCTACATACACCGCTGCGTATCTTCACCAATGACGGCAAGCTGATAGGTGAGTTTGGTGAAGAGCGCCGGATGGCGATCGACTTCGATGACATTCCCCAGGACATGATCAATGCCCTAATTGCCGCTGAAGATGCCAGCTATTTCGACCACGCAGGGGTTGACCCTAAGGGGCTAGCAAGGGCTTCCGTCGAGCTGATACAAAGCGGAGGTACGATTCAATCAGGCGGCTCCACCATCACCATGCAGGTCGCGCGTAACTACATGTTGACGCTGGACCAAACGTTTACCCGGAAGATCCGTGAAATCCTGCTTGCCCTGCAAATGGAGCAGGTGCTGAGCAAAGAAGAGATATTTGAACTCTACGTTAACAAAATTTTTCTGGGCAACCGCGCTTATGGCATTGCCGCTGCCTCAGAAACCTATTATGACAAGCCGCTAGCGGAACTGACGCTTGCGGAAACCGCCATGATTGCCGGACTGCCCAAAGCGCCTTCCGCCTTTAACCCCTTAGCGAACTCTGAGCGCTCGCTGATCCGCCGTAACTGGATTCTGTTCCGTATGCGTGAGTTGGGCTATATCGACGACGCGGCTTATCAGGAGGCGGTTCAATCGCCAGTGACCGCCCGCCGCTACTTTACCCAAACAGAAGTTGATGCCGCTTACGTGTCTGAAATGGCACGCCAGTACGCGGTTGAACGCTTTGGCGACACGGCCTATACCGGTGGATACCGCATCTACACCACCATCGATAGCGAAATGCAGCCTTTTGCACACCAGGCGCTCGCCAATGGGTTGATTGCTTACGATCTTCGTCATGGCTGGCGAGGAGCGGAGCAGCGTGACATCGCGGAAAGCTTGTTAGAAGCGCAAGAACAGACCGCGACCCAAGGGCTAGAAGAGGAGCTTGCAGAGTCCCCAGAAATCCGTCAAACGGCGCGTCAGGCAGCTCAGCGCAGCCAGACGGAAGTGGAAGGCATTGAGGGCGATGTAAGCAACTGGCTACAGGTACTGGATCGCACCCCCAATTTTGGTCTGCTGCGCCCCGCCATTGTGGTAGAGAGCAGTGGTCGTGAGATGCAGGTGCTGACACGTGGCGGCGAACTGCGCACCATTCCATGGAGCGGCCTGAGCTGGGCGCGCCAATATCTGAGCCCACGTAGCCGTGGCGCCGAGCCTAGCTCAGCCGATCAAATTGCCGTGCGCGGCGATCTGGTGCGTGTATTTGAAAATGAGGACGGCACCTTACGTTTATCTCAGCGGCCCGATGCGGAAGGCTCGCTTGTGGCACAAGACCCACAAACCGGGGCCATTTTAGCCTTGCAGGGCGGTTTTGATTTTAACGCCAGTAAGTTCAACCGTGCCGTTCAAGCGCAGCGCCAGTCCGGCTCTATCTTCAAGCCGTTTATCTACCTAGCAGCGCTGGAAGATGGAGAGATGAACGCCGCGAGCGTCGTCAATGACGCACCAGTCGTACTAGACGACGGCAGCAATGCATTATGGCGCCCAGTGAACTCAAGCCGCGACTTTCAAGGCCCAATGCGCCTGCGCCCTGCGCTTGCCCGCTCGCGCAACCTCGTCACGATTCGGGTTCTGCAAACCATGGGGCTGGACCATACAATCAACTACCTAGAAGGTTTTGGATTTGCCTCTAGCCGTCTACCGCGAGGTTTATCACTTGCCTTGGGCAGTGCCAGCTTGACCCCCATGGAGATGACCAACGCCTATTCGGTAATTGCAAACGGAGGCTTCCAGGTAGCTCCGTGGTTTATCGAACGCATTACCCGGAACGATGACAGCGAATTGATTGACGAGGCTACCCCACAAGTTGCTTGCCCAAGCTGCGCTGATGGCCAGGAAACCGTTGAAATCGACGGTAAAGAGTACCCGGTTGCACCACGCGTGGCAGATGCTGCGGCGGTCTACATTTTGCGCGACATGCTGCGCGACGTTATTACCTCGGGGACGGGCCGCGCGGCACTGAGCCTTAACCGTGACGATATTGTGGGTAAAACAGGAACCACGAATAACCAGCGCGACGCTTGGTTCGCCGGCTTCAACAACGACGTTGTTACCACCGTGTGGGTGGGTAAAGACAGCAACGAAACGCTTGCCGAGTATGGTGCGAACGCGGCTCTACCTATCTGGATTGAGTTTATGGGTGGCGCTCTCGCAGGCACCCCCTCGGCCATCCCCGAGCGCCCGGACACGGTGATTTCAGCCCGAGTTGATCCTGACACAGGTCGCCGCCTGCAAGATAATCAATCCGGCGGTATTTCTGAGCTGTTCCATCGGGATCATCTGCCTAACATCGAGACCGGTCGTATCAGCCGTGAACTGGAAGAGGTGGGTGGATCACAAGGGTCTGGCACTGCAGAGTCGATCTTCTAAGCACACCGCCCCTTCCAGGGCAAACAAAAGCCCGGAAACTACATGGTTTCCGGGCTTTTTACGTCAGCATGTTGGTGCTTTTTAGGGCAGCTTAACCCGCCATGGGGGTTGCCTGGGATTCACGTTTACTCGCCAGCCAATTAGCCCCTATCGCCACCACCATGACGGCGACACCCGCCACCTCAGTGAGTAAGCTCGGGTAGAACACACCGAAGATAGCAGCACCAATCGCCAAGCGTGGTACCAGCGACATCTTAGTAAAGAGATAGCCCTCTAGAGAGGCCGCAAAGGCACCCAGAGCAAGAATCGCGATAATCGCATTCCAAATCACGACAGGCACCGGGCCGCCGACAATGATTTCCGGGTTGAACACCATAAACAGCGGAATCAAATAGAGGCCTTTGGCAAACTTCCACGCTTGGAAGCCCGTCTCCATAGGTTTACTGCCCGCAATCGCCGCCCCAGCAAAGCCAGCCAAGGCGATGGGCGGCGTCACGTTCGAGTCCTGGGAGTACCAGAACACCACCAAGTGAGCGATCAACAGCGGCACGCCAAACTCTGCGGTCAACGCCGGGCCAACCAGAACGATGAGAACGATGTAGCTCGCGGTGACCGGAAGGCCCATGCCGAGGATTAAGCTCGCCAGCAGCACCATCACTAGCGCCAGCACCAAGTTACCGCCCGAGAACGCCAGCATCATGGAGGAGAACTTAAGCCCCAGCCCTGTCAGGCCGACAACCCCAACGATAATACCCGCCACCGCACAGGCCATGGAGACCGCCACCGCATTACGGGCGCCTAGCTCTAGGCCCTGGACTAGCTTCACAAGCCCGGCCCATACCACTCCCTGCGTGCGTTCAAACGTAACTGGCTGGCCCTGACGCGGGGCCACAAAGAAGTACCACAAGGCATAGCGTAATACCGCCACCACCACCATGGTCACCACCGCGTAGTAGCCCACCCGCATGGGCGACATATTCATCGCCAGAAGCCATACCAGCACCGCCAGCGGCAGTAAAAAGTGCCAACCATCCTTCATGACCTGGCGCATTTGCGGCAGCTCGCTTTTCGGCAAGCCCTGCATGCCCTGCTTCAGGGCAATGATGTGCACAAAGAGATAGACCGTCGCGAAATACATAATCGCCGGAAGAATACTGATTTTAACGATCTCTAAGTAAGGCGTATTGGTGTATTCAGCAATCAAGAAGGCGCCCGCGCCCATCAGCGGCGGCATAATTTGCCCACCGGTAGAGGCGGCTGCTTCAATGCCACCCGCCTGCTTGGGCTGGTAGCCCAGCTTCTTCATCAGCGGAATAGTGAAAGCACCGGTAGTCACCACGTTAGCGATGGCACTGCCCGAAATAGACCCCATGCCCGCCGAGGCTAATACGGCGGCTTTGGCTGGGCCACCTCGCTGGCGACCAGTGGCGGCATACGCCATATCAATAAAGAACTTACCCGCGCCGGTACTTTCCAGAAACGCGCCAAACAGCACGAAAATAAAGATATAGGTGGCAGCAACGCCCAGCGGCAGGCCGAAGATGCCTTCTTGGCCCAGGTAAAGCTGGCCCGCTACGCGGTCAAGGCTATATCCCCGATGCTCCATAATCCCGGGCATCCACTCACCCAGCCAGGGCAACTCACCCCGAGGGCCAGCAAAGGCATAGATAATGGCCAGCAGGCCAATCACCGTCATGCCAAAACCCACCGCACGGCGGCTGGCTTCTAACACGGTCACCGTGGCAATACAGGCGACCAGAATATCTGTCTCGTTCCAAAACCCAGCGCGGCTAAAAATCGCGTCCAGATTAAGCACTAAGTAGCCGCCGGTAAGCAGTGCGCCCGCTAAGAACAGACAGTCGATTCCCCAGCCAAGCACGCCGCGTTTGCGCTTGGGGCCAAAGGCCGGAAACATAAGAAATGCCAGCAACATAATCAGCGCTAAGTGGATGCTACGCTGATAAAACAGCCCCAGTGGCTGAATACCGGCAGAGTAAAGTTGGAATAGGGAAAGTCCCACCGCCACAATGGTGATACACCACAGCACCATGCGGGGTTGAATCGCATTACCGCCTGGCATAACGACCGGCGGTGGCGTGGATTCGCTCATGAAGTCCTCGGAAGCGTTGTCTTGCTTGTTTATTTACGCGGGATCGCGTTAGGCGCTGTCAGTTGAATGGTCACACGCTGCCCGGCCACACTATTGCTTAAGCTCACAGTAGGATGCTCACCATCAGGCCAGATCACACGGTGGTTCACGGCCTCTGACCCCACCCGCAGCACGTAGCGGTTGTTGGCAACCGGCTCGTTAATCGCATTGATCCAGTACCCGCCCTCACCGTCGGATACCTGCTCGCCCCGCCCGTAAATATGCCCAAGCCCTGCGGCAAAATCCGGCTGGTGGCTACGCTCTAGCTGCATGATGCCGCCTGCATTGCGGTAACAGTCCAGCACCGTGAAGTGCTCAACCGAGTGCTGCCACTGGATGCACCACTGGCCGCCCGCAGACACAGCCACGTCCACTAGCGCATCGCCTTGTTCAGTAGTCACCGTTAACCGCGCAGACATAGACGCCGAAGCGGAGGAACCCTCCACTTCGGCGAATGGTAAACATATCAAGAGGAGCGCTATTAGCCGTGTTGCTCGGCACTGCATAGCGAACAGCCCTCTGCGCGCGGCTTACTGACGCAGACGATCCGGAATTTCAGCGCCTACTTCTTCGAAGTAGCGAATCGCGCCCGGGTGTAGCGGCACCGGCGTAGAATTCATAGTGAACTCGATGGTGGTGTCGTTGGCCGCCGGGTGAACGGCAATCAGCTCATCGGTGTTTTCAAACAGCAGCTGAGTTAGCTGGTAGGCCAGCTCTTCATCCATATCCGCATTGACGACCAGCACGTTGGGAATCCCGATGGTTTGCACCGCTTCTTCCATGCCGTCGTACATCCCTGCGGCCAGCTCATAAGGCGCAAAGACCGCTTCGGCTTCCTGAGCGTTAGCGACTTCTTCATCGGAGAGGCCAATCAAGCGGATATCCCGTGTGGCCGCCAAGTTCAAAATAGAACTGGTGGGCGGCCCAACGCTCCAGAAACCGGCATCGATATCGCCATCACGGATCGCATCGGCGGTTTCATTGAAGTTCAAACGCTGGGGCGTAAAGTCTTCGTAGCTGACGCCATTGGCTTCCAGCAGTGCACGGGCGTTTAGCTCGGTGCCGCTACCCGGTGCGCCGACCGACACGCGCTTACCGGCAAGATCCGCAATGCTTTCGATGTCAGATTCTGCCAGGGTGACGAGCTGCACAGCATTGGGGTACACAGACGCAAGCGCGCGGGTGTTCTCAATCTGGCGGCCTTCGAAATCACCGGTACCGGTGTAGGCTTGATAGACCGTATCGGCCAGCGCCAGCGCCATGTCAGCATCGCCGCGCATGATCAGCCCCATATTCTCGACAGATGCACCGGTCACTTCGGCCGTTGCCTGAGCGCCTTCAATATGATTGTTGATCATTTCGGCAAAGCCGCCGCCGATGGGGTAGTACACGCCGCCCGTACCGCCGGTGGCAATAGAGAGCTGCTGCGCGCTGGCAGGCAGCGCGACGGCCAACATGGATGCTGCCGCTGCGTATTTTAGTGTTTTCATGAGCGTTTCCTCCGTCCTTACTTGGACTTATAGGTATGGTAGACAAATTAGGGAGGTGTGAAGCCCCAGCTTCTCGCTGCCGTAAACGGCAAGCAGAAGCGGTGCAGAGAAGTTAGCACGGCTTGCGCGTTTGATGCCAATAGCAACATTACTCGCCAAGCTGAGCTTTTACCTGTTCAACAATATGCGCCCCAATGGGGATGGCCGACGTAGCCGCAGGCGATGGCGCGTTGCCCACATTCACCGTGCGCTTAGTATTCACAAACAGAAAATCGTCCACCAACTTGCCATCATTAGAGACCGCCTGAGCACGCACACCCGCTGGATAAGGCGTGAGGTCCTCAAGCGTTAAGCTGGGGCAGTACTTGCGCACTAAATCAAGATAGCCGCGTTTATAGAGCGAGTTTTTCATCTCCAACAGCCCTGGTTTTAAATGCTTACCGAGCACTTTCAAAATACCGGGATGCGTGAACATCTGACCCATATCGCTTAACGACATATCCTGCTTACGGTAGCCCTCGCGCTTCAGCGCCAGCACCGCGTTGGGGCCAACGGTCACCGTGCCGTCAATCATGCGCGTCAAGTGAACGCCCAAGAACGGCATGGCGGGATCAGGAATGGGATAAATCAGATGGTTGACGATATCGTTGTGACGCTCGGGCAGCAGGTAGTACTCTCCACGGAAGGGGCAAATCGTAAAGCCAGGATCTTTACCCAGCATGCGAATCACCCGGTCGGCCATCAGGCCAGAACAAGAGACCAAATAGCGGCCAGTAAACGTTTCCTGCTGAGTTGTCACCACCACTTCATCGGCACGCTCTTCAAGGCCGGTGACACAGTGGTTAAAGCGGATCTCACCGCCGAGGCGCGTAAACTCCGCCGCCATAGCGTGGGTCACCTCGGCGTAGTTCACAATGCCGCTAGAGGGCACGAAAATGCCCGCCACTCCGGTGATATTAGGCTCGCGCTCTTTGAGCGCATCGGCTTCCAGCCACTCCCGCTTCAGCCCGTTGGCGGCAGTGCGCTCCCACAATGCCTCCATGCGCTGCTTTTCAAGGTCATTGGTGGCTACCAGCAGTTTGCCGCAAATGTCGTAGCGCACATCGTGCTGGTCACAGAACTCACGCGTGGCGCGGTTGCCTTCCAGGCAAAACTTCGCTTTCAGGCTGCCCGGCGTGTAGTACACCCCCGCGTGAATCACCCCGCTGTTATGGCCAGTTTGGTGCTGCGCCGCCCCCGCCTCTTTCTCGATGACCAGCAGGCGCTTATCCGGGTAGGCTTTTTGCAGCTGCATCGCGGTGGAAAACCCCAGTATGCCGCCGCCCACAATGATGAAATCCCACATAAATGTCGTTACCTGTGCCAAATTTTTAAAATTTATTGATAATAGCCGTTATTCAACGTTGACCGCCACGCCCCGACATTGGTCTACCCCTAGATGGGTCTAAGGAGTTCTTATGGAGCACGATGCGCCGCGCCAAAACCTCGCGATTAGCGCCTACCACGCGCTAAAGCACGACATCATTCGCGGCCGCTATGCGCCTGAAGAGAAGCTTTTGATGAGCCGCTTAAAAGAGTATTACGGAGTAAGCACAGGACCGCTACGCGAAGCGCTTTCCCAACTGGTGGCCGACCGTTTAGTAGTAGCAATTAGCCAGCGCGGTTATCGGGTGGCCGCGATGTCCCTGGCCGAGCTAAACGATATTTACGATGCCCGCGCCCAGCTGGAAGGGCTGATTTTACGCTTGGCGATTGAGCGCGGCGATGACGATTGGGAAGCCAACGTGCTGGCAACCGCTCACCGCTTAGCCAAGGTGACCGAGGTTAGCTCCCCCGATGAGTTGCTGGACGGCTGGGATTTACGCCACAAAGCATTTCACACCGCCATCGCCAGTGGCTGTAACTCGCCGCACCTGCTGCAAATGCGCGACACCCTGTTTGATCAGGTAGAGCGCTACCGCCACTTATGGCTGCAAGAGACCGTCATGTCGCCCCAAGCCCTTGAAACCAAACGCCAAGAGCATGCCGCACTGGTAGACGTGATTTTGGCGCGAAATGCTGAGCAAGCCGCCAACCTGATGCGTGACCACCTAATGACGCCGGTGCCGATCATCACTCGGGTACTTCAAGCCCGTGGCATCCGTTAAATTCTGCGTTTTAAAAAAATGTAGATATTTTTAAATAACGGCGATACATTGGACTCAACAAGATCACTATTCGGAGTTCACGCCATGACACGCTTTAACTGGGACGACCCGCTACTGCTGGAAAGCCAGCTTACCGACGAAGAGCGCCAGATCCGCGATGCGGCTCACGACTACTGCCAGGAAAACCTGCAGCCACGCGTGCTCAGCGCGTTTCGTGAAGAGCGTTTTGACCGCGACATCATGTCGGAGATGGGTGAACTAGGCCTCTTGGGCGCGACGGTTTCCCCGGAGTACGGCGGTGCAGGCGTGAACCACGTTGCCTACGGCCTGATTGCCCGTGAAGTAGAGCGTGTGGATTCCGGCTACCGCTCAGCCATGAGCGTGCAGTCGTCGCTGGTGATGTACCCCATTGAAGCCTACGGCTCTGAAGAGCAGAAGCATAAGTACCTGCCCAAGCTTGCCAGCGGCGAGATGGTCGGCTGCTTTGGCCTGACCGAACCCGACCACGGCTCCGACCCGGGCTCCATGATCACCCGTGCGGAAAAAGTCGATGGCGGCTACCGCCTGACCGGCGCGAAGATGTGGATCACCAACAGCCCGATTGCCGATATTGCCGTGGTATGGGCGAAATCCGCCGCTCACGATAACCAGATCAAAGGCTTTATTGTTGAGCGCGGCACCGAAGGCTTCTCTACCCCAAAAATCGAAGGCAAAGTATCGCTGCGCGCCTCTATTACCGGCGAGATCGTGCTGGACAACGCCTTCGTTCCCGAAGAGAACCTGCTGCCCAACGTCAGCGGCTTGAAAGGCCCCTTCGGCTGCTTAAACAAAGCGCGCTATGGCATTGCCTGGGGCGTGATGGGCACCGCCGAATTCTGCTGGCACGCTGCCCGCCAATATACCCTGGACCGCAAGCAGTTTGGCCGCCCGCTCGCCGCCAACCAGCTCATCCAGAAGAAGCTGGCCGATATGCAGACGGAGATCACCCTGGGCCTTCAAGCCGCCCTGCAGGTGGGTCGCCTGATGGACAGCGGCAACTGGGCACCGGAAATGATCTCGCTGATCAAACGCAACAACTGCGGTAAAGCGCTGGATATCGCCCGCGTTTCCCGCGACATGCACGGCGGTAACGGCGTGTCTGACGAGTATGGCGTGATTCGTCACATGGTGAACCTGGAGTCGGTGAATACCTACGAAGGGACCCACGACGTGCACGCCCTGATTCTGGGCCGCGCGCAAACCGGCATTCAGTCCTTCTTCTAATCCATACCGACTAACGCATACCAACGAATCGATCACCAGCAACGAGGCACCCGATGAGCACAGCCGCGAAGCCACTAGCAGGCATTAAAGTACTCGATATCTCTCGGGTACTGGCAGGCCCCTGGTGCGGGCAGATGCTAGCCGACATGGGTGCCGAGGTGATCAAAATCGAGCGCCCCCAAAGCGGCGATGACACGCGCCACTGGGGGCCTCCGTGGCTCTCAGGCAGCACTGAATCCGCGTACTACCTGTGCGCCAATCGCGGTAAGCGCTCGGTGACGGTAGATATGGCCAAGCCCGAAGGCCAGGCGCTGATTAAACAGCTTGCCGCTCAGTCGGATGTGGTGCTGGAGAACTTCAAAGTTGGCGGGCTAAAGAAGTACGGCCTGGATTACGCCAGTTTAAAGGCGCTCAACCCCGGCATTATCTACTGCTCGATTACCGGCTTTGGCCAGGAAAGCCCTTACGCCCACCGGGCGGGCTACGACTTTATGATTCAGGCCATGGGCGGCATTATGAGCCTGACCGGCAAGCCGGACAGTGAACCCGGCGGTGGCCCGGTCAAAAGCGGCGTGGCCTTTACCGACATTTTCACCGGCCTGTATGCCGCCAACGCAGTGCTGGCAGCGCTCTACCAGCGCCGCGACAGTGGCGAAGGCTGTCATATTGATTTGGCCCTGATGGATGTGCAGGTTGGCGTGCTGGCTAACCAAGCGCTTAACTATCTGACATCCGGTCAGGTGCCTCAGCGGCTGGGCAACGCCCATCCCAACATCGTGCCCTACCAAGCGTTTGCCACGTCCGACGGCCATATGATTGTGGCGGTGGGCAACGACGAGCAGTTCAAGCGCTTCTGCCAGGTCATTGACCAGCCGCAGTTGGCGCAAGATGAACGCTTTGCCACCAACGGCAGCCGCGTACAGCACCGTGACCTCTTAGTGCCGCTATTAGAGCTTGCCCTCGCCGCGCAGCCGATCGATACGTGGCTTGCAGCCTTTGAAGCGGTGGGCGTGCCCTGCGGCCCAATCAATACCCTGGACCGCGTCTTCGACGACCCTCATGTGAAGGCCCGCAGCCTTAAACAGACGTTACCGCACAGTCAAGCAGGTCAGGTAGACCTGGTGGCTAATCCAATCCGTATTAACGGCGAATCCATGAGTGCTAACACGGCGCCCCCCTACTTGGGTGAGCATACCGAACGTGTTCTGGAGGAGGTCGGCATTACCCTCGAGCAGCGCCAAGCGCTAAGAAAAGCGGGAATTATTTAACGCCGCCCTGATTGAAAATTTCTCTTAAAAGCTCTCTTAAAAGGCGCCCATTGGGCGCCTTTTTGGTTGCCATATCATTTTATTCGAATTTTATACAACACATGTACAACACGTTCACAAGCGACTAGACTAAAGGTATTAAGGAAATCCACTAAACTCACGCTAATCGACCAGTGTCAGTAGCAAGAGCTTGCACCCCAAGATTACTACGCGTCATAAAGAGGAGACATTATGGCTAACTGTGCACGGGTTAATGGAGCGTGTAAACGCTGCGAAGGCGAGCTGCCTTTCGAGTTCACCATGGCGTTTCAACCTATTGTGGATATCTCGCTTGCAAAAGTGGTCACCCATGAAGCCCTTGTGCGCGGCATCAACGGCGAGTCTGCCTGGAGCGTTATCTCCCAGGTCACCGACGAAATGCTCTACCGTTTTGACCAAGCCTGCCGAGTCAAAGCAATTGAAATGGCAAGCGCGCTCAACATGCAAACGGATCTTTCCATCAACTTTTTGCCCAATGCTGTTTATGAGCCGGAAGCCTGTATCCAAGCCACACTAGAGGTATCAGAGCGCGTTGGCTGGCCGACCGACAGGTTAATTTTTGAAATCACTGAAACTGAAAAAGTGCGCGACCGGCAACATTTACGCAACATCATCGATGCGTACCGCTCGATGGGGTTTAAAACCGCACTCGACGACTTCGGCAACGGCTACGCCAACCTAGACCTTCTGACGGATCTCACGCCGGATAAGCTAAAAATCGACCGTGAACTGGTGATGAACTGCGATCATGAACCACGGCGCCAAGCCCTACTCAATGCCATTGTGCTGCTCGCAAAAGAGCTGAATACCACACTGATCGCCGAAGGAGTGGAAACTCGCGCAGAAGCGCTATGGTTAGCAAAAGCAGGAATTACACGTCAGCAAGGCTTCTTTTTTGCCAAACCGGCCATAAATTCCTTGGGCAACCACCTTGTTCCGCTCCTACAGGAGTTAAGAGCAGAGGTGCAGGCTGCAGGAGCACTGGATGACCGCCATTAGCGCTGACCATCTCTTTGAACTTTTCAATCGCTCTAAGAAAAATACCGAAAACGTGATTAAAACAGCTCCCCTGGGTATTTGTATTACCGATCCAAACGGGCGCTTTGAAATGGTCAACCCCGCCTACTGCCAATTTTATGGCTATCGTGAAGAGGAGCTTATCGGCCACCACTTTACGCTGGTTGTGCCCGCCGCCTACCGCCAGCAAATGGCAGCATTACACGATGAATTCATTCAAGGCAATGACACCCATGAGCTTCGCCAAGAGTGGGAAGTACGCTGTAAAAACGGCGAAACACGCACCATTATTGCCGAAGCTGCGCGTATTATTGGCGATGACGAAAAACCAAGAAAAGTCACCTTTATTATTGATATTACCCAGCGCAAACGGCTCGAAGAGCGTTTAACGCAAGCCAATGAACGCTTGATATATATGGCCAATCACGATGAGCTGACTGGGCTTGTAAACCGGCGGCAAGGGCTCAAGCGCCTGGAGGAGGAGCTTGAGCGCTGCGAACGCTACGGAGGAGAGCTCAGTATTGCCATGTTTGACCTGGATGACTTCAAAGCCATTAATGATACTTATGGCCACGCCACAGGCGACGCCGTGCTTCAAGAAGTCACCGCCACTGTCAATGCCCAGCTTCGTTCGACGGATCTGCAAGTGCGGCTGGGTGGAGAGGAGTTTCTCATCATCATGCCAGAGGTTAGCGCTCACGCTGCGCATGCAGCAGTGGAGCGTATTCGACAATGTGTCGCTGAATCACCGTGTACAGAGCATAAATTGATTGTCACGCTATCGGCGGGCATTGCGTGTTATGTTGAAGCATCCAGTACCCGAATGCTTGATCGTGCTGATAAAGCGATGTATCAAGCTAAAAAGGCAGGGCGCAATCGTGTCGTTATCGCATCGTCAGCCATGTGACAACCCTTATTTCACACTATGCTAAAACGACAACCTGTCCCCATTCCCTATCCCAATAGGAGCGAGCCATGAGCAATGCCGAGCTAAACGAACTAAAGCACAAATACGTCGCGGCGGGCGCAGCAAGCCCCGCAACCGCTTTTGCGGACCGCGCCGAAAACGCTGAGATCTGGGACGCCGACGGTAACCGCTTCATTGACTTCGCGGGCGGTATCGGTGTGTTAAACGTTGGCCATCGTCACCCTAAAGTTGTGGCTGCTGTGAAAGCCCAGCTAGACAAGGTGATGCACACCTGTCAAACGGTCATGCCTTACGAAGGCTACGTTAAAGTGGCTGAAAAGCTGAGCCATATCGTTCCTGTGCGTGGCCACGCCAAGGTGATGCTAGCCAACTCTGGTGCCGAAGCGCTGGAAAACGCGGTGAAGATTGCCCGTGCCGCCACTGGCCGCTCTAACGTCATCTGCTTTGATGGCGGCTACCATGGCCGTACCTTCTACACGATGGCCATGAACGGCAAGGTAGCCCCCTACCAAACCGATTTCGGCCCGATGCCAGGCACCGTTTTCCGTGCGCCCTACCCAGTGCCTTACCACGGGGTGAGCGAAGATGAAGCGATTCGCGGCCTGAAAATGGCGCTGAAAACTGACGCCAACCCGAAAGACACCGCAGCGATCATTCTTGAGCCGGTACTGGGCGAAGGTGGTTTTTACCCTGCACCGAAGAGCTTCCTTGAGAAGATTCGCGAGATTTGCGATGAGCACGGCATGCTGATGATCATCGACGAAGTGCAGTCAGGCTTTGGCCGCACCGGTAAGATGTTCGCCATCGAGCATAGCGGCGTAGAGCCGGACATGATGACCATGGCTAAGAGTATGGCCGACGGCATGCCGATCTCTGCCATCGTGGGCACCGATAAGATCATGGATGCCTCTGGCCCGAACTCCCTGGGCGGCACCTACACCGGCAGCCCCACCGCCTGTGCGGCCGCATTGGCGGTAATGGAAGTCTTCGAAGAGGAGAACATTCTCGAGAAGAGCCAGGCGCTAGGCGAGAAGCTGGCGGCCCGCTTTAACGAGTGGCAGGGCAAGTTTGATTGCATCGATCACGTGCGCAACATGGGTGCCATGGCGGCATTCGAGCTGGTGAGCAACAAAACCGACCGCACGCCGAATCCGGAACTGGCCGCAGCGCTGTGTAAAAAAGCCCGTGAAGAGGGCCTGATCCTGCTCTCTTGCGGTATGTACGGCAACACCATCCGCTTCTTGATGCCGGTCACTATCGAAGACGACGTGCTAAACGAAGGCCTGGATATTATTGAATCCTGCCTGGAATCGCTGATCTAAGCGCACAGCACGCCAAAAAACGCCGCCCTATTGGGCGGCGTTTTCGATTAACGGGGCCGTCGATCGCCCTCCAAGAAATTAGCGGTAAAGACGGCTTTACCGTGCGTCTCAAACGACCACTTCATCACATCGCTAAGTGCCGCCATCACTGCATCGAATTCACCAAATACCTGGGTACTCATGCGATTCGGGTGAACCTCTAACCCTGTGGCTTCCAAACGTTTTACCACGTCTTTAACTACCGGCTTATAATCATCTGCCAGCGGGTAGTAGCTTAGCTGTACGGAAAGATACATATCGCCTCCCTCTCTCTATTTTCCAAAGGATGTTGGTCACGGTCTACGCTGTTTGAAACTGCTGCCACGCGGCTAAAATCGCCGTGCGCGTCTCGTCCGGGTGCTCCATCGGAAACATGTGCGTGCCAGGCACCATACTCACCGGCAGCCCGCGACGGGCAATGCGCTTGAGCCGAGAAGACGTCATCAAATGAGACTGCTGCCCCGCCACCAGCTGAATGGGAACACCTACACGCTGCGGCAGGTTGGATAGGTGATCCGGTAAGTGGCGGAAAATTTCCAGCTCGATTCGCGGGTCAAAGGTTAGCTCAGCGCTGCCGTCGTCCAGCAGGCGAGTACCTGCTTCAATGTAGTCGTTTAGTGCCTCGGGGGTAAAGCGACGAAATAGTCCACGGCGGCGCAGTGAGGTCGCCATGGCCTCACGGCTAGGCCATACGCTGCGCCGTCCTTTGGTTTTGCCTGCCGGCGTAATGCGATCCATAAACCCAAACCGTTTGGCTGCTTTCATCGCCCAGGCATCCGGCCCTAGCATCAGCGGCGGGTCAAGCATAATGACACCGCAAAAGCGCTCTGGCTGTTTGTCTGCCGCCATGGCCATCAGCGTACCGCCCAACGAGTGCCCCACGCCTAGCAACGGCGCATCGGTCTCGGGGAGGTAACTCAGAAGTTCATCCACCAGGTTGCCCCAGTTATGGTTTACCGGATAGTCCGGATGGTGGCCCAGTCGATCCAACGGATGCAGATCAAACGCGTCTGCCAGCGGCTCTAGCAGCGTGCGGTAGCTTAAGCCAGGGAAGCCGTTGGCATGGGCAAACACTAAACGGGGGCGTTGGGTGGCATCGGCAGGCATGGCAGGCTCACGGGTCGGCTAACGGGAAGAGGGGCTATCTATCATACGTCTGTTTTAACTCGCCGATGGATAACCGTCAATCCACTCAAGGATTAACCGGCTATTTAAAAAAGCGACAGCTGCTGGGCGGCGGTCTCTTCCGCCAAGCGGTAGCCCACCCCCAGCAGGCGCACGGGCCGCTCGCCTCGCGCCCATCCTACGTTCAGCAAGGTTTCGAACTGTTCTAAGTTGGGTGCGGGGTCGGCGTGTTCGACGGTGGTTTGGGTGAAGTCGTTGAATTTGACCTTCACCATTACGCCGCGCACGGCGGGTGCCGGGTCTAGGCGAGCGTAGCGGCGCTCTAAATCGCCAATCAGCTCGGGGAGCTGACGACGGCAGGCTTCCAGGGTGGGTAAATCTTGAGAGTAGGTTTGCTCGGTGCTGATCGACTTGCGTTCGCGGTGAGTTTTAACAGGGCGCTCATCGCGCCCGTGGCTGAGTTCATGCAGCCGGTGGCCAAAGCGGCCAAAGCGCTCCACCAGCTCGGTGAGTGGCCGGGCGCGCAGGTCTGCGCCGGTCTGAATGCCCAGCTCCGCCAGCTTTTCAGCGGTGCGCGGCCCTACCCCGTGGATCTTTTTCACTGGAAGCTGCTGCACGAAGGCGTCGATATCGTCTGGCGTGATGACAAACAGCCCATCAGGCTTGCGCCAGTCGCTGGCGATCTTAGCAAGAAACTTGTTGGGTGCTACGCCCGCTGAGACGGTGATGCCCACTTCCTGCTTCACCCGCTGGCGAATGGCTTCGGCCATACGGGTGGCGCTGCCGTGGTGGAGCGTGACCTCCGAGACATCCAGAAAGGCCTCATCCAGCGAGAGCGGTTCGATCAGTTCGGTCACATCGCGGTAGATAGCAAATACTTGGCGGGCAACATCTTTGTACTTCGCCATATCGCCCCGAATCACCGTGAGGTGGGGGCAGCGTTTGAGCGCCTGGGCCATGGGCATGGCGGAGTGGATGCCGAACTTACGCGCAGGATAGTTGCAGGTAGCGACCACCCCGCGCTGCTCCACACTGCCGCCAATGGCAATGGGGATATCGGTTAACGCGGGGTTATCGCGCATCTCTACCGCCGCATAGAAGCAGTCACAGTCGCAGTGGATAATTTTGCGCACAGGCCGACCTTGCCTCCGCCATTACCTGTAAAAAAGCACAGTTTATCACAGGGTGTGCTGCAGCGCTGACGAGCAGCAAAACCCTAGGCGGGGGCGCTGTGAATCCCTCCCTGGACGCTACTTTCGCCATCTGACCACCATGGATGGTGGAAATGCCGGAATGGTAGGGAACGTTATTCCGGCCCTGGCGAAAGACCCCCGCTACGGGTTTTCCGCCCATACTCGCTGGTCTAAATCACGTACCACAAAAGGTGCGTAACACCTGCTCGCTTTCCGTGGCCGGGGCTGCTAGGCAGCGCGCCTCTTCGGATTCATCAAAAGGCTGCGTGACCGCCGCGAGCAGCGTGTGGAAGGGCGTGAAATCGCCTGCTACCGCCGCATCGATGACCTCTTGAATGCGGTGGTTGCGGGGAATCACCACCGGGTTGGCGTGGCGCATGGCCTCCAAGCGTTCACTCTGCTGGCTGGCTTGCTGGGCGCTTTCCCACTCGGCGAGCCAAGCGGCAAGGCCATCGGGCTGCGTGGTCAGCGCCAGCAGCGCATCTTTTTGAGGTTGCTCTGGCGTATCCGCTCCCAGGGCTTTGGCACCAAGCTCTTTGGCATCAAGTACTTTGGCATAGTGCGTTAGCGCATCAAAGGTGGCGGTCATATCCATGCGGCCCTGGTGCATCTGGCTTTCCAGCGCTTCCATCAGCGGCGCGGCGCGGTCGCTTTCTGGGTCTAGGCCCAGCTTATTGGCGTGCAGACGGCGCTGTTCGGCGTTAAAGCGTGGGGTAAAGCCGCGAATAATATCGGTAGCTTGCTCCACCACGGCATCGCCCTCTTCAAGCATCAGCGGCAGCAGAGTTTCGGCAAAGCGGGCTAAGTTCCACTGGGCAATCGCGGGCTGGTTATCAAAGGCGTAGCGTTTACCTTGATCAATGGAGCTGAACACCTTTTGCGGGTCGAACTGCTCCATAAACGCGCAGGGGCCGTAATCGATGGTTTCACCGGCAATACTGCAGTTATCGGTGTTCATCACGCCGTGGATAAAGCCCAGGCTCATCCAGCGCGCTACCAGTAACGCTTGGCGGGCGGTCACCGCGTCTAACAGCTCAAGGTACGGGTCTTCAGCGTTGGCCGCCTCTGGGTAGTGGCGGGCAATCACATGATCGGCCAGCGCTTTGAGTGCTTCTTCATCGCGGCGAACGGCGGCAAACTGGAACGTGCCCACGCGTATATGGCTGCTGGCCACGCGGGTCAGCACTGCCCCTGGCTCAGGTAGCTGGCGCACGACGCGCTCGCCGGTGGCGACGGCAGCCAGGGCGCGAGTAGTGGGCACGCCCACAGCGGCCATAAATTCACTCACCAGGTATTCTCGCAGCACCGGGCCAAGGGGCGAGCGGCCATCGCCACCGCGAGAGAACGGCGTGCGGCCACTGCCTTTTAGCTGCACATCTCGGCGCAGGCCCTGCTGGTCCACCACTTCGCCCAACAGCAGTGCGCGGCCATCGCCAAGCTGCGGCACGAAGTTGCCGAACTGGTGCCCGGCGTAGCCCAGCGCTTTGGGCTCAGCTCCTGGCGGCAGCTGGTTACCGCTGAACCACTGGGCCAGCGTTGCGTCGTCGGGTCGTGTTTGCATGCCTAGCTGCGCGGCCAGGGCGTTGTTAAAAGCAATCAGGCTGGGCTGCGCCACTGGCGTGGGCTGGCAAGCGGCCCACAAGGGTTCGGGCAGCGTGGCAAACTGGTGTTCAAAGGTCAGCACGGGCAACTCCGCTTTTCATTTAATAGCCTAGGTAATACCCTAGCATTTTACTCAAGTAATTGGCGATAGCATGCCGCATAGAGACGCGTTAACCCGTGTTAAGTTACCGATAGAGCAAGAGGCGCTCACGCCTCTGCCCCGAGCCTTCTACAACCGCGATACGCTGGACGTCGCCCGGGACTTATTGGGCTGCCTACTGGTGCGCCAACTGGACGGCGAAGTCATGGCGGCGCGCATTGTGGAAACCGAGGCCTACCGTGGCTCAGAAGATTCCGCCTGCCATGCCCACCGGCGCAGAACACCGCGCACCGAGGCGATGTTTGGCCCGCCCGGCCACGCTTACGTCTATTTGGTGTACGGCATGCACTGGCTGCTGAACGTGGCGACCCAGCCGGAGGGAAACCCCTGTGCGGTGCTGATTCGAGCGGTTGAGCCGGTAATTGGCGAGCCCGCCATGCGGGCACTGCGCAGCGTGGCGGGGCGTAATTTAAGCAACGGCCCCGGCAAACTCACCCGGGCACTGCGCATTGATAAAGCGCTTTATGGCCACGATATGACGCAAACCGGCAATCAGGCGAACGGGCTATGGATTACATCAGGCGAGCCGCCCAGCGCGATTGCCAGCGGCCCGCGGGTAGGCATCGATTACGCCCAACCCGCCGACCGCGACGCCCCCTGGCGGCTATGGAGCGATGGCAACCCGTGGGTCTCTAAAGCGCGTTAAGCACTCTTTAAGCACGCCACCGTTTGTTCCAGCACCGGGGTGAGCGGCGCGCGCCACTGGTGGGTTAAGAACCCATCGGCACGGGTCACGCCCAGCGAGAGCGACGCCACGGGCAGGCCCATGGCGTGGGCATCGCGGCAAAAGCGGTAGCCAGAATAGACCATCAACGATGTGCCCACTGCCAGCACCGCGTCGGCTTGCTGCAGCGCCGCCTGGGCCGCCAGCCGCCGCGCTGGAGGCACCACATCGCCGTAGTAGACTACCTGCGGTTTGAGGATGCCCTTGCAGCGAGGGCAGTCCAGCACCTTGAAGGTAGAGAAGTCGGTTTCCAGATCCGCATCGCCATCCGGCGCGTGGCGGGCATCCAGCGCGGCAAAGGCTGGGTTCATGCGCGCCATTTCGCTGTGCATGGCGTGGCGCATCATTTGATAGCCGCACGCCATACAGGCCACCACATCCGCCCTGCCGTGAAGATCAATCACCTTTTTTGAGCCTGCCCGCTGGTGCAAACGGTCAACGTTTTGCGTGACCAGCAGCTCCACATGGCCCATGGCCTCAAGCTCTGCCAACGCCCGATGCGCCCCGCTCACCTGGGCTTCGCGCATGGCTTTAAAGCCTACCAGCGCCCGCGCCCAGTAGCGCTGGCGCACGGCGAAGGAGCTCATAAAATCGCCGTGCTGCACCGGCGGCGGGCGCTTCCACTGGCCATCGGCGTCGCGGTAATCGGGAATACCGCTATCGGTGCTCACCCCTGCGCCGGTAATCACCCATAATTTAGGATGGCGTTTAATAAACTCTGCGAGAGCTTCCCCGGCGGTTACGACGTTATTTGATATTTCCACGGCCTGCGTCAATGGATCACCCTAGGCAATACTGAGACAAGTCAACGATACTGTATGACAATATACGCACATGCAATGTGCCACAGGTAGCGACGTAAGGAGCCTCTCATGCAGTGGGATCACGAAATTATTATTGTTGGCGGCGGCATGGTGGGCGCGGCCTTAGCTGCCAGGCTCGGCCAAGCAGGCATTTCGGTAGGCCTTGTGGAGCGTGCCAGCGCCCCCACCGCACCGAGCGGCGATTACGACCTGCGTATTTCATCGCTCAACGCCCGGTCGCTCGCGTTTGTCAAAGCCAGCGGCACCGAGCTGCCAGAAGAGCGCTGCTGCCCGTTCCGGCATATCGATGTCTCCAACCAGGATGGCACCGGCCACTCCGTATTCTCTGCCGAAGAGAGCGGTATGCAAGATTTCGGCATTTTTATTGAAAACCGCACGCTGCAGTACGCGCTTTGGCAGCGCCTCGCAGGACTGCCCAGCGTTACCTGCTACACCCAGTGCGCTCCGCTAAGCACCATGGCAGCGACCTCTGGACGCATGCTGGAGCTGGATAACGGCAAAACGCTGAGCGCCCGGCTGATTGTAGGTGCCGACGGCGCACGCTCCACCCTACGCGAGCTAGCCGGCATTGACGTTACCAGCTACGACTACCACCAGCGGGCGATGATTATTAACGTCGAAACCGAGCTGCCCCAGCAGGATGTCAGCTGGCAGGTGTTTACCCCAACCGGCCCCATCGCGATGCTTCCGCTTCCCGGCCATCGCGCCTCCCTGGTGTGGTACGACCGAGAAGAGACCACCAAAGCGCGGGAACAGTTGGATGACGACGCTCTAACGACCGCCATCGAAATGGCCTTCCCTCGACGCCTGGGTAACCTCACCCGTATCGTCGCAAAAGCCAGCTTCCCCATTAAGCGCCAACACGCACAGCGCTATATCGGCAAGCGCTTAGCACTGATTGGCGACGCAGCCCATGTGGTGCACCCGCTGGCTGGCCAAGGATTAAATATTGGCCTGCACGATGCCGACACCCTGGCTGAAATCATCATGCAAGGCCGCGACCCCGGCGACTACCTCAACCTACTTCGCTTTGAATGCCAACGCCGTGCGGCTAACCAAGCGATGATTGCCGCCACCGATAGCTTTCACCATCTGTTTACTGGCTCCAGACCGCTGCGCCAGCTAGGCGATTTAAGCCTGCACCTTGCCGAACGCGTACCGCTCGCCAAACGCATGATGATGCAGCAGGCCAATGGGCTAAATCCGTTCAAAATTATCTAACGCTGACTATGCTGAGGGGGTGGCTGCGATAAGCAGCCCCAAAACAATCACAACACCCCTTCAAAAGGAAAGCGCATGCGACGTAAGCAACTATATGCACGGGTCACTGTTGCCTCGTTAACCGGCCTGGGTCTGCTATTGGCTACGCCCTTATGGGCTTGGGATGGCGTGGTCGAGAAGCAAACGTTCGAGATGGAGAGTTTTACCACCCAGGGCGGCGAGACGATTCCCAACGTGACGGTAGGCTGGGAAGCCTACGGCGAGCTTAATGAGGCGCGCGACAACGCTATTTTGATTACCCACTTCTTCTCCGGCACCAGCCATGCCGCAGGCCGCTATGACGCCGATGGCGAACCCACCGGCTACTGGGATGCCATTATCGGCCCCGGCAAACCGCTGGATACCGATGAGTACTACATTATCTCTTCCGATACGTTGGTCAACCTGGGGGCCAATGACCCTAACGTGACGACGACCGGGCCTGCCACCATTAACCCCGATACCGGCGAACCCTGGGGCATGGATTTCCCGGTCGTGACGATTCGGGATTTTGTCGACGTGCAGCGCGCCCTACTAGAGAGCCAAGGCATTGAATCCCTGCATGCGGTGATGGGCGCTTCCATGGGAGCGCTGCAGGCCATTGAGTGGGCCAGCGCCTATCCTGAGCGCGTTGAACGGTTGATCCCCGTGATTGGCGGCGGTGTAGCCGACCCGTGGCTGCTGGCCACGCTAAGCGCCTGGGCCGCGCCAATTCGCCTGGATGCCAACTGGAACGAAGGCGACTACTACGACGGCGAGCCGCCCACCGAGGGGCTAAAAGAGGCGCTGAAGCTGGTCACGCTCAATGCCAACCACTGGCAGTGGGCCAACGAAGCCTTCAACCGCGACTGGGCCGATGACACTCGTGACCCCGCCCAGGATATCAACGCCCGCTACGCCATCGAGCAAACCTTAGACGACATCGCAGGCGCACGGGCTAAGATCTCCGATGCCAACCACCTGCTTTACCTTGTGCGCGCCAACCAAACCTTTATGGCAGGCTACAGGGAGTCATTAGAAGCAGGCCTAGCCGCCATCGAAGCGCCCACGCTGATGCTGTATAGCGAGAATGATTTGGTCTTCGCCCCCGAAGGCGTACGCCGCACCGCAGAACTAATTGAAGCCGACGGCACCGAGGTCACCTTGGAAACGCTGGAAGGCAACCGAGGCCACCTGGATGGCGTTGTTTCTATCGAGCAAGCCAGCGATACGTTGCGGGAGTTTTTGCAGTAAAAGAATGAGCGCTAGCCCTACTGGAGCTAGCGCTCACTACCACCCACCTGATGGCACGAATCCCCTACATACACGCGCGACTCTCGTTAGCGGCTTGGCTCGGGGAGTACCGGGGGCGTGCTATCCATATAGGTTAAAAAGGATGCCCAAACGGTGTGGGTGCGCTGCTGTGTCAGCTGTGTTTTGCACGTTAGCGCCATCACGCCCCGGATAGACCCCTCACGCCACTGAGTATGCACTGCATCACAGTGAGCGATGGCATAAGCCTCCCAAGCTTCGATAGCAGCGACCAACTCAGGGTCGTCAGCATGGTGTGTAACGCTCGCTTCCACGTACTGGCTCAGCTCCGTTTGAGCTGACTCTAACTGCTTGGCAGCACACTGATTAATATCGAGCGTGGTCATCGCATGATCACAATCGAGCGACGACGCCTCCGCCATCGCCATGACCGCAAAACAAAGACTTGTTGCCGCCACAGCTATTCTTCGCATGTTTTGCTCCGAACTGACATTCTAAATACTTCCCAACGCCCGCTGAACCGCCTGCTCCGCGTGGATCTCGGTGGTATCAAACAGCGGCACGTTCGTATCGGCTTGCTGGATTAGTAGGCCAATCTCGGTACAGCCTAAAATCACGCCCTGCGCGCCGCGCTCAGCAAGCGAATTGACGATATTTAGGTAGTCAGCTTTGGCATCTGCCTTCACCACGCCCAGGCACAGCTCTTGATAAATCACCGAGTGCACACGCGCTCGCTGTGGCTCGGTGGGCACGACCACATCGATGCCGTGGCGCTGAAGGCGCTCGATATAAAACGCCTGCTCCATGGTGAATCGCGTGCCTAGCAAACCCACGCAGGTAATGCCCTGCTGTTGCAGCACCTGGGCCGTGGCGTCGGCGATATGCAGCAGCGGAATGGAGACCGCCGCTTCCAGCGGCTCGGCCACCTTATGCATGGTGTTGGTACACAGCACCAGAAAATCAGCCCCGGCCACTTCGACCGCTTTGCCCGCCGCTGCCAGTATCTCGGCAGTGGCCTGCCAGTTGCCTTGATGCTGCAGCGCCTCTATCTCGGCAAAATCGACGCTGTACAGCACCACCTTGGCCGAATGCAGCCCGCCCAACGCCGTGCGCACGTTTTGGTTGATGAGACGGTAATACGTCTGCGTGGATTCCCAACTCATCCCGCCGATTAAGCCGATGGTTTTCATAGGAACTCTCCTTTGAAGGGCCTTCATAGGTACCAAATACGGTGAAGCTTAGCGCGATATAGGCGCCATAACCCAGAAGTAGCAAACCGCCTTCAAACCGACTCAGCCGACGGCCAGTATAGAGAAAGAACAATAAAATCAGCGACGTTCCCAGCATCACCCACTGATCAAACTGCAGGATGCGCGCATGGACAGGCAGCGGCTGCAACAGCGCGGAAATACCGAGTATGCCGAGAAGATTGAAAATATTGCTGCCAAGGATATTCCCAATTGCCACATCGGCATGTCGGCGAAATGCCGCGATGACCGATATCGAAAGCTCGGGTAGCGACGTTCCAACGGCAACCAGGGTCAACCCTATCACCGCCTCTGAGACACCCAGCGACTCGGCTATTCCCACGGCGCCCTTCAACAGTACCTGCGAACCTACGATCAAAAGCCCCAACCCCAGCACAACGGCCATTACAATCCACAGCGTTGTTTTGGGTAACGCGGTCACTTCTTTCCCTTCCGCTATGTGCATCTCGGCGGAAGGTACTGCTCCAGAGCGCTCAGTCCAGTATGCCCACAGCAGGTACGCGGCCAGTGCTAAAAGGAAGATGGCCGCATCAGACCTTTCCAATGCATTGCCACCCACCAGCACAAGAAATAAAACGCTAGCCGCCACCACCGTGACACCGTCACGCTGCAATACCAGCGGCTTCACAGCAAGCGGCGTTATCAGGGCACATATACCCAGAATCAGCATGCTATTGCCGATATTACTCCCCACGACGTTGCCGATGGCAATATCAGGCCGCTCACTAAGCGCAGCCTCAATAGAGACCACAAGCTCCGGTGCCGATGTCCCGAACCCAACAATAATCAAGCCGCTGAGTAACGGCGAAATTCCCAGCCTGTGCGCGGCTGCTAAAGCGCCTCTTATCAGCGCTTCACCGCCACTTGTCAGCAGCAGCACGCCAATGGCAACGAACAATAGGTTCAACATAATGATGAGTTCCTGTTGCGAACCAAACCGATATAACAGCCTAAGACAGAATGCTCCTGACGGCAGGCCGCAGCCTCTAACACATTAGTGGCTAGCATTCTCTTCGGCCACTTGGCGCAGCGCATCCACCAGCACATCGGCGGGCTGAGCACCGGAAATCAAGTAGCGACCATCAAGAATAAATGCGGGTACGGCGTTTACTCCCGCGTCCATAAAGCGCTGCTCGGCTTCACGCACTTCATCTGCGTACTGATCGGAGCGGGCGATGGCCTCGGCGGTGTCACCGTCTAGCCCCACTTCAATGGCCTTCTCGCGCAGCACCGCTGGGTCGGCGGGGTTTTTCGCTTCACCAAAGTAAGCCTCAAACAGAGCCAACTGAAGCGCCGTCGCTTGGTGTTGCGTTCCGGCCCACGCCAATACGCGGTGGGCAGCGAAGGTATTGTTCGCCCGACGCTCAAGAGCACCGCGGAAATTCAGCCCAAGCTCCTCGGCGGCGGCCATAATCTCGCGCTGGGACTGCTCCATGGTGGCCGCGTCTTTGCCGTACTTGCGGCACAAATGCTCCAGAATCGGCTCGCCTTCAGGCGGCATATCGCGGTTCAGCTCAAAAGGCTGCCAGACCAGCTCAACGTCGATCTCGCCATTGAGTGTCTCTAACGCTTGCTCCAAGCGCCGGTAGCCAATCGCGCACCACGGGCAGGCCACATCGGATACAAGGTCGATTCTTACCTTTTGCATTTTGTTTACCCCTTCGGCATATCCCAATATTCGATCAAACGAAAGAAAACATCGTACGTGGATATAGTGAGTAACGGCAGTACTGATTAAGGAGGCCACCTTGGAAAAAGCCGCGGTGTTTAAAAGCAAACGAAGCGAAGCGTGGGACAGCTGGTTTGATGGCCACAGTGCCACTGCAGACTTTATGAGTGAACGCGCGGCGTTTTGATGCTGAAGTCACTGCTTTCGAGCAGCAGTGCTAGGTCGATAGATAGGGCACATACGAGAACGCTACTCGCCCGCGAGTTCAGAAAAGTGACCCGCCTTATCCAAGCTGTATTCGCTAAAATCCCGCGCCAAGTAGAGCGCGCCTGAATAAACGCTTTGCGCCTCTTTACGGATATCCTCAACGGAGGGCGAGGTATCAGAGATAAGCGGATAACGGGGGCTAAAGTGGGTGAGCACCAAGTTGGGCAGCGTGACCCGCTCGGCAAACGCCGCCACCTGCTTGCCGTAGCTATGCCCTACCTCACCCGCCTTTTCGGCCATCTCTTCGGTATAGGTGGCTTCATGCACCAACACCTGCGCCCCGGCACACGCCTCTGCCAACAGCTCGGGCTGGTCGTTGTCTCCCGCAATCACCACTTTTCTGGGGGCGTGTTTGAACAGCAGATAATCCTGGCTGCGCAGCTGCTTGCCTTCAAACGCCACATCCCTTCCCTGCTTCAACTGCCCCCACAACGGCCCTCTGGGAATGCCTTGCTGATCCAGTTTGTCCACGTCCAGGGCTGCATCCACGTTGCGCTCGGTGAACGCATAGGCATAGCACGCCACACGATGGGAAAGCGCAAACGTCGCCACCTCCATGTTCTCAAACTCAACGCTAGGCAGATCATCGGAGCAGATAAATTCCAGAGCAAAGGGCAAGCTGAGCTGGGTGACCGCATAGGTGGCTTCAAGCCAGGTTTGGATACCCTTTGGTGCCACAATGGTCAGCGGCGCCGTGCGCCCACCCATGGCCGCGCTGGCCAGTATGCCCGGCAGCCCATAACAGTGGTCGCCGTGCACGTGGGTAATCAAGATGGCTTTCAACGAATGGAACGACAGCTTGGTGTGTAATACCTGATGCTGAGTGCCCTCACCACAATCGATTAGGTACCAGCCTTTGCCCTTGCTCTCGCGCAGGGCAATGCCGGAGACATTGCGTTGCTTGGTGGGTACACCCGCGGAGGTGCCGAGGAAGAGTAGGTTCATGTGTTGCTCACGCCGGTAGCAGCAGGTCATCCACTTGCACGCGAATAGATGCCATTATTATGGTTTATTGTCTTGTTCTGCAGCATATTGAGCGTAGAGTAAATCAGCAAAATCTGACTCATCAATGGCACCGATCACCAGGTCTTTGACTGCGTCAGCAAATAACTCATTATCAGCGGTAAGTTCAAAATCATTAAGAGACAAATACTCCAGGCCGACTGCCAAACCAGTTCGCTTGTTAGCATCTGGTAAAGAGTGGGAAAGAGCAATGGAGGCTACATATTTTGCCGCGATCTCAAAAACGTCATCTAAGCCAGAGTATGCAATAGCATTATCTACTCTACCTAACGCGCCTTGAAGCTTATTTATATCGGCAGCCCCTTTCATACCTGGCTCATGCTCCAGGATGAAGATATTTATCTCAAGAACACGCTCGAAAGGAAAAAAAATAAGGTTCATTACATATCAGCTAGCTTTTTGAAAGTACGCTTATGCGTTCTAAGAACCAGCTTTGTTTCAGACTTAACTATCTGCTGCCCAGACTCACCGGAGAGATCTAATTGCTTGCTGGCAACAATTTTGGGACGTTTAACAGCTTTAACGCCGTACGCTTCTATCTTTTTGTTCATAAGCACCTCTGAGCAGTTGGGTCAGATTATACACCTGAGCCAGCGTAAAAAAAGCGAATGGAATGACAGCCTCGTATGCAAGACCTGATGCTGGGTGCCCTCACCACAGCCGATTAGGTACCAGCCCTTGCCTTTGCTCTCGCGCAAAGCGATGGCGGAGACGTTGCGTTGTTTGGTGGGTACACCCGGGGAGGTGCCGAGGAAGAGTAGGTTCATGATTTTCAGTGGGCGACCTTTAGGAAGGAATGACTATTCTAGAATGGTGGCTGTAGCGCTGATGACATGCGGCGGCCACGCAGCATTCCCCCAAACTGCACACCAGATGACTATCTGGGATAAAGTGCCTGCCCGGAAACATACCTCCAACTCATTAAAAGTGGCATAGAGCTGCCTGACCAAGGCTTGGAATTTATCGTGACTGATCACAGACACTTAACGCCCAGCTCACGCGCCATTTTGGAGCCGCGTAACGGCGGAAAATCGGTCGCTGTGCAGCCGATTGTTATACTATTTGAACTTTCTTTTGGCATGGTATGGAAGGATGTATACGCCTTGAAGAAGATGCTCAACCACGTCAAAGGCCAGCCCCAATTGAACGTTAGAATGAGGCTTCACTTCATGCGCTGCGTCATTTCCGAGCACCCTGAGCTTGTGAAGTATTTCTGCCCCCTCCTTGGTTAGGACACTTTGTTCGACTAAGCTATTTATCTGGGCATATAGGTTTTTTCCAGTCGCAGCTTGATCTTTGCACACAGTTTCTATTATTGCTCGCAGGCCAATACCCGTGAGGACAGGGTTGTTTCCATTCAAGGCGTTTAAAGTTTCGGTGTAGATTCTCTGAAGTTTCTCAGGAAGTAAATGGTCGTCAGACAACCCAGTTCGACTCTTTTCCGGGTTTGGGTAGTAATCTTCGAATTTTACATACTCAGCTTCCCAGCCATCTGGCCCCTCACAATGCTCCATATCTTCCGAGTTCGTATGTGTCTGCCGAAACACAACTGTCTCACACCCCTGACACTGAATTATCTGGTACTCGTTATCCCAGCCGTAAAGCAGCGCGTCATCAGTTTCTTCTCTTCCAACAAGTTCAATATCCGCCAGGATCTTATGCTTGGTGCTTCTTTTACAAACACTGCAAGGAGCGTCAATGATCTCATTTATTTGCTTGTCTTTTTCGATAGTAATTTTAGGCATCAGACGGCTCTATTTTGTATAAAATTAATTATACAGAAGTCTACATAACCTCAATAAATATGCTCATTCATTGAGGTTATTTCTAGTGGAGCCTCACACACCCCATCTCCCCACCAAACCACTGCTGTTTTAACCCTTTCTGCTTTTCCAACAACAGCGTTAGATACTCACGCAATGGATGAGCAGATGGCAGCGCGGCGAGGTGTTTACGAAGCCTACGTTGATAAGGAAACTGCTCAGCAGGCACATGCAGCGGCGTGGCGTTTTGGGTGAGCCATTCGATGGAGGGCAGCAGCAAGTGAGTGGCGTTGCTGTCGAGTGCTAGCGTGACGCCTTTAACATCAAAATCACCGGCGTAGATATGTGTTCGTCTGGTTTTGTGCCACGCCTCAGCGAGTAACGCAAAGCCGCCGCCGTAGTGGCTGTCGCCTCGGTAGGCGACCAGCGGGTTTGTGTAACTGCTTAGCGCAGGAATATTCGGCGAAAACTCATAGAAGCTGTCGAGGTTTTCGACCTGAATTAGAGCGCTGAACGCGCTCAACTTTAGGCCGAGTACATCCACATCGCGAATAGCCCGTGGTTCATTGGCAAGCCCCGCTGTTGGTTGAGGCGGAAAGCTGACGAGTACCCGCCTTGCACGGGGGCTTTCGCGGGTGGATTTATCCTCCTCAACGCCCTCCTTCGCTTGGGCGCTGCTGGTTAGGCCGCTGAGCGAGCGACCTAGCGGCGCTATTCGGGCGCTTTCTAACACGTCATTGATTTGCGCCAGCAAGGCGGCGTCAAAGCGTAGTGTTTTGCTGTTGATGCGCGTGGCCAGGTTAATATCGTGCTGGTGGCACCAGGCGACTACGTCGTCTACCCACTGGCGGCGGGGCTTCTCCACCGTGGGCTGGCGGAGTAGCTCGCGGGCGACGCCGTTAAGGCCATTGCGTGCGCGGCTGGGCAGGTTCATACCGCCACCGCCAGGGCCACATCGTGAATGAGCCGCAGGTCGTTAAAGGCGCTGGCTTTGCTCTCTTCTTGCTGCAGGCGGAAGGCCCGCTGTTCGCTGCGCGGCAGCCCTTGGTATTCGGCAATCACTTGGAACAGCCAGATTTCATCGGCCCACTCCAGGCCACTCTCTTGCAGGTACGCCAGGGCGCTGACGGGTTCGGCCGGTGGCTGGTCGAGCACCGCGAGGTAGAAGCGTTCGACATCCAGCTTGAGCGCCTGTTGGCGGGCAGCGGCCATACTATCTTCGGCGGGTTGAACGGCGCTGGCCACCGCGACATTTTGCACTGCGTGGCGCGGGGCAGGCAGCTTATGCAGCAGCTCGGCCAGTACGCGGTTGTCCAGGGCGCGGTCTAGCGCTGGGGCAGCGGCGGGGCTGAGCGGTGCGGCGCGGTTGAACAGCGCAGGCACCTCGCTGCGCTTGGCGTAGTTGCCGGGTAAAAAGCCTGGGTGTTCGCGCATAAAGGCGGCCATGCCGGTCATCAGGCGGCTTCGCGCCTGCTGCTTGCGGAAGCGGGCCATCAGTTCGATCAGCCGCCGCTGCACTTCCCGTAGGCTGGTGTAGTGGTGGCTTAGGCGGTTCTGGAGCTGGCTGATTAGCAGCTTGCGCAGGCTGCCGTCGCTGCCGACCAGGGCGATCAGTTCGTCGAAGTCGATCAGCGCGAGGCCGTCGAGTAGCCGCACGATCTGCTTCTGGGCGCGCTCGTTCTCGCGAATTTTGTCGTTAAGCTGGCTAACGAAGCCGAAATCGCTGTTGAGCCGCTGCCACAGGCTATCGATGGCGTCGGCAAAGCGGCCGTTGAGATCGTCTACCTCTTGGCGCAGACGCAGTAACTGCTGCTCTTGGCGCCAGTGTTCACCTTTGCTGCGCGCTTCCCGGTAGCTGTCGACCTGGGTGCGAATCAGCTCTAGCGTTTCCGCTACGTCGGCATTGACGTGGCGGCGGGTTTCGTCGGCGAGCATTTCGGCAATCAGATCGCGCACTTTGGGGGCAAGCTTCACGCCGCTCTGCTCGTCGGGTCGCCACAACACCCGAGCGGCCAGCAGTTTGCGCAGCGCGCCGTCGCTTAAGCCTTCCAGCGGTACGTCGTCACGGGTATAGCCCTGCATCAGGCGCTCGGCGTGCTTGCCCAGCAGCGCCAGGCGTTCCGCGCCGGTTTTCAGCAGGCGGCTCTCCAGCTCGTTCACGCTCTTTTCCACTCCCTTGCCCGCACTCCTACTCACAGCAGGGCCTCCTGAGTGCCCGCGTCTTCGTCGGTGTCAATCGGCAGGTTTTCCTCGTCGCGAATAAAGCGCACCACATCCACAAGGTAATCCATCTTGCCCGTCACCACGAACACTTGACGCTCGCTGTGGGGCTGCATCAGGTAGCCGTGTTCTTTAAGCCGCTTGAAGATCTGCTTCACCTGGGCATCTAGCTGATCGCTCTGGGAGCCAAAGAAGCTGTCCGTGGCCAGCCGTTCCAGGCGCTCGCGCAGGCTTTGGTTATCTTCACACTTAGCGCTAAATTCGGCAGGTTTGAGCACATCGCCGGGGACGGCCAGGGCGTCGTGGCCCAGCGCTTCTTGCACCAGCTGTAGCCACTCCAGCATGGGTAGCAGGCTGTTGAGCGTGTCGGCGAGCTGGCGGGAGAGCTGCTCCCGCGCCGCATCATTGAGCTGTCGCCAGGCCAGAAAGTAGACGCTGGCATCCTCGTTGCTGGCCAGCCGCCGGTTGAGTGGGCGCAGGTAGGCGTCTATCGCTTCGCGGGTCTCTTCGCTAGCGAGGTGACGGTAGGCGTTTTCATCGCTGACTGCGCAGACAAACTCACCGGCCAGCAGGCGTTCTAGTAGGGGGCCGTGTTCGATCATGCGCTCACCTCCTGTTGGCGCTGCTTGATCTTCTGCGCCAGCGCGCTAAGGCGCGGCTCGATGCGCTTGAGCTGGCGCTGCTGGTTACTGGCGTCCCGTTCGATCAGGTAGCGGTTGGCGAACAGCAGCAGTACGTCGGATTCCGGGTTGGGGAAAGCACCGACGATATGAATACGGTTGCTGTCGCAGGCGTCGAACAGCTTCTCGACGTTGTGATACGCCAGGGTGCCGATCTCATCGATGGGCCAGTGGATGGCGATTTCCGCATCGCCGCGCAGCAGGCGGGTAAAGGCGAGCAGGAACTTACATAAAATCAGATACGCCATGCCGTGGCTGGAAGATTCCAGAAGCTGGCGGTCGTTTTTGATCACCAGATCGGTGCCGCCTTCGTTCAGGTGCAGCTCCAGACGCAGCAGGCTTTCGAAGCTGTACTGCTGGTCGCTGCGCAGCAAATCGACCACGTCCGCCAGGGCGTTGAGGTAGTCGTCGCTGGGCAGCGTTTGGCCGGACTCCCGCCACGTTTTGTAGCGTTGGGCGAACAGCTTGAGCGGCTCCCAGAAGCCCAGCTCGTCGATGGTGGATTGAATGCGTACTTCCGCCTTGCTAATGCCTTCCAGGCGCAGGTCGTCGGCGACCTCTTCCGAAAGCCGACGGCTCTGGGCGCTGATGCGTCGGTTCAGGTCGCGGAAGACGATGAAGAACTTATCCAGGTCGTCGCTGAGGTTGCGGCCTTCCTGAATCAGCTGCTGCTGTTGGTCTTCCAGCAGTTTGAGCATGCCGCGCAGCAGCGGCAGTAGCAGCCGTGGGCTGTCGCCGGGCAGCTTGTCGCGCTCGCTTTGCAGCGCATCGGCAAAGCCGCTGCTGGCGTCTTTGATCAATTGGCTCTCTACGTCCAGGCAGCCTCGGCGCAGTTGCTCTAACTGCTGGTGGCGGCTGGCCAGCGCCTGGCGAGTGCGCTCGATACGCTCTTCCACATCCCCTACGCTGGCCGCCACCGGCGCGCCTTCGGCCACCAGCTCTAAGCTGTCCAGCTGATTGAGCAGCGGCGTGAGGGTTTCCAGGGTGGCACGAGCGCTATTCCGCTGGGCGTTGAGACCGTTGACCGCCTGCTGGTGAGCATCGCGGGCGGCGTGGAAGCTGTTTTTCAGGTGGGCTTTATCGCGCTTGAGCTGCTGGTCGCGCTGTGCCAGTTCGGCCTCTTCCGCTACGAGCTGCGGTTTGTGCTGGCCCCACTCAATGCGCATGAAGCGCTGGTACTCGGCCAGCTCCTCCTGGCGGGCGGCGGTTTTACGAATCCGCTCGCTCTGCGCTTCCAGGCGGGTTTTGGTGGCTTTGAGCTGCGCGTGGTCGACGCCCTGCTCGGCCAGCTCCTGGCTGAAGGCTTCTTCCAGCTCTTCGCGCTGGCGCTGGTGTTCAGCGTTTGCATCGCTGAGCTGCTGTTTATAGGTACGACGCTGGGCCTCCAGGCTATCGAGTTGGCTTTGGGCGTCAGCCTTGAGTTCCAGCAGCTGACCCTGGTGGGCCTCGGCTAGCTCGGCCAGGGCGTCATGCTTCTCGTCGCGCAGCGCGGCTTGCGCCTGCTCCTGACGGGTTAGCGCGGCTTCAATGTGGGCACGGCGGGCTTTTTGGTTTTCCGCGTGGCGGGCCTGCTGCTGGCGACGCGCTTCCAGAGCGTACTCCACTTCCTGCTCGGCGCGCTGGAGGGCCAGGCGGGCGGTGTCCTGGGCGTCATCCGCCTGCTGTACCCGCTCGTTGTGCTGCTTGAGGGCTTTTTCAGCGGCTACGCAGGCGCTCTGGGCGCGGGCTTTGGTGCTTTCCGCTTCTTCGATGGCGGCCAGCAGGCTGGCTTCGTCCTGGGCGTAGTCGGGCAGCGCAATGGCGGAAAGGTCCAGCGCCAGCCCGAACAGGTCGTCGCTGGCGTTATCGGCAAGCTGGGGGGCGAGGTCGCGGCGCTCCAGCAGCTCGGGGGCAATCACCTTGCCGAGCTGCTGCTCCCAACCGGGGCACTGGTAGCGCAAGAAGTAACGCAGGCTGCCCTGCTCGGGGGTTTGCTGCTGGTGGAGGGTGTAGCAGTGCTGCTCGGCGCGCTCTCGCTGCTGGCGGCACTGCACTAAGTGCTGTTCGGCGGTATCGCGCTCACGCTTGTGGGCTTCCAGCTCGCGGCGCAGCGCTTCTAAGGTGGCGGCTGCGCTGCTGCGCGCCTGCTGGGCATCATCCAAACGCGCCTGGGCCAGCTCGGCTTCCTGGGCTTCCTCGCGGGTTTGGCTGGGCATGGCGAGCTGGGCTTTTAGCTCGGCCAGCTGCTCAACGCCTAGCTCTAGCTGGGCTTGATACTCGCTCTCCAGCCGCTGGCGGGCCTGCTGGTAGCGCTCGTTGTGCTGCTGTTCGGTTTGCCACTGCTGTTCGCGGCGCGCGGCTTTCTCCTCGACCAGGGCGTCGATCAGTGCTTGGCTCTCTTGGGTTTGGCGGGCGAGGGTTTCGGATAGCTCGCGCAGCCGGCCATCCAAGCGGGCTTGGCTTTCTTTGAACTTATTCTGAAGAAGCTGCAAATGTTTCTTTAGCTCTTCGTACTGCTCCCGCCACTGGGGCAGCGCGTTGATATCCCGCTCCAGGCCGGGCATGTCCGCATCGGCGTAGTGCTCGAACCGAGTTTGCAGGTCGTTGAGGCGGCGCTGGGTGTGCTGCAGTTGGCTTGCCACTTCGCTGTGCTGGTCGTTGAGCGCATCGCGCCGTTCGGTGTAGGCCTGCTCCTCAGCCTGAAACGCCCGCTGGTGGCGGTTGAGTTCGCCTTCCAAATCAGCGACCTGCCGCTGGGCCTGCTCGCGGTCGGCGGCCAGCTGGGGTTTGAGCTGCCACAGGGTGGTGTCGAGTTCGGCCAGTTCGCGGTCGATACCAGAGAGCTTAGCAAGCGAGGCCTGCAGCGGCTCCAGACGCATGGATTGTCGCATCTGAGCAATCCATTCGCGGGCTTTGGCACTGCGGATGCGCGTCACCGGCAGTTCGACACCATCTTCCTCGAAAATCGCCGCCAGCATGGTTTTGAGGGTGTCCATCTTGCCCTCTTTGGCGTGCACCGCCGAGACCAGCTTTTCAATATGGCGAATGCGCCGTTCGGGATTCACCAAGCTGAACTGGGCAGCAATCTGGCGCAGCTTGAGGCTATCGCGGCTGTTGCCGTGCAGTTGGGTGAAGTCGTTCTGGATCACCGAGCGGAATTCAGAGGTCGCGCCCAGCTTGGGCGAAACAGGCGTGCCGCTGCGCCGCAGGCCGCTGGCCCACTGCGCGTAGTCCAGCGCTAGCGGGCCCTGCTCGGTCTCGACCAGATAATCTTCCGGCTGATAGGCCGCGCCCACAAAGCGATACTCCACCCCGCCTTCCTGCTTGCGGGTCAGCACCGCCTGGCACACGTTGCCCGCTTCTCGGCGGTACTCGTACACCAAATAGCTGTTGCGGTGGGGCAGGTAGAACGCATCGAATTTCATGCGCGTTTTGGGAACGACCTTGTTGGGCAACTCGCCATAAAACACCGGCACCAGCCGCTGAAGCGTGGTTTTACCGGAGGCGTTGGTGCCGCAAATATTGGTGTGGCCGTCCACACTGAGTTCGACCACGCCATTTAAGTGGCCGTGAATCATCACGATTCGCAATAAGTGAGCCATGCCATATCCTTGGACTGCTGCTATTTTTCTAGTGTTAAGAAATCGCTAATTTACTATTACGCTTGCGCATACCGTAGCAAAAATCAATGTAAGCGTGATTATTGTCCAGCCGCGTTTGGTGCTCTAGGCGGGCCTATTACTGAGGTTCAGCATAATACTTCTGAGTTTGGGCCAAATGCTGCATGCGCGAAGATGGTAACTTCAAATGACGATAACCATAAAAAAATGGCCAGCGAACAAACTTATAACGCTCCATTCAAGAGGAAACCATCATTATGCATAACGTAAATAAGATTGCCTTAGCCGTTGGCCTGAGTGTCGGCGTATCGGCCGCTGCCTCCGCTGCAGAAATCAACTGGCGCATGGCGACCCCCTGGAGTGGTGGCCCGTGGCTTGAGCGCGATGCGCAGCTATTTGCTGACCGCGTTAACGAACTCACTAACGATAAAATTGCTATCGAGGTTTACCCTGGCGGCACCCTCGGCAGCGCACTGCGTGTTACCAACACCGTTAAATCTGGCGTTGCCCAGGTTAGCCATAACTATATTAACTATGACTATGGTACAGACCCGACAACCGCCCTGTTAGCCGGCCACTCCAGCGGCCTAACACCGGAAGAGTTCATGCTATGGATGTATGAAGGAGGCGGTGCGGACCTCTACGAAGAGTATCGTCGTGAGGTGTTTGACGTGGTCGCGTTCCCCTGTGCCATTCTGGGCACTGAAATTTTCCTCCACTCTAACAAGCCGGTTAGAACGCTTGAAGACTTCCAAGGGCTGCGCCTGCGTACCTCTGGCGCATGGGCCGAAATTGCGTCTCGTCTAGGCGCGTCGACGGTTGTTATGGCGGGTAGCGATATCTACAGCGCGCTGGAGCGTGGCGTGATTGACGCCGCCGAGTGGGGCAGCCCCGAAATGAACCGCCCAACCGGGTTCCAGGAAGTGGCGCAGTACGTGATCACTCCTGGCGTTCACCAGTCGGGCGGTTTCCTTGAGTGCCAGGTAAATACCAGTACGTGGGAAGAGTTATCCGAGGAAGACCAGAGCATGCTGCGCTTGGCCGGCAAGCTGTCGGTGTTTGATACGTGGCTTGCTAGCTCGTTCGCTGACCTTGAAGCGTATCAAGCGCTGGTCGATGGCCCCAACGAGCTGATTGAGCTGGATCAGTCCTTCATCGACGCCATTTATGAAGAGACCGCCAAGTGGGAAGATGAGTATGCCGCTGAAAATGAGTGGTTTGCTCGGGTGCTCGAATCTCAGCGCTCCTTTAAAAACAGCATGGGCAACTGGTCGGAATATCGACTGCCTATTGGTGTGATGGGCCGTTAAGCGCCGCTGCAAGATCAATGAGAGAGGCCTTAACGGGCCTCTCTTTTGTTGGTCGGCTTATGTCCCTTTGATCTGCTGAGACTCCCCTCATGAAACTAATTCAATCCATAGAGGCGCTGACCCGCTTTGCTGGCGGGTTGGGCGCTCTTCTCGTCTTTCCCTTGATCGGCGCCTTAATCATTGAAGTATTAAGCCGCTACGTCGCGGGCAGGCCTACCTTATGGGCCTTTGAAGTGAGCTACATGGTGATGGGGGCAATGTTCATGCTGGGTATGGCTAATGCACTACGTATTGGCCAACACGTCAGTGTGGATATTGTCGCGCTACAGCTCAGCCAGCGTGCGAATGCGGCTATCCGCACGATAGGGTACGTGCTCTTTCTTCCCATATTGGTGTGGTTGGTATGGGAGCTATCCAAGTATGCGTTGTCTGCGTTTGAAACCAATGAGCGCTCAGGTCGCTCAGCTTGGAACCCGGTCGTTTGGCCGATCTTCACAGTATGGTTCGTGGGGTTTGCGCTACTAGCACTGCAGGTGGTCGCTGAGCTTCTGAAATCACTGTGTTTACTCATGGGTAAACATCCCGCAGAGGAGTCGGCCGAATGAGTAGCTACCTTGCGTTGTTGATGTTCCCCGCGCTGATGACGTTAATCATTGCGGGTTTTCCAATCGCCTTTTCAATGATTCTGGTGGCCACCGGCTTTGGCATTATTCAGTTTGGCGATGTGGCCGCTTACCAACTGTTGACCAAAATTGAAGACACCGCGTCTAACTCAATTCTTGCGGCCGTGCCTCTGTTTATCTTTATGGGCGCCATGCTTGAACGTTCCGGCATCGCCGAGCGCTTGTTTGAAGCGATCCATATGTGGACGCGCCGCCTGCCTGGCGGGCTGGGCATCGGGGCGATCATTTTGGGCACTCTGTTTGCCGCGTCCAGCGGCGTGGTGGGGGCGACAGAAGCGGTTATTGGCATGCTGGCCATTCCCGTGATGCTCAAGCATCAATACAGTAAAAGCCTGATGTCAGGCACCATCTGCGCCAGCGGCTCTCTGGGCACGGCCATACCTCCCTCTATTACCGTGGTTGTACTTGGCCCTGTTGCCGGAGTATCAGTAGGCTCGCTGTTCAGCGGCTTGCTGATCCCAGGCTTTTTGATGGCGCTGATGTTTATGGCCTACATCATTGGCGTAGCGTACTTAAAGCCAGAAATGGCGCCGCGTATTCAAGAGCAGGAGCCTGAGGTTCCCCTCGGTGAAAAACTGCGTATCACGTTGATTGCGTTAGTGCCGACCATGCTGCTGATCTTCACCGTGCTAGGCACCATTCTGTTAGGTATGGCAACCCCGACAGAAGCGGCTGCGTGCGGTGCTTTGGGGGCGGTTATTTTAGCGGCGGCTTATCGCAACTTGAATGCGTCGGTTATGTGGACCTCTGCCATCAAGACCGTCAACATTTCCGCGATGATCCTGCTGATTGTATTAGGTGGCAGTATGTTTGCCGGGGTGTTCTTTGCCTCTGGCGGCATGGCCACGGTGCAAGGACTCTTGATGGGAACCGGGTTAAGCCCCTGGATGATTCTAGGCCTCATCCTACTGATCGCCTTTATTGCAGGGTTTGTGCTGGATCTAATTTCCGTCGTGCTGATTATTATCCCGGTCGCTATGCCGATTGTTAGGATGCTGGGCTTTGATGAGATCTGGTTCTGTGTTGCCTTCCTCGTCGTGCTACAAACCAGCTACCTAACCCCGCCACTGGCCCCCGCAATCTTCTACTTACGGGCGATCACGCCACCGGAGGTAACCCTCAAGCATATGTATAAAGGGGTAGTGCCCTTTATAATCGCGCAGTTAGTGGTGTTGGCGCTGGTATTAGCCTTTCCACAAATCGCGCTCTGGTTACCCGATGTAATGGGCGGCCCTTCATGGCGCTAACTCAATGATATAAATTGGTATTTTCCAGCCGCCCACTATGGGCGGCTTTTTTAATGGTGTCACACGATGCCCAGCAAATGAGCGCTATACGGTATGCTGATTCGAGTGCAGCCACTGCAGTGCTAAGCTACCGTTTATGCGATTTATTTTGGAGACGTTATGCCCCGCTATCCTGAGCACCTCACCAGCGACGGCCCCGTAAATCCGTTCCCCGGCATTAAAGTGTTGGAGCGTAAACTTGGCCGAGAGCTTCCCCATCGGTTGGGTTCAAACGAAGGGTTAGATATGCCCCACCGCGCCCTGCGGGAGCACTTTGGCGATGCGGTGGCGCAGCACGTTTACTGCTATGGCGATGCCGAGGCACTGGGGGTGCGCCAGCGTTTGAGCGCGCAGCAGAATATTCCGCTTGAGCACCTGCTGGTAGATGCCGGTGCCGATAGCCTGATTGCGCTAGCGCTGCGCACCACCTGCACGGCGGGCGATGCGGTGGTGAGCACGGCGGGAACCTACCCCACCTTTGGTTACTTCGCCTTGGGCCAGGGCTGCCGGTTGGTTGAACCCAGCTACCATGAAGCCCCCGGCGTACTCGCCCCGGACTTAGAAGCGCTGGCAGCCGCCGCCCATCAGCAAGAGGCGCGGTTGGTGTACTTGGCGAACCCCGATAACCCAAGCGGCCACCTGCACAGTGACAGCGCGATTCTCAAGCTGCGCGAGGCGCTGCCGGAGGCGTGCTGGCTGCTGCTGGACGAGGCCTACGGGGATTTTCGTGACGACGCGGGCAGCGACTCCCTCGGCCAGGCGCTGCCGGGGGTGATTCGCCTGCGTACGCTCTCCAAAGCCCACGGCCTTGCCGGGATGCGTATTGGCTACGCGATTGCCGAGTCTGACGTATTGGCGATGATGATGAAGGTGCGTATTCACTACGCGGTGTCGTCGTTCACCCAGGCCGCTGCTGAAGTCGTGCTCGACCACCCAGAGGAAGTAAAGCAGCACATTGAAGCGGTGAAAGCCCGCCGCGAGCAGCTGGCGCTGCACTTTATCGGCCTGGGTGCCGACGTGCTGCCCAGCGCGACGAACTTTATCGGCATTCGGCTATCTAGTGCAGAATTAGCGGCGGCAGTGCATCAGGATCTGCTGGCCGAAGGCGTATTGGTAGCCCGCCTCGCCCACCCTGAACTGGCCAACGTGATTCGTATTACGGCGGTGGAAGATGCGCTGGTGTCCGGCAGATTAGCCGCGCTGGAGAAGGCGATTCAGCAGCACGGCTAGCGCTGCTTGCCCCGGCGCTATTCCAAGGCTATGCCAAGTTCATGCCGGGGTTAACCAGTGCTGGAAAGCCTCTAGCTCGCCGCGCACCGCTTTGCGATAAAGGTGCTGCAACTGAGCCGTCACGCTACTCGCCGCAATCGGCTCACTGGGCGGCGGTGCCCCCGCGCGAGTGCCAATTCTGCGCCCGTCCAGCTCCCTTAGCGGCAGAATTTCGGCGGCAGTGCCGGTTAAAAAGGCTTCATCGGCAGTGTAGAGCTCATCGCGGGTAATGCGCCGCTCTTTGACCTCAATGCCCAGCACATCGCGGGCCAGTTGAATGACGCTATCGCGAGTAATGCCCTGCAGGCAGGAGGTCACTTCGGGAGTGTGTAGCACGCCATCGCGCAGTAAAAAGACGTTCGCCGCCGAGGCCTCGGCCACATAGCCTTCCGGGTCGAGCATGATGGTTTCATCAAAACCGGCTTTCACTGCTGTGTTGAGCGCCAGCATCGAATTCACGTAGTGGCCGCTGGTTTTAGCGCGGCATAGGCTGATATTGACGTGGTGGCGCGCCCAGGAAGAGGTTAAAGCGCGCAGGCCGTGGGAAGCCGCGTGAGGCGAAATGTACGGCCCTAAATCCCAGGCGGCAATCATCACATGGGTGGTGAGTCCTTGGGCGCGCAGCCCCAGGCCTTCCGCACCTAGAAAAACGGTGGGCTTTAAATAAGCGCTGCTTAAGCCGTTCTTGGTCAGACTTTCGCGCTGGGCATCGATCAGCTCGGTTTCGCTAAATGGCAGCGGAATATCCAGCGCGTGGGCGCTTTCCACCAACCTGCGGGTATGCTCCGCCACCCGAAACAGCTGCGGGCCTTGCGCACCCGCGTAGGCACGCACACCTTCAAAGCAGCCCATGCCGTAGTGCAGCGTATGGGTGAATACATGCACTTTGGCGTCCCGCCAGGCGTGCCACTGGCCATCCTGCCAGATCCAGCCGTCACGATCATAAAGCGGTGTCATCGGGTTGTTTGCTCCCACTGTTGGTGCCAGCTATCGATTAACGCCTGCTGGTGCGGCTGCAGCGCTTGATAGCCCCAGGCGGCAATTTCGTCGTTTTGCGGGTCGTGCACGGCAATCGCACTGCCTGCCAGCATTTGGATCACCGCGTGGCCGCAAAGCGGCACATAGCCTTCGGAGTAGCCGCCTTCATGCACCACCACCAGCTTGCCGCTGCAGCAGCGTTCTGCCACGGCCTTTACTTGGGCGGTCATGGTGGCGAAGGCTTGGCTGTTTAGCAGCATCTTGCCTAGCGGGTCTTTGGCGCAGGCATCATAGCCAGAGGCCACCACGATCAGGTCGGGCTTGAACGCTTCCAGCGCGGGCAGCACCACTGTTTCCATGGCATACGCGTAGGCTCCCAGGCCACAACCTGGGGGCAGCGGCAGGTTAAGGTTAGCGCCTACCCCGGCCCCTTCGCCCTTCTCGTCAAAACCCCCGGTTTCCAGTGGATAGTTGGCCGCTTGGTGTATGGAAACGGTGAAGACATCGGGGTCGTGATAAAACGCTGCCTGCTGGCCGTTACCGTGGTGCACGTCCCAGTCGAGTATCGCCACTCGGTTCACATGCCCCAAAGCGCGGGCGCGCATCACCGCGACGGGGATATTGCCCAACAGACAGAAACCTCGGCCCTGGTCGGCTTCGGCATGGTGGCCCGGCGGGCGGCATAACGCATAGGCGTTATCCACTTTGCCCAGCGCCACGGCCTCCACCGCAGCGATGGCTAGCCCCGCTGAGTGGGTTGCCGCCGCCCAACTGCCCGGCATGTAAGGTGCGCAGTCACCGCCGTTACCGCCACGTGCTTTATCCCCTGTCTGAAGGTCATCCAGGTAACTCGGGGTATGAAAGCGCAGCAGGTCTTCCAGCGTGGCGGCGGGCGGCTTCACCACGTGAAGCTCGTCAATCAGCCCGCTGACTTCCAGAATATTCTTAAGCCGCCGCTTACTTTCTGGGCTTTCTGAGGCGGCTTGGGGCTGCAAGAACTCGCCGGGTGCGGAGAACACGCCGATGGCCCCCTGGTCGTGCCAAAAGCAGCGTTCGTGCCAGTAAAAGCCGGTGCTGCTCATGCGCTAAACCCCTGCATAAAGGCCGCGAGATTGGCGCTTAAATGCTCGGTGGGGTAGCCACCCTCTTGCACAATCACCATGGGTAGCGAGAGCGCTGCCAAGCGCTTGCCCACCTCGATAAACGCCTCGGTTTCTACCTTAAGGCCCGCTAGGGGGTCATCTTTATGGGCATCTAGCCCGAGTGCCACCACCACCGCATCCGGCTCAAAGTGCTGCAGGTGGTCGATAAGGATCGCCAATGCATCCAAATAGACCTCGCCATCGCTGCCTACCGGCAGGGGAAGATTGACGTTGGCCCCCACGCCTTCATCGCTGCCCTCTTCTTCTACACCGCCCCAGAAAAAGGGGTAGAAGTCGTTGGGGTCGGCATGCAGCGAGCCGGTCCATACATCGCTTCTGGCGTAGAAAATATCCTGAGTGCCGTTACCGTGGTGAAGATCCACATCAATAATCGCCACCTTGGCAAAGCGTTCGCGCAGCACGGTGGCGGCTAGCGCGGAATTGTTCAGCAGGCAAAAGCCACCGGCGCGCTCCGGCCCGGCATGGTGGCCCGGCGGGCGGCACAGCGCATAGGTAACCGCTTCTCCGTCTAGCACCGCTTCTGCTGCCGCCTGAGCGGTGGCGGCCGAGGCCAGCGCGCCTTGAAAACTGGTCGCACTCAGTGGGCAGGCCATATCATGCAGGTGCCAGCCCGCCTGCCCAACCGGGTGGCGGGGGTAGTGGTGGCCGCCACCGCAAGGGTGAATATTGGGCGCGACGAACTCAGATGCATTGGGTAGCGTTTGCCAGCGGGCGTAGATCGTTTCCAGAAATTTCAAATAGCGTGGCGTATGAATCTGCTCCAGGCGCTTACGCAGTTTGGGGGAGTCTGATTCAACTGGCGCAGTGACCACTAAGCCAGCCTTCGCTAACCCCTGCGTTAACAGCTCGGCACGGGCTGGCCCCTCTGGTGAAGGCGCAGGCTGGCCGCGCAGCAGGAAAGTGGCCGGCGCATGCAGCGCCTGATCAGGATGATAAAAACACTTCATGGATGGCAATCCTTAGCGAGTCACAGCAGTGACGGTATCCAGGTGGAGAGTGCCGGGAACGCGGCTAGCAGCACAATCACCACTAAAAACGAAACATAAAACGGCAGCGATGCCACGATCGCTCGCTCGTAGGGCACCTCGGCTATTCGCGCGGCGGTCATTAGCGTCATTCCCACCGGAGGCGTCACGTTAGAGATATTGAGTACCACAATCATCAGAATAGCGAAATGGAGCGGATCAAAGCCTAGCTGAATCATCGCGGGCACCAGCACCGGCGCCATCACCACGAGGGCGGGCAATACATCCATGACGGTGCCTATAATCAGGAGCAATAGGCATACCAGCATCAGCTGCACAAAGGCCGCATCGCTAAAGGTGGTGATGATACTGGCTGCATCCCGCGCAATGCCTGAACGGGTCACAAACCAGCCTAATACCGCCGAGGTGGCCAGCAGGAAAAACACCACGCCGGAAAAGCGCACCGTGGTGACCAGCGCATTCCAAATTTTGCGCCACGTTAGGTTACGGTAGAACACCACGCCAATTACGATAGCGTAGACCGCAGCGAAGCCCGATGCTTCGGTAATCGTGGTAAGCCCCGAAAGAATCCCGCCAAGAATAATCAGCGGCACCACCATTGCAGGTAGCGCCACTAAAAACGCGATGATGGCCGCTTTAAACGGCGTTGGTGCCTGCTTAGGATAATTGCGTTTCCAGGCTAGAAAGAAGCTAACGCCTAGCAGTGCCAGCGCCATTAATAAGCCAGGAATAATGCCGCCCGCAAACAGGTCAATAACCGAAATATCCCGCAGCAGCGTGGCGTAAACCACCATCACCACGCTAGGGGGAATAATTGGCCCAATAATCGAGGAGCAGGCGGTCACCGCCGCCGCATACTCGGCATCGTAGCCCTGACGCTTCATTTCAGGAATCATGATTTTGCCGATGGCCACCGTATCGGTCACCGCCGCCCCGGTTAAACCTGCAAAGAATACCGACACCGAAATATTTACATGGGAGAGCGACCCCCGCACCCTTCCAAACAGCGCGTTATTGAACGCAATCAGCTTTTGGGTCAGCCCGCCCTGGTTCATCAGCTCAGCGGTGAAGATAAAGTAGGGAACGGCGATCAGCAAAAAGCCCGAGACGCCAGAGAACATGCGGTCGGCGATGATGCCGAGCATCCGTTCACCGCCCAGGGCAAAACCGCCCGCTAACCCAGACATCGCCATCACCACCGCGACCGGCGCGCCGATAAATAGCAGTACAACAAACGCAATAATCGCAGGCGTCATGAGCGGTGCTCCCCATCAGCGGTGTCGATAAGCTCGCCAATCACGTCCTGCTCATCAATAAAGTGTTCAAGCAGTGCAAACCCATGCACCAAGTGAAGCAGCATCATCACGCCGCTTATCGGCACCACAATGGCCGTGACCTTGCTGGGAATACGGATTTGATCGGAGACCATATACACCTGGGTGGCGCTGCTAAAGTAGCCCCAGCCGTACCAGGTGAGCATGAGCGCAAACAGGCCTATCACCGCTAGGCAAAGCCCAGCGGCCACCTGCACCATTATTCTAGGCAAGCTGCGTACCAGCAGCGTCATGGCGACGTGCTCGCCGTAGCGCAGTGAAATCGTCATCGAGAGAAAACCAATCCAGGGCAAAAACAGCCGCGCCAGCGAGTAGGTCCAGCTCAGCGTGCTGCCCGTGATCAGTTTGTATAAAAATGCGGTAAAGGAGATGCCCAGCATCGCCAGAATACAGCCTACACACACCACGATAGCCACCTGGTTGACCAGATCGCTTAAGCGGCGCAAAGGAGTTAAAACGCCCATGGCTTTTCCTCACGCTGGGGCCAAGGCCCCAGCGTTGCTCAGTCGCTTAGCGTTATTGTCCGTAAATCCGTAGATCGTCCTCAGCCAGCTGCTGGCCCACGCGCTCCACTTCATCCAGCAAGCCTTGAACGCGGGCTTCTTCCATCCCGAAGTCATTCACGATCCACTCCTGCCAAGCGGGGCGGGCAATCTCAGCCATGCGCTCGCGTTCGGCATCGGGCATTAGATAGCAGGCTTCAAAGCGCTCGCAGGACTCCACCCAGCTGGCAGTGGCTAACGCGCCCGACATACCGTGGCTGAGTTGAATCGCCTCACGCGCCGAGCTAATCAGCGCCTGCTGATGCGTTTCCGGCAGCGATTGGTACCAGGATTCGCTGACCACCCAGGGGGCGCTGTTGTACACATGCCCGGTGAGCGTGGTGTAGTCGGTGACCGCATCGAAGTTGAAGGTGGTGTTGAGCACCGGCGCGTTGAACTGACCATCGGCTAGGCCGGTTTCCAGCGCGGTAATCAGCTCGCCCCAGGGCAGCGGCGTGGCAGACGCACCTAACGAGCGCATGATGGCGACGTGGGCCGGGTTCTCTTCGGTACGAATATTGAGCCCTTCCAGGTCTTCCAGGGTCTCGATCAAGCGGACATTATTGGTAAAGGCCACAAAGCCGCCACCGTCATCGAAAGTACCCAGATAGCGCATGCTCGCGGCATCCACGGTGCCCGACATAAAGTCAGCAAACCACTCGCTATCGAAGAACGTCCAGGCCTGGCGCCAGCTGGTAAATAGGAAAGGAGCCGTAACGGCTTGATAGTCGCCATAGAACGACGACATGGCCCCGGCGGACATAATGGTGGACTGCAGCGTGCGGCCGCCCTGCACTTCCGAGCCATTTTCTACTTCAGAACCGAGCTGGCCGCCGCCAAAGATGGTGACTTCCAGATCGCCGTCGGTGCGGGCTTCGACGAGATTTTTAAAATGCACCAGCGCCGGATAGATTTCGTTATTGCTCATATCCTCCGGTAGCTGGGTGGCGATGACCATTTCATAGGACTGGGCCTGGGCCGTGGCACTGGCGATTGCCAGCGGAAGCGCGGCAAGGGCCGTAAAGAGTAAAGAGCGATTCGCGTTCATAACACACCTCATTTTGGTTATTGGTTAATTTTCTTTATGAGTGGCGTTGCTGCGCGGCGGGCATGGTGGCCTTGGTTGTTTTTGTGCGGCCCATGCCCGCAACGGGATTTATCAATGATGCTTGGGCAGTGACTCCCATAGTTCAATCGCAGCGGCGAGATCCTCCAAGGACGCCCCTACCGATTTAAACAGCGTAATAGCCTCTTTATCTAAACGCCCCGGTTTTTCTCCTGTGAGCACCTCAGCCAATTCCGCCTGGATGTCATCAAACTGGAAAGCGCCTTCATCAATAGCTTGCAGAATATCGCCTGCTTCGCCTTTTGCACCGGCGTAGGTATCCACAAACACCTGCGCACGGCGTAAACACGCCGCGTCGGTTTCCCGCATTTGCGGCCGAAACGCGCCGATTAAGTCAACATGGGTTCCGGGCGTTAGCCATTCGCCTTGGATGATCGGTTGGGTGGAGAGCGTCACGCAGCTGACGATATCGGCTTCCGCCACGGCGGCAGGTAAAGCGTCAACTACCTGAGTGTTAAAACGGTCTGCGTACTCCTCGGCAATCGCGGCGGCCTTGCTGGGGTTTCGCCCCCAGATCAGCACGCGTTTGATGGGGCGCACGCTGGCGTGGGCTTCAATCACCATGGGTGCCAGCTTGCCAGTGCCTACCACCAGCAGCGTTTCGGCGTCTTCATTGGCCAACGCCTGGGCGGCCAACGCGGAGGCGGCGGCGGTGCGGCGGCGGGTTAATTCGCTGCCATCGATGCAGGCCAGGGGCTGGCCGTGTTTGCCCTCGCTGAGCAGGTAAAGGCCAGAGATAGCGGGAATACCGTGCTCAGCATTTTGCGGGAAGACGTTGACCATTTTCACGCCGATATAGCCCGCAGCTTCCCAGGCAGGCATCAGCAACATGGTGGCTTCGCCGTCGGGCCGATGCATGGCGTGATGGTGGCGCGGTGGCGACTCTACGCCATTGACAAAGGTATGCCGCAAACGGTCGATGACGCCCTGCCAAGCGAGGTGCGTCGCCACCTCTGCAGCCGAAACAACCTGCATATCAAGCCTCCGGCAGCGCGGCGGTAACCATGATTTCGACCTTCCACTCGGGCTTAGCCAGCTTAGCTTCAATAGCGGCGCGAACCGGCGGACACCCCGGCACTACCCAGGCATCCCAGGCTTGGTTCATGTGGTCGAACTCTGCCATGCTGGTGACCCAAATTTGCGCTGAGACCAGATGCTCTTTAGAGGTACCCGCCTGGGCCAGCAGCTGGTCGATTCGAGCAAGCACCTGCTCCGTTTGGCCACGCATATCAGCGGTGGCGTCTGAGGGCACTTGGCCTGCCAGATACACCGTGCCGTTATGAATGGCGACTTGGCTCATGCGGGTATTGCTGTCTTGATAGGTCACGCCCATGGGGTCTCTCCAAGGAAGGTGGGGGTCCTCTTGAGACTACGACGATGCACCGGCGTGTGCTTGCCCGAAACTATGGGAAATTTGCCCGTAAGTCAGGCAGAAAGAGTTCGCAGTTGCTAGCGATCAGATGAGGGGGAAATCTCGAAGTAGCGCCGATAAGCCCGGGAGAAGCTGCCCTGGTCGCGAAAACCCACCAGCATGGCAATATGCCCAAGGCTCAACGTACTGTGGCGCACCAGCGTACGCGCATGCTCTAACCGCCTGCGCTGTACATAGGCCAGCGGCGTCACCCCGGTTAACTCACGAAAGCAGCTGTGAAAATGCCCGGGGCTTAATGCACACAGGGCCGCCAACTGCTCAACGCGCACGTTATCTGCCAAATGCTGATCTAACCAAGCATCTAAACGTTCGAGATCGAGACGCTCGCTGATACAGCGCGCCCCGAGCTGGTCGGCCGTCTGTTTGGGCGCGTCCTGCAGGTACATATAGAGCGCCCGCAGCAGCAGCACGGCGATTTCGTTTTGCAGCGCCGGGCACTGGTCAAGCTGATGAGCCAGCGCATGGGTAAGCTGGTTTAAGGCAGGTGGAACGGTAAAGAAGCGCGGCTTATCGAATAAGCGCTCAATCTCGCTGCCTTTTTCCAACGTGGCTAAGTGCTGCACAGGGATATCCAGCACCAGCGTGCGATTGCTGCCATCGCCCTGATACTCGTGATGACGCGACGAGGGGATCAAACAGCCACGGCGAGCGGTGACCCGCTCCCCCTGGCCTTCCATAGCAAGCTCGGTAACGCCGCACGTCGCCAAAATTAGCTGGTGAAAATCGTGGGAGTGCGCCACCTGTTCTGGGGCCAAATTGCGGCTATGCAGCTCAAACTGGGCCATGGGCATACCGTTAAATGGATACTAGAAATAAGCCTTCACTATAAAACGGCTAAACGCCTAATAACCAGCACCACACCAACTAAAAACTAACGCAAGGCGCTGGCAACCTAGCTCCTACCGCGACTAGCCTGTAGAAAAACAAGATCATCGCGCATAAAAAAGGGCTTAGCGATGAACGCTAAGCCCTTAAAATTTGGTGCCGGTGGCCAGACTCGAACTGGCACACCCGTAAAGGCGGCGGATTTTGAATCCGCTGCGTCTACCAATTCCGCCACACCGGCAATGGATGCGCATTATACGGAGATAACCCTGCAGGTCAATCACATCGACTGACTTTATCTTACGAAAGCGCTATCCTATGCCGCCTGTTTGACCACTGAAAAGAGCCATTTCCATGCAGCGTGCGGACTTCCATTTCGAGCTACCCGATGAGCTAATTGCCCGCTATCCGTCCGAACAGCGCAGCGATTGCCGATTACTGTGTGTGGATGGTCGAAGCGGCGCGCTGGCTCATCGCCGGTTTACCGATTTACTTGAGCTTCTCGAACCAGGCGACTTGCTGGTTTTCAACGACACTCGGGTGATCCCCGCGCGCCTTCACGGCCACAAGGCCAGCGGCGGCAAAGTGGAAATGTTGCTTGAACGCCCGCTGGATGCACACCGTGGCCTTGCGCACATCCGTTCGAGCAAATCACCCAAGCCGGGCACCGAGCTGATTTTCGAGGGCGACATCCACGCCGTGGTAGAGGGCCGCCGCGATGCACTGTTCGAGCTGCGCTTTTTAGGCGATACCCCGATGATTGCGCTGCTGGAAAAGCACGGTCATATGCCGCTACCGCCCTATATCACCCGCGAAGACGAGCTGAGCGACCGCGAGCGCTATCAAACCGTGTACGCCCGCCGCGATGGGGCCGTTGCGGCACCTACCGCCGGGCTTCACTTCGACCAGCCGCTGCTGGATGCGTTAGCCGAGAAAGGTATTAACAGCGCTTTTGTGACGCTGCATGTTGGCGCGGGCACCTTCCAGCCGGTGCGGGTGGATAACATCCTTGAGCACCATATGCACAGCGAATGGATTGAGGTGAGCGAAGCCACTTGCCAGCAGATTCGCGACACTCAAGCCGCCGGTAAACGCGTTGTTGCCGTGGGCACCACCAGCGTTCGCTGCCTGGAGAGCGCCTGCATGAAGAGCAGCGACGGCGAGATTGCCCCCTTCAGCGGCGATACCGATATCTTTATCTACCCCGGCTACCAGTGGCGCTGCGTGGATGCCCTGATTACCAACTTCCACCTGCCCGAATCCACCCTGCTGATGCTGGTGTCCGCATTCGCAGGCTACGAACACATGATGCAGGCTTACCGCACCGCGGTCGAAGAGCGTTACGCCTTTTTTAGTTATGGCGACGCCATGCTGCTTACCCGCTAATTAACGAGTTATTGTGATGCGAAACGAATGCTTTATGCGCTTTGAGCGCCTAGCCGAAGACGGTCGCGCGCGCCGAGGCCGCCTGCACTTTCCCCGCGGCACGGTGGAAACCCCTGCCTTTATGCCGGTGGGCACCTACGGCACGGTAAAAGGCATGACGCCTGAGTCGGTCAAAGAGATTGGCGCAGAGATCATCCTGGGTAATACGTTCCACCTTTGGCTGCGCCCCGGCACGGATGTGATCGAAGCCCACGGCGACCTACACGACTTCGCTCAGTGGGACAAACCGATCCTGACCGACTCCGGCGGTTTCCAGGTGTTCTCGCTGGGTGAAATGCGCAAGATCACCGAGCAGGGCGTGCATTTCCGCTCGCCGGTGGACGGCAGCAAAGTGTTTATGGGGCCGGAAGAGTCCATGGCCGTGCAGCGCTCGCTGGGTTCTGATGTAGTGATGATCTTTGACGAGTGCACGCCCTACCCGGCCACTTTTGAAGAAGCCGAAAAATCCATGGAGCTGTCGCTGCGCTGGGCCAAGCGTTCTCGCGATGCCCATGGCGATTCGCCTTCCGCACTGTTCGGCATTATTCAGGGCGGCATGCATCCTGAGCTGCGTGAGCGCTCACTCAAAGGACTGTTGGAGATCGGCTTCGACGGTCTCGCCATCGGTGGTCTCTCCGTAGGCGAGCCCAAAGAGGAGATGATCAAGGTTCTCGATTATCTCCCCACTTGGATGCCCGATGAAAAGCCGCGCTACCTGATGGGCGTTGGCAAGCCGGAAGACCTCGTTGAGGGCGTTCGCCGCGGGGTGGATATGTTTGACTGCGTGATGCCCACGCGCAATGCCCGCAACGGCCACCTGTTCACGTCAGATGGCACCGTTAAGATCCGCAACGCCAAGCACCGCTTTGATACGCGCCCCTTGGATGAAGAGTGCGATTGCCACACCTGCCAGAATTTCTCCCGCGGTTATCTGCACCACTTGGATCGCTGCAACGAAATGCTGGGTTCGATGCTTAATACCATCCATAACTTACGCTACTACCAGCGTGTGATGGCTGATTTGCGCGCGGCAATCGAAGCGGGTACATTGACGACCTTTGTGGAAAGCTTCTATGCACGGCGCGGCCTACCGGTGCCTCCCCTTGCAGAATCTGACACCTAATCAATAATAGCCACTGGCTGCGGCGAGTGGTTTATTAACCCGTTCACCCATTGAGTGTTCTAACCCAGGAGTTCCCTGCAATGCTGGATTTCTTCATCTCACCAGCCCATGCCCAAGAAGCCGCTGCTGGCGGTGGCATCGCGCAAATTGTCATGCTGGTCGGTTTTGTACTGATTTTCTACTTCCTGCTGTGGCGCCCCCAAGCCAAGCGTGCCAAGCAGCACAAACAGCTGGTATCTGGCCTGACCAAGGGCGATGAAGTCGTCATCGGCGGTGGTTTAGTGGGCCGTATTACCAAAGTAAGCGATGAGTTTTTAACGCTGGAAGTTTCAGAAGGCAACGAAGTCAACGTGCAGAAAAACGCCGTCGCTGCCGTTCTGCCCAAGGGTACTATTAAGTCCATCTAACGCCTGAAGTCCCCCTGCCGAATCAGTGCCAGCCACCCCGGCAGGGGTGACATGGTAGCGTCGATGGTGAACGTTGCTGCACACGGCCTAGCCGGGTGCAGCACTTCCGTATGTAATTGAAGGCAGGGCTTGCATGCTCAACCGTTACCCCCTGTGGAAGTATCTGCTGATACTGGTCGTCCTGGTGGTTGGCCTTATCTACTCACTTCCCAATCTATTCCCCGCAGATCCCGCCATTCAGGTGAGCGACGCCCAAGGCAACGCCCTGGATGAACGGCAAATTACCCGCATTGAAGAAGCGCTTAATGAGCGCGATATCGCCGTTAAAGCCATTGAAGAATCCAATGGTCAGTGGCTGATCCGCCTACAAAACGACGACGACCAGCTAGACGCACGTGATATCGCCGCCGAAGTGCTCGGCCCCAACGCGACCGTCGCGCTTAACCTGGCCGATGCCACCCCCGGCTGGCTACAAGCCTTTTCAGCATCTCCGATGACGCTGGGCCTGGATTTACGTGGCGGCGTTCACTTTTTGCTTGAAGTGGACATGGACGCTGCGCTGACACAGCGCCTTGAGGTGAATGCCAGCGCCATGCGTGAACTGCTGCGCGGCGAGCGTATTCGCTACCGCAACACCGACATCGACGAGCGCTCGCTCTCCATTGATTTCGGCAGCACCGACGATCGGGATGCCGCCCGTCGCCTGATTAGCCGCGATTTCCCCAACTTCGACTACAGCAGCGAAGGCGATGGTCGCACCTCCAGGCTAGTGATGACGCTAAGCGATATGACGGTTAGTGAAATTCAGGATTACGCGATCAACCAGAACTTGACCACGCTGCGCAATCGCGTAAACGAACTGGGCGTTGCCGAGCCGATGGTACAGCGCCAGGGCCCCAGCCAGATTGTGGTGGAACTGCCCGGCGTTCAGGACACCGTAGCGGCAAAGCGGATTGTAGGGGCGACAGCCAACCTAGAGTTTCGCCTAGAAGCGCGTAACGATACGCCGGATATGGAAACCGAGCGTTTCGAGTTCCGTAACGACCCGTCACGCTCGGCGGAACTGATGCGTGATGTGATCATTACCGGTGACAGCGTTTCCAGCGCCAGCAACAGCTTTGATGAAAACGGTCGCCCTCAGGTCAATATCAACCTGGACGGCACCGGCGGTACGCTGATGAACCGCGCCACGCGCACCAATATTGGTCGCAATATGGCGGTGCTATTTATCGAGCACAAGAGCGAAGACCGCATTGAAGTTGATCCGGAAACCGGTGAAGAAACCATCATCCGCGAGCCCTATACCGAGCGCGGCCTGATTAGCCTGGCGACCATTCAGAGCGCTCTCGGCAACAGCTTCCGTATTACCGGTCTCGACTCCCCCACCGAAGCCGCTGAGCTGGCACTACTGCTGCGCTCCGGCTCGCTGGCAGCCCCCATTTACTTCGTGCAAGAGCGCACCATTGGGCCAAGCTTGGGTGCTGAAAACATCGAGCGCGGCCTGCTCTCAGTGCAAATCGGCCTACTGCTGGTCGTGCTGTTTATGCTCGTGCGCTACAAGGTATTTGGCATCTTTGCCAATATCGCGCTGGCGCTTAACCTGACGCTGCTGGTGGCCGTTATGTCGATGCTCGGGGCCACGCTAACGCTACCCGGCATTGCCGGTATCGTGCTGACGCTGGGGATGGCGGTGGATGCCAACGTGCTGATATTTGAGCGCATACGCGAAGAGCTGCGTAACGGTATGTCTATCCAACAAGCGATACACGCAGGTTACGAACGCGCCTTTACCTCCATCGTGGATGCCAACATCACCACGCTGCTGGTTGCCGTCATTCTCTTCTCTATTGGCACCGGCCCGGTTAAAGGCTTTGCCGTTACGCTCTCCATCGGCATTTTGACGTCGATGTTCACCGCCCTGCTGGTGACCCGTGCCATGGTTAACCTGACCTATGGCAGCAAACCCGTCAAAAAGCTGTGGATTTGAAAAACGTGCTCAGCTCAGAATTTAAGAGGTGGTAATGAAACCCCTATCACACCTGCGGATCGACTTTATGGGACGGCGCAACATTGCGTTTGTCGTCTCAGCCGCGATGCTTATTGTGTCGATTGGCGCCATTCTGTTTCAGCAGCTCAACCTAGGGCTCGACTTTACCGGCGGTACGCTGGTGGAAGTGCGCTATGGCGTAGCGCCGTCACTGGATGCTATTCGCCAGCTACTAGAGAGCAGTGGCTTCCAAGATGTATCCGTACAAACCTTTGGTGCCTCCACCGAGGTGCTAATCCGTTTGCAGCAAGCCTTTGACCCCGAAGTAGGCAACGAAGTGGTTAACCTGCTGCGCGGCGAAGGTGACAGCGTTAACCTTGTACGCGCGGAGTTTGTTGGCGCACAGGTCGGCGACCAGCTTCGCGATCAAAGCGGTTTGGGCATGCTGGTCGCCTTGGGCATTGTGATGCTCTATGTGGCTTTTCGCTTCCAGTATAAGTTTGCCATTGGCGCACTTTTCGCCCTGCTGCACGATGTCATCATCGTTGTCGGCGTGTTTGCACTGTTCCAACTGGACTTTGACCTGACAGTACTGGCGGCCATTCTGGCGGTCATCGGCTATTCGCTGAACGATACAATTGTGGTGTATGACCGGATTCGCGAAACGATCCGCACGTCGCGCATTGATGATATGCCACAAATCTTTAACGAAGCCATCAACGCCACGCTCTCACGCACCTTGGCAACGTCAGGCACCACCGTGCTGGTACTGCTAGCCCTGCTGCTGCTGGGTGGTGATATGATCGAAAACTTCGCCGTTGCGCTATTAATCGGGGTGCTGGTGGGGACCTTTTCTTCCATCTACATTTCCGGCGCGCTGCTGATACCGCTCAATCTCTCTCGGGAAGATTTGATTCCTACCAAAAAAGAGATCGACGAAGAGGAAGAAGAGCTGCCCTGACGTAAATAAGCACCCCACACGCAGCCAACGAAAAGGCCCTGCCGGAATCATCCGTCAGGGCCTTTTTCATATCGTCATGCCTAGCGCAGTTTTATTACACGCCTAGCGCAGCTTTCTAGAAGTGCGGCGCCAGCTGCTTGATCATCGCCTTGTAGAGACGGGGGCCTGCGGCCATCAGCTGACCTTCAGCATTCACGGTCGGCTTGCCATCCGGAGTGCCCATTAGCGCACCGGCTTCTTTCAGCAGCAGCGTGCCAACTTGCATATCCTGCTCTTCAAGGCCCAGCACAAAGACGCTATCAACGCGGCCAGCGGCCAACTCGCACATATCCAGCAGGCCGCTGCCGGTGGCTATCAACGTTTCCACCTGAGGAGCTAGCTGTTGTGCAATGGTGAGGTAAGCCGGTAAATGGCTGGGGCGCAGCCAGGCTTCAGGCAGGCTCATTGCCATGCGGGTACCCGCAATCGCGGTCGGCTTGCTGACCCGCATACGCTTATCGTTGTGCTGAGCGCCGCGCCCACGGCTGGCGATATACTCATCGTCACCAAAGGGAGAGAGAATCACCGCATGTTCGGGACGGCCTTTAACAAGACACACCACTGAGAGTGCAAAGCCCTTACCAGCGACAGCTAAATTAGAGTAGCCGTGCATCGGTTCAATTTTCCAGACCGTATCCGCGCCTTCGCCCTCACCCGCTTTATACGGCGTATAACGGCCAGTAACACCGTGGTGGGGGTAGCCACGCTCCAACTGCTGAACGATAGTTGCTTCTGCCTTACGTGCAGTGTCTTCAAGCAACCGGTCGAGATTAAATTCTTCATGAGCGTTTTCAATTCGCTCACGGACGCGTAAAAAGTGTTCAACAGCGCCACGCGCAGCGCGCAGCGTAAATTGGACCATCGGATTCATGATCGGGCCTTGTCACAGTGATGTTAAAGAACAGGGGCAGTCGCAGTGCTACCTTTGGCGCGCAATTCTAGCAGAGGCCCCTCGGGCATGCCATCGACTCATGCTAAACTGCACGATTTCCGCATTTGATTACTGGGCCTATCATGCTTGAGCGCATTCGTATTGTTCTTATCGGCACCAGCCATCCCGGCAACATTGGCGGCGTTGCGCGCGCCATGCATAACATGGGTTTGGCCGACCTCGCCTTGGTAGCGCCTCGCTGCGAGGTGATCACCCAAGACAGCATCTCCCGGGCCTCGGGCGCCGACCACCTATTGCATCAAGCGGTGGTTCATCCAACGCTTGAGGAGGCCGTTGCCGACTGCACGCTAGCCGTGGGCGCCAGCGCCCGCTCGCGCACGCTCCCCTGGCCGATGATTTCACCCCGCGAGCTGGCCGAGCGCCTGCCCAAGGAGTGCCAACATGCAGATGCGCGCATAGCACTGGTGTTTGGCCGCGAAGACAGCGGCTTAACCAACGCCGAACTTCAGCGCTGTCATGCCCATGTGCATATTCCTACCAACGCCGACTTCAGCTCGCTCAACCTAGCCGCCGCTGTCCAGGTGCTTGCTTACGAGTGCCGTATGGCGTGGTTAAGCCAAACGCCCCCTGCGCCAACCGACGAGCAGGAGGACGAGCTGGCCACCCACGCAGAGCTTGAGCGTTACTTTGAGCATTTAGAGCGCACGCTCATTGCCATTGAATTTCACGACCCCGCTCAACCACGCCAGCTAATGGCAAGACTGCGCCGTTTGTATTTACGCGCGCGCCCAGAAAAAATGGAGATGAATATTCTACGTGGCGTGCTATCGGCCACCGAAAAAACCGCTGGCACTCCACCGCTTCAGCGACAACCGCAGAAACAACAAGAATGACCTAAACTTGAAGTCGTGGCTTCGCGCCCCAACACCGCCTTCCTGCTAACGTTATTCCTTTATGCTCAGTTACATTATGCGACGCTGCCGCCCTTAACGCCCAAGGATCATCCATGTTTCAACGCCTGCGTGAAGACATTAATAGCGTATTCGACCGCGATCCTGCGGCCCGTAACTTCCTGGAAGTACTCACCAACTATCCAGGCCTACACGCGCTGTTGCTGCACCGCTGCGGCCACTGGCTTTGGAATAAAAACCTAAAGTGGCTGGCGCGCACCATCTCGACATTTTCACGCTGGTTAACAGGCATCGAAATTCACCCCGGCGCGACCATTGGACGGCGCTTTTTTATCGACCATGGCATGGGCGTTGTGATTGGTGAAACCGCGTTAGTGGGCGATAACGTCACGCTCTACCAAGGCGTCACCTTAGGCGGCACCAGCTGGAATAAAGGCAAGCGCCACCCCACGCTTGAAGATGGCGTGATTGTTGGCGCAGGCGCTAAGATTCTTGGGCCGTTCACCGTGGGCGCAGGCGCTAAAATTGGCTCAAACGCTGTGGTAACAAAAGAAGTACCACCGGGTGCAACCGTGGTGGGTATTCCCGGCAAAATTGTTAAGCGCGCCGACCCGGATGCAGAAGAGGCGCTGGATGTTGACCCCGCTCGCCGCGAAGCCATTTGCCAGAAATTTGGCTTCGATGCTTATGGTGTCAGCCAGGACATGCCCGACCCCGTTGCGCGCTCCATGCAGGCAATGCTGGATCATATGCACGCAGTGGACGAACGTATCGAGCGCATGTGCTCAACCCTTCGCAAGCTGGATGCCAGTTACCGAGATGGCCAGCTACCGGAGCTACGTGACGAGGATTTTGCCGACATCCTGGATGAGAACGACACTGGCTGCCCAGGGCTTGGCAAGCGTGAGCGCAGCGAGCGTAACGACACTGAGGTCAGCGCTTCATCTACTAGCGCTACGCGCAATAGTTGACCAAAGCACTCGGGATTTCCATAATGGCCGTACATTTGCCGTGAGCACGCTGATGGCTCAGCGTCGAGGTTCCTGTCATGCGCTTGACCACAAAAGGCCGCTACGCGGTCACTGCCATGCTTGATTTGGCACTTAATGTGCAGCATGGGCCTACTAGCCTAAGCGATATCTCGCAACGCCAAGAGATTTCTCTCTCTTATCTTGAGCAGCTCTTCGCCCGTTTACGCCGTGCGGGGCTGGTCACCAGCGTACGAGGGCCAGGCGGTGGCTATTTACTGGCCACGCCTGCAGAACAGATCAGCATTTCGCAAGTGATCGATGCCGTTAATGAAACCGTCGACGCTACGCGCTGCCAGGGGCTATCAGACTGCCAGCAGGGCGATACTTGCTTAACCCATGCGCTATGGTGCGAGCTATCCGGGCAAATCCGCCGTTTTTTTGACGATATTACGCTTGCCCAACTGATGCAGCGCCCCGACGTTATACGCATTGCCCTACGGCAACAACATCGCGTAGAGGCAGGCATACTTGCCTCTTCTCCCTGAAGGTTTCAACCGCACGCTGGACGCCATGACCACGACTACCTCACCTTCATCGCTGCCGATTTATTTAGACTACGCTGCTACGACGCCAGTGGATACGCGCGTGGCGGAAGTGATGCAGCGCTACCTGACGGTTGACCAGCTGTTTGCTAACCCGGCATCACGCAGTCATATGCTCGGCTGGCAGGCAGAACAAGTCGTTGAGCAGGCGCGGCGCCAGGTAGCCGATACCATTGGTGCCGACCCACGTGAAATTGTCTGGACCAGCGGAGCAACAGAGGCTGACAACTTAGCGCTGATTGGCTACATGCGCGCTAACCGCGAACGCGGCATGCACTTGGTCACTTCCCACATCGAGCATAAAGCGATTGTCGATACGGCAAAGGCGCTCGAAAGCGAAGGGTTTGAGGTTACTTGGCTAACCCCGGGGCGCGATGGCTGCATAACCCCCGAGCAGCTGCGCAGCGCAATGCGCGATGACACCGCCCTGGTATCGCTGATGGCGGTCAATAACGAACTGGGCAGCATTAACGATATTGCAGCGCTGGCAGCGGTTGCCCACGAATTTGGCGCCGCGTTTCATACGGACGCTGCCCAGGCTGTGGGTAGAATCCCCCTGGATGTGGTGGCACAAGCTATCGACCTAATGTCGCTTTCTGGCCACAAAGCTTATGGCCCCAAGGGCGTCGGCGCGCTTTACGTTAAGCGCCACCCAGATATTCGTATTGAAGCGTTGATCCATGGCGGCGGACACGAACGCGGCATGCGCTCGGGCACCCTGCCCACCCACCAGATCGCCGGCATGGGCGAAGCGTTTGCGCTCATACAGCAAGAGCACCAAGCTGACCAAGCGCACATTACGCAGCTACGTACGCGCTTCTTAAGCGGCTTAGAAGACCTGGATGGCATTGTTGCCAACTCGCCGTTAGAGCAGGCCGTGCCCAATATTTTGAATCTCGCGTTTAAGGGCATCGATGGGGAATCCCTGCTGATGGCGCTGCGCGATGTTGCTGTGTCGACAGGCTCGGCCTGCAATTCGGCAAGCGTTGACCCCTCATATGTGCTGCTGGGCATTGGCACCCCCCGCTCACTTGCCCTTTCATCGCTGCGGTTTAGTTTTGGCCGCTTTACCCAAAACGCAGACATTGACCATGCGCTAAGCCTTATTCGTCATGCGGTGAGCGGCCTGCGCGCCTCAGCGTACTAACCCGCTGTTACGCATTGGCGCTCTATTTCAAGATTTCTTCACGGAGGACGCCCTAATGGCAACTCTCAACATTACACCCGCAGCAGCTGAACAAATTCATCGTGTGCTTGACGAACGCGGCCAGGGGCTCGGCTTACGCGTTTCTGTTAAGCCTAGCGGCTGCTCCGGCTATAGCTACGTACTCGACTTTGCCGATGAAACTAACGGCGACGAGGTTCACTTTGAGGAGCATGGCGCCAGCGTTTATGTCGCGCCTGATGCCCTAGAAATGCTGGATGGCAGCGAAGTGGATTATGTCAGTGAAGGGCTGAACCGCTTCTTCCGCTTCAACAACCCCAATGTCAAAGATCAGTGTGGCTGTGGCGAAAGCTTCACTGTTTAAGCAGGCCGGGCAACATCACCGGTATTCATCCCCACCGGGAAACGCTATAATCGCGGCCACTCGGCACTCGGTGATGCTTTCACACGTATGCCGAACCACATTTCCTGCGCCGCCTCGGCTTTCCGGGGCGGCAATTTTGCTTATCTCAATTAAGGAGAACTCTGCATGGCTACTGAACGCACTCTTTCCATTATCAAGCCCGACGCTGTTGCTAAAAACGCGATTGGCGACATCATCGCTCGTTTTGAAAAAGCAGGCCTGAAAGTAGTTGCCGCGAAAATGACCCATCTTTCTGAAGAGAAAGCGGGCGGTTTTTACGCCGAGCACAAAGAGCGCCCCTTCTTCAAAGATCTGGTTGGTTTCATGACCTCTGGTCCGGTCGTTGTGCAAGTGCTGGAAGGTGAAGGCGCTATCGCGAAAAACCGTGAGCTGATGGGCGCTACTAATCCGAAAGAAGCCGCGCCGGGCACTATCCGCGCTGATTTTGCGGAAACTATCGACGCTAACGCTGTCCACGGTTCTGATTCTGCAGAAAGCGCTGAACGCGAAATTAGCTACTTCTTCGGTAACGACGAAATCTGCCCGCGCTAAGCACTACGCGCCGCCGTTTCAACCTCCGTTGCCGGCCATTTTTGCGGGGGCTTCGCCCCCGCCTCTTTCTGAACGCTGAACGCCATGACCACCACCGTAGCTCAACATACGCCTGCCCCCCACTCTTCAACCGAACACGCGCCTGCCGCTAGCCCAGCGTTAGAGCGCGAGAACCTGCTCGGCATGTCCCGCGAGCAGATGGAAACGTTCTTTTTGTCGATTGGCGAAAAGAAGTTTCGCGCCGCCCAGGTGATGAAGTGGATACACCAGGAAGGCAGCGATGACTTCGCGGCGATGACCAACTTATCAAAGCCGCTGCGGGAAAAGCTGGCGAAGGTGGCTGAAATTCGCGGGCCAGCGGTTGTCTATGAAGGCACCTCCAGCGATGGCACTCGCAAATGGGTGCTGGAAGTGGAAGACGGCAGCTACGTTGAAACGGTGCTGATTCCCGCTGAAAACGGTAAGCGGCGCACGCTGTGTGTCTCTTCCCAAGTAGGCTGCTCGTTGGACTGCAGCTTCTGTTCCACCGGCAAGCAAGGCTTTCAGCGCAACCTAACCGCCGCTGAAATTATCGGCCAGGTATGGGTTGCTCAGCGCAGCGTTGGGCCACGCCGCGATACCGCCAACCGTCCGGTGACGAACGTTGTTATGATGGGCATGGGTGAGCCACTGCTCAACTTCGACAACGTGGTGCCCGCGATGAAGCTAATGCTGGACGATAACGGCTATGGGCTCTCCAAACGCAGGGTGACGCTCTCCACCTCTGGCGTTGTACCGATGATCGACAAGCTTGGCGACGAGATCGATGTCAGCCTGGCGATATCACTGCATGCGTCCACCGACGAACTGCGCAACGAATTAGTGCCTATCAATCGAAAGTACAATATTCGTGCGCTGCTGGATGCTTGCCACCGTTACCTATCGAAATGCCCTGACAACCGTCAGGTCACGATTGAGTATACGCTCATACATGATATTAACGACCAGCAGGAGCATGCCGAACAGCTTGCTGCACTGCTGAAAGAACTGCCCTGCAAAATCAATTTGATACCGTTTAATCCGTTCCCTAATTCAGGATACGAAAAGCCGTCGCGCAATCAAGTGATGCGCTTTCAACAGTGGCTCTACGACTTAGGCTACAACGCCACCGTCCGCGTGACGCGCGGTGAAGACATTGACGCGGCGTGCGGCCAGCTCGTTGGGCGTGTCAAAGATCGCACCAAACGCAGCGCCCGTTACATTCAGTCTGTTCAACTTGATGCCGACTAAACGCTGATGACCTTGACTTCCATTGAACACAGCGCTTTGATGGTTCCGTTTTGTGATCGCCAAGGGCTTGGCTACGACAAACACTGTTTTAACGTTTTAAAGCATTAAAAAAATTATCTAGGAACAACCGTTCTCAGCGGCATGAAGTAAAGGCAACCATCAAGAGGGTGTACATGACCGGTCTTTGCAGGCGCTTTCCATCCAGAGCCTCTATGCTCTGCGTGCTTATTAGCAGCATGCTGCTAAACGGTTGTGCTACACCCAACAGCGCCCCCGTTGAAGGCGACCAAAATGCAGCCGAGGCTTACACTCAGCTGGGCGTCGCTTATCTAGAGCGAGATAACCTTCCCCGCGCATTGAATGCACTCGATCGCGCGTTGGAAATCAATCCTCGTCACGCTGAGGCACTTCAGGCCCTTGCGCTGGTCTATCAGCAGCAAGGAGAGAGCGAGCTTGCTAATCGTTACTTCGAACAGGCCGTTAATGCCGCGCCCTCGTTTACCCAAGCGCGTAACAACTACGCCGCCTTCCTCTATGAACAGGCGCAATTTGCAGATGCTTGTGAACAGCTAGAAATCGCATCACAAGATGCCCAGTACGCCAACCGTGCACTGTTATTTACCAATTTAGGGCAGTGTTATGTGGCGCGGGAAGAATTTGATAGTGCTCGCCAGAGTTTTCAGCGTGCACAGAGTATCGACCCACGCAATCCGCGTGGGTATTTAATGTTAGCCGAACTTGAAGTTTCACAAGGCAATTACGGGCAGGCTTGGGAGCCACTGCAGGTCTATTTGCAGCTGGCCGGGCCGAACCCAGCAACACTGGAAATGGCGATTGACATCGCCCACGCCCGCGGCGACCACGCCGCGGCTGCCGATTTCCAGCGTATGCTGAACGCCAATTAACAGATGCCTTGATCACCTATTTATTGAAGGATGCTCAGCCATGAGCGACACACAGTTACACGATAACGCTATCACTGACACCACCTCACCGGGTGAACTGCTGTTACGCCAACGCGAAGCGCTTGGCGTCCCCTTAGTGGATGCTGCGCGCGCCCTCAATTTACGCCCTGCCGTGGTGGAGGGATTGGAGCAAGACAGCTACGCCGAAATACCCGTTGCCGCCTATCGTCGCGGCTACTTGCGCGCCTATGCCAAGTACTTAGGCATGGACGACCGCCTGGTGCTCGAGGCCTATCAGGCGCGCAATGGCAGTCTGGATACTGAGCGCAAAGTCACCCCCGTTACCGTAAGCCGCCCACCCTCAAAGATTGGCGCCTGGCTATTTAAGCTGGTGACGCTACTCGTTATTGTCGGCTTGATCGCCGTAACCGTGATGTGGTGGGAAAGCCGCGGCGGCAGCGAGCCACCGAGCATGGGTTCGTCACCATCGATTGAGGAAGAACAGGCACTTAGTACCACGGCGGAACCAGAGCCAGCGCCCGTTAGCGCACCAGCAGCCAGTGAGCCAGCGGTAGAACCCCCCTCACAGCCGCTGGATGAACCCGCTGCCGCACCGACACCGGAACCCGCACCAGAGGTCGCCGACGACGCTGCACAAGCCGCAGAACAGGTAGCCGCAGAAAGCATCGTACCCGAGAGCGAGGCCAGCGAAGAGGAGCCTGCCGTTGAAGAAGCGCTGGCAGATGCACCTAGCACTCTGGAGCTGACCTTTAACGAGCAGTCTTGGACCGAGATTTTTGATGCCAACAACCAACGCGTATTTGTTGGCCTCCAAACACCTGGCACCACCGCTACGGTCGAAGGCGAGCCACCGTTTCGGTTAACGATCGGCAATGCCACCGGCGTAGAGCTACGCTTCCAAGGCGATGTCATTGACCTTCCCCAACGCGCCGGTGCCAACAATGTTGCCCGCTTCACCTTAGGAGAGTGACCCGTCTTATGCACGCCCCTTCTCCCATTAAACGCCGCTTTTCACGCCAAATTCATGTTGGCAATGTCGCCGTGGGTGGCGATGCACCGATCGCTGTCCAAAGCATGACCAATACCAACACGCTGGATGTAGCCGCCACGGTGGCGCAAATTCAGCAGTTGGAAAAGGCCGGTGCCGATATCGTGCGGGTTTCCGTGCCCGATATGGATGCTGCTGAAGCGTTTGGCCAGATCAAGAAGCTCGCCAATGTCCCGCTCGTGGCCGACATCCATTTTGATTACAAAATCGCGCTGCGGGTTGCCGAGCTGGGTGTGGATTGCCTGCGCATCAACCCGGGCAATATTGGTCGCGAAGATCGCGTGCGTGCCGTTGTCAGCGCCGCTCGTGATAACGGCATTCCCATCCGTATTGGGGTCAATGCCGGTTCGCTAGAGAAAGACCTGCAGAAAAAGTACGGCGAGCCTACGCCTGCTGCGCTGGTCGAGTCTGCCATGCGCCATATCGATTACCTGGATCGCCTAGATTTCCAGGAATTCAAAGTCAGCGTCAAAGCCTCAGACGTGTTTATGGCCGTAGCGGCCTACCGCGACTTGGCTACGCGTATCGAGCAGCCGCTTCACCTAGGCATTACCGAAGCGGGTGGGCTGCGCGCTGGCACTGTAAAGTCGTCTATCGGCCTCGGCATGCTGTTAATGGACGGTATCGGCGATACCATTCGTGTTTCCCTGGCGGCGGACCCCGTTGAAGAGATCAAAGTCGGCTTTGATATGCTCAAGAGCCTCAAGCTGCGTTCCAAAGGCATCAATTTTATCGCCTGCCCGAGCTGCTCGCGGCAAAATTTCGATGTCATCAGCACCATGAACCAGCTCGAAGAGCGCCTGGAAGACGTGATGACGCCACTGGATGTTTCAGTGATTGGCTGTGTCGTGAACGGCCCTGGCGAAGCAAAAGAGACGGATATCGGTCTGACCGGCGGCTCCCCTGCCAACTTGGTGTATATCGACGGCAAACCCGCCAGCAAGCTGCGTAACGACCACCTTGTGGACGATTTAGAGAAACTCATTCGTGACAAAGTGCGCCAGAAACAGCAGCAGCAAGACGACATGATTGCTCGCAGCGTTTAATGCCGAGCCAGACTGCCCAGCGGGGGCGACAGGTGATCGCTCGCCCCACGCTGCCTCCCATACAAGGAGTTTTCATTGAGTAAGTCCGCCGCCAAAAAGATTCAAGCGATTCGTGGTATGAACGACCTATTGCCCAGCGACAGCCCTCGCTGGCAATTTTTTGAGGCCACCGTTCGTCAGTTAATGCATCGCTATGGCTTTGATGAAATTCGCACGCCGATTGTCGAGCAAACCGCACTCTTCGCCCGTTCGATTGGCGAAGTTACCGATATCGTCGAAAAAGAGATGTACACGTTCGACGACCGCAATGGGGATAGCCTGACGCTGCGCCCTGAAGGCACCGCCAGCTGTGTGCGTGCCGCTATGGAGCATGGCCTGCTCTATAACCAAACCCAGCGGCTTTGGTATCAAGGGCCGATGTTCCGCCACGAGCGTCCGCAAAAGGGTCGCTACCGCCAGTTCCACCAGGTGGGTGTCGAAACCTACGGTTTTGAAGGCCCTGATATCGATGCGGAAGTTATCTTACTCTCAGCTCGCCTGTGGCGTGAGCTAGGGCTGTTAGAACACGTCACGCTAGAGCTCAACTCATTAGGCTCCTCAGAAGCACGCGCCGCTTATCGCGATAAACTGGTCGCCTATTTCGAGCAACACCACGACGTGCTGGACGAAGACTCTAAGCGCCGTTTAACCAGCAACCCGCTGCGTATTCTTGACTCGAAAAACCCAGCAATGGCCGAGATGCTCGATGCAGCCCCGCAGCTGATGGATCACCTGGACGATGCGTCTCGGGATCATTTCGAACAGTTAAAAGCGATGCTGGACGCCGCGAACATTTCTTACGTGGTCAACCCTCGCCTCGTGCGCGGCCTGGACTACTACTGCCGCACGGTGTTTGAGTGGACCACTACGGCACTGGGCAGCCAAGGCACCGTCTGTGCCGGGGGCCGCTACGATGGCCTGGTGGAGCAGCTTGGCGGCAAACCTACCCCGGCGGTAGGCTTTGCCATGGGCATCGAGCGCCTGGTGCTACTGCTGGAAACGCTCAACTTGGTGCCTGACGCTGCGCTCGGCGGCTGCGATGTCTACCTTCTGCCTATGGACGACAGCGCCACGGTGGCCGCACTCACCCTGGCAGAACATCTGCGCAGTGAGCTTCCAGCTCTGCGGCTACAGCTCCATTGCGGTGGCGGCAGTTTCAAAAGCCGCATGAAGAAAGCCGATAAAAGCACTGCCCCCATTGCCGTGCTGCTGGGCGAAGACGAGTTGGCTGAAAACGCTGTAACGCTGAAGTTTTTGCGTGAAGAACGCGAGCAGCAGCGAGTGGCTTACGCTGAGCTGGCAACGACGTTGCGCGAACTCATTACCCATTAACACTACTGCTGTGACGCGACATTAAAACAGCAGATGAATACTTGCTAGCCGCTTACGCGGCTATGCCATAGCACAGGAGGCCGCCCGTGGCGGAGCTGAGAAGCGAAGAAGAGCAGCTTGATGTCATCAAGCGCTGGTGGAAGGAGAATGGAACCTCTCTTATTGCAGGCGCAGTGCTTGCAGCAGCGGGGGTGTTTGGCTGGAATGCCTGGCAAAACTACCAGGAAGGCCAGGCCGAGGCCGCCTCTGCCCGCTACCAACAGCTAGTGAATATGACAGCGGGCAACGCCTTAGAAGATGATGAGCTGGCTACCGCCCGCACGTTAATCAGCGAGATTAATGACGAGTATGGTAATACGCTATACGCCGAGCTTGCGCTGCTATTGGATGCGCGCCTTGCCGTACAGCAAGGCAACCTAAGCGACGCCAAAACGTCTCTAGAGAGCCTGGCTGATAGCTCCTCGCGGCCCTTCGTACAAAGCCTTGCTTGGCTGCGCTTAGCGCGGATCGAAGTCGCTGATGGCAATCCAGACGCTGCGCTAAGCCTGCTTGATGAGCCGATCACAGAGTCGCTCGCCGCTCAGCAAGCCAATGTGCGTGGCGACGCCTACGCAGCGCTGGGCGACACAGAGCAAGCGCGTGACGCTTGGCAAACCGCGCTAGATCTGGCCCAAACCCAAAACCAAGCACTCTATGGCGTACAGTTTAAGCTTGACGACCTTGGCGCTGAGGAGGCGACACAGTGATGAACCATAGTCTGGCAAGACCGCTATTTTCCAAGCAGTGGCTACGCATGGCGCTGGGTGCAACGGCCTTAGCCTTGTTAGCTGGGTGTGCAAATAAAGAAGAGCCTGCCTATACGCCGAAAGAGCTACGCAGCTTTGACGAGACGTCATCGCTGGATAGCGTGTGGCGTAGAAACGTCGGCGATGGCTTAGGCCGCGCACGCTATCCCATCGCTCCCTCCCGTGAAGGCAATACGGTATTTGCCGCTGACGCCACAGGCCTAGTAATGGCACTCAACGCCAATAACGGTGAGCGCGAATGGCAAACCGAGCTGGACACGCCTGTTTCCAGCGCTCTAAATGCGGTGGCAGGCAACGTCTACCTAGGCACCCGCAACGGTGAAGTGATTGCCCTCGACCAACGCGATGGCAGCATCAACTGGCGCGCTCGGGTCTCTAGCGAAGTGCTGGCCGCCCCGCAGGCCAACCAGCAGCTACTGCTGGTACAAAGCATCGATGGTCAGGTCACCGCGCTAGACCGTGCAAGCGGCCAAGAGCGCTGGGTGTATACCAGCTCGCAGCCTTCGTTAACGCTTCGCGGCACCGGCACGCCCATGGTGATCGACCCGGTGACCTTTGTCGGCATGGCCAATGGCCGTTTAGCCACCCTGGATAACCGCAACGGGCAGCCGCTTTGGGACATGCAAATTGCCACGCCACAAGGGCGCAGCGACGTTGAGCGCCTAGTCGACCTATCGGGACAGCCGGTGCTAAGCCCGGATGGCCGCTTGTTTGTCACCAGCTATAACGGCCGCGTCGTCGCCCTTGAAGCTACCCAAGGTGGCGTGCTGTGGGAGAGCAACCTGTCTAGCCGCCACACGCCCATCCTGGTAGGCAACTTCTTGTTTGTTGTTACCGATAACAGCCAGGTCGTTGCCCTGGATGCTAATACTGGCCAAGAAATTTGGCGCAACAACAACTTAGAAGACCGCTGGCTAACGGCGCCTGCCTTTGCTGATGGACGCCTGGTACTAGGCGACTTTGAAGGCTACGTGCACCTGATCGACGCGCGTGAAGGCGATATCGTCGGCCGTACCCGTGTGCACCGCTCAGGTATTAGCGTGCGCCCGGTCACCGAAGGCAACATCATTCATGTTCAGGCGAATAATGGTCGCCTGGAAACCCTGGAAGTAACTCCATGACACCCGTCATTGCTTTAGTCGGTCGACCCAACGTGGGTAAATCGACGCTGTTTAACCGCCTGACGCGTTCGCGTGATGCGCTCGTGGCTGATTTTCCTGGCCTCACTCGTGACCGCAAATATGGCAATGGCATGTTGGGCGGCAAGTCGTATACCGTGATTGACACAGGCGGTATTAGCGGTGATGAAGAAGGCATTGATGCGGCGATGGCTGAGCAGTCGTTAGCCGCTATCGATGAAGCCGATATCGTGCTGTTTTTGGTTGATGCGCGGGCAGGGCTAAACGTCGCTGACGAAGCGATTGCCAACCATCTGCGGGTTAACCAAAAAAAAACCTGGTTAGTGGTCAATAAAACCGACGGTTTGGAAGAGCATTCGGCCATGGCCGACTTCTGGAAGCTTGGTTTGGGAGACCCCTGGCCGATCGCCGCCGCCCATGGTCGCAACGTATCGCTACTGATCGATACGGTGCTGGAGCCATACCCCGAGCGCGACGCCAGCATTCCTGCGGATACCGGCAGTAAAGGCATTCGTATTGGCGTGATTGGCCGTCCGAACGTGGGCAAATCCACGCTGGTGAACCGTCTGCTCGGCGAAGAGCGTGTGGTGGTGTTTGATGAAGCAGGCACCACCCGTGACGCCATCGAAATTCCTTTTGAACGCAACGGCAAGCCGTACGTACTGATCGACACTGCCGGTATTCGGCGGCGTAAGAACGTGCGTGAAATCGCCGAAAAGTTCTCGATCATCAAAACGCTGGATGCGATCAAAGAGAGCCATGTGGCGGTGATGGTGCTGGATGCCCGCAGCGGCCTTGTCGAGCAGGACTTACACCTGCTGGACTACGTGCTGACCACCGGCCGAGCGCTAGTACTGGCCATTAATAAGTGGGATGGCCTTGAGAGCGAGGCTAAAGAGAAGATCCGCGCGGAAATCAAACGCCGCCTGGGCTTTGCCGACTACGCCGAAATACACTTTATCTCAGCGCTGCACGGTACGGCGGTGGGCGATTTGTACCCGTCCATTGAGCGCGCCTTTAACGCCGCTAATGCACACTGGTCGACCAACCGCCTCACCACGCTGCTGCAAGACGCCGTGAGCCAGCATCCGCCTCCCATGGTGAATGGCCGCCGCATTAAGCTGCGCATGGCGCACCAGGGCGGCAGCAATCCACCAATCATTGTGGTACACGGCAATCAAACCGCGTCGCTGCCTGAGGCGTACCGTCGCTACCTGACCAACACCTTCCGCAAAGTGTTAAAGGTACGCGGCACGCCAATGCGCTTTGAATTCCGGACGGGCGACAACCCGTTCGACCATATGGCGGGCGCTAGCGATAAAGAGAAGGCTAAAAAACGCGAGCTTAATCGCACTAAAGAAGCGCGCAAAAGCCGTCGCTGAGCCTGGATAACGGTCGCACCGCCTACGCGGATGTAGCAAACGCCTGCTGGCGCAATCCAGCAGGCGTTTTTGATGGTAAGTGGTGTGCGTAAATTAGCTTGACAGACGCGCGCGCTAGCCCTCAAATAGCCGCGCTTTTCAGCCTTGCCCCACCCTAAATCTTAGCCCTTCCTAGGAGGGAGTTTTATGATGACTGCCGTTAGCCGCTGGCGCGGACTTGCGATGTTAGCCATGGCAAGCCTTTTAACTGGCTGCCTTGCGTTGCCCCAAACGGGTTTGTTTGCGTTTCGCTTAGCCGTTACCTCACTGGGCATTGAAGAGGTGCGCATTGGCCCCTACAGCGTTCAGGCAGGGCTTGATACCAGCGATTTAACCAGCCTGATCGCCTCTAGCCTGGGTGCGGGCAGCTTGCCCGTTCAGGCAACGCTGGCGATGGGCCTGGGGCTGCCCGCCGGCATGCCTGCCGTTGAGATGTCTGGCTTCCGCTGGACGCTGGATATGCCGGGAGTCGACCCGGTGAATGGCCAGTATCAACAGGATGTGATGCTAACCCCAGGCGACGATGCCAAACTGCGCCTGCCGGTGGCCTTCGATATTCTTGCCACTGACCCACAGCGGATGCGGCCAATGATAGACCTTGCAAGCCAATTGGCATCACAAGGCGCGCTGCCTGCCGGTAGTGAACTCGCCATTACCCCTGGCGATCTGCGCGGCTTGGGCATGACGCTACCATCTGGCCTCTTCACACCCACCATTCGCCTCAACGTTGGGGCTGATGGTCAGCTGATTCCCCAACGCTAATCTTTAGGCCGTGGAAGAGGCGCTCACTTTTCTCGGCTACCCCTTCTCTTGAAGCCGCTTGCGGCCTACCCAGTGGGCCGCGAACTGCCATGCGGTGCGGCCGCTTCGCCCTCCCCTTAGGGTGGCGAAGCGAATAGCCTCAGCTTTTGTCGCATCGCTCCAATCCTGCGGTTGACCAAGATGGCTAACCCAGTGCTGGCACACCTCAAGGTACGTTGCTTGGCTGAAGGGATGGAACCCCAGCCATAATCCAAACCGGTCAGAGAGCGAAATCTTCTCTTCCACCGCATCGCCATGGTGCAGCTCCTCACCAACTAAGCGGGTGCCACTATTGTCGTCCATCGACTCCGGCAACAAGTGGCGGCGGTTCGACGTGGCATAGAGCAACACATTATCCGGCGGCCCGGTTAACGCACCATCCACCACGCTTTTTAGCGCTTTATAAGCATCATCATTGCCCTCAAAAGAGAGGTCATCGCAATACACCACAAAGCGCTGCGGCTGATGACGTAGCTGCTCCACCAGCAGCGGTAGACTGCAAAGATCATGGCGGTCTACCTGGATCAAGCGAAGCCCCTCCTCAGCTAGGGAGTTAAGCAGCGCCCGTATAATGGATGATTTTCCGCTTCCCCTAGAACCCCACAGCAGCGCGTGATTAGCGGGGTGCCCTTGTAGAAAGGCCCGCGTGTTATCAAGCAGGGCCAATTTTTGCCGCTCAATACCGAGCAGGTCATCCAGCGTCAGCGTATCCCGGGGCGGTACCGGCACCAGCCAGCCCCCGAGTGGATGGCGTTGCCAGATAGCGGCGATGTGAGTCCTCCAATCTACCGGCGTGGGTGCAGGGGGCAGCCAGTGATCAACATGATCTAATAGCCGTGTAAGGCGTTGGCTCAATTCAGCATCCATAGTAATCCTCGGAGTGGGTTATGATAAGGGGGTTTGATTTACTACCGACAGTGGTTATCTTGTCGGCAAGGATCCCCGCTCGTCTATAAGGAAACCGTCTATGCGTTGGCTTCGTCCATTGGCTATTACTGCGCTGTGTGCCTCCATTGCGGCATGCGCAACCTCTCCAACCGGCCGCTCGCAGCTGTTACTGCTTTCAAACGATCAGCTCAACCAAATGGGCCAGCAGGCCTTTGCTCAGTATCAACAAGATATACCCACCGCTGATCAGGCAAGTCACCGCTATGTTCAGTGTATAACCAACGCAATCGTAGACGTTTTGCCCGCTGAGCAGCGCAGCCTCGACTGGCAAATCCGTGTGTTTGAGTCTGAGCAGCCTAACGCCTTTGCGCTGCCCGGCGGCTACATGGGCGTCAATACAGGCATGTTGGATATAGCCACCAACCAGAATCAGCTCGCCTCGGTTGTCGGCCATGAGATTGGCCATGTGATTGCTAACCACGCCAACGAGCGCGCCTCTACCCAAAGCGCCACGTCGCTGGGTTTATCGGTCATTTCCAGCGCGTCAGGCATGCAGTCTCCCGGCGGCCAGCAGTTAATGGGCGTGCTAGGTATGGGGGCTGAGTACGGTATTGCGCTTCCCTTCTCACGCCGCCATGAAAGTGAAGCCGACGTTATTGGTCTACAGTTGATGGCCCAGGCTGGCTTCGACCCACGGGAAAGCATCACGCTATGGGAGAATATGCAGGCAGCTTCCGGCGGTGGTGCACCGCCTGCCTGGATGTCTACCCACCCAAGCCAAGGCCAGCGCATCCAGGGGCTTCAAGCGAATATGGATCAAGCGCTGGCAAGCTACGAACAGGCACGCAACAGTGGGCGCACGCCTAACTGCCCACGCCCTTAAGCGGCCCACATCAGAGGTTTGAATGATTCGACTTGGTTTACTGCTGCTGGTACTGCCCCTTCTAGTGCTGATGGGCGTCTTTTTTTGGGAACTCGGCGATGTACGCGCTTGCCAGCTTGATGGCGGCTACTGGGACTACATAGAAAGCACCTGCCGCGATACACCGCAGCCGTTTGTGTCCTGGCTTGAGCGCTCGCCGCTGCTGGTCAATGGCGGCATGATCGTGTCTGTGTTGGGACTGGTTATGTGTATGGTAGGGTTTTACACCAAGCGCCGTTAAACGTTGGGCAATAACGCTAGCAATAGAAAAGGGGCCGCTTATCCAGCGGCCCCTTTATTTATCATGCAGTGCTACGGTGCCGATAGCCGCCTCAACCGATACACGTCTTAATCGCTAAAATTCAGCGACTGCCTTAGCTGCGAGCGCACCGGTGCGGTGTCGGGGCGCACATTACGCCATAAGAAAAATGACTCAGCGGCTTGCTCTACCAGCATCCCTAGCCCGTCCAGCAGCTTGGCGCCACGCGGCCCCGCCCATTGCAAAAAGACCGTTGGCTCGGCACCGTACATCATGTCGTATGCCCAGGCGTAGGGCGTAAACAGTTGGTCAGGCAGCGGCGGTAAATCACCGGACAGACTCGCGCTGGTTCCATTAATGACGACGTCAAACTGACCCTCTATGGCGTCAAGCCCTCCGCCCTTCACATCGCCCAGATCGGAAAAGTCCTGCGCCAACTGGATGGCTTTCTCTGCAGTGCGATTCACCACCACCAGCTCCCGGGGCTTTTCAGCCAGCAGCGGTTCCAGCACGCTGCGCACGGCGCCGCCCGCGCCTATCACCAACACACGCTTATCTTGAATAGGCACGCCGTGGTAGGCCAGATCGCGAACCAGCCCTACGCCGTCCGTCGTATCACCATAGGTACGGCCATTACCTCCCACAATCAGGGTATTCACCGCTTGGGCACGCTCAGCACGATGACTCCGCGTGTCACACAGCGCAAACGCGTCTCCCTTAAAAGGCACGGTTACATTGGCGCCACGCCCACCTTCTGCGACAAACGCCTGCCAAGCAGCAGCGAAGCCATCAACCGGTGCTAGCTCACTGGTATAGGTCATGTCCTGCTGGGTTTGTCGACCAAACTCCCCGTGAATGAGCGATGATTTGGAGTGTTTAATCGGGTTGCCAAAGACGCAATAACGATCAGCCATAAAGCCTCCTTATGCCTCGCCCTGCTGGGCGGCTTCAGCCAGCCAGTCCCTGGGCACTAGGTATTCATTAAGCCTTGCCTCTGGGGTGCCCGCTTCGGGTGTAAAAGCGTACTCCCAGCGTGCTAAGGGCGGCATCGACATCAAGATGGATTCTGTACGCCCACCGCTTTGCAGGCCAAACAGCGTGCCTCTGTCCCAAACCAGATTGAACTCCACATAGCGGCCACGACGATACAGCTGGAAGTCACGCTCTTGCTCCCCCCAAGCATCGTTCCTGCGACGCTCAACAATCGGTAAGTAGGCATCCAGGAAGCTGTCACCCACGGCACGTTGGAAGGCAAAGCAATCCTCAAAACTACCTTCATTTAAATCGTCAAAAAACAGGCCACCCACCCCTCGGGTTTCATCACGGTGCTTTAGGTAGAAGTACTCATCGCACCACGCTTTGTAGCGAGGGTAAATCTCTTCACCAAAGGGGTCGCAGGCAGCTTTTGCCACGCGATGCCAATGTACCGCGTCCTCAAACACCGGGTAGTAGGGGGTTAAATCAAACCCACCGCCAAACCACCAAACAGGCGCTTCGCCAGGTTTCTCGGCAATAAAGAAGCGTACGTTGCCGTGGCTAGTCGGTATATGGGGATTTTCAGGATGCAGCACCCACGACACCCCTACCGCATGGAAGCTGCGCCCGGCCAGTTCAGGCCGCGCCGCGGTGGCAGAAGGCGGCAGCGTTGCACCAAATACATGAGAGTAGTTCACGCCGCCTTTTTCAAACACAGCGCCATGCTCAATCACTCGTGAACGCCCGCCACCGCCCTCTTCACGCTCCCAGCTGTCCTCTTTGAAGCGCGCGCCACCGTCGGCAGCGGCAAGGCCTGTACACAGCCGTTCCTGCAGGTCTAGCAGGTAGCGCTTAACATCATCTAGGTGTTCGTGAGCCACATTAACTCCCAGGGTAAATAAATTGAGTGGGCCGCTGCGTTTACTGACGAAGCACTTTACCAGTGACTAAGTCACGAATGGTGCTTGGGCGAGCGTTGCCGCCTAACGCACCGGATACGATGGCGGCGACTTCATCCCCGAATATTGAGGCGACGTCTTCTGCACTCATGGCGGGAGGGTCGCCTGCGCGGTTGGCCGAGGTCGAGACCAGCGGTCCGCCAAACGCGTCGCACAAGGCTTTCATCAGAGGGTGATCGGTTACCCGCAGCGCCACGCACTGATGGGCGCCACGCACTAGCCCATGACTGCGGCCATTATCTGGCACCAGCCAGGTGTTGGGCCCTGGCCAGCTGGCGGCCAAAGGAGCATGAAGAGCGAGCGGCAGCTGATTTAACCAGGGCTGAAATTGATGAATTGTGGAGGCGACTAAAATAACCCCTTTGGCAGGGTCACGCGCTTTCATACGCATTAAGTGCGCCAGCGCTTCATCGTTATCCGGGTCACAGCTAAGTCCCCATACGGCTTCGGTGGGGCATGCAATCACACCACCTGAGCGCAGCGCGCTCACCGCCGCCTTTAATTCAGCCGAATCCATAGATGCTCCTCGTGAAAAAATCATGACCTGCCGCTGCTCAGCCAGCGCGAATAATCAGTTATTGGCATCCTACCATGGCCGCGCCAAGCGCACCCAGCCGCCTGCCTGCTGGGTAACATGCCCCTCAAGTTCCAGCATCAATAGCCGCTGCTGGCACTCGCTCACTGGCGTGCCAGTGTTCTGAACCAGCACATCAATCGGGGTTGGCGTGGTGCTTAAAGCGCTTAATAAATTGTCGCTCGGCGGTGCATTGCCGCTGGGCTTAATAGCGTCGGTATCATCGGCAAGCGGCTCAAGCTCGGTGGGCAGAAAACTGCTTGCCCAGTGCTGCAGCTCTTCAAGTATATCGTCTACATGGCGCACGAGTGTCGCGCCGGTTCGCAATAGATGTAGACAGCCCCGCGCCTGGACATTGTGCAGCGACCCAGGCAGCGCAAACAGCTCGCGCCCCTGCTCAAGGGCTAAACGGGCGCTCACCAGTGAACCACTTTTCTCGGTCGCTTCGACTACCAGCGTGCCTAAACTGAGGCCAGTGACAATCCGGTTTCGGCGAGGGAAAAAAGCGGGACGGGCCACCGTGCCCGGCGGATGCTCGGAGAGTAGCAACCCTCCTGGCACGGTGCTTAACTGTTCGTATAAATCTCGGTGGCGAGCAGGGTAAATCACATCGACACCACACCCTAATACCGCAATTGAATGCCCACCGGTCGCCAGCGCCGCACGCTGAGCGACCCCATCGACCCCCAGCGCCATGCCGCTCACAATGCACCAGCCGCGTTGTGCTAGTTCGCGGGCAAACGCTTGGGCATTACCGCTGCCTTCTGAGGTAGGCCTGCGTGTTCCCACCATCGCAAGTTTGGGGCCTTCGAGTGCGCTTAGATCGCCTTGGGCCCAAAGCACAACGGGCGGGTCAGGCAGCTGGTTAAGCAACGCAGGCCACGCGGGGTGATCCCGGTGGAGCAGATGACGATTAGGGCCATTCTGTAGCCAGGCTTGTGTGTCGTTGACTACAGATTGCAGCGGGCTGCGTTCTGGATGTTCCAGCCATAAGCGCAGCGCCGTGGCTGCCGCGCTGGGTAGCACCGCCAGCCAGCCCTGTGGCCATTGCGGCCCGCGAGCCACCAGTTGCGTTATACGGTGGGGGCCCATACCGGGCAGGGCATTCACTACCAGCCACTCCTTGGCATCCATACTTAGCCTCCTGGTTCGCTGTGGCTCTTGAGTAACGGGTTATCTAACCGGTGTACGTACCACATCGCCCACGGCAAGTACGTTCGATGCCTGCATGACCAAGGCGTAGCTCACACGGTTATAAGGCTTAAAGATCATAATTTGGCCCGCTTCTGTTGCAGGCAGCTGGATAAGCTCTTGGGTACGGGGGTCATTCACCAGCTCGCCCTGCTGGTCGACCCGTAATACATGCCCTGGCTGAAGACCATCTTGGGTACCCAGGTCTATCGCTACCACCTGTAAGCGCCCAATAAAACGCACGCCCCCAGGGACGGCTACAATATTACCGGACAGACTGTTTAACGGCGCCCGGGGCTGGAAAGTCTCCCCCCATTCACGCTGATCAAGCGGCATTAGAATGTCGTTATTACGCACTTCTTGGTAAGCACTCAACACTTCTACTCGGGCGATATCGCCTTCATTACTTAACTGACGCGCCTCGCCAATCTTGATCAGCTCCATCCCCAGCGGCGTTCCATCATTGGCAATATAAGGATCGCTTTGGCGATAAATCCCCAGCTGAGCCCTATCAGGAAGCTCACCCCGTACATACAGCGTATCCCCCGCACCGCTGATCAAGCGTTGATTCTCTCCGCCTACCACGTAGGCCAGCTCACGCAGCGGCTCGCCCTCCTCCAGCACCCGGTGTTCACGCAAAAACGCCTGCACAACGTCCAGGGGGAGAGGCGCAATGGCTTCCCGTTCCGGCACGGTGCGCATCTGGGGTGACAGCTTTACCACACCCTGTCCCCGCTCTAACGTTAAACAGGGGGCACCCTGGCAATTGCCTAGCACCAATACATCGCCTGGGTAGATAAGATGCGGGTTGCGAATATGTGGATTAGCCTGCCAAAGTTCAGGCCACTGCCAGGGTGAGTGTAAATAGCGCGCAGAAATACCCCACAGCGTATCGCCGCGAACCACTTCATACCGCTCTGGTGCGTCGCTACGCAGCCGCTCCCAGGCTAATACCGGATGGCTCACCAGTAAGGCGATGCACATTAGCAGGGCGCCAAAGACGCTATAATAAAGAGGCTTTGTTGCCGCCATCCTGTTCTCCCTAGGCAGTCGCTGGTGGAGTGATACGCAAGGCCGTCGCAAGGAACGCACGTGCCCAGGAACACTAACAGCATGATATGATGGCTATCAGTAAACCACTTATAGTAATGCACTTAGGCCCGCCGACACAGTGAGTGAGGCCTACTCATTAAAGACTCAGCTTAACGGTGATTGTAACGCCATGGCCAAACTTCCTATTCTCGAATTCCCCGACGAGCGCCTGCGTACCAAGGCGGTAGCGGTGGAAACCGTTGACGATGAGGTTCGCCAGCTCGTCGATGATATGCTGGAGACCATGTACGACGCGCGGGGCATCGGCCTTGCAGCGACGCAAATCGATGTACATCGCCGCGTGGTAGTGATGGATGTTAGCGACGATAACTCCCAGCCGCTGGTACTTATCAACCCACGCTATGAGCCGATAGGCGAAGAGAAGGAGCCACTCTCCGAGGGGTGCTTATCTATCCCAGAGTATTACGCCGAGGTGCCGCGTTTTCTCAAGGTAAAGCTCAATGCGCTTGACCGTAACGGCGAGCCTTATGAGTTAGAGGCTGACGGTCTATTAGCACACTGTATTCAGCATGAGTATGACCACCTAGAAGGCGTACTTTTTGTTGACTACTTATCGCCGCTCAAGCGCGACCGGGTAATGAGAAAGATGCAAAAGCGCCACAAGCTGATGCAGGACGCTTAAGTCGCTACTGCCAAGTACCCTAAGCCGAGCCGCAGAATGATGAACGCCTACTGGATATAATTGGGCGCACTCATTCGCTGTTCGGCATTTTTCGCTAGACGCATCCCCGTTCCCACTTCTGTTAGGTAGTTACGCCCATGTCTCAGTTGCGCGTTGTTTTTGCTGGCACGCCTGATTTCGCCGCCTCCAGCCTTGCCGCCGTGCTCGAAAGCGAGCATGACGTCGTGGCGGTTTACACCCAGCCCGACCGCCCTGCAGGCCGGGGCCGCAAGCTTACCCCTAGTCCGGTCAAGCAGCTTGCCCTTGAACATGAAATACCGGTGTATCAACCCGTCAGCTTAAAGAACGCTGATGCCCAAGCCGAATTAGCGGCCCTCGAAGCCGACGTCATGGTTGTGGTTGCCTACGGCCTGCTGTTGCCCCAAGCCGTTTTGGATACGCCGCGGTTAGGCTGTATCAACGTGCATGCCTCGTTATTACCCCGCTGGCGCGGCGCGGCGCCTATCCAGCGAGCTATTGAAGCTGGCGACAGCACCTCTGGCGTGGTCATTATGCAAATGGATGCAGGGCTCGATACCGGCGCAATGCTTTATGAAGTACGAACGCCGATCACAGCGCGTACCACCGGCGGTGACCTGCATGACCGGCTCGCCATCCAAGGCGCAAACGCGTTGGTTAACGTGTTAGACGAACTGGATAGCGGCAACCTAACCGCCACTCCCCAGCCCGAAGAGGGCGTGACCTATGCGGCCAAGCTGAGTAAAGCGGAAGCCGAGCTAGACTTTCACCAGCCCGCCGAACAGCTAGCGCGTAAAATTCGCGCCTTTAACCCGTGGCCAGTGGCCTGGTGCACGCTGGGCAATGACCGCCTACGTTTATTAATGGCCAGCGTTGAGTCAGGCGAACAGCCGCCGTCACCGCCCGGCACGCTGCTTGAACATGGCGAGGATCATCTGCGCATTGCCTGCGGCGAACAGGGCCAGGAAGTGCTCTGCGTTAGCCGCGCTCAACTACCGGGGGGCAAAGCCATGGCCGTACGTGACCTGCTCAACGCCCGCCAAACACCCCTGACAATTGGTACCCAGCTTGGGCTGCCCGCACCTCAACAAGGAGTTAACCCATGAGCCAACAGCGCCCCGCAAAAGGCGGCAGTGGCCAAGAGGTGCGTGCTGCCGCTGCCCGTGCGCTCGTCCCTGTGCTTACCGATAAAGGCTCTCTCGCCGGACTTGATGAACACAGCGTTGTCGCCCGCGACCGTGGCCTGCTGAAAGAGCTGTGCTACGGCACCTGCCGCCGCCTGCCCCGCTTGGAAGCCCTCGCTAACAAACTGCTTAAGCAGCCGTTCAAGAAGCGCGACAGCGACGTTCACGCGCTGTTGCTCATCGGTATTTATCAGCTGCTGTATATGCGTATTCCTGCCCACGCCGCGGTGGGGGAAACCGCGGGCGCTGCGCGCTTGCTGGGCAAAGAGTGGGCTACCCGCGTGCTTAACGGCTGTCTGCGCCGCCTGCAGCGGGAAGCCGAAGCGCTTCAGGCCGATGTCGACCGCGAAGAGCATATTGCGCTAGAGCATCCCCCCTGGCTCCTAAGCGTTCTACGCGATGCCTGGCCCGACCAGTGGCGCGCCATTGCCGAGGCGAATAATGAGCCGGGGCCCATGACGCTAAGGGTTAACCAGCACCACAACGACCGCGAAGCGTACCTAGCGCAACTGGTTGAACAAGGGCTAAGCGGTTATTTATGCCCCCATGCGCCTGACGGCATCACGCTTAATACCCCCTGCGATGTTTCCGTGCTGCCAGGGTTTGAGCAAGGCCATGTGAGCGTTCAAGATGAAGCGGCCCAGCTCTCTGCTGCGCTACTTGGCCCCGCTCTTGCGCCGCGCCCGGGCGCCCACGTGTTGGATGCCTGCTGCGCCCCGGGGGGTAAAACAGCCCACTTACTAGAGCAGTTCGATATTGCGCTAACCGCCATTGATAGTGACAACCAGCGTTTAGGCCGGGTGGATGATACGCTCAACCGTCTAGGGCTAACGGCGGAGCTACAGCACGCCGATGCCACCCAGCAGGACTGGTGGAGCGGTACATCGTTTGATGCCATCTTGCTCGACGCGCCCTGCTCCGGCACCGGCGTTATTCGCCGCCATCCGGATATTAAAACGCTGCGTCGGAAAGAGGATATTCGTCAGCTTGCCAAGCTCCAGCAGCAGTTGTTGGATAACCTCTGGCCGCTACTACGCCCCGGTGGCACGCTGCTATACGCCACCTGCTCTGTGCTACCTGCAGAGAACGCCGACCAAATTGACGCCTTCCTTGCCCGCACCCCGGATGCCAAGGTGACTACGCCCAGCGACGTTGCCTGGGGCATCCAAAGCGGTGAAGGCCGCCAGCTCTTTCCAGCGCAGGGCAGCCACGATGGCTTTTTTTATGCCAGACTAGAGAAGCGGACTGCTTAATAGTAAGCAGTGAATTCATGCAAGGATGGAGAAACCATGAGTGATCACACCTATAAGCATGTAGAAATCACCGGCTCTTCCGAGATAGGCATTGAGGAAGCCGTGCAGAACGCCCTCGCTAAAGCGTCTGAGACAATTAAGCACATGCGCTGGCTGGAAGTTACCGACACCCGTGGCCATATCGAAGATGGTCGCGTTGCGCATTGGCAGGTAACCGTCAAAATCGGCTTTACGCTAGAATAAGCCCTACCTGCTTTTTGACGGCGGCTGGTTTACACTGGCCGCCGTCTTTATTGCAGTGCACACCCACTTACACAAACCAGTGACCAAACGCGCTGGCGCTTACAACGGAACCGATGCTCAGCAATGAAAATCATCATTCTTGGCGCCGGCCAGGTCGGCGGCACCCTAGCGGAGCATCTCGCCCGCGAAGAAAATGACATTACCGTCGTTGATACCGATGCAGCGAAGCTGCGCGAACTACACACCAAGCTGGATATTCGTACCGTTACCGGCGCAGGCTCCTATCCCATTGTGCTGCGCCAAGCGGGCTGTGAAGACGCCGACATGCTGATTGCGGTGACCAACACCGACGAAATCAATATGATCGCCTGCCAAGTCGCGCATACGCTGTTTCGCACCCCTACGAAAATAGCCCGCGTGCGCGCCACGGCTTACCTGACCCGCAAAGGCCTGTTTGCCCACGAAGCCATTCCCATTGATGTGTTGATCAGCCCTGAGCAGGTGGTCACCGACCACGTGCGCCGCCTAATCGAGCACCCTGGCGCCCTGCAGGTCTTAGAATTTGCGGGAGGTTTAGTACAGCTGGTGGCGGTTAAAGCGTTTTACGGCGGCCCGCTGGTAGGACAAGACCTCGCCTTCTTAGGCGAACACATGCCCAACGTAAACACCCGGGTAGCGGCCATCTATCGTCGCAACCGGCCGATTATTCCCCGTGGCGATACGGTCATTGAAGCCGACGATGAAGTGTTCTTTCTTGCCGCACGGCGGGATATCCGCGCCGTAATGAGCGAACTGCGCCGCGTCGAGCGTGATTTTCGCCGAGTGGTGATCGCCGGCGGCGGTAATATAGGTGAGCGCCTGGCGGAGCATCTGGAGCACAGCCACCAGGTGAAGATCATCGAACACAACCTCGAACGCTGTACCACGCTCTCTGAACGGCTTGACCGAACGGTCGTGCTCCACGGCAGTGCCACCAGCAAGCGGCTTTTAGAAGAGGAAAATATCGAAGATTGCGATATTTTCTGTGCCCTGACCAACGACGACGAAGTCAATATTATGTCGTCGCTGCTCGCCAAACGCTTGGGGGCAAAAAAGGTGCTCACGCTGATCAATAATGCGGCCTACGTGGATTTGGTACAGGGCGGCGACATTGATATTGCCATCTCCCCCCAGCAGGCCACTATTGGCAGCCTGCTTACCCACGTGCGCCGGGGCGATATTGTTAACGTACACTCGCTGCGCCGGGGTGCCGCAGAAGCCATTGAAGCCATTGCCCACGGCGATAAGCAGTCCTCCAAGGTCGTTGGCCGCACCATCCGTGAAATCGATCTCCCAGAAGGCACCACCATTGGTGCCGTCGTGCGTGGCAAAGAGGTTCTCATTGCTCACGATGATGTCATGGTAGAGAGCGGCGATCACATCATCCTGTTTGTGATCGATAAGCGGCGAATCCGCGACGTGGAGCGGCTATTCCAAGTGGGCTTAACGTTCTTCTAGGCAATGTTCTTTATCAACACGGGGCCACTGCTATGAGGCAACCACTGCTATGAGTTTGCGGATTATTTTACGCATTTTAGGTCTGCTGCTGATGCTGTTCAGCCTCACCATGCTGCCCCCTATCCTGATGTCACTCTGGTTTCGAGACGGTGTTTGGCATGCCTTTATGAGCGGTATGGCCATCTCGGTCATTACCGGCCTGCTGCTTTTTCTACCCAACCGGAAGGCCCGAAAAGAGCTGCGGATTCGTGATGGCTTTATTATCGCCGCCATGTTCTGGACGGTGCTGGCGCTGTTCGGCTCGCTACCCCTCATGCTGTTTGGCGAAGGCGCGCTGGGCATCACCGATGCGGTATTTGAATCGTTTTCCGGTTTAACCACGACCGGCGCCACCGTGATTACCGGCATCGATTTTTTACCTGAATCCATCCTCTACTATCGCCAGCAACTCCAATGGCTCGGCGGCATGGGGATTGTGGTGCTCGCGGTGGCTATTCTGCCCACACTGGGCGTGGGGGGCATGGCGCTTTACCGTACCGAGATACCGGGGCCGCTAAAAGACTCCAAGCTAACGCCGCGCATTACCGAAACCGCCAAAGCCCTCTGGTATATTTACGCCACCCTAACAATCGCTTGCATGGTGGCCTATATGCTGGCGGGTATGGACTGGTTCGATGCGCTAGGCCATAGTTTTTCTACCGTCGCCATTGGCGGTTTCTCGACCTACGACGCCAGCATTGGCTACTTTAACAGTGCCGCTATCGAGCTCATTTGTATTGGTTTTATGCTGATCTCAGCGGTGAGTTTTAGCCTACACTTTATTGCTTGGCGTGAGAAAAGCCTGCTGCACTACTTTCAAGACCCGGAAGCACGTTTTTTAATGCTGTTTCTGGGTGGGTTGACGACATTCACCGTCGTCACGCTCTGGCTAACCGACACGTATGACGCCATGGAGGGGCTGCGCCACGGCCTGTTTGAGGTAGTGTCGGTGGCAACCACCGCCGGGTTTGCCGTCGCAGACTTCTCGGCATGGCCAGGCGCCCTGCCCTTCCTTCTCTTTGTGGCAGCGTTTGTGGGAGGATGCTCAGGCTCCACGGCCGGCGGCATGAAAGTTATCCGTATTATTCTGATTTTAAAACAGGGCATGCGTGAGGTAATGCGCTTGATCCATCCTAACGCGGTGATTGCCGTTAAGGTGGGCAAAGTGAGCGTACCCGACAGCATCGCCCAAGCGGTATGGGGATTTTTCTCCGCCTACGTCATGCTGTTTTTCTTGATGATCGTTGGCGTCATGGCAACGGGCGTCGACCAGGTGACCGCCTGGTCAACCGTTGGCTCAGCGCTGAATAACCTAGGCCCAGCACTCGGAGATGCCAGCAGCCACTATGGCGATATGCCAACGCTCGCCAAATGGATTCTAGTGATGGCCATGCTGCTGGGGCGCTTAGAAATCTTCACCATCCTGGTGCTGTTTACGCCTGCATTTTGGCGCCGTTAACCCTCACTGTTTTTTTATTTTCGCTTTCCTATTTTATATATTGAGTAATAGTCATGACCCAAGACGACAGTTCATCAGTGGCGGCGCCGACTTGCCCACCCGCCACTAGCGGGCCCTTAAAAACCGTCACCGTGGGCGAGACCCACTACACTCTGCTGGGGACCGCCCACGTTTCTGCTGAAAGCGCTGATGACGTTCGCAACCTCATCGCTAGCGGTACCTATGACGCCATTGCAATTGAGCTATGTGATGCCCGCCACCACAGCATGAATAACCCTGACGCCATGGGCGAGCAGGACCTGTTTCAGGTATTCAAACAAGGTAAAGCGGGCATGGTGGCGGCAAGCCTGGCCCTTGGCGCCTTTCAACAGCGTATTGCCGAGCAGTCAGGCATCCAGCCCGGCGCGGAGATGCGTGCGGCGGTAGACGCCTGCAAGGAGCGTAAGCTGCCGCTGCTGCTAGTTGACCGAGACGTGGGCATTACCCTGAAACGTATTTACCGCAATGTGCCCTGGTGGCAGCGCTTCTCGCTTTTCTCTGGGTTGATTGGCAGCGTCTTGTCGCGTCAAGACGTTTCCAAAGAGGATATCGAGAAGCTCAAAGAGGGCGATATGCTGGAGGCGACCTTCAACGAATTCGCCGCCGAATCGGAAGCGCTGTACACCCCGCTGATTCGCGAACGCGACCGCTACATGGCGCTACGCCTAGCCGAAGAGGCACCGCCCGGGCGCTATAAAAACGTGCTGGTGGTGATTGGTGCAGGCCACTTAAAAGGCACGGTGGAGCACCTTGAGGCGCCGCTGCCGGAACGTCCCACCCCTGAGCGGGAGTCCCTCGACGCGACGCCGCCGCCCTCGAAACTCTGGAAAGCCGCCCCCTGGCTAATTACCGCGCTGGTGCTGACCGGGTTTGTGATTGGCTTTTCGCGCAATACTGAGCTTGGCTGGCAGCTAGTGATTGAGTGGTTTTTGATCAACGGTATTCTGTCGGGTGGTGCCACCATTATCGCCCTAGCTCACCCGGTAACAGTGATTACCACTTTCTTTGCCGCACCACTCACGTCGCTTAACCCCACCATTGGCGCGGGATTTGTGGCCGCTGGGGTAGAGCTTTATATGCGCAAACCCAAGGTGCGCGATTTCTCTACCCTACGCCACGATGTTACCGAGCTTAAGGGCTGGTGGAAAAACCGCGTTTCACGCACCCTGCTGGTCTTCCTATTAGCCACGATTGGCTCCGCCATAGGCACCTGGGTCGCCGGGTTTAGAATTGCCGGTGCCCTGTTTGGTAGCGGCACTGCCTAAACGTTGCACGCCACATGCCTTAAACGCTGCCCTCTGCTTTGCGGGCTAACAGCCGCTGCATGGCAGCGGTTGGTTCTGCAATTTTGCGATAGTAGCGGCTCTCAGCGTAGCTGTCGTTGAACACATCAAAGTAATCATCCAAGACGCTTGCCGCGTCTTCATCACCGCTCTGACGCAATAGCTCAATGGCCACTTCCGCCGTGCAGAGATGCGCTTTCGAAGCGGGCTTACGCAGCCGATAGCGCGTTTCACGCTCGGTGCGCAGCGGCAGAACGGGCAACGCATCCAAGTAGGGGCTCTTGCGAAACATGCGCCGCGCTTGGCGCCAGGTGCCATCTAAAATCACAAACACTGGAATACGTGCCTGCTGCTTCGCCGCATGTACAGCGTTAATACCCACCACGCGCTCGGCGTAATCAGGCTGATCATCAGGAAAAATAACAAAGGGCGCGTAGCGCGGGTCTTCAAGCAGGGCCGCAAGCGCTTCATCCGGCGCGGTGCGATACCAGGTAAACACGCGGGTATTGGTCAGCACATCACCAATTAACCGGCCGGTGTTGGTCGGCTTAAAGTGCTCAATGGAGTGGGTTAACAGCCACACCTGGGCGTCGCTCTCGGCCTTTACTTGATAAGGGCACAGGCAGTTAAGTTCAGGCAGATTGCACCCATCACAGCGCGTCACAAAACTACCCCGCGCTTTAAACTCACGCCGAGGCGGTCGCGGGTGCCCCGTTACCGGATCACGTTCAGTGTGCTCAGGCGGAATAGAGGTAGCGTCAGACATCTGCGCTCCAACGATTTAAAGAAGACAATTAAAAGGGCGCAGAGTATATAGCAGCCTGCCCACCATGACGAACGCCTTGCTCTTTCAGCCACCTCAGTAAACCTGCACAACTTTTAAAGTTGACACTAAAAGCAACTCACCGATAAAGTCTTGTCAACTTTCAAAAGAAAAAAGGTTTACCTGTGACAGCCACCGCCTTCAATGCCGACACCGACGCTCCCCGTCACGACTGGACACTGGAAGAGATTAACGCGCTGTTTGCGCTGCCTTTCAATGACCTACTGTTTAAGGCCCAGCAGGTACATCGGGCACACTTTGATGCTAACGCGGTGCAGGTCTCTACCCTCTTATCCATCAAAACCGGTGCCTGCCCGGAAGATTGCAAATACTGCCCTCAGTCCGGCCACTACAACACCCAGCTAGAAAAAGAGAAGTTGCTGGAGATCGAAAAGGTCGTGGCCCAAGCCCAAGCCGCTAAAGAGGCGGGTGCCAGCCGTTTCTGCATGGGGGCTGCGTGGCGCAGCCCCCGCGATAAGGACTTATTACTGGTCGAAGAAATGGTTCGCCAAGTCAAGGCCCTGGGGCTTGAAACCTGCATGACGCTGGGCATGGTGGATGGTGAGCAAGCCAACCGTCTTGCCGCTGCGGGGCTTGATTACTACAACCACAACCTGGATACCTCCCCCGATTTTTACGGCGAAATTATCACCACCCGTACTTACAGCGACCGCCTGGACACACTGGCCACCGTGCGTGAAGCGGGTATGAAGGTGTGCTCCGGCGGCATTCTCGGCATGGGTGAAGATGCGCAAGACCGTAGCGCGCTGCTTCAACAGCTCGCCAAGCTCACCCCGCACCCTGAATCCGTGCCTATTAACATGCTGGTAAAAGTGCCCGGCACGCCGCTTGAAAACGTCGAAGACCTCGACCCCATTGAGTTTATCCGCGCCATCGCCGTCGCCCGCATTATGATGCCGCAAAGCCACGTGCGGCTCTCTGCTGGCCGAGAGCAGATGAGCGAATCGACCCAAGCATTGGCCTTTTTGGCCGGGGCCAACTCTATTTTCTACGGCGACAAGCTACTCACTACCGGCAACCCTCAGGCGGATCGCGACCGCGCGCTGTTTGCCAAGCTGGGCCTGCATCCTGAAAAGCGCGAGACCTGCGAAAGCGAAGCCGCCCAAGCGGCTCGGCTTGCCCAACAGACTCAGCAGCAGGTACACGCCGAACGCGTTGCCGAGCTAGCGGTAGATGCCAGTGTCTGAAGCATGGCAAGAACGGTTGGCGAGCGCGCGTTCACAGCGTGTTCGTGAGCAGCGCTGGCGGCACCGGTTAGTGAACACTCACAGCGGGCTCGATTTTGCGGGAAACGACTACCTAGGGCTGGCCCAGGACCCTCGGGTACAGGCTGCCCAGGTGGAAGGCGCGCGCCGCTTTGGCGCAGGCGCAGGCGCGTCGCACCTGGTTAGCGGCCACTTGGCGATTCACGACGCACTGGAAGACGCCCTGGCACGCTGGACAGGGCGCGAGCGGGCTCTGCTGTTCTCTACCGGCTATATGGCGAACCTTGGCGTGCTGCAGGCGCTGGCAGACCCGCACACCGCTATTTTTCAAGATCGCCTCAACCATGCCTCCTTATTAGACGGCGCAGCGCTTAGCGGTGCTCGCTCGCGGCGCTTTCATCACCGCGATAGCGCTGATCTTGAGCGGCTGCTTTCGCGCAGCACGGCCACTCATAAGCTGGTGGTCAGTGACGGCGTGTTTAGCATGGATGGTGACGTTGCCGATATCGCCACCCTTGCCCATATCAGCCAGCAGCACAACGCATGGCTAATGATCGATGACGCGCATGGCCTAGGCGTGCTGGGCGAGAACGGCGGCGGCTGCGTAGAAGGTTTCGGCAGTCAGCGTGTGCCTATGTTGGTGGGTACCTTGGGCAAAGCATTGGGTACTGCCGGCGCCTTTGTGGCCGGTGACGCCGCACTCATTGAGCATATTACCCAGTTTGCGCGCAGCTATATCTATACCACCGCACAGCCCCCTAGCATCGCCGCCTCGACCCTGGAGGCATTAACGATCGTGCAGCGCGAGCCCGAACACCGCCAGCGGCTTCAGCGCCATATTCGCCACTTCCGCCAGCAGGCCCTTGCGCTTGGCTTACCACTTACCGAATCACTCACCCCTATTCAACCGATTTTGTTAGGCGATGAACCGCGCACCATGGCGTGGGCCAAAAAGCTTGCCGAGCAAGGTATTCAAGTGGGCGCGATTCGGCCACCCACGGTGCCCAAGGGCGCAGCGCGGCTACGCATTACGTTAAGCGCCCGCCACACTTTTAGCGATATTGATCGCTTGCTGGAAGGGCTTTGCGCCTGCCTGCGAGAGGAAGCGGCATGCCCCGTTTAGCACCACAGCGGCTGGTGCTGCTTTCCGGCTGGGGAGTCGATAAGCGTATTTGGCAGCCTCTTGCAGACTATTGGCCCGATGGGAGTGAGGTTAGCCGCGTCGACTGGCCGGGGTACGGTGACGTATCCGCGCTGCCAGAACCTGCCTCCCTTACCTCGCTTGCCCATGCCATGGCCGACCAGCTGCCCAGTGACGCCGTGTGGGTTGGCTGGTCACTGGGCGGGCTACTGGCGACCGCGCTGCTTGACTACCTACCCGCCCCACGTGGCCTTATTCTGATTGGCGCAGGGGAGCGGTTCTGTAGCGATGACGGCGTGTCCACTGCAGAGCTTGCCACCTTCTGCCGCGCATTTCATCGCGACCCAGTTGCCACCTGGCGGCATTTTTTACGCTGGCAGAGCCAAGGGGAGCCCAATGCCCGTCACGCCCATCGGCAGCTACGCGACTTACTAGGCGACACCCCCAGCGCTGACACCGGCACGCTCTCACAGGGGCTTAGCTGGCTTGCCACGCTGGATAATACGCAGCGTTTGCACTCAGCCCCCTGCCCAGTGGTGCGCTTGGTGGGCCAACACGACCCATTAGTCGGCGACAGCGCCCATCGCCATGCGCTTCAAATCACCCATGCCGGGCACTGCCCGATGCTTTCTCAGCCAGCCCCGTTAGCCACGATCATCGCCGAACAGGCCGCCACTATTACTCAGCAGGCCGTCAAGGAGACCCTATGAGCAGCACGGTAGTCTCACCGACACCCCAACAACTGCCGAGCTGGCAGGCAAGTGTCGCTCGCGCCTTTTCCCGGGCGGCCCCGCAATACGACGCGCTGGCCAGCGCCCAGCGTCAGATAGGCGAAACCTTGTGGCTAGCGCTGCCCCCTCACGCTAAGCGCGTCCTCGACCTCGGCTGCGGCACCGGCTACTGGACCCAGCGGCTGGCAGCGCTCTACCCTCGCGCCAACATGACAGGCCTAGATATTGCCCCCGGCATGCTCGCCCATGCCCAGGCGCTTTACGGCGATGAGATCACGTGGCAACAGGGCGACGCCGCTGCGCTGCCGTTTGAGAACGGCCATTTTGATCTGATCGTTTCCAACTTAGCAATTCAGTGGTGCCGCGATGTAAGCGCCGTGATGCAGGAACTTGCGCGGGTGCTCTCCCCCGGTGGTGAGTCACACATCACCACGCTGCTACCCGGCACATTGAAAGAAGTCGCCACCGCCTGGCAGCGGCCAGAAGCACTGCTGCAGATGCCCGATGCTTCTACGGTTGAAGACGCCGTTGCCCGCAGCGGCTTAACGCTGGTTCGCAGCACCGCCGAGCAGCGGCAGTTTTACTACCCCGACCTAAGCGCTGTCATGGCGTCGATTAAGGGGGTAGGCGCCCAAGTAACACGGCCCAATGCGCAGCTTACCCGTCGTGAACTGGCCGCCGCTCAGGCGCGTTTTGAAACCCTACGTGAACCTCAAGGGCTGCCGGTTAGCTACCACTGTTTCACCCTGCACCTGGAAAAAACGCCATGACCACCTATTTCGTTACTGGTACGGATACCGATGCAGGTAAGACCCTGGTGACCAGCGCCCTGCTATGCGCAGCTCAAGAGCAGCAGCTCAGCACGCTGGGGCTTAAGCCGATAGCCTCGGGCAGCTGTATAACGCCAGAGGGGCTGCGCAATAGCGATGCCCTAGCGCTTCAGGCGCAAAGCACGCCACCCGTTAGCTACGAAACCGTTAACCCTTGGGCGTTTGCCCCCGCCATTGCCCCGCACCTGGCCGCCCAGGAAGCAGGCGCTGTGCTGAGCGTTGCAACGGTAACGGACGTACTGCAACAAACCCTGCACCACACACAGCGCGACCTAACGCTAATTGAGGGCGCGGGCGGTTGGCGGGTACCGCTTAACGGGCGTGAAGACTTCTCGGATCTTGCCAACGCGCTGCAACTGCAGGTGATTCTGGTGGTGGGTCTTAAGCTTGGCTGCCTTAACCATGCGCGGCTCACTGCGGAAGTGATCGCTGCCGATGGCCTAACGCTTGCGGGCTGGGTCGGCAGCGTGGTGGACCCTGAATTTGCCGCTGACCCGCCACGCTTTAACGCTAACGTGGCCCTCCTCAAAGCCACGCTGGCAGCGCCATGCCTGGGTATTATTCCGCATTTAGCGAGCCCTGAAGCGGCGCAGGCCCATCCTTATTTGTCGTTAACACCGCTGCTTAACGCAGCACCCACGCTGCACCAGGAAGCCACCCAATGAATTCCCCTGTTTGGCACCCTTACGCTCATCTAAAAACCCAAACGCCTGCCCCTAAAGTCATCGGTGGTAGCGGCAGCCATTTTACGCTGGAAAGCGGCGAGCACCTGCTGGATGCCACTTGCTCCTGGTGGTGCATGATTCATGGCTACGCCCACCCGCGTTTAGTGGCCGCGATTCGTGAGCAGGCTGGCGAGCTTTGCCATGTCATGCTGGGTGGCCTCACTCACGACCCCGCCGATCAGCTCGCGCAAGAGCTGGTGCGCATTACCCCGCCGGGGCTGAATCACGTGTTCTACTCCGACAGCGGTTCGGTGGGCATGGAAGTAGCGATGAAAATGGCCCTGCAGTACCAGGTGCTTATCGGCCACCCTGAAAAACGTAAGATGCTTTCCTTAATGAAGGCCTACCATGGCGACACCACCGGCTGCATGGCGGTGTGCGATCCCGAAGAAGGCATGCACAGCCTGTTCGCCAGCCTGCTGCCCCAACACCATTTCGCCCCCGCGCCCACCGCCCCCTTCAATGCCAGTACGGAACAGGTCGAACACGACCTTAGCGCCTTGCGCTGCGTGCTTGAACAGCATCACCATGAAATTGCTGCGCTGCTGATGGAGCCGCTGCTACAGGCGGCGGGCGGGCTAAATATGACCTCTCCAGACTACCTGCGCGGTGCGCGGGCGCTGTGCGATGAGTTTGGCGTGCTGCTGATTTTTGATGAAGTCGCCACCGGTTTTGGCCGCACCGGCAAACTGTTTGCGGCCAATCACGCCGATGTAACGCCGGATATTATGGTGCTCTCCAAAGGGCTAACCGGTGGCTACTTGGGCCATGCGGCTACGCTAGCGACTGACCGGGTACATAGCGCCTTTATTGGCGACACTCACCACCACGCCTTTATGCACGGCCCTACCTTTATGGGCAACCCGCTGGCCTGCCGAGTGGCGCTTGAGAGTCTGCGCGTGTTTGAAGAGGAGAACTACCTTGGCAAAATTGCCGCGCTTAGCCAAACGCTCACCCATGAGCTGCTGGAAGACACGGCGCTTAACGCCCACCCCGCGGTCGCCGACGTGCGGGTGCTAGGCGCCACTGCGGTGATTGAAGCCCGTAGCGCCGAGGTATTGAAAGGCGTGGCAAGCTTCGCCCGGGAACGAGGCGTGTGGCTGCGCCCCATTGGCCGATGGCTCTACACTATGCCCGCCTATATCGCTTCCGACGCCGAGATCACCCAGATTACCGGGGTGATGAAGGCATGGTTTTTAGAGCATCAGACACCCTAAGGCAGTATCAAACTCCCCTGCTTACGCCACTGGTTCACGAGCGCAGGCACGCCTTCGCCTGCGGTGGTGTTGATCGCCAGCACCCCTGGGGGGGTGAGTGAATCGGCGTCGGGGTCAACGAGTGCGCAAGGGGTGTCGTAGTCGATATAGCTCAGCAGCGAAGCGGCAGGCATCACCGCCAACGACGTACCGACCACCAGAAAAAAGTCGGCCTCGCTGACCAGCTCGCAGGCCTCATCAAAGAGCGGAACCGCCTCGCCAAACCACACCACATCGGGGCGCAGTTGGCTGCCCATATCGCATACATCACCCAGCGCAATACCACCCTTGGGCAGCCGGTAGCGAAGCCGCATATCAACAGAAGAGCGCGCCTGCAGAATCTCACCGTGCAGATGCAGCACGTGCCGCGACCCTGCCCGTTCATGCAGGTCGTCGATATTTTGGGTAACAACGCTTACTTTAAAGCCCTCTTTTTCAAGCGCCGCCAGCGCTTTATGGGCCGCATTAGGTTTTGCCTTTCGAATCTGCTCTCGGCGTTGGTTATAAAACGCCAAGACGCGCTCAGGGTCACGGCGCCACCCTTGCGGTGTGGCCACTTCCTCTAAGGGATACTCTTCCCATAGCCCGTCGCTGGCACGAAACGAGCTAATGCCACTCTCGACGCTAATGCCTGAGCCGGTAAAAACCACTAAATGCGGGGGAGACGCCATGTTGCTCCTCAAATAGGTTGCTCCTCAATACAGACTAATATACCAGCTGCCCTATCGTTCCCGCGAAACGCTGCTTATTGCGATAAGGATAAACGTCGATCACCCGCCCATCGATAATTGCTTGCTGCAGCTCCAGCCAATAATCCGGGTCGAACAGCTCAGGATGCTGCTGCATAAAGACAGCGCGTAGCCCGGGGTTGGCAAACATGAAGGGGCCAAACTCCTCAGGAAAGATGTCGTTGGGGCCAATGGAGAAGCTCTCGGCCCCGCCCCCTTGAAAGTCGTTACCGTAGGATTTAGGAATGTGCCGAAAACGACACTCGGTGAGGTAGCTGACCTCATCGTAATCGTAAAAAATCACCCGCCCATGACGGGTAACCCCGAAGTTTTTCAGCAGCATATCGCCAGGAAAAATATTCGCCGCCGCCATCTGCTTGATGGCGTTGCCGTAATCCTTGAGCACCATCACCTGCTCATCGGCGCTGCACTGCTCAAGATAGATATTGAGCGGTGTCATCATCCGCTCGGTGTAGCAGTGCTTGATGATCACCTTGTCATCTTTAAGCGATACCGTAGAGGGCGCAACCTCTAATAGATGCTCTAGGCAGTCCGGCGCGAAATGGTCTTTGCGGACGGTAAAGTTAGAGAACTCCTGCGTGTCCGCCATGCGGCCTACCCGGTCGTGACGCTTAACCAGCCGGTACTTCTCGCGCACCACGGCGTGGGTAACCTCCTTGGCGGGGTCAAATTTATCTTTAATGATTTTAAAGACGGTGCGAAAGCTGGGCAGTACAAACACCGCCATCACCATGCCGCGCACACCGGGCGCGATAATAAACTGATCTTCGCGCTTAGCGACCTGCAAATTAAGCGCTCGAAAAAACGCCGTTTTGCCGTATTTAAAAAAGCCAATCGCCGCATACAGCTCACTTTCAGGCTTATGGGGCATTAGCTGTTTTAGGTAGCTGACAAATTCGCTCGGCACCGGTACTTCCACCTGAAAATAGGCGCGGGTAAACGAGAAGATAATCGAGACTTCATCCGTTTCTGTCAGCACGGTATCCAAATGCAGGCACGGATCGCCGCCCTGCTGCTCGCCAAAGCCTTCGCCGTGAAGCACTGGCAGTACCAACGGCACCTGCTCGCCGCCGCCTAAAATACGGCCCACCAAGTACGCTCCTTTGTTACGATAAAAGACGTTTTTTAGCAGCTCAATCTGGGCATCTTCTGCCTCCAAAATAGCCGCTGGGAGCTGGCTTTTCAGCAGATCGGCCCCTAGGGCAATATCGCCCTCCAAGTCAGCAAATGGGTTGTCAAACGGTGCCTCATCCAACGCCCAGGCCAGTGCTGCTTGCCAGTCGCCGTTTACTGCTTGCCTTCGGCACAGCTCAATGCCGGAGCGATGGGCAGCGTCTTCACGGGAGCTGTAAACAAACATCCACTCGTTACGGATGTGGCGATAGTGAAACACTGAGCAAAACAGTGAGTTGAAAAACGTCTCCGCCAGCTCGTAATCCAGCCGCTGGGCAATCATTTCGGCATAGTGACCGCGGGCCTCCCCCCAGGTTTCACAGTGCGCCAGCACATCATGGTCAAAAGTGCGCTGCAAACGCTCTAGGGTATCGCCTACTCGCTCTTCGTAGAGGTTGATACGGGCAGCGGATGCTTGCTGCGCTTCGCGCCACGCAGCATCGCGGAAACGACGGCTGGCGTCCGCAGTGATCTGTTTAAAGCGCCCACGATAGGCATCAAAACCATGCAGAATGGTGGCGGCTAAGCGGTAGGCCGGAGAGAGCTTCATGTCAGGGTTGCTCGTTTAAAAAGAGAGTGTACAAAGACTCTCTTAACGCCTGACTACATACGAGACGACCTTAGTGGAGGAGCGCGCGTTAAGCGCTCTCCTGCGGGGCGGTATCGAGCAGCGCTATAAGCGGTGCAACGTGATCGGGGTCGGCAAGCATCTTTGAGAGTTGGGTAATGTCTTCTGACAAAGGGCGATCCTGCTCAAGCGGGCGGATCGTTTCTCGAACCCAGCGGCACACTGCTTGGGAAGCGTGGCTAAGCGCGTGGGTGTTCTTCAATTCAGCGCCCTGCACCAGCACCAAGGCTTCAATCGCTAAGATTTGGTAAAGCTGCTCTAAACTCGTGCTTGCGCGGCGTGCGGCAATGGTTCCCAGCGGCACGATATCCTGATTATCCGCATTCGTAGGAATAGACTGAATAGAGGCGGGCATGGCGTGGCTACGTAATTCAGCCACGAGCGCCGTGGCACTCACCTGAGCACCCATAAAACCGCTGTGCAAACCCGTCTCAAGCGGCTGCATAAAGGCGGGAAGCCCCTTATTTTTTAACGGGTCGGTAATTCTTGCGATGCGACGTTCGCTGTAAAGCGCCATCTGAATGAGCGCATTGTTGAGGTGATCGCTGGCAAAGGCTAAGTGCTGCCCAAAAAAATTCCCGCCGTGCAAAACCAGGCCGTCATCAGCAAACAGCAGCGGATTATCAGTGACCGCTTCGAGTTCGATGCGCACCGTTTGTGCGTGCTGCTCAACAACGTCCCACACGGCACCTAACGCCTGGGAAGCACAGCGCAGCGTATACGCATCTTGGGGTAGCGGCTGATGTTGGGTAATATCGCTCGGCATATCTGGCAGCTGCTCTGACACGGGCCGCCAGGGGATGAGTGCATCGCTAGTTGCTGATAGCGACCAAAGCCACTGATGAAGCTGCCGCTGGCCTGGGTGCGGGCGCAGCTTGCCAATCAATGGATGAAACGCCTCGCGATGCCCTCCCAGCAGCTCCGCGTAAAGCAGGACTAACAGGGTGCTGATCTTGACTGCCCGTTGCGCACCCGTGGCATTTAACGCCGCGATCCCGGCCGTGGTGGATGTGCCGTTGACGAGCGCAATGGCATCTTTGCCTTGTAGGACAAGAGGCTCCCACCCTAGCTGACGGTGAGCATCAGCGCTGTCGATCCAACGGCCGCCACACAGGCTTACTCTGCCTTCACCGCTCAATGCGCGGGCCAGGTGCGCCAGCGGCGTTAAATCACCGCTCGCTCCTACCGTGCCTCGCGAGGGCACTTCAGGCACCACGTCCGCCTCAAGCCATGCAAGCAGCCGCTCGATTAATAATGGATTGGCGCCGGAGTGTCCGCGAACCAGACTCGCGACGCGAGCCACCATCATGGCTCGAACTTGGGTGTGTGCCAGCGGCTCGCCAACACCGCTACACAGGTGATAGACCAAATTCTGCTGCAAAAGCGCTGACTGCTTAGGATCTACGTCCGTAGTGGCCAGCGGCCCATACCCCGTAGTCACCCCATAGATACGGCGTCGTTGGTTAATAGCGTCGCACAGAAAAGCGTGTGCTTGTGCGGTCGCTCGATTTTCTTCTTGCGACAGCACAAGCATCTGACGCCCAAGGGCAATCTGTTCAATCTCCTCTAGCGTCCGACTGGCATAACTCATATCAGCACATCCTGTACAAAAATTACCAATCAGTGAGTTTGCCCATCGCATTGGTTGGCAGCGCTGCTCCGTAAGTAATACTTACCGGGCGCTCTGCGGCTGGCCATTGGGCAGTGGCTTGGGCAATCGTACTGGCGGTTTCATGTTCATCTTGCGCAGGCACCACGAACGCCTTTAAGCGTGGCGATGAGGCAGACCCTGTGACGCGCACACTACAGTCGGCAACCCCGTTTAACGCGCACAAACTCCGCGCGACATGCTGGGGGCTGACATTAACACCCCCGATGATGACAACATCATCAAACCGACCTTTCACGATAAAGTGGGTGTCGTCGGCCCACTGCGTAGCGTCCAAAAGCGGAACCGGTTGGTCACTGTTAACGCGCTGAAGGTGCTGTGTATCGTGACGTTGCCAGTGGGCTAGCAGCTGGTAGGGATCAGAGGCACGCCAACGGGTCGCCACACCACCGGTTTCTGTACTGCCATAAATATCGAGCAAGCCGGCTAAGCCTTGCTCGACCAGAGTATTAGACGTAGCGGCCGAAAGGGGAGCCGATGACGAGACGCCCGTCACGTTTTCAGGCCACTCCTTGCGAGTGCTTGCCAGGTAGTCCCAGCAAGGCGGCACAGTCACCAGCATGTCGCCAGGCGTTAAGGCAGGCAGAGCAGCATGCTCGACAGTTATGCGTGTTGCGCCCATCACCCGGGGTAGCGCCACCCCCCAAATGAAACCGTAAAGATGATGTAACGGTAACCACCCTATGACACGATTAATCGGCATCACAGGCGCTAAGCGGCGTATTAGCGCTTTCACTTCCGCTTCTATATCTTCCCAGCGGTGTAAATGGGCGGTGGGAGCGCCTGTACTCCCTGATGTGCGAAACGTAAGGCCGGACGTATCATCGAGCGCCTGGGCCACGATAGCTGCCCAGTCATCAATGTGCTGCGTCATAAGAAGACGGTCTTCTACCCCTGTTTCATGTAAACGAAAGTATTCATTTACACAGGCGGCGAGGTGCAGTCTTTCGAGGGAGTCGATGGCGGGCGGATGTTGCCAGCCTGGCGCAGAAGTCCCGCGATAGGCAGCGAGTTCAGCGCTTAGCAGAGATTGCAGTACCGACTTGCAATCAGCTTCGCTTAGCCACTGGGGCATTTGATGATCCTTAATAACGCCATAAATATCGTATGGTGCAGACACAAAATAGCTCGCTCATGTCAGTCTATGAACGAGCACACGTCGGTTAATTGAGCTTATAAGCGTTTAACGAAAATCCAGTAGGTGTCCCCAGAAAGCGCCTTTTTCATGTGCACTTTTACTTTTGTGGGCGCCATCTGATAATCGAACACGTACTCAAACATGGTGTTTAAGTCACCGTTACGAACGCCTTCTTTGAAACGACCCTGAAATTCCTTGCTTTGCGTACAGGGTGCTACGTCAGTAAAAAAGTTTTTACCAATGACGCTTTTAGGGTCTCGACCGGTAATCCCGCCTTCCGCTGCGTTATATTGGATAATTTTGCCGTTAGCATCTAACTGGATTGCACCAAACGCTAGCTCGTCCAGCTTCTGATCATTCATATTGGCGAGTGCATTCTCGATATCATCACCACCGAAACGTACCGTTTCCATTGCCATTACCACATCTCCTATTTAAGCAGCCTGCAGATACATGAAGTACATCAATAAATGTACAAAAGGTATACATAAATTGTAATTACAAATTGAATCTAGCAGTGCTAGAGACCTAGCGCAATTAACTCGTACTATTTTATTAGAAGCGCTGGAACCCCTACTTATTTCAGCTTAGCCCCGCTAGCCTAAATACGTAGAGCGCAAACGAACCAGCAGTGCGGTCAGCAATCAAAAAGCCCAGTTGATGGATTGTGTGAGGGTCGAGTGGCGGCGCACTGGTCAGTAGCGTGCCACGACGCACGGCTTCAAAGCTATGCCAAGGAAACTCCCACGTTTCCCACTGATCTTTGGTAGGCGTGAACGTCACTCGGTAGGCACTAGCATCCTCTAACGCAGTACTTTTTAAACGCAGCTGGTAGGTGCGACCATCGCCGCGCACTCTAAGGCTTATGCCTTTGCCCTGGGTCAGCGATGGTTCAATGTGATCAGGCTCGCGGCGTACCGAAGCAAAGCCACCGCCGTTTTCGAGTGATACCTCGCCATAAAAGCAGCCTGTGTCTGCTTCCACACGAAACCCACTGTGGGATTTGCCGCCCATTACGCCATCGTCCACGGCATACCAGCGCTGCTGTTCGCCAGGATCGGTAAAGGTTAATGTCATCGTGGCTCCTCAAAAGTAGGATATACAGCGTTTCACTGCCGCTGAAGGAATGCAACATTAGCCTCAGTCAGCGACGAGGAAGTTATCCTTAAGGCCTTTGGCAACGGTATCACTTTCCAGCACATTATCTTCGCTACGATCTTTCAGTTGAACACCAGACAGTTTCCGCTGGCGGGCCTCGGTTAATAGCAGCAGCAGTCGCCGCGCCGCCTCTTCAGGCTTCAGCCCTGCCGGGCGAACGTTTGAAATACAGTTTCGGCGGTCATCTTTTAAGCCCACTTCAGGTGCCCAGGTCATATACAGCCCGAGGCTATCAGGGGAGCTTAATCCAGGGCGCTCGCCAATCATCACCAGCACGGCATCGGCATTAAGCAGCGCGCCCACCTCATCGCCAATCGCCACGCGGCCCTGCTCAACAAGGGTCAAGGGGGCGAGCTGCCACGCGTTCTGATCACTCTCAAAGGCGCGATACAGCGCAGTAAGCAACGGCGCGCTGTTCTGCTGCACCGCCAGTGCGGAAAGCCCGTCGACAATCACCACCGCCAAATCAAAGTGCTGGCCACTTTGCGCAGCCTGCTGCAGTTTCTCTCGCGAAGTGTCGCTCAGACGCCTGCCGTAATCGGGCCGCTGCAGATAAACAGCGCGATCCTGTGCAAGGCTGTGTAAGCGAAGAGGCGACGCAGTGAGGCTAAGCATGTCAGTTAGCTCTGCCTCTAAGGCTTCACTATCAAGCGCGCAGTGAACGGCATCCTGGGCTTGAGCGTGGGCCAGCTGGAACGCTAATAGTTTGTTGGTGGGTAGACTGACCCCAGCGCGCCCTAGGCCAATCCTTGCATCGGTAAAGGCACTCAATCGCTCCCAAGGGTTTTCCACCACGATAGGCGATAAGGGTTTATGCACCATGGCGCCGCTCCCTAGGCAGGTGACGTAGGCTGTTAGCAAAGGCGGGGGGAAGTTCGTCATTCAGCCGATAGGTACTGACATCCTGGAAAATCTGCATGTCCGCCAACCAGCGCTCAAATTCGGGCGCTGCTTTCAGCCCCAGTACGCGCCGCGCATAAAGCGCGTCATGAAAAGAGGTGGTTTGATAGTTGAGCATAATGTCGTCAGAGCCGGGGATGCCCATCACAAAGCTACAGCCCGCCACGCCCAGTAGCGTTAACAGGTTGTCCATATCGTTTTGATCGGCATTAGCGTGGTTGGTGTAGCACACGTCGCAGCCCATAGGCACACCTAGCAACTTGCCGCAGAAGTGGTCTTCCAACCCCGCGCGAGTGATCTCTTTGCCATCGAACAAATACTCAGGGCCGATAAACCCCACCACCGTATTTACCAGCAGCGGGCTGAACTTGCGCGCCACGGCGTAAGCGCGGGCTTCACAGGTTTGCTGATCAAGGCCGTGGTGGGCATCGGCAGACAGCGAGCTGCCCTGGCCGGTTTCGAAATACATCACATTGCGACCCACCGTGCCGCGATTGAGCGACTGCGCCGCTGCCTCAGCCTCCGCCAGCGTGCTCAAATCAAAGCCAAAGCTTCGGTTGGTGGCTTCGGTCCCGCCAATGGATTGAAAGACAAGATCCACTGGCGCGCCCTGCTCAATCGCTTCGAGCGTGTTGGTGACATGGGTAAGTACGCAGGATTGGGTGGGGATTTCGTATTTCTGGATGACGTCATCCATCAGTCGCATTAGCTTGATGCTTTGCGCAACGTTATCGGTAGCAGGATTGATACCAATCACCGCGTCGCCACTGCCATACAGCAGACCATCCAGAATACTGGCGGCAATCCCGGTCGCGTCATCAGTCGGATGATTGGGCTGCAAACGCGTGGATAACCGTCCCGGCAAACCAATCGTATTGCGAAACGCCGTCGTTACTTGGCACTTCTTGGCCACCAAAATCAGATCCTGATTGCGCATCAGCTTGCTAACAGCAGCAGCCATTTCAGGAGTAATGCCAGGACGAGCGGCGGCTAACACATCGCTGGTGGCGTGGTCAGATAGGAGCCAGTTACGAAAGTCTCCCACGGTCAAATGCTTCAGCGGCGCAAATGCATCAGCATCGTGCTCATCGATGATTAAGCGGGTAACTTCATCCTGCTCATAAGGTATCAGTACCTCATTTAAAAACGTGGTCAGCGGCAGTTCTGCCAGCACCATTTGTGCTACTACACGCTCTTCTGCTGATTCTGCAATGACACCTGCCAGACGGTCACCGGAACGTGGTGGCGTGGCCTTAGCCATTAATTCTGCCAAACCGGAGAAACGGTAGGTACGCTCTCCTAACGTGGTGTGATAACACTGTGGCATCGCATCACCCTTATAGTAGCTATGCTGATAGGTATGGGTGACTTTTAACTTAGCCGCTGATTTGCTGCACGTCAGCCGTTAAAATAAGCGAGAGCTAAGAAGTAAGATGATAAATACAACAGCTTGGAATCGACTTCGCTATACCGTATACGCCCCGTTGTATGATCTTGTGGCCACCAAAGCATTTTGTAAGCCACGACGCATGGCCCTCGGCCAAGTCGATTGGGAGCCGGGAATGCGCGTTTTATTAGTAGGCGCAGGCACGGGATTAGACTTGCCTTATTTGCCCCATGAGCTAGAAACACACCTTACAGATTTAACGCCCGCCATGGTGAAGCGCGCCCGTGAACGGGCAGAAAAAGCGAGACGGGATGTAGAGTGCCGAGTAATGGACGCCGCTGCGCTGGAGTACCCTGATGAGCACTTCGACGTGGTGGTGATGCACCTTATCCTGGCGGTCATGCCCCGCCCAGAACAGGGGCTGGCAGAAGCTAACCGAGTCCTGAAGCCAGACGGTCAGCTGTGCGTAATGGACAAATTTCAGCCAGATGCTCAACCTGCCGGGCCAAGCAGGCGGGCGCTAAACGCCTTCACCTCGTTTATCGCTACCGATATCACCCGCCAGGCCACGCCTCTTATACAACAGGCTGGCTTTACCATTCAGCGCGACGAACCGGTGCTTATGAAGGGTTTATTCCGCGCTCTGCTGGCGACAAAATAAGCCCTACCAAGCTGTTTGTTAACTAGCGTGTTCATAAAACCTGCATTTTAATTCGTTCTTTTAGTACAATCACACTAGGCGTGTAAAGCATTGGTACAACCAGCTGTTTCGCTATTTATACGCGTCGCCTATCAGCCAATACCCAAGGTGCTCTATGCCTAAAGCTGCTGTGAAACGCTTTCGTCGCTTACCTGAAGAAGAGCAATCCCGCGTCATCGAGATGGCCTGGGAAGACCGCACGCCGTTTGAAGCCATCGAAGGGCTGTTTGGGCTGGGCGAACCGGATGTGATTGAGGTGATGCGCCACCAGCTGAAACCTGCTTCATTTCGGCTATGGCGTAAACGCGTCACCGGCCGTGCCACCAAACATACCGCGTTGCGTTCACCCGATGTGTTACGGGGCTACTGCCCAACGCAATATAAACGTTAATTCCCAGCCCGTACTCTTAAACAGCGGTCATCAAAACAGATGCTTCTTAACTCGCCTCTTTATTGTTATATTATCACATAACACAAGACCGCTTAGAGGCTCACTACCATGACCGCATTCTCCCCCCTGCCCGTCACCGTACTGTCGGGTTTTTTAGGTGCCGGTAAAACCACTGTGCTCAATCATATTCTCGCCAACCGAGATGGACGCCGGGTGGCGGTGATCGTCAACGATATGAGTGAGGTGAATATCGACGGCGCGCTGGTACGCGGCGGCCCTGGCGAGTCGACGCTGGATGGCGATGTCGCTTTTAATCGCTCCGAAGAGCGCTTGGTAGAGATGAGCAACGGCTGCATCTGCTGCACCCTGCGTGAAGACTTGCTGGTAGAGGTTAGCCAGCTCGCCCGAGAAGATAAGTTCGATTATCTGGTGATTGAGTCCACCGGCATTTCTGAGCCGCTACCCGTGGCAGAAACGTTTACCTTTGAGGATGAAAGCGGCCAGAGCCTTGCCCAGGTTGCGCGGCTAGATACGCTAGTCACCGTGGTGGATGGTGCCAACTTTCTTGAGCAGTACCGTGAAGCGCAAAGCCTGGAAGAAGCGGGTGAAAGTTTAGGGGAAGACGACGAGCGCAATGTCGCCGATCTGCTAGTCGACCAAATTGAGTTTTGCGATGTGCTGCTCATCAGCAAAACCGATTTAATCAGTGAGAAAGAGCTGGAGGCGCTGAAAGCCATTCTGCGCTCGCTGAACCCCGACGCGGAGCTGGTGCCAATCACCCAAGGCGGCGTGCCGTTAGACAAAGTACTCGATACCGGCAAGTTCAACTTTGAGCGCGCCCAGCAGGCACCCGGCTGGCTAAAAGAGATGCGCGGCGAGCATGTACCGGAAACCGAAGAATATGGCATTGGCAGCTTTGCCTACCATGCCCGCCGCCCCTTCCATCCGCAGAAATTCCACGACCTGCTCAACCAAGAGTGGTTCGGCAAAGGCCTGTTGCGCTCGAAAGGCTTTTTCTGGCTGGCCACTCGGCCACGCGATGCGGGCCAATGGAGCCAAGCGGGCGGTATTGCTCATCACGGTCCAGCCGGCGTGTTCTGGAAAGCCATTCCTGAAGACAGCTGGCCGGAGGACCCCGAATACCGCCAGTTCATTATGGAAAAGTGGCAGGAACCGTTTGGCGATATGCGCCAGGAACTGGTGTTTATCGGCCAGAATCTGGACCAAGCCAAAATGCGCGAAGCGCTAGATGCGTGTCTCTTGAGTGAAGGTGAGCTGCTAGAAGGCATGCAAGCGTGGAAGACGCTGCCCGACCCGTTTCCGGCTTGGGAGTAAAACACCCTCAACTGAAGCCTGCTCGCTACCCGCTGACGTCACCCGCATTTGCGCTATACCGCGCCACCCACTCATGCACCTCCGGGTAGGCGCGCTGCTCAAAAACCGCGAAGCCGTTAAGGCTGCGGGCTTTGAGCGGGGTGAAGACCGGCATGGTGAGCCCGCACAGAAAGTGCGCCAGCCGCTGGGCATTGGGCGGCTGGCCGAACTGCTCGGTGTGGCGCTCAATCAGCGGTGTGGCGTAGCGCTGAAAATCCAAGTCACTTAATACGGGCTGCGGCGGTGCATCGGGCAGCCGCACGGGGCGACCATAACACACTGAACAGTGCCCGCAGCGCCCCTGTTCGGTGTGGGCTGGCATATTAAAGGTGGCATCCCCAAAGTGCACGGCCAGTCGACGCGTCAGACAGCTCTCAGACTCAAACAGCGCCAGCATCGACTGTAGCCGGTCGATCTCGATGCGCTCTCGATGCAGGCACTCCTCATACAGCTGGCTCGCCATTGTCTCGATGGCAAAATCGGGCTGGCACACCTCATACACATCGGTCATCCGCTTGCCTTCCAGTGTCAGCCAGCCTTTATCCTGAAAATACTCTAACGCGGTAATAACACGAGCCCGCGAAGCATCAATCTGCTGTGCCTGCCCCGCCTGGTTTAGGCGCTCAAAATCCACCGTTCCCCAGGTGCGGGCGATAGGAATATTGTCGACCAGCAAACGTACAAAGGCAGCGCGCTCGCCTTCAAAACGACCCACTAGTTCACTAGGCTCAAGGTGATAGCGCAGTCGATACTCAGCCAGAAACGCATAGCGCGGCGCAATAATGCCGTGCATCTCCAGCCGCACCAGCAGCGTTTTTAGCGGTAGCAGGCGGATATTGGTATCCCGGGAAAGCGTGTTGAGCAGCACCTCCCACTGGCGATCCGGGGCTTGGCCAGCCGTAGCGATCTCTTCCAGCAAACGGTAGATGCCCGCGTATTCGGGGGTATCGCCGTAAACAAAATTTTCCAACACCCGCAGGCCATCCCGCCCGGCCATGGTCAGGCAGGTGGAAGGCTCGCCATCACGCCCTGCCCGGCCAATTTCCTGGCTGTAGTTCTCGATGGATTTGGGCAGATCAAAGTGCACTACGTTACGAATATCGCCTTTATCGATGCCCATGCCAAAGGCAATAGTGGCCACGATGCAGGGCGACTCACCGCCCATAAACTGGCGCTGAATCTCATCACGCCGCTGGGAATCCAGCCCCGCGTGGTAGGCCTGGGCGGCAATCCCTTGGGCCGCCAATGCTTTAGCGACTCGCTCGGCAGTTTGTTGCAGGGTCACGTAGATAATCGTCGGCGCCTCAAAGCCCGGCTGCATCTGCGGTGTCAGCCAGTTAATCAGCTGCTGCTGGCGATCCTCCATGGCAGGCGCTACCAGCAGCTCAAGGTTGGGGCGGTAAAAACCGGTGGTGATGACGTTCTCCGGCGCGATGGCAAACTTCTCGCGCATATCGGCAATAACGGTGGGCGTCGCCGTAGCCGTCAGCAGAAGCACCTGGGGAATGGCAAAGTCGCGCTGGTAGTCCGGCAGCTTCAAATAGTCGGGGCGGAAGTTATGCCCCCACTCTGAAAGACAGTGGGCTTCATCAACCACTAACAGCGATATCTGAACCTGGCGTAGAAAATGCCGAAAGCGCTCGTTCTTAAGCCGCTCCACCGACACCATTAATATTTTTAGCTCGCCGCTTTTGGCGCGATCCATGACATCCCGGGTGGCATCGCGGTCTTGGGTGGAATCAATGCTAGCCGCGGCCACACCGTGGCGGGTCAGAAACGCCAGCTGATCCTGCATCAGCGCCAGCAGCGGCGACACCACCAGGGTTAAGTGCGGCAGATGCAGCGCAGGCAGCTGATAGCAGAGCGACTTTCCCGCGCCGGTGGCGAAAATCGCCGCCGTGGAGTGTCCTTCTAACACCCGAGACACCACCGCCTGCTGGCCGCCGCGAAAGTCATCGAAGCCGAATACGTCTTTCAGCGTTTGCTGGGGTGATGTAGAGCGCATAATAGATCCTGATTAATAAAGCAGAGGCTTAAAACGCCTTCTCTAAAGCAAAACGCGGCTGGGTATGGCCGTCGATGGTCACCGTTTCCGTGAACATCTCCAGCGGACGCGTCCATAGACCGTAGTCGCCATAAAGGGCGCGATAGACCACGACATGCTCTTCACTTTCGCTGTGCTGGGCGGTGCCGAGTACTTCGTAAAGGCTGCCTTTGTAGTGGCGATAAATACCGGGAACGGGGGCGCTCATTGGCTCTCCTCTTGAGTGGCGTTTGTGGCAGCGGGCTGGTTGGCTTTTTTGGCGAGGCGCTCTAGCACCTTTGACGCGGCGACAAAGCCAAAGGTGCCGGTTAAAAAAGTGGCAGCACCGAAGCCGGAGGCGCAGTCCAAACGCGTGGCATCACCGCTGCCGGGCTTTTGCAGGCACACTTCACCATCACTGCTGGGGTAGATCAACTGCTCATCGGAGTAGACGCACTCTACTGAGAAGCGCCGTTTGGGGTTACGGGAGAAGCCGTAATCTCGACGCAGCCGCGAGCGCACTTTGGAGAGCAGCGGGTCGTGCTCGGTGCGGGTCAAATCCGCCACTTGAATGCGCGTGGGGTCGGTTTGCCCACCTGCTGCGCCGGTCACGGTAATCGGTATTTTGCGTCGCTTGCACCAAGCGATCAGCGCCGCTTTGGCAATCACGCTGTCGATGGCATCCACCACGTGGTCGGCGTCGTCGGGAATCCGTTCAGCCAGGTTGGTAGGTGTCACGAAGGCAGTGTCCGCCACAATCTCGATTTCCGGCGCAATCAAACGGCAGCGCTCAGCTAGCACATCAACCTTAGGCTGGCCAATAGTGCCATCCAGCGCGTGGAGCTGCCGGTTAACGTTGGACACACAGACGTCGTCCAGATCAATCAGCGTGAGCTTGCCAATCCCCGAGCGCGCCAGCGCTTCAACCGTCCAGCTACCCACCCCACCGACGCCTACGACAACGACGTGAGCCTGTCGAAACGTATCAAAAGCGCGCTGCCCATAGAGGCGACGAATGCCGCCAAAGCGGAAATTATAATCGTTGGAAGCGACGCCAATCGCTGGCGAAGTGGTTGGCTCATTCAAAGACATAACAGAAGGCTCATAGCGCTTTTAGCGCAGAAGGTGTGGTTTGTGGCGGTGTACGCACGCTATCCAGCGGCAGATGCCCCGCCCAGCCCAGGTGATGAAACAGAGCGGTCATGGTGTCATCTAAGGCGCAGCTTAATTGTACACGCTTAGCCAACACCGGATGATCGAAGGCTAAATACGTCGCAGCCAGCAACAACCGTGGGGCGGCCAGCTGGTCAGCAAAAAAGCGGTTGTGGACACTCTTACCATGCTTGGCATCGCCAATAATCGGATAGCCCCGCTGGGAAAGGTGGCGACGAATTTGGTGGCGGCGGCCAGTCAGCGGCCGCGCTTCTACTAACGAGTAACGCGCCACCGGGTAGCGATCTACCTGTACGGGTAGTTCGACGCTATCCAAGCGGCGGATATCAGTCATCGCCGGCATGGCGGGCATTTCCGCCTTGGGGCGCGTGCCGTCCTCTTCTCGCAGCGGGTAGTCCAGGCGCTCGCTTTCTGGTGCTTTACCGCGCACCACCGCCAGATAGCGCTTCTCTACCTGACGCTCACTGAACGCCTCGCTGAGCAAGCCTGCCACCGTTGAAGAGAGCGCAAAGACGATAACGCCTGACGTCGGACGATCCAGCCGATGGACGGGATATACCCGCTTGCCCAACTGATCCCGAAGGCGCTGAAGTAAAAATTCAGTTTCGCCACGCGCCAACGCCGAGCGATGCACTAAAAGCCCTGACGGCTTATGCACCGCCACCAAATGCTCATCCTGATAGAGGATGTTGAGTGGCGTCATAACGCTCCCCGGTAAATGCTAACCATCAAAACAGGGCGCTATTGTCGCGGCTTGGCACGCTAATGTCATCTATCGAACTAGCTTGCTGGAAGAGTAGCAACGCGACAGCTACCTTAAATAGGCAACGCCAAACCGCGTTTCCATGGATGAGGAAGGAGAAGTTTTATGCGCTATTCAACGACAGGCTCTTCAATATCGCTGACCGCTATTGCAGCCTCGCTACTACTTGCAACCTCAGCGGCACAGGCCAATGAGACGCTGAACGTGGAGATGCATAAAGTCAGTGCCGAGGGTATCGAGGAGTCCGTGGGCACGATTGCCATTGAGCCTACCGAGCATGGCCTCTTGCTGACGCCCTCGATCACAGGTTTAGAGCCGGGAGTTTATGGCTTCCACGTTCACCAGAACGCTAGCTGCGAGCCAGCAGAAAATGATGCAGGCGACATGACCGCCGCGCTGTCGGCTGGCGGTCACTACGATCCTGAAGAGACTGACACCCACCAAGGGCCTTACGGTGACGGCCATTTAGGTGACCTGCCTGTCTTAACTGTCAATGAAGACGGCGAAGCCAACCTTCCGGTTTTGGCACCCCGCCTGAGCATGGAGGATATGTCAGGTCGGAGCCTGATGATTCACGCCGGTGGGGACACCTACGCCGATGAGCCACATCTAGGTGGCGGTGGTGCCCGTATGGCGTGCGGCGTTGTCGCGTCATAAAAACGGCGCGCAATCACCTACCAATCGTCGCAGAAAAGCAAAACGGGCAGCCATTGGGCTGCCCGTTTATGATTGAACACCGCGTACTTTACTCTTCGTCGGTGGCCAACTGCATGTGCTTTTGCAGGTAGTTTTGAATACCTACTTTATCAATCAAGCCAAGCTGCGTTTCGATATGGTCAATGTGGCCTTCTTCATCGGCAAGCAGGTCGCGCAGCAGGTCACGCGTTACGTAATCCTTAACGCTTTCACAGTAGGTAATCGCTTCGATGTAATCTTTGCGGCCGTCATGCTCAATTTTAAGGTCGCTCTCGAGCATCTCTTTGACGTTTTCGCCGATGTGGAGCTTACCTAGATCTTGAAGATTAGGAATGCCTTCAAGAAACAGGATGCGCTCGATCAGTTTGTCGGCGTGCTGCATCTCTTCAATGGATTCGTCGTATTCCCACTTTGCAAGCTCTTTAAAGCCCCAATCTTTGTACATTTTGGCATGCAAAAAGTACTGGTTGATCGCTACCAGTTCGTTGCCGAGGGCGATATTGAGATGCTGAATAACCTTGGGATCACCTTTCATGCCGTCACCTTTCTTAGTGTGCAATTACTATGCTTTTGATTACGCTAACTAAAGAGTATAGGCCATAAAAAAGCTTACTCCCAGCGATACAGGGAGTATATAGAAGGTGACTAAAAACTCAAAAAAATCATATATTTGCTAACGAAAACCATAACAAGAGTGATTCGCGTCATACTGCGTAAGCGAGACTCATATCGGCGTCGCAGCGCGCTTCTTGGACGGCCTCACGGGTAAGCGTCTTCGCGAAGCAAGCGCATTTTCCACACTGAGTGGCGCAGCCGGTAGCTTCACGTACTTCTCTCCAGCTGCGCGCTCCGTCGCTAACCTGCTGGCGAATTTGATGGTCGGTAACTCCCTTGCACACGCATACGTACATGGCGACACCTCATAAAAGTCATGAGGCAAATGTAAATGATTCGCATACATCTTTTCAAGTAGAAAACATTGCTCTTTAGTATTGATTCGCCTTCAGCCAAACATGGGGCCCGCCAACCGCTTGTTTGGACGATTATTTTCACGTCTACCGGCGCGAAATTATTTTTTGGGCAGTACGACTGTTTCGGTTTTAGAAGCGATATCGGGCCAGCTTCTGCGCTGCCCATCAAACAGTACCCACCAGTAGCCAATGCCGAAGGCTGCGAGGGAGAGCCACGCTGTCGCACAGCGAACCAGGCTCTGCTTCAACGTAATTGCATGGCCATCCAGCGTTTGTACCCGTAACCGCCACGCCTGCATGCCCAGCGTCATACCACCTCGCCGCCAGGAGTAAATGAAAAACAGCGTGACAAAAAATAGCAACATAAGCCGCAGGCTCCAGATATCAAAAGGAGTCGTACCAATTTCTTCGGCCTGCTGTCCTAGTGCCAACCGAAAAAATGCCAAATGCGCGACCGTCACTGCTATCCAAATAGCCGTCACTAAAAAGCCGTCGTAGAGCATAGCGCCTAAGCGGCGACCCAGCCCGGCAGGCCAAACGTCGTCCAACTGGGTAAAGCGTCGCGTATTTGTCACTGCTGTTTCCTCTTCATTAACCGCTGCACTGTCACTAGCCATTGCGGCGCAGGAAGTAGATCCCCACCACAGCGCAAGCAAGTGTGGGTACCAATACGGCCCAGACGGGTGAAAAACCAAAAATTGTTGACGCCGGTGCTAATAGGTCTTGTACGTACTTAAAGATCAGCCCGGTTACCACTCCATAAAACACTCTGGTTCCCGCCGCTACCGTTCTTAATGGGCCAAAAACAAAAGAAGCCGCAATCAATACTAATGAACCCATGGTGAGTGGCATCAGCATTTTTTGCCAAAAATAGAGTAGCGGCTCGTCAACCTGAAGCCCTTGGCTTTCCAAGAAATTGGCGTAGGCCCAAAGTTCACTGGGTGCTTGGCTCTCGATATCACGCAGAAGGCGCTCTAGCTGGGTTGGGGTAAAGGCTGTCTCCCATCGAGCCTGTGCCTGAAACCCCGACGCAGTGCGATCATCAAAAATACGGGTAGTCGTAATGTTCTCTAACTGCCACTCGCCCCCTTCCCAGTGAGCGCGCTGGGCATGAGTCGCTTCAACAAGGCGGCGCTCGTCGAAGCGATAGCGCGTTAAATCCAGCACAACGTTATCTGCTCGGATAGCACCAAAGCGATAGACGCTATCGCCTTCCAACTGCCACCCACTACGGCTGATCAGCATGGCTCCCTCTCCCTGACGCTGCTCTAAACGCCAGGCTTCGGCGTACTGCTCGGTTCTCGGGCTGATAAATTCCGCTACCAGCAGTACCACCACCACCACAAGCAGCACAGGCTTCATCACGCCCCACACAATGCGTGCCAGGGAGCGGCCAGCAGCGCGCATCACGGTTAGCTCATTGCTTGACGCCATACTCCCCAGGCCAATCAAAGCGCCAATGAGTACCGCAACCGGCGCATACTGATAAAAACGCCAGGGTAAGCGCATCCCTAAATAGAGCAGCACATCGAGGGCGGAATAGTCCCCTTGGGTATCGCTTAAATCACCGATATAAGCAATGGTGATGTCTAGTCCTAACAGCACAACCTGCACCACAATAATGGCAGCGAGTACGTTGCGAGCGATATAGCGATCCAAACGATCGAACACCATTTAGCGCATCCCCTTACGTTGTGAGTGCCAAAGCAGGAGACAGCCAAGCACCAGGAATAGGGCGTGTACTGGCCACACGCCCATGGTGACTGATAAGGAGCCGCTGCCAATTGCATCGACGGCGGCTAACAGCAGGCTCAAATAGGCAACATAGATAAATATCGCCGGCAATAATTTAGCAAAGCGTCCTTGCCGGGGGTTAACCCGGGAGAGCGGTTGAGCAAGCAGCGCTAGAATAAAGACCATCAGTGGAAGCCCCGCTCGCCACTGAAACTGCGCCTGAGCGCGCGGGTCGGAATCACTCCATAGCTCAAAGGTAGAGGCATACTCAAGTGAATCCAGCTCCTGTCGGCTGCGGCTTAGCCCTAAGCGAAGCGTGTAGCGCTCAAACGTTAAACGCTCCGCATCGTTGCGCCCGGGCGTCACGCCATAGCGCTCGCCCTCTTCTAACACTAAAAAGCGGCTGCCGGTATCCACTCGCGTTTCTTGGTACCCAGACCCCGCCCGCGTGATATAGCTGTGGGTCTTTTCCGCCCCGGCCATGGGCTGCTCATGCACCAGCACTTCCTGCATTTCAGTGCCATCGCTGCTGAAATCGGTAATGTACGCCGTGCGACCACCGCCGAAATCTTGGAAACGTCCAGGAGCTAGCACCGATACATCTAAACGGCTTCGCTGCTCTTCGAGTGCGGCTTCGGTTTGCAGCGCTCCCGCTGGTGTTAACCACAGGCTACACACTCCAACCAACACCGCGACCACCGAAGCAGGCAGCAGCGTTACCCGCAAAAGGCGCGTGGGGCTCATGCCGCAGGCTACCATCACGGTAATTTCGCTGTTCATGTAAAGCTGGCCATAGGCCAGTAGGATGCCCAAGAAAAACGACAGCGGCAGGATCAGCTCCATAAACCCCGGCAGATGGAAAACCATTAAACTGCCCAGAATAGTCACGGGAATATCGCCCTCTGCTGCATCAGAAAAGTAGCGAATAAAGCGACTGCCCATGATCACTAACAGCAGAATGCCGGCCACAGCCGACATGGTCAGTAACACTTCACGAGTTAAGTACCGAAATAAAATCAACGCACTCTCCGGCTAAAGATGCAGGTTGCCATGCAATGCGCCCATGGCTTGGGTACACTAATCCAACTACTATCAAACCCTAATAACGGGGCATTATCCCGAATCACTTGATGCTTGTCTTGTTGGAGACGTCATGGAATTTTCCGCTCAAACCGCGAACCCAGCCAAAGCCGAAACGGCTTGCCTCGTTCTCCCCATATTTAAAGGTAGTGATTTATTGCCCGCTGCCGCCAAATTAGACGATGCCAGTGAGCGGCTGATTGGCCAGTTGCTGGAGCGCGGCGACTTTGATGCCGCCCTCGGTAATGTGCAACTTATCCCTTTTGCACCCGGCTTAGGTGCTGAACGCTTACTGCTGGTAGGCCTGGGTGAGCGCGAAAAATGTCAGGAAACGGCATTTATTAAAGCCCTTGACGCGGCAATGGCGGCGCTCGTCAAACTGCCTATCGATGAAGCCTGCATCGCCTTTACCGATGTGCCCCTCGAAGATCGTGACATAACCTGGAAAGCACGCAAAACCCTTGAGGCTGCCGAGCGAGCGGTTTACCGCTTTGACCAGTTCAAATCATTGCCTCAGCTTCCCACAAGCTTGGCAACCTTACATCTTATTATTAGTGACGCCGATGCTGCGCCCCTGGCCAAGCAGGGCGCGGCGCTAGGCACCGCCATTGGCCAAGGCATCAATCTGACGCGCACACTCGGCAACCTGCCGGGCAATGTGTGCACGCCGCGCTATTTAGCCGAGCAGGCCGAGCAGCTGGGGCGCGACTCGCAAGGCGCGCTTAAGGTAGAGATATTAGATGAAGAGGCACTGGAAGCCCTTGGCGCGCACTCACTGCTCTCTGTTGGGCGCGGCAGCCAAGAACCCTCACGCCTAATCGTGATGAAGTACCAAGGGGCAGAGAACCCTGAAGAAGCGCCTCACGTCCTGGTGGGCAAAGGTATCACCTTTGATACCGGCGGTATTTCGCTTAAGCCCGGCGAAGGCATGGATGAAATGAAGTTCGACATGGGCGGGGCAGCGAGCGTCTTTGGCACCGTAAAAGCCGTGCTCGCCATCAAACCCAAGCTGAACGTGGTATTTATTGTTGCTGCGGCTGAAAATATGCCCGACGGCGCCGCCACCAAACCCGGCGACATCATCAAAACCCTCAAAGGGTTAACGGTTGAAGTGCTCAACACCGACGCTGAAGGCCGCCTGGTGCTTTGCGATGCGCTGACCTATGCCGAGCGTTTTACCCCGGCAAGCGTGGTGGATATTGCCACCCTAACCGGCGCGGTAATTGTTGGCCTTGGGCACCATGCAACGGGCCTACTCTCCAACGATGACGACCTAGCGCTTGACCTGCTGGACGCAGGTGAAGCAGCGTGGGATCGCGCCTGGCACCTGCCGCTATGGGATGAGTATCAGGAGCAGCTGGATTCAAACTTCGCCGATCTCGCCAACATCGGTGGCCGCCCGGCGGGCACGATTACCGCCGCCTGCTTTTTATCGCGCTTTGCCGACCGTTTCCCGTGGGCACACCTCGATATCGCCGGCACCGCTTGGCACTCTGGTAAGCAAAAAGGCGCCACCGGTCGCCCGGTCGGGCTGCTAACTCAGTATCTGCTGGATCGTGAAGCCGACGCCCAAGTAGAAAATAGCGACACCGAATAACACAACGAGACGATCAACGGTTGCCTTTCGTTGACGTAAACGTTACATCTAAGGGTATTAGCGTGTGCGTGCTATCCGCGCGCACGCTACGTCAAACAATCACTCGCATTCGCCCTTCGGGGCCAGGCTAAAGCGGAGAGAACACGCCGTGCCCACAGCTTCAGATACCCAGTTTGAATCACATTTTGAAACCCTGCCGTCTAATCAACAGATGGCTGACGAGATCCGTGACAACATTCTGCAAAACCCAGGTTTTGGTAAGCACTTCACTGATCATATGGCCCACGTCCGCTGGACAGTCGACGCTGACTGGCACGGGCATCAAGTGCGCCCTTACGGCCCGCTCACACTCGACCCCGCGGCTTCCGTGCTGCACTACGGTCAGGAAATTTTCGAAGGCATCAAAGCGTACCGCCATGCCGATGGCTCGATTTGGACGTTTCGCCCAGAGAAAAATGCCGAGCGTTTCCGCCGCAGTGCTCGTCGCTTAGCGCTGCCGGAGCTTTCCGATGACGACTTCATCGGCTCGCTGAAAGCACTGCTGGCGCAAGACCACGTGTGGGTGCCCACGCCCGCAAGCGATGCCGACGAGTGCAGCCTCTATTTGCGCCCGTTCATGATCGCTTCTGAGGCTTTCCTGGGTGTACGCCCGGCTCACGAAGTGGACTATTACGTGATTGCCTCACCTGCGGCAGCGTATTTCAAAGGCGGCATCGAGCCGGTCTCTATCTGGCTCTCATCCCACTACAAGCGTGCGGCCCCAGGCGGCACCGGTTTTGCCAAGTGCGGCGGCAACTACGCGGCGTCATTGGCCGCTCAGAAAGAGGCCGCGGATAACGGCTGCAGCCAGGTCGCCTTCTTGGACGCCGCTGAAAACAAGTGGATCGAAGAGCTGGGCGGTATGAACCTGTTCTTCGTTTATAAAGATGGTCGTTTAGTGACGCCCCGCCTCACCGACACCATCCTGGAAGGCGTGACTCGCAACTCCGTCCTCACCCTGGCCAAAGACGCGGGTCTAACCCCCGAAGAGCGCGCGATCAGTATCGACGAGTGGCGTGAAGGTGCCGCCTCCGGCGAAATTACCGAGGTGTTCGCCTGCGGTACGGCTGCCGTGATTACTCCGGTTGGCGAACTGGTCACGGAAAACGAGCGTATTCGCCTGAAGGGCGATGGTAATAACGAAGTGGCCAAACGCATTCGCAAGACGCTGCTCGACCTTCAGTATGGCCGCAGTGAAGATAAGCACGGCTGGCTGACCCGCTTGGTATGACCCTCTAACGTTACCCAACACCTGGCCGCCACTCACCGTGGAGGCCAGGCTGCCAAGCGCGTTGACCCCGCTGGAGCCACCGATGGCACGCATCGATTTTTATATTCTGCCCGATACCACCCTAGAAGCGCGTTTACAGTTCGCCTGCAAGCTCGCCGAGACGATCCACCGCAAAGGGTACCGACTGCACCTACACTGCGAAGACAAAGCGCTGGCCGAACAGGCCGACGAAGCGCTGTGGCAGTTCCGCGATGATGCTTACCTGCCTCATGCACTGGAAGATAGCGAGCTGGCCGACAGCGTGCCCATCACACTAGGCTGGCAGCAGCTACCGGTGCCCACTGAAGAGACGGCGCTGCTGAACCTGCACCCCGATATTCCCGATGGTATTGAGCACTTCACCCGGATTGGCGAGATCATCAATCAACACCAACACGTGCTGGTCGCTAAACGCGCCTGCTGGCAGCGCTATAAAGCGCTTGGGCATGAGGTCGTGCCGCATAAGTTGGGGTAAATAAGCGAAAAGATCTTCCGCTATAAACGCGTAACCCCGCACTTAGCGGGGTTATCAAAAGAGTAGGGCAATCACTGCAGTCTGTCTTCGCCTTAGCCTCCCTGTTGCTCCATTTGCTGCTGCATCTGCTCCTGCATCTGTTGCATCTGCTCCTGCCGCTGAGCCATAGCTTCATCCAGTTGGTCTTGCTGTTCCTGAGTGAATACGCCTGCAATCTGAGACTGTATGATAATGCTTTCAGCGGTCATCTCAGCCGTCAGGTCACCAAGCCTCTCTGCGTCCGCGCGAATAGCTGCTTCATCGTAATCAGGCTGAACGTGCTCACTAAGCTGCTGCTGCAGCTGCTGGGCTTCCTGCTCATTGGCACCGATGTCATTTTGCATCTGGGTCAGAAGGCTGGTGAGCTCTTGCTTCTGGCTCTCATCCAGATCCACCATTTCGTCGAGTTGATTAACTTGGTCATCAATACTGGGGGCACCACCACCCATTTGCTGAGCCATCGCGGGCACACTGAACGTTAGGGCGGCCACGGCGGGGACAAAAAGTTTTGTTAACTGCATTAAAGACTCCAATTACTTACACATTTGTATTTCCTACCCGACGAAATCCTGACGGGTCATGTGCTCCGACAATGCTGTTCTCGAAAAATTCGTCGTAACAGCAAATTGTTGATTAACATGGGCACAACCTAGCCGCGCCCTTTGTACTCATGGAGACGTCAACGTGTTCACGCGCTACCCGCTTGTTACGATCGTCATCGCCCAGCTGTTTGGCACCTCGCTATGGTTTAGCGTTAACGGCGTCGGCTTAGCGCTGCAGGAAGCCGTAGGCCTTAGCGCGAGCGACCTTGGACTGCTCACCATCGCCGTGCAGGCGGGGTTTATTACCGGCACTCTGCTGATTGCGACCACTGGCTTGGCCGACCGCGTCCGCGCCAGCCACCTGTTTGCGATGTCTGCTGTACTCGGCGCGCTGATTAACGCAGCGTTTATTGGCGTGGCAGAAAGCGTGAGCCTAGCGGCGGCGGCGCGTTTTTTAGTCGGTCTGTGTCTTGCCGGCATTTATCCCCTGGGCATGAAGCTGGTGGTGAGCTGGACACCCAGCCACGCCGGTGCAGCCCTGGGCTGGTTAGTCGGCATGCTCACCCTAGGCATTGCCTCGCCGCACTTGCTGCGGGGAGTTACCCTGCACTTGCCCTGGCAGTGGCCGCTACTACTGGCCTCCGCTCTTGCGCTGCTGGCAGCCCTGATGATTTTTCTATTGGGCGTTGGCCCCCACCTTCCCGCCAAGGCAAACGGCGGGCGTCCTTGGGCGGGTATTGCAGCTTTCAGACAAAAGCACTTCCGCGCTGCCGCACTGGGTTACTTTGGCCACTGCTGGGAGCTATACGCCCTCTGGGCACTGGTGCCATTTTTGGTGGCAAGAGAGCTTGAGCGCCTGGGCGCAGCCAGCGGCGCCCAACCATGGGTAAGCTTTGCCGTTATTGCACTGGGCCTGCCCGGCTGTGTCTTAGCTGGCTGGTGGAGCCGCCGCGTGGGCAGCGCGCGGGTAGCCTGTGTGGCACTCGCCACCTCCGGTGCGCTGTGTTTGGTTTATCCCCTGCTGGGCAGCGCATCGCCGTGGCTACTGCTCGCCCTGTTAGGGGTTTGGGGTATCAGCGTGATAGCCGACTCCGCGCAGTTTTCCGCCCTGGCGTCAGCCGCGGCCCCACCTGAGCGCCTCGGCGCGGCGCTAGCCATGATGAATGCGATTGGTTTTGGCCTCACGATTCCATCTATTGCGCTCGTCACTGCCTTATGGGCAAGCCAAGGCCCCTGGGTGATCTGGTGGCTTCTGCCTGGGCCAGTGCTTGGCTTAATCACCATGCGCGGTTTACATCTTCAAGCCACACGCGCCTGACGACTCCCCCCGAGTCGCGCTATACTTGTCGCCATTTTGCATCCTCGACCAATGAATTCGATACCTCGCCACGCGGGGCGTCTCTGCTGTGAGTGATTCCATGGAAAAGACCTACCAACCCGAACAGATCGAAACCCGCTGGTACGAGCGCTGGGAAGCCGATAACCGCTTCGCCCCCTCCGGTCAGGGCACGCCCTTCTCGATCATGATTCCGCCGCCCAACGTGACCGGCAGCCTGCACATGGGCCACGCGTTCCAGGACACCATCATGGACACCCTGACGCGCTGGAAGCGGATGCAGGGCAACAACACCCTGTGGCAGGTAGGCACCGACCACGCCGGTATCGCCACGCAGATGCTGGTAGAGCGTAAGATTGCCGCCGAAGAGGGCAAAACCCGCCACGACCTCGGCCGCGAGGCGTTCATCGATAAAGTGTGGGAGTGGAAGGAGGAGTCCGGCGGCCACATTACGCGCCAGCTTCGCCGCATGGGCGCCAGCGTCGACTGGAGCCGCGAACGCTTCACCATGGACGACGGCTTCTATAAAGCGGTTCAAGAAGTCTTCGTGCGCCTGCATGAAGAGAAGCTGATCTACCGCGGCAAGCGCTTGGTGAACTGGGACCCTACCCTGCACACCGCCATTTCCGACCTGGAAGTGGAAAACAAAGAGCAGCAGGGCAGCTTCTGGCACTTCCGCTACCCGCTGGCCGACGGCGTTAAAACCAACGACGGCAACGATTACGTAGTGGTCGCCACCACCCGCCCGGAAACCCTGCTGGGCGATACCGGCGTGGCGGTCAACCCGGAAGACCCGCGCTACGCCTCCTTGGTAGGCAAATTCATCGAACTGCCCCTGGTGGGTCGCCGTATTCCTATCGTGGCGGACGAGCATGCCGATATGGAGAAAGGCTCCGGCTGCGTGAAGATCACCCCGGCCCACGACTTTAACGACTACGAAGTCGGCAAGCGCCAGAACCATCTGCTGATCAACGTCTTCACCAAAGATGCGACGATTCTTGAGCAGGCGGAAATCTTCGACCTAAAAGGTCAGCCGCAGCCCGATGAAGATGCCAGCCTGCCGGGCAAATACGCGGGCTTGGATCGTTTCGAAGCGCGCAAACAGATCGTCGCCGATATGGATGCTCTCGGCCTGCTGGTACAGGTAGAGAGCGTCAACAACACCCTGCCCTACGGCGACCGCTCCGGCGATGTCATCGAGCCGCTGCTCACCGACCAGTGGTTCGTGGCCGTGGAGAGCCTCGCCAAGCCCGCCATCGAAGCGGTAGAGAACGGCGACATTCAGTTCGTGCCGAAGAACTACGAGAACATGTACTTCGCCTGGATGCGCGACCTGCAGGACTGGTGTATTTCTCGCCAGCTGTGGTGGGGCCACCGCATTCCCGCTTGGTACGACGCCGACGGCAATGTTTACGTGGCCAGAAGCGAAGAAGAAGCCCGCGAGAAGCATGGCCTGGGCGCTGACGTCGTGCTAACCCAAGACGAAGACGTGCTGGACACCTGGTTCAGCTCGGGCCTGTGGACCTTTGGTACCCTGGGCTGGCCGGAAAAAACCCCGGAGCTGGAAACCTTCCACCCCTCCAGCGTGCTGGTGACGGGTTTTGACATCATCTTTTTCTGGGTCGCCCGGATGATCATGATGACGCTGAAGTTCACCGGCGAAGTGCCCTTCAAAACCGTTTACGTACACGGCCTGGTGCGCGACGGCCAGGGCCAGAAGATGTCCAAATCCAAGGGCAACGTACTAGACCCCATCGACCTGATCGATGGCATCACGCTGGATGAGCTGCTGGAAAAACGCACCGGCAACATGATGCAGCCCAAGCAGGCCAAGGCGATTGCCAAAGCCACCAAAGAGGAATTTAAAGACGGCATCGAGCCACACGGCACCGATGCGCTGCGCTTTACGTTCCTCTCCCAAGCCACCACCGGGCGCGATATCAAGTTTGATATGAACCGCCTGGACGGCTACCGCAACTTCTGCAACAAGCTGTGGAACGCCTCGCGCTATGTGCTGATGAATGCCGAAGGCGAAGATTGCGGCACCAGCGGCGAAGAGGTGGAGCTTTCGCTAGCCGATCGCTGGATAATCTCCCAGCTGCAGAAAACCGAAGCGCAGGTCACCAAAGCCATGGATGACTACCGCTTCGACCACGCGTCCCAAGCGCTGTACGAGTTTGTTTGGAACGAGTACTGCGACTGGTACCTGGAGCTTTCCAAGCCTGTTTTATGGGACGAAAATGCCAGCGCCGAAGCTAAGCGTGGAACGCGCCGCACCCTGGTTCGCGTACTGGAAACTATTCTGCGCCTTGCCCACCCGATGATGCCCTATATCTCTGAAGAGATTTGGCAGCGGGTGGCACCGCTGGCGGGCACTTACGTGGGTGAAGACGCCTCAATCATGCTCCAAGCCTGGCCGGAAGCTGACGAGAGCAAAATCGACGAGCAGGCCACTCAAGATATCGAATGGCTGAAAGGCGTGATTATTGCGGTGCGCAACATTCGCGCCGAGATGAATATTGCCCCCGGCAAACCATTGGATGTGCTGCTCACCAAGGGCAAGCCCGAAGACGCCGAGCGTCTGGAAAGCAACCGTCACTTCCTGGCTAAGCTGGCCAAGTTGGAAAGCGCCACTTGGCTGGCCAACCCAGACGAAGCTCCGCTCTGCGCAACGCAGCTAGTCGGCGATATGGAAGTGCTGGTGCCCATGGCAGATCTGATCAATAAAGACGCGGAGCTTGCCCGTCTCGCCAAAGAGATCGAGAAGCAGGATAAACTCATCGGCGGCATCGAGAAGAAGCTGGGCAACGAGGGCTTTATCGCCAAAGCCCCCGACGCCGTGATCGAGAAAGAGCGCGGCAAGCTGGCGGAATTCCAGTCTGCCAAAAAGCTGCTGGAAGAGCAGCAGGCGAAGATCGCGAAGCTTTAAACATCCGCTGATAGCGCGACCCAAGACGGCACCTACAAGGTGCCGTCTTGGGTAATGCGCCCCGTCAGGTTTTTCCCGTCAGGAACAAAACCGCTGGCGGTCTGCCAATAGGGGGTGGGCCATTGGATTCTGATGGCCTGAGGCGAGTCACTACCCTCTATCGAGTGACATGCCCCGCATTCACCCATGGAGATCACTCCCATATGGCAACATCATCCAATAAGTTCAGCAGCACGCTACCCACCATACCCCCGCTGAACCCTGAGCACGTATCGCTGTTCGAGCGCGAAGGGCTGACGGTCAAGCTCCTGGAACCGCTTGGCATTGAAATATACGGCGCCGATGTTCGCACCCGGCTCTCCGAGCCCGTCATTGAAGCCCTGGAAATGGAAATGGCGCATCGCGGATTTATTGTTTTCAAGCACCAAACAGACCTCTCGGCGGATGAGCTGGTCAATGCCAGCAAATGGTGGGGCGCCGGAGAAATCCATTCGACCCATGGCGTTCATCCGGCAACGCCTGGCATGAACCGAGACATTTTCCGCTGCTCCAACGACAACCGCTACGGTATCCTGGGAGTGGGCCCGCAGTGGCACAACGACGGTAGCTTTGAAGCTGCCACCTTCTCGCACTCCGCTTACTACATGGCGCGGGCGCCTGAACAAGGCGGCGGCACGCACTTTGCCCACCAGGGTGCCGCCTTTGATGTTCTCCCCGAGGAAAAGCAGGCCTTCTGGGAGCGGCTAGTGTCGGTCAACTCGGCATCAGGTGTGAGCCACCCGGTTGTTCACACGCACCCTATTTCGGGACGCAAAAGCGTATGGCTGCACCTGGGGATGACCGGTGCGGTGCTGGAGCGGTTGCCAGAAGCGGGGGTCGCCAATGATGAGCTGCAACAAGCCCCCGCCTCAACCGATCAGCTTCGGCTGCTTAATGAAGATGAGATGAAACAGCTTTTCAACGACTACAACGACCTACTCAATGTGTCGTTCGAGAAGGGCTTCGGGATACGCTATCACTATGACACCGGCGACCTGCTGTACATCGACAACTGGGCGCTGGCGCACCGAGCTGCCCCCGAGGCGCACATGTCTGCAGAAGAGCAAGGCCTGCGGATTATGGACCGTGTAACGGTCAAATCCAGACAAAACCTGGCGCCTCATTTTGGCTTGCCGCAGTACATCAACTTAGACGGACCGCACCCTTTTAATCGCGATGGCGTCTGGAAAGCCGGTGGCGTGGGCTTTCGCTGGAAAGATGACATTCCTATGCAAAACTAGTGTTTTGGATCCTCTATCGGCGGATGGCTGCGCCTATCTGCCGCGACTGCATCATTTTTTACAACGAACCATGTAAGGTTAGCGTTAGAAAAGCCACACAGTTGTGGCAACAATAGCTTGTGCAACAAGGATAACGCTATGCCTTCACCTGTAGAGGTTCGTCTGCAGGCACTAAGCAGTGCCCTGCAGCACGCAGAGTTCGACTATAAATCGCTGTCGCCCATGGCGGATACCGGGCTTGCCCACGACCACGTGTGGATTTCTCGCGACGGCGATGACTGGGTAGCCCGACTTCCCAAACAGAGCCAAATGAACCTAGCCCCCGGCGATAACCTGGCCTATGAAGCCGCGTGCTACGAGCGCGCCAGCCAGGGTGGTCACGTCCCCCGTTTACACGGCACGTTGCCAGTCAGCGACGCCCTGCCCCGTGGCGGGCTGCTGGTGGATGCCATTGATGGCCGGTTGGCGCAGCTGCCAGAAGATTTACCGCGCATTGCCGAGACCCTGGCCAGCCTGCACCAGCTGCCGCTGCCAGCACATCCCGCGCCACTGCTGGCCCCGGCAGACCCCTGGCAGGCCATGCGTGAGGAGATCAGCCACCAAGCCGAGTGGCTTGAAAAAGCCAATTTAAGCAGCGATGTTATTGCACGTGTTCGCGACGAATTGATTGCGCTTCCCGCCACGCTACCCGATGCCGAGCGCTGCCTAATCAGCTTTGACACCCACCCCGGCAACTTCCTGGTAACGGCAGAAGGCCGTGCGATCCTGGTGGACTTAGAGAAGTGCCGCTATGGTCTGCCGGGGATTGATCTCGCCCACACCTCGCTTTACACCTCAACCACCTGGGACGTTAACAGCCAAGCGGTGCTCACCCTGCACGACGTCGTCGCCTTTTATCAGCGCTGGCAGTCACGTATGGGCAAATCACCCAGCGCGGAAACCCTGGTGGCCTGCCGCCGTGCCACCTGGCTGTGGTCGTTGACCTGGTGCGCCAAGTGGCGCGCCCAGCATTTGCAAAGCAAAGATGCCGAGCATCGAGGCCAGGATTGGTCGGCAGAGTTAACCGATGTGGCCGTCATAAAGCACGTGCGCGACCGTGTCGAGCACTACCTCTCGCTGCCGATTATCGAATACGTCCACAGTGAACTTCAGCGCCTAAAAACTGCTCTATAACTAACTGATTTGATGAGGCATGCAATGAATCCACGCTCTGCTCTGGCCACCGCCGTGGCGCTTGCTCTTGTGACCCTGACCACGCCTGCGGTTGCCGAACCCGACCCGCAGGCATGGGAAGCCGTTCTGGCCGAGGCCGACGGCCATACCGTGTACTGGAATGCCTGGGGCGGCGATGCGCGCACCAACCGCTACATTGCCTGGGTGGCAGCGCAGATGCAGGAAAGCTACAACGTTGATGTAGAGCACGTTAAATTAGACGACACCAGCAGCGCCGTGGCACGGGTGCTCGGAGAGAAGCAAGCCAATAACCATCAGGATGGCAGTATCGATCTCATCTGGATCAACGGCGAAAACTTTGCCGCCATGCGCGAGCAAGCGCTACTGTTTGGGCCTTTTGCGGAATCGCTGCCGAATTTCGCCCTCACCTATCCTGACGAAAACCCTGAAGTCGTCACCGACTTCACTCTGCCTACCGAAGGCTATGAGTCCCCCTGGGGAAAGGCACAAATCACCTTTTACTACGACAGCGCGCAAACCGACACGCCTCCCCAAAGCGTAGAAGCGCTGCTCGCCTGGGCCAAAGAGAATCCCGGCCAGTTCAGCTATCCACGCATTCCTGATTTCACCGGCAGCACGTTTTTAAAGCAGGCACTCATCGAGCTGACCGATCAAGAGGACGCCCTCTATGCCCCGGTTGATGACGCCGCATTTGAGGAGATCACCGCGCCGCTGTGGGCCTATTTAGACGAGCTTCACCCGCATTTATGGCGCAGCGGGCGCAGCTTCCCAGAGTCTGGCCCTAACCTTCGTACACTGATGAGCGATGGCGAACTCAGCCTCGCTTTCTCGTTTTACCCCACCGATGCCGTCGTAGCAGTGATGGAGTATGAGCTGCCGGAAAGCGTGCGCAGCTATGTGCTGGAAGGCGGCACGCTGGGCAACGTGCACTTTGTCGCGATTCCCTATAACTCACCCCATAAAGCGGGGGCCATGGCGCTAGCCAACTTCCTGCTCTCCCCGGAGGCGCAAGCCCAGAAGCAGTCGCTCAGCATGTGGGGCGACCGCACCGTATTGGCCGTTAATCAATTAGATGAAAGCGACAAGGCACTGTTTCAGCAAGCGGAAAACCACCCCTCAGCGCTGCCTGCTGATGCTCTGTCCAACACCCTGGCCGAGCCTCACCCCAGCTGGATGAATGCCCTTCAGGACGCATGGCTTGCGCGTTACGGCGTTAATTAATAGATGCTAAGGCTTGCCCCTCTGCTGATGATTGCCCTGCTGGTGATGCCCGTCGCCGCAGGGCTGGGCATGGTGCTTCTGCCTGCCTTTGGCTATCTACCAGTGCTGGGCGGCGAAAGCGCAACGCTCGCTCCATGGCAAATGCTGTTCGCCCAGCCGGGATTATGGCGTTCAGTCGCGGTGAGTTTTACCAGCGGTCTAGCCAGCACTGCGGTAGCCTTACTCATCGTCGTGCTGTTTTTAGCGGCCAATCAGGATACCTGGTTGGATCGCAGCTTGCGGCGCTTAGTATCGCCACTGCTGGCCATTCCCCATGCGGCAGTCGCGTTTGGCGTTGCCTTCTTGATTGCTCCCTCCGGCTTAATGTCGCGCGCTATTTCCCCCTGGCTTTCCGGCTGGGAATCTCCCCCGGATGCACTGATTGTTAACGACCCCTGGGGTCTTGCCTTAACCTTCGGCCTGGTGCTGAAAGAGGCGCCTTTTTTACTGCTAATGAGCTTGGCAGCACTGCCCCAGCTGCAGGCGGAAAAGCGTCTGCGCCTTGCGCGCTCGCTCGGTTATACGCCTGCGATTGCTTGGCTAAAAGTCGTGCTGCCTTCTCTCTATCCGCTAATTCGACTACCGGTCTATGCGGTTATCGCCTATGCAACGTCCGTGGTGGATATGGCGCTGATTTTAGGGCCACGCTTACCGCCTACCTTAAGCGTATCGATTCTGGAGTGGTTTAACGACCCGGATATTACGCGCCGTTTTATGGCCTCTGCAGCGGCCGTGCTGCAGCTAGGAGTTACCCTGGTGGCACTCGTCACCTGGTGGCTACTGGAGCAGCTGGTGCGTTTCATAAGCAAGCCATGGCTGACCAACGGTAGCCGCCAACGGGGTGAGACGGCCCTTAAAGTAATCGGCCACGGAGGCTTAGCGCTTGCCAGTTTTTGTGCATTGGCAGCGCTGGTGGGGCTTGCGCTATTTTCTATGGCGGGCTTTTGGCGCTTCCCAGAACTACTGCCCCAATCATTTACGTTCGACCACTGGCAGCGTAGCGCAGCCATGCTGGCGGCCCCGCTGCGCGCAACGGCGCTTATTGCGTTGCTTTCAACCGGCTTAGCCGCCCTGCTGGTGGTAGCGGCATTGGAGCATGAGCAGCGCCAGCATCTTCACCCTACCCGTGCGCTATGGTTGCTCTATTTGCCGCTACTAGTCCCGCAAATTGCCTTCCTATTTGGCTTGGTTGTCGCCGCTGAAAAATTGGGAGTTCGCCCACAGCTTTCACTGGTGGTGGCCGGCCATTTACTGTTTGTACTGCCCTATGTGTATCTCTCATTAGCAGAGGCCTACCGCCGCTTAGACCCTCGCTGGCTGACGGTTGCGCAATCGCTAGGTGTTTCCCGTAACCGCGCTTTTTGGCGGGTACGCTTGCCATTGATGGTGGCGCCGCTGCTTACCGCTGTTGCCGTTGGGATGGCGGTGAGTATTGGTCAATATTTACCCACTCAACTTCTTGGTGCGGGCAGAGTCTCAACGGTGACCACTGAAGCCGTGGCGCTGGCCTCCGGCGGAAATCGACGCTTAATTGGCGTATGGGCGCTGGTGCAGGCAGCCCTGCCGCTGGTGGGCTTTATCGTCGCCCTGGCTGCACCGCGCTGGATAGGCGTGTCTCGCCGCACGTTTTCAAGGGCTAGCACCTGAATAACAAGCAATGAGCAAAACTGATGAATGTGAACGACACCGCTACTGAAGCGCTGGTCTTAGACAAGGTGTGTATTCGCTTGGCAGACCGAGAGCTGCTGCGCGTCGATGCCGCGGTGCCGCCCGGGGAAGTACTCACCGTGATGGGGCCATCAGGATCAGGTAAATCCACGTTATTAGCCTTTGTGGCAGGCTTTTTAAATAGCGCCTTTACGGCTCAGGGCAACGTGCATCTGGGCCAACGTAATGTGCTTCCACTGCCTGCCGAACATCGCGGTATTGGCTTGCTGTTTCAAGACCCTATGCTGTTTCCTCACCTGAGCGTGGCGGGTAATTGTCGCTTTGGGTTACCCAGCCGCGTTCGCGATAAAACAGCCCGAATTGCCAAGGCACTCGAACAGGTGGGGTTGGCGGGCTTCGAGGCGCGCGACCCAGCCACGCTTTCCGGCGGTCAGCAAGCCCGGGTAGCGCTGATACGCCTACTGCTTTCACAGCCCCGCGCCGTGCTGCTGGATGAACCGTTCTCCAAGCTAGACACTGCGCTTCGCCAAGAGATGCGCGCGCTGGTCTTTGGGCAACTGCGGGAAGCGGGACTGCCCGCCCTGCTGGTCACTCACGATGAAGCCGATGCCATTGCCGCGGGAGGGCCGATCATTGCCCTTGGCTAATCCACACCATGCACCTGCGTCACTGAGCATCATCATTCCCATGCTCAATGAATCAGGGGGTATTCAGGCAACGCTCACGTGGCTGCAACCGCTGCGCGCCTCAGGCGTTGAACTCATCGTTGTGGATGGCGGCAGCACCGATGCCAGCGTGGCCCTCGCAGCCCCACTGGCCGACGCGGTACTCAGCAGCGACCCCGGACGAGCGCGGCAGATGAACCTAGGTGCTCAGCACGCTAGCGCTCCGGCGCTGCTTTTTCTGCATGCCGATACCCAGCTGCCCCCCGGTGAAGAGCAGCGTGCGGTGGCGAATCTCCATCAGTCGCTGGCCCACCACGCCTGGGGGCGGTTTGATATTCACTTGGAAGGCAAAAGCCGCTGGCTGCCCGTCGTCAGTACTCTGATGAACCTACGCTCACGGCTGAGCGGTATCGCCACCGGCGACCAGGGCATGTTTCTACGCCGGGAGGCATTTGATGCAGTGGGCGGCTTTCCCGACCAGCCGCTAATGGAAGATATCGCGTTAAGCAAGCGGCTGAAGACACTTTCTCCCCCCGCCTGCCTACGTACCAAAGTGGTAAGCTCAGGCAGACGCTGGGATCAGTTCGGCGCCTGGAGAACCATTTGCCTGATGTGGCGGCTGCGTTACCGCTACTGGCGCGGCGTCAGCGCCACTCAATTGGCCAAGGAGTATCGCAATGCCCGTTAAGCCAACCATGCAGCCCCATTTACACCTGCTGGCCAAGGCGCCCCTACCAGGGCAGGCGAAAACGCGTTTAATGCCTTACCTGGGGCCAGAAGGCGCGGCGCAAGCCCATGCCACGATGGTTCGCCACTGCGTTGCTACCGCCTGCCAAGCATTAGGCTCTCAACACGTCACGCTATGGACCTCTCTGGAGCATCAGCACCCGCTGTTTTTAGAGCTTCAGGCGCACCACGGCATAGCCCTTGCCGCTCAACAGCAGGGTGATGTGGGAATGCGCGTTCGCCATGCACTTAACAGCAAGCCAGGCCCAGCGATGGTGATGGGCACCGACTGCCCAAGCATTACCGTTACCATGCTTAAGCAGTGCAGTGCGGCCCTTGAAAACGCCCCTGTGGTGATTTTACCTGCCGAAGATGGAGGCTACGGGTTGATTGGCACTCACGACGACCACCCTAGCCTATTTGAGAACATCCCCTGGGGAACCGAGCAAGTGCTAGCGGTCACTCGCCAACGGCTTGCTGCGCTGCGTTTAGACGCCACCTTTCCCGACACCATGTGGGATATTGATCGCCCGGAAGACTGGCAGCGCTGGCAACAAACCCTGCAGAACGCCGCCAACGTGTAAGTAATTGACGCTGCGCGTCACTGACACTGAACGAATGTCCTGCTTTTAACACCACTTCGTCCCAATGGAGCCTGCCATGAACCGTCAGCGCCTGCTGATTATCACCCTGCTGCTACTGGCCGTACTTGGCTTTTACCTAAGCGGCGCCCACACGTTTTTCACCTTGGAAACCCTGCAAGCCTATCGCAGCGATTTCCAAACGGCGTTTCAGCAATCCCCTTGGCAAGTGGCGGGCATCTTCTTTGCGGTCTATGTGGTCATGACAGCACTGTCGCTGCCGGGTGCGACGCTGCTCACCCTGCTGGGTGGGGCGCTCTTTGGCCTCGGTTGGGGACTATTGATTATCTCCTTTGCCAGCACCCTCGGCGCGACGCTGGCGTTTTTGCTTTCACGGTTTCTGTTTCGCCAGCCCATTGAAAAGCGCTTTCCCCGTCAGTTTGAGACGGTCAACCGTGGGGTTGATAAAGACGGTGCTTTTTATCTCTTTACCCTTCGCCTGGTACCGGTGTTTCCGTTTTTTATGATCAACCTGGTGATGGGGCTAACGCGGCTCAAAACCACCACGTTCTACTGGGTGAGCCAGCTTGGCATGCTGCCCGGCACCGCGGTTTACGTGAATGCAGGCGGCCAACTCGGCGAACTTGAAAGCTTGGGAGGGATTATTTCTCCCGGGCTTTTGGCCTCGTTTGCACTGCTGGCGGTGTTTCCCTGGATAGCCCGACGCATTGCGCTACTGATGCAAAAACGCAATGCTTACCGCGGATTCACCCGCCCGGCCCGCTTTGATTACGACATCGTGGTGATTGGCGGTGGCTCGGCGGGGCTTGTCACCAGCTACATAGGTAGCGCCGTTAAGGCCAAAGTGGCGTTGGTAGAAAAGCACAAAATGGGCGGTGACTGCCTGAATACCGGCTGCGTGCCTTCTAAAGCATTAATTCGTGCCGCCCGCGCCGCCCATGAGATTCGCACGGCGAACAGATTCGGGGTGACTGCCAGCGAGCCGCAGGTCGATTTTGCTAAGGTGATGAGCCACGTTCATCAAGCGATTACGGATATCGAACCCCATGACAGTGTCGAGCGCTATAGCAAACTTGGCGTGACGGTATATCAAGAGCACGCCACGCTCACGTCACCCTGGGAAATTAAAGTAGGCGAGAAAACCCTCACCGCCCGCCATATCGTGCTGGCCACCGGCGCACGCCCCCGCGTGCCTTCGCTGCCTGGCATTGAGCACGCACCGATTCTCACTTCAGAGAATTTATGGTCGCTCACCGAGCTGCCTAAACGCTTGGTGGTGCTGGGAGGCGGGGCGATTGGTTGCGAGCTGAGCCAAAGTTTTGCCCGCTTAGGCAGCCAAGTCACCTTGGTAGAGGGTGCTCCGCAGCTGCTCGGCCGGGAAGATAACGAGGTGGGCGAGCACGTGGCGCATACACTCACCCAAGAGGGCGTAACGGTGATGACCGGCGCGAAAGCGCTGGAAGTGAACCAAATCGACGGTGAGCATCAGCTTGTCATCGAACACTTGGGTGAGCGCACCACCCTAGCGTTCGATTACCTGCTGGTGAGTGCTGGCCGCCAAGCCAACGTAGAAGGGTTGGGGCTGGAAGCGCTGGGCATTACCACCACCGAGGGCGGCACGCTGGCATTAAATGAACGCCTACAAACCCGCTTGCCCAATATTTGGGCCTGCGGCGATTTAGCCGGCCCTTACCAACTCACCCACGCTGCCGCGCACCAGGCGTGGCACGCGGCAGTCAACGCGCTGTTTGGCGAGTTGAAAAGTTTTGCCGTGGATTACCGCTTTATGCCTGCCGTCACCTACGTTCAGCCGGAAGTAGCGCGGGTCGGGCTAAACGAAAAAGAGGCCACCGCCAAAGGCGTAGCGTTTGAGGTCACCCGCTACGCCATGAGCGAAAGCGACCGTGCCATTGCAGAAGGCGCTACGGAAGGGTTTATCAAGGTGCTTACCGTGCCCGGCAAAGATAAAATCCTTGGCGCGACCATCGTGGCAGAAAACGCCGGCGAGTGGCTAGGCGAGTTCACCATCGCCATGAAACATGGGCTGGGGCTTAACAAGCTACTGGGTACGATTCACCCCTACCCAACGCTGGGTGAAGCCGCCAAAGCCACTGCGGGCGTATGGAAAAATGCCCATAAGCCCGAGCGCATTCTTTCCCTATTAGAGCGTTACTTTCACTGGCGTCGTGGCGAGGAAAAGTAATGCCTTTTATAAAGAATCTAGTGCTGATTGGCGCGGGCCATGCCCACGCCTTTGTGCTGGAAGCCTTTGCCCAGCGCACGGACCCTATGATCGCTATTACAGTGGTCAGCGATAGCGGTCTGGCCGCTTACTCCGGCAGCGTGCCCGCGTGGCTGGCCGGTGACTGCTCGCTACGTGACACTCAGATTGACGTGGCCGCTCTTTGCCAGCATGCCAGGGCAACGTTGATTGAATCACCCGCCGTGGCGCTAGACCACAACGCCCAACAGATCACCCTAGCGAACGGTCAAACACTCGCCTTTGATGTAGCGTCGATCAACGTTGGCTCTACTCTGGAACTCCCCGCAACTCACGGCGATGGGCTGCCGTATCTGCTGGCCATGCGTCCGTTAAGCTCTCTGCATCAACGTTGGCAGGGGCTGCAAACGCGCATTCAGGCGCTGCCTGCCGGCTCAACCCAGCAGATTGTTAGCGTGGGCGGTGGCGCCGCCAGTTGCGAAACCCTGATGAGCGTACTGGCCCAACTGCGCCAGCGTCGCTCAGACATTGATTGGCAGGGGCACCTGCTCAGCGCCTCCGCTACCCTGCTTGGCGACGCTGGCTGGCTACCTCGCCAGTTAACCCGCCGCGCCCTGAAGCGAGCCGGCATCCAGGTTCATCCTGAGCGGCGAGCTGCTGCCTTGGTGCAGGGCGGCGTACAGGATGAGCAAGGTCAGACATTGCCAGCAGATATCGTTCTCTGGGCTACCGGCGCGTCAGGACATCCGTGGCTGGCCGAGACCCGCCTGCCTCTCGATGACAAACGCTTTATTTGTACCGAACAAACCTTAGCGGTTACCGGTGTACCTCGGCTATTTGCCGCGGGCGACTGCGCTCATTTCACGTCACCGCTGCTCTCATCACCCGTACCAAAAGCCGGGGTTTACGCCGTACGCCAAGGGCCAGTGCTGGCAAAGAACCTGCGCGCCGCCTGCCATGGTGAACCGCTGGTCGCTTGGAAGCCACCTAAACGCGCCCTGGCACTGATCGGTACCGGTGACGGTCATGCGATTGCTAGCCGGGGTGAAATCGGCTTTTCAGGCCGTTGGGTATGGGAATGGAAAAAGCGGATTGATGCGCGCTTTATCGCCCGCTTCAATCCGCCTTTTAAGCCATAAATAATAGCGCTCAGGTGGTGGCTAAAGGCTTAATTGGCTTCGCGCCAGCCGCCTAACACGCGACTATCTGGGCCAAAAAATACCAGCCGGTCGTGGTCAATCAGATAGCGGTAGGCGGTGTCGAGCATATCGGTTACCCGCTTGGCGTCTTCCATATTGGGGCATGCCATACGCGTCGAGGCGAGCTGGCTAAACTCGATACGCTGGTTGTCACCCAGCGCCACACTGCCAGTAAAGCGGTTACAGCCATCCGAGCCGCTCACGCTGCCGTCGCGCTCAATACGGAAGAACGGGGTTTCCTGCATAGATAGCCGCTCGTCGGTGCCTACCAGCAGTAAATTCCAGCGCTGCTCGACAATTTGGCCGGATAATCCAGTGCTTTGCGGGGCATCTACACGCTCTTGCTGCGGGGCACTACTGCACGCGCTGACCAGAAGCGCCAAGCCTATTCCCACCAAAGCATTACGGGTTAGTCCTTTCACCTTATCGTGACTCCTTATATTTAACGTTACCAGCTTCCGCTGTTTTCCATAGATGCCCATGGCTCCTGCGGCGAGAGCGCATCACCTTTTTGCAGTAGCTCCACCGAGATGCCGTCGGGCGACTTCACGAACGCCATATGCCCGTCCCGCGGTGGGCGGTTAATGGTAACGCCATTCTCCTGAAGCTTTTTGCATAGCGCGTAAATATCGTCGACGCGGTAGGCCAAATGGCCAAAGTTGCGCCCACCGGTGTACTCTTCAGGGTCCCAGTTATAGGTCAGCTCTAGCTCTGGAGCCGTTAGGCGCTCTGAGCGCGCTTCGTCTTCCGGTGCGGCGAGAAAGACCAGCGTAAAGCGGCCTTTTTCATTCTCTTTGCGGCGCACTTCTTTCAGGCCCAGCAGATCACAGTAGAACGTCAGCGACGCATCCAAGTCGCTTACCCGAACCATGGTGTGCAAAAATTGCATGTCACTCTCCCTTCATCATTACTGGGTATATTCGTTAAAGATAGCGGGCGGGTTAGCATTTCGCGTCCAGCTGAGCACAGCGTAATCATCCACGCGGCCTGTCTCCATCCCCGGAGAACCATGCGGCATGCCCGGCACCGTAAGCCCAACGACCTCTGGCTGCTCTTCTAACAGGCGCTGAATATCGGATGCGGGCACATGACCTTCAATCACGTAGCCATCCACAATGGCCGTATGACAAGAGGCAAGCTCGGGTGGAACGCCATTAGCCATTTTGATAGCCCGAACGTCCCCATCGCGATGATGGTTAACATCAAACCCGGCTTCTTCAAGGTGGCTCACCCACGCGCCGCAGCAGCCACAGTTGGGATCACTGTGCACATCAATCGTAGGTGCTGCCAAGGTGTTAAGCGAATACGCGGCAAGAAGACTGACTGCCAGACGTTTAATTAGACGATTTTGTGACATTCAAATATCCTCTTTACAGATCTGTATAATAATACACTACTTGCTTAGAATTCGGGGGGCACCCCAAGGAGACATTCGTGGATTCAATCACACAAGCTGCTCTTGGGGCCGCCATAGGCGGTGCGGTTCTTGGCAAACGATTGGGCCGAAAAGCCGTACTTATCGGTGCGCTACTGGGCACCTTACCCGATCTGGACGTCGTGCTCGACTATGGCGATGCCGTAGCCAATGTGACAGAACATCGCGGTTTTAGTCACTCACTGTTTGTGCTGACCGGTTTAGCCATGGTATTGGCACTGCTTTGCCACCGCTTCGCACCTGCTCGCGATATCTCTTTAGGAAGGTGGTGGTGCTTTTTTGCGCTTATTTTGATCACTCACCCGCTATTAGATTCTTTGACCACTTATGGCACTCAGCTGTTCTGGCCGCTCGATATGCCGCCTGCAGCGTGGCCTATCGTCTTTATTATTGACCCTTTCTACACCTTGCCCCTACTGATTGCGCTGATTATCGCCGTTACTGTTAAAAAAGTACGCAAAGCCTGCATCGTTGGATTAACGGTATCGAGCCTCTATTTACTGCTGGCAGCCGGCGCGAAATGGAGCATTGAGCAACGTTTAGCGCCCGCATTAGCCGACGCTGGCTTGCAAGCGGCGCCCGTATTGGTTCAACCAACACCGTTTAATATTGCCTTGTGGCGCGCTACCGTGATTGACGGCGATCGCTATTTTGAGAGTTTAATCAGCGTCTTTGATGGTCAGCGCTCCCCAACGCTTGAACCCATAAAGCGTAATGTTGCACTTGAGGAGAACGCGCTCGCAGGGCCGCTAGGACAGCGGTTAGCGTGGTTTACCGGCCCCTTTCTACGTTATGACACGCAGTGGATTGATAATCAGGAAACCTTAATCGCGACGGATATCCGGCTCGGTTTTCCGGGTTTCCATCCCTTCAGTTTTACCTTGGCAACACGGGACGGAGATCTTTGGCACCCGGTCGACATCAGCGAGGAGCTAGACACTTCACGCGGGATCCAGCTGACAACACTTTCTAGGCTCGCGGCTAGAGCAACAGGCAATGTGACGGCTCTATGCGCTAGCGATTTTATTGAGCCTCAATGGCGCGCAGCTCCTTTCCGTTACCACTGCTAAAATGCTAGCGCTTTTAAGATAAGCGATTGATTACGGTGCGATGCCCTGGCCGCAGCCATTGTACTGCTCATCGTCTATTGTCAACGTGACACGCGCAGGATAGGGCTGGCCTTTCATGTCATCAAAACAGGCGCCCGCTTCAATACGCACGCGAAAAAAGCGCTCGGCATCGGCGTTCTCAATTACAACACGGCCTGCGTCGTTATCCATCACGCTAACCATGTAAGGCAAGGTGTGCGTTTCGGTACCGTAAGCCGTTGTCCAAGTCATTACCGGTTCGTCGTGAGCGAGCTCTATCGACCAGCCCGGCTCATTGCCACGCCCTAGGAACATCACGCCGGGATGATTGGCGCGAGTTGATGCTTCGCGCACGAGACCTTGCTGACACTGTAGCTGACCACGCGGCGTTTCGACCTGGGCTTGGTCACCTCGGTTCCAGAAGCTGATTTCGCCGTCCTGATAGCGGGCACCGCTGGCAACCACGGCTTCAGGTAAACGCCAGGCGCCGTGCAGTGACCAGAGGCGCAGATTGTCATCGTTCACTGCGGTCACTAGGTTCTGGTTGGCCGGCTGACACTCCCAGGCATCAAATCTCTCGGCGCTACCAGGGAACAGAGCAGCAGGAAGCAAAGGCGCACGGCTGTTTACCGTCACATTGGCAGACTCACTCGGCGCCGTTGTAGACGTGGCACAGCCAGCGATAGCCAGTGTTGTGGTCACCATTGCCATGGCGACGAACGATTTTTTTGCGTGGATCATGACTCAATGCTCCCTGTTGGATAACCCTAACGGCATTAAATACGGCTCTAGCGGCGTTTAAAAGCACTCAAATCCTGTGGGTCAAAGCGATTGACCTGCTCTGGCAGACCTAACTCTTCTCGCTTGATTTTTATCTGCATCTTTTCAGCCAACCGCTCGGCGTCATCGTCGGTGGTACGACCATTTAACTCAGCTAGCTGCGTCATTCCCTGGTGGTAGAACGTCACGATATCCAGCGCTACGCGATTATTCTCCTCTACCCCTTTACGCAGGGGCTTTAGGTAGCCACTGATATGCGAAAGGTGATGTTTGAGCTGCCAGACGTAGCGCATTTCTGTCATCCAGGGCCGATCACGCAGCACGGCAAACATCGCGCTGGTCGCCAGCAACCCGAGCAATACGCCAAGGGCATTCATCCAGAAACTGCCGCCAAAGGTGGCGGCTAATAGCATCGAAAACAACAGACCAAACACAACTAGCTGACCTGCCATCGCGATACTAATCATGCGCGCTTTGCGACGGTAAGCATCTGGACTGTGCTGCTCAAGGGTGAAAGCCATGGCCAACCTCATTATCAATAGAAGCTTCTTATGATACGGAGCTGGCCAGGGCAAACAAGAGGTTATCAAAGACGGTTATCACGTATGCTCAAATAACGCGGCCTAACGCATTCGCTCAGCGGCCGTTTTGAGTAGCCGCTCAGTCGTCTCCCAGCTCACGCAGGCATCAGTTACCGACACCCCGTAGCGCATACTGTTGGGTTTAAGCGCCTGTTTACCTTCGTGTAGATAACTTTCGAGCATCAACGCGACGACGTTGGCATCTCCCGCGTTGCGCTGGGCAAGCACGTCTAGCATTACTTCACTTTGGCGGCGATGATCTTTTCGCGCATTGGCGTGGCTGCAGTCCACCATCAAGCGCGGGTTTTGACCGGCTTTTTGTAGGGCATTGACCGATGAGCGCACATGGTGGGCCTGGTAATTCGGCTCGCCGTGTCCGCCACGCAGTACCAGGTGAGTGTGAGGGTTGCCAGCCGTCTCCTGCATCACTGGACGGCCTTCGCTATCAATCGCAAACCGCTGATGGGTGTGGGCTGCTGCCTGCATGGCATCAATCGCTACCTGCACATCACCGCTCGTCGCATTTTTGAACCCCACGGCAGCGCTTAAATCGCTGGCAAGTTCACGGTGTAATTGGGATTCGGTCGTTCGTGCTCCGATAGCGACCCAGCTCAGCAGGTCATCTAGGTAAGGTGCCAGCATTGGCTGCAAAAGCTCGGTGGCTACCGGTAAGCCGCGGGCTGCGACGGCGTGCATTAACTCACGGGAGAGCGCGATACCCCGCGACATGTCGCCGCTACCGTCTAGGTCTGGGTCGTAAGCAAGCCCTTTCCATCCCACAGTAGTACGGGGTTTTTCGACATAAACACGCATGACCGGCAGAATTTGCTCACTGATTTCATCGCTGAGCGCCGCCAGCCTGTCGGCGTACTCAAGGGCAGCGTCCGGGTCATGAATAGAGCACGGGCCCACCACGACCAGCAGACGATTGTCTTGGCCATTGAGCACACGCTGAACGGCAAGGCGCTGTTGGGTAATTTGCTCACTGAGTGTCGCACTAACGCCTATGCGGCGGCGAAGCTCTGCAGGCAGCGGCAGCGGCTGAGAGGTTCCCACAGGGGGGTGCGTTAAGGACGACAGCGGTGACTTTAAAGGGCTGGCATGGGCATTCATGTTTATCTCTCCGAAAGCGTATGACATCGCGTATGACTACCTGTGACTAATGGGCCACCCAAGCAGGCACGGTCGGAGGTGGCAGCTTGCACCGACCGCGCGCCGCTAAATCGCCAGCCATAGCCATAGCCGAGATAGCAAAGGGCGATGGAAGAGGCGATAACGTGTGCGCGGTAAGACATGGTGCAGCTCCTTGATGAATGTTCTGTAGACGTTTTGATAGGCTTAAAACAAAAGAAGCCTCAGTTGGGTTACCAACCGAGGCTTCTTTGCATGCGGCAGGCAACCAAGGTGGTGTGCCTGTTGGCGCGACGCTACTGGTCGGCCAGGGGCACACCGTGGCTAAACCAATAACCTGCATAAGCAAATGCAAACGCGCTTACTCGCGCAGCGGCACATGCACCAACGGCCGTTTCCGGCTTGGCTGCAAGGCGCTGTGTAGAGTGTGCGTTATACATAACAGTGTTCTCGTTTCATAAGTTCGCCAAAGGCGCTTGTGCTTAATCCTGCCTGCATATGCGCAAAATGGCAACTATCAGCCGCTAAATGCTTGCACCCAGCCAATCGTTGCAGGTAGTGCGCTCATGCTCACTAGCACTACAACGCCCAGCACAATGGCAAGCAAACCAGATTCATCTTTAAAGTTGTCGTCATGATCGGCCATAAAGCCTCCATTTATTGAGGTAGAAAGTTAGCAAGACAGCAATAGCGTAAAGTGGCTGATCATTTTATTGAGGCCGCGGGGCGTAGGCAAATACATCCGAGAACATTCGCTCACTGCTGACCCCAAGACGCTCCAGCACATCAACGCAGGCGTATACCATGCCCGGCGAGCCCGACAGGTAGATATCACAGTCGCTGGGCGTAATGGGCGTATTGGCAAGCTCGCTCTCCAACACTAAATCGACGCGCCCCTGATGATGGACAATACGCTCGCCCTGCGCGAGTGGCTCAGTCAGCGGAAATTCCGTCACTGCTTGAAAGGACACATTGGCGTGTTGCTGCGCCCATTGAGTCGCTAGATTTTCAGCGTAAAGATCGCGATGTTCACGCGCTGCCCACCAAAGTGAGATAGGCCGCTCAGGCTGGCTTTGCAGGGAGGCTTCCACAATTGCCTTCATTTGAGCAAAACCGGTGCCTGCAGCAATCAGCAGCAGCGGGCGCTCACTTTCGGCATTCAGCACGCACTCGCCGCTGGGCAGGCGCACCGTTAACTGATTGGCCACTTGTAGTAGGTCACGCAGGCGCGCTGAATTATCGCGTTCTGGCCAGTGCTGAATATGCAGCTCGATGGTGCCATCGTGGCGGTCGGCGCTGGCAATAGAAAACGGCACCCAGGTTGCGTCGTCTAATTTAAGCTCTAGATACTGCCCTGGTGCATGCTGCATGGCTTCAGCGCGCCCTTCGACGGTCACCCCAAATACGTCAGGATTTAAATCCTCAACGGCGGTGACTTGGCAGGTTAGCGTTTTACACGTTAACGTCGTTGCGCTCATTAAAGCCTCTTTGTGGAAAGTCGTTTAGCCCGCGATACCTAACTAGCTGTGGCGAGATGCGGGTAACGGAATATCAATGCCCAATTCATCCCAACGTTCATCGACTCGCGTTTTCACCGCTTCGTCCATCACAATCGGCGTGCCCCATTCGCGGTCAGTTTCGCCAGGCCATTTATTGGTCGCATCCAGTCCCATCTTGGAGCCTAGCCCAGAGACAGGCGACGCAAAATCGAGATAGTCGATGGGCGTGTTTTCCACCATGACCGTATCCCGCGCCGGATCCATCCGGGTGGTGATCGCCCACATGACATCTTCCCAGTTACGTGCATCCACGTCGTCGTCCAGCACAATGACAAACTTGGTGTACATAAACTGACGTAAGAAGCTCCACACTCCCATCATCACGCGCTTGGCGTGCCCGGGGTACTGCTTTTTCATCGTCACTACGGCCATACGGTACGAGCACCCTTCTGGCGGCAGGTAGAAGTCGACAATTTCGGGAAACTGCTTACACAGAATGGGCACAAATACTTCGTTAAGCGCAACGCCTAGAATGGCAGGCTCGTCGGGTGGGCGGCCGGTATAGGTAGAGTGATAAATAGCGTCGCGGCGCATGGTCATCCGCGTCACGGTGAACACTGGGAAGTGATCGACCTCATTGTAATAGCCGGTATGATCGCCAAACGGCCCTTCGGGTGCCATATCATCCGGGTAAATAAACCCTTCAAGAATAATCTCAGCAGAGGCTGGCACTTCAAGATCCGCGTGGCCGCATTTCACAAGCTCAGTGCGTGAACCGCGCAGTAGCCCGGCAAAGGCATATTCAGAGAGCGAATCGGGCACGGGGGTCACGGCACCCAAAATCGTGGCCGGGTCAGCGCCTAGCGCGACAGCGACCGGAAACGGCTCACCTGGATGCGCTTTTTGAAACTCAAGAAAATCCAGCGCGCCGCCGCGATGGGATAGCCAACGCATAATCAGACGATTTTTGGCAATTTTCTGCTGGCGATAAATCCCCAGGTTTTGACGCTTTTTGTGCGGGCCTTTGGTAATCACCAGAGGCCACGTCACCAGGGGGGCAGCATCGCCGGGCCAGCAGTGCTGAATAGGTAAGCGACCGAGATCAACCTCGTCGTCTTCATAAACGACGTCCTGTACCGGCGCGCGCTTAACACTCTTTGGCCCCATGCTGAGCACTTGCTTGAAGATCGGCAGCTTGTCCCAGGCGTCTTTTAGCCCTTTGGGCGGGTCTGGCTCTTTTAAAAAGGCCAGTAGCTTACCTACTTCACGCAGCGCCTCTACCGAATCCTGCCCCATGCCCAGCGCCACCCGTTTAGGCGTACCAAACAGGTTGCCTAACAGCGGCATGTCGTGCCCCTTTACATTTTCAAACAGTAATGCAGGGCCACCGGCACGCAGCGTGCGGTCGCAGATTTCAGTGATTTCCAGGTAAGGGTCAACTTCAGCTTTAATTCGCTTGAGTTCACCCTGCGCTTCTAGGGCCGCAATAAAATCGCGCAAGTCGTGGTACTTCAAGGCTCTCTCCTCAAGGTACTTCCCCTGGCTGTCAGGCGTTAAGCTGCTAGCGCCTGACCGTAATGCAGCACCTAACGGCGCTTCATCGCTTCAAAGAATTCCAGATTCGTCTTAGTATCTTTCAGACGATCAATTAAGAATTCGGTTGCCGCCGTGTCTTCCATCGGATTGAGCAGCTTGCGCAGAATCCACATGCGCTGCATCTCATCTTCAGAGGCCAGCAGGTCTTCGCGGCGGGTACCGCTGCGACGAATGTTGATCGCCGGGAAGACGCGTTTCTCAGCCAGCTTGCGGTCAAGGTGCGCTTCCATGTTGCCGGTGCCCTTGAACTCCTCGAAGATAACCTCGTCCATTTTTGAACCGGTATCGACAAGCGCGGTGGCGATAATCGTCAGGCTACCGCCCTCTTCGATATTACGCGCCGCACCGAAGAAGCGCTTTGGCTTTTCTAAGGCATGGGCATCGACACCACCGGTCAGTACTTTGCCAGAACTCGGCACTACGGTGTTGTAGGCACGTGCTAGACGAGTGATGGAGTCGAGCAAAATCACCACGTCTTTTTTGTGCTCAACTAAGCGCTTCGCCTTCTCGATAACCATTTCGGCCACCTGTACGTGGCGGGCCGGCGGCTCATCAAACGTAGAGGCAACGACTTCGCCGCGAACGGTGCGGGACATCTCGGTCACTTCCTCTGGGCGCTCATCGATCAGTAGCACGATCAGATGACACTCAGGGTTGTTACGCGTGATAGATGTCGCGATGTTTTGCAGCATCAGCGTCTTACCCGCCTTCGGCGGCGACACCAGCAAACCGCGTTGGCCTTTACCGATCGGCGCGGTCAGATCAATGATCCGAGCCGTCAGGTCTTCTGTCGACCCGTTGCCGATCTCCATGCGCAGACGGTCGTCCGGGAACAGCGGCGTTAAGTTCTCAAAGAGAATCTTATGCTTGGCGTTTTCCGGGCGATCAAAGTTGATCTGGCTAACCTTGAGCAGTGCAAAGTAGCGCTCGCCTTCTTTTGGCGGGCGAATTTTGCCGGAAATGGAGTCGCCTTTGCGCAGATTGAAACGACGAATCTGTGACGGTGAGACGTAGATATCGTCTGGACCGGCGAGGTAGGAGCTGTCGGCGCTGCGCAGGAAGCCAAAACCATCCTGGAGAATTTCCAGCACACCATCACCATAGATATCCTCACCACTTTTGGCGTGCTTCTTGAGGATGGCGAAAATGATGTCCTGCTTGCGCGAGCGGGCTAAGTTGTCGATCCCCATGTCGCGGGCGATATCGAGCAGCTCGGGAACGGATTTTTGCTTGAGTTCAGTGAGATTCATCGGTGTGTTAGAAAGTTGCTCATGAAAGCTGGGCGCCAAGCGCCGGGAATAAGACAGGAGGCGTGGTTATTCCGCCGAGTGATGCGTTCAGAACCCATCTAGGCACACGCTCGAGTACTAAAAGCTGGGCAGTCAAAAATCAGATACCAGAAAAGAAATGAGGGCATCAATGACTGCTTAGCGAGAGGGTGCTAATAAACTAGTTAATCTGATCGGCAAAGAAAATGCTGTTTCAGCGGGTTATCTGACGACTTTGACATCTGGCTGATGCCATCTAGGTACGTACTGCTTGGAATAACCGAGTTACTGCACTTGTTAAATAGACAAACAAGCTAGCTCGGATCAAGCCAGTAGCTCGATGGTAGTCAAGGGCTGCGATAAACGCAAGCCTTTGGCAATTGACAATCGTCATAGGGCGCCGCAACCTTGGCATAGCCAACACGAAGGATAGCTCATGCCCAAGGACATTTCACTCCCTAGCACTGCAATAAAGGAAGACATTGACCATGGTGATCCGCAGCGCTTGGCTGCCATCGACCTAGGCTCAAACAGCTTCCATCTGCTGGTGGCGAACTACCAAAACGAACGCTTGCAGGTGGTCGCCCGGCTGGGTGAAAAAGTACAGTTAGCCGCCGGACTAGATGACCAAGGCTACCTCAGCGAAGCCGCTATCCAGCGAGCGCTAGACTGCTTAGGCCGCTTTGCGCCCTTTTTAAAAGATATTGAGAGCGCCAACCTGCGCATTGTGGGCACCAATGCGCTGCGCGATGCCTATAACAGCCAAATCTTTATCGAGCGCGCCGAGGCACAGCTTGGTCACGCCATCGAAATTATTGCCGGGCGCGAAGAAGCTCGCTTGATTTACCTAGGCGCTGCCCACGCATTAGCGGAAAACGGCCGCAGACTAATTGTTGATATTGGCGGCGGTTCTACCGAATTCATCATTGGTGAGTCCTTTGAACCCAAGGCACTGGAAAGCCTGCGCATGGGCTGTGTCACCTTTACCCGCCGGTTTTTCCCTGACGGTGAGCTAAGCGAAAAGCGCATGCGCCGTGCAGAGCTGGCGGCGCTGTCGGAATTAGCCAATATACAGCGCCCCTACCAGCGTCTGGGCTGGGACGACCCGGTGGGCTCTAGCGGCACTATTAAAGCGGCGGCAAGCGTAATCTTCGCTTACGGCGACAGTACGCAGGAAGGCGTTATTACGCGTAGCGGGCTGAAGAAACTCCGCGAGCGGCTGCTTAAATATAAGCAGCTGGAGAAAATTGAGCTGGATGGCTTAAAGCCTGACCGCTCAAAAGTCTTTCCGGCAGGCGTGGCTATTTTAAGCGCTGTATTTGAAGCTTTCGACCTCACCCAGATGCGTTTTGCCGACGGCGCGCTCCGTGAAGGCGTGTTATACGATATGGCAGGCCGCAACAGCGCCGAGGACACCCGCTCTAAAACGCTGGAAATGCTCAAACGGGTTTACGATGTCGATACGCGGCAAGCCGATAACGTCGCCGATACCGCCATGCGACTCTTTGCCAACGTAAAACAAGCATGGGGGCTAACGAAGCCTCAGGGACACTATCTTGCGTGGGCAAGCCATGTACATGAAATTGGCCTGGCTATTTCCCACAGTCAGTTCCATCGCCACGGTGCTTATCTATTAGAACACTCCGACCTCGCCGGTTTTTCGCGGCCAGAGCAGCGCTTACTGGCATTTTTAGTGCGCGCCCACCGACGCAAATTCCCGCTCAAGGAGTGGCAAGCACTCCCGGCCTCGCAACAGGCAAGCTATGCAAAGTTGGCACGCTTACTGCGCTTGGCGGTACTGATTAACCACTCGCGTCCAGAAAGCGCGCCGCCGCTACCAGACGTTAGCGCAGAGGGCTCAGCGCTGACTCTAACGCTGCCTGCAAGCGATGAACCCACCCTGCTCAGTACTGATATGGAGCAGGAACAGGCGTATATGGCAGGCGCCGGGTTTACGTTTACCGTGCTGGAGTAGCCACAAAGCGACTCCCGGCCGCTTGCCACAAAAGCTGGTCAGGCGGCTGAATAACGCCAATGCACGCCTCGCCCTCTAACACCACAATTAGGCGCTGGCGCTCCCAGGGCGGCAGCTCGCTCTCCTGCAGTAGTCGTTTTAAATCCCGACGGCCACGGCCCGGCAGATCAATAACCTCACCGCCTTGGCGCCAGCGCAGCATCAACGGGCGAGAAGTCGGCACTGAAACCATCAGCTTGCCTAGCGGCGTGGAAAGCCCTGGCTGACCATCCCAAAGCGTTTCCCAGGCAGGCAGCGGTGGGAGAGCGGTCATAATATAGAGCCTGCGCCGCCATACTCGCGCCTCAACCCCCTCCCAGACCACCTTAACCTGTGCATCTGCGGACGCCGCCAGCTGCGCCAGCAAGCTCTCCAAGCGCTTTTGCGGCGGAGTGGGTAAACCTAACTGCTGGCAGAAAGTGCGCACCAGCAATCGCTGACGGGGTGCGCTGCGCTGATTTAACGCAACCGCGTCAAGGTAGCCTCCCCCAACGCTCAGACTCGCCAACTCGCTCGCCGCATACTCTGCCAGTAGCTGGTCCGCTTCTCCGGCGTGCTGGGCGCTTTTGGCAAGCGAGCTTGCGGCGCTTGGCCATCGCGTTTGAAGCTGCGGCATCACGTGGTGTCGCAAACGGTTACGGTCTAACGACGCATCCACGTTGGTGGGGTCTTCACACCACTCAAGCGCCAGCGCCTTAGCGGTCTTTGCTAGCGTGTGACGGCTAATACATAACCAGGGGCGCAGCAGAGTGATTCCTTGCCAGTGACGCCGGTAAGGCATTCCCGCTAAACCGCGGATACCGCTGCCCCGCAGCGCCGCTAGTAGCAGCGTCTCCGCTTGGTCATCCTGATGCTGGGCCAACCAGAGCGTATCACCGTGGGGAATAGACTGTTGGAAGGCGCCGTAACGCGCCTGCCGTGCGGCCCCTTCAACGCCCTTGCCTTGGCTATCTACCACCACATGAGCAACGGTCAGCGGAACACTGAGGTCATCACACAGTGACCGGCAGCGTGCTTCAAAGGCGCTAGCGGCAGCTTGTAGCCCATGATTGATGTGAATCGCTCGCAGCGGACGCCCTGCGGCTTGGCAAACGTGGGCCGCTAATGTGAGCAGCAGCGATGAGTCCAGCCCGCCGGAAAGCGCTACCCAAACAGTACGCCCCGGCGGGGTCTCCGCCAGGGCGTCATTTAGCAAGCGTAGCAGTGGCTTAGGCAGCGGGGGCGCCATAGCTCATCAAGCGCTTGTAGCGGCGCTCAAGAAGCGCATCGGTATCAAAGCTTTGTAAGCGCTCAAGGCTGGCTGACAAAGCGTCTTTAACCCGCTCAGCGGTGGTGAGGGGGTGGCGGTGAGCACCGCCTAGTGGCTCTTTGATCAGCGCATCGACAAAGCCCAGCTCTTTTAATCGCTCGGCGGTTATGCCCATGGCCTGCGCTGCTTCGGAGGCTTTTTCTGCACTCTTCCAAAGGATAGACGCGCAGCCTTCTGGTGAGATTACCGAGTAGGTGGAGTACTGCAGCATATGCAGCTCATCACATACGCCGATTGCCAGTGCACCACCAGAACCACCCTCACCGACCACAGTGGAGATAATCGGTGTTTTCAGCCGCGACATCACGGCCAGGTTGTAGGCAATGGCTTCTGACTGGCCGCGCTCTTCCGCATCGATACCCGGATACGCGCCAGGCGTATCGATAAACGTCAGAATGGGCATGTTAAAGCGCTCGGCCATCTCCATTAAACGGCAGGCTTTACGGTAGCCTTCCGGGCGCGGCATACCGAAGTTGCGACGCACCTTCTCTTTTACATCACGACCTTTTTGATGGCCGATGACCATGACGGGCGCATCGTTTAAGCGCGCAATACCGCCCACCAGGGCGGCATCATCGGCAAAGTTACGATCGCCGTGTAGCTCATCAAAATCGGTAAAAATATGCTCAAGGTAATCCAGCGTGTAAGGACGCTGGGGATGACGGGAGATCTGGGACACCTGCCAGGGCGTTAAATCCTTGAAGATCGATTCGGTTAACTTGCGGCTTTTCTCTTCCAGCCGAGCGATCTCATCGGAAAGATTCACCTGGCTATCGGAGCTGACCAAACGCAGCTCTTCAATTTTTGCCTGGAGTTCCGCAATGGGCTGTTCAAAATCGAGGTAGTTAGGATTCATCGGCTCTGCCTGATCAAAGTAGCATGCATGTGTAATGAGAAAATAAAGAGCATTATCGCACCCTGTCCCTGGCACGCAAGTTGGGTACCCGCCCTACCGCCATTTAACCGGGCACTATCTATCCACAAGCGCTATCGATAGCGCAGTTGCACGCCTGCCTGCCCTTGAACATCGCGCAGCGCTAGCAGCAAGTCGTCGCTGGGGGACACCTTCCACTCGTCGGCAAGCTCCAGCCACGCCACCGCCTCCGGGTGACGGTACTGCAAACGCACCGGTAAGCCTGCTTCATCTCGGTAGGGGGTCAGGCTTTCCCGAAGGCTTTCCACCAGCCGGCCGTTGATCTGACCGGCATCCACGGCCAACTCTACAGCTTGCCCATAGCGTATACGTGCCGTCACCATAGGCGTTACGTCTTTACCGCGCAGGCGCATACCGCCAGAGAAGTCATCATTTGAAACCTCTCCTTCAACAATCACCACCTGATCAGACTCAATCTGGCCACGCAGCTGCTCGAACAGCTCACCAAATAGCGAGGCTTCGATGCGACCGGTGCGGTCATCCAAGGTGATAAACGCCATGGTATCGCCGCGCTTGGACTTCATCGTGCGCATGGCCACAACCAGCCCCGCCACCCGCTGCGGCTCGCGGGAAGGTTTTAAGTCGCTGATCCGTGTAGAGACAAAGCGCTTTAGCTCCCGCTCATACTCATCAATCGGGTGGCCGGTCAGGTAGAGGCCCAGGGTGTCTTTTTCACCAGACAGCCGCTCGCGGTCAGTCCACTCCCGCACGTGACGATACTCAGCGTAAGGATCCGTCGGCTCCTCGGCCTCTGTGAACGCCTCGCCGAACATATCCAGCATGCCTAGGTTCTGGTTAGCATGGTTTTGAGCTGCGGCTTTTAGGGCGTCTTCCATGGCGGCGGCAAGCACTGCCCTGTTAGGCCCTAACGTATCTAGCGCCCCTGATCGAATCAGCGCTTCCAAGGTGCGCTTGTTCATCCGTTTAGGGTCTAGGCGACGACAGAAATCAAACAGATCTTTGAAGGGGCCGTCCGCATTGCGGGCTTCAACAATGGCGCCAATCGGCCCTTCACCGACACCACGTATCGCGCCCAGCCCGTACACCACGCGACCCTCGGTATCGACGGTGAACCGGTAGCCACCGACGTTAACATCCGGCGGGGTAACGGTGAGCTTGAGGTTGCGACACTCCTCAATTAACGGCACCACTTTATCCAGGTTATCCATTTCCGTGGACATTACCGCGGCCATAAACGGCCCTGGGTAGTGAGCCTTCAGCCAAGCGGTTTGATACGACACCAGAGCATAAGCAGCGGAGTGGGATTTGTTAAAACCATAGCCCGCAAACTTTTCTACTAGGTCAAAGATATTGCCCGCCAAATCCTTGTCGATGCCGTTAGCCGCACACCCTTCCATAAAGCCTGCGCGCTGCTTAGCCATCTCTTCGGGTTTTTTCTTACCCATAGCACGGCGCAGCATGTCCGCCTGCCCCAGCGAGTATCCCGCCATCACCTGAGCAATCTGCATAACCTGCTCTTGGTACAAGATGATGCCGTAGGTGGGGCTTAGCACCGGTTTCAACAGCTCGTGCTGATAATCCGGGTGTGGATAAGAGACTTCAGCGCGGCCGTGCTTACGGTTGATAAAATCATCGACCATGCCCGACTGCAGCGGCCCGGGGCGGAACAGGGCCACCAGAGCGATCATATCGTCTAACGAATCTGGCAGTAGACGCTTGATCAGCTCTTTCATACCGCGGGATTCCAGCTGGAAGACGGCGGTAGTTTCAGCACGTTTGAGCATCTCGAAGGTTTTGCCGTCGTCTAACGGAATGGCGTCGATGTTTAGCGGTTCTTGGCCGTTAACACCCCGCACTTTATCGACCATCTTGAGTGCCCAGTCGATAATCGTCAGCGTACGCAGGCCGAGAAAGTCAAACTTCACCAGCCCGGCTTCTTCAATGTCGTTTTTATCAAACTGAACCACTAAGCCGGAACCATCTTCATCGCAGAGCAGCGGTGAGAAGTCGGTCAGCTTGGTGGGGGCAATCACCACGCCCCCTGCGTGCTTGCCGGTACCCCGGGTGGTGCCCTCTAGCTTGAGCGCCATCTCCCAGATCTCTTCGGCCTCCTCGTCCTTCTCGATAAACTCTTTGAGCGCGGGCTCTTGCTCAATCGCTTTGGCAAGGGTCATGCCGACTTCAAAAGGAATCAGCTTCGAGAGTTTGTCGCCCAGCGAGTAGGGGCGGCCTTGGGCGCGAGCTACGTCGCGCACCACCGCTTTAGCGGCCATGGTGCCAAAAGTGACAATCTGAGAAACCGCATTACGACCGTAGCGGTTGGCGACGTACTCAATCACTTTGTCGCGCTTTTCCATACAGAAATCGACGTCAAAGTCGGGCATGGAAACACGTTCGGGGTTGAGAAAGCGCTCGAACAGCAGGTCGTAACCAATGGGGTCCAGATCGGTGATTTTTTGCGCGTAGGCCACCAGTGACCCCGCCCCCGAACCACGCCCCGGCCCTACAGGCACATCGTTATCCTTGGCCCACTGGATAAAGTCCATCACGATCAGGAAGTAGCCAGGAAACCCCATCTGGATAATAACGTTCAGCTCAAACTCAAGCCGATCACGGTAGCGCTGATCGATCTCGCGATAGGCATCGCTGTCACGCGGGTACTGCTCAGCAGGAAAAAGAAAATCTAGCCGCTCGGTGAGGCCGTCATGAGAGACTTTGCGGAAAAACTCATCCTGGGTCATGCCCTCGGGAATTTCGAACTCTGGTAAGAAAATTTCGCCCAAACGCACATCCACGCTGCAGCGCTCAGCGATCATCACGCTGTTTTCTAGCGCTTCGGGGATATCCGCGAACAGGGCGGCCATTTCCTCAGGGCTTTTCAGGTACTGCTCTTCGGTGTAGCGCCGCTCGCGTCGCGGATCATCCAGCGCTTTACCTTCCCCGATCGCTACGCGGGTTTCGTGGGCCCAAAAGTCCTCACGCTCTAAAAATCGTACGTCGTTAGTGGCGACTACCGGCGTGTTTGACTCAATGGCCAGTTGAACACTGGCGTGAACACACTCTTCCTCAAGCGGCCGCCCGGTGCGAATTAGCTCTAGATAAAAACGATCAGGAAAAGCGCGCTGCCACTCTTCCAGCAACAGCCGCGCTTCACGTTCATGTTCAGATAATAGATGGTGGCCAATCTCGCCTTCACGTCCGCCAGACAGCGCTATCAAGCCGTCGTTTTGATCCAGCACCCACTGTTTATCCAGAATGGCGCGCCCCTGGCGCTGTCCGTCACTCCACCCTTTGGAAATAAGCTCGGTGAGGTTGCGGTACCCCACCCCGTTCATTGCTAGGAGCGTAATGCGGTATGGATGAGCGTCATCATGGGGGTTGTGCAGCCACAAATCGCTGCCAATGATAGGCTTTAGCGCAGCTCCCTGGGCAGCTTTATAAAACTTTACCAAGCCAAACAGGTTGGCCTCGTCGGTCAAGGCCAGCGCCGGCATCCCGCGCTCAGCGGTGGTACTGACCAGTGACTTGAGTTTTACCAAGCCATCAACCAGCGAGTATTCACTGTGCAAACGAAGATGAACGAACGGAACCGTCATGGGACTCTCAATAACAAGACTAGATAAATAGAGGAGGCTTACAGCAGCGCTAACTGGCGCTGTACCGGCGCGAAACTGCGGCGATGCTCGGCAAGCGGCCCATGAGCGGCAAGGGCCGTTAGATGCTCTTTCGTTGGATAGCCCTTATGTCGGGCAAAGCCATACTCAGGATAGCGCATATCCAGCTCGACCATCTGCGCATCGCGCGCAACTTTCGCTAAAATAGACGCGGCGGCAATCGCCGGATGGCGGGCATCACCCTTTACTATCGCCTGGCCCGGTAGCACATGTCCCGGCAGCCGGTTACCATCTACCAGCAAGTACTCCGCCTGGGGAGCCAACGCATCCACCGCGCGGCGCATGGCCAGGTGGGTTGCATGGTAAATATTAAGCTGGTCCACCTCAGCGGCACTTGCCTCGGCAACGGCGAACGCCAGCGCTCGTTCGCGGATCTGCACGTCCAGCGCTTCTCGCTTGCGAGCGGTGAGCTTTTTTGAATCCATCAGACCTTCGATAGGCTGGGAAGGGTCGAGAATCACTGCCGCCGCCACCACGCTACCAATCAGCGGGCCACGGCCGACCTCATCCACACCGGCCAGACGATCACCCTGGTAATCAATGACCAGCGCTGGATAGTCAGCAAGTTTAACGGCCATGATGACGCCCTTCGTAGCCTGCTATTTCATTGTTATCTAAAGGGTCACCCGCCACCAGCGAGGTGACTGCCTGTGCGGCACGCTGACTGGCGTTGCGCTGAAGGCTTTGGTGCATGCGTGCAAACCGTGCTTCCAGAGCGTGCCGCGCTGTCTCATCCGCCAACAGCTGATCAAGCTGATCAGCAATCGCTTCCGATGTGGCAGCCTCCTGAATCAATTCAGGCACCAGGCTCTCTTGAGCGATCAGATTGGGCAGTGAAATCCACTGGGTTTTCACCAATCGTTTTGCCAGCCAGTGAGTAGCCGGGGCCATTTTATAAGCGACCAACATGGCACGATGACAGAGCATAGCTTCAAGGGCGGCGGTGCCCGACGCCAGCAGCACGGCGTCGCTTGCGACCATTGCCTCTCGGGCCTGACCATCCAGTAGCAAAACGCGTTCGTCTAAAGCTGGGTAGCTTGCCAGGAGCTGACGGATCTCTTGATAGCGCTGCGGGGTTGCCGCCGGGATAACCACGTGAAGCGCCTCATGACGCTGGCACAACAGTTCTGCAGCGCGTAAGAACGTCGTGCCTAAAAAACGAACTTCGTTGCCCCGGGACCCGGGTAGCAGCGCGACAATAGGCACATCGGTGGGAAGCCCAAGCGCTTGGCGCGTAGCGTGACGGTCGTTCTCAAGCGGCAATTCATCGGCCAAGGGGTGGCCCACAAAGGCAACAGGTACACGATGGCGATGGTAAAAATCAGCCTCGAAAGGCAACAGCGTTAGCATGCCATCGACCGCTTTAGCAATCTTCTTAACGCGTCCTTGGCGCCACGCCCATACCGAGGGGCTGACGTAGTGAGCGGTTGTAAGCCCCGCATCGCGCAGCTGTTTTTCTAGGCCAATATTGAAATCAGGGGCGTCGATACCAATCATGATATCCGGCTGCCAAGCCAATGCGTCTGCACGGAGCGTGCGGCGCACCCGAATAAGTTCCGGCAGGTGTTTGACCACCTCGACCAGCCCCATTACCGATAATGTTTCCAGCGGAAAGCGGCTGGTAAGCCCCTGGGTTTCCATGCGCGGCCCCCCGATGCCACGAAACTCGACGCCGGGATGGCGAGCGCTTAGCTCGCGCATCAATCCTGCGCCTAAGATATCGCCGGAAAGCTCGCCAGCCACAAGGTATACGCGCTCAAGGGTCATATAATGGAGAAAACCGATGGGAGATGAGTGGTTAGCGCACAATGCCGCGGGTAGAGCGCTCGATTGAGTCAGCGAAGAGAGCGACTTCCGGCAACTCGAACCGGCTACGCATCTCGCTGACTGCCTGCTCTACGGTTAACCCCTGGCGATACACCATTTTATAAGCAGTGCTTAGCGCATTGATCGCGTCACGGCTAAAGCCTCGGCGCTTCAACCCCACCAAATTAAGTCCTCGGGCTTCAGCCGGATTGCCGTTAATCATCACATAGGCGGGAGTATCTTTAGTAATGATCGAACCGCCGCCCGCCATCGCGTGCTCACCAAAGTGACAGAATTGGTGCACGGCTGACAGACCGCCAAGAATAGCAAAGTCGCCGAGGGTAACGTGGCCTGCCAGGGTTACCTGATTCGCCAATATGCAGTCGCTGCCGATCACGCAGTCGTGGCCAACATGCACGTACGCCATGAATAAGTTACGCGAACCAATGGTCGTCTCACCACGATCCTGTACCGTGCCGCGATGGAGAGTAACCCCTTCACGGATCACGTTATCATCGCCCATCACCAACCGCGTCGGTTCGCCAGCGTATTTTTTGTCTTGGCAGTCCTCACCCACCGAGGCGAACTGAAAGATGCGCGTGCGCTCTCCAAGCACCGTCGGGCCTTTGACCACCACGTGAGGGCCTATAATTGAGCCAGCGCCTATTGTTACGTCTGCCCCAATAACGCTAAAAGGGCCTACTTCAACGTCATCAGCAAGCTTCGCCGTCGGGTCTACCAGTGCAGTAGGATGTATCAAGCTACCTTCCTCTCGGCACAAATAATTTCAGCTTCACACGCTAGTTCACCGTCAACCGTTGCGCGACAAGCAAATTTCCAAATCCCTCGTTTCCCACGAATCACGTTTGCTTCTAATACCAGCTGGTCACCGGGCATCACGGGGCGCTTAAATCGTACATTATCACTGCCTACCAAATAGTAGACGTAGCCATCAGCGGGCAATTTATTCACAGTTTTGAAACCTAAAATACCGCACACTTGGGCCAAGGCTTCAACCACCAGCACACCGGGCATAATCGGGTGATGGGGAAAGTGACCGTTGAAAAAAGGCTCATTAATACTAACATTCTTGAACGCAACGATGGATTCGCCAACGGTTAACTGCGTCACACGGTCCACCAGCAAGAACGGGTAGCGGTGAGGCAAGTATTCGCGAATTTCGTTAATATCCATAACCATCGTAACGACCTCTAAAATGACAAAAGGCCTGAAAAAATCAGGCACTCACCAGCACAAAGCTGGTTAAAAGGCAGTGGATTATAACCTGCTATAAACAAGCCTCAAGCCACTACCTAAGAAACTCAAGCGTCCACTACTCTGAGCGCTGACTTTTTTCTACGCGTGACAACCGCTTAGCGATATCGTCAAGCTGTTTAAAACGCACGGCATTTTTGCGCCACTGTGCGTTACTCATTGCTCCAGTTCCCGAAGAGTACACACCTGGTTCATGGATGGAATTCGTGACTAGGCTCATGCCAGTGACCTGAACGCCGTCACAAATGGTGAGATGGCCTGAGAGTCCAACACCACCGCCCAGCATGCAGTGCTTGCCGACTTTGGTTGAACCGGCAATGCCCACACAGCCTGCCAGCGCGCTGTGATCCCCAATCGTCACGTTGTGTGCGATTTGCACCTGCCCATCGATTTTTACATCGTTACCAATCACCGTATCGCCGAGTGCGCCGCGATCGATGCTGGAGCAGCTGCCCACTTCAACATCATCGCCCAGTACGACACCGCCCAACTGAGCAATCTTGTGCCAGCCTGCGCCATCATGGGCAAAACCAAACCCATCACCGCCAATCACGCAGCCACTTTGCAAAATACTGCGCTTACCAATAACGACACCATGGCAAACGGTAACATTGGCATGCAATCGCGTGCCGTCTCCAATGATGCTGTCTGCGCCTATCACGCTACCCGCACCAATCACCACCCGATCGCCCAGCACTACCCCAGACTCAATTACCGCATGCGCCTGAATAGATACATCAGCGCCTAGCGTCACGCCATCTGCAACAACGGCGGTGGGATGGATACCGGGCACATCCCGGGCAGGAAGTGGGTCGAATAGCTGAGACAGCTTGGCATAGCCCAAGTAGGGATTTTCCATTTCTAAGCGGGCAACCGGGCAATTTTTGCCGTGCTCTGGGTGCAGCAACACGGCGGCTGCCTGAGTAGCCGCCAAATCTTTTAGGTAGGCACGGTTAGCCAAAAATGCAATTTGATCGGGTGCAGCTTCTTTAAGTGTCGCCAAGCCTCGAATGGTTTGATTGGCGTCTCCTTCGAATGCTACATCCAAGTGACGTGCGATATCAGCTAGGGTGAGATGGTGAGAAGCGTGCGTCATGGGAGCCCAGGGAATCAATGGCGCGGGCAAGCCCGCACCCGCAGTCATAAAATTAGTTTAGCGAATCGAAAATCTGTGTGACTTCATTCGTCACGTTAGGCAGATCTGTCGATGAGTGCAGTACGCCTTGTGGCTCTACTAACACGTCGATATTGTGACGCTCTAACACTTGCTCAACGGCACGCTCAAGCTTGGACTCTGCGCCTTCTAAAAATTGTTGTTCAGAACGCTGCTGGGCTTGAAGCACTTCGCGGCGCAGCTGTTCAAAACGGCTGCCCTTCTGCTGAAGCTCAGCCATTAAGGAATCTCGCTGAGATTGCGACATGGTATCGCCTTCTCGCTGCAGGCGCTCCTGCAACTGCTGAAGTTCATTGCCTAGTGACTGAGCCTCACGCTGCTGGCTGCCAATTTGTCCTTCCAACTGGCTGAGCGAGGATTGAGCTGACTGGGTATTCATCAACGCAGCGCGCCAATCAAGTACTGCCACCTCAGCGGCGTGAGCGGGTAGTACCATCGCTCCGAGTAGACACACAGCTGCTGCCAATTTACGCATCGTGATAACTCCTTGTATTAGAAAGTTTGACCCAGCGAGAACTGGAAGAACTGAGTATCATCCCCACTTTCATCGTTCAGCGGCTCAGCAACACTAAAGGTTAGCGGGCCTACCGGCGTTAGCCAGGATAGACCAATACCAGCGCTGTAGCGCAGGTCACCAAAATCTACGCCTGAACTGCAGCGCTGGCGTTCGGCATCCTCTTCCAACACATCGTAGCAAGAGGTCAGGAAAGTATTACCGGCATCCACAAAAAACGATGTTTGCAGCGAGCGCTGATCTTCAATAAACGGCAGCGGGAAAAGTACCTCGGCACTCCCTTGCATCAGCACGTTACCCCCCATTGTGCGATCACGACCGCCTTCACGTGCAGGCGTGGTGCGTTGACCAAGCGTATTGGAGGTGAAACCACGTACTGAACCTAAACCACCTGCGTAGAAGTTTTCATAGAAGGGATAGGGGTCGTTGCCGCCAAGCGTGTCGGCATAGCCTAGGTGGCCACTAAATTTAAGCGCCCAGGTTTGGTCATCATTTATTGGGAAGAGCTGCTGACCTCGCGCTTGCAGCTTGTAGTACTCTGCATCACTTCCGGGCACGCCGGTTTCCGCGGAGACCCGCTGGTAATTACCGGCCGTGGGCATAATGCCTCGGTTTAAGTTATTGCGTGTCCAGCTTGCCGTTAGTTTAAGGCTTTGAGCGTTCTCCCCCTGATCCTCTACGTAGCGGCGGATTTCTGACGCCGTATCGAAATAGGTTTTCACCGTTAAGTCTTCGATACTGGCACCGAAATTAAGCCGCGAAAGCTCACTTATCGGGTAGCCGAAATCAATTCCCGCACCGTAGGCATCTGTCGAGAACGTCGAAATATCCGAATCGGCGTAATCCGTCTCACGGTAAAACACGTTATAGCCGCGGGAAATACCGTCTAATGTCCAATAGGGATCGGTAAACGCAAAATTGACGCTGGTGAACGTGTCGCTACGCTGGGCACCAACATTGACACGGTTCCCCGTCCCCAAAAAGTTATTTTGTGCCAACCCAACGCCGTAAATCACCCCGGCGCTTTGCGAGAAGCCAACGCTGGCTGAAACCGAGCCTGAGGGCTGCTCTTCAACGTTGTAGGTCACATCCAGCAGATCAGGCTGGCCTGGTACAGGCTGCGTATCGACTTCCACTTGGCTAAAGAAGCCAAGACGCTCAAGGCGCTGCCGAGACTGAGTAATCGACTCAGTCGATGCAGGCGCCCCTTCTAGCTGAATCATCTCACGACGGAGCACTTCATCCTGCGTGGTGGTGTTGCCGAAGAATTCGATACGGCGCACATAGGCACGTTGGCCTGAGTTCACCGCAATAACGAGATCAACGGTTTCACCATCGCCAGCCCTTTCGGGCACACCTTGAACTTCAGCAAAGGCAAATCCTTCGGCGCCAAGACGCTGACGCAATGCTTCAGTGGAGGCATTTACCTGACTACGGGAGAAGGTATCGCCACTACTAATTTCAAGCAGTTGGCGCGCCTCGTTTTCACTAATCTGCAGGTCACCCGCAAAACGGATATCCCCCACGCGGTACTGGTTACCCTCATTAATATTGAGCGTAATAAATATTTCAGACTTCTCTGGACCAATCGATACCTGGGTAGAAGTGACATCGAAGTTCACATAGCCACGATCCAGATAGAAAGAGCGCAGACGCTCGATATCGCCTGAGAGCGCCTCTCTTGAGTACTCATCTTTTGAAAACCAGCCAAATATCCGTCCAGGACGATCATTGAGCTCAAAGACAGAGCGCAGCGTGTCATCATCAAAGTCTTCGTTACCAACAATATTGATTTGACGAATTTTGGCTACTTCACCTTCATCAATATTGATGTTGACCTGAACTCGCCCCTCATCAATTTCCTCAACATCAACATTAATACCTGCGCTGTAGCGGCCTTGGGACTGGTAAACCCCCTCCAGCTCGCGCTGAATCTCTTCTAGCGTAGAAAGCTGCAGCACTTGACCTTCGGACAGCCCCGACTGGCGCAGCCCGTTACGGAGGTCTTCTTCATCAATCTGCTGGTTACCACTGATGTTTAGCCGTGCAATTGTCGGACGCTCAACGACCTGAACAATGAGAACGTCACCCTCCCGTGCCAGGGAAACATCCTCGAACAGGCCCGTTGCAAATAGGTCGCGTGCAGCCTCAGACAGCTGCTGTTCGCTAACGCGGTCATTGGCACTCACGGGAAACGCATTAAAGACCGAGGCGGCGGAAACCCGCTGTAGTCCTTCCACACGAATGTCCGAAACATCAAAGGATTGTGCTTGGGCGCCGCTGGCGCCTGCCAGCAAAAGTGCCGCCATTCCAAGGGTCTTGATTTTCATGCAGTCAGTTCGCTCGCGTTGGTCTGCCTGTCGTTCCAGACAGGCACCATATACATTTGTGCAGGCGGATGACAAGGCATCCAGCGCGCTACACGCGTCATTACCACAGGCGCATCAGATCAAAATAGAGGGCCATCAGCATTAGGGTGCCTACCATGGCAAGCCCGATACGTAGCCCTACCGCTTGCGTTTGTTCAGAGACCGGCCGGCCACGCACGACCTCTATAAAATAATAAAGCAGATGCCCACCATCGAGCACCGGGATTGGCAATAAGTTGAGCACCGCCAGACTAATGGAAAGATACGCTAGAAAGCCAACAAACGCTTCCATCCCTGCACGTGCGGAGTCCCCTGAAATTTGCGCAATGGTGATAGGCCCAGACAAATTAGAGGGTGAGATCAGCCCCACGAACATTTTACGAATAGCGTCTAGCGTCAGCAGCGTCATTTCACCCGTGCGCGATAACGCTTGTCCAACCGCCTCGATAGGGCCGTAACGAATTTCACGCTGAAGCTCCGCAGGCCATGAAACTTGCTGTACGCCGGCACCAATATAGCCGACCTCTCTTCCCCCCTCTAGGGTGTTAGTACCTGGCGTAAGCGACAGCGTACCCTGCTCGTCGCCGCGCTGGTAGCGAACGTCTAAAGTTTGGCCTGCGCTATCGCGGATAGTGGCGACAAACTGCATCCAGTTGCTTACCGATTCACCGTTTACGGAAAGAATGCGATCACCCGTTTGAAGCCCTGCCTGAGCCGCCGCTTGACCTTCCATCACTTGCCCCAGCACGGCGGGCAAGTTGGGGCGCCAAGGGGTAATGCCTAAGCTTTGCAACGGCTGTGGTGGGTCTTGGCGAACGAGGTAGTTAGTGACCGGCAACTGATAAGCACGCGGCGTACTCGACCCTTCGGGCAGCGCCTCAACGGACAGTTCGCCGCTAAAGCCAATAATAGACACCAGCTTTAGGTTGATCTCTTCCCAGGAGCGCATCGCATCGCCCTGGATAGCGGTGATTTCGCTGCCATGGGCAAGGCCTGCTTCAGCGGCGGGTGAGTTTGGCTCAATGTCGCCTACGATAGGCATTACCGTTGTCGTGCCTGCGACAAACAGCGCCCAGTAAGCGACGATAGCCAGTAAAAAGTTAGCTAGGGGGCCAGCCGCCACAATCGCGATTCGCTGCCAAACATTTTTGCGGTTAAAGGCTTGGTTAAGCTGCTTTTCAGGAACAGGGGCTTCACGCTCATCGAGCATTTTTACATAGCCGCCCAGCGGTATTGCCGCCACGGCAAACTCTGTGCCGTGCTGATCCACAGTGGACCAGAGCGGTTTACCAAAGCCAACTGAAAAGCGCAGCACTTTGACGCCACAGCGTCGCGCCACCCAGAAATGGCCAAATTCGTGAAAGGTTACCAACAACCCAAGCACCACGATGACCGCAAGAATATTTTGTATCAGGCCCACACTTCGCTCCTTTACACGCTGCTCAGCGAATGGCTGATGCCTGCGCGCCATACTGGTGTTATCGCTGTATTTTCAACGCTGCCTGTTCACGCGCCCACTTATCTGCCGCTAAAATTTGCTCAAGCGAATCAGCGCTGCCGTCAAACGGCTGTGCCATCACCGCAGCCACCACTTCTGCAATAGCGCTAAAGCCAAGCTGTCCCTCTAAAAAGGCGTCTACCGCGACTTCATTGGCGGCATTAAGAATCGCCGGCGCTGCCCCGCCTTTTACCATCGCCTCTCGAGCCAGGCGCAGACAAGGGAAGCGCGTTTCATCCGGCGCTTCGAAGTCGAGCCTCGCGACCTGAAAAAGGTCTAATGTCTCAACGCCTGCATCAATACGCTCCGGCCAAGCCAGCCCATAAGCAATCGGCGTACGCATATCAGGGTTGCCCAGTTGCGCAATCACGGAGCCATCGTCGTATGCTGCCATAGAGTGGATCACGCTTTGGGGGTGCACGACCACCTGAATTTGCTCGGGAGAGGCATCGAACAGCCAGCACGCCTCTATAAGCTCAAGGCCTTTGTTCATCAGCGTGGCGCTATCGACGGAAATCTTGCGCCCCATCGACCAGTTTGGGTGCGCGCAGGCCTGGTCTGGAGTCACTGTGGCAATATCTTCCACGCTCCAGGTGCGAAATGGGCCGCCCGAAGCGGTCAGCAGCAGTTGGCGCACCCCGTGGCGCGCAAGGCCACCTCTATGCTGAGCAGGTAGACACTGATAAATAGCATTATGTTCAGAATCAATCGGCAATAGCGTGGCACCAGAACGCGCCACAGCATCCATAAACAGCGCCCCGCTCATGACAAGCGCTTCTTTATTGGCGAGCAGCACACGTTTGCCCGACTCTGCTGCCGCCAGCGCAGGCAGCAGCCCTGCGGCACCGACAATAGCCGCCATCACCGTATCGACGTGCGCCTCACGAGCAACATCGCAAAGCGCTGCTGGCCCCGCCAGCACCTGCGTGGGGATATTGGCCTCGGCCAACGCATCACGCAGCCACTGCGCGTCGCGCGGATCGTTAAGCACCGCTACATGAGGGCGGTGCACTTTGCACTGGGCCAACAAGGCCTCTTTTGAGGTATGGGCGGTTAGCGCGTATACCCGATAGCGGTCAGGGTGGCGGGCAATCACATTAAGCGTGCTATTGCCTATTGAGCCGGTAGAGCCAAGCACGGTGACGTGCTGCAGCGTCGGCTGACTCATAACGCACTCACCTGTAACTGAAGCACCTGCAAGTAGAGCAGCGCAAAGATCGGGATAGCCGCCGTTAAGCTATCAATACGATCCAACACGCCACCATGACCGGGCAATAATTGGCTGGAGTCTTTAATATTGCGATGGCGCTTCAGCATACTTTCTAGCAAGTCACCCAGCACCGAAATAAGTGTCACCAGCGCGGTAATCATGAGCAGCGTTAAACCGCCGACAACGCCTAGCGCCTGCCAAAAGGCAAACCCGATGGCCAGCAGCGAAGTAGCGACCATGCCACCAACAACGCCCTCCCAGGATTTGCCTGGGCTTACACTCGGTGCCAACTTACGCTTACCCCACTGGCGGCCAGCAAAGTAGGCGCCGATATCCGCACACCATACAAGTAGCAGGACAAACAGCAGCCAAACAGCACCGCTATCACGGAGAACATTGAAGCCCACCCAGCACGGCAACAGCACCCACACACCCATCAACAGACGGCGAGAGCGCGTTTGCCACTGCTGGCCAGCTTCTGGATAACGGGTGACCCAAAAAAGGTTCAGCAGCCAGCCAATGGCCGCAATCCATAAAGGCCAAACAGCCAACACTGTGCCGCTCACCCACATGATAACCATCAGCAGCGCCAGAATCGCGACGTACTGCAACCGCGAACGATGGCGGGTAACACCGGCCAAGTTGGCCCACTCCCACGCCCCTAAAAGCACTATAAGCGCGGTAAATAGCGCAAACGCGCCACCTTGCAGTCCGAACAGGCCGATCAGCGTTAGGGGAGCTAACCAGGCTGCGGTGATAATCCGCTGTCTAAGCACCTTGCGCCTCTATTTGTTCGTCAGTCATGCCAAAACGGCGACGGCGCTGGCAAAAATCATCCAGCGCTGTATCTAACGCCGCTGCGTCAAAATCGGGCCACAGCAGAGGAGAGAAATACAGTTCAGCGTAGGCGAGCTGCCACAGCATAAAGTTGGAGAGCCGCTGCTCGCCACTGGTACGAATACACAAGTCCACCGGCGGTACCTGCTGGGTATTCATCGCAGCATCGAGTCGCGCTTCATCGATATCAGCGGCCACGATCTCTCCCGCGGCGACCTGCTCCGCCAACTGTCTGGCCGCTCGGGCAATATCCCACTGACCGCCATAATTGGCCGCAATCACCAGATGCATGCCCGTATTGGCAGCGGTCAGCGCCTCAGCGCGCTGGATATGCTTTTGGATAGCATGGGAGAAGCCGCGCTGCTCACCGATAATAGAAAGGCGAACATTACGCTCGTTGAGCTTTTTAACCTCGCGCTTGAGCGCCATTAAAAAAAGCTCCATGAGCGCATTGACCTCATTCGCAGGACGTTTCCAATTTTCACTGGAAAAAGCGAACAAGCTTAAGGTTTTCACACCGCGTTCGGCGGCGCGCTGGATCACCGCTCTGACGGCTTCAACACCCGCGCGATGGCCGCGCACACCAGAAAGTCCGCGTGCACGCGCCCAGCGGTTGTTGCCATCCATAATGATAGCGACATGTAGCGGCAGCGCCTCCTCGGAGTGAGAAGGCGTTGCGCCGCCCGGCTGCTTGTCAGGAAGCTGCGGTGACGTCATGGGTTCTCGCACCAAAGATCAGTCATAGGTAAGCCAAGCCATGGCCTGACGGGCAGCGCTTGGCTGCCCGCGACTAAACAAAAACAGTCAGTGATAGTAACAACCACTAAACCTGCATGAGATCGTGCTCTTTGGCGGCAAGCGCCTTGTCGATCTCAGCGATGTACTTGTCAGTCAGCTTCTGGATTTCATCTTCACCTTGACGCTGATCGTCTTCGGTAATCTCTTTATCTTTTAGTAAAGATTTGAAATCGCCGTTGGCATCACGGCGCACGTTGCGCACGGCGACACGGGCGTGTTCGGCTTCGCTGCGGGCCTGCTTGATATAGCCTTTACGCGTCTCTTCGGTCAGCATCGGCATTGGCACACGGATGACGTTGCCAGCGCTTGACGGGTTCAGCCCAAGATCAGAGGTCATGATGGCCTTTTCAATTTTCGGCACCATGCTCTGCTCCCAAGGAACGACTGTTAGCGTACGCGCGTCTTCGACGTTCACCGAAGCCACCTGGCTTAGCGGTACTTGGCTGCCGTAATAATCAAGCGTTACTGCATCCAAAATACTGGGGTGCGCACGCCCTGTACGAATTTTGTTGAAGTTGCTATTCAGCGCTTCAACACTTTTCTTCATACGGGAATCTGCATCTTTCTTAATATCATTGATCACGTTGTTACCCTCTGTCTATCAGCGTGCCTTCCTTGCCCCCTACTACCAAATTCAGTAAGGCACCAGGCTTGTTCATATCGAATACCCGCACTGGCATATTATGGTCACGTACCAGGCAGATAGCGGTCAAATCCATCACGCCCAGCTTCTGTTCCAGTGCATCGTCATAGGAGAGCTGGTCGTATTTAATGGCGTCGGGGTACTTCACCGGATCCTTATTGTACACGCCGTCCACCTTGGTGGCCTTGATGACAACGTCGACGTCCACTTCAATGCCGCGCAAACAGGCAGCAGAGTCGGTGGTGAAGAAAGGGTTACCGGTGCCTGCAGAAAACAGCACCACATCACCCGATGTTAAATAGCGGATGGCGGTACGGCGGTCATAATGTTCCACCACACCGCTCATGGGAATCGCTGACATAACCCGCGAGCGGATATTAGAGCGCTCCAGCGCATCACGCATGGCCAGGGCGTTCATCACCGTTGCCAGCATTCCCATATGGTCACCCGTCACCCGATCCATGCCGGCTTCGTTCAACGCCGCACCACGGAACAGGTTACCTCCCCCAATCACAATCCCCACCTGAACACCAATACCGACCAACTGGCCAATCTCAAGCGCCATACGATCCAACACTTTAGGGTCGATACCAAAATCGTGCTCCCCCATCAGCGCTTCGCCTGACAGTTTCAGCAAAATACGCTTGTATTTTGATTTTGACTTATCAATTTTCGCGGTAGCAACGGGGGTAGACTCTTGAGCATCATGTGACATGGCATCTCTCCTGAGGCAGAACTAGGCAGCGGTGGGTGAGGTAGCCCAATTTAGTAAGGGCCGGATACGCGAAGGCGTGCGCTTGCGCGCACGCCATCTTATTACTTGAACCTCTGACCTTAGCGACGGCCAGCCTGTTCCATGACTTCTTTAGCAAAGTCGACTTCTTCTTTCTCGATGCCTTCACCCACTTCAAAGCGGGTAAAGCCAACGACTTCACCACCGGCCGCTTTCACAAACTCAGCCACGGACTGGTTCGGGTCTTTTACGAACGGCTGCTCGGTCAGGCTGTTTTCAGCCAGGTACTTCTTCAGACGACCACCCACCATCTTCTCAGCGATCTGCTCTGGCTTACCGGCCATATCGGGCTGGGCCATGATGATCGCTTTCTCTTTGTCCAACTCTTCCTGGGGCATATCTTCAGGATGAGCGACTGACGGATTAATCGCGGCCACGTGCATAGCAACGTCTTTAGCGGCTTCGCTGGTGCCGCCTTTCAGCACGGTCAGAACGCCAATGCGGCCGCCGTGAACGTATTCGCCCACCAGACCGCCTTCAACGGCATTCACGACAACGGCACGACGTACGCCGATGTTCTCGCCAATTTTCTGAACGAGCTGCTCGCGAGCAGACTCAAGGTCGCCTGCCATAACCGCTGCAACGTCTTCGTTTTTCGCCGCAAAGAATGCATCAGCGATCTTGTTGGTGAACGCGATGAAGTTGTCGTCACGAGCAACGAAGTCGGTCTCGGAGTTGATTTCAACCATCACGCCGTAGCTGCCGTCTTCGGCGACACGGGTAACCACCGCGCCTTCTGCTGCGGTGCGGCCCGCTTTCTTCGCGGCTTTAAGACCAGAGCTTTTACGTAGATTCTCGATTGCGACTTCGATATCACCGTTGGTTTCAGTGAGTGCTTTTTTACACTCCATCATGCCAAGACCGGTACGTTCGCGCAGTTCCTTAACCTGGGAGGCGCTGATAGCTGCCATGAGAATTCACCTCGGAAATGGTTCTAGCTGAGAGTTAAACGCGCCACAAAGTATAAGCCCGGTTGATGACCACCGCGACTACTGTGCAGTGCGCTTGCCGGCGTTACGTAACCGGCGTGTTCGGCCCGCTTGAGCGTACCCAAAGCGGGAAAAAGGGGGCATAAGGCCCCCTCTTAACGCGATGCGGCCTCACTGCCCGCCGCACCTACTACCTGTCTTACTCGGCAGCAGCGTTAGTATCGGCGGAAGCGGCTTCTTCTTCAGCTACTTCGACGAACTCGTCCGGACGACCTTCTTTCGCGCGGTTACAGGCGTCAGCAATTGCTTTCACGTAAATCTGAATAGCGCGGATGGAGTCATCGTTACCCGGGATCACGTAATCAACGCCATCTGGGTTAGAGTTGGTATCTACCACGCCAATAACCGGGATGCCCAGCTTGTTGGCTTCGTTGATCGCGATGCGCTCGTGGTCGACGTCGATAACGAACAGTGCGTCCGGCAGGCCGCCCATGTTCTTGATACCACCGATAGAACGCTCAAGCTTATCTTGCTCGCGCGTTGCCATCAGTACTTCTTTTTTGGTCAACTTCTCGAAAGTGCCATCTTCGCGCATGGTTTCTAAGTCACGCAGACGCTTGATAGACTGACGGATAGTTTTGAAGTTGGTCAGCATGCCGCCCAACCAGCGATGGTTGACGAACGGCTGACCAACGCGATTCGCTTCTTCTTTGATGATCTTGCTAGCGCTGCGCTTGGTGCCAACAAACAAAATTTTGTTGTTGGATGCCGCCATCTTCTCAATCACATCGACCGCTTCGTTCAGTGCAGGCAGAGTGTGCTCAAGGTTGATGATATGAATCTTGTTGCGCGCGCCGAAGATGAATTTACCCATCTTCGGATTCCAGTACTTGGTCTGGTGACCGAAGTGAGCGCCTGCTTTCAGCAGGTCACGCATATTAACGTGAGACATGATAAAACTCCTGAAACTCGGGTTAGGCCTCCACGCACCCCATGGATCCGACCAGTAGCGCCGCTAAGCGTCACTAAAGGCACCCGGGACCATGTGCCGGTGCATGTGTGTTTTCAAGGCTTGCTGTTAAGCAGCACAGGGGTATCCTTGCTGCTATCTAATTGCCTTCTATTAATCGCTCTACCAGCCAAGAAGCGTGGGATGGCGATTGCAGGAAAGCGCGCGGCTTTATACCATAGATCCTTACCAAGATGAAGTCACCGCCCATAAAACGGCGTTACTTCGCCGCTACTATTTGCCGTTTATCACTTGCTTTCCAGCACTTACTGTCACCCACTTACTTAGACCCCACATCGAGAATTCATGAACGTTCCTATTAAGTCGCCTTCTGAAATCGAGAAAATGCGTGAGGCCGGGCGCCAAGCTGCCAGCGCTATTGAAATGATCACCCCCTACGTTAAAGCAGGTATCAGCACTGGGGAGATCGACCGCCTGTGTCATGAGTACATTGTCAACGAGCTAGGCTCGACGCCAGCGCCGCTTAATTACCACGGTTTTCCGAAAGCAACCTGCACCTCGATCAACCATGTGGTATGTCACGGCATTCCAGACGATGCCAAAAAGCTTAAAAACGGCGACATCATGAACCTGGACATTACGGTCAAAACCGCCGATGGCTACCACGGCGACTCCAGCGTGATGTTTGTGATCGGCGAGACCATTCAGGGCGAGCGCCTGTGTCGCATCACACAAGAGTGTCTCTATAAAAGCATTGAGCTGATCAAACCCGGCGTTCGCCTCTCAGAACTTGCCCGAGTCATTCAAAAGCATGCTGAAGAGCACGGCTACTCTGTCGTACGCGATTTCTGCGGCCACGGCATTGGCGCTGACTTCCACGAAGACCCGCAGTTTTTGCACTACGATGGCTATGCGCCAGATGCGGATATCGCGCTGGAAGCCGGCATGTGCTTCACCATTGAGCCAATGATTAATGTCGGCGGTTACAAAACCAAGGTGCTGCGCGATGGCTGGACCGCCGTCACCAAAGACCGCAGCCTGTCTGCTCAGTGGGAACACACCCTGCTGGTCACCGAGTCCGGTGTTGAAGTGCTCACCGCACGCAGTGATGAAGACTTTAGCTTTTTGAATCGCTGATGCTACTCCACCACTACCGGTTCGAGCCGGACACCGCACTGTATGATCTTGAGGCCTTTCGCACCGAGCTGCAGGGAGCACGCTCCCCTGTGGCGCCCTTCAAAGCGGCGCTACGCGAGCTTCAATCCCGGCTAGATGAGCAGTTCCGTGGCGGCGCCGATATCCGTGACCTAGTGCGCGGACGGGCGTGGTATCTCGATCAGCTGCTGGCCATTGCCTGGGCACAACACGTCTGGCCCGATGATAGCGTCGCCCTGGTCGCCGTGGGCGGCTATGGGCGCGGCGAACTGCACCCTCACTCTGATATCGACTTACTGTTTCTACTCGAGCGCGACGACGACACGCCTTACCGAGAGTCGCTAACCGCCTTCATTACGTTCCTATGGGATATCGGCCTGGAGATTGGCCACAGCGTGCGCTCGCTCAACGACTGTGTGCGTGAAGCCGAAGCAGATGTGACGGTCATCACCAACTTACTGGAATCACGGCTGATCGCTGGCCCTGAATGGCTGCGAGAGCAGATGCGCGAGCGGCTAAACGCTGACCATCTCTGGCCGGCCAATCGCTTTTTCGAAGCCAAATGGCAAGAGCAAATCGCCCGCCACTACCGCTACAACAACTCTGAATACCACTTGGAGCCCAATCTAAAGAGCTCGCCGGGCGGGCTGCGCGACATCCAAATGATCGGCTGGGTGGCCAAGCGTCACTTTGGTACGGAACAGTACACTGACATCGTCGCCAACGGTTTTATGAACGATGCCGAGCTGCGCATACTAAGCCAAGGCCAAGCCTTTTTATGGCAAGTACGCTACGCCCTGCATATGCTGACAGGGCGTGCCGAAGACCGCCTACTCTTTGATCACCAGCGCACCATTGCCGACATGTTCGGTTTCAAGGACACCCCCGAGCGGCTCGCGGTAGAGCAGTTTATGAAGCGCTACTACCGCCACGTGACGGCCCTAGCTGGCCTCAACGACATGCTGCTGCAGCATTTCGACGAAGTGATTTTGCGCAGTAAAGAGTCGCTGGAAACGGTCAAACTGAACGAGCGCTTTGAAACCAAAGGCGGCTATATTCAGGTGCGCTCGCGCAGCCTGTTCCGCGAGCGCCCGGCGGCCATGCTAGAGCTGTTTTTACTCATGGCGAAACACCCTGAGATAGAGGGCGTGCGTGCGGACACGATTCGCTTAATTCGCGACCATCGTCATCAAATTGACGATCACTACCGGGAAGATCCACGTCATCAGCGGCTGTTTATGGCGATCATCCGCGCCCCGGGTAACGTTCCCCGCCAGCTTAGGCGCATGAACCGCTACGGCATTCTGGGCAAATATCTGCCGGAGTTTGGCCGCGCCGTGGGGCTAATGCAGCATGATCTGTTTCATATCTACACGGTGGATGCCCACACCCTGCGACTGCTGAAATTTCTCCACGGCTTTCGCAAGCCCGATGCCAAGGACGACTTCCCCGTAGCAGCCACGCTGATCCACCAACTGCCCAAGCTGGACTTACTATGGATTGCCGGACTGTTTCACGACATTGGCAAAGGCCGCGGCGGAGACCACTCGGAAATTGGGGCACGGGATGTAGAGCAGTTTTGCAAACGCCACCACGTTTCCCAACGCGATACCAATTTGGTGCGCTGGCTGGTAGAGCACCACCTACTGATGTCTATGACGGCGCAAAAGCGCGACATCAGTGACCCTGATGTTATCCGTGATTTTGCCATCGTGGTGCGCGACGAAACCCGCTTAGACTACCTCTACGTTCTCACCGTTGCCGATATCAACGCCACCAACCCCACCCTATGGAATGGCTGGCGTGCTTCCCTTCTACGTCAGCTCCACGCTGAAACCAAGCGCGCATTAAGGCGCGGCTTAAACAACCCGCCCGACCGGGATGACTGGGTACGCGAAACCCGCACCGAAGCGCGCTCGCTGCTGCAAACGGTCGGTGTCGATAGCGCGCACATCGACCAGCTATGGGAGTCATTGGGAGAGGATTACTTCCTGCAGTACGCGCCCAGCGAGATTGTCTGGCAGACCCAAGGTATTCTCAATCACCAGCCCTCGCCGCTTCCGCTGGTGCTGATCAGCGCTCCCACGGCGGATATGGCGGAAGGCGGCACCAAAGTGTTTATTCACACCCGCTCGGTGGATGACCTTTTCGCGGCTACGGCTGCCGCGATGGAGCAGCTGGGGCTCTCGATTCACGACGCTCGGATTGCTACGTCGCACAATAACTGGACGCTGAATACGTTTATCGTGCTGGATAGCCACGGTCAGCCCATTCGCGACCCAGAACGCATCGAGGAGATGCGCAGCCATCTGGTGGAAGAGCTGGACGACCCAGACGACTACCCAGAAATCGTCACTCGGCACACCCCGCGCCAGCTTAAGCACTTCAAAGTCCCGACCGAAGTAGTGATTGAGCAGGACCCGGCGAACGAGCGCACCCTGCTAGAGCTCACCGCCCCCGACCGCCCCGGCCTGCTGGCCCGGGTGGGGCGCATTTTTATGGAGCAGGATATCTCGCTCTCAGCCGCTAAAATTGCCACGCTAGGTGAACGGGTAGAGGACGTTTTCTTTATCACGACCAAGGCAGGCGAGCCGCTTACCGACCCCGAACGCCAGCAGCAGCTTCGCGAGCGCCTGATTGAGGTATTAGGGGTTTAATAACGTTTGCAAACCCGGTTAGGTTTGAGCCTACACCGGGGCTTGCCTATAATCGGCAGCTTACGCCCGCCAGCCATCAACGGACACGCTATGAATCCTGACTTAAACGCCCTGCATCCCTATCCGTTTGAGAAGCTGGCCGCCCTCAAAGCGGCGCTGACGCCCCCAGCGGGGCTTGAGCATATCCCTTTAACGATTGGTGAGCCTCAGCACGCCCCCTACCAAGGCGCGCTTGATGCGCTTATGGCTCACCAGCTAGAGATGGCTCGCTACCCAGCCACCAACGGCCTGCCTGCGCTGCGCGAGACCATTGCCACTTGGGCCACCCAGCGCTTTGGCTTAGCCGGGCTTGATGCCGAACGTCAGGTACTTCCGGTTAACGGTACCCGCGAAGCGATCTTCGCCTTCGTACAGGCGGCACTGGATCGCACTCGCCCGGCCAACGTAGCCGTACCCAACCCGTTCTACCAGATTTACGAAGGCGCGACGCTACTGGCAGGAGGCGCGCCGCTCTACCTGGACTGCACCGCCGAGAACGGCTTTCGCCCCGATTTTTCTGCGATTAGCGCAGACACGTGGCGCGATGTGCAGATCGTGTTTATCTGCTCGCCGGGCAATCCCACTGGGGCTGTCACCCCGCTGGCTGAGTTCAAACAGCTGATTGCACTGGCCGATGAGCACGACTTCATCATCGCCTCCGACGAGTGCTACTCCGAGCTTTATCTGGACGAGAACACGCCGCCGCCAGGGCTTTTGCAAGCCTGCGCCGAGCTTGGCCGTGATGACTACCGCCGCTGCGTGGTCTTTCACTCGCTCTCTAAGCGCTCCAACCTGCCGGGGCTACGCTCTGGTTTTGTGGCGGGGGATGCGGATCTGTTAGCGCCGTTCAAGCGTTACCGCACCTATCACGGCTGCGCCATGTCGCTGCCGCTACAGCACGCTTCTATCGCCGCCTGGCAGGACGAAACCCACGTGCGTGCTAACCGCGATGCCTACCGTGAAAAATTCAGTGCGGTAACGGAAGTACTTGCTCCGGTGATGGACTTCCCCACTCCGCAAGCAAGCTTCTACCTGTGGCCTGCAGTGCCCGGCGGTGATGATATCGCCTTCACCCAGCGGCTGTTCAGCGAACAGCACGTGAGCGTACTGCCCGGCAGTTTGATGGGCCGCCCGGGGCAGAACGGTCACAACCCCGGAGCCGGTCGGCTACGCTTAGCGCTAGTGGCAGAACTTGAGCCAACGTTAGAAGCGGCCAAGCGCCTACGTCAATTGATCGAACTCAGCTAGGAGGCTGCATGCTGACGCTCTACATGATTAGCAACTGCGATACCTGCCGCAAGGCACGCAAAGCACTGGATGAGAAAGCGCTGCTCTATAAAACCCACGATCTGCGCAAAGACGGCCTTTCCGCTGCGCTACTAGAGCATATTTTACATCGCGCCCCCCTAGTCGACGTGATTAACAAACGTAGCAAAACGTGGCGCGAGCTTTCGGATGAAGAGAAAGATTACGACGCGAATTCGGCTCGTCAGCTGCTGCTCCAGCACCCCACCCTGCTCAAACGACCGCTGCTGGAGCTGGACGATGGCACCATTTTGATAGGCTACCGCGATGGCGACTACGACAAACTAAGCGGCTAGCCCCCTCACTCTCACGCACTTAACAGCTCTTACGCTCTTACTCTCTTTCACGCTCTTAAACACTTAAAGGAAGACGCATTATGCTGAGCTTCGCGCTTGGAATCGGCACTCAAAACACTCAGGGCGACTGGCTGGAAATTTACTACCCGGCTCCGCTGCTTAATCCACCAGAGAGCCTCATCACGGCCGCCAAAGAAGCGCTGGATGCGCCAGCGGGCAACGCGCCCGTTAGCTTCTTACCGGAAGACTGCACGCGCCTAGCCAAAGCGCTGGAAGCGGCCGGCCATCCTGATCAGGCAGAGCTGGCTGAAGCATTAGCGGCCAGCCACCGCCCGCTGGTGGCCATGTTTTTAGAGAGTGACCAGGCGCCGCAAACCGCTCCCGAGGTGTACCTTAAGCTTCATCTGCTTTCCCACCGCTTAGTGAAGCCCCACGGGCTGGATCTGACCGGCATGTTCGGCCTGCTGCGTAACATCGCCTGGACGAACGAAGGTGCCATCGATATCGAAGAGCTGCCCGCCCGCCGCCTAAAAGCACGCTTGGCTGGCCGTGCGCTATCGGTCGACTGCGTGGATAAATTCCCCAAAATGACCGATTACGTGGTCCCCACCGGCATTCGCATTGGCGACACCTCCCGCGTACGTCTGGGTGCTTACCTGGGTGAAGGCACTACCGTCATGCACGAAGGCTTCGTCAACTTCAATGCGGGCACCGAAGGCCCCGGCATGATTGAAGGACGTATCTCTGCAGGCGTTATGGTCGGCAAAGGGTCAGACCTTGGCGGCGGCTGCTCGACCATGGGCACGCTTTCCGGCGGTGGCAACATCATCATCAAAGTCGGCGAAGGCTGCTTGATCGGCGCCAACGCCGGTATTGGCATTCCGTTAGGCGACCGCTGCACCGTCGAAGCAGGCCTCTACATCACGGCAGGCTCCAAAGTCACTCTGTTGGACGACCAGGGCCAGGAAGTCAACACCATCGCCGCCCGCGAGCTGGCGAATCAAGACGACCTGCTGCTACGTCGCAATTCGCAAAATGGCCGCATCGAGTGCCTGACGAATAAAAGCGCCATTGCGCTAAATGAGGCGCTGCATGCCCATAACTGAGCCTGACGCACTGTCGCCTACGCTGAAGCTGGCGTTTGAACTACTTGGCCGTGCATCGGTAACGCCAGATGACGAAGGCTGCCAGGGTATTATGATCGAGCGCTTAACGGCGCTCGGCTTTCATGTGGAGCAGCTGCCGTTTGGCGATGTGAAGAATTTCTGGGCGGTACGCGGCCATCACGGCCCGGTTTTGGCCTTTGCAGGGCATACCGACGTTGTGCCCAGCGGGCCACATACCAGCTGGGAGTTCCCGCCCTTTGCCCCCTGTATCGATGATAACGGGATGCTCTGTGGGCGCGGTGCCGCGGATATGAAGGGTAGTCTGGCCGCCATGCTGACCGCCGTTGAGCGTTTCGTTGCCGCCCATCCTGAGCATGATGGCCGCATTGCGTTCTTAATTACCTCTGACGAGGAAGGGCCGGCAGTCGACGGCACCCGTGCGGTGGTGGAGCATCTGCGTGAGCGCAATGAGCGCCTGGATTACTGCATCGTCGGCGAACCGTCATCCACGTCCCGCTTGGGGGACGTCATTAAGAACGGTCGTCGTGGGTCGCTGGGTGGCGTTCTGCATATCAAAGGTATACAGGGCCACGTCGCCTATCCTCACTTGGCACGCAACCCGATTCATCAAGCGATGCCAGCCCTTGATGCACTGACAAATGAGCACTGGGATGCAGGCAACGACTTCTTTCCCGCAACGAGCTTTCAGATCTCTAATTTCCGAGCGGGCACCGGGGCCACCAATGTGATTCCGGGCGAGGTGGAAGTTGTCTTTAACTTCCGCTACTCAACTGAAGTCACCCATGAAGAGCTGAGGGCGCGCACCGAGGCGATTTTGGATCAGCACGGCCTTGAGTATCATATTGACTGGACACTCAACGGCGAACCGTTTTTAACCGCTGAAGGCGAGCTGGTGGATGCGGCGATTCGCGGCGTAGAAGCCGTCACCGGCGAACGCCCGCAGCTCTCTACCAGCGGCGGCACCTCGGATGGTCGTTTTATCGCCACCCTTGGCACCCAGGTCGTCGAGCTTGGCCCGCTTAACGACACGATCCATAAAGCCAACGAGCGCGTGCTCGCCAGCGACCTTGACCAACTAAGCCGCATTTACGAGGCCACGCTTCAAGCGCTGCTAATCCAGGAAGAGGTAAGCGTATGATGGAGCGGTTTCCAGATATTGAGGTGTACCTTGCGAAAGTGTCGCTGGAGCATATCAACACATGGCTACAGGAGGCGCTGAGCGCGCCTCCCCTGAACCCGGCGGGTAAAGGTAAGTGGAAAACCCGTGGCCAGCATGAGGGACAAGCAGTTCCGGTGCTGTTAGTTGACAAGGCCGCTGACGGTTTTGCCAGCTTATGGTTTGATAGCCAGCACACACCCTGGCATACCGACCAAGAGTGCGCTCAACACGCCGCCGAGGCGCTGCAAACGGAAGTGCGCTGCTCACTGGGCGGTTGGCATCCCGGCGATGATCCAGACCGCTTTTGGCAAGTGTTGCCAGGCGGTCAAGAAAAAGCCATTGAGTGGCCAGATTCGGGCCGCTAAACGCAAAACCCCCGCATGCGCGGGGGTTTGCTATTTCAACAACTGCTTGAACAACTACTCAATAATACTCACATCGTCGGCTTGTAAACCGCGGTCGTTCTTAATCACGTGATAGCGAACAATCTGACCTTCGGCGAGCATACGCGGCCCACGGCCACGAATTGCACGAAAGTGAACAAACACGTCTTCACCGTTATCGCGAGTAATAAAACCGTATCCTTTATTGGTATTAAACCACTTCACTTCCCCTTCTTCGCGGCCATCATTAGGGTCGATGATATCCTCTTCTTCATCATCTTCCATCATGGGCGCCGCTTGGGGCTGACGTGGCGCAGGCTGCGCACGGGCGACATCTGCTTTTACCACCATGGGTGGCGCCAGAGCAGCTGCGGCTAGCGTGCCAATAAACAGCACGGCAAAACAGCCCAACGCAACGGCAATATAAGCACCATTAACACCCGCCGCTAACAACTGTTCAGCGAGCAACGCATTTGTTAAATGAACAATCCCCGCCAGCAGCAGCGGCGTGGGGGCGGCCAGTAAGACACTGATGAAGAAACAGCGAAAAACAACTTTTGGATTCATAGATAATAAAAGCTCTCTTGTTGTATGGGTAACAGACGAAGGACAATACTCAGACAATTAGGCCCATTCCTAACAGTACCGAGCATACTACACAAGGTAACGATATTATCATGACAAACGACTTATCGCCTGCTGAGCTAACTCAACGTTTTGAATCTTTAGAGAGTCGTTTAGCGTACCAAGAGCACTGGCTAGACACACTGGATCAAGCCGTTGCCCAGCAAGAGCGCCGTCTAGAGAAATTAGAGCAGTTAAGCATACTCATGCGTGAACGTTTACGAGAGCAGCATCAGGCACTCCAGGCGGGTGATTCACAGGGTGATTCCCGCCCAGAAGATGAAATACCGCCCCACTACTAATAAGCAATAAGCACGACGCGCAGGTTCACTTCACCACGCTGGCAGGGTCTACGCTCTCTAGCCCAAACGCTTCTGCAACAGCACGGTACGTTATCTTGCCGTTATGGACATTGAGGCCGGGGAGGAAGTGCGCATCGTCTGCCAACGCCTGGCGCCAGCCTTTATCGGCCAACGCAAGCACAAAGGGTAGCGTGGCATTGGTCAGCCCTAAGGTCGACGTACGCGCCACCGCGCCGGGCATATTGGCCACGCAGTAGTGAACGATGCCATCCACAAGATACGTGGGTTCAGCGTGGGTGGTGGGCTTACTGGTTTCAAAGCACCCGCCCTGATCGATCGCAACATCGACTAGCACGCTGCCCGGTTTCATATCCGCCAGCATTGCCCGGGTAATCAGCTTGGGGGCGGCCGCACCCGGTATTAGCACGGCCCCCACAATCATATCGGCGGTTTTTACTGCATAATCCAGCGCATCCGCTGTGGAGTAGACGGTTTTAATCTTTCCCTGGTAGCGGTCGTCCAACACTTCCAGCCGAGCAATCGATTTATCGAGTATTGTGACATCGGCCCCTAGGCCAAGTGCCATACGCGCTGCGTTCTCACCCACCACGCCACCGCCAATCACCGTGACACTGCCCGGCGCCACACCCGGCACTCCCGGCAGCAGCACGCCAGAGCCGCCCTGCGCCTTTTCCAGGCTATGTGCCCCCGCCTGCACCGCCATGCGGCCCGCGACGGTGCTCATCGGCGCCAGCAGCGGCAGGCCACCCTTAGCATCGGTAATGGTTTCATAGGCAATGCAGGTAGCGCCGCTCTCCATTAGCCCGTGGGTTAGTGACTTTTCAGCGGCTAAGTGCAGGTAGGTGAACAGGGTGTGATTAGGCGTTAGCCGCGCAACCTCTTCAGCCTGGGGCTCTTTAACCTTTAAAATCAGCTCGGCACGCTGCCACAGCGCCTCCACATCCGCTTCTATCTGGGCGCCAGCGGCTTCATAGTCGCTGTCGCTAAACCCAGCGCCCTCACCTGCAGCGGCTTGAACCCACACCGTATGCCCATGCTCGGCTAGCTCGCGCACTCCGGTAGGCGTTAGGGCGACGCGATACTCATGGTTTTTAATCTCTTTTGGTACGGCGATTTTCATGGGCGTTTTCCTTCTCAGCAGAAGATCATCATAAGGGGCGTCCGCAATAAACGATAAATAGACGCTGATAAGAAAGTTACCGCACTGCTGGCATTAACCACCACCCCAGTATTGAAAAACAAAAAAAACGCCGGTTAAGGCGTTTTATAGAAGGAAAATATAGTGGCTAACGGCGCTAAGCGAAAAAATCGTCGTCTAATCGCGATACTACTCTGCTATCACTGCGCCGCCATAGCAGTGTAGGTACTCTTCTGGCAGCCGCTTAGGGCGGCCGCTCGAAAGCGCAACACAGGCAAACCGCGTGCGCGCGTTGAGCAGCGTTTTTCCATCACCTTCGCGCTTTAACTGAAAGCGGCGCGTTAGGCTAAATCGCCCGTCACACGCCACAATCCACGTCGCAAGCTTGAGTGCATCGCCCATAAAGGCAGGCGCCAGGTAGTCCAGTTCATGACGGTGCACTACCATTGCGCGATCCAGCGCACGATAGCGCTCAAGCGATAAACCCAGCGCTTCAGAATGCGCCCAGCTGATTTGCTCAACCCAGCGAAGATACTCGCTGTTATTAACATGCTGATAAGCGTCGATAGCCGCTTGGGTCACCTGAATATCGATCACAAAAGGGTTCGGCAGCGCCCACTCCATCGCCTTTGCTCCTCGCCTTATTCGGTTACGCCATTTGCCTGCTGCACTTAGTCGCGGAACACGCGCACGCCCAGTGCTTTCAAATAAGATGTTTCCGGAATCGCCGGATGCACTGGGTGATCAGGCCCTTGGTGGCCCTGGTAAATCACCTGGCCTTGGCGGTCTTGATGGCGCACCGCACCGCGCACCACATCAACCAAACGCTCAGGCGCGAGGTGCATAGAGCACGAAGCAGATAGCAGCAGGCCATCACGACCTAACAGGCGCATCGCTTCACGATTCAAGCGTGCATAGGCACGCTCACCGTTAGGAATGTCCTTACGCTTTTTGATAAACGCAGGCGGGTCAAGAACCACCACGTCGAACTGTTCGCCGTCGGCTTTCAGCGCCGCTAGGGCTTCAAACGCATCGCCTGCGCCCACCGCGACCTGCTCCTGCACACCGTTTAGCTCGGCGTTGCGCGCCACTTGATCAAGCGCTGAGGCAGAGGAGTCGACGCACAGCACCTCCGACGCACCGCTAACCGCCGCCTGTACTCCCCAACCGCCCACGTAACTAAATACATCCAGCACGCGCTTGCCTGCCACATGGCTATTCAGCCACGCACGATTAACCCGGTGGTCGAAGAACCAGCCGGTTTTTTGGCCGTTAAGCACCGGCACGGCAAACTGTACGCCGTTCTCTTCTAGCAGCACTTCATCGGGCAGTATGCCTTTCACAACGTCAACGTGAGCTTCCAGGCCTTCCTGACGACGGCCGCCGGTATCGTTACGGAAGACAATGGCACTGGGCTTAATGACTTTTTCCAGGGCATCGACAATATCTTCCGCCAGTGCCTGCATACCCGCTGTATTAAGCTGCACCACGACCACATCGCCAAAACGGTCAACCACTAGGCCCGGCAGCAGATCACCTTCACCGTGAATCAGGCGGTAAAACGGCTTATCAAACAGACGTTGGCGTAGGGCCAACGCTTGGTTAAAGCGGTGTATAAACAGCGAGCGGTCTAGGCGCATCTCTGGGTCGCGCGACATCACCCGCGCACAGATAAGCGAGTGCGGATTAACGTAGGCCACCCCAAGGGTTTTACCGTTCGATGCTTCAATGAGTGCAGGCTCACCTGCGGCAAAGTTTTTCAGCGGCGTCTCTTTGATATCTACTTCGTTAGAGTAGATCCACAGATGGCCCGCTTTTAGGCGGCGATCAGCATCTTTGTTCAGGCGCAGGCGTTGAGTCACAACAATCTCCAAAAAAGCAATCTCACAGAGTACATAGGCTCTGAAAGTACAGACAACAGTAAAAGCCGGTCGTTAGCGCTGACAGCCAGGACAAAACACACTTGCGCGCTGCCCCAGCGTGATGCGCCTAAGCTCGGTGCCGCAGCGCAGGCAGGGCTGCCCATGACGCCCGTAGACATTGAGCTGCTGAGCAAAGTAGCCCGGCTCGCCCTGGCCGCTGACAAAATCACGCAGTGTCGTGCCGCCCTGGGTAATCGCCGCCGCCAACACGTCTTTAACCGCAGCAGCGAGCGCTTGATAACGGGCTAGGGAAATCCGCCCTGCCGCGCGGCGCGGGTCAATACCCGCCATAAACAGCGCCTCGGCTGCATAGATATTACCCGCGCCGACCACTACGCGGTTATCCATCAAAAAGGGTTTCACCGCGACGCGCTTGTTACGTGACGCGTTATACAGCCAGCGGCCGTTAAACGCGTCATCTAATGGTTCTGGCCCAAGATGCGCCAACCGTTTATCCAGGCTGCCGTCACCCTGCTGCCAATCAACAAACCCAAAGCGGCGTGGGTCGTGATAGCGCAGCACGTATCCCGAGGTAGTGACCACGTCTACATGATCATGCTTTTTTGGCAAATCACCCACACGGGCAATCCGCAAGCTGCCCGACATACCCAGGTGCCACAAAAGCGTAGCCTCCCCCTCAGGCGCTATTAAGGGGATTTGCAGGTACTTGGCCCGGCGTTTTAACACACCAACCCGCGCCCCTATCAGTCGCTCGACAAGATCATCAGGTACCGGCACACGAAGACGCGGCTGGCGGACCAACACTTCGCTGATCTCCTGCCCTTCCAGATAGGGGGCAATGCCGCGTCGTGTCGTTTCCACTTCAGGCAATTCAGGCATGATGAAAGCCTATGATGACAGCACAGTGACGACGCTCTGGCAGTGACGTTGCCACACCTTGCTGACGCAATAGCGGCACGCCCTAACAGAGATACTAATAAGCAGGCATGCAAAAACCCGGCTTAAGGCCGGGTTTTCGACAGGCGCTCGCCTGCGGTGAAAGCCGATCATCGTAACCGCGATTACTTGATCTTGGCTTCCTTGTAGATAACGTGCTTACGGACGACCGGGTCGTATTTCTTGAATTCGAACTTATCCGGTGTGTTCCGCTTGTTCTTATCAGTGGTGTAGAAGTGGCCTGTACCGGCACTAGACACCAACTTGATCTTATCGCGCATGGTTTAACTCTCCCAAAAATGCTTGCTTAGATCGCGTCGCCGCGCTTGCGGATATCAACCAGAACCGACTCGATACCTTTCTTGTCAATGATACGCATACCTTTAGAGGAAACGCGCAGCTTGACGAAGCGGTTTTCAGCTTCAACCCAGAAACGATGGGTGTGCAGGTTCGGCAAGAAACGACGACGAGTCTTACGCTGGGAGTGAGAAACGTTATTTCCAGTTACCGGACGCTTGCCGGTAACCTGACATACTTTGGACATGAGAGCCTCCAACCACTTGGCGAGTTGTTCAAAACTGTCGGGCAAACCGGAGCAGGGAGGAGTCGACGCCGTTAACCGCCAAGCTTTACCCAAATCCGTTATTCAACCCAAGTTTAAAGGTGGCACTTTATACCAGAGCGCCTAGCTACCGGCAAGGAAAACCGCCCAAAAAGGCCAAAAAAGGCGTTTTTTGGTCAGTTTACTTAGACAAACAGCCATAACCATAAGGTCATTGTGTCGCTTATCTTTTTATAGCCAGCCGCGCTCGGCAAATGAAACCACGTCACCGTCACCCACCACAAAATGATCCAGCACCCGCACATCAAAGAGTGCAAGAGCATATTTTAAGCGTTCGGTGATACGTCGATCAGCATCGCTTGGCTCAGCAACACCCGATGGGTGATTGTGTGCCAGGATGACAGCACCTGCGTGCAATTCTAACGCACGCTTAGCAACTTCGCGGGGGTAAACGGATGCACTGTCTAGGGTACCGCGAAACAGGGATTCATAGCGAATAATTCGGTGCTGGGTATCTAAAAAAAGCACCGCAAACTCCTCATGCCCTAAATGGCGCAGCTGTGAACTGAGATAGTGGCGCACCAGCGCAGGCGAAGTGAGCGCATTCCCCCGCGCCAGCTGGCTGGCTAAATGACGTCTGGAGAGCTCAAGCGTCGCCTGCAGCTGCGCAAACTTGGCGCTACCCAGCCCCCGCGCCGCACAAAACTGGTTCTGGTCGGCCTCCAAAAGCTGCCTTAACCCGCCAAAGCTGGCCAGCAGATCCCGCGCCAGATCCACTGCCGAGCGCCCTTGCACGCCCACCCGTAGGAAAATCGCTAAAAGCTCGGCATCGGAAAGCGACTGAGCCCCCATATTTAATAGCTTTTCTCTTGGGCGCTCGCCTTCTGGCCAGTGATTAATACCCATTCCTGCCTCCCTGCTTTTTTGTGTAATGCGTGACACCCGGCACGTGCCTCACTATACCTAGCCGTATTAGACCTCGTTCGAGCATGCCAAAATAATCGGTCAAATGGTATGGTAAGCCACTCTATGAATGTCACACTGGATTGCCCGCCATGGCTTCACTTCCGCTATCCTCTCCATCGTCGCTTGCCGGCAAGCGCCTACTGCTAGGCGTCAGCGCGGGCATTGCGGCCTATAAAAGCGCGCTACTTATTCGCCTTCTCAAGCAAGCGGGCTGCGAGGTACGCGTGGTCATGACCGAGGGCGCCCAAGCCTTTATCACGCCGCTCACCCTGCAGGCGCTCTCCGGGGAGCCGGTACGCACCTCACTATTAGACCCCGAAGCCGAAGCTGGCATGGGGCATATCGAGCTGGCCCGCTGGGCGGATGTTATCGTCATCGCTCCAGCGACCGCCGACCTCATTGCCCGCCTGGTGCACGGCATGGCTGACGATCTACTGTCCACGCTATGCCTTGCGTCTGAAGCGCCGCGTCTGATCGCACCCGCGATGAACCAAGCCATGTGGCGTCACCCAGCCTCCCAGCGCAACGCTCGGCAACTGGTGCAGGATGGATGGCAGCTGATTGGCCCGGCGGCTGGTGAACAAGCCTGTGGCGATGTGGGGCCAGGGCGGATGAGCGAGCCTGAAGAGATTATGGAGGCGATTACCCGCCACTTTGCGCCGCCTGTGGCCGCGACCGCGTCCGCTCCCCATGTAGTGATTACCGCTGGCCCCACCCGAGAAGCGCTGGACCCAGTGCGCTACTTGTCAAACCATAGCTCGGGCAAAATGGGTTACGCGCTAGCCGCTGAAGCAGCAGCGCAAGGCGCGCGTGTCACGTTGATCAGCGGCCCTGTCAGCCTACCAACGCCAAAAGGGGTTGAGCGCATTGAGGTGGAGACGGCGCAGCAGATGCACCAAGAAGCGCTACGTTTAGCCCCACAGGCAGCGCTGTTTATTGGCTGCGCGGCGGTGGCCGACTACCGCGCGGCAAACGCTGCCGAACACAAGCTCAAAAAAACCGACGGCAGCGACACGCTAACGCTGACGCTGGTGAAAAATCCCGACATCATTGCCGATGTCGCGGCACTGCCTGAAAAGCAGCGCCCTTTTGTGGTGGGCTTTGCGGCAGAAACTCAGAACGTCGAGCGCTACGCCCAAGATAAACTGGCCCGCAAAGGGCTGGATATGATCGTTGCCAACGATGTTTCCCAGCAAGGCCTGGGCTTTGGCAGCGATGATAATGCGGCACTAATAGTGTGGCGTACTCCTCAGGGTAACGAGCAGCTTGTCGCCCCCCCACAGCCGAAAACCCAGCTCGCTGGGCTGATTATTCAACGCGCACTTAAGCAACTCTCTTTGATTACCTCTGGAGCCTGACCATGAGCAGCCCGCGCCTGCAGTGCAACGTGTTAGACGAGCGCCTGCACGACTACCTCCCCTCCTACGCCACGGCAGGCTCTGCTGGGATGGATTTAAGAGCACTGCTGGATGAGCCGCTGACGCTTGCGCCCGGCGAATGCCAGCTCGTGCGTACCGGCCTTGCCATCTATATTGAAGACCCAAGCCTTGCAGGGATGATTCTGCCGCGCTCTGGCTTGGGCCACAAACACGGTATCGTGCTGGGCAACCTGGTGGGGTTAATCGACTCCGACTACCAGGGCGAACTGATGATCTCGGTGTGGAACCGCGGGCAGGAAAGCTTCACGATTACGCCCTTCGAACGGCTTGCTCAGTACGTCCTGGTTCCCGTGGTACAGGCTGAGTTGACGATCGTTGAGCGCTTTACTGACTCCTCCCGGGGCAGCGGCGGGTTCGGCAGCACCGGCCGTCAATAAACACGCTAACTAACTCACTCACTCACTGCCCTAGCGCTTCGCAAGGAACGACCATGACCGTACCCGCTTCGATATTTCGCGCCTACGACATTCGTGGGATTGTGGATGACACCTTAAGCGAAGCCACCACCGAACTCATTGGCCGCGCCGTCGGCTCTGAGGCCGCAGCCCGCGGCGAGCAAACGGTGGTGGTGGCACGGGATGGGCGCATTTCCGGCCAACGCCTTCAAGCAGCGCTGATTCGCGGCCTACAGGCTGCTGGGCGGGACGTCATTGATATTGGTATGGTGCCTACTCCGGTGCTTTACTTCGCCACCTGCACGCTATCAGAAAGCGCTTCAGGAGTGATGCTCACAGGCAGCCACAACCCGCCTGATTACAACGGTTTTAAAATTGTTTTAGCGGGTGAAACACTCTCAGGCGATGCCATTACCGCGCTCTATGAGCGGATACAAGCGGGCGATTTTACCCAGGGCGAAGGCAGCGTGCGATCGTATGACCTACGCACCACCTATCTGGAGCGTATTCTCAGTGACGTGCAGCTCGAGCGGCCGCTGAGCGCCGTGGTGGACTGCGGAAACGGCGTCGCGGGTGAGTTAGGCCCAGCGCTTATCGAGCGGCTGGGTGTTACCACTACGCCGCTCTTCGCTGAAATTGATGGCCACTTCCCCAACCACCACCCCGACCCCGGCAAGCCTGAAAACCTTCAGGATTTAATCCACCATGTGCAGCAAACCGGTGCCGATATTGGCCTCGCTTTTGACGGCGACGGCGACCGTTTAGGGGTTGTCACACCCAGCGGCCGCATGATCTACCCCGATCACTTGCTAATGCTATTTGCGACGGACATGCTGTCGCGCAACCCCGGCGCCAAGGTGGTTTTCGATATCAAATGCACCGGCAACCTGGCCAAAGTCATCAGTGAAGCAGGTGGCGAACCCGAAATGTGGCGCACTGGGCACTCGCTGATCAAGGCGCGCATGAAAGCGTCTGGAGCGCTGCTGGGCGGTGAGATGAGCGGGCATATCTTTTTTAAAGAACGCTGGTACGGATTCGACGACGGCCTTTACGCTGCAGCCCGTCTGCTGGAAATTCTAGCGCGTTATCCTGGCGGCGCTGACGCACTGTTTGACCAATTCCCACAAGATGTAGGCACACCCGAAATCAACATCACGGTGCCGGACGAAGATAAATTTGCCATCGTCGAGAAGCTTGCCCGTGAAGGCAACTTCGGCGAAGGTATCAGAACGACGCTGGATGGTATCCGCGTCGACTACCCCGACGGATGGGGGTTATGCCGAGCGTCCAACACCACGCCGGCCCTCGTGCTGCGCTTTGAAGGCAAAGATGCCGCAGCACTTGAACGTATACGCGCGCGCTTTGCCCACGCTCTCGCAGCGGTGTCACCAGCGCTTCAGATTCCGGAAACCAAACCACAATGAGCGCATCTTAAAAGCGCCATAAAATAAAACAGCCAACTTCAGTAGCGATTAAAAGAGCAAAGGGACAACGTCATGAGTTCAGCAAGCCGCGACCCACAGGTCGTTGTGGAGGTGCTGTCAGAAGCCCTCCCCTATATTCAACAGTTTTCCGGCAAAACCGTGGTGGTTAAATACGGCGGCAACGCCATGACCGAAGATACGCTGATGAACTCTTTCGCTCGCAACATCGTACTGATGAAAGAGGTCGGCATTAATCCGGTTGTTGTCCACGGCGGCGGCCCACAAATTGGCAGCCTGTTGGAAAAGCTCAATATCGAGTCACGCTTTGTTAATGGCATGCGCGTCACCGACTCTCAAACCATGGATGTGGTGGAGATGGTACTGGGCGGGCTGGTGAACAAAAGCATCGTCAACCTGATTAACCAAAGCGGCGGCAAAGCGATCGGTTTAACCGGAAAAGATGGCGCACAAATCCGCGCGCGCCAGCTCAAGGTTGAGCACCAAAGCCCAGAGATGACCGCACCGGAAATTATCGATATCGGTCACGTCGGCGAGGTAGAAGCAATCTCTACTGACCTGATCGAGATGCTCGCGGCACGCGACTTTATTCCCGTCATTGCGCCCATTGGCGTTGATGCCGAAGGGCATAGCTACAACATTAACGCCGACCTGGTGGCTGGCAAGCTAGCGGAAGCATTAAGCGCTGAGAAGCTAATGCTCTTAACAAACGTCGCAGGCCTAATGAATAGCGAAGGCGAGGTACTTACCGGCCTCACTACTGCCCAGGTAGATGGCTTAATTGCTGACGGCACTATTTATGGCGGCATGTTGCCCAAAATACGCTGCGCGCTAGAGGCCGTAAAAGGGGGCGTTAATAGTGCGCACATCATCGATGGTCGTGTTCCCCACGCGGTGTTACTGGAAATTTTTACCAACGCTGGGGTAGGCACCCTCATTACAGACGCAGAGTAACCGCGACGGAGGGCTAACGCTATGAGCGACGATCAGAAACCGCACCGCCGCGAGCAGATTCTGCACGCTTTGGCCACCATGCTAGAAGAGGACAGCGGAAAACGGATTACTACCGCTGCCCTTGCCCGCCAAGTAGGCGTCTCGGAAGCGGCGCTTTACCGCCACTTTCCCAGCAAGGCGCGTATGTTTGAAGGGTTGATCGACTTCATCGAAGAGAGCATTTTCGCGCGCATTACCCGCATTCTCGAAGATATACCCGATGCAGTAGGCCGCTGTAGCACCATGTTGGCATTGCTACTCGGGTTTGCTGAGAAGAACCCGGGGCTTGCCAGGGTGCTCGGTGGCGACGTATTGACCGGCGAAACCGCACGCTTACGCCAGCGGGTTCACCAGCTGTTTGAACGCCTGGAAACCCAGCTTAAGCAGGTGCTAAGGGAGGCTGAGATTCGTGAAGGCACGCGCACGACCATTCCCGCTTCAGCTGCCGCCAACCTGCTTATTGCTCACGTAGAAGGGCGTATCTCCCAATATGTGCGCAGCGACTTTAAACGCTTGCCCACTGAATATTGGGAAGACCAGTGGGCGATGCTTTCTAGCCAACTGCTAAAGGAAACGGTACAGCCTGCCTAGCCGCTAAGCGTTCACGCATCAAAAAACCCCGAAGGTAGTACCTTCGGGGTTTTTTATGACTACGTCGACTACGACCACATCGACTTTACGCGGCTAACGCCTCACCCATTTTCTGACGCAGCTTTTTCATTGCGTTCTTTTCGAGCTGTCGAATGCGCTCAGCGCTCACACCATATATGTCGGCAAGATCGTGAAGAGTTGCTTTATCGTCGGTCAACCAACGACGCTGCAAAATATCCCGTGAGCGCTCATCCAGGTCTTTCAGGGCCAACTGAAGACGACGGGTGGAGTCCTCTTCAAAGTCGCTGTCTTCAATCTGTGATGCCGGATCTGCCGACGCATCATCTAAAAAGAAGGCAGGCGCTTGATACGTGCTCTCATCGTCTTCGCCAGGTGAAGCGTCGTAACCTGCATCAAACGCAGAAAGGCGACCTTCCATATCACGAACGACTTCAGGCTTAACGTCCAAATCTTTAGCAATTGCGCTAACTTCGTCGTTATTCAACCAAGATAGACGCTTTTTAGCGCTACGCAGGTTAAAGAAGAGCTTACGCTGAGCTTTGGTGGTGGCAATCTTAACGATACGCCAGTTGCGCAGCACAAACTCGTGGATTTCTGCTTTAATCCAGTGAACGGCAAAAGACACCAAGCGAACGCCCTGGTTGGGATCAAAGCGTTTAACGGCTTTCATTAAGCCGACGTTACCTTCCTGAATCAGATCCGCCTGCGGCAGGCCATAGCCTGAGTAGCTGCGAGCAATATGCACAACAAAACGCAAGTGCGAAAGCACCAGACGGCGTGCAGCTTCAAGATCCCCTTCATCGTGGAGACGAAACGCAAGTTCGCGCTCCTCCTCAACGCTAAGAACAGGAATACCGTTGACCGCTTGAATATAACCGCCCAGGTCATGGCCTGGAGAAAGCTGTCCCACCGGTATAAGACTAGTGCTCATGTGCTGGTGGTCTCCCTTGTAACCAATCGTGGAAACGTACTGGAAAAATGGCCCATACGTTATTTATTACCTACTAAGACCTTAGACTAAGCGTAAGGTTCAGGCGAACGCTACCGCACTTATTACGGCGATACACCGCCATCTATAAAACAGGGGTGGTAATTCCTGTTTATGCCCACATAACAATGGCGATTCGCGCTATAAAGCATAGAATCGCTGGTGAAAACCGTTTTTGCCATTATTAACGCGGACGAATACTGGCAAGGTGTCGCGTCACGGCTAGCCATGCGCCTAACCAGCCTAATAGTGTACTGCAAGATAGCAGGATTGTAGACCCCGCCATGTCCAATTGCGGTAAGACAAAGCTCGCGCCGTAGCTTGCTGCTAACGCGGCAACAGGCATTGCTAGCCAGTAGTTGCCAAGCCCTAGCAAACCTAATGCCAGCACTCCGCCGCCCAAACCGTACCAAGCACCGCTGTATAAAAAAGGCCGACGAACAAACGCGTGAGTGGCGCCAATTAACATGACTACTTCGATTTCTCGCCGCCGACTCTCGACAGCCAGGCGTATCGTATTACCCACCACCAATAGCACGCCTAACCCGAACAGCACGCCGAGCGCTAGCGCAACGCGACGACCTAGGTCCGCCAAATGACGCAAGCGTTCAACCCAGGCTAAATCTAGGCGCACTTCATCCACGCCGGACAAGGTTTCAAGCCGCTGGGCTAATTGCGCCATCGCAGCGGGGTCGACGCTTTGCGGGTAAATAACAATACTGGCGGGCAGCGGATTACCCTCAAGACCAGCCAAGACATCCTCTAACCCCAGCGATTGCTGAAAATCCGCCATGCCCTCTTCTGCGCTGATTAGCCGGGTTTGCACAACATCGCTTTCCGCGTTCACCGCTTCTTCAATACGCGTCGCCTGCGCGGTATCTACAGCGGTTTCCAGGTACACGGTTAATGTGGCGCTCTCATCCAACTCCGCATCCAGCAGCTTAGCGCTATCGAGCGTGAGCCACAGGGCGGCGGGCAGTACCAAGGCAATCGCAATGGCCAGCATCGTAAGCAGGTTCCCCACCGGGTGGCGCACCAGCCGGTAGAGGCTATCAAACGCCATGGCCCGGTGGTGGCGCCCCCAGGCCCGCAGACGACTGCTGAAACGCGTTTGTTGAGAGCGAGCCCCGCTGCGCGGCGCTTTTTCAGGCGCTGGAGCGGCGGGCTTTGCCGCCGCACGCTTGGCTCTAGGCGCGGCGCCGGTTTGACGAGGCGTGGTTGAGCGCTTCATACGGCTCCTTCATCCGCCACTAAGCGGCCATCCTGAAGCCGCAATATGCGATGACGCAGGCGAGCGATCAGCGCTAGATCGTGGCTCGCAATCATCACGGTGGTACCAATACGGTTAAAATCTTCAAACAGCGCCATAATATCGGCGGAGAGCTGCGGATCCAGGTTACCTGTCGGCTCGTCAGCCAGCAGCAAAGCGGGCTTATTGACCACGGCGCGGGCAATACCTACCCGCTGCTGTTCACCACCGGAAAGCTCTACTGGCAGCGCTTTTTCACGGTGTAACAACCCCACTTTATCTAACGCTGCTCGCACTCGTCGCGCCGTTTCGCGGGGGTCAACACCTTGAATTTCCAGCGGCAGCGAGACATTGTGAAACACGCTGCGATCAAACAGCAGCTGATGATCTTGAAACACAACGCCAATCTGGCGACGATAGAACGGCACCTGGCTGGCATGCAGCTGGGCAATGTCGTGACCAGCCACCACTACCCGGCCACGACTAGGCCTCTCCAGCCGCATGATCAGCCGCAGCAGCGAGCTTTTCCCGGCTCCAGAGTGGCCGGTAAGAAACACCATCTCGCCTCTCGCCACGCGAAAGTCCAGATGCGCCAGCGCTTCAAAGCGCCCTCCGTAGCGCTTCCCCACATGCTCAAAAGCGATCATGCGCGGCTGTCATCCCCTTGCCGATCAAACAGCGCGGTGACGAAGTCGTCAGCATTAAAAGGACGCAAATCGTCCAGACCCTCACCTACGCCAATAAAGCGAATCGGCGTTTCCAGCTGTTTTGCCAAGGCAAAAATAATGCCCCCTTTGGCGGTACCATCCAGCTTGGTCAGCGTAATGCCGCTGATAGGCACAGCTTCGTTAAAGGTGCTGGCCTGAGACACCGCGTTTTGGCCGGTTCCCGCATCCAGCACCAGCATCACTTCATGAGGGGCCGACTTATCTAGCTTTTGCATCACCCGGTGCACCTTTTTCAGCTCTTCCATCAGGTGGCTCTTGTTGTGCAGGCGCCCAGCGGTATCAGCAATCAACACATCTATTCCGCGCGCTTTGGCAGCGGCGACCGCGTCGTAAATCACCGAGGCGCTATCCGCCCCAGTATGTTGGGCAATAACCGGTACGCTGTTACGCTCGCCCCACACTTTAAGCTGCTCTACCGCCGCCGCGCGGAAGGTATCCCCTGCCGCCAGCATGACGCTCTTACCCTCACGCTGGAAGCGCTGGGTTAATTTACCGATGGTGGTGGTTTTACCCACACCGTTGACCCCCACCACTAAAATGACAAAGGGGCCATCGCTCTCTTTTTCAAAGCTGAGCGGCGTGGAAACGGGGGCCAACAGTGCGGCAAGCTCTTCCTGCAAGCCACGATACAGCGCCTCGGGGTCGTTAAGTTCTTTGCGGGACACGCGCGCCTCCAGGCGCTCAATAATCTCGCTAGTGGCTTCAATCCCCACGTCGGCCATCAGCAGCTGGGTTTCCAGATCCTCCAGCAGCTCATCATCAATGTGCTTTTTGCCGAGGAAAAGGTCGGCAAGGCCGTCGGTCAGATTCGCGCGGGTTTTTCCAAGGCCGGACTTAATACGCGCAAACCAACCTTTCTTTTCGCCCGTTTCCGTTACCGGCTTCTCTTGCAACGCAGGCTTCGCGGCTGGCGCGGGCGTTAGCTCTGGCTCTGGCTCTGGCTCTGGCTCTGGCTCTGGCTCTGGCTCTGGCACAGTGTCCATGATCGGCGCGGGAGTGACTTCCTCATCAACGCCGGTAGGCTGTACGTCCTCTTTGCTTACTGGCTCAGGCGCCTGCTCATTAGCCAACGCTTCAGAAGGGTCATCCGATACGGGCTTGGTAGACTCATCTTCTGACGGCTCGGCGGGCGGTGCCTCTTTCGCCTCAATGGGTCTCTCTGGGAACACCGTGACGTCAGGCGCGGGCGTAGCCTCCTTGTCTGGCGTGTCTTCAGACGCTTCCGGCTGCGCCTGGGTGTCCTGGGGCTCCTGCTGGGAGTCGTGCTTTTTCTTACGTTTGAAAAAACCGAACATAGGTGTCATCCGACTGAATAGGTGAACATTGCGATTATCCTACCACCGCAGACCAAGACTTTGGATAAGTAGCCCGCTACAATCCGCTTTATGAAACGACAACGCTCTCCCCGCTCATCCTCACGCCCATCGACTCCTCGTCGCGGATCGGCCAAACCACCGGGCAAACTGCGCATTATTGGCGGTGATTTTCGCCGCCGCCAGCTCCCCGTGCTCGACCATCCTGGCCTGCGACCCACACCGGATCGGGTGCGTGAAACGCTCTTTAACTGGCTAGGCCAGGCGCTGTACGGCAAGCAGGTGCTGGATCTGTTTGCCGGCACGGGCGCGCTTGGCATCGAGTCCCTCTCACGGGGGGCCGCCCAGGTCACCTTTGTTGAGCGGGACATCCACGTCGCCGCGCTGATTCGTGAGAACCTCGCCACGTTGAAGACCACGCAGGGCACGGTCGTCACCGCCGATGCACAGACGTTTGTAAAAACGCCGGGGCAACCTATGGACGTAGTATTTCTCGACCCCCCTTTTCACCAAGGCTTAGCCGCGCCTTGCTATGCCGCGCTGGAGTCGGGCGGGTGGCTTGCCAGCGATGCAATGATCTACCTGGAAACCGAACAGAGCCTCGACCCGGCGGTACCGGCTAACTGGCAGCTATACCGTGAAACTCAAGCAGGTGAAAGTATTGCTAGGCTCTATCAACGCTTGCCCGCGTAAAGCGCTTGCCGCCAAGTAACAGCGGCGTTACGCTCGCCCCACTGATTGGCAGGTTTAGTTGCACTTTGAATATCCATGAATGACAGGCCACTGCTTGTCACTTGTTACCGGAGGTAGGCATGAGCCTTGAGCTTTTTAACCAGTTAGAGCAGAAAGTCACCGACACCGTTGAGGCGTTGGAGATGATGAAACTAGAGAACGAAGAGCTGCGTGACGAAAATGCTCAGCTAAAGCAGGAGCGTGAAGAGTGGGAACGCCGCTTACAGGGGGTACTCGGAAAGTTTGACGGCATAGAAGACAGCAGCGCGTCTTAAGTCAGCAGTAGAGACATCAGCAGCGCATCTTCCCTCCCGGTCGCCCCTTTTGCGGCCGGGTAGTAGCCTTTCCGGCGCCCCTCCTCATGAAACCCCGCCTGTTGATACAGCGCAATGGCGCGCTGGTTACCGGCACGCACTTCCAGCAGCAGCCGCTCTGCTTGCCACTGGGTCGCCACGGCGATCACCTCATGAAGCAGTCGCTGGCCAATACCCTGCCCTTGGCACTCAGGTTTCACGCCAATCGCCTGCAGCTCGGCATCGAACGGCAGCTTCGCCACCAGCGCGTAACCCACTAACACGGCGTCCTGCCAATAGCCCATCACCCAGGCCTGATCATCGGCCAGCGCATCCTCCAACTGCTGGCGACTGGCACCGCTGTTCACCTGGCCCTCAAGCCCATGGAGCAGGGCGGCTTGCGAAGGCCCCAACAAGCTCATCATTGTGCGCTTTTACGCCACTGCTCGCCCAGTGCGACCAGGCTAGGCCAAAGCGCCCGCTTAGCCTCGGCAGATTGGCTAAGCGACGCCAACGCAGGCCCTTGCCATACTGGTAGCGCCAGGGTTTGGCTCTGCGCGTTCGCGAGCGCCATAACTCGGGCAAACGGCGACTCTTCATCAGCTTCTTGTGCTCCCCACCACAGCACTTGCTCCAACCGCCATCCCTGCCTGCTGGCAGCCCCTGCGACAAACGCGGCCATGCCTTCCTGAGCTTCCTCAAGCGGCTCTTCGGGGGTAAAAGAGGTCGCCATCGGAGGCCATTTGAAATAGGTCATCGTGGGCGTGTCGCCCTGCAGCACGCCCGCTGCACGCAGCATATTCGCCAGCAGTTGCTGCTCTACCGGAGACATCTCACCTTCACTCACACTCAGCAGGCGACCGCCGATACACTGGCAAGAAAAGCTGAAGCTTAACGGCTTAGCAGGCTCAGTCACGCGCACACTAGGTGCAGGCGAAGCGCTGGCTTCCTGGGGCGGCTCAACCACCGGTGCATTATCTAATAATGCACGCACCGCCGACGGCGAAGCTGCTGCGTCTGGCTTAGCGGCGGGGGGATGGCTGCGCGGTGCCGGGGCATCATCTAACAGCGCATGAAGCCGCTCGCGGGAAGGCACCTGTGCAGGCGCCTCTTCCCACTCGCAGGCCTGCGTAGGGCGTGCATTGGGCAGCTGATAACAAGACGCCCAGGCCGTAATGCCCATGGCATCAAGATACTGCCTGCGAATAACCTCTGGGGTCACTGGCCGCCGCCACGACAGTTAGGGGAGTCTGGGCGCGCTCCGCCCCGCGCTTGCCACTCTTTGGGCGTATACAAATGCAGCGCCAGCGCGTGCACCGGGCCGGTTAGCTCATCGGCCAGCAACGAGTAAATTTGCTGATGACGCTTTACCGGCATCATGCCGTCGAAACTCTCACTTACCAGCGTTACTTTGAAGTGTGTTTCGGCGTTAGCTGGTACGTTATGCATATGGCTTTCGTTCTCTACGTGCAGCACATCGGGGGTTAATGCCGCTAACTTTTGCTCAATTTGTGTCTGCATCGCCATGGGGGCTCTCCTTCAATCAGCAACCGCTCTATTGTACGCCCTTACTTGCCAACAGACGATGCCCGCCGTTCAAGCAGCGCACGCTGGGCCACGCCAACGCGGGACAGGCTAGCCAGCAGTGCCAGCAGGGTGGTGCCCGCCCCCAGCCAAAGTGTGACTTGAATAGGCAACCCCAGTGCCAGCGCGGCCCCCACCAGCGCCACCCCAAACGACTGCCCTACGGTACGCGTAGTGCTCATCACACCCGAGACGTTTGCGCTGCGCTCTGGTGGCAAACTGCCCATCATCTCTCGATTGTTAGGCGGCTGAAAAAGACCGAACCCAATCCCGCACAGCGCCGTGCGCCATAGGCTACCCGCCACGCCGGTACTCTCATCCACCAGTGCCAGCGCAATCAGCCCTATCATTAGCAGCACAAGCCCGACACTCGACAGCACGCTAGGATTAATGCGGTCGGCTAACCGCCCAGCAACCGGCCCTATGACCATTATGGCTAACGGCCATGGCGTGAATAGCCAGGCGGTTTCCAGCGGAGAAAAGCCCATTGGCTCTTGGTAAAAAAACGACAGCGCCACAAAGGTTAAGCCCTGGCCGATAAAGGCCAGCCCCGATGCCGACACCGCTAGCGTAAAGCGCTTTTCCGCAAACACGCTCAACGGTAACAGAGGATAAGGGGCCTGCCGCTGGCGACGTATAAACAGCGCACAGGCCCCTGCCGCTAGCAGTGCCCAACCGCCGCTTTGCCACACCGGCGCGGCGTGCCCGACAGCATCCATGGCGATAAAAAAGCTGGCCAGCATCATCATGGAGTACACCGCGCCCAGCGTATCGAAGGTGCCCTGACGGGGTGTATCCCGCGGCAGCGCCCGATAGGCCAGCCATAGTGAGCACACGCCTAAAGGCACGTTGAGCGCAAACAGCCAGGGCCAGTCCGCAAACGAAAGAATTACCCCGCTCAGCGTGGGGCCTGCCGCATACCCCCCGGCCACCACCAGCGCGCTTAGGCCTAAGGCGCTGCCTAGCAGCCGTGAAGGAAAAATCGCACGATACAGCGACGGCCCAATCGAGAGCGTTGCTGCCGCCCCCAAGCCCTGCAGCGCGCGAAACACCAGCAGCGTTTCTAAATTACGTGAAAGCGCCGCCCCCAGTGCCGCCAGCACAAAGGTTGCCAAACCCAATAGGTAGAGCCGTCGGCGGGTCACTAGCTCACTGATACCCGCAAATACCAGTAAAAACGCAGCACACACGACCTGAAACAGGTTGGTGATCCACACCGCGCGCGCGGCGGTTACCCCAAGATCCGCCGCGATAGTGGGTAGGGCCAGGTTAATCATGGTGGTGTCGACCACCGCCATTAGCGTGCCCATCACCAGCGCCAGCACGGCAAGCAGACGTTCAGGCCCAGGCAGCCCATCGTCGCCAGGGCGGCTTTCAAACAGTCGCATGGTCGTCAGTTCCTAAACGGCCCCTTAAAAACAGTGAAACCGGCCGAAGCCGGTTCCACAGTGCGCTTACGCTAAAATCATAGCACGCTAATCTTGCTCGTTGTCGAGCAGCAGCGCATCTTCGACCTCAGAGATCTCTAGGGCGGTTTCGTCGTCCAAGTCGATGGCCAAGTAGCTGTGCTCTATACGCAAGAAATCTTGAAACAGCGACCAATCTAATTTTTCTGGCCACTGGCGCTCATCCTCTTCCCAAGCGCGCAGCTCGGTCTCCAGGATTTCTACGTGACGTTCGCGAACAAACGTCTCTAACGCCTCCGGCGTATCCATTTCAGGAATAAGATACACGGTGCTTTCACGTTCGACGTCGTCCAGGGTCAGGTCGTCGTCTCCCATGGTGGGTTCGAGCGCATTGATCCAGTCCACGAAGGTCTGGGTCGGCCTGACGCTCAGGGCAGAGCGATTTAGCAGTTTCATGGGATTCTCCTCGCCGTCGAAACGTTGACCATTATGGGCGCTAAAACGCGCCCTTACCAACTTTTCGTCCGTAACCGAACCGTTAATCTACCTCGGGGCGCATCGCGGGGAACAGCAGTACATCGCGAATGGAGGGGCTGTCTGTAAACAGCATCACCAACCGGTCGATGCCAATGCCCTCGCCCGCCGTGGGCGGCAGGCCATACTCCAAGGCGCGCACGTAGTCGGCATCATAGTACATCGCTTCCAGATCACCCGCGTCTTTCTCGGCAGCCTGTTCGCGGAAGCGCTCTGCCTGATCTTCAGCGTCGTTAAGCTCCGAGAAGCCGTTGGCGATCTCGCGGCCACCCACAAAGAACTCGAAGCGGTCGGTAACGAAGGGGTTCGCATCGTTACGACGCGCCAGCGGGCTAACTTCTGCTGGATACTCGGTGATGAACGTCGGCTGATCCAGCTTGTGCTCGGCCACCTCTTCGAAGATCTCGGTTTGAACCTTGCCCAGGCCCCAGCTCTCTTTGACCTTGATGCCCAGTTTTTCCGCCGCAGCGCGAGCAGCATCCAGGGTATCCAGATCCGCGTGGGTGATGCCGTCGCCATGGTCAAGAATCGCTTGGCGCAAGGTGAGGCGCTTGAAGGGTTGGCCGAAGTCGTAACTGGCCCCTTGATAAGTAATCGTGGTGGTGCCCAGCACTTCTTGGGCCGCCGTGCGCAGCATGGCTTCGGTCATGTCTAACAGATCGCGGTAATCCGCGTAGGCCCAGTAGAACTCGACCATGGTGAACTCGGGGTTATGCCGCGTGGACAGCCCTTCGTTACGGAAGTTGCGGTTGATTTCGAACACTTTCTCGAAACCACCCACCACCAGGCGCTTAAGGTAAAGCTCGGGGGCAATGCGCAGGTACATGTCGATATCCAACGCATTATGGTGGGTAATAAACGGACGCGCCGCCGCACCGCCGGGAATCGGCTGCAGCATCGGCGTTTCCACTTCCATAAAGCCACGGGCTTCAAAGAAGCGGCGCATGGAGCTGATCACCGCGGCCCGGGTCTCGAACACCTTACGCGACTGCGGGTTCATGATCAGATCGACGTAGCGCTGGCGGTAGCGCGCTTCTTGGTCGGTCAGGCCATGGAACTTGTCCGGCAGCGGGCGCAGGCTCTTGGTCAGCAGCTGCGCCTCGACCATCATCACATAGAGATCACCCTTGCCAGACTTGTGCACCGGGCCACGGGCGGCAACGATATCGCCAATATCCCAGCCCTTGATGTCTTCCAGCACGTCTTCCGGCAAGCCCTTTTTATCCACGTAGAGCTGGATTTGGCCCGCCACATCCTGAATCACGATAAAGGGGCCACGTTTGCGCATTACGCGCCCGGCGACCGACGCCTGATGATCCAGCGCTTCCAGCTCGGCTTTTTCCTTATCACCCAGCAGGTTGTGCAGCTCAACCGTTAAGCTGTCGCGGCGAAAGTCGTTCGGGAAAGCGCTTTTACCCTGCTCTGCCGTGCGCTCACGGTGGGCAGCAAGCTTGGCACGGCGCTCGGCGATCAGATGATTTTCGTTTTCAAGAGAAGACGCGTCTTGGTTAGCCATCGGGCACCCTATTCATGTTCAAACGCTAAAAAAGATTACAAACCCTGCTTGAGGCTGGCGACGATAAACTGGTCTAAGTCGCCGTCGAGTACTTTGTCACAGTTGCTGGACTGAACGCCGGTGCGCAGGTCTTTAATGCGCTGATCGTCCAATACATAAGAACGAATTTGGCTACCCCAACCAATATCCGCTTTAGAATCTTCCGCTTCTTGCTTAGCCGTGTTGCGCTTTTGCATCTCGTGTTCCCACAGCTTCGCTTTTAACTGTTTCATGGCGAAGTCGCGGTTGGCGTGCTGGCTACGCTGATTCTGGCATGCCACCACAATTCCGGTGGGTTCGTGGGTAATCCGTACCGCGGAGTCGGTAGTGTTAACGTGCTGGCCACCCGCACCGCTAGAGCGGTAGGTGTCTACCCGTATATCGGAAGGGTTGATTTCAACTTCAAAGCTGTCGTCGATTTCCGGTGACAAAAACACTGAAGCAAACGAGGTGTGCCGGCGGCCGCCAGAATCAAACGGGCTTTTACGCACCAAGCGGTGAACGCCGGTTTCCGTGCGCAGCCAACCAAAGGCGTAGTCACCCTGAATATGCAGCGACGCTGATTTAATACCAGCCACTTCACCAGCGGAAATTTCAATAATCTCGGCTTTGAAGCCGTGGCTCTCTGCCCAGCGCAGGTACATGCGTAGCAGAATATTTGCCCAATCCTGCGCTTCGGTGCCGCCAGAGCCCGACTGAATATCCAGGTAGGCGTTGTTTTCGTCCATTTCTCCCGAGAACATGCGGCGAAATTCAAGTTTCTCTAACGCCGCTTGCAGGCCGCCCAGCTCTTTACGCACTTCCTCAACGGTGGCTTCATCCTCTTCCATTTCGGCGAGTTCTAACAGGTCGCGGCTATCCGCGAGGCCTTGGTCTAGCTCGTCGATGGTCGCCACAATCGCTTCAAGGGAGGCGCGCTCTTTACCTAGCTTCTGAGCATAGTCTGGGTCATTCCAAACATTGGGGTCTTCAAGTTCGCGGGACACTTCTTCTAGCCGATCTTTACGCTCGGCATAGTCAAAGATACCCCCTAAGAACGTCTGTCCGCTCAGACAGGTCCTTGATCTGGTTATGAATCGGGTTGGTTTCCAACATGGATCGCTCTAGCCTTGGTCAGTAAATAGCGGGGTCTCACGCGCGTTAAAACGCAGCTTAAAAGAGACAGGCGCCGCTGGGGCAGCTCATGGTTTGGTGCTAAACACCTACCCGAGCTATCCCAGCGGCGAAATTCTGGCAAGCATTGTAACGAAACCCAGCGCCCACCGCACCCACCCTAGGCGGCGTTCGCCACGTAAAAACCCGGCCGAGGCCGGGTCAGTAGGTCATACAAATCGAACAGTAAGCGCGAACCGCGGATCAAAACCGATAGGTCAGCTGGGCACCGAAACCGTGCGCTTCGTTTTTGTAGTCAGCCGAGTAAGTGGCGCCGCCAACGGGCACACCACCGGTCTGGGCACTGGCAAGTAAATCACTGCGCTCCTGCTCAACAAAGGTTCCGCGCTCAGTCAGGTAAGAGTAAGCAAAATCGAGCGTCAGATCAGGCGTTGGAGTCCAACCTGCACCCAACGAGAAAATACGGCGTTCATCGGAGGGAATACGCACACTACGGTCATTGTCGTTGGTCGGTGTAAAGTCCAGCGTCACACCCGCCCGAAGCGCTAAGGTCGGGGTTAGCTGATACTCACCGCCCGACGCAAAGGCCCAAGCATTTGAGTAATTTTGCTGTTCTTGAGTAATGGTGTCACCTTGGCTACCGGTTACCAAAATCTGGTCAAACTGGCTCCAGCGCACCCAAGAAGCACCGAACATCAGTTTCAGTCGGTCACTCATTTGCTGAGTTACTGAGAAGTTGACCGTCTCAGGAGTCGTTAAATCTAAACTTGCAGTATCAGAACGCAGGACGTTCCCTAACGGGTCTGTGGCACTAAAGTTGCCGTCCAAGGTGTAGTCTACTTTTGAACGGTAGGTCAGACCCAGAGTGGTTTCAGGCGCCGGCCGATAGATCACGCCCAAATTGTAGCCCCAGGCTTCATCGTCACCGTCCACGCGTGAATCGATATCAGCATCTGGGTTAAACGTAGCCTCTGATGGGAGCTGACGGCGCAACTCACCCTCTACTTGATTATAAGTAATACCTACGCCTACCGCCCACTGATCGTTAAAGCGATAAGAGATCGTAGGCTGTGCGCTGACCACCGTCACTTCGGTGTAGTTACCAAAATAGCGGCCCTGGAAATCATCTTCGTAATCGGTCTTAGAGCCAAACGGCGCATAAACACCAAAACCAAACGCCAACCGATCCGTGATCGGATGGGCATAAAAAGCAAAAGGAATTGCAGTGCCTGGCACCATATCGCCCTCATTACCGCCAGGGATACTGCCTACAGGAATTTGATTTCCGTTGGGAGCACCGCCTTGCGCTACGCCCGCATCAATAAAGCGATTGGCTTCAACGTTAGAGATATCTGAATTTACATTTAGGTACGTAGCACCGGCTGTCAGTTGAGCGCGGTTAAGGAACGACATACCTGCCGGGTTACCGTAAACAATCGTGGCATCGTTCACGTTGGAGCTACGGCCCGCGTGACCATACCCCTGACCACTGACGCTCTGTTCGTTGATTTGATATCCGCCAGCGTTCGCCTGGCTGGCAAAGGCGACTGCCGCGACGGCTGCCGTCAAGGTGAGCTTTTTGAAGTTATTATACATAGTGGGCCTCTCTTCCCGATGATCCGGCGGACAGTGCCATCCACCCTCGTTGTTCTTACGCGTTAGTTTTCGCCCAATGCTGGGTTGGGTTCAAGGGCAAACGAGCGTTTTATTTTGTTTTTTACTTATACATTAGTCGCACGACTGTTTTAAATCAGTGTTTTAGTTATTTCAGCTGAGCGTCCACACAGCGCTTGACCTATGGGTAACCCAAAGGTTTTACACTCAACGTATCGCAATTTAAACGGCGGGATAGTGATGCAAACAGCCACACTGAAAGTTGGCGAGCTAGCTAAACGCGGGGATGTTACTGCGGAAACGGTACGCCACTACACGCGCGAAGGCCTATTAACGCCTACACGACATCCTGACAATGGCTACCAGCTCTACTCAGGCGCCGATGCTGAGCGCCTTCAGTTTATTCAACGGGCACGCAAACTTGGGTTTAGCGTCGCCGAAATTCGCGACATCCTGACCCATGCCGACCATGGCGACTCACCTTGCCCTCTGGTACGCGACTTACTCGCCAACCGGCTGCCGCAAATTCGCCACCGAATTGCAGAGCTAGAGGCCCTTGCTCAACGTATGGAGCAAGCACTAGAAAGCTGGCAGGAGATGCCCGACGGCACCCCAGACGGCCACAGCCTCTGCCGATTAATTGAGAGTTTTCCTGAGGAGGCCCCATGCAGCAAAACGCCGCGCAATCCAACTCGCTAACGCGCACAGTGCCTGGAATGAACTGCCAGGGCTGTGTTAAGCGTATGCGTGAAGCCATTCAGGCCCAGGACGCAAGCGCCGATGTAACAGGATTTCCAGCAGATAAGCGCCTGGACGTCACCACAACCCTAAGCGCCGCTGCCATTGATGACGCGCTAACCCAGGCAGGCTACCCGCCCGGCGAGTTACCGGCGGAGCACGAGACTCGCGATGAAGACAACAACGCTAAGCAGCCTATCGAAGACGCTAGCAGCCCCGCTCGCCAGGGTGGCAAGCAGGTACGCTTAGCCATTAGCGGAATGACCTGCGCTAGCTGCGTTAAAAGCGTCCAAAAAGCCTTAGAGCGCACGCAAGGCGTTGATACTGCCAGCGTGAATTTTGGCACCCATACCGCCCAGGTGTTTGGTCACGTTGATGAATCAACGCTGATTGCCGCCGTAGAGGCCGCAGGTTATAGCGCCGAACCGATTGTCGATATGCGCGCAGCCGAAGATACTCGGGCAGAACAGGAAGCGCGGCTCTATCAACAACGCCTAAAAGGCAGCGCCTACTCGCTGGCCTTAGCACTTCCTCTGATGCTCAGCATGTTTTTCTATCACCCTCACCCGGTAGGGTTTGGGCGCTTTTTCTGGCTGGTGATCGGCCTGCTCACCCTGGCCATTCTGGTCTTTCCAGGCCGTCATTTTTTCGTGAACGCATGGAAAAACCTCAAGCATCATCAAGCCAATATGGATACGCTGGTGGCAATGGGCACCGGCACCGCCTGGCTCTATTCGATGGTGGTAGTGGCCTTTGCGCCCTGGCTACCGGAAGTGGCCCACGGCATCTATTTTGAAGCTTCGGCCATGGTGATCGGCCTGATTCTGTTAGGCAATGCGCTAGAGCTTAAAGCGCGCGGGCGCACCAGTGAGGCCTTGAAGCGCCTGCTGGACCTGCAAAGCCGCACGGCACGAGTCATTCGCGACGGTGAAGAGCACGAGATCGATATCGATGCCGTTCGCCAGGGTGATCATATCCGCGTGCGTCCTGGAGAGCGTCTACCGGTCGACGGCGACGTGCTGGAAGGCGAAAGCCATATAGATGAGTCCATGCTTACCGGCGAGCCGCTGCCGGTTAAAAAGCGTGAGGGTGACGAGGTCAGTGCTGGCACCGTGAACGGCAAAGGCGGCTTGGTCTACCAAGCCACCCGAGTAGGGGCCAACACGCGCTTAGGGCAAATCACCGAACAGGTGGCCAGCGCGCAAAATTCGCGTCCCCCCATTGGCGAACTGGCAGATAAAATCTCCAGCATCTTTGTGCCCTCAGTGATGATTATCGCGGTGCTCACCGCGCTGGTTTGGTTTAACTTTGGCGCCGAGCCTCGGGTGATTCACATGCTTGTCACGGCGACGACCGTGCTGATCATCGCCTGCCCCTGCGCCCTGGGGTTGGCAACGCCCATCTCCACCATGATTGGGGTAGGCAAGGCAGCCGAACATGGCGTGTTGGTTAGAAATGGCGAAGCGCTGCAAACCGCCAGTAAACTCACCACCCTGGTGGTGGACAAAACCGGCACGCTGACTGAAGGCAAGCCTAGCGTGACGGACGCAGAGGTACTGCATGGCGACACCCACACCGCGCTAGGCTATGTTATGGCGCTAGAACGCGGCTCAGAACACCCACTGGCCGCCGCACTGATTGCCTATGGGGAAGAAGCCGAAGCCAAGCCGGCTGACATTCGCAACTTCGACAGCGTGACCGGTGGCGGTGTAAAAGCACAAACCGCAGACGGCCAGGCACTGCTGTTAGGTAACGCACGGCTGTTGGAAAATGCGGGGGTTGACCTAGCCGCCGGGCAGACAACCGCCCGGCAGCTGGAAGATAAAGCCCGCACGCTGGTATACCTTGCGGTAGATGGCCAACTGACCGCCCTCTTTGGCATTAGTGACCCGCTGCGCCGCGATACCAAAACCGCGATTGCACGACTACAGCGCGATGGGTTAAAGGTCGTCATGCTGACAGGTGACAACCCTCACACCGCCGCGGCCATTGCCCGTGAAGTGGGCATTGATGAGTACCGAGCGGGGCTGCTACCTGAAGATAAGCATGCCGAAATTGAGCGCTTACAAAAAGCGGGAGAGGTCGTTGGCATGGTAGGCGACGGCATTAACGACGCCCCAGCGCTAGCCCGCGCTAACGTCGGCTTTGCCATTGGCCAGGGTACCGATGTGGCCATCGAAAGCGCTGGTATGACGCTCATGCGCGGCTCGTTACACGGCGTCGCGGACGCTATCGAAATTAGTCGGGCCACGCTCACCAATATCAAGCAAAATCTGGTCGGCGCTTTCGGTTACAACGTGCTGTGTATTCCGATTGCCGCTGGAATACTTTATCCGCTAACCGGCATGCTGCTCTCACCCATGATCGCCGGTGCGGCTATGTCCCTTTCATCCATTACCGTGGTAAGCAACGCCAATCGCTTACGGCTATGGAAAAGCCAGCAAGCGCCAGCGTCTTCCTCAGCCACCCAGGAGCAGACGGTATGAGCCTTCTTATTAACCTAACGGGCATTGCGTTAATCGCCGCCATTGTGTGGTGGTTCTGGCTTAGCCCAGCGAGTTGAAGTGACCGCTAACTCACGCCGATATAGCGCCCTGGCTTGTGGTTCAGGGCGATAATTAGATTGAGCGTCAGCGCCCCCAATACCGAGTAGCCTACGCGGTCCAGGGGGAGCTGCGTTAGAGCGATCAGCAGAATCACGCCATCGATGCCGAGCTGCACGTAGCCTGCCCGCAGGCCATGCTTATCCTGCAGGTAGAGAGCCAGGATATTGATACCGCCGAGGCTGGTGCGGTGGCGAAACAGCATCAGCATGCCAATCCCCATCAGCGCGCCGCCCATCAGCGCCGCATAGAGCGAGGGCACGCTGGCAAACTCAACCCACCCTTGGGTGAGCTCGGAAAACAGCGACACCAAGCCAATAGCCAAAAAGGTGCGCAGCGTAAAACTCCACCCCATCCGCTTAATCGCCAGGTAGTAAAACGGCAGGTTGATGGCAAAGAACCACACGCCAAACCCCCAGCCCGTTACATAGTTCAGCAACAGCGCAAGCCCTGCGGTGCTGCCGGTCAGCAGCACCGCGTGGGTATAAAACGTTACTCCCAGCGCCACAAAGAATGTGCCTAAAAGCATCGCCATAATGTCTTCGTAGGGCTTATGGGGGTCCTTAGGAAGGTCTTCCATCCGCATTGATGCGTCCTTTTTGAGGATTGTTGGGGTGGCCGATTGAGCGGCCAAGAACGCGAGGATAGCGGAGAGTCCTAAACGGGGCTAGCGTGCTCCACCATCAGCTGCAGCGTCTCCCGGCCACGCCAACGGTTGCGGTTAAGCTTGTAAGCGCAGTGCAGCGTATCCCCAACGCTAAACGAAGGCAGCTCCCCCGGTGTGAGCGCGCGAAACCAGATCGCTTTGCTGGTGACGGCCCCCATGGAGAGCTCCATCATCAGGTGGGAACCCTCTGCGCCCACCGGGCGCAGCGATTCCACAATAAAGCGCCCTTCAAATAGCGGCGGGTCGAACTCCCGCCCGTAGGGGCCTAACGTCTCGATTTCCACCAGCGTCGTCAGCGAGAGCTGGGCGGTAGAGAGCTCGCCATCGGTCCACAGACGCGGGTAGAGCGGTGTATCGCCAAGTTGCTCGCCCACCGCTTGCAAAAACGCGGCTTTAAAGGCCGCTAGCTGCTCCCGTGGCACGCCTACACCTGCGGCGCCACTGTGCCCCCCAAAGCGCGGCAGCGCTTCTGGCGCAAGCTCAAAGGTGCGCTGCAGGGCATCTCTTAGATGCAGCCCTTCAATAGAGCGGCCGGAGCCGGTGAGCATATTGGGTGCCGCTGCCCGCGTGAGCACCACGGCTGGGCGTCCGTAGGCCTGCACCAGCCGCGAGGCGACGATGCCCTGCACGCCGGGGTGACCATCTTCCAACAGCACCACCACGGCAGGCTCGTTGGCCTCCAAGGCGGGAACGGCTAGCGCCCGCGCCTCCTCGGCCATATCCGCCTCAATCGCCTTACGGGACTGGTTATCCTGGTCCAGCACTTCAAGCTGACGGTTCGCGACGCCATCGCTCTCTGCCAGCATAAAGTGCAGCGCCGCGTAGGGGTCATCTAGCCGCGAACGGGCGTTGATCCTCGGGCCCATCTGAAACGCCAAGGTTTCAGCGTTGAAGGGCACGCTGTCGGCCCCTAAGCGCGCTGCCATGGCCCTCCAGCAGGCGGCATCCATACGGTTGATCAGCGTCAAGCCGTAGTTCACCACCGCACGGTTGGCGGGGCTTCCACCCAGCGAGACGCAGTCCGCCACGGTGCCTAACGCCACGTAGGAGAGCCACGGTGAGAGCTTGGGCGTGGCCTCCGGCAGCGCGCCCCACTCCACCAAGACGCCGCGGGCGAGCGACATCAGCAGCCACGCCACCATGCAACCTGCAATGGTTTTATCCGGGTAGTGGCAGTCGCTGCGGGTCGGGTTCACACAGGCATACGCAGAGGGCGGTGGACCTTCCAGGGGCAGCGCGTGGTGGTCGCTGACCACCACATCAATACCCGCAGCCTTTAGGCGCGCAATGCGCGGCTCGTCGGAGCTGCCGCAGTCGGCGGTAATCACCAGTGTGGGCAGCGGCTTTAAACTGAGCGTTCGCTCCACCAGCGGCAGGCTGATGCCATAGCCGTCGTGAATGCGGTGACCAATTAAGCTGTGCAGCTTGTGCTCGGGCACGCCAAATAGCTCGACCAGCGTACGCCGAATCACCACATGAGAGGTGATGCCGTCCACATCGTAGTCGGTCAGAATACCTATGGACTCGCCTTCAGACACCGCCTGGGCAATGCGCTCGGCGGCACGGCGGCCATCGGCGAGCTGTTCAGGATGCACAAGATAGCGAAGACTTGGCGACACCAGCGGCGCAAGCTCTCCGGTATAGCCGGGCAGCCGCGATGCCAAGAGCCGCGCCTGTAGCTCGCTCAACCCTTCAGACTGCGCACGCAAATAAACAGCCTCGTCCAGGGGACGAGGCTCTAGGCGGGGCTGGCTACTCTGCTGAGAAAGTGCTGACACCTGGGTCATATCACCTCAGCGGCGGTTGTCAGCAACGAACTGCTGTACCGCGCTTAGCTCGGCGGGCAGTACCGTGTAGCGCTCTTCACGCTCTAGCAGGTCGTCCATGTGGGTCGGCAGCGGCACGCCCTGGAAGCCCGCTTTTACCACCGCCTCGGCGAATTTCGCTGGGTGAGCAGTGGCCAGGGTGATCATCGGCGTGGAGCTATCCACCCGCGCCCGCTCGGCCGCCCGGTAGCCGGTAGCCGTATGCGGATCAAGGATCTCGCCGGTACGGTGATGCGCTTCACGAATCACTTCCAGAATCGTTTCGTCATCGACGCTGTAGCTGGCGAATTTTTCGCGCAGCTTGGCCAGCGGCGCATCGGCAAGCGCAGTGGGCTCTTGCTGGAAGCGCTCTAGCAGGGCTGCCACAGCGGCACCATCACGGTCGTAGGCATCAAACAGCAGACGCTCAAAGTTGGACGACACGACGATATCCATCGAAGGTGCCAGCGTGGCCGCCAGCTCTTTCTTGGAGAAGTCGTTGGCCGTCAGCGTGCGGTGCAGGATGTCGTTGGCATTGGTGGCGATGATGAACTGCTTCACCGGCAGGCCCATCTTGTAGGCCATGTAGCCTGCAAACACGTTACCAAAGTTAGCCGAGGGAACGCAGAAGCTCACTTCCCGCTGGGGCGCTCCGAGAGCAACGCCTGAAGCGATGTAGTAAACAATCTGAGCCATGATGCGTGCCCAGTTGATCGAGTTCACCGCCACAAGCCGCGTGCCGTTCAAGAAGTCTTGATTGGCAAAGCTGGCTTTCACCATCGCCTGGGCATCGTCAAAGTTACCTTCAATGGCGATGTTAAAGACGTTATTTGCCAGCACCGAGGTCATCTGGCGGCGCTGCACTTCGGACACCCGGTTATGGGGGTGCAGAATAAAGATATCGAGGTTGTCGCAGTGGCGGCAGCCTTCAATCGCCGCCGAGCCGGTATCCCCGGAGGTTGCCCCCATGATCACCGCGCGCTCGTTGCGTTTTTTCAGGAAGTGATCCAGCAGCCGCCCCAGCAGCTGCAGCGCCACGTCTTTAAACGCCAGCGTCGGGCCGTGGAACTGCTCTAGCAGGAAGTGGCTGGCATCTAACTGCTTAAGCGGCAACACCGCGTCGTGGTTGAACGTGGCGTACGCCTCGGTCACCAAACGGCGGAAGGTCTCGTCGTCGATCTCGCCGTTCACGAACGGCTTCATCACCCGAAAGGCGATCTCGGCGTAGGAGAGCCCGGCCATGTCGGCCAGCTCCTCTTTGGAGAACTCAGGCAACGTTTCCGGCACATAGAGGCCGCCGTCGCTGGCCATACCGGTTAATACCACTTCTTCGAAAGAGAGGGCAGGCGCCTGCCCGCGCGTGCTGATATAACGCATCGGTTACTCTCCTTCGTCCAGGCTTTCCACGCGAATACGCGTGACCGGGCCAGCAATGTCCGCCATGGATTCAATCTCGCGGATGGCTTCGTTCATCTGCTTCTCTTTGGTGCGGTGCGTCAGCAGAATGATCGGCACCAGCTCGCCTTCGGTGGCTTCTTTTTGGATCAGCGCTTCAATGGAGATGCCCTGCTCGGCCAGAATGGTGGCCACACGGGCCAGCACGCCGGGGCGGTCTACCGCCAGCAGGCGCAGGTAGTAGGCCGTGGTGATATCTTCCATCGGCATAATCGGCAGCTGGCTGACGTCTTCGTCAATGCCGCTAAACGCCAGGTAAGGCACCCGATAGTGGTGGTCGGTGGTGATATCGCGCGCCACGTCTAACAGGTCAGCGACCACCGCAGACGCCGTTGGCTCGGCACCCGCACCAGCGCCGTAATACAGCGTCGGGCCGACGGCGTCGCCCATCACGGCGATGGCGTTTTTCACGCCGTGTACATTGGCCAGCAGGCGCTCTTTCGGAATCAGCGTGGGGTGAACGCGCAGCTCAAGGCCTTGATCGGTACGCTTGGAAATACCCAGGTGCTTGATCACGTAACCGAGGTTATCAGCCTGTTCCACGTCTTCGGCGGTGATACGCGAAATGCCTTCGGTGAAGGCTTTTTCAAACTGCAGCGGCACGCCGTAAGCAATGGAGGCAAGAATGGTCAGCTTGTGGGCCGCATCAATCCCTTCCACGTCGAAGGTAGGATCAGATTCGGCGTAACCCAGCGCCTGCGCTTCGGCCAATACGTCTTCAAAGGCACGGCCTTCGTCACGCATGTGGGTCAAAATGTAGTTGCCGGTGCCATTGATGATGCCAGCAACCCACTCAATGCGGTTAGCACCGAGGCCTTCGCGCAGCGATTTAATGACCGGAATACCGCCAGCCACCGCTGCTTCAAACGCCACGATGACGCCCTTTTCGTGGGCCGCACGGAAAATCTCGTTACCGTGAACGGCGATCAGCGCCTTGTTAGCGGTAACCACGTGCTTACCGTTAGCAATCGCGGTAAGCACCAGCTCGCGAGCAACGTCGTAGCCGCCGATCAGCTCGACCAGAACGTCGACGTTGGGGTTGTTGGCCACCTCGAAGACATCGGATGTCGCGTTAATGCCGGTAATATCGCAGTCGGGATGAATACTGCGGTGGGCAACCTGCTCAATCACAATCGGGCGGCCTGCGCGGCGGCTAATATCGTCTGCGTTGCGCGTCAATACGTTAAAGGTGCCGCCACCGACAGTGCCTAACCCACAAATGCCTACTCTTACCGGTTTCAAAATACTTCCCCTTTCGTGTTGGGCACCCGCAGGTGCCACTTTTAAATCAGTGTCTCAGCGTGATCGTTCGTCATTTAGAATGACGTTATTCGTCTTCCAAGCCTAACATGGCTACCAACCGCTCGGGGGGTACAAACCCAGGCACCAGCTGCCCGTCCGGCAACAGGATGGCGGGCGTGCCCTGCACGCCCAGTGCTTGCCCCAGAGCGTACTGGTCTGCCACTGGGTTATCACAGCTTGCGCTCGCGGCAATCGACTGTCCCTCTTTGGCCTGATTCATCGCCTCGCTGCGATTATCAGAGCACCATACCTGCTGCAAAGTAGTGGCAGCGCCGCTACCCATGCCCGCGCGTGGGAAGGCTAGGTAGTGTACCGCAATCCCACGCTCGTTGAGCTCGGGGATGGTTTCATGCAGGCGCTCGCAATAGGGGCAGGTGGGGTCGGTAAACACCACCACCGTGGCTTTGGGTTCATCGCCCCCCCGAAAGACCACACGCTCACTCTCTGGAATCGCCGCCAACGCCTCTGCGCGCTCTTGATTGCGGGACTGCTCGGTTAAGTTCACCAGCCCATTATCCGCATTCTGGTAAAGATCCCCTACCAAAAAATGGCTGCCATCCGCATTGGAATAAAACGACTCACCGCTCTCCAAACGAACATGATAAAGCCCTTCCATCGGCGTGGCGCTCACCTGCTCTACCGGCATCGGCTGGCCATTAACCTGTAAATTCTCAGCCAGGCGTTCGGTGATGGCATCAGCGAACGCCAACGTGGGCAGCAAACTCCCAGCCAGCACTAGCCAGGGCGCACAGGATTTTGCAACTGACGGCATACGTTTGTGCATTCTTTCATTAACCTCGCGGATGGTGTTCAGCATGCAGATGCTCCAGGCGCGCCTGGGCAACGTGCGTATAAATTTGCGTGGTGGACAGGTCACTATGACCTAACAGCAGCTGTACGACTCGCAAATTGGCCCCATGATTCAATAAGTGAGTCGCAAAGGCATGTCGCAGTGTGTGCGGCGACAGCGGCCGTGAAATACCTGCAGTGATCGCGTGAGCTTTAATACGGTGCCAAAACGTCTGCCGCGTCATGGCCTTGCCCGCCCGACCCGGAAATAGCGCTGGGCGCGTAGGGTCCTGCATAAGCAGCGGCCTTGTGGTTTCAATGTAGCGGGCCAACCACTCAGCGGCCTCTTCGCCCATAGGCACTAGGCGATCCTTATCGCCTTTACCTCGCACGCGTACTACCCCTTGACGCAAATTCACCGCGTCACCGGTTAATCCTACAAGCTCTGAGACGCGCAGCCCACAGGCGTATAGCAGTTCAAGCATGGTGCGGTCGCGGACACCCAACGGCGTCGCGATGTCAGGCGCTTGCAGCAGTCGCTCAACCTCGTCCTCTTCCAAGGTATTGGGTAGACTCGGCCGCACGGATGGCAGAGTAATATCAGCCAGCGGGTCATGCTCAATGTGCCCGTAAAGACGTGCCCAGCGGTAGAAGCTGCGCAGCGAAGAGAGCAGCCGTGCATTGCTGCGCAGCTGGTAACCCTGCTCTCGACGGCGCTCGAGCCATTCTGTAAAGCGTTGCGGCGAGGGGCCGAGCAGCGTTTCCCCTTCCGCCTCAAGCTGATGCTGCCAGGCAGTCAAATCGTGCCGATAGGCCGCTAGCGTATGATCGCTCGCCCCTTGCTCAAGCCAAAGGGCATCTAGAAAAGCATCAATCACGCTCATAGGCTAACAGTCTCTAGGGAGTGGCACAGCAAACAAAAACCCCGCCCCGCAGAGCGGAGACGGGGTCTTGTATCCGGGCGCCAAGCGCCCGTGAAAAAGTGGCGATTAAGCCAGCTTTTCCTTGATACGCGCCGACTTGCCGCTGCGCTCGCGCAGGTAGTACAGCTTAGCTTGACGAACGTCACCACGACGCTTGACTTCAATAGAGTCAACCAGCGGGCTGTAGGTCTGGAAAGTACGCTCAACGCCAACACCGTGAGAAATTTTACGTACGGTGAACGCGGAGTTCAGGCCACGGTTACGCTTACCGATAACCACACCTTCAAACGCCTGCAGACGCTCGCGGGTGCCTTCCTTAACTTTTACCTGAACGACGATGGTGTCGCCCGGAGCAAATACAGGAATCTCTTTGCCCATTTGCTCAGATTCGATCGCCTGGATCACCTTGTTCTTGCTGCTCATCTTGATACTCCTAAATAACGTAATGGCTTGCCACGCAGTTGTGGAAGGGGCAAACCGTGATCCCGGCGCTCGAAACGAGCTACGCGGGAGTCGTTATGGGTGACGCAGGTACGCTCGCTGGCTGCTGTCGTCCTGCACCGCCGCTTTGGTCTACGTGCGGCTTTCCGACGTAGAGGGCAAAGCGTGTTCCTCGATAAACTCGTCTAGCAGCGCCTGCTGCTCGGCGTTAAGAGTGCGCCCTGCCAGTAAATCAGGACGACGCTGCCAGGTACGTCCCAGCGACTGCTTTGCACGCCAGCGCTTGATAGCTGCATGGTTACCACTCAGCAGCACCTCAGGCACTTGGCGCCCGTCGATGACATCAGGACGGGTATAGTGCGGGCAGTCTAACAAGCCGTCATTAAACGAGTCTTCGATAGCGGAGTCCTGGTGGCCCAACACACCGGGCACCAGCCTTGCCGCTGCATCAATTAGCACCATGGCAGGCAGTTCACCACCGCTCAACACATAGTCGCCAATTGACCACTCTTCATCGATGTCACTCTCCACCACACGCTCGTCGATGCCTTCATAACGGCCCGCAACGACCACTAAAGGGCCTGCTGACGCGAGCAACTTCACGCCCTGCTGATCCAGCCTGCGCCCCTGGGGCGAAAGATAAATCACGGTTGGCGTTTGGCCGGTCGCCTGCTCTGCTCGCTGGCGGGCATCGAAGATAGCAGCACGCAGGGTGTCTACCTTCATCAGCATTCCGGGGCCGCCGCCATAAGGGCGGTCGTCCACGCTGCGGTGGCGATCGGTGGCATAATCGCGTGGATTCCAAAACTCCAGGGCAATACGCTGCTTCTCTACCGCTCGACCTACCACGCCTTGCTGGGTAATCGCATCGAACATCTCGGGAAACAACGACACCACGCCGATCCACATTGCAGGCACTCGCTCTGCCTCTTTTTCACTGTTTGATGCAAAGGCTGATGAATCAGTTGCCGTAAGCTCATTCGAAGTCGGTTTATTCAACGCAGTTTTCAAACCTATTTTCAGAACTCGGGGTCCCAGTTAACAACCATACGGCCATTTTCCGGGCTGATTTCAACAATCACATCATCGGGCAAAAAAGGTAACAGACGCTCGCGCTTGTCGATCGCGTCGTTATCACCACGCACCACCATGACATCGTTGGCGCCGGTTTCAAACAGGTAGCTGACCTGCCCTAACCGTTCGCCTGACTGAGTAAAAACCGTTAGGCCTTCAAGCTCATGCCAGTAATATTCGTCGTCGGGAAGCGTAGGTAGCGCTTCTTTCGGCATTAGAATATCCGTTTGCGCCAGCGCTTCCGCCGCCGTTCGGTCATCAATGCCCTTGAGCTGAACCACTAAGCCTTTGCCTTGCCGACGCCCCTGAACAATGGTCATCTTCGTCAGAGTATTACCCTGGCGCACCCACCATTCGGGATATTGCAAAATGCTGTCCATGGGGCTGGTATAGGAGTACACCTTTAGCCAACCTTTAATCCCGTGAGGGCTGGTTAGCTTACCAAGCACCACATGTGCGTCGTCTGTATGGCTAGTTTCAAAACGCGTCATCGACGACAGCTCCAACGGCAACAGCACTTAACACGCGACAACAAGCTTAAGCCTGCTTACGCGCTTCTTTAACCAGCTCAGCAACACGACCAGACAGCTGGGCGCCTTGGCTCTGCCAGTGAGTTACACGGTCCAAATCGACGCGCAGACGCTCTTCTTGACCACGGGCAACCGGGTTGAAGAAGCCGATACGCTCGATGAAACGGCCATCACGGGCGTTGCGAGAGTCGGTAACAGTCAGGTGATAAAAGGGACGCTTCTTGGCGCCACCACGTGCCAAACGAATGGTAACCATACGATAACTATCCTTCGGTTGAGGTTACGAGAGTGTGAAATAGCGCACATCGCTATCAGAACACTCATCATGCTGATTTCAGGGTACTGCGATCACTTACATAAATAAGCCAGTGATTACTAAGTACTTTGAGCACTTCGATGCAAGGTGCCATGGCTACGATTACGCATAGCAGTGCCAACACCCACGCATGAAGAGGCCGCATTCTACGCAAATGCGCCCGGCTTGGAAAGCCTGACAGCCAGAAAACTCTTAGCCAAAGGCCGCATAAACCCTCGCTCGGTTGAGGACAGGGATACAAGCGGGCAGCGCGACAGCGCTGCTCAGTTGATCTTTGCCCGCCGCCACCTATAATGGATAAATATACAGCCTTATGCGACCCCATGCCATGCTGAAAGCCACGAAAGTACGCGTCTACCCAACCCCTGAACAGGCAGCGTTCTTGAACGCCCAGTTCGGCGCGGTGCGGTTTGCGTACAACAAGGCACTGCATATTATTAGCTCGCAGTACAAGCGGCATGGCACCAAGCTGCGCGCTAAAAAAGATCTCAAGCCGCTGCTGGCAGTGGCGAAAAAGTCACGCAAATATCACTGGCTCAATTCGTTTGACTCCATTGCCTTGCAGCAGGCGTGCATTAACTTGGATCGCGCCTTCCAGAACTTCTTTAACCCCCAGCTAAAAGCCCGCTACCCCAAGTTCAAACGCAAGCACGGTAAACAGTCCAGTTATCACTGCACCAGCATCAAAGCCGGTGATGGCTGGATCAAAGTACCCAAGCTCACGCTGATTAAAGCCCGGCTTCACCGTGACATCACCGGCACACTAAAAAGCATCACCTTAACCCGCACCACGACGGGCAAGTATTTTGCCTCGCTGCTAGTGGATGACGGCGTAGAGGCCCCCGCACAGCTGAAAACCGTTGATGCGGTGCTAGGGGTGGATATGGGCTTAACGCATCTAGCTATCGACTCCACTGGGCGTAAGGTGGCCAATCCTCGCTTTTTGAAACGGGCCCGAACGAACTTACACCGCAAACAGAAAGCCCTTTCGCGCTGTCAAAAAGGCAGCAAACGCCGTGTTAAAGCGCGCATCAAGCTGGCCAAGGCGCACGAACGCCTGGCTAATGCCCGTGCTGATTTTCAGCATAAACTGTCTCGACAGCTCATTGACGACAACCAAGCGGTGGTGGTCGAGACCTTGAAAGTGAAAAACATGCTGAAACACCGCAAGCTGGCGAAACATATTGCCGATGCCAGTTGGTACAACCTGATCCAAAAGCTGGCGTACAAGGCAGAAGCCCAAGGCAAGCATCTGGTCAAAATCGACCAGTGGTTTGCTAGCTCCAAGACCTGTGCGGGCTGCGGCCACAAGGTCGAGTCGATGCCACTCAGCGTCCGCACTTGGGATTGTCCCGGCTGCGGCACCCAAGGCATCGACCGCGATATAAACGCCGCGATCAACATTCGCCAGCAAGGTATTTTAAAGTTAAAGGCCGAAGGACTGTCGGCCTCTGCCCATCGAGGCCTGTGTAAGCCCGGTCACGCACCGGCAGCGGCCTGAGACGTGGGAAGCCTCGCCCATGGTCGTGCAGCGACGTAGGGCGGGGAGCAGTCACGCCGTCAACCTTGCCAAGCCTTCATTAACGACGCTCAGCGGCTTAGCGCCAAGGCAAACCGCCGGGGCCACCCATGCCGCCCATACCACCAGGGCCACCGGGACCGCCAGGGCCACCACCGCCCATCATGCCGGACATACCCCGCATCATTTTCTGCATACCGCCCTTCTTGCCCGCCTTCTTCATCATTTTCTGCATTTGCTTGTGCTGTTTCAGCAGACGATTTAAATCAGGCACTTGAAGGCCCGCACCCGCTGCAATACGACGCTTACGAGAGCCGTTGATGATGTCGGGCGCACGACGCTCTTTCGGCGTCATGGAATTAATGAGTGCTTCAAGCTTGCCCAGCTCTTTCTCAGGACCGGGGCCTTGGGCCATCTCCGCCATTTGCCCCATACCGGGCAACTTGCCTAGCAGGCCGCCCATGCCGCCCATTTTCTTGAGCTGCTGAAGCTGGTCGCGGAAATCCTCCAGATCAAAGCCATCGCCTTTCTTGACCTTCTTGGCAAGCTGAGCAGCTTTGTCTTTATCTACCGTGCGCTCGGCTTCTTCAATAAGCGACAGCATGTCGCCCATACCCAGAATCCGCGAGGCCACGCGATCCGGGTGGAAAGGCTCAAGGGCGTCGACCTTCTCACCGACACCCATAAACTTAATCGGCTTGCCAGTAACATGACGCACCGAGAGCGCGGCACCGCCACGGGCGTCACCATCGGCCTTGGTAAGAATCACCCCGGTCAGCGGCAGCGCTTCATTAAACGCTTTGGCCGTATTCACCGCATCCTGGCCGGTCATAGCGTCGACGACGAACAGCGTTTCATCCGGTGAAATGGCTTTATGCAACGCCTGGATTTCCGCCATCATGGCTTCATCGATGGCTAGGCGGCCCGCGGTATCTACCAAAACCACATCATGGAACTGGATTTTGGCGTGCTTAATGGCCGCTGTGGCAATATCAACCGGCTTCTCATCGGAACGCGACGGGAAAAAATCAACTTGGACTTCTTTAGCCAGCGTTTCTAGCTGGTCGATTGCCGCCGGACGGTATACGTCAGCAGAGACCACCAGTACTTTTTTCTTTTCTCGCTCGCGCAAGTAACGGGCCAGTTTAGCAACCGAGGTAGTTTTACCTGCCCCCTGCAAACCAGCCATCAGCACCACGGCCGGAGACCCTTTGAGCGTTAGGCCTTCGTTGGCCTCGCCCATGATCGCTTCCAGCTCTTGCTGAACAATTTTGACAAACTGCTGCCCAGGCGAGAGGCTCTTAGAAACCTCTTGGCCCACCGCGCGTTCACGCACGCGCTCAATAAACGCCTTTACGACCGGCAGCGCAACGTCCGCCTCAAGCAGTGCTTTACGCACTTCGCGCAGGGTGTCTTTGATATTGTCGTCGGTCAGCCGTGCCTGGCCTTTAATCGACTTCAACGTCTGGGAAAGACGCTCGCTCAGATTCTGAAACATGGGGCCTCTGCCTCCGTCGCTGTCGCCGGGCGGATTCACCGGACGAATGTGGGTTGCGATTATACGCGCTCACGCCGCGAGTCTCCATGGTGATAGCGTTGGCTATCCATGGCTGTGCGGCGCCGTCGTGATTCGTTATAGTAGGCGTTAATTTAAGATTGATTGATTTCACAGCAACGCGCTGCAAGGCGCACGGATAGCATCATGCAGGCGCTCCCTTTCGCCACGATCGCTTTTGTTGTTTATGTTGCCGCTGCCATTTGGCAGGGTATGACGCTGTTTCGCCGGGTTCCCCCTCGGCAAGGCATGGTGCGCGTATTAGGCGCACTGGGGCTTTTACTGCACATCCCGGTTGTGGTGCAGCTGGTAGGTGAAGCCCCAGGACTTTTGCCGGGGCTTACCACCAGCGCCACGTTATTAATGGCCGTTGCGGTGAACGTCGTGCTGGTTGCCAGCCTATTTAAGCCCGTGCTAAACGCTGGGATAGTGCTCTTCCCCTTAGCGGGCATCGCGCTCATTGTGGCCACTTGGCTCCCAAGCCAAGGCAGCCAAAGCGGTTTAACGCCCGGTATATTTCTACACGCTGTCAGCTCTGCGCTGGCCTTTGCAATCCTGGCAATTGCTGCGGTTCAGGCGGTGCTCGTCGGCTTGCAAAACCAAGCACTGCGCCATCACCATATTCGCGGCATCGTACAGTCATTACCACCGCTCACCACCATGGAACGGGTGCTGTTTGAACTGGTCTGGGCAGGCATTTTGCTGCTCACACTGTCGATTGCCAGCGGGCTAATTTTTCTCGACAACTTTTTTGCCCAGCACTTGGCGCATAAAACGGTTCTTTCGTTGGGGGCTTGGATTATTTTCACTACGCTGCTGGTAGGACGCTACCGGTTTGGCTGGCGCGGCATGCGTGCCGTTCGCTGGACATTGGGTGGCTGCGGCCTGCTCATACTGGCTTATTTTGGCAGCAAATTTGTATTGGAAATTTTACTGAATCGCTAAGCCTGATAGCGTAACGATGCGCCTACAATAGACACGCGCTTGACACGCAACCGCCTTGCTTCTACAAATCGAGCCTGATACGCCATAAAGGAACTTTCGACTTGAGCGACGACTTCCCCCTGGGGTTACTGTTCGGCCTGCTAGCTATATTGATACTGCTGTCTGCCTTCTTCTCCAGTTCTGAAACAGGCATGATGTCGATAAACCGCTACCGTCTAAGCCATCAGGCTAGCAGCGGTGATCGCCGCGCAAAGCGAGTGCTACGTCTGCTTTCGCGCCCTGATCGACTCATCGGCGTCATCCTGATTGGCAATAATTTTGTTAATAATTTAGCCGCCTCTATTGCCACGATTATCGCCATCCACTTTTTTGGCGATGTATCAGGCCCCGCCATCTCAACGGCACTGCTAACCATCACTATTCTGATTTTCGCTGAAGTCACGCCGAAAACCTACGCTGCCATAAAACCTGAACGTATTGCCTACCCCACCTCGGTGGCGCTTGAACCGTTGTTGAAGCTGCTCTACCCATTGGTTTGGTTAGTTAACGTTATATCTAACGGCCTGCTGCGGCTAATGGGGGTTAAAAGCGTTGAGAACGGCGGCGACAGCCTCACCCGAGACGAGCTGCGCACCGTGGTTCACGAGGCGGGCACGCTCATTCCTTACCGCCACCGCGCCATGCTGCTCTCGATTCTTGATCTTGAAAACGTCACTGTTAACGATATTTTGGTGCCACGCCACGAAGTGTTGGGCATCGATTTAGATGATTCGCTTGAGGATATCCTGACCCAAATTCGCACCAGCCAGCACACCCGCTTGCCGGTCTATAAAGGCGATATCAACAACATCATTGGCATGCTCCATTTACGCAACGCCGCGCGCTTTTTATCACGCAGCGAAGTTACCAAAGCGGCAATTGTGCAGGAGGCTCGCGAACCCTATTTCATCCCCGAATCAACGCCGCTACATACGCAGCTGCTTAATTTTCAGAAGCAGAAACGCCGCATTGGTATCGTGGTGGATGAGTACGGCGACGTAGAAGGGCTGGTAACGCTAGAGGATATTCTTGAAGAGATTGTGGGCGAGTTCACCACCGACGTCTCGGAAGATGATGAAATTCATAAGCAAGATGACGGCAGCCATGTTATTGAAGGCACAGCCAACATCCGCGATATCAATAAAATGCTTGGCTGGCAGCTGCCCACCGACGGCCCAAAAACGTTAAATGGCTTGATTTTAGAGCACTTAGAGGCGTTTCCAGAGGGGCCTGCTAGCCTGCAAATTGGCACTATTCGCATGGAAATTATGGAAATCCGCGACAACTTGATTACCTCGGCACGCTGCTGGCAAAAACAGCGCCTGCCCCGCCGCTAGCGTTCGGCTATTTTGTGTTGGCTTCCACTAGCGGTGAGCAATTTCATTATCGCCTGCCGCTTTCAGCGCCCGCACACGCGCTTCCAAAAAGCGCCGTAGCACCATATCCTCGGCCTCTTGGGCCATGACCGGAGGGCCGAAATGCAGACTGACCGGCGCACGAAAGCGTGACGGCCACTTTTTAAGCGCTTTCCCGCCGTAATGTGATGTCCAGGAACCCCATAGCCCTGCCAGGCCAGCCGGAATAACCGGCACACTGTCCCGGGCCAGTATGGTTTCCAGTCCCCGGCGAAACGTGTGAATCTCGCCATCGGGGGTAAGGCGCCCTTCCGGGAAGACCATCACAATCTCACCTTGGCGTAACGCGTTACTCACATCATCCAGCGCACGGCGCAGCGCCCCCGGACTATGCCGCTCTGACTCAATAGGGATAGCGCCGACCAGTTGGAACCACCACTTAAGCCAGCGAGAGTCGAAAATAGGCTGATCCATCACAAACCGCAGCGGCCTAGGGCTAGCACCGCCCAGTACCAGCGCGTCCATAAAGCTAACATGGTTACAAACCACCAGAGCGGCACCCTGCTTGGGCAAGTGGTGGCGTCCGTGAATGCTTAGCCGATAGCAGAGGCGCATGGCTAAATAGATGGCACTACGCAGCATATAGCGGACGCATTTAACCAGCCATGTCACGTCGCCGCCTCCCGATGGCGCAAGCCTGCCAGCACGGTGCTCATTAGCTGTTCCAGCAATTCATCGACTTTAAGCTGCTGCCCCTGCCAGTAACCTAAACGCTCATTTAAACCCAGCTGCACCAATCCGTGAACGCTGCCCCATAAGGTGCGCCCTAAACGACGCGCCTCTAAGTCATCCAGCGCGGGCTGATACTGTTTTAATGACGTTTCAACTTGCATAAAAAGTGCTTCAATCAAGTCGCTTTGACGCTGATCCAACTCGCCTTCTTGAGCCAGTGGGTAATCAAACAGCAGCTGCCAGCGATAGCAGTCCTGCTCAGCAAAGCGCCAATAGGCAAGCGCCAGCGAGCGCAGCCACGGCTCAGGATCGTCTGATGGCAGGCTAGTAATGGTATGCTGCAAACGTGCCAGCGTCTCGACGTTGACGTGCTGCAATAAGTTGTTGAAGCTGCCATACAGTTTTAGCAGCGTACTCGGGGCGCAGCCCACGTCTCGGGCCAAGGCACGCAGTGACAAGCCATGGACTGGCTGGTTAGCCAACCACTCATCACAAGCGTACATGACCTGCGCGTGAAGGGCATCGGGCGCATGCTGTCTAGGACGGGCCATGGCGATCTCTTAGGGTCAACGGCAAACAGGAAGAATGCCTCATCGCGCTTTAGCGTGAGCAAGGGGTGATATAGGATACCTTACATCGAACACTGTTTTCGACACTAAAACGCTACAATTCCCGTATTCTTATCGCTACTCGCCTCCCCACACTTTTTTTGGCAATTCCGCATAAGGAGACAGGCATGACAGGACGGCTACACGTGCAACGCCTCTCTCTTGCTCACCTTGCACCTTCGCTTGAAACGCCACAACCACTCATTGAGTCGCCTAATCTCGCGCCTCGCCAGCCCGTTTCAGCCATCCGTTTTGAGCAGGGCAAGTACCGACTACAGCCGCTCTTTTGGGGCCTGACCCCACCTTGGCTGAAAGTGCTTGACCATGCCCCCCACTGCGCTCGTGCCGAAACACTGAAAACCCGCGCCATGTTTAACGACGCGTTTAGCGCCAGACGCTGCGTAATACCGGTAAGCGGCTTTTACGTTTGGAAAACGCAGCTGCGCAGCAAGCAGCCCTATTTGGTCACTCACGTGGCCCGCACCCCCCTATTATTGGGCGCGCTTTGGTGCCGCTATCACACCACGCTCACCACGTTTACCGACTCCACGGCATTGATAAGCGTGCCGGCCAACGCCTGTTTATCGTCGCTTACCGACCGCTTGCCGGTGACGATTGCACCGGAAGCGTTAACACGCTGGTTAGACCCCACGACCGAATTAACCGATCTTGAAGCGCTATTAACACCCGCCCCCTTGGAACTGTTAGGCGCTTTTCCGGTATCAAAACATGTGAATAACCCTGCCTACCAGTCATCGGCCTGTGCTCACCCGACCGGGCCAATGCTGCGTTGGGCTGTGTCCTAGGAGCTGTAATGTTGCGACCCCATAAAATAATGCTGCCCCCCATGACCGCACGGCGAGCGCTGACCAGCCTTGCCGTTGGCGTGGCTTGGTGTCTATCACCAAGCGTTTTTGCAGAAGCTACTCCCATTGCCGAGGTGGTTACCCCCAAGGTCAGCCCGTTTGATAGCCGCGACTATCGGGTGCTTACCCTTGAAAACGGTCTGCAAGCGCTTCTAGTCAGCGACCCCGAGGCGGATAAAGCCGCCGCCTCAATGAACGTCCGTGTGGGCAGCGCCCAGGATCCTGACGACCTGCAAGGGTTGGCGCACTTCTTAGAGCACATGCTGTTTTTAGGCACCGAGCCTTACCCAGAATCGGATGCCTACCAGCAATATATTTCCGACAACGCTGGCTCACACAACGCCTTTACCGCCCAGCAGGACACCAACTACTTTTTTGACATAGAGCCCTCCGCGCTACCGGGCGCGCTGGATCGCTTCAGCGCGTTTTTTCTATCGCCGCTATTCAATGCAGACAAGTTAGAGAGCGAGCGCAATATTGTTCACTCAGAATACATGGCCAGGATTCGTGATGAGTCGCGACGTGAAAACGATGTATTGAACCAGTTGCTAAACCCGGAAAATGCCACCACTGGCTTTGCCGTCGGCAGCCGAGAAACACTCGCCAACCCGCCGGAAGGTGAGGCAACGCTGCGTGAGCGCGTCATCGACTTCTACCATCGTCATTACGACGCCAATGTGATGAATTTAGCGGTGGTCGCCCCTCAGCCCCTGGATGAACTGGAAGCGCTAGTGGTAGCGCGGTTTGCCGACATTCCGGATAACGGCCTCAGCGTGCCGACCATTGATGTACCGCTGGTGGATACCGAGACGCTGCCCCGTTACATTGAGCGTCAGTCGCTTCAGGACCGGCGCCAGCTGCGCTTCTACTTCCCAATCCCCGACCCCTCCGACGAGTATCGTGCCAAGCCCACCCAACTGATTGCCCACCTGCTTGGCGATGAGGGTGATGGCAGCTTGCTGGCCGTGCTGCGAGAAGCGGGCCTGGCGGACGCGCTCTCTGCTGGCGTTGGCCGAGGGGATGGCAATAACGCGCTATTTACAATTTCCATCAGCCTCACCCCCCGTGGAGCGGAGCGACTCGATGACATTGAAGCCACTCTGTTTACCGCTATCGAACAGATTCAAGCAGCGGGGCTGGATCAATGGCGCTATGAGGAGCAGCAAAACCTGCGCGAGCAGGCGTTTCGCTTCCAACAACATGGCGCTCCGCAGCAAGAAGCGACGCGGCTAGCCATGAGCCTTTCCCGTTATCCCGTAGAGGATGTGCAGTACGCGGCTTACCGGATGGACGGCATGGATAGCGAGCGCCAGCAGGTGTTTCTGGAGGCGCTCACCCCCGACAACATGCTGCGCTTCTACTCCGCACCCGATGTTGAAAGCGAGACAGTATCCCCCTGGTTTAATACTCAGTGGAGAGAACAGTCGCCTACGCAGACAGGCCAAGCGCTCAGCGGCTTAGCACTACCGGCGCCCAACCCCTTTATCGCCAGCGATTTAGCGCTGCTGGAAGGGCAAGATGAACAGCCCAATGTCCTGCTAGATGCCGAAACCTTTACTGCTTGGCACATGCAGGACAGCCGTTTCAACACGCCCAGCGTGGAGTGGCGGGTGAGCCTACAGCACCCCAGCGCCAGCTACTCAGCTGAAGAGGCCGTCCTTAACCGCTTACTGGCAAGCTGGCTGAATGACAGCTTAAACGAATCACTTTATCCTGCTTGGCTTGCTGGGCAAGCGTTTAGCGCTTACCCCCATGCTAGAGGCATTACGCTGTCGTTTTCCGGCTGGCGCGATGGCCAAACGCCGCTCATTGAGCAAGCGATTGAGCAGTTGAAAACGGCCCACATTTCGCCCAGCGAGTTTGAGCGGGTGCGCTATCAGCTTCAGCGGGAGTGGCGCAACGCGCCCAAAGCATCGCTCACTGGCCAGGCTAGCCGCACGCTCGGTGAAGCACTGCTCACTCCCCAGTGGTCGGCAACGGCGCTGTTAGAAGCTAGCCATCGACTGGAGCAGCGCCACTTGGAAAATTTCCGGCAGCGCTTTCTGGACAGCTTGTATATCGACGCAATGGCGGTCGGTAACCTCAACGCAGAGCAAGCGCGTGAACAGGCCCATCTGATCCGTGGCGCGCTCACCCCGCGTTTGACACGTGACGACATTCCGCCGCTGCAACCGCTGGAAGTGAGCAAAGAGCCGGTGGTACTGCACCCTCACAGCACTCGCGAGGAGTCGCTGGTGCTGCGCTATCTGCAAGGCCGCGACACCAGCATTGAAGAGCAAGCGCGCTTAAGCGTACTGGTTCAGTGGCTGGATACGCCGTTCTACCAGCGGCTGCGCACTGAAGAGCAGCTAGGTTATATAGTTAACGCGGGCTATTCACCGCTGCTGGAAGCGCCGGGCATCGGTTTGATCGTACAGTCACCGGATGTGGATAGCGGCACCATAGCCGAGCGGATGAATGCCTTTATGGACGCCGCAGAAGAACGCCTGAACGCGTTAAGCAATGACGAGCTGGCGGCCCATCGCCAAGCGGTTCACGACCGTCTGCGTCAGCGGGACACCAGTTTGCAAGGCATGGCTAACCGCTTTTGGCAGGCTACGGCGCTCGATGAGGTGCGCTTTGACCGCCGCGAACAGTTAGCAGCCCTTGCCTTGGATGTAAGCGTTGAGGAGCTTCAATCGCTATGGCCGGAACTTCTATCACGCCAGCTGGATATTCGCTTTAATCCCGGCGACGCGCCCAGCGACATCAGCGCTTATCGCGAAGCGCGCAAGCCGTTCGACGCGCACTAACCGTCCTCCAGCTCAGGCGTCGAACGCCTGGGCTGGCATCATCGCCTCAACGTACATCACCAATTCTTCGAGTATCTGGCGCTCGCGCTCTGTTAGCGACTGCTGGTTATAGCGCTCAATTTCCCGCGCAAAGGCTTTCAGCGTAAAGCCTGCAATGGCCGGGTCATTGATACGCATCCAGCGGAAAGCTTCCCACTGCTCACGCTCCTCACCCTCCAAGGTTTCTGGATAACTGCGCGCGCGAAAGCGGAACAGCATCTCTTCCAAGCGGGGGTCTTGAAACGCAAAGCGTTGGCCGACCAAATCCCACGGCTCCATCGCCCTCACCCGCTCCATCTGCTGACGGTCTGCGGCAGAAAAAAAGCTGCCCGAATAGAGCATCAAATCGGGGTCGTGCGGCGCATCCTCGTAAGGTGCACTGAACACTTCGGCCACTTTCTGCGCCAAGCCGCTTGCGTCGCGAAGGGTTTTCCAATGGCGGCGGCAAGCCTCCACATCCAGCCCTAAACGCTCAACAATAACGCCATATTCCCCTTTCTGCGGGCCTTCCACATCTTTTAGCGCCGACGCTGGGAACACTACCGGGCAGCGGTTGATATGGATAACCTTCAGTGGAATACGTGTTTCCCCCTCAGAAAGATCCTGCTGGCTAACAAATACCCGCTCACGAATCTGTTCAGCACTCATGGAAAGCAGCTCGCTGGGGTCAACGCTCAGGTCGTAAACAATCACGCCATTAGGATTAGTGGGGTGTTCGGCCAGCGGCATTACCAAGGCACTGCAGCCACGGCTAGCCGGGTAGCGACGAGAAATATGTAAAACCGGCTTGGCGCTGGGCAAATCGAGCTGCTTTGCAACAGCGCGCTTGCCTCTAAGGCCGAGTAAGTAATCAAACAGCTTGGGGTTACGCGACTTTAACAGCCGCGCCAAGGCAATCGTTGCACGCACATCGGCAACCGCATCGTGGGCTCCCTCATGGGCGATACCATTTGCCGCCGTTAGATCCTCAAGCTTAAAACTGGGGGCGCCGTCGTCACGTAACGGCCACTCAATGCCCGCTGGACGCAGCGCATAAAAAGCGCGCACGACATCAATTAAGTCCCAGCGGGAATTGCCGTTTTGCCATTCACGTGCGTAGGGGTCAAGCAGGTTACGATAAAACAGGTGGCGAGAAACCTCGTCATCAAACCGCAGGCTGTTGTAGCCCACCACACAGGTACCCGGCTCACTCATATAGTCTTGAATCTGCGCGGCAAATTCTGCCTCGGGAAGCCCTTTGCGCTGAGCTTTTTGAGGCGTAATACCAGTAATCAGGCAGGCGGCCGGATGCGGCAGGTAATCGTCGGCAGGCTTACAGTAAAGCTCTATTGGCTCACTGGTTTCATTCAGGTCAGCATCGGTGCGCAGCGCCGCAAACTGAGCGGGCCGGTCACGACGAGGGTCGGCTCCGAATGTCTCATAATCATGCCAAAGAAAGCTGACAGGGGCGGCATTGGGTGGCGCCATGAAGAAGCACTCCGCTGGGCAATGAAAAACTCAAGCCTAGCACAACCGCAGCCCCTAACGCCGCACCACCGCCCTCGCCGAGCACGCTATCGCCTAGCTTTTCGGCAGCGTTACGTTCAGCTCAAGCACCGAGCAGTTATCTTCACTATCGAGCGAGATTTGAATGGCATTATCGTCCACATGGACATAACGACGGATCACTTCCAGCAGTTCGCGCTCAAGCATCGGCATATAGTCAGGTTGACCACGCTGGCTACGCTGATGCGCCACGATGATTTGTAAACGTTCTTTGGCCACCGAGGCGGATTTCTTGCGCTCACGCTTCAAGAACTCCAGCAGTTTCATCGACGACTACCCCCAAACATGCGGCTAAGTAGACCTTTGCGCTGCATTTCATGGAAGCGTAGCGGCGTCTCTTCCCCAAGCAAGCGTGATACGGTATCTGTATACGCTTGACCCGCGTCACTTGAGGCATCGTGAGTCACCGGCACCCCTTGGTTAGAGGCGCGCAGCACAGCTTCTGATTCAGGAATTAACCCCAACAGATCAATGGCAAGAATTTCACGTATATCTTCCAGTGTCAGCATGTCACCTGAGGTTACCCGCGACGGGTTATAGCGCGTAATCAGCAGATGCTCTTTTACCGGATCGAGGCTCTGTTCGGCACGCCGAGTCTTAGAGCCTAACAGCCCCAGGATACGGTCAGAGTCACGCACCGACGACACTTCAGGATTGGTTACGACAATTGCTTCATCGGCGAAATACATCGCTAACTGAGCGCCTCGCTCAATACCGGCTGGCGAATCGCACAAAATGAAGTCGAAGTCCTCTTTCAACTGCTCCAAAATCCGTTCAACGCCCTCTTGGGTGAGCGCATCTTTATCACGAGTTTGTGACGCAGGAAGAATAAATAAGTTTTCGACGCGCTTATCACGAATCAACGCTTGGTTAAGGCCTGCTTCGCCTTGAATAACATTCACCAGGTCGTAAACCACCCGGCGCTCGCAGCCCATGATTAAATCGAGATTTCGCAGCCCCACATCAAAGTCAATCACCACCGTTTTTTTGCCGCGCAGGGCAAGCCCGGTCGAGATGGCAGCTGCACTAGTGGTTTTACCGACCCCCCCTTTACCTGAGGTCACTACAATAATTTTGGCCAAGAGTCACTTCCTTCTTGAAGTCGTATACGGCGGACGCTGTTCTCAGTCGTCCTGCACTTAACGAGCACGTCAATGTCATCAACCGGGCACACTTTAACGGATAGCGCGTGCAACGTCGCTAGGCATGAAACATCAACGCGCGCTCATGCAGACGACTTAACCCAATGGTTTAATTTCCAACTGCTCTTTTACAAAATGGACTTCTGCCGCCCGGCCCAGCAACTGTGAGTCGATATCTTCCAGCCGCTTATAATTACCCGCCACCGACAGCAGTTCGGCTTCCAGTTCGCGACAATAAATGCCTGCATGGGTATTACCATGAATGCCTGCCAGTGCACGGCCTCGCAGCGCTCCGTACACATGAATGCTGCCTGCTGCCAACACTTCAGCGCCTGCGTTAACCGCACCCACCACCACCAGATCCCCCTCTGCCGCACTGACCTGCTGCCCAGAGCGAACCGTGCCGCGGTAGAGCCGCGTGGCTACCGGCACGCTCTCTTGGGCCTTCGATTCCTCGGCAGCTTCTGGCTCTTCCATCCGGCTGACGCTTTCTAAGGGTTTGGTGCGGCCCTCTTCTATCGGGGCAAACCAGCCTAGCCCCAGCGCCCATGCGGATTGCCGCACAGGCTCTGCCCCACCTCGCACGGCAACGGGCAGCAGTTTATGGTCCCGGCATACGGCACAGATACGCTCTAGCGCTAAGTGTGGTTCATCAAGTTTTTCCACGCTCAGCACAACCGGTGTATGCTGAAAGAACGCGGGGGATTGCGACAATTTACCAGCTAGCTGACGCCGTATATGTTCCGGGTCAGCACTATTTAGCTCCATGACGGTCATCGGCAGCATGCCGCCCTTGAAGGTGAAGGCTATGTCGGCACTGTTGGCGTTGAGGCTCATGGCCGAACTCCATGTCATGTTCAGGTAAGATAAGGGTAGCGCAATCTCGCGCTTTGCGTTGTGACTCGCTGGAAAACTCACAGCGCTAAGGCAAAGCTAAGCGACAGCGACCAGGACTGCAACCGCCTGCTCATCGATGTCTGATTTTTTTCACACTCCGCACCTCTTAGCAGGATGATCCATGCACGGACTGTTACGACGCCTGTTCGCACCTCGGTGGCAACACCCAGATCCCGAGGTGCGTCTTAAGGCACTCAACCAGCTAGACCCACAGCAACCCGCTCAGCGCGACGCGCTACAGGCTTTAGCGCAAGATAGCGATCACGACATACAGCTTGCCGCGCTATTAGCCCTGGATGATCTTCACGGCGTTGTGAACGGCTACGTTCATCACCCACAGCATGAAGCGTGGTTCAATGCCGCCTGCCAACGGTTAACCGGCGCAGAGGGGCACGCTGACTTGCATCAGCGCCAAGCCCTGGTCGCCACGTTGACAGAACCGCGGCTGCTCAACGCCATCGCCTTAAAAGGCGACAACCTCAATTTGCGACTTACCGCCCTTGAACAGCTGAGTGACGAGCAAGACCTCACGCATCAAGCGTGCCATAACGGCGTAGCGGCTGTACGCCACCAGGCGGCCCAGCGCATTGAGAATGAAGAGAACCTCAAGCGGCTGCTTAAAGAAGCGCGTCGGGATCGTCAGGTAATGCGCCTGGCGCGGGAGAAGCTGACGCAGTCCCGCAACAATGCCGAGTGGCTTGCCGAGCAGCAAAACCAGCGAGAGCAGCTGCTTCAGCAGTTAGAAAAGCATGCCAAAGCGCCTTGGGAGCCGCTGTATGGCGGGCGTTTCCGGCATTTGGAGCGGGAGTGGCAACATCTGGAACATCCCCCCACTATCGAGCAGGAGCAACGCTTTCACCAAGCCCTGCTAGGCTGTCGTAAAACGTTGCATGACCATGAGACGCAAGAGCTGGCACGCCAGCAAAGCCTTGTGCGCCGAGCGGAAGCTGAAAGCACCCGTGATCAACTGCTAGAGGGGCTAGAAGAAACTCTAGAAGGCTTACACCAAGCCAACGAAGTCACCTCACAAGACATTGATAGCCTGCATGCCCAGCGCCAGCTGCTGGGGCAGCGCTGGCAGTCCCTGTCAGACCTACACCCGCCTAGCGAAGCTGTGCAAAAGCGCTATACCCAGTCGCTGGCCCGCTATGAGCAGTGCATGGAGGCGTGGCAGCGCTGGAAAGAGAACGCCAGCGCGCTTGAAAACGCGCTTGCTCTACCCGACCACGCCAGCATTGTGGCACGGGTTGAGCAGTGTGCATGGCCCAGCGACCTTGCTCCACCGGCATTATTAAAACGCGCACAGGCCGCACTAACGACGCAAACCGCGGCGCAACATCAGCCGTCACCGTCGCTTAACGCCCTTAAAAGCGAGCTTGATAACTTTGAACACCTGCTTGAGCGCGGCGCCTTTAAGAGCGCCAGCCGTTTATATCAACAGCTCAAGCCTTCGTTAGAAGCGCTCACTACCGATGACGCCAAACCGCACAAAGCCCGCCTCAAGCACCTTGCCGCGCGGCTTGCGGAACTGCGCGACTGGCGTGGCTTTGTGGCAGGCCCAAAACGTGAGCAGCTCTGCGCCAGCATTGAAGCGCTGGCAGACGACCAGCACATGGCCGAAGACGCGCTAAACCGCCACCACCGCCAGCTAGTCAAAGAGTGGAAATCACTCGGCGACGCCGCAGCCAATCGTGAACAGTCCGCCCGCTTCCGCGCGGCCTCGGATCGTATTCACGAGCGCCTCAACCCTTGGCGTAAACAGCTCAACCAAGTGCGTGAAACCAATCTGCAGCATCGTGAAGCATTGTGTGAACAGCTGGAAACGCTGCTTGACCAACCCGCGCAAGACGCGGACCCCGATGTGCTAAGAGAGATTCGCGACAAGGCTCGTCATCAATGGCGTGATTACAGCCCCGTTCCCAAAGAGCAAGCGGAAGCCATTGGGCGTCGTTTTGGCAGTGTTCGGCACCGCTTACAGCGCCTTATTGACCAGCGCGCTGAGCATATTGGACAGCAAAAGCACGCTCTGATTGAGCAAGTACAGGCACTGCAAAACGACAGCGAACAACCGCTAGCGCAACGCATTGCGCAGACTAAACAGCTACAGCAGCAGTGGCGCCAGCTAGGGCGCGCGCCCAAAGGAGAAGAGCAGGCTCTCTGGAAAACATTCCGTCACGCCTGTGACCAGCTGTTTGCCCAGCGAGACGCCCATAAGAACGAGCAGGCAGCCCGCCAGCAACAGCAGCTGGATGACATGCAAACGCTGATTGACCAAATGGATAGCTGGCAGCCTGCCCACGCTAACGAAGCCGCCCTCTTAGATGACTATCTAAAGCAAGCCAGCCAGCTTGAGCCATTGCCTCGCAATCGCCGCAGCGATGGCATGCAGCGGCGATTAAGCGGCATTGTACGTGCCAAGCGTGAGCGTCTAAGCCGTCTAGCGGTCGCAGCTACCGTGAAACAGTGGCAGGCCTTACTCCCCTTGATCAACGCGCACCTCGCTGCCGACCAGCAGGCGCTCGCAGGCAGCTCTACAGAAGAGGTGGATGCTTCTACTCTGCTGGACGCTGAGGTGCCCAGCGTGTTTATCAGCGCCCATCAGCAGCGCAATCAATCACGGCGCGACACACCAACACCGCTCTCTGCTGAGCAGTTAGACACGCTGGAAGATAATCTTGCCCGCTTACGCGTCCATCTTTCGCTGTTAGCGTTAGGTAGCGTTAAACAGCGTGATGAACCGCTCCGCTTAGCCATTCAGGTAGAGCGTTTAAATGAAGGGATGCATACCGAACGCAGCCGCGCAGAGGAAATTATCGATGTGCTGGCAGCGCTGCTGGCACTAGGCCCAATGCCGAAACCGCTTTGGGAAAAAGAGGTGGAAGAGCTTGATAGCATGTTAAGCCGTCTGGCTCATGTCCCCCACCCTTAAACGCTCTAACACGTCTGCTGCATCAGCACGCAAAAACCGAAAACAAACAAGGAGCAACAAAAACGGGAGGCATTTGCCTCCCGTTTTCTGTGCTGTTACACGTTTTACTACACGCGCAGAAGCGCCCTTAACCCATGAATTGACCGCCATTGATATCAATGTTGGCGCCAGTAATAAAGCCAGACTCCTTATCCGCCAGGAAGGTGACCAAGCGGCCTATCTCTTCAGGTGTGCCATAACGCTTTACTGGAATTGTCTCGCGAATAGCCTCCCGCACCTTCTCAGGGATCTGCATAATCATATCGGTAGCAATGTAGCCGGGAGAAACGGTATTCACCGTAATACCTTTGGTCGCCGTTTCTTGAGCTAGCGACATCGTAAGCCCGTGCATGCCCGCTTTCGCTGCCGCGTAATTGACTTGACCAAATTGACCTTTACGACCATTAATCGACGAAATATTGATAATGCGTCCGTAACCGTGCTCCAGCATCATTTCAATAACGCTGCGGCAGGTATTAAACACGCTGTTGAGATTCGTATCGATGACCTGGTGCCACTGATCAAACGACATCTTCTTCATCGTGCCATCACGGGTAATGCCTGCGCAGTTAACCAGCACGCTGATGGGCCCATGTTTTTCATGGATCTCGCGAGCGGCCGCGAGGCAAGCATCGTGGTCGGAAAGGTCAACACCGGATAACACAATGTTGTTGTAACCATCGGCTTGCTGGGTTTCCAGCCAGGTTTTGGCTTTATCAGGGTTACGATACCCCGACACGACCAAATAACCAGCATCCGCCAACGATCGGCAGATTGCCGTTCCGATTCCACCAGTTCCACCAGTTACCCAGGCGACGGGGGCTTGATTGGCCATTGACTACCTCCCTGATATGACAAATGGCTTGGACTTTAAGCGCTATTATGGCGTCGCAAGCCATTCTAAATAAGCGCGGAAGCGCTTCTATCACTACAGTACGTCGCTATTTTTCTTGTGCGACGTACCCACAGTAAGCCTTTTGTTATGCTTAATGAAAGCATAGCTCTACTCGATTAATGTTGCAGCACGATGAAAGTCTCAACCTGCCTTTCTAGCGTTTTATGCAGGGGGTTGACTTACCGAGAAAAATGCGTAGAATACGCAACACGTTGATGCGGGGTGGAGCAGTCTGGTAGCTCGTCGGGCTCATAACCCGAAGGTCATCGGTTCAAATCCGGTCCCCGCTACCAATATTTTGAAAGGCAGATCAGTTACTTACTGATCTGCCTTTTTTGTGTTTGTTTGTTAGCTAACTTCCTGTGACACATCTGTGACGTATATGTGACACATTGGCTTTTTTCTATTCCTCAGCAATTTTTTCCTACGACCTTCAGGCAACAAGCTGCCTCGTCTCTTTGCGCTTCTTATCTCTCCCTGTCGTCATCAAATTCGAGCAAATCCCCTACCCCGCAGTTGAATAATTTGCATAGCTTATCCAACGCGTCTAACTCAATGCGCTGAGCTGTTTCTTTGTAAAGCAGCGTGATGGTATTGCGGTTCAAACCCGTTTCACGCGCCACATCAACGATTTTCATTTTGTGCTCACCCATCAAGCGCGCAAGATGACAACGAACCATCAAAAACCTCCTTAAAACATTTTTTGTCATCCAGAATGGCAAAAAAAGCTTGCAAATGGCTTTTTGCTGTCTAAAATGTCATTCAGGATGACATTCTGATATTTGGAATGCCTTTTAGCCACGCAGAATACCACCCCTCATGGAGGTTTTCGATGGAAGCATCATATACCTACCTAACGACCGAAGAGCTTGCTCAGCGCATTAAGTACGACTGCCGCACCATCCGCCAGCAATTAAAAGATAGCGTTCTTATTGAGGGCACCCACTACATCAAGCCATTTGGCCGCCGCAAAATTTTGTTCCTTTGGGAAGCCGTTGAAAAAGAAATGCTGAAGGCGACCCATAAAAACCTGTCCATTCCGATGGCCAACGGAGGCTTTAGTCATGGGTAAAGTCCGCCAACGTAAAGAGACGGGTAAGCTCTATCTGGACTTTTTTTATCAAGGCTTGCGGCTGCGTGAACAAACCGCGCTGAAAGACACACCTGCCAACCGAAAAAAAGTAGAGCAACTGCTTGCAAAGGTAGAAGCCAAAATCCTGCTAGATGACTTCGATTACGCCGAATTTTTTCCTGGCAGCAAAAACTTAAAAAAACTAGCGCCTACGCAGGCTACTCTCAACTCTACAGTGGCTATGCAAACCACTGAGAGCATATCGCAGCAGGTAGAAACACCACTCTTCAACGACTTTGCTGAGCAGTGGTTTGAGGAGAGCAAGATCCAGTGGCGTGCTTCCCACGTGCGCAATGTGCGCTCGATCTTGGATAGCTCGCTGAAGCCCGCATTCGGTAAAAAGTCCATTGGTGATATCACCAAGGCCGACATCATGGGGTTTCGCGCCAAGCTAGCCAAGCGCAAAGGGCGTGGCATCACGGGGCTCGTATCGCCAAAGACCATCAACAGCCATATGACCATTCTTCGCATGGTGCTGGATGAAGCTGCCGAGCGATTCGATTTCGAGACGCCTTACAAAAACATCAAACCGTTAAAGCTACAGAAGACGCACATCGAGCCCTTCTCGCTCCATGAAGTCCACCGCATCATCGATAACGTGCGCCCCGACTATCGCAACTACTACACGGTGCGCTTTTTTACCGGTATGCGTACCGGTGAGATAGATGGATTGAAGTGGAAAAATGTCGATTTCGCTAAACGAGAAATCTTGGTGCGCGAGACATTGATAAATGGCGAAACGGAATACACCAAGACCGATGGCTCCCAGCGTGAAATCCCCATGTTTGGGCAGGTATATGACGCCTTAAAAACGCAGTACGCCGCGACTGGGCGTATGAGCCAGTACGTGTTCTGCAATCAACTGGGACAGCCGCTTGATCACAACAACGTGACGAAACGCGTGTGGTATCCCCTACTGCGGTCACTGGGGCTGACCAAACGCCGCCCTTATCAAACACGCCATACTGCCGCGACACTCTTTTTGGCTTCTGGCGAAAATCCAGAATGGGTGGCGCGAATGCTGGGCCACAGCTCCACCGAGATGCTGTTCAAGGTCTATTCGCGTTATGTGCCTAATGCCACGCGTATGGACGGCTCAGCCTTCGAGCGTTTATTAGGCAATGCCATGTCCACCAAGCCCGAGAAGGAGCAGCGCCATGAAACTGCCTAATCAACAAGCTCCAGCACACCTGTCTCGCACTTTTACGGGCATTTATCGCCTTACGGGGCGCGTGGTGGAGTTCGACAATGCAAAAACGCCTTTTCTAAAGCTTCGGCTAAGCGACTGCGAAGGTGATCGTATCGCAATGCTGAATTTGGCCAAGACACACGTACCTGAGCGCATTGGCCATTTGGATTTTGTTACTGCATCAGGAGTAAAGTGCTTATCAGGCCAATTCCTACTTGATGAGTTTCGCAAGGCGACCCGTGAGGAAGTCCACTCACTGGAGACGCTACAATCGTTGCCACGTGTGTACTCCCCCACACCAACGGTGCTCGATCAATTAGTGAAGACCGTACAGTCTCTGCAATCGGAGCACTTACGCAGTTTTTTAACACGGGTATTGGAACGTAAGGACCGTATCGAGGCGTTTTTGAATGCACCCGCCAGCGTGACCTACCACCACGCCTATGCAGGTGGGTTGCTAGAGCATTCGCTGAACGTCGCGAATAATGCTGTTGCCATGCTGCGCTTAAATGAGCCTTCCATGCCACGCTTAATGCAGGAAACGTGCTTTGTAGCGGGGCTGTTGCACGATATTGGTAAGACGTATACCTACGACTCGAAAGGCAAGCCTAACGCGGCGTGGAAGCTCTGTAGCCACGATGCGTTTACGCTAGAAGCGTGTGCCTATGGCCTTGCCTACTTAGACCAACATGAACCTGATATTGCGATGACCTTGCGCCATATCTGGACATGCGCTTCCCCGGGGGCGCGTTATGGCCAGCCAGCCGCCATGACACTGGCTCGCTACATTCGTGATGCAGATGGGCAAAGCGCCATGACAGATAACCAACAACGTGCGTTTCGTAGCAAAAGCCAGTGGGGCTTTAGCCGGATTGGGCAAAACGTTTTCTGGCGGCCTGAGACACCTATGTTGCAGGCACAATAGCGCTAGAGAGTAGAAGCATTAGCCTGCCGCCGACGCTAACGCGTGGCGGCTTTTTTTATGCCTTACTTCGTCTGTCTTACAAACCCTAGGCGGGTCTACTGCTCATGCGGTGGTTCTCTTTTGACGGGTTTTCTTCGCTGGCTTCATCGCCGCCCGCTCCGCCTTGATCCTCTCTAGCAACGCCTGCGCACTGTTTTCCCCACTGATCAGCTCTGGGTTGTCCTTGCGCCACTGCTCTGTGAGTTCGCCCCGGAAGGCCTTGGCCAGGATGGACTGGGCGAGGTTGTTGACGCGGGCCAGGGCGTTGTTGACCTGTTGTTCGACACGGTCGGCGTAAGCGAAGAGTTGGTCTACGCGGCGGACGATTTCGGTTTGTTCTTCCAAGGGCGGACAATTCAGCGGATATGCAGCGAGTTTCTTTGCGTTGATGTTTGACTGACTGACGCCATCGGATTTGACTGCTTTGCAGTAGTCTTTTGCTTTCGGGCTATTCAACTGATAGTTCAGAAACTCGGGGTTCAGGTTGGACAAGCATTTGATCTTGATTAGATAGCCGGCATAAATGGCGTCCCTCTCGCCCCTAAAAATCGAGGTTTTGCCAACCAGCTCAGGACTATTAGTGCGGTTGAATAAAACATCGCCGGGTTCGAGTAGATATTTATCAATTTCCTCTGGATCGCTGGTGTAAACAAGATCCGCCCAATCGAGCCTCCCAGCTTGGAGGTTGCCCATTCTCAAGACTGGAATATCACCGGACTTTTGAGATTTTGCAGAAGAGCCGTAGCGTGGTTTTTCGATAAAACGGCCTAATTCGTCTGATTCCCAGTCCGTAAACTCAGGGGAGCCCCGCCACTCCTCCGTCAACCGCCCACTCACCGCCGCAGCCAGCGCGGACTGACGGAAGCGTTTGAGAATTTGCGGGATGCGTTCGAGGCGGGCTTTGGTGTTTTCCACCTGGGCCAGCAGGGTGTCGAGTTTGTCGGCGATGACTTTTTGTTCGGCGAGTGGAGCGAGAACTGCAGGTGCTTTAGAAAATTTACCCTTATTGATGATCGTGACTGTCGTTGCAGATGCGTGCTCTTGCATCCATGGCTTCAGGGTTTGCAGTTGGTAATAAAAAAAACGGTAATCGACCTGAGAAGACGGTACCACCGTGTTTATCTGTTGGTTTGTGGCACTGATTTGGTTGGTAATGCCCACCTTCCCTAAATTCCCAATACATGTAACGGGAATTGAGTTTGCGGGGATGGTAGGAACTAACTTTGCTCCCGCGTCAGTCAGTGTGTCTGCCGTCCGGGTGACGTATCCACCATTATCTAAGTCAGCTGGTTTGATAAACGGAATGCTGCCACCGAAATTATCGGGATTCTTGGTACTTGGGGTTTTTCCTGTGACAATCTCGCTTACATCGTTCAGCAGAACGCGCAGCCAGCTCTGGGGGCGGTCTGCGCTCATCATTTAACCTCACCCATCACTTCCCCCAAAAGCACCCTCGCCCCATCAGCCTCCTCCTCAGCCCCCAACTCCCGCATCAACGCATCAATCTCGCCCAGCGCCTGCACCAATTCCCCCATCGCCTCACCCGCCAATACACTCGGCTCCGGCAAATTGGCGGCATCCACACTGTCACTATCCTTCAACCAGGAAATATCCAGCGAGTCGCCCTTGTGCTCGGCAATCCACTGGCGGCTGAAGCGGCGCCAGCGGCTGTGAATCATGCGCTCATCAACGCCTTGGTTTTCGTCGGTGGCTTTAGTGGCTTCCGGCAGTTCGATCTTGTCGGAATGAAAGCTCCATTCTCCCTCTTGTCGATCGCTTTGGCCGTTGGCGCTATCACCAAAGACTGCTTCGAAGGGCTTCAAATGCTGCTCACCAAACGGGGTGCGTTTGCCGAAGCTGGGCATGTTGGTGCGTAGGTCATAGACCCAGACATTCTCGGTGCAATTCTCTTCCTGGAACTTGTCCGCCGCGCTACCTTTAGTGAAGAACAGCACGTTGGTTTTCACGCCCTGGGCGTAGAAGATGCCCGTGGGCAGGCGCAGGATGGTGTGCAGGTTGCACTTGTTCATCAGGTCGCGGCGTACCTCGGTGCCCACGCCAGCTTCGAACAGTACGTTGTCCGGCAGCACCACGGCGGCGCGGCCACCGGGTTTGAGGTTGCGGTAGATGTGCTGCAAGAAGGCCAGCTGTTTGTTGCTGGTCTTAAACGTGAGGTCGTCCCGGGTGATGCTGGCGTCGCCGCCTTTGCTGGTGCCGAAGGGCGGATTGGCGAGGATGACGTCGGCCTTCTCCAGCCCGGCCCCGGTCTGGCCCAGGGCGTTGCCCAGGTGCACCACGCCCTCGGCGTCCCCTTCCATGCCGTGCAGCAGGCAGTTCATCAGGGCCAGGCGGCGGGTGCCGGGCACCAGTTCGATACCCACATAAGCCTGGGTGGTCTGGAAGGCTTTCTGCTCGGCGGTCAGGTCGTACAGGTCGTCGGTCTGGCTTTTGATGTATTCATGAGCGGCTATCAGAAAGCCCGCCGTGCCCGCTGAGGGGTCCTGGATGCGTTCGCTGGGCTGCGGCTTCAGGCAGTTCACCATGGTATTGATCAGGGCGCGGGGCGTGAAGTACTGCCCCGCGCCGGACTTGGTTTCGTTGGCGTTCTTTTCCAGCAGGCCTTCGTACAGGTCGCCCAGGCCATCCTGCTGGGCGCTGAACCAGTCGATCTGATCCAGGGTTTTGATCATCTGTTCCAGATGGCGCGGCTCCCGCAGGCGGGTCTGGGCATCGGCGTAGATGGCGCTGATCAGCGGGTCGCTGTGAATCAGGCGCCCCGTGCCGTCGCGGCCACTGGAAAGGCTGAGCAGGATGCGTTTGTAGTCATTCAGCAGGTTGATGCCGGATTTGCCGTTCAGGTCGGTCCAGCGGCAACCTTCCGGCAGCGGGTGCTTTTTCAGAGTGCCGGCTTCGGTGTTCTCATGCACCATTTTGATAAACAGCAGCAGCACCAGCTCGGTCACGTAGTCCGAGTAGTTGATGCCGTCGTCTCGCAGCACGTCGCAGAGGTTCCAGAGTTTCTGGACGATGTCGTTATTGCTCATGGTACTCACTATTTTAAGTTGGCCCGGCGCATGTTGTTGAGCACCGGTTATTTTTTAGGCGTAGGCCAGGCGTCAGGAGGGTTTCTGCACAAGCGCTTTTTTCACAGCGACGACTGCATCATTGGTCGCCTGTTCGAGGTGGCTTTGCTAGCCAAACGGCGCTGGCGTTGTTGGGGGCGTTTTCGTGCCATAGAGGTTACAGATCCGGCGTAGCGCCGAGCGCCCCGGCCATGTATTTAGCGTACAGGTTATCATCCGCGCGAAGGCCCGCCATATCGTCCAAGCGCCAAGCTTCACTGAGCTGATTACGCTTTTCAACCAAATACACTTGATGCTTTTGCAACAGATTCAGCACCTCGGGCGTATAGCAGGTAAAAATCAGCTGCGCTTGATGGGGGTTAGTATGCTCAAACTCAAACCACTCCAACAAGTGGGGGATCAAGTGTGGATGCAGGTCGTTGTCAATCTCATCAATGACAGCCACCCCTCCATGCTGCAAGGTATGCAAGATAGGCTCAAGCAGGACAAAGGCTGACTGAGTGCCGCTGGATTCTTCAAAAAAGGGCAGCTCAAATGCCTTCCCATCGTTCGTGGTATGCAAGCCAAACGGGACAAACACAGGCTCTTCCCGACCGGTTTTATCCCGCGCGGTCAGTTTCTTTATCTCCACACTGCCCAGCCCAAGATCAAATTCACACATGGCGTCTGACATTCGCTTGAGCAAATCAGGTGCCTTCTGAAACTTTTCTGCTGCGCCCAAGATATCGCCGTGCTGAAAATGCTGGCGTCCTGTACTCACTACATTGGTTTTTATGTGCTCAAAAAAATCGATAAAGGGCTTTGCTTCAGCAATATCGTAGCTGTGCGCAGCGCTAATGAGTGACGCATTACCACGAAGCTTTTCAGCCTGCGCCTTGGGAAATGGAAAGCCTTTCTGCTTAAAGCTGTACCCTTGCTCACTCTTTTCGCGCTTAAAGAGGTAGCTGTACTGGGTACTGGTTTTCTCAAAGAGCGCCTCGAACAATACCTGCTTGGGGGTTAGTTCTAACTGATAGCGGTAGTCAACACCTGCCACCCTGAATTCAAGCTCAAAGCGGCTTGGGGTCTCCATGTGAAGTAAATGAGCACCACAGGGAATATCCTGCTCGGGGTCGCCTCCTAAAAACGAGCTAGCGCCAAACCAGCTCAGAAACGCCAGCGGTTTCAATAGTTGCGTTTTGCCTGAACCGTTCGCCCCTACCACGGCAAGCGCTTTGTTAAAACGCTCGTTATCCACAGTGATGTCATAGCCAGAAGGTGTGGGCTTTTTTCCCAAGCTAAAATCAATAACCGTCTCATCGGCAAAGCTGTAAAAATTGCTGAAGCTTAGATTCTTTATCATATATCCGCCAATTCAACGTATTTTTGTTGATATTGCGCTTTTATACCAATCTCATCAAGCGTGAATTAGCTCGCACTGGGCCACATCGCCTCATTCAGCTCTTCCAGCACGGTATCCAACTGCTCCCCCAGCACCTTGTTCATCTGCTTCGCTCCACCGTCGTCGGCAAAGCGGTGGTTCACAAACTCCCGGTCGATGATAACTTCGTGCACTAGTTGCTTTGCGAGGCGTTCTAGCCATTTGCGCTGGTTCGGTGTCCAGTTGTGCTGGATGTAGATGCGATTCATGGCTTCCGCCACACGCTGTTCAAACGGAATCAATGGCTCGCCCAGAGCCGCACGGCGGATGTAGCCGATGATGCTGGCAGCGATGTCTTTGTTGGTCTGGTTGCGCACAGCGCTTTGCAGGCGGGCTTCGGAGTAGCCGTGGTTGTCCAGCAGCAGCTTTACTTCCCGTAGCTGCTCACGGGTGAGGTCGCGGGGTTTGTTGACCACCACCGCTAGAGCGGCAGACTGGTTGAGCTGCTGTTTGATGAACTCATTGAAGCTGTCCAGGTAGTCTTCTGGTCTATCATGCACTCCATAGCTCTGAAATCGCTCGCGGATTTCGTCTTCGTGGTCGGAAATCAGCGGCATGGTGTCACTACCCACCAGGGATTTCACCTCGGCTAGCTGGTTCAGCAGTCCGCTATGCTGTTTGATAAATGCCGAGGCCTGCCGGGGGCCAAGCTCGCGCAGGTGGGCGTGCAGAGATTTAGGCTCCACGCCCCAGCTCTGCTGCAGTTCGTCCAGTTTCTGCTTCAGTTCCGGACGGTTTTCGGCTTTATTGTCGGCCTTGCGCAGCACTCGCATGAGCTTTTGGCTGAGTTGGCTGAGCACCACATCGGCCTGGCTTTCATCCGGTTGCTCGCCGGGGCTAGCGAGGGCTTTTTCCAACTGCTCATCATCGGTGAGTTCGTCTACCAGCTGCTCCAGGGTGATGTTGGGATCTTTCACCAGTGGCTTCATGGTGTTCACATCCTGCAGGGCGGCGTAGATATCCACCGGGTCGTAGATGCGAAACACGGTCTTGCCGATCTCGTCACAGCGGCGAGTGGCGCGACCAATCATCTGCTCATACAGGATGCGTGAGCGTATGCGGCGCATGAATACCAAGTTGCAGATGCGTGGAACGTCGATGCCGGTGGTCAGCAGGTCTACCGTGATAGCAATGCTGGGGTAGCGCTCGTTCTTGTAGCGACGGATGAGCTGGTTCACCTTGTCGCTCTGGCCGGTGATCTTGGCCACCGCGGCTTCGTTGTAACGGCCGTTGTACAAATCCTTGAAAGCATCATCCAGCAGGCGTTTGACCATATCCGCGTGCAGGTCGGTGGCGCAGAAAATCATGGTTTTCTCATCACCGAACGGGTCCAGCTCCTGCACCAGCTGTTCGCAGATCACCCGGTTGAAGTTCTCGTTGATCACGCGGCGATTGAAGGCATCCACCTCGAAACTGAGTTCGTCTTCCAGCTCGGTGGTGTCCACTTCGCCGGTCTGGGTGTTGATGACGTCGACCGGCTTGCCCTTCTCGAAGGTAATGCCGTTTTGGGTGAGCAGGGTCTCAAAGCGGATGGGCGGCTCGTGGTCGATCAGCCAGTCATCGGCCACGGCTTCCCGATAGGAGTAGGTGTAAACCGGTTTGCCAAAAATCTCGCTGGTGTGTTTGGCCGGAGTAGCGGTCAGGCCGATTTTCACCGCATCGAAGTAGTCCAACACCCGGCGGTAGCTGGACAGGTACTGGCTGGTGTCCCGCAGGGCCAATTCGCCTTCGGTCATTTCCTGGTCCAGGGTGTAACCCCGGTGGGCTTCATCGATGATGATGCAGTCGAACTGGTCGATGGGTGGTGGGTTGTCGCTCATAAAGATGCGTTTCACCATGGCCTGCACCGTGGCCACCTGAATACGGGTTTCCGCTTCGGCCGCCATGTCGCCCAGTTCAGCGACGTTGTAGATCTTGCTGAGGGTGTGGTTCTGTTCTAACGGCGCTTCGTTGAAGGCATCGGTGGCTTGCTGGCCTAGCGCGGTGCGGTCCACCAGGAATAGGATGCGGTGGAAGCGTTCGACTTTCAGAAAGCGGTACATCAACCCGATGATGGTGCGGGTTTTACCGGTGCCGGTGGCCATGGCCAGCAGCGCGGTGCGCACGCCACGCGCCAGGGCGTTTTCGGTGGCGATGATGGCGTTCTGTTGGTATTCCCGCAGTTTCAGGTAGCCGAAGGGTTCTTCCTTTAACCGTTTCTCGGCGCTTTCCTTGTCCCGTTCCAGCAAATCCAGCAGGCCGCCGGGGGTGTGGAACTGCGGCAGTGCCCGGCGCAGATTGCTGGGCTCGCGCACATCCCGAAACCAAGTGCCAGACTGTTCCGCCAGCTGCGGTACATAGGGGCGACCGTTGCAGGAATACACAAAAGGTACGTGGTAGTGGCCGCTCTCGTCAGCGGGCCAAGCGATGGTGCGGCCTATCTGCTCCCAGGCGCCGACTAACGGTGCCTCTACCTTAAAGCCCTGGCTGTACCGTTCGGCCTGGCTGATTTTACCGGCGACGTTAGTGTTCTCTTTCTTGGCTTCCACCACCGCAGCCGGGGTTAACCCTACGAACAGTACGTAATCTGCCCAGCCCTTCTCTCCGTTATGATGGGTGGGCCATTCGGCGATGGCGCGGCAGTGACCCTTTTCAGGGCGTGCGCCTTTCTGGAAGGTAAGCTCCTGGCTATCTGCTTCCCAGCCGGCTTCCTGCAATTGCTGGTCGATCAGGATACGGGTGAGCTCTTCGCTCAGCACCAACGTATCGGTGGCCGCCTTGGTCTTTTTGGCAACTTGCTGGCGCTGCTGGTTGACGGTTTGTTCACCCTGCTGAGTAAGCTGTTGTTGCAGCGCTTTGATCTTTTGCTCGTAGGCCTGTTGCTGTCGGCTTAAGGCCTGTTCGTGCTGGCGGGCTTGTTCCGCCAAAGCGCGGGACTCTTCATCCATGGCCACGGCCAGCGCTTCATATTCGGCTTTTTCCTGCTCGATCAGCTGGCTGAGCTGCTGGCTGCTATCCAGCGCCATGTTGGCGTGTTGTAGGTCGTGGCGGAGTTTTTCGATGTCACTCTGAAGCTGGCGCAACTGCGCGCTGGGGTCGGCGAGCGGCACAAAGGGGCCGGGGCTGAAACTGGCACCGGCTTTACCAAAGGAACGGTGAAACCAGATGGCCAAGGCTCGCGCCACTTTCAGGCCGTCCATCGCTTCTTTGTGTTGGGTGCGGAACTGATGAGTGGCTTTGTTGCCCTCGATACGCAGAATATGGAACAGCTCTTTGATCTGAGGTTCCAGACGCAATTCACGGTTCAGGCGGTAAAGAAGATCCGACTGGCTGGTTTGTTCGTCACATTCGATACCGGATAGCGCGGCCAGATGTTGAGCAAGCGCTTCGCCTAGCTGACGGAGTTTGATAAGGGTAGTGTTAGGGTCGCTGGAGAAAGCCCCTTCAGCAGCAGATGCCAACTGCACAAAAAGCGCGTCATGCTCGGCTAGGAAACTGAAATTTGTTGAGATTTGGTCGCTGACTCGCACAAACGGCTCCATGTCATCTGCATTTAGCACTTACTAAGGAAGTTTCAGCCTTCAGCATTATGTTGCTAATCAATGGACTTTATCAGGGTGGCGCGAAATGACCACCCATAACGCAGCTAAATATACAGAATACTTAATGCATCAGCAGTGCTGCAGGGACAAACCAACCCATAGTTAATGGCGTCACCAAAACATCGTCAGCAACCTGGCCTTTTTATCGTCACGTTGCCAGTAGCTCCGAGAATTGCATGAACGCAATCATACAGCGCTTTTTAACCAGCTCGCTTCCCACTGAAACATATACACTCAACAAATATTCGCGAGAACCCTCGCTTGATGACAGGCATCTAACCTGCGACCTCGGAGGCCGACTTTAATAGCGTGCCCTGCTTATAAATGAGGGGATTACCGGCGGCCCAACCCCCAAAGCTTACGGTATTATCCGCTATATGCAGCAGTTTAGCCTGGCGAGTAAACTCGTCATGCGCGACGTTAAGTTAATGTCAGCAATGGCGTCTTGTAAGGAGAGGTAATGGGTCACGCGTTGGGAGGCGTCTCGTATCGGTCTAATGCTCCAGAGAACGCGGTAAGGCGTACCATCCATTACAGCAATGCTTAACCCAGTGACCTTGGCAGAGCTTATTTTTATCAAAATGAAGGGTAATATCTCTTTAGCAAAATCGTTACAGGCGCTGTAACTTGTAGACTGTTTTTGGGTTAGTGAGCATTGAGCTGGCCTATAAGGCCAGACAGCACCAACAACATAAGGAACGAACCATGACAAACTGCGACGGGTTTGAAGGGCAGTGCTCACATTGCAGTGGTGGCACACCGTTTGAGTTTTCAATGGCTTTTCAGCCAATTGTTGATGTCACTCAACGCACTATTTATGCCTATGAAGCGTTGGTCAGGGGTGTCAACAACGAGTCTGCTTTTTTTATTTTGAATCAAGTTACGGATGAACTGATTTATCGTTTTGACCAAGCCTGCCGGGTTAAAGCGATTGAGCTTGCAAGTCAGCTGGGGATGGATAAGCCCTTATCAATTAACTTCCTTCCCAATGCTGTTTATGAACCCGAAGCGTGCATTAAAGCGACTTTGGAGGTCTCCGAGCGGGTGGGTTGGCCTATAGATCAGCTGATCTTTGAAGTTACTGAAACGGAAAAGGTACGTGACCGTCAGCACATCAAAGACATTGTGGATGCCTACAAAGAAATGGGCTTTAAAGTAGCCTTGGACGATTTTGGCAGTGGTTATGCTAATTTGGATCTGCTGACCACCTTATCGCCTAATAAACTGAAAATTGATCGCGCGCTGGTTATGAACTGTGATCACGATCCGCGCCGCCAAACGTTGTTAAAAACGTTAATTACCTTGGGACGTCACCTTGATACGATATTAATCGCTGAAGGTGTCGAAACCGTGGCAGAAGCACGTTGGCTGATGAATGCAGGCATCTCCCTGCAGCAAGGCTTTTTTTATGCACGACCAGCGTATGAACACGTCGTCAAAGATCTCCAGGACGCTTTTGATGCTGTCCATCAAACCATATAGCGTTAGGCAATAACACTTCTTCATCCTGATCACTGCCTCTAGCTAACTATCGAGAGAGGCACCGCCCTAGCAGAATGAACGTGCTCAATACCGCACCTTTTAACCACTTGCGCTGCTCTCTAACAAAAGACGATGCCATGGAAAATATCGTTTATCGACAGCTTTTGGAGGCGGCTGTAGAACAGTCGTTCAATGCCGTGTTGATCACAACCGCAGAACTCGACTGGCCTGGACCGGATTGTTTACGTCAATCATGCGATGACCACAATGACCGGTTATGCCATGGAAGAGCTTATTGGTAAAACGGTTGGGCAGTTGCGTGAGAGTATCGTAATATTGCAAGCGCTCAATTTCTGCTTCTGACGCTTTCTGTTGCGAAAGGTCGTAAAACATTGCCACGAAATTGCGTGTATTACCCCCTTCGTCTACCAATCGATCAATACTCATCAACTTGGGAAATACCGTTCCATCCTCATGGCGATCCCAAATTTCGCCTTCCCAGTGACGGTTTTTTTCAAGCGCAGCCCACATCTTGCGATAGAATTCAGGCCCATGCCGGCCGGATTTGGAAATCGAAGGCTTTTTGCCCATCACATGCGATAGCTTAAAACCACTCATTTTTTCGTAGGCGGGATTAACATACAGAATGCGGTTATCCGCATCGGTGATCACTACGGCGTGAGAAACACGCTCAACCACGTGATTAACCAACTCCAGTTGCTCAATGGTTTGCTGGTGGCGTTTAATCTCTTGCGCCAGCGCTGCCGAGTTATCAGTCGTTTCTCTATCCGAACCCGCTCCGTCCATGACGTCCTCTTCTTGCAACTTCATACTTTCTGTTTCTTACCATGATGTACGTGCTTACCCGCTAGATAGGCATACCCTTAAGCCTAACCTTCGACGTAAGTACATGAGGAAAAGCGTCAAAGACAAAAACGCAACTAATTGGAAAAGGCCCCCAGAAGCCGTGCTGCTTATTGAGCATTCATCAATTTGCACCCAATACACGACATTAATCGCCAGCATCCTATATCACCCTCGCGGCTTAATACAGTGCTATGGATATAAACATATCATCTAAAAACGATGGCAGGCTAAGAAAAGCGGACGTTTGTCCAGGCAGTAAAGTAACGTGTCGTAACAAGTCATAAGCAATTCATTTCCCAGTGGTTGGTATGGAAAACAGAAACGGCTCATACCGCCCGGCAATACGAGACGCCGTCGTATCGGACTAAGCAAAACATGCACCTCATATGACTTACATCAAAAAGATGAGGGTCTAGTAGCGCTTTTGCACGTTAACGCAGGGCCATATTTATACAGGCATAAGGTCTATATCAAAATATAGCTGTACAAATACTGTACAATAAGTGGTATTATACGCTTATAAGACAAACATCTGAGCAGACCGTAATAGGATCACCTTCATGTTGAGTTTTGCACGCCTCAAGGTTCGCCATCGTTTAATGGCCGGGTTTGGAGCCCTTCTGGTTATCTTTAGTGCTCTCACCGTTGTCGGCATTGACCGCGTCAACACGATTGACCAGCGGTTGTATGTGATCAATGACGTCAATGGTCGGATGATGCGCCACGCGATTAACTTTCGCGGCAGTGTGCATGACCGGGCGATTGCGCTGCGCGACATTACCTTGGTCAGTGACACTCAAAAGGTTAATGATCTGGTAGAACTTCATGACCGCCTGGCCAACAATTATCGCCAAGCCGAAAACAGCATGAACGACATGTTCGAAAACTACCCTGAAACCATTTCTGAGCGCGAGCGAGAAATGATCGCCGAGATTGAGCGCATTGCTCAGCGTGGCCGTGATTTTGCTCAAGAGATTATTAGCGAGCGCCGTGATGGAGACTTTATTTCCGCTCGTGAAATCGTCGTCGGCGAAGGCGGTAGCACCTTTGCCGAATGGCTTGATGCCATCAACGTGTTTATCGATTTTCAAGAAGCGCAAAGCGCCGAGGATACCGCCGTTGCCCGCGGCGTGGCCGATACCTTTAGCCAACTGATGATTACGTTAACCTTGATTGCCATTGTGCTTAGCATTGGCATTGCCGCGTTTATTTCTCGACAATTGGTGAAAGAACTAGGCGCAGAACCACGTGAAGTACGTGCCTATGCACAGGCCATCGGTCAAGGAGATCTTTCTATCAAGCCAAAGCTCGCCGCGAACGATAACAGCAGCATTATGGCCGCACTGGCGAGCATGGTAGATCAATTACGTGCTCTTGTTGCCCAAGTTCAACATTCAGCGGGAACCGTGGCGAGTAATAGCCAGCAAATAGCTGAAAGCAATAATGGCTTGGCCTCTAGCATGGAGCAGCAAGCAAGCGCTCTCGCCGAGACGGCCTCCGCCATGGAAGAGCTGCACAGCACGGTGGAGAAGAACGCCGACAACTCGCAACAAGCAAGTCAAGAAGCGAGCGGTGCTTCCACCACGGCTAAGCGTGGCGGTGAATCCGTATTCCAGGTCACTGAAACCATGAAAGCCCTGAACGAAAGCTCACAGGAAATTGCCGGTATTATTTCGACGATTGACTCAATCGCCTTCCAGACCAATATCCTCGCGCTCAATGCCTCTGTGGAAGCGGCGCGGGCGGGTGAGCACGGACGTGGGTTTGCGGTCGTCGCTCAAGAGGTCCGCAAGCTTGCCCAGCGTAGTGCCGATGCTGCCAAAGAGATCACCTCTCGCATCACCAGCAACCTCGAACGCGTCAAGGATGGCGATAAACAGGCAGAAGAGGCCAGCAAAGCCACGGAAGAGATTGTCGCCGCCATTGAGCGCGTCACAAGTTTTATGCAAGAAATCAGCAACGCTAGCGTAGAACAGAGCAAAGGGGTTAGTGAGGTCAACGATGCTGTAACCGATATGGACCGCGTCACGCAGCGTAATACGCTCAATATCCAAGAGGGCGCCCAATCCGCCACGCAGCTGCAAGAGCATGCAAGCGAACTGTTAAGTGCTATTGAAGTGTTCAAGTTGCCAGAACACGACCAGGCACTTGCGTTACCTGGGCGTTGATACGCTTTAGCCCCCTAGCCCTCACTCAAAAGAGTCAGGGCTAGGCTCTTCGATTAGCTAAATAATGGATGTACCGCATCACCTATCTCTTAGGTAGGCTAAATGGACAGTGTTTCGACATCCAGAGCAAACACGGCGCCGTGCAAGGCATTTCGCACAAACACTGCACTCTCATACCGCGTGGTTATGGCTACGGCTATCACCCACATCGCCTGGCACACTCAAGTCTGATGTACAGCGGTCAAGCGGCGTTGCTGTCTGATTGATCGGTTAATGGCTCACCCTACTAGAGTTTCACGTTATTTACGACGAGTGCCAGTTTGTTGAACCCGGCTATCCGCTTCCAGCGCTTCTGAGCGCTCTGAAGCAGCTTAAACACCATCGTCAAGGTCGTTGCTCGAGAACCGCAGTTCCGGCTGCGTTTGCTCCGCAGGCGAACCGTAGCGAAGGTCGATTCGATCGGGTTGGTCGTACGAATATGCAACCAGTGCTCTGCTGGATAGTCGCAGAATGCTAGCAGCGCCTCCCGCCTCCTCACCAAGCACTCCATTGCGTTGGGGTACTTGGGGTCGAAGCGCGTCTCGGCCATCCATATCTCGTGCAGCTCAGCTTTGACCTTGCGCTGCACGGATTTCCGTAACTTATTCAGTGCATTGGCCGTTTTATGCAGCCCTCAAGCCACTTGATCAAATCATCCAAAACCATAGGCTTGGCGAAATAATACCCTTGAAACCCGGTACAGCCGCTGTCGACCAAATAATGATACTGCTCTTTGGTTTCCACGCCTTCGGCAATCATCTTCAGGTCAAGTTCACGAGCCATGGCAATCACACCTTTACACACCGCCGAGTCTTTCTCGTTAGTGATCACGTTATCAACAAAGCTCTTGTCGATTTTGATCTTATCGACCGGGAGTTCCCGGAGATAACTAAAGCTGGAAAAGCCGGTACCAAAATCGTCAATTGCGGTGCTCACGCCCATACCACTCAGCGCGTTCAGGGTATCAATGGCCCCTTCTATATCCCGCATCAAGATACCTTCAGTCAGTTCAAGTTCCAGATGTTCCGGCGGCAACCCGGTTTCTTCGAGGATCTGCCGCAAAGTAGCCAGGAAGTTCGGTCGGTGAAACTGCATCGGCGACAGATTGACTGCCACTCGTCCAGGCAATAGTCCCTGGTTGACCAGTGACAGCGCATCCAGGCAGGCCCGTTTCGTTACCCAATGACCAAGCTGGGTAATTTGTCCTGTTTCCTCGGCAATTGGGATAAAATCTGCCGGAGAGATATTGCCCTTCTGCGGATGTCGCCAGCGCACCAGCGCCTCTATACCAATAAAACCACCACCTGCATTTACCAGCGGCTGGTAGTTGAGGTGTAACTGATCTTTTTTTATCGCTTCCTGCAAATCATTTCGAAGCTCAACCCGGCGCGACAACTTGCTGTCCAGGTCGCAGGAGAACACCTCATAAGTATTACGGCCCTGCTGCTTGGCTTTATACATAGCCATATCTGCTTGCTGCAGGAGTTTTTCGGAATGCTCAAGCTGCTCTGAGATGGTGGCGATGCCTATGCTCGCTGAAATGTGCAATTCATTGTTACCCACTTGATGGGGGCGGGCTATCTCTTCCAGAACACGCTCTGCCACATCAACAGCATCTTCCTGCGACTGAAGGTCAGGCAGCAGCAAAACGAACTCATCACCACCAAAGCGGACCAGGGTATCACTGGGGCGCACCACACTGCTTAGACGCTCAGCCACGCTAATAAGCAGCTTGTCACCGACCTTATGGCCCAGAGTGTCGTTGATTGGCTTGAATTCATCCAGATCAATAAACAACACCGCCATCAAGCAGGATTGGCGTTTAGCCAGTTCAAAATCATGGCTCAGGCGGTCATTGAACAGTGACCGGTTACCCAGGCCAGTAAGCACATCGTGAGTTGCCTGGTAAGCAAGCTTCTGGTCTTGCTCTTTTTTCTCGGAGATATCGTTCATCACCGCAATGAAGTGCGTAACGCTCCCCGAGTCATCACTGACAGGCGACAGGAACAGCTGGTTCCAGAAAGGTGCCCCATCCTTCCGATAACTGCGCAAAGTCAACGTGGCTGATTTCTCCTCCGCAACAGCTGTCCGAATCGTCTGAATATCCCCCTCGTCAGTGCCCTCGCCAGTCAGCATACCTAGAGCCTTACCATAAATTTCGTCCCAAATATAACCGGTAATCTGAGAGAAGGCAGGGTTAACATAAACCACCGGATAACCAGGCAACCGTGCATCGGTAATGACAATTGCGTTACTGCTGGCCTCCAGGCTTCTCTCCATAATTCGCTGTTTTTCTTCAATCTTCATACGCTCAGACACATCTTTGGCAAGCCCAAACACGCCATCAATCTCACCATCCACTACGATCGGCAGGAAAGTAACATCGAAAATCCTTTCTACTTTGCCTTTTGGCCGGAAGGTCATTTGAAAATCGGTTCTTGGATAACCACGATTGGCCTCCTCGTAAGCCCTGTAGACCGTCTGCAGGTCTGCACCGGGTACCGTTTCTGAATTAAACAGTTCACGAAAACTGACTCCAACCGCCTCCTCTTCGCGAATACCAACAATGTGTTCAGTAGCCGGGTTCATCGATTGATAAAAACCGTTGCGGTCAAACGAGAATACGGCGTCCGGATGATGGTCATAAAGAGAGCGGAAACGCTGCTCGCTCACTTTCAGTTCCCGAGCCTGGCGACGACTGATTTCCCCCAAAGAGCGTCCAATCATTAACTGATGGGTCAGGATCAAGCCAAAAATCAGTATGCCGGCTGGCAAGTAGTGATGCAGCGGCTCCCTGAGATTGAACGAGTCTGAGCGAGCGTTTAATTCCAGCGTCAGATCAGAGTCACCAAGAACAGCATACGTAAAGGCATAGCTGGGCAGATCCGCCATCTGATCGGACGCTTCGTCTTCAAGGGGCTGGATAGCGGCGCCCTTGTAGGAAATATCGATTGAGAACTGGCCCGTGCGCTTTCGCACCTCACGCTGAACAAACGTGTCTAAATCAACCGCGCTCACTAACGTCACACTGCGGTTGCCAGAGGAACGACTGACGATCAGCACCCTGGAGGGGTCATCAGGCTTGGCAATAAACCAGGACACGGTCTTTCTCGATTCACGAAATTCCCGCAACCAACGCAACACATTTGGCTGCACCAACTGATCCTGCAGCCAAATCAGGGCAGTGGGAGTGCGAGCATAGCGCCAGTTACTTTCATTAGAGGTATCCAGAACGACAAAACCCAAAAAGCTCTGTTTGTCTTCGGAGAGCAACCTGGCATCCCGGAGATAAAACTCACGATCGCGCTCATCAGGGTTAGACACCCACCGCTCAGCCATCCGTTGCAACATCTGACTGCGATCAGTGGAGGCTTGCTGGATGGTCAATGCAAAATTCTCCAGCAATCGCTGGGCAGCCTGCTCACGTTCTTGATGACGGTCCACTGTCGATGTGTACATAAGAGCCAACGTCGCCAAAACACCAGCGAAACCAATCCATGTCGCCGTCAACGGCATTGATACAAACTTGTCATTGGGACGGACACTGATTCCCCAGAAAATAGCGCCCAGCACCAGAGCGAAGAAACCTCCGGTGATAGATGCTTGTTGAGCGGGAATAGACAAAATGCTCGTTTCATTTCCAGGTGTTAGGTCAAACACCAATGCCAGTCCGCCAAAAATCACACTCAGCGTGCCACTCACCCGCCACAATAACTTGGTGCGCTCGCTTACTCCGAGACCGCAACACACACCCATCAAGGTGACAAATATGGCCGGGAGAACCGGGAGACAGAGTCCATCGCCCAAACCGTCCCCGTTTTCCTGCAGGTAGAGGCCGTCATGGCACACCAAGCTGTATGCACCAAAGAAAATTAATGCAATGGCGGCTGCCAGGCGCTGGCTACTCCGCATGTTCAGCACAATCGTGGTAATGGCCACACCGGCCAACGTCAACGCCAGCCCTCCAGAAGGCAGCAAATCCCAGCTATGAGGTATGGTATAGGCTGGCACAAATTCGATTACCAGCGTTTTCAAACCAATAGCCAGGCAGCAGAAAATCAATAACAGCAGCGCCGCTTGTCGCCACAAGCTTGCGGTCATTTTGTTCATTCGTTGGCTTATACCCCGATTAAATTTTGTTGTTCGCAATAGGTACGAATTCGACCTTTGCTTGCCCTGTCATCGGGTCAAAATCCACTTTTCGATAGCCCTGCTCGCCCACGTCCGCCTCATTGATAGAAACGCCTTCCGCCACTAACAATGCAAACGCCTGGGCCGCGTTTGAATCACCCACCGGACTGCGGTCGACTTCGACAAATTCCGAATCCGGAGCAAGCCTTGCCGAGGCCAGCATGTTGCCGCCCCCATAAATATTGGCTTTGTACTCGGAGAGCCGGGTGCCCCGCTCTTCTGCCAGCTTCCGGAACAGCCTCATGCAGTCATCGGCATAGCGGGCATCCGTCTTACCCTTTGCGGTTTCCGTTGCTGGCTTTCTGGCCAGAGCAAAATGGCACATACCGCCATATTTGTGGCGAGGATGCCACAACGTAATGGCCACGCAGGAACCCAGCAGGGTCTTTATCCGCCGGCGCCCCTTGCCAAACACCAATTCTCCAGCATGAATGACAATAGGCGGTTTATGCGCTGATTGCATTTTATTTCCTGCCTCGCATTTGGCCTAAAAGCGCTCCCGGGATATCTGGCAAAGGCAGTTGATGAACCACACCTCCACGTAACCAGGCCTCCTTTGGCATACCGTAGACCACACTTGTTGCCTCGTCCTGGCCAAATGTCACAGAACCGGCCTCACGCATTTCAACCAGCCCGTCTGCGCCGTCATCACCCATACCGGTCAGAATAACCCCCATCGCATTTCGGCCGGCGTAACGAGCGGCAGACCGGAACAGAACGTTTACTGAAGGCCTGTGGCGGCTTACTAATGGGCCATCTTTCAATTCCACGTAATACCTGGCTCCACTGCGTTTGATCAGCATGTGTCGGTTACCGGGTGCAATCAGGGCGTGCCCCCTCAACAAAGTGTCACTATCCTCAGCCTCTTTCACCACAATCCGGCACAGCTTGTTCAGGCGCTCCGCGAACGAGCGGGTGAAGCCTTCCGGCATATGCTGAACAATGGCAATACCCGGACAGTCAGCCGGCATGGCCTCCAGAACTTCTCGGATAGCCTCGGTGCCACCGGTTGATGCACCCAGAGCAATAATCTTGTCTGTCGTTTCGGCCATGGCTCTGGTGCGTGTAACGGGAATCACCGCATCCGCCGTCAGTTTCGGGACGGGCTTTGCACGCAGGGCCGGCAGCTTCGACACCCGGGCCTGTGCAGCCGCTTTGATGGCATCGGTAATGCGGGCGCGAGATTCAGCCAGAAACTGCCGTGTCCCCATGGTGGGCTTGGCAATAATGTCGACCGCACCGTACTCCAGCGCTTTAATTTGGGTTTCCGTGCCCTCACCCACCAGGGACGAGCAAATCACCACCGGCAACGGCGACTGGCTCATCAGTTTGCGCAAGAAAGTAACCCCATCCATCCGGGGCATTTCCACATCCAGCGTGATCACATCCGGGCGCATGTGCCGAAGCTTGTCCACGGCCATATAGGGGTCGGAGGCGGTGCCGATCACCTCAATAGCCGGGTCGGCATTCAGAATCTCAACCAGAGTCTGGCGCACCACCGCCGAGTCATCGACAACCAACACACGAATTTTCGACGCCATTAGTCCAGCCTCCGGAAAACGGTTGGCATCAGGGTCTCGAATTCACTTCTGAGCGTTCCGATGCTTTCAGAATGGCCAATAAACAACAGCCCGCCCGGGCGCAGGGTGCCTCGCAATTGTCGAAGGATGTTCTCTCGGTCTTCGTTGTTGAAATAAATCATCACGTTACGGCAAAAGATCACATCGTAGGTCGGCTTTTCCGGGTAATGACCAGTAATCAGATTGAACGGGTAAAAACGCACACACGAACGAAGGGAGCGGTCCATCCGAATCAACGCTTTTGCCGGGTCACGACTTTTTAACAGATATTTTTTCCGCAGCAGCTCCGCCACCGGCGCGATACGCGAACAGGCATAAATGCCCTTTTTTGCCGTTTCCAGTACCGAAGGCGCAATATCAGTCGCGTCGATGGTGAACTCAAACCCTTCCACGTTTTCCTGAAGCTCCTTCATAACCATGGCCAACGTGTAGGGTTCTTCTCCTGTTGAACACGCGGCGCTCCACACTTTCAAAGGGCGGCTAAACCCTGGGCCGCCCTGCATTGCCCAGTGATTGCGAATGTGGTGCTGAAGAAAATCGAAATGACCAGGCTCACGAAAAAAGTCCGTTTTATTGGTCGTCAGTACATCAATCAACAGGATTTGCTCGCCCTTGGCTCCGGCCGGAGACAGAGCGAAATCCAGATAGGTGGCGAAAGTTTGATGACCCGTTGCCTTTACCCGGCGTCGTATCCGGGTTTCGATCAGGCTGCGTTTGTGTTCGGGAAGCTGAATCCCGGCCTGGTTCGCGATAAAGTCAGCGACCCGCCGATGGTCGGCAGGCCGCAAACGATCCTCGCGGTTCATTCATCATCACCCGAAAGTCGCTTCGAACCCTGTGCTTTTGCATCCGGTTCGGGAACACGATCCAATACCTGCTGCAGTTCCTCGGAGGAGAAAATACGCGAGATTCGCAACAGGATGATGAAGTGCTCGTCACAGCGGGCCATGCCATAAATGTACTGGCTGTCCACGCGGTTACCGATTTTGGGAGGTGGGCTAATATCGTCGGTGCGGATTTCAATCACTTCCTGAACCCGATCAGCCAGAATGCCCAACGCAGTTTCCTCGCCGTCAATTTCCACGTTGATAATGACGATACAGGTATCCACGGTCGGTTCGGTGACGGCCATCGAGAAATGCACCCGCAAATCCACCACCGGAACCACTTTGCCCCGCAGATTGATCACCCCAAGCATGAACTCCGGCGTACGCGGCACAGGCGTCACCTTGCGGTGTTCCAATACTTCCTGAATACCGCTGATTTCCACCCCAAACCACTCATTTGCCAGAATGAAGGACAGAATCTGAATGGCATCCACGCTCTCCACTGCATTGTCAGCGGAAGTTACTGAACGATTTTCCATCATGCACCTCAGTAACGAACGAATTCGTCGTCGTCATCGTCCAAGTTGATATCAATACCGGCAGCCGCAGGCTTGAGCTTTGAGTGGGTGCGGAGCTGAGTCGGTGGCTGCGCAGTTTGACGGGCTGTGGTCTTCGGCTTGGAAGCTTTGTACTCGGACGCACTGCCATCCACAGAGAAGAAGCTAACGGTAGTGTTCATCTGTTCAGCCTGAGCAGACAACTCTTCAGAAGTCGCTGCCATTTCCTCTGCAGACGCCGCTGATTGCTGCACCACCTGATCCAGCTGCTGAAGCGCCTTGTTGATTTCGGACGCGCCTTTATCCTGCTCGACAGCCGCCGCGCTGATTTCCTGTACCAGGTCAGAGGTCTTCTGAATACTCGGTACCAGAGCAGCCAGCATTTCTCCGGCACGCTCGCTGACTTCCAAGCTGCTGCGGGAGCGCTCAACAATTTCGCCCGCTGCGCGCTGACTGCGTTCGGCCAGTTTGCGAACCTCGGCCGCCACCACGGTAAAGCCTTTGCCGTGTTCACCCGCACGGGCCGCTTCAATGGCAGCGTTCAGTGCCAGCAAGTTGGTCTGGCGTGCGATCTCCTCGATGATGCCGATTTTTTCAGCAATATCTTTCATCGCCGCCACGGATTCATGCACCGCTTCACCGGTACTCTGGGCATCGGTCGCCGACTGGCGAGCGATCTGCTCTGTCTGACGCGCGTTATCAGCCGTCTGGGAGATGTTGGCGGTCATCTGCTCCATGGAGGAGGACACTTCCTCCAGCGACGCGGCCTGTTCGGTGGCACCCTCGGCAATCTGCTGTCCTGTACTGCTCAGCTGAATGCTGCCGGACGACACATTGTCCGAAGCTTCTTTGATCTCGCGAACAATTTCACGAAGCTTATGGTTCATGTTCCGAAGCACGCCATAAAGATCCGCATCGCTGGCTTTCAAGTCAAACTGCTGATTCAGATCACCCTCGCCAATGCGTATTGCAATGCGCCCTACTTCGTTGATTCGGCGGATAATCACGATGGAAGCGGCAATACCGATGAGCAAAGAGATACCCAGCATGGTCAGTAACTGGGTGCTGGCCTCCTGATACCGGATTTCCGCCCGTTCAATGGCCGCAGCCATATCAGCATCGGCGATCTGGAGAACGGTTCTTAGCGCCTCAATGGCTTCATCAACCAGCGGCTCGGCTTCATCACGCAGGATCAGATAACCTTCTCGATTGGCCTCCGCAATCTGCAGTTCCGAGCTACCGGTATCCAATGTCAACGAAGCTACTTCTCTCATGCGACGCCCGGCATCAAACGTTGCCTGAGCAGCACTCTCAAACCGGTTGATCGCCTGCTCTCCTTCCGGACTGGCGATCAACTGGCGAATTTCTGTAAGCCGTTCAGCCAAAGCCTCCTGCGCAGCCACCGTGTTTGCTGTCAGCTCTCTCTTGGACTGAGCGGTCTCGCTCAATAGCATTGTTTTCCTCAGTCGATCGACTTCCAATAGTTCTGACCGGATCTGACCGGCTATTCGCACTTTTTGGGCATCTGTATTCACTACTTCGTCGAGTCGCTCTTTAGCTCGATTCAATGCATCGATGCTCAAATAGCTATTAAGGGCTATCAGGGCAACCAATAGGGTAAAGCCGGTGTACAACAGTGCTTTAATGGTAACTCGCTTCAACATTTTTTTGTCCTTAGCCCATTTGGGCTACGTCTGCCCTGGAACCTCTGGTCTTATCAACCAGTGCCGCCACATCAATAATCATGGCAATGCCACCACTGCCCATAATTGTTGCTCCCATCACCCCTTCCACATCCTCATAAAGCTTTCCAAGGCTCTTGATCACGGTCTGGAAATGACCGATCACATCGTCCACGGTGATTCCAAAAGTATCGTCGCCCACGCGAACGATCACGGTTTGTTCTATTAACGGTTGCCTGCCCGGCACATCGAACCATTCCCGTAGCCGGACACACGGTACTAACTGATCCCGATGCCGAACCAGGCGCCCACCATCACGGTGGCTTGTCTGGCTGGACAGGGTTTCAATACACTCTTCGACCACACTGAGTGGCATTACGTAATAGCTGTCAGACACCTGAACCATCAGCCCGTCGATAATGGCGAGCGTCATGGGCAAGGTGATTTTGATGGCCGTTCCCCGGCCTTGAGTGCTGTCAATATGAACCCGGCCCTGAAGGCCTTCGATGGAGGTCTTGACCACATCCATGCCGACGCCACGGCCAGAAACATCCGATACTTTTTCAGCCGTTGAGAAGCCCGGTTCAAAAATCAGTTGGTGTATCTCGGACTCGGACAGGGTCTGGGAAGCGGATACCACGCCCCGTTCGACCGCGCGGGCCAACACACGATCAGCGTTAATGCCGGCGCCGTCGTCACTGATCGTCAGGACAATCTGTCCTTGCTGATGAAAGGCGTCGAGACGGATCGTACCTTTGCGGGGCTTACCGGCTGCTTCGCGAACTTCCGGCGTTTCAACGCCATGATCCAGGCTGTTTCTCAACAAATGCACCAGCGGGTCAGCAAGTTTGTCGATAACGACTTTATCCAGCTCTGTTTCGGCGCCACTGGTCTCCAACACCACTTCCTTGCCCAGATCTTTGGCGAGATCGCGAACCAGGCGACGAAAGCGGCCAAAGGTTGAGCCAATCGGCAGCATCCGGATATCGAAAGTGGTTTCCCTCAAATTGGTGGACAAACGGGCAAGCTCTTCGGCCAGGGTTTCGATATGTTCATCGCCGGAATCCAACGCCAGTTGATCCAGGCGCGCCTGCAGGATGACCAGTTCACCAACCTGATCCATCAGTTGGTCCAGCTTGCGCTGTGGCACCTTGATGGTTTTTTCCGGCTCGGGCTGGACCTGGCGTTGCTGCTCGCGGATGTGCTTCTGGGTGGCCAATGCCTGCTCGACTGCTTCCGAATCGGCCACACCCGATTGTGTCAACAATTCACCGGCCAGCGGTTTTGCGCTTAACGCCTGTTCCAGCTCAGCAGCGCTAGCCGCGCCCTGCTGAACCAACAAATCGCCAAGACGACAGGCTTCGTCGTAATTGATTCTGGTGATCTCGATATGCCAGTCGTCCTGGACAAAGATGAAGACATCGTCCAGCGCGTCACGGCCCTGGCTAGTGGTCAGAATCACGGTCTGGTCTAGGTAGCAGTTCTCGGGATCAAAGGTCTCGACACTGAAGCGCTTATTCAAGTAACCAGAGGCGAAACAAGGCCCGAGAGAGTGAAGCTCCCGCATGACTGGCAACAGATCAAAACCGTCTTTAAACGCCGATTCGTTCGGTGAAAAGTCGATTCGATAAATGGCTTGTTCCGCTGTCTCCGGGCTGGCCGAAGCAGCAACCGACGTTTGAGCCTTTTTGGCCACCTGAGCACTGGCTGGCATGGCCGCCGTCAGCCGCCCAATCAAAGTTTCACTGATGGCCATGGATTCCGCACCGGGACTGGGGCGCGCCAACAGCTCTTCAATCTGGTCCCGACACTCCAGCACTAGATTGATCAGCCCCTGGTCCAACACCAGTGACCCATTGCGCACGGTATCAAACAGGGTTTCCAGGTGATGGGTGAAGTACGACAGATGGTCGTACCCCACCATGCCGGCGGCACCTTTTATGGTGTGCATGGCGCGGAAAGCGACATTGATCTGGGCCTCATCCCAAGGATGTTGCTCCAGCTCCAACAGCGCAGACTCAAGGTTCTCCAGATGCTCGGCGGCTTCTTCCCGGAACACCAGTACAGGATCAGACATGGCTGGTTTCTTCCACGCTTGGGCTCAACAGGAAGGACAAACCGAGAAAACTCAGCTTTTCCACAAAATCATCACTGGCGTGGAGCAATGTCAGAGTGCACTCTTGCGCACGCAACCGGGCACGCACCGTGACAAGCCACTGGATACCGCAAGAATCCACTTCCTGTACGTCACTCAGATCCCAGGTTCGGTCAGCGTTAGCGGAGCCTGACGCTATAAATGCCTCCTCCAACGCTCTGATCTCATAGATGGTGAGTGAGGAGGGTGCCTTCCAGGGGGGAGATTGGGTGTTCATGTCGCCAGTCTCAGGTAAGTTTGGTGACCGCAGCCAGCAACACATCAGGCTTGAACGGCTTAACCAGCCAGGCTTTTGCACCAGCGGCTTTACCCTCTGCCTTTTTGCTCTCTTCGGATTCGGTGGTGAGCATCAAAACCGGGGTAAAGCGATATTCGGCTTTCTGCTTCAATGCCTTCACAAACGCAATACCGTCCATGTTCGGCATATTCACGTCGCTCACCACCAGATGGAACTTGCGGCCGCTAAGCTTGGCCAGTGCATCTTTGCCGTCAACCGCCTCAACCACTTCATGGCCAGCCCCCCGCAATGCCATACCCACGACCTGCCGAACGGAAGCGGAGTCATCTACAACAAGAATGGTTTTCGACATGTTTGAGTCCTCGTATGTCAAAATAAAGTCAGTTCACTGCTTTCATCGGCATTGATAGGCCGTTGAGTGGCTCTGCCTTCAAGAATGTCCCGTTCGAACGCCGTCGTCGCACGGGTTTTCATTTGGTTCAGTAACTGAGAAACGGAGTAGATAAACCCTTCATGGTCCTCGGTATCCCGCTCAGCCATTAGGATCTCCACGTCCTGCAGCGCGTCAGACAAGTGAGTCAGCACCTGACTGAGGTGATCCTGGAATTGGAACTGAACGATGACGTCCTGCACCTGCCACTCCACATCGCTCTTTAATTTCATCAGAGCCTGAGCATCCTGGGCGATACTGGATACTCGCTTGTTAATACCTTCGGTAGTGCGCCGAATGGTGCTCTGGTTTTGCTCTCTCGCCTCACGAGATGCTTCGAAATTCTCTTTCGCCTGGTCGACGGCACCGTGGACCTGTGTTTTCACAACAGACACCACACCCTGAATATTGTCGCCAGTGTCGGCTGATTTCCTGGCCAGCTTTCGCACCTCGCTAGCCACCACGGCAAAGCCACGACCAGCTTCACCGGCTCTGGCGGCTTCAATCGCTGCGTTCAGTGCCAGCAGGTTTATCTGATCGGCAATGCCCTTCACCTCTTCGGTGTACTTGACCAGGGAAGACATTTGCACTTCTAGAGACTCAATCATTGAGAAGGTCTGGGAGTCCCGGTGCGCGGAGTCATCGAGCGAATGCCAAAGCTCCTCAAATGCTTCTGTCGCGGAGTCGGTAATATCCTTGATAGAGGCTTCTTTCTGCTTGATTGAGCTGCCATCTGATGAGTTCAGTGCCACATCGAGATTGTTCGCGATGGCATCAAAGCGTTGCGACAATTCAGTCACCGCCTCTTCCATGTTTTCCCGGCCACCATCCAAAGTTTTGCGCCATAGCGGCACCACAGTTTCCAAGGAAGTCAACATGGAGTTGTAGCTCTCAGCTTGCTTCTGCCTTCCGGCATAGGCGGGAATTTGAGAAGCGAAACCTGCTTTCAGGGCTTTGAACGCTGAATACGCCCACACACATGCACCGGTCGCAAAACAAAGCAGCACTGCCGCCACCCACAACTGGCTCTGGTAAGCCAGGATTGCTGCAATCAACAAGCTGCCCAACGTTGTGGCAGACATGCCTGACAAAAGAACGGCCTTGCGCACGAGAACGGCAGAACTTAGTTCGTTGCCAGTCAACACATCACCGATTGCCGACATTTCAAAACTCCTTGTAAGAGAGGGCCAGATGCCCCTTTTCAGCTGCGCCTCGTTGGTTCAGTGCGCCACAATAATTTGCAATATAGAACCATCGAATTGCATTTAAAGCTTTTTATGACGACTTTTAATGCTTTTTTTGTAAAATTTCGTATCGCGCATTTCGTGCTTTAAGAAATGCTGGCAAAACACAGTGACACCCCTGACAACAACTTTTATTAACAATGCATTACGAAAATACCGACAGCCTCGATTGCTTACTGCACTAAGCATCATCCAGCAGCAATTGGACCGATTCCGAAGCATGGCGATAAAGTGTTAACAGTTGGTGATCTATCTCGTGCAGCTTATCTTTCATCTGGACAGCTCGTTCTACGTCTATGACTATCTGAAGATTTTTCCCCAACGGACCAACAAACCCATTCAGAGCATTCTGGACCTCCTCAGAAATACAGAGATTTTCCAGAAAGGCATGCCGATCCACGCCAAGCAACACATCAACTCCTGACAACAAACCGACCAGAAATGCTTGAGATGGATCAACAGATTTGGAGTGGGCACGTATGGACAACTCCTGGCAGGCTTGTGCTCTGGCAAGAATAATACGAGCGCCCTGTGGTGAAGCCGCGTTGACAACCGCCACCAACGCAACCCAACGACGCAAGTTGTTGATGCCCAGCCTTAACACCACTTCTTTAACCGAGGTAATACGAGAACTGCTGCGATAGATTGGGCTGTTAATGACCTTCAATAAGCTGACCGCAACGCCCGGGTCGGCAGAGATGATTCCAGCAAGCTCATCGACATCTGGCTCACTTGTATATAAAGCACTTAGCAAACGGGCGAGATGAAGGGCTGCCGGGGTTAATTTTTTGCCAAAAATGATGGCTGGTTTAGCAAAAAAATAACCCTGAAAGAGATCAAACCCCATGTTCATATACACCGAGCGGGTCGCTTCGTCTTCCACCCGCTCGGCAAGCCAAAGACAATCGAGATGGGACAATCGCTTTTGATGTTCGGCCACCTGCTCCGGTGAAAAAACGCACACGTCAACTTTGATAACTGAGGCAAACTTCAGCAGTTCGTCCCAAGCAGGCGTGAACTCAAAGTCGTCCAGCGCAAAACGAAATCCCTGCTCGTGCCAACGGGCAACGGCAGCCACCAGCTCTTCTGTCGGCTCCATGCGCTCCACGAGTTCAATAACCACGAGATTCGGGTCGATCGGCAAGAAACCTTGCGACAACAGAAAATCCCCGGACACATTAATGAAGGCCGGGCTGTGATAGTGCTCGGTTTGGTCAGTAATACCGGTGCAGAGGTTGAAAAGCAGCTCGCTGGTGGCCCGAGTATCACCTACGTCCATAGCGGATTGGTTGAGATCATTCCGAAAAAGGAGCTCTACCGCATGTACTTCGTTTGATCGATTGTAGATAGGCTGTGACGCCAATAAGGCAGAACGTTCCTTCATAGAAAATGCCCTCGGTGCATTTTTTATACCTAAATATTCTTATACAGCAAACCGAGGGTAAGACAATGTTTTTTTGTTAATCTCAAAAGTAACCTGTCGTGTATCAAATTTTTAGTGGTAGGGTCCAAGATGGTCAGATGGGTAGACCGGGTAATTGCTCGACCTGATCCCTCAGATCCGGACGTGCGCGATTGACGCATCCGGCTCCTCAATCATCAGTTTCGCTGAAGAATTAGTATGGCCGCACGATTCTCGGCATTGGGAAGGGAATACTCTGTGCTTGAGATAGGGCGCTGCGAGCTGCTGCAGACACGTATAGCGACAGACCGGCACAGGTGCTCGATGTCACTCTCCTTTAGGAACTCCAGTGTCGCGTTGTTCGTGAGTGCACCTCAATCGGCAGGCCATCGATATCCAGTGTCAGTTGCCCCGGGTGCCTGCCCTTCTCCAGCGAGGTCAGATACCAGACCACCAATCGCAACAGACCTTCGTATACGGCATCGATGTTGTCGCTGCCTCCAAGGCACGTTAGCAGCCGTGGCAGCGTGGCTTGTGACGGCCGGTCCTGCGCCAATTGCATCATCCCGCGCATCGTCGCAGGCCAGTTGCCATAGCGGGCCATGTCGCATGTGTGTCGGTATCGCTGAGGCCAATCCAGCCAATCGCATACTGCAGCACCAGCGTCCGCAGCTGACTGGCCAGCGAACGGCTTATACGCAGTGGGTTGCGCTGGTCGCCTAGATTGCATTTAAGCGCCTTAATACACCGCTGTTTTCGAGGGCGTCGCGCAGCAGCAGAGCACCGCTATCACTGGTGGTGCGTTGACCGTCGAGCTCAACGCGGATGGACCCGTTATAGGAGGGAATCCAGGGAGATAACATTTCACCCATGGCGAGTGGTTTTCTTGAACCAGAATCTTGTCATAAAGCACTGATTTTTAAAGATAATACCATCCGTTATTTTTGTTTCCAAGCCTGTCTCATGAATATTCCAAGCTCAATAGTCACGGTTGTACCAGGTAGCTAAAACTTCTTCACCTGGACACAGGAAGGTGTGGGTATATTCTCCATGGAAAAGCACGTCACCCATGCCCGAAACAAACTCAAGTTCATTTTCTGTGTCAACACCACCGAATACTATTTCTTTCTGTGTTTGCCTCGCAAGCGATAGAAGACCATGAATAAAGCTCCAAGCTAAATCGTACTGCAGTGCGCTTTTCATTAACCGTGTATCGCAGTTGATGTAGCCCACATGGGGGTTGGAAAGCACCTCAAAACGCTCGCCATCGGCAATGAAAGAGTCAACACTTAGGCTCGCTCCCAACTGCCTCAAACCCGCAAAAATTTCCTCATATTGTGTAGAATCGCCACTTCTCAGTTCTTTAGCGTGGAAAACGAGCCGACTGGGGTGAAACTCGGAAGCGTAAATGGCTTGTTCGATGTGGGACAATAGGGAGTGATCGTACTCATGACTCACTGTCAGGGGCAGTCCAATTTTGAGTGATGAATCTCTTAGCACCCCATGACCAATAAACTCCCTGACAAAACTCAGCGCCGACACAAGACACTCGATTGGGGTATCGTACTCCACGAGATCCTTGGGCACAGAAGCCTTAGCCGTATTATACTTTTCTCGGCCAAGAGAGCGCGGACCCTCTGCCTTGACCACTTGGACTTCCACTAAGCGCCTAGTCCTCGCAGTTAATATAGGTCGAAAGACGAACTCTGATCCTCTATGCTTTTGTTTTTGAGGCTTTTTCAAAGACTACTCCCTGTGTTTTAAAAGAGAACGCGATGTAGGTAGCGACAGTTCTAAATCATAAGTGCAGAATAAGCATATATTCAACGAATTTATATGCCCATTAAACATTTTTTTAAATACATATTTCTGGTTAATATTGAGCTTAAAAGGCAAGGGCAACTATGAGCTTAGGACAAGCGTTACGACAGCTGAGAAAGCAAAAGGGGCTCACTCTCGAGGAGCTGGCGCGAAGAACCAATTCCCACGTTGGAAATCTCAGCCGCATTGAGCGAAATGTCTCACGCCCAAGTCTGGAGCTTCTTTACCGAATTTCCGAGGCGCTTGACTTCAGAATGTCTGAAGTGTTCGCCTTATCCGAGCCGGGCAACAAAGAGGCGAACCCGGACCAAATTGCACTGAATGCTATCTTTATTTCGCTTTTGGAGAAAGACCGAGGTCTTTTGTTAGACTTTGCTCACTTGTTGCAAAAACGAGTCAGCCTCACAGCTGATCAGACAAACACGAGCGCTCACAAATTGCCGACCTTGCCATATAACAACTCACTGCCTGACAAAGAAAAAGGTTGAGCCTGGGTTATTCAAGACCCTGGCCTGATAACAAAGTTGGCGAATGGTATTCTCTAGAAAGTTCAGTATGTTCAGACAAGAACCTGCCTCCAGGGAACTATTCGCCATGGGCGCAATAGGTCGCCGACCCGCTCTTGGCGGTTGGCATGTAGCGATGCACGAAGCCTGATACCGTTGGAGGAAGCCCCCCGCAAGCCACGCAATCTCCACGCGGTAATGTGAACCGCCCCGGTTATTCTGGAGACCGGTTGGTTTGAGTCAGGCTGCTTCACCCGGCTCCTCTAATTGACGATAATATGTCCTTTCTCGTTCTGCTGGTGGAATGTTTCCTGTGGGTTCCAGCAGTCAGCGATTGTTGAACCAGTCAACCGATTGAAGGTCATGCTAAACGTCAAGGTTATGCCTACGGTATGGGAGACATCAGCGAACTTGAACTAGAAAGGGCACGCCAGGACATACCGTTGCCCATACATCACCCTTGGGATGAGGTCAGTTGGTTGCGATAACCCCTTATCACTACAATCCCGGGTTTCCATAAACCAAACCACACCGCGGTTCCCGAACATCTTTTGCGCTATTTCCTTTTGATTAAACTGTCAATCGACAAGCCCAGCAGCTCAGTATTCAACGCCTTGAACGGATCAGCGTAGTCCGCAAACCCGAAAATTCTGTGATGCATTCCGGGGTAAAATCGGGGTGTGGCTAATAGCATAATCCAATCATGAAACCTGCTATTGACAAATTATTAACTTCCTAACGCCTGGAAATGGGGTTTTTGCACAAAAATTAATCGCTACTGAGGTGCGTCTAAATGTCTCATGCGAAAAGCTTGGCTACGCCCTAAGCTTAGAACATCATATAAAGTTATTTCGTTAGATTATTTTGGAATTTAATACAAAAATCTTACAAATAGGAGTATTTATGAGGTAGTTAGAATTGTGTTGATAACATGTTGGTTCTTTATCAACATAGGTACAGATAAAGTTAAACTGACCTAGTGGCAGCCACTAGCTCTATTTTTATCCAGCGTATTTCTTAGCACAACGTACTGGTGCCTATGAATCAAAAAAGAACTCACATTTATTTATCGATAAGCAATAAATGCACGACACAACAGGAAGTAAGCGATTATAGTCGTTTGCAATAGGAGTAAATAAACAGCTTTTTTTACACTAGTCACATCACCAAAACTAATTAAAAATTGGTGCTTATATTATATTTTATGACAAAGGAGACGATCACATGAGTAACAATAACACTATTGGCCTAAACGAAACTAATGTTAGCCAGTTGGTTGAAAAGCTCAACGAGCTACTTTCCAATTATCAAATTTTCTATATGAATGTACGTGGCTATCATTGGAATGTGAAAGGTCGTCAATTTTTTCAGCTTCACGAAAAATTTGAGGAACTCTACACAGACCTGTTGGCCAAAGTTGATGAAGTTGCTGAGCGTATATTAACACTGGGCCATCAACCACTGCATGCTTACAGCGATTATGTAAAAATCTCTAATATTCAAGAAGATAAAGATGTTAAAGACGGTGAAACGTGCGTGCGAGGTATATTAAAAGGTTATCAATCTATTATTGAATTACAGCGCGAGATACTTTCATTAGCCTCAGACGCCGAAGATGAAGGTACAGCAGCCCAAGCGGGTGACTATATTCGTGAGCAAGAAAAAACCGTTTGGATGCTTACATCATATCTTGCTTAATGTGATTTTTTAAGCGCTAACGCAATGCGATTTTTTACCATATAAATTGTAATTTGCGTGTAAAAATTTTGTACTTTAGGTTTTGGAAGATAGCGTGAATATACGCTATCTTCCGTTTCTCTATACAATAAGTTCAGAAATTTCAGTTAAAATTCAAAACGTCTCCCACTCCTCGTGCCTGTTTGATCTATTCGACAATGTGCTCGCTGTTGTTACCGATGAGGACGGGCTGTTTAGTTTAGGGGCTTTAGGGACAATTCCAACGGTACTTGGCCCGGTTTTTTTCGAACGCTGCTCTCTAGCATCCAACACAAAAGCGTTAAGCATGCTGTCGAGCGCCTGCGCGGCCTCTTGCATATTACTGGCCAGAGAGGAGCTTTGACTCACCATGGCAGCGTTTTGCTGTGTCATCGTATCCATTTCGGTAACTGCAAGATTGACCTGTGAAATACCCGAAGATTGCTCTTTTGTGCCAGCGGTGATCTCTCCAATGACATCCGAGACCTGTGCCACAGAGGTGTGAATCGTTTGCATATTCGCCACCACGCGTTCTAATAGTAGGCCTCCTTCATGGGTGTGCTGCACCGACTCATCAATCAGCGTTCGGATATTTTTAGCGGCGTCGCCGGCACGGCTTGCTAGGTTACGTACTTCTTGTGCCACTACCGCAAACCCGCGCCCATGCTCCCCAGCACGCGCCGCTTCTACAGACGCATTAAGGGCAAGAATATTGGTTTGAAATGCGATGGAGTCAATAAGTCCTGTGATGTCGCTGATATTAGCGGCAGAAGAAGAGATTGACTGCATTTTCTCCTCCATCTCTTGCATGCTAGCTCCACCAGCCTGGGCGGTTTTGGCCGTATTCAGTGCTAATATGTTCGCCTGCTCAGCTGCTTCTGCCGTGTGTGATACCGTTGAGTTGATCTGCTCCATCGACGCTGACGTTTCTTGCAGATTAGCAGCTGCTTGTTCGGTTCTTGTAGATAGCTCCCCACTCGCCGCAGCCATTTCATTGCTAGATAAAAGAACAGCTTCGGTACTACTTCTCACTTCTAACAGCGTTTTCTGCATCCGCTCGACAAACGCATTAAACTGTTTCGCCAGTTCACCTACTTCATCGCTAGAATTGGCTGGTAGCCGCTGTGTAAGATCTGCTTCACCACTGGCGATATCGGCCATTGCTGACGCGGTGCTCTTAACCGGTGCTAGCGTCCGGCGAATCGCAACGCCTAAAACCAATAGAAGCACACCAACAATAATAGCGCTTTGCAATAAGAATGAGCGCACCAGCTGCTGGGCCACATTGGTAAATAGCTGATTGGGAGCAAGAATAGCAAGATGCCATCCGGTATCCCCAACTGCCTCCCAAAATACCTGAACCTGATCTCCGTTAGGGGTATGCATGCTACCTTGTACAGACTGTTGACTCGCCAACGAGCGCGCCATGGTATCAGCACCTATATATCCTGCTGTTTCAGCATCATTAATATTTAAATTCATCCGCAGATCAGTATTAGGATGAGCTACCACTAGACCTTTAGAATCAGTTAATAAACCATAACTCCCTGGCCCCACATCGATGTTGGCCATCAAGTCGGATATATGCGACATAGAAAGCGTAATACCAAGTAGACCAACTCTTTCACCCTGCTGGTTAATAATTACTTCTGCCATGACAGCCGTTGGCTCTCCGCTGACAAGAGAAATTACAGGATCCGCTAATAACCTTTCGGCTCGCCCTTCTACCACTAAATCATGGAAGTATTGGCGATCAAAGATATTAGTTTTAACGCCAGCATGTGTCACTACATCCCCCTGTGCGTTAGCAACATAAAACGATTCAATTGAAGCGTCACCAGGGAAGCGATTAGCAAGCCAATCTTGATGGCTCTCTACTGGCCCTGGCTCATGCAGTTCTGGGGATTGCGCTATGCCAGACAGCCAAAGCTGATAACCGCCTAACCACTGGTTAATTTCAGCTGCTCTGGATTCAACCTGCTGAACAGAACTGTTCTCAACAATGGGGGGAACATCGCGGTTTAATTGATATTGGATAAATAAAAATAACGCTATAAATCCCGTTATCAGTGGTATAGCTGCTACAAAAAGTAGTTTTTGGGTAAGGGAAAAGTTAAATCTGAATTTCATCAAAAAAACCTTATAAGAATCGTCAAGCTGAATCATGACTGAACATTTGTAAACATTAAAGCCTACTAAAACAGCCATCTAGTAATTTTTAGCAATTATTCTGAACCAATTTGCGCTACATAATAGCCACTTAATTTATAGTTTGATTCTGAAGAGCTGTCGCTGTTTCCTCCATTTCAGACGATGTACCGGCTAGCTGCTCTGCTAGCAGATTGATGTCTTGAGCGCCCTGGTGTAACTCATACGTTGCTTTATTGATTTGCTCAATGCCCTGCGACTGCTCTTGGCTGCTGGCGGCAATACTTCGCACCAACTGAGCCGTGCGCTCAATTGAGGGAACCAGCTCTCTAATGCGTTCGCCGGCCTGTTCAGCCGTTGTAAGAGAGCGGGACGACGTATCGCCAATCTCTTGAGCGGCCAGCCGGCTACCTTCGGCTAATTTACGCACCTCTGCAGCGACCACCGCAAAGCCGCGGCCATGCTCACCGGCTCTGGCAGCTTCTACAGAAGCGTTAAGCGCCAGCAGATTAGTTTGAAAGGCGATGTTATCAATGACTTTGACTTTATCGGCGATATCGCGCATCGCTTGCAACGTTTGCGTGACAGCCGCGCTGCCTTGATTCGCCCCATCCACTGCCTGATTAGCAACGTGCTCTGTTTCACGTGCGTTATCGGCATTTTGAGCCACTGTCGAGCTTAGCTCCTCAAGAGAAGCGGTGGTTTGCTCAACGCTTGTGGACTGTTGCGCCGTCGAAGAAGAGAGTTTTTCCGAGGCTGACGACACCCGGCCGGATAGACCCGCGATGCTCTCAATGGCTTGCTCTACTTCGCCCAACAGCGCCGCGCGCTGATGCTTTAATTCGATCGCCATTTGATCGCTCTGAGCTAAGGCCTCCTGCGAACGGATATATTCGCCGGCCATCAGATTGGCCAGCACCACCAGTACAGCCGCCTCGAAGGCTAAGTATCCGCCGTGCACGAGCACCATAGTGAGGCTGGCTTCAGGCATTAAGTAAACGCCGGTATTCATGGTCTGCAGCACGTGAAACCCAAGGTGGTGCACGACTGCAACTACGGCGGCCACCATGATAACGCGCCAATCTCTGTAGTAGAGCAGGATGGCAAGCAGTACAAATAGGCCAAAGTGTGCTTCAACGAGGCCATGAGTCTGATGAATGTGCAGCCCCGTCATCACCATAAAAGCAGCACCCATATATAGTCGCGTGAGCAGCGCGGCTCCCTGGGTATAGGTCAAGTAGCCGCCCAGCAGCACCGTGGGTAGGCTGATGATGGCGGCTTCTAGCCATGTGCCATACCAGCCTGCCAGCGCGAACGCGAGCAGGCCCTGGGTGACCAGTATCTTTAACATCAGTTGGCTGGCATCGTCCCACTGGTCGCGAAAAATGTCTGGCTCAAGCATTTTCAGCTGCATTTCTTCCTCGTTTCTATCGAAAGATAGTGTTTTTATCGGTGCGGTCATTAGGAGCGTGCTGCCGGCCAGTCACAGTAGCAGCCAAAGGCAGACAGATTCAGCCACGGCGCTACTTCGCCAGGCGACACCACGTCATTAAGAATAAGCTCAACGGGCGTGCTGTCACCGCTGGCACAAAATGCACCATCGCTATATGGTCCGAAGTAAACCAGCGTGCTTCGAGCGTCAAAGACAGCCGCCGACGGCGTGCTTAGTCCCTCTAGCTGCTCAACCACCACGGCACTTGATGCCTCGGGAAACGTGGTTAACGCTTGATCAACTAAGCTTTGCCTAGGCACTGCCACGACAAACTCAATACCTTGGCCTACGTAGGCCTGCATGATTTCTTCAGTGTGCGCTTGGCTAAAGCGACTGCAGCGACAGCCCGGGTTCCAGAAGTTGACAAGCCGCCCTGTGGCATTTTCCGGCAGGGGAGATGCGCTGATCGCAGTGCTAGCCACTTCTTCTGGAAAGCGAGCGAACACTTCATCATCGGCAAACAGACGGAGGTCTTTATAGGCAAATAGCCAAAAAGCGATCGCTACCAGTACGACCCAGCACATCACCAAACTGACGCCCACTGTCTTAGGCTGCATGAAGCCCTCGCTTTAAATTAAATAAATCTAAGCATAAGGCTAAAAAGCATATCACAGAAAATATTTAATGCGTGTTATGAATGCACCTAACTTGGCCTAAATTTTTGTTATTGCAACTAATCCACTTCTAATCTTGTTGCCTGAACACTATGTGTAAACCTCGACGATAACTCCGCTCTTACGTAGGGTTGAACCACCCCAGTTATTCCGGAGGCCGGTTTGTTTGGGTCAGGTAGCTTCACCCAACTACTCCAATTGTTTTGTTCAGTTATTGATGACGGCGTTCTTCAGTCGTCTTGAGGGTTCAGGCGTGGATGGGTCTCTTCCCCCAAAACCATGACCAGAGCGCCCGAGAGGAACATGGCGATGGCCACGAACCAGAAGCCGGCAGTAACGGCGCCGGTGAGATGGGCCACCAGGCCGAACCCCAGAGCGCCGATGCCGTAACCGAGGTCACGCCAGAAGCGGTAGATACCAATGGCAGAGCTGCGCCAGTTGGGGTGGGAAATATCCGCAACTGCTGCGCTCAGGTTGGGGTAAAGGAGCGCCATCCCGAAACCGGTAACAGCGGCAGCGAAAGACCACCAACCCACACCGCTGCTCAGTAGCGTCAGAGCCACGCCGCCCCCGCAGAGCCACATGCCCCAGACGATGGGCCGGAAGCGGCCGATATGATCCGACAGCCGTCCGGTGACGAACTGGGAACCGCCCCATACGAAGCCGTAGATCCCCACGATCCAGCCGATGGCACCGAGCCCGAGGCCCTGCTGGCAGAGGAACACCGGATAGAAGACCCACACCAGGGCGTCGACGAACTTTTCTACCAGACCCGCCTGGCAGAAGGACGCCATGCGACGGTCACGCCATCTCATCAGCGCGAACTTCTCTCCGGTGGTGGGGGTGTCCGAGACCAAACGCGAGATCCTGGCCCTCGGCCCATCGTGGTTGCCGCTGGCGTGTCGGGCGCTCTCCGACTTGGCCCAGGCATGCGTCTCACGGATCGAGGTCAGGGTCAGCACGATGGCGAGTGCGATCACTGCGGCACCGAAGACAAACAGCCCCAGGCGCGGCCCCAGTCCCAAGACCAGGTAGCCGGTGACGATCCCCGCCACGGCCACCCCCACATAGCCCGAGAACTCGTTCATGCCCATGGTGAAGCCGCGCTCATCGACTCGGGTAATGTCCATCTTGGCGGTCTGTGTAGTCGATCAGCAGAGCCGCTGAATGATGCCCAGTAGTACGATGGCAGCGATGATCCAGCTCCATGACGGGGGATACAGCACCATGAACGAAATCGGGATGGCCGATAGCCAGCCCACCAGCAGTACCTTTTTACGCCCGATACATTCAGAGAGCCGCCCAACCACGCAGTTCAGGAAGCCCTTCACGAAGCCGAAGGCGATCACGAACGATGTCAGCATCATGAAGAAGCCTTCGGCGACGCCGAACTCGGACTCCGCCAGTGTCGGCACCACGGTGCGCATCATGCCGATGGTCAGTCCGACCAGAAAGACTTGGCCCAGCTGATGAGAGAACTGGTGAAGGTTCTCAAGGATACCGTGTCGATAGTGTTCGTGAGACGAACCAGGGGATGTCATCTGGCCCTCCTTAGGCGCGAGTTATCGTTGCCTCGCGCGTATATTGGAATGAAAGCTGAGAAGCGAGGCGTGGCACGCGCACCATGGGGTTACTGTGGCTTTTTGGCCAAGAAATGTATTTAGTGCTTTCCCATAGCTGGGGTAATGATAACGGTGCTCTCATTAATACTCGTTACTTATTGTTGATTAACGATGAATCTCTAGACACGCATTTATCTGATATGTAGTTGAGCTAGCTAGCGTTCACTCTTCGTACATACGGCTCTTTCATAGTCCAAAGATAGTGCATTACCATTTCAATAATCATCACGAGAACCGCATACCTACCCTCATAGATATGATCAACACGGGATTTTCTTCGTCGTGGTGTGTGCATCCCTATAAAAACGTGAAACTAAATAGCGGCAAAGCGCTTAAAAAGCGAAATCTATCTTAATATTGATCAAATATATATTAAAAGGCATCATATTTTATAAAGTCACATTACGTCTGTGGTGCTAATTTAAAAGGAGTAGTTGGCCGATTCGCTCTTTGCTATTACTCAGCAGGCATAGCCGTTTCTCCGGGTGATTATTGTGGGGCTATTAGGAGCTGGTCATGAACAAAACAAAAATTATTGGCGCACTGTTATTGACGCTGGGTAGGACAGGCGATGCTCTCGCAGAGAGAGTGGCTTCTATGGTGGGGCGAGCATCGGGCAGTCAACCATCGATGCCTGTGGCGGTATCACCAATTGCGACGACACAGATACCAGCTGGAAAATCTTCGGCGGCTGGGAGATGAATTCGAATATCGCCTTCGAGGCTGCCTGGGTAGATTTTGGTGAGGTCAGTGGGTCTGTAGACGGTTCGGCAGTTAGCGCCGAAGCGGACGGCTGGACGATTGCTGCGAAAGGCATTTTGCCGCTCAACGAGCAGTTCGGCGTGTTCGGCAAGTTTGGCGTAATCATATAGGATATTAAAGGAGGCGGTGCTGCTGCCGGCATTAACGACGATGGTACCGACCTGATGTATGGCCTCGGGGCTCACTACATGTTCACTGACCAGCTCGGCATTGTGGGTGAGTGGGAGTGGTATGATATTGACAATGATAATGACATTGATCTGTTTTCCATCGGGGCAATGTACAAGTTCTAGGCTGCTCGATCACGTACCCAGCAAGAGGGGGAGTTACCTCCCCCTTCTTTGCTCACCTTAGCTGATGTGCTGCCTATCAACGGATAAAGTGTTACCTGATTGTTTTGACCCGCGAGCGGTATTAGAGAGTGAATCGGCGACTTTATATTTGCTAATGCGGGCGGACATTTCTTCGGCCTGCTCATCAAGCGAGCGACTGGCAGCCGCCACTTCTTCGACCAGCGCGGCATTTTGCTGAGTCACCTCTTCTAGTTGACTCATGGCGCGATTAATCTGCTCAACACCGGCTGATTGCTCGTGGGTCGCTGATGCCATTTCTTCCATCAGGCGGGCCACCTTTTGCACACGCTCCGAAATAGTCGTTAAGGAGTTGCTGGTGGATGTCACTAGCCCCTCACCTTCATTAATAGTGGCGATATTATTTTCAATCAGCTGACGTATTTGGCTGGCCTCCTCAGCACTGCGACTAGCAAGCTTACGCACTTCGCTAGCGACAACAGCAAATCCTCGACCATGCTCCCCTGCACGTGCGGCCTCTACAGAAGCATTCAGGGCTAATAAATTGGTTTGGAAAGCAATATTATCAATCGCTGCAATAATCGTCGTAATCTGGTCACTAGATGAATGGATGTTTTGCATGGCTTGTTGTGCTTGCTGGGCAATGGCTGCGGCACCTTCCGCTTCCGTAGCCACATCATGCGTCATGCGTTGAGCTTCATGTGCATTGTCAGCCGTTTGGCGCACGGTGGCGGTTATCTCTTCAAGGCTTGACGCTGTCTGTACTAATGACGCCGATTGCTCTTCGGTACGTTGTGCCAAATCCTGATTACCTTGGGCAATTTCACCACTGGCCAATTCTACTGACTGTGCGTTGCGCTTAATCTCTCCAATTAATGCTTCTGTATCTTTTGACGCATCATTAAACGCATGATAAAGCTTAGACAGTTCATCTGTTCCCGGCACGGTAAGCCGTTGGGTTAAGTCATTGCCTCGTGTAGAGATATTCTTTAACGCGGCGGTTAAAGGACGCGTCAGCGTAAAGACAATCATAGCGGCGGCCGCCACAGCAAACAGTGTGGCTAAGACCGCAATAATCATGAAGCGCCAGAGGGCACGCTGTGCATCACGTTGCAACGCAGCCGTTGTGGTAATGACTTGTTGCGACACGTTGTCTTCGAGGTTTTTAAGACGGCTAATTTTGACCGTTTGCCACTCAAACCACTCGTTAGGGTCTACGTTATACCCCCCTACATCGTATTGCTGAATAGCAAGCTCTCGTCGCTCAATTAAGCGTTCAATTTCCTGGCCACTCAAAGCGTCCGTAAGCTGGCGTCGTTGATCTGCGCCAGCAAAGGCGCGAAAGCCTGTTAAAAAGGCCGCTTCTTCCCCTATCAGTGTTAAATAGCGATTGAGCATCTCAAACGACATACCATCTGCACCAAATGCTGCAGAGAGGATAGCGCGTTCAATGCCGGCCAAATCCTTGGCGTGTAAAAGGTTGAAATAAGCAGCCAGCTGTCGGCTGATCTCCCCTTCGCGGGTTTGCTGAGTAAGCGATCCAATTAAGCCCATGAGCTGCTGGTTGATGCCTGTATAGTGACTCAGTGCGGCATTGACCTCGATAGACAGTTGATCTACGTCTCGGCGTAAGCTGGCTGTTCGTTGCCACTGCCGCTCCAGTTGGTCAAGCTGTTCATTGGCAGCTGCACTTAGAACGCCAAACGGCAGGCTTCGACGCTTTTCAACAAATGCCTCAGCCGCAGTATCCGTTTGTGGCCGCTGCTGGCTTAATCGTTGGCTGAAGGCCTCGCCGTCACTCGCTAAATAACCTGACGACATACCACGCTCAATTTGTATTTGATGTATCAAGTCTCCAGCACTTTGTGCCAGCGCTGTCATGGTTTGGAGCTGCTTTAATTCCCGGACGGTGGCTTGTCGATCAAGCACACCGTTGATAGCAAACCATGCTAAGGCAAGTAGGGGGAGAGTGAGCACCAAAGAAAATTTGGCATACATAGGTAGTCGGTTTAATAGAGTTTTCATTGCTAAGTTCCTAAGGAGCGCACAGTAGAAGCAACTGTAATCATTTATATTATAATGCTGGCTAATTACACTCCAGCGACAACGACTTAACACCACTTAAGAGGTAGTATTAACTTAAAGATAAATATCACTTAAGAAGTAGATAGAATTAGAAGGCTTCCATATAGAGTATTGTGACGGGCATATGCGTTGCGAGTAGGCCATAACCTCTTCACGCTAGTTGTCCAGCACCCTGATCAGATCAACCTAGATTTCTTTATGGCTATTTTCCATGAACCACAGTGGCGGGCATAAGCCAGTAATGCCCTCGAGCTTCTATCTCCTGGATTCATTGACCATCGCCGGGCTGTCTTTATGCCACCGCTCAGTAATCTACGGCTTGAGCCAATAGACTGGGTGAGGTTGTTGAAGCGGCGTGCTAGGGCGTTGTTGGTCTGTTGCCTGATGCGGTTGACATGGGCAACGAGGTGTCCTGCGCGCCTGATGATTTTGTCTTGCACGGTATTGAAGCCTGAATTCAATTAAGTAGAGTCAGCCACCGGTTGCATTCATAAATCTCAATACTTGAACGTCACCATCGGTCGTAAAGTTATGACGCTCAGGTTTCTTTGTCATCGCCGCCACAATGGCCGCTTTCAGGCGCTGGGTGTCACCCGGGTATCGCCGCATGATGGCGCGCAAATCTACCGAATGTTCATTACCCAAACAGAGCAACAGACGTCCCTCAGCCGTCACCCTTACCCGGTTACAGGCGTCGCAAAAATTATGGCTATGGGGAGAAATAAAGCCAATGCGCGATGCACTGCCCGGCATACGGTAATAACGAGAGGGTCCTAGCGTAGTCTCAGTGGTCGGCAGAAGTTGATAATGCTGTTCAATCCTCTCGCGTACTGTGTCACTGGAAAGGTAGGTTTCGCCACGGTTATGCTCACTAATAGCGCCCAGCGACATCTCCTCGATAAAGCTGATATCTACTTCCTCATCATGTGCGAAATTAACGAGATCAAGAATTTCATCGTCATTGCGCCCCTTCAGCAATACGGCATTGAGCTTGGTTGATGTGAATCCCGCCTGGCGCGCGGCTCGGATACCTTCGATGACTTGGTTTAGCTCTCCCGTCCGGGTTAATGCCTTAAAGCGCTCGGGTTTGAGGGAATCGAGACTGATGTTGACACGATCAAGCCCGCCTAGGCGCAAGGCTTTCGCATGCTTCACTAGGCCCGAACCATTGGTAGTCATGGTCAGCTCGCGTAAGCCTTCCAGCTCACCAAGCTTTTCAACTAGCGTCAGTATGCCCTTACGAACCAAAGGCTCCCCCCCGGTAAGGCGAATTTTCTCTACCCCCAGCTCAACGAACGCTTGAGAGAGTGTGGCCAACTCCTCCAGGGTAAGCAGCTTGGCCCGGGGCAGGAAGGTCATCTCCTCAGCCATGCAATAAACACAGCGGAAGTCGCAGCGATCCGTCACCGAAAGGCGAAGATACCGTATCGTGCGGCCAAACCCATCGACTAACACACTCATTTTTCAGGCTCCTCTACGTGGGCACTGGCATCAATAGGTAGCCGGGCAATGAGTGCTTTTACCTCTGCGGTGACATCAGTGATTGTTTGTTGATCATAAAACTGACCTCGCCGCTTGCGCAGGCCGTTTTCGTAGAGTTTCACATGCTCTGTAGGCGTCACACCTGCATTGGCAAGACAGTGGCTAGCGCAGTGCATCTGACACCCATCAATGGCCACGACTGGGCGCCCGCTACGGGCTGTCCGTACCAGGCCGGGCACACCACCGCCTACGCCAGCAATGCAGGACATTTCCGCTTCCCCCGTGTGATCAAGGCGCAGAGCGACACTATTGGCCAGCTGCGCTACATCCGAGCAGCCGGAGCAGGCATATACCAATGTGCGTGGTTTGTGGTGTGAAGACATACCCTCTCCTGTAAAAAGCAAACAACGTCAGCAGCCACCGTGGGCATAGAAGCTCAAGCGGCGAACTGATTAATGGGGTAGTAGTGGTAGGTTTCCCCTTCAGCCACATCGGTTGCGGGGGTAATCATTAGATAGCCATCGGCTTGGCTTGCCCCGCTAAGCATATGCGACCCTTGCCCGCCCGCTAATTGTGCTACCGGCGCCCCATGTGACCAGTCCAGCGCTACCCTTAATAACTCACTCCGCCCCTGGGGGCCGCGCTGAGAAAAGCCTGCTTTTACGGGGAAACACTGAAGTGCAGCTACGGGTCGGTCTTGCAGGGTGTGAATAAACGGCAGAGCCAGCAGTTGCCAGCCCACCAGCGAAGCCACTGGGTTACCCGGCAGCGCAATAAGCGGCGTGGTAGACGATGGCGCCGAGCCTAAATAACCAAACGCAAAGGGCTTACCGGGCTTCATCGCGACACCATGAAAATGCAGCCCGCCGCGCTGCTCGATCACCGGACGAACGTGGTCCTCCTCGCCAACGGACACGCCTCCCGTGCACACCACTACATCCGCCATAGTTTGGGCATAGTCAAACGCCTGATGCAGCGGCTCGGGCGAGTCAGCGATGACCCCAAGATCCAATACATCGCACTGCGCTTGCGTAAGCAATACGTTGAGCATGGCCCGGTTGCTGTCGTAAACCTGCCCTGGCAACCGCTCTGCGCCGGGGGCAATCAGCTCATCGCCGGTTGAGAGCAGCGCCACCAGCAGGCGACGTTTAACGGGCACGGCACTTATTCCGTGGCTTGCCAGCAGCGCAATCGATGCCGCAGTAAGATACTCGCCCGCTGCCATTAGCGGGGCTCCCGCGCGAGTCTCCTCGCCCTGGCGACGAATATTAGCGCCTACCACCAAGTTACCTTCGAGATGTACATGACCCCGCTGATCAAGCGTGACGCGCTCCTGGGGCACCACAATATCGGCCCTCATGGGAACCGGCGCGCCGGTAAAAATGCGGGCGCAGCCGCCTGGGGGTAGCAACATCACACCCGCCCCAGCCGGCACTCGCTGAAGAATGGGCAACCCTTCACCTGGTGGTACTCCTTGGTAGTCAGCCAGGCACAACGCATAACCATCCATTGCGCTATTATCCACCCCTGGCATATCCAGTGGAGCCACCACCGCCTCCGCCAACACTCGCCCTGGCGCCTGTTCAAGGGGGACGGTTTCTACGCCACTAAGCGGCGTAGCTGCGTCAATCAACCACCGACGTGCTGCAAACAAATCGAGTAATCCAGGCGTTACTATGTCAGCACATTGGCAGTTCATAAGCGCTCCGCCTCATTGACAGTGCTCACGGCGTGACGACTGTTACACGACGCCACCGAAGGCAATACCATGGCGGCAAAGTTGCAGGGCCGAGTGCGAGAGTCCAATTGCAAAGCGATAATTTTATCCCACGCCATGGCACACGCTTTAGGTGAGCCGGGCATAGCAAAGATCAGCGTTTGATTGGCGACCCCCGCTACCGCTCGGGACTGGATGGTCGCCGTGCCGATAGTCTGCAAGGAGAGGTGACGAAATAGCTCGCCGTACCCCTCAATCGCTTTGTCGAACAGTGGCGCCAGTGCCTCTGGGGTAGTATCCCGAGGGGTGAAACCAGTACCGCCATTGACCAGGATCGCCTGGACATCGGCCCGTGAGATCCACTCTGAGACCACGGCCCGCACCTGATAGATATCGTCAGGCACGATGCGCCGCTCCACCAAACTATGGCCGCTTTCGCTTAGATGGGCAGCAAGCAGGTCACCGCTACCATCCTCGTCAAACCCGCGTGTATCGGAAACCGTTAGCACCGCGATGCTAAGCGGCGTGAAAAGGGCATCTACAGGTACATGGGACATCAAGCCTCTCCTATTCGCTTTCCTACTGCATCAAACTGCCGCCAGCATCGTCATCCAGAACAATGCCTTCGACGCCAATCTCGCTTTCCAACGCCAGCAAATAGTGGCGTAACGCCCGTCGGGTCGCCTGCTCGCGCAGACTATGACGTACCCGGTCAACCACCTGCTCAAACGGCAATGCTCGCCCTTCACGCCGCTCGTCGATACTGACAACGTGCCAGCCATAACGGGAAGCTAAGGGGCGCTCGTGAAGCCCTTCGGGTAAGTGTTGTAAAGCTCGGTCCAGTTCTGGGACGGTCTGCCCCGTCACCAGCCAGCCCAAGTCGCCATCCATTTCTTTCGAGGGGCACGCGGAGTGGTGTTGGGCAAACTCAGCAAAACGTTCTGGGATCTCCGTGAGTTGTTTAATCAGCTTCTCACCCAGCTGGCAGGCATCGTCGCGCCCTTGTGAATCATCGGGCGCCGCTGCCAGCAGAATATGCCTAACGCGCAGCTGGGATGGTTCGCTAAAGCGCTCACGATGGGTATCAAAGAAGCGTCGGCAATCGGCCTCTTCCGGTTCAGGTACCGGTAGCTCCTGTTCAAGCAAGGCAGCCATCGCAGCGTCTTCTTGAGCTTCTGCGTGGTCTTCAACTGACAGCAAACCTCGCTCAATGGCACGTTGGCGCAGCAGTTCTTTAACCACCAGGGCACGGGCAGCCTGAACCTGAGCCTCCCCCGCCGTATCGGCGGGGTGGTACTGCATTTCTAACGCTATCGTTTCTTCATTGATAGCGACGTTGCCGACACGCACCGGCGGTGGGGTAACGCCCCCCGGTAGCTGTTCAATATCAATCATCTGCATGTTGTTTCTCCTCTACGCCTGGGCAAATACAGGCCAGTTTTCAGCCGCGACGGCGAACCAGCTGGTACCGACGGGTGATATAACCGAACGGCACGCTCCAGACGTGAACCAGACGGGTGAAGGGGAAGAGCAGGATGATGGTCAGGCCCACGAAGATATGCAGCTTGTAGATCCAAGAGACCTCTTCCATATAGCTGGCAGCGCCGCCGCCGAAGAAGACGATTGCCTGGGCCCAACTGGCTAGCGTGACCATCATTTCACCGTCCATATGGCCCAACGAGAAGAAAATGGTGACCATGCCTAATGACGCCTGGAAAACAATCAGCCCCAGGATCGCGGTATCCATCACGCTGGAAGAGGCGCGCACCCGCGCATTAGCGATACGGCGATACAGCAACATAGCGCCTCCCACTACACACATGGCGCCGGCAATACCACCGATCACAATAGCCAGCAGTTGCTTGGTGCCAGCATGAAGGAAAGGCTCGTAGACCCAATGCGGCGTCAGCATGCCGACCAAGTGACCGAAGAAGATGACGATGATGCCGATATGGAACAGGTTGCTAGCCAGGCGCATGTTTTTTGATGACAGCATTTGGCTAGAACCGGTCTTCCAAGTGAACTGGCCATGGTCGTAGCGCATTAGGCTACCGATCAAAAACACCGTCCCCACCAGATAAGGGTAGTAACCGTAGATTAGGTGATTTAGATAAAGCGCAATCGCGTCTAACATGATGATTCTCCTTTAACGATTGGCATGGTGTGCGTTGGTGGCAGGCATGATACGTACCGGCTGACTCTGAACCGTATGTTTGCGCTCGGCCAGACGACGGCCTTCGGCAGACTGCAGTGCACAATCCTCGTCTGAGCTAGCAGAGAAGCGCACCGCTTCCTCTTCCCATACTGCATCTAGCGCTTCAGGAGTGTTGTCGGGTGCTTCTTTTTTAACCTGGGGACGGTGCTCTTCTACATCGCCTTCAGCGCCCACTAACGCCAATAGCGATAGCGGCACCAGGGCGTGATCAGACCCTCGCTCTTCCAACCGAGCGGTAAGCAACGCCAGGATGTGACGTATTTCACCCAGCCAGCGGCCAATCTCCGTCTCATCGCACATCGAAAGGTATTCAAGGAACACCGGCAGGTGGTCGGGCAGTTCTCGGGCATCTAGCTCGAAACCAGCGGCACTGTACTCGGCCATAAGATCTACCATGGCTTGACCACGATCGCGGGATTCACCATGCACATGCTCGAACAACAGCAAAGACGTGGCGCGGCCTTTGTCGAACATGGCCACGTACTCAGCCTGCAGCTCAAGCAAATCGCCATCGTGAAGGCGCTGACACCAGTCCATCAACGAGGATTTGAGGGCCGCTCCCAGGCGGCGCTCGGCATTGAGAATTTCGATGAGCTCGCCGCAGGCATCCTGCAGTTCCTGGGTCGGGTAATCGAGCAGGCGGGCCAGTACGCGTAGGCTACGCATACCCTGTAGCGGCTCGAACGACGGCTCTACCGGGGTCGACGATTGGATAGCGGCTTCAGTCATGACGAGACTCCTCAAGCTTTGGTTGCGGGTCGAAGACCTCTACCGGTTTTACCAACACGCTGGTCTGCTTACGGCCATTAAATAGATTGGGCTGGCTCTCACCGTGGCAACCATCACCAAAGGTGAAGCCACAACCACCCCGCTCGGGGAAGGCTTCGGTGGCCATTTCGCGGTGGCTGGTGGGGATCACGAAACGATCTTCGTAGTTGGCAATCGCCAGGTAGCGATACATCTCTTCCACCTGAGCGACGCTGAGCCCCACCGCATCCAGCACCTCGGCATTTGGCGTGCCATCTACGTGCTTGCCGCGCATGTAAACGCGCATCGCCATTAAGCGCTTGAGTGCCAGCACCACAGGCTCTTCCTCACCGGCAGTCAACAGATTGGCCAAGTACTTCACCGGAATACGCAGCGATTCGATCTTGGGCAGGATGCCGTCAAATTCTACGTGACCGGCTTCAGCGGCAGACTGAATCGGCGATAGCGGCGGCACGTACCACACCATCGGCAGCGTGCGGTATTCAGGGTGCAGCGGCAGCGCCAACCCCCAGTCAATAGCCATCTTGTAGACTGGCGATGCCTGAGCCGCTTTGATGACGTTGTCCTGAATGCCATCTTTTTTCGCTTGGGCAATGACTTCCGGATCATGGGGATCAAGGAAGATGTCGCACTGACGATGGTAAAGGTCACGCTCATCCGGCGAGCTGGCGACTTCTTCAATACGGTCAGCGTCATACAGCAGCACGCCCAGGTAACGAATGCGGCCGACACAGGTCTCAGAGCAGATGGTCGGCTGACCCGCCTCAATACGCGGATAGCAGAAGATGCACTTCTCGGACTTACCGGTTTTCCAGTTGTAGTAGATCTTTTTATAGGGGCAGCCAGAAATACACATCCGCCAGCCGCGGCACTTGTCCTGGTCGATCAGAACAATGCCATCCTCTTCCCGCTTGTAGATCGCACCGCTTGGGCACGAAGCTACACAGGTGGGGTTTAAACAGTGCTCGCATAAGCGCGGCAGATACATCATGAAGGTGTTTTCAAACTGGCCGTAAATATCCGCCTGCACCTTGTCGAAGTTGGCATCTTTACGTCGTTTGGCGAACTCAGTACCGAGGATCTCCTCCCAGTTGGGTCCCCATTCGATCTTCTTCATACGCTCGCCAGAAATCAGCGAACGAGGGCGTGCCACCGGCTGATGCTCACCGATTTTGGCGGTATGCAGGTGCTGGTAATCGAACGTGAACGGCTCGTAGTAATCGTCCATATCGGGCAGATCAGGATTGGCGAAAATATTCGCCAATACCCGCCACTTGCCGCCGATGCGTGGCTCAATCCGACCATCGGTACGGCGCATCCAGCCGCCCTTCCATTTAGCTTGGTTCTCCCACTCTTTGGGGTAGCCAATGCCGGGTTTGGTTTCAACGTTATTGAACCAGGCGTACTCCATACCTTCGCGGCTGGTCCAGACATTTTTACAGGTCACCGAACACGTGTGGCAGCCGATACACTTATCTAAGTTGAGGACCATGCCTACCTGGGAACGAATCTTCATTTCACGGCCTCCTGAACGCTGTCATTGCCTTCGCCATCCAGCCAGTCAACGTGTTTCATCTTGCGTACCAACACGAACTCGTCGCGGTTAGAGCCGACAGTGCCGTAGTAATTAAAGCTGTAAGAGAGTTGCGCGTAGCCACCGATCATATGGGTTGGCTTGGGGCACACCCGGGTAACCGAGTTATGGATGCCGCCGCGGGTGCCGGTAACCTCAGAGCCGGGCACGTTTACCTGGCGCTCCTGAGCGTGATACATCATCACCATGCCGTCTTTGACGCGCTGGCTAACTACCGCCCGCGCCGCAATAGAGCCATTGGCGTTGTAAACCTCGATCCAGTCGTTGTCCTCAATATCAATCGAAGCGGCGTCTGCCTCGGACAGCCACACCACCGGGCCACCACGGTTAAGTGTCAACATCATCAAGTTGTCGGAATACGTGGAGTGGATCCCCCACTTCTGGTGCGGCGTAATAAAGTTCAGCGCCTTGCTCTTAAAGCCGTTATCAGCAGGCAGCGTGAAGCCTTTGGCCGCCTTGGTATCGATAGGCGGACGATAGACCAGCAGGCTTTCGCCGAAAGCACGCATCCAAGCATGATCTTGATAGAACTGCTGACGGCCGCTCACGGTACGCCATGGAATTAGCTCATGGACGTTGGTATAGCCCGCGTTATAGGAGACGTGTTCATCCTCAAGACCCGACCAGGTGGGGCTGGAAATGATCTTGCGTGGCTGAGCAACGATATCGCGGAAACGGATTTTCTCGTCATGCTTCGGCGTTGCCAGGTGGGTATGATCGCGCCCGGTAATTTTGGAGAGCGCGTCCCAGGCTTTTACCGCCACCTGACCATTGGTTTCCGGCGCGAGGGTCAGAATCATTTCAGCGGCATCGATCGCACTGTCGATCAGCGGCCGCCCTTTATGCGGGCCATCCAGCTTGCGATGGTTAAGTTTTCCTAATAGCTCGACTTCATCGTCGGTGTTCCAGGCAATGCCCTTGCCGCCATTGCCAATACTTTCCAGCAGCGGCCCTACAGAGGTAAAGCGCTCGTAGGTCTCGGGGTAGTTGCGCTTAACTTCAATCAGCGACGGCATGGTTTTACCAGGAATCGGCGCGCATTCGCCCTTCTTCCAGTCCATCACCGCTGGCTGAGCCAACTCTCCTGGCGAGTCGTGCTGCATCGGTAGGGTAACCAGATCGGTTTCCTCGCCCAGGTGGCCGACACACACTTTAGAGAACGCTTTAGCAATACCCTTGTAAATATCCCAGTCGCTGCGCGATTCCCATGCCGGATCAGTGGCGGCGGTCAGCGGGTGGATAAACGGGTGCATATCAGAGGTATTGAGGTCGTCCTTCTCGTACCAGGTCGCCGTGGGCAACACGATATCCGAGTACAGGCAGGTAGTGGACATGCGGAAGTCCAGCGTCACCAGCAGGTCGAGCTTGCCTTCTGGCGCTTCGTCACGCCACACGACTTCTTCAGGCTTCTGACCACCGAAGTCGCCCAAGTCTTTGCCTTGAATGCCATGGCGAGTACCCAGCAGGTACTTGAGCATGTACTCGTGGCCTTTACCGGAGCTGCCCAGTAGGTTTGAGCGCCAAATGAACATATTGCGCGGGAAGTTCTCTGGCGCGTCCGGGTCTTCCGCTGCAAAGCGTAGTTCACCGCTCTTGAGCTGCTGCACCGCATAGTCGGCGGTAGACATACCCGCAGCTTCGGCTTTTTTGGCGAGGCGTAGCGGGTTAGTGTCCAACTGAGGTGCTGACGGCAGCCAACCCATACGCTCAGCGCGCACGTTAAAGTCGATCAAACTGCCTGGGTAATCCTCAGCCTTGGCTAACGGTGAAAGAATCTCTTTGATCTCAAGCTTTTCATAGCGCCACTGGGAAGAGTGGTTATAGAAGAATGAGGTAGAGTTCATGTGGCGCGGCGGGCGCTGCCAGTCTAGGCCGAAGGCCAGTGGCGTCCAGCCAGTCTGCGGGCGCAGTTTTTCCTGACCCACGTAGTGGGCCCAACCACCACCGCTCTGACCAATACAGCCACACATAACCAGCATGTTAATCAGGCCACGGTAGTTCATGTCCATGTGGTACCAGTGGTTCATACCGGCACCGACGATGATCATGCTACGACCGTTGGTTTTGTTAGCGTTGTCAGCAAATTCACGGGCAATACGGGTGCACTGCTCTGCCGAAACACCGGTGATTTTTTCCTGCCATGCGGGGGTATAGGGACGAACCTGGTCAAACGAGGTCGCGCCATCATCTTCGCCATCACCGGCAAAGCCACGGTCGATGCCGTAGTTAGCACACATCAGGTCAAAGACGGTGACCGCCAGCATCTCGCTGCCATCCGCCTTCTTCAAACGTTTGGCGGGCAAGTTGTGGAACAGCAGGTCATCGGCAGCGCCAACACCAGACCCTTTGACGTGCTCAAAGTGCTCGTGCTCAATGCCACCGAAGTAAGGGAACGCCACGCGTGCAACGCTATCGTGGTGAGCTGCTAAGCTGAGGAGCGGCTTGATCTCAGTGCCCGCAGCATCCAGCGATTCCAGGTTCCATTTACCGATTTCATCACCAGTTTCACCCCAGCGGAAACCAATAGAGCCACGCGGCACTACCAGCTGATCGCGGGTTTCGTCCCAGGCAACGGTTTTCCATTCAGGGTTGTTTTCCTGATCCAGGGCGGCATCAAAATCACTGGCCCGCAATTGGCGGCCCGGCGCGAAACTGCCATCCGCACGCGCTTCTAGTTCCACCAGGAACGGCATATCGGTATAGCGGCGCACGTAGTCAGTGAAGTAGGCACTGGGGTTGTCGAGGTGGAACTCTTTGAGAATGACATGCCCCATGGCCATGGCTAGCGCGGCGTCGGTGCCCTGCTTGGCAGAGAGCCACTCGTCGGTGAGCTTGGAGACCTCAGCGTAGTCCGGCGTAATCGAGACGGTTTTGGTGCCTTTGTAGCGCACTTCGGTAAAGAAGTGTGCATCCGGGGTACGCGTCTGAGGGACGTTGGAACCCCAAGCGATGATGTAGCCGGAGTTATACCAATCGGCAGATTCAGGTACATCGGTCTGCTCGCCCCAGGTCATGGGCGACGCGGGAGGCAAGTCGCAGTACCAGTCATAGAAGCTCATGCAGACACCACCGATCAACGACAGGTAGCGGCTGCCGGCCGCATAGCTGACCATCGACATGGCGGGAATTGGCGAGAAGCCGATGATCCGGTCAGGGCCATACTGTTTGGCGGTGTAAACGTTCGAAGCCGCCACCAGCTCGTTTAGCTCGTCCCAGTCACCACGCACAAAGCCACCCATGCCGCGAGCACGCTTGTACTGCTTTGTCTTGGCGGGGTCTTCAACAATCGACGCCCATGCATCGACCGGGTCGGGATGCGCCTTAAGCGCTTCGCGCCATAGCGCCAGTAGTGGCTTACGAACCAATGGGTACTTAAGACGGTTGGCGCTATACATGTACCAGGAGTAGCTGGCACCGCGTGGGCAGCCACGCGGCTCATGGTTGGGCAGGTCGGGGCGGGTACGGGGGTAGTCGGTCTGCTGGGTCTCCCAGGTTACCAGACCGTTTTTAACGTAAATTTTCCAGCTACACGAACCGGTGCAGTTAACACCGTGGGTGCTGCGGACCACTTTGTCGTGCTGCCAGCGGGCACGATAGCTATCTTCCCATTGGCGGGATTCGCTGCGCAGTTCACCGTGTTCGTTGGCGAAGGGCTCGCGGGCCTTGCGGAAGAAATTCAGCCGATCTATGAAGTGACTCATGGTCGATCTCCAGGCTCCTCGGAAATTTGCATTACCCGTCAGGCGGGTTCCATAGAGAGGAGTCTGCGCGATCGACACCAGAATTACTGCGTGATTACCTCCATATACACCCTATCTACCCCCAAGGTGATAGAGCAGAAAACGTTAAGGAATAGACACTGGCTACCCATGTCATTATACGGTTCGCGAGTAGCGATTTTCCTTCGGCGTCAGGTAAGCATCAAACGCCATGGCGAGATTGCGGATCATTAACCGGCCCGCAGGCAACACCTCGATTTCATCGTTGCGCAAGGCAATCAAGCCATCGTCGGCCATCTCTCCCAGCTCCTTCAATGCCTTGGCGAAGTAACTGCCAAACTCAATGCCGTGGCGAGCCTCGATAGCAGCGAACTCAAGATGGCCGTGACACATCAGGGTATTGATGACATCACGACGTAGGATGTCGTCATCGCTGAGGCGATAGCCACGGAAGACCGGTAAACGCCCCTCGTCCAGTCGGTGCTGGTACTGGGCCGTCTCTTTCACGTTTTGACTGTAGGTATCCCCCACCTTGCCGATGGAGGTGATGCCTAACCCAATCATGTCGCAGTCGGCGTGGGTCGAATAGCCCTGAAAGTTACGCTGCAACGTGCCATTTTCACGGGCCACGCTCAGCTCGTCATCCGGCAGAGCAAAGTGGTCCATACCGATGTAGACGTAACCAGCAGCGGTCAGGCGATTGATCGTTAGCTCCAACAGCTCCAGCTTGCGCTCTGGCGGCGGCATATCCTCAGAGCGGATCAATCGCTGAGCCTTGAACAATTCCGGTAAATGAGCGTAGCTATAAGCGGCAATGCGGTCTGGTTGCAGATCAATAATCTTGCTCAGCGTGGTATCAAAACTGGCTACCGTCTGTAGCGGTAGGCCATAGATCAAATCCACACTGACCGATTCAAAGCCGGCGTCACGGGCGGCCTTAACCAGCGAGACCACCTGCTCTTCGCTCTGCACGCGGTTGACCGCTTGCTGCACCTCGTGATCAAAATCCTGCACGCCGAAGCTCAACCGATTGAACCCTAGTGCGAACAGTTCATACACCTGCTCGGGGGTTACCGTGCGCGGGTCTACTTCTAGCGAAAACTCGCGCTCTTCAGGCGCGGCAAAATGAAAGGCATCATCCAATGTCGCCATCAACTCGCCCAACTGAGCGTTACTCAGATAAGTGGGCGTGCCGCCCCCTAGGTGAAGCTGCGTCATTCGTCGCGTGCTATCGAACAGCGCTCCTTGAACGCTAATCTCCTGCTTTAGCCACTGAAGATACTCCGCTGCCCGCTCGGTGTTATGAGTAATGATTTTATTGCAGGCGCAGTAGTAGCACAGGCTTTTGCAGAACGGGATATGTACATAAACCGACAGTGGCTTTGGTTCTTCAGCCTGATTACTGCGCTCGGCGGCGCTGCGGTAGTCATCCTCGGCAAACGCCGCATGAAACTGTGGCGCCGTCGGGTAGGAAGTGTAGCGGGGTCCTGGCCGGTCATACTTTTCTACCAGGGGGCGGTTGAACAACGGCTCGTCTTGCATAATTAACGGAGTCTCTAGCGGTAGGCGCAGCAAGCGCTGGTTAATATTCATACAGTATACGTTTTAAAAAAAACCTGCATCCATCGCATGGCCCTGCGGCGTTCCGTCCCCTTTGAAAGCCTTCTCATAATGACCTGAGTCAAAGGGAGGCAAACAATAGGCGACTACTATGCTCAGGTTTTCATCTTAAGGAGTCTTCGCAATGGAGCTTGTATGCCCTGCTGGCAACTTGCCCGCCTTGAAGCGTGCGGTGGATGAAGGAGCCGATGCCGTTTACTTCGGTTTTCAAAATGCGACGAATGCGCGCCAGTTTGCTGGGCTAAATTTCACCGACAAGCGCGCCCGCGAAGGGATCGACTACGCCCATCAACGCGGCAAACGAATACTTTGCGCGATTAACACCTACCCCCAACCCGATGGCTGGCAACAGTGGACCCGCGCCGTGGATCAGGCGGCCGACCTAGGCGTCGATGCTTTAATTCTAGCCGATATGGGGCTACTTGATTACGCCGCCCAGCGCCACCCCAACGTGGCTCGTCACCTGTCGGTACAAGGGTCGGCCACCAGCCATGAAGCACTACGTTTCTACCATGACCACTTTGGCATCACGCGTGCCGTATTGCCCCGAGTGTTATCTATCACCCAGGTACGTGACTTAGCCAAGCAAACGCCAGTGGAACTCGAAGTGTTTGCCTTTGGTAGCTTATGCATTATGGCGGAAGGCCGCTGCTACCTCTCTTCCTACCTCACCGGCGATTCACCCAATACGCGAGGCGTCTGCTCACCTGCGGCACATGTTCGCTGGGAAGAGACGCCCCAAGGTCTAGAATCGCGGCTTAACAATGTGCTTATTGACCGCTACGCGGAAGGTGAACGCGCAGGCTACCCCACCCTGTGCAAAGGCCGCTTTGAGGTGGGCGGTGAGACCTATCACGCCATTGAAGAACCCACTAGCCTCAACACCCTGGAACTGTTGCCCGAATTGCGTGAACTGGGTATTAGCGCAGTTAAAATTGAAGGCCGCCAGCGCAGTCCCGCGTATGTGTCTAAAGTAGCTGGCATTTGGCGTCAGGCACTGGACCGTCTTGAAGATGCGCCTGGACGCTTTCAACCAGAACATGCCTGGATGGCTGGCCTTGCCGAGCTTTCCGAAGGTGCTACCACTACCTTAGGCGCCTACGAGCGACGCTGGAAATAGGAGCTCTCCATGTCTACCCCGACTCTGCAACTGTCCCTGGGCCCGGTACTGTTCTACTGGACACGAGAGCGCTACGCCAATTTCTACCGCGACGTAGCCGACTGGCCGGTGGAGATCGTTACCCTAGGCGAGACCGTCTGCTCCAGGCGTCGCGATATGAAACTGGACGACTGGCTTGGCATTGGGCGCGAGCTTACCCAAGCGGGCAAGCAAGTGGTGCTCGCCAGCCAAACATTGATTGAATCTGAGGCCGATTTGCGCGACTTGCGCAAGCTCTGCGACAACGGCGACTTCATCGTGGAAGCCAACGACCAAAGCGCCTTACAACGCCTTTCGTGTGCTGGGCTACCGTTTATCGCTGGGGCTGCGCTGAATCTTTATAACCCCGCAACGCTAGGCGTTATGAAGCGCACCGGGATGCAGCGCTGGCAAGCACCGGTAGAAATGTCTAAAAAGGACTTGGCCCAGCTGATCGCCGACTGCCATCAGGCAGGTGTCAGCCAGCCCTGCGAGGTGTTTGCCTACGGCCACTTGCCACTCGCCTGGTCATCACGCTGTTTTACCGCGCGACGCCATCAAACGCCCAAAGATCGCTGCAAATTTGTTTGCCAAAAGTATCCTGAAGGCTTAGTACTACGTTCCCAAGAGTCTCGCGATGTTTTCACCCTCAACGGCATACAAACCCTCTCAAGCGCCTGTCAGGATCTTCGTTACGAACTACCGGACATGGCCGCCATGGGCGTCTCAGTAGCACGCCTTAGCCCCCGGGCGGAAGGTATGGCAGAGATAGTCAAGGCCTTCGACCAAGCCCGCCAAAATAGGCTGCCTCCCCCTGACCCATTAAGCGTGGTGGATGCAGAGATCTGCGACGGCTACTGGTATGGCCGACCAGGCATGGACAATACCCGCACCGTCGCTAGCTAACGCAACGGAAAAGCGCCATCAGGCCAAGGTCGCTTTTCCGTTTAAATGGCCTTGCCGTATGGCAGGGCCACCCGACATTTCACCCCAACAAGATTGCAACCTACTGAACATTCATACAACATACTCTTTATCAGCTTGACTACTCTCGGAGCCACGTAACCTCCATGCAGCTCACTCGATTTACTGATTATTCAATACGCGTATTGATCTTTCTTGCCGCTAAGGGAGAAGAGCGCTCCACCATTCATGAAATTGCCGACACCTTTCAAATTTCGCGCAATCATTTGATGAAAATCGTTCAGGAGCTTAGCCAGAAACACTACGTCACGGCTATTCGTGGCAAAAATGGCGGTTTACTGTTAACGCGTGACCCCGCCACTATTGGTCTGGGAGAGCTGGTGCGCGAGATGGAGCATAGCATGGCGTTAGTCGAGTGCTTTCATAGCGATAATGCCTGCATCATTACTCCCGCCTGTCGTCTTCAACCGATTCTTAAAGAGGCATTATCCGCGTTTCTAGACGTCCTCGACCGCTATACGCTGGCTGACCTCCTGGGCAACCAGCAACCTGAACTGGCGCGTCTTATGCGTATTCCTACCCTCAGCGCTTAGTCCTTCAAAACCAGTCCTTCAAAACCAGCCATTGAAAACCTAGCCCTCCTGCCCATCGACCCGCGCCCGCATTAACGGCAACGTGTAGTGCGCCAGAAAGATAACGTAGGCCACACACCAGAAGGTGATGCTTAGCGTATAAGTCCAGTGGGTGATCTGGGGAAACAGCGCCAACACAGGGGAGCGTATAACGGCCGCTATTAGCATTAACCCTAGCGCTACGCCGATGCCCGGCAAGGTGCGTATTGGCCGACCGGTATGGCCGAGTGACACCCGAGCCATCATGGCTAGCATCATGACACCCATTCCCCCAATGCTTAGCGCATGAATCGCAAGTTCAGTGCGTATTAGCCCCATCAGTGCTAACACCCACATGACAAGCCCCAACAGGATGAAGGCATAGCTGCCATGCAATCCCCATAGCAACGGTTCGCGCCAGCTATGCAGCCCACCCCAGCGTGCCATCCGTAGCGTGTTCGCCAAGGCCGCGAAGAGCATTGTTCCGCCCATGGATGCAACAGGAACGGCAACACCTAGCAAGATGGCCAGTTGCAAGAGTACAACACCGCCGGTACTGCCCAGGGTAGCCACTTCAAGTAGTGGAATTGGCGCTGGTTTGGGGCGCTTGAGACGATTAGCAGTAAACATGGCAATGACCCGCCCGCCAACTAAGGTTATCATCAATGTGATCAACAGCACCGCTAAGTAGGCAGCCTGGCGAATCATCTCGGGATCGCCGTTGATCACCCCCACGTGCATCGCCAGATTCGCCATCGCAAATAGCATAAGCACGGGGACAAAAATTAAATTACGCCACCGTTTTGCGGTCACTACTAGCGTCGCCATAACGATAGCAACGACGGGAAGAAAGGCGAGGTCGACGATCACTATCAGCCACCTCGGTAACGCTACAGAAAAGACTATCGGAAAGGCCATTAGCAGCCTACCTAACAGCCATAACACCACTAACGCGATCAACGGGCCGCCATTTAAGCTCGGTAACCCGGTCCAGTTGCGCACAGCGGTCAAGAGAAAGCCTGCAACCACTGCTGCCGCAAATCCGAATAACATTTCATGTTGATGCCAAAAAATCAGCCCGCCATAGGGGCGTAACAACATGTTGCCGTGCCAAAAAGCTAACCACACCAGCAGAGATAGCACGCTAAACAGCGCGGCCAGTAGGAAGAAAGGACGAAACGCCAGTCGCACCAAGGGGAGCTGCTTACACGTGGAGGCTGGCTGGGATGAGGTAATCGTTGGCATGGCAGAATCCCGACTGAATTACTTGGAAATAGCATTGTGCGCTTTGCAATCTTCAAAAACCATGACAGGTATCAAAAATGCATCTTTTGGCGACACAGGTGGCATTCATCCCTCCTAGACCTTAAGATGCATTTATAAAGCATCTTAAAGAAAAGAGGTATTACCCGTGCTAACACTTGAACAGGAAAAGCTGATTAATGCGACGGCGCCCGTGGTTGCAGAACATCTGGACGCCATTACTCAGCATTTTTATCCGTTAATGTTTACCCGCTACCCTGAGGTCAAACCGCTCTTTAATGAGACTCATCAGCAAAGCGGAGGCCAGCCACGCGCCTTAGCTAACGCGGTATTGGCCTATGTAAAACTACGCAATAACCCTGCTCAAGCACGCGCCACGTTGGCCGTTGTGGTCAGTAAACATGTTTCTTTGGGTATTCTTCCAGAGCAGTACCCCATTGTGGGTGAATGCTTATTAGCAGCCATTGGTGATGTCCTTGGCGATGCCGTTACCCCCGCCATTGCCGATGCGTGGGGAGCACTTTATAACGAACTCGCTGCTCTTTTAATCGATCTTGAAGACCAGCGTTACCGTGAGTTCGAGCAACGACCCGGCGGCTGGCGGGGCACACGCCGGTTTAAGATCGCCAGTACCCAGCAGGAGAGCATCTTAATCCGCTCGTTTATTCTGGAACCCGAAGATGGTGGCAGCGTGGCTGACCATGAGCCTGGCCAATATATCGGTGTGCGCCTGACTATCAACGGTGAACAGGTCTATCGGCATTACAGCCTATCGGATATTCCCAATGGTCGGAGTTATCGCATCTCGATTAAACGCGAAGCAGAGGGGCAAGCCAGCCGTCATTTCCACGATGTCCTGCAACTAGGCGATAGCCTAGAGCTGCTTCCCCCCGCAGGTGATTTAACGCTGGTAGAAGGTGACGAACCGCTGCTGCTTGCCAGCGGAGGCGTCGGTCAAACACCCCTGCTACCCATAGCACGCCATGCGCTGGCGCTAGGGCGCCAGGTTGTCTATTTACACGCTGCCCTAGACGCCGATCACCACGCTTTCAATGGCGAGCTTGACGCTTTAAAAGCGGCCTACCCCCAACGTCTTCAGGCGGTCACTATTCATGAACGCGGAAACCGTGCCGATCATAACGGACGTATTGACCGCTCCTTATTAGCCGACTACCTGCCTGGGCCTATGGCGCGCTGCTATTTTGTTGGCCCCCAGGGTTTCATGACCGCCATTAATAGTGCGCTGGCTGAGCTGGGCATTAGCGCAGACCGCCGCCACTTTGAGCACTTCGGCCCCTCACGTCCCCTCGACGCGGCTTGATAACAAGTGGCCTTGGCGAAGGACCGAGGCCACCTATTAAACATCCAGCGAGGCTGGAGACGATGACATTACGCCCTGCGCGCAAACCTCTCTAGCCCTATTAACACCTCCCCCAAGCGCCCTTGGGCGAAACTCTCTTCACGTCCATCAAGTAGGTTCTTCAGCGTCAGTCCCAGCTCCGTATCGCCTTCAATGACTAAACGGCGCTGAAAAAACAGGCTATCGGGGTCTTCGCGACGCGTCGCCAAACACAAAAATTCGCGCCAGCCCCCACGAATAGTTGCCTCGCCAAGTTCACGGCACACGACCAAACGCTGGGCTTCCAGCGTCAAGCTGAGCGCTATCCCTAAATCGGCAATGGCTAGCGTAATACGCCGCCCTTCTAAAACATCGAACTCCCCTTCTTGAAGAGGCTCAGCAAACGTATGGTTAAGTAAAGACTCGACCACACGCTGCTTGATAATAAAAGGCACCTTCGGATCAAGAAGACGAATCAAATGTTCAAGGTTTATCGGTAGCGGCAGCACTGCAGATGGCCTTGGAACAGCAAACGGTAGCAATGACACTAAACGCACTCCTACATAAAGGAATCAATGGCGAACACCACAGGGGTCTATGTAAACGACCGAGTTCGATGCTAAGCACTGTGAGGGCGCTTAACCCTGATATGCATCAGGAGAGGCGCGGATAACGTCACGCTAACCAGGAAAGTGGGCTGTGGCGAATAGCGGCCCCCACCATATAGGCAAATAAAACGATAGCTACCAGGGCGGCAACCGCACGCGTTTGGGGTGTTTTCCCACGTTTAATCGCAAAGGTTCCAATACCGATATACGCCAGTAATGCCAGCAGTTTGGCGCCAAGCCAAGGAAGCTGCCAGGGCCATACAGAGAGCAGCATGAGTAAGGTGACCCCCAGCCCCAACAGAGCAGTATCGATGAGATGGGGCAGCACCCTAACCCAGCGCGCGTTGAGTCGAGGGCTTTCTAGCACTGACCACCATGCGCGCACGACAAAAAGCGTAATACTCAACACCGCAGCCGTGACATGCAGATGCTTGATGACAAAATAGTACTCCACGGAACATCCTCAGCCAACGTTAACGGCATCGCCCTGATGATCGAAAGCAACGAACGAGGTAATGTTGCCCATTTGTAACGACTCGGTCATTCGCTGAAGCTGACGTTCAACGTCGGCATCATCGGCAGCGTCGTCCATGGCCGCCGCAAATACCAAATCCCATTCAAACCCAGTACGCCGAGACTCCTCAACCAACGCCTCCATACTGCTCAGTTCATCTATCGACTTGTCCACGCAGACGACAGGCACCAGCACACCGCCCTCGCCCTGTTCGAAACGGCGCCGCTGTTCAGCGTCAGGAAAATCGGGTAGCTCAGCGTGAACGAACACAAATAGCAGCCGCTGGGGCTTCGCTTGCTGGCGCGCTTCTTGCAGTAGATCGGAAAATGTCGCTATGGTCATAAAAAGCGCCTTATCGTTAGTTAGTTAAAAGAGTTGATGGCATTATTCAGGTGACTCGACAAACAGCCGTAACAGCAGCATTATCATGATTAATGGAATGAGCAGGCTCAGAGGTGCGGCCCGCCAACCATAGGCTTGAACCACTAAGGGTTCCATGCGTAGAGAAAACCCCACGCCTGCCGCCATGGCCAGGAAGAGCCCTATTAATAAGCATTTCAGGCAGCCAGGCATCCAACCGTTGGCATGGGCGATGCCAGTGGCAATAACAGCACCTCCCAACCCTAACCCCCCTCCTACCAACAGAAACTCACCAGGTTGATTGGCCACCCCAAACCCAATGAGCACCAGCGCCAGCCCCAATAGCAGCCATTGCATCAGGCGGCACGTGTTGTTACGGCGAGCCAACCGCCATGCAGGCCAGGCCAATAGGACACCGCTACCCAGCGGTAACAGCACGTAGACAGGATGAATAGCGAGCAGGGTATACAGTGTCCAGCTGGCTACCGCTAACGCGCTGGCCAGCGGCATCAATAGCATGGCTACCAGCATCTGGTAGCCATTGACTGGCTCTTTTGATGTCTTCAGCGACGAAGGTGGCGTAGGTGAAAGCATGGTGTTTCCCGGCGAGGGTATGAAGACATCAGAAGACGTGCCAGAATTGTCGTTAAATGCCGGGTTTAGGTCAAAAAGCATCGGAGGTAGGCGGGCTAACTCCAAAGTAATAGCCCCCATATCGAGAGCCAGTCAATGCCACACTTTTCTAGCACTTGTGCGTTTTCGAAACCGTCATGAAATTACTGCAACGCTCCCTCGTAGCTCGCATTATTGCGTCTCTGTTAGCAATTAGCGGGATGGCACTAATTAGCATCACCCTAACCATGGCAATGTCCAACAGTACCCGTGGCGATGCTGCTGCCATTAACGTTGCCGGGTCTTTACGCATGAACGCCTACCAGATTATGGGAGCATTGCAGAGCGTCGAGTATGGCCCACAAGAGACGAATGAAGAGCGGCTAAACAGCGTAGAACAGCTCGAAACATTAGTGGCCCGTTTCGATCAGCGGTTGTACAGCGCCGCGTTGGAACAAAGCATCCCCCTTGATGAGCACCATGAGGCTCGTCATCAGCTAGAAAAAATTCAGACCTACTGGCAACGCACGCTTAGCCCTGCTCTTGAAGATGCTCCTACTGGTGATGGTATCGCGTTGGATGCTTTCCATAGCATGATCGCCACCCTAGTCAGCGACATTGAGATCCTCGTAACGCAGCTTGAGAACAGCACCGAAGCGAAGGTAAGGCTGCTGGGCTTGATGCAACTGCTCTTTCTTGTGTTGATCGCCATTGTGGTGTTGATTTCGCTTTACGACGTTCGCCACAATTTGGTGTTGCCATTGCGTCAGCTGATGGTGCTCGCCAGGGAGGCAGCACAACGTAACTTTACACCGCGCTCGCAGATTCGCGGCAGCGATGAGCTGGCCTTACTTGGCGACACCTTCAACACGATGTCTGCTGAGTTGGCCTCCAGCTATGCCGCGTTGGAAGACAAGGTATCGCGCAAGAAACTGGAGCTTGAGCGCAGCAACCAGGCGATGCGGGTGATGCATGATGCCAGTCGTTCACTTTATGGGGGCGGTAATGACCTGTGTTCCAGCGCAGCGCCGATGCTACGTGAATTAGAAGAACTGCTGACACTTGGGCCGATACGACTATCTCTGAACGACCCTTTTGATCAGCGGGAAATGCCCGTCTTAGAAACCCATTCACGCACTCGGCCAGAGTATTGTCGCGATCAACATTGCCATGCTTGTCTGATTGACCCTCGTCCGCTAGAGATCATGGCCAGCGACCAAGCACAATGCTTGCTGTTACCTATCAGCGTAGGTGACACGCTGCTAGGCACTCTGGAGGTGTGGTATCCAAACGAACGCCTCAACGATAGTACGCGTCGGCTGCTCACTATTTTAGCCGACCAGCTCGCCACAGCAGTGTACCTTCAGCGACGCATCGAAGAGGAGCAGCATGTCACGCTGATTAACGAACGAACCATCATCGCCCGTGAGCTACACGACTCGTTGGCTCAGTCGCTATCGTACCTCAAGATGCAGGTCGCTCGACTCGAACGCATGCAGCAAAAAGATGCCACAAAAGAGGCTCAAGCAGCCGTGTTCGATGAACTACGTGTCGGTTTAAACAGCGCCTATCGCCAACTGCGTGAACTACTAACTACCTTCAGGCTTAAGCTTGAAGGGCCAGGCCTTCAATCTGCCTTGCGTCAAACCGTTGATGAATTTACCCAGCGAATGGGGACGACCGTAGAACTGAAATACGATGTACCGCCTTATTTACTGAACCCCAATGAAGATATTCACGTGCTGCAAATCATTCGTGAAGCGCTGGCCAATACTCATAAGCATGCCCAAGCTCATTGGGCGGCGGTTACCGTGCGCTTCGCCGATTCTCAGCTGCTTGTGCGTGTTGAAGATGACGGTATCGGGCTGGAAGACGATAGCTCGCCACCGATGCACTATGGGTTGGTGATTATACGTGACCGAGCGACTACCCTGAATGGAAAACTAAGCATTGCTAACCGCCCCACCGGGGGAACCCGCATAGAGCTTGTTTTTACCCCATTAACTGCTCGCTTGATCCAACAGCAGCCCACTGCGGCTGACTCCGACTCTCATTTTGGTACTGGGGCTTCATAATGACGCTGACAACCGCTAACGATTCACCTGCCAGCCTGCTGATCATCGATGACCATCCACTGCTACGCCGTGGCGTAGCTCAGCTGCTTGAGCTTGAAGATGACCTTGAGTTAGTTGGCGAAACAGGCAACCCTGAAGAGGGCATTGCGCTAGCGCTTTCCATGGAACCCGACCTGGTATTACTGGATTTAAACATGCCGGGCGTGAACGGGTTAGAGGCTTTACGCCGCCTACGAGAAGCTAACTACAGTGGCCGAGTGGTAATGTTTACTGTTTCTGATCACGAAGACGATGTTGTCTCTGCGCTACGCACCGGAGCAGACGGCTATCTACTAAAAGATATGGAACCAGAAGACATGGTTCGCCAACTGCGCCAAGCAGCCCTAGGACGTATGGTGATTAGTGAAAGCCTAACCGCATTGCTGGCCGAAGCGCTGCGTAATCAACGCAATGCGCCCACTACCCCCGACGTTCACAGCCTGACGCAGCGCGAACGAGAAATTCTCCAGCAACTGGCGGGCGGGTTATCTAATAAGCTCATCGCACGCAAATTGGATATTACCGAAGGAACCGTCAAGGTCCACGTTAAGCATCTACTCAAAAAGCTTAACCTACGCTCTCGTGTCGAAGCCGCTGTTTGGGCAGTGCAAGAAGGACTGGATCACTAGCCGACTCTGAGTGGTTACCTCCAAAGACTTCTTGGGTACTTTTACACTGTTTTAATTTTACCCCCTCTGATTTTTTCTCTTTAAAATCAATTAGCTTATCTCTCTCAGCGACTACCTCTCAAGTGGTATGTCGCTGATTTTCGAGCCTTTTCCCCTGGTTTCCCTACTCTCCTCTCAGGCGTATCTTGCCGGTTAATAGCTGTTTGCAGAAAGGTTTAATGCCAAGGGGAAACCGCCATGAGCAAAAGAAACGCCGACATTGAGAAGTGGGATGTCGAGGACGCCCACTTCTGGGAACAAACAGGCAAACGGGTCGCTAACCGCAACCTGTGGATATCCATCCCTAGCCTGCTGATGGGCTTTGCTGTCTGGATGATGTGGGGAATGATCACCACTCAAATGCAAAACCTCGGTTTTACATTTACGATTAATCAACTTTTTTCCCTAACGGCGCTTGCCGGACTTGCTGGTGCCACACTGCGTATTCCAGCGTCGTTTATGATCCGTATTGCTGGCGGGCGTAACACAATTTTCTTAACTACTGCCCTATTGATGATCCCTGCCGCGGGTACTGGGCTTGCACTTATGAACCCAGGCACGCCGTTCTGGGTATTCCAAGCCTTGGCACTACTCTCTGGCATCGGGGGCGGTAACTTTGCTTGCTCAATGAGCAATATTTCTACCTTCTACCCCAGTAAGCAGCAAGGCTATGCCCTGGGTATGAATGCAGGGCTAGGCAATTTTGGCGTTACCACCATGCAGATCGTCATCCCGCTGGTAATGACCGTTGGTATTTTCGGCACTCTTGCTGGTGCTCCGCTAGAGCTGCAAAGCGCCAGTGGCACCTTAATTGGCCGCATCGAAGCAGGTACCGACACATGGATTCAGAATGCTGGCTTTATCTGGCTCGTATTCCTGATTCCTTTAGCGTTCGCCGGCTGGTTTGGAATGAATAACCTGCGCACCATTACCCCCAATCCCGGCTCTCCGCTGGCGGCTTTCAGTAAAATATTAGGGCTCTATGGCGTAGGTTTAGTGACTGCGATCATCGGCATGCTGGCTCTCGGTTGGCTTAATATGTGGATTGCTCTGCCGCTAACCATTGTGCTAACTCTGGTGTTGCTGCGCCTGATTCCAGGCGACATTAAGCCCAATATTCAGAAGCAGTTCGCGATATTTTCCAATAAGCACACCTGGTCAATGACGGTTCTGTACATCCTGACCTTCGGCTCTTTTATTGGCTTCTCTGCGGCACTGCCCCTCTCTATTAACGTTATCTTCGGCAATATGATGGAAGTGGCCGCCGATGGCTCACTCACCCGCGTAGCCAACCCAGAGGCCCCCAGCGCCTTAACATGGGCTTGGATAGGCCCCTTTGTAGGTGCACTGATACGCCCGTTGGGCGGTTGGATTTCCGACAAGGTGGGCGGCTCAATCGTCACCCAACTTATCTCTGCGGTTATGGTGGTCGCCTCTATGGCCACCGGCTATGTGATGATGCTGGCCTATAACGCCACTGACCCCAACCAATTCTTCTGGATATTCCTTCTGCTGTTCATTGTGCTATTCGCCGCCAGCGGCATTGGCAATGGTTCAACCTTCCGCAGCATAGGCGTGATTTTCGACCAGCAACAGAAAGGCCCGGTACTGGGGTGGACCTCTGCCGTTGCCGCCTATGGCGCTTTCATCGCCCCTCGGGTCATGGGCGAACAAATTCAAGCCGGCACACCGGAACTGGCTATGTATGGTTTCGCGGCCTTCTACGCGATTTGCCTTGTTATTAACTGGTGGTTCTACCTGCGCAAGGGTGCCTACGTTAAAAACCCCTGACCTATGTTCAGAACCCCTAATCTTTACGCCCGGCGCTAAGCGCCGGGTCTTGATCCCCTACCCCACTGCGGGAGGACACCATGAAAATCATGATCGCCTACGACGGTTCGCGAAACGCTAAGCTGGCGCTTGCTCAAGTCGTCAATATGTTCCGCTGTAACCAACCCCTGTTGGTACTCGTCGGTGTCGTTGAGAACCCTCTCGACGCTACCGACAACAACGAAACGCTCTTTCAACAAGAGCGTGACGAGCTTAAACAGCACCTTCAAGAAGGCGTGACATTCGCTACCGGCGAGGGTTTCGAAGCAGAGCTGCTGCTAGCCGAGGGAGATGCCCGCAAGATGCTGCTGCAAGCAACTCAGAAACTCTCGCCAGACCTGCTGGTGATTGCACGTCATAGCCATCAACCAGACGGTGGCATCATCGCCAAGTCGTTGACGTATTTTGTCGATGAACTCGACTACATGACGTTCGGCAGTGTCAGCTCGTTCCTGGCTCGACGCGCCGAATGTCCTTTATTGATCCTGCCCAGTCCTTGAGCAGCCCTAAACCACCCTTGGGACACAGGATGAGACGCCCATGAAAGTTTCCTCTGTATTCAAGTTTCGCAGCCCTGAAATCCGGGCTTTGCACCTGACCTGGATCGCCTTTTTTATTACCTTTTACGTATGGTTCAACATGGCGCCGCTGGCGTCGAGTATGCTCAAGAGCGTCGACTGGCTGACCCCGGACGACCTCAAGCTATTCGCCATTTGCAACGTCGCGTTGACCATCCCTGCGCGTATTATTGTTGGCATGGCATTGGACCGCTTCGGTCCGCGTCGCGTGTTTTCAGTGCTAATGGTGACAATGTCGATACCGGCACTGGCATTCGCCTTCGGGGATAGCATGACCCAGCTACTGGTCGCCCGCTTAGTGCTGAGTTCGATCGGTGCCAGCTTCGTGGTGGGTATCCATATGACCGCGCTGTGGTTCAAGCCCAAGGACATCGGCTTTGCCGAGGGCTTTTACGCTGGCTGGGGCAATTTTGGTTCCGCAGTAGCGGCCATGTCGCTCCCGACCATTGCTCTTAGCATGTACGGCGGGCCCGATGGCTGGCGTTGGGCAATTGCTCAAAGTGCCATCGTGATGGCGGCTTACGGCGTCTATTACTGGTTCGCGATCACTGATGGTCCTGATGCCAGCTCCCATCGCAAACCACGTAAAACGGCAGCCATGGAAGTGAGCTCTTGGGCCGATATGATCAAGCTGATCATCTGGACCATTCCACTCGTTGGCGTACTCGCCATTCTGGTGTGGCGTATCCAGTACATGGGCTACTTATCGGTCACTGGCGCCACCATCGCCTACCTCGTTATCGTCGCGATTGTGATCTACCAAATTGTACAAATTCTGCGGGTCAACCTGCCAATTTTGCGCAAGGGAGTTCCTGAAGATGACAAGTACTCCTTCAATAGTGTGGCTGCGCTTAACAGCACTTATTTTGCAAACTTTGGCGCGGAGCTGGCGGTCGTATCCATGCTGCCTATGTTCTTTGAGGAGACTTGGGGACTCAATGCCGCCACGGCTGGCCTGATCGCAGCATCGTTTGCGTTCGTCAATCTTGTGGCTAGGCCCATGGGCGGTATGGTATCTGACCGCATGGGTAACCGGCGTTTTGTGATGCTGTGCTACATGTTCGGCATTAGCGTAGGTTTTTTAATGATGGCATTGCTCAATTCAAGCTGGCCGTTAATTCTGGCCATTGCGGTGACCATCGGCACGTCGATTTTCGTGCAGGGAGCTGAAGGAGCTACGTTCGGTATTATTCCCTCCATCAAGCGCCGCATCACAGGGCAAATTTCAGGCATGGCAGGTGCCTACGGCAATGTGGGTGCTGTGGTGTACCTGACTATCTTTACGTTTGTCACCCCCTCGGAGTTCTTCTACATCATCGCTGCTGGCGCGTTCATTAGCTGGGTGATTTGCCTAGTGTGGCTCAAGGAACCTGAAGGGGCATTCGACGATGAGTATTATGTTTCTTCTGTCGATAGAGATATCGAGGAGCGAGCTTTACAAAATACCAAGCATTAAATATTTATGTAATCTTTAGCATCACTGCACTGCTCGATTAGCTTCGAGCAGTGCTTCCGATAACAAAATAAATCCTTTTATCACTCTCTTAGTCAGGATCTGTGATGTCCTCAATCCAAGTTAATGCTGCAACAGCAGTTGGAAATCCGGTGGTAGGAATCGCTAACATAGCTACCTGCTTAAGCTCCTTGGCACTTAAGCCTTCTTCTAAGGCGCGACGAACATGGGAGTGAACAGCCCCTTCGGAACGGGCGCCTATTGCAAGCGAGAGTTTTATCAAACGCCGACTACGTTCATCAAGCGGCCCGGCTTCTGCACACGCTTTACCCAGAGCGGCATAAGTCTCCCATATTTCAGGGTACTGATCAGCCACATCCCCAGCACCAGAAGGCAAATCATGCTTTTTCATAGTGTAATACCTTAATAATTAATAGAATTTTAAAGTATAGATACATAATAGCTAAATGCCAAACATCATACGTCAGAGCTAGTCTTACAATCATCTCAGTTTTCTCTGAGAAGGGTACGTAATGCATACTGACCATATCAAATTTTTATGCGCTGCATTAAGTGTGATAATTCCAAGCATCAAACGTCATACCGGCCTACCAAGGAAGCAATTCAGGCAAATGGGATTCAGAAAAATTCAATGCTATTTAACAACGCTCCTCTCATCAGACAACCACTTCCGCTCTATAACATTTCCATTCAAAGGCTCTCAAAAACAACCTAAGCACCTGTATAAAATATACGAATATTTTAATAAAAATTGGCATACTAATGAATTTCTATATAATTTGGCTGGCCACTTAACAAAACCAAACAGCAACTACATTTAAAAAATCGGACTTATCAAAATAGCCTATCATAAAAATCAATAATTATATTTACCCTAAAAAACTTATTAATAAATATAAGCAATAACAGGATACAATGGACAATGATAACATCCAGAGGAATCTGAAATGAGAACACTCAACTTGCTCAAACTACCATTCGGTCATAGTGAAGGCTGGAAAGAATTACAGAATTCCCACCCTTCCATTCCCTTACTCGCATGGTTGGTAGTTTTACCACTGTCCCTCTTGCCTCCAGTAATGTTCTATTATGCAGGAATTTATTACAGTGAAACATTTCTATATAGCTTTACTGACCGTGAGTTTCGCTTCATCGCTACAATTATATTCCTTGCGGAAATTTTGAGTTTTTTCATTATCGGATGGATAATATATGCTGTAGCCAATAGAGTTGATGAGCTATCTATAAGCTATCAAGATTCCTATTTAATTGCTGCACTAGCACCACTACCTTTATTTGTCTCATCGCTGTCATTATTAATACCAAATTTATTTTTAAATGCGGTGGTTATACTTAGCGGAATCACAATCTCTTGCAGTTTAATTTACCACGGATTAAAAGAACTCTGTTTACATCAAGAATTTGAAATGGCCACCATCTCAGTCACTTACACAATTATTGCTGCTAGTGCCTTAGGGTGGGGTATTCTTCTTTCCATTATTTTTGCTTATTAAATAATTAAAAAAATTTCAACCTGCCACTAGTTTTAACACTACAGTCACCATCAAGCTAAAAACCACGTCAAATTAAACCAACGAATGCGCAAAACCTGGATTCATAGAATAAGCGCAGCACTTTGGATCACAAGGTAGAGGCAGGAGAACCAGTGCCGGTACCCTCTCTGCCTTACCTACCAAAGTGAAGTAGAGCACGTGATACCGATTACTGACCCAAAGCCAACGATACCCAGTTTTTGCCTATCTTGAGACCGGCATTAGCCAGCGCCAGATCGCTAATGCCGTTGGCATTCACAGCAGCACCATTAGCCGCGAGATAAAGCGCAACGGGCGGGCCCGTGGTTATGCGCCCGAAAAGGCCCAAACGGCAAGCGATCAGCGACGACGTACCGCCTGGAAAGTGACAAAGCGACGCCCAGTCTGATTCGCTGGGTAACCGGCCAATTGATGGACGAATAGAGCCCTCAGCAAATCAGTGGCTTTACGGCCAATGCCAACGGGGTTTACGTGAGCCATCAATGGGTAATCCCACGAAAAACCAAGGTGCTCAAAAGTAGGATTTTCCGTAAGCTAAACGCAGGGGAGAATCGGATGAAACTGCCTGACTCAAACAAACCGGTCTCCGGAATAACCGGGGCGGTTCACTTGGGTTTGCCCACTTGGATACTGGCACGTTCTTGAATGCTGAGTTCGAGGTATGGTAAGTGACTGCACCTTAGCGAAATGCTGAGGTGCTGCACTCAGTTTCTGCGGCCAAGCAAACGCGCAAAAGGGTGGTGAAACCACTTATCGCACTTTATGAATTACTATCACGGAAATAGTCAGCTGTCGTCACTAGCCCCAGACGATCATCTGTATTCAAGGCTCGCTCTCTGTCGCTATCTTCACCGAACAAATTTTGCACGCGGCGTTCTTGTTTGAAGTAAGCCAGCGCACTAAAGAAACAGCTTTCACACAGGTGAACTTCATAGCGTTCGCCATCGTGTTGAGAGCCATAGCCCCAATGTGCCTTAAGGGTGGCGTACTCAAGATTTTCATCTGTTACACGCGTTGTGGTTAGGCATACATCGCACACCACATCAGTGACAGCCTCGACTTCTACTTTTTCAGTCACTTTCATTGCTCTGCTCCTCGCCTACCTACAATGTGCTCACCGACATAGCATATGCTATGCAGGCCTATTCTGACTCATTTTCATCACTTAAGTGAATGTCAGGAGCAAGAGCTTCCCAGTCATCAACACCTACAGGCTCAAATGGCAGTTTATATTTGCCGACCGACCCTTTAAGCCGCTGCAGAGAGTTGCTGTTTTCGTTTATATCACTAGGCTCATTAGATTTTTCCATCTAAGTGCCTCCTGTAATGTGTGCGAGAACATGAATACATAACCGCAATAAACTCATTAATCTTAATTCATCCCAAGCGCTTTGAGCACTGAACCGCACAGGGTTACCGGAGACTCCGATCTTGAGAGAATGGCGCAGATCCTGATCAGTAACATTGCATCGCCCCACGCCGGCAGGGCACTCGCACGTAAAGGAGGCTTCTCATTCCAAACCAAGTATATGAGCGCGATATTTATCTGAGCTGGTCAAGAGGATTCGCTGGGTCTTGAAGCTCCCCTTGCGTTTTACTGGGTCCAAGCGAATCAGGTTAGGCATTAACCGCTTGAGAATGTGCATGTTACACCCAATATACACCGTTCGTACCCACATCTGGTCATCGGCAAAGGTCACATTCAGGCACCTGTGGATTTGTTTTCGATGCCCCAGTGCTGCCGAACCGCTTTGGCCAGCTGGTCGGCATCCGGCACTAGACTGCTGAGATAGTAACGGCTCTCATGTTCTGAAGTCCGCGTATTGACTAGATAACGGCGAAGCAGCTCAGGTCCAGCGGTGAAAGTATCGCCTCTTACTACCGCACTTTAGAGTCCCCATGTTGGGCGACCGTGGCCATTACGATGCACGCCATCACCAGCACATAGCGTACTGGGTAGCCGCTTCGAGAGCGCTTATTCTCATTGGCTACATAGAACGTTACGTTACCCGTGCCCAGCGGTTTTGAAAAACGGTTGCCTGGAGGCTTAGATTGCCACTCCACCTTATGTTGATGTGAGGGTAGTCGCTTCTTCCACTCGCTGAGCTGTTGCTGGCCAGACAGCGGCGATTGAACACTGGGAGTTATCTCAATGAAGGCTTTCACACGAGTACTCAGACTTAGCACCCAACTTACGAAGGCTAGGCCGTCATCAGCATTACGAATCCATACATGGCCGTCAGTGGCACGGTGATAGCGATAGAAAAAGCGTAGCTGCTTACGCAATTCATCTGGATGCTGCTTTAACCAGCGCGACCAGATCGCTTCATACATCGCATTGATCACTGGACGTTCCGCAAGAGAGTGTGGCATCGGCAATCGTGGATGGGCGTGACTGCTCGGTGTCGGCTGCTTGCCTTTCGTCATCCGATAATGGCGAAAGGCGCTTTTCCCCCGCCGCGTAGGGACTGTAAGCACACGCCGCGCGCAAGACGTTAGCCGCTCGGCCTCGCCTTCGCACAAATTAAAAATATGCTCAACATCATCAAAATCCCGTTGATACAAAGCATCCATCGCAGCAGCAACCTGCTCTAGCGATAGTTGACTTAGGCCTTGGTGCTCAAGCAACACATTCTTTGGTAACTCTGGATAGGGAGTTAACGGTTGCTTGCTAATGTCTATCACAGAGCACTTAGGAAAAGCTTTCTGAAACCATAGTGGCGGCTTTTCACCGTATCGCTCTTTCCATTTACGCAGTGTCGCAGGCTTGATTTGGATTACGTTAACTAAAGGCTCCAACTGAGCAGTTGCGTGATTCGGAATACAGTTCTCCACAGACGCAGACTGCTTGTGGCAATAGTGGTCAAGAAGTAGGCAGGTGAAATGCAAGTAGCTTCGTAGTGTCACATCGGGCGATGCATGCCCCATCAGCTGGGCGATAAAATACAACCCTGACCGCGTGGGGCCACCAGAGAGCTGTTCCCAAAGTGCGTCATGATGAACAGGCGTTGCCCACGGTATCTTTACACCGTGAAAAGAGAGCAGTAGATAATTGGCCAGCGAGTGCCGCAAATGATGAAAGCGCAGACTGTAATCCCCGGTGATACGACGCATGGCTTCGTGAATCTCAGCCTGCACCTGATCATCGTGCAGGGGCGCCACCGAACCACCGCCCTCACCGAACAACATGACACGGCCATGGCTGGCCACTGCATACCGATTGGCGACAAAGGCCTTAAAGCCTTCCAACTCAGTATCTGTCAACAGATGGTGTAAGGGTAATTGTCTGCGTGAATCATGGCTCTTGATGCCGACATAGGTATTGTTACGAATCAGAAGCGTCACGTCAGTAGCCTCTATCTCAGGATGGAGTAAGACATCATCCAGCTGAATAGACAGCGCTTCTCCGATCCTGAGTCCGGCACGAAAACCGAGCACAAATATCCAGTAACGAATCTGCCCCATGATGTTAGTCATCCGGGAGGCCAGGTGGCTCGCTATTAAACGGTACTCAACTTCTGACACACAATTGGCATCAGCGTGATGCGCAGCAGCGGACTCGCCGTCGGCTAACGTCATAGAGACGCCGGCCAACCCCTGATCAATGACAAGAAATGAATGGAATGAGCGCAACACTGACCAACGGTAGTGGCGGTTTTTCTCTGTTTTGGCTTGCTCAACTAAAAGCTCATAAGACTTAACAAGTGCCCCAAGCCTATCCTGATCAACAGGCGTGTTTCCCATAGTCTGGATTAGCGGCATGCTGACGCCTAAATATTTATAGAGTGTCGACTGCTTTCGCTTCTGCTTTTGATGCAGAAACAGTAGCCAGCGGCACAGACATTCAATAATAGGCGCCATACGTTGAGAAACAACGACGGCACTTTCCAGTTCGCGAGAAAGATCAGAAAATTTGAGGCGTTTTTGGTTTCGACGCTTGTAGAGCATATCGTGTAACGATTTCAGCAGAGCCCGCCCTTCATACAGCGGTTGGTCACGCTCATGGCGCACGGCCCCCCTTGCCGTTAGCCCAGGCCTGGCTGCTGTACATTTATCCCCTTGCTCGGCTTTTGGCTTGGTATGTTCTACGTATCCACCGGTAAGCAGTTGCTGCCAACGCTCTTCTGCAATCGACGTGCCTGGATGTTTACCATTTGCACTATTCACTAAATAAGCCGGTAAACTGAGGCGAAGAGCAGTCGTGGCAGCCTCACGAAACGCCGAAAGTGACATCTTTTCTGCCTTTAAAGCACCACAGAAATGCAGCCAAGCTGTCTGGGTATAAGCCCGCGCCTGCTGATAACCTTCACAATGTTTAGGGTGACCGAATTGATGGATATGGCGCATCAACACCGCCAATGCGGGGACTCCTAACTGCCAGCGGCTACGTGGCAGTACTCTTTTTTCCCCTGGCATGCCGTCCGGCACCGTCTCATGCAATAACAGCCAAGCAGAAGATTCGTAGATTGCTAATGTGCGGGTAGCCAATGGTAGCGCGCTCACATGCTGGCTGCCCAACAAGCTATCATTCGTCATAACATAATAGAGAAACAGCCCCCAACTGATCATGTCGGGTTCAAGTCGGCGGTGACCTGTTTTTCCATTGCCATGTAAAAGAAGCGCTTGAAAAGCTGGTTGTTGAATCGCAAGGTCAGCATGTCGGCACCAGTCGCGATAAACACTTAACTTTTTGAAAGATGACGGTGTGAAGGGACTTGCTGCTGGCCTGATCAAGTGCAACGGCGACGGAACTCGCACGTCCCACCCCAACTCCTGCTGCCCACGTGACAACCCTAGCGACAGAAAATTCATCTTATTGCGAATTTCAACGACAGAACGGTTGTCACCGGTTTGTAAGGCATCTTCCCACTGCTGAGAGATGTCAGGCGGCACATTGATATTTCGCTCACCGTGAACCAAACCGGGATGTGTTTCCTGTAGCAGTTCCAGCACTGCCATTTGGTGACGACGCCTATTAACCAGATGCTGCCGGTGACGCGCCTCAGCCCCACCTGCCCCATCGGGAACTTGTATCAACTTCCATCCGCTCCACACTTCCACGATATGGTCAGACATCCGCTAGCCCCTGCTGCACTGTCCACCCCGCTTCCCGGCGCATTTTACTGAGGACAGGCGCTAGCTCCCGAAACATCTCGACAGGGGTCAAAGTAGAGAAGGCACCAAATGGCTCCTGCCCTTGCTGAGCGTGCCCCATGAAGGCATTAACCAGTTCGCCACAAACTCCTTCAGCACGTAAAGCGCTGCGAAGGTAATGCCGGCTGGCGTTGACCGGCAGCGTAAAGACGGGAACGTGACGCCGCAGATTCTCTGGAGAGAGTTGTACCATCTGCCAACTGTCACTGATAAAGAACATCAGTGGCACGTCTGGCTGAGGCTCACTTAACACCGCTTCGAGATGCTCACAGAGTGATACCCGATGATAAAGCCGTGCCTGCAGTACTTCCAAGTGACTCGCATAGTGACGCAGTTGCTCACGCAGCTCCGGCAGTAACCAAACTATCCGTGCTTGACTCATCGCTTCGTCGTCCTTATCGGAGATGGTCAGAAAACCGGACGAGAAATCGATCTCTCTCCAGCGAAAAACCAAGTCGTTGACAGCACGGTAACCCGTCGCGAACAGTATCCAGAAAGCGATGTAACCCACATAACAATTATGCGTTTGTCGCCAACTCTCCTCGCTGGGCTGAAGACGCCTTGCCGCTCGTAGCTCGCTCTTCAGGTGCTTGACAAGGCGCGTTAGCAATAATGGCTTAAGGTTCAGTTTGCTGCCGTGGTCGCCGCTGTTTTGTACGGGCTGCCTGAAGGCGTAGTAGTTTTTCTCTTCGACGCTGAGATGCTGATAAATACTGTTGCGCAGTGATACAGCAGCATCATGATAAAGTGTCTCTAGGTAACCCGCCGGCACGCTGTAGTAGTGCGCAGCCACATCAGCGACAGTAAAACGGTGGCCGGTCAACAGGTAAGCGTCGACCCAATCGCTGGAGTGGTCGACTATCTCATCGAATAGCGCTTGACTGATACGGTGAGGAGTCAGCCGCATACGGTGGGTGCGATTGAACTTTGAAACTGCCGCCCGCATTGCATTTTCAATGCCACCATGACGCCACTCAGGAAACAGTTCGCGATATTTTGTCCGGCTCTTCCGCATCAGGCTGAGACGCGAGATAAACTTACCCATCCGCACGGGACTGGCGACCACTACCACTTCATCCACCAATGCAGGCGTGCTCTCACCGGCTGTATAGAGCAGTTTCTTGGCATCGTCTTGGAGGCTGTTGCGCCACTCTGGCGACGGAATGGGCAGCACAAAGGCATGCTCTTCAATTAAAAAAGCGAGTACGTCTTTGCGGTGTTTCGGTAAATCACACCGATCGCGATAGACCCGCATCTTTAGCAGTTGCTCAACGGGGCGTCCGAGCCAGATCATCAATAGAAGCAAAAGGCCAGCATAGACGTCTTCGTTATCACGCTGGTCAAATCGCCCTCGGCCTGTAAATAGCTCAAACGCTGCTTTCGCGGCAAGCGCCAGTTCGACCCGACTTAAACGAGCGTAGCGAAAAGGAAGCCGCTGGTTGGACTGACTGATATGCTGGATACGGCTGCTCTGGCGCCTGATCAAGTCTCTTAGATCAAACCCTGATGTGGGGGAGGCTTTACTTTCCGTGAAGGATACGGCACGCAGTGTCTGGGATTCTTTTGGATGCAGACCCGCGGCACGCTGTCGGCCCTGTGCCTGCTCATCACCGGCCGACTCTAACAGTTGCACAGACTGTTCTGGCCCCTCATGCTCCTCATCATCCGAATCCGACATCTCAACGTGCCGCTCAATCGTTCTTGCCGGGTGACCACCGCCACCCCCACCGTCTCTCGTCTTTCCCTTATGGCCGAGTACTTTTCGAACGAGCAGCTCGATACCCGACAGCGGCTCGAGGATCTCGTCGCCCTCCAGCAGATATTGTTTGTGATAGCTTTCGAGCGTGGTGTCCACCCCAACCTCTACCAACAGCCCGAGAGGCTTCTTGCCATTGGCGATCGTACGAATATCACGACAAGCAGCGGTAATTTCGGAACCGATACGCGCTTGATGCCGCTTTCGCTGAACGGCTGAGCACGCCACAACCACACCCATATGCTGCCAATACGCATCATTGCCATAGCACTCAGCATCGGAGGTAAGAATCAGCATCGCCCATTCAGGGTGGTCATTGATAATGCCGCGCTGCTTCCCCGACTGATCTAGCCACGTCTCTGGGCAGCTTTCGAGATCACCCTCCTTCAGCACGGCGATAATCTGGGTAATGACAGGCAGGTAATGAAAGAGGTCTTTCTCCTCCTTTTTTTCGGTCGCATCATCAAGGTCCTCCCGAATTTTTTGGGTACCCTGAACTGCCTGTAAAGCGCGGTTCACGTTTTCCAACACCAGGAGAAGGTGGGTTAGATCATCCGGCGCTTTCAGCAGTGCAAACACCCCTTCCAGGCAGGAAAGCTCCACGCCAGTCAATTTTGCCAATTGCTCCATGTCCGCTTAAACCAACACCTTAAGGGGATTCCATGATCCGCTGGAGTTCTGACTTCCGCTTCCTTGAATGCGTGATGCGGCGCTCTTCTAGTCCCATTAATGCCTTTAGATTGCGGGTGGACAGACTCGTAGGCACCTTGATGCCGTGCGTCTTCCGCAGCGTAATGGAGAGCTCTTTTAACTGTCGATAGACGCGCTCTTTCGCATCCACAGCCTCAGGACAGTGCATTAGGCTATGGCTAATAAGCTCAAACAACGCTCCTCTGACCAGATCAGATTCGTGAGTATCTGTGATGCTTACCGGGATGGAGACCTCTGGATCCAGCACAGCACTAACGGCATGAAGCGCTCGAAACCCACTGACCACTTCGTAATGCCTCGATACCTTTTGCACAGAAACGAGATGGTAGGCAAGTAAGGTATCGGCTAATTCAGCATCCAGCCATGACGACACGGGCAATTGATTGGCAATATTAATGTTGACTCGCTCGATCTCAGCGAGGGCACCGGAAGGGGATTTGATCTTCGATAGTGGCAACCTTGTCACAACATTCCTCGTTGAACTCGTCCTTGGCGGTGCTCTTTTCCAGCAAGAGCCCCTAAATTTTCAGCACACCTATTGTGATTCTCTGAGAAGAAGTGTTGATGAGTGAACAGCTCATCAAGTGAATTGGCGGTAACCATCTAGTTGCCCAGGTATTCATTTGCGCCCAGTTTTGAGGTTCTCAGCCAACATAATTGTGACCCCAACAGGCGTAGAATAAAGTCAGTGTTTTACCTCAGCACGTAGCGTATCTACTTCCTCAACAGATAAGTCTGTAATCTCAGCAATCGCTTGATCATCCATTTCAGTCCGGGCGATCAGTTTGCGCGCTGCATGTCGCTTGCTGTCCAAAACACGCTGATCAGCTTCCTTCTTCAAACGCTGCTCCGTTTCTTGACGCCCTACTTGACGCTCTTTCTGAGCCCAGTTTTCGAGATTCTCTGCCAACATATCTTTATCCTCCACCAAACTGTTGAGCTGATCCAGATTGACCTCAGCCCCAAGCCGCTGCAAATGGCGCTTGAGCCATCGGGTGATAATTTTATCAATCCGATCTTTGTGGGGATCAGCTTGGATGATGGCCACTACCCGATCCACAGCCTGCTGTAGCCCCTGGCGGTCTTTGGAAGCTTTCTCGATACTAAACACCCCGCTCAGCGGTGTTTGCACCAAACCTAACTCTTCGTCAGTATAGCGCGCCTCGTCCACTAGGTAGTAGCGCAGGTGTGGTTGATAAGCGCGAAGGAAGCCGCGCGGTTCAGGGGTAATCATTTCAAAAACATCTAATGGTGCCGTCCAAGGTTTCGAGCCGTTATAAAGCACCACTGGAAATACAGGCGGTAAGCCTTGGCTTGGGGTAATAACCTTCTGCTTGAGCAGCTCGCTGAAGAAACAGGCCACGTAATGCATTAGCCGGATCGGCATCGTGCGATCTACTGAGGATTGAAACTCTAGCAAGATATACAAATACACCTCCTGGGCTACACCTTCCCAAGTGACGTTAACCGACCACACCACGTCCTCAATTTTCTCTTCAAACATCGGGGTGATGTAATAGCCGCTGTGTTGCTTCAACGTGGTGAAGTCCATCAGCTGGGCAATCTCGGCGGGTGCAAAGCCTTCAATCAACTGCTGAACGAACTCTGGATAGCTGAACAACTCCTTGTAGCCAGTATCATGATGTTTGTGATTAGTGTCGGCCATACGCACTCCTGTCTTTATCGTCTAGTCCGGTTTCGAGCATTATTTCCACCCACTTTATCTTCTTGCACTTACTGCATTGTTTAGAAGTTTGTCGACAAATATCGTAAGGACAAATGTCGACGTAGGAGATTACTGCAGCATGTGTAGGGCGGCGACGAGCAGATCTGATCTGGGCTGAAAGATATTTGCGGCAATCTTTTACTCAGCAGCAGCCTAACGGTCACATATGCGGTAAATTTCACATTTAATTTTGTGACAGAATTTAGTGTACGAAATTGACCTTAAATTACCTAGCGAGGATTTTAAAAAACCTGATAGCCTCGCGTATCACGGGCATTTTAGGCAAATAACGACAAATAAGAGAGCGCGAGGAAAAGCAAGAAAATCCGGCTCATAACCCGAAGGTCATCGGTTCAAATCCGGTCCCCGCTACCAATATTTTGAGAGGCAGATCAGTTACTTACTGATCTGTCTTTTTTGTTGCCTGTCATTTCAAAAAGCACGCCGCATATCCATGGATAACATCATGATGTAAGGGACTTGTCGTGAAAGGTGTCATCATTGCTTATAGCGCACAAAAGAAATATGGCTTTATTACCGGCGAGGATGGTGACAGCTACTTCTTTCACCGAAATCATTTAACACAGCCGAGTACGTCGCCACAGAAAGGCTTGCCGGTCAGCTTTGACCCAGTACCGACACCCAAAGGTATGGCAGCTCGTCAGGTTGAGATAAACGACAAAGCACCCTCTTACTGGGTTTACCACACACCAGAAGAATTTATTACGTCAAATAGTGCTCAGTGTGGTCGCCATAACGAGGTTATTGCCCAAGGCAGGCGCATCTCTTATGCAGCCAAAAGCCCAGTAGAAGTCAGAGAAGGCTTAGCTGCTAAAGCAAAAATTGCTGGTTTTAACGGATTGCTCCAGACCAGAATGGAGCGCAAAACAGGATGGAGCAAACTTAACCCCAATCATCGTTACACTTACCACATATTTTCCGGCGTTCCTGCAATTATTCGACGTAAAGAAGCCGTTGCCGAAAAAGCCATGGCTGACGCTTCAAAAATCACGTTAGATGCTGCGGTAAAATCGGCCCTCAGCACACCCATCTCTAATAAAGAGCACGATGACGGAAAGCTATTTGCCTTTGTTATGAGTGGCTTCGGCATACTGATTTTTCTTTTTGTCGCGTCCAGAGTCTTCGGGTAAAACACACCTTTCCTTCATTGCAAAAGCTTATAATTAGTGGTGTAACGCCTCCTATGGGTAGGGGCAATAATAAGTGAACTGTCTGCACTTAAGAGTCTGCTCCACATTTTTACCTGACGTATAGTAAACATCTGACGTCATCCAGAGTTGAGGTATCAGTAGAACGTTCATAGTGGCAAACGTCAGTACAAAAATTGAACAGAGAGAAATAGCGCCATGAAACGCATCCTAGTCGTCGCTACCCTTCTTGCTAGCGCTGCCGCTTACAGTAACGATTATTCAAAATCATATGAGGCATGTATGCAGCAAGCGGTTAGCACTCTCGATATGGTGACCTGTATCACAAGCGAATATGAGCGTCAGGACCAGAGGCTCAATGACAACTACCAGCAGCTTCGTAGCCAGTTGAGCAGTGATCGGCGCGACCAGTTGCTTACTGCCCAACGCGCATGGATTACATATAAGGAAGCCAATTGCAGTTTCTATGCTGACCCAGAAGGAGGAACAATGGCGCGCATCAACGCCAATTCATGCATGCTCAGCGAAACCACCAAGCGAGCAGATGAGTTGAAAAACCTGATGCAACCCTAAAGCCCGGTCGAATAGTAACCACATCAGACCGCTCGACGGGTGAAAACCGCGTGTCGGGAACCCGCAGCATTTGAACTGATGCTAGATAGCACCGTCAAAAGGTGAGTGAGAGAAGGGTTGGCTTTCGCCGACAAACTATGACGCCTCATTCTTGCAGGATGGGGGCTGCGCGGAGCACTTTATGAACTACGAACATGCAATTGTGAAAGTCGAAGAAGGCATAGGCACTCTGCTTTGCAACCGCTGCGGCACTGTCATTGCTAAAGGTACTAAGCACGAAGACAGGGAGCACTACTGTACAATGTGTATGAGCGGTAATTGCAAAGCAAAATTCAAGAAAGAAAAGTAACAAAATTAGGCCTGGGGCTTGGCGCCGCCAACATCAAACCTTGGGAGTTTTAAAGGCTTAACAAGAAGGTCGCTATAAAGGTCGGCTTTTTGTTCTTTCGTCTGACTGAAAGGACACGCTCTTAAATCTACTTCGCCATCAGCCAGACATCGTTTTTATCTTTGAGCATGCACTCCCTAAAACAGTACGTCAGTCCTGATGCCCAAATGTCTCCGTGTCGATATCTGCCTGCTGTGCCTCGTTATACCGGGCACCTGCGACCTCGCCAGGTAGCATCATCTGATTGAGCTGCTCCAACGCCGCGTCGCTTAACTCTACCTGCTCGGCCTTAAGATTTTCCTGCATATGACTAACGGAGCGCGACCCAGGGATGGGAATCACATGGCTACCTTGCGCCTTCACCCAGGCAAGCGCCAGCTGAGCGGGGGTAATTGCCAAACCTTTCGCCACGTTATTAAAGTGCGTTAGCAGCGCCAGGTTGTGGACTAGATTATCGCCATTAAAACGCGGCATTCCAGCGCGCATGTCGCCCTCAGCGAATGCGGTATCGGCGTGGATAGCACCTGAGAGAAACCCGCGACCCAACGGGCTGAAGGCCACCAGCGCTGTGCCCAGCTCTTTGCACGCTTGGCTTAGCGCAATCTCGGGGTTACGCGTCCACAGTGAGTACTCTGACTGAACGGCCGATACCGGGTACTCAGCGTATGCTTTGCGCAGTGTGTCTGCGGAGATTTCCGATAAACCCACCGCGCGAAGCTTACCCTCTTCCACCAACCGGCCAAGCGCCCCAACGCTCTCTTCAATGGGCACTTGGCGATCCATGCGGTGGAGATAGTAGAGATCCAAATGATCGGTTTTCAGACGCGTTAGACTCTCCTCGCACTGACGCCGCAGCGTCTCAGGCCGCCCATCGATCACTCGTTTACCGCTCTCTGGATCGATGGCCATACCGCACTTGCTAGCCAGCAGCAGCTCTTGGCGCTTCGAGGCCAGCGCCTTGCCCAGCAGCCGTTCGTTAGCGGTACCGCCGTAAAGCGTGGCCGTATCAAAATGGCGATACCCCATCTCAAAGGCGTCGTTCAGCGCCTTAACGCCCTGCTCTTCTGGCACATACTGCCCATAGCCATGGGAAAGGTTCATACACCCCAAACCAATACGTGGCGACGCCACTTCTTTCAAACGATCATAGAACTCAGACATTGAACATCTCGTTATAAGTAGTGGATTACGATGCGATCACCTGAGGACGATGGATCGCCGCTGCATGTGGCACCTGGGCGTTTAGCCACGCAGGCAGCCGATGCTCAAGATAGTAGCGTGGCCGCCAGGGGCTGCCTTCAATAAACCCCACGTGCCCACCGCTGGGAAAGAGCTCCAAGGCAACGCAGTCAGGCAGCGTTGCGGCCTTCGGTACGCTGTGCGGGTAGATAAACGGGTCATCTTCCGCGTGCACAATCAGGGTTGGCACCTGAATAGCCTCAACAAAAAAGGCGCTACTGCAACGCTGATAATACGCATCGGCGCTCTCAAAACCATGTAACGGCGCTGTGACCCTGCCATCAAAGTCCCAAAACGTTTTCATGCCCTCCAGCGTTTCAAGCGCGTTTAATCTCACCAGCTCCTCTTGTCGACCCTGCTGACGGAATGCCCTCTGCTTGGATTCCACATAGCGGCGCAAATCGCGCAGAAAACGTGCTTGGTACACTCTAGAAAAGCCCTGGCTAATCCGGTCGGCGCAGTGGTCTAAACGAAACGGCACCGAAACCGCCACGGCGCCACGCAGCGGGTTATGACGCCCGGTTTCGCCGAGGTACTTTAGCAACACATTGCCGCCCAACGAGTACCCCACCGCCGCTAGCGGCTTATCGGGGTATCGAACCGCGAGCTGCTTGACGATATCAGCAAGGTCTTCGCTAGCACCAGAGTGATAGCCCCTGGCGCGATGGTTAGGCTCGCCGGAACAGCCTCGCCAATTGACCGCCACACTCTGCCACCCTTGCGCTGCCAGCGCCTGCTGCTGGCCCAAGATATACAGCGACGATGAGCTTCCCGTCAGGCCATGAAGCAGAATCGCGCAGCGCGTCTGCTCACCTCGCGGACCGTACCAATCCAGATCAATAAAGTCGCCATCTTCCAGCGTGATGCGCTCACGTTGACGCTGTAGTTTGGGCTTAGCGCGGAACAGCGGGCTAAACAGCGTCTGTAAATGCCCGCCGGGTAGCCACCGCGTCGGGCGAAATGGGGAGTGAAGCGAACTCATGCTAGTGCGTACCCGCAAAGAAAACCGCTGGCTAGCTTAGCAAACTTTTCTCAACCGATAGCAGGCCTCCCCCTACTTAGAGCGCCTCGCCCTTACTGCCGCCGTTCAGCCAAACCAAGCGAGCCTCTGAAACGTTATCCTTAGATTCGCGATAGCGTCCGAACAGACAATTGAAACTATTAAGCCCTTTTAGAGGTCGTTTGTATTGGTCTCTTGTGGTTGTCGATAACTGGCCCGCTAGTTCACGGGGGGCTTTCTGATTTACTCTTAATGCCGCATTCGCGTTCCATGACGGAAGGATAGCCATCTCTATGCTGGGATTCCTGCAAGGATTTTCCTATGGACTGTTTATGACCTGCTTGCCCTGGCTAGTGGTCGGCCTTTTCAATCCTGGTTTGGCGCTTCCAGTGACAGCGCCAAGTCGCTTAAGGGTCATCGGCCGTTACTGTCTGGTGGTTCCCTCCATTAGCATGCTGCTGTGGCTGACCTCTCTCTGGGGTGGTTTCAGCCCTAGCCTGTTTGGGTGGCTCGCGGGCATTATCGCCATTCCTGTTGCGCTGCCCGTTGAACGATCGCTGCGTGGCTGGCTGGCCCGCCGCCGTATGCAGCGCCAGGAGGCTCAACGACTGGCCGATACACAGCAGCGTCGTGCTCAAGAGGAACGCAACGCCTATGAAGCGGGTGTATTAGTACTCGACCCAGCAAGCCCACCTGCACAGGCCGACGACCTCGTGTTAGCAATGTGCAAAGCCAAACAGAGCCTACTCGACGTCCAGCGCCCCGATCTAGCTATCCTCACAGACCGCCTCTATAGCCGCTATCGTCATGTTATGGGCGTGCTGGGCGAACGGTTCACAACGGGCGAGTTGGCGTTTGAACGCTCAAAAGGCCTGGTCACTCAGGTTTGTTATGGCGCGGTAGATACGCTAACCACCATGGCCTCACAGGCGCGCGGGGTGTTTAGCGTGGACGGCAGCTACGTACGCAGTAGGTTGGAGCGGGAGGGCAGGCGCCTCAGCGATGAAGAGCGCGCCGCTCTGGTAAGGCGTCTTGATCTACTCGTGGAAACCGAACACCGGCTGAATAAGCTTTCTGCGCGTATCGAATCCGCCCTCACCGTACTCGATGATACGGCTGTTTCCATGGCGCGTATTGAAACAGTGCGCCCTCAGGCGTCGGTCACCACCGAGCAAGCGTTGGAAGAGCTTCGCCGCTTTGTAGACAGCGCGGATCGCTACGCGCGGAAGGAGTAAACTGTTAATGCTATCGTGCCTTTTTCATTAGGTTTGATTTAACCGGTTTTTTAATAGCTCAGGAGTTGTCTATGGCTCAGCAATCTGATGACAATCGTCGTCTCTCCCTGCCGCCGGTAGACGAAATAGCCGACCAGTTAGGGGCTAGCCCACTCGGTGCGCGTCAGGCCGATTCGGACAATTTTGATGCCCGCGACATCGACCCTGAGCTTGAGGCAATGGCCGACCGCTTTGTCGCAGAGCTCCTGGGCGAAGGTGACAACGCATCGACGGATCGCCAGCGCCGCGCTATCGACGAAATGGGGCTTGAACTGCAGCAGCAGGCCGCTCATCGCAGTGCCATGCTGCAAACACCGCTACAAAAATTGGCCCACCAGGGCGATGAAGGCGGGCCGGTCGCCAAAGCGCTGACGGATCTGCGCGGGCGCATGGAAGGGCTGGATCCTGCGCGTCATCGTTTGGCGCCAACCCCTCTGGATCGCATACTTTCCGTCATTCCCGGTCTTGATAGCCGTCTACAGCGCTACTTTCGTAAATTTGAAAATACGCAGCAGGCGCTGGATGCGATCATTGCGGAGCTGGAAAGCGGCCGCGACATGCTCCATCGTGACAACCTCACCCTTAGCGATGACCAGCGGGCGTTAACACACGTTCTTAACGAGCTGAACCGCCAGATTGCGCTGGGCCGCATGATCGACCGCCGACTCTGCGACGACATTGCCACACGTGATGACGATGACCCACGGCGCCATTTTCTTGAGGAAGAACTGCTCTTTCCCCTGCGACAGCGCGTTGTCGACCTTCAACAGCAGCTAGCAGTGAGTCAACAGGGAGTACTGGCACTCGAGGTGATTATTCGCAACAACCGGGAGTTGATGCGCGGCGTCGATAGAGCCATCAATGTGACCGTTTCTGCCCTCACCGTCGCGGTAACGGTGGCGATGGCAATGGCGAATCAGCGCCTCGTGCTAGATCGTGTCGAAGCCCTTAACAGCACCACATCCCAGCTGATTGGCGGAACCGCCAAGGCGCTTCGCCAGCAAGGCGTTGATATCCAGAAGCGAGCATCCGGCGCGATGCTCGACATGCAGGTGCTTGAAGAAGCGTTTAGTGAGGTAATGGGCGCCATCGATGATCTTTCGAGCTATCGTCAGGAAGCCCTGCCCCGCCTGGATGAGCAGATCGAGCGCCTAGCAACGTTGGCTAAACAGGGCAATGCCTCTATCGAGCGTCTTCAAGAGGGTAACGCGTCACAACCACAGGACGGCCGTGCCCCCAGCTAATCATGCTCGGCGGCGTCTTCGGCACCTTCGTCGACCATCTCTTGGGCTGCCTGCTCTTCCTCTGCTGACGCCTCAGGCTTTCCTTGATCTTTCCGGGCAACCGTTAGCGTGGTAGATAGGCCAAAGTGGTCAGAGCCTTGCACCGTCACTCGGTCTATATCAATCAGATGGAAACCGTCAGAAACGAAAAGGTGATCGATCGGGTATCGCCACAATGGGTATTGGGCATGGTAGGTATTGACTAATCGCCGACCACGGCGAGGGTCTTTGAGATCACTCAAGTCAGAGAAAAGCTTGGTGGTGCCAGACCACGCCACGTCATTAAAGTCCCCCGCGACGATCCAGCGGTTGTCCGGGTCTTTTTCAACATGCCGGGCAATGAGCATGAGTTCTGCATCGCGTTCACGACTATCCCGTCGTTTATCCTCATTGCTAACCGTTCTTTCCTCCAGCCCTGGCGGAACCGGATGCGCACCGACGAAACGCACTGGTCCGATACCTGGCACGTCAATTGTTGCGAAAATAGAAGGCCGACGCTCAGAGACTAAATATTCGACTTTCTGCTCCAGCAGCGGAATCCGTGACCATAACACGATGCCAAGCCCCTCACCGCGAACCTCCCCTACGCGATGGGCGTAAACCTCATCAAGCGGCGCTAGCCCTTCGGCCCAATCGCTATTAATTTCGATCAGCAGCAGTAGATCGGGGTTCTCGCGCCGAACCATCTCCACTACCGCAGCGTACTGATCATTGTTGTAGTCAACATTGGCCGTCAGCACGTTTAACGTCGTCTGGTTTTCGCCAGGCTGTGCCTCAGCACTAGGTACTTCAGTCGGCCAAACAGCGGTAAACGGCATGATGTGTGACAGGTGCCACCCTGCTATCGCGAGAATAACTACCGCCCAAACGGCATGCTCTTTTCTGGGGCGCTTAAGCCACGCGTGTACGCCTAGCAGCAGCACTGGCAAAACCAGCGCGCCCGTCAGCTGCAGCCGCGGAAAATCCCACAGCCTGACCCACCACTGTCCGCTGGGTATTAAGGGCAGAAAGGCCACCACTACCATCAAGAACACCAACAAGCGGATGGCCCAGAATAAGAGTTTTAACAATAGGAAACCTCTCAAGCACGGCACTGGTAAGCACTTTAGTAGTTGATGGCCGTTATAGATAGGGCGAAGTCGATCACTGCCTTTAAAGCCTCAAATCTGTCACACAAAACCCACTCTTGGACTTGCAAAGTGCGACATCCTGGCACATGCTGGAAAAATACTGACCAATCGGTCAAACCATTGCAATAAATGCTTTCTCTAAATGCTTCCCTTAACAAGACCAACAAGAGACACGGCGATGATCGACTTCCTGCTCAACGGGCAGCCCCGCCAGTGCGAGGCGGCCCCCGAAACCAGCGTACTTGAACTGCTGCGCGAAACCCTTGGCGCCACGGGTACCAAGGAGGGTTGCGCCTCCGGTGACTGCGGCGCCTGCACCGTCGCCATTGGCGAAACAGGACCCGACGGCGAGCTGCGTTATCACAGCGCCAATGCCTGTATTACCCCGGCTCATCAATTGAATGGACGCCATTTGGTGACCGTGGATGGCCTCGCCGATGGCAACAGCCTGCATCCCGCCCAGGCCGCTATGGTCGAGTGCCATGGCAGCCAGTGCGGCTTCTGCACCCCGGGCATCGTCATGTCGCTGTTCACCCTTCACGAGCAGCAGCGTAGGGAACAAGACACGGCCCTGGCACCGCTGACACCGCAGCGCCTTGAGGCCGCTCTAGGGGGCAACCTGTGCCGCTGTACCGGGTACCGCCCGATCCGCGACGCCGCGCTGAGCATGAACGAGCACCCCGAACATCGCCCGCTGTGGATGGACGCCGCCGCCCCTGAGCCGAAAATAGCCACGCCCACAGATGAAAGCCTGTTTGCCCAGCCCACCACCCTCGCCGAATTGACCGAGTGCCTTAAGCGCCACCCCGAGGCGCGGCTGGTTGCCGGGGCCACCGACCTGTGGCTGGAAAGCACCCAGCGACTGGTTCGCTTCGAGCGACTGATTGATGTCACGCGCGTCGCCGAGTTGAACGTGATTGAAGAGACCACCCTCGACGATGGCCGACGCGGCTGGTGGGTCGGCGCGGCCGTGACGTATAGCCGGATAGAGCCGCTGCTCGAAAAACACTTTGACGCCTTTGCTCATCTGCTGCATCGGCTGGGCTCCTCCCAGATTCGCAACCGGGGCACCCTGGGCGGCAACGTGGCCAATGCCTCGCCCATCGGCGATACCCCACCGGTACTGCTGGCACTGGGCTCGCGTCTGCGGCTGGTTGGCCCCAAAGGTGAACGCGAATTACCGCTTGACGACTTCTTTCTCGACTACAAGCGTACCGCCCTGCAGCAGGGTGAGGCGATCCGCGCCCTGTTCCTCCCCCACCCCGTGGAGGGGGAAACGCTCAAAGTGTGGAAGCTTTCCAAACGGCGTGAGGACGATATTTCTGCAGTGCTCGGGGCCTTCGCTTGGCGCCTGGAGGATGGAGTTCTGCGCGACGTGCGCCTAGCCTTTGGCGGCATGGCCGGCATTCCCAAGCGTGCGGCCCAGGCCGAAGCGGCACTTGAGGGCAAAGCGCCCTCATCGGCTGCCTTCCAGGCGGCACGGCAAGCGCTGTCCCAGGATTTTCAGCCGATGTCGGATGTACGCGGCAGCGCCCACTATCGCCAAGTTTCCGCTGCCAACCTGCTCGAACGCCTGCGCCTGGTGCTGAATAATGAAAGCCAGGCTCAGGACGCCACCAACAGCACTCGGGAGGTGATGCTCCATGCGTACGCTCACTAAGCTCTCTACAGCGCCGCTTTCCAAGGCGCCCGATGCCGCGCCTGAAACTGCGCCAGCATCTAACAAAGACGCCACCGCCGACGTCAGCGCCGAGTCAACGACGGCCCGTCACGAACTCGATGGGCGCATCAAAGGTTCTGGCCCCCTGGCCCGCGACACGCTCCCCTATACCCATACTCACCCGCACTCCCAGGCCCATGAGAGCGCGGTTAAACATGTCACCGGTCGGGCGTCTTACATCGACGACCTAAGTGCCCCGGCCAATGCGCTGCACGTGGCCCTGGGACTTTCCCCCGTCGCCCATGGCCGCCTGACCCGCCTCGACCTGGACAAAGTCCGCACCATGCCCGGCGTGGTGGATGTGATTGCCGTGGATGATGTACCCGGTCATACCGATATCGGCCCGGTCTTCCCGGGCGACCCGATCTTTGTGTCGGATACGATCAGCTACGTCGGACAGGTTATCTTCGCCGTGGCCGCCGAGAGTCATCGCGCCGCCCGCGAGGCTGTCCAGGCCGCCGTCATAGAGATCGATGAGCAGCCCGCCTGCCTGGATCCGGTCGCCGCCGCCGAGCGGGAAGAGTTCGTCCGCCCCACCCACGTTCAGCAGCGCGGTGATTGGGAGCAGGCGCTGAAGGACGCCGCGCTTGTCTTAGAGGGCGAGCAGTTTGTCGGCGGCCAGGAGCACTTCTACCTGGAAGGCCAGGCCTGCCTGGTGCAGCCCACCGAAGATGAGGGCGTGGTGGTCTTTACCTCCAACCAGCACCCCAGCGAGACCCAGAAACTGGTGGCTGAGGTGCTGGGCATCCCGTTTCACGCCGTGACCGTAGAAGTACGCCGCATGGGTGGCGGCTTCGGCGGTAAGGAGACCCAGGCATCACCCTGGGCCTGCATCGCCGCGCTGATCGCCCGGCGCACTGGCCGCACCACCCGTGTCCGCCTACCGCGTGGCGACGATATGCGCGCCACGGGCAAGCGCCACCCCTTCCATAACCGCTACCGGCTGGGCGTCGACGAACAGGGCGTGATTCAGGGCGGCGAGATCACCTTAATTGGCGACTGCGGCTATTCGCCGGATCTCTCAGACGCCATTGTCGACCGCGCCATGTTCCACAGCGACAACGCCTACTCCTTGGGCAATGCCCGCGTGACCGGCCACCGTGCCCGCACCCATACCGCCTCGAACACCGCCTTCCGCGGCTTCGGCGGCCCCCAGGGCATGATGGTGATCGAGGCGGCCATGGACGACATCGCCCGGCGCATCGGCGAGGACCCGCTGACGGTGCGAAAGCGCAACTTCTACCGCGCCGACCGCCAGACGACCCACTATGGTCAGCAGGTGGATCAGGTCGGCCTGTTACATGATTTGGTCGAGCAGCTTGAGACCAGCAGCGACTACTGGGAGCGGCGCCGTGCGATCACCGAATTCAACGCCGACAGCCCCATTATCAAGCGTGGCCTAGCGCTGACGCCGGTGAAGTTCGGTATCTCCTTCACCGCGAAGCACCTCAATCAGGCCGGCGCGCTGCTGCATGTTTATACCGACGGCAGCGTGATGATCAATCATGGCGGCACCGAGATGGGCCAGGGCCTGCACACCAAGATCTGTCAGGTGGCCGCTCGTGAGCTGGGGCTGGATACCGAGAAAGTCCGCATTACCGCCACGCGCACCGACAAGGTACCCAACACCTCGCCCACCGCCGCCTCCAGTGGCACCGACCTTAACGGCCAAGCGGCACGCGATGCCTGCATGAAGCTCAAGCAGCGGCTGTTCGATTTCGCCCATGAGCACCTCTATCGGGATCAGGGGCTTGACCGCGAAGACATGCGCCTGGAAGCCGGACACCTGATTGCCGGACACGGCGAGAGCGAACGCCGCATTCCCTGGGGCGAATTAGTCCAGGCAGCCTATTTGAATCGCATCTCGCTCTCGGAGAAAGGCTTCTACGCCACGCCACTGATCCACTACGACCGCAACGTCGGCCAGGGACGTCCTTTCTACTACTACGCCTTCGGCGCTGCCGTGGCGGAAGTCAGCGTGGATATCCTCAGCGGCGAATACCAGGTTGACCGGGTCGATATCCTTCAAGACGTAGGAGACTCGCTGAACCCAGCCATCGACATCGGCCAAGTGGAGGGCGGCTTCATCCAGGGTATGGGCTGGCTTACCAGCGAAGAGCTGAAGTGGAACGACGCCGGGCGGCTGATCTCCGACGGCCCAGCCACTTACAAGATCCCCACCTATGGTGATCTACCGCCGGTGTTCAACGTCAATCTGCTGGAGGGACACCCCAACTCCATGGCCAGCATCTATCGCTCCAAGGCCGTGGGGGAACCGCCCTTTATGCTCGGCATGGCGGTGTGGTCCGCGCTACGGGATGCCCTGGCGAGCCTTGCCAACTACGCCGAGGCGCCACGACTCGATACCCCGGCCACGCCCGAACGCGTGCTGATGGCGGCTGAGGCCTTACGCGCCCAATACGGTTCCTGCTCGCTGGAACAAGGTGACGAGTGATGAACACCCAGCGCCCCGAAAGCTGGCATGAGGCCCTGCACCGCCTACAGCGGGACGGCCTGCCCCATGCGCTGGCCACCGTGGTGACCAGCGCTGGCTCCACCCCCAGGGAGCCAGGCGCTCGCATGGTGATCACGGCGGACGCCGTCCACGACACCCTGGGCGGCGGCACCTTCGAGTTTCAGGTCATCGACGCAGCTCGGGAGCGGCTGGCGAGCGCTGCAATCGGCATGAGCCTTGAAGCCTTTTCCCTGGGTGGGCGCAGCGGGCAGTGTTGCGGCGGCTTCGTCAACGTAATGTTGGAGGTATTCCCCGGCAGTGCGGCGACGTTAGCCCTCTTCGGCGCCGGCCATGTCGGCACTGAGCTGGTTCGCCTGGCCACCCCGCTGCCCTGGCAGGTGCTGTGGCACGACAGCCGCGACGCTGTTTTCCCCGCCTGGGCTGAGGTGCAGCCGCGCCTAACCTGCCACCACGCAACTGACCTACGTGCCGCCGTTGCGGCGCTGCCTGCGAACAGCCACGCGCTGGTGCTGACCCACGACCACACCGAGGACCGCGAGCTGGTGGATGCCCTGCTGCTGCGTGACGACATGGCCTCAATCGGCCTGATCGGTTCCAAGAGCAAGTGGGCGAGCTTCCGCTCGCGGCTGACCGAGGCCGGGCATGACGAGGCAGCACTGGCCAGGGTGCGCTGCCCCATCGGTATGGCCAGTGGTGGCACCGGCGGCGATAAGTCGCCCTATGCCATTGCGCTAGCGACACTGGCCGAGCTGCTGCCCCTGATGGGCGCCCATGAGCGGCCAGACCAACGCGGCCTCGAACCAAGCGAACTCCGTGCCCTAATCAGCCAGCCCCCTGCATAAATATGCGCCGTAGCCCTTTATAAACATGCGGAAAAAAAGAGCCCTTATCATGACGACAAACGACTCGCGCGTGATACGCGCTGAACTGCTGAGCTTCGATGCCGACCCCGGCGAGGGCGACACCCCTGCCGAGGGCAGCGTTCGCCATATCGAAGACGCTGCCCTGTGGATCGAGAATGGCCGCATCCGCGCCATCGATGACTATTCGCGGCTCGAACCAAACCTGCCCCCGGGAATCGACGTCATCGACCACCGTGGCAAGCTGCTGATGCCCGGCTTCATCGACAGCCACGTGCACTACGTCCAGCTCGAGATCATGGCCTCCTACGGGCGCCAGCTGCTGGACTGGCTCAACGACTACACCTTTCCTGAGGAGTGTCGTTTTGCCCAGTACGAGCATGCCCTGGCACTCTCTAATGTTTTTCTCGATGAGATGCTGCGAGTGGGTACCACCACGGCCCAGGTGTTCTGCTCCAGCCACCCCGGTTCGGTGGATGCCTTCTTCACCGCCAGCCGCAAGCGCGACCTGCGCATGCTGGCGGGCAAGGTACACATGAATCGCAACGCCCCCGAGGCGCTCTGCGACGACACCCAGGGCGGCATTCGCGACGCCGAGCGGCTGATAGGCGAATGGCACGGCACCGCGCGACTCGGTTACAGCCTGACGCCACGCTTTGCCCCCACCTCAACCCGTGAGCAGCTCGATGCGACGGGTGGGCTGTTGCGCAATGACCCGAGCCTGTGGCTGCAAACCCACCTGTCCGAAAACACCGGCGAGCTGGACTGGGTGGCCGAGCTATTCCCCGAGAGCCGCGACTACCTTGAGGTCTACGAGCAGTCGGGCCTAGTAGGGCCACGCAGCACCTTTGCCCATGGCATCCATCTCGATCAGGGGATGCGTCGCCGACTGGCGGATCGTGGCGCCAACCTAGCCTTCTGCCCCAGCTCTAACCTGTTCCTCGGCAGCGGGCTATTCGACCGCCACGCCGCACGCGATGTCGGCCTCAACGTGACCTATGCCAGCGACGTTGGGGGCGGAACCGACCTTTCGGGGCTGGCGACCCTCAAGGCCGCCTACCAAGTGGGGCAATTGCGGGGGCAGCCTCTAACCGCCTGGCAAGGATTCTACGGCTTGACTCTGGGCAATGCGCGCGCCTTGTCGCTGGATAGCAACATCGGCCGCTTAGCCCCCGGCATGGAGGCCGACTTCGTGGTGCTCGACCCGGATGCCACACCGCTGCTAGCAAGACGACAGGCACGCTGCCGCACCCTGAGCGAGCGCCTATTCGCGCTGATGATGCTGGGCGATGACCGCAGCGTACTGGAAACCTGGGCGGGGGGAAGGCGCCAACACACGCGGGACTGACGGTCTGATCACTCCGGCGAGCAACAACGACTTCCAATAACGATCTCCAACAACGATCTCCAACAACAATAGGATCAACTAGATGGAACCCAACTCCTCTTTTGCCGATAAGCACACTGCACGGCCTGATGAGCAGGCCGCTCGGCCTGCCAACTGGCTGGACCACTATTTTGGCGTGACCCGGCGCGGCTCGTCGCTACGCACTGAAATCCTCGCCGGGATCGCTACCTTCCTGGCGTCCATGTACATCATTGTGGTCAACCCAGCGATTCTCAGCGATGCGGGCATCCCCTTCTCCGCCGCGCTCTCGGCCACGGTGCTAATCAGTTTCATGAGCAGCCTGGCCATGGGGCTTTATGCGCGCAACCCGATTCTGGTCGCCCCAGGTATGGGCATGAACGCCCTGTTCACCTATACCCTGGTACAGGGTGCGGGGCTCTCCTGGGAAGTAGCGCTAGGCTGCGTGTTCTGGTCTGGGGTGCTATTCGCCGTACTGGCCATGTTCAACGTCCGCAAAGCGATCATTGAAGCCATTCCCCCTTCGCTGCGCTACGCGATCACCTGCGGTATTGGCCTGTTTATCACCTTTATCGGCTTCAAGAATGCGGGCTTTATCGTCGGCAGCGACGCGACGCTGGTGACGCTGGGCTCTATGGATGCCAGCATGGTCACCTTCTTCATCGGTATGATGGCGACGGCGATCTTGGTTATCCTGCGCTTCAACGGTGCGCTGATCTTGGGTATCGCCCTGACCACCCTGCTGGCATCGCCCATGGGCCGGCTGTGGGGCGGTGACGTGGTCGTGGAGTGGAGCGGCCTAGCGGCCTGGCCCGACTTCAGCGCAGTGATGCAGGTGGACATATGGGGAGCGCTGAAGGTTGCTTACCTGCCGTTCATCTTCGTCATGCTGTTCACCAACTTCTTCGATGCCTTGTCGTGCTTCATGGCCCTCTCTGAATCGGCCGACCTCAAGGACAAGGATGGCAACCCGCGCAACCTGAAACGCTCCATGACCGTCGACGCCTTCGCCTCGATGATCGCGGCGCCGTTGGGTACCAGCGCGGCCCAGACCTTCATCGAGTCCGGCGCGGGCGTCGCCCAGGGCGGCCGGACCGGCCTGGTGGCGGTGGTCATCGCTCTGCTTTTTTTACCCTTTCTATTCCTTTCGCCGCTGCTTTCGCTGGTGCCGGGTATCGCCACGGCGCCTGCGCTGGTGCTGGTGGGGCTGTTCATGCTGGCGCCGATCAGCAAGATCGAGTGGACAAAGTTCGACCAGGCCTTCCCGGCTTTTCTAGCTATCATCCTGATGCCGCTGACTTACTCGATCACCCTGGGTATCGCGTTTGGCTTCCTCAGTTTCGTACTGATAAAACTCTTTACCGGCAACATCCAGGCGATTAAACCGGCCATGTGGGTCTCGGCTGCTCTCAGCGTGGTCATGCTGATCACCACACACTAGCCTTGTTTCATGAGGGCTTTAGAGCCTTTAACGCACTGCTCGATGTTTAAGCCCTGAATTAAATAGATACCCGCTGCCTAATAGAACGCCCTATGGACTGCATAGGGCGTTTTTTATTTAGGCGCTGGTCGTATTCACTGATCGTGATAGTCTGCCGTGGATGCACTTATAAAAACGCATGGTCGGAGCATGTTTATCGCGTGCTTAACTCTCGTTAACTCGCCTTAGTTCTCTTTAATACTCCTTTATGAGAGGTTAATTTGTCATCAACACTAGAAAATATGAATACGCTTTAGACTAAAGTAACTAAATTAGAAATTCTTGTATTTTTTGTTTGCCATCCTTTGGGCTTAATTACATGATGTTAACCGTGGTTTCTGCAGCCAACCTCTAAAACAATGAGAATTATTAGGTTTTAAATACCAGGGGCATTTTATGTACCACGAATATCCCTTGCTCGAAGCACAGCAGGAAATCCACGATCTTGCCGCAGCGGGTGCACCGCTTACCCAAACATTGACAGCGGTGGCGGAGTGGGCAGAGCGCATGCTCCCGCAAGCGCTGGTTTCGATCATGCGTTTTGATCCAGCAACTAACACCTTGAGTTTAGTTGCCAACCAGCATTTTTCACCTGCCTACACCGCACTTATGCAAACGCTTACGATTGGCCCGGCGGTGGGCACGTGCGGAAGAGCCGCTTTTGAAAAACAGCGCGTGGTAACTGAGGATATTCGTTTGGAGCCTCGCTGGGCAGCCTTTAGGGAAGCCGCCCTCGCCGAGGGCTTACGCGCCTGCTGGTCGTTGCCTATTCTCTCTACGCAAGGGGAGCTACTTGGCACCTTTGCCACGTACTACCGGTATCCCGCGATACCCACCCAACAAGAGCAGCTCCACCTTGACCGTAGCGCCAGCCTCGCGGCTCTTGTATTCCTGCGTCATCGCGATAAACAGCAGCAACGCATGCAATCAGAGTGGCACCGTTCGCTGTTTGTTAACCACCCAGACGGCGTGTACGAATTTAATCTCGACGGCCATTTTCAACGCTGTAACACCGCGCTGGAACGCATTACGGGCTATAAGACATCCGAACTTATTGGCGTGCACTTTAGCCAATTCATTGCGCCTAATTTTCGTGAACTTACGCAGCAGGCGTTTAACACCGCCTGCGGTGGCGAGGCTATCACCTATGAAACTCTGGGAAGGCACGCCAAGGGGCACCACTACGCGCTGGAAATCACGAATTTTCCGGTGATGATTGATGATGTCATTGTGGGAGTTTATGGCGTATGCCGAGATGTTACGGACCGCAATCAACAGACCGATGAGCTACGGCTACTTAAAAGAGGTATGCAAGCCAGCCCCAGCGGCATCATCATGTTGGATGCACAGCAAAACGGGATGCCGATTGTCTTTGCTAACCCGGCTTTTTATCGGATTACGGGCTACACCTCCAACGAAGTGATCGGCAATAACAGCCGCTTTTTAAGAGGGCCAGCTACCGCGCCAGAAGCAGTTGAAGCCATTCGCAACGCGATACACAAACAGCGCGATATCAGTATTACGTTGCTCCATTACCGTAAAAATGGCCAGCCTTTCTGGAACCACCTAGTCGTCAGCCCCGTTTTTGACCCAGAGGGTAACTGCACGCACTACATCGGTATTCATCAAGATATTACGCACGAGAAAAGACAGGAAGCCAAACTGGCCTACCAGGCCACACACGATTTGCTCACTCACCTTCCCAACTACTCAGCGTTTACCGAGCAGCTTGCCAGCGCCTTTGAGCAGCACCAGCAGGAAAACCAGGGCACCTTAGCGGTTCTGCACCTTGATTTGGATGGCTTTAAAGCCATTAACGACGGGCTGGGGCATGTGGTGGCTAACCAAGTGCTAGTAGCGGTTGCCCGCCGCCTAGAAGGGATAATTAGCCCTCCTGATAGGCTGGCTCGCCTGGTAGGAGACGAGTTTGCCATACTCTTGACGGCAAAAGAGCGCCATGCCGCCGCTATTGTGAGCCTAGCTGAGCGTATTTTGACCACCTTGGCAGAACCCGTCGCTATTGAGGGCCAGCTGGTGCATATCAGCGTCAGCATTGGCATTGCCTGCCATACGCCTTCCATCCAAGAGCCTTACAGCCTGCTACAGCACGCTGATTTAGCCTTAGAGCAAGCCAAACGGCAGGGGCGAAACACATGGCAGTGGTACCGTGGCCGCAAAGCCGAACACGTTAAGTATAATGTTGCCATGCGCCACGAGCTGCATACCGCGCTGGCTGAGGAGCACTTCGTGCTTTACTACCAGCCCATTGTCGATGCCGTGAGCGGTCGCATACGCAGCGTTGAAGCCCTTATTCGCTGGCAGCATCCCACCTTGGGCTTGATATCTCCCGGTGAGTTTATCCCACTCGCAGAACAGACCGGGCAAATTATTCCCCTAGGCCGCTGGGTACTCCTGCAAGCCTGCCAAGATATGGCAGCGTTCAGCGCCCAGAGCGAGCATACACTGCCCGTTGCCGTTAACATTTCTTCATTACAGTTTTGTCGGGATGGCTTTCTAGATGATGTGAAGCACGCGCTACAGGCTTCAGGTTTACCCGCAGAACAGCTTGAACTTGAGGTAACAGAAAGCGTGTTATTGGACGGCACTGGCCCGATTATCGCGCTGATGGAGACGCTGACCTCAATGGGTGTGCGTATTGCGTTAGATGACTTTGGCACAGGCTTCTCAAGCCTTAGCTACTTGTGCGATTTGCCCACCCATAAAGTCAAACTAGACCGCAGGTTTATACAAGAAGCTCAAACAAGCCGGCGGATGGCGGCCATTGTCCAAGGTGTCATCACAATGGCGCATCATATGGATATGGTCGTGGTGGCCGAAGGGATTGAAACGCCAGAACAGCAGCGCGATTTAGCCAATAGACAGTGCGACCTGCTGCAAGGGTACTTATTTGCGCGCCCAATGCCGCTACCGGAACTGCAGCAGCTGCCGAAATTGCTGATGAACGCGGTGCTACACCCCTCTTAAACGCTGATACCGCTCGCAAGCGTCGCTCCAACCAACATGCAGTGCCCACAGAGGCTTACGCCATATGTTGAGCCGGGGCGCTGCGACGCGCCCCTTTATTTTGGTTTAGTTTTTAACTGGTTTCGCTAGCGTAACGGCTGTGGGCGGGTAGAATGCCAACGTTATCTGCTTTTTCACTCAATGCTTATAAGCACCTGCATCTTATGAATAATTATGCTTCACCCGTTCACCTGTACGACGTTGTGTACATTATTATCCCCCGGCTACACCGGGCGCAAAAACTGGTTAATAACACGCTAGATGCGTTGATTGATACGGCTAAGAACCCTAACGATTTACATACCCGTTTAGAGCAGCGACGAGCATTTACGCTGGAACTGCAGGCCACCCTTACCAATCTGGAACACCTGCTGGAGCGCTACCGCGCCGATGTGCAGACGCTACTTAAAAGTAACGGCAGCAGTGGCAACCGAGCCATCACCACCGATGACATGGAACAAGACGCTATTGAACGAGCGAAAGATATTTATCAAAAGGTAGTGGCGTTTCAGACCGGGCGCCGCAGCGTGCCTTGGTAAGCGCGTATTAAAGGGGTATAAGCTTTTCGCCTATCCTGTTTTTAAGGAATTACTATGTTGTCGGAGTGGTTATCCCACGTACTGCTTCCCTGGGTATTGGCCGGTGTGATGATGACCATGGGCCTGAACCTCACAAGCCATGATTTTATACACACCTTTCGCCACCCGGGCCGTTTACTACTGGGCACCAGCCTGCAGATACTGGCCTTACCGCTGCTAGCTTGGGGCATCGTAGCCGTACTGCCGCTTTCGCCGCTCGCCGCCGCTGGGCTGCTGCTAGTCTCGCTGGTTCCAGGAGGGGCAACCTCGAACATGTTCAGCTATCTCGTCCAGGGAGATTTAGCGCTGTCCGTTAGTTTAACCGCCATTGCGGCGGTGTTAGCCCCCTTTACACTACCGCTGATGATGGGCTGGAACCTGGAATTACTCGATTTAAGCACCGCCGGGTTAAGCCTGCCCTACTGGCCAACCGTCGGTAAGCTGCTGTTAGTAACCCTGGTGCCCGTGCTTGCCGGTATGCTGCTGCGATGCGTGCTGAAGGAGACGCTGCTGGACTGGCTGCTGCCCAAAATAAAGATATTAACTGGTGTGGCGATGATTGGCGTGGTCATCGCGCTGATTGTAAGCCACGCCCAGCGGCTCCCACCGCTGCTCAGCGTAGAAACGCTGTCGGTGCTGCTGCTCTGCGTATTGAGCATGACCTTAGGCCACCAAGTAGCAAGGCGATTACGGCTCCCCCATGCCAGTACCCGCGCCATTACCGTTGAGGTTGGCGTTCAAAACGCGGGAGTCGCCATGATGGTCGCTTTTGCACTCCTGCAGCAGCCCGGCATCGGCTTGGTGCCCCTTCTGTATGGGCTATTAATGAACGTACCAGTATTTTTGTGGATGTTTGCCTGCCTATGGCGAGATCGACAGCGGACAGCCTCTCCACACTACTTATGAAAACGTTTCCCCATCAGGCATGAGGGGCGCTGCTATTAGAGACATTACATGAGGAATAAGCCATGAAAGCCCAGTGGTTAGGTTGCGTTACCTTCGTCGCGGTATTAGGTGTCTTACCGTTACAACTCGCCCACGCTGCCGACATATTATGCGAAGACAAAACCGCAACGTTACGCCATCAACTTGAGTATGCGCAGGCACACGGCAACCACCACCGCGCCGAGGGGTTACAGCGCGCGCTGCACGCCATTAGCGAAAACTGTACCAATGAGCGCGTCCTTGCAGAGGCAGAGGAAGAAATACGCGAAAGTCATGAAGAAGTGCGGGAGCGCACTGATGAATTGAATGAGGCCTTACATGACGGTAATGAAGATGATATTCAGGAAAGCCGCGAAAAGTTAGAGGAAGCCACCCGCGAACTTGAAGAGCACACCGAAGAGCTCAATGCGCTGCAGCGTCGCCTTAACGAGTAGTGCTTTAGACCTAAAGTGCGGGCGGATGCTGCCCTGAACCCACCGAAGGCGACGCGGTCTTTAATACGCAGAAGGCCCTCCCTCATGGGAGGGCCTTCTGGTGGCTAACAATGTTGATAATTAAATAAACCGACCTAACCCCACCGCTGAGCGTAAACGATCCATGGTTACGGCCGCTTCCTCACGGGCACGCTCGGCACCTTTTTGGAGTACGGCTTCAATATGCCCAGGGTCTTCCATTAACGCGTTGTAGCGTTCACGGGGGGCGCTTAGGTGGTCATTCAAATAATCAAAGACGTGATTTTTAGCGTCGCCCCAACCAATCCCTTCGGCGTACTGTGCACGCATGGCGGCTGTTTCTTCATCGCTGGCAAACGCCGAGAATATCTGGAACAGCGTGCAGGTATCCGGGTCTTTGGGCTCACCTGGCTCTAACGAATTGGTTTTAATTTTGCGCACCAGCTTTTGCAGCTTTTTCTCAGCAGAGAACAGTGGAATCGTATTGTTGTAGCTTTTGGACATTTTGCGCCCATCCAGTCCTTTTAATACTTCGCCTTTTTCATCCACGACGGCGTCTGGCTGTACAAAGTACTGGCCTTTAAACAGGTGATTAAAGCGGTTGCCAATATCACGCGCCATTTCAATATGCTGAATTTGGTCACGCCCGACCGGTACTTTATTAGCGTTAAACATGAGGATATCGGCCGCCATTAGCACGGGGTAGCCAAACAGCCCCATGGTGACGCCTTTATCCGGGTCTTGATTACCGGCTTCCTCATTCTCCGCCACCGCGGCTTTGTAGGCGTGGGCACGGTTCATCAAGCCCTTGGCACACACACACGAGAGCATCCACATCAGCTCGGGGATTTCTAAGATATCCGACTGCCGATAGAAAATAGCGTTATCGGTATCCAGCCCCAGCGCTAGCCATGTTGCCGCGATCTCCAGGCGAGACTCCTGCACGCGCTTTGGGTCTTGGCACTTGATGAGCGCGTGGTAATCCGCCAGAAAGTAAAACGACTGCACGTTGGGGTCTTGGCTGGCCTCAATGGCAGGCTTAATCGCCCCAACATAATTGCCGAGGTGCGGGGTGCCGGTCGTGGTGATGCCGGTCAGCACACGGGTTTTGGCTGTCTGACTCATGATGTTCTAGCTCTTAGGTAAATATGCCTATCATAACGTTTCGCCAGACGGGTGGCGAACAGCTTCAACGCCAGTCTATTAACGACCAAATCAGCTCACCATCACCAGACGGCGGTGGAACATTACAATTCCCCCAACTGGCTTGCTCTTCAGAATCAAGCAAACGAAAAGCAGTGCGCAAAGCCGCCTCATCATAATTAAAGTCATTACTCCCCCCCCCCCTAAACTCAATATCGGCAGTAGTGAACTCTAAGCGACTTTCATCATAAGGCGCTACTAATAAAGCACCATTTAAATCTCTGCCACCGCCCCCTTTCTGTGAATAATCGCCTAATACGACAATTAACCCATTGAAATCGGGATTTCCTCCTGCTTTATAATCACCTTTAACAACTAAAACGCCAGCACCGGATATATTGTTTGCATCGATAGTGCCACTCACAAATGTAATCTGCTCATTCCCCATGCTTCCAAAAGACGTATTGTTTTTGACACTCCTTCCTTGCACGTGGACAGTTTCATTTCGGGTTCGGAGCATTTCGATGAAGGTATGAAATTTTTCAGCGTTTTGACCACGGTTGAACAAACCATCAGGAATTCCTCCCTGAATGTTATTATTGGCAGCATTAGCATCAGAGAACTTATCAAGGTCGTCTTGGGTCACTGTAATATCAGGAACGCTGCCTTTGCCATTAAACTCTGCTTGAGAGCTAGGAAGCCTTATCTGACCAACAGGGCTTGCAATGGTCAAAGGAGATAAATCATTAAAACTGCACCACTCGTTGCTTGACTCTCCACCACTGTCACCAAACGCATCGGCTAACAGTTCGTCATACACAATTTTGGCGCCACCAACCACCGTTACTTCTCTCGCTTTTACACTGCCAAAAAGACTGCCGCCTGAATTAACATTTACCTTCGTAAAAGGGGCATAGATATTGGCAACGACTCGATTGCTCGCATTAATATCGATACCTTCGCTATTACTCTCATAGCTAGAGAAGATCGAAAACGTTGGTTTACCATTAGTACTCAATGTATTCGTGGTGGGCATCTTGACGTTGCTATTCAACTTCACCTGCCCCTTCACAAACACCGTCAAACTACTATCTGGATCAATAACCAAGCCAGCCCCCCCGCCTCCCATGGAAAAATCATCACCTATTACTAACGCTACATCCCCGCCTTTTATGTGCAACTTAGATGTGCTAGCCATTTGCAAACTATCAACGTAATAGATAGGAATATCTTCTCCCAAAACAGCAGCCACTTCCGGTTCAGCCCCATCAATGTGGCCGTGGTTATCACTACCAGCAACTGATATCCGACTCGGCGTCATTGTTATATCTACAACACCATTATTAACTATCACATTACCAATGGATTTAAGATCATTTTGATAGCGAGCAACTTCTTCCTTCAATGAGTTACCTGAAAAATCAAAGGTGTCGCAATCAGAAGCCATGAGTGGACTAAGCCCTGGCGAGATATTCTGATAAAAATTGGAGCGATTTTTTTGGTCAATATGACCAGAAGGAGGGTTACGCCCCGTGATGATCGTCCCACCAGCATAAATCCCCTCACCAATGCTCGCGGACCAATTATTAATGTGAACGTCTTGTTCAGTTCTTACTGCACCATCGACCCTTGCACTACTACCGAAAACCACATTTAGTAGACTTTCTACATCACCACGAACTCGGACACCACCACCGTTCAAGCGGATCATTTGATTGGCAAAAATATTTCCAAAAATCTGAGAAGAACCATTTAGAATCAAACCACCTAAAGCAACTGCACCACCATGAACTTGTTCATTACCACCAATTAAATCAATATTTGCATTTTCTGATGTTGTGCTAATAAGGGGCTTATCACTGGTTGCAAAGCTCCCTGGCTGGCCGTTCCAGACACCATCGCTAGAGCGATAGCTACTTATCGTAGAGCCACCTGATACTGAAATGCCCTCGCAACCAACAATTGCAGCCTCAAAAGGTGAGCTTACAGCGCCACTAAAGCTATAGGAATAAACCAACGCCGAATCACGTGCGGCATTATTGCGCAACCCGCGGTCCCAAGAGGTGATCGTAACCGTTTGTGCCTCCGTATCTACCTCAAATTGCAGCTCTAGATTAGCCAACAGTTCTTCTTTTATTTGGCGCTGCTCATCCTCGTCTAGCTCATCAAAATTGGCAGGCAATAGATCCTCAATAAATTGGTCTAACGTACCTGATTGAAGTAGTTGGGCAATCGCATCACCCGTCAGCTTTCCTTCTGTCTCTTTAAGCAGTTCTGGGTCCGCTACCAGCTCCGCCAAGAAGTCGTTGCGGTTTGCGGTATTGACAGGGTTCACTAACGACGACAAGGTATTTTCAGCGGTCATCTGCGCTTGAACAGAAGAACGAAAGTTCCCAGCCAGCCGTTCATCCACAAGAGATGATTGCATAGCGCTCATGCCCACCACCATAGACGCCGATAACAAAGCCATGACAACAAAGAGTGCTGCGCCTTTTTGCTGCTTTTTCATTGTTACCTCACTCACTCTCAGTGCCAGTAGTTGTTACAATATCTCGATTAGTAACATGGAATATTAGCGAACCCCCACCCTTCATTATCGGAACACTAATTTCGTAGTGGTGGTCTTGTACTGATCTCACCAACGGCTCTTCGCTACACTCCGCGTCGCTAATAACGTGGCCTTCTTCAAAGTCTTTATAAAAATTTATGACTGGTTGATTATCTTCGTCGGTATCGCTAATTGTGCAAAGACACTGGACATCCGCTATGGAGCAAGAAAGAGCATAGCGATAAACATTGTCTTCCTTTCGCAGTTCTTCCGCTAAAATCTGCGTTAAAAACACCGCTACTTCTTGCTTCCGGCTTAGCTCATCCACTGCGCTAAACGTAGAAAAGGTAGATAAAAAGAGTTGGCCTGCCCCTAGTGCAATCACTGTGCCAATCGCCATTGCCACTATTAACTCAACCAAGCCAGCGCCCAGCTGTTGCTTCACTGCTTTCATGGGGCACCTGCCGTATTAGGGAGGATGAAACTGTAGAGGTACTCCTCCTCGCTGTTGCCGGATACGCTATTTAGGGCAATCACAATTGTAAACTCGCACCCCGCGGACACACTCACACCGCTGTTGTCCCAATTAGCGCCCCGTAGCGGGTTGGCGTTTGTATCTTCTGACCAGTGCTCTATCCAATCATCTTCAAGGGCACTCACCGCTGATGCATCTATGGCTTCGCAATTAGAGTCGCTGGCTAATAGATTCCAAATTCTCTCTTGAGCATCAACCGCCGCTACCACGGCTATAGAGCGCTGATACCCTTCGGTCGCGCTTTGCAGGGCGTTCATCTGCATAGCTGCCACCCCCATCAGACCAAAAGCAAGCACTACCAGCGCGATCAGCACTTCAATTAGTGAGAACCCTTGCTGATGCTTCATTACCAGCACGCCTCTGGGGCGCGCTCCCCTTTTGCGCTTAAGGTGAGATCGCCTTCACAGCCGTCTGAGCGCTGGGTAGTGGCGGTTAATAAATAGCCGTCGTTGCTTTGGCTATCGGTATCGGCTGAGATGTCGTAATGGCCGCTTGGAGAGACAGTCATCTCCAAATCGCACTCCTCGTAGGTGTAATCACGGGAATAACAACGCTCCATCTCTGAAGCCGCCTGCAAGAGTGCCGTTTGACCATCAGAGCGAACGGAGCGTTCGACATAGCGGGTATAACTGGGGTAGGCGATGCTTGCGATGATCCCGATAATGACCACCGCAATCAATAATTCGATGAGGGTAAAGCCGCGCTGGCGCTTACTGACATGACCTGCACGGCAATCAAAAACGTAAGACACTAAGCGATGCTCCCGTATCAGTTAACTCATACTTTGAGTATGTCGTAAACTGATACCGTTTGCATCACCCGCTTACAATCACTTGTTCTCTCAGCTCCTTCGGCATCGAGAACGTAATGTTCTCTTCACGCCCTTGCAGTTCAATCGGCGCTTCTGCGCCAAGCGTTTGAAGCTTTTCAATTACGCCTTTCACCAAAACTTCCGGGGCGCTGGCACCGGCGGTAACGCCAATCTGATGCACTCCTTCAAGCCAAGCTGCTTCTATTTGCTCGGCGTTATCCACTAGGTAAGCAGGCGTCCCCATACGTTCGGAAAGCTCACGCAGACGGTTGGAGTTGGAGCTATTGGGGCTGCCCACCACCAACACTAGGTCACTGTCCGCTGCCAGTTCGCGCACCGCATCCTGCCGATTTTGAGTGGCATAACAGATGTCGTCTTTGCGCGGCCCTTGTATCTCTGGGAAGGTGGTACGCAGCGCATCAATCACTTTTGCAGTGTCGTCCATCGACAGCGTGGTTTGCGTGACAAACGCCAGCGACGAAGGGTCGTTCACCACCAAGTTGGCAACGTCTCGCTCATCTTCTACAAGGTAAATCTGGCCACCGTGAGACGTGTCGTAACGCCCCATCGTACCTTCAACTTCCGGATGGCCTTCATGCCCGATCAGAATGCACTCTTGGCCGCGCTTCGCGTAGCGCAGCACTTCTAAATGTACTTTGGTAACCAACGGACAGGTCGCATCGAAGACTTTAAGGCCGCGTTGCTCAGCCTCCTGCTGTACGGCACGAGAAACACCGTGAGCCGAGAAAATCACGATCACGTCATCGGGCACTTCATGCAGCTCTTCGACAAACACGGCGCCCCGCTCACGTAAGGTTTCAACCACAAAGCGGTTATGCACCACCTCGTGGCGCACGTAAATGGGCGGGCCAAAGACATCGAGCGCGCGGTTGACGATGTCGATCGCACGATCCACGCCAGCGCAAAACCCGCGCGGGTTCGCCAGCTTAATCTGTATTGGCTGAGAGGACTCTGATGACTGCATAAAAGCGCCTTGATGCAACCTGCATCGCCGGTTAAGTGAAAACTCTTTCTAAAGCTTGTTCTGACAATCAGTGTTTGGTGACGGGCGTTACGCTCAGCACGTCCACTTCAAACGTTAACGTACGCCCTGCGAGCGGGTGATTAAAGTCCACTTCCACACGGTCGCCGTCTATGGTTTTGACCACGCCAGGCAATTCCGTTCCTGCTTTATCGGCAAATGACATCACCATGCCAATCTCTGGCTCTTCATCACCAAAATCAGCGCGCTTCAGCGTTTGGATATTTTGCGGATTATGCTGCCCAAAAGAGTGCTCCGGGGTAATCTGAAACGACCCGCTCTGGCCAGCGGCCATGCCTTTAATAGGGTGCTCAAAACCGGGCGGCAAGTTGCCATCGCCATACTGGAAGGTGGCGGGGGCTTTCTCTTTGGTGGAATCGACAACCGTGCCGTCTTCCAGCTTCAGCGTGAAGTGCAGGGTAATTTCCATACCATCATCAATTAGGTAGTCCATGGTTCCTCACTCGTCACTCTATGGCTTTTAATCACGCTGCTATAGCGCGGCTTTCTTACGGCGTCGATCACCCATTATCGACTCCCATATTAACCCTACCGCTCCCAAAGTAATGCCGATATCCGCCACATTAAAGGCGGGATAGTACCAGCCAGCAGCGTGGAACGATAAAAAGTCCACTACGTAGCCATGCACTAAACGATCGTACAGGTTGCCCAACGCACCGCCAATAATCAGTGGCAGTGCAATGGCCAGCAGCTTTTCATCCGCTTTCACGCGGGAAAGCCAGATGGTTAAGCCAATGCTGGCACCAATGGCCACAATGGCAAAAAACCAGCGCTGCCAACCAGGGTGATCCGCTAAAAAGCTAAACGCGGCGCCGGTATTATGCAGCAGCGTGAGGTTAAAAAACGGCAGCACCTCAACCGGCTGGGCATAGTTTAAAAAGTGACTCGCCATGTACTTGGTCAGCAAGTCCAACACAACGACCGCTACTGCCAGCCACAGCCAGCGCAGCGGCCGCCCCATGGGCGGCGGCTGGTGTGGGTTATCGATAGTTGACTCACCCTTAGGCATAATGACGAATCTCGCCGCTGCCCTCGGGCAGGTTGCTGATACAGCGACCACACAGATCTGGATGCTCAGCATGAGCGCCTACATCAGCACGGTGGTGCCAGCAGCGCTCGCATTTCTGATGTTCGCTTCCGCTCACCGCTACCTTCAAGCCTTCAAGTTCGGTGCTTTCTGCGTTAGCGGCATCCGCTAGCGGCGCTAGATGGACTTCACTGGTAAGCATCACGAAGCGCAGCTCATCGCCCAACTTGGTGAGCGTAGCGTTCAGCTCGTCGCTGACGTAAAGCGTCACTTCCGCTGCCAGGCTGCCTTTGATCACTTTGGCATTACGGGCATCTTCCAGGCACTTGTTTACCGAGTGCTTCACTTCCAGCACCTGCTCCCAGAAGGCACGGCCCAGCTCAGCGCCATCCGCTAAGGTGCCAAGCCCAGTGTAGTAAGTTTCCAGCAGTACGCTTTCGCCACGCTCACCGGGAATGTGCTCGTAGATCTCTTCGGCGGTGAACGAAAGAATCGGTGCAACCCAGCGGCTCAGCGCTTCTACCACATGATAAAGCGCCGTTTGCGCGCTGCGGCGGGCCAGCGAGTCCGTTTGGGTGGTGTACTGGCGGTCTTTGATGACATCCAGATAAAAACCGCCCAGCTCCCGGGCGCAGAAGCCGTGTACTTGCTGGTACACATCCAGGAAACGGTACTCTTCATAGGCGGTTTCAATGCGCGCTTGCAGCTGCGCTGCGCGGTCGACCACCCACTGATCCAGCGCCAGCATATCGCCAAACGCCACCTGATCCCGCTTAGGATCAAAACCGTTTAGGTTAGAAAGCAAGAAGCGCGCGGTGTTACGGATGCGGCGATACACATCGGCGGTGCGCTTCAAGATTTCATCAGAAACCGCCATTTCGCCGGAGTAATCCGTCGACGCCACCCACAAGCGCAGAATATCAGCACCCAGCTTATCCATCACGCTTTGCGGTGCAACCACGTTGCCGATGGACTTGGACATCTTGCGGCCCTGGGCATCCACCGTGAAGCCGTGGGTCAACAGCTGACGGTACGGCGCATGGCCGTCAATCGCTGCGCCGGTCAGTAGCGACGAGTGGAACCAGCCACGGTGCTGATCCGAGCCTTCCAGGTAGAGGTCAGCACGCGGGCCGCTTTCATGGCCATGGGGGTGCGAACCGCGCAGTACGTGACGGTGGGTGGTGCCAGAATCAAACCAGACATCCAAGGTGTCGGTGACTTTGTCGTACTCCGACGCTTCGGCACCGAGTAGCTCTGCAGGGTCGAGTTTAAACCACGCCTCAATGCCCTCTTGCTCTACGCGCTTGGCCGCTTCTTCCATTAGCTCAACCGTCTTCGGGTGCAGCTCGCCGGTTTGCTTATGCAGGAAGAACGGAATTGGCACGCCCCAGTTACGCTGGCGAGAGATACACCAGTCTGGGCGGTTGGCAATCATGCTGTGCAGGCGCGCCTGGCCCCAGGCAGGGGTAAACTCGGTGGCTTCAATGCCTTCCAATGCCCGCTCGCGTAAGGTTTTGCCGTCTTTACCTTTGATATCCATACCCACAAACCACTGGGCGGTAGCACGATAAATCACCGGTGATTTATGGCGCCAGCAGTGCATGTAGCTGTGCTTGATGGGTGTATGCGCCATCAGGGCGTTCACTTCGCGCAGCTTTTCAACGATATGCGGGTTGGCTTTCCAGATCATCTGGCCGCCGAAGAACGGCAGATCATCGGCATAAACGCCGTTGCCCTGCACCGGGTTGAGCATGTCGTCAAAGCTCATGTCGTGCTCACGGCAGGTGATAAAGTCATCCATACCGTAAGAAGGCGCTGAGTGAACGATACCGGTACTGCCCACCTCAGACTCAACGTAATCCGCTAAATACACCGGCGAGAGGCGGTCATAAAACGGGTGGCGGAAGTTGATCAGGTCAAGCTGTTTGCCCTGGGTGGTTGCGACCACGTCGCCTTGTAAACCAAAGCGCTCTAAACAGCTCTCTACCAGCTCTTCTGCCAGCAGCAGCAGGCGTTCGCCGGTATCCACCAGCGCGTAGGTAAACTCTGGGTGAACGTTCAGCGCCTGGTTAGCGGGGATTGTCCAGGGCGTGGTAGTCCAGATGACCACCGCCGCAGGCTTGGGCAACTCGCTTAGGTCAAACGCTGCGGCCAACCTGTCGGCGTCTTCAACCGGAAACGCCACGTCGATGGCGTCAGATTTTTTATCGGCGTACTCCACTTCCGCCTCGGCCAGGGCCGAGCCGCAGTCAAAACACCAGTTAACCGGCTTTAAACCTTTAAACACATAACCCGCGTCGACCATATCGGCCAGCGCACGGATTTCACCCGCCTCGTTGGTGTAGTCCATTGAGCGGTACGGATGATCCCAGTCACCGATAATGCCCAGGCGTACAAAGTCGGCTAGCTGCGTTTCGATCTGCGCACCGGCGTACTCACGGCACAACTCGCGAGCTTTATCCGCAGCCAAGTGCTTACCGTGGGTGGTTTCTACTTTGTGCTCAATGGGCAGGCCGTGGCAGTCCCAACCGGGCACGTAAGGTGCGTCGAAACCGGCTAAGTTCTTGGATTTAACAATAATATCTTTAAGGATTTTATTAACGGCGTGACCGATATGGATACTGCCATTGGCGTAGGGAGGGCCATCATGCAGGACAAACAGCGGCGCGCCCGCGCGGGTGTCGCGCAAGCGCTGGTACAGGTTCATATCCTGCCATTTTGAAACGCGCCCTGGCTCCTGCTTCGGCAGCATGCCGCGCATGGGAAAGTCGGTTTCTGGCAAGTTTAGCGTGTGCTTATAATCCATAGTCCGGTCAGCCGTCGTTAGCATCGGCGGCGTTATCCGCCGAGGTGAAATCAGAAGAAGCGGTCTCACGCCCAAGCGGGGCCGAGGCCAGCGGAAGAGTATTCATACAGCCAGTCGCCGCTGCCGCAAAGTAGCGGCGCGCTCTGGCTTGATCGTGTTCAATTTGCGTTTTTAGCGCATTAAAATCGTCAAACTTCACTTCCCCACGCAGCCGCGCGCAGGGGTAAACCGTCAGCCGCTGACCATAAAGGTCGCCTGAAAATTCCAGCAGATGAACTTCCAGCGTGGGCCGTTCAGACCCCACCGTGGGCCGAAATCCGACGTTCGCCACCGCGGGGTAACGCTCGCCGCTCGCAAGCTCAGCCACTACGGCAAACACACCCCGCAGCGTTAACGGCTGGGGTAACAGCGGCAAATTCGCGGTGGGCACCCCAATAGTACGCCCTAGCTGCTGGTCACGCACCACGCGCCCATGAAGTGAGTAGGGCCTGCCTAGCAAACGGGCTGCAACCTCAAAGTTTCCGCTGGCTAACAAGGTACGCACACGGGTGCTGGAGACTCGCTCGTCATCGACTTTAAAGGTCCGCGTGTGCTCTACGCCAAACCCTTCCACCTGGCCGACGGTTTCCAGCAAATTGAAGTCACCTCGGCGGTCGCAGCCAAAGCGGAAATCATCGCCCACCACCAGGTGTTTCACCCCTAAACCGTCGATCAGAACCTGATCGATAAACTCGCGTCCCGTCAGGCTCCGCAGGGCATCGTTAAACGGCAGGCAGAGTACCTGCTCGGCACCATGGTCACGCAGCAGGCGCACTTTTTCCCGCAGGCGAGTTAAGCGCGGCGGCGCTTGGTCACCGGCAAAAAACTCCCGCGGCTGAGGCTCAAACACCACCACGGTCAACGGCACATTTAAGCGCGCCGAATGCTCACGGCACTGCTCCAGGATCGCCTGATGGCCGCGGTGCACGCCATCAAAATTACCGATGGTAGCAACACAGCCACGATGAGCCGTTGTCAGATTGTGCAGACCTCGAATGACGTGCATGGCGCCTCTTGCCGTTTAAAAGCATTTGATTATAACGAACGCGCTGGTCAGGTGCAGGAGAAGATGACCTTCACCATGGCATTACTCTCTTTTTTACCTTAGTGCTGCAGGTTAGCTATTCATCTTAAAGTGACGCAGCCGCAGGCCAAACGCCGTTAGCCAGGTAAAGTAAAGCCCGCCGCCTAACACCACTAGCCCTGCCACCCAGCGAATGCGCTGCCACAGCTCAAACTTCAGCCATGCCTGCCAGTCAGGAGCAATGAGATAAAGCGCGATACTCATCAGCGCGCTACCACCTACCAGCTGAACTGCGTAGCGCCCCCACCCTGGCTGAAAGATCAATACCTTCTGGCGGTAGAGCAAGTAACCCAACAGGCCGGCATTTAAAAACGCCGACAGCGCAGTGGCTAGAGCCAAACCTGCATGGGCCAATGGCCACACCAGTATCAGGTTAAATACCATGTTAGCCACCATGGCGATAATGCCGACTTTCACCGGGGTTTTGGTATCCTGTCGAGCAAAGAAACCCGGTGCTAGTACCTTGATCAGCATAAACGCCACCAGCCCAAAGGCATAAGCGCGCAGGCTCATGGCCGCCATTTGGATATCGTGATCGGTCATCGCCCCATAGTGGAATAGAGTAATCAAAAACGGCTCCGCTAAGAGCGCCAGCGCCAGCGCCGCAGGCACGCCAAGCAGCAGCACCACACGAATCGCCCAATCCAACATCGCAGAGAAGTGCTCGGTCGACTTCTCCGCATGGCGCTTAGAAAGCGCGGGCAGAATAATCGTGCCTATCGCGACGCCAAACACCCCAAGTGGCAGCTCAACCAATCTATCTGAGTAGTAGAGCCAAGACACGCTGCCCGCCACTAACAGCGACGCCAGCACGGTATCCAACAACAGGTTAATTTGCGATACCGACACGCCAAACAGCGCGGGCGCCATAAGCTTGAGAATACGCTTAACGCCCTCGTGGGCAAAGTTAGGCCAGGGCGTCGGCAGCAATCCCAACCGGAGCAAAAACGGCACTTGAAACGCCAGCTGGGCAGCACCTGCGATGAGCACCCCCCAAGCGAGCGCCATGGCGGGCTCTTCAACAAGCGGCATTAAAAACAGTGCTGCGCCAATCAATGAAAGGTTGAGCAGTACCGGGGTGAAGGCGGGCACCGCAAAACGGTTCCACGTATTCAGCACGCTGCCAGAGAAGGCGGTTAACGAAATCAGCAGCAAATAGGGAAACGTCAGCCGCAGCATATCGGCGGTCATCGCCAGCTTTTCGGGGTCGCGCCCAAAGCCAGGGGCAAACACCCACACCAGCCAAGGCGCACCCAGCATCGCCAAGGCGGTGATGAGCGCTAGCATCGTCGTTAAGCTACCCGCTACCGCATTGAGCAGCTCGCGGATCTCCTGCTTACTGCGTTGGGTGGAGTATTCAGAAAGGACAGGGACAAACGCTTGGTTAAACGCCCCTTCGGCAAACAAGCGCCGTAAAAAGTTGGGGATCTTAAATGCCACAAAAAACGCATCAGCCCCGTTGCCCGCCCCCAGAAACGTGGCCACCACGACATCGCGCACCAGCCCCATGACCCGCGAGAGCATGGTCATGGCACTGACCACTAACCCAGAGCTCATCAGCCCGCGGCGCGGAGGCGACATATTTGCTTGTGGTGGCGTGTTGGCGGTCATCACTCAATCCATAGCACTAAAAAACATAGCGACTAAAAACAAGAAACCCAAAGACGCCGCGGGTAATGCGACGTATAGACACAAAAAAACCGGCCGCAGCCGGTTTTTTATAGGGCGCCTGCCGACTTACGCCGCCAGAGCCTTAATGCGCTTGTTCAAGCGGCTTTTTAGACGTGCTGCTTTCTTTTTAGAAAGAACGTCTTTGTCAGCGATGCGGTCAACAACCGGCTGCATGACTTTGAACTCTTCCATTGCTTTGCCATGGTCGCCAGTGTTGATCGCTTTGATCACACGCTTGATGTAGGTGCGGACCATGCTGCGCTGGCTGGCTTTCAGGACGCGACGAGTCTCGGCCTGGCGGGCGCGCTTGCGTGCTTGCTTGCTGTTCGCCACAGGTATCTCCTTGGAGAATAAGGGCTGCCTAAAGACGGCAACGAATTAACTATGTGTTTGTCGACTATGCATTGGATACTTGCAGTAGCACGACACTTCCGTAACAACCAATTGATTTGAAAGTATTTTAAGCACTTCCAAACAGTGTAGCGAGCAGTCTAAAGGCTGCCCGCCCACGGGTCTTGTCTGAGAGGATGGCATAGTCTATCACGCGTAAAGCGCCCTTACTAGCAACTGTCAATCGCTTTTAGAAGCTATACACAGGGATCGCAGGGTCACGCATCATTTCGGCAATCGCGCCTGGTGCAGCCACGCCTACCCCCTCAAGCAAGTCCTCTTCGGTATAGTCGGTATTGGGCAGGTAAATGGCACACACATCCACCCCCACACCTTCACCCATCAGCATTTGCAGCATGCCTTCGGGCTTCACTTCTCCAGCGGGATTGCTTGGCGGCGTTTTCACTGCCTCTTCACTGGCATAGCCTTCCACCGCTAAATCGCCCGCCGCATCGCATAAAAGAATATGCAGGTCCGTGCCTTGCTGACGCATGGCGTTGCCTAAAATCATTGCCATCGCTTGTGTCTGCACAGCATCACTGGTGAGCACCATCAACGCCTGCTCGCCTTGCTCAGCGTGGTGATCTGCTAGCGCAACGGTCGGGAGTGCTAACGCCAGTGAACCCGCTAGTAGTGTCAGTTTACGCATGGTTATTTCCTTTCGTTAAGGTTAATAGGTGTGGAGTGACGCTGCACAGCTACGGTGTTTCGTACCAAGCAACGTCGGGGTTAATCTCATAGCTCCAGGGCAGGCCAGAGTTGCGCCAACCGTTACGGGCGCGTACTCCCTTAGAGTCACCGTCCGCCAGTGTGCCTCCCTCGAAACCATCGCTAACGGAATAAACCTCTGAGTACCCCATCTCTGCGATGGCATCAGCGGCTGGTGCACTGCGTGTCGCACCAGAGCGACACATCACAATAATCGGCGTGTCAGCATCGGCACTGTGCGCCTCCAGAGCAGCTGCCACCTGTGCCGCAAAATCGCTGTTACGCGTCATGGGCCATGTCTGACTTTCGCTATCAAACTGCGAACGATCAGCCAACACCCACGGCACGTGGATATCGGTAGGCTCAGCAAACCCGGTAAATTTGATTTCAATGGGGTCACGCACATCAATAAGCAGTGCGCTCTCGTCGTGTTGCAGCAGCTCAAAGGCCTCTTTGGCAGTTACATAAAGACCTAAGTTAGTCTCTCTGTAGGCGGGAGCCTCCTCTGCAACCGCAGCGCCGACGCCTCCCGCCAGCAGGGCGCATGCAGCCGCTACTCCCACTAAGCCCCGCGGCAATGAAGAAGAGGTCCGTAGCAGCAGCGCGTGGGTATAGGCACCGTTAGCAGCATAATCATTCATAACAAAACTCTCTATTCAAATAACTCATTTGAATATACTAGTAGAATGCGGGCTATGTGCAACTGTGGCGCGTTGTCACTCGACAAAAGCATGAGGTGCGTCAAAAAAACAGAACGAACGGGCTGACTGAGCAGCGTGGCGCTGGGGGTTTATTTATGCCTGCTTCCTTGAATCCGCCACGTACTGCCTGCATATCACTCGGTAACCTTTTTTCATGCGAAACAGAGTCTACCCATGTCGATTATTGATCCCCGTACAGGGAATCCGCTTACCGCAGATCCCGCTGATACCGGTAGTGCCCAAAATGCTCAGGCAGGCACTGAACGCCCCTCCGTAGCCCCTGAAGACGTCATCATTGAGTTGAACGCAAATAATATTCAGCAGGTACTCGAAGCCTCTATGCAGGTCCCTGTATTACTGGGCGCCTACTCCCCCAGTGACAGCGCCTGCAACACCCTTGTTACGCTGCTAGAGAAACTCGCGGTTGATTACGCGGGTGCGTTTTTACTAGCGAAGCTAGACATCACCGCTAACCCAGAGATTGCCGGCCAACTTGGCGTGCGCTCGGTTCCCGATGTCAAACTGGTGAGCCAAGGCGGCTTAGTCGATGGCTTCCAGGGCGCACTGCCGGAAAAAGAGGTGCGTGAGTGGCTAAACCGTTACTTCCCCGCTCCCGGCGATGCGCCACCGAGTCCCGAAGAGCAAGCAGAAGAAGCGCTAACGGCAGGCGATGCACCCGCCGCACGCGAGATTTATCAATCGCTGGTCAGCCAGTACCCGGAGCACTACGCCTATCAGGTGGGCCTAGCGAAAGCGCTGGTAGCCGAAGGCCGTGGTGAGGATGCGCGCAGCGTGCTGGATAACTTACCTCCCGAGGAGCGCGATGCCGCGCCCGCACGCGGCGTGCGCGCCAGCATTGAATTCAGCGAACAGGCACTTTCCAGTGAAGAGATCGCTGCGCTCGGCGATCGTACAGACAGCGATGCTCAGTACCAGCGAGCGCTGCGCCAAGTGGCCGACGGCCAGTACGACGCAGGCCTGGAAGCACTGCTCGCGTTAATGAAGCAGGACCGCGCCTATAACGACGACGCGGCCCGTAAAACCCTGCTGCAAGTCTTTGACGCGCTAGGCGCCGACCACCCGCTTACCGTTACCTATCGGCGCAAGCTATTTGCTTTGCTGTACTAATTAGCGCTATTAGTTCGGATCAGGCTTTAACAGCCGATCCATGCGCACCAACGCCGCTTCTAACTGGGAAGCGGTGGTGCCAAAGTTAAGCCGCACAAAGCCAGGGCTGCCAAACGCAGCGCCGTCAGAAAGCGCCACGCCCGCCTGCTCAAGTAGCGCCTTGGCGGGCGACCCACCCAACCCCGCTTGACGCATGTCGAGCCACGCTAAATAGGTGGATGCGGGCGGGCTTAACGCTACTCCAGGCCATAACGCGACGCGCGCCTCCAAGCTAGCGCGATGCTCCCGCAAGATCTCTAAAAGCGCCTGACGCCAGGATTCGCCGTCACGATACGCCGCCTCCGCGGCCACTAAACCCAGCACGTTGCCATCTGGCAAAAAACCTTTCGTGGCAGCAGCGAAGCGCTTACGCAACGCAGCATCTGGAATGATGGCACAGGCGCTGGTCAGCCCTGCAAGATTAAACGTTTTTGATGGCGCCCATAGCGTGATGATTCGCTTGGCTAACTCAGGAAACATCGCGGCTAAAGGCCGGTGACGAGCGCCTCGATCCAACAGAAGATCGCAATGCAGCTCATCAGATACGACCCACAGGTCGTGGCGCTCTATCAACGCCGCCAGCTGGCTAAGCTCTTTCTCACGCCACACCCGCCCGGTGGGGTTATGCGGATGACACCATAGCAGCAGCCGCGTTTGTGGGGTAATCGCCGCCTCCAGCGCATCAATATCCAGCTGCCAAGACTCGCCAGCAACCGTTGGCTCAGCTAACATCGCCTGCTGGGCTAGCCGCCCCGTACGCTCGGCAACCGCCAAAAACGGCGGGTAGATAGGCGCAATGGTGAGCACGCCTTCGCCGGGCTGAGTCAGTGCCATGGCCGCAAAATGCAGCGCTGGCACCACCCCTGGTAGCCATAGCTGCCAATCTGCCTCAATGGGCCAATCGTAATGGTGAGCGCTCCACTGGCACAGGGTCTCTGTTAGCGTGGCGGGCACTTCGCCATAGCCATAAACACCGTGCACAACCCGCGCTTTTAAGGCATCAATCACCGCCGGCGGAGAGCGAAAATCCATATCCGCTACCCATAACGGCAGTACCTCCGCCTCATAGCGGTGCCACTTTTGCGATGCATAACCGCCGTTAGGGTGGCGCCGTTCAACGGGCGTGGCAAAATCAAACGCCATAACGAATCTCACTTATTGATGGGAGTAGATACCGAGCATGCCGCAAGATGACTTTTATACCAAGATGCGCGCGGGGCTTTCGGCGCTGCTGCGGCAGTGGCGCTCGCTGGGACAAGCGGACGCCGACCAGCTAGCACTCATCCTGGCCGAAACTGCCCGGGTCGCCAAGCTCGGCACGCCTGATGCTACACCTAGCGGCGCGACCCTTGAGCAGTGGAGCCAAGATGAGCAGGGTGAGATGCCGCTGTGGGCACCCCGGACCGCGGTATTCTTGCTCAATCAGATGCCTGCCCGCCCCACCCCGCAAAGCGAGGCAGAGGCCTGCGCATGGGCGTACTGTTGGCTGCGCAACCGCGCATTTGATTCGCTGCAGGCCGCTCAAGATGCACTGCCCGCCCACTTAAAAGTGCCTTTAGAAAAGGCTTTAGAAGCCGCCTGGCGTGACCAGCAAGGGCTGCGCTTAGTCTAGTATCAACGACGCTTGCGCCCCGACGACTTAGGTTTAAAGCCTGCGGGTTTGGTGGCCAGCCAGGTTACAAAGGCATTGATCTCAGCATCCTCTTTCAAAGCGTCAAGCGTGGCAAAATCGTCTGCCAATTCCCGCTCGCTGTAGAGCCGATGGATATGCTTATGGCATGGGTGGCAAAGCCATACAATCGCCGTTAGACGCTCTTCGCGGCTATGGCGCTTTTGATAGCGCGGCTTGTTATGCAAGGTGCGCGGTATCAGGTGATGCTTCGTTAGCGGCGCAGCGCGTAGGCAAAGCTCACAGCCGGCAGGCTTTGGCGGTGGCGAAAGTAGATGGGCCTTTAACTTATCAGAGCGCGTCACGATCGTGGCAACCTCGCGTACAGGCAGCGCAAAACATGAAGTAATGCGTCAAATAGTGCTACACCATTACGACACAGTGATAATAACGGTACAATAATGTGAAGGAAAACACCTTATGATAGAAGTTCCACTTACCTGGCAGCTCGCTAAACTGGGCCTTTCAATTGGTATGGTGCTCGGGTTAGGCGCTGTTGCAGTGCGGGCTAGCCCGCGCATGGCCGGGTTACTCGCAGGCTATCCATTAGGAACCGCGCTGGCACTGTTTTTTATCGGCTTAGAGCTATCCCCCGAATTTGCGACTCAAAGCGCGGTACATACCCTTGCGGGCTTTACCGCCTCTATGGCGCTGGGGGCTGGTTATCTTGTGATGGGCCGCCCGCCAGGGTTAAAGGGGATCTTAAGCGGCGTAGCGGGAGGGCTTGTTGCTTGGTTAGCAGTCAGCAGTGTACTTGCCCAATTCAGCTTTACACGGGTCAGCGGCACGCTGGTGACCCTCGCGGCTATTGCCGTATTTAGCTGGCTGTTTCGTAGGGTACCTGACGTTAAAAGCCCAGCTAGCCGGGCACTTTCCTGGCCGGCACTGGCCACGCGCGCAGGGCTTGCAACGGTCATCATTTTTATCATCACCCGTCTGGCACATTGGCTACCGCCGGAGTGGGCAGGCACGCTAGCGGCGTTTCCCGTCACGATGCTGCCGTTTCTGCTAATCCTGCACCTCAATAACGGCCATGCCCCGGTCGCAACGGTCATTAAGCACTACCCTATGGGCCTGGGTTCGCTGCTTAGCTACACCTTATGTGTTTCATACACCTACAGCACTATGGGGCTTTTTTGGGGCACCTTGGCGGGGTTTGCCACGGCGACCCTGTGGCTACTTGGCTGGATGCAGTTAACCGCTTGGTTTAAACGCCGCGCTACTTGACCAAGCGCTCGCTAGGGGTAATTCTGGCAAGCCTAAGCCATTAATAATAAGGATCCCCAATGTTTACGCGTACTATTGAGCCTGCTTTTTACGACACTGATGCGCTCGGCCATATTAACAATACCCGTTTGCCTGCCTGGTTTGAGTGGGCGCGTAACGATCTTTTTAAGCTATTCACCCCAGACCTCAACCCTAAGCAGTGGCGCTTAATTATGGCGCGCATGGAAGTCGACTACCGCGCTGAACTGTTTTACGGTCACGATATCGAATTACGTACTTATCTGACGCGTTTGGGCACTAGCTCGTTTACGGTGACTCAGGAAGCACGACAGCACGGAAAACTGACTAACCTTGGCCACACCGTGTTAGTGCAGTTCGACCATCAAGCAAAGTGTGCTGTGCCCATAGAGGGCGAGCTGCGCGAGGCGCTACTTGCTCACCTGCACGATGATGCACCAGAGCTTGCATAACGTTCATTTCCCACCGCGCATCGCGGTACGCTGGGAGCCTGCTATGGCGATCCGTTATAACCTTTGGATAGACCCCGACAATACGGCACAGCATCAAGCCGTAGAGGCTGATTTAGAGCGTTTCTTCATGGAACGCTTCGCCGATTACCCGCATATCCGCTTGTTCGGCGCCGACCCCTACGATTATGATGCTCCCTTCAATCGACTCTACGACGTGCTAATGGCCCGTGCGGCTGAGTATAGTGAGGAAAAGTGGCGGTATGTAGCGACCCCTGAACAACTTAACCGCTGCTTCTTCCGCGCCGTTGGCCGTTCCAATAAGTTTCTTCAAGACGACCCAAAGTGAGATTTCTACGCAATGGTAATTCGTACCGACCAAGCCCCCGACGAGCGCCAACTGGCCATTATTACGCAGCAGCTCGGACGGGCACCTCGCGGTATTGAAGCCGTTGCAGCCACAGACGCACAGGGCACTCCCTTGGTTCTTCGCATGGCCCCTATCGTGGATGGCAAGCCCTTCCCTACGCTTTACTGGCTCTGCTCCGACCTTCTTAAAATTGAAATCTCACGCATTGAAGCCGTGGGTGTGATTAAGTCGCTGGAGCAGCGCCTGCAGGAAGAGCCTGATTTCTTGGCCGCTTACCAACAGAGTCATCGCGACTACGTCGCGGCCCGCTGGCGCGCGATGAGTGAGGCTCAGCGCGAAGACGTAGCGCAACGGGGCTACACCGATGTACTCACAGAGCGTGGCATTGGCGGTATCAGCAACTGGCAGCAGGTGCGCTGCCTGCACACGCAGTACGCCCACCATCTGTGCGGTAATAATGTGATTGGCCAGTGGATGGACGAACACTACGACGTTCAGCGCTGCCTAAGCTAAACCGCCAACGCTACACCCACCCGCTAACTCACTACTCTCTTTTGCGATAAGGACGCCCTGACTATGTCACGCATTTGTGTTTACCTCGGTTCACGCGAGGGCAACAGCCCAGCGTTTCGCCAAGCTGCCAACGCGCTCGGCACAGCCTTGGGTCAGCGCGGCCACACCTTAGTGTATGGCGGCGCTCGTATTGGCTTAATGGGCGAATTAGCTAATGCAGCGTTGGCGGCAGGCGGCAAGGTCATCGGCGTAATGCCTGATCATCTTGTGGAGCGTGAGCAGGCGCACTTTGGTTTAACTGAGCTGATCCGCGTACCCAATATGCATGAGCGTAAGGCCACCATGGCCGCTAACGCTGACGCTTTTGTTACCTTGCCCGGTGGCATTGGCACTTTTGAAGAGCTATTTGAAATCTGGACCTGGGGTTATTTAGGGCTACACGATAAGCCCATGGGGCTACTCGATACCGAAAGCTTTTATGCACCACTACTAGCGTTTCTTGATAGCACTGTTAGCCATGGCTTTTTGGCCCAAACAACGCGCGATATGCTGGTAGATGCACCGACACCTAGCCAGCTGCTAGAAATACTAGAAGGACAGATACCGTAAGCAGAAAGAGCTGACAAACTACTACCGAGGATTAACGCGAATCCTCGGTTAGCTGTAGCGTTCGTTGGTAGGTTAGTTGCAGCAAGCGGGCATCTTCTCCCGCTCTGTGGCGATGGATGCCACGCTCAGCAATGACCGCCTCTTTCGTATCGCTCCACAGCGCCTGCTGCGCTTCACTGAGCAAAATACGCAGCGCCTCCAAGCGGAACCGAGGCAATAAGCCGGCATGGTGGAAGAGCAGCGATAGCCACGTATTATCGTATCCCCAGCTATCACTGTAAGCTTTGCCAATTTCACGCAGCTCGTCATTCAGCCAGCGTGCAACTTGTTGTACTGGATAGCCTTCCTGGCGCAGGCGCTCTTGGGAAATCCCATGTAGCAATTCTGCTTTAGGATCCCAATGCGTCCACTCATCTAATGGCTGAATAAGAAACGCGCAGCAGCTACCGTCAGCACGAGCAATGCCCACCTCAATTGGGTAGCTGCCACGACCGAATCCGGACGCTTCAATATCCAGCACTGTCGGTAGCGTCTCGGACACAGACTTCCTCATTGACTCATCACTGTGGCTAAGCCGTCGCCAGTTCGGTCTGCGCCTGACGATCGGCCAAACCTTGCCAGTAAGCCGCTTGCTCGTTATCTATTGCCAAGCCTAGCTCGCCAAGGCGATAAGCACGAGCAAGTCTTTCAGCCGCTAGAAAGTGGCCCGATTGAGCCGCACGGGCATACAACGTTACCGCATAATCTTCACGACGGGGATACTGCACGCAGCCATGCTCATGAATTTGGGCGGCTTGGTACTGTGACTTAATATCGCCCGCTTGAGCAGCTTCTAACACATAACGCGCTCCACGTGCCTTGTCGTGGGGTGACAAACTACGATGAAACAGCATATGGCCATAAATAGACAGCGCATCAGGATGCCCCGCCTCGGCACAGCGCTTGAATAGCTGCATCGTTAAACGTTGTGTACGCGGAGAATGCGGTAGTAACCAACGCGTATGAAATAGCTGCTCAGCAAGACGAAATTCTAGACGAGTAAACAATGATGATGCCTGCGGCATGGCAAACCACCTTGCCTGTCTGTTGAGATTTTTGGCTAGCAGTCGATGCTACTTTTAGACGGCTAACCCTACGAGTAACCAGCGCTCGGCCGGTCGATGGGCTGGCAAGCATACGCCTGCCTTCGCAATGACTCAACCCCATTGATTTGCTGCTTTAGGAGAGCCTCGCTAACATGCCTCTCACGCGCTGATATTTACAGCGGAGATAGTGCTTATCCTGAGGCTATTTCGCCTTACTAAGGAGATCAAAATGCAAACTCGCCCACTTGGCAGAACCGGGATAGAGGTCAGCCGGCTCTGCTTAGGCACGATGACGTTTGGCGAACAAAATAGTGAAGCAGAAGCCCATGAACAGCTTGATCGAGCCGTGGCTTTCGGTATCAACTTCATCGACACCGCTGAAATGTACCCGGTTCCGCCAAAAGCAGACACCCAGGGCTTAACCGAGGCGTATATTGGTAGCTGGTTAAAAGCTCGCGGGTCACGCGATGATGTCATCATCGCAACGAAAGCAGCCGGCCCTGGCTTAGACCACATTCGTGGCGGCCCCAAGATGAGCCGGGATCACCTTCATCAGGCCATCGACACCAGCCTTGAACGACTGCAAACGGACTACATCGATCTATATCAGCTGCACTGGCCTGACCGCAACACCAACTTTTTCGGCAAGCTGGGCTATACCCACTCAGAGCAAGAAGATGCCACACCGCTTGAAGAGACGCTCTCGGCGCTAAAAGAGCTTGTAGAGGCGGGAAAAGTGCGGGCTATTGGTCTTTCTAATGACACGCCTTGGGGTGTGATGCGCATGCTGCAGCTCTCTGATCAGTTGGGTTTGCCTCGCGTCGCTTCTATCCAAAACCCGTATAACCTACTGAACCGTTCGTTTGAGGTGGGCTTGGCGGAGATTGCCCATCGTGAAGATGTGGGTCTACTGGCCTATTCACCGCTGGGGTTTGGTGTGCTATCCGGTAAGTACCTCAACGGTGCCCAGCCGCCAAAAGGCCGCTTGACGCTATACGAACGCTTTAAGCGCTACACCTCACCAGAAGCTGAAGCAGCGACCCAGGCGTACGTTAATGTAGCCAAAGAGCACGGCCTTGACCCGGCGCAAATGGCGCTGGCGTTTGTTAACTCACGCAGCTTCCTCACCAGTAATATCATTGGCGCGACAACCATGGATCAGTTGGAAAGCAACCTAGCCAGCGAGAGCCTGAAGCTGGATGAGGAGATCTTCACCGCTATCGACGACATCCATCGTCGCATGCCCAACCCCTGCCCTTAACGACGCCTATGACAGCGATAGCCTCGGCCAGTGCCGAGGCTTGGTATAATCACCGTATCTATTTTTTCTTCTATCACGGGATAAGGAGCAGGCTATGCTGAGCGTCATTTCCCCTGCAAAAACGCTAGACTTTGAAACGCCCTCCACTACTCGCCAGGTCACCCAGCCGGATTTCCTCGACCACAGCCAGCCGCTGATTGAGATCTTGCGAGGCTACTCCCCGCAACAGCTTAGCGACTTAATGGGGGTCAGCGATAAGTTGGCAGGCCTAAACGCCGCACGTTTTTCAGATTGGCAAACGCCCTTCTCATTAGATAACGCCAAGCCTGCCGTGCAAGCCTTTCAAGGCGATGTTTACACCGGGCTTGATGCCAACGCCTTTAGCGACGCCGATAATCAGTTTGCCCAGCAGCACCTGCGTATTTTATCTGGCCTATATGGCTTGCTGCGCCCGCTGGACCTGATTCAACCCTACCGCTTGGAAATGGGCACCAAGCTACCTAACAGTGCTGGCAGCGACCTTTACGCGTACTGGCGGCCGATCTTAACCCGAGCGCTCAACCAGGCCATTGCCGAAAGCGGCTCCAACGTATTGATCAACTTGGCCTCCAACGAGTACTTCAAAGCGGTAGATACTAAGAAACTGGAGGCGCGCGTTATCACGCCTGTCTTTAAGGATGAGAAGAACGGCACCTTTAAGATCATTAGTTTCTACGCCAAAAAAGCGCGCGGCTTAATGAGCGCCTGGATTATTCAGCAACAAATTAATGACCCCGATGCGCTAACTGGCTTCGATATCGCGGGCTATCGTTTTGATGCGGCAGCTTCAGAAGGCGATACGCTGGTGTTTACACGCAAAGAAGCTGACCGCTAAGCGTTAATGTCAGAAAAACCTCACGTCGCGCGGTGAGCGAGGCTTTAAGAAGCGCTGATGCACCTCTTTAAAAGTGGTTGTGTCGCAACGGTGTAGCCACTCATAAGCAACCATATCAGCCGTGACCGCTACTGCGCCGTGAGCACAGGCGCGTTCGCGAGCTAAACGTGCTTCCTCTTTGCGACGGCTGGCCGTCGCCTCACTGAGCCAAAACACCTCGTAGCCCGCTTCCAGCAAGCCAAGCGCACTCTGTAATACACAGATGTGCGCTTCTGTTCCACATATCACTATTTGCCGTGCCTTCTGGGCTTGTAAGGCATTGGCAAACTCAGGCTCCTCCATCACGCAAAAATGACGCTTTTGCCACACCTGCTGCTCGCCTAATGCGCTCAATAGCGCAGGCGCCGTGCTTCCTAATCGTTCTGGATACTGCTCGGTTAGCCATACCGGCACACGCAGCGACTCGGCAACGCCTGCCAACCAGGCGGCCTCTTCTATAGCGGCTTCGCCACCCTCAATAACAGGCAGCAGGCCCGCTTGAAAATCGACAATTAACAGCAGACTTTGTTGATGATGTAAGCGCACTTTTTCACCTTGTTTTTGTCTTTATAAACGTGTTGAAGCATAACCTACCTACCAAGTTACACGGTAAACTAGCCACTCCTTATTTTCCACCTAGCGCCTCTTGGCGAATATCCTCAACACAACCGATCTCACTGGAGAATCAAAATGTTACGACAATTTTTCGCTATGCTGCTGGTCAGCGTTATGGGCTTCAGCGCCGCTATTGAGCACGCAGAAGCACGCCGCCTGGGCGGAGGCGGCAACACGGGAAGCATGTCTCGCTCAGCAGACCGCCCCGCGAGCGCTCCTGCTCAACAGCAGCAAGCGCAGCAGGGACAACAACAGAACCAAGCAGGCGCAGCAGCACGTAGAGGCGGCATGGGTGGCATGATGGGCGGCCTACTCGCCGGCGGCTTACTCGCAGCGCTCTTTTTTGGTGGCGCCTTCAATGAGCTGCGCATCATGGACCTCTTGGTGATGGTAGGCGTAGCCGCCTTAGCTGTCTTCGCTTTTCGCGCATTTATGCGTCAGCGTCGTCCCTCCTCGGTTACTGCGGCAGGCTATCAGCGTGAGCATCAAGAGACTCAGCCTGCTCACAACTTCGCCGCTGCCCCTGGCAGCTTGGCTAGCGGCTTACAGAGTACACCTGCATGGTTTGATAAAGAGCGTTTTCTCGGCGGTGCTAAAGAGCACTTTATGACGCTCCAACGGGCTTGGGATAATAACGACTTCAGTCAAATTCAGGAGTACGTAACCCCTGAGCTCTATAACCTGCTGCGCCAAGAGCGTGCCGAACAGCCTGCTAATAACCAGACTGAGGCTGTGAGGCTGTTCGCCGAACTAGGCGATATTAACGAGTATGATGGCTACGCTGAAGCTACCGTGATCTTCCACGGCATATTGGACGAGAACGGCGAGCAAACTGAGTTCAACGAAACGTGGCACCTGACCCGCAGCATGCGTGATCAAGCCCCCTGGTATCTGCAAGGCATTGAGCAAAACCCAGGCGCATAAACCTAGATACGTAAACACACGATTCAATAAGCCTTAAAACGCAAAACAGCCGCTTCTTAGCGGCTGTTTTTGTATCGATACTCTTTCAAACTGCTCAATAGCATCATGATAAGCAGCGGGCTCGCTTAGTCCTCAGCGGACTCTTCAATATTCTCGCCCATTTCTTCCAGGCTATCGCCAGCGTCTTCCATGCTCTCATCGATATTTTCACCAGCCTCTTCCGCGGGGCCTTGATTATCACAAGCGGCCAAACCGCCCATCATCATGGCCATTAGTAATGCGAGTGCAAGCTTCTTCATTAGTGGGGTACTCATATCGCCTCTCCTCCTGAGATGGTGCTTCAATAATAGCTACCCACTCATACTAGTTGCTCGCCACGCCTACCGCCACCACAGCCTAGTAACTCCTTGTTATTTAATTTCTTAAAACGCTTGTTTCAAGGAAGCTTTGTGCATATCGCTGTATACATTAGTGAAAGCAAAAAGCCCCGAGCAGGCGCTGCACGGGGCTTAGGGTAATGGCGCCCTTATCGAGCGCACAACAAAAAACCCAGCCGATGGGCTGGGTTTTTTGTTCAATAAGTGCCTGACGATGACCTACTCTCGCATGGGGAGACCCCACACTACCATCGGCGCTAAGCGGTTTCACTGCTGAGTTCGGCAAGGGATCAGGTGGTTCACGCTCGCTATGGTCGTCAGGCGTAACAGGTAATGTACATCATGCTGGGCGTCATTGACGTGTTTTGTGATCGTCTCTTGTCAGCAAGCGCTTTGGCTCACTGCTGCGTATCCGGTTTTCGTTATCACTACGACCAGACCCCTTGGGTGTTATAGGGTCAAGCCTCACGGGCCATTAGTACACGTTAGCTCAACGCCTTGCAGCGCTTCCACACCGTGCCTATCAACCAGCTGGTCTCGCTGGGCCCTTTAGGAGGATCAAGTCCTCGGGGATGTCTCATCTTGAAGGGGGCTTCCCGCTTAGATGCTTTCAGCGGTTATCCTGTCCGACCATAGCTACCCGGCAATGCCACTGGCGTGACAACCGGAACACCAGAGGGTCGTCCACTCCGGTCCTCTCGTACTAGGAGCAGCTCTTCTCAAACATCCAACGCCCACGGCAGATAGGGACCGAACTGTCTCACGACGTTCTAAACCCAGCTCGCGTACCACTTTAAATGGCGAACAGCCATACCCTTGGGACCGACTTCAGCCCCAGGATGTGATGAGCCGACATCGAGGTGCCAAACACCGCCGTCGATGTGAACTCTTGGGCGGTATCAGCCTGTTATCCCCGGAGTACCTTTTATCCGTTGAGCGATGGCCCTTCCATACAGAACCACCGGATCACTAGAACCTGCTTTCGCACCTGCTCGACGTGTCTGTCTCGCAGTCAAGCACCCTTATGCTCTTGCACTCATTGCACGATGTCCGACCGTGCTGAGGGTACCTTCGTGCTCCTCCGTTACTCTTTGGGAGGAGACCGCCCCAGTCAAACTACCCACCACACACTGTCCTCGATCCGGATAACGGACCTGAGTGAGAACGCCAATGATGCCAGGCTGGTATTTCAAGGTTGGCTCCACCCGAACTGGCGTCCGGGTTTCAAAGCCTCCCAGCTATCCTACACAGGCAACATCAGCGTCCAGTGTGAAGCTATAGTAAAGGTTCACGGGGTCTTTCCGTCTAGCCGCGGGTACACCGCATCTTCACGGCGATTTCAATTTCACTGAGTCTCGGGTGGAGACAGCGTGGCCATCATTACGCCATTCGTGCAGGTCGGAACTTACCCGACAAGGAATTTCGCTACCTTAGGACCGTTATAGTTACGGCCGCCGTTTACCGGGGCTTCAATCAAGAGCTTCGTCCGAGGACTAACACCATCATTTAACCTTCCGGCACCGGGCAGGCGTCACACCCTATACGTCCTCTTACGAGTTAGCAGAGTGCTGTGTTTTTACTAAACAGTTGCAGCCACCTGGTATCTTCGACCGGTTCGGGCTTAGAGAGCAAGTCTCATCACCCTACGCCGGCGTGCCTTCTCCCGAAGTTACGGCACCATTTTGCCTAGTTCCTTCACCCGAGTTCTCTCAAGCGCCTTGGGATTCTCACCCTGACCACCTGTGTCGGTTTGGGGTACGGTCGCACATGATCTGAAGCTTAGAGGCTTTTCCTGGAAGCGTGGCATCAGTGACTTCCTGACCGTGGTCAGTTCATCTCGTGTCTCGGCTTTAAGGTGCCGGATTTTCCTAGCACCTCGGCCTACTCACTTTCACCAGGACAACCAACGCCTGGCTCACCTAGCCTTCTCCGTCCCCCCATCGCAATCATGTCCGGTACGGGAATATTGACCCGTTTCCCATCGACTACGCCTTTCGGCCTCGCCTTAGGGGCCGACTCACTCTGCTCCGATTAGCGTCGAACAGAAACCCTTGGTCTTCCGGCGAGGGAGTTTTTCACTCCCTTTATCGTTACTCATGTCAGCATTCGCACTCGTGATACCTCCAGCGAACTTCTCAATTCACCTTCATCGGCTTACACGACGCTCCTCTACCGCTCATCCATAGGATGAACCCGTAGCTTCGGTACCTGGTTTAGCCCCGTTACATCTTCCGCGCAGGCCGACTCGACTAGTGAGCTATTACGCTTTCTTTAAAGGATGGCTGCTTCTAAGCCAACCTCCTAGCTGTCTGAGCCTTCCCACATCGTTTCCCACTTAACCAGGATTTGGGGACCTTAGCTGACGGTCTGGGTTGTTTCCCTTTTCACGACGGACGTTAGCACCCGCCGTGTGTCTCCCACGCTCATACTCGCCGGTATTCGGAGTTTGCCTCGGGTTGGTAAGTCGGGATGACCCCCTAGCCGAAACAGTGCTCTACCCCCGGCGGTAATACGTGAGGCGCTACCTAAATAGCTTTCGAGGAGAACCAGCTATCTCCGAGCTTGATTAGCCTTTCACTCCGATCCACAAGTCATCCAAATCTTTTTCAACAGATCCTGGTTCGGGCCTCCAGTTGATGTTACTCAACCTTCACCCTGCTCATGGATAGATCGCTCGGTTTCGGGTCTATATCCAGCGACTGTGTCGCCCAGTTAAGACTCGGTTTCCCTACGGCTCCCCTAAACGGTTAACCTCGCCACTGAATATAAGTCGCTGACCCATTATACAAAAGGTACGCAGTCACAGAACAAGTCTGCTCCTACTGCTTGTACGCACACGGTTTCAGGATCTATTTCACTCCCCTCTCCGGGGTTCTTTTCGCCTTTCCCTCACGGTACTGGTTCACTATCGGTCAGCCAGGAGTATTTAGCCTTGGAGGATGGTCCCCCCGTCTTCAGTCAAGGTTTCTCGTGCCCCGACCTACTCGATTTCACATACGCAGATTTTCGACTACGGGGCTATCACCCGCTACGGCCGTGCTTCCCAGCACGTTCGTCTAATCAGTTGCATGCTTAAGGGCTGCTCCCCGTTCGCTCGCCGCTACTAGGGGAATCTCGGTTGATTTCTTTTCCTCAGGGTACTTAGATGTTTCAGTTCCCCTGGTTCGCCTCCTACACCTATATATTCAGTGCAGGATACTCAGCTTATGCTGAGTGGGTTTCCCCATTCAGAAATGCCCGGGTCACAGGTTGTTTGCCACCTCGCCGAGCCTTATCGCAGGCTACCACGTCTTTCATCGCCTCTGGCTGCCTAGGCATCCACCGTGTGCGCTTCATTGCTTGACCCTATAACCCGAAGGAGTCTGGTATCTCGCAATGATAACGATTGCCGGATACGCTTGAGACGTATCACAAAACAATTACGTATAAACACTTCGAAGAAGTATTTATGTCAGCATGATATACATTGTTAAAGAGCGACTGCTATGCGCAGTGATAAGCGTTCTTTCACGTTAAAAAAAGAGAAAAGACCTTTTTTTCTTTTAATGTGAAAAAAGCATTCGCTTATCACTGCGTATCAACAGCATTCTGATCAGGTAATTCATTGTGAGCGCTTACCGCGAGAGTGATGCATCGTTTAAGGAGGTGATCCAGCCGCAGGTTCCCCTACGGCTACCTTGTTACGACTTCACCCCAGTCATGAACCACACCGTGGTGATCGCCCTCTTGCGTTAGGCTAACCACTTCTGGTGCAGTCCACTCCCATGGTGTGACGGGCGGTGTGTACAAGGCCCGGGAACGTATTCACCGTGACATTCTGATTCACGATTACTAGCGATTCCGACTTCACGGAGTCGAGTTGCAGACTCCGATCCGGACTGAGACCGGCTTTTCGGGATTAGCTCACTCTCGCGAGTTGGCAACCCTTTGTACCGGCCATTGTAGCACGTGTGTAGCCCTACTCGTAAGGGCCATGATGACTTGACGTCGTCCCCACCTTCCTCCGGTTTGTCACCGGCAGTCTCCTTAGAGTTCCCACCATTACGTGCTGGCAAATAAGGACAAGGGTTGCGCTCGTTACGGGACTTAACCCAACATTTCACAACACGAGCTGACGACAGCCATGCAGCACCTGTCTCTGCGTTCCCGAAGGCACCAAGTGATCTCTCACAAGTTCGCAGGATGTCAAGAGTAGGTAAGGTTCTTCGCGTTGCATCGAATTAAACCACATGCTCCACCGCTTGTGCGGGCCCCCGTCAATTCATTTGAGTTTTAACCTTGCGGCCGTACTCCCCAGGCGGTCGACTTATCGCGTTAACTTCGCCACAAAGTGCGCTAGGCACCCAACGGCTGGTCGACATCGTTTACGGCGTGGACTACCAGGGTATCTAATCCTGTTTGCTACCCACGCTTTCGCACCTCAGTGTCAGTGTCAGTCCAGAAGGCCGCCTTCGCCACTGGTATTCCTCCCGATCTCTACGCATTTCACCGCTACACCGGGAATTCTACCTTCCTCTCCTGCACTCTAGCTTGACAGTTCCGGATGCCGTTCCCAGGTTGAGCCCGGGGCTTTCACAACCGGCTTATCAAGCCACCTACGCGCGCTTTACGCCCAGTAATTCCGATTAACGCTTGCACCCTCCGTATTACCGCGGCTGCTGGCACGGAGTTAGCCGGTGCTTCTTCTGCGAGTGATGTCTTTCCTAATGGGTATTAACCACTAGGCGTTCTTCCTCGCTGAAAGTGCTTTACAACCCGAGGGCCTTCTTCACACACGCGGCATGGCTGGATCAGGCTTGCGCCCATTGTCCAATATTCCCCACTGCTGCCTCCCGTAGGAGTTCGGGCCGTGTCTCAGTCCCGATGTGGCTGATCATCCTCTCAGACCAGCTACGGATCGTTGCCTTGGTGAGCCTTTACCTCACCAACTAGCTAATCCGACATAGGCTCATCCAATAGCGGGAGCCGAAGCCCCCTTTCTCCCGTAGGACGTATGCGGTATTAGCCTGGGTTTCCCCAGGTTATCCCCCACTACCGGGCAGATTCCTATGCATTACTCACCCGTCCGCCGCTCGTCAGCATCTAGCAAGCTAGATCTGTTACCGCTCGACTTGCATGTGTTAGGCCTGCCGCCAGCGTTCAATCTGAGCCATGATCAAACTCTTCAGTTTAAAATCATTGTGATGCTTACTCGTCACCCGAAGGTAACAAAAGCGCATCAAACTTGGCTCAAGGTTCAAACGAATTCATTCAAACTTTCGTTCTCATGACCGCTTGCCTTGATATTTGGTGATTTATCACCCTCATCGGCAAGCGCCCACATGAATTACCTGATCAAATTGTTAAAGAGCTGTTTCGCTGTGCTGGCTCGGTGACCTGAACCGTGTTGCCTCAGCGAGGAAGGCGTATTCTACGCACTTCCTGGTGGTTGTCAACCGCTGTTTTCAGTGACTGAATTCAGCGAACGAGGCGAGCCATACAACCGCTCTAACCTACTGACAAACCGAAGGTTTTTACCTTCATACACCGCTGGTAACGCTTGGCGTCCCCGGCAGCGGATGCGTACTTTACGGATTCGCGGCCGGGTTGGCAAGGGCTAATGTGAAAAAATTTTCAAAAAGTTCAAACAAGCGTCACACGGGCGTAACGTTTCTTGCCCGCCTGAATCACATACACTTTACCGGTAGCTAGCATAGTGTCTTGCGCGACGGCTTCGCCATCCACCTTTACACTACCGTTTTTCAGCATGTCTTTGGCTTGGGCACTGTTCTTCGTGAGGCCAGAGCGGTTGAGTACGGCTGCAATCGGCGCTTGTTCATTACCTTCAAAATCGACGTCTACTTCTGGCAGGTCTTCCGGTAGCTCACCATCGGCCAGTTGGTTACCCGCCGACTTGTGCGCATTCGCAGCGGCTTCTTCACCGTGGTAACGAGCGATCAGCTCGCGAGCCAGCTCCATTTTGACATCGCGCGGGTTGGCACCCTGCTCGACACTCTGCTTCAGCGCATTGATCTCTTCGTTCGATTTGAGCGAGAGCAGCTCGAAATAACGCCACATTAAACTGTCGGGCATGGAGACCAGCTTATTGAACATAGCGCCCGGTGCTTCATCTACGCCCACGTAATTGCCAAGCGACTTGGACATTTTCTGCACGCCGTCCAAACCTTCTAGCAGGGGCATCGTGATGACCACCTGGGGCTCCTGGCCGAAGTGCTTTTGAATCTCGCGCCCCATGAGCAGGTTAAACTTCTGGTCGGTGCCGCCCAGTTCGATATCGGCTTCTAGTGCCACGGAGTCATAGCCCTGCACTAGCGGGTAAAGAAACTCGTGAATCGCAATCGGCTGATTCGCTTTATAACGCTTCTCGAAGTCATCACGCTCCAGCATGCGAGCCACGGTGCTTTGCGCTGCCAGCTCAATCATTTTGGCGGCTGTTAATTCACCAAACCATTCCGCATTGAAGCGCACCTCGGTTTTTTCCGGATCGAGGATTTTGAACACCTGCTCTTTATAGGTTTCCGCGTTCGCCTTGACGTCGGCTTCGGTCAACGGCTTACGGGTGACGTTTTTACCGGTCGGGTCACCAATGCGGCCGGTGAAATCACCAATCAGAAAGATTACGGTGTGACCGAGATCTTGAAATTGGCGCATTTTGGTCAGCAGTACGCTGTGACCCAGGTGCAAATCAGGTGCCGTAGGATCAAACCCTGCTTTAATACGCAGCTTACGACCTGACGCGAGCTTTTTACGCAGCTCGTCTTCTACCAGGATTTCATGCGTACCTCGCGACAGCAGCGCTAACGCCTGATCCACCTCACTCATTGCCTCTCTCCATGTACTATGTGCCGTTAAAGGCGTTTAAATAATCAATAGTGGGCGATGTTATCACGCTCCACCGCCTTGGTTGAGCCTTCACCCCGTTTTGGATGACCCGCATGATGAAAACCTCGCACCCTTCGTCACCCACTTATTATATTGGCTTAATGTCTGGCACTAGCCTGGACGGTATTGATGCCGCCCTGGTCTCTATCACTTTTGGCACGCCGCCTAAGCTATTAGCCACGGCTGCCGTTGCCATGCCCGATACACTGCACGCGCAGCTACTGCACCTTTGCCACGCGCCAGCAGCTCACTTTGCCGAACTAGCCGCCGCCGAGAATGCCTTTTGCCGACTTCAAGCCAACGCGGTCAAGGCGCTATTAACAGAACAAGGACTTACGCCAGAACACATTACGGCGATTGGCAGCCACGGCCAGACGATTGAACACGCGCCACAAGGTCACCAGGATGGTCCGGCGTATACGCTACAGTTAGATAACCCGAGCCTGCTGGCAGAGCTGACGGGATGCACGGTGGTGGCCGACTTTCGCCGCCGGGACTTGGCCGCTGGCGGCCAAGCAGCGCCTCTAGCGCCTGCCTTCCACCAAGCGCTGTTTGGGCAGCGCCCAGGCGAACAGCTCGTACTGAATCTGGGCGGCTTTGCCAATCTTACGTGGCTCCCTCAAGAGCAGGAGCGCGCCGTGGTGGGCTTCGATACCGGCCCGGCGAACGTGCTGCTTGATGCTTGGTTTGCTAAGCATCACACCGGGCGATTTGATGAGAACGGCACTTGGGCGGCCAGCGGGCAAATCGACCAAGCGCTGCTCGCCCGCCTGCTGCAAGAACCCTTTTTTCATCAGCCGCCGCCGCGCAGCACCGGGCGCGAGCTGTTTCACTTAGCGTGGTTGAGCGACTACCTCACTGGCGACGAAGCCCCCTGGGATGTTCAGGCAACGCTGGCCGAACTGACGGCGGTGAGTGTCGCGCAAGGGGTGGCCCAACTGCCGCTAAGCCAGCCCAGCGCCACGCTGCTGGTAGGCGGTGGCGGTGCTCACAATGCCTATTTGATGGAAAGGCTAGCCGCACACCTGCCTAAGGTCACGCTGCTCTCCCCCGCCACGCTGGGCTGGCCGGAAGATTGGATTGAAGCAGGAGCCTTTGCCTGGCTCGCCCACCAGCGCCTGCACGGGCTGCCCGGCAATTTGCCTTCTGTGACCGGCGCTAGCGGCCCGCGCGTATTAGGCGGCATTTACGCCCCCTAGCGGCGTCACGCGTCAATAATCGTCGCCGTCGCGCAACGCCAAATGGGGGGATACCTGCGAGGCCAGCGATGTACCGCTGGCCGCCGCATCACCATGCTTAATCATCAGCCGAAGATCATTGGCAGAGTCCGCATGCGCCAGCGCGACCTGCTGACTGATTTGCTCCGCTTGGTAAAGCGCGTAAAGCGCTTGATCAAACGTTTGCATACCCGCATCACGAGAGCCCGCCATAGCTGACTTCAGCTCATCGATACGGCCTTTTCGTATTAGATCCACCACTCGAGGGGAGGAGAGCATAATTTCAATCGCTGCACAGCGGCCGCCCTGCAGAGTGGGCAACAGCTGCTGCGCGACCACCGCACGAAGGTTGAGCGATAAGTCCATGCGTATTTGTTCATGCCGCTCATGGGGGAAAAAGTGGAGGATACGCTCCAGCGCTTGGTTCGCATTGTTGGCATGCAGCGTCGCCAAACAGAGATGGCCGGTTTCCGCAAACGTCAGGGCATGCTCCATGGTTTCCCGGGTACGCACTTCGCCAATCAGGATCACATCCGGCGCTTGGCGAAGCGTGTTTTTCAGCGCCACTTCGAAGGACTCTGTATCCACCCCCACTTCACGCTGATTAACAATGCCGCGCTGGTGAGGGTGCAAATACTCGATGGGATCTTCGATGGTGATGATGTGTCCACCCACGGAGGCATTACGCTCTTGGATCATCGCAGCAAGGGTAGTGGACTTACCGGTTCCGGTACCCCCGACCACCAACACCAACCCACGCTTGGCGTTGGCGAGTTCGGCCAGCTGGCTGGGCACGCCCAAGGCGCTGAGCGTAGGGATATCTTGAGCAATACGACGCACCACCATGGCCGGTTCATTACGCTGCTGAAAGGCACTCACCCGAAAACGGCCTTTCTGCTCAAGACTAAGCGCAAAGTTTGCTTCATGCTCTAGCTGAAACCGCTCCCGCTGCATGTCAGGAATTGCGCTTATCACCAGACTGCGAACTTGGCTGGGCGAAAGCGGTTGCCGCCCCAACGGCACCAGCCCCTGGGAGGTTTTCAAACTTGGCGGCGCCCCCACCGAAATAAGCAGGTCCGACGCCTGCTGCTCAATCATAATGGCCAGCAGTTGGTGCAACCACTGGGAGGCTGTCATACCGTTTGTTGGCTCACTCATGCGTTACTCGTCCCCTAACGAAAGCGTCCCTTTTGCACGTGCTTGAGCATCCTCCATGCTCACCACCCCCTCTTTGACCAGTTTAGCCAGCGAGGCGTTTAAGGTTTGCATGCCCAGATTACCCCCGGTTTGAATAGCCGAGTAAATCTGCGCCACTTTATCCTCACGGATGAGATTTCGAACGGCAGCGGTCGCAATTAATATCTCGTGAGCCGCGACGCGCCCACCCCCTTGGCGCTTTAATAGCGCTTGCGACACAACCGCTTGAAGCGACTCCGACAGCATCGAGCGCACCATGGATTTCTCCTCACCGGGAAACACGTCAATAATCCGATCGATGGTTTTGGCAGCGGAGGTTGTATGCAGCGTGCCAAACACTAGGTGCCCCGTTTCTGCCGCGGTCAGCGCTAGGCGAATCGTTTCCAAATCGCGCAGCTCGCCCACTAAGATAACGTCCGGGTCTTCACGTAAGGCACTGCGTAATGCGCTGTTGAAGCTGCGCGTATCGCGATGCACTTCGCGTTGATTGATTAAACAGCGCTTACTGGCATGCACAAATTCCACCGGATCTTCGATGGTCAGAATGTGCTCAAAGCGATGGTCATTAATGTAATCAATCATCGCGGCGAGTGTCGTGCTTTTACCTGACCCTGTTGGCCCCGTCACAAGCACTAGTCCACGGGGCAGCATCGCCAAACGCTCGAACACCTCACCAAGGCCCAGCGCCTGCATAGAAAGCACGTCATTTGGAATAGTACGAAAAACGGCTCCCACGCCTCGCGCTTGGTTAAACGCATTGACCCTAAAACGCGCCACCCCCGGCACGTCAAATGAGAAATCGGTTTCCAAGTGCTCCTCATAGTCGCGGCGCTGCTGATCGTTCATGATGTCGTAGATCAACCGCCTGACTTCGTTGTTATCCATGGCCGGCACATTAAGCCGACGAATATCGCCATCAACACGTATCATGGGGGGGAGACCCGCCGAAAGGTGCAGGTCGGATGCATTCTGCTTTGCCGAGAATGCCAGCAGTTCGGTAATATCCATCTCTCTTTCCCAGCTGCGTTAAGGTGCTTGAGTATGACAGACATAGCGCTCCCCGAAACACTCGCCGCTGCGCGCGAGCGCCTGCAGAAGGCACTAGAAAACGCTAACCGCCCGCTTGATAGCGCGACGCTACTGGCGGTGAGCAAAACCAAACCGGCCACGTTGATCCGGCAGGCTTGGCAGCTTGGTCAGCGGGAGTTTGGTGAAAACTACCTTCAAGAAGCGCTGGAGAAACAGGCTGAGCTCGCCGACCTAGGCGATATTGTGTGGCATTTCATCGGCCCACTGCAGTCTAACAAAACCCGTTCAGTCGCCGAAAACTTTGCCTGGATGCACAGCGTCGAGCGCGTAAAAATTGCCAAACGCTTGAGCGAACAGCGTCCGGAGCATCTCGCGCCGCTCAACATTTGCCTACAGGTAAATATCAGTCGTGAGGCGTCTAAATCAGGCGTTATGCCTGAAGAGGTTGTTGCACTGGCTCGCGAGGTTGCCGCCCTGCCTCGGCTAAAGCTGCGAGGTTTAATGGCAATTCCTGCTCCCGCTGACAGCCCTTCAGCACAACGGGCGCCCTTTGCTGAGCTGCGTCAACTCCTCATAGAACTGCAAACCGCGCTGCCTGAAGCTCCCCTGGATACGCTTTCCATGGGCATGAGCGATGATCTGGAAGCGGCCATTTTTGAGGGCGCGACTCTGGTACGCTTAGGAACGGCTATTTTTGGTGCCCGGTGAAGCACTTAGTGCACGCGGGTAGCCGCAACCGTTACGCTTACGACACAGCCGCTGAGTGCGGCCCACTTTCAACATAGGATACCCATATGGCGAGCAAGATCACCTTCATTGGCGCAGGCAATATGGCCAGCGCTATTATCGGCGGACTCATCGAAAGCGGCGCTGCCCCATCAGACATTACCGCCACAGCCCCTAACGAGAGTGAACTGGCCGCGTTAAAGCAGCGCCTGGGGGTAAATACTCAAACTGATAATAACGCTGCTATTGAGCAGGCTGATGTGGTCGTTCTCGCGGTTAAGCCACAAATTATGCACGACGTGTGTGTCGCCATGCGTGAAAGCGTGCAACAGCAAGCACCGCTGATTATTTCTATTGCAGCTGGCCTTGATGCCGACACCATCGACCAGTGGCTAGGCGGTGGTAACGCACTGGTGCGCTGTATGCCCAACACTCCGTCACTTGTCGGCATTGGCGCTAGCGGCCTATATGCGAACGCAGCGGTAAGCGATACTCAGCGCACCCTGGCCACCCAACTCATGGAAGCAGTTGGTATTGCCGAATGGGTGGAAGATGAGCACCTGTTAGATGCCGTCACCGCAGTATCAGGTAGCGCGCCCGCCTATTTCTTTTTAATGTTTGAGGCGATGGAAGAAGCCGCCGTTAAACTTGGCCTGCCTGCTGCCACGGCACGACGCCTAGCGATCCAAACCGCCCTAGGCGCCGCCACCATGGCGCAAAAGAGCGACAAAGATCCCGCTACTCTTAAACAGAATGTGATGTCACCGGGCGGCACCACTGAACGCGCCATACAACACATGGAAGATGCGCAGCTGCGCACCACCATTGCCGATGCCATGCAGGCTTGCGCCGACCGCGCCCAAGCAATGGCCAAGGAACTCAGCGCAAGCTAAGCCAAATTTAACGCAACGGAGACGCCGCCATGGGCAGCCAAGTGGGTAGTGCCGGGTTATTGCTAGTGAACACCCTGATCAACATTTATTTATTCTTACTAATGCTGCGCTTTCTGCTGCAGGCATCGCGAGCGGATTACTACAACCCGCTCAGCCAGTCGGTGGTGAAAATCACCCAGCCGGTGGTAGGCCTATTTCAAGGCTTTTTAGGACCGGTTGGCGGGCGATTTGATTTGGCAACGCTGGCCGCCGGTTTTGTGCTTAAAGTAGCCAGTATTATAGGTATCTTCATGGTGATTGGCATGGGAATGCCACCCATCGCCGGAGTCTTGATTGCAGGCGTCGCCGCTCTAGCCAATGCCATTTTGAAGATCTACTTCTTTGCCATGATCGTAATGATCATCTTGAGCTGGGTAGCGCCTAACGCTAGCCACCCTGGTGCGCTGCTGGTCATGCAACTCGTTGAGCCTATTATGGCGCCTGTGCGCAAAGTTATCCCCCCGTTGGGAATGATAGACCTATCGCCGATCGTCGTATTTATCGCCATTAACATTGTAGATGGCGTCGTGGTGGGGTCGTTAATTCGCGCTGCTGGCATGCCTGGAACACTGGTAGGGCTTTAAATGTTAGGGCTTTAAATTTAACGCCAAGTTCAGCAGAACTTATTTTCAGCGGGACTTATTTTTGCAGGACTAGCGCATTCGATGCCTGATTCAGACACTCTTTCAGACACACTTGTATCGAGCGATTGGCCAGCGGACTCCGTTGGCCTTATCACGCCGCATGTGGCCAAGTTTGACACTCCCCTGTCGCTCGCCTGCGGCAAGGTGTTGCCCGAATACGAGCTTATTTATGAGACCTACGGCACGCTAAACGCCGAGCGGACGAACGCCGTATTAATTTGCCATGCGCTTTCAGGCCATCATCATGCAGCGGGTTACCACAGCGCTGATGACCGTAAGCCCGGCTGGTGGGACGCTCATATTGGCCCTGGGAAATCCATCGATACCAACCGTTTTTTCGTGGTGTCACTCAATAATCTAGGCGGCTGCCATGGCAGCACGGGGCCGGTGAGCCATAACCCGGAAACAGGCCGCCAATGGGGGCCTGACTTCCCTATGGTTACCGTCAGTGACTGGGTGGCCAGCCAAGCACGTTTAGCCGACCACTTGGGCATTGAGCGTTGGGCTGCGGCGGTGGGCGGCAGCCTGGGCGGCATGCAGGTGCTGCAGTGGACGATTACCTATCCCGAGCGCGTTGCCAACGCAGTGGTAATCGCCGCGACACCACGGCTTTCTGCACAAAACATCGCCTTTAACGAAGTCGCCCGCCAAGCAATACGCTCAGACCCTGAGTTTTTTGATGGCTGGTATGCCGAGCACAACACCGTCCCCAAACGAGGGCTAAAACTCGCCCGCATGGTGGGGCACATTACCTACCTCTCAGAAGACGCCATGGGCAGCAAGTTTGGTCGCGATCTGCGCAGTAACGACCTGAACTTTGGCTTTGATGTCGAGTTCCAGGTGGAGTCTTATCTGCGCTATCAGGGCGATACCTTCTCTACCGCCTTTGACGCCAACACCTACCTACTGATGACCAAGGCACTGGATTATTTTGACCCTGCGGCTACCCATGCAGGCGATTTAGCCAGCGCGCTAGCCCCTGCACAGTGCCCTTTTTTGATTGTGAGCTTTACCACCGACTGGCGCTTTCCACCCTCTCGCTCCCGCGAGCTCGTCGACGCTTTAACCCGTGCAGGCAAGGCAGTGAGCTATGCCAATATCGAGTCTCCTCATGGGCACGATGCGTTTTTGCTACCCGAGCCGCGTTATCACGCCCTGTTCAGCGCGTTTATGGGTCGCGTTGCCCATGAGCTAGCGATCCAAGACACCGCTGAAGAGGAGACACCGTAATGCGCGCTGATTTAGAACTGATTTACGACTGGGTACCCCAGGGAGCTCATGTTTTAGATTTAGCTTGTGGCGATGGGCAGCTGCTGGAACGCTTGGCCAAAGAAAAAAACGTCTCAGGGTACGGGTTAGAGATTGATCCAAATGGCATTACACAGTGCGTCGCGCGCGGCGTTAACGTAATTGAGCATAACCTTGATGATGGCCTGGGTAGTTTCTGCGATAACAGCTATGATCAAGTCATCATGACCCAAGCGCTACAAGCGCTGCGCCGTCCCGATAAAATGCTTGATGAAATGCTGCGAGTAGCAGAAGAGGGCATTATTACCTTCCCTAACTTTGCCTATTGGCGCCACCGGGTTCATCTTGGCTTGCGCGGCTATATGCCGGTCTCTAAATCGCTGCCTCACGCCTGGTACGATACTCCCAACATCCACCTCTCAACGTTTAACGATTTTGAGCATCTCTGTCGCGAGAAAGGACTCATGATTGTTGATCGCGCGGTGGGCGTTGGCGACCATCGAGGCCACTGGACATCCAAATGGTGGCCCAATTTATTTGGTGAAATTGCTATTTTCAGGGTACGTCGCCGCTAACGCGGTCCAGATACAACAGGAGGAGTTTGCCATGTTACGCCGCTTACTACTCAGCGTTAGCTTAGCTGCAACGCTCATGGTCACTACTAGCGCCAGCGCTGAGCAATTCGTGCAGGTGGGTGACTACGAAATTCACTACAGTGCGGTAAGCACTCGTTTTCTGACACCGGAAGTGGCTCAGGCGAACAACATTCCGCGTAGCGCTAACCGCGGACTGGTTAATGTCAGCGTTCGTGAGCGAAAGGAAGACGGCAGCACACGCCCTGTAAACGCGAGTATACAGGGCTACGTCAGCGGCCTTACCGGCTCCCAGGAGTCGCTGAGCTTTCGCACGGTGCATGACGGAGATGCGACCTATCACCTAGCGCCGTTTACCATGCAGCATGACGAGGCTATGCGCTTTGATCTCGACGTGCGCTATGACCGTAATGCTGCGCCTGAATCGGTCAATTTTATTCAGCGCTTCTATATCGAGCGCTAAGTTGTCGCTGCATACGCCTTTTACAGCCGAACCGGTAGCCGCCGCGTCAAGCAGGCGGTAACCGGTCTACCAGCGCGCCACTGCAGCGTAATGCCATAAGCCAGCACCTCTACCCCCGCCGTTACCGCGTCTGCTAACGCTGCTGCATACACAGGGTCGATATGGGCAGCCGGTGCGACATCGGAAATCCCTTCATGGGCGACGCAAAACAGCAGCACTGCCCGCTCGCCCTGCTCAGCAAGCGTCGTTAACGTATGCAAATGCTTGGTGCCGCGCACGCTAACCGAGTCAGGGAAGTAGCCGTGCCCATCGGCTTCTTTCAGCGTTACCTGCTTCACTTCCACATAAGCAGCGCCTTTTACGGGGTCGTCCAGACGAAAATCGAGCCGGGCATCGTCAACGCTCACTTCCCGTTTGAGCGTTTGATAGCCAGAAAGCGGCGCCACATCACCTGCCTTTATCGCCGCTTCTACGATGCGGTTCGCCCGCCCAGTATGCACTGACGCCAGCGCCTGCGTGCCATCTGGCTGGGGCAGCTCAATCCACTCCCAGGTCCAGGCCAGCTTGCGCTTAGGGTTGTCGCTGGGCGACAGCCATACCCGGCAGCCGGGCACGTTCACCGCTTTCATTGAGCCGGTGTTGGGGCAGTGGGCGACCACCTCTTGACCATTATCCAAACGTACATCTGCTAAAAAGCGCTTATAGCGGCGCAGCAGCACACCCGGCTCCAGGCCTTCATACGCCATCATAACCGGGCTACAAATCGGGCAATGCGCGCCACGGCCTCTTCTAACCGCGCCACGTCATTGGTGAAGGCGATGCGCACATGGTGCTCGCCGCCTATCACGGCAAAATCAATCCCAGGAGTGATCGCCACATTCTCCTCGACCAACAGACGCTCGCAAAACGCTTGGCTGTCTCGGCTGTAGCGGGAGATGTCTAGCCATAGGTAAAACGCCCCCTGCGGAGGAAGGTCAGGGGCTAGACCCAACTTCGCCAAGCCATCCAGCAGCACTTGTCGGCGCTGTTTTAGCGTTGCCCGCCGCGTTTCGAGAATGTCTCGGCACTCAGGCGTAAAGGCGGCCAGTGCAGCATACTGGGAGGGCGTCGTCGCCGCTAAAAAAACGTTTTGAGCAAGCCGGGTAAGCGGCTCTACCGCACGCTCCGGCGCTACGAGCCAGCCCAGGCGCCAGCCGGTCATGCCAAAGTATTTTGAAAAGCTATTAACCACAAAGGCTTGGTCGGAAAGCGATGTTGCCGATAGCGGCGCATCATCATAATTGAGGCCTTGGTAAATCTCATCGACAATCACCTCACCGCCTCTGGCAGCAACGGTGTTGAACACTGCCGTTAGCGCCTCAGCGCTTAACGTGTGCCCAGTAGGGTTCGACGGGGATGCTAGCATGGCTAAGCTTGTTTGCGCCTGCCAGTGCTGCTCAATCAAGGGCGCCGTTAATTGCCAACCACTTTGCCGCCCGACCGGTATGGCATCAATCTCAGCGCCCGCTAAGGCCATAAAATGGCGGTTGCAGGGATAGTTAGGGTCCGCCATCAGCACCCGATCACCGCTCTCTACCAACAGTTGGCTAGCCAGCAGCAGCGCCCCAGAGGCCCCTGGAGTTACCAGAATACGCGACGGGTCAACAGATGCATTGAAGTGTTCGGCATAGTGGCCTGCAATGGCTTCGCGCAGCGGCGCTAACCCTGCGGCGGGCGTATAGCGCGTTTTGCCCGCCGCCAACGCCTGCTGCCCAGCCGCTACAATAGGCTCAGGCGTCGCAAAGTCAGGTTCACCCACTTCTAGATGAATCACATCATGGCCTTGAGCCTCTCGGGCCTGAGCCATTTCTAATAAGTGCATCACCCGAAAGGGCGCGACATGACTCACACGGGAATTCCAGGCCATAGTGGCTCCTTCACCTTATGTCCATAAAAACGCAGTTATAAAGGCCCAGTAGAGAAGCACGGGCGGTGCCAAATAAGCTGTAAGACCTTAGTCTAAAGGCTGCCATTATGCTTGCAACACGCCACATTTTCAGCTAAACAAGCATCCCTTTGGCGTGAGATCTTGACACACGTTCATGGTCGATCAGCAGTCACATACGTAAGGGGCACTCCCATGCCAGTAGCGGAAAAGAAACCGGAAGCGTCCAAGTCCTTCACACCGTATGAGCCGGCACCGGGTGAAGAGTATATGAACGAGAAGCAGCTTGCGCACTTTCGGCAGCTGCTCCTGGATTGGAAACAGGATCTCATGGAAGAGGTGGATCGTACTGTGCGCCACCTGCAAGAAGACGCAAACAACTATGCCGACCCCGCTGACCGAGCGACGCAAGAAGAGGGCTTTAGCCTTGAACTGCGTACGCGAGATCGCGAACGCAAGTTGCTGAAAAAAATTAACGAAACCATCGAGAAAATCGATGAAGATGACTACGGCTTCTGTGAAGCGTGCGGTGTCGAGATCGGCATTCGTCGCCTTGAAGCACGCCCCACGGCAACGCTGTGTGTCGACTGTAAAACCCTGGCAGAGCTCAAAGAAAAACAGCTCGGCGGTTAATGTCGTTAACGGCAACGTACTAGACGCAGCAACAAAGCCGGGCACCTTGAGGGTGCCCGTTTTTGTTGCTCAATTCATTGCAACTGTTATTGGCGCCCATGTCACAAACCGATTGCTACCGGGGACGCTTTGCCCCCACGCCATCAGGCCCCCTTCACTTTGGCTCGTTGGTTGCAGCGTTAGGCAGTTATCTGGATGCCCGCGCGGCGGGGGGAACGTGGCTGGTGCGCATTGAGGATATCGACCCACCTCGCTGCCCCAAGGGCGCGGACAGCACCATTTTGCGCCAGCTCGAAAGGTTTGGCCTATATTGGGACGAACAGGTCGTGTGGCAACACACACGCCACGCGGCTTATCAGCAGGCGTTAGACCGCCTGATGGCACAGGGCCTGGCTTACCCCTGCAGCTGCTCACGCAAGCAGTGGAAAGACTTCACGATTTATCCCGGCTGGTGCCGCGACGGGCAGCGTGAGGCTAACAAGCCCGTCGCTTGGCGATTACGCAGCGACTTAGCCAAACGCCCCATTACGTGGCAAGACCGACTGTTTGGCCGCCAGCAGCTCGACCCTGCCACCTTCGGCGACGTGGTCTTAAAGCGTAAAGATAACCTGTGGGCCTACCAGCTTGCCGTGGTGGTAGACGATGCCGAGCAGAGCATTAGCGATGTGGTAAGAGGCTACGACCTACTTGATAACACTCCCTGGCAAGGCCAGCTACAAACAGCGCTCTGCCTACCTACGCCGCGCTATCTCCACCTACCGCTAATGGTGACGGATGACGGCCAAAAGCTCTCCAAGCAGAACATGGCACCTGCGTTGGCAGAAAGTATTGAGGGTGTTCGTCACCAGCTATTTCACGCACTTCAGGCCCTTGATCAAGCCCCGCCTATAGCGCTGGCTCAGGAGGCTCCTGAGGTGCAATTACGCTGGGCAATAGCGCACTGGTCGATTGAGCAGTTAACGCCTTCTCACCACCGTGCATTACCCCCGGAGTACTGATATGTACGTTTACCGCATCATGCTGTTTCTTGTGTTTGGGGGCTACCTGCTCTCGCCACTGCTCATGGACGGCTGGGGCGACCCCGGCACCGCTTGGTACCGACCGTTTGCTATCTGGGGCGGTCTGATTGCGCTAACGCTGTGGCTAGAGCAAAAAAGGAAGTTAGATGAGCGTTGAGTTACTCGGTGTACTGTTGTTAGGCCTTGGCTACCTAGCGCTACTGTTTAGCTGCGGCTTAGCGGTAGAGCGCGGCTGGGTGCCTGTGCGTATCACGCGCCACCCCGTTGTTTATACCCTGGCCCTTGGCGTGTACGCCAGCGCCTGGGCCATTTATGGCAGCGTTGAGTTCGCCTCCAAAGCTGGCTTTGGCTACCTGGCCTACTACCTGGGCGCCGCAGGGGCCTTTTTGCTTGCCCCTGTGCTGCTCGTCCCTATTCAGCGCATTACGCGCACCTATCAGCTCTCCTCATTGGCGGATCTCTTTGCGTTTCGTTTTCGTTCACGCTGGGTCGGCACCATTGTCACATTGCTTAGCCTTCTTACCGTTATGCCGCTGCTGGGTATTCAGGTACAAACGCTAAGCGATGCGATACACCTGCTCACCGGCAGCCGCTACAGCGCCGCAGTTGCCCTACTATTTTGCGCGGTGACTGCAGGCTGTGCGGTGCTGTTCGGCGCGCGCCATAGCCACCGGCACCGCCACGATACTCTGCTTAGTGTGATTGCCTTTGAATCCATCATTAAGCTGTTAGCCATGCTTGGGCTAGGCGCCATTGCGCTATGGTGGGTGTTTGATGGCCCGCAGGATGTGCAGCAGTGGTTAGAAGGCCCCGGCGCAGCAGCTCAAGCCGCCACTCCGCAGCTTGAGGCGCCTCAATGGCGCACGTTGTTACTGCTGTTTTTTGCCGCCGCCTTTATGATGCCGCACCTCTTTCAAATCACGTTCGCCGAAAGCCTTTCCCGCCATACGCTGCTTCAGGCGAGCTGGACACTCCCCCTTTTTTTACTGCTAATGGCGCTGCCAGTGCCACTCATTTGGTGGGCGGCGCAAGCCACCAATGAGGCGGTTCCGATGGCGGCGTATGCCGCCTATTTCATGACACAGCACTGGTGGGTAGGGGCACTGGCGTTCATTGGCGGCTTAGCGGCTGCCAGCGGCACCATGATGATGATTGCGCTGGCGCTTTCCGGCATGCTGCTTAATCATGTCATCCTTGTTGCACGCCCTCCCGAAGCACAAAACGACCTGTATGGCTGGCTACTTTGGCTAAGGCGGGGCTTAGTGGTCGCCGTTATTTTCGGGGGCTGGCTATTTGCTGAAAGCGTTGGCCGTTATCACTCTCTGACGAACCTGGGGCTCGCCGCTTTTATCGGCATGGCGCAATGCTTGCCCGGTATGCTCGCGCTGCTTTACTGGCCTGGCGCTAACCGGAAAGGCATGGTGGCAGGGCTAATCGGTGGTAGCACCATCTGGCTAGTGGGCATTTGGCTGCCGCTACTTTTTGATCTCACGGTGACCACGCAAACCTTCATACCCTCCCTACCGGCCGGTTCGCCACACTGGTATAACATCACGCTGGCGTCTCTTGCCGTTAATATTATGCTGCTGATTTTGGTATCGCTATTTACCCGCACCTCAGAGGGGGAGCGTTCAGCAGCTGAAGCGTGCTCGGTAGATGCCGTCATACGCTCTAAGCGCCTACCGCTGGAAGCTGCAACAGCCGGCGACTTTACCGTGCATCTTGCCCAAGCACTTGGCGATGAAGCGGCTGAACGTGAAGTTGAGCGTGCTTTAAAGGCACTTAACTTCACCCCTCAAGAGCGGCGCCCCTACGCGCTGCGCCGCCTACGCGACCGTATTCAAGCCAACCTCTCAGGCCTCATGGGGCCTTCCGTTGCCAGGGATATTGTTGATCGCTATCTCCCTTACCGTCACAACGATGCGCCGCTTACCGATGATATCCACTTCGTTGAAAGCCGACTGGAAGCCTACCGATCGCGCTTAACGGGGCTGGCCCGCGAGCTGGATGGCTTGCGCCGCCACCACCGCCAAACCCTTGCCAAGTTGCCCGTCGGGCTATGCGTACTGGGTGACGATGACGAGCTGCTCATGTGGAACCAGGCACTCTCTCAGCTCTCGGGCATTAGTGGCGACAGCGTCATTGGGTCGAGCCGCAACAGCTTACCGGCGCCTTGGCCTACTCTGCTGGGCAGTGTACTTAACGCCCCCCATACACCGCTTTATAAGCAGGCAGTCTCCTTGCATGGCAAAGATTACTTCCTGACCCTGCACCAAGCGGTACTCAGCGGCCACGACAGCCGCGGCGGCAGCGTGATATTGGTAGAGGATCACACCGAAATGAAGTGGCTCGAAGATGAGCTAGTTCACGCGGCCCGGCTCGCTTCTATTGGACAGCTGGCGGCAGGCGTGGCCCATGAAATCGGCAACCCGATTACCGGTATTTCATCGCTGGCACAAAACCTGCGCTACGATACCGACGACCCCGCGCTGCTTGAAACCGCGGATCAAATTCAACAGCTTACTCAGCGGGTTACTAAAATCGTTAACTCGCTGGTAGGCTTTGCTCACGGCGGCCGCCATACCGTGCCACTCCCGGCTTCCCCCGCGGTGCTTAAGACCATTAGTGAAGACGCCTTGCACTTGATCCACTTAGCCCGCTCAGGAGAGGATGTCAGCTACACAAACGATTGCCCTGGCGATATCGTGGTACGTGGCGATGACCAACGCTTAACCCAGGTAATGGTCAATTTACTGAGTAACGCACGGGATGCTTGCCAGCCACACGGTCATATTCATATCGAGTCTGGCATAGAAGCAAACCATGCCTGGTGGCGCGTCAGTGATGATGGCCATGGCATTGCGCCAAGCGTTAAAGACCGCCTGTTCGAACCCTTTACAACCACCAAGCCTGCGGGCGAAGGCACCGGGCTTGGGCTATCGTTGGCGTATCAAATTATTAACGAGCATCAAGGCAAGATAGACGTGGCATCGCCACCTCCCGGCCAGCCACAAGGCACTGCCATTACCCTTTGGCTACCGCTCTACCAACAGGATGATCTTTCACCCCATGCCTCGGATACTGATTGTTGAAGATGAAGCGATTATTCGCAGCGCTCTAAAACGCTTACTCGACCGCCATGGCTATGCCGTGAGCGAGGCCGCCAGCGCTGAAGAAGCGATGGCTCAACCGCTGAACGAATTCGATCTCATCATCAGCGACCTGCGCCTTCCGGGGGAGCCAGGAACCTCGCTGATCACGGCGGCAGCGCCTGCGCCGGTGCTGATTATGACCAGCTACGCCAGCATGCGCTCCGCTGTCGAGGCCTTAAAACAGGGGGCCGTGGACTACGTTGCAAAGCCGTTTGATCATACGGAGATGCTCGAAACCGTCGAACGTATCCTGCACAAGCAGTCGATGCAGCAAAGCACGCCGCCGGATATCACTGACGACGGCGGTGGGCGTCAAACCATGATTGGCAGCTGCGCCGCCATGCAGCAGGTTTACACCCGCATCCGCAAAACCGCCCCTGCCGACGTGACCGTGCTGATCCAAGGGGAGTCTGGCACCGGCAAAGAACTGGTCGCCCGCGCCATTCATCAGCAAAGCAAGCGTGCCAAAGCCCCTCTAATCTGCGTTAACTGCGCCGCGATTCCTGAAACGCTGATTGAATCGGAACTGTTCGGCCATGAAAAAGGCGCCTTTACCGGCGCAAGCGCCGCCCGCACAGGTTTAGTAGAAGCCGCCGATGGAGGCACACTGTTTCTGGATGAAATTGGTGAGCTGCCGCTAGATGCCCAAGCGCGCCTGCTGCGCGTACTGCAAGAAGGGGAAATTCGTAAAATTGGCTCTGTCGAAACCCGCCATGTGGATGTACGCCTTATCGCCGCCACCCACCGGGACTTACGCGCCCTCTCAAAAAGCGGCGAGTTTCGCCTCGATCTTTACTACCGCCTCAACGTGATGCAGATCGAGCTGCCGCCCCTAAGAGAGCGCGAAGAGGACGTTCTAACCATCGCCGACATTTTGTTAGACAAAGCGTGTAAACGCCACGAACGCCAGGGACTACGGCTATCACGTGCCGCGCGCCAGGACCTGCAGGACTACCCTTGGCCAGGCAACGTACGTGAGCTGGAAAACGCCCTGGAGCGGGGCGTAATTCTCGCCGAAGGACATCTGATTCACCCGGATGATCTTGGCCTGGGGCCGGTGACTAACCGCCCCCACCCGCCAACCATTCCTCCCGCGCCCCTCGCCAATGAAGGCCAAACGCCTGCCGAAGAGGACGACCTCTCGCTAGAAGATTATTTTCAGCACTTTGTGCTTGAACATCAGGATCAAATGAGTGAAACAGAGCTGGCTCAAAAACTGGGCATCAGTCGTAAAAATCTTTGGGAGCGTCGCCAGCGACTAGGCATACCGCGCAAGAAAACCGCTCGCCGACCCAATTAGGCAGTGCTAAGAGCGGCAGCCACCGCTCACCTAAGACCAATGTCTAATACACTGATTTTAATAAGAAACGTCCAAAAATCGTTACCTCAACACTGTTACCTTCCCACACAACCCACGTTAAAAAACGCTGCAAAATGGGTAACACTTTCTACTGCTATTAGTTCCCTGGCACCCCATTAAAATTCCAACCCCATGAAATTTATGACATATCCAACAAGTGGCACGGCGAGTGCAATATTACTGGGTAAGAAAAACAAACTGGGCAACGCGGTCAGTCGCTAACAAAAATAACAGGACACCGCCCACATCTGAGCCACAACAAAAACAACAGGGCCAGATAGAGATAACAGCACTAACAAAAACAACAGGCTTGAGTCTCACAACTTGCTTGCGCTAAGCAAACGGTATATAGAACAAGCGCAGCGAACAACAATAACAACAGCCAGCAAGTGCCCAAATGGACGCGACGTACAACGAGTTACCTGCACCCCAACAAGAACAACAGCAGGTCGTGTGTACACCCCGGAGCCAACAACAATAAGCCGGGTAGACAAAGTTCGCGGTTGGATTATTGTTTTGAATACGAGGCGGTCGGAATCAAACGGTTTCTTACGCCTACCGACTGCGGTGCGTATTCAGGGCGATGTGCCATCATGAAGAAAAACAGCAGCATGGACGCTGATTGTCTGCTTTATAGGGGAGGCTTACTTAGCCTCCCCTTTCTGCGTTTGGAGGCTTTAGCATCTACCAAACCCTTCATAGACGCTTTGCAAGCCTTATGGGGTCGGCTACACTCAGCAGCTTACCGCTTATAATACGGTCATTTTTTAATACCCTGCGAGTCGATATCGCCGCATGTTCAAAGGATTTACCCGTTTCTTACATAGCCCGGGAGAGCAATTGAAATCCCTGCTCGATTCCCCAGAGAGCGCCGTAGCGCCTCTAAGTCCCCGCATTATTCCGCGCTCCGAGCACCCTGTTTCTCGTCAGCAGATAAGCGATGCTGCGTTAAAAGTTCTCTATCGTCTTAACAGCGCTGGATTCGATGCATTTCTAGTCGGCGGCTGCATTCGCGATGCCCTGCTCGGCAAAATGCCGAAGGATTTTGACGTTGCGACGAACGCCACGCCAGAACAAGTGCGCGACCTGTTCCGCAATTCACGCATGATCGGTCGACGCTTTCGCATTGTGCACGTGCGCTTTGGTCGAGAAGTGATTGAAGTGACCACGTTTCGTGGCAAACCCCAGGACGAGCACGGCGACCATATCGCCCAGCAGTCTGATGCGGGCTTGCTGCTGCGTGATAACGTATGGGGCAATATTGAAGAAGACGCCCTACGCCGCGACTTCACCGTCAATGCGCTGTACTACAATATCGCCGACTTCACCATTCACGACTTTGCCAATGGCGCGCGGGATATTAAGTCACGCACCCTGCGGCTAATTGGCGACCCGGCAACGCGTTACCGGGAAGACCCCGTGCGCATGCTGAGGGCCGTGCGCTTTGCCGCCAAACTCGACTTCACCATCGACCCGGCAACTGAAGAGCCGATGTTTGACCTAGCGCCGCTGCTGCTACAGATTCCGCCAGCTCGTCTGTTTGATGAAGTGCTGAAGCTGTTCATGTCAGGGCATGGCTTAGTCACCTTCCGGCTCCTCAGCTATTACAATCTGTTTGGCATGCTCTTCCCTGAAGCGGAAGAAGCCATGGCAGACGCGGCCTGGGCGGAAGAGCTCATTGAACAAGCGCTGGCCAATACCGACAAGCGCATTGCGGAAGACCGGCCGGTTACGCCAGCCTTCCTGCTCGCCGCATTTTTATGGGCACCGGTGGCCCATCGTCAAGCGGAGCTTGAGCGCGACGGCATGCCTGCCATTCCTGCGCTGCAAACTGCCTCCCAAGAAGTGGTTTCTCGTCAGCTTCAGCACATCTCAATTCCAAAGCGTTTTGGGATGCCGATGCGCGAAATTTGGGAACTACAGGCCCGACTGCCCATGCGACGGGGCAAACGCGCTTTTCAGACCCGCGAACATCCACGCTTCCGCGCCGCTTACGATTTACTGCTGCTGCGCGAGCAAGCGGGTGAAATACCGCGTGGCCTAGGCGATTGGTGGACCGCATTTCAGCAGGGTGATGAGCATGAACAGCGCCGCTTGCTACAAAAGGTCGGCAGCGACCCAGCAAGCCAGGGCGACCGTCGCCGCAAAAAACGCCGCAAGCCGCGCAAAACCGACCCATGAGCGTCATGATGCACTTCGCTTACATTGGCTTAGGTAGCAACCTGGAAAATCCTGTTGCCCAAGTAAACCAAGCCTTTGACGAGCTAGGCAGCTTGCCTCTCAGCACGCAGGTGGCACGGTCATCGCTATATGCCACCCCCCCTGTAGGGCCGCAAGACCAGCCGGATTTTATTAATGCCGTGGCGGTCATCAAAACAGCGCTTTCGCCCCTGGCACTACTCGACCAGCTGCAAGCGCTAGAACAGCGCCACCGTCGCCAGCGCTTGCGTCATTGGGGGCCCCGCACCCTGGACTTAGACCTACTTCTCTATGGGCAGCAAACGATTGAGCGCCCGCGCCTGAAGGTCCCCCATCCATATATGCACGAACGCGCCTTTGTACTCGTGCCATTAGCGGAGGTCGCCAGTGCTGCTGACACACAACCGCTTATGCTGCACCAACAGACGCTGGCCCACTGGCTTACCCGTGTAGATCACACGGCTATAAAACGTTTATCTAACGCCGATGCCTCTGAGAGTGTCACCACGAGTGCTACCGTCTGACACAAATCTCGACACCACCCCCCCATTCAGGTAACAATTACCGGTTACGCCACTTCACGTCTGCAAGGATGCAGCGTTAATAACGGCCGGCTTCCTTAGCAAGGCAAAATCGGCCCCACGTAGAAAACGAGAGCACGCCATGAAAACCGTCACCCTGAGCACACTGCAGGCGTACAAACGCGCCGGCGAAACGTTCAGCTGCCTGACCGCTTACGATGCCTCCTTTGCCCATGCGGCTAGTGAAGCAGGCATTGATGTCTTACTAGTAGGCGACTCCCTAGGCATGGTCTTACAAGGGCACAGCAGCACGCTACCCGTTACCATCGATGATATTTGCTACCACACCCGCTGCGCGGCACGTGGCAAAGGGCACAGCTTGCTGATGGTCGATTTGCCGTTTATGAGTAACGCCACCACCGAACGCTTGCTAGAAGACGCGGCAGCCTTGATGCGCGCAGGTGCTGAACTGGTCAAAGTCGAGGGTGAGGCATGGATGGCTGAAGGCATCCGCGAGCTCACCCGCCGCGGCGTGCCGGTTTGCGCGCACCTTGGCTTAACACCGCAAACGGTCTATCAAATCGGCGGGTATAAAGTGCAGGGCCGCGAAGCCGCCCAGGCTGAGCAAATTATCAACGATGCCAAAGTGCTAGTTGAAGCAGGTGCCTCGGTAATTCTGCTTGAGTGCGTCCCGGCAAGCTTAGGCAAAGCGGTTACTGAGGCCCTGGACGTACCGGTTATTGGCATTGGCGCTGGCCCCGATACCGATGGGCAAATTCTGGTAATGCACGATGTCCTTGGCGTTACCCACGGCCGCACTCCGCGCTTTGTGAAAAACTTTATGGTCGACGCAAATAGCATCCAGAATGCTTTTCAGAACTACCATGAAGCGGTCAAAACTCGCGCCTTTCCCGCACCGGAGCACTGTTTTTAAGCGGTGTTTTCACTTTTGTAGCCTGTGAACGACGAAACTTCTCTTATGCGTACTTTACGAGACATCAACGAACTACGTAGCGCTCTAGGTGAGCACCGCTTAGACGGCCAACGCATTGCACTGGTGCCCACCATGGGCAACCTGCATGAAGGCCACTTGGCGCTCGTCGCTCAGGCTCGCCAACATGCCGACATCGTAGTGGCCAGTCTGTTTGTGAACCCCATGCAGTTTGGTCCCGGCGAAGACTTGGATGCCTACCCGCGCACATTTGAGGCAGATCACGCACAGTTAAGCGATGCAGGCTGCGATATATTATTCGCTCCTACCGTAAACGCGCTCTACCCAAACGGCTTGACGGCTCAAACCAAAGTACACGTACCAGACGTCGGCGAAGGCCTGTGCGGTGGTTCGCGACCCGGGCATTTCGACGGCGTATCTACCGTCGTCAGCATGCTATTTAATCTCGTGCAGCCAGACGTTGCCTGCTTTGGCGAGAAGGATTACCAGCAGCTCGCGGTGATTCGTAAGCTGGTGAGCGACCTGCATATGCCCATTGAGATTATCGGCGTGCCTATTGTGCGTGCTGAAGACGGTCTGGCGCTCTCTTCGCGCAATGGCTACCTAAATGCGCAAGAGCGCACGACGGCTCCGATGCTCTATCGTACGCTCTGCTCACTGCGTGACGCGCTGGAACGCGGTGAATCCATCGAACAGGTACTACAACGGGGCAAAACGACCCTGTATGATGCCGGCTTTACGCCCGATTACCTTGAGCTGCGCGATACCGCCCTTGGCCCCGTGTCCGCTGCCACACGCCAAGCGGTGCTACTTGCCGCGGCAAAGCTTGGCCCTGCACGGCTTATCGACAACCTCAGTGTGCAGTTGCCAAGCACGACGACTATTTAGGAGTTACCATGCATACCATTATGCTCAAAGCCAAGCTGCATATGGCTCGCGTTACTCACGCGGTACTCAACTACGAAGGCTCCTGCGCGATCGATGGCGAGCTTCTTGATATGGCGGGAATTCGCGAGAACGAGCAGATTCAAATTTATAACGTAGAAAACGGCGAACGTTTCACGACCTACGCTATTCGCGGTGAAGAAGGCTCCCGACTGATTTCCATTAACGGCGCGGCTGCGCACTTAGCAGCCCCTGGGCATCGTATTATTATCTGCAGCTATGCTCACTACTCCGACGCTGAGCTGGACAACCACCAGCCCGCGCTGGTGTATCTGCAAGAGGGCAATCACGTTAGCCATACCAGCAACGCCATTCCTGTGCAGTTAGCTTAAACAGAATCACTGAGTAAGCGCACTTATTAACGGGCCGTTGATCGGCCCGTTTTTATTTACCCAAAATTGCGTATTGCCGCAACGCACAATCTTCCCCTATGCTGAAGAGACGGCTGAGAGATACGGCTAGCAGAGTACGCCTATCAGGCAACTGGTTTCAGGGTGCCTGTTAATTACTCCAGGAGTCATTTTATGCAAGAAGTAGTTATTGTTGCGGCACGCCGCACCGCTGTGGGCGCTTTCGGTGGGTCCCTCGCAGGTATTCCCGCGAGCGACTTGGGCGCCTTGGTGATCAAAGATATTCTCGCCTCCACCGGCGTTTCTCCGGATCAAGTTGACGAAGTATTGCTGGGCCAAGTACTTACCGCAGGTGTCGGCCAAAACCCCGCGCGACAAGCGGTGATTAAAGCAGGCCTGCCTGAATCTGTTCCCGCCATGACGATTAATAAAGTCTGCGGCTCTGGCTTGAAAGCGCTTCACCTAGCCACCCAGGCTATCCGCTGTGGCGATGCCGAACTCATTTTGGCCGGCGGCCAGGAGAACATGTCCGCGTCGCCCCACGTGTTGCCCAACTCCCGTAACGGCCAGCGCATGGGTGATTGGAAGGCGATCGACACCATGGTTCACGACGGCCTGTGGGACGCTTTCAATAACTACCACATGGGCATTACCGCCGAAAACTTAGCCGAAAAGTATGGTATTACCCGCGAAGCAATGGATGAATTTGCTGCGGCCTCTCAGCAGAAAGCGGCCGCCGCCATCAAAGAGGGTAAGTTCAAAGGCCAGATCGTGCCGGTAGAAATTCCACAGCGCAAAGGCGATCCAGTGGTATTTGATACCGACGAGAACCCCCGCGAAGTCACGGCTGAAAAACTCGGCGGCATGCGCCCCGCGTTTAAAAAAGATGGCACCGTGACTGCCGGCAACGCCTCGTCGCTCAATGATGGTGCAGCAGTAGTGATGCTCTGCTCGGCAGAAAAAGCCAAAGAGCTTGGCCTGGAGCCGCTGGCACGTATCGCCGCCTACGCCAACGCAGGCGTTGACCCGGCTATTATGGGCATTGGCCCCGCTCCGGCTACCCGCCGCTGCCTGGAAAAAGCCGGCTGGAGCTTGGACGACCTTGACCTTGTAGAAGCCAATGAGGCGTTTGCCGCCCAAGCACTATCGGTCAATAAAGAGCTGGGCTGGGATGTTAGCAAAGTGAACGTCAACGGCGGCGCGATTGCCCTTGGCCACCCCATTGGCGCCTCCGGCTGTCGCGTACTGGTCACCCTGTTACATGAGATGATCGCGCGTGATGCCAAAAAAGGCCTCGCGACCCTATGCATCGGCGGCGGCCAAGGCGTTGCACTGGCGATTGAACGTCCTTAACGCCTAAGCCTTACTGCACAACTCACAAACCCTAATGCTAATGAAAAAGCCCTCGGCCGTTCAAAACGACCAGGGCTTTTTTAATATTAGAGGTCTATTTGCGCGACAGACTGCAGCTATATCAGCGAGTTTTGACGCCTACCACGCTGCTTGGCGTCCGCAGCACTAACAATGCCCCCACTAAGAACAGACCAGAGGCCATCCACATGGCAACGGGTAGGCTAGTGCCATCCACGATCTGCCCACCAAACATGGCCCCCAGGCCAATCGACATATTAAACGTAAATGCCATCAGCGCTGTGGCCGCTTCGGTGTTGGGCGCCGTGCGTATAATCCATGTCTGAATGCTAACGGAGACGCTGCCAAATACCGCGCCCCACACCATCAACAGCATCACACCGCTGCTCGGCTGCCCGCCTAACAGCGGGAAAGCAGCCACAACAATGAGCAGCAGGCTAGGAATAGCCAGCACGGCGCGGTAAGGGTGCCGCCCGGCAAACATGCCCGCCGTAATATTACCCAGGATACCCGCCGCCCCGTAAAGCAGCAGTAAGCTGCCCACATGGCGTTGAGAAACGCCACTAATCTCCTGCAAAATAGGGCTAATAAACGTATAGGCCGCAAAATGCCCCACCACCACAAAAGCGGTCGTTAATACCGCCACGCGCACGCCGCGATTGCTAAACTGCTGGGCAAGCACCCGCAGACGCACCGGCTCGCGCGGTGGTAGTGGCGGCAGCCAGCACCACAGCGCAATCGCCGTTAATAAACTAAAGCCTCCTAACGCCCCAAAGGCCACACGCCAGTTACTGTAATCTCCCAACAGCGTGCTTAACGGCACACCAAGCACCGATGCCGCCGCAACACCGCCAAAAATCATCGTCATCGCTTTAGGCACCTTTGCTTCAGGCACTAGGCGTGGGGCGATACCGCCAGCAACGGCCCAAAAACCACCGATACTTAGCCCGACCAGCACTCGGGCGGCCAGTAGCAGTCCAAAACTGCCAGCAAATGCCGAGAGTAAGCTGCCTATCACCATCACAATCATGAGCACCGTGAGCATGATGCGCCTGTCTAATCGCCCTACCGCAACGGGTAACAGCGGGGCTGAAAAGGCAGCGACCACGCCAGGCACCGTGACCATTAGTCCCGCCATGCCCGGCGTCACCCCCATTGAAGACGACACTTGAGAAAGCAGCCCAATGGGCAGCTGCTCCGCCGTCACCAATAAAAAAATGCCGATCATCACCGCCACCACCGCCCACCAGCGCGGCGCTTGTTCCTGCTCCATCGCTCTCTTCTCTTTTTCTGTACGACCAATAAAACACTGCGTAAACCGCAGCCAACAAATAGGGAGGGGGACTATACCCGTAACACACGTGAATTAGCATACTTGCTTCAGCCATACTCTCATGAGTCTTGGCTAATATTCATGCGATCAGTGGCCTGCCCTCCCTAAAAACCAAGGGGCGAACGCTAGTAAGCAGTAAAAAAGACCGAGTTACAGTGGCTAAAACGTTGAGGCAAGCGACGACTCGCCTAGCAGGTTTGTTTTAACCCTTAGTGACTACTGGTATCTTCTAATAACCTTCATTGTCATGAGAAAAATAATGCCTACGCAACAAGCACCCACGTATCGTTTAGTTACCCGCAGCGATTTTGATGGTTTGGTATGCGGCGCACTACTCAAGCACCTCAACCTTATTGATGACATCACTTTCGTGCATCCCAAAGATATGCAGGATGGCAAGATTGATATTAATGCCAACGACATCACTACCAACTTACCCTACGTGCCCGGATGCCACTTGGCCTTCGACCACCATTTAAGCGAAACCGTGCGTAATGTGGAGCGGGCAGACAACCACATCATTAACGCCGATGCGCCATCCGCTGCCCGTGTGGTCTGGGAGTATTACGGCGGCCATGACGCATTCCCCGCCCGCTGGGACGATATGATGGAGGCCGTGGACAAAGGCGACTCTGCCCAGTTCAATAAAGATGAAATACTCAACCCCCAAGGTTGGGTACTGCTTAACTTCATCATGGATGCGCGCACGGGCTTAGGTCGTTTCCGCGATTTTCGTATTTCAAACTACCAGCTAATGATGAAGCTGATTGACTACTGCCGCGAACACACTATCGAAGAGATCCTGGCGCTCGACGATGTGCACGAACGCACGGCGCTCTACCGCGAACACGAAACGTTAGCCAAGCAGCAAATTCAGCGCTGCGCCACCGTGCATGGCAATTTAGTCGTACTCGATCTGCGTAACGAAGAGACCATTTACGCTACCAACCGCTTTGTGATTTATGCCCTCTACCCCGAGTGCAATCTCTCTATTCACGTTATGTGGGGGCTTAAACAGCAGAACACCGTGCTAGCCATTGGCAAATCAATTCTCAACCGCTCAAGCAACACCAACGTTGGCGAGCTGTGTTTAAGCTACGGCGGCGGCGGCCACCTAAATGCCGGCACCTGCCAAATCGATAATGACCAAGCTGAAAGCACACTTACTGAGATTATTGAGCGCATTAATGCTGATGGCTAGCGTGCCTTTTAAGGCGAACACGTTTTAAAGGCGATTTCTTCGACCTCTGTCTTCGCCCTTAATCAATAAAGACATTGATTGGGGCGAAGAACAAACCATGGCTAATAACGCCTAATACCCCATCACGCTGGGTAGCCAAGTGGCCAACCCTGGCATTGCGATCAACAGCAAAATGGTGGCAATAATCGGCAGTAAGAAAGGTACTATCGCCCTGACGACTTGGCCGTAGCGCAACCGAGTAATGCCCACCATCAGAAATAGCACCGTGCCAAACGGCGGTGTTATTACCCCTACTGAAAGCGTAATCACCATCACGATACCAAAGTGAACGGGGTCTAACCCGGCGCTTAGTGCCGCAGGTACCACAATCGGGGTAAAAATCAGGATGCTTTCGATCACCGACATAAAGCAGCCGATCAGCAGGAAGAACAGCGCAAAGCAGAGCAGTAGCGCAAACATCGGCATATCGATGCTGGCGACTTGGCCCGCCAACGCTTGAGGAATCCCCATGCGCACCAATATCCAGCCATAGAAGCTGGAAACCGCAATAATCAGCAAAATGACCGCGCTGAACATTAGCGTACGACTGAAGGCGTTAAACAGATCCCGCCAGTTCAAATCCCGGTAGATCAGCCCGCCCAGAATCACCGCGTAAAGCGAGGCAATCGCGCCCGCCTCGGTGGGTGTGAAAAAACCGCCCCAAATACCGCCGACGATGATCGCGGGCATCATCAATGGCAAAATGGCACGTTTCCCGGTGCGGGCGACTTCACAAGCGTCAAAAGGTGTGGGTTTGGGCATTACCACCTTGCCACTAACAGCCAGCAGCACGGTCATACCCATCAGCAGCAGCGCCATCAAAATACCCGGCAACAGCCCCGCCATGAACAGCCCGCCAATACTCACATTAGCCAACCAGCCATATACCACTAAGGCGATGCTGGGCGGCAGAATCGGCCCAATGACGCTGGAAGCGGCAGTAACGCCGGTTGAGTAACCCAGCTCATAGCCGCGCTCTTTCATGGCCTTGATTTCGATACTACCAAGCCCAGCGGCATCGGCCACGGCCGTACCCGACATTGTGGCAAAGATAGAGCTGGCCACCACGTTAGCGTGACCAAGCCCGCCCTTGGTAAAGCCCACCAATGCAGTGGCAAAGTCGAAAATCCGCGTGGTGGTTGAGCCGATATTCATAATATTGGCGGCCAAAATAAACAGCGGAATCGCCAGCAGGGTAAAGTTATTGAGGGTTTGCACCATGCGCAGCGGGAGTAACTCGACGGGTAGCCCCCCGGTACCGGTGGCGAATAACGCGATAAACGAGGTCACGCCAATGGCGACCACCACGGGCAAGCCAATGGCCATCAGAACTAACAAGCCACCGACGAAAATCAGTAGTTCGGTCATGGTTGAGAGAACTCCTCTTCATGGGATGTTTCCAACCACACCACCGGGCCGCGCAACGTTTGCCAAAAGGCCATGAGTGCCATGCCAACAAAGCTGAAAAAGATGCCGTAATAGAGATAGCTGAAACTGATACTTAACGAGACGGTTTTATTGTTGGCGCTCATGTCCGACATGATCCATGCGCCCCAGGCGGCGAGCACAAAAAAACCACAAGAAATTAGTGCAGTGAGCCTGTACTGAACATTTTTACCCAGCCCGGAAAGCTTGTGGCTGAACAGATCGACCACCAGATGCTCGCTGCGCACCCAGGCCGATAATGAACCGAAGCCAATCGCGTAGATGGCCAGTATAGACGCCACTTCTTCCGTCCAGGGCATGCCCAACCCCAGCAGGTCACGGGCAATAACGGCCGCTACAATTAACAGCAGGATGGCTGCCATTAACGCCACGCCTACCCCATCGCAAAGGCGGGTGACGACGCGCAGCATATAGAAAGCGATTCGATCTGGCCCCTTACTGGGCGCTACAGCGTCTTCCACAGCAGAACTCCTAGGCTATTACCTGATGTTTTTTCTTTTACTAAACTACAACGACGGCCCGATGGGCCGTCGTTATTCCTTCAAAACACGAGACTTACTCGCTCTGGTTCCCCAGCGCATCTTCACGAACGCCATCGGCCATTTCAGCCATCACACGATCAATCGCTGGTAATGCTGCTTCGCGGAAGGCTTCAATATCAGGCTCGATAATCGTCATGCCTTCGTCTTGCAGCGCTTCTAAATAGTACTCATCCAATTCGCGTTCACGCTCAGAACCGTGCTGACGCGCCACATGAATGGCCTCTTCAATCAACGCCTGGTCGTCAGCTTCCAACCCTTCCCACCAGCGTGAGCTCGCCACCCAGTTCCATGGGAACTGCACGTGGCTGGTCATGATGATGTGATCCTGCACTTCCCACAGGCGACGGGTATAAGGCGATGAGAGCGAGTTCTCATGACCGTCAACCTGGCCCGTTTGCATGGCTAGGTAAATCTCTGGCGCAGGCACGTTGACTACCTGGGCACCGATCTCTTCCCACACTTCTAGCCATACTGGCAGCGAAGGCAGCCGTAAGCGGAACCCGTCAAGATCTTCCGGGCTGTGGATCGCTTTATTAGCAGTCATGTGGCGCGGGCCACGGTGCTGGGTCCCGAAGTATTTAATGCCGCCTTGGCTTTCCGCTTGCTCAATCAGCGCTTGGCCAGAAGGGCTTTCCATATAGGCGTCGACTTCATCCCAGGTAGCGAAAACGAAGGGCACAGTGATGGCATCGTATTCTGGCGCATACTGCTGCCGCCAGTTACCGCCGGTGATGGAGAGCTGGGTTTGACCCAGGTTGAGCAATTCCAGAATTGCGTTCTCACCGCCTAGCGATCCGGCCAGGAATGGGCGCACGTCAAAGCGGCCTGGGGCCTGCTCTTCTAAATATTCAGCAAAGCGTTCTACTGCGGCACTTTCCGAACCGCCCTCACTCATGGTGTTGTTAACTTGAATTTCGATGGGATTAGCCAAGACGAACGGAGCCGTCGTTAGCATGCCTAAGGTAGCCAGCGTGGCAAGCAGTTGTTTCCGCATGGGATGACTCTCTACGGTTGTCGTTATTGGGTGTGGTGATTGTTTGATCTTGAAACAACCAGCCAAGGGTCTCAAATCGACGTTCAAGAAGGCTGGCTTCGTAAAATACGATGGCTAGAAAAGTCGCTATAGCGCGCTGTTTTACGCCACCTGCCCAGGCTGTACGACCAAAGATGAATATCTAACCGCATCACTTGGCTCTCTCAATAGGCAATTCAGCTGCTTTCCAATAACAGTTCATCTTAGGAGCATTCACGATGCACGAAGCCGCACCTGTCGCTTTTATTACCGGCGCTACCTCGGGCATTGGCCTGGCCTGCGCCCATCGTTTCGCTCAGGCAGGCTGGGCATTAGTGCTAACCGGCCGACGTAAGGAGCGCTTAGATGCCCTTCAAGCCACGCTTGAAAAGCATGTGCCGGTGCACACCGCCCAGTTGGATGTAAGCGACCCGCAGGCCGTGGCCAATGTCGTGGCGGCGCTACCCGAGCGCTTTCAACATGTGCATACACTGATCAATAACGCCGGGCTGGCGCTAGGTAAAGGCCCGGCGCAAAGCGCCGACTTAGATGATTGGTACCGCATGATCGATACCAACGTAAAAGGGCTAGTCACCGTCACTCGGCATTTACTCTCTAAATTGATCGCCGCAGGGCCTGGCTCGACAGTGATTAATTTAGGCTCAATCGCTGCCCATACGCCCTACCCCGGCGGCCATGTTTACGGCGCCACCAAAGCGTTCGTTGAGCAGTTTAGCTACAATCTGCGCTGCGATGTTGGCCCGCAGGGTGTGCGGGTGACCGATTTAGCGCCGGGCATGACTGCCAGTGAATTTACCCTGGTGCGCATGAAAGGCGATAGCAACATCGCAGATAGTTACTACGAAGGCGCCCAGCCGCTGCAACCGGAAGATATTGCCGAGCAGGCGCTGCATGTGGCCTCGCTGCCGCCCCATGTCAACATCACGCGTTTAGAAGTCATGCCGCTTTGTCAGCAGTGGTCAGCACCTACCATACTGCGGGACTAACCAGCTCTTGCCCTTGGGTAAGGTGATCCACCAAGTGCCGGGCAGTGACGTGCAGCGAGGCGTAGCGGCGCATGCCAATCACCAGCTCGCGTTGTGCCCAAGGATCGCTCAGCGGGATGCTTTTAAGCTGCAAATCGCCCAGCTCACGGTAAATGGTTTGCTCGGGCAGTACGCCAACGCCCATGCCGTGGTGAATCATGCGGCATATAGCGTCAAAGCTGCGCACTTGAATACGCATGCGCAGCGTTTTGCCTGCTAAGTTTGCCTGCTCATTCAGCAGCGATTGCAGCGAGGCGTCCTGCTGTAAGCCAATAAAATCGAAGGCCAGCGCTTCATTAAAGGCGATGCTTTCACGCTCAGCCAAGGGATGATCAATAGGCGTCATTAGCACTAGCCGGTCATGCCGATAAGAAAGCTGCTGGAGGTCAGGCGCTGGCACATGCCCGGCAAAAATGCCGATATCGGTTAGCCCGTCGCGCACGGCGGCAATGATTTCGCTGCTGACCCGCTCTTGAAGATCTATCTTAATTTCGGGGTAAAGCCGAGAAAAAGCGCTGAGATCCTGGGGAAGAAAGGCAATGATCGCCGAGGTGTTGGAGTGGATACGCACGTGACCGCGCACACCTTCGCCATACTCGCTGAGTTCAGCCTGCAGGCGCTCAATGTTATCCATAATGCGCCGGGCATGGTGCAAAAACGCTTGGCCTGCCGGGGTTAGTTCCACGCCTCTTGGGCGGCGATAGAGTAGCGTTGTACCCACCAGCGCTTCCAGGTCGCTTATTCGCTTGCTCACCGCAGCGAGCGCGAGGTGTTCCCGCTCGGCAGCAGCGGTCAGGCGGCCTTCGTCCGCTACGGAGATAAACAGTTTGAGGGTGACAAAATCGAAGCGGCGCATGAAACGAACTCCTTGAAGGCAAGCTACTTATGCTAGCTCACACCTTCGTCACAGACGAACCCTTTGTTACTGATTGCCTAATTGTCGCCTTTAAATGTCTCACGCATGCTGACCATTAATGATGATAACGATAAATAGAGGACAGCCTTAATGAATGCTCCCGAAGCCCGCCAGCTTCCGCTACAGGGCTTAAAAGTGCTTGAGCTTGGCCAACTGATTGCGGGGCCTTTCGCCACCAAACTGCTGGGTGAATTCGGCGCCGATGTGATTAAGATTGAGCCGCCGGGCACCGGTGACCCTCTTCGCAAATGGCGAATGATAGAGGATGGTACCTCGTTGTGGTGGCATGTGCAGACCCGCAACAAGCGCTCGGTGGCGCTGGATTTGCGTAGTGAAGAGGGCCAAGGTCTGGTACGCCAGCTTGCCGCCGAGGCCGATGTGGTAGTGGAAAACTTCCGCCCCGGCACGCTAGACAACTGGGGGCTAGGTTGGGAAGCGCTCTCAAAACTCAACCCTCGGCTGATCATGGTGCATATTTCCGGCTACGGGCAGACAGGCCCCTACCGAGACAAACCCGGTTTTGGCGTGATTGGCGAAGCCATGGGCGGGCTGCGTTACCTCACTGGCCAGCCGGGAGAACCTTCGGTCCGCGTTGGGGTGAGTATTGGTGATTCGCTTTCCGCGCTCTACGCGGTGATTGGCACGCTACTGGCGCTTCAGGAGCGCAACCGCAGTGGCTTGGGCCAGGAAATCGACGTCGCGCTGTATGAGTCGGTGTTTGCGATGATGGAGAGCCTGCTGCCTGAGTTCGATGCCAGCGGCCAGGTTCGCGAACCGAGCGGCAGCGCCCTGCCCGGCATTACGCCTTCCAACGCCTATCGTTGCCAGAGCGGCGATTACGTACTGATCGCCGGCAATGGCGACAGCATCTTCAAACGCTTAATGAGTGTTATCGGCCGCGATGATCTCGGCAACGACCCGGCTCTGGCGCATAACGATGGGCGTAGCCAGCAAGCTGAGATGATTGATGCCGCGATTCAGGCGTGGACCGAAGAGCGCCCTCGGGATGCCATTCTGCAAGCCCTGGATGACGCACGCGTGCCTGCGGGCTATCCGTATACGGCGGAAGATATCGCCTTTGATCCCCACTATCTGGCGCGGGAGATGATTCAAACCTTTACCCGCCCCAACGGCAAACCGCTAAAAGTACCCGGCGTGCTGCCAAAACTTAGCGCTACCCCTGGGCGAATCGGCGACGGTGGCCCGACGCTTGGTCAGCATACCGACGACGTATTGGATGAGTTGGGTATTGATCACGAAACCCGCGCCAAGCTGCGCCAAGCGGGCATTATCTAGGGAGTTTGTCATGAGCCAATGTTCACCCTGCCCTACCAAGGTAGAGATCAACGAAGTTGCCCCCCGGGACGGCCTGCAGATTGAGGCGCGTTTTGTGCCCACGGAAGAGAAAATCCGCTGGATCGACGCGCTCTCCACCACCGGTTTGAGGCGCATTGAAGCGACGTCGTTCACTTCACCCAAAGCGATTCCCAATCTGCGCGATGCCGCCGATGTGGTGACCAGCATCCAGCGCCGGGAAGGGGTCGATATCACCGTGCTGGTGCCCAACGTGAAGGGCACCGAGCGAGCGCTTGCCTGCCAGGTGGATGAGATCAATCTGGTGATGTCGGCCAGCAATAGCCACGGGCTGGCTAACCTGCGCATGACGCCGGAACAATCTTTCGAGCAGTTCGCGGCGATTTTAGAGGTCTGCAATAATTTAGAGACGAATAAAGGTAACGGCGTGTTTATCAACGCCTCGCTCTCAACGACCTTTGGCTGCCCCTTTGAAGGTGAAGTACCCGAAGCGCGGGTGCTGGAGCTGGTTGAACAACTTATTGACCTGGGTATTCAGGGCGTCACGCTATGCGACACCACCGGCATGGCCAACCCCGCCCAGGTGAAGCGCCTGTGTGAAGCTGTGCTTGAGCGCTGGCCGAAAACGCCGTTCACGCTGCACTTCCACAACACCCGCGGCATGGGCTTAGCCAATGCGCTGGCCGCTTGGCAGGCGGGTATTACCCGCTTTGACTCCTCGCTCGGTGGGCTGGGCGGCTGCCCCTTCGCCCCTGGGGCGACAGGCAACGTATGTACCGAAGACTTGGTGCATATGTTTGAGGCCATGGGCGTCGATACCGGCGTCGATTTGGATGCACTGCTTGAGGTTGCCGCCACCCTTCCTGACCTTATCGGCCATGACGTGCCGGGGCAGGTGGTAAAAGCCGGGAAATCGACCCGGCGTTATGCCATGCCAGAAGTTCATGCCTAAATATTGATGCCCAGCAGGCGCTAACACGGCCCAACCACATGCTTCACTTCCAGGTAAGCGCTTAGTCCCCAGGGGCCAAGCTCACGGCCAATACCGCTGCGCTTGAAACCGCCCCAACCGGTTTCAGGGAGCACCAACTGCTCACTGTTATACCAAATGCTGCCCGTCTTAAGCTGGCGACCAATACGCTTTGCCCGCTCGGGGTCACCGCTAACCACCGTGGCCGCCAAGCCATAGGCACTGTCGTTGGCAAGCTGGATAGCCTCGGCTTCGCTTGCCACGCTACGGCCGCAGAGCACCGGGCCAAAAATTTCTTCCTGCCATAAACGGCTCTCTAGCGGCACGTCACGGTAAAGCGTGGGTGCGAGGAAGTAGCCTTGAGCGGGCAGCGTGCGGTGTTTACCATCGCGCACGATCGTCAGCCCTTCCTGTTCGGCAATATCCAAATAGCGCTGCACGGCATCACGCTGCTTGGCGCTGGTCAAAGGCCCTAAGTCGGTGCCTTCAGCAAGCGGGTCGCCTAGCGTTAGCGCATCCATCCGCTCGGCAAGGGCGGTATAGAGTGCTTCTGCTACGTCTTCATGCACCAATAACCGCGAGGTCGCAGAGCAAATTTGCCCGGCATTGAAGTAGATCCCCGCCATTACCCAGTCGGCGGCCTGTTGCGGGTCGACGTCTTCCATCACTAGGATCGGAGACTTTCCGCCCAACTCCAGGGAGACGTTGGCGGTGCGAGCGGCGGCAGCTTGCATGACCGTTTCACCTACTCGGTTACTGCCGGTAAAGGAGATTTTATCCACGTCAGGATGGTTGGTTAGCGGCGCGCCGATGCCCTCACCGTCGCCATTCAGCAGGTTGAACACACCTGCGGGGAGGCCAATCTCCAAGGCTATGTCTGCCAGCACCCGCTCGGGGAGTGGCGTGACTTCCGACGGTTTGAGCACCGCGGTACAACCGGCTGCCAACGCGGGGGCCAGCTTCCAGGCGCTGGTCACCAGCGGAAAATTCCACGGCGCGATCAGCCCCACGACGCCCACGGGGTCGTGATATGTGCGCGCCTCAACGCCTTCCATTTCCACGCTAACCAACTCGCCCTGGCGGGCATCCAGCGCCTTGGCCTGCCCGGCGTAGTAACGATAGCAGGCAATCGCGTCGTCGAGATCGATCTCCGCTTCTGCGAGCGGCTTACCGTTGTTGGTCGCTGAAAGCGTGATAATCGAGTCTCGGCGGGCCTCCAGCGCATCGGCGAATCCATCGAGATACGCTGCACGTGCCGCTCCGCCCAGCGCCTGCCAGGCGGGCTGCGCCTGCTGGGCGGCTTTTACCGCGGCGTCGACATCCGCCGCATCCCCGGCGGTTACCTGGGCAATCCGCACTTCGCGATAGGGGTTCATCACGTCAAGCAGGCGGGTGCCCGCCGAGGGCACCCACTGGTTGTTGATGAATTGGTGGTCAACCACCGAAGGGTAATCGGTCTGGGAGGTTATGGGCATTGCCGTGGCTCCTTTAAAGGTCGTGTTGGCGAAGCCAATCATCGATAAGTTGGGTTAGGTGCTGGCCGCTAAAGCTGGGGAAATGGCCGCCGTGCACGGTGCGAACGGGCAGCTTACGCAGCCTGCGCATGCTGGCAGCGTAGTCGGTAAGATCGCTGTGCCAGAGGTCTTCGATTAACGGGCCATCGTAAATCAGATCGCCCGAAATCAGCGTTTGGGTTGCTGCTTCCCACAAGGCGATCCCCCCAGGGGAGTGCCCCGGCGTGTGAATCACCTCCCACTGACGATTGCCTAAATCCAGTATCTCGCCGTCCTCTAACGGGGATACCAATTGCGGCGCCGTGATGCGGTAGCCCGCGTGGGAGTATGGCTTTGCGGGTAGCGCCTCAAACATGTCATCGCTGAGAAACTGGTCTGCCAGGGTGCGCGCGTTGTCGGGTGAGGCAAGAATCTCTGCCTCGCTGGCATGCACATGGCAACAGCCAAACTCGTGGGCGGCGCCAATATGGTCAAAATGCGTGTGGCTGGCTACTGCCAAAAGATCACGCTCGGCAAGCTGCGCCACGTGCTGGCGTAACGGCACAGCACCTAGCCCAAAATCCACGACCATGCCCCGCTTGCTGCCCTGCACATGCCAGATATTGCAGCGGTAAAACGGCTTGATCCACGGCTCGTCGATCAGGGTAATACCGTCCGCCTTGGGAGCGGTACGGTACCACTGCTTTTTATTGATGCGCTGCAGGCTCATACGGTTACCCGCTTTGCAACAGTCGCCTTACTGACCACGAAATAGAGCGCGCCGGTGAGCACGAAAACCGGCAGCGATGCGCCAAAATCAAGCGGCGCGACCCAGTTCCAGTAGTAAGCCAGTAACGCCCCGACCGCGTAGCTGCCAAGCGCCAGCCAGTTGAAGGCGGGTAGGCTATGTTCAGCCTGGATCAGCTGTGCCGAGGTATAGCGCTCACGCCCCAGCAGATAGTAATCCACGATCATCAGGGAAAAGGCCGGTATAAAGACGCTGCCGATAATCAACAGGAAGGTCTGGAACTGGTCAAGAATGCCGGGGATCAGCGCGCCTACCACTGACACCACACCAATGATTAATGCCGGTTTCCAGAACGGTACTTTGGGACGCACGCTCATGAACGAAAGCGTCGCGCTGTAGACGCACATCACGTTGGTGGTCAGCACTGAAAAGAAAATCACCAGGGCGGCGGGCAGTCCGAAACCGAAGCCGCTGAGCAGGGTCGTCGGGTCGTAGGTGGGCTCCATGCCTACGCTGATCGACAGCGCTGACACCGTGGCACCCAGCCCCATCGCTACCAGTGTTGCCACCACGTAACCGCCCCAGGTGCCCACAACGGCAGCTTTTAGCGAGCGGCAGTGGCGGTTATAGTCCGCCGCCAATGGGATCCAGGAGAAAGCCGTCGCTACCACGATATCGAACACCACGCCGCCGCCCAACACGCCTTCGGGCTCCAGTTGGGTGATGCTCGGCAGATCATAGTGGCGATTGAGCGCGAACAGCACCACCGCCGAGAGTCCCAGCATCAGCAGTGCCGCTATTTTTTCGACTTTCTCGATTCCCAGGTGGCCACGCAGAGCAATCAGTACCACCAGGGATTCACAGATAACCGTGAAGAGCGCGACATTGGAGTAACCGGTCAGGCTTTCCACGGCGTAGTCCAGACTCATGCCGGCAAGCAGCGCCTGAATCCAGCTCCAGGCAATCAGCGCCAACAGATTCACCCAGGCGGGGAAATTAGCGCCTTTTCTGCCAAAAGTACCTCGCGCCAGCACCATGGTGGTCATGCCGGTTTGCTGGCCCATCACCCCGATCAATACCAGCGGGATGATGCCGACCGCCGAACCAATCAAGATCAGCAGCATCGCATGTTGGAAGGTCAGGTCGGGGACTAAAAACATGCCGGTGAGAATCGTGGTCACTACCACGTTGGCGCCTAGCCACAGCGCAAAGGTTCCCGGCAGCCCAAGGCTGTGTTCAACGTTATCAGCGGAGAGTGTGTCCTGGCCAACTACGTGATTACTTTTCATTATTATCTCCTGATGAAGTCAGGCTTTTTTGCCAAGCAGCGGCGTCAATTTCGACCAGTAACGGCCCGTTGGTTGCACGGTTGGCAAGCACGCTGGCGAGCTCGGCTGGGCTTTCTACCAAAACGCCAGGGCAACCAAAGCCTTCGGCCAGGGTGAGAAAGTTGGGCGCTTGAATATCCACGCCCAAGCGAGCCACGCCGTTGGCATCCATATAGCGACGAATTTCTTCATAACCGGCGTTGTGCCACAGCAAAATCACTACCGGCAGGCGCGCCTCTACGGCGGTTGCGATTTCCGAGAGCGTAAACATCACCCCGCCATCGCCGACGAGTGCCACTACCGGCAGATCCGCCCGCGCCAGCTGTGCGCCCAGCGCCGCCGGCAGTCCATAGCCCAAGGTGCCGTAACCCGTTGAGGCATTAAAATAACGCCTTGGCGCTGGCTGACTGACCAGATGATTACCGGCATACACGGGCGCAGTGGAGTCGCCCACCAAAATTGCCTCAGGCAAATAATCAGCCAAGGTTTTATAAAGCGGCACGAAGTCGCTAAAGGCAGGATCGTTTGCCAGATTCAAAGCGCTCAAAGCCTCGGCAGTTCGCTCAACGCCGTTCCGCTTCAATGGGGCAGAGAAGTGAGCTAGCAACAGTTCCAGGCTACGCCCAGCGTCGCCCACTAAGCCAAGCGTTGTACGCTGATTGCGCACCAGCTGCTCAGGGTCGAGATCAATACGAATCAGCGTACCATTGAGGTGAAAACCATCATCAAACACTACGTCGTAATCGGTCTCCCCTAGCTCGGTGCCTATGGCCATAATCACATCAGCATTGGCCGCTAATGCACGCACTGCGGGCAGCGCCGCATTCGCGCCCAAGTCCAACGGGTGGTCGCGGCCTAGCACTCCTTTGGCATTAATGGTGGTGACCGTTGGAACATCGAGTTTGTCTATCAATGCCCGCGCTGCCGCTGGCGCTGAAACACAGCCACCGCCCAACAGCACTAAAGGCTGCTTCGCTGCGTGCAACAAGCGAGCGGCTTCAGCAAGCCCATCTGGATCAGGCGTTGCCCGATATAACGTAGGCGCTTGCCAGCTAGCCGGTACGTTGACTGGCGCATTAAACAAGTCGATAGGGATTTCGACATGCACCGGACCTGGGCGCGCCCCATTGAAGATAGCAAAGGCGCGGGCCAGCACGTCGGGTAGCGTATTGGCATCCAACAGCGTGTGGCTAAACCGCGCCACACCGCTGATCATCTGCTGCTGGCTGGGCAATTCATGCAGCCGCCCCTGGCCTAAGCCCAAGGTGTCTCGGCGGTTCACGCTGGAGATCACCAGCATGGGTATGGAGTCCGCCAGGGCTTGGCCCATGGCGGTGGCAATATTAGTCATCCCCGGCCCGGTGATAATCAGACACACCCCCGGCTGGCCGCTGGCGCGGGCATAGCCATCGGCCATAAACCCGGCACCCTGCTCATGGCGCGGGGTGATATGCCTTACATCGCTGCCTTCCAAGCCGCGATACAGCTCCACCGTGTGCACGCCGGGAATGCCGAATAGGGTGCGCACCCCGTAAGTATCGCGCAGCAGGCGAATCAGTAGCTCAGCACAGGTCATGGTTGCATAGCTGTTCTTAGCATCAGCGTTCGTTACGTCAGTGTTCATTGCAGGCCCCTTAGAAGAAAAACGTGTGGGCCATAAAGGCAATGATCGGCAGCGTAATGGCAGTTCGCAGTAGGAAAACGACCGCCAGCTCCCAGAACTTGATGGGAATTTTCGACTTGAGCAGCAGCGCGCCAATTTCCGACATATACACCAACTGCGTCATGGAAAGACAGGCAATCACGAAACGGGTCAGCTCGCTTTCGATGTTGGTCGCCAACACCGCCGGTAAGAACATATCGGCAAACCCTACCAGCGTAGCAGGAGCCGCCGCCTGAGCTTCAGGAATACGCAGCAGCTCCAGCACCGGCACCATAGGGTAAGAGAGCCAGGTAAACAGCGGCGTAAATTCGGCTAAAATCAGCGCCACGGTGCCGATCGCAAAGACCAGCGGCAGCAGCGTTAGGAAGATATCAATGACATTGAGTAGCGCTAGGCGGGCTAGCTCCCGTGGCCCCGGCGCACTGCCTGCCCGGCGGGTGGCTTGCAACAGGCTGTAACGGAACAAGCCCACATTTTCAGTACGCTCTTCGCTTAACTGACAGCCGACTGGCTCATAGTAGTCATCGGATTTACGCGACAGTGGTGGAATGCGCGAGACGATAACTGCGGCGATTAACCCGGATACCACCACCGTTAAGTAGAACTGTACAAAGAGATGATTAAGGTTAATGAAGTTGATCACTAACAGACTGAAAGCGATGGAAGCAACGGAAAAGTTGGTGGCAATCACCGACGCCTCGCGACCATTGTAGTAGCCCTGCTCGTACTGCTGAGCCGTAATCAAAACGCCTACGGTACCCGAACCCATCCACGAGGCGGTGGCATCGATAGCACTCCGCCCGGGTAGATTAAAAATCACCCGAAACGGTTTACGCACCATGGTGCCGATAAACTCCATAAAGCCGAACTCAACCAAAAACGGCAGCAGCACCGCCGCAAAGAAGAAGAACGTCAGCAGCACCGGCGCCAAATCGTTGAGCATCACGCCACCGGTAAAGGAAGCAGTGACGAACTCTGGCCCAAACTGGAAATAGGTCATCAGAACAAAAATGGCGCCTAGTACGCGCATCACCACCCAAATAGCCCCTACATCAAACATATCGTGAAAGGGGCCACTTTTTATCCAGGCAGGCTGGGCGATTTTGGCATACAGCGTTACCACGACGGATAAGCAGAGTATCACCACGGCAAGGGCAGGCAGCGCAGCGCCCAGCAGGGTTTGCAGGCCATCGGCCATTAGGCCCATGCCAATATTAATGGAGTCACCCACTTGAAAGGGGATTAGAAACAGCAGCACCCCAATCAGTGAAGGAATCAGAAACTTCAGTAAATGCGCGCGGGGTATCGGTGCCGAGGGGGACGGCTGCTCCGATTTATCATTGCTATACGACATAGAGGTCACCCATTGGAAGTAATTATTGGAGGTGGGCTGGCGGCGTTGTTAGGTCGGCGCTTTTTTTGTTTGATAGCTATTTATGCGTTAGCTATTCGGTTGGCATTAATCACTACGTTTAACGCCCGGCAGTACACAAAGCATTTCGTACAGCAGCGTGGCGCCCATTAGGGCGGTGTTTCCGCTAGGGTCATAGGGGGGTGACACTTCCACCAGATCACAGCCGACGATATTAAGGCCAGCGGCACCACGCACAATCTCCAATCCTTGAGCAGACGTCAGGCCACCCATTTCAACGGTGCCGGTGCCCGGTGCAACGGAAGGATCTAAACCATCAATGTCGAAACTGATATACACCGGAATATCGCCCATCTGCTCACGCACCTCCTGCATCAGCGGCGCTAGCGAGCGGTACCAGCACTCCTCGGCGGGCACGACGCGAAAGCCTTGATCGCGGCACCAGTCAAAATCTTCAGCGGCGTAGCCAGTGCCGCGCAGACCTATTTGCACCACTTTACCGTGGGCTAACAAGCCCTCTTCTTGCGCGCGACGGAACGGTGTACCGTGAGCAATCGGCTCGCCAAACATGTGCTCGTTAACATCGGCGTGGGCATCAATATGAATCAGACCCACCGGGCCTTGCTTTTTGGCCATGGCGCGAAGGATAGGCAGCGTCAGCGTGTGTTCACCGCCCAGAGTCAGCGGAATGCAGTCATGTTTCAGCACGTCATCGTAAAAGGCGGTGATGATGTCGACGCTTTTCGGCAGGTGAAACGTATTGATCGGTACGTCGCCTATATCAGCTACTTGCAAGCTTTCAAACGGCGCGGCGCGGGTCGCCATGTTGTAGGGGCGCAGCATACGCGACTCATCGCGAATCTGACGCGGGCCAAGCCGCGTGCCGGGGCGGTTTGAGGTGCCAATATCCATGGGGATGCCAATAAATGCCGCGTCTAATCCCTCGGCAGTGTCTTGAGTAGGCAGGCGCATCATGGTGGCAGGGCCTGCGAAGCGTGGCATGGTGTTGCCACCTAGGGGCTGATTAAACTCCGACATAAACATCTCCTTGGATTTGTTGTGACGCTTTAGCGTGGTTGACGCATCTTTATTAAGGCGCTGCCTTAGCTATCTCTTTTAAACATTGCACAGACCATGCCAAGTCGTAGATGCCCTAAACAGGTAGGATTACCAGCCAATTGATGCAAAAATGAATCGAAAAAGCACTCAGGCAATTCATATATGCATCAATAATTCAAAAATGAATCAAAAAAAGAGCAGACATCATTGGCTTCACGTGAGTGGCACTAAATGAGTGAGATAGACAAGCGCGTACTACAAACCATTGTGGAGACCGCCAACGACCACTTCTTTATCGTCAGTGGCGATGGACAAATAGTCGATATTAGCCCAGGCGCTGAAGCGGTTTACGGCGCTTCGCGAGAAGAGCTGCTCTCCAGCAGTGTTCATCAGCTCCAAGCCGCCGGCGTGCTTAAACCGTCTATTACTCTGGAAGTGATGCGCACCCGCAAGCCTGCACAGCTTATGCAGATAACCGGCACAGGTCGCCGAGTCATTGCCGAAGCCTACCCTGTGTTCGTCGATGGCAAGCTCGAACGTATTATCAGCCGCTCGCGGGATTTAACCGACCTGCAGTTATTACAGGACGAATACGCGCTGCTGCAAAAACGCTTTAGCGAACACTTAAAACGCAGCCAGGCAGCCCCGGATGCCGAGGAGCAGGCGCTGGATGACGCCCTGGATAATTTGCAGGTACGCAGCAGCGTGATGCGCGAAATTGCGTTACTACTCAAGCGAGTCGCCCCATCGGATGCCAATGTGCTGATGCTGGGGGAGTCTGGCGTAGGTAAAACGGCATTCGCCAAGCAGCTACACCGCTGGAGCCAGCGCTGTAACGGCCCCTTTATTGACGTTAACTGCGCGGCAATTCCCGAAAACCTGTTTGAGTCTGAGATGTTTGGCTATCAGCCCGGCGCCTTCAGCGGTGCCGCGCGGCAGGGAAAGGCGGGCCTGTTAGAGCAGGCGGAAGGCGGCACGCTGTTTCTGGATGAAATTGGTGAACTGCCGCTGCTGATGCAAACCAAACTGCTCAAAGTGATTCAGGACGGTAGTTTGTCGCGTCTGGGCGACACCCGTTCACGCAAGGTCAATTTTCGCTTGGTCGTGGCCACCAACCAGGATTTGGCTAAGCAGGTAGAGGCCGGGCTGTTTCGTCTAGACCTTTATTATCGCCTCAATGTGATTCCGGTCACCCTACCGCCGCTGCGCGACCGCCGGGAGGATATCCCCGACCTGGTCGAAGCGTGTTTAAGCCGGCTAAACCAGCGCTACGGTCGACGAAAAATTCTTGATACCCGCGTTTGGTCGACGCTAATGGGGAGTGAATGGCCGGGTAACGTCCGCGAGCTGGAAAACTGGTTAGAAAGAGCCTGGCTCTCAAGCCCCACCGACCAAATCGAGGTGCCCGCCGTGCTCCCACACGCCGAGCAGCTCCCAGCCAGTTTGCCGAACGCCGCGCCAGTAGCCTCGGCAGTAGCACTCGAGCCCCAGGAAACCCTCAAGCAGTACCTAGCGCGGCTGGAGCGAGAAACACTTGAAGAGCTGAGCAACACGCTCCCCAGTACTTATGCCATCGCCGAACGGCTGGGCATCAGCCAATCCAGCGTGGTGCGCAGACTTCAGCGCTATGGCATCAAAGTCGCCAAGTGATTTTCTGCTTGACACAGCTGCTGTCATCAACCATCCATGTAAGTGTCATGAAACGGCAACACCTTCAACACAAGCTGACTCAATAACAACCAACAGCCGGTGATGTGTGTGCTATGTCAAACCAATCGCGAATACGTTTAGAGGGCGTCACTAAACGCTGGGGCGCCTCCACCGCTGTCGATGGTATCTCGTTTGATATTGCCCCTGGGCAGTTCGTCATTCTGCTTGGCCCTTCAGGCTGCGGAAAATCCACCACGCTGCGTATGATCGCTGGCCTAGAAGAAGCCAGTGACGGACACATTCATATTGGCGAACGCGACGTTACACGCCTGCCGCCCGGCGACCGTGGCCTCAGCATGGTGTTTCAGTCCTACGCGCTGTTTCCGCATTTAAGCGTGGCCGACAATATCGTGTTTGGCCTGCGCAGCCGCAAAGTGCCCAAAGATGAGCAGCGCCAGCGGCTGGCGAAAGTCGCCGAACTGGTTGATTTAACCGATTACCTAGACCGCAAACCCGCCCAGCTTTCCGGTGGCCAGCGCCAGCGGGTTGCGCTAGCGCGCTCGGTTATTTCTGAACATCCAATCTGCCTGATGGACGAGCCACTCTCCAACCTGGATGCCCGGCTACGTAGTGATATGCGTCGGGAAATCAAAGCGCTGCAAAGCCGCCTGAACATGACGGTGATTTACGTGACCCATGACCAGGTGGAAGCCATGAGCATGGGCGACCGCGTGATTCTGATGCAGGACGGCAAAATCGTGCAGGATGACACCCCCGACGAGCTCTATAACCGCCCCGCCAGCACCTTTGCAGCAAGCTTTATCGGCAGCCCTGCCATGAATTTGCTGCCATTGGTGGCCAATGAGAATGGCGCCGTTATTGAAGGCGAAACCAGCACACCGGTTGCCCCCATAGAGGCCGCAGGGGGGCATTTAGGCATCCGCCCGGAAGATATTGAGCTAAGCACCACGTCAGCCCCAGGCGTACCCGCCATGGTAATCAGCGATGAGTACCTGGGGGCCGATACGATTGCCCATGTCACCGTCGGCAGCAATACCGTAAGGGTTCGCATGAGCGGTAAACACGCGCTTGCCGGTCAGCCTTGCCGCCTCCGCTGGGCACGTGAAAGCGCCCACCTGTTTGGGAGTGACGGCCTGCGCCGGGATGACTTAACGCCACACGCTTTATCCAACGCCCTTCGGGGTGTTCCTCGTCCACCGGCGGTGGGCTCTTTCCAGCAATGACAGCATTATGACAATTGTGGAGTCTCTTATGCGCTTGCGTACCCCTTTTGCAATGACTGCCCTGGCAGCGGGCTTGTTCAGCGCCGCCCAGGTAAACGCGGATAGCGTCGATCTGACCATGTACTACCCAGTCGCGGTGGGCGGTGCGCTAACCAACGTCGTCGATAACTTAGTCGCTGAGTTTGAAAGTGAGCACCCGGATATCAACGTCGAAGCGATCTACGCCGGTAACTACGACGACACCCGCGTGCGGGCGATGTCGGCAATGGAAGCGGGTGATCCCCCTCAGCTATCGGTTATGTTCTCTATCGATCTCTATGAATTGATTGAGCAGAACGCCATCGTCGCCTTCGATGATTTAATCGAAACTGACGAAGAGCGCGAATGGCTCGATGGCTTCTACCCTGGCTTGATGGAAAACGGTCAGTTAGATGGTAAAACCTACGGCATCCCTTTCCAGCGCTCGACCATTGTACTGTTCTGGAACAAAGACGCCTTTGAGGCCGCTGGCCTAGACCCCGAAACGCCCCCCGAGGACTGGGAAGAGATGGCCGAGATGGCCGCTACCATTCGCGAAGCCTCCAACGGCGAGCAGTGGGGCGTGATGGTGCCGTCGACTGGCTATCCCTACTGGATGTTCCAGGCCTTCGCGTTTCAGAACGGCCACCGCTTAATGAGCGAAGACGGCACCGAGGTCTACTTTGACGACCCAGCCGCCATTGAAGCGCTTGAGTACTGGGTATCGCTAACCACTGAGCACAATGCCATGCCCGACGGCACCATTGAGTGGGGCACACTGCGCCAGAACTTCCTCGAAGAATCCACCGCGATGATGTGGCACACCACGGGCAACTTAACCGCCGTGCGGAGTGAGGCTAATTTTGATTTTGGCGTCGCTATGCTGCCGATGAACACCCAGCGGGGTAGCCCCACCGGCGGCGGCAACTTCTACATTTTTGAAGATGCGACGGAAGAAGAACAGCGCGCGGCGATGACCTTTATTCGCTGGATGACCGCCCCCGAACGTGCCGCTGCCTGGTCGATTGAAACTGGCTATATGGGCGTTAGCCCCGCCGCTTATGAGACAGACGCGCTGCAACGCTATGTGGAAGAGTTCGCGCCAGCGGCGGTGGCCCGTGACCAGCTTGAACACGGCACTGCGGAGCTTTCCACCTACCAGGGCGGACGCATCCGCCGTGCACTGGATAACGCCGTACAAGCTGCGTTAACCGGCCAGATGTCGCCAGAAGAAGCGCTCAACCAAGCCCAGCAAGAAGCCGATGGGGCGCTACGCCGCTACGCTCGCTAGTGTTGTAAAACGTGTGCGATTGCCATTGCTCGCCGGGGCTTGCCCCGGCTTTTTAACAAACTTGCGGTACGCCTATGAACGTAACCTCTTATCGGCGAATGCAGTTATATGGCGCCCTGCTGCTACTGCCCGCCGCAGTACTGTTAACCACGTTCGCCTATCTGCCTACGATCACAACGGTGATTAACAGCCTGTTTTTACCCGGCTTTCGCGGCGCACCTGCCGAGTTTGTGGGACTCGAAAACTATCAGGTGCTGTTTGATGACCCCACGTTTTGGAAGGTAGCGCGCAACAACTTAATTTACGCTGTGGGTACGATTCCAACGTCTATCGCGTTGGCCTTGGGCATGGCGCTGTTCGTTAACAGCAAGCTTCCGGGGCGCGGCTTTGTGCGCATGGCGTACTTTACGCCCACCATTCTGCCCATGATCGCAGCTGCTAATATCTGGATGTTTTTCTACGCCCCGCAGATTGGCCTGTTTAACAACCTGCTCGGCGCATTAGGGTTTTCAGGGGTGAACTGGCTTGGAGACCCCAATATGGCGCTAGGCTCGGTGATTGTGATGTCGGTATGGAAAGAAGCCGGCTTTTTTATGATTTTCTACTTAGCGGCGCTACAGGGCATCGCCCCTGAGCTTAAAGAAGCTTCCGACCTTGAGGGCACCAGCCGCTGGAGCTTCTTCTGGCGAGTTACCTTCCCGCTATTAATGCCCACCACGCTATTCGTGCTCATTAACGCTTTGATCAATGCGATAAGAGTCGTCGATCATCTATTTATCTTGACTAAAGGCGGGCCCAACAACGCCACCAACTTACTGCTTTATTACGTGTATGAGAACGCATTTTCATTCTTTGACCGCACCACGGCAGCCACCATTACGGTGGTCATTTTGCTGGTACTGGCCGTCGTCGCCACGCTTAAGTTCACGATCCTAGACCGCAGGACCCATTACCAATGAGTTCAACCTTATCGCCTTCAAAAACGGTCTCGCTCCGCTCTCGTTACGTATCTATTCCATCGCTGGAAACCGTGGCCGCATGGCTGCTGGCGATTATCTGGGTCTTTCCCCTGCTGTATGCCTTTTGGGCCGCCTTCCATCCTAGCGAGTTTATGGTGAATTTTTCTCTATTTGCCCCACTGACGCTGGAGAACTTCACCAATGCATGGTCTCAGGCGCCCTTTGCACGCTACTACCTAAACACCTTTGCTCTCGTCACCGGGGTAGTGATCGGCCAGTTTATCGTGTGTACCTTGGCGGCGTTTGCTTTTGCACGCTTTCCGATTCCCGGCAAAAACGTACTGTTTATGCTGGTGCTGATTCAGCTCTTTGTATTCCCCGAAGTGCTGATTGTGGAGAACTACCGCATCGCCAGCGAGTTGGGGTTGATCAACACCATCACCGGTATTGGCCTGCCTTATGTCGCCAGCGCCCTGGGGATTTTTTTGCTTCGCCAAACCTTTAAAACCATCCCAAGGGAGCTGGAAGACGCCGCCCGCATAGAAGGCTGCAACTGGCTAGAAATTTTGTGGAAGGTGTATGTACCGCTCGCCAAGCCTACCTATTTAGCTTACGGGCTGGTCTCGATTAGCCACCACTGGAATAACTTTATCTGGCCGCTAGTGGTCACCAACTCAGTAGAGAGCCGCCCGCTCACGGTGGGCTTAGGCGTTTTTTCCGCGCCCGAAACCGGCGTTAACTGGGCCACCGTTAGCGCCGCGACGCTGCTGAGTATCGCCCCTTTACTCATCGCCTTTTTGCTCTTTCAGCGCCAGTTCGTGCAGTCGTTTTTACGGGCAGGGATTCGCTAGGCAAAATTCCTTAGGGTTTCGTGCGACAATTCTCCCTCAAGCACGCGACAAGGAGAGCATTGATGCACGGCGATCCCCATCCTGCAGCCCTCAAGGTGCTGCAGGAGGTATTTGGCTACGACAGCTTTCGCGGCCCCCAGCAGGCGATTATTGAGCATGTGATGGCCGGTGGCGATGCATTAGTGTTGATGCCCACCGGCGGTGGCAAGTCGCTGTGCTACCAGATCCCTGCACTGCTGCGCGAAGGCACCGCGATTGTGGTCTCACCGCTGATTGCCCTGATGCAGGACCAGGTTGCGGCACTGGAGCAGAACGGGGTCAGGGCGGCTTACCTTAACTCCAGCCTCGATTATCACGCGGCAGTCGAGGTGGAGAACCGCCTGCGAGCAGGCGAGTTGGATCTTTTGTATGTTGCGCCCGAGCGTCTGGCCACGGCACGTATGCAGATGCTGCTGGAACAAACCCAGATAGCGCTGTTCGCCATTGATGAAGCCCACTGCGTCTCACAGTGGGGCCACGATTTTCGCCCGGAGTATCGCCAGCTCTCCCAGCTTCATCAACGTTTCCCCCAGGTGCCGCGCATCGCCCTGACCGCCACCGCCGATGTGCCCACCCGGGGCGATATTATGGAGCACCTGCAGCTCCAGGAGGCGGCGCTTTACAACAGCGGCTTTGACCGACCCAACATTCGCTACCATATCGCCGAAAATCAGGGCAACGCCAAGGAACAGCTGCTGCGCTTTATCCGCGAGCACCACGATGGCGAGGCAGGTATCGTCTACTGCCTTTCACGACGCAAAGTGGAGGAGACCGCCGCCTGGCTAGAGCGCCAAGGGCTGACGGCACTTCCCTACCACGCCGGGCTTCCCGCCGAGCAGCGCCAGCACCATCAGGCCCGCTTTCTGCGTGAAGATGGCGTGGTGATTGTTGCCACCATCGCCTTCGGCATGGGCATCGACAAACCCGACGTGCGCTTTGTGGCGCATCTGAACCTGCCCAAGAGTATCGAAGCCTACTACCAAGAGACCGGCCGCGCCGGGCGCGACGGCCTACCTGCCGATGCCTGGATGGCCTATGGGCTACAGGATGTGATCACGCTGCGCCAGATGCAGCAGGGCTCCAGCGCTGCTGACCATCAAAAGCGCATTGAGCAGCAGAAACTCGACGCCATGTTGGGGCTGTGTGAAATCATCAGCTGCCGCCGTCAGGCGCTGCTTCATTACTTTGGCGATCACCTGGATGCGCCCTGCGGTAACTGCGACAACTGCCTAACCCCACCCGAGACCTGGGAGGCCACCGTAGCGGCACAGAAGGCGCTGTCGTGTGTCTACCGCACCGAGCAGCGCTTTGGTGTGACCTATCTGGTGGATGTACTGCTAGGTAAAAGCAACGAGCGCATCACTCGCTTTGGTCACGACAGACTCAGCACCTACGGCATAGGCAAAGACCTCTCCGCCAGCGAATGGAAGGCGCTCTTTAGGCAGCTGATTGCCAGCGGTTTTTTAAGCGTGGATATGGAGGGTCATGGCGGCATCAAGCTCACCGCTAACGCAAAGCCGGTACTGCGCGGCGAACAGGACCTCACCCTTCGCAAGCCAATCAACAAACCCAGTAAGGCTAAAGCGGCTCGGCGAGGCAGCAAAGTCTCTGCCACGCACAGCCACGGCCCACTGTGGGAGGCACTGCGCCAGCACCGCCGGGAGCTTGCCGAAGCCCAGGGCGTGCCCGCCTATGTGATTTTCCACGACGCCACCCTGGCCGAAATGGTCGAGCAGAAACCTCAGAGCCTAGCAGCACTGGGCGCAATCTCCGGCATCGGCGCGCGCAAGTTGGCAGATTACGGCGAGGGCTTTCTAACAGTTATTCTGGCGCAGCAGGAAGGCGAGTAGCGTTAATGCAGCAGGCTATCTTGATTACTGGGCGATGCTAGGTCGGGCGGTTTTTCTTAGTGATGGGATCAAGCCCCTCTGGATCTTCGAATACGTCAGGATATCTGCGCTTGGCCCGCACTAAACGAATGATGGTGACGATATTGGTGACCACAATCAGCCCTTCCGCGATAGTTCCGCCGATCGCGCCAATGAGCAGGTTGTTGAGCATCCACGAGAAGGCGGCCAGCCCTAGGCATACCCGCATGGCGATGCCGCGCAGCAAAAACATGCCTACGGTTCCCATTACCATGGCCGCCATGGGCAGAATATCCACCCAGCTTTGCCACGTAAAAACAGCGGCAATAGCACTGGCTAACAGCACGCCCAGCATAACGGCTTTGCTGCCCATATAGCGTCGGGCCAGCACAATGCGCACAATCACGAGTACGGTGAGTGCGGCCGCCGTCCAGCTTTCAAAAAAGACAAACTGCAGCGCAAAGGCCACATTGGCGGAGATCAGCAGCACTAATAATCTGTCGTCGTTTTTGCTGGCAAAAGCCACCACGCATATCACCAGCGCCACCAAGCCAAAGAGCTGACCCGCCAGAACACTATGGCTTAGGTTATCTAGCATTGAACACTCCCCTCTACTCGGTCTTGCCGTTGTCCCATGCTCGCACATTGGGTACTCACCTATGCACTTCCTGGCATAGAACTGGCGATTGGTCGCTTGCATCCTGCGGCATAGCAAACGCCTAGCGCGAGTGTCCGTGCTGCGCCTCATGTTGGCAAGGACCATTCCCCCACCTAAATAGACGTCTACATCATTAACAGCCATTGACTAAACTGAACCATTTACGTCGCTTGGTGTTAAGGTGAAACCCCTTATAGAACGATGGAGAAAGTCGCTTTGGACACACCTACGTTTACCAACGGCATCACCGCCACCGCGCTATATAACTTAGTCAGCCAGAAAGCCCCCAACAACGCTTCAGAGACAGCCCTTGAGTGGCCTAAAGGCACGATCAGCTTTGATGAAGCTAATCAGACGCTGATATGGGAGCTTAACGATTACGGCAACCTGTCGATGACCCTATCGCGCAGCGAAAATGAGTGGGTCGCCATGGCACCCATTGCCGCCGTCGACAGCGTCAACAACGCCGCCGAACTTAACGAAGTGCTGCTGCGCCAAGGCATTTCGCTACCGCTGGCCTCCGTGGGTATTGTCGAGATTGACGGGCGCGATCTTTACGTGGCTTACGGTCAGCTGTTTGGCGACTCAAAACTTGAGTCAATTTGCGCCGAGCTACACGCCACGGCCAGCGCCGCTATGGACGTCGCCGAACTGATACAAACGCATTTTATCTGACGCTGATAGCTGATCACTTATTGGCATTGTCACTACCGCATCAACCTACTCGTGAGATTATCTATGTTAAGCAAAATTATGACTGCCCTGCGCGGTAAAGCGAATGAAACTGGTCAAGCCGTGGTGGATTCTCAGGCGCTGCGCATTTTAGACCAGGAAATCCGCGACTCAGAAAACCACCTAGGCCAATCTAAAACCGAACTCACCCGCCTGATGGGCCAGCGCCAGCTGAATAGCAATAAAGCGGACACCCTGGAAAGCAAAATCGCCGAGCTGGAAAAAAGTGCCGAGGCCGCGCTGGATAAAGGCGAAGAAGCGCTTGCCGTGGAAGTCGCTGAGCGTATGGTAGCGCTCCAGGAGGATCTGGAAGCAGAACGCGCCATTGTGAGTGAGTACGATGCCAGCATCGAAAAACTGCGCAGTGCGATTCGCGGCACCGACAACCAGCTTCGCCAGCTTAAGCAGCAGGTTAGCGTGGTGAAGGCGACGGAATCGGCGCAAAAAGCCCAGTCCGCCGTAGCGGCTCGCCATTCAGGTCAGAACAGCGCCATGGGCAGCGCTATGGAGTCACTGGAGCGCATTAAAGAGCGCCAGCAACTTAATTCGGCGCAAATGCAGGCCGCCGATGATATGGCCGCAGAAGAGAGCGGCAGTTCGCTGGAAGCCCGTCTGAAAGCGGCGGGTATCGGTGGTCAAGAACGCAAAGCTCACGATGTGTTAGCACGCCTTAAAGCGAAGAAAAACGCGGCACAAGAGTAACCACTTCATTAGCGAGGCAGGCCATGTTTAACACCCTCAAGGCGCTTTTTCGCGCCACTACGGAAAAGTCTCCCGAACCGACCACAGGCCGCCCGGTAGCCGCGGGCCTACCCATGGGCATCAGCCAGGAAGACCTTGAGGGCCTGCGCCTGGATGGGCGCGTCAACATTAAGCTGATCGGCCTACGCGCCCACGCCGATTCACTGTTCCAGTGGGATGACGATGCCTATCACCATATTGCTGCCGTCGGGCATGTAGACCTTGGCCAAGGGGCGCATTTGGTGCGCTTCTATCTGGATAATGATACCTGGCTGCAAGCCAATATTGAGAACGGCCAGGTGCTTGAATACAAACTGTTCGATTTTTACCGTGTCGTCCATCTTTCCGATACTGAGTTCGATAGTTTGATCAACGGTGACGATAAACAGCCTGACAGCCTGGGCGCGCAAACAGTGGCGCTGACATCGACAACGGAAGAAGCACGTGCCTGCACGTATCAGCGAGTGTGGGGTAATGGCGACAGCCTGTGGTCACCACCGGTGATTTTCGACGAGCAGGTAATCACTACCGAAAGCCTGTCGGCTAGGCAAGTGACGCACCATGCCATGCTTTATGAGCGCACCATCGAAGGCACTGAGCGTATGGAGTACTTACTACTGAGCGCCGAGGATGATGGTGAAGGGGGCTTTATGGTGGTGCACAACGTCGGCGTGGATGTGGCCTCCGTCGACATTGATGCAATCTAAGCTTGAAGAAACAATTTTTAAGAACGGTTTTTAAGAACAGTTTTTACCCACGATAAAAGGAAACAATCACCATGGTGAACTACCTATACGGCTTACCGTCGTTTATTGCTTACCTCGTGACGGCGATTGTGCTGCTCACCGCCTTTATGTACTGCTATAGCCGTATGACTCCCCACCACGAATGGACCCTGATTCGCGAAGGCAACGCTGCCGCGGCAGCGGCCTATGGTGGCTCTATTTTAGGTTTTACCATTCCGCTGTACAGCGCGATGGCGCACTCCATTAACTTTATTGATTTTGTACTCTGGGGCATTGTTGCGTTTATCGTGCAGTTAGCGACGTTTTTCGCGGTTAAGCTGTTTCTGCGTAAGCAGGGTGAAAGCCTGTCTCAGCACATTACCGAAGGTCACAATGCTTATGGCATTTTGATGGCCAGCGTTGCCATAGCGGTCGGCCTTCTTAATGCCGCCTCAATGACGTGGTAAGGAGAGAGCCAATATGTCTAAGCATGACGATTTAACGCCTCATTTACCGCGCCGTAAGCGCAGCGGGCGCGTAACGCTCGCAATGATGGGTGCCAGTGCCTTTGGTCTTACTGCCTGCGGTCAGCCGCCCCAGGAAGAGCAGATCACGGAAGTCGAATTCGATCAGCCACGCAGCTTTCAAAGCGTTGAGGATTGCGTGGCAGAGAATATCTATACCCGCAGTGCCTGCGAAGATGCCTACCAAGCCTCATTAGAAGCGGTGCCGCGCTATAGTACCCTTGAAGAGTGCGAAGCAGAGAATGGTGAAGGCGCGTGTACCGCCCCGACGGAGGAGCAGTCCCAAGCGGCGACGGGCAGCACGGGAGGCAGCTGGTTTATGCCCGCCATGATGGGCTATATGGTCGGCAGCATGATGTCTAACACCAATCGTGGCCGCTCTTTTGAACGGGTCTACCAGGAGCCGGTTTACCGCAATCGCCAGAACCAAGGTAACTGGAACACCGCCTCTAACCAGGCGACCCAACGCGTCACTCAGCGTAACGATGCGATGCGCAGCTCAGTGGCTCAGAGTCGCCAAGCCGCGTCTCAGCGCAGCGGTTTTGGCTCTCGTTCCTCGGCGCGGGGCGGCTGGGGCTCCTAAGTCGCCAGCAAAGGTAACCATGCTTCGCATCGATATCCCTGAACGCAATAACTGGAAAGCCCTCGCCCACGAGCTGGGCTTTCATTTTCATACCATCGACGGTGAGCCTTACTGGAAAGAGGACGCCTACTATCAATTCACCCTAGAACAGGTAGAGCGGGACATCGAAGCCCCAACTGAAGCGCTGCATGAAATGTGTATGGAGCTGGTAGACAAGGTATGCCACTCCAATGCGCTGATGCAGCGTCTGGCTTTACCGGAGCACATGTGGGACAGCATCCACAACTCGTGGAAAGCGGGCCAGCCGCACCTCTATGGGCGGATGGATTTTGCCTATTCCGGCAACGGCCCCGCAAAGCTGTTAGAGCTGAATTACGACACGCCCACATCGCTGTATGAAGCGGGATTTTTCCAGTGGGTGTGGCTTGAGCAAGCGATCCAACAAGGTATCCTGCCGCGCCATGCGGATCAGTACAACTCAATCCAGGAGCGCCTAATCAATGCCATGGCGCACCTTGGTGACCGTATTGAAGCGCGCACCCTGTACTTTTCCTGCATCAAAGATAACGCTGAAGAACGTGCTACCGTGCACTACCTGCAGGATGTGGCGGTACAGGCAGGCTTGAAAGCCCCGTTCATCTACATGGAAGATATTGGTCAGCGCGCTGGTGCAGAGCACTTTGTTGACCTGGATGATAAGCCCATCCACGCCCTGTTCAAACTCTACCCATGGGAAGAGATGGCCGACGATGCATTTGGCGAGTATATACCGCAGTTGAGTACCCACTGGTTTGAGCCGCCCTGGAAAGCAATTCTCTCCAACAAAGGCATTCTGCCGCTGCTTTGGGAGCATTTTGAGGGCCACCCTAATCTGCTACCGGCTTTTTTCGAGGATGCCAACAGCCCGCCGTTGCCAGCAGGCTGGGTGCGTAAACCGTTCTTTTCACGGGAAGGCAGCAACGTGGAGCTGATCACTCCCGCTGGCCAGCGGGAGGTCGTAGATGGCCCTTACACTGACAGCCCCTGGATTCGTCAGGCTTACCACCCGATGCCGCGCTTTGGTGACAATCATGCCCTAATCGGTAGCTGGGTAGTGGGAGACCGCGCCTGTGGAATGGGCATTCGTGAAGACGTGGGCCGCATCACCAAAGACTCCTCCTGCTTTATTCCCCACGCAATCGTATAACTAGGCGTACCCCATTCAACTGATTAGCACTAGACATTACGCACTAAAAAGGCTGAAATCGTTGGTACTACTGATGGAGACGGCGATAAGCACGACGTTCACAAATCGCGTTCATAAGTAGCGGGGCACTCCCCTCCACCCTCTTTACCCTGAGCGTTTCCTAACAGCGTTAAAGCTAAATGCCGCTGCGTCTTCAGGGCCACCGTTTACTTTGGAGCAACGGCAAACATGATGGCGCGCTGGAAATCTCTACCTTTACGGCTTCGGCTATTTCTCTCCTTTGGCGTCGTCCTCGCGCTGGCAATGCTCCTGGCGCTCTATCTTCAAGCGCGTTCCTACGGCCAAGCGCGACTAAACTATCTTATTAACGAAGAGTTACCGGCCCAGGTCGAAGGGCTAGCCGCGCACATCAACCTCAACCTCAGTCAAAATCTCGCCATCTCCGAAAGCCTGGCCAATAATTACTTCATTGAACAGTGGGTTCGCGACGGATTGCCTGAAGCAGATCAAACTGACATTACCCGTTATCTTACCCGCCTGATGGAGCAGATAGACACCGAGCTGCTGTTTATCGCCGCTCAATACCAAGGACGGGGCTACTATATTCAACTGCGCAACGGCGAGCTTCTGCAGCGCATTATTCAGCCGCCCGGCAGCGAGGATGATTGGTACTACCATTTTATTGAAAGCGACAACGCCTACGAATTGAATTTAGATAGCGATACGTTTTCACCTGACGATGCTTTTGTGTACGTGAATTACCGTAGCACGATCAATACCGCCAACGGCCTGCCATTGATCGTGGCGGGAGCGGGGCTGGACCTCTCCCAAATGGCCACCCTCATTAACGACTTCCGCTTGGGTGACACCGGACGTGCATCCCTACTCAGCGCAGAAGGAGAGCTGCTCATTCGCAGCGATGGGGACATCACCACGGCCGAGCTCTTACCAGACCAAACGTCGCAGCGCCTGCGGCCTGATGAATACCTCCAAGTACAAGAGATTGAGCGCGACGGCCAAACGCTGTTGATCAGTACGCGCTGGCTGCCCGAACTGCAGCGCTACCTCATGGTGGAAGTCGACAAAGAGAGTTACTTGACCTCCACTCGGGAGCGCTTTTTAGAATCTAGCGGATTAGGGCTACTCATTTTGCTTATCGGATTGCTGATTCTCTATCCGCTGACGGGCAGCCTGACCCGTCCCCTGATTGATTTTCAGCGTCAGCTAAAAGATATCACCCTTAGTTTAGATCTCTCGCGCCGCGTCAGTACCGACGATAATGCCGAGCTTGGCGACTTAGCCCATCAAACAAACGAACTCCTTGAACGCCTCTCCCGTGCGATTGCGGCGGTGGCCAAGAACGCGGTGGCGCTAACGCACGTCGCCGACCGGCTGGCAAAAACGGCGGGGCTTTCCGGCGTGCACGGCAGCGATATTGACAATGAAGCAAGCCAAACCATGGCGGCAGCCGTTGAAGAGATGGCCTCTTCGGTGGCTGAAATCACCTCCACCATGGAAGAGCTCTCTACTTCATCGACACAAATCGCTGACCACTCCCAGTCAGTGGTCGACGTGGCCAACCAAACTCTGGAGCGCAGCCGCAAAGGCAGCGCGGCTATGCAGCTGCTACAGTCAAAAATGCAGGATATCCGCAGCGACAGCGAGCAGAGCCTGACTGAGATCATGACGCTGGGAGCGAAATCCAAGCAGATCAACAAAGTCATGGAGTTGATCAACACGCTGGCCGCTCAGACGAAGCTGATCGCCTTCAATGCCGCACTGGAAGCCTCCAGCGCGGGGGAATCGGGGCGGCGCTTTTCAGTCGTTGCCAGTGAGATACGTCGTTTAGCCGACAGCGTAACGGACTCTACTCAGGAGATTGAAGCGCACACCGACGATATCCAGACGGCGATTAATCGCTTGGTGGTAGCGTCTGAGAAAGGTGCCGCTTCTATCGAGCAGGGCGTTGAAGCCAGCCTGAGCACGGCCCAGGATCTGGACGCCCTGCTTAAAGCAGCGAGCCAAACCAGCAGCGCCGCCCAGCAGATATCGCTCTCTACCCAGCAACAAAAAACCGCCAGTAGCCAGGTGGTGATGGCACTGCGCGACATTGATACCGCCAGCTCACGCAACGCACACTCGGTGCGCAGTATTACCGATATCAGCCAAGATATGATTCAAATGTCGGCTGAGCTTAACGCGTTGGTGCAGGAGTTCACCCTTACCCATCAAGACCGCTGATAAGGATGCCGGATGAGTGTGATTCGGGTAGTCATTGCCGACGACAGCCAAGTAGCCCGCGAGGTGCTACGCGATATCCTTAGCCGAGCGGAGGACATTGAGGTTGTAGGCGAAGCCACGAACGGCCGTGAAGCGGTTGAACTGGCCAAACGCCTGGCGCCGCAGCTGATCACCATGGATCTCAACATGCCGGTGATGGATGGTTTAAGCGCTATCGAAGAGATCATGTACAGCAAGGGCGTGCCCATACTGGTAGTGAGTGACCGCTCCGATGCACAAACCGCTTATCAAGCGCTGGAGGTGGGCGCACTAGAAGTCATGCCTAAACCCACACTGGTAGGGGCCGACGCCGAGCGTTTTTTGGAACGTGTTCGTCTGCTTGCCGGCGTCGCGGTCATTACCCGTCTCAGGCGACGCGTTACAACACATACCCCCAGCGCCACCCTACCTAACTTGCCTACTGCTCCACCGGGCGTGCCGAGGGACTTTCAACATGTTATCGCCATTGCTTGCTCAACCGGTGGCCCGCAAGCCTTAGTACGCCTGCTGCGAACGTTGCCCGCCGGGTTTCCAATACCCATTGTCATCGCCCAGCATATTAGTCATGGGTTTATCGATGGCATGGCGCAGTGGCTAGCCTCACTGTGTGCCATGCCGGTCAGCGTGGGCAAAGAGGGCGAGCAAATCCGCCCTGGGCACATTTACTTATCTCCTTCAGAGCGTGATTTGTGTATCTCTCCCCACCACCGCTTTCAGCTTCAGTCCAGCCCTGAAAACGCTCTGTATCACCCTAGCTGTGATGTTCTACTGCAGAGCATTGCCAAGGTGTATGGCAAAGATGCTATTGGCATTATTTTGACCGGCATGGGCCGCGATGGCGTGAACGGCATGCGCGCTATTTATCAGGCAGGGGGCACTACATTAGCGCAAGATGAAGCCAGTTCGGTGATTTACGGCATGAACCAGGAAGCCGTTCGAGCGGGCGTTATTCAATATGAGTTACCGCTCGAGAGCCTAACGGAGCGGCTCTTGTGGTATGTGCGCGGCTATTTAAATAGCCGACCGGAGCCTCTCGCATGAGCGCGCTTGCCTCTTTTAAAGCCCTGGTACACCAGCGCTGTGGTTTACACCTAGAAGGGTTGGCCGAAGCCCGGCTATTCCGGGCAGTCACGAGCCTACAAGCCTCGACAGGAATAACCGACACCTCTCGGCTTCTCAAACAGTTAACCCGCGATACGGCGCTTTTCAATCACTTTGTCAGCCAGTTAACGGTCAACGAAACCTATTTTTGTCGCGAACCAGATGCCCTGGAGTGGTTAGTCAGCACCTATTTACCTGAACGCTTAGCCACACAGGAGCCGCCGCTCTCTATTTTTAGCGCTGGCTGCTCTTCCGGTGAAGAGCCCTACAGCGTAGCGATGATGCTATTTGAACGCTTTGGCGAGCGCGCCAAGACACTGTTTAAGATCACCGGCGGCGACCTTGATCATCACATCCTCGCCAGGGCACGTCAGGCGGTGTATAGCGGTATGGCGTTTCGCGCCCTCTCGCCCGACTTCAAAGCGCGTTACTTTAGCCCCTTCCAGGGTCGCTTCAAGCTTCACGAATCGCTGCGCCAGTGGGTCACCTTTTGCCCGTTTAACCTCCTCAATGCTAACGAGAGCCCTCCTGGCGGCCCTTTTGATGTCATTCTGTTCCGCAATGTGTCGATCTACTTCGACCAGCAGACGCGACGGCGTATTCACCAGCAGCTTAGCCCGTTACTGGCGCCGAATGGCATCTTACTTTGCGGTATCACCGAAACCTTGGGCAACGATCTCGGTGTGTTTGAACTGGTCGAAGACCAGGGCATTTTTTACTTTCGCCATACACAGCGCCCTGCGCCCCCGCCGCCACTCTCCTCAGACTTGGTGGAGACACCGCCTGATACCCTTTTTAATCACGATGAGAGCGCTGGAAAAACGCAAGAGCGCGCCCATAGCGCTGGCTTAGCACCCGCTACGCCGCCTGAGCACGCGGCGCTCAACGCTGCGTCGGACACCACCGCAGCGGGCAGCATTGCCCACCAACTGCATAACGCCCATCAGTTGCTGAACCAAAATGCGTTTAACGACGCCGCTACGCTGCTTGAAACGCTGCTTAAGCAACAGCCGTGGTCTATCGACGCGCTGGTGTTAAGCGGGCTAGTGGCCCGTTGGCAACAGCAGCCTCAGCGAGCCCACGACTATTTTAAAAAGGCCATTTACGCTGCCCCAGAGTGCTGGCCAGCGCACTTCTATTTGGCGGAGCTTTACCGCCAAGGCGAGTTGACCGACGAACCATTACAGCGTCGGCAGCGCTATGCCGCCGTGGTACGTTTGTTAACCAACGCCCCCACCTCCAGCGGCGGATTGGCCACTATCGCCCCACCGCTCCCCCCCGGTGATGCGCGTTTTCTTGCCGAACGCTATTTAGATGCGGTTAATATCACGCTGGGAGCCACTGACACCTCACAGGGAGTGACTTGATATGGCGCTGGATATTCGCCGCTTTGTTCAGCGTTTTGTGGAAGAGGCCGCCGACCACCTGCCGCGTTTACGCGAAGGCATCAGCGCACTGGAGCAGGGCGCTGCTGATCGCGAGCAGATCAACGAACTATTTCGCGCGGCACATACGCTGAAAGGCTCGTCGCGCATGCTGAAACTGACGCCCATTACGGCCCTGGCGCATAGTACCGAAGAGCTGCTCAGTGCACTGCGCGATGGCACGCTCGACGCGTCGCCGACGGTGACGAGCCTTCTCCGCCAGGCAGTTGACGGGCTTTCTGACTTCGTCAGCCAACTCGCTGAAGGGGCGACAGGCGACGACTTGCCCGCAGCGGATGAAGCGCTGTGTAGCGCCCTGGAGCAAGCTGCTCGCGGTGAGACCTCCCCCCAGCCTCCCGCTCCCCTTGCGGAGTCGTCGGCGCCTGCACCCTCAACCGTGGTGGCCCCCGACAGCGAGCTACGTCTCAGCGATACCGTGCGGGTACGCTTGGACCGGCTAGACGATGTTATTCGCTTGATGGGGGAAGTGCTTTCGGGACACCACCACTTACACACACTCGTAGAGCAAGCGCGTGCGCTAAGCACCACGCTTCCTGCGGCTCAGCAGCCCCCCTTTCATGCCTTTCACCGCGAGCTGAAAGATAGCGTGTTAAGTCACGACGCGCTGATGAGCGACCTACATGACCGGGCACTGCAAATGCGCATGCTGCCGCTCAGCGTGGTGTTCGACCCGCTCGCACATATGTCCCGTGAACTGGCTCAGTCACTGGGTAAAGAGGTTGATTGCCGTGTGCGCGGCGGTGAAATCGAGCTGGACCGCCAAATGATTGACCGCCTGTCAGACCCGCTCATTCATCTGCTGCGTAATGCCTTGGATCATGGCTTAGAGCCGCCCGCTGAGCGCCAGGCATCGGGTAAAGCTCTGCGTGGACAGCTGGTGATTGAAGCGTGGCAAGATGCTGACTGGGTGGTGGTAGAGATGCATGACGACGGCGCCGGTATTGCACTGGACACGGTGCGTCAAAAAGCGCTCGTTAAACAGCTGGTGAGTGAAGAGCAGCTGAACGCTCTGAGTGAGCAGGAGACCCTGGAGCTTATTTTCCTGCCCGGCTTCTCGACCAAAAGCATGATTACCGACTTTTCAGGGCGCGGCGTGGGCATGGATGTCGTTAAACGCACCGTGGTGGACGAGCTGAACGGCGACTTGCAGCTTGCCAGTGAACATGGCCGCGGCACACGCTTTACCCTGCGCCTGCCGCTGTCACTGGCGATGATGCGAGTGTTACTGATCAGCGTTAGCGGTGTCACCGTCGGGGTAACCGCACCTTACGTGTCAGAGCTGGTGGAGTGCTCATCGGAATCCTTCATTGACGCCGCCGGTCAGCCCACTTTGATTTTACGCAACGAGTTTGTCCCCGTTGTCTCACTGGCGCAGCTGCTTGAGCTACCAGAAACGACGCCTACCACTGAAAACACGCTACTGCTGGTTGTCCACCTTCGGCAGCAGAAGCTTGCCTTAATGATTGATGCTCTGATTGACGAACGCGATATGGTGATCAAGCCGCTGCCTGCGCACCTGCGCCACCTACCGCTGGTTTCAGGTATGGTGACCGTAGGGCGAAATGCGCTGGTGAGCCTACTTCACATCCCCGCGTTGCTGGAGGCTAGCCAGCACAATACCCAACGCAAGCCTAGCGATCAGCACCTAACCCCACTCACAAAGCGCATTTTAGTGGTCGACGACTCACTGAATACCCGCGAAATCGAAAAAGATGTGCTGGAAGCGTGGGGCTATCACGTCACCCTGGCCGAAAACGGTCGCGAGGGATTAGCCAAAGCGCTGGCGGAACCGTTTGACGCAGTGCTTACCGACATCGAGATGCCGGTTATGGATGGCTTTGCGCTGACTGCCCGACTGCGCGAAAATGAGGTTTATCGTTATCGGCCCATTATCATCATCACCTCTCGTGAGAAAGAAACTGATCGACGGCGCGGTATTGAGGTCGGTGCTGATGCCTATATCGTCAAAGGCAGTTTTGATCAAAATAATTTAGTAGAGACGCTACAGGCCCTGCTGGGCTAACGGCTTGCCCCACTTACATAACCATCAAGAGGATACGGATGCATATTCTAGTCATAGACGACGATCCGCTTGCGGGGGAAATGACGGCGGCACTGCTTGAGTCACAGGGACATAGCACCCTACTGGCCCATGACGCGATGGACGCCGTCAAGCAGTTAGACACGCACAGCGATATCGCGTTGCTTGTCAGCGATATGCACATGCCCCTGGTCAACGGAACTGAACTTCTCGCAATGCTGCGTGAGCAAGACAACCATCTACCGTTTATTTTACTCACCGGGGATACCCCGAATGAAGCACTACAGCAAACGCCGGGCCTAACGGCCTGTTTATGTAAAGATGCAGACCTGGCAGATACCTTAGCCACCGCCGTAAAACAGGCGCTCGACGGCTAAGCATGCTCCTAAACAATGTTCGCTGCGATGGAATGGATACAATGGAACGGATCGCCGCTTTCGACCAATCACGTAGGTAGTTTGATGTCTCAGCCCGCCCCCTCGCTGCACGAAAAGCTAAATCAGCTGCGTGAGCGTTTTATTGAGCAGCTTCCGAACCGCTTAGCGCAAACCGCTAAGCTGTGGCAGCAGAGCCGCACCTCAGTGGAAGAGCAAACGCGACTTGCCCCGGAACTGCACCGCTTCTTTCATAGCCTGAAAGGAACCGGGAGATCGCTGGGCTTTGAACGGCTTGCCCTGCTGGCAGACCAAGCTGAGGAGGCGCTCACCGCGTCACACCCTCGCACTGATCTCGACACCTATATTAGCCAACTGCTGCTTCAGCTAAAGCGTGAGCAGCAGCACCTGTGTTCACACAATGGCCAACAGAAAGCGCTGGCGGCCGTGCAAAGCTTCGAGCTTACCAACCCAGTTGAGCCATTGCGCAATAAGCGCCAGCGGTTAATTTATCTTTGCGACGATGAGCCCGAACAGGTCGATCAATTGATTCATCACTTGCGCTGTTTTGGCCATGAGGTGGTGCATTTTCTCGACACAGAAACGTTCTTTAACGCCGTGCTCACGCGTCGCCCTGACGCGGTGATCATGGATGTGCAGTTTCCCCAGGGCCAAACAGCCGGCACGGAAACCCTGGCTAGCCTTAATAAATTAACTGACCAGCCCCTGCCTGCTATCGTCCTCTCCGCCCACAGCGACTTTCATTCGCGACTGAGTGCCGCTCGCGCAGGTTGCGATGGTTACTTTATCAAGCCGGTAAAACCACTGGATCTTATGCTGGCGGTCGATGAACTCACCGCCCCGGCGGCAGAAGAGCCGCTCAAGGTGCTTGTGGTAGATGACGAGCCGGAAGTAGCCGCTTACCACGCCTTGCTGCTAGAAGAGGGCGGCATGATGGCCCAACAAGTGCATCACCCTGCCGATGCACTCACCACGATGGAGCGCTTTAGCCCTGATTTACTGCTGGTCGATGTGTATATGCCGGTGTGCTCAGGGGAAGAGCTGGCGACGATTATTCGTCAACAGCCGGAGTACCTGGGGCTGCCGATCATCTATCTCTCTAGCGAAACCGACAGTCAAAAACAGATCTCCGCGATGTCTGCGGGTGTTGAAGCCTTTCTCACCAAACCTGTGCAGCCCGATGAACTGGTCTCTGCCGTTCGGCTGCGCGCTGAACGCCTGCGCCTGCTGCGCTCATTAATGACCCGCGATAGCATGACAGGCCTGTATAACCACAGCACCACTACTGAGCTGATCAATAAAACCCTTGCCCAGGCGCACCGGGAAAATAGCGAACACGCGATGGCAATGATTGATATTGATCACTTCAAGCAGGTTAACGACACCCACGGCCATTTAGCGGGCGACCAAGTCATCATCACATTGGCAAGGCTATTAAAAAGCCGTCTCCGGCTATCCGATATTATTGGCCGTTACGGTGGCGAAGAGTTTGTTGTCCTATTAAAAGGTGTCAACGCAGAAAAAGCCGCCCCGTTAATCAACAGTCTGCGCGAAGACTTTGCGCTGGTCGATTTCCACGCCGGTGACATTCGATTTCGTTGCACCTTCAGCGCAGGTATTAGCAGCTTCCCTGAGCAGCCCTCTACCGAGTCGCTGCGCTTAAGCGCTGACCAAGCGCTCTATCTTGCCAAAGACCAAGGGCGTAATCAGATAGTGATATCGACGGAGCCAGCCGATGAGTGCTGATACCCCAGACAATCACGCCTCCTTGGAGGAAGCGCTGGCGTCACAGGGCGATGACAAGACAGTGGTCGATGTTGAGGAACCCACTCAACAGCTTGTGCTATTTCGACTCAGCGGCCAACGGTTTGCACTCCCTGGCAGCGCCATCAGCGAAATTTTACCCAGCGACCAGCCCGTCTATTACGTCCCCGGGCTACCCGTCTCCACCGAAGGCGTCTTGCACCTGCGTGGCAACATTGAATCTGTGATTAGCCTGCATCAGCTGCTTGGCCTTTCTGCACCAGAGCAACCGGCTAACGGCATGATTTTATTAGTCAACGCAGCGGGCATGAGTAGCGGCGTGCGTATAGATCAGCTCGACGATGTGTGCGACGTTATCCAACGTATGCTGCAAACGCCTCCTGATACGCTTTCGAGCACATTACGCCCTTATGTGAGCGCACTGTGGCCGATCAATGAGCACCAAGCCGTTGCCCTGCTAAACCCGGAGACTTTATTCAACGCTTACCAGCAGGGGCTAGGCTAAGGTGCGTGAGCCTCAAGAGACCTCCCGGCAGCCCCAGGTGGCGATGGTGCTGTTTTGCGTTGGACCTTATCGCGCGGCTATAGAGGCGTGCCATGTGCTCGCCATGACCGATCAACCAGCGGCCTTGCACACCACTAATGCCCACTCGCTTCTCTATGAAAGTAGCGCTCCACAGCCATCGCCTAGCGGTTGGCTTACCCTATCCCACGCGCAAACCGGTCGCGAACAAACCACTACGTGGCAACTGGGCGTCAGCGGCGACATCACTCTACAAAAACTGCCTGCCAATACGCTTTACCCACTACCTAAACTACTGCTTTCCCGACGTTTTTCAGCGGCACTATGCGGGTTCACGTTTGAACAGCAGCAACTCGTGCTGCTACTAGACGGGCGCAAGCTAATGCCTCCCCCTTCTCCCTCCTTAACTCGCCAACCATAAGCAGCGAATCTGATCATTTTTGGCTATCTCGCTGTTTGGCGGAATCACCGCCAAGGCATCCGCGTTAATGCACGACGACAGCACGCCGGAATTCTGATCATCGAAGGCAGCTGCCGTTATCCCGCTGGGCGCGAATGTCAGCGTCACGCGCATATAGTGCTCCCGTGGGCCTGTGGAGGTAGCAAACCCTGCTTTCGCGGTCACTACTGGCAGTGATGTCAGTGCCGAGCAGCCTAGCATTGCGCCCAGCAAGGGACGCAAGAAGAGCCATGCCCCCACGAAACTGGACACTGGATTGCCCGGCAGCCCTACAAAGCGTGCTTGGCTGCCATCTCTGCAGGGCAAACGACCCAGGGCCAGCGGCTTGCCGGGGCGAATTGCCAGCTTCCACATATCCAGCTGACCCAGCGATTCCAGAGCGGCTTTGACATGATCCTCTTCGCCCACGCTGACGCCACCGGTACTAATCACTACGTCAGCTTCCGTCGCCGCTTGGCGCAGTAGCTCAACGGTTTGCGCGTAGTCATCCGGTACGCTAACCCGTTGCACCACCTCCGCACCGAAATTTTCCAGCAGCCGTTTCAGCATCGGGCGATTTGAATTATAGAGCTGGCCGGGCTTTAACGGCGTGCCAGGGTCAACAATCTCGTCGCCGGTGGAGAGCAACGCCACGCGGGGCCGACGGCGCACGTTTACCTGAGTTATTCCCTGGCCGGCCAAGTGGCCCAGCGCTGCGGCTTCCAGCCGTTCACCGGCGTTTAACAGCACAGCGCCGCTTTTCACGTCGCGCCCCTGGCGGCGAACGTTGTCGCCCACAGGAATATCCTCAGGTATCAGCGCACGACCACCATCAGTTTCTACGCGCTCTTGCATCACCACGCAGTCGGCACCAGGAGGAATCTCCCCACCGGTAAAAATACGCGCGCAGCTACCCACGGCCAACGCCTGGGCCGGGGTGCCTGCCGCGATGCGCTGACTTACCGGCAGCCACTGCCCCGCATCCGCGGCGCGCAGGACGTAGCCATCCATGGCGCTATTATCAAACGGCGGCACATCCAGCTGTGCAGTAACGGCTTCCGCCAGCACACGGCCTGCAGCCGCCTCCAACGCAATACTCTCTGCGTCGAGCGGGTTTACGTCTTTTAGCAGCGCTTCAAGAGCCGTTTCAATCGGCTGTAAATCAGCCATGCTGCCCCCGGCCTGGAATCACCAAGTTAGCAAAGTTGCAGGGCTTATGGCGGCTATCCAGCTGTTCAGCCAAAATACCGTCCCACCCGGTGCGGCAAGCGCCGGTTGAGCCGGGCAAACAGAACACGACAGTGGCGTTGGCAAAGCCGCCCAAGGCGCGGCTTTGAATCGTAGAGCTACCGACTTCGTCGCCACTCAGTTGGCGAAAGCGCTCTCCAAAGCCTTCGATACGCTTATCCAGCAGCACCGAGATAGCTTCGGGGGTGGAGTCACGCCCGGTGAAGCCGGTTCCTCCTGTCGTAATGACTACCTGCACCGCTGGGTCTGCGATCCACTGGGCCACCACCGCGCGGATTTGGTACACATCATCCTGCACAATGCGCTTTTCAGCCAGAGTATGACCCGCGCCGGTGAGTCGCTCTATTAGGAGTTGGCCCGAACGATCGTTCTCTTCCGTGCGCGTATCCGATACCGTCAACACCGCCACGTTCAACGCTATCATGCTTTCCATCGGCTACTCCTTCGCTTTCTTTTGAGCGTTACGCGCCTCAAGTGCCGCTAGCTGCTCAGGCGTTGCTTTTCCTTGGTAGTGCGCTTTCCACTCACTGTAAGGCATGCCATAAACGTACTCACGGGCGGCTTCCATCTCAAGCGAAGTACCCTGCTCTTCTGCCGCCGTGACTAGCCACTTGGAGAGGCAGTTGCGGCAGAAGTCGGCCAGGATCATCAGGTCGATATTTTGCACATCCTTGTTGTCGTCTAAATGCTTTAGCAAGCGACGAAACGCGGCGGCTTCAAGCTCAGTGCGCGTTGCGTTATCCAGTTCGTCAAATGTTGCCATGTTGATATCTCTTTAAAGTGAGTTTAGAGCAGCATAACAAAAGACACCGCCCGTAGGCGGTGTCGAAGGGCTTTACTTAGTGCATTTTAGCTTGGCCGAGAAGCGGCCGCTTCGTCGTGGCCATCACCTGACTTGCGTGCGGCAACTTCCTCTTCGCTAATCGCCTGGTCTTTAACGTCTTCGTACCATAGGTTGTGGTGCTCTTTCGCCCAGGTTTCATCGACGTAACCCGTGGTCATGCCTTCTAATGACCCCTCAGTGCCTACGGTACCGATGTAAATATGACCCAACGCTACGGCGGTGAGTCCCAAGGCACCCACCGCGTGGATGATATTGGCCCACTGCATCGTGTCTCGGCTTTGCCCATAGTTAGGAAAGTCGAGCACGAAGCCGCTCGCGATAACCACAATGCCTGCGGTTGCCAGCAACCAGTACCAGGCTTTTTCGCCGCCGTTAGCAAAACCCGCGTCCGGGTGCCCTTTACCCACTAAGCCGCCACCCTGCTTGAACCACTGCAAATCATGCTTTTTAGGAATGTTATCTTTAAGCAGCTTCACTAACAGGACAATCAGCAAAATGCCAAAGATTGGCCCCAAATAGTTATGCAGCACTTTAGACGCTGAGATCATCCACGCCCAAAATGCATCGCCAAACAGTGAACGGAAAACAAACTTGCCGTACAGCAAGTTTAACCCCGTCAGCGCCAGGGTGATAAACAGGGTAGCTACCGTCCAGTGCAGTGAGCGCATAAGCAACGACCAACGGAACAGCTTCCGGCCAGTGCGCGGCTCGTCTAAGTGCTTGCGCCCGATAATCAGGTAAAACAGCGTGATAACGCCCGCCATGCCCAGCACAACGATAAGACCAAACGGCGACACCCAGCGGTTACGCAACGTGCGCCAAGTTTCGCCACTGGCGTTGATCAGGTTGTAGTCGCTCTCATAGCGGGAGTCACGGTAATTTGCATCCGTCTCGCCACTACGCACCTGGCGCCACTGATCCGCTGTAATGCCGGGGGCAGCCGTTCTCATTTCGCGGTCAGGTTCCGCCTGGGCCACCGCTACCTGGGTGAACCCAAGGCTAAGCATCACTACCAGCACCACCATCACCAAGCGCCAAATGCCCAGGGCGAGCCCTTTACCTGAGCGCGGCACCCTTGCGGGTGCCTGTGCAGTCAACAGGTTCATGACACGCCTCCTTACCCTTTACGGGCAGCATCGTAGGCTAGGTTATCGGCACTGGCCTGAGGGTTGTTGGACCAAGCGCCATCTTTATGGCCACGATGCACCACACGCTGACGGAAGATGTCGGCCACGTCTTGGGCATCACCTGCCAGTAGCGCCTTGGTAGAGCACATCTCGGCACAGAGCGGCAGCTTACCTTCGGCAATACGGTTAGAGCCGTACTTCTCATACTCCTCTTCTTTGCTTTCGGCAGGGCCGCCAGCGCAGAACGTGCACTTATCCATCTTGCCACGCTCACCAAAGGCATTCTGTTTGGGGAACTGGGGCGCACCAAAGGGGCAAGCGTAAAGGCAGTAGCCACAGCCGATACAGAGGTCCTTATCGTGAAGCACGATGCCGTCATCGGTTTTGTAGAAGCAGTCAGTCGGACACACCGCCATACACGGCGCATCGTCACAGTGCATACACGCCACTGAGATCGACATTTCACTCGCTTCACCGTCGTTGAGCGTGACCACGCGACGACGCTGAATGCCCCACTCGACATCGTTGGCATTTTTACAGGCGGTGACACAGCCGTTGCATTCGATGCAGCGCTCGGCGTCACACATAAATTTCATTTGAGCCATGGTCTTCTCCTCTTGCCGGTGGAGGCATTGCCTTCACCGGCAGTACTGTCAGGTCGGTCGGTCTTGTTTAGCAGCGTCAGGCACAAAAGCCTTAAGCGCGCTCAATGCGGCAAATAGTGCACTTGGTCTCTTGCATGAGCGTCACCGGGTCATAGCCGTAGGTGGTAGCGGTATTCGCTGCTTCACCAATAATGTACGGGTCAGAGCCGTCCGGATAACGGTCACGCAGGCTTTCACCCTGGAACATGCCGCCGAAGTGGAACGGCATAAAGGCCACTTTGCGATCAACGCGGGGCGTTACCAGCGCTTTCACCTTGACCCGACCGCCTTCCGCGCCCTCTACCCAAACATCATCGCCATCCCGTACGCCAATGTCGTTAGCATCGGCTGGGTTCATCTCGACGAACATCTCCTGCTGAAGCTCGGCTAGCCACGACATGGAGCGCGTCTCTTCACCACCGCCCTCGTACTCAACCAATCGGCCCGACGTGAGAATGATCGGATAGTCAGCGCTGTTATCGCGATCCTGGATGGTTTTGTACAGCGTAGGCAGACGCATGATGGAGTCGAAGTCGTCCCAGGTGGGGAAGCGCTCAACCAGGTCTCGCCGCGTGGTGTAAAGCGGCTCGCGATGCTTCGGTACAGCATCCGGGAAGGTCCACACCACGGCGCGTGCTTTGGCGTTGCCATACGGCGCACACCCACGGCCAATCGCGACCCGCTGAATGCCGCCAGAGAGGTCGGTTTTCCAGTTTTTACCTTCAGCGGCTAGTTTTTCGACGTCGGTTAAGTCGTCCCACCAGCCTAAGTCTTTAAGTAGCTGGTCGGTAAACTCGGGGTAGCCGTCATCGATCTCACCACCCACTGGCGCCGAGCCTTCAGCCAGCAAGTTGACGCCGTCACGCTCAATACCGAAACGGGCGCGGAAGCCCATACCGCCTTCCATGACCGGCACGCTGGTGTCATACAGGTTGGGTGAGCCAGGGTGTTTGAACTCCGGCGTTCCCCAGCATGGCCACGGCAAGCCATAGTAGTCACCGTCAGCGGGGCCGCCCTGGGCGCGCAGGTTTTCAAAGCTGAAGGTATGCCAGTTTTTCTGATGCTCTTTGAGGCGCTCGGGGCTTTGGCCGGTGTAGCCCACCGTCCACATACCTCGGTTGATTTCACGCAGTACGTCTTCAATGACCGGGCGATCGCCTTCCATCTCAAAGTTCTTGACGAACTCATTGCCAAAGCCGAGCTTGCGCGCAAACAGGGTCATGATTTCGTGGTCGGGCTTTGACTCAAACAGCGGTTCGATCACTTGGTCGCGCCACTGAATAGAACGATTGGTGGCGGTGACGCTACCGGTCGTTTCGAACTGGGTCGCTGCAGGCAGCAGGTAAACGCCATCGCTGCGGTCGTGCATAACGGCAGCTACGGTGGGATAAGGGTCAACAATGACCATCATCTCAAGCTTCTTCATTGCCTGCTGCATTTCGACGCCGCGGGTTTGCGAGTTAACCGCGTGGCCCCAGTAGAACATCGCTTTCAGCGCGGTGCGCTGGGAGATGTTTTCGTCCTCTTCCAACACGCCATCTACCCAACGGGAAACCGTAATACCGCTGGAGTACATGGGTTTGCCGTCAGCGTACTCGGTATCGTCAAAGCGCCCTTTCAGCCACTCATAGTCAACGTCCCATACGGTTGACCAGTGTTGCCAGGCACCCTCGGCCAAACCGTAGTAGCCCGGCAGCGAGTCACAGCCCAGCCCAAGATCGGTAGCGCCCTGCACGTTGTCATGGCCGCGCAGAATGTTGGCACCGCCACCAGCTTTACCAATGTTGCCCAGCGCCAGCTCTAAAATGCAGTAAGCACGGGTGTTGTTGTTACCGGTGGTGTGCTGGGTGCCGCCCATACACCACACAACGCAGCCTGGGCGGTTGTCCGACAGACGCTTGGCCACATCAAACATATCCGCTTCCGGCACGCCGGTGATGTCTTCCACGACGCTGGGCGTAAACTGGGCTACTTCAGCGCGGACTTCATCCATCCCGTAAACGCGCTGGCTGATGTACTCGCTATCTTCCCAGCCGTTTTCAAAGATGTGCCACAGCAAGCCCCAGATATAGGCAACATCCGAGCCAGGACGCAGGCGTACGTACTTATTGGCTTTCGCTGCCGTACGGGTAAAGCGCGGGTCGGCCACGATGATGTCGCAATTATTACGCTCTTTAGCAATCAAGATATGCTGCATCGCCACCGGGTGCGCTTCACTCGGGTTAGAGCCAATAAACAGTATCGCTTTACTGTTGTGCATATCGTTGAGCGAGTTGGTCATCGCCCCGTAGCCCCAGGTATTGGCCACACCGGCTACCGTGGTGGAGTGACAGATACGCGCCTGGTGGTCGGTATTATTGGTGCCCCACATGGAGGCGAGCTTGCGCATTAAATACGCCTGCTCGTTGTTGAACTTGGCTGAGCCTAGCCAGTACACGCTATCCGGGCCGTGTGCATCGCGCAGCTCAAGCAGCTTGTCACCAATTTCGTTGACCGCATCGTCCCAACTCATGCGCTGCCATTCACCGGCAACGAGCTTCATCGGGTATTTCAGACGGCGGGTGGAGTGACCGTGCTGGCGTAGCGATGCCCCTTTGGCACAGTGGGCGCCACGGTTAATCGGATGGTCAAAGGCAGGCTCTTGCTTGGTCCAGATGCCTTCTTGAACCTCAGCGTAAACGCCGCAGCCTACCGAACAGTGCGAGCAAATAGTGCGTTTGGTTTCTACCGGCGAGTCCAGCACGGGGGTCTTTTCCGCCGACTCAGCGCGCTGCATCATCGGCGCACCCATAAAGCCGACAGCCGCCACGCCACCGGTGGCGGCACCGGTGCGCTGCAAAAACTGGCGGCGGGAAATGCCCAGCCCGGAGGCTTTGGGGGATGTTGTTTTGCGAGTTAGACGCATGGCAATTCTCCTGGCGTTGAGCCGTCAGTCGCGCAGCGACGCATAGTAAGCACGAATATGGTCAGTCTCACGGTAATTGACCGACGCCTTTTCGCGCGCCACCGGCTTCGCGGTATCGGCTTGAGCCAAAGTGACATGGCCAACAGCGGCGGCCGCGCCCGCGGCAGCGGTTCCTAATCCTACGGTTTTGATAAACCGGCGGCGCTCAGCGTTATGTGACGTTTGCATGGGGGTTCTCCTCTTTCATGCCCTTTCTTTTTATGGCTCAACAATACGAACCGGCTGATAGGCCGCTTGATCGCTCAAGCTAGCCTGTTCGCTTTCCATAAAAGCGCCACCTAACTGCCCAAGCGCTGCATAGAAAGCGGTGTCTACCTTGGCAAGGTCAGCAAAACAGCTACCGGCCCAGGGCTTGATATGTTGCTGAAAAAAATAGGCTTGCTCTTGGCTTTGCGAGGCCACCAGCATGGCCATGACTTCGCATACAGCGGCCAAATGATCTTCTGGCTCGCGGATTGACTCACGACGCTCAAAACCTAGTACGCGCAAGTCGCGGCGCAGCGCCACTAACGCCGCCTCCATTAACTCGCCGTTGAGGTACCAGGAGCCATAAGGGACTATTTCGCCCTGAATGACGCCTACCAAATGGCGAAAGTGGGCACGCTGTAGCGCCTCAGGGGTCGCGGTCTTGGCAGCGCTGGACAGTGCTGCCCAGCACTCTGCTAACCGGCTGCCATCCTGCTCTATCTCTAAATCGGCCAGCCAGTGCAATAGCGCTATGTCGGGGGCCTGGCGCAACAAGCTGGCTAGGAGCTGATAAATATCTGCTCGAAGTGCCTCTGAATCACTCAGCGTGGGCATTGCATCGCTCATTGCGTTATACCTTTAATTGCGCGTTAGGATCGCGGATCATGGTTTTCCAAACGTCCTTCACTCGGCAGTCTTCGCACATTTCTAAACGCGCCATTGCCTCCCCCGCAAAGTAGGGGTGATGGGCGAGCTTTTGTTTAATCGCCGCCACCGTACTGGCCGTTGCAAAGGGCTTGCCGCAGCTAATGCACTCAAATGGCGCTTCTTCATGGCAAACATGCCGCGCTTGCCGCTCTGGAGAGGCCAAAAAGCCGGGCTGCAGGCGTATAGCGTCTTCAGGGCACGCCTCTTCACATAAGCCGCACTGCACGCAGTCCGCTTCGCGGAAGCTAAGCGAAGGCGTATCACCACCGGCACTTAACGCGGGCGTCGGACAGTTACTGACACAGGCATAGCAGAGCGTGCAGGCCGCACTGTCCACCTCGATAGCACCATAGGCCGCACCGCTGGGCATCGTGTGGCGCTCGCCGCTCGGTGTTCCAAGAGCAGCCAAATGCTCCAGCACCCGATTCAAGCGCAGGCGCTTATCAGGCTCCGGTAAGCTAAGTGCCGTATCGGTCAGTGGCATCAAGGCAGGCAGCGCATCGCGGGCCTCACTGTCGTCTGGCGCAACAAATCGAATGCGAGCAGCGTCATGGCCGAGCGCTTCAAGCAAACAATGAGCCTGAGCAAGCTGGTCGGCGAGAAACGTACTTAAGCGGGAGGGCATCTCGTCGTGCAAATGGATGCGCACTTCCGCAGCCCCGTTGGCCAGCGCCGTGAGCCACTGGTCGTGACCTGCAGCGCCAAGCTCTTCCAGGGGCGCATCCAGCAGGAAGCCTGGCGTGACGACGCCCGCTTGGCGCTCAGCGTCGAGGGCATCTTGGGTGATAAAGCGCATGACCGGCACCCGGCCACCGGCTTCGCGATACGCCGCTAGCCACGTTGACAGAGTGTCCTGCTGCCGGCGGGTCTCGGGTAGACGAAACTCGATGGCGCCCGTGGGGCAGGCGCTGGTACAGCTACCTACGCCCTGACAAAGAAAGGGGTCGATTTCAATGCGCGACTCAATCCGGCCTTTATAGCTGGAAATGGCGTCTGCGGGGCAAACATCCAGGCAGCGCGTACAGCCGATATTTCCGCTGGAGGAGTGGGCACAGAGGTCGCTATTAACCTGAAAATAGCGCGGCTTATCAAACTCGCCGGTTAACTCCGCCACGCTATCCAGCACGTCACCGGGATTGCGTTGCGTTGCCCAATCAAGCAACACGTAGCCAGGCGGAGGCAGTTCCCAGGCGGGCGTATTGAAGAGACGATCAGCCCCAGTCATATCCAGTACGACATCGAAACCGCTTCGCTCGAGAAGCGCTTGGGCCACATTGAGCACGTCACCATCCTCCGGGCGCAGCTCAACGTGAAAGGCCCCGAGATGGCCGGAGATATGAAGCTTCTGAAACTGCTCAGTGGAGAAACAGCGCTCAATCAGCGGCTCGCTGCCGCTTGAAAGGGCCTCCTGCTGCGCAGGCTCATCCGTCAGCAGCAGCGTTAGCGAAGCAAGCCCGCGGCCCTGCAAAAGGCGGGCAGCGGCGTACGCAGCATGGGCACTCCCCAGCAACAGCACATGGCCGCGACTATGGTAGGTTACATTAGCCGGTGTTAAATTAGCCGGCCACGAGATGCGCTGGCGCACCGCCTCGCGGGCGGCGACATTACGCTGGTCGTCTAGCGACGCCAGTTGGATACGTTGGTTCATGCACGCTCACGGTCAGAATGTCGTTTTTATTATTAAGTAAGTTTAGTTTTTAAGTTTCTAATACTTATAGTAACGCTTTATCTTCCTTGAGCGTATGAGCCTATGGTCTTTTTTGCCAATGTCTTAGCCTTCAGAGTATCAACGCTCCACTGAACCAACACCAATAACCAATTGTAATTAAAACACTTTATGTCCTTTTCGACACCTTGTCTGAAAACGCTTCAATACTATCAGACTGGTCGTCTAGCTCGCTATTCTGTTCAGAAAGCGGGGCATCTTCACGACGATTCAACGCAACCGAGTGCTCTTCGCTATCCACCTGACGCGCGTGAGTATGTGCTTCTTCGCCAGCGTTCTCATCAGAGGCAATGCTCTTCTCCGCTTTATCCGCCCAGCGACGCAGCTTACCCGCCAGCTCACTCGCCATAGGCTTAAGCTGCTGGCGGTAATCAGCATCGTAATCATCCAAACCATCGCGCACGTTGTAGTTTCCCGTGGCCCATAGCCGCTTGAGCGCGCGACGGCGCAGTGCAGCACTGACGCCAGCGGCCATAAACGCGCTGAAGTCGCTACCAGGAGGCAGAGTATCGGGGTCTGGCAAGGTGTGATCGACACTGCCCGGCGCGGGCGCCTCTTCAGCGTCCGGCGATTGCGATATCGGCTGCTCGCTAGACGCTCCCGACCCCTCCTCTGCCGCCGTGGCTGAATATGGCGCTTTCGGTGGCGCACTCGCCTCACTTTCCAGCGGCTGTTCGTCCTCTATTTCGCCGCGCTTTTTGCGCGACCAGCGCTCTAATCGACTCACTGTGGCTGCTCCTTGGTGGGCAACTCTTTTGCGCGCCCAGCCCCTTTACGTTTTTTCTTGCGCATTTCAGGCGGTGCTTCGCCATGGCGGGCAAGATAGTTCTCCAGCCAGACCTGAATGGCCATCGGCATTGGCGCTTCCAACACCTGCTGCTCGCCATCCATCCAGCCAGCTGCCACATCCTGGCTTGCGGTGAGTGCATCAGGTTTAGGCGTTTGGCCGGTAAACCCTGCCCGCACGAACAGCCGAGGGGATGCCGAGGTTAGATTAAAGCGATAGGCTGCCCGCTCTGTCATTGAAAGCTGAAGCTCTAGCACATACTCACCTTGATCGCCCGGCGCCAGGCTCGCAATACGCCATTGGGTCAGAGTGAACCCCTTCACCTGCTTAGGCTCTGCGACCAAGGTAATACTCAATGCACGTAAATTATCCGTCATATTGGGAGGCCCTTTAACTGATTGCTTAAGACGATTGTCCAAGACGTAAATGGATAGGCAGTGAATGGGTAAACATAGAATGGGTAGACAAGTAAGCCCCCCGAGCGCCATCATCGTCAACTCAGAGTGTTTTACTCAACTATTATTGTTTTCAGCACTGTTTTAAGTACCCGTTGAGGTACCAGCGAGGATTGCGGATGCCCGCCCTTCAATTAAGCCAAGCCCGGTTACCGGCAACCACCACCATTGAGATAATGGATGCCTATGGTGACACCCGCGCTCAGGCCATTGCCGCTGAACGTGCGCTGACGGTTTACCTGAATAAGCGCGAGATAGTGACGCTCATGACCCTGGGCGATGACCCTGAAGCCCTGGTCGTAGGCTATTTACGCAACCAAGGACTGCTCCGTTCGGCCGAGGATTTAACAGCGGTTCAAGTCGACTGGGACGTAGAAGCGGCGTCTATCGTGACACGCCACCTGCCAGACGACCTTGAGGCACGGCTAAGCACGCGCACGGTGACGACCGGATGCGGCCAGGGCACCGTATTTGGCAACCTCCTCGCCCAAACGTCATTGACCGCGCTGCCTGAAACATCGCTCACGCAATCGACCCTTTACCAGCTGCTGAGTAATCTCAACGCGTATAACGAGACCTACCGGAGCGCTGGCGCCGTGCACGGTTGCGCGCTGTGCCGCCAAACAGAGGTGCTCGACTTTGTGGAGGACGTTGGCCGACACAACGCAGTCGACACCCTGGCAGGCCGCCAGTGGTTGCAGCAATCTAACAGTGCCAGTGCGGATATTTTCTACACAACGGGGCGTTTAACCTCCGAAATGGTGCTAAAAGTCGCCCAAATGGGTATCAGCGTGCTGGTCTCGCGCTCAGGCGTTACCCAAAAAGGCGTTGAGCTGGCCGAGCGCTTCGGCGTGATGCTGATTGGCCGCGCCAAGGGCAAAAATTTTCAGGCAATCAATGCTAATGGCCGTTTAACGCTTGACGCTATTCCCGCCAAGCCACCGGCTGCCCGCACATCCAAGGAGGCTGGCGTATGATCGCAATACACGACATCACCGGCATGATTTTGGCAGGCGGCGAAGGTCGCCGTATGGGTGGCCGCGATAAAGGTCTTGAGCCCTTTGCGGGCCTGCCGCTCGTCGCGCATACCGTCAAACGCTTTGAAGGCCGCGTGGCCGAGCTACTGATTAACGCCAACCGTAATATGGATGGCTACGCGCCATTCGCCAACCGGGTAATCGAAGATGCGGAGGGCGGCTTTAAAGGCCCGTTAATGGGAATTTATAGCGGCCTGCGGGCAGCTAAAACACCCTGGCTACTGGTCGCCCCCTGCGACTCCCCAGCGCTTCCCCATGACCTAGTGCCCCGCATGCTCGCGGGCATCATGACAGAAAACGGCGAGCAGGATATCGCCGTCGCCTTTGACGGTGAGCGGCTGCACCCGGTTGTCGTTCTCTTGCGCACCTCGCTCGCCGATGATTTGGCCGACGCCCTTGCTCAGGGTGAGCGCAAAATCGACCGCTGGTTCGCCCGCCACGCGTGGTGCAAGGTGGATATGTCCGACTGCCCTGAAGCGTTTGCCAACTTGAATACCGAGGAAGAGAAACAGCGCTTGGAGCTAGCGCTCGCCACTGCCGCCCAGGAGAGACTATGAGCCTGTCGTGCTTTGAGCTAGGCGAGCAGATGCTCCCCGTGGATACCGCACGAGAGGCGCTGATGACGCTGGTTGAGCGCAGCGTAGCGCATGAACGCATTGCGCTTAGCCACGCGCACGGCAGACGTCTTGCCGCCGATCTTAAAGCGCCTATCGATGTGCCGCAAAACACCAATGCCGCCATGGACGGCGTGGCGCTGGCTTGGCCAGACGCAGCGCCTTTTCAGACCCACTGGCCCATTGCAGGCGATGCCTTTGCGGGGCAAGCGTTTGCAGGCCCGGTGCCTAAAGGCCAATGCGTGCGTATCACCACCGGCGCGCCGCTACCCAGCGGCACCGACACCATCATTATGCGCGAGCAGCTCGTTGAGCACGCCGAAAGCGTGACGATTGATGCGCCTGAGCGGGTGTTACGCGGCCAGCACGTTCGCCAGGCGGGGGAAGATATTGCCAGTGGCGCCGTCGCCCTGGCCGCTGGCACACGGTTAGATGCCGCTCGCCTGGGGCTTATTGCCTCCCTAGGCTACGCCGATGTCGCGGTTTATCGGCGCCCGAAGGTAGCGATTTTCTCCACCGGAAATGAAGTCACGCCGCCCGGAGACGCACTGCCTCACGCGGGCATTTACGACACCAACCGATTTAGCTTGATGGGGCTGCTCATCGAGCAAGGGGCCGAGGTGGTCGACTTGGGCATTCTGCCCGACGACCAAGCCGCGATGGTGCACGCCCTCGCAGGTGCCGCTGAGTGCAGCGATTTAGTGATCACCAGCGGCGGCGTATCTGTCGGCCATGCTGACTTCACGCGGCAAGCATTAGAACAGCTCGGCCAGTTAGCGTTCTGGCGGGTGGCGCTGCGCCCAGGGCGGCCGATGGCTTGCGGATGGCTTGGCCCATCGCACACGCCTTTCCTTGGCTTGCCCGGCAACCCAGTGGCGGTCATGGTAACCTTTAGCCAGTTTGTAGTGCCGCTACTGCAACGCCTGCAGGGGCAGGCGCCCTCACCGCCATTGCGCTTAACCGCCATCGCGGAAACACCGCTAAAAAGCCGCTTGCAGCGCACCGATTTTTTACGCGGCATATACCGCTGCGACGCCCACGGAGTCCTTCACGTGCGCACGACCGGTGCTCAAGGGTCGGGGATTTTGACCTCGATGGTCGCGGCCAACTGCCTGATTGAGCTGGGCGACGACCTGGCGGGCGCCCAACCTGGCGATACGGTCACCATTCAACCACTGACGGAGTGGCAATGACTCAACCACCAATGGCCCAACAGCTAATCGACAACTTTGGGCGTCGTGTTAGCTACGTGCGTATCTCGGTCACTGATCGCTGCGACTTCCGCTGTGTCTACTGCATGAGCGAAGAGATGGTGTTTCTGCCTCGCGCGCAAGTGCTCACCCTTGAAGAGCTTGCCATGGTTGCTCGCGCGTTCACCGAGTTAGGCGTTGAAAAAATCCGCCTCACCGGTGGCGAGCCGCTGGTACGAAAAGGCATCGAACAACTCGTGGATGAGATCGGCACGCTGCCAGGGCTAAACGACTTCACCATGACCACCAACGGCGCCAGCCTGCGCAAACACGCTAAACAGCTCTACGCGGGTGGGCTGCGTAGACTGAACATCAGCCTGGACTCCCTCGATCCGGAACGCTTTAAGCAGCTCACCCGCACCGGTGATTTAGCTAAGGTGATTGACGGCATCCACGCCGCCAAAGAAGCTGGTTTTCAGCGTATCAAACTCAACGCGGTGATCTTAAAGGGGCGCAACGACGATGAAGTGCTCGACCTCGTTACCTTTGCCCGCCAAGAAGGGCTCGATATTAGTTTTATCGAAGAGATGCCGTTAGGCGACGTTTCCGACCACTCCCGGGCTGAGACCTTCTACTCTAGCGACGATGTCCAGGCGCTGATAGAAACCCGCTACCCGCTCACCCCCACCACGGAGAGCACGCCGGGTCCATCGCGCTATTTTAAGATGGCCGATAGCGATAGCCGGGTAGGGTTTATCTCTCCCCACAGCCACAACTTTTGCGACACCTGCAACCGAGTGCGCGTGACGGTAGAAGGGCGTCTGCTGCTCTGTTTAGGCAACGAGCATTCGGTGGACCTGCGCGCCGTGTTGCGCCGCTACCCCGGCGATATGCATGCCCTCAAAACCGCCATTATCAATGCGCTGCCGCTAAAGCCTGAACGCCACCACTTCACTACCGATGGCGATGTTCAGGTGGTGCGCTTTATGAATATGACCGGAGGCTAACCGTTGGCAACCGCTTCACGCGTTCCCGTTCACATCGTCACCGGCTTTTTAGGCAGCGGCAAAACCACGCTTATCCACAGCCTGCTTGAGCAAAAGCCTGTGGATGAGAAATGGGCGATTTTGGTCAACGAGTTTGGGCAAATAGGCATCGATCAAGCCATGTTCGACCAGCGCGATGATGTCGTCGTCAAAGGCTTGCCCGGCGGCTGCCTGTGCTGCCAACTGGCGTTTGTACTGCAAGCGGCGCTCGTTAACTTGCTCGCGCGCAGCAAGCCCGACCGAGTGATTATCGAGCCTTCAGGGCTTGGCCACCCCGCCGGACTGCTGGATCTGCTGCGCGGCGAGGCGTTTCAAGACGTGGTAGCGGTGCAGGATATTATCGCCACGCTTGATCCAAGACGCTTAGACGAAGCCCGCGTGCGCGAGCACGACACGTTTCGAGACCAGCTTAATATGGCCGATGCTATCGCCATCACCATGGGCGACCAGGCAAGTCAGGCCCAGCATCAACAGGCCCAGCAGTTTATCGGCGAGCTATGGCCACCCCGAAAGTGGGTACATACGGTTGATCAGGGCGTACTGCCCGTGTCACGGCTGTTAGACAGCGGCCAAGCTCGGCAAGAAGACCAGCCCACGATGCCTGACGAGCATCAGGCACTGGCAGCAAGCCCCAGCCTAGAGGGCGCTTTTTTTGATTTTCCGCCGCCCCTTGGCCAGCCCCAACAGCAAACCGCCAACGCCCTTGGCTACACCAGCACGGGGGTGCGCTGGCACCCGAACGAGCGCTTTGACCTTGACCGCTTAGCGGCTTGGCTGGGTGAACTGCCAACGGCGGCTCGGGTAAAAGGGGTGTTTCATACTGACAACGGCTGGAAACGCCTCAACCGTGCCGACGGAACGCTCAGCGTTGAGAGTAGCGCCTGGCGGCAGGACTCACGCCTAGAAGTGATTGTCCCCGATGAACTGGCCGCCAGCGTTACGCTACCGCCCCTGCTGATTCATCCATTGGCCTAGTGCTACCAGCGCCATTGGCTTAGCAAATAGATACCCCTGATAACAGTAGCAGCCGTGTTCGGCCAGCCAGCGCTGCTGCTCAGGGGTCTCCACACCTTCGGCTATCACCTCTAGCCCCAGGCTTTTCGCCAGCGCAATGGTACTCTCCACAATCGCGGCATTCGCAGGGCTTTGGAGAATTTCGCGCACAAAGCTCTGGTCAATTTTCAGCTGATCTAGCGGCAGTTGTGCGAGGTACGCCAACGATGAGTAGCCGGTGCCAAAATCATCCAGGGAAAAGCGCACGCCGAGCGCTCTTAACGCTTCCATTTTAGCGCGAGCATCATCGCGCGCTTCCACAAACAGGCTTTCAGTCACTTCAAGTTTGAGCTTTGACAGCGGCGCGCCGGTGCGCAGCAGAATCGCTTGAGTGCGGGCTAGAAAGTCAGGCTCACGGAACTGTAGCGGACTCACATTCACCGCCATTTCCAGGTGCGCGTATTGCGGCTGTTTCGCCCATTCAGCCAGCTGGCGGCACGCCTCTTCCAGCACCCAATCGCCTACGTCGTTAATTAAGCGCGTGCTTTCCAGCAGTGAAATAAACAGCCCTGGCGACACCATGCCACGCTCAGGGTGCTGCCAACGCAGCAGCGCCTCGACGCCCGTTGCCACGCCCAGGCGGTCAACTTGGGGTTGATAGTGCAGCAGCCACTGCTGGTCAGGCAGCGCATGCCGAAGGTCCGCTTCAATCCGGGCACGCTGCACAAGCTCTGACTGCATGGCGGGGTCAAAGAAACTCAGCGTATCCCGCCCGGCCTCTTTCGCTTGGAACAGCGCCATATCCGCCTGCTGAAGATAATCATCCACGCTTGGCACGCTGCCGTCCAACACGGTAATACCAATACTTCCGGTCACTATCACGGTTTCATCACGCAGCAGCACGGGGCGGCGAATCGCGACCAGCAACTTTTGGGCAATCGCTTCCGCCAGCAGCGCCGTCTGCTCAGCATCTTCATTCAGCGTATCAATCACCACTGCAAATTCATCGCCTCCCAAGCGGGCCAGGGTGTCGGTCTCTCGCAGCACCGCCTGGAGCTGACTCGCCATCTGTTGTAGCAGCTGGTCGCCGACATAGTGACCCAAGGTGTCGTTAACCTGCTTGAAGTTATCTAAATCAATAAACAGCAGTGCGCCATGATGAGAGTTTTGCGAGCGGGTTCTCATGGCGGCTTCCAAACGATCCATGAACAGACGACGATTCGCCAGCCCGGTCAGCGGGTCATAAAACGCCAGCTGATGAATCTCCTTTTCCGCTGCTTTACGCTCGGTGATATCACTTAACGTAGCAACATAATGGGTGAGCACACCGTCGCTATCTTTGACGGCGCTAATGGTTAACCACTCAGGGAATACTTCGCCATTTTTGCGACGGTTCCACACTTCTCCTTCCCAGCTGCCTGATTTGGCGACATTGCTCCACAGCGTGCGGTAAAAATCAGCATCGTGACGGCCTGAGCTAAACATGCGCGGGTTTTGCCCCAGCACATCGCTCTCTTCATAACCGGTAATACGTGTAAAGGTTCGGTTAACTTTTAAAATACGCCCCCGCGTATCCGTAATCAGCATCCCTAGGTGCGTTTGAAAGGCCGTCGCGGCGATGCGTAACTGCGCATCGTCCAGCTTCGCCTGGGTGATATCTCGCACCAGCGCCAGCACGCCATCAAAACCACCGCTGGCGTCACTCAACGGGCTGACGGTGGCAGAGAAGTACCTCACTTCTTTCTCGAACGTCAGCGAATACTCAAGCTCTTCGGCATGCCGATGGCGCCGTACACGATAAAAGACGCTGGAAAAAGCCTGCGCCACTTCATCAGGCAGTACGTCGCGGTAGTGTTTGCCTATGATGTCGTGGGCATCCTTAAGCAAACGCTGCTGATGAATCGCGTGAACGTAGCTCAAGCACCCCTGCCCATCAAACACAAAGATCATATCTTGGATGGAGTACACCAGTGCCTGTAGCCGCGCTTCTCGCTGCTGCGCTTCTGCGCGCGCCAGCTCGCGCTCCTGCATGCGTTGGTACAGCTGAACTTCAAGCGTTAAACGGTTGAGGTAGTGGCGCAACCCCCAGCCACCCAGTAGACCGATCAAGACCCAAATGGCGCAGAGAATCCAGAAGCGTTGCCACCAGCCAGCCAGCACCTGCTGCATGCCTTCACCCACCACCACGGCAAACGGCAGTTCTTCAACACGGTGTAGCCAAAATAGGCGTTCATCACCTTCCAGCGGCGAGACGATGCGCATGCTTTCGCTAGGCATATCGCTGTTTAAAAACTGGGTAATACGCGCGTGATCAATGGATGTTCCCAGCGCAGTCTGATCATCTAATCCAGGACGGCGCGCCACTAATTGCCCCTGGGTATCAATAATGGCGATGCTCTCACCTACTCCCATGCTTAAGCGCTGCAAAGCGCTATCCAGAACACGGGGGGCAATTTGCACCACCGCTAGCCCGCTGAAGTGTCCCTCTAAACCTCGCAGTCGCCGCACGTGAAAAATGTGATAGTCACGTGAAAAGGCTGACCAATAGAGAGGGGTCACCAGCTGTTCAAGCCGCGGCGATTGTTGAAATGCCTGGAAAAACGCCATGCCACGGGTATCAAAACCGGGAGGATGACTCAGGCTAGAGCTGACCAGTAGCTGCCCATGCTCATCGATGATGCTTATCTCTTCGACCATCGGCAGACTATCGCGGCGCTTTTGAAGCAGCGACTCAAAATGGCTGTGTTCGGTAGAAAAAGGGATCATGGGTGGCTCTAGCAATTGAGAGACATCCATTAACACCTGATCGCTTAGCGCAAACGTGGTGCTTACCCACTCCCCTACCAGCTCCGCACGGGTCGCGCTGCGATCTCGGGAGGCGTTGACCTCTTGACGGTATTGATCACTTAATACCCACATAAAAAGCACCAGCAACCCCACCATAGCAGCGTTATAAAGCACGATGCTGCCCCAACGCTGACGACGATATACAGGAGAAGTCTTGGAAAGCAAAGAGGGTGAAGTTGGCAAACGACTCTGCGGCATAGTGCCCTTAAATCCTTATCGTTATGCTTTAACGTAAACAAACGCCATGTTTCGTGCCAAGACGGTCGCGTATGCTGTGGCATTAAAGTGTCAGTGTTATCGACAATTAGATTGGATATAAAATTGATTTACAACGTAATCGCGTTATTAGCGCGCTATTTTTGTTTGGGAGCCCCCGACATTTAAGGATGGAACCATCGCATGCCCACCCTAGGTCAAATGAGTGACTACGAAATACGTTTGGTACGCATCTTTAAAACGGTTGTCGAGTGCGGGGGCTTCACCGCCGCAGAAACCGCGTTAGGCATTAGCCGCTCGGCGATTAGCCAGCACATGAACGACCTAGAAGGGCGCTTAGGCTTTTCACTCTGCCAACGCGGGCGCGGTGGATTCAGCTTAACCGAAGAGGGCAAAGAGATTTATCACGCAGGTCTGACGCTGCTCACGGCGCTAGAGACCTTTAAAAGCGACGTCAATGCGCTGCATCATAGCATCAAAGGCGAGCTAAATATCGGCATTACCGATAACTTAGTGACTCTGCCCGACATGCACGTTACCCACGCACTGGCCGAGCTGACGGCCCCCCATCACAGCGTCTCGGTGAATATTCACATGGAGCCTTCTGATGCAGTGATCCGTGGGGTGATGGACGGTCACTTACAGGTGGGTGTCGTCCCTGCGGTAAACCTACCGACCAGCTTGGAAACGCGCCTACTTTACGATGAGCCCTCCTATCTTTACTGCGCGGTTGGTCACCCCCTTTTTGACCAGGCCGACACGTCAATCAGCGATGGGCAGCTTGCAACACTCCCCGCGATCACCCCCCGCTACCCACTTCCCAGCGCAGCGCGAAAAGCCCATGAGATGCTCACCCCACAGGCATCAGCCTCTGACCGTGAAGGGGCTGCCTTTTTGATTCTCACCGGGCGTTTTATTGGTTTTCTGCCAGAGCACGTTGCGGCCCAGTGGGTGGCCGCAGGAAAGATGCGTGCGCTCCGCGCGACCACGCAGTATTACCGCACCCCTTTTGTGTTGGTCACCCGTCGTGATCGCCGCCCCAACCGGGTGGTCGATGCCTTTTTAAGTTTTCTCAAACACTCTGGCGAACACCCCCTCTGAGTAAAAGCGATAACGCCCGACCAGCGGCCGAGCGTTATCTTTACAGCTGAGCGCTTACCCGCATCGCAACTACCGAGCCATTACCTAACCACTACTTAACCGCTTCACTCCCGAGCGGCTCTGGCCCCACCTGGGGTGAGCTAGCCAATGCCTGGCTCGCTAAGTAGTACACAATGGCCCCTAACGCCGAGCCAGTGAACCAACCGTAGTCATAAAACCAGTTCATGGTGCCGGTTAACAGCGACAGCAGCGTTAGCACAACGGGCACACCGAATGCGATAAACCCTGCCATATTCACCGCAGGGTACGCATGGTTATCCATATAAAGGCTGGGTACGTCCAAGCGCTGTTTTTTAATCAAAAAGTAGTCCACTGCCATAATGCCTGCGATCGGCCCAAGCAGGCTGGAGTAGCCAAGTAACCAGTTGGAGTACATCTGCTCTAAGGATACCCCTTGCGCAATGATTCCCGCTTTTTGCAGCAAGTCATAGCCCATTAACAGTACACCCACCGCCCCGGTCATCAGCACGCCACGCGTCTGATTGATCAACTTAGGCGCGATGTTCTGGAAATCGTTGGTGGGCGACACAATATTAGAAGCTGTATTCGTGGAAATGGTCGCGATGATGATAAACAGCATGGCCAACACCACCCAGAAGGGGCTGTCGATATAGCCGATCAAGCGCACCGGGTCAGCCACGGTTTGACCCACCAGCGTCTCGGAAGCTGCGGTGAGAACCACACCTAAAGAAGCAAAGAAGAACATCGTCAGGGGCAAGCCCATCACTTGGCCAACAATTTGATCTTTCTGGCTTTTCGCAAACCGGCTGAAGTCGGGAATATTGAGCGACAACGTAGCCCAGAAGCCCACCATCGCCGTTAAGCCCGCAAAGAAGTAACCATAAACCGAGGCGCCTTCAGGGCGCGATGGCGGCTGCGCCAAAAGCTCTGTCATCGACATGTGCGGCCAAGCCCACACCATAAGCCCAATACCAACGGCCAGCAGCAACGGCGCGGCGAGGGTTTCCAGCCATTTGATCGACTCAGCGCCACGAATCACCACGTAAAGATTCATCGCCCCAAAGACAAAAAAGCCGATGACTTCTCCAACGCCCCCCAGGGCCGCCCAGGCAGGAATCAACGCGGAAAGCAGCAGGTGAATCGCTAAGCCGCCAAACATGGTTTGGATACCAAACCAGCCGCAGCCAACCAATGCCCGCACAAGACACGGCACGTTAGAGCCTAAAATACCAAACGATGAGCGCAGGACGACAGGAAAGGGAATACCAAATTTGGTGCCAGGAAAGGCGTTTAAGGTGAGCGGAATCAGCACGATGATATTGGCCAGAAGGATTGCAAACAGTGCCTCCCCTACGCTTAAGCCAAAATAGGCGGTGAGAACACCTCCCAGCGTATAAGTCGGTACACAGATCGACATCCCTACCCATAGCGCGCCAATGTTCCATTTACTCCAGGTACGCTCACTCGCCTTTGTGGGGGCAATATCCTCATTAAAACGTGGGCTATCACGAACATCGTTTGCGACATCAAGTTCAATTAGCCCCTCTCTATCCACCATTTGGGAGGTTCGCTCGGTCATAGTGTTCTCCTCAGCAGTGCTGTTGCCCGTTGTATTCACGGTATCGCTTTATGTGCAGCAATAAGCGTGCCTAAACCAGCCACTAAGCTATTAACTTATTGATCAAGAAGCTGACTTATCTGACAGACATACAGACACTGTTAGCGTGATTGTTATTATTCGCCTTATGGTTTTACAAACCACTAATTAGCGTAGTTCTTTCATAAAAAATCGCACCAAAACGATGCTGCAAAATCTCAAAAAATTTGTAAAAAAATTATCAAAGCATTGTTTTATATAAATAAATTAAAAACACCATTACAGTGCAGGCAGTCACCAATTTAGTTAAAAACACCATAAAACTCATAAAATATTTAACAAATCAAAGAGTTAAAGTAATTTCAAAAAAATCTTGAAATAGCACACCATAACGGTCTATGTTCAAAAAGCTGTCAAATAAGACAACTTTTAATAAACAACAATAATCGCTTCCACCTTATGCTTTACAAAAAGCAAAGGAGAGCACCACTGCACGCCACGCAGCCATCGTTTGAGAGGAGTTAATCCACAACTCCTCACATGACCGGAAACGAACCGACATGCGCCCGCATGCGGTTGGCGCGTATGAGAAGAGAGGGCTGTAACATGCAGAAAATGAAGATTGGCTTAATTCAGATGGGCCTTAAAACCACCACTGACTTAGAACCTGCCGCCATTCGTGACGCGATGAATGAAGCGCATTTGCCATTGGTTGAACAGGCCGCCGAACAGGGCGTGCAGGTACTCTGTTTTCAAGAAGTGTTTAACCAACCCTATTTCTGCCCTAGCCAAGATGCAAAGTGGTACGCCGCCGCCGAACGGGTGCCGGAAGGCCCCACCTGCCAAATGATGCAGAAGCTGGCCACCAAACACCGCATGGTGATCATCGTTCCCATTTATGAAGAGACCGAGACCGGCGTTTACTACAACACCGCCGCGGTATTTGATGCCGACGGCAGCTACCTGGGTAAATACCATAAAACCCATATCCCTCAAGTGGCGGGCTTTTGGGAAAAATTCTTCTTTAAGCCGGGCAAGTCCAACTGGCCGGTGTTTGATACGGCTTACGGCAAAATCGGCGTGTATATCTGCTACGACCGCCACTTCCCCGAAGGATGGCGAGCGCTGGCGCTCAACGGCGCCGAAGTGATTTTCAACCCGTCTGCCACCGTGGCCGGGCTTTCCCAATACCTGTGGGAGCTTGAACAACCCGCCTCCGCCGCCGCCAACGGCTGCTTTATCGCCGCGATCAACCGCGTGGGTACTGAAGCGCCGTGGAACATCGGCGACTTCTACGGCTCCAGCTACATCGTTAACCCGCGCGGCAAAATCGAGGCCCAGGCCAGCGAAACCGAAGACGAGCTGCTGGTGCACGAGATCGACTTGGACATGGTGCGTGAGGTGCGCAACAACTGGCAGTTCTTCCGCGACCGCCGCCCCGAGACCTACACCCGCCTCACCGACGGCGAATAAGCCCTCTTAGTCAACGTTACGCAGGAGCAAACCATGAGCCTATTGATCAAAGGCGGCACCGTCGTCACCCACGCTGATGCCTACCGCGCCGATGTGCTGTGTGTTGACGGCAAAATCCACGCCATTGGCACCGACCTAGACATCCCTGAAGGCTGCGAGATCGTCGATGCCAGCGACCAGCTGGTCATGCCCGGCGGCATTGACCCCCACACCCATATGCAGATGCCGTTTATGGGCGCCGTCGCCAGCGAAGACTTCTACACCGGCACCGCCGCGGCCATGGCGGGCGGCACGACCACGATTATCGATTTCGTGATTCCCAGCCCTGGCCAATCGCTGCTGGAAGCGTTTGAAACCTGGCAGGGCTGGGCGGAAAAAGCCGCTACCGACTTCGCTTTCCACGTCGCCATCACCTGGTGGGACGAGAGCGTCAAAGAAGAGATGGGCACGCTGGTGCGCGAGCACGGGGTCAACAGCTTCAAGCACTTTATGGCCTACAAGGGCGCGATAATGGCCACCGATGACATCCTGGTGGAGAGCTTTTCGCGCTGCCTAGAACTGGGCGCAGTGCCTACGGTACACGCGGAAAACGGCGAGCTGGTCTACCACATGCAGCAGAAGCTGCTGGCCCAGGGCATCACCGGGCCGGAAGCCCACCCGCTTTCTCGCCCGCCCCAGGTAGAAGGCGAAGCCGCCAGCCGGGCGATTCGTATTGCGTCCACACTGGGCGCACCGGTTTATCTGGTACACGTTTCTACCAAAGACGCGGTGGATGAAATCGCCTACGCCCGTCAGCAGGGGCACCCGGTATTTGGCGAGTGTTTAGCGGGCCATCTGGTGATCGACGATAGCGTTTATCAACACCCGGACTGGGCCACCGCCGCTGCCCACGTGATGAGTCCGCCTTTCCGCCCTAAAGGGCATCAAGAAGCGCTCTGGCACGGCCTGCAATCCGGCAACCTGCAAACCACCGCCACCGACCACTGCTGCTTCTGCGAAGAGCAGAAAGCCGCTGGGAAAGATGACTTCACCAAGATCCCCAACGGCACCGCAGGCGTAGAGGATCGCTTAGCCGTGCTGTGGGACGAAGGCGTCAACACCGGCAAGCTCTCGCCCCAGGAGTTTGTCGCCGTGACCTCTACCAATACCGCCAAAATCTTCAATCTCTACCCGCGCAAAGGCGCGATTCAGGTCGGTTCCGATGCGGATATTGTGGTCTGGGACCCGAACGGTACGCGGACGATTTCTGCCAAAACCCACCACCAAAACGTGGACTTCAATATCTTTGAGGGCAAAACGGTGCGCGGCATCGCCCGCCACACCATCAGCCAAGGCAAGTGGACATGGCGGGACGGCGAGCTACACGCCGAGCGGGGTGCAGGCCGCTACTTAGAGCGCCCCGCCTACCCCGGCGTCTTCGAGCTGCTCGCAAAACGCGCCGAGCTAAACGCCCCCGTTGCGGTAACGCGCTAACCCGCCCTCACTGCAAAACAGAGCAATGGAGAAACGACCGTGACCCATTCACTTGATCACCTGCCTAGCGCAAAAGAGGTCGGCACCTACGACCCAGATACGTTGGCGCATAATTTCAGCGACCTTCATCCACCGCTAACGCCGCGCCAGGCCATCATTGAAAGCCAGCGCTGCCTCTACTGCTATGACGCGCCCTGCATCGAGGCATGCCCGTCGGAAATTGATATTCCAAGCTTTATTCGCCAAATCAGCGAAAGCAACATTAATGGTGCGGCGCAAACCATTCTGGAGGCCAACATTCTGGGCGGCAGCTGCGCCCGGGTATGCCCCACGGAAATCCTCTGCGAACGCAGCTGCGTGCGTAACCATGATGCCGAGTGCCAGCCCGTGCTCATCGGCCTGTTGCAGCGCCACGCCACCGACAACATGCAGTTTGAGAGCCACCCATTCAAACGCGCCGCCACCACTGGCCGCCACATTGCCGTGGTGGGTGCTGGGCCTGCTGGGCTTTCCTGCGCACACCGCCTCGCCATGCTGGGTCACCAAGTGACGATTTTTGAGGCAGAGCAAAAGCCTGGCGGTCTCAACGAATACGGCATTGCCCGCTACAAAATGACCGACGACTTCGCCCGCAAGGAAGTCGAGTTTTTGCTCGAAATCGGTGGCATCGACATTCAGTACGGTCAGTGTCTGGGCGATAACCTGACCCTCGACACCCTGCACCAGCAGTATGACAGCGTCTTCTTAGGCCTGGGGCTTGGTGCCAGCCGAGCGTTAGGGCTCACCGGGGAAGATGCTCCTGGCTTGATACCTGCGGTGGATTACATCAAAACCCTGCGCCAAGCCGATGATTTGGGCAGTTTAGCCGTAGCCAAGCGCTGCATCGTGATTGGCGCGGGCAATACCGCCATCGATATGGCCACCCAAATGGCCCGCCTAGGCGCCAGCGAAGTAACCCTCGTTTATCGCCGTGGCGTAGACGCGATGTCCGCCACCGATCACGAACAGGAGATCGCTAAGGCCAACGGCGTGCGCATGGTCACCTGGGCGCAGCCCGATGACATTCTGCTCGATGGTCATGGCCGAGTAGCAGGCATGCGTTTTGCCAACACCGCAGAGCAGCAGGGCCGCCTCTCCACCACGGGCGAGACCTTCGAGATCGCGGCGGATGCCATTTTCACCGCCATCGGCCAGGGCTTCGAGGGTGACAGCCTACGCGATGCCACTGCCGCCGAGCTTGCCCGCGACGGCGAGCGCATTCATGTTAACGAGATGTTCCAAACCTCAATGCCCAACGTATATGCCGGGGGCGACTGCGTAAAACCCGGCCAAGACCTCACCGTACAGGCCGTGCAGCACGGCAAACTGGCTGCCCACGCCATTCATCAAGCGCTAACCGCCAAGCAGGAGGCCGCATGAGCACCTTACCGTTTACCCCACCCGGCAAGAAAAATAGCGGCGACAGCGTGGTTAATGGCGTTGATCTATCGGTTAACTTTGCGGGCATTAAAGCCCCCAACCCATTCTGGCTGGCCTCGGCCCCGCCGACGGATAAAGCCTATAACGTGGTGCGCGCCTATGAAGCGGGCTGGGGCGGCGTGGTATGGAAAACCCTTGGCGAAGAACCGCCTGCGGTAAATGTCTCATCACGCTACTCCGCCCACTACGGTAAGAACCGCGAAGTAATCGGTTTTAACAACATTGAGCTGATTACCGACCGCTCGTTGGAGATCAATCTTCAAGAGATCGCCCAGGTGAAGAAGGACTGGCCGGATCGCGCGCTGATCGTCTCGATCATGGTGCCCTGCAACGAGGAAGCCTGGGCGTATATCTTACCGCTGGTGGAAGCCACCGGCGCGGACGGCATCGAGCTGAACCTGGGCTGCCCCCACGGCATGCCGGAGCGTGGCATGGGCGCGGCGGTGGGCCAAAACCCCGACCTGATCGAAAAAGTCACCTACTGGTGTAAAAAGCACTACTCCAAGCCGGTGATTGTAAAACTCACGCCCAACATCACTGATATTCGCGTGGGCGCCCAGGCGGCGCTACGCGGCGGCGCGGATGCAGTCTCGCTGATCAACACCATCAACTCGATCACCAGCATCGACTTGGACAACATGGTCGCCATGCCCACCGTGGGTCACCAGAGCACCCACGGCGGCTACTGCGGCAGCGCGGTTAAGCCCATTGCGATGAATATGGTGGCGGAAATCGCCCGCGACCCAGCGACTCAAACGCTGCCAATTTCCGGCATTGGCGGTATTTCTACGTGGCGGGATGCGGCGGAGTTTATCGCTCTCGGCTCCGGCAGCGTGCAGGTGTGCACTGCCGCTATGCTCAACGGCTTCCGTATCGTGGAGGAGATGAAAGACGGCCTCTCCCGCTGGATGGCGGAAAAGGGCTATGACTCCATCGAGGCGTTTTCCCGCAAGGCCGTGCCGCAAACTACCGATTGGAAACACCTGGATATTAACTTCAAGACCATTGCCCACATCGATCAGGATTTGTGTATTGAGTGTGGCCGCTGCTATATCGCCTGCGAAGATACCTCCCACCAGTCGATTGCCAAGCTTACCGAGCAGGACGGCGCCCGCCGCTATGAGGTCATTGAAGAGGAGTGCGTTGGCTGTAACCTCTGCCAGATCACCTGCCCGGTAGAGAACTGCATCACCATGGTGCCGCAAGAGACCGGCAAACCGTTCCTCGCTTGGGACAACGACCCACGCAACCCATTCCGCGTTGCCTCGTAAACCGTTCTCCCCCATCCAATGCTCGATATGGCACCGCCCTCTTTAGTGAGGGCGGCTGTCATTATGCCTTCAAATAGTGTCACTCATGATCGGCAAAGACTGCCCTAATCCTCATGAATCTTGATCTGATAAAGCACGCAGTAAATCACCGGCAGCACGATAAGGGTGAGCAGCGTGGCCACCCCAAGCCCACCAATCAGCGCGACCGCCATGCTGGCAAAGAAGGCATCACTGATCAGTGGAATCAGCCCTAGCATGGTCGTCAGGGCGGCCATGGATACGGGCCGAACACGGCTAATGGCAGCGCGCACCACGGCGTGATAGCGATCTTTGTGCAGCGGCAGCTGCACATTGATCTCTTCTACCAGCACGATGGCATTCTTAATCACCATCCCGATCAAGCTCAACGTACCCAGCAGCGCCATAAACGAGAAAGGCATTCCCGTTACGAGAAGAGCCGCAACGACCCCGACGATAGTCAGCGGTACCAAAAACCAGATCGCCAGCGGCTGACGGAAGTTGTTAAACAGCACCACCGTAATAATAAACATCATCACCAAGCCAAGCGGCAGCGACGAAAACAGGCCGCTCTGCGCCTCACCGGCGGTCTCAAATTCACCGCCCCACTCCAGCCGGTAACCGGGTGGTAATTCCAGCGCCTCTACCTGAGGCCGCACTTGGGCCAATACGCTTGCTGCCGTCACCCCGCTGAGCGGGTCAGGCTCGCCATATACCGCCAGCATACGCTCGCGGTCGCGGCGCATTATCAGCGGGTCAGCGACCTGGGTCGTTACATCGCGCATCACTTGATCCGCCGTGATGTAACGCCCCTGTTCAGCGCTCCATACGTTCAACGATCCTAGGTTGTCGATATCGTTGCGCTGCTCCGGTATCGCTCTGGCAACAATCGGAATCAGGTCGCTGCCGTCACGATAGAGACCCACTTGGCTACCACTGGTACTCAGCGCCAGCGTTGCCGCTAAATTCTCACGCGTAACGCCCAGCCGTCGCGCGGTATCTTCGGCAAAAATAGGCACCACAGCCTGAACACGGTTACGCCAGTTGGTGCGCACGCTGACCATATTGGACGTATCGCTAAACAGGGCCTCAACTTGATCACCAAGCTGGCGCAACACGGCAGGGTCGCTGCCATAAAGCCTGGCTTCAATCTTGGCTTTTGGCGCGGGCCCCACTTCCAGCGGGGCAATTTTATAGTCGATATCGCTATGATCGCGCTCCAGCACGGCTTCGACATCCGCCATGCGCGCTTGCTGCGTCGCTTTATCATGGGTCTCGACAATTAGCTGTGAGTAGCTGGCAAAGCGGTCTTCCGGCGCATAGGTCAAGGTAAAGCGCTGGGCACCACCGCCGACAACCGTGGTGAGGTGGTGAACGCCTTCCATCTCCATCACCACCTCTTCTAACTCTGCTACCCGCCGCTGGGTTTCCAGGATATCGGTGCCTTCCGGCGTGCGATAATCGACAAAGAAAATGGGCGTATTCGAGGCCGGGAAAAAGGCATTCTTGACTGACCCAAAGCCAAACACGGCGCCCGCCAGTATGGCCACCACCAGGCCAAGCGTTAGCCAACGCAGCCGGATACCGGCCACTATCACACGGCTAAACAGGCGATACACCGCACCTTTGTAAGGATCTTCATCCGTGCTGCTTGGAGCCACATTGCGAAACAGCAGTTTGAAATAGAACGGCGTGAGCGTCAGGGCCGTCAGCCAGCTCAGCAGCAGCGAATAGAGCAACACATAGAACAGCGAGCCGATAAATTCACCGGTGGTATCCGGCGATAGCCCAATCGGTGCAAAGGCAGCCACCGCAATCAGTGTAGCGGCCAACAATGGCCATGCGTTTTGCCGAACCACCTGATGTGCCGACTCTCGTATGCTTTGGCCACGTTTCAGGCCCACCAGCATGCCTTCCGTCACCACAATGGCGTTATCAACCAGCATGCCCAGCGCGATAATCAGCGCTCCCAGCGAGATTTTCTCCAGCTGCAAGCCGTGGATGCGCATCAGCATAAAAGTGCCAATAATCGTAATCAGCAGAATAAAGCCCATCAGCAGGCCGCTGCGCCAGCCCATAAACAGCATGAGCACCACAATCACAATGGCCACCGCCTGAATTAGGCTAACGAGAAAGCCGGATACCGCCTCATCCACCACGCTCGGCTGGTCATAGACCACATTGAGCTCCATACCTAAGGGGGTACGCGCGTCTAACTCCTCTAGCCGTTGATCAAGGCGGGCACCTACCTCAACAACGTTAACGCCGCTTTCAAACGAGATACCGAGCGAGATGGCAGGCCGCCCCATATCGCGGTAAAGCTGCTGGGGTTGCTCGGTTAAGCCACGGGAAATCTCCGCAATATCGCTCAGCCTGACCAGCTCGCCATTACCTTCACTGACGATTAGCGCACGCAAATCATCAATATTGGCGGAACTACCCGACGGCGTTATTCGGAAACGCTGACCGCCCTGTTTCAAGTGACCCGAGTCCGCTACGGCATTTTGCGTATCCAGCAGTTGCTGAAGAGAACTTAACGGGATGTTTAGCGCACGCAGCTGTTCTCGGTCCACTTCTATAAAAATGCGCTCTTCCCTTACCCCCGCCAGCGATACCTTTTCAACGCCATCTACCAGCGCAAGCTCACGCTTTAGAAACTCGGCATGGCCTTTTAGGTCCGGCATGGCGTAGCCGTCGCCCGTGAGGTTAATCATCAGCCCGAACACATCGCCAAAATCATCGTTAACCCGCGACCGGCTCGCCCCTGGCGGCAAGGCCGCCTGAGCATCCCCCACTTTACGGCGCAATGAATCCCACAGCTGTTGTAGCTCTTCGTTTTGCACCGTGCTTTGCAGCTCAACGGTGATTTGCGAAAACCCATCAGAACTTACCGAGCTGATGCGTTTAATGGCGGGCATTTCTTGAATGGCTTCTTCCAGCGTCGAGGTGACTTCCTGCTCCACCTCTTCTGGCGTGGCACCAGGATATTGGGTCGTGACCAGCGCATTACGAATAGTAAATTCGGGGAACTCCAGCTGCCCCATGCCGGTGAATGCGAGCGATCCACCAATAAGCAGTACCACGGTCATTAAATAGCTCGCGGCCCGGTGGCGTAAGAAGTAGTCAACCATCTTATAGCCCCTGTTTCTTTTCCCATGGCGTGACGCGCATATCCGCGCTGACACGATGGGCACCCGCTGCCACCACGCGATCATTCGCGGCCAGCTCACCGCTTACTTCTAGCCCCTTAGAGGTTAAACGCCCCACTTCGACCGGCACTGCCTCTAAACGATCAGGCGCCTGAAAACGCCACACCACGGCCTGCTCTGGATTCTCACCAAGGTAGCCAATGGCATCAGGCGGCAAATGCCAAACGAGACTTTCGGACGCTGGTAACAGTTGGCCTAAATCAAGCCGCACGGTGGCGCTCATGCCATCCAGCAGCGTGATGTCGTCGGGTTGCGGCAGCCGAAGCGTTACCTCATAAGCAAGGCTTTGCGCGCTGGCCTGGGTGGTATAAGACGCTAGCTGCGCCAAGTAAGGTTTTTCACTATTGCCAAACCGCACCTCAAAGGCCATCGCCGTTTCAAACGGTGTCACCTCGTCATTGCGCGGTATTTGCTGAACAATCTGCTGGGGTAGATGGAAGATCACATCAAGCTGCCCTGGCTGCTGAATCACCGCCACGGTCTCCTGCACCTGAACAATCTGCCGGTTATCGACCGGCACCTGGGCAATGACACCATCATAAGGGGCGCGCAGTTGGGTATTTTCCAGCTGCTCTTCAGCCTGCTCAAAGGTCGCCCGAGCAGCACGCAGCTCCGCCTCTGATTCATCAAACCGCGCCTGGCTGATTGCCCCACGCTCGAGGGTATAACGCATGCGTTCGTGAGTTGCCTGCGCCAAATCTAACCGCGAACGGGCGCTATCTAATTCACTACGCATCGCCCGATCATCAATACGCGCGATTAAGGTGCCTTCTGTTACCCGCTGGCCTGGGCTCACGTTAAGTTCTAACAGCTCGCCTGCCATGCGAAACGAGAGGTTGCTACGCGTGGTGGCTTCAACCCGCGCAGGGAATTGGCGCTGCAGCGAGGCACCTGACGCCTCTAGTGTCATCAGTTTCACCGGCCGAGGAGGCGGTTCATTCTGGCCGGCATAAGCATTACCTGCTGCCAGCAGCAAGGCCAGCAGCGCTGGAAGCAATCGAATCACAGGGTTACGCACAGCAGACTCCTCGGCGGTATTGTCATTACGCAATCATAAGGGTGTCACTGACATTCATGAATGTCAGTGAACGTGTATACTAATCGCCTACTGACGACTTTGCCATTCAGTCATGTCAAATATGGTCATTTTTCTTAGGAGCTGCTATGTCACGCCGAAAAGCCGAGGCTGAACGCACCCGCGAGGCGATTCTAGATGCCGCAGAAACCCAGTTTCTCGCTCAAGGCGTGTCGCGCACCACGCTAGCCCACATTGCGGCAGCGGCTGGCGTAACCCGCGGTGCTATTTACTGGCATTTTGAAGATAAAGCGGCAGTATTCAATGCCCTGCTAGAGCGGGTTCGTGTGCCGCTCGATGAAATTGTTGATGAGGCAGCGCGCCGTTTAGGCCACGCCCCCACACACTGCTTGCAAGCCATTGCTCACAGCGCGCTCAGCGCTATTTGCTATAACCTGCCCTTGCAACGCGCCGCGACCATCGTGCTACACCGCTGCGAAAAGCTAGAGGATGATCACCCGCGTATCAGTATGATCACTCAGCTGTCAGAGCACTCAAAAGCGCGCGTCGAGCAGCTATTCGAGCAGGCGAAGCTGAATGGCCAGCTACGCCGGGGACTTAGCCCTGCCAGTGCCCGACTTCACTTTCATGGCTTCTTAATCGGCATTTGTTTTGACTGGCTACAAGACCCGCAGCAATTTTCATTGGCAGACGAGTACGAGAGCATGGTCGAAACGTTAATGCGGGGATTGTTAGTGGAGAGCACCCCCTAAATCCTACGGATTCAGGAGAGATAGATGTCTAGCTCTCCTGTTTTACTCAATATCGAGTAAATAGCCGTAAAACGCCGTATTGCGCTGCCAGCCCAGCGATTCATATAAGCGCTGGGCGCGCTCATTTTCGACCTGCGTCATCAATACCAAACGCGCGACGCCATGTTCACGGGCAAGCTGGGTGGCGGCTTCCATCAGCGCTCGGCCCGTTCCTTTCTCACGGCACTCTGGCAGCACAAAGAGGTCGTTTAGCGTCCAGCGTGAATTTAAACCCACGGTGGAGACGCCAGGGTAGAGCTGAACGAAGCCTGTTATTGCGCCATCAACGCCTTCGCTCACCAAAATTCGGGAGTCCGCCTGCCCAAAGCGCTGGCGCAAAAAATCACGCGCTGCTGGAGTATCACTTGGCTGTTGATAAAACTGCCGATAGCCATCTAACAGCTCGGTTAAAGCATCGAGATCATGAATCGTGGCAGAGCGAACGTGGGTCATGCGTTATCTCCCTAGTGGGTGTACTAACTCACCGTGGCAACGGAGTGAAAAGGCACTTAGCGTATACGCTGCGTATTTCCTGACGGTTTTCTTATAGTAGTGTATCGTCTTTTGAACGCTTATTAATCCATCTAACAGCAAGGGGACGACGCGTTCCCACTGGGGTTACCGTGGTCCAATCGCTCTTTTCGCATACCGAATCCCGCGCTTCGATATATAAAGCTTGGAGTGTCCATATCTTTACCGCCAGCGGCGTGCTGCTTGGCACGATGGCGCTCCTGGCGCTGGTCGACAATAACCCGGTGGCCTGCCTGCTCTGGCTGGGGGCGGCGATGATGATCGACGGTATTGATGGCACCTTGGCACGCAAATATGAAGTGAAGACCATCCTGCCCCACTTCGATGGATCGACGCTGGATATGGTGATTGATTACCTCACCTGGGCGTTTATTCCTGCGCTGTTTATTTACTACTTCATTGAATTGCCGCCCTATTTAGGGCTGCTATCGGTCTTTATCATTCTACTGTCATCAATGTTTTGTTTCTGTAACGTCGATATGAAAAGCCAGGATAATTACTTCGTGGGCTTTCCTGCCGCCTGGAATATTGCCGCGGCCTATTTTTATATTCTTGATTTACCTCCCTTCGTCACGTTTGCGGCGATCCTCGTCCTGGCGGTGCTGACCGTGACCAAAATGAAGTTTCTGCATCCGTTTCGCGTGCGCCTGTTTATGCCGCTCAATATCGCCGTCACGCTGTTGTGGTGTGTGTGCACGACCGCGTTAATTCTCTCAAGTCCTGATCATGCCGCCTGGGCGCTGTGGGGCTTAGGCTTGACCTCTGTTTATTTCGCGGGGATGTGCGTTTGGCGCACCGCACAAGAATGGCGTTAAAAAATTTATTAATTAATGACTTGATCTTATTTTCGCGTACCTAGCTTTAGATAGTGATGGGCTTGAATAATCTTGGGCCATTAGTTCGCGGATTACTTCTATCGTACGTTGAAAGGCACGGTGATTACTTAGGGGCATATTCAGTCCCTATGCAATCGCGTCTCATGCTGCCCGTCAGCATCTGCAGCGGATTTTGTAGACAAAAGCTGCCACTTTGTTTCCAAAGCGGCAGCTTTAACAACAACTTAGCCAACTAGCGGGCTAAGGCTTATACAGCAGAGTTTATGGCAGCAGTACGCTATCTATCACGTGAATAACGCCATTCGACTGCGCCACATCCACCACCGTAATGTTGGCACTGTTGCCTTGGGCATCCATAACCATCAGATTGTTGCCGTTACGCATCACCGTTAGATGCCCACCTTGTACGGTTTTAAAGGCTACCGTACCGTCATTTTCCATGACCTGCTCCAACAATACGTCGCGTGTCAGATTGCCGGGCACCACGTGGTAGGTTAGAACAGTTTGCAACTGCTCCTGATTCTCTGGCATCAATAACGTATCTACAGTGCCATCAGGCAATTTAGCAAAAGCCGCATCAACCGGGGCAAAGACAGTAAACGGCCCCTCGCCCTGCAAAACATTTACAAGATCTGCTGCCTGTACCGCCGCTACCAATGTGGCATGGTCACCAGAATTGACAGCATTTTCAATGATATTACGCTCTGGCAACATATTCGCGCCGCCGACCATGGTCGGGCCGTGAGCGGCAACCGCAGTACCTGTCCAAAGAGCAGCGGCACAAAGGCTGGCAGTCAAAAGTTTGAGTTTCATTGGGGCATCTCCTGGTTATCGTTAAAATGGCTCAACAATGTAAGCTCATTCATACATACGCACTGTCGCGCCCAGTGGATGCATTATTGTGTGATTTTTTTTGGGTTCTCATTCTCTCTATTGCCTTCAACGCTACGCTCACCAAGACTGACGTACCGCTTTAACGCGCAGAGATGCCTGAATGACCGATCCCACACAACAACAGCAGTATCTTATTGAACAACTCAATAGCTGTGCCCAAGGTGATAGGCGAGCTTTTGAGCGTCTCTATCGTGCCTCCTGTGCGCATCTATATGCCCAGTTGCTGCGTATAGTAAGAGATGACGGGGCTGCACAAGACTGCCTTCAGCATGTGTTTATAAGAGTCTGGCACGTTGCTGACCAGTATGACGCCACGAAGGCTAAACCCATGACCTGGCTATCTACACTGGCCAGAAATATCGGCATTGATTGGATACGGCGCCAAAAGCCACAAGACTCAACAGCAGATGAACCGCTATTAGAGGCGCTGCTCAGTAATGACGACCCTGAGGACGACAGTATTAACGACCAACAGCATGGCAAACTGCAAACCTGTTTAAATACGCTCAGCAGCCATCAACGACAGCTAATGGAAATGGCCTTTTTCCAGGGGCTGACACACAGTGAACTCGCCCACACGCTTACCCAGCCGCTGGGGAGCGTGAAAAGCTTGATTCGACGCGGACTTGAGAGGTTAAAGGCATGCCTGACCAGTGGGATTTAGCCAGCCCTGAGGAGCGTCATCTTGCGGCTGGAGAGTATGTGTTAGGAGTACTTGATAGCGAACAAAAAGTGCGCTTTGAAGCTCTTCTGGCCGTCAGCCATGATCTGCAAAATGATGTCGATGCTTGGCGAGAGCACCTACAAATACTGAACGAGCAGCTTGAGCCTAAGACACCGCCCAAAAAGGTTTGGCAAGGTGTCAAACAAGCAACGGGAACGTTTGCCCTTCCCTGGTGGCAACGTTTGGGTACTTGGCAAGCCATGACTGCCAGTTTCGGTGCCGTAGCGTTGGTATTGGGCCTTCTTTGGCAGCAAGCAGAGCTCACCACGCTTCCTTCTGGCGAGGCCGTCTTTGTCGTGCAGGATGAATCACGCACACCCAGTTGGATTATCAGCGCAACTGATCAAGGGGAGTTAATCGTGCAGACGATTCAGCCTTCGCAAGTCGGCCAGAATCAAACGGGGGAACTATGGCTAATCGCAGATGGCACGCCTGTTTCGCTGGGCTTACTGCCATCAGAAGGTAGCCGGCGTTTACTGCCTAGCGATGCGTTACGTAACCTATTATTCAATGCAGACTTAGCCGTTAGCGTTGAGCCTCAAGGCGGCGCACCAGCAGGACAGCCGACTGGCCCTATTATCGACCATGGCCGCCTGACGCCGGTAAAAGGCAGCACGTTCAACTTGTAGAACAGGCCAATTGTGTTTGCTCCACCATCTCCTTAGCAAGCAACCCCACCCGGCGCACCGCTTCTTCCATCGCGGGCGTTAAGGTAAATGCGTAGTTCAACCGCAAGCACTGACGAAATTTACCCGAGGCCGAGAACAGCGACCCCGGCGCGACATGGATGGCGTGCTGCGCTAAGCGCTCGTTAAGGCGCACGCAGTCGACATCCGCAGGTAGCTCTACCCAGAGTAAAAAGCCCCCTTGCGGATAGCTAATGCCAGACCCTTTCGGAAAGTAGCGCTGTACCCAACTAATCATCACATCCCGCTGGCGCTGATACTGGCGGGAAACAGCGCGTAGATGACGCTCAAAATGGCCCTTGGCGACAAACTCCGCCACGGCCAATTGCGGCAGCGTGGCGGAAGCGCCGGTGGAGACGTACTTCATATGCAGCGCCTTTTCCCGGTAGCAGCCAGGGGCCAGCCAGCCCACGCGCAGGCCCGGCCCTAGGGTTTTCGAGAAACCGCTGCACAGCAGCACGCGCCCACCGGTATCAAAGGATTTTATCGTCAGTGGCCTGGGCTGGGTGTAGGCCAAATCCCCATAAATATCATCTTCAATAATGGCTACATCAAACCGTTGGGCAAGCTGATAGAGCGCTCGTTTGCGCGCTTCCGGCATGGTATAGCCCAAGGGGTTGTTATAGGTGGGCGTTACCTGAATGGCGCGAATAGGCCACTGCTCTAGCGCCAGCTCTAACGCTTCCAGGCTGATGCCGGTTTGCGGGTCGGTGGGAATCTCCAGCGCCTTTAAACCGTTGGCTTTCAGAATCTGCATGGTGCCGTAGAAGCTGGGCGAATCCACCGCCACCACATCGCCAGGCTGGGTGAGCGTGCGCAGCGCAATGGAGAGCGCCTCCTGGCAGCCGGTGGTAATCAGCACATCATCCGGATGCAGCAAGCAGCCAGACGCCACCGCCAAGCGCGCCACCTGTTGGCGCAGTTCAGGGCTGCCGCTGAGTTTGTCGTAATTGAAACCGTGAAGATCGTTACTACGGTGCAGCCCGGCGAGGATTTTCGACAACGGCTTTAACGATGCCACCTCAAGGTTGGGCACGCCGCGCCCCAGCAACAGCCGTTTATCGTCTCGTTGGGTAGCCACCAGCTCTAAGACTTGGTCCCACTGGGAGACATCCAGCGGGCACTGGGCTGGTCGCGAGATAGAAGGCAAAACGGAGGGTATACGGCAAGGCAGCACGAAGTAGCCTGACTTTGGCCGAGACTCAATCAGCGCGGCGTCCATGAGCTGGCGGTACGCTTCTTGCGCCGTTGAGATACTGACGTTCAGCTCTTGGCAGACCGCGCGAATGGAGGGTAGTCGGTCGCCCACGCGATAAATCCCGTGCTCTATCCGCTCCCGCAACGTTGCCGCCACCTCTTCATAACGCGTCATCACACCCACCCCGCTCGGTTCATCCGCCATACAGAAGGCCTACCGCTTCGCCATACAGAGGTATAACACGCCCCATCTGTATCGTAAAAATAAAAAAACCTATATCTGTATTGCGTCCAGCAGGCTGCGTAACCTAAACAGGCACCCCACCGTTCGGAGAGCCGCCATGCCACGCTTCAGTCTCACTCAGCTTCGTTACCAGTTTAGCCACTACCAGCAGCGCCGCCGCAGCCGTCGCCAGCTGCTCACGCTCGATGACCACTTGCTGAAAGATATCGGCATCACCCGTGAACAGGCCTGCCAGGAGGGAAAAAAGACGTTTTGGAAACCAATGCAACAGAATAAGAGTGCAGCGACAACCACGCAGGGCCGCGATTAAGTGCTTAGGATATTAGCGCCCACTAAGCCGTCAGCCCAATGCCTCGCAAAATCACCGAGGTCACCGACTGCACGGCTTTTTCAAACTGTAGATCATTCAGTGGCTTGTCGTCGTTCAGCAACGCAATTTGGTAGTCAAAGTCGGCGTAGTGCTGGGTGGAGGCCCAGATCATATAGAGCAGGTAAGATGGCTCAACGGGAGTAATCTGCCCTGAATCGATCCATTCGCGGATTTTCGACTCTTTCAGCTTGGCCCATTCATAAAGATTATCGCGCAGGCGCTCTTTAAGAATCGGTGCGCCCTGCATGACTTCCGCTGCCCAGATTTTGGAGCCGTGGGCACGGTAGCGGGAGTGATTCATCTTGGCGCGAATGTAGGTGGAAAGTACCACTCGGGGGTCGTCATACAGCTCAAAGCAGAGCGCGTCTTGCTTCCACACTTCTAACAGCGCCAGCAGTACTTCTTGGTAAAGCGCTTTTTTGGTCGAGAAGTAGTAGTGCACATTGGACTTCGGCAGGTCGGCTAACTGGGCAATCTCCCCCATGGAGGCACCGGCATAGCCCTTCTCGGCGAACAGCTGCTCCGCCGCTTCTAGAATCTTTTTGACGTTGGTTTGCCGAATTTCGTCCTGTGTTCTCGCCACGCTGCTATCCCTTTACGACCCTAACGGCTAAAAATGACACACAAAAAAATGCACCACCGCCCAGCAATAGTGCAAGCGGTGGTGCAGAGAAGATGGCGCAGTTAGCGCACGGCGTCAACGCTGGTTAGTAGGAAACGAGAACTCCGCCCGTGTGGCTTCACTCACCGAAGGCCAGCGCTGGGAGACCGCTTTTCGGCGAGTATAGAAGCGTACCGAGTCTGGCCCGTAGGCGTGAAGGTCGCCAAACAGCGAGCGTTTCCAGCCGCCAAAGCTGTGATACGCCACCGGCACGGGCAATGGAACGTTCACCCCCACCATGCCGACTTCAATACCGTCGGTAAACCGGCGGGCGGCTTCGCCATCGCGGGTAAACAGGCAGGTGCCATTGCCGTATTCGTGGTCGTTAATCAGCTGCATGGCATCGTCCAGGCTGCCGACCCGCACCACGCAGAGTACCGGCCCGAAGATCTCTTCCTGGTAAATGCGCATTTCAGCGGTGACGTTATCGAACAGGCAGCCACCGACAAAGTAGCCCTCTTCATGACCGGCCACTTTCAGGCTGCGGCCGTCGGCGACCAGCGTTGCGCCCGCCTTCACACCGTCCTCGATGAAGCCGAGCACTTTATCGCGATGCTCTGCGGTGACCAGTGGCCCCATATCCAGGCCTTTATCGGTGCCAGGCCCCACCTTGAGCGCAGCAATTTTAGGCAGCATTGTTTCAACGAGACGGTCGGCGGTTTCATCACCCACGCAGACCGCTACCGAGATCGCCATGCAGCGCTCGCCGCAGCTACCGTAGGCAGCGCCCATTAGCGTATTGGCGGCGTTCTCCAGGTCGGCGTCCGGCAACACCACCGCATGGTTCTTCGCCCCGCCCAACGCCTGAACGCGCTTACCCGCAGCGGAACCGCGCGAGTAAATCGCTTCGGCTACTGGCGTGGAACCCACAAACGAAATGGCTTTAACGGCCTTGGCATCCAACAACGTTTCCACTGATTGGCGACCGCCGTGGATAACATTCATTACGCCTTTAGGTAGCCCCGCTTCTTGTAGCAGCTCCGCCACCGCCATGGCCGCCGATGGGTCTTTTTCCGACGGTTTGAGGATAAAAGTATTACCGCAGGCAATCGCCATGGGGTACATCCACAGCGGCACCATGGCGGGAAAGTTAAACGGGGTAATGCCCGCCACCACGCCTAGCGGCTGGAAGTTCGACCACGCATCAATGCCCGGCCCCACGTTGTGGGAGTACTCACCTTTTAACAGCTCCGGCACGCCGCAGGCGTACTCAACGTTCTCGATGCCGCGCTTAAGCTCGCCCATAGCATCTTCAATTGTTTTGCCATGCTCTTCGCTAACCAGCTGCACCAAGCGGTCGGCGTGTTCTTCCAGCAACTGCTTAAAGCGGTACATCACTTGGGCACGCTTGGCGGGCGGCGTATCGCGCCAGGCGGGGAACGCAGCCTGAGCGGACGCAATGGCTCGCTCTACGTCAGCGGCATCTGCGTCAGCGACTTGGCGAATCACTTGCCCCGTTGAGGGATTGGTGACCTCCAGCGTGCGCTTACTCTCAACTAACTCGCCGTTAATCAGGTGGGAAACCGTGCTCATATTTTTTACGCTCCGTAATGATTTATGCCAGCGAATCCAGGGTGGTCGCAACCGCATCGAACAGCCGTTCAAGCTCGGCTTCGGTGGTGCCAAAGGGAGGGCCAAACTGCAGCGTGTCGCCGCCGTAGCGCACGTAGAAGCCCGCTTCCCAGAGCGCCATATGCGCATCACGGGGGCGAACCGTAGGGTCGCCGTTACGCGGCGCTAGCTGAAGGGCACCGGCCAAACCGTAGTTGCGAATATCGACAATATGGTTGTGGCCTTTTAGGGCGTGCAGCTTCTGCTCGAATATGGGGGCGATGGCATTCACCTGAGCGGGGAAGTTTTCACGCTCCATCATCTCCAGCGCCGCCAGCCCCGCCGCGCAGGCCACGGGGTGGGCGCTATAGGTGTAGCCGTGGGGGAACTCAATGGCGTGCTGGGGGCCGCCCGCGTGCATAAAGGTGTCGAAAATCTCACCAGAGGCGATCACTGCGCCCATGGGGATTGCGCCGTTGGTGATCTGCTTGGCCACGTTCATGATATCCGGCGTCACGCCAAAGGCTTCAGCACCGGTGGTTGCGCCGCTGCGGCCAAAGGCGGTAATCACCTCGTCGAAAATCAGCAGAATATCGTGGGCGGTGCAGATCTCGCGCAGCCGATCCAGATAGCCTTTTGGTGGCACGATAACCCCCGCCGATCCCGACATCGGCTCCACAATCACCGCCGCAATGGTAGAGGCATCGTGTAGCGCAATTTGATCCAGCAGCGCATCGGCCAGCTCGGCGCCGGTGTCGGCTTGGCCGCGGGTGAAGGCGTGGCCCGCCTGAAGGGTGTGGGGCAGGTGGGTGACGTCCATCAGCTGGCCGTAGTGTTTACGGTTGCCGCCAATGCCGCCAAGGCTAGTGCCGCCAATATTCACCCCGTGGTAGCCCTTAGCGCGGCCGATCATGCGGGTTTTTTCCGGTTTACCTTTTAGCCGCCAGTAGGCCTTGGCCATCTTGACAGAGGTATCTGCGGCTTCTGAACCGGAATTGGTGAAAAACACGTGATCTAGCCCGGCGGGCGTTAAGCTGGCAATCTTTTCCGCCAGTTTGAACGCCAGCGGGTGGGCAATCTGGAAGCCGGGGGCAAAATCCAGCGTGCCGAGCTGCGCCGCTACGGCTTTTTGAATCTCTTCACGGTTGTGTCCCGCCCCACAGGTCCACAGGCCTGAGAGCGAATCGAACAGTTTACGCCCTTGGTCATCGATGTAATAACGCCCCTCCGCCCCGGCGATCATGCGCGGGTTCGCACGGAAATCACGGTTCGCGCTAAACGGCATCCAGAAGTGCTGGTTCAACGCAGACGTTGCCCCCTGCTCGTCGGTGGGGGTCGGGTGGGCAGTGGTTGTATTTTTTACGTCAAACTTTTTTACATCAAACATAGTGGCCAAGCTCCATCGCTAAAACGCATAGCAACAGCATGCGCCACCCACTACGTTTATAAAATTATGCTTTTCTTGAGCTCACGTTAGGAAATTTAGACGTAACAGAGCGGCAAATGACAGCGAACAACCTTGACGTAGCGATTCAAAGCGCCTAATTCTTATATTTATACGAATAAATACAACAAACCAGTGGAATACGCCTAAGTAGTACTTGCACAGACAATGCGCCTAACAGCGCTATTGTTACCTGCATGCACTACTAATACTGCTCACAATTTCAATATAAACAAAGGGCTAACTTGCTATGAAATACTTAACACCCTTAAAGCTGTCTATTTATGGCGGCATGCTCTTCAGCTTTTTCATGCTGGAAAGTCCCATGATTATGCTAGCCAATCGCATAGAGCCCATGGTGCTGGGGCTCCCCTTTCTGCTGGTGTGGAACTTGTTCTGGTGGTTTGCATTAACGGCGCTGTTTTTGGTGGCTTATTTCACCAACTGGGGCAGCCCCGAGCCATCAACTGTTCACGCAACTAAACAGCTGTAACAAAAGGGGTTAACTATGACCGGTAGCTTATTAATTATTGCGGCTTTTATGATTATCCCCTTGATAGTGGGGGTTTTATCGGCACGTCAATCGCAAGAAACCAGCGAGGACTTTTTTGTCCAAGGCCGTGCCATGGGAAGCATCGCGGTCTTCTTCACCGTCGCTGCAACCTGGTGGAGCGCGTTTGCGTTCCTTGGCTCTAATGCCACGTTTTATACCAACGGTCCGGTATTTTTGACGGCGTTAGCCTGGAATCTCCTGTTTGGGTTTATGTATTACTGGATAGGCAAACGGGTGTGGTTTTTGGGCAAACGTTTCAATTACTTAACACCTTCAGATTTAATCGGAGATTTTTATAACAGCGAGGCACTGCGAATTACTGTTGCCGCTATCACGCTAATTTTCACCGTACCTTATTTGCAGATCCAGCTTACTGGCGGCGCTTATTTAATTGAGGTTGCATCAGGCGGGTTGATTCCTTTCTGGCTCGCTGCACTACTGTTTTACTTCATTATTATTATCTACGTATGGATTGGTGGTATCCGCGCCATCGCCTGGACCGACGTTATTTATGGCGCACTGCTATTCTTCGGCATGCTGTATGCCGGTTACTACATTTCCACTCAGGTAGGTGGCCCTGCAGCGCTATTTAGTCAGCTACAGCAAACCTCTCCTGACCATCTCACCATGCCTGGGCCTAACGGCACGATGGGCTACCCCATGTGGTTCTCGCTGTTTGCCATTACCGCTATTGGTGCCTTTATGGGTCCGCAAATTTGGCTACGTATGTACTCGGTTAAACACGGCAAGCTATTTAACTTGATGCCGTTTTTGTTGGGTTTGGCGGCCTTTGCCTATGTAGGTTCAGTGCTGTCTGGCTACTCAGGCGTGCTGCTTGAGCCCAATGTAGCAAATCCTGACCAAATTCTGCCCATTATGCTGATGGAGTATGCGCCTTACCTACTCGCATCACTGATCATGGCAGCGGGCGCGTCGGCCGCGATGTCTACCGCCAATTCGCAGATCCACGCGGTGTCTACCGTGGTGACGATGGATATCTACAAACGCTATATTGATCGTGACGCTAGCCAAGCGCGCATTGTGTATATCGGTCGTTTATCGCTGGTGGGCTTCTCATTAGCCGCTTATATCATGGCGCTTACCGTACCTGGCGTACTGGTCACGATTGGTATTGCAGCACTGGCGGGCACCGCACAGTTGGTCATTCCCACCATAGGTGCCATCACCTGGAAAAAAGCTCACCCCACCGCTGCACTGGCGGGGTTGTGGGCGGGCGTTGCCTGCGTACTCCTCATGACCTTTGGCCCGCTCAGCGCACCGTTTGGCTACCATGCGGGTATCTGGGGTTTATTACTGAATGCTGCGTTGTTTGTTGGGCTCAGCCACGCACTGCACCGTCGCGATACAGCGGTCGTAGAACGCTTTACCCAAGCACGTCATGACTATGATGCCGAGTACCACCCAGAGCGCTTACCCGCCTATACGCAAGAAATCACCAATAGCGCTAACCACTAATAAGGAGTGGGTTGATGACTCAAGCCCCTGTTTCAACCTCGCCGCGCAGACCCAAGCTTGCTGAGCTGATTAGCGACGACATTAAGCGCTGGATCGCCGCAGAGTCATTGGGGGAAGGCGACCGACTGCCCAATGAAAAAGCGCTGATGGAGCTTTACGGTAGCGCTAAGGGCACCGTGCGCGAAGCGCTCAAGATCTTAGAGGTTGAGGGGCTCATCACGTTAAAAACCGGGCCTAAAGGAGGCGCAGTCATTAATCAGCCCAGCATGGAGCCCGCCAGCCGAATGCTGCGTAACTTCCTGCACTTCCAGCAATTGGATGGCAAGCAGGTATACCAGTTACGCAAACTGCTGGAAGTAGAACTGGCGGCCTCCGTGGTGGGTAAGCTCAACGAGCAGGACTTCCAACAGTTGGAAGCCAATATGTCGGCCTGCGCCTGCTGTGCGAGTCATGAAGAGGATCACCGACACCAACGTTTTCTAGAGCTGGAGTTTCACCAGCTGCTGGCCCGCGCCTGCCCGAATCCATTGCTCGCGTTTATGTGCCAGTTCTTAAACGACATGCTGCGCGATTTGGTGGTGATCAAAAAAGCGTACGTCCCGGAGCGAAAGCAATTCGACCACGCCAATCAGGATTACCACCGACAGCTAGTGGATGCCTACCGCGCTGAAGATGCCCCACGTGTGCGACAGATCATGGCCGAGCACATGGCCGATGCTGAACATCACATGAGTGCACTGGAAGCAGAAATGGCGGTACAGATGCTGGTCAGCAACGACTCACCCAATAATCAGAATCACCGTTCCAAGCTGCACGACTTACTAACGGAAAACACATCCGTTTAACTTTGCGAGGAGAGTGAGATGAATACCTACGTTACCCCCATCAAAGAGTCCAACCTGCATACTGACAGCGACCGCCTTTGGGCGTCGCTCATGGAGATGGCAAAACTAGGTGCCACGCCGAAGGGCGGCGTGAACCGCCAGGCATTGACCGACTTAGAACGCCAAGGCCGCGATCTGTTTATTCAGTGGTGCCGTGCTGAAGGCTGTACGATTCGCATTGATAATATTGGCAATATTTTTGCCCGTCGGGAAGGCAGCGACCCCAGTGCCAAAACCGTCATGGCGGGCAGCCACTTAGATACCCAACCCACCGGCGGTAAATACGATGGCTGCTTCGGTGTCATGTCTGGGCTTGAAGTGATTCGCACCCTAAACCAGCACAACATCACCACACAATCGCCGATTGAAGTGGTCGCGTGGACCAACGAAGAAGGCTGCCGATTCCCACCCTGTATGATGGGCTCCGGGGTATTCGCCGGTGAGCTGGCGTTTGACGCCATGATGGCGCGCACCGACGCCGATGGTGTCACGGTCAGCGATGCCTTAGATGCTATTCACTATCGCGGTAGTGATGAGGTCTCCCCCAGCGAGATCAAAGCCTATTTTGAGCCACACATCGAGCAAGGCCCTATTCTCGAAGATACCGACACCACCATTGGAGTTGTCATCGGTGGGCTTGGGCAGAAGTGGTTCGATCTAACTCTCACAGGGCTTGAAGCCCATGCAGGCCCCACCCCAATGAATCTTCGTCGGGATGCCATGATGGGGGCAGCAGAAGTCACTCAAGCGCTCAACCGGATTGCCCATGAGCACCAACCCCACGGGCGCGGCACGGTAGGCTGTATGACGCTACACCCAGGTTCGCGCAATGTCATTCCCGGCCAAGTCAAAATGACCCTGGATATGCGCCACTGGGAACCCGACGCCCTAATCGCCATGGGCCAAGCGGTGACGACCGCCGTTGAAGACATTTGCCAACGTCACGGGTTGGAATACGAGCTCACCCCCACCGCAGATTTTGCGCCAGAGCATTTCAATCAAGCATGCGTGGATAGCGTGCGACAAGCCGCTGAAAAGCTGCAGCTGTCACACATGGATATCATCAGCGGAGCCGGGCACGATGCGATGTTTGTTGGCCGTGTCGCCCCCGCCGCCATGATCTTTATTCCCTGCAAAGATGGCATTAGCCATAACGAGATTGAAAGTGCCACCCCAGAGCACGTACACGCAGGCTGTAACGTCTTACTGCACGCCATGCTCAATGCGGCCGGTGTGAAAAGTGGGGAGTAACCATGGCGGATACCTTTGAAACCCTAACGGCAACCGATGCATTGGCACGTTTCAGCGAGGGCTCGCTCTCGCCGGAAACGCTGGTGGAAGACTGCTTAACGCGTATTGAGCGGGATAACCCCAAGGTGAATGCCTTCACCTGTATTAACGGGAAGGAGGCACGCCGTTTAGCGGCAGAATCCGCTCGACGCTGGCAAGCAGGCACCCCCTGCGGCCCGCTAGACGGGGTTCCAGTGACGATCAAAGATTTAACCCTAACCAAAGGCCTGCCTACACGGCTGGGTTCCACCACCACGGCTCCGGATGGCCCCTGGGAGATAGATGCGCCCATTAGCCGTCACCTACGCAATGCCGGGGCCATTGTGGTTGGCAAAACCACCTCGCCTGAATTTGGTTGGAAAGGCGTCACCGATAACCCGCTGCATGGCATTACCCGCAACCCATGGAATCCAGAGCTAACGCCGGGAGGGTCATCCGGCGGCGCGGGGGCTGCCGCGGCGCTTAACCTGGGCCTGCTTCATCAAGGCAGCGACGCGGGCGGCTCCATCCGTATTCCGTGCAGCTTTACCGGCACGTTTGGTATTAAACCTACTTTCGGCTGGGTGCCTCAATGGCCTGCCAGCGCCATGAGTACGCTGTCTCATCTAGGGCCCATGACACGCACTGCGGGAGATAGCGCCCTCATGCTCAGCGTCATGGCCCAGCCCGATGCTCGGGATGGTTATGCTGGAAACCCAACAGGGCCAGACTGGCTCACGCCGCCTCCGGCTAGCCTGCAGGGCTGGCGCATCGCGTTTAGCGCCAATCTTGGCTACGTAGAGGTAGCGCCAGATATTGCCCAGCGAGCCGAGGAAGCCATCGTTTATTTAGAAGCATTGGGTGCCACCGTAGAACGCATAGACCCAGGCTTTAGCGATCCGCTTAAAACGTTTAATACGCTCTGGTTTGCGGGAGCCACGCAGGCACTCGAAAAACTCAACGAACAGCAACAGGCAGCACTCGATCCTGGCTTTCTGGAGATTGCACGACGCGGGCAAGACGTATCGCTTTCCACCTACCTCGCCGCCCGGCGTGAGCGCAGCGAATTGACCGCCCACATGGCCGCCTTTCACGAACGCTATGATTTGCTAGTAACGCCTACGATGCCCATTGCGCCCTTTGCGGCGGGCCACAACGTACCACCGGGCAAGCACTATCGAGATTGGATGGATTGGACGCCGTTCAGCTATCCCTTCAACCTAACACAACAGCCCGCGGCTTCCCTTCCCTGCGGGCTAGACAACCAGGGGCTGCCGGTAGGTTTGCACTTAGTGGCGGGTAAATATCAAGACCTCAAGGTGCTGCATGCAGCCCAGTTACTTGAGCGCTATTTGCCGCCACTAGCACCACCTGACCGCTAAATTATTCAGCCGTTTTCACAAAAAGAAATATATTTATGCACTTGGCCTCGCTGTGTGAGTCGGATGAGGAGGAGAAGATATTCAACCCAACATGCCTGCCATTACCACTCCTAGCGCGACAATACTCAGCAGCGCGGCACTGCCGTACATCAGCTTTTTGTTGAGCGCGTCATTGCCCACGCTGATATCAAATAGCCCATGGCGCAGGCGGTGGGCGGCATGAAACAGCGGCAAGCAGACGACTGCCCCAACAAACAGAAGGCCTGTCACGCTAAACAGCAGCGATGAAGCGCGTTCATAGCTCAGTGCCTCAACGGGCAGCAGCCCAAGAGGTAGGAGAATGGCAATAAATATAATCACGGCAGGCAGAATAACCGCAAAGCAGACACCGCCTGCACTAAATAGCCCCCACCAGAGCGGCTCATCAAAGGCTTGTTTGTGCTGAGCATCCGGTTTGTTCATGCTGGGTCTATCCATGCTTGGCTTGCTCATCTTATGCACTCCCTAATAGCCAGATAAACAGCAACACCACTGCCACTACCCCAGCCCACTGCGCCGCAACAATGGCTTGATCAGGCAGCCTTCGCCCGGCGATGCGTAGCGGCATTACCCGTGGAAACAGCACAAAAAAGGTGGCGGCGTGAAACAGGCTAGCCACCAGCGCAAGCAGGTTCAGCGCTAGCACCACAGGGGATCTCATAAAGGCGATCCACCCCTGCCAGCTTTCCGCCCCCTGCAGCAGGGCAAGCATACCGGCCAGTAAACAGAGCGTGAAAAACACCAGCGGCAGTACCGTAGCTTCGCGCAGCATGTAGAGCTTAAAAAAACGGTGTTTGAGCCACCAGTTACGTTTCAGCGGCGGCAGGCGTTGCGATGATGATTTATCCATAACCTCTCTCCTCCCCTATCCTTTAAACAGCGCGATGAGCGTGTGCTTGGCCGCTTCCACCTTGCCCTGATTGACCGCGGCGGCGGGGTCAACGTTTTTTGGGCATACCTGGGAGCAGAAGCCGACAAAGGTGCAGCTCCACACCCCTTCGTGACGGTTAAGCTCGGCCATGCGCTGCTTCTTGCCGTGGTCGCGGCTGTCCAGGTTGTAACGGTGGGCCAAGGTTAGCGCCGCCGGGCCGAGGAACTCTTGGTTCAGCCCAAACTGCGGGCAAGCCGAGTAACAAAGGCCGCAGTTAATACAGTTGGCAAACTGCTTGTAGCGGGCGAGCTGCTCGGGGGACTGTCGATAGGTTTCCGGCGCGTTGGGATCAAACGCTTTCACCGGGTTGTCATCAATCAGGTAGGGCTTAACCGCGGCCAAATGCTCAAGGAAAATCGCCATGTCTACTACTAGATCCCGCTGCACGGGGAAGTGAGATAGCGGCTCGATGCGTATTTCACCTTCATAATCGCGCAGGAAGGTTTTACAGCCGAGCTTGGGAATGCCGTTCACCATCACCCCGCAGGAGCCACAAATCGCCATCCGACAAGACCAGCGATAGCTCAGCGTGCTATCAAGCTGCTCTTTAACATGGTTAAGGGCATCTAACAGCGAGGTGCTATCGTCCACCGGCAGCTCGTACTGCTGCCAATAAGGTTCAGCCGAGCTGTCCGGCAGGTAGCGTTTGACGCTGATCTGCTTGGTGCTGATCTGCTGGGTATTCATGCCTTTGCCCCCTTGCCCGCATCGCCATAGGCTCGCTCAGCCGGGGCGGAAAACCGTACATCGACGTCCTGCCAGCGTAGCTCGGCATGACCATCGCCTTGGTAGAACACTTGGCTATGCTTGAGGTAATTAACATCGTCGCGTTTTTGCATGCCTTCATCCAAGCGCTGATGGGCGCCGCGGGATTCACGGCGCTCAAGCGCGCCTAAACAAGAGGCTTCGGCAATATCCAGGCCACACTCCAGCTCAAGGCATTCCAGCAGCTCGGTATTGAAGATCTTGCTGGTATCGTTAACGCGCACCTTATTAAAGCGCGCCCGTAGCTGGCGCATGGTATCCAGCGAATGGCGCATGCCCTCTTCGGTGCGGTAAATACCACAGCCGCTCTCCATGGCCTGAACCATGGCGTGTTTGAGTTCTACCCAGTTCTCTGCACTTTCGGTTCCGTCGCAGAGCTGCCGCAGCTTGCCTTGCTGGCGGTCGCCCTGAGCTTCCAGCAGGGACATATCGGCCCATTCGGTGTGTGCTGCTCGCTGGCTGGCCTGCTCACCGGCCAAACGGCCAAACACTAATAGCTCGGTGAGTGAATTGGAGCCTAAGCGATTAGCACCGTGTAAACCGACTGAAGCGCACTCCCCAGCCGCGTAAAGCCCCGCAATAGAGGTTTCGCACTGAGGATTGGTCTCAATCCCGCCCATGGTGTAGTGAACCGCCGGGCGAATGGGGATCGGCTCTTTCACCGGGTCGACATTGATATAGGCTTTCGCCAGTTCGCAGATAAACGGCAGGCGCTCCAGGATGGTTTTTTCACCCAGGTGGCGCAGGTCGAGATAAACCACGTCGCTGTCGCCAAACTTGCCGGTGCGGCCTGCCTGCTGCTCCTGCCAAAACGCCTGGGAGAGCTTATCCCGAGGCCCCAGCTCCATGTATTTGTTTTCCGGCTTGCCCAGCGGGGTTTCTGGCCCAAGGCCGTAATCCTGCAAGTAACGATAGCCCTCTTTGTTGAGCAGAATACCGCCTTCGCCCCGACACGCTTCAGTAATCAAAATACCGGAGCCGGGCAGGCCCGTGGGGTGGTATTGCACAAACTCCATATCCCGCAGCGCCACACCGTGGCGGTAGGCCATGGCCATGCCGTCGCCGGTGACAATGCCCGCGTTGGTATTGAAGCGGAACAAGCGCCCCGCGCCACCAGTGGCCAAAACAACGGCCTTGGCACGCAGCAGCGTTAGTTCGCCAGTAGCAATCTGCAGGGCAATCACGCCAATCACCGCACCTTCGTGAACGGCCAGATCAAGCACAAAAAACTCATCGAAACGCTCGATTTCAGGGTATTTCAGCGAGGTCTGAAACAGGGTGTGGAGCATATGGAAGCCGGTTTTGTCGGCCGCGAACCAGGTGCGGGCGGTTTTCATTCCCCCAAAGCGGCGCACCTGCACTTGGCCATCGTCTTTGCGGCTCCAGGGGCAGCCCCAGCGCTCCATCTGCACCAGCTCTTGGTAAGCGTGGTGAACAAAGTAGTCGGCGACGCCCTGCTCCACCAGCCAGTCGCCACCTGAGACGGTGTCATCAAAGTGTGCTTGGTGTGAATCCTCCGCACTGGTCACCGCCGCAGCACCGCCTTCTGCAGCAACGGTGTGCGAGCGCATTGGGTAAACTTTAGACAGCAGCGCAATACGCTGGGAGGTGCCCTGGGCTGTGGCCTGCTCAGCCGCACCAATGGCAGCACGTAAGCCTGCGCCGCCACCTCCCACAATCACGATATCGAAATCTCGCTGCTGCATAACATTTCCTTCCGTTAGCCAAGCAAAACTACATTAAGAGTGACACGCTTGGGTAATGTCTTCTTTGCTTGAATTTACCATACCCACACGTTGTCCCTTACATAACTCTAAAGAGCTATTGACGCATATCAAAAAAGGCAGAAATAAGATTTATATCACTTTACCTTAGTGACACAACATCTACTCTAGAAACAGTTAACGATTAATCTCGAAAACTCAAGAAAACTTAAAAATAATATCTAAATTTCTGTTTTAAATGCTTTTAATAAAAATACTGAAAAACTAGTTACTATCAGCATGAAGCATTTGAGCTAGATAACTTAACTAATAAGGAAATTTTTTTAGCAATCCCTAATGAGCTACGTAACAGCGATGTTTTGGCTTGGTTTTACTATCAAAAAATATCTAGAATAGACAAGAGAGGCAGCATGAACAGTGTTATTCCCTCCACGCCTCGGTGGAAGCTATTCGCTCCGCTTATTATCGCCATTATTGTTGCGTTAATACCCACGCCTGATGGAGTCGCGCCCCATGCGTGGTACTTCTTCGCTATCTTTCTTGGCTGTGTGGTGGGCTTGATTCTTGAACCCTTGCCCGGTGCGGTCATTGGGCTGATAGGCGTTACCCTCATTGCGCTGCTCTCGCGCTGGGTACTGTTCTCCCCAGAGCAGCTGGCCGCTGACGGCTTTAACCCTGCTAACCAAGCGTTTTCCTGGGCGGTATCGGGCTTTACTAACTCCACCGTCTGGCTGATTTTCGGTGCCTTTATGTTTGCCTTGGGGTACGAAAAAACCGGCCTTGGCAGGCGTATTTCTCTCTGGTTGGTCAACGCTATGGGTAAGCGCACGCTGACGCTTGGCTATGCGGTAATGATCTCGGATACCATTCTTGCCCCCTTTACGCCCTCCAACACGGCGCGCAGTGCAGGCACTATTTATCCGGTGATTCGTAACCTGCCACCGCTATATGATTCGCTCCCCAACGACCCCAGCATGAAGCGTATGGGTAGCTTTCTGATGTGGACAGCGCTGGCTTCGACCTGCGTCACCAGCTCGCTATTTCTAACGGCGATGGCCCCCAATTTGTTAGCCGTTGCCTTAACCGAAAGCACAACCGGCATCCAAATCAATTGGGGGCAGTGGTTTATGGCCATTGCCCCGGTCGGCATTTTGCTGCTGTTATTAGTGCCGCTGCTCTGCTACTGGCTATGCGCCCCCGAGGTGAAAGCAGGCCATGAGATTTCAGACTGGGCCAGAGATGAGCTAAAGCAACTAGGCACGCTCACCCGCAACGAGATTCTCTTGGTCGTAATGGTCGTAACGGCCCTGCTGCTGTGGATTTTTGGCGGCGGCATTATTTCTGCCTCGCTGGTCGGGCTGGTGGTGATCTGCGCCATGCTGCTAACCGGCATTGTCACCTGGAACGATATTCTTAATAATCATGCCGCCTGGAATACCTTTGTATGGTTTGCCACCCTAGTGGCGCTAGCAGGCGGCCTCAGCCAAGTAGGCTTTGTGAGCTGGTTTGGGAGTGTGGTCGGCGGGCAGATAAGCCACCTTAACCCGATGATCGCCATGGTGGCGCTAGTGGTGCTGTTTTATGGCCTGCACTACTTCTTTGCGAGTATTACGGCGCACGTTACCGCCCTTTTGCCAGTTATTTTGGCAGCGGCTTCAGGCATCGCTGGCCTGGATATGCAGCTGTTTGTGCTGCTACTGCTGCCCACACTTGGCTTTATGGGCATCCTCACGCCCTACGGCACAGGACCAAGCCCGGTTTACTACGGCAGCGGCTACTTGCCTAGCGCGCTCTTCTGGCGTCTTGGGGCAATTTTCGGGTTCATCTTCCTGGTGGCCTGGTTAGTCATAGGCCTACCCTGGCTGCTGCTATTTACCTGATGACGGCTAACGATTGCCTAAAGAACCGCGTGTTACGCAGGCAACGTCACCCACAAAAAAGTACAGAGAAAAGAACACAGGAATACCGACGACATGGATCAGCTCGCTAAACATAACCCCTACCACGCCTGGGTGTTAGCCGCACGCCCCCGAACGCTGCCGCTGGCGTGTGCGTCTATTCTGTTGGGCAGTGGGCTTGCGGGGCACGCACAGGCGTTTAACCCTGTTGTGCTGGTACTTGCCTTACTCACCGCCATGGCGCTTCAGGTACTGTCTAATTTAGCCAACGACTATGGCGATGCCGCCTCAGGGGCTGACGACGAAAAACGTAGCGGCCCGGCAAGAGCGGTCTCATCGGGAATGCTGACGCCAACAGCAATGCGCGGTGGCATGGCCGTCACGGCAACCGTTGCCGCGGTATTGGGGCTGCTGTTACTGGTGGCGGCGTTTGGGAATCAGTGGGGGCAACTTCTCACCTTCATACTATTAGGCGCAGCTGCCCTAGTGGCCGCAGTGACTTACACCGTGGGGCTAGGCGGTGCTCCTTATGGCTACCGAGGGTTTGGAGATGTTTCGGTGTTTATGTTTTTCGGGCTGCTCGGGGTATTAGGCACCTACTACCTGCATACCCATCAGCTAAACTGGCTACCGTTTCTGCCTGCCGCCACCTGCGGGCTGTTGGCCACCGCCGTGCTCAATGTGAACAACGTGCGCGATATCGAAAGCGATGCACGCTGCGACAAGATCACCCTAGCGGTACGGCTAGGCCGCGAAGGCGCAATTAGGTATCACTGGGCGTTGCTGGGGCTGGCGCTGGCGCTCACGTTGGTTTACCTAGTAGCACTGCCGGTTCCTCTGCTGGGGTGGAGCTGCCTGCTGGTGGCCAAGCCGCTAACGGATGCTGCTAAAACATTACGCCATACGCGTGATGACAAGATTCTCACCAACATGCTGAAGAAAACAGCCGTTTCAACGCTGCTCTATAGCGTACTGCTCTCTATTGGTTTGGTGCTGTTTTAAAGCACCCAAAGCGGGGCAAGCGCCCCGCTAAAAACCGGCTTCGTTTAGCCATACTGCCTTACAGCACCACTTCATAACCTTCAAACTTAGGCGGGCCAAGGTAGATGCCTTCTGGCGCTTTGGCATTGGCGTGGGCTTTGCGGAAAGCCTCCGACTTCGTCCAGGCGCGGAAGGCCTCTTCGGATTCCCATACGCTGTGGGAGATAAACACGGTGTGGTCTTCTTGGCTTTCGCCCTGCAGCATTTGAAACTGCTTGAAGCCCGGCACTTCGTCCAGGTGGGAATCGCGGTTGCGCCATACCTCTAGAAAATCCTCTTCGCGGCCTGGGGCAATCCGAAAACGGTTCATAGCAATATACATAGTGGTTCTCCTGTGGGGCAGGTGTGACTCAGTTGGTTACGCAAACAATCGCTTGATGGTAACGTCATCACTGCATAACGAATAGATAAGTGACGAACAGGCGTTACGGCTAATGGCTCAGGCACCCCTTCAGGTCGTTTGGTTCAAACGCGATTTACGTATTCACGATCACGCACCGCTGGCCAACGCCGCTGCGGCGGGCCCTGTGCTGCCGCTATTTGCCATCGAGCCCGAGCAGTGGCAAGCGCCCGACAGCGCCCTTCGCCACTGGCAATTTGCCGCTGATTCACTGGTTGACCTTGCCCAAGCGCTCAACACGCTGGGCCTGCCGCTCTGCCTGTGGCAAGGCGATATGGTGGAATGCCTAGCCGCGCTCAAAGCCCACTACGGTGAACTGGTGCTGCACTCCCACCAAGAGACCGGTAACGCCTGGAGCTTTGAGCGCGACCAGCGCGTTCAAGCGTGGTGCCACGCCCACCAGGTGCCCTGGCAGGAGGCCCGCCAGCAGGGTGTGATTCGTGGGCTGAGCAGCCGCACGGGGCATCAATCCCGCTGGGAAAGCCACTGGGAAGCGTTGATGGCCGCCCCCACCTACCCCGCCCCGCCAACAGCGGTGGCCGCCACCGGTTGGGAAGCGTTTCATCACGTAGATGTGGCGCACCTGCCCTCGCTCACCTTGGGGTTCGATACCACGCCCTGCCCCCAACGCCAGCGCGGCGGGCGCAGTGAAGGGCGCGCGCTGTGGCTGAGCTTTATTACCCAGCGCGGGCGGCGCTATCGCGGCTCGCTCTCCAAACCGTTACTGGCCTGGGAGTTTGGATCGCGACTCTCCCCGCACTTGGCCTGGGGCACACTCTCCATGCGGGAAGTGGTGCAATCCCTGCGCCGCCAGCGGCAAAAGCACGCCGACGACACCGCTTGGACCCGCTCGCTGCGTGCCTTTACCTCGCGGCTCTATTGGCACTGCCACTTTATTCAGAAGCTGGAGAGCGAACCCAGCATCGAGCATCAAACGTTGCACCCGGCGCTGCGCGGCCTGCGGGAGCGCGACCCGGAACACCCGCACCTGATCGCCTGGAAGCGCGGCCAAACCGGCGTGCCGCTAGTGGATGCCTGCATGCGCAGCCTAACCGCCACCGGCTGGATCAACTTTCGCATGCGCGCCATGCTGCTCTCCCACGCCACCTTTGGCCTGGGGCTGCATTGGCATGAGCCTGCTCTGCACCTCGCACGGCTATTTACCGATTTTGAGCCCGGCATTCACTACCCTCAAGTGCAGATGCAAGCAGGCGCCACCGGCACCAACGCCATGCGGGTCTACAACCCCATCAAGCAAGCAGAAGATAACGACCCCACCGGTGAGTTCATCGCCCGCTGGGTGCCGGAACTATCGCCACTGCCGTTAGAGTGGCGCGCCAAACCCTGGACTTTGCCGGAAAGCCTGCAAAAACGCTTCGGCTTTCAGCCGGGTGTCGACTACCCCATCCCCAACGATTTCGAAGCCGAAGCGCGCTATTGGAAGAAGCTGCTGTATGAACTGCGCCACACGCCGGAAGCGAGGGATGCCAGCCAAGCGATTGTGGAGAAGCTCGCTAGTCAGCGGCGGCCACCTGCTCGGCATGGTAAAAAAGCAAAAGCCGATAATCGGCAGCAGCTTTCGTTGTTTGATGAGGGCGGGTTGGAGGATAGGTAGCGGTTGTGCTTTGCTAGAAGCTGTAGACGCATGGAGGAAAATCAAAACATAGCATCTGCTTGGTTATAAGAATTCTGTGATTTGACATTACGCTAAGTGGCGAACAGTGCCGGACCATTACTAACAAACAATTCTATAACCAGCACCCTTGCATGCCAAAATTTTACAACCCTCCTCCCCTTCTAAGCACCTTTTTGTATATTTTTTTCTACGTGCCTAAATACAGCTTCTCGCCATTGAGTTAAATATGGCAAACAACCAATAAGAGTTATGTCAGAACTACCATTTAAGTCTGCCAGCAGATCAGATAACGGATACTGAGCTGAGTCCCTGTGATGCAACACTTTATCTACCGTCTTTTGCGACCTATCATTTAGCTTTTCCAACCAAATATGCCATTCAGGCTCATGCTTCCAATAATTCGCAGCGCTATGAATTAGCTCTGCAACAGGTTCACCAACTGAGCTGCGAGGACCTAGCAAACGCGCATCACTCGGCTTAATATCAACATCCATAAGCGCATTAAACATGTAACGCTGCATAATACAAAAGCCTAAGCCAATCAAATACTCCCCCTTATCACAAAGACAACCAACATCCCATATACTGGCTTCTGAAATATTACGATTCACTTCCAAAAGAGAAGAGTCGATTGGCCCTAAAACCTCCTCTAAAAAAGAACACTCTGTATCAAATAACACTAAACAACCCCTCACCTTGAACAGTAAAATTAAAAAACAACAAGCTATAGATACATAAATCAAAGAAATAGGCGAATAATTATTTTACGACCTTTACATCCTAGAATTGGAATCAACAATTCTTTCACATGAAGAAAGGAAGGAATCATACGAACGAATACTCAAGGATTCACTAAAATTATTAACAGCAGATTTTAGCATTCGCTCTCTTTCAGTATTTGTCTCTGCAGCCCTGCCAACAATAAGAAATGAATTTGCTTTATCAAATCCCTTTAGCTTTAGAACTTCTCTCAACATGTGTTGCGAAGAATTGCAAAACTGCATATATATCAGCGACTGACAAAAGCCTTTATTTGCAACATCACTTAGCTTAACACTACCTCCTGCCATTGAAAAAAGCTTATGATTTGCACCTTTCAGCTCTACAATATACCAAGTTACGCCAAAAGAGTTCTTACCTCCCACCAAGAAATCAGGAATGAGACCTCGCATCTCACTTGAAACATGAGGCTTAATTTGCTGCTTAGGAATTACCCATGCAGCATGATGCCCTGTATTTTTCATATCTAAAACTGAAAGAAGAAGCTGAGGACGCTCTGTAATATATCTATCAATATCGGTTTCACCACTATTATTTTCAACAAGCTCCTTTAATCCTAAAAAGTCTTCTCGAGTAATTTTTGACTCACTCAAATAATATTCGTAAGGAGGCCACTCTTCAGGGTACGAGTCTGGAAACTGATCGCTTAACACCCCTTTTCTTATATTACTCAGGCGCAATTCAACACTCCTATTCTGCATTTCCCAGCACCTCTACGCTGGGAGATTACGTGTCTGTTTTTCTTCAAACTTAAAAGTTCTAGCTTAGCATAAGACGCTTAGAGAAAATGACAGTATAAGCTTCATTATTTCAACTCACAAAAAACCCGCCCACCGCCAACAGCTTACGCTACCTGACGATGGGCGGGCTTAGTGCCGCTTAGAAGGCTACTAACTCAACGCCTCCAACGACTCCTCAATAATACTCAGTCCCTCTTCCAACACCGCAGACGACACCGTCAGCGGTACCAGAATGCGGATGCTGTTGCCGTAGAAACCACACGAAAGCAGGATTAGACCTTTCTCACGGGCTTTGGCGCAGAGCGCGCCGGTCATTTGCGGGTCGGGCTTGCCGTCGCGGTTAAGCAGTTCGAACGCGGCCATGGCGCCGAGCTGGCGGCCGTGGGCGACGGCGGGGAAGCGCTCTTCCCAGACTGCGAAGCGTTCGGCCAGCATTTTGCCCATCTGCTCGCTGCGGGCCAGGATGTTCTCTTCTTCGATGGCCTCGATTACCGCCAGGGCCGCCGCGCAGGAGAGCGGGTTGCCGCTGTAGGTGCCGCCCAGGGAGTTGGGGCCGGAGGCGTCCATCACCTTGACGGTGCCGACCACCGCAGAAAGCGGCATGCCGTTGGCGAGGCTCTTGGCGGTGGTGAGAATGTCCGCTTCGATGCCGCTGTGTTCTAGGGCAAACAGCTTGCCGGTGCGGGCAAAGCCGGACTGCACCTCATCGGCGATCAGCAGAATGCCGTGCTCGTCGCACAGGGCACGCAGCGCTTTCAGGTAATCCGGGGAGGCGATGTAGAAGCCGCCTTCGCCCTGTACCGGCTCAATCACGATGGCCGCCGTGCGGTGCGGGGCGATATCGGTTTTGAACAGCGTGCGAATGGCGTTCAGCGAGGCTTCTTCGCTGATGCCGTGCAGCGGGTTGGGGAACGGTGCGCGGAACACGTCGCCCGGCATCGGGCCGAAGTCGTTCTTGTAGGGCAGCACCTTGCCGGTCATGGCCAGGGTCATCATGGTGCGGCCGTGGAAAGCGCCGTCGAAGGTGATGATGCCGGTGCGGCCAGTGGCGGCGCGGGCGATCTTCACGGCGTTTTCCAGCGCTTCGGCACCGGTGTTCACCAGCATCGCTTTGCGCTCGGGGCCGCGTACCGGGGTGAGTTCGCAGAGTTTTTGGCACAGCTGCACGTAGGGCGCGTAGGAAATCACCGCTGCGCTGGTGTGCATGACTTTCTTGAGCTGCGCTTCAACGGCGGCAACGATTTTCGGGTGGCGGTGGCCCAGGTTGAGCACGCCAATGCCGCCCGCGAAGTCGATCCAGCGTTTGCCGTCGGCGTCCCACAGTTCGGCGTTTTCAGCGCGCTCGGCAAACTGGGTGGTCGGCGTGGCGGCACCGTTGGCCACGAAGCGGTTTTTCAGGTCGTTCAATTCTTGGTTAGTCATCATCGTTCTCTTTACAGGCCGCCTACGCAGATGTACTTCAGTTCGGTAAATTCATCTAACCCGTGGTGGGAACCTTCGCGGCCCAGCCCGGACTCTTTCACGCCGCCAAACGGCGCAAGCTCGGTGGAGATCAGCCCTTCGTTCACGCCCACCATGCCGTACTCCAGCTGCTCCATGGTGCGCCAGATGCGGCGGTAATCCGTGGCGTAGAAGTAGGCGGCCAAGCCAAACGGGGTGTCGTTGGCCATGGCGATGGCTTCTTCATCGCGCTGGAAGCGGAACACCGGCGCGACCGGGCCAAACGTCTCTTCATCGGCCACGGCCATTTGAGTGGTCACATCCGCCAATACCGTGGGGGTAAAGAAGCGTTCACCCGCGGCATGGGGCTTGCCACCACACAGCAGCCGCGCACCTTTATTCACTGCGTCGTCGACGTGGCGCTGCACCTTCTCCACCGCCGCTTGGTTAATCAGCGGGCCAATGATGCTGCCGTCGGCCAGGCCGTCGCCTACCTTCAGTGCGTTCACGCGCTCGGTGAGCTTAGAGACGAAGGCATCGTAAACACCGTCCTGCACCAGGAAACGGTTGGTGCACACACAGGTTTGCCCGGCGTTGCGGAATTTTGAGGCAATCGCCCCTTCTACAGCGGCGTCGACATCAGCGTCATCAAACACGATAAACGGCGCGTTGCCGCCCAGCTCCATGGCGGTTTTCTTGACCGTGCTGGCGCACTGGGCGAGCAAGTGTTTGCCCACCGGGGTGGAACCGGTAAACGACACCTTGCGCACCCGAGGGTCGGTGGTGAGCACCTCGCCCACGGCGGCGGGTTTAGAGGCAGTAACCACGTTGATAGTGCCTGCGGGCAGGCCCGCTTCCAGCGCCAAGTAGGCAGCGGCCAACGCGGTCAGCGGCGTGGCTTCAGCAGGTTTGATCACCACGGTGCAGCCTGCGGCCAGGGCCGGAGCGCACTTGCGGGTAATCATCGCCAGCGGGAAGTTCCACGGGGTAATCGCGGCCACCACGCCTACCGGCTCGCGCAGTACCAGCAGGCGCTTGTCGGCACCGTGGCTGGGCAGGGTTTCCCCGGCCATGCGCTTGGCTTCTTCGGCGAAGAACTCAATAAATGAGGCGCCATAGGTCACTTCGCCTTTGGCTTCTGCCAGGGGCTTGCCCTGCTCTAACGTCATCAAGCGGGCAAGGTCGTCGGCATGCTCATTGATCAGCTCAAACCAGCGGCGCAGCAAAGCCGAGCGCTGTTTCACTGGTGTTGCTCGCCAGGCTGGCCCAGCGGCATACGCGGCGGCCACGGCGTCGCAGGCGTCATCAGCACCTAAATCGGCAACGCGGGCAATCGTCTCACCGGTAGCGGGGTTATCGACGGCATAGGTCTGCTGGCCCTTGCGCCACTCGTCACCCACCAGGGTGGGTACGGCATCGTGTAACCACTTTTCGATAAAGCTCATGACTTTCTCCTGGTTGACAATATGACCTGCACGCTAGCAGTAATGTGTCGGCAGGCGAATGCACCACTTTTCCGTTCAACCAGACCACTTTTCTGTTTTACTAGCGAAACGGGGAGCATCGTGACGGTAAGAGGATACGAATGGATTGCCAGGACGTGTTACAGCAGCTTGTAAAACGCTATGCGCAGCAACCAGAGCGTTTGAGTAAACAGGTACGTTTAGAGCAAGCCTTGAGGCAGGCGGTCACCCAGGCGTGGCCGAACCAAACTCGCCTGCCGTCACACCGGCAGCTGGCAGTCACGTTGGGCGTTGCTCGACACACACTGTCTCGTGCCATTGGATCGCTGATTGAAGAAGGTTTACTGACGACGTTTCATGGCAAGGGCACTTGGAGCTGTAAGAAAGAGGCGTCTGTCGCGCCCACATCAACCAGCGTTCAGCTTTCAAAACGCGCTCAAAAAGTATTGCGATGGCCAGGGGCAAGCACGGTGCAAAGCGGTGCTTTTGTGCCTGGCATACCGGATATCGCCCAGTTTCCAATGCGCAAGTGGCGCCAGCTCTATGCCAGTGTCACAGTGCCGCAAAATGCGTTGTTGCTGTCGTATTCCACCGGCGGTTATGGGCCGCTTAAGCGCGCAATTCATGAGTTTCTGGCACGCTGGCGCAACATTCATTGTGATATTGAGCAGATCATCATTACCGATGGTACCCATAACGGCATTGAGCTATGCGCCATGGCATTGGCCGATGTGGATGACACCGTGGCCATGGAATCGCCCTGCTATTGGGGGGCACGCAATGTGTTTACCGCCGCGGGCTTAACGATTGAGATGGTGCCTTGGTTTCCTGATAGCGGGCATGCTCTACCGCAAACGACCGGTAACATTGCCCTCGCGTACTTGACCGGCTCTCATCACTACCCGCTCAGCGTGCCCACCAGCGCCGCTCATAAGCAGCAGTTTTGCGATGCGTTATCGCCCACCTATATCGTTGAAGACGATTACGAATTCACCGGCGACGATCACACTAACCTGCTGTTTGATCCCCACTCGGAACGCCATTTACTGGTAGGCTCGTTCTCTAAAATGATGTTTCCCGGCCTGCGGCTTGGCTATTTGGTGGTGCCACGCCACTTGGCAGGCCCGATGAACCGCCTGCGCAGCGAGCTGTTTCGCGAAGGACGCATGTTGGATCAGGCCGTGCTGGCACAGTTTATTTCCGATGGTGACTTAGACGCCTGGTGTCGCCGCATCCAGCGCGACTATTTAGGTCGGCAGCAGGTGCTGCACGACCAGCTTTGCTCCCTGCCCAAGGTGCGGAGCGTATCGCCCCCGACTAGCGCGATCAGCTTGTGCGTTGAGTTTGTGTCCGAAGTTAATGATGTGGCGCTTGCCCAAGCGTTGCTCAAAGAGCATTTGATTGTTCGTCCACTCAGCCCCGTGTGCGCTGAAACGGACCCTCGGACGGGATTAGTCGTGGGTGTAGGCATGCTGTCGGGAGAGACGTTAGCGCGTGAAGCCCAGCGGCTGCGCCGCTGCTTAGAGTCACTACTACGCTAAACAAGGTAGGCTTAGGAACGATTGGGCCTTACACTTTATATCTATTTATAAAAATGAAGTCATAAGAACGTATTCACAAGGATTTTGCCATGCGTCACCCTGTTGATAATTCGGTGCCCCTCACGACGCTTCGTCTAACGATAGCGCTGTGTGCCGTACTGCTTGTTTCCGGCTGCGCCACCTTTGCGCCTAACCCGCCGCAGGATCAAAGCAATATCTGCGAAATATTCCGTGAGCAACCCAGTTGGTATGACTATGCCCGAGAATCAGAAGAGAAATGGGGCACACCTATCGCCACGCAGATGTCGTTTATCCAGCAGGAGTCCTCGTTTCGCAGCCATGTGCGCCCCGACCGCAAATACTACTTGGGCTTTATTCCTGGCCCACGGCCCTCTTCAGCGAAAGGCTACGCCCAAGCACAAGACCCGGTTTGGGGCGAATACCGGGAGCAGGCAGGCAGCACCTTTGCACGGCGTACCCATATGAAGCACGCCACCGATTTTATTGGCTGGTACAACACTCGCACCCGCGCCCAAACCGGCATTTCGCTTAGCAACCCCGAACACCTCTATTACGCTTATCATGAGGGCGCTGGCGGCTACCAGCGGGGCACCTACCGTAATAAACCTCACGTACTGAGAGCGGGCAGCCAAGTGTCGGCACGAGCTAACCGCTATCAAGCCCAACTCAACAGCTGCGAAGCAGAGTTTCAATGCCGCCGCTTTTATCAGGTATGGCCGTTTTGTCGTAGTTAAGGGCTTCATGAAGCGCATACATTAACGTTGAGAAAGACCACAGCACACATTGGAGGGCTGCCTATACTGACCTTACCTAACGCTGGAGGTCGCCATGGATTACCACCACTACCGCGAAGCCCTTGCCGAAACGCTCTCCCAAAGTGAGCTGCCCTTTGCGCCGGCTGAATACCAAACGCGCCTAGACAAGGTGCGCTACGCCATGGCCCAGCGCGGGCTGGATGCGCTGCTGCTCACCGACCCCGCCGATATTAACTACCTGACCGGCTATCACACCTTTGAGGTGTCGGTGCATGCTTGCTTGGTGTGTACCCAGGAGAGACTCGTTCTCCAGGTCGCCTCTATTGAAACAGGAGCGGCAGTGGTCACTGCCCGTGTTGATGAAATCATTGGTTACCGATGGGAAAATTTGGATGAAATCATCACGCCGCTGGCCGACCTGTTAATTCCTTGCAAGCACATTGGCATCGATGGCTGGAGCAGTGGTTTGCGGTTCGGCGTGATGAACGCATTAACCGATGAGGTAGGTAAAGAGCGATTCTGTGAAGCAGGTGACCTGCTCGATACGATTCGCATTGTGAAAAGTAGCGCCGAACTTGAGATGCTCAAAGAGAGCGCTCGCATTACCGCCGCCGGTTTAGACGCGGCTATCACCGCCATTCACCCCGGCATGACCGATAACGACATTGCCGCCATAGGTGCTGAAGCACTGCTCAAAAACGGCAGTGAATTCATGAGTCTGCAGCCTATCGTGACCAGCGGGCAGCGCATCGGGGTGATTCACGTTAACCATAAGCGCCGCGTTATTCAGGCCAACGAGCCGGTCTTTTTAGAGTTCGGTGCAGCATACCAGCGCTATACCGCACCCATGATGCGCACCGCCGTGACAGGAAAACCTAACGCGCAACTAACCGCCACCCGCGACCTGTGCCGCTCGCTGTTCGAGTCACTGTGCAGCCATATGAAGCCGGGCAACACCTTTGATGATGCCGCGAAGGCGGCAGATGCACTGCTGGCTCCAACCCGCGACCAGCTGTTTTTCTCCGGGGTGTTTGGCTACGCCGTGGGGGCGCAGTTTCCGCCTAGTTGGGTAGAGGGCACGGGGTACATCGCTAAAGGCCAAACGCGCACATTTGAAACCAGCATGGTGTTTCATCTACCGCTGTGCCTGCGGGTGCCCGGCCAGTGGGGCGTTGGCTTGAGCGATACCGTCGTTGTAACCGAACAGGGTGCCAAGCCGCTTACCAACAACGATTGGCAGCTCTATCAGGCAAGCGATACGCCTGCTCGCTCATAGCCTCTGATTGACACCGAGATTAGGGAAAGCTATCTTCTCTACAAATGCAAATGAGAAACACTCTCTTTTTTAGCCAACACCTTAATAGATAAAGAGCCGTTGAGGTAAAGGGACGTTACATGACCAGTGAACAGCGCCAGCTTCGTCAAACCCTGCTGTTTTTACGCACATCATTTGAAGCCGTTCAGCACTCGATTGCCGGTCGGCTTGAAGACCCGCTGCCCTGTTGGCTAGATACCAGTATGCTCTCAATGCTCTCCCGAGAGCTAACCCGCTGCTGCCAGCAGGCCAAGCCACTGTTCACGCCTGAGATTGTGGAGCAGCTCTTTATCGCCTCCCAGCAGTGCGACTTGCTGCTTAAACAGTGTCCCGGCGTGATGAGTAGCGCCACCTGTTACCGCCAGCTCAGCGCTATCATGCTTCCGCTAACCAGCGCCATCGGACAAATCGACACGCCCGTTAAGCGCCGCTGGCCATGGCAACGGCGCTAGTGGCAACGTGCTAGAACTCTTCCCACTCATCTACGGTTGCCTTGGCTTTTTTTACGGGCTTATTCTGAGTGTACGAAGGCGTGGCGGCAAAACGCGCGTGCTTTTCTTGCGGAGAAGCCAGGCTCTGCGGAGCAGAGAGAGACGGCTGGCCGTCAGCCACTTTGAAGAAGGCCACCGCGCTAGCCAGGTCACTGGCCTGCTCTTCCAGCGAGGCCGATGCCGTCGCGGTTTGCTCAACCAGTGATGCGTTTTGCTGAGTGACATCATCCATCTGGTTAATCGCAATGCTCATTTGATCGATGGCGGATGTCTGCTCGTCGGAGGCACGGCTAACGTCCTCCATAAGATCGGAGACTTTACCGATGTTCATGACGATCTGTGACATGGAATCGCCAACGGCTTTCACCAGATCGCTTCCCTGTTCAACCACTTGGTTGTTCTCAGCAATCAGGGTCTGAATCTGTTTAGCTGCATCAGCACTGCGCTGCGCCAAACTCCTAACTTCTTGCGCTACCACCGCAAAACCGCGCCCTTGCTCCCCCGCACGGGCGGCTTCAACTGACGCATTTAATGCAAGAATATTGGTTTGGAACGCAATACCGTCGATTAGCGAGACGATACCGCTAATTTTTTCCGAACTACTGTTGAGTTCATCCATTTTATTGACGGCTTCTTTGACTTTTTCGCCGCCGTAGCTCGCCGAACGGCTGGCCGTATGGGCAAGCGCATTGGCTTCGCCGGTGTGCTGGGTATTATTTTTTACCGTCGCGGCCACCTGCTCCATACTGGCAGCGGTTTCCTGAAGGCTTGAAGCCTGCTGCTCAGTACGCTGGGAAAGGTCGATATTGCCCGCAGAAATTTGTCCTGAAGCGCTAGAAATGGCACCTGCTGACGCCTGGATACTGCCGATCAACCCCTGCAGCTTGCCCTGCATATCCCCTAGCTCACTGAGCATGTCGCCAATTTCATCACGCTGGGTATGTCGAACTGTCTGGGTCAGGTCACCTTCGGCCATGGCATGGAAATGCTGGCGGGCTTGAGCAAGCGGCTGCAGAATACGCTGAATAAGCAGCCAGCTAAGTATGCCCGCTAGCACTACAGCGACCATTAATGCTCCCAGCATTAAGTTCCTCATTAAGCCAGCCCGTGACACAGCGCTCTCATAACCTGCCTGCGCCTCGCGCTCTTCTTGCTCAATCAACTCATGTAAGACGGCATTCATCTGGCGGTATGCTGGCAACGCCTGAGTAAACGCCATCTCATTGGCCTCATCGTAGTTACCCAATGAGTAGAGTGGCATCGTGGGAGCTACCGTCACTAACAGCTGCTGATAGCTTTCGCGAAAACGCGCCGCTAATGCCTCTACTTCGGCAGACATCTGGGTGTCAGAGAAGGCATGCCAGATGGTGTCGATCTGCGAGATATTTTGGACAATATTGTCCATGTGCATCTGCACGGAATGGTCATGCAGTCCGCTAACGCTTAGCCACGGGTCATGCTGGCCCGCAAGCGACAGCTCCATAATCATATCTTTAGAGTGTTCATTGAGCTGAGCAATACGCTGCGTATCGCGCAGATTCTCTTGGTAGATGGTATCCACTGCGCGGTTAGAAGAGACCATTCCGCTAAAGCCCAACGCACCAATGATCAACATCAGCACTAGCATAACGATAACCATTAACGTCAGGCGTTTTTTAATTGTCATTCTCAACATAGTAGCTCTCGGCGCTTAAGCGCATGGCGGGTGGTATGTATGTGCAGAGCTACCATTTTACGCCTCATCATCTATTAGCTAAATCCACCTAATTGATACGCATCAATCAAACAAGCTATTTATCTAGATAATTTTGCACACTGAACAGGTAGCTAGCGTGACCTTGCTGAACGGTGTTCTCCGTTACGCCTATGACAGCCCTTGGTATTTTGTAGTAAACTGGTCTACTCTAAATAACTTTCTACCATGCTCAGACAAAAGACGATGTAAAAGGAGTTTGCCCAATGGCGTATGAAACGCTGCTTTCCCCTCTCCAGCTTGGCAGCTTGTCGATCCCAAACCGCGTGATTATGGCGCCGCTGACTCGCTCACGCACACCCGACAGCGTGCCGGGCACAATGCAAGAAGCCTATTACGGCCAGCGCACCGGCGCAGGGTTGATTATCAGCGAAGCAACCAACATCTCACCCACTGCACGCGGCTATGTATACACCCCTGGCATTTGGACGGATGAGCAGGAAGCCGGCTGGAAAGGTGTGGTGAACGCAGTGCATGCCAAGGGTGGCCGTATCGCGCTGCAGCTTTGGCACGTAGGCCGTGTATCCCATGAGATGGTGCAACCTGATGGACAGCAGCCGGTCGCGCCTAGCGCGCTGAAAGGCGAAGGCGCCCAGTGCTTTGTCGAGTTTGAAGATGGCACCGCAGGCCAGCACCCCACCAGCACGCCCCGAGCACTGGAAACCGATGAGATCCCCGGCCTTGTCGATGACTACCGCCAAGCCGCCATTCGTGCCAAACGCGCAGGCTTTGACATGGTGGAAGTCCACGCGGCTAACGCCTACCTGCTGAACCAGTTTTTAGCCACCGGCACCAATAAGCGTACCGACCAGTATGGTGGCTCGCTGGAAAATCGCGCCCGCTTCCCGCTAGAAGTCGTCGATGCAGTGGTTGAGATTTTCGGTGCCGACCGCGTTGGCATTCGTATGACACCGTTTATTGAACTCTTTGGCTTAACCGACGACGAGCCGGAGGCCATGGCCTTCTACATGGCAGAGCAGCTGTCTCAGCGTGGCCTTGCCTACCTGCACCTGAACGAACCCAACTGGGCCGGTGGCGATATCACTTTCCCTGATGGCTTTCGTAAGCAAATGCGTGAACGCTTTAACGGCAGCCTGATTTACTGCGGCAATTACGACGCAGCGCACGCGGAAGCAAGGATTAGCGATAACACCACGGATGCCGTGGCTTTTGGTCGCCCCTACATCGCTAACCCTGATTTAGTTGAACGCTTTCGGATTAACGCACCACTAGCTAAGCCAAACCCTGAAACCTTCTATGGTGGTGACGAAAAAGGCTACACTGACTATCCTTTTATGAATAACGGCTATGATCGTATCGACTAAACGACGTTTAAAGCGCTAAGATTTATAAAGATAAGCATCACTTCGGTGGTGCTTTTTTATTCCCCACTCTTTATGACAAAAAGCATTAAAACGCTGCTAGGCTGTTGATTCTTTCGTTTTAACATTAGGATGAAGCATGCTAAGTTCGCTGTTGGCATTACTGATATCGCTGCTGCTGGTCGGCATCACAGCTACCACCGGTGCACGCTTTCGCCCCGATAACTGGTACCGCGAGCTACGTAAACCCCGCTGGACTCCCCCGGATATCGCATTTCCTATTGCGTGGGGGGTTCTGTATCTATTAATGGCGATCGCCGCTTGGCGGGTATACATGGCCGATGCGTCGCCGCTTCGTACTGCGGGCCTTATTGTGTATGGCCTGCAACTGGCGGCTAATGCGGCGTGGTCATGGTTATTCTTTGGCCGAAAGCAAATTGATGCAGCACTGGTCGATATTGTGCTACTGCTGGGTTTAATTACGCTAACAATAGGATTGTTTGTTAATGTAAGCGCACTAGCCGCTGGGTTGATGGTGCCTTATTGGCTCTGGGTAGCGCTTGCGTTAGTGCTTAACACATCCATTTTGAGACTCAATAAGGCCTAGGCGCCAACCAATAGGGTTCAAACGAATGAACGACACGTCTCTTCCTGTTTTACTTGCATTTGCCTCGCTGATTTTAGGCATACTGGCAACAGCAATTTTCGTATATATCGTGTTACCAAGACGTCGCCGCGCAAGAGAGAAAGTAGCGGCGGCAGCTCCTATGGCGCCAAAACCATCACCGGCCGAGCCAGCGCAGGCACCGGAAACACCGCCAATGCCAAAACAGACCAAAAAAGTAACGCAGCACTCACTGTTCGTCATTTTTTCTCAGCCTGATGACACGACCGATGAGCGCTTAACCGAGTGGTTACGGAGCAAGAACGCCCGCTTTGACGCTATCAAAAAAGTGTTTTTGATTGATGGTCAGCAGGCGTCTAACCCGATCACCGTCGCCAACGCCTTTCCGCCTGGCGAGATGCCCGACTTACTCCGTGGAGAGAGCCATGAGCCAATTCGCGGCGTTAGCCTGCTGGTGAAGCCGCCGCTACGTAAACGCCGCAATCAGCAGATGCACGTTTATGTAGAGCTCGCCAAAGAGATGAACGAGACGTTCAGCGGCGACATGCTAGACGCTGACCGAAAACCAGCCAGCGAATCGACCTACGCCCAAATCATTGGCTAACTTATACGACGCCTTGGCTACGCAGGTAGTCGTCGTAGCTACCGCTGAAATCAACAATGCCGTCCGGCTGCATATCGATAATGCGGGTGGCGAGGCTTGAAACAAACTCTCGGTCGTGGCTAACGAACATCAGCGTACCGGGGTAGTTTTCCAGCGCTAGGTTAAGTGCTTCGATGGATTCCATATCCAAATGGTTGGTCGGCTCATCCATTAACAGCACGTTGGGGTTGGTGAGCGTTAACTTGCCAAACAGCATCCGCCCCTGCTCGCCACCGGAAATTACCTTCACCGATTTACCAATGTCATCGCTGGAGAACAGCATCCGCCCCAACGCGCCGCGCACTATTTGCTCGCCGCCTTTGGTCCACTGGCTCATCCACTCAAACAGCGTGGCATCAACAGGAAAGTCATCGGTATGGTCTTGGCCGAACATGCCCACTTCCGCCGCATCGGTCCACTTCACCTCACCGGCATCGGGGTGCAAATCGCCCGCCAGGGTTTTCAGCAGGGTGGTTTTGCCAATGCCGTTGGGGCCGATAATCGCAATACGTTCACCCGCTTCCACCGTCATCGAGAAACGCTCAAAAAGCGGTTTCTCACCGTCGTAGCCTTTGGTAATGGCATCCACATTCACGGCATTGCGGTGGATCTTCTTGTTTTGATCAAAGCGAATAAACGGGCTAACTCGGCTTGAGGGCTTGATATCTTCCAGCTTGATTTTATCGATCTGGCGCGCCCGTGAAGTGGCCTGCTTCGCTTTGGAGGCGTTGGCTGAGAAGCGGCTGACGAACTGCTGCAGCTCGGCAATTTGGGCTTTTTTCTTGGCGTTATCCGAATGCTGACGCTCGCGGGCAGCGGTGGCGGCGGTCATGTAGTCATCGTAGTTGCCGGGGAACAGGGTAATTTCCCCGTAATCCAGATCCGCCATATGCGTGCAAACGCTGTTCAGGAAGTGGCGGTCGTGGGAAATAATCACCATGGTGCTGCTGCGCGCTTTCAGAATCTCTTCCAGCCAGCGAATCGTGTTGATATCCAGGTGGTTGGTAGGCTCGTCAAGCAGCAGCACGTCCGGGTCGGAAAACAGCGCCTGGGCCAGCAGTACCCGAAGCTTCCAGCCGGGGGCGACTTCACTCATGGGGCCGGTATGCTGCTCAATGGGAATGCCTAGGCCCAGCAGTAGCTCCCCTGCGCGAGACTCGGCGGTGTAACCGTCAAGCTCGGCAAAGCGTACTTCAAGATCTGCCACCGCCATGCCGTCCGCTTCGCTCATTTCGGGTAGCGAATAGATACGCTCACGCTCGGCGGCCACTTTCCACAGCTCAGCGTTGCCCATGATAACGGTGTCGATGACCCGCTCGTTCTCATAAGCAAATTGATCCTGGCGCAGTTTACCCAGCCGAGTGCTGCTATCCAGCATCACCTGCCCGGAGGAGGGCTCCAGCTCGCCACCAAGAATTTTCATAAAGGTGGATTTACCGCAACCATTGGCGCCAATCAAACCGTAGCGATTGCCGTTATTAAATTTGACGGAAACATTTTCAAACAGGGGCTTAGCCCCAAACTGCATGGTGATATTGGCGGTTGCGATCAAGATGTGAGCCCTGGTTAACAGTGTAATTGCGCGTTCAAAGGCCCGCGATTCTACGCGCCTTTGGGCGGCGTTACACCTTCCGCCTACCTAGCATCGTGATGTAGTGCCGGGAGTTCGAGAAGAAAGCGTTCACCATCAAGCGCTTGTTGCAGTCGCGCGTGCAGTATCTCGACGATGCCCGCGTGCTCACCCACCAGCGCTGTGGTGGTTACAATCAACCCTGGATGGCGCTGTTCAGCGGCGGCGCAAATGTCGGCGATATCGCCACCTTCGCCCGCATGCCGACCAGGCGAGAGAAACAGCATCACCAGCACCACGTCCCCGCTGCTGAACTCGGGGGTATCCAGCAAATGCTCCAACAGCGGCTCGTTAAAGCGGTACTCATCGCCTTCACGGCGCTCCATAGACGCCGCCGCCACGCAGCGCACTTCATCACCTAATAGTACGCTTAGCTGTCCTGCCAAGCGGTTGCGCACGGCCGTCACTTCAGGGATCGGGCTGCCGTGATCCACCAGTGCCACCTGTGGCGCTGTGCCCGCTTGGAGTTTTTCGCGCACGTTATCGGCCAACAGCTTGGCTAAACGCAGGTCGTTATTCCCCCGTTCATCCACCAGCGGCTGGGCCACACGAACACTGACATGGGGAAAACGCGCCTGTAGCGCGGCCATGCGCTCTGGCAAATAACCCGTTAGGGCTTTGCTTGGCCCAAAGAAGAACGGCAGCACAATAATCTCTGTCGCCCCCTGCTCAGCGCTGCGTTCAGCGGCCGGCCCAAGGGTAATCGCAGGGATGCCGCCGACCTCTTCAGGGGGGATTTTATTGGAGTGCAGCAGCGAAGCCGCCTGCACGGTTTCGCCTAGCAGGTGGCTAAGCTCAAGCGCCACTCGGCGCAGGTTATGGGTTGCCTGGGGTCTTAAAGAGCCGTTATCGACCAGAAAAATAGCGCGCATTAGGTTTCCTATTACAGCTGAATTTAAGCGTTCGTCATCAACACATCCGCTGCCGCGCGGTGCAACTGGGCGTGGCGCCCGGCCAGTGCATGAATATCTCGGTCATAGCCGCCGCCGATCACCGCCGCCACGGGAATATCCGCATCGCGACAGCAGCTGAGCACATAATGGTCGCGGGCATACAGCCCCTGGTTGCTTAACGCTAAATAGCCCAGACGATCATCTTGGTGAACATCAACGCCCGCGTCGTACAGCACGACATCTGGCTGATAGGCGGCCAGGATTCCCGGCAGCCGTGACGCAAGCTCGGCGAGGTAGGCGTCATCGCCCATCCCATTAGGCAGCGCAACGTCCAAATCGCTTGTGGCCTTGCGGGCGGGGAAATTACGCGCGGCGTGCATGGAAAAGGTAAACACGCCGGGCACGTTCACAAATAGCCGAGCGGTACCATCGCCTTGATGAACATCACAGTCCACGATCAACACCCGCTCTACCCACCCTAGCGCCAGGGCATGGGCAGCGGCCACGGCAAGATCATTAATCAGGCAATAACCGCTGGCGGCATCGGCGTGGGCATGGTGCGTTCCCCCGGCTGAATTACAGGCCAGCCCGGTGGCCAAGGCAGCTTCTAACGTAAGCAGGGTACCGCCGGTTTCTAGCCGCACACGCTCCACTAGCGCCGCCGACCAGGTAAACCCACTGCGCCGTTCGGCAGCACGCTCTAAACGGCCCTGCAAAAAAGCATTCAGATAATCGCGGGTATGCACCCGGGCAAGTGTATTAATGGGTGCAGGCTCAGGCGTCAGCCACTCAATGCGGCATGCTAACGACTGTTCACCAAGTTGCTGCCTGAGCACCCGGAATTTTTCCATAGGAAAGGGGTGATTGGCTGGTAAATCAATTGTATAACCCGGATGATGAACCACCGTTAACGCCATGCGCGTGCAGCCACTTTGGTCACAAATGTAGATCGCTTATGTTGCTTGATACCACTGCTTTAAACCAGCAAAGAAACTTCTTCGACGGCCATACCGATATCTGGCTTTTTGGTTACGGCTCGCTAATCTGGAAGGCTGATTTCGAGTATTTGGAACGCAGACCCGCCTATATTACCGGCTGGGCGCGGCGTTTTTGGCAAGGCTCCCACGACCACCGTGGCACGCTGGACGCACCGGGCCGAGTCGCAACGCTAATTCGCGACCAAGGGGCCGTATGCCATGGCATGGCGTACCGCATTACGCCGGACGTGTTGGCACCGCTGGATGTGCGGGAGAAAAACGGCTACCTGCGTGAAAAAGTACCGCTCACGTTTCTAGGGGAGCATGGTGAAGCGCAGGTGGGCAAGACTCAAATCGAGGGGTTAATTTACTTAGCCACTGAAGATAACCCTGCTTTTTTAGGCGATGCGCCGCTGGAGGATATCGCCTACCAAATTGCCCACGCACACGGCCCAAGCGGCTCGAACAGAGCCTATTTACTGAACTTAGCCCAAGCGTTACGCGAGCTAGAAACAGAAGATGCGCACGTTTTCGCCATTGAAAAGCGGCTATATCGTTACCAATAGCGCGGATAACGACGATGGCGCGCTAAATTATTCACCAAAATAGCCACTATCAGCATAACGACGCATCCAGCACCAATGGGTATGAGCGGATACCACCAGCCCAGCTTATGCACACTCGCCCCACCCGCGACCGCAATCAGCGCAGCGGCAGCCCCTGGCGGGTGCACGGTGTGGGTGAGCTGCATCACTAATATAGAAAGCGACACTGCTAAAGCCATCGAGAGAGGCGTGGCACCCAGCAACTGGTAACAGCCAACGCCTACACAGGCCGAGAGCACGCTACCAAACAGCACATGGCTTGGCTGGGCGAACGGGCTTTCAGGGGCGGCATAAATCAACACCGACGTTGCCCCAAAGGAGCCCACAATTAACAGCTGCTGTGAAAGCCAAGCAGTGCTAAGCCAGCCTATAAGAGCCATGCCAGTAAAGGCGCCCAGCCACGACCAGCAGGCATCTTGCCAGCCAACGCGGCGGCGCGCCGTTGGCTCTCCTCGCATCTTGCCAAGATAGGTTTTCATTGCACTCTCTCTGCACAAAAAGAGTGCAAATGATGTCAAAATGTCTCAAATAAGCAAATGACAATGCATCATGCGCTAATGAAACGTTTTCACACACACGTCACGGATGATAAAACCGCCAATGCCTAATGCCAGCTCTCCCCTTATCGCCCCGTCGAGTTTAGTGCTTGCCGTCGTCGCCGCCGTGGGTATGGCGACCATTGGCGTCATCTCGCGCATTACCGGACTGAGTGCCGAAAGCATTACCTTTTATCGCCTGGGTCTAGGAGCCGCGTTCTTACTCATTTACTTAGTGCTGACGAGACGCCAGGCAACGCTTAAAGCGCTGCCGGGGCGCCATGTCGTGCTTAGTGGGCTGTTCTTAGCCGCATTCATACTCTTTTACGTGCAGGCTATGAACTACACCCAAATGGCCAACGCTATTTTAATGGTGTATCTCGCACCGATTTTTGCTGCCGTGATCGCGCATACGCTGTTTGCCGAACGCCTGACGCCCCAACAGGTGGGGTTAATCGGGTTGGCACTGTTTGGGTTTGCCATGATGCAAGAGTTTCGCCTTAACCTAGAAGATCGCCAAGACGTGATTGGAATGGGGTTTGGCCTGGCGGCCATGCTGGCCTACAGCGGTTTTATACTCACCAACCGACGCTTACCCAGTCACTTAGATGATCGCACCTGTGCCTTTTGGCAGCTGATGGTGGGAGCGCTGGCGATCCTTCCGTTTGCCCTATGGCAGCCCGACGGGCTAACCGCCGCGTCCTGGCAGTGGCCTTGGCTATTGGCGGCTGGCTTGGTCCCGGGCTTTTTAGCGCTATTGTGCGCGGTTATGGCCATTAACCGGCTGCCTACCGCTCTTTACGGCACGCTAGCCTACTGCGAGCCGGTGGCCGTGGTGATCTTTGGCTGGAGCATGTTTGGTGAAGTGCTCACACCGCTTCAACTGGCCGGGTGCTCGCTGGTGCTGGCCAGCGGTATTGCCCAAGCATGGCTAGGCGGCCGGGCAGCTACACCATCAGCCACGACAGGATAACCAGCGCCAACACAATACGCACAATGGCGCCCAGCAAGGAGCCTCGCAGCAGCGCACGGACACCGCGCCACAACAGCCACAGTCCAACCAGGAGCACGAGAATACTGAAAAATGAGGCGTTGATACCCAGAGACTGGCTCAGCCCATCGACAAAGTCCTCAAGCGCGCCGAAGAAATTGGTAAATATCGCCAGTAAAAACTCGACGACCGCGCGAATGATATCGCCAATGACTTGTCCTGCTTCACTAAAAAATCCGTTTGCCTGCATGCGTCTCGTCCATCGCTGTAAGGTGTGGGGCATTTTCGACCAAAATCTCCCCCCTGGCAAAGCAATGCTGCCCACTCTCTACGACGTTAGCCTTATTCCCATGAACCCTTTAACGCGTTACAACGTCTAAATCTGTCATCGCGGGAGAGACTGGTGCCCGACACCAGCGCCGAAGGAGCAACGACCCCGGAAACTCTCAGGCCAACGGACCGCGACGGCAAACATCGTTACCAGTACGTTCCGAAGAGCGGTTGATGACTGCGTCACTCAGCCCACCGAAGGAGCAAGCGCCGTATCAGCGGCGTGAATCTCTCAGGTTCCATGACGGAAGGGGTACGCCTAGCCAACTCACGGCTGGGGGTATCGCCCGACGCTCATACAATCTGTGGAGAAACTCATGCAACGCATTGCAGTCATCGGCGGTGGCATTACCGGTATTACCAGTGCCTACGCCCTCGCCAAACGCGGCTTTGATGTCACCGTTTTTGAAAAACACCGCTATGCGGCGATGGAAACCTCTTTTGCAAACGGCGGGCAGCTATCGGCCTCGAACGCAGAAGTGTGGAATCACTGGCCAACAGTGATTAAAGGTATGCGTTGGATGTTGAAAAACGACGCGCCGCTGCTGGTCAATCCTCGACCGAGCTGGCATAAGCTGAGCTGGTTTGCTGAGTTTATCGCCGCCATTCCCCGCTATGCCGATAACACCACAGAAACTACTCGCTTAGCCATCGCAGCCCGAGAGCACTTATTTCAGTGGGCGAAAGACGAGCAGATCGACTTCGATGTAAAGCAGAAAGGCATTCTGCATATTTACCGCGATAAAGCGGGCTACGACCACGCCGCCAAGGTATCGCAACTGCTCAGCAAAGGCGGGCTTGAGCGCCGGGCAGTCACCCCCGATGAAATGCGGGCCATTGAACCTACGCTTGCGGGCAGCTACTACGGCGGCTTTTTTACTGAAAGCGACGCTACGGGCGACATCCACAAGTACACCAACGGTCTCGCCCAAGCAGCTGCCAAGCGCGGCGTAACGCTTAATTACGGCCATCAGATTACGGATATCGGCGCGGATGAAAACGGTGCCTGGGTGACGGCGGCGGTGGATGACGAAACCATCCGCCAAAGCTTTGACAGCGTTGTGGTATGCGCCGGTATAGGCAGTCGCGCGATTGCCGCGAAGCTAGGCGACCGGGTGAACATTTACCCGGTTAAAGGCTACTCCATCACCGTACAGTTGGATGATGAAGCCTCGCAGCAGGCAGCGCCCACCGTCAGCCTGCTGGATGACGAAACCAAGCTGGTCACCAGCCGCCTGGGTGACGATCGCTTCCGCATCGCCGGTACCGCTGAATTTAACGGCGCAAACCGCGATATTCGTAACGACCGCATTCAGCCGCTCATCCGGTGGGTAGAAGAGTGCTTCCCGGGTGTTAGCACCCAGCGGGTTGTGCCCTGGGCAGGCCTGCGCCCGATGATGCCCAACATGCTGCCCAAAGTTGGCCCCGGCAAACTACCGACGGTGTTCTACAACACCGGCCACGGCCACCTGGGCTGGACGCTTTCTGCCATTACCGCCGAAATGCTGGCGGATGCGGTAGACAGCTCCCAGGCAACGTCTGTCGTTTTACCTTAGATGGATCAAGCGTCTCGGCGGCATTAAAGCAGAAGGGGCCTTGTGCCCCTTTTTTTATGGGGCCGCTTTATACCCTTTTGTCGACACGCAACTGCCTGTCCACAGTGAGGGCACTGTTAACGAACCCATACATAGTGGTTGAGAGAAGTAGGCGAACCTGCTAGATTAATGATAACGCTTATCATTAACGCAGGAAACATGCTCTCATGCAGCCCCGGAAACAATTCACCGCTTCACAAGGCTCGCCTAGCGCACCCCGCGAGGTGAGCAGTCAGGCGCTACTTGATCAAGACGGTCAGCTGGTGATTTATCATGAGCAGCGGCGCTATGTGCTGCGCCGTACGAAAAGCGGCAAGCTGATCTTAACAGCATAAGCCTTATGAAATAATCGCTTACCTATTACCTCTTTAGCCAGCCAGGTAGCCCATCGCACCCAGCCAGCAACATTCTCCATCACTTTCTGTTGGAACTGTCTGGCCCATGAAACCCACGCACACGTTAGGCCTTTGCCTTAGCTTACTTCCTCTACTGCCCGCCTACGCTAATAACACGGACTTAGCCCCCGTGACGGTAACAGGCACCCGCGCACCGACGGATCTTTCCCGCGCACCGCTGATGATCGACATCATCGACCGCCAAGATGCCACGCTTGCCACCGCGAGCCGCGTTGAAGACGTACTGAGCCGCCAGCCTGGCTTGCATGTGGCTGGCCAAGGCCGCCGTAACGGCCAAACGCTGAGTATGCGTGGCTTCGGAAGAAATGGTGTGCTAGTGCGCCTAGACGGCGTTCGCCAGGATATTTCCACGGGTCATGTGGGTAATTTCTTCCTCGACCCAGCGCTGATTCAAGAAGTGCAGGTTGCCCGCGGCGCGCTGTCTAGCCTCTACGGCAGCAACGCCATGGGCGGTGTGGTCAGTTTTACCAGCGTGGAGGCCAGCGACCTGTTAGCCCCCGGTGAAAATAGCGGGGTACGTCTTTCCCTTGGCGGAGCAACGGCCAGCGACGAACTACGTGGCAGCCTGACGGCGTTTGGTCGCCGTGACACGGCTAACGGGCCAGTGGACGGGCTATTTTCTGTGGGTCGCAGCGAATCCGGCGATATACGCCGCGCTGGTGGCGATGACGCCGAAGAGGACGCCAGCCTCAATAGCCTGCTGCTCAAAGGCGGCTGGGAGCCAAATGACGAACAACGAGTGTTTATCAGCTGGCAACATTATGATGAACGCGCCACCCAGCCCGCCAACCCGCAGCAGCGCTCAACCGATGCCAGCAATCCGCTTCGCGACCGCGATGTGGAAAGCAACAACGTCCAGCTGGGCCACCGCTGGCAGCCAAGCGGTGCCACTGACATCACCTCACAGCTTACCTTTAGCCAACAGGATATTGACGAGCCACAGGCTAGCCGTACCCTTGAACGGGTCGGCCTGCAGAGCGACGGCTATCACCGCATCGATCACGGCTGGCTTTCACAAACGCTGGTGTTTGGTGCAGAGCTGGAGCAAGCCCGCCAGCGGCCTGACGGTGAAGCAAATGGTTTCCCTAAGGCTGATATCGATACCCAGTCGGCCTATCTTGATACCACGCTTACGGCAGGCCGCTATTTAGCAGAAGGCGGTGCGGGAGAGTTTGACGTCGGCCTGGGTGCGCGCTACGACCGCTATGACGCCAGCGGTCAAAACGATGCCGACAGCGTGCACGACCAAGTGTCGCCGCGCTTGCGTCTTGCCTGGCGACCTGACGACTCCTTGATGCTGTTCTCAGGCTACGCCGAAGCTTTCCGCGCACCCAGCCTTTCCGAGCTTTACGCTAACGAGCGCCACTTTGCCGGGTTCTGTGCAGGGCCATTTTTCTGTACGCCCGACAACTACTGGATTCCCAATCCTAGCCTCTCCCCCGAAACCAGCCGCACCTGGGAAAGTGGCGTGGTATGGCATCAAGGCGACTGGCAAGTGCGTGCCAGCTACTTCGACACCCGTGCCGACGACTTCATCGATACTCAGGTCGATATCATGGCGGGTACGACTCAGGCCGTAAACGTACAGCGGGCCCAGCTATGGGGCTATGACGCACGTCTTACTTGGCAGCCGAGCGCCTTCCCTATGCTCACCAGCTTTGCCGGTCTATCAGAAGTATCCGGCAAAGATCGCGATAGCGGCGAGGCCCTCGGCAGCCAAACACCCCTGGAAATGACGCTGGGCGGTGAGGTTGCGCTTTATAACAGCACGGTGCGGATCGGCTGGCAGGGTCGTTTTGCCCAATCCTTTGATAAGCAGGGCGACGATGAACACCTGCCCGGCTATGGCCTGCACGACGTACACCTTGCCTGGCAAATCACCCCTGCGATTGATACTGCACTGCGCCTCGCCAACCTGGGCGACAACGTGTGGTATCGACCAGATGGCAGCCTGGGTGACGGGCGCAGCCTGTTCGCCACCCTCAACTGGCAGTGGTAACGCCCTGCAATCGTTAAGCTTAGAGGTGTCATATGATTAATTCTCAGCAGATCGCTATTCTTGAAGCCTTCGACGCTGCGCGCGCAGCGCAGCCTCGCCTGCCCGCCATTGATATTGCCGAACGCTTATCCATCAGTGAGGGCGAACTTCAGGCCGCGCGCTTAGGCCGTGACGTGTGGACCCTGCCCCTCGCGCCGAAAGACCTTGCGGCGCATCTTTCTCTATTAGGCCGTGTCAAAGCACTCACTCGCTCCCGATTAGCCGTACTGGAGCAAACCGGTGATTACCCAGAACTAAATGGTGGGTCGCACACCGGCTTGCTGCTTGACCCAGGCGGCCTAGATTTACGGCTGCTGTTTTCCCATTGGCACTGGGCTTGCCTGATCCGCGACCCTATCTATGTCCCCATGTCCGCAGGGAACAAAACAGCCCAGTGGCGCTGGAGCCTGCAAGTTTTCAACCAACATGGCTGCGCTATTCATAAAAGCTTTGCGCTGGAAAATCCGCTACCTCGCCACTGGGGAGCGCTAGCCGCCCTAGGCACCATGGACACTCCCGCATTTACCCAGTGCGCTCCCCGCTTAAAGCGCGCCCTCCCGGAAGCGCCCACGCTCGCTAGCGAGTGGGCGGCGATGCGCGATGTACATCAATTCTTTACGCTGCTGCAGCGCCATCACCTAGAGCGCCTTGAAGCCAACCAGCTGATGGAAGGCCGCTATACACGTGCGCTTCCTGTCGGAGCCTTGGAACAGTTGTTAACCAACGCAAATCAGCGCGCGCTGCCCTTGATGCTGTTTGTGGCAAGCCCCGGCTGCGTGCAAATTCGCACTGGCATAGTGCCTGCGCCCCAGCGCGCCCGCGGCTGGCTAAACCTGTTTGGCGAGCAGTTCACCCTGCACCTGAATGACACCGCCATTGAGCAAGTGTGGCAGGTTAGCAAACCTAATCGCGACGGCGGCGTTACCAGCGTGGAGGCCTTTGATGCAGAGGGTTCTTTGGTGCTGCAAATTTACGCTGAACGCCAGGAAGGCCGCAATGAGCGTCGAGAGTGGCGACAGTTGCTGAATGAAATCGACAGCCAAGAGGCCGTGGCATGAACGCAACACGCTTCGCACGCCACTCGCTTACTACATTACTGATTGGCTGGTTAACTACCGGGGTTGCGCTAGCCAACGAGCGCTGGGTCATTTTGGGCGGCGATATCGCTGATACCGTTGCCGCCCTTGATGCGGATATCGAGGTCGTTGCCCGCGACGATACGGTGCTTCATCCCCCAGAAATGGCCGCTCTGCCTTCGGTAGGCTACCTGCGCCAGCTCTCTGCTGAAAGCGTGCTCTCAGTGGCGCCAGACCGGGTGCTGGCAGCGGGGCACGCCGGCCCAAAGGAGGTGCTAGAACAGTTAGAGGCCGTGGGTGTAACCGTTGATGTGATTGAGGCACCGGCTGACCTGTCCTCGATTGCCGAGAAAGTCCGCACGGTGGCCCAGCATACGCAGCGCCAGCCACAGGGTGACGCGCTGGCTGCCTCACTCACCGCCACCCTTGAACGCTTAGCATCCCTTCCCCCACTGCCTGACACCCGAGCGATGTTTATTCTTCACCACAGTGGCCTAACACCGCGAGTTGCTGGCAACGACACCGCCGCCCACACAGCCTTAACGGCCGTTGGCCTGAATAATGCGTTTGGCGAAATGAGGGGGTATCAAAGCGTGGCAGCCGAGGCGCTGGCAAAAGAAGCCCCCACGCTGGTGATTATGTCCCAACGGGGGTTGGAGGCGTTGGGCGGCGAGCACGCGCTATGGCGGTTACCGGGGATGCAGTTAACGCCCGCAGGACGTGAGAAACGACTAATCGTCATTGATGATCAAGCGCTGCTCGGTTTTGGCCCTCGCACGCCTGACCAGCTATTTACCCTGCGCCAGAACATTGAGGCACTGCCCGGCACCGAGCAGGCTAGCCGATGATTTCCGGCGCTTCCTATGATCGTTATCGCCCCTTACTGCCGCTTCGCCGAACCACACGTGTGCTGGGTGGCCTTACCCTGGCATTAATAATCGCCCTTGGCTGGGGAGCAGCTTCCGGCGCGCTGGGCGTATCACCCTGGGCACTCATCAATGGCAGCGCCGATGGGCTCAGCGTGCAGGTATGGTGGCAGCTGCGTTTACCTCGCTTACTGCTAGGCGTGGCCGTTGGCGCGATGCTGGCGGGTAGCGGAGCCGCCATGCAGGGGCTATTTCGTAACCCATTGGCTGATCCCACACTGTTAGGCCTTGCCAGCGGTGCGGGGCTATTTGTGGCGCTTTGGATTGTGCTTTTTCAGGGTAGCGCTGCCGGTAGCCTTTACGGCCAGTTTGCAGCGGGTTTTCTAGGGGCACTTAGTGTTTGTTTAGTGGTATTTGGCATTGCCAAGCGCCAAGGGGGTGGCAGTGCTGCCGTGATGTCGCTGCTACTCGCGGGCTTGGCCATCAACACCTTAGCCGGCGCTGGAGGCGGCGTGCTGGCATTTATGGCCAGTGATGAGCAGCTTCGCCAGCTCAGCTTATGGGGGATGGGCACGCTCACCAACGCTCTGTGGCGCACCACGGCCTTAGCCCTTGCCCTTATTGCGTTTGCCCTATGGCTGTTAATACGCAGCGCACATGAGCTTGACCTACTTCAGCTAGGCGAATCTACCGCCCATGCAGCAGGCTTGGATGCAACGCGCTTAAAACGCCGCGTGGTCGTTGCTACCTCGCTGGGTGTAGGGCTGTGCGTCGCGCTGACCGGTGTGATTGGTTTTCTTGGCTTGCTGGTCCCCCACTGCCTGCGGCTTTGGCTCGGGCCTGGGCACCGCCTGCTGCTACCCGCGTCTATGCTAGGCGGTGCACTACTGCTCGTCGTTGCGGACACTCTGGCACGCACCCTTGGCGCCCCCGCCGAAATCCCCGTCGGGCTGTTAACCAGCCTGTTGGGCGGCCCCTATTTCCTTTACCTTCTAATGCGTCGGAATCGAGCATGCTGACCCTACATCAAGCGGGCTTCACCACCTCGCCCACTATCGCGCCGTTGGACGGCACCCTTCGCCCAGGTGAACTGCTCGCCATTGTTGGGCCCAACGGCGCAGGCAAGAGCACCTTGCTCAGCATGCTGTCGGGGTTTCGCCCCTGTGAACAGGGCGAGCTACACCTGGACGGCAAGCGTCTGAGCGAGTGGCCAATCAGCGTGCTTGCCGACCGCCGGGCGCTGGTGGCCCAGCAAACGTTGCCAGGCTTTGATTGGCAAACCGGTGAACTGGTGAGTTTAGGCAGCAACCCTAGCCATGCGCTGATCGCGGAACTGCTGCATGATTTAGACTTATCGCACCTTGCCCAGCGCAGCGTGCTTTCGCTATCCGGCGGCGAACGCCAGCGGGTAATGATTGCGCGGGGTGCCTGCCAGTTACTTTCCCGGCGCTCCCCTACCGCCCAAGATGGTGGGCTTTTACTGCTGGATGAACCCACCAGCGCGCTCGATATCGGCCAGCAGCAGCGCTTAATGCGTCAACTACGCACCTGGGCAGAACGGCACTTTATGGCAATTGTCTGCGTGCTTCACGACCTCAATCTGGCCAGCACCTACGCCGACCAGGTATGGCTACTCGATCAAGGGCAGCGTGTTGCCCAGGGTACGCCTGCCCAGGTACTTGCCCCTCAGCGCATAGCGGCTATCTATCATGCGGATATTACGGCGCTAAGCCACCCGACATCACACCGCGCTAACCATACGTGGCTAGCACTCAATCATTAATTAGCCGCCATTACAGCAGGCTAGCAACATAAAGTGACGCAAGTAGAGCTACAAAAAGCTGTACAATACCACCACAAACTTTAGACTTTGAGATATAAGTTTATCGTCTGTTGAGGTAATGCCATGTCGTCTACGCTCCCCCCTCGTTTGACCCTAGAAGAACTGTCACAACGCTTACAAACCTCAGCACCACTGCCCGAGGTAGAACTGCTGGGGCTCGATATGGGCTGGTATATCGTGCGTCTGCACCACAATGATTCGGTTGGCTTGCTGGTCGATGAAACGGGTGAAACCAAGCGCTTTAGCGGCACCCAATGGGTCAGTCGTGCGCTCGCCCCGCTTGGCTTTACCCACGGCATCCTCACCTGGGCAGACGCTGTGGACGAAATGATTGGCAACGACACCCCGCCGGTGGGTGCCCAACAGCGTATGGCATACGGCGTACGCGTGGCATTTGAAACACGCCACTAACAACGCACCCCTCCAACGCTGTAACAGTGTCCAACGCCATGCCGGTCTTCAACGCCGTCATGGCTTTCAACCCTGCCTATCGATAAAATTCATCGTGAGCCATCAAGCGCTTTCTAGTGGTTGTGTTCAAAATTAATTCCCCCTAAGGATGGACTCTATGCGCGATGAGGAAAAATACACCAATACCGAGGAGCAGCTGCTTTATCTGCAGAAGCTTCTAGACGAAGAAGACAACATCGCCCTGAGCGAGCTGTTTACTGAGCTCGATATCTTAGCGATTGCGCGCACGCTTGAGTCTTTTCCGGCTAAAACTCGCGACCTCCTGTGGGACTACATCCCTGATGATGTGCTCGGTGAAGTGCTCGCCGAAGTGGATGAAGATATTCGTGCCGACTTTATTGAAGACCTTTCCGCCAGCGACGTAGAGCAAATCGTTAAGGGCCTGGATGCTCAGGAAGTGGCCGAGGTTCTCGATGTCGCTGACGACGAAATCAAAACGACCGTCTACGCCAGCCTGGATCAGGAGATCCGTGCTCATGTGGAAATTCTTCATGCTTATGAAGAGGATGTCGTCGGTCGTTACATGGACCCAGAAACGGTCAATGTAAAGCAGGGCGTATCACTAGAAGCGGTACAGCGCTATATCCGCATTCACCGGCTGCTAGACGATGAATCGCAACAGATTATGATTACTGACAAGGATAAGCGTCTACTGGGAACTCTATCGCTCATTGATCTCATCAAACAGCCGCAGGAGAGCACCGTTGACGAGCATATGGATGCTCCCTTCACACTCAATGATCAAATGAAGGTAGGCGATGCCGCTGCGCTACTCCGCTCCAAAGAACTGCCCTTTGTGCCGGTTTGTGATAGTGACGGGCTGTTAGTCGGTCAGCTAAACGCCTCCGACGTATTAGAGATCACCCAAGATGATGCGGACATGACGTTAAAGCACATGTCGGGCGTCAGCGATGAGGAGGAAGTCTTCACCCCTATTCTGCGAAGCGCAAAGAGCCGTGGCGTTTGGCTGGGCATTAACCTGCTCACCGCTTTCCTAGCCGCCTTCGTGATTGGGCAGTTTGAAGAAGTATTGGATCAAATTGTGGCGCTCGCCATCCTGATGCCGGTGGTGGCGAGTATGGGCGGGATCGCTGGCAGTCAAACCCTAACCGTGGTGATACGCGGTTTGGCGCTCGGCCAGCTCGCCGGTAACAATAAACAGTGGCTCTATAACAAAGAGCTTTGGGTAGGGATGATTAACGGCTTAGTGTGGGCGCTGGTTGTCGGCGGTATTTCCTACCTGTGGTTTAGCGATCCGCTGATTACGCTAGTCATTACGTTAGCCATCTTTTTAAACATGAGCGTTGCCAACTTATCGGGCGTGCTGATTCCCTTGGTGTTGAAAAGGCTGCAGATAGACCCCGCATTATCAGGCGCCGTCATTTTAACTACCGTCACGGATGTGGTCGGCTTTTTGTCGTTCTTGGGCCTCGCGACCGTGATTATTTTGTGATCACCCCCTATAACCGCACCAGGTGAGACATCCATCTATTTGCCTGCTAACATTTATCCCGCTCAACTTATCGGCACGATGCTTTTCAGCCCCGCGAATGCGGGGTTTTTTACGTTAGGCGTTTTTAACGACTGTTTACCAAGGATGTTCCATGCTTCCCGATTACTCCATTATCGCGTGGGTGTTAATTGTCTTTTCTGTTTACCTGACCGGCGTTTCAAAAGGCGGCTTTGCAGGCGGTTTTGGCACGCTTTCGGTACCCCTGATGGCGCTGGCGATTAGCCCTACCCAAGCGGCAGGCTTGTTACTGCCCCTCTTGCTCGTCATGGATGTATTTGCGCTAAAAGCATGGTGGGGAAAGCAGGCAAACGCCGAAGTGTGGCGATTTGTGCCGGGGTTAGTAATTGGCGTGACCGTTGGCACACTGCTGTTTGGCAGCCTCAGCGAAGAGGGTGTTCGATTGGTGCTGGGCGTTATCTCTGTGGTGTTTGCGGCGTATATGTTGCTGAAGCCAGTCGCTAAGAAGCCGATTTCCACCCGCTGGGCGCTGCCTGCCGCCAGCGTTTGTGGGTTTACCAGCTTTATTGCCCATGCAGGCGCACCACCGCTCAATATTTACTTGATGCCACGCAAGCTCTCTAAAGAGACCTTTATTGCCACCTGCACGGTCATTTATGCGGTAGTGAATGTTATCAAGTTAGGCCCGTATATGTGGCTTGGTGAAGTCAACGTTACCAGCGTTTGGGCGTCAATGCTGTTGGTGCCGGTAGCCTGGATGGGCGTGCGCAACGGGCTATGGCTACAAAGCCGCGTCAACGAAGCACTGTTTTACCGCCTTGTGATTCTGGCCATGTTCTTGGTGGGGATCAACTTGGTCTGGCAAGCAGTTGGCTAGCGCCTGCTTAAAGTGCCACCAGCAACAGCCCGCTCAGCATAATCAGCGTGCCTAGCGCTTTTGCTCTAGAGGCGGGTTCTTTTAGCCACAGCACGCCCATTAAAACGCCCACCGGAATGGAGAGCTGGCGTAGCGCCACGATGTAACTCACCTCGTCGGTTAGCGCCAGAGCCATAAGTACCAGGCCATACGTGCAGGTCATCATCAGGCCAGTGACGACCAGCATCACTAGCCCTTGCTGGCGGATAGCGGGCAACCGACGGCGCTCTGCCGGCAGCAGCGCCAGCAGCGGTACCGCCCAGGTCAACGTCATCACGGCCTGTAGCACCATAAACACCGCGCCTGCGGTTAAACTGCTGTGGCCTGCTACCTGCATCAACGCCAGAGCCTGCTTATCGATCAGCGAATAGCCCACCGTACCTGCGGCCGCCAACAGTGCAAACCCCATAGCGGGTGTTAAATAGGTCGATAGCCTGCGCGCCTCTGGATGGCTTAGCGGCAAGCAGAGCGCCCCTGCCACCACCAAGGCCATGCCAATTCCATCCCCCACATCCAGCGCGCGGTTGCCGAGCAGCCCAATGGATACGAGCGGTACCAGCACCACCGGCAGCGCCCGAGCGATGGGATAGAGAACGCTAACTTCCCCACGCGCATAAGCCCAGGCTAAGCCACCCATATAGAGCATTTGGCACAGCCCTGAGAGCGCTAGCCAGCCCCAAAATGCCTCGGGCAGCGCCGCCAACGATGGCCCAAGCCACACCAGCGGCAGCAACAATGCACCGCCTGCCCCGTAAGCCAAGGCAAAAAAAGCCAGCGATGGTGCATTGCGCTTACCCAATACGTTCCAACCAGCATGCATACACACCGAAAGCAGCACTAACGCCAGTGCGGCTGGACTCAAGGCCGCTCTCCTCGCTGTAAACGGGCATTAATGGCATCCACAACGCCGGGCAGTTCGGCGATAGTGGCAATGCTGTAGTGCGGTTTTGAGGGGGCAAACTGGGCGGCCACTCGCTCGTGGGCTGCACGGCGTTCGCTATCGCCCAGCGCATGATACTGGTTATAACTTAGTCCTAGCGCATTGCCTGAACAGGTGAGCGCGACCGTCCACATGCCGGCACGGCGCCCTTCAAGTAGGCCGGGGGCGGTATCGTCCACCTTGATACAGGCAGCGACATCGCTGATGCCTAAGGCAATCACATTAGCCAGCGCCTGGGCGGGATACGGGCGGCCATTGGGCACCTCGTCAGTGGCCACCACATGATCTACCGTTAAGCCGTTATCAGCGGCTAGCGCCACCACTTTTTCCATCACCACGGCCGGATAGCCGGAGCACGAACCTACCTTTAACCCCTGCATACGTAACCAAGTAAGCGTATCCAGCGCCCCCGGTATCACCGCCGAGTGATCGGCAATTTTGGCAATCTGCAGCGGCATAAAGCGCTCATAAAGCGCCGTCACATCGGCATCAGTCGGCAGGTGACCCACGGCTTGAAGAAAGCGCTCGGCTATCTCAGGCTGATCGCACAGCGTGCGAATATGCTCCCATTTGCCCATGCCCATCGGGCCACGTGCTTCTGCTAGGCTGATCGCCACACCCAGTTCGGCAAAGGCTTCGACAAATATCTGGGTCGGGGCGAAGGAGCCAAAATCGACCAGCGTACCCGCCCAGTCACAAATCACCGCCTGCAGACATTGAGGAGATTGATAGTGCATCAGGCACTCCTTGATTCAGTGAAGAGAGAAACACCCATATCCGTTAGGGCGTCTTGAATAACGCGGAGTAACTGCTCAATCACCGCCGCATCCAATTGGCCAATGCAGCCGATGCGAAAACTTTCGACGTCGGTTAATTTGCCGGGGTAGATCAAAAAGCCACGCGCCTTCAGCGCTGCATAGAACGTCTTAAATTCAAACGCAGGGTCGGTAGGGCTCAAAAACGTGGTGATGATGGGTGATAGCCATTCATCGTCTAAAAGCGTGCTGAAGCCTAACGCCCGCATGCCTCTTACCAGCACATCACGCGTGTGGGTATAACGTGCGCAGCGCCCCGGCACGCCGCCCTCTTCCCGGTGCTGGGCAAGCGCCGCTTGAAAGGCCACCACCGTATGCGTGGGCGGGGTAAAGCGCCACTGGCCAGTGCGCTCCATGTAGTCCCACTGGGCGTGTAAATCCAGGCTCAGCGAGTGGGCACGCCCCTGACCAGCAGCCAGTAGCGTCTGGCGAATGATCACAAAACCAAAGCCCGGTACGCCTTCGATGCACTTATTGGCTGATGAAATCAGCACATCAATAGGCGTTTTTGTCAGACTGATCGGTATGCCTCCAAACGAGCTCATGGCGTCCACGATCAGCGTTTTCCTGTGAGCCCGCACCACCTCAGCGATGGCTTCAAGCGGGTTCAAAATGCCGGAGCTGGTTTCGCAGTGAACTAGAAAAACGGCGGTAATGTCAGCATCTTGCTGTAGCAGTGCCGCCACTTCGTCGGGTTGCGGCGGTAAGTAGTCACCTTTATCCAGCGTCACATAACAACGGCCCATCATATCGAGCAGTTGAGCAGCCCGCTTGCCGTAAGCGCCGTTCATTAACACCAGCACTTTGCCACTAGGGTCGGTTGCGCAGGCCAGCGCACTTTCAACGGCGAACGTGCCGCTGCCCTGCATCGGCACACAGGCAAACTCGCTAGCGGCAGCGTCGGCCATGGCCAGCAGTTGCGCACGCACGTCGGCAGTCACACGGTTAAAGTCATCATCCCAGGAGCCCCAGTCGCGCAGCATGGCGGCTTTGGTCGCCTGGGACGTAGTTAGCGGCCCTGGGGTTAAGAGGTAAGGCACTTTTAAATCACTCATCATTTTGGTCTATACCAGATTATAAGCACATGTCAGCCGCTGGCGTAGCGGGCTATTTAGCCCGCCTGACGCCAACGCTGAGCGTTGTTTAAGAGAACGTGGGTAAGCGCAGCGTGGAGCAGTTTAACCACCAGCGAGGTCAGGAAAATCAGCACTGCCATGGCCGCGGCGCTGGCAAAATAGCCCGCCTCGTCCAGGTGTAGCACCGCCACTGAAGCCAGCCGCGTGTCACTGTTATAGAGGAACACTACCGCAGACACTGTCGTCATCGCATTGACAAATAGGTAGACCGAAATATCTAGCACGGCAGGCAGCGATACCGGCAATGTCACGCGGCTAAACGTGGTCCAGAACGGTACTTTTAACGAGGCTCCCACGGCTTCAAACTCAGGATCGAGCTGTTTCAGCGCAGTGACCGAAGTGAGATGGCATACCGTGTAAAAGTGCACGAGCGTGTTGAGCACCAGAATCGCCATAGTGCCGTAAAGCCAGTTAAGAGGGTTCCCTGCCTGGTTAAAAAAGAAGATATACGCGAGGCCCAGCACCATACCCGGCACCGCCATGGGTAGCATGGCCATAAAATGCAGGCCTTGGCGCAGCGGGCGATAGCCTTCGCTCTTTTCAATCAGCCACGCATTGAAGAAAATCACCAGTGTACCCACTAACGCGACGCTAAAGGCCAGTTTGAGAGAGTTAAACCAAGCCCCCCAGCCACTGCCCGCTAAGCCTTGAAAGGTATAGTGCTGCAGTGTGAACGACAGGTTGTAGGGCCAAAACTGGATGAGTGAAGCATACACCGCGGTACCAATGACTAGCAGAATCACCCCCGCGACCGAATAACACAGCAGCGCAAACGTCCAGTCTCGCAGCGGGCTAGGCGTGGGTTGCCATGGCACGGCCCGCGCCGAAAGCTGAGCCACCTGACGCTTTTGTATCCAGCGGTCAACGGCAAACGATAGCACCGCAGGCATTAGCAAAATAACGCTAACCACCGCGCCCATTTGGAAGTTCTGCTGCCCCACCACTTGGCGATACACATCGGTGGCGAGCACGCTGAATTGGCCGCCAATAATTTTCGGCACACCAAAGTCGGTAATGGCCAGCGTAAAGACAACGAACAGGCATGAAATCAGCCCGTAACGCACCCCTGGCAGCGTAATCGTCAAAAACGTACGCCACTTCGGTGTGCCCAGCGCTTCGGCTGCTTCATAGAGGCGTGCATCGCTGTTAGTCAGCGCCGTGGTGAGCAGCATTAGCGCATGGGGAAAAATCCAAAAACTCATGCCCATCACAATGCCAATCGGTCCATAAATCGAATGGCCTGCCAGCACGTCGCGCAAAAACCCCTGGTTGCCAAACAGATAAACCAGACTAATAGCGGGCAGCAGGGAAGGTGCCAAAATGGGCAAAATTGCCAACATGCGAAAGAGCCGCTTGCCCGGCATGCAGGTACGGGTAATGCCGTAGGCGCATAAAAAGGCCAGCCCAGCGACGACCACCGTGGTGGTGAACGCCACGCGCAGCGAATTGGCAATTGAGTTGACCAGTGCTGGCGTTTGAAAGTACTGCACAAAGTTGGCTAGCCCAATAAAGTCGCCGCTGCGGTCTTGCAGGCTTTTCACCAACATCGCCAATAGCGGAAACAGCAGGCCAATCACTAACAGCGCCACGCCCGCTAACAGCACGAGCAGGCGAATCCACGCCTCCAGTGAAGGCTTTGAGGCAGAGCCTGAAAACGTACTTGCCCTCATGACGGGTTGCTCCCTGCCGGATATAAACGGGCAGCATCGGCAGGCAAATGGATACCCAGGTTTTGCCCTAGCCGCAATCCCAGTGCGGCGCTATCACGACTGGGAACATCAGCCAGCAACCGTTGCTCGGTACCGTTAAATTGCAGCGACACCCGCTGAAACGCCCCTAAAAACTCAATACCCATCACCTCACCGCTCAGCCCGGTGGTGCTAGCACTAAGCGCGACCGCTTCAGGGCGAATGGCCAGTTGCGCTGCTTGGCCTTGCGCGTAGGCATGCGGCAGGCAAGGGCATGAAATAGTACCTAGCAACGCCTGGTTATTCGCCTGGGCGGTCACCTCTAAAAAATTCATGGTGCCGATAAATGACGCCACAAAAGCGCTGGCGGGCTGATGGTAGATCTCAGCGGGCGTTCCCACCTGTTCGATTACCCCATGGTTCATTACCACGATACGATCTGCCATGGTGAGTGCTTCTTCTTGATCGTGGGTGACCATAATGGTGGTCACGCCAAGACGCGCCTGTAGCGCTTTGATCTGATGGCGCAAATGGCCGCGCACTCTCGCATCCAGCGCTGAGAGGGGTTCATCAAGCAGTAACAGGCCCGGTTCGGTCGCCAGCGCTCGCGCTAGCGCAACCCGCTGCTGCTGCCCGCCAGAAAGCGCGGCAGGATATTTATGCTCGCTACCGCTAAGATCAACCAGTGCAAGTAACTCCGCTACGCGGGCATCAATTGTCGCCCGATCACTGCGGCGGTTGCGTAGCCCGTAGGCAACGTTATCGAACACCGTTAGATTGGGAAACAGCGCATAAGATTGGAACACAATGCCAAAATCCCGCGCTTGCGGGGGCAGCATGGAAATATCCTTGCCACGCTGAATTAACGTGCCCGCTGTTTGCTGAGCCAGGCCTGCAATAGTGCGTAACAGGGTCGTTTTTCCGCAGCCAGAAGGCCCTAAAAAGCAGACAAACTCGCCCTCCTGAATCTGTAGCGCAATGTTGTCCAGCGCAGTAAAGCTTCCAAAGCGTTTAGTGACCGATTCAATACTCAGATGAGGCATCGCTGGGGGAACCGCTGTGGGCGAATCGGCGGCCAGCAGCGAGGTCATAATAGGTTGCATAACATCTCCAAGCCCCGGCCTAGGCCGGGGAACTGATCTCTGCTTACTGTTCTGTCTTACCGTCGTAGCGGCGCTGCCACTCAGCCAGTACGCGCTCGCGATTGACGGCAGCCCACTGGAAGTCGGCATCAATCATGCGATCGGCAATGTCCGCAGGGTAGTTTTCAATCGGCTGTGCCACACCGGGGTAGGCCACCACGGCGTAGCCTTCGTTATAAAGCTCGTTAGCCTCGCGGGACACGGCCCAGTCCATCAGCGTTTGGGCAGCTTCCTGTTTAGCGGTACCGGCCACGATGGCGGCAGCTTCCATATCCCAGCCCAGCCCCTCTTCTGGGAAAATCACTTCAATTGGTGCGCCTTGGGATTTTAATCGTGCACCCCGGAAGGCAAACGACACGCCAACAACCGCTTCGCCGGTGGCCGCCAGGCTACATGGCGCAGAGCCTGAGTGGGTGTAACGGGAAATGTTGTTATGCAGACGGTCCATATAGTCCCAGCCCTGCTCTTCGCCCCACAGCTGCATCCAGCTGGCCACATCCAAATAGCCGGTACCAGAGGAGTTGGGGTTAGGCATGATCACATGCCCCTCAAACTCAGGCTGGGTCAGGTCTTCCCAGGAGGTTGGCATGGGCACGCCCTGGCGCTCGCCCTCAATGGTGTTGTAGCAAATGGCAGCTACCCAGGCATCCATGCCCACCCACGCAGGGTATTCACCGTTACGGTAAGCAGCATCAACGAATTTTGGATCAAGATTTTCAACGCCAGTGGGGGCGTAGCGCTCCAGCATGTTTTCTTCTTCAAGCACCAGCAGACTAGTGGCTGCTAAGCCCCAGATGACATCTGCCTGGGGGTTGTCTTTTTCCGCCAGCAGGCGCGCAGTAATCACGCCCGTCGAGTCGCGCACCCAGTTAATGGTGATATCGGGGTGAGCAGCATTAAAGCGCTCGGCATATTTTTGCAGGTCATCTGATTCAACGGCGGTGTACACCGTTAACTCAGTGGCGCTCGCCATAGAGGTGAAGGTAACAGCCGCCGTTGCAAGCAAAGCAGCGGCTATTTGAGTGGGTTGAAACAACCGGTGAAGGGTCGACATAGTAGGCTCCTAGCGTTTTGGTATAGACCAGGAGTTTGCCGTGGTTAAATGACACTGCGATGACGCTTGCTTGACCGTTTTTTTAAGCTGTGATGTACGCTTGGATGGACGGTATTAGGCAACCGTTACGCTCACTGCTGCCCAGCCAGATCAACGCTGATGCAAAGGGAATCATGCAGCCAGTGCTCCTCATCAAACTCAATAGGCCGCTGCTGATCGTCGAAAATAGCGCGGCAAATATTGAGTCCTGCAGCGCCTGGGGCAACGAGTAACTCTTCGGCATCGAGTGGCGACAGTGCTTCAGACACCATGCGGATCGAGCGATTGGCTAAGTGGTGCCCCCAGCGCTCTCTTAACAGCCCCCACAATGATTGTCCGCTGTAGATGTCGAGCAACTCTGGCGCTCGCTCTGGCACTACCCAAAGCGACTCCACCAGTACAGCGCGATCATCCACGTAACGGCGACGGCGAATATGATGGAACGGCTGGTCATCGGGCAGCTCCAGGGCACGGGCCGCCGCTAAGTGTGGGCAGGTTTCAAGCTTTAGAACCGCAGTGCGCGGCTGGCGCCCCTGAGCACGCACATAATCGTTAAAGCCTGCGTCTCGGGTAGGGTCATACACCAGCCGAGCCGGTGAAATAAACCAGCCTCGCCGATTGCTGCGGTGAATGAGCCCTTCTCCCTCCAGTTGCGCCAAGGCTTGGCGCAACGTAACGCGGGTCGTCGAAAAGCGCTCTGCCAACGCTCGTTCGGCGGGCAGTTTACCTTCCCACTGAGTTGCGTGCTGAGTAATTAAATAGCGAAGCTGTTCTGTTAACTGTAAATAGTAAGCATCAGGCATGCGCCGATTTTCCAGATAGATCGTTGGCCGATGAAGCGCCGTTCGACGCTGCTATCCGCCAGTCTAATCGCCGCCATCCTTCGACACTAGCAACCTCCGCCAGCACAGGGTCTGGATTCACCGCTACCGGGCAGTCAACATATTGCAGCAGCGGGATATCGTTGCGGGAATCCGAGTAGAAGGTAGTGTGGCTGGGAGTGATGTTTTGCTCGGTTAGCCACTGCTGGAAACGCACTACTTTGCCGCTTCGATAGGAGAGCACGCCTTTACTCTGGCCGGTGTAGCTTGCTCGACTCCCCGCGTGCTCGACACTGAGCTCTACCGCCAGCACATGCTCAATCCCTAACATTGTCGCAATCGGTGCCACCAAGTGATGCGATGACGCCGAAATAAGAACCAAGGTGTCGCCTGACTGACGATGCGCGTCGAGGCAGCGCCAAGCGTGATCAAAAATACGCGGCTGTAGATGAGTGGCGACAAAGCGCTCTACTTCTTTCTGCACATCACTGACGCGACGCCCCCGCAGCGGCGCCAGGGTCATCGCCAGGTATTCTTCAAGCTTTAACTTACCCGCGTGATACGCCTGCTGCATCTGCTCGGCACGCGCCATAAAGGTCTCGGCGTCACGGATCCAGCCCTGTTCTATCATCCATAAATTCCAGCGGTCGCTGCAGTCTCCATCCAGGAGGGTGTCATCAAGGTCAAACAGAGCGAGGCGCATGGGGCACTCCTTTTTTCGCGGGTTCGGCGGCGCGTAGGGTATGCCAACGATGATGACAGGACGATGACGTTAACGCTGAAAATGGGGGTTACTGTTTCTGACTGCTGTTTCAGAGGTTGAAGAGGTTAACCACGTCGCAGCAAACTCCTTGGCTGGAAGTGGGCGGCCAAACCAGTAACCTTGGGCTTGGTTACAGCCCATTTGTGCTAATAGCTCGGCTTGGGCGGCGCTTTCGACGCCTTCGGCCAAGGTTTTCATTCCTAGGGCGTCGGCCATGGCAATAATGGTTTGTACAATCGTCCGGTCGTGATGGTTATCAAGCATGTCACGAACGAAGGAGATGTCGATTTTTAGCGCATCGGCAGCAAACCGGCGTAAGTAGGCAAGCGATGAGTAGCCGGTACCGAAATCATCAATAAACAGCGCATAGCCTGCTTGCTTCATCGCTTGCGTAATAACGACGGCCTGATCAGGGTCACGCATAAAATCGCTTTCCGTCAGTTCCAGGGCAATGGCGCTTGGCACCACGCTAGCCGTTAACTCCCCCACTCGCGTCGTCAATTGGGGGTCGGCAAACTGCTGAGCGGAGATATTGATCGATAGCCTGCCCGGTAGTGGCGTATCGCACGCCTGCCATTGAGATAGCTGACGGGCGGCCTCTTCCAGCACCCAGTCACCCAGGATGCGGATTAACCCACGCTCCTCAGCCAGGGGAATAAACTCGCCTGGGCTTACCCACCCCCACTCAGGATCAAACCAGCGGCATAGCGCCTCTGCACCCGTCAACATTTGAGTGCGTAAATCCACCTGAGGTTGGAAGTGGAGCTCCAGCCGCCGCTCTAAAATCGCCAAGTGTAGCCGCTCTGTCATCCATTGGCGGCGCTCCAGTGTATGGCGCATAGTTAAGGTATATGGAGAGATATTGGTATCGCGCTTTTTGGCGTGATGCAGCGCAATACTGGCCGCATTAAATAGCTCACTGACCTTGGCGACATCACTAGGATAGCGCGCAAAGCCAATGCTCACGTCCAAATTGAAGACGCGATGGTCAAGGCGAATGGGACTTTTCACTAAATCGCAAAGTTGCTTAACCACTTCATCCAGGCTAGCGCGCTCAGTAAGGGGCAACAGCAACGCGAACTCATCTCCTGAAAGGCGTGCGCAGTGTACATTCGGCAAGTCTAAATGGCGCAAACGCCCTGCCACCGTGGCAAGCAGCTGGTCGCCAATTTGATGGCCGTGCAAATCATTAATTTCTTTAAAGCGGCGTAAATCTAACAGTAGCAGCGTTAATGACGAGACCTGCTCCTCAGCTTGTTGCCCCATCACCAGCAGGTGTTCCATAAACTGCACGCGGTTTGGCAGCCCCGTGATACTGTCGGTGTAAGCAAGGTGATGTATGTAGCGATGGTCGCGCCGTCGCTCTAGCTCAGCCGCTGCACCGTTAGAGAGAATTTGCAGCACCGATGTGGCAAATGCGTTGGTGGTTAACGGCGCTTGATAAAACACCATCATTACCCCAATAGCTTCGCCTTTGGCGTTATCCAGGCGACGCCCAATCCATGCCTGGGCGTTCAGCGCGGCACCCGGCAGGGCAAACTGCTGGCCATGATGTACGACGCTCTCTTGCTCTAGAACCACTCTCTCGATGGGTGTGTCGCGCAGCAAAAATGTGTGGTTTTTCTGGGTCTGTCCATTCACCACAATACTAACGGTATGAGCCGTTGTCGCCGGTAATAAAGTATCCACATGGAGGGGTTCGTCTCTTCGTACCAGCACCGGCTGATCCAAAAGTACGATTAACCCCGCATCAGCTTCAAGTAGCCCTGTGAGCGTAGCAATCAGCTGTTGAAAGTAGCCATCACCGCCCCTTGTGGTTACTGTGGAGGCTACTTTCACTACGGCTTGCTGGACCCGTTGTGACTCTTGCTGATCCGTGACATCGGTAATAAAACCCTCAAAACAGAGGACTTCGCCCGAATCAGCAAAAATAGCTTGCCCCTGCTCCCAAACCCATCGCTCACTGCCATCCCGGTGACGGATACGAAACGTCAGACGATATGGCTGGCGACGCTGCACAGCGCTTTCAACTTCCTGTGCGACGCGGGGCAGGTCTTCTGCGTGTATCAATGAGCTATAGCTGATCACGCGGCTGTCTACTAATTCATCAGGGCTATAACCGGTGAGCGTTTCAGCGCCTTTACTCACCAATTGCATGGTCCACTCTTGATCATTTAAGCAGCGATAGGCCATGCCCGGCAGATGGTTAAGCAGCGTATTTAGACGTCGCTCACTCTCTTTGGCAGCAGCTTCGCTTTTGCGAAGCGCGCTTTCTGCTTGGCGACGCCCTAGCTCTGATCCCGCCTGGGCCGCTGCGATGCGAATAATATCGCTTTCAACCCCGCTAACACGCAGCGGCTGGTTATGCAAGAGAGCAAGCAGCCCGATCGCAGCCCCGTCTGTTGCAAATAGCGGCACTCCCATATAGCTTTCCGCGCCCAGCTGCCCCAGTAGCTCATCTTGAGGAAAGCGAGCTTGCACATCGCAGGGATATAGACACGCTTCCCGACCCACAACGGTTTCACAAGGCGTTCCCACCAACGGGTAGGTGAAGTTTTCCTGTAGCTGCCCGGCGGACCAAACCGCCAAGGTTTCTGCTAGATCCCCACCTGTGACAGCTGCAATCAACACATGATCGACGCACAGCAGATGAGCAAGCTGCTCCACCAGTGCCTTAAAAAAATTAGGCGTACCGCTTAGCGATAACCCCTCCGCTAACTGTCGGAAAGTATCCGCCGCGTCATTACGTTTGTGCATGTCGCACTCGCCTTGTTATTTGAAGCCGCTAAGCAATATGTAATATGTTAAAGCCGCTCAGCCATTGGCATGACCTCAATAATAGAGCACAGCCCATAACGAAGGGTAAACGGAAATTTTACGACGTTACCATGTTCACAAATGAGGACGAGTGTTCGCCATAGGTATATGATAAAACGTAAAGAACACACCTTGGTGCCAACCACCGCGCTGATGAGTGCAACTGGAGAAGATATGAACAGCCTTTCAGCGGTGGACATAACACGCTATACGGCGCTTACTGAAGAGCTTCCCCTTTTTGTGAGCAAAGCACTGTTACAGTGTTCACACCTGCCCACGCTTCCGGCAGTCGCGTTAAAAATAGTCGCGCTTGCCCGCACACCAGCCGCCACTCTTCAAGATTATGGGCAGGCGGTTGAGTTCGACACGGCATTAACCACCCGGCTTATTTCTGTGGCTAATAGCGTGTATTTTATGCGCTCTTCTCAACCTGTTAAGACCAGCCTCGAAGCCACCCAACGCCTAGGACTTGATGCCACTCTAGCCACTGTTTTGAGCTTTAGCCTGCTGCGCCACACCCAGGGGAATGCGACCCAAGTTCGCATCTGGCAACGTGCCATCACCTCGGCGATTGTGGCAAGCCGCCTAGCCCAGCAGCTTTGCCCCGCCTCTAGGGGCAGCGTATTTACCGCAGCGCTGTTACAAGATATTGGCATCTTAGCGCTGCAAGCGGCGTACCCACAGGAAGTGGAAAAGCTCTACGCTAATAGCGGCACCCCTCATCAGCAAATAGCCCGCGATGAACGGCAACACTTTGGTTGCGACCACACCCTAGTAGGCGCTTGGCTGGCCACTAAATGGGGCATGCCTGCCACCCTCGTTGATGAAATTCACCAAAGCCACGATGGCTTACTGACCGACCACCTGGCAACGCTGTGTGTACGTTTATCCGGACCAATTGCCGATGCCTGGCTTGCAGCGGAACCCGTTAGCGCCTTTGCGACGCTACTGCGTCAGCTCACTGCGATGAAAAACACCCCGGCACTGGCGCTAGACAACCTGCTGCATCACTTGCAGGAAGACCTCGCCATACTGGCTGATACGCTGCAGCTGAGCCACACCACTGAGATGGATAGCCACGCGCTACTCATCGAAGCCCAGCAACTTCTTTTTCAGCACACGCTAACGCTCAGCGCTCGGCTTGACGAACAAAACCAGCGATTAGAAAGCTTACACCAGCGCTATGCAGCGCTTGAGAAACAGAGCCGCCTTGATCCGTTAACCCAGCTGGCCAATCGCGCTTGGCTGGAAGAGCAAATACGAGAGCGCTTTGCGTTTTGCCAGGAAAACGATCGCACCATGTCAGTGGTGTTTATCGACCTTGATCACTTCAAGGCACTTAACGACCGCTATGGTCACCGCACCGGCGACCAAGTGCTTGAGCGTTTTGGTCATACCCTTGCATCACTGATTCGTGCGGGCGATTTAGCTGGCCGCTACGGCGGTGAAGAGTTCCTCATTATCTTACCCGACGAAACAGCCCAAACGGCCAAGCTGTTTTCCCAGCGCATTACCCAACACCTCAAAGAACAGCCAATGGCAATCGTTGACCAAAAGCCGGTTTATGTGTCGGTTTCTATTGGTGTGGCTTGCTTGTGCGATGGTGGTTTTGGTAATGAACGCGAACTAATCGATGCCGCCGACAAGAGCATGTACTTCATCAAACGCTCTGGCCGAGGCGGCATAGCGATCTATGGTGGGGAGTGAGCGCCACTAACCACTAGCGATTCATTGCCTGGGGTAGATAGAGCGCGATCTCGGGGAAGAGATGCATTAAGGCAATCGCCAGCATCATCAGCAGGAAGAACGGCAGCGTGGCTTTGGTAATAGTGAGTATATCCTTACCGGTTAACCCCTGGATAACAAACAGGTTAAACCCCACGGGCGGGGTGATTTGCGACATCTCGACCACAATCACCAGATAGATACCAAACCAGATCAGATCAAACCCAGCCGCACTTACCACCGGCATAATAATCGCTGTGACAAGCAAAATCAGTGAGATACCATCCAAAAAACAGCCCATAATCAACAGCAGCACCGTTAAGGCTACTAACAGCATCGTGGGGGATAGCCCCATTTCGCCAATCGTGCGAGCTAGCTGCATGGGTACCTGCGTAAAGCCCATTGCAGAGGTTAGAAATGAAGCACCCGCAATAATAAAGGCGATCATGCATGCGGTACGCACGGCGGCAAATAACGAGCTGGTAAAGATGTCTCGATTGAAGTGGCCATTAAAATGCGCGATGACCATCGACAGCACAACGCCCACCGCTGCCGCTTCTGTGGGCGATGCCAAACCTCCATAAATCGAGACAATAATACCGCCAATCAGCAGCAGAATGGGCACCAGCGACCAGGTGTTGCGCAGCTTCTCAACAAAGCTCATACCCGACTCATCAGCGCCGGTTAGCCCGTCACGGTTACCTTTCAGCAGTGCCCACAGCACCAGATAGGTCATAAACATGGCCAAGATCATTAGCCCTGGGCCAATACCTGCCATAAATAGCCGGGTAATGGACTGCTCAGTCACTACGCCATAAACAATCAGCACAATGGAAGGCGGTATCAACAAGCCAAGCGTTGAAGCGCTAGCCAATGTACCAATCGCCATGTTGCTGTCGTAGCCGCGACGCTCAAGCTCCGGCAGGGTCATTTTACCCACCGTTGCACAGGTTGCCGCTGAAGAGCCACAAACGGCGGCAAACATGCCGCTGCCAATAATATTAGTGTGGAGCAGACGTCCCGGCAGGCGATTTAACCAGGGCGACAAGCCACGAAACATATTGTCGGCAAGACCTGAGCGAAACAGAATCTCACCCATCCAGATAAACATCGGCAATGCCGTTAAATCCCAGCCATAGCTTGCTCCCCAAAAATCCGAGGCAAGAATAGGGCCGGGGTCGAAGGGACTAAAAAACTGAAGAGCAACCCAAGCAGTGCCAATCAGAGCAAAGGCAATCCAGACGCCACTGCCTAACAGCACCACGAGGGTAAAGATGGTAGCCAAACTAAGTAATAGCACGAGGGTGTCTCCTGGGTAGCGTCTTAATGCGCTTCGTTGTCGTCGATAGCGGTTGCTTCACGGAAGCTCGCAGGGTCGTGGATAGCGATACGCAGCGCTATCCACAAGGCTTCCAGAAGTGCCAATGCCAAGAGCCCTACCCCAACAACTAATACCGACTGCGGTATCCACAAGGGAATCGATAAAAAGCCTGACGATACATCGTTATATTGAAGGCTTTCTCTTGCCAGCCCAACTAAGCCATAGGCCAGCAAAAGGCTAATCACTACCGCAATAAGCAACCCAAACACCTCAAACCAGACGCGTATGACAGAAGGTAGACGCGAGATAAGCAGCGTCACCCGAATATGCGCATGGTGAACAAAGGTATAGGCAAGCCCAAGAAATGTGGCGCCGACTAACAGATAAGACGCCATCTCAGACACGCCGGTGATGCTCACGCCGAGTCGGCTCAAGCCAACCAAAACAAGCAGCGCATCGACTAATCGAAACGTGACCTGCAGTGCGATAAGCGCACAAATAGCCACCATACACGCGGCTGCACCCCAAGCACCTAGGCGGTAGAGTTTGTCGAATTTAAACGTCATGTTCGCAGTCTCATTAAGCGCGTGGGTGGGAAGGGCGGCAAACGCTGCCGCCCTTAAAGCCAGCATTGGTTATTAAGGCTAGTTATTAAAACTAGCGATTAAGTCCCGTTGCTAAGCTTAGTTACTAATACTCAGATACTAAGAATCAGCTGCTAAGACCCAGAACTAAGGCTCAGCTGCAAAGACTCAGTTATCACGCTGTTCGCGATAGCTCTCTAAGGCTTGTTTTGCATCGTCGTCAGCACGGGATTCCCAGTCAGCAAATAGCTCATCACCTGCCGCTTGCAGTGCAGCAGAGACCGCTTCATTCGGCTGAGAAACCGAAATACCGTTTTCTTTCAGTGCTTCCAGACTAGTCTCATTGTTTTCACGACTCATTTGCCAGCCACGCTCTTCGGCACGTGCCGCCGCTTCCATCAAGGCATCTTGGGTAGCCTCATCTAAGCGGTCAAAGCTGCGCTGACTCATAAACACAATGTTTTTAGGCAGCCACAAGTTGGCATCGGTGTAGTCGGTCACATAGTCCCAGGCAGCCATGGAGTTACCGGTAGAACTAGAGGTAATCATGGCATCCACGCGTCCGGTGCTAAACGCGGTAGGGATATCAGACTCTTCGGTTTCGGTGGGGCTGCCGCCTAAATTATCAACGAAGCGCTGGGTATTAATATTCGGTGCGCGCACCCGCAGGCCATCAAACTGATCGGGGTCCGTTAGCGGCGCTGAGGTGTAAATGCCCTGCGCTGGCCACGCCACTGCATATAGAGGAACCATGCCTTCATAGGCAAATAGCTCAGTTATCATCGGTTTCGTGGCTTCCCACAAGGCATAGGCATCTTCATAACTCCCGGCAACCCCCGGCAGCGTATCGACTTCAAAAATCGGGTCATCATTGGAAAGAATCGACAGGAACACTTCGCCAGCATCAATCGTGCCCCGACGCACCGACGGTTTAATTTCACCATGAGAGACCAGAGAGCCGCCGCTGTGCACCGTAATGGTTAAGTCACCGTTTGTGGCCTCAGCCACATCCTCTGCAAACTGTTTATTATTTTGGGTATGAAAACTGGCATCGCCATAAGGCGTTGCCATGGTCCATTCAGCCGCATGGGCAGTCGCCGCAGCGGCAAGGCTGCATGCGGTCACGAGCAGTAATGGCGTTGTTATACGTTTATGCATGAGACGTCCTCTTATTCATATTAATGGAAGTTCAGGTTAGTCGAGCTATTGCTTCAGAGGTTGCGCTGGGTTGAACCCAACGCCCGGTAAAACATGTATTTGCCATGTCCTCGCGCCGCTCTCTAGCATAGTTAACGGCACACTCCTGGGCGATCCGGCCCACACTGCGACAAAAACGAAGATGATTGGCACTGCGCCATATCACATCATAGTTCATAGGTGGCAAAGGCACGGGTAGCGCTAAACGGTATAGGTCTCCCCGTTGCCACTCATCTAATACGGTAGCGACCGGAAGCGCACCGATACCCAATCCCTCAATTGTCATCCGTGCAATGGTCATTAAGGTGCTAACGCTATGGATGCGAGGCTGTTGGACACCTACGTCAGCAAGGTAACGGACTAGCTCTTCATAGGGGCGAGCCTGCCGACCAAAGGAAATAAACGGCAACGACTGGCACCAGGCAGTGGGGTGTTTGTTGAGCAACGCCGCATGACGAGGTGAAACAAACATGCCCATCTCATAGGGATTTAGCGTAACGCACTCAATTTGCTCTGGAGCCAAATACCCGTTCATTGCCAGCAAGATATCCAGCTCGTTGCGCATAAGTCGATCATTAAGAACCGGCGAGTAATCAACGGTTAGTTCAATAATAAGCTCTGGAAAACGATTAGTAAGTTGCTGAATAAACGCGGGAAACCAGCTATGTGCAATGGTTTCAATGGTGCCAAGCCTAAGGGGGGCAGAAAACGTCTCGGCACTGTCAAACATCTTCAGCGCCTCATCACGCTGATGCAGTATGCGCTCAGCATGCAGGAAGAATTCGCGACCACGCATCGTCGGCTGGATCGGGCGCGCCGAACGCTCAAGCAACCGCTCACCTACGCTGCTCTCCAGGCGTGAGATACGCTCAGAAACAGAGGGCTGCGTGATGTGTAGACGTACCGCTGCCTTGCGAAAAGAGCCAAGCTTTACCGCCCATACAAAAGCGTCTAGCTCCTTGAAATCAAGCATAGGTTTGCCTAAACAACGGTTGCAGTAGCATCGGCGAGGACTCCTATACAACGCAGGTAGCATCGCGCGTCGTGCTGCTTATGATCGCAATGTGTCACTGGGTAAAATGGTCGCATTGCAAGATAATGCAATTTTGGGGCCAGCATAATAGATCTACCTATTGCGCCTGGCGGTATCGTGACGAACTGCCCCATGGCCGACGTTTGCATGTTTCACTCCTCAAAACTACTCACTGTCTGCGGATTATTATTAGCGCTATGGATATTCATGAGGGCTGACGTGAGCGTTTTTTATAATCTTTTATCGAGTCGCTTTATTTATTTGATAATCGTATTCCTGCCTAGCGTCAACTATTTTTCCAATAAATAACAGCATGATAGGAAGTGCCGATACTAAGTATCGCTAAAAACGATTGGAACTTAACAAGATAGGTTCATATATTGGTTTTAAGACACTATACGGGTAACCAAGCAAATTATTTACAGCAGGCCTCGATAAAAAAGCTGGCTGCCGGTATTTCAAAAGACGTTCAAATATTAGCACTCCTTTATTAAAACAAGCACTCTTTGCCAATACCGCTTATTAACAGCACGTTTTTAATAAACACGTTATTCTTAAACACGTCGTTCTAATAAATCTAAAACAGGCTAGGAGACAATATGGCCATCCCGCTACTCAACTGTGACATGGGTGAAAGTTTCGGCAACTGGTCGATTGGCTTGGATGCCGATGTAATGCCTTATGTCGATTGCGCCAACATTGCCTGCGGCTACCACGCATCTGACCCCCACGTAATGCGCAAGACAGTGAAGCTTGCTGTTCAGCACGGCGTGAAGATCGGCGCACACCCCGGCTACCCGGATTTAATGGGCTTTGGCCGCCGCTCCATGGCCTGCTCGCCTGCCGAAGTGGAAGACATGATGCTCTATCAAATCGGCGCGCTGGCAGGCATTTGCCAAGCGGAAGGCACCGCGCTGAGCTACGTCAAACCCCACGGGGCGATGTACAACGACATGGCCACCAACCTGGAGTTGCTGGAAGGTGCCATGCGCGCCGTAAAGGCGTTCGATGCCCGCCTGCCGCTCATGGTGATGGCCACCGCCAACCCAGAGCCGCATCGCCAATTAGCGGAAAAAATGGGCGTGACGCTGTGGTTTGAAACCTTCGCTGACCGCGCTTATGAGGCCACCGGGCATTTAGCCTCCCGCCGCTTACCAGGGGCCGTACATCATGATCAATCCATGATCGTCGCCCAAGCGGTCGCTCTCGCAAAAGGTGAAGCGCTCACCGCCCGCGATGGCAGCGCCTTGCAGCTGCCCTGCGACACGCTCTGCGTGCATGGCGATAACCCCGAGTCCGTGGCCGCCGTGCGCGCCATTCGTGAGGCCTTTACGGCGCTGGAGTCCGCGTGAAACTGCGCTTAGAAACGGCAGCCATGAACGCACTAACGGTGCGCCTGTTTGATGCCATCGATGAAACCAACATGGCGTGGATCATCGCCGCCGATGAGGCGCTGCGGCGCGCCTTTGATCACGCATTGATTGATCTCATCCCGTCGTACACCACCCTGCTGGTGCACTACGACTGCCAAAAGCTCACCTTTGCCCAGGCCTCGACGCTGGTGCGCAGCGCGCTGCGCAATTTAACGCCCGCCGATGCCCAGCAGGGCCAGCTCCACGAAATCCCCGTGTGGTACGACGAGCGCGTTGGCCCGGAGCTGCCCATCGTTGCCCAGCGCGCAGGGTTCAGCGTCGAGGCGCTGATTGAGCGCCACTGCAGCCATGACTACTGCGTGTTTGCACTGGGCTTTGCCCCTGGCTACGGCTTTATGGGCCTGGTGGATGAAGCCATTGCCACGCCGCGTTTAAAAACGCCCCGCCGCCGCGTGGCGGCCGGAAGCGTGGGCATTGCCGACCGGCAAACCGCCATTTACCCGCTGCTTTCGCCGGGCGGCTGGAACATTCTTGGCAGAACGGCCGTGCCGCTTTTCGAGCACGCCAAACGTGGCGAGCCGCTGCTGCGCCCGGGCGATAAAGTGCGCTTTAAAGCAATATCCCAATCAGAGTTTGAAGCGGCCGGGGGCGATACCACCCCGCTGGAGGAGCGGTCATGAGCCAACCCATGTTGACCGTAAAGCAAGCCGGACCGCTGGCACTGATCCAGGACGCGGGCCGCTTCGGCGTCGGCCACTTAGGCGTGACTCAGGGCGGTGCCGCCGACTGGATCGCCTTCCGCTGGGCCAACTGGCTGCTGGGCAACCCGCTGGAGAGCGCCGCGCTGGAAATCGTCATGGGTGGCAACCTGACGCTGGTGGCTAATAGCGACGTGCGCCTTGCCCTCACCGGCGCCGACCTTGCCGCCACGCTGGATGGCCAACCGCTTGCGCCCAACGACAGCTTTATGATTCAGGCGGGCCAAACGCTGGTCTTTCGCCAGCCGAAAAAGGGCCTGCGCGCGTACCTCGCCTTTCCTGGCGGGCTGGATGCGCCAACCGTGCTTGGCAGCCAAGCCTGCACGGCAAGAGAGCAAATCGGCGGCCTGCACGAAGATGGCAAACAGCTTAAAACCGGCGACCAGCTCACCTGGAAAGGCAGCAGCGCCACGCCGCGTCAGTTGCCTCAAGGCACTCAGCTTCCCCTGCCCGACCCAGTCGAAACCGTTCTGTACATGGTGCTGGGCTCCCAGGCCGCGCACTTTGCCGGGCGCAGCCTGTTTGACGTCTTCAACCAGCCCTGGACCGTGAACCAACGCGCGGACCGCATGGGCATTCGACTCACCGGCAAAGCGCTGAACAGCCGCCTGAGCGGCATCGTCTCTGAAGGGATTCCGTTAGGGGCGGTGCAGATTCCTCCCGATGGCCAGCCAATCATTCTGATGAATGATCGCCAAACCATTGGCGGCTACCCGCGCCTGGGTGCACTCACCCCGATGGCCTGTGCCCGCCTCGCCCAGTGCTTGCCCGGTACGAAAGTCCGTTTGCGGCCGATGAGTGCGACCCAGGCACAGTCGGCGTATCGCCAGCAGCTCAGCGTTTGGGAATAACTGACAACCTCGTTGCCATAAAAAAAGCCCGCATCGTTGGATGCGGGCTTTGCGCTTCTATGCGTTTAGTACATGTTACGAGGCAACGTCGAAACGGTCGGCGTTCATCACTTTCGTCCAGGCAGCAACGAAGTCTTTGACGAACTTCTCGCCGTTATCGTCCTGGGCGTACACTTCTGCGTAAGAGCGCAGCAGCGAGTTGGAACCGAATACCAGATCCACCCGCGAGGCGGTCCACTTCACAGCGCCGGTTTTGCGGTCACGGATCTCGTAGGCGTTGCTGCCTACCGGCTTCCAGGTGTTCCCCATATCGGTCAGGTTCACAAAGAAGTCGTTGGTCAGCTGGCCTTCACGGTCGGTAAATACGCCGTGTTTGGTACCAGCGTAGTTGGTACCCAGTACGCGCATACCGCCCAGCAGCACGGTCATTTCCGGGCCGGTTAAGCCCATCAGCTGCGCACGATCCAACAGCATCTCTTCCGGCTTCACCACGTACTCTTTCTTCTGCCAGTTACGGAAGCCATCGGCCAGCGGCTCCAGCGGTGCGAAGGAGTCACCATCGGTCATCTCGGCAGTCGCATCACCACGGCCTTTCAGGAAGGGGACGCGTACATCGTAACCCGCGGCTTTCGCGGCGTGCTCAATGCCTACGCTACCCGCCAGTACGATCACGTCAGCCACGCTAGCGCCGGTGTCCGCAGAGATCTGCTCGTAAACGCTCAGTACTTTGGCCAGGCGCTCCGGCTCGTTGCCCTGCCAATCTTTCTGCGGAGCCAGACGAATGCGGGCACCGTTAGCACCGCCGCGCATGTCAGAGCCGCGGTAGGTACGGGCGCTGTCCCAGGCGGTGGAGACCATGTCGCTAATGCTCAGGCCGCTTTGCGCGATTTTCTGCTTCACAACTTCTTCGCAGTAGTCGGTGCTGCCTGCCGGGACCGGATCTTGCCAAATCAGGTCTTCTGCCGGGACTTCCGGGCCGATATAGCGAGCTTTCGGGCCTAGGTCACGGTGCGTCAGCTTGAACCATGCTTTCGCGAAGGTGTGCTTGAAGTATTCCGGATCCGCGATGAATTTTTCGCAGATGGCGCGATAGGTCGGATCCATCTTCATCGCCATGTCCGCATCAGTCATGATCGGGTTGTGGCGGATAGAAGGATCAGTAGCATCGACCGGCTTATCTTCTTCTTTGATGTCAATCGGTTCCCACTGATGGGCACCGGCAGGACTCTTTCTCAGCTCCCACTCGTAGCCAAACAGTAGGTCGAAGTAGCCCATGTCGAACTGAGTCGGGTTGGTCGTCCAAGCACCTTCAATGCCGGAGGTCACCGCTTTGTTCGCTTGGCCATTCATGTGCGGATTGTTCCAACCAAAGCCCTGCGTTTCTACCTCAGAGGCTTCGGGCTCAGCGCTCAACGCTGCTGCATCACCATTACCGTGGCATTTACCGACGGTGTGGCCGCCAGCGGTGAGGGCAGCGGTCTCTTCGTCGTTCATCGCCATGCGGGCGAAGGTTTCACGCACCTGCTGAGCAGTTTTCAGCGGGTCAGGCTGGCCGTTGACTCCTTCCGGGTTCACGTAGATAAGCCCCATCTGGACAGCCGCCAGCGGGTTTTCCATGGTCTCTGGCTTGTTGACGTCGCCGTAACGTTCGTCAGAAGGCGCGAGCCACTCTTTTTCGTCACCCCAGTAAATATCTTTCTCGGGTTCCCAAATATCGGCGCGGCCGAAGGAGAAGCCGTAAGCGGGTAAGCCCATGGACTCGTATGCCACGGTACCAGAAAGAATAAATAAATCTGCCCAGCTGATTTTGTTGCCGTACTTCTTCTTAATCGGCCACAGCAGGCGACGTGCCTTGTCTAAGCTAGTGTTATCAGGCCACGAGTTGAGCGGTGCAAAACGCTGGGCGCCAGTGCCACCGCCCCCACGGCCGTCAGCAATGCGATAAGTACCTGCAGCGTGCCAAGCCAGGCGAATCATCAAACCGCCATAGTGTCCCCAGTCAGCGGGCCACCACTCTTGGCTGTCGGTCATCAGCGCGTGAACATCTTTTTTCAGCGCTTCGAAGTCGAGCTTGCGCACTTCGTCGCGGTAGCTGAAATCCGGGCCCATCGGGTCTGATTTGCGATCTTGCTGATGCAAAATATCCAGGTTCAACCCTTCCGGCCACCAATCTTTGTTGGACGTACCGGCTGAGGTATTACCGCCATGCATAACAGGACATTTACCGCTCATAGCTCTCTCCCCTTACTGCTACGTGCCTTGGCTAAGCCAAGGAAACAAATGGCGCGCGTCTCTGGAAAACTCTACTTACACCATCTGCAAGCGAGAAGACGCGTCACATACATAAGACTGTTTTAAAGCACATTACCGATAGCTACCATTTGCATTTTCCGACCGAATTCATAGCTGCAAACTATTGTCTACATCAACCCAGGTGAGCGTTTAACTCAAAAAACCGTTGTATTCTCCACCCGCGAATGGCGGTGTCGTAGTTAATTTAGCTGATTCCACGTTAGTGGCTTTATCGCACTCCGGCAATTCTGCCGTCTACAAATGATAAGAGTAGCACTTCATATTCACAGCAAAACGGATCTTATCGACCAAAGCGCTTTGCAAACGCGGTAAGCTCATACGTCAACCAAATGAGGGCGGGATCGTTGGCATACAGCCCGTGCTGAATCAGCGTCATGTTAAGCGCTGGCAGTTCTTTAGGTGGCGCGACGATGCGCACGGGCAGCATCGTAATAAATCGCTCAGCCATTTGGCGTGGCAACGTTATGATCGCGTCGGTGAGCGCCACGACTCGCGCTGCCGCAATGTAATTTAGATTTTTCGAAATAATGCGACGATTTAACCCATTCTGCGCTAAGCAGTTTTCGATACTACTGGGCAATAAGCCGCTGATATCGGCTAACTCTACGTGGGGCTGACGGGCAAACTGCTCAATGCAGAGCGCCTCTCCCACGCCGTCATTATCCGCTGCGGCTAAGCAGACCAACGCTTCCTCCATCCACGGCGTTTGGATGACGCCAGTGGGCAGTCCGTTCTGGCTATCTAGCCCTACCACCATATCTACCTGGCGCTGCTCTAACGCATCGTTAAGCACGTCAGGCGTAATTAACTCTATCGAAAAGCTGATTCCCGGCGCGTAAGCCAGCAATTGGCTAAGAAATGTCGGATACATCACCTCTTCAAAGTAATCGGTCGTGGCGAGGGTAAAGCGCCGCGTGCTGGTTGCAGGCGTGAATGCTTCTGGCGGTGCCAAGCCCGCTTGCAGCAGTGCCAAGGCTTGCTGTACCACCGGCAACAGCGCCAGCGCCCTGGGGGTTGGCTGCAGGCCACTGCCCGTACGCACTAACAGCGGGTCGTCCAATGCATCCCGCAGCCGTTTTAGGGCGTGGCTAAGCGCTGGCTGGCTTAAATGCAGCTTTTCTGCCGCCCGCGTTACATGTCGCTCGCGCATAAGCGCTTCAAAGACCAGCAGCAGATTCAAATCAAAATGACGAAGCGAACGCATGGCGCCTCACTATCCATACAGTGAATGATTTCATTCTAAACATTCATTTCATTCATCGCTAAAAATTCCTTATCGTCGCGCTTCTTTATCGCCGATCCCCCACTGCTTTCTACTGCACAGCTTAGGAGTAAACGCTCGTTGACCCCATCACAGATCATGCCAAGCCTGTTTGGTGATGTTATCTCTACGTTTATGGGCGTGGCGAAGGCCACCGATCCTAAAACGACCGATGCCGAAGTAGTGGTGAGCGGTGTGCCCTTTGATCTCGCCTGTTCTGGCCGGTCGGGTACCCGCATGGGGCCAAACGCCATTCGTCAAAGCACTGCGAACCTGATCTGGGAGGGCAAACGCTGGCCTTGGGATTTCGCCCTGGAAGAGCGTCTGCGGGTGTGCGATGCGGGCAATCTGGACTACGCCTACGGCGAGCCGGAAAGCCTGGTAGATAACCTTGAAACCCATGCGATGCGTTGGCTAAAAGCGGGTAAAAAAATGCTGACGCTGGGCGGCGATCACTACATCAGCCTCCCGCTGCTACGCGCCCACGCTCGGGAACATGGCCCGCTGGCACTGATCCATTTTGATGCCCATACCGACACCTATGAGCAGGGTACCCGCTTTGACCACGGCACCATTTTCCACCACGCCTTAAAAGAGGGGCTGGTCGTGCCGGAACACTCACTGCAGATTGGCATTCGCACCAGCTACGACCGTCACAATCACCCTTACGAAGTGCTGGATGCCGACTGGGTGAACGATCACGGTGCCGCTGCGGTGTTAGAGCGCATCCGCGCACGCGTAGGCCACCACCCCGCCTATGTGAGCTTGGACATCGACGGCTTAGACCCCGCTTATGCCCCCGGCACTGGCACGCCGGTCTGCGGCGGTATGTCTACTGATTTAATGCTGAAAGTGATACGCGGCATGGTTGGTATGGACTTGGTAGGGATGGACGTCGTGGAAGTGAACCCTGCTTACGACCACGGTGATATCACATCGCTTGCCGCGGCCACGCTAGGGCTTGAGTTTCTATATACCCTAGCCGCCTCTAAAAGCGCTTAACACCGTTTATTTCTTCAATGCCGCCGTGCCTTAGCGTTTTGCGCTAAAGCGCGGCGGTCAATACGCGGCTTTAAAAGGCCTTCACCCTACCCCTGAGAGGCGGCGAGTGCCTGGTCAATGTCTGCCAGCAGATCGTCAATATGCTCAATACCAATCGAGAGGCGCACCATATCTGGCGTGACGCCAGCAGCCTTTAGCTCTTGCTCATTTAGCTGGCGGTGCGTAGTGGAAGCGGGTATCGAAGAGCAGCTTTTAGCATCACCGATATTGACGAGTCGCAGTATCAGTGAGAGCGCATCGTAGAAGCGCTCACCTGCGGCTTGCCCACCTTTAATACCAAAGCTAAGAATCCCTGAAGCGTGGCCATTCATATAGCGCTGGGCCAGTGCGTGATCAGGGTGGCTTTCAAGCCCGGCGTAATGCACCCACTCTACCTGAGGGTGATTCTCTAAATGCTTGGCGACCGCGAAGGCATTGGCACAAATACGCTCAATACGCAGCGACAGCGTTTCCAACCCTTGCAGCAGATTCCAAGCCGCTTGAGCCGAGAGTGCGGCCCCCATATTACGCAGCGGCACCACGCGGGCGCGGGCAATGAACGCAGCATCGCCCACATCACGGGTATAGCTTACGCCGTGATAGGAGATATCCGGCTCGTTGAGCAGCGGGAAACGGCTGGCGTTTTCCGCCCAGGGGAATTTGCCTGAATCAACGATCACACCACCTACCGTTGTGCCATGGCCACCGATGTATTTCGTCGCCGAATGGACAACGATATCCGCCCCGTGCTCAATTGGCCTGCATAAAAACGGGGTGGCAGTAGTGTTATCAACAATCACCGGCACGCCATGGCGATGGGCGGCGTCAGCCAGCTTTTTAAGATCCACCACCCCACCGGATGGGTTACCAATGCTCTCGCAGAACACCGCTTTAGTACGCTCATCAATCAAAGCTTCAAGGCCATCGACATCATCTTTATCGGCAAAGCGCACTTGAATACCTTGGCGCGGCAGCGTGTGGGCGAACAGGTTATAGGTGCCACCATACAGCTCGCTGATGGAGACAATGTTATCGCCTGCTTCAGCAATGGTTTGAATGGCATAGGTAATCGCCGCCATACCAGAAGCCACTGCCAGACCCGCCAACCCACCTTCAAGTGCCGCGACTCGCTGCTCCAGCACCGCGCAGGTAGGGTTCATAATGCGCGAATAGATATTCCCTTCCACCTTTAAATCAAACAGATCCGCCGCATGCTGCGCGTTATCAAAAGAGAAAGACGTGGTCTGGTGGATCGGCACGGCAACGGCGTTTTGTGAATCCGGCGCATAGCCGTGATGGAGGGCAATGGTTTCTGGCTTCATGGGTTCGGCTCACTAGTTAATGAAGAATCATCTTTGATCCTAAACAAGCGACACCCCGAAGGCCAATATCGTTTAGTCGCGGTAATCGCTAGATGCGGGTGATGCAGATAGCGTCTTCAAAAATCACAGAGCGCCTTGACGGTTGCCGACAGCAATCTTAGGCAGCATTGAGAGAAGCCATCACCATCAAACCATTCTAAAAAATAGAAAATATCAGGTATTTTAAATCAATTTTATAATTATGTTAGCCTGCTTACAATATTACTTGTCGTCCATGCAGCGATGAATCGTCATCGCAAATTTAGAGACGCTTTATTTAACGTGAGGTTAAAAGTTATGAAGTTAATCAATACAGTAGCAGCCGCCGCCCTAATTTTATTCTCAGGTGCCGCCCTTGCCGAGCGTGGCTCGGGTGAAGACAACAAAATCGTCTACCCCGATTCATCAGCGCAACACCAAACTGACGCAAGCACATACCGTATTTCTGAGTTACCGATAAGGAATTCAAAGTAATCAGCCACCTGTTTCTGGTAGGAATGTACTCATGGGTGGGCCTAGCGGCCCACCCTTTTTTTATCAGAAAAATGAGCAGTCCTGGCCACCTCTCCTTCCCTCCCCATGCGCTGCTGCCCTGCACAGGCAGCTAATGACGTACCGGCTCGTACGGCCTCTGGATATCGTCACACTAAGAAAACATTAAACTGGTAAATGTGGTGGATTGGCGATACGTTTTGGACTTAAAACGCCAATAACATGCCCGCTTAGTATCAAAATGCTGACAGTCCGATAGCAGCATTGATATCGGACATAGCGGCTGAATAGCGATTAACTCCGGCATGAGCACGTTGTTTCAAAAAAATCCAACGTGTTATCAACGCGCTGGATGCGTATAAGGTTTAATGTAATAACACTATGGTGAGCTGGCAGCATGCTGGTCAGGGAATTATGTATGGGCATCATTTACACCATGTTGCGCCACTGCTTAGTCGTTCTAACGGCTGGCTTACTGCTGCTCGCCCAGCCGGATGCCTTCGCCAGTGCGCCCACGCCGCTAACCGACTGGGAGTATCGCTGGGGAGATGCCCCATTAGCAGTCAATGAGCCGTGGAACGCTATTTCCTTTCCTTCCAACCCGCCCGGGCGCAACGGGCAGCGGGCCGTTTGGTTCAAGACGGTGCTGCCAGAGGGCGAATGGCGCGACCCCGTTCTGCACATTACCAGTATTAATCTAGTCGGGCAGATCTACCTGGATGGCACGCTCATTTACGAACATGGCGATATGACCGATCCACGCTTTATCGGCTGGCCGTGGCATTTAGTGGCCCTACCCGATAACTTTGCAGGCAAACAGCTTGCGCTGCGCATTTATTCGGATTACACCAGCATTGGGCTTTGGGGTGATGTAGAGATTACGGACCGTATCGACGCGCTTCAGGGCATGCTTCATGCGTCGGTGAAAGATTTAGTGGTGAGCGCTTTTAGCCTCTTACTGGCCTTTTTGGCGACTATTTTCGCCATGATTGGGCCACAGCGCCGGGGATTCTTTGCGATTGCGCTGTTTGCTTTTTCGTCAGGATTGATGCTGCTGGCGGAGACCCCCGTCCGGCAACTGTTGGCAGATGCACCACTCACCTGGGACATTCTCAGAGCCGCTAGCTACTTCACGCTTCCTATTGCCATGGGCCTGCTGCTGAGCCATTGGTTGGATGGCGCTCCAAAACGCTGGATGGCCCGTTTGTGGCAGCTTCACTTAGCTTACTTGGTGGTATCGATTGGATTGGTGGCGCTTGGTGCGGTCAGCTTGGCGCTGACCTTTCCCGTGTTCGATGTGCTGCTGTTGATCACACTACCCATCATGCTGATGCTGGCGCTGTTACGGGTGCGTCGCTTGAACGTTGAGCAACGGCTGTTCGTCGTCAGTTTCTTGCTGTTTGCGCCGCTCCTGCTACTGGATATGCTGGTGGCCCACGAGCTAATTCCACGGCGCAACGTTCCTTTGAGCTATGGCGCGCTGGGCTTCTCCCTGGCCATCGTCGCTATTTCGCTGTGGCACTACCGCCATACGCAGCGTCAGCTCGCTGCGGCAAACCTGACATTGGAGGCACAGGTCGCGGCACGCACGGCAGAGCTGGACACTCTGGTTCAACAGCTCAAAGGACTCTCCCTGCAGGATGCGCTGACCGGACTCTATAACCGTCGCCACTTCGATACGCTGCTGCATCAGGAATTGGCCTTGGCGCAGCGCAAGGGAAGCCCGCTCTCTTTGCTCATGATCGATATCGACCACTTTAAAAAAGTGAACGATCACTTTGGTCACGACGCGGGCGATGCCGCGCTGATCGAGGTCGCGACGCTGCTGAAGCAGCATTTTCGAGGGACGGACGTGGTGTGTCGGTTAGGCGGTGAGGAGTTCGTTGCGCTGCTGCCAGGCACCGGCACGGCTGACGCCGAAGCGCGGGCCGAGAAGCTGCTGGCCTCGCTGCGTCATCAAACGCTCAGTTACCAGCATCAGCCGCTTGGGCGCATTACCCTCTCCTGCGGTATTGCCACCTACCCCGACCACACCATGAACCCCAAAAGGCTCCTGCGTTTGGCCGACACGGCGCTGTACAAAGCCAAAAATAACGGGCGCGACCGCTGTGAAGTGTGGGAGGGCGCAATCTCTTGAGATTAGCCAAGCGCTTGGCTAAGAGAAAAACGCCTACTTCGATGGCCCTAAAAAGCGGGTGTCGTTGACACTCATTATCGACGGATTATCTAAAGCGATGAAACGTAGCTCGACAGGATGGCTAGGCTGCATCAAGTCAGCCGCCTCTGCTGTTAGCGCTAGGCGTACGCTGCGTGTTTCGTTCGCCCCCACCTCAACGCTCTCCATCCCCTGAAAGCGCAGACCCGGCAATCCCGATACAGATAGCGCATAGCGATGTGACTGATGGTCTTGATTACGCAGCGACACATTATAATAATTAATGATACGGCCCTCTGCCGTGCTTTCGAACAGCGTTTGTCGGTCGCGCACAATGTCGACATCAAGGGGCACACGCGTTGTCAAAGAACTGACCAGTAACACCACCATGGAGAGCAGCGCCACAGCATAGGCAATTAGTTGAGGACGCCAGAAACGAGTCTCTTTCCCCTCCAATGCACGCTCCGTGGTATATCGCACGAGGCCAAGCGGTTTATTAATGCGTGCCATGACGCTGTCACAGGAATCAATACACGCGGCGCAGCCTATGCACTCGTACTGAAGCCCGTCACGAATATCGATACCGGTCGGACATACCTGAACGCACAGCTCACAGTCGATGCAGTCGCCAACACGGGAGGCGTGCGCACCTTTTGGGTGGTGTTGGCGACGCGGCTCACCACGTGCCGCGTCATAAGACACAATCAGCGTATTGGCATCAAACATCGCCGACTGAAAACGCGCATAAGGGCACATATGCAGGCATACCTGATGGCGCAGCCAGCCCGCGTTAAGGTACGTAAAAACCGTGAAGAAGCTGATCCAAAATAGCGCCCAGGGGTGCGCTTTCAGGCTGACAAAGTCCACTACCAATTCCCTGACCGGCGTAAAGTAGCCGACGAAAGCGATCCCCGTGGCCAGGGCAATCAGCAGCCAAGCCGTATGTTTAACGGTCTTGCGCCATAGCGTATCCAAACGACGTGGCGCTTTATCACGACGAATGCGACGGTGGCGCGGCCCTTCCAAACGATGCTCAAACCAGATAAACAGAAACGTCCAAACGCTTTGCGGGCAGCTATAGCCGCACCACACGCGCCCCGCCGCTACCGTCACCAAAAACAGGCCAAAGGCGCACAGCACCAAGATCCAGGTGAGCAAGATAAAGTCTTGTGGATAAAACGTCGCCGCAAACAGATGGAACTCTTGAGCAGAAAGATCAAACCACACCAGCGGCCGATCCCCCCAGTTAAACCATGGCAAGCCAAAATAGAGCGCCATTAACAACCAGTTTGAGCAGCGCCGGATGCGCTGAAAAAAACCGCCTATTTCTCGCACATAAATATGCCCAAGCTTGGGTGGCTTATTATGGGGCAAATTGTTCCTAGAAGGCTGGTGATGGAAAGCATCAGACGCAGGCGAGTGGTGTTCAACCGCTGCCTCAGTGGTTAGGTTTTGCAATGGAATGCGTTGCGTCATACCGATATCCAGAAAAGAGGGAATAGAGGTCATACGGTCGAGGGGCGTCGCCGATTATTGATCACTACTATCCCCACTATGCCGACTAGCAAACAGGCTCAGTTTTAGAGAAATAGTGCGTATCAGTTGCAACGCATCAGCCGATAAACGCATCATCTGATATGCTTTTTATTGATGAACTTGAGCCTGTTTATCCCATGAAACGTTACGAACAATTTGCCGATGAGATCGCCACGCTAATTCGCCAGGGTGTGCTTGGTCCTGGGGAGCGAATTCCCTCTGTTCGCCAGGCCAGCCGCCATCATGGGATCAGCCCATCCACAGTGTTTCAGGCATACTACCTGCTCGAAAACCGAGGCCTCATCACCGCACGAGCACGCTCGGGCTATTTTGTGCGTGAACATGCTCGGCGCTTGCTAGGTGAACCGCGCGTGACACTGCAGCCCACCGACCCAGCGGACGTAAAAGTCAGTGAGCTAGTGTTCTCGGTGCTCGACTCGCTGCAGGATGATCGAACAGTGCCCTTTGGATCCGCCTTCCCAAGCCCCGAGCTTTTCCCACTGTCTCGGCTGAGCACCAGCATGACACGGGGACTACGAGCACTTTCGCCCCAACAGGTAGTGGCCGACATGACCACCGGGCATACCGATCTGTGCCGACAAATCGCTCTGCGCTACATGCTGGGGGGAATTCAGCTACCACTGGAAGAACTGGTGATTACTAATGGCGCGATGGAAGCGCTCAATTTAGCCCTGCAATGCGTAACCCAGCCAGGTGACCTAGTGGCAGTGGAGTCCCCGGCGTTTTATGCCAGCCTGCAAGTACTGGAGCGGCTAAAACTGCGTGCAGTCGAGATTCCAGTACATCCACGCGAGGGGATCGACCTTGATGTTTTAGCAGAGCAATTGGCGTCGCTACCTATCAAGGCCTGCTGGTTTATGAGCCATCTGCAAAACCCGCTCGGCGCCAGCCTAAGCAATGAGCGAAAACAGACTCTTTATCAACTATTAAAGCGGCACCAAGTCCCCATGCTAGAGGATGATGTGTATGCCGAGCTGACCTTTGGCAGCACGCCGCCTACCCCAGTAAAAGCGTTTGATGATGAGGGGCTCGTTATTCACTGCAGTTCGTTCTCGAAGTGCTTAGCGCCCGGCTACCGCGTTGGCTGGGTCGCGGGAGGGCGTTACGCCGACGCTATTTCACGACTAAAGTTAATGACGACGATTTCACCTTCTATTCCCGCGCAGGCAGCCATTGCCGACTATTTACAGCACGGCGGCTATGACCGCCACTTACGCAAGCTCCGCCACGCGCTAGAAGCCCAACAAGGCAGCATGCTGGCAGCCGCAGACCGTTACTTCCCCACCCAAACGCGTATCACTCGCCCGGCTGGCGGCTACTTTTTGTGGGTAGAGTTTCCTGAAAAAGTTGATTCGCTGCGCTTATTTAACCTAGCGCTCGACCATGGTGTAAGCGTCGCGCCTGGCCCCATTTTTTCTGCCACTCAACAGTTTCGACACTGCGTGCGCTTAAGCTATGGCCACCCGTGGACGCAACGCAGCGAACGGGGTATGGAAACCTTGGGACAGCTCTTAGCGCTCTCTTAAATCTCTGCTGCTTTGAAGTGACATTAGGTTCATGATGGGGCTAGTGCTTAACCAGTTAAAGGGTTTACTTTGTCTAGTCAACGTATCAGGCATCGAGCCATAGGTTATGATCGCTCTTTGGCGTCCTGCCTGTCATTGAACCACGTTCACCGGATCAGCCTATGCCCGTTGACCTGCAAGCACTCTATCCCAAGCTGGTTCACCTAATGCTGGACACGGTCTTTGTGGTCGATGGCGACCATCGGATCCTCTTTGTGAGTGATGCCTGTGAGTCGCTGCTGGGTTACCGTGCCGAAGAGCTGACCGGCACCTTAATCACCCGTTACATGCATCCTGATGACCTCGCGCTCACCCAAGCCTCCATCGAGCGCGTCATGAGCGGCCAGCCTCACGTTGATTTCCGCAACCGCTACCTCCGCAAGGATGGCAGTACGGTGCACATTTTATGGTCTGCTCGCTGGTATGAAGACGAGGAAGTACGTATCGGCGTTGCCCGGGATGTCACAGCCCTGGTGCAAGCCGAAGATGAGTTACGTTTTCTCGCTCATCACGACCCATTAACGAAGTTAACTAATCGATCGCTCTTTTATGATCGGTTAGTCTCCGGCTTGAGCACAGCCCGGCGCCACCAGAATAGCCTCGCGGTACTTTTCTTGGATGTGAACGACTTCAAAGCGATAAACGATATCCATGGGCATGCCTTAGGGGATGGGGTGCTCTGTACGGTGGCGCGACGACTCGAAAGCTGCCTACGTGAAACGGATACCGTCGCGCGGATGGGCGGTGATGAATTCACGGTGTTGCTGACGGACATCCAGTCGATGGACGCCGTGACAAGCAAAATAGAGCAGATTCTCACCGTCATGGCCGAGCCGTTGGGCGCAGAGTTCGGCGGGATCAACATGCCCTCTTGCAGTATCGGTGTGGCGTGCAACCCCCGCCGACGGGGACGATGCGGATACGCTGCTCAGGCATGCAGACAGCGCGATGTACACCGTCAAAAATCACCGGTAAAGCTGCCAGTATTGCGTTAAACGTTGTACAAAAAGCCAGCGCTACGGATGTCACCGCAGCCTCTCGCCGCCCTTTGCCATTTCCCCTCACAATACCCTGCCACACCTACCACGACTAAAGTATAGGGATTATCGTTATCAAAAATTGATAACGTTTTTTTCATTTACCTACTTTACTGCGTATCGTTTATCAAAATTTGAGGTGACTGTAATGGGCCCATCTGACCGCATGCTGGCGCTGCTGTGCTGCCTAGCCAATCAAGGGGAAGCGATGACGGTGAAGTCGCTGGCAGAGCTGACCGCTCAACCGGTCTCGACCGCCTATCGCCACCTGCGCCAGCTTCTAGCCTGGGGCCTGGTCAGCGAGCGCGAAGGCGGCACCTATGCGCCGGGCCCTCAGGCGGTACGTCTGCACCAAGGCTTCGAACGCCACAACGAGCTGCTGCGCTGGGCTCGCCCGGTGCTAACCGAGCTGACCGAGACCACCCAGGAGAGCTCGGCACTGCTGGTGGCGGTGCGCGACCACGCGCTCTGCGTGGAGATGATCGATAGCCCCCAGCCACTGCGCTGCTGCTACCACCGGGGCCAGGTGCAACCGCTGCTCAAGGGCGCCAGCGCTAGGGCGCTGCTGGCCTGGATGAGCGAGGAAGAGCGCCAGATGGCGCTGTTGCTGCGCTCGGAAGCGGAGCGGGAAGATGCCTTGCTCGGTCTCGAGGCCATTCGCCTAAGAGGCGTGGCGGTCAGCCTGGGCGAAATTGATCAAGGGGTGTGGGGTGCCAGTGCCCCCGTGTTCAACGGCCGCGGTCGGCTCAAAGCGGTGATCAGCGTGATGGCCCCGAGCGATCGGGCCCGAGACCGAGCCGATACCCTGAGCGAGGCGACGCGCCTCAGTGCACAACAATTGGGAGAACTCTTGCAGTGAAACAAGCAGACAGTGACGCGGCCTTGATGGCGCCCTGGCAGGGCCGGGTCGATAACGCAGAAACGGGTGACGCACGGCGCTGGCATCAGGTGATGCGCCCAGCCTTCCAGGCCGAAGCGCCGGGGCGCGCCTTGTTAGGCTTCTGCTCTGATGCCGGCGTAGCTCGCAACCAGGGCCGGACGGGGGCCAGCGAGGGGCCTCTAGCGCTGCGTCGCCAGTTGGCCAACCAAGCCTATCACCTGACGGCGCCGCTGTATGATGCTGGCGATGTGGTCTGCCAGGGTGACCACTTAGAGGCCGCCCAGCAAGCCTTCGCTGGGCAGGTGTCCGAGTTGCTCGACCAGGGGCACCGGGTCATCGGTTTGGGCGGCGGCCACGAGATCGCCTTCGCCAGCTTCTCGGGGCTGCTGGCCCACGCAAAGCGCCAAGCGACCATGCCGCGCCTAGGCATCCTCAACCTGGATGCCCACCTCGACCTGCGCCAGGCCGAGCGCGCTAGCTCCGGCACTCCCTTTCGGCAGTGCGCCGAGCTGTGCCAAGAGGCAGGCATCGACTTTCACTACACCTGCCTGGGGGTGAGTCGTGGCGGCAATACGCCAGCGCTGTTCGCCCGCGCCGAGTCGCTGGGAGTGGAGTGGGTGCTCGACGAGCAGTGCCGCTCGCTGGACAGCCCTCCGGTAAAAGCGGCTCTAGAGCGGATGCTGGCACGGGTGGACTGGCTCTACCTTACCATCTGCTTAGACGCCCTACCGGCCTGGGTTGCCCCGGGTGTCAGCGCCCCTTCCGCCCGGGGCATCGAGCTGTCCCTGGTCGAGGAGGTCATCGACCACCTAGCCGCACGCATTGCGCTGCCGGTGGTGGACGTAGCCGAGTTCAATCCAAGCCTGGATATCGACGCGCGAACGGCCCGCGTGGCGGCTCGCCTGGTCGAACGCCTGGCACGCTAACCAACAAGAAAACGGCCGCCAACGGCCACCCCTACCCGACCGCCTTGAGCGGCATATAACAACTCATGGAGCATCAACATGCACTTCACTCTGGATGCCGTGTCCACCACGGCACTGGCACTGCTATTGCTGGCATTTGGCGCCGGGCTTAAGCGCCGGCTCAACTGGCTGGAGCATTTCTGCGTTCCCACCCCGGTGATCGGCGGCTTCGGTTTCGCCCTGTTGGCCTGGCTGCTGCGCGATCTTGGCTTGGTGACCTTCGAGCTTGATACGGCGATGCAGAGCCCGCTGATGATCGCCTTTTTCACCACCGTAGGCCTGGGCGGCAGCCTGGCGCTGCTCAAGAAGGGCGGCAAGGCGCTGGGCATCTACCTGGTGGCCTGCTGGCTGCTGGCGCTAATGCAGAACGGCGTGGGCATCGGCATGGCAAGCCTGCTGGGCCTCGACCCGCTGATCGGCCTAATGGCCGGAGCCACCTCGTTAGAGGGCGGCTTCGGCGCGGCAGCGGCCTTCGGCCCCGAGGCGGAAGCCCTGGGCGCACAGGGCGCCACCACCGCGGCCATCGCCTCCGCTACCTTCGGCATGATCGTGGGCGGCGTGATCGGCGCGCCTATCGCCCGCTGGATTATCGACCGCCGGCAGATCCCGGTTGTCGCCGAAGACGTACATGACCTGGAGAAACTGCAGGCCGAGGAGCGCCCCACCCAAACGCCCATTGACGGTCGTATCCTGCTGCGTGTGCTGGCCGTGGTCGTGCCAATCATGGTGCTGGGCGTGTGGTTTAAAGAAGCCCTGTCGACCCACTTGGGGATCATCCTCCCAAGCTATGTGGGCGCTATGTTTGTCGCTATCCTGCTGCGCAATCTTAATGATCGCTTTCACTGGGGCAGCATGCCGGACAACGCCCTCGGCACCCTGGGCGACGTGGCGCTGGGCGTCTTCCTCACCATGGCAATGATGAACCTCAAGATCTGGCAGCTCCAGGAGATGGGCGGCTCGCTGCTGCTGATACTGCTGGTGCAAACTCTGGCCATCGTCTTCCTGGCCGTGGTGGTGCTGTTCCGCCTGCTGGGCCGCAACTACGACGCGGCGGTGCTTACCGCTGGCTTTATCGGCCACGGCTTAGGTGCCACGCCCAACGCCGTGGCCAATATGGGCGCGGTGTGCGAACACTACCGGGTGGTATCGCACAAGGCCTTCATCATCGTGCCGCTGTGCGGCGCCGTGCTGATCGATATCGTCGCTATCCCCGCCATTACTTGGTGCCTAAACGCCTTCGCCTGATCGGTGCTCGCCTGTCAGCGCCAGCTGGGCCTCTCGGTTCGGCTGGCGTTGTCGTTTTGGTCACCGATACCGCTAAAAATAGGTGGCTTATCCGCTAAACTGCAGCGCCGCCAGATGACGATACAGCGGGCTCGTATTGATCAGCTCTGCATGGGTGCCTGATGCCACAAGCCGCCCCTCTTTGAGTACCAGCAGGCGATCCGCGTTAATCACCGTGGCAAGCCGATGCGCAATCACGATACTAGTGCGCCCCTGCATTAACCGGTCTAGCGCCTGCTGGACAAGGCGCTCGCTCTCCGCATCCAATGCACTGGTCGCTTCATCAAGCAGCAGTACTGCCGGATTTTTAAGCAGCGCGCGGGCAATCGCGAGCCGCTGGCGCTGGCCACCGGAAAGCTGCACGCCGCCTGGACCAAGGGGCGTATCAAAGCCTTGAGGAAGCGCATCGATGAAGTCGATGGCGCTGGCATCCACCGCCGCGGCACGCAGTATTTCGTTGCTTGCCTGAGGGCATCCGTAGCGAAGGTTGTCAGCCACCGAGCCGCTAAACAGTACCGGCTCTTGAGCGACCAATCCCATAGCGCCGCGCAATTCAGCAGTGTCGAGCGTGCGGATATCAAGGCCATCCAGCGTCACACGCCCCTGATCAGGGTCGTAAAAACGTAGCAGTAGCCCCAGTAGAGTACTTTTTCCCGCTCCTGAAGGCCCTACAACGGCCACGCGCTCTCCCGCCTTAATGCTCAGATCAAAACCGCTGAGGGCCGGTGTTTCCCGCCCTGGGTACGTGAAGCGAATACGTTCTAAGGTAATTTCACCACGGGCGGGTTGCGGCAATGCTACGGCGTTAGCAGGCGACCGTATGGCCGACTGGGTATCCAGCAGTTCCAGCAGCCGCTCTGCCGCCCCCGCCGCGCGCTGCACGTCGCCTGCCACTTCTGCCAAGGTAGCCACCGCCCCCGCCGCCAGCAGCGCGTAAAAAATAAAGGCCGATAGCTCACCAGCGCTCATGGTTCCCGCCAACACCGCTTGACCGCCCTGCCAGAGCATTAAGCCAACGCCGCTGAATACCACCAACATGGCAACGCCGGTAAGCCATGCGCGCTGCTGCGTGCGCGACACCGCGCTAGCAAATGCCTGCTCAACACGCTGGCCATAGCGGTGTTTATCAACGGCTTCGTGGTTAAACGCTTGAAGGGTTTGGAGGCCGCTGAGCGCTTCTTCCGCATAGCGGCCAAGCTCTGCCACGCGGTCTTGGCTGGTACGCGAAAGTCGCCGCACGCGGCGGCCATACCAAACAATGGGCAGCAGCGTGGCGGGTATCCCCACAAGTACCATCGCCGACAGCCACGGCTGGGTTACCAGCATGAGCACCACCGCCCCCACCAGCATGACCAGATTGCGCAACGCCAGCGAGATGGATGAGCCAAACAAACTTTGCAGCACGCTGGTGTCCGCGGTCAGCCGCGAGGCAATTTCTCCCGCCGCTCGCCCCTCACTGGCACTCTCGAAGAAGCTCGGCTCCAGGCTAAGCAGATGATCAAAAACACGCTGGCGTAGATCGGCCGCCAAGCGCTCTCCAATCCAGGTTACTTGGTAGTAGCGCAGCGCTGATGCCATCGCCAACAGCGCCACCACGCCTAGCATTAGTCCCAGCGTTTTTGCCAGAGCCCGTGTGTCTGCGGCCATAAACCCATTGTCGATCAACAGGCGCAGCCCATTGCCTAACAACAGCACGCTGCCCGAGGCAAACAGTAGCGCTAAACCGGCCAAGGCAAGACGCAAGCGATAAGGGCGCAAAAGCCCTAATAGCCGAAGCAAAACACGGCGGTTGGGGGTGTGGCTCATAAGGAGACAGGCTCGGTGATAAGAATCGGTTTTGACCATAGCAGGCCACAGGGTGGCATGCAGCTAACGATTGTCTAAGAGCAAACGTTAGCCACGGCTGGGTTGCGCAATCAAGGAGTGCTAAAGTGACGTACGGTGTTGCTGCCCAGGTAGGTAATGGTGCTCATCGTGGATCTTGCTACCTCCTCAAACTCGCCTGCCATAGAGGCCAGATAACGATGACAGCTCCCATAAAACCAACGCCTTCACCCACGCCACTGCGGCTGCCCTGCCGTGGCTGCCTAGCCAACTGCGCAAACTACGCGACCTGTGAGGGCAAGCCCTGGCGGAAAACGACGACAAAACCGTGACCTCGCTAGAGCGGCCGCGTTTACCTCTGTTTCCCCCTTGCATAGCTTCAACCGTATCACGTTACGCAGACGCGCTTTAGGGTACGCTGGCCTCTTTAGCATCCGGCTCTTCAAGGGGGTCGCCATTTTCGTCAAGCAGCTGGTGATCGTAAGCAGCCTGGAGGCCCGTCTCTTCAGCAGCCAGCGGTTCCTCTGGCAGTGGTTCCTCTTCCGTTGATTCCTCCACCAGGTCAGCCCAGTAATCAATATGGCCTGGGTAAGCCGGCGATATAATCGCTATCACGATACCCACAACCGCAAATACCGAGAAGGCATAAGCGTAACCAGTACTGTCAACCAGTAGCCCCACCACTGGCGATCCGACTGCTTGCCCCAGCGCGCAGGCCATGAACGGCAACACCGGCCCCATGGATAGACGCCCCGGCAATAGCCTTATGCCGGTCATTAAGTACAGCCCCGTCAAGCTCATATAAGCAAGGCCAAATACCATGGCGGAAAACATCGCCAACGCTAACTGGCTTGGACTCGCGGCCAGCAATACTAAGCTGGAAGAGAGCATCATCAGCATAAGCGCCTGCGTAATCGGTGGGTTATTGCGATCAGCCAGATCACTCACCACAGCGCCCCCAAGCCCCGCAAGCCCCACGGCAAACCAAAGCCAGCCTGTTTGATTAGGCGGCAAGGCGCCAAGCTTAACCGCTAGATCAGGCGCGAAAAGCCAGTATGGCGAAGAGACAAACCCCATAGCAAAGGCAAAAAGAGAAAGCCGAATAAGTCGTGACCATTGCAGTCGCGTGATCGGCGGCGGTGGCGCCGCATTCGCAGGCACCACCCGGGATACGGAGGGAATAAAGTACCATGCGGACACAACCCCCACGCCTGCTAACACGGCAAAGCCTGTGTAGGTAAAGCGCCACGCATCGGCCAAAAAGACAACCGTCGGCACGGCCACCATAATGCCCACGCTGGTGCCTGCATTCATGATCGAACTGACTCGGCCATGCATGGTTCGGCTCACCAACGACTGCATCGCAGCCGTCAGCCCCGGCATCATAAGGCCTGTACAAATACCGCAGATAAACACTCCCACGCCGAGCAACCAGGCATTGGTTGACTGACTAATCACCCCCAACCCCGTTGTCCCAATCAGCCCCGAAAGCACCGTCAGGTTACGCGCGCCGAAACGGTCTGCAGCAAACGACGCCACCAGCGTGGCCAGCACGAAACTAATAAATGGCAAGGCGCCGATGATCCCCACCAGGTACGATGAAAGCGCCAAATCCGCGCTAATAGCCGGCACATATAAACCAAATGCAAAGCGCGCTAGCCCATAGCTAATCGCGACCAGCGCTGCCCCAAAAAGAGCAAACTTGATACTCGACAAGGTCTTCATAAGGGACTCCACCACCATGTATTGCAAACACAACCACCCACGTAAATAAGTGTCGTAGCAATATGGGAGATGGGCAATGCAGATAGGGTATTTAGCGCGAACGAGCGGCCATTAAGCGACAGCGAGAAAAAGCGTTATCTGATATAACACTCTCTTAATTAGCTCCACTAATTACCCGCCACTGCTTACGCTTAAAACTTTCATGGAATAAATAAAACAGTTAACGCTGACACGTTTAAAACAACCGTACAGAAATGCAAAAACCCCGCACTTGGCGGGGTTTTTAAGCTCACCGATTTTATCGGTAAGCTAATATCGTGCTGTGGCGCTTATTCCACAACTTTGATATTAGAAGCCTGAAGGCCTTTTTGGCCCTGGGTAACGTCAAAAGAAACCTTTTGACCGTCTTGCAGGGATTTAAAGCCGTCTGCTTGAATTTCGGAGAAGTGTGCGAACAGATCGTCGCCGTTATCTTCAGGAGAAATGAAGCCGAAGCCTTTAGTGTCGTTAAACCACTTTACGGTACCAGTTGCCATGATCGAAATCCTCGATTTAGCGAAATTAATGCCGGGGAAATACCCGAGTTACAGAGGGTAGAACAAGAAACTTTCACCAGGCTCAACGCTAAAATGCTTCGATACTGCTGACAACGTTCGACTTGCTAACCAACTGCAATCAGTCTGCGCTTCTATATCACTCGCGTCAACAACAAATATACAAATGTTTTTATACGCTAGATAATTATATTAATTTTTAGGTATTAACCCATAAATTAAAACAATACATACAGCACATCCTTATGCTGTACGTTAATGACAAACGACGTATTAGCTTTTCAAACGTGCCAACACCTTCGCTTTAGACGCCTTTTCGCGCTCAGCATAAAGCGCCAGCTCATCGGTCACCTGGGCGCCCAGCGCCGCTTCAAAGGCATCGCGATTAGCATTGCCGGCATAGGCTTCACTCTCTGCACCGCCCAAGTTCGACTGGAAAATCCCCGCTGCGCTCACTGGCAGAAAATCTTCATACGTGATCGGCTGCGCTTCCACTAAGCCCAGGGCGATTAACGCCTCCATATCGGCATTGTCAACGTCGCTCGCGGCCTGACCTTTCTCGGTCAGATGATAGTGAAAATACGCTAACGCCTCACGGCGCATAGCCTCATCGTTATCAGGGAACTTGGCGAATACGTTTTTCATCACCGCTTGGTGTGCGTCATTATCTAACCCTGCGGTTTGCTTGCGGCCTTCAGTCAGCAGCTGGTCATAAAGCGCACGGCCTTTGGGTGTAAGTGCCACTCCGCGCTGCTCAATTTCACCAAAACGAGCGGTGTGGGTGCCTTGCGCGTCACCGGCAAAGCAGATGGACTCCTCTAACGCTTTAAAGCTGGTTTGGCGCAGCAAAATGGGGCACTCACGACGCGGCGGCCCCTCAATGACGGCTTTAGGGTTCATGCCCATGTCTGGCATGCGGCGCTGTACGTCGTCGATATCCAGAGTGCGCGGCGTCAGGTGATTAATATGCGGCCCTTTAAAACACACCACATCGGCAATCAGGCGGTGCTCATCGTGGAGGGCTTGGTACGTTTCCAGATCCACCGTGGCATCCTGGTGCCAGCGGAAGGTTTCCAGGGCTTCTTTTACAAACTGGTTGGCCTCTTCGCTGGTTAGTCCACCTTGAGTTTCATGACGCTCAATAAGTTCGCGCGCCCCTGGGGTAAAAATATCGCGCTGGGCCAGAATCTCTTCTGCACGCTGGCGCAGCGCCTCGCTTTCAATTAGCTCTAAACGCAGTAGCGAGGTAAAAATACGGAACGGGTTCATCGCCAAGGCATCATCGTCGATGGGCCGGAAGGCGGTTGAGTGCACCGGCACGCCTGCTTCAGAAAGGTCGTAATAACCGACCGGATACATGCCCATCACGGCAAACAAGCGGCGCAGCATGGAAAGCTCTGCAGCGGTTCCTACGCGAATCGCCCCGTGGCGCTCTACGCTCAAGCGGGCCAACTCACCCTGCGCTTCCAAGCGGCGATGAAGTTCGGGCTGCTGACTCAGGGTTTCTTGGTTAACGCGTTCGACGAGTTCCAGCAGCGTGCCGTACTGCGGCACTTCGGCCTGATACATGGCCGACATCGCCTTAGAGAAACGGTCGCGAACAGCATCGGTAGACAGAAAGAGTGCTTGATTCATGATAGGGCTCTCAACGTATGTTTAATACACGTATCAAAACAAGTTCACGTAACGGTTCACAAACGAAAAAAATAGCCGAATGCATGCCTAACAGGAATGTATACTCAGTTTTTGCGATACGGCCTCTGGGCTTTACTGTTCTACTCTTCGTCGGTGCGGCGACACAACAAAACCGTGCGTTAATCAGCAGGAGTGCTTTGTTTGGCATCTCGTAACCTTCCCTCAACGGCGGCAATGCAGTGCTTTGAAGCGGCGGCACGACATATGAGTTTTACGCGTGCGGCTGATGAGCTTAGCCTTACACAAAGTGCGGTAAGCAAGCAGGTGGCACATCTTGAAACCCTGCTGCAGCACAAGCTGTTCCGTCGGGTACGGCGCAGCCTAGTGCTCACACCAGAAGGCGCCATCTTTTTAAGCGACGTTCGTAAAGTATTGACCCAAGTTGAGATGTCGGCACGCACTATTATGACCTTTAGCGGTAATAGCGAGGTGCTGAAGATTGCGACGCTGCCCAGCTTTGGCAGCCGTTGGTTAGCCGATAAGCTGCCCGCTTTTTTATCCGCGAACCCAGGCATTAGCTTGGCGTTTCATGACCGCGTGACCGACTTTGATCTTGAGCAGCAAGATATCGACATCGCGTTTTTCTACGGCCACGGTAGTTGGCCTAGCCTTGCCTGCCATAAATTGTTTGATGAAGAGATGGTGGCGGTCGCCGCACCTGAGCTGCTGGCTAAGCACCCCATTCACGCGGTGGAAGAGCTGGCGCAGCTGCCGCTACTCCACCTTTCCAGCCGCCCCGATGCGTGGCACCAGTGGTTCGCTAGCCAAAAAACGGTTACTGACCGCAGCTATCACGGCACGCGTTTTGAAACCTTCGCCATGCTAGTACGCACCGCCATGGCGGGTGGCGGCGTCGCATTAGTGCCGCACTTTATCGTAGAGGAGGAGCTTGCTGCAGAGCGGCTGACGCTTGCTTGGCCGCATAAACGGCTCAGTGAGAGCGCCTATTACTTGGTGTACCCAGAACATCTAGGGGAATTGGCGAAGGTAAGGCGCTTTGTCGACCATATTACGCAGGCGTGTTGATTACTTAAACGTAACGCTGGGGGCCTAAAGCCCCCAGCGACGTGATACCCATAACGTTATGCGTCTTGCTCAATGATCAGAAATGCCACTCTAGATTAAAGGTCATCGCATCAGTATCCACACCCGGTTTGTCGTGGTTACCAAATTTATTGCGCCAATACTCATAGCCAACGCCTACCCATAGCGAGTTTTCCGTCCCCCAAGCGAGCTGCCCTGCGTCCAGCATTAGCGAGGTACGCATTAACTGCTCAGGTTCGGTCGAGACGCCAAAGTAGTCATCGCCTTTCTCACCGTTATAGTTATAAAAGCCTTGGAATTTTAACGGTAACTCGGCGACTTCGAACGGCAATCCCCAGGCCAAATTGATTTGGTAATAAGGATCAAAGGAGAGGCTGTTCTGGTTTTCCGGTAGTCCACAGGGCGGCAGGCCGCAATGATTCCACTCTCGGCTATAAAACAGGCTTAAATCTACAAAGCCGCGTGGCACGTCAAACTTAAACGTTGGCCCCACCAACAGCTGGCGCTTACGCGGCGCGAAGCCGGTGTTTTTGGTGTTTAGGTCAAACCCAAACGTCAGCGCCATATCCCGCACAGGCCCGAAGGCGAGCGGCTCATCAAATACCCCCCCAGCATGCAACTGATGACGATAAGCCAAGTACGCTTCTGTTGCCCCTGAATCACTGTTATTGGCGGGGTCCGCGCTGCTGGACTGCAAAACATCCAGATTGAAAAAATTTTGCCCCAGTGAATAACCGCTGACATGCGTGAATTGGAGAATATGCTTCTCCACATTTTCAGGATTATTCGGCTCGGTAAACTGTGTTCCGTAGCGATACCCCACAAACGTATCGCTCCACGTCGCCGCATGGGCACTGACCGACAGACAGCCAAGAAGCGTAGCCACCGACACGTTCTTAACCACGGCTCGGTTTTTCTTCAACATGCGAAAACCCCTTTTGTTTAATTTTGTTTTTAAACGCATTTTTTAACGCCGGCCTGCAGCTGCTGGCGTGAATAACCGTTTTTTTGCGATAACGGCAATTCTTAGAGTACATTTCACTATATTTCTTGTATACAATAACTCGGACAAAAATATACAAATGGAGAATACAATGCCGCACATTTTAGATGCCGCCCGTCCTAGCACACTCGGTTTAGAAGCGTTCCTGAACCACTACGGTGATATATTTGAACACTCACCATGGGTTGCAGAAACTGCCTGGAAACAGGGGCTTACCACCCAACACGACGATGCCGATGTATTGGCTGATACCATGGGTGCTGTGCTTCAGAGCGCAGACATTAATGAACAAATTGCCGTTATCCGCGCTCACCCTGATCTCGCAGGAAAAGCCGCCTTGGCCGGCGAGCTAACTCAAGACTCGACCCGCGAGCAGGCAGGCGCCGGGCTAGATCAGTGCTCTGCCGAAGAATTTGCACGCTTCCAGCAGATGAATCAGGCTTACCAAGATAAGTTCGGCTTCCCCTTCGTGATTGCCGTTAAAGGGCTTGATCGCCACGCCATTCTCGCTGCGTTCGAGACGCGTCTTGAAAACGATGCGGCAACCGAACGACAAACCGCTATTGAACAAATCATCCAAATAGCGCGCTTTCGCCTGCACATGCGTGCTGAGACAGCCGCGTAATTTTTTAGATATTCGTTACCACAACGACTATCTGCTCACGCGCTCAGCATGGCTGCTTTTCCCGCAGCCTGAACGGTGCTCACCCTTCAGGCTGTGAGGCTTACCTTTTATCGTCATTCGGAGAGACCTCTATGAGTCTGGAGACAAGAGAAGATCTCGATACGGTCGAAACCACGGAGTGGCTGGACTCCCTGGAATCAGTACTGGATCGTGAGGGCGAAGATCGCGCCCGTTACCTGATGACCCGCCTGGCGGATCGCCTGCGCCGGGACGGGATGAAGGTACCCTTCTCGGTGACAACCCCGCACCGTAATACGATTCCGGTTCACCGCGAAGCGCCGATGCCCGGCGATCTGTTCATGGAGCGTCGCATTCGCTCCTTGATCCGCTACAACGCCATTGCCCAGGTGATTCGCAACAACCGCGCTAACCCAGGCTTGGGCGGGCACATTGCCAGCTTCATGTCATCGGCCACGCTGTACGACGTGGGCTTTAACCACTTCTTCCGCGCCCCCAAAGGCGATTTTGAAGGCGACCTGATTTACATCCAGGGCCACGTGGCGCCGGGCATTTACGCCCGTTCCTACCTGGAAGGCCGCCTGTCGGAAGAGCAGATGGACCGCTTCCGCCGCGAAGTCGATGGCGATGGCCTCTCGTCCTACCCGCACCCGTGGCTAATGCCGGACTACTGGCAGTTCCCCACCGTCTCCATGGGCCTTGGCCCCATCCAGGCGATCTATCAAGCCCACGTGATGAAGTACCTGCATCACCGTGAGCTAAAAGACATGCACGACCGCAAGATCTGGTGCTTTATGGGCGACGGCGAGTGCGACGAGCCGGAATCCCTGGGCGCCATCTCGCTGGCCGGCCGTGAGAACCTCGACAACCTGATCTTCGTCATCAACTGCAACCTGCAGCGCCTGGACGGCCCGGTACGCGGCAACTCCCGCGTGATGGACGAGTTCGAAGGCGTGTTCCGCGGCGCCGGTTGGAACGTCATCAAAGTCGTCTGGGGGCGTCACTGGGACCCGCTGTTCGAGAAGGACAAGAAGGGCGTCCTGCAAAAGCGCATGGACGAAGCGGTCGACGGCGAGTACCAGAACTACAAGGCCAACGGCGGCTCCTACACCCGTGAGCACTTCTTCGGCAAGTACCCCGAAACCGAAGCAATGGTCAAAGACCTCTCCGACGAGGATATCTGGAAGCTCAACCGCGGTGGCCACGACCCGTTCAAGGTCTACGCGGCCTACCACGAAGCCGTGAACCAAACCAACGGCAAGCCCACGGTCATCCTGGCGCACACCGTCAAAGGCTACGGCATGGGCAGCGGCGACGGCGAAGCCGCCAACGAGTCCCACCAGGTCAAGAGCATGGAGTACGAAGCGCTGCGTAAATTCCGCGACCGCTTCGGTATTCCGCTCACCGACGAACAGCTCAAAGAGGTGCCCTACTACAAGCCGGAAGAGGACTCTCCCGAGCTTAAGTACATGCACCTGCAGCGCGAGCGCTTAAACGGCTACCTGCCCAGCCGGCGCAGCGACTTTGAGGCGCTGGAGATCCCCGGCCTCGAAGACAAAACCTTTGCGTCCCAGATGGGCGGCTCCAAAGGCCGTGAAGTCTCCACCACCATGGCGTTCGTGCGCGTGCTCAACGGCCTGGTGAAGGATAAGAAACTCGGTAAGCACGTCGTGCCGATTATCCCCGACGAAGCGCGCACCTTCGGCATGGAAGGCATGTTCCGCCAGCTCGGCATCTACACCTCCGAAGGGCAGAAGTACGAGCCGGTGGATAAAGGCCAGATCATGTTCTACCGCGAGGATCAGAAAGGCCAGATTCTCGAAGAAGGGATCAGTGAAGCCGGCGCCATGTCCGCGTGGATTGCCGCGGCCACTTCTTATAGCAACAACAACGTCACCCTGCTGCCGTTCTACATCTACTACTCGATGTTCGGCTTCCAGCGCATTGGTGACTTGGCCTGGGCCGCCGGCGACCTGCAAGCCCGTGGCTTTATGGTCGGCGGCACCGCCGGGCGCACCACGCTCAACGGCGAAGGCCTGCAGCACCAGGATGGCCACAGCTTGATTCAAGCCTCCACCATCCCCAACTGCCGCAGCTACGACCCGACCTACGCCCACGAAGTCGCGGTCATCCTGCAGGACGGTCTGAAGCGCATGTTCACGGATAAAGAGAACTGCTTCTACTACCTGACGGTGATGAACGAAAACTACGAGCAGCCCGCCCTCGAGACGGTGCCCGCCGACGACATCATCAAAGGCATGTACCTGCTGCGTGAAACCAAGGGCGACAAAGGCCGCGTGCAGCTGATGGGCTCCGGCACCATCCTGCGCGAAGTCGAAGCCGCCGCCGAGCTGCTTGAGAAAGACTGGGGCATTGGCGCCGACATCTGGAGCGTCACCAGCTTTAACGAGCTGCGCCGCGAAGCGCTGCTGCTGGAGCGTGAAGGCTTCCTGAACCCTGACGCCGAGGCCACCAAGCCCCACGTCACGAAGTGCCTGGAAGGCCGCGACGGCCCGGTGATTGCCTCCACCGACTACATGAAGCTGTATGCGGATCAAGTCCGCGCCTGGGTGCCCTCTGAGTACACCGTACTGGGCACGGACGGCTTTGGGCGCTCCGACACCCGTGAGAAGCTGCGCTACTTCTTCGAAGTCGACCGCTACTTCGTCACCGTCGCCGCGCTGCGTGCGCTGGCCGACCGGGGCGAGATTGATCGTAAGCACGTCGGCGAGGCGCTGAAGAAGTACGGCATCGACGCCAACAAGCCCAACCCGCTGACCAGCTAAACCGCTGCCCGGCGGGCAGGTGCCCGCCGGCTCGATCCGATTTGGAAGGAGCGCGACCTTGAGTAGCGAAATTATCAAAGTTCCCGACATCGGTGGCGATACCGATGTCGAAATCATCGAGATTGCGGTGTCAGAAGGCGACGTCATTGAAGCGGAAGACACCCTAATCACCCTAGAATCCGACAAAGCCAGCATGGACGTGCCCGCCCCGAAAGGCGGCAAGGTGCTCAAAGTGCTGGTCAAAGAAGGCGACACCGTCTCCGAAGGCGACGACATCGTCGAGCTGGACGTTGAAGGCGGCAGCGATGCCGGTAACGACGACGCGCAAGACGACGCGCCAGCAAAAGAAGACAAACCGAAAGAAGCGTCTCAAGAACGGTCTCAAGAACAGGCACCTGCTCCGGCGGCCAAAAAAGCCAGCGGCGGCAAGCAGACGGTCGATATTAAAGTGCCGGACCTGGGCGGCTCGGACAGCGTTGAGATCATTGAAGTCGCCGTGGGCGAAGGCGATGCGGTCGAAGCCGAAGACACGTTGATTACGCTAGAGTCCGACAAAGCCTCCATGGACGTGCCGAGCCCGTACAGCGGCAAGATCGTCAGCTTCACCGCCAAAGAGGGCGACACGGTCTCAGAAGGCGACGTGATCGGCCAGATGGAGATCGCGAGCGACGGTGGTGACGAAGACGAGGCGCCTGCCCAGGCAGCTGAGTCCGCTGCCAGCAGTGCGTCGGAAGAAGCGACAGCTGAAAAGAGCGCACCGACAGCGCCTGCGGAAGAAAAGAGAGCGGCTTCACCCGAAGGTACGCCAAGCCCCGAAGCACAAATAGCCGCCCAAAAACCCCGCAACAGCAAACTAGTGCACGCAGGCCCCGCGGTGCGCATGCTGGCCCGCGAGCTAAGCGTTGACCTTGCCTTAGTCACGCCCAGCGGCCCGAAAAACCGCGTGCTGAAAGAGGACGTGCAGGCCTACGTGAAGCAGGCGATTGCTAACCAAGGCAACGCTTCAGCGACAGCTCCAGCGGCGACGGGCGGTGCAGGTATTCCGCCGATCCCAGAGGTCGACTTCAGCCAGTTTGGTGAGGTGGAAGAGAAGCCGATGGGTCGCTTGCTGAAAGCAGGCGCGACAAACCTGCATCGTAGTTGGCTCAACGTACCCCACGTGACCCAGTTCGACGAAGCCGATATCACCGAGCTTGAAGCTTTCCGCAAGGCCATGAAGGCCGAGGCCGAAGCCCAGGGCGCGAAACTCACGCCGCTGCCGTTTATGGTCAAAGCCTGTGCCTTTGCGCTGCGTAAATTCCCCCAGTTCAACGTCAGCCTGAAAGGCGATGGCGATACGCTGGTATGGAAAAACTACGTGCACATCGGTATCGCGGTGGATACGCCGGATGGCCTGATGGTGCCGGTCGTGCGCAACGCCGATCAGAAATCCTTGATTGAGATTGCCAAGGAGATGGCGGAGCTAGGCAAGAAAGCGCAAACCAAGAAGCTTAAGCGTGACGAAATGACCGGTGGCTGCTTCACCATTTCGAGCCTTGGCTCGATTGGTGGTACCGCATTTACGCCGATCGTTAATGCACCGGAAGTGGCGATCTTGGGCGTGTCGAAAGCGCAGATGAAGCCGGTGTGGGATGGCAGTGCCTTCCAACCGCGTTTGATGATGCCGCTGTCGCTCTCCTATGATCACCGCGCGATTAACGGCGCCGATGCAGCACGCTTTACCGCCTTCCTGGCGGATGTGTTGACCGACATTCGGCGGCTGTTGTTGTAACAGTTGTTGTAACAGATGCTGTAACGGATGTTTTAAAAGCGTTAATAACACACCCAAACACAAACGGCGCCTTTAGGCGCCGTTTGTGTTTAAACAGGTTTATGTTTTACCGGCATTTAATCGCGTTGATGCCCGGGTAGCTAACGATATCGCCAAGCTCCGCCTCAATGGCTAACAAGCGATTGTATTTGGCCACTCGGTCAGAGCGGCAGAGCGAGCCGGTTTTAATTTGCCCGGCACAGGTGCCCACTGCCAGGTCGGCAATGGTGGTGTCTTCGGTTTCACCGGAGCGGTGTGAAATCACGGCAGTAAAACCAGCCTCCTGCGCCATGCGGATGGCATCCAGAGTTTCACTGAGCGAGCCGATCTGGTTGAACTTGATCAAGATCGAGTTGCCGATTTGCTCATCGATGCCGTGCTTGAGCAGCTTCGTGTTCGTCACGAACAGGTCGTCCCCCACCAGCTGAACGCGACCACCCAGCTTGTCTGTCAGGGCTTTCCAAGCGGGCCAGTCAGACTCGTCCATCCCGTCCTCAATAGAGACAATAGGATAGTCATCGCATAGGTTGGCAAGGTAGTCGATGAAGCCAGCGGCATCGTATGTCGCCCCTTCCCCCGCTAGCACGTACTGGCCACCTTTGTAGAATTCGCTAGAAGCGCAGTCCAGCGCCAGGGTCACATCGCGCCCCAACATATAGCCGGCGTCTTCTACGGCCTGTTTGATCACCGCCAGGGCCTCGACGTTGGAGGCGAGGTTAGGCGCAAAACCACCCTCGTCACCGACAGAGGTAGATAAACCACGGGCGGAAAGCACGTTTTTCAAGGTGTGGAAAATTTCCGCCCCCATGCGCAGGCCTTCACGGAAACTCGTCGCCCCCACCGGCTGCACCATGAACTCCTGAATATCCACATTGTTGTCGGCATGTTCGCCGCCATTCAAGATATTCATCATCGGCACAGGCATCATAAACTGCCCGGGCTGACCATAAAGCTCAGCGATATGCGCATAGAGCGGCAGTTGCTTACCTTGGGCGGCCGCTTTAGCCGCGGCCAGTGAGACCGCCAGGATCGCGTTAGCGCCTAGTTTCGCTTTATTCTCCGTACCATCCAGCGCCACCATGGCGTTATCGAGACTGCGCTGGTCGCCGGCATCGGCGCCTAGCAGGCAGTCACGAATCGGGCCGTTAATCGCCTGGACGGCTTTGAGCACCCCCTTTCCCAGGTAGCGCGCCTTATCGCCGTCGCGCAACTCCAGCGCCTCACCCGAACCGGTGGACGCGCCGCTAGGGGCAAAGGCCTCGCCGACGATGCCATTTTCCAGGCTCACCCGCGCCATGACGGTGGGGTTACCACGAGAATCCAATACTTCCAGTGCCGATACGTTAACAATGTTGAGCATTGCGAGCCTTACTTGTTGTTATGTCGTTGAATACAGTGAACGATTAGCGCAACGCGCCAATACGCCGAACGTCAAACCTGGAGAGTCGTTAATCATAGGTCGCTAACGCGTGGCAACATCGCAAGGGGTTACGCTCGCGCTAATTTGCCACCCAAAATAGTCTTTAAATCGGTCTCCGCCCCTCGTGGAGAGAGATCCAGCAGGGCTTCTAAACTGTGCAAGTGGTCATGCACGCACTGCCTGGCGCCTTCGGCATCACCATTGGCCAAATGCACCATTAGCGTGGCATGGTCGCCTTCCAAATAGCACGAAGCCAGCGTTGGTCGCTTGTACAAAGCGATCACAATAGACGTGCGTAAGATTAGATCGGTCAGCATGGTTCCGAGGATGCGATTGGAGGCATGCTCAGCCAGCAAATGGTGAATGGTTAGCGAGTGCTCGATGCGTGCAGGCTCATCTTGTCTGGCATAGGCCTGTTTTTCATCGTCCACTTGCGCATTCAGGGTCATCAAGGTGTCGGCGCCCAGCTTTCCCGCCAGCAGGGCGACTATCTCGCCCTCAATTAACCGACGTGCTGAAAACGTCTCGCGGGTCTCTTCGACGGTAGGGGCGCGAACGCGCGCGACTTGATTCGGGCGCTGACTAATGACGTGCTCTGCCGCCAGCCGTGTAAGCGCCTTGCGCACGACCGAGCGGCTAACGCCGAACACTTCGCCTAGGGTGATTTCTGGCAATTTAGTATTCGGCGGCAATCGCTGCATCAGTACCGCGTTACGGATATGCTCAACGATCGTTTGATCGTTATACCCACCCCGTTTGGAAGTGTTCAAAGGTTGTTTGTGCCAGCCGAGGCTCATGTTGCCTATCTCCAGGTGATCCTCATTCAACGTTCGCATTATTACCTCGGCCACTATACCAGCACACTGTTTTCGCTTCCTAAAAACGCGGCGCTTAACCGCGCTGATGCTTGGCGTTTACATCCAAAATCTTCAGGGTATTCGTGCCACCATGGGCATTCATGTGATCGCCACGGGTGAGAATGACGTGGTCATCCGGCGCCGCGATTCCGTGAGCCACCAGTACCTCCAGCGCCCGGTCGTTAAGCTCTTCCGCCTTCATCTCGCTGGTATCAAACGCTAGCGAGACAACGCCACGGTAGAGCGCCATACGCCGCTGGGCAATCTCGCTATGCGCCAGGCCAACGATAGGCAAGCCAGAGTGGATACGCGAGGCAATCAGCGCCGTGAACCCGCTTGACGTCATGCAGGCAATGGCGGCCACGCCTTCTAAATGATTGGCGGCATACATGGCAGAGAGCGCCACCGTCTCGTCGATTCTTGAGAACCCCTGATGAATGCGGTGACCAGACTCTTGAGCACTGCGCTCGCGCTCGGCCCCCAGACATACGCGGTTCATGGCTTCGATAGTTTCGACAGGGAAATCACCCGCGGCCGTTTCAGCGGAGAGCATCACCGCGTCGGTGCCATCCAATACCGCATTGGCCACATCAAATACCTCGGCCCGAGTGGGCAGCGGCGAGCTGATCATGGTCTCCATCATTTGGGTGGCGGTAATCACGGCACGGTTGAGGCTGCGTGCGCGCTTGATTAAGCGTTTTTGCACGCCAATCAGCTGTGCATCGCCAATCTCTACTCCCAGGTCGCCCCGCGCCACCATCACGGCTTCGGACGCGCTGATAATGCCGTCTAAGGTGGCATCGTCCGCCACCGCTTCGGCACGCTCAACCTTGGCGATCAGACCAATCTCCTTGCCTGCCTCGCCCAGCAGTTCACGCGCTTCCTGCATATCTGCGGCGCTGCGTGGGAACGAGACCGCCAAGTAGTCTACGCCGATCTCGACGGCGGTTTTAAGATCCTGTTTATCCTTGTCGGTGAGGGCAGCTGCCGATAACCCGCCCCCCTGCTTGTTAATACCTTTATTGTTGGAGAGCTTGCCGCCAACGATCACGCGGGTGTGGACTTCCTTGCCCTGAATGGCGCTGACTTCAAGCACCAGACGGCCATCATCCAACAGCAGGCGATCACCGACGCTGACATCATCCGCCAGCGTTTTATAGTCGCAGCCCACGCGGTTTACATCTCCGGCGTCGCTCTCCATCAGCATATCAAGTACGAAGGACTGCCCTTCTTCCAGCACCACCGCGCCCTCTTTGAAGCGCGCGATACGAATTTTAGGGCCTTGCAAATCGGCCAGCGCAGCGACGCTTCTGCCTAAGCGCTGGGCGATTTCACGCACTTCGCTAAGGCGACGACGGTGGTCTTCCGCCGACCCATGGGAGAAATTGAGCCGAACAACATCCACGCCTGCCCGCAGCATCGCTTCTAGTACGCCTTGACGGTCGCTGGCGGGGCCTAATGTGGCGACAATTTTTGTGCGGCGAATGGGGGTATACGCGGTAGGTTTCATGGCTGCCTCGGGAGAATAAGAATGGCGCGAAAATCATTGACGTTTGTGCGGGTTGGCCCGGTCACGATCAGGTCGTCAAGCGCATCGAAAAAGCTGTACGCATCGTTGCGAGCCAGGTAGTCCCGCGCTGACAGCTGCAAAGACTCAGCGCGCTTCCAGCACGCGGGGCCGATTAACGCACCGGCGTTATCCTCCGACCCGTCAATGCCGTCGGTGTCGATGGCCAAGGCGTAAATGCCCTCTGCGCCTTTGAGGCTATCGAAAAGCCCCAGTAGATACTCGACGTTACGCCCACCACGCCCATCACCTTTGACGGTAACGCTGGTCTCGCCACCGGAGAGCACCAACAGGGGACGGGTGATCTCGTCCTGCAGTTTGAACGCCATTCGTGCCTGGGCAGTGCCTAAATCACGCGCTTCGCCCTCTAAATCATCGCCCAATACGCGGACATCGATGCCGTCTTCTCCGGCACCTACTTCCGCGCTACGCCGAGCAGCTTCAAGCGCATCGCAGGCGCGGGCAAGGATAATATGTTGGTCGCGGGCAAACTCAGGGCTATTGAGCTGCGGCGCGTTGTGGTCAGCCAGTAGATGCTCGCGCACGTTATCGGGCACGTCGATCTGATGGCGTTCAAGAATCGTTAGCGCATCACGCGGCGTGGTGCTATCCGGCAGCGTAGGACCAGAGGCAATTAACGATGCCTCATCGCCCGGCACATCGGAAATCAGGTACGTCACTACGCGGGCGGGGTGTGCACAGGCCGCTAAACGGCCGCCCTTAATCGCGGATAGATGACGACGCACCGTATTAATTTCACGAATCGTCGCGCCGCAGCGCAGCAGCGTTTTATTCAGCGCTTGTTTATCTTTCAGGCTAATCCCCTCAGCGGGTAGCGACATAAGCGCAGAACCACCGCCAGAAATTAACGCAATGACCAGGTCATCTTCACCCAGGTCTTTAACCGCTTCTAACATACGTTTTGCGGCCTGCTCACCCAGCGCATCGGGCATGGGGTGAGACGCTTCAAGTACTTCAATGTGTTGGCAGGTGGCACCGTGCTGATAGCGGGTAACCACCAACCCTTCTAAGTCAGTTGACTCGCCAGAGGAGTGCGCGTCCCATGCCAACTCCAACGCACGCGCCATGGCGGCGGCGGCTTTACCAGCCCCCACAACCACGGTGCGACCCGTCGGCTTTTCAGGTAGCTGGTCGGGTAGCAAGCTGTCGGGGTGAACCGCAGCGATCGCCTTTTCGGCTAAACGCATCAGCCACTGGCGTGAGTCTTCTTCACTGTTAAAAGGGGCTAAGCGAAAAGGGGCATTCATCGGCAGACTCCTCAGGCAAGAGCCAGGGCAAAGAAGAAAAATAAGGGGGAAAAAAGCCGGTGGCAGAAAAAATGGCAAAACGGGGGAACTGCCACCGGGTAAAAACCAATGTCTCACATGCAATTAACGCGGTGGGCCATGAACCACGGCCCACCAATACTCAATAACGCCGATTAAAAATTACTCACCCACCTCATGGTCTGCCAGTTTCTCCAGCGCGCGCAGAATGCCCGCGTGATCCCAGTCAGCACCGCCGTTAGCAGCACACGCTTGGAATAGCTGCTGTGCATTGGCAGTACCTGGCAGGGAAAGGTTGAGGCTACGAGCGCCTTCCAGAGCGAGGTTAAGATCTTTTTGATGCAAACGGATGCGGAAGCCTGGATCAAAGGTGCGCTTGATCATGCGCTCGCCATGGACATCAAGAATCTTCGACTGGGCAAGGCCGCCCAGCAGTGATTCGCGCACTTTGACGACATCCGCACCGGCTTTAGAGGCGAACAGCAGCCCCTCAGCAACGGCCTCAATGGTCAGTGCCACCACGATCTGGTTGGCAACTTTACAGGTTTGACCTGCACCGTGACCGCCGATGTGGGTAATTGTCTTGCCGACGACTTCAAGCAGCGGTGTCGCACGCTTAAAGCCTTCATCGGTCGCGCCCACCATGATGGTAAGCGCGGCATTAATGGCACCGCCTTCACCACCGGATACCGGGGCGTCTACATACTCACCGCCCGCGTCGGTAATACGCTTGGCAAACGCCTGAGTCTGCATCGGCGCGATGGAACTCATGTCGATGACCAGGGTACCCGGCTTGAGACCTTCAATGACGCCGTCTTCACCGAACAGTACGGTTTCCACGTCAGAGGTGTCCGGCACCATGGTGATAATCACGTCAGCAGCTTGGGCAACGTCTTTGGGGCTGGCTACTTCTTGCATGCCTTTTTCGGCAAGGCCTGCATCCAGCGTGCCGCGCTTCACGGTCACCAGGGAGTGGCCCGCGTCAAGCAGGTGGCCAGCCATTGGGCGACCCATAATGCCTAAACCAATAAAACCGATCTTGCTCATCATTTTTCTCCTTCCAATTAATTCACCAAGCGTGGGTTCAGCACACACGGGGCAGTGCTCACCCGCTTGCCGTTAACCCGCTTGAAACCTATTGATGCGGTTGGCCTTAGCGTGCGTTATCCAACCAGCCCAGCCCTTGCGTCGTTCCCGCTTTGGGCTTGTATTCGCAGCCAATCCAGCCGTCGTAACCCAGGCGCTCAAGGTGCGCAAAAAGGAAGGGATAATTGATTTCGCCGGTACCCGGCTCATGACGCCCCGGGTTATCCGCCAGCTGCACGTGAGCAATACGCGCCAGATGCTTTTCGATGGTGGGCGCTAGATCCCCTTCCATGATTTGCATGTGGTAGATGTCGTATTGCAGCTTCAGGTTGTCGCTGCCCACTTCGTCGAACAGGGCCAGGGCCTGCTCCGTGCGATTGAGGAAAAAGCCCGGAATATCGCGGGTGTTAATCGGCTCAGCGATCAGCAGGATGCCCGCCGCTTTAAGCTTTTCAGCGGCGAAGCGCAGGTTCTCAACCACCGTTTTGTGGGCTTCGTCGTCACTAACGCCCTCAGGCTTGATACCCACCAAACAGTTAACTTGTTTGTTGCCCAGCACTTGAGCATATTCAATGGCCTTATCCACACCGGCGCGGAACTCCTCAACGCGGTTTGGATGGCAGGCAATACCCCGCTCACCAGCACCCCAGTCGCCTGCGGGCAGGTTGAAGAGCACTTGGCTTAGGCCATTGGCGTCCAGGCGCTGTTTGATGTCCGCTGCCGGGTAATCATAGGGAAAAAGGTATTCGACTCCCTTGAAGCCAGCGTCGGCAGCGGCTTTGAAACGATCGAGGAAGTCCACTTCGGTGAACAACATGCTGAGATTTGCAGCAAACTTGGACATGCAGGTCTCCTTACTTGTTATGCAGGACTAGCGAACGGGAGGGGCGATAAACCCTGGCGTTGAACACGTCGCGGCCAGGGCATCCTTTAGGTCAAGCTAGCAATAGAGCTCGGCGCATCGGCAACGTTTTCGGCCAGCTCTTCAAACTCGTTAACCCCATCAAGATCGGTACCCATTGAGATGTTGGTCACACGCTCAAGGATGATCTCTACAACCACCGGCACGCGGTGTTCACGCATCAGCTCACGGGCTTTCTCAAGCGTGGGGGCAATATCCTCAGGCTTGAACACACGCAGTGCTTTACAGCCTAGCCCTTCAACAACCGACACATGGTCGACACCGTATTCGGCGAGTGCCGCTTCTTCATCGGTGTAGTTGATGTTCTTAAACGACAGCTGAACGCAGTAATCCATGTCAAAACCGCGCTGGGCTTGGCGAATCAAGCCAAGGTAGGAGTTATTCACCAGCACATGGATATAGGGCAAATTAAACTGCGCGCCCACCGCCAGCTCTTCGATCATGAACTGGAAGTCGTAATCACCAGAGAGACCAACCACTTCAGCCGTAGGATCTGCACGGCAGACACCTAACGCGGCAGGCACTGTCCAGCCTAACGGGCCAGCTTGGCCACAGTTGATCCAGTGACGCGGCTTGTAAACGTGCAGGAACTGAGCACCGGCAATTTGCGAAAGCCCAATGGTGCTGATGTAGCGCGCGTTTTTGCCAAACACTTTGTTCATTTCTTCGTAAACACGCTGGGGTTTCACCGGCACGTTATCGAAGTGGGTTTTACGCAGCAGCGTACGCTTACGCTCCTGGCACTCTTCGGCCCAAGCGCTGCGGTTCTTAAGCTTACCGGCGGCTTTCATTTCACGCGCCACTTCCAGGAACAGCTCAAGCGCCAGCTTGGCGTCAGAAACGATGCCGTAGTCAGGCCCAAAGATACGCCCTAACTGAGTTGGCTCGATATCAACGTGTACAAACTTCCTACCTTTTGTATACGTTTCAACGTTGCCCGTGTGGCGGTTAGCCCAGCGGTTGCCGATCCCCATGACGAAATCGGAGGCGAGCATGGTGGCGTTGCCATAGCGGTGAGACGTCTGCAGACCCACCATACCGGCCATCAGCGGGTGGTCGTCTGGAATCGTGCCCCAGCCCATCAGCGTCGGAATAACCGGCACGCCGGTCAGCTCAGCAAACTCCACCAACTGCTCGGACGCATCCGCATTGATAACGCCGCCACCCGCTACCAGCAGCGGTTTTTCGGCTTCGTTGAGCATCGTCAGTGCTTTTTCAATCTGGGCACGTGACGCTGACGGCTTGTAAGCCGGAAGTGATTCGTAGGTGTCTGGATCGAACTCGATTTCGCTCATCTGAACGTCGATCGGCAGATCAATGAGCACCGGGCCTGGGCGGCTTGAGCGCATGAGCTGGAAGGCTTTCTGGAACGCCCGCGGCACTTGGGCTGGCTCCATCACCGTCACGGCCCATTTAGTCACGGGACCAGCAATTGCCTGAATGTCGACGGCCTGGAAATCTTCTTTATGCATCTTGGCACGGGGTGCTTGACCGGTGATGCATAAAATCGGGATGGAGTCGGCGCTGGCAGAATAGAGACCGGTAATCATGTCGGTGCCCGCAGGACCAGACGTACCGATACATACCCCAATATTGCCTGCGATGGTGCGGGTATACCCTTCAGCCATGTGCGACGCGCCTTCTACGTGCCGAGCCAGCACGTGGTCAACGCCACCCACTTTACGCATTGCAGCGTAAAAGGGATTGATCGCGGCGCCCGGAACACCAAAGGCAACGTCAACGCCTTCTTTTTTCAGGACGTGAATGGCGGCTTCTGCAGCGGTCATTTTAGCCATTACAATTTCTCCTCAACAATTGAATACTATTTTTGTATTCATTTTAGTATTTGTTCTTGTATTCAAAGTATTCGCCCAGCGAATCAGTGTCAATAATTTATGGAAAATATTTCCATGAATTATTCAAATAAAAAAAACCAGGCCTCTCTGTTGGCCTGGGCAACTGAAAAACATCTACAAACGTCAGCAACATCGCCACAGTGCAGCCCCAAACCTTCTTGCAAAGCCAGCCTGACTTCTCACCGACACACATCGCCAACGCCTCATGGCACAAGCCTTTGCGCTATAACCTCAACCGCTGTAATAGATGAAGACTGACGGTATACATCAAAAATTTAGCCACTTAGTGCTGTTCATCCTGCTGCGTTACGCGTGTCACGTAGGCTTTTCTGAATACTGTAGAGCTTAGTTATGCCCATCATCACACAGAGCAATTATCCTAAAATATTGTATACAAAAAATGTTGACAAAACACTCACACTTTGAGGCTAGCGACCATTGTCTAGTACGTTAAAAAAATCAAAAAAATTCGAAAAACCCCCTAACTATTTGTTTTAAAACACTTATTCATTTAATTGAAACTTTTTATAATTGATTGCCATATATACAAAAACAATCTATTTTGTTCACAAGACAATTGAAAAACGTCGACAAAACCAACCATGGTTTTCTACAAAGAGGAGAGTACTTCCATGCATATCCGCGTTATCAACCCTAATACGACTATCGGAATGACAACAAAAATTGGCGAGGCTGCAAGCCGTATCGCTGCGACGGGAACCCGCATCTCAGCTACCCAGCCCGACGACGGACCGGTATCTATCGAGAGCCACTTTGACGAGGCGATTAGCGCAGTGGGCGTATTAGAAGAAGTGCTAGCTGGAGAGCGGGAAGGCGTCGACGCCTACGTTATTGCCTGTTTTGGTGATCCAGGATTGTTGGCAGCCCGTGAACTGACCCGAGCACCGGTCATCGGCATCGCCGAGGCCGCCTTCCACATGGCCAGCCTGATCAGCACACGGTTTTCAATTGTTACTACCTTGGGGCGTACCGGCATCATCGCCGAGCACCTGCTAGAGCAGTACGGCTTTCGTCATCACTGCCGCCGAGTGCGAGCCGCGGAGATTCCTGTGCTGGATTTAGAAAATGACGGGGATGCTGCACTAAATCGACTTATAGATGAGTGCCGTCGTGCCCGTGACGAGGATGACATCGGCGCCATTGTACTGGGCTGCGGCGGTATGGCTGATCTCACCGATGAAATTGCACGGGAAGTAGGCCTGCCCGTGATAGAAGGCGTCACCGCCGCCATAAAGCTAACCGAGGCATTGGTAGGGCTGGGGCTAGGTACCAGCAAGCACGGCGACTTGGATTTCCCACGTCCTAAATCCTTTACTGGGCGATTCTCACACCTTTCGGAGCTAAAACCACGGCGCTAAACCAAGCAACGTACTACTGACATACACCAGTACAACGAAAACCCAAACTATCGATCATGCCGCAAGCCTGACCCCTGGAGCTTTAACTCCAAGGCATAACAACGACAACGACAACGACAACATCAAGAAATGACTTGCGAGGTCACACAATGAATCATTCCAAACCAACCCCCTCTACGGCCGATACTGATTTCCCTCCCTCTAGCCATGCAGGCGCCCATGTCGACACTAAGGCGCCCGGAGATGAGTCCCTTGCTCCCCAGCAGACTCGCATTATGGGGGTCCCCTCTTATTTTCTAGCTTGGTTCGGCGGCTGCGTGTCGATCGGCACCTTCGCCATGGGTTCCAGCGTGGTTGGCACGTTGAACTTGATTCAAGCGACCTTGGCCATCGCCATCGGCTGTTTCGTAATCGGCATCGCCCTAGCCATTAATGGTGCCGCCGGTTATAAGTACGGCATCCCGTTCATGGTCCAGGCACGCAGCGCCTTTGGCTTCGCGGGCACTCGCATTCCTGGCCTAGTGCGCGCAGTGCCCGCTATCGTCTGGTACGGCTTCCAGAGCTGGATCGGCGCTGGCGCTCTGAACATGGTGTCGACGACGCTGTTCGGCTTCGACAACCTAGTGTTCTACTTCATCACCTTCCAGTTCCTGCAGATTGGCCTGTCGGTGATGGGCTTCCAGGGCATCAAGTGGCTGGAGAATATCGGTAGCGGCTTCATCCTCGCTTCATTGGCATATATGTTTTACGTCACAGTGCAACGTTACGGTGATGAACTCTCCGCTAACCTGCTGACCATGGAAGGGTCTTGGGGGCTACCCTTCTGGGGAGCCACCATGCTCTTCTTGGGCATTTACAGCACCATGATGCTTAACGTCAGCGACTATTCCCGTGAACACAAACACGGTACCGGTCCCGGCCTGCTGACCACTATTTATGCAATGTCAATTCTGCCCTGCACCATGTTCATGGGGTTGATCGGCTTTATGGTCTCTGAAGCTACGGGTACCGCCGATCCCATTCAGGTCTTCACCAATGCCGTGGACAACACGCCGCTTCTAATGGCCACCCTGTTATTTATTGCCTTTGCCCAGGTCACCACTAATGTGCTTAACAACGTAGTGCCGCCTACCTATGTGTTGATGGACGTCTTCAAAATGAAGTTCCGCACCGCCACCATACTGGTGGGGCTGCTAGCATTCGCCACCTTCCCCTGGAAACTCGTACAACCTGACTCTGCCGCCGGCCTTCAACTCTTTGTGCAGACCTACTCGGCGTTCCTTGGGCCCATCTTCGCCATCCTGGTGGTGGATTACTACATCATTCGTCGCCGCACATTGGACCTTAGCAAGCTATATGACGAGACTGGCCCCTATCAGGGTTTCAACTACGCTGCACTGATCGCCACCCTGGTAGGAATTGTTGCCGCACTCACCTTCTCAGCCGTTTCTTGGTACGCAAGCCTGATTCCTGCAGGCCTCACCTACTACTTGCTGATGCAGCACTGGGCACCCTGCCAGCGTTTCCGTCAGTAATCCCCATTCTGCCCGGCCATTGCCGGGCAGAGTCTCGAGCTCGTTAAGAGCAACCGTTATCCAGTGCATCTCCCACTTTCTCTAACAATAAACTAATAGTTTCGCGGAGGTTCCCACCATGATCCCATTTCCATCAAAATCGTCTCGTGTCCAGCTCGCCACCGGCTGCCTGTTAAGTCTCTTCCTGTTACCTTCCCTCTCTCAAGCCGATCAGGAGGCAGACATGACGGCATCGAACCTTGCCAATACGACAAAGACCATCATTCTGATCAACCCCAACTCGAACGCTCAAGCCACGCGCTCAATGGCCGATCTCGCTCGACTTGAAACCGAAGGTATAGCAACGGTTGAAGAACGCAGTAACCTATCGGCCCCAGCGCTTCTTACGACACCTCAGGACATGATCAATGCTGCTCCAGGTGTTGTGGCAATAGGCATCGAAGCCGCCAAGGACGAGAATGTTGCCGCCATTATTGTGTCGGCGTTCAGCGATCCAGGTCTTGAAGAGCTACGTGCCGAGGTTAATATCCCAGTATTTGGAATTGGCGAAGAGGTGTTTCATGAGGCCGCTCGCAATGGCCGGGCATTCGGCATCGTTACCGTCACGCCAGATGAGGGTCTGATCGAATCATTCCGGCAAAAAGCCGCCTCACTGGGCTACGAACATCTATACCGTGGCGTCAGAGTTACGCCTGGAGATCCCACGGAACTGGTTCAGTCGCCTGACACGTTGGATGCCGCACTAGCCGAAGCCGTTAAGGCATCCATTGAAAATGACTCGGCGCAGGCCGTCATAATGGGGGGAGGCCCTCTATCGGCTTCCGCCCTCCGGTTACAGCCCGAATTTGATGTTCCGTTAGTGGTGGCAGTCAATGCTGCCGCCCGCGCGGCAGTCAACGCCATTCAGGCTGAATAAGATTACGGTTTAAAAAAACCGCTTGGCAGAAAGCAAAGCACCCTCCTAATGGAGGGCGCTTTAACTACCGATTCAATATCTTCACATAAACAATTAGCCAATGTTCACACGGCATTCCAGCGGGTATTCCAGGCAGTTATTGCCTTCTCCACCTCGGTCTACCACCAGAAAACGCCCTTCTCGCTCTAGTACCGACTGGATCGCATGCCAGGTACCCGCGTGGTAGTTAACGCCTTGATGCCCATCGGTCACAAACGCGCGGACATCTTGGCTGTTAATCGTTTCGCCCTTGGGCGCCACCACCACGATAAAGCGCTCTTCATACAGCGGCATAAAGGCTTGGCTGCCGAGCGGATGGCATTCAAGAAAGTCTAGCGCCAGGGGTATCTCAACCGGCTGGCTGACAAATATATTGATCAGCGCTCGGGCGTCTTCCCCCAGGGTTTCTACGCGCGCTAAGTCGTGATAACGCCGCGTGCGCCCGGCATTAATAGGAAAGTAGTCCGCCGTACGGGTATCAATCACGTCACCAAAGGGCGCAAAGGCTTCGGGTGTTAAAGGCTGTGCTTTCAATTCCAGCATGGCTGGCTCCTAAATTTTTTATTAACCGCTTGGCCATGTAACGCCTTAGCGCGGGCCAACGCCGCCTAGCTTCATGTGGCGATTAACGTCTTTATAAAGCAGGTAGCGGAATGGCCCCGGGCCACCGGCATAGCACGCCTGTGGGCAGAAGGCACGCAGCCACATGAAGTCGCCCGCCTCAACTTCTACCCAATTCTGGTTTAGGTGGTAAACCGCCTTGCCTTCTAAAACGTAAAGCCCATGCTCCATCACGTGTGTTTCATCAAACGGGATCACGGCACCCGGCTGGAACGTCACAATATTGACATGCATGTCATGGCGGATATCGGCAGGGTCGACAAAACGCGTAGTGACCCACTTTTCATCGGTGCCTGGCATCGCCGTTGGCTCGATATCGTTCTCATTGGTCACGAAGGGTTCTGGTACGTCGATGCCTTCCACCTGCTCGTAGGCTTTGCGCACCCAGTGAAAACGCACCGGTGCGTCAGACGTGTTATGCGCTTCCCAGCGGGTTCCCGGGGGTAAAAAGGCATAACCGCCTGGCTGCATAATATGCTTCTCGCCTTTCAGGGTCAGCGTTAGCTCGCCTTCTACGATGAACAGCACGCCTTCCGCTGCGGGGTCGGGCTCTGGCTTCTCACTGCCGCCACCGGGGGAGACTTCCATAATGTATTGGGAAAACGTTTCGGCAAACCCCGACAGTGGCCGTGACAACACCCACAACCGGGTGTTTTCCCAAAACGGCAGATTGCTGGTGACGATGTCACGCATCACACCTTTAGGAATTACTGCGTAGGCTTCGGTAAATACGGCGCGATCCGACAGCAGCTGCGTTTGTGCCGGATGCCCCCCTTGCGGAGCGTAGTAGTTGCGCTTGGTCATTCTCTTTCCTTTTATCGTTGGATATGGGTAAAGCACCACTCAACCGGCTTAGCCGTGGCCCAGCATGCTTGAAATATTCGCCGCAGCGTCTGCTACCCGCTCCTGGAGCCAGCCGTGGGTGTCTTGAGGAATTTCGTGCACCGGCACCATAATACTAACAACCCCTTCCATCGCCCCATCTTGGTTATAGAGCGGATAGACGATCGAAGAGATACCAAAATGAAAATAAGAGTCGGCGATAACATAGCCTCGGCGGCGGTCTTCCTGAACCAGCTCCCACAACGCATCGCGATTTGCTGGCGTGCCTGGCTTGTTATCTAACAGCTCGCCAGAAGGGTAAAGCGCCTCAAACGCTTCATAGGACAGCTCGGCCAGCAGCATCCGCCCTAACCCCGTGCGATGCAGCGGTAGCCGCGTGCCGACGCTAACCCGGCGTACGGTTGCGTTGGTTGCCCCTACCCGCGCTACGTAAACGGCGTCGCGGCCATCACGAATAGCAATGTGACTGGAGCAGCCGGTGGTTTCACACAGCGCTTCAATTACCGGCTGCCCCACTTGCACGACATCCAGCGAGGCCACGTACTCAAAGCCTAAACGCAGCACGTTGACGCCTAGTGAGTACAGCCCCGTGACCGGGTGATGGCGCAAAAACCCCATGTGCTCTAGCGTTTGTACCGTTCGGTAGGTCGTTGACTGGGGAAAACCGACGCGCTTGACGATTTCGCCAAAACTCATCTCGCGATGATGCCGGTTTAGCTCCATTAAAATCATCAGCCCCCGCTCAAGCGCCGGAATCAGCCGCTGCTGCTCATCCTTGCCCTTCATGGCTCACTTGCTCTCTTCAGAACGGGCTTCAAAGCGGGCGGGGTGATGCTCGGCCCAATGGCGCGCAATATCTACGCGCCGGGTCACCCAGACACGATCGTGCGCTTCAATGTGATCAAGAAAACGCTGCAACGCGCGGAAACGCCCAGGGCGGCCGATCAAGCGGCAGTGCAGGCCAATAGAGAGCATTTTTGGCGCGTCATCCCCTTCGGCGTATAAGACATCAAAGGCGTCACGCAGATACGTAAAGAAGTGGTCTGCGGTATTAAAACCTTGTGGCGAGGCGAAGCGCATATCGTTGGAATCCAACGTGTAGGGCACTACCAGATGTGTATGGGTCTCGCCTCGGCTATCCTGCTCCCGCGTCCAGAACGGCAGGTCATCGCCGTAATAGTCGCTGTCATATAGGAAGCCACCTTGATCGAGCACCAAACGACGCGTATTGGGGCTATCACGGCCGGTATACCAGCCCAGCGGTTTTTCACCGTAAAGGTTCTGGAACACTTCAATGGCGCGCTGCATATGCTCGCGCTCTACCGCTTCTGGCACTTCTTGGTAGTTAATCCAGCGGTAGCCATGGCAGGCGATCTCGTGGCCCAGCTCTTTGAACGCATGGGCAACCTCGGGGTGACGCTCCAGCGCCATGGCCACACCAAAAATCGTCAGGGGCAGGCCGCGCCGTTCAAACTCACGCAAGATGCGCCACACGCCGCTGCGCGAACCGTACTCATAGATCGACTCCATGCTCAGGTGACGATCTGGGAAGGCAGGAGCGCCTAGTATTTCAGAAAGGAACTGCTCGGAGCCCGCATCACCGTGCAGTACTGAATTCTCTCCACCCTCTTCATAATTCAGTACAAATTGAACGGCAATTTTCGCCTTGCCGGGCCAGTTAGCATGAGGGGGGGTTCGGCCGTAGCCGACCAGATCACGAGGGTAATCAGGCGAATACATGATGTAAGTCCCTTGTTGAAGACAGCATGCCGGTAAGAAACCAAAGCATTACCGATAATTTTTGTATACAACAACAAGATAAACTGTACTCATATTTAGCGCAAGTGCTTAGCTGAACCTCTGCAACTACACTTAAATCTCAGTGCTGTTGCGCTTATTTTTGAGACGTTATTCCAAATATCTGGTGAAAATCAGGCGCAAACGAGGCCTCCTCTATAAAAGAGAGCGATGATTCAATCTCATTTAAATGATGCAGCATAAACGCTTTGGCTTTTTCACCCTCGCCCGCGGCCAAATAGTCAATCAGGTCATCATGATCATGAGACTCACAGCCCAGGTGCCCCGTACTTCCGTAAACCGCAAGAATTAAGGAGGAGCGCGAACAGAGCTGGCTAACGAAGGCGGCCAAGGTGGCATTACCCGACAGTTGCGCCAAGCGCTCATGAAAGGCGGCTGACAGCTTGATCGCGGTACTCTGCTCACCGGCTCTCAGTGCTTTATGCTCTCGCTTGGCCATGTCGCGAAGCTCCAGCACATTTTGCGGCGTAATATGCAGCGCTGTCTCAGGCATCAAACCGCACTCCACCATTTTGCGGGCTGCAAATACATCGCGCGCTTCTGCAGCCGTGGGCCGCGTCACGCTAGCCCCGCGCCGCGGGGTAATCGTCACCAGCTGCTCCATCGCCAAACGCTGCAAAATTTTGCGTATCCCCGTTCGGCTGATATTAAACACTTCCGTTAGGGCGTCCTCTCGAAGCCTAGCGCCCGGGTGCAGCTGCTGCTTGATAATAGCGTCACTAATCGCCCGGTAAATGACCTCATGACGCTCAGCGCCATCCCCGTTTTTACCTAATCGCTTAGGGCGTGCCTTCTCTATGCTGCTTAAACTCAACTTTTGCTCCACGATAGATCACCTTGTATGCCTCACTTATTCTCTATTGTATACGTATTAAGGGGTGACTTTCATCGCACGAAGATCAATGCTGAAAACGGCTCATTAAAAAGCCCACAGCCCGCCATAGGGCGAGCTGTGGGCGTCACTATTACAACCAATAAAACCAACACGTTACGCTAAAACGCTACTCCGACCAGGCTTGAATCACCGCCCGCTCTTCGTCCGTCATGTTGGTCATGTTGCCCAGCGGCATATAGCCACTCTGCACCACTTGCTGAGTCTTCTCCTTTTGGAGCAGGATCTGCTCCACACTGTCGAGCACCACCCCAGCAGGCGGCGCTGAGAAACCAGGCTGAGTAGGTGACTCGGCATGGCACGCCACACAGTGCTGGTTAATCAGCGCAGTTACCTCAGTAATATCTGGCGAGCCATCTGCTACCTGCGCATTAGAAGACGCACTCTGAGACGGCATCGCCACCCAAAAGGCAACGGCAATCAGTGCAACACCTACCGCCGGATAAGCGGGCTGTATCTTGCCCTGGTGCATCAGAACAAAGTACTGACGGATCAACGCACCGGCAAAGATGAACAGTGTCATCAGCACCCAGGCGTACTCATGGCTGTAAGCAAAGGAGTAGTGATTGCTGATCATCAGCAATACAACAGGCAGGGTAAAGTAGGTGTTATGAACAGAGCGCTGCTTACCACGCTTACCATCCAACGGGTTTGGCGCTTCGCCCGCCTTCATCGCTTTTACCATGCGACGCTGGCCAGGAATAATCCAGAAGAACACGTTGGCCGACATTGCCGTGGCCATGACCGCACCGGTCAGCAGGAACGCCGCGCGCCCTGAGAACATCTGGGTGCTCAAGTAGGCGACAACGATCATCATGATCGCCACACCAACACTCAACAGACCGTCACGCTCCATATTTGGGCTGATGCGCTTACACATCTCGTTATAAACTACCCAGCCCCCTAGCAAAAATGCCAGTGCCAGTAGGTTGGCTTCCCAACCAGCTAAGTTCGCTGCCCACTCCCAGTTACTATTGGGGTTGACCAGGTAGAAGCTTGGATTCGCCATGTACAAGATGATGAACAAGGCAAAGCCGGAGAGCCAGGTGGTGTAAGCTTTCCAGAACGACCAGTGCAAGTCATCCGGCAGCTTGGCCGGCGCCGTGGCGTACTTTTGGTTATGGTAGAAACCACCACCATGTACGGCCCACATCTCACCAAACACACCTTTCTCGCGATCCTCGGCGGCCTTGGGCTTCCTCAGACCGTTATCCAGCATAACAAAGTAGATAGACTCGCCTATCCAGGCGATCGCCGCGATGACGTGTAGCCAGCGCAGCATAAAGTTTCCAAATTCAACTAGGTAGGCCTGCATGGGGGTTTCCTCGCCTCGTATGATTGTTTTAGGGCGGCTTTATAAGCGTTGTTAGGGGATTAACAGAGTGAACTGCGTTTAGCTGCCGCGATAAGTCGAGTAAGCAAAGGGAGAAAGCAACAGCGGTACATGATAGTGCTGCGATACATCATTCACCCCAAAGCGCAGTGGGATAACGTCCAGAAAGCTAGGGGCTTTCAGCTCGATACCTTGCCGCTTTAGATAGTCACCGGCATAAAACACCAGCTCATACTCACCGATTTCTAGCTCGCTGCCTTCCAGTATCGGCGCATCACAACGGCCATCATCATTCGTCTCAACGGTCTTAAGAAGTTGGCGAAGCCCTCCTCCTAAACGGTAAACCTCGATTTTGATACCTTCTCCAGGCTGTCCCTGAGCGGTATCTAGTACGTGTGTCGTAAGGCGTCCCATCAGTTTCTCCTGAGGCTGTCTAACGAAGCCGCTGTGGGCGGCAGTGTGGCTAAAGCAGAGTGGCTAAAGCGTAGTAGGGATAAAAGAAGCTTAGTATCCCAGAACATACTGACAACATTTTTATATAATTACTCGCAACATTTCAAAGATTTTTTGTATACATTTTATTTTTCTCTACGAAATCTGGCCGTTATAGCACCTTTGCACCTCATCCAGCGGCGCGTAACCATTTCTCAACGGCTAAATCGGTGAATGGTGATCTGCGTAAGACGCGTCGTTCTGAGCCCCACGGGCAGGCCCACCACTAAAATTAATGAACCCTAAAAATTAGTGGTGACATTATTTGGCCTGCAAAAAGTACGCATATATTTTGCAAAAAGTGTTTATTGATGAATAATTTTTTGTGTACAGTACTTACCAACAATAAGCACAGTAGCTCATCGCTATTGAATACAAAAACAAAGGAGAAGCCGCTATGAATGAAGCCTCATCCTCTTCCGAACAGCAGCATCAACCGCCCGAGCGCAATACCTCACTGTTTGATTTTAATGGAAAGCCACCTTTCCTAAAGGCCCTTCCCCTATCGCTTCAGCATCTTCTGGCGATGATTGCCGGTGTTATCACGCCTCCTATCATCGTTGCGGGTGTCGTGGGTGCGAGCATAGACGAACGGCTGCTACTTATTCAGATTGCCGTACTGGCTTCTGGGGTCTGTACCGTTTTTCACCTTTTCGGTGTATGGAAATTTGGTGCCCGCTTGCCGGCCATTTTCGGTGTCGGGTTTGCTTATGTGCCAACTCTGGTCGCCGTAGGCGCCCAGTATGGGATTGAAGGGATTCTTGGTGCTCAGCTAATTGGCGGCATGACGATGGTCGTGGTGGGTTATTTTATCCAGTACATTCGTCACCTCTTTCCGCCCGTTGTTGCCGGAACCGTGGTATTGGTTATCGGCCTATCGCTCTACGATATTGCTATCCGCTACATGGCAGGCAGCGGCAACGTGAACGCCCCCAATTTTGGCGACCTCACCAACTGGGGCGTTGCCATCGTCACCTTGCTGACCGTATTAATCGCCGCGCAGTTTGGCAAAGGCGTGGTGAAGCTTTCGGCCATTATCGTGGGTATTGTGGTGGGCTATCTACTCTCGCTCTCTCTGGGCATGGTTAGCTTTGAGAATGTCGCCAACGCTTCTTGGGTCGCTGTCCCCAAAGTCATGCCTTTCGAGATGGAGTTTCACACCGCTGCTATCGCTTCGATGGTGGTTATCTGCATTATTAACTCCGTCCAAACCATCGGCGACTTGTCAGCAACGTCTGTCGCTGGCATGAACCGCGAGCTTAAAACCAAAGAGTTAACCGGCGGCTTATTGGGTAATGGTCTAACCACCACCATTAGTGCTTTCTTTGGCGCGCTGCCCACCTCTACGTTTAGCCAAAACGTGGGTATTGTGGCGATGACCAAGGTGATTAGCCGTTACGTTTTGGCACTCACCGGCATCTTCATGATCTTGGCCGGCCTTAGCCCGAAGTTCGGGGCCATTATCACAACGATTCCCTTCCCGGTGCTGGGCGGCGCAACGATTACTGTTTTCGGCATGATCACCATGACCGGCATTCAGCTCTTGGTGAAAGATGAAATGTCCGCGCGCAACATGACCATCGTGGGCCTCTCTCTGGCGCTAAGCCTGGGTATCTCGGCTGTTCCCGCCGCCATCGAGCAATTCCCGGCCGTCATCAGAGACCTAATTGGTGGCGCCCCGATTGTCGTCGCGGCCATTACAGCTTTCACGCTCAACATCGTGTTGCCCAGTAAGTCTCTTTCAGACGAGGTTAAGGAGCGCGAGGCCATCGCCAAAGCGGATGCAGAAGCGGCGAAAGCGGAGAGTAGCAAGTTGAGCCAGAAGCTCGCCCCCAACAGTGGCAGTGCTGATTAAGTCATGCGACCCACATGGGTAAGCGGTTGTGAGAGGTCACAACCGCTTTATTACTCACTGCCACCGTCCATAAGTCCGCAATAGCGCTTATGCACTAAAGCTTGTGAAACAAAGCTTGTGAAATAGAACTTGTGAAATAGAACTGCTGCATTCGTCGGCCGTTCTATTTTGCGTTTTTGGCTTCACTCCTCCGGCTAAACTTAGGAATACCGATGCGTTTACTAGACAATATGACGTTAAGGATGAGTTGGACGCTGGTGCTGCTCTCCTTCTTACTCATGCTGCTTGTGCTCAGCGGCACGGGGCTTTATGCCGTTAATCACAGCCAACAAAGCCTTGAGCAACTCACGAATGTCAATGTTAACCAGCAGGCTACCCTTAACCGCACGAACTCTACGCTGCAGAGCGCACGCCTGGGTATGGCACAGCTCTATGAAGAGCTAGTTGAGCCACAAACTGCGCTTAGCCCTGAAGAGCGCCAGCAGCGCGCGACTGAATTGCAACGCTCACTTAATACGGCTCAGGAAGTGTTTTCGAGTTTTCTTGCGCTGCCCGCCAACCCGTCCCATCAGGCGGTCATTGCCCCCATCGCGGCAAGCTTCGATACGCTGCTGGAAGAGCACCTGTTGCAGCAAGTCACCGCGCTACAGCAGGGCGATGCGACGGCTTACCGCGAACAGCGTGATGCTGCTTACCAGGCGTATACCGCGTTTTATCAAGATGCCATCGGCTTTTTTCATCGGGTAGAAGAAGAGGGCAACGAACGGCTAGCTAACTTTGACTTTGTCATCGATCTTTCCACGATAACGATCATTACCGTCTTCATCATCGCGCTGATGGTGACCGTAGTGGTTTACTGGGGTGTGGGCGCTAATTTGATACGTCCCATGCACCGCATCACCGATCATTTTCAAAGCATGGCGGAAGGCGACCTTTCAAGAGACGTAGAAACGCGCGGTCGTAATGAGATCGGCGTTCTCTTCGCTGCTCTGCGTCACATGCAGCAAAGCTTGCTAGGCACCGTGACGACCGTTCGGGAAAGCAGTAGCGAAGTCTTTACCAGCGCCCAGGAAATCGCCAAAAGTAATCAAGACCTTGCTGCACGCACTGAACGGCAGTCTGCGTCGTTAACCGAAACCGCTTCCAGCATTGAAGAGATGACCTCGACGATGGAGCGCAATAGCGAAAACACCACCCAAGCACGACAAGTGGCTCGTGATGCCGCCCATAGCGCGGAGCAAGGCGGTAGCGTGGTCAATGAAGTCATCAGCCACATGCACAACATCCGCGAAAGCTCGCAGAAAATCACCGACATCATCAAGCTGATTGACTCGATTGCTTTCCAGACCAACATTCTCGCGCTCAATGCGTCCGTCGAAGCGGCTCGCGCAGGCGAGCATGGTCGCGGTTTTGCCGTCGTTGCCAGCGAAGTACGCCAGCTAGCGACCCGCAGTGCGAGCGCCTCAACGGATATTCGTAAACTGATTGAAACATCGGTGGATATGGTAGAAGCCGGCACGCAACAAGCGGATAAAGCGGGCGAAACCATGGCCAAAATTATGGCGTCCGTCACTCAAGTCACCACCTTAATGGACGAGATATCGGTCGCCACCGAAGAGCAACGCGCGGGTATTCGAGAAGTGAATATCGCCGCTAACGATATGGAGCAAACCACGCAGCAAAATGCGGCGATGGTCGAACAGGCCAGCACGGCGGCCGTCGATCTGCAGCACGAGGCCGAACGCCTCACTTCTATCGTCGCTCGGTTTAAGCTGAGTGAAGAAACAGCGCTGCTCTCAACAACGCCGCTCTCAACAACGCCGCTAGCTATACCCTCTCACCAACCTCATTAACGACGTGCTAACAGCACACCGCTAAAGCCACGTGAGCGATCACGTGGCTTCGTTAAAACTAAACATCTGGAGCAAGTCAGCATGATCCTGGGTCTTACATTGCTATATGTGGGTGCTGTTTTGTTTATAAATGGTATTTGGCTCCTGGGAAAAATCAGCAACCACGAAGTCTCTATCATCAACGTACTGGTGGGGTTGCTCAGCTTTATTATCGCCACGCACTTAATCTTCAAAGACCCCAGCAACACGATTGAGGTTAGCGCAGGGGCTTTTACATTACTGTTTTCAATTACGTACCTATGGGTAGGCGCCAATCAGTGGCTAAAATCTGACGGCAGAGGGCTAGGCTGGTTCTGCCTTTTTGTCAGCATTACCGCTGCTGTGATTGGCGTACACTCCATCTCCAGCTTCGCAACCAGCTTCAAACTATGGAATACGGTTAACTGGTTTGCATGGTCGCTTTTATGGCTCAGCTTCTTTTACCTGCTGGCGTTAGCCAAACCCATTCAACGTCCTGTCGCGACCTATACCATTCTTTGCGCCATCTTTACCGGCTGGATTCCAGGCGTAATGATTTTGCTTGGGGTGATTAGCACCTGAAGCGACGCCGTTAAAAGTGGTGGTACTGTTAAAACCTGATTCATAGCATCACGACGATGCTGTAAGTTTTTCTTTACCCATACCAACAGGGCGAACCATTGCTGGCTCGCCCTGTTGTATTTCAGCGTATGAGAATCGCTTCTTTTATTACGGATTCCGAGTCTGCAGCTCATCCGGTGTGAAGTGCTCGGCATCACTAACTTGTTGCTGTAACGACGAGTCAGGATAGGCGATTTTATTTGCCTCACCAGAGCCTCTTTCAGCGAGCGCGACGCTAGAGAAAAGTGCTAACGCAATAGCGGCTGCGATATTAAAAGCTTTCATGATGTATGACCTCAAACTTATAAAATGTTAACAGTGATAGACGCTGATAAGGCTACGCAGCGGAATCAGTTGCCACGGTAAGTGGAGTAGCCATAAGGGCTTAACAACAGCGGAATGTGATAGTGCTGTTCGGTGTCTTCCACTTGGAAAGGCACGGGAACATCCGGGAAGAACGTGTCTATATCCCGCTCTTCAAACCAGTCGCCGGTTTCGAAGGTCACGCGGTAGACACCCGCCAGGAAATCTTCATCGGCCGGGTAAAGGGCAGCAACACGACCTGCCTCATCCGTTGTGGCTGTCGCTAAGGATTCCCAGCCAGCATCGGTACGGCGCTCAAGTTCCACTTCAACGCCAGGCGATGGCAAACCGCTCTGAATATTAAGGACATGAACGCTAAGCGGGTTATCGCCTGCCTGTGCCATGGCCGCAACGCTGCTGAAGACAATACCGGTAACCAGTGCAGATAAGGTTTTCATAAAAAACACCTGTGATAATGGAGCCATAAAGGCGGATGTAGGTTTGGTTGAGTCAACAATCGGTGGCTTAACTGCCGCTGTGTTATTGCACTAAGACGCGCTCAATCGCCGTCATGGCACAGCCTTCATCAATGGCAGAGCCACCCGCCCCGGCCACGCCCAGTGCGCCAATAACCTCGCCGCCAGACCTCAACGGAACGCCGCCACCTAACAGCAGTAATTCATCTAATGTATTGAGATTTTCCGACTCAGGGTCTTGGCGGGCACGCTCGGCCAGCTCACGGCTGGGGGTGCCCGTCGACAGTGAGGTAAAGGCCTTACGTTGCGCTGCGACGGTGTTATGGGGGCCAATGTTGTCATCGCGCTGCAAAGCCACCAGGTTGCCCCCACGGTCGACGGCCGCCACGACGGCCGTTCGCCCGTCGGCATGACACGCCTCAAGGGTGGCGCTCACTAGACGATTCGCCAGCTCCAGCGAGAGGTTCTGCTGTTGAACAGGGCCAATATCGGCAAGCGCGCTACCGGCGAGTAAAACGGTACCGAGCATCGGCAGGGAAGCGAGTCGTAATGTCATGGAAACCTCCTTATGAAGTGATGGGGGCATCCTGACATGCCGACCTCGTCAATCAGCTGACGGCAGCATTACAGATTTGTAATGTGAAAGACCGGCGAACCCGGCTAATCTGTTCCGATTTAGCGGGGTGACGGCATGCGTATCCTGGTAGTAGAAGATGAACACAAGACCGCCGACTACCTATGCAAAGGGCTCGGGGAATCGGGGTATCGTGTCGAGGTCGCCAGAGATGGGTTTGATGCCCAGCACCTGATTAACGAAAGCGAGTTCGACCTGGTGGTTCTGGATGTCATGCTGCCGGGCCTGGATGGTTGGCAGCTGCTACAGCTGATCCGTCGCCGCAGCCAGGTGCCGGTACTCTTTCTCACCGCCAGAGACGCGGTGGAAGATCGCGTGAAAGGACTGGAACTCGGTGCCGATGACTACCTGGTTAAGCCGTTCTCTTTTGTGGAGCTGCTGGCTCGGGTGCGAACGCTATTGCGCCGCAGCCCGCCCCGCGAGCGAGAGCACTTTCGCATAGCAGATTTAGAAATGGACGTGCTGCGCCGGCGGGTAACACGTCAAGGCGAGCGCATCGCCCTAACCAACAAAGAGTTTGCGCTTTTAGAACTGTTGCTGGATCGGGAAGGCGAAGTGCTGTCGCGCACCTACATTGCCTCCCGGGTGTGGCAGATGAATTTCGACAGCGACACCAATGTTGTCGAAGTCGCCGTACGGCGGCTACGCGCCAAGGTAGACGACCCCTTCTCGCAAAAGCTGATACACACCGAGCGCGGCATGGGCTACGTGCTTGAGGATCGCGCCTGATGCTTTCCATCAACTCCCTAGCCGCTCGTCTTGCTCTGCTGTTTGCCCTGGTCAGCGTACTGCTGCTGGGCAGCCTTGGCACCTACCTTTATCACTCCTTAACCCGTGAAATAGCCTGGCGTGATGACCAGATGCTGCAAGGGCGGCTGGAGCGTTTAGAAGCGCTGCTCCACAATGGCGAGAGCGTAGAAATGCTCCACCAGCGCTCCCGCCTCTATGCCAATATGCTGGGCAACCAAGACAGCCTGCTGTGGATACTCGACGCCACCGGCAAGGTACTGATCGAAGTCAACCCGAGCGATTTGCCTGTGCCTAATCTACCGACGACGAACAGCGTCCGTTTGGTGGAGACGGTTGGGCCGGTAGAGGCGAGACTGGCATGGCATACCTTTGAACAGGAGGGTCGGCCTTTAACGCTGATCGCCGGCAAGCTGCTTGATGAGCGCAACCAGATGCTGGGGGCTTACCGATTAAGGCTGTGGTTTGCACTAGCAACCGGCGCGCTGCTCGCCTTTTTACTCGGCTGGGGCGTGAGTCGGCACGGGCTTCAACCGTTACGGCGCTTGGTTGAGCAGGCTAATCGCATCACTATCCGCCAGTTAGACCGTCGCTTAGCGGTCAAAGGTGAAGCCCAAGAGATTAGCCATCTCAGCCATGGGCTAAACCGGATGCTGGATCGTCTAGAGGACGGCTTTACGCAGCTCTCCCGCTACTCTGCCGACATGGCCCACGAGCTGCGAACGCCATTAACCAACCTGCTGGGACAAACGCAGCATGCCCTGCGGCGGGAAAGAAGCGTGCCAGAGTATCAGCAGGTGCTGGCGTCCAATATCGAAGAGTACGAGCGCTTGGCAAAAATGATCGACAGCATTCTGTTTCTGGCACGCACCGAGGCTCCCTCCAAAGAGATTGCGACGGAGCGCGTCGACGTTGGCCTGTTAGTGACACAGCTCTGTGATTACTTTGAAGGCATGGCGGAAGATGACGGCCGCATGCTCGTCAACCGGGCCGCGGGAAACGTGATCGCGAACCGCGACCTTCTTCGCACCGCGCTCGCCAACTTAATCGCCAACGCACTGCGCCACGGCCGCTCAAACACACCGATTCACATCCGTACGCGGGAGAGTGGAGAACGGCTAGAACTGAGCATTCATAACCACGGCGTGGCGATTCCCCCCGATGACCTACCGCGAGTTTTCGAACGCTTCTACCGCTGTGACCCATCACGAACCGGCTTGGCAGAATCAGGCGGGCTGGGGCTGGCAATCGTCCAGTCGATTGCCCATTGGCATGAGGGCGAGATACAGGTCGAGAGCCACGCTGAAGCAGGTACTACGTTTACCCTATCGTTACCGCGCACGCTGCAGCTGCTCGACCCGCGTAAGGGTTAGCCGCCGACCTTCATCTAGTGAGAAGTGAAACTGGCCTTCTACCGTCACAGCGCCACCTAAATGCGGCGCTATTTGCTCGTGGGGAAAGACCTCAACGCGATTGAGGTCTTCGTCCTCAATCCAGTAATGAAGGGGATCATCAAAGTGCCGCACGACACCCTCGGTGATGATGTGCTTACCATCGAAGGCCGCAGGGTTATTCGCCAGGATCGTCAGCGGCACTTCCACGGGCTCTTGCCCGCGACACCCGCTCACAAGCGTTGCTATCAGCAGCGCGATTGCCGCAAAGCCTATGTGTTTTTGGCGTGACCTCATTGCGTTGCTCCCTTTGAGTATTGACTGTTATTTGGCCTCTATGGAGTTTGCCATGGGCAGTTTCGCATGCGTGCATAGCACCCGCCATTCCGAACATTTCTTATACATACTTTATATGTCTTGATGACCGCGGTAATGTATTCATTCAACGTCTGTCTTGGGGTGCCTGATGTTGTCTGTTCATCACCGCAGCTTGCTGTTACGAGTAAGCCTGAGCGCTTTGTTATGGCTGCTGGCAACGGATTTTGCCTGGGGATCGCCGTCAGAGCGCCCTGCTGAACGCACCCTGTTGATTCAGTTCGACCCAACAACGCGGTCGCTGCAAGGCGAGCTACGCCAACCTCTCGCAACAGAACGCAGTTTTCGCTTACTGGAAGGCCTCACGATCACCTCGGCAACGCATGGCGATGACGAACTGGCGGTGACTCAAGAGGCTGATGGGCGTTGGCATCTACCGCTGGATACCGATTCAGCAGACAGCAACACACCCGTTACGCTTCGCTGGGAGGGTACGCTGCCACAGGCCGATAGCGGCAGCCGCCACCAGGTAGCCGCCGAAGGCAGTTTGCTACCCACCCGCGCGGGCTGGTACCCCCATTTTAGCGATTCCGCCATGCCCCTATGGCTAACCGTTAGCGTGCCAGACGGGCAGCTCGCCGTTGCCACTGGCTCGCTGGTAGAGGAACAGCACGCCAACAGCGACCCTTATGTGGCGCGCTTCTACCACCCGAACACCCGTGAGGTAGAGATTGCCACCGGCCCCTGGCGGCTGCGCCAACGTGAGGTTGATGGCGTGCAGCTGCGCACGCTCTTTCCCGAGGCGCTGGACGCCGCCTTTGGCGAGACATACTTGCAGCACGCCGCCGAGCAGTTAGCGCACTTTCAAACCCGCCTGGGGCCGCTGCCCTATCAAAGCTTCTCCATTGCCGCGTCTCCCGCGCCTATCGGCCTCGCCTTTCCTGGCTTTACGCTGCTGGGCGAGCGCGTTATCCCCTTGCCCTTTATTCCTCACACTTCGTTGCCTCACGAATTGATGCACGCCTGGTGGGGGGCGGGCGTGAGGGTCGACTATCCAAGCGGCAACTGGGCCGAAGCGCTGACCACGTACCTTGCCGATTACGCGCTTGCTGAGCAGCGCGGTGAGGATGACGACATGCGCCGCCGCTGGCTGGCCGACCTAGCCGCCCTCCCCAGCAACCAGGAGGTTGCTTTGGTGGATTTTCGCGGAGGCCCCGACCCCGCAGGTCGCCTTATTGGCTACCAGCACGGCACGATGCTCTTCCACATGCTGCGCCAGCGCATTGGCGATGAGGCGTTCGATCTCGGCTTACGTCGCCTCGCCGATGAGTGGATGCATCGCCCTGCGGATTGGCAGGCACTGATAGATGCGTTTAGCAGTGCCGCAGGGGAGCCACAAGACGCCTTCATTATGCCGTGGATCTCCCAGCCAGGCCGCCCCTCGCTGCACGTAGAGTCCATAAAAACCCAAGCCCACGAAAACGGCTACCAGATCAGCGGCACGCTTATTCAGCGCGGCCAGCATGCGCCCTGGCCGCTGGAGGTCCCGCTGGTGGTCACCACCGAAGAGGGGCCAGTAAGCGTGCGCCAACCGATGCGTAGTACACAGCAAGCCTTCGAACTACAGGTAGCCTCTCGCCCCCTATTGCTTGAGGTAGACCCAGGCGCCGACCTGCTGCGCCACCCTGGCCCAACGCCGGCCATTCTGCGCCAGCTGATGCTTGACCCCACCACGCGGGTGCTGGCGCTGGATGACGCTCTTTTACCCCTGGCACGGCAGGTGCTGGGGCGAGACGCCGAAGCGCTTACGACGCCGGCTAACCTCCAGGATGAGATGCAGCCACCGCTGTTAGTGATGGGTACTACCGAAGCAGTGGATGACTGGTATCAGCGTAACGCGCTGCCCGCGCTGTCACAGCCATTAGCAAGCGCAGGAGAAGCCCGCTTTTGGATGGCGCCAGAAACACAAATCGGCTTGCTGAGCGGCAACGATGCCGAGGCCATCCGCCAGCTTGTCGCCTCGCTTCGTCACCACGGCCAGCAAAGCTATGTAGTCCAAGAACAAAACGGTGAGACCGCGCAAACAGGACGTTGGCCAACGGAAGAGTCCCCGCTCAACGTGACGTTCACCGCAAACGATTTCCAAGAGTAGAGATGACGACCATGCCCCACACCGCGCCCGCAAGAGCGACCGCCGCGCTTAAAAATCTGTTTATCGGCGATGCACTGGCGATGCCCGTGCACTGGTTCTATAACGTTCACGACATCGACCGCGCGTTTCCTGAAGGGATCAACACGTTTGAGGCGCCGCCTGCGTTTCACCCTTCATCGATTATGTCGATGCACTCCACTAGCGGCGGCGGCCGCAAGCGTGCAGGCAACCAACAGCCAGAGGTTGTCGGCGATGTCATTCTGAAAGGCAAGCAGGCCTACTGGAATCGACCCAATGTGCACTACCACCAGGGCATGCAGCCCGGTGATAACACGCTCAACGCTCACTGCGCGCTAACCCTAATGCACACCCTGGCAGGGCCAGATCAACATTATGATAGCGATGCCTTCTTGAAGGCTTATATTGCGCTCATGACGGCAGAGACACCCGCCCACCCGGATACCTACGCCGAATCCTACCACCGGGGTTTTTTCGCCAATCTTGAAAAGGGGTTGCCGCCCAAACAGTGTGGCGCCGTGACCCACGACACGCCCTCTATCGGTGGCTTGGTGACCATTGCGCCGCTGGCGATTAGCGAACGCCTGAAGGGTACGTCACTCGGGGATACCCGCAAGTTCTGCCGCCAGCACCTAGCCCTGACCCACCCGGACGCTTTTCTGGCGGACGTGTGCGACGCCTATGTGGAACTGATCGACAGCCTGTTGTTTAGAGACGATGACAACGCGGTAGAAGACACCCTGCTGAAGGCCACCCGCGGCCTCTCAAAGCGTGACCTGACAAAATTGGTGGAAAGCCAATACAGCGAACGTGAGGTGGTAGGCAACGTTTTATCCACCGCCTGTTACATCACTGATGCCTGGCCTGCGGTGCTCTACTTGGCCAGCAAACATCACAAAGCGCCATTAAAAGCCTTGCAGATGAATGCGGAAGTTGGCGGTGACAACGTTCATCGGGGGGCGGTGTTAGGGGTGTTGCTGGGGTTGATCAACGGCGAGGCGGACGAAAACTTATTCGCCCGGTTAACCAAACACGCGTCGATTAACCGGGCTATTGAGGGTCTGGTGGGCTAAAAGCCCATCAGGTGCTTTATGAGCGCCGCTCCCACAGGGTGACTTCCGAGAGGCTGTGCTGATATTTATGCATGGTCTCGCGGATCACAAAGGGCACCTTCTCAGGCTCGCTGACCATCTGGAAGTGAGGCTCCAGCAGTGCCTTTAAGCCATCCAAAGTGGTGACATTCTCCCCGTCTCGCTTGAACCCACCAATCCACTCCTCCTTCGGCGTGTACTCTTCCAGCCAGGTATAGGGCGAGGCGATCATCAAAATACCGCCAGCGTTGATGCGCTCATGGATGGTCTGCAAAAACTGCGCCGGTTTATAGAGCCGGTCGATCAGGTTGGCCGCCAGCACTAGGTCATACTGGCTGAACTGCGGCTTGAGGTTGCAGGCATCGCCCTGGTGGAAGTTAACCCGGTTCGCCGCCTCTTCCAGCCCCAGGCTCGCTAAGGTGCGCTCTTGGTAGCTGACCAGCTCGCCCTCTTCCACCCGGGTATAGCGCAGCACTTTCTGCTCAGCCATTTCAACGCCCTGGCGAATAAAGTTGGCCGAGAAGTCCACGCCGTCAACGTGCTCAAACTCACGGGCCAGCTCAAAGCTGGAGCGCCCGCTGGCACAGCCTAGATCCAGGGCGCGCTTCTTCTGCTTGCCCGCCATGCTTGCCAACGCCCGGTTAGCCAATGCCTGCGGGAAGTTGGCAACGCCAAACCACTCATCGCCGTAATGGAATTCCGCGTACTCCGCCATACGGGCATCGCTTTCGTAATAGGCGCTGGGCATTTTGACTTCGGCATCCGACACTACATAGCGGAAGCCCGCATGCTGGAAGAAGTGACGGCGAAACGCATAGCGGGCACTGAGCCGCGTTTCGTTACCACAGGAGATCCAGGAACCGCCCTTGATCAGGTTATGCTGGTTATCGAACGTCGGCGTGGTGAAGTCATCGTACAGCGGATGCACGTCAAAGCCTGGGAAGGGATAGGTGGGGGTTTCCACCCACTGCCAAACGTTGCCCACCACATCAAACCACTGGCCGTGCTGGAAGCGGGTGACCGGGCACGAAGACGCGCCGTGATCCAGATGCAAATTCGCATTGGCGGGAGCGCCGCTCTCAAGCTCGGTGACGCCCGCTTCTTCCGCCAAACGATGCCACTCATCCTCTGTCGGCATGCGCACCGGCTGGCCGGTCTGCTCGCTCTTCCAGTTACAGAAGGCTTTGGCCTCGTGGAAGTTGACCTCCACCGGCCAGTCCCAAGGCATTTCGACCTCTTCGGTCATCAAGCGCAGGAACCACTCGTTTTTCCAAACCCAAAACGTCGGGTGCGTTGCCTTGGCAAAGTTGCGCCAACCCAACCCCTCTTCCGACCAGAACATGTCGGTGAGGTAGCCACCGGCCTCGACGAATTCAAGAAACTCACTGTTGCTGACCAGAAACTGGCTCGCCTTGAACTCTTCAACGTCGCTGTGGTGATGACCGTACTCGTTGTCCCATCCGTAGAAGGGGTCATCGAAGGATTTGCCTAACGTTACCTCTCCTTTCGGCACCGTAATCAGGCTGTTTTCCGGCGGCTCGCCGGTCGTACGGATAGGCGCCCACTCAGGTTGCGGTGTCACAAGATCAAGCTGCTGCTGACGAATCAGCACCGACGAAGTTTCCAAATGAATCCGCTCATGCTCGATACCCATGACGATGGGCCAAAACGGGCTTTGCCAATCGACGGGCAGCGACAGCGTTAACTCGCGGATCAGGTTAAGCACCGCTGCGCGAACCTTGCCACGATAATCCATCACCTCACTGACCGACGGCCACTCATAGTGGTCATCATTCAGGTCATCCCAGCTCATCTCATCAACGCCCACCGCGAAAATAGACTCCATATTCGGGTCGATACGCGCCGGTAACAGCTTCGCCAGCACCAGCTTGTTGACGAAAAACGTCGCGGTATGCCCGAGATAGAAAATCAGTGGGTGCCTAAGCGGGATAGACTTGCGAACATACGCCTCCTCACTCACCAGGGTAGTAAACAGCGACTCGTAACGGTCAAAGGTCGCGGTAAAACAAGCCTCTATCTCCCTGCGGGTCGTTTCAGAATCGTTGCCTGCCAGCATTACGGTACGCGGGAAAAGGGCGGGCGCTGTCGACGCCTGAAGCCCAGCGGGGGAATTGGTGGAAGTCATCGTTGTTAGCGCCTTTTATCGTGAAGCGATAAGGGTGTGTCTAGATATACCTATTGAAGCATTAAAAACCAAAAACTGGTACAAAATCTACCATTAGTTGTACAGCATTTAACGTTTTGAGCCTTACCCCCCTATCCACGGCTCAGCGGCGGCCCGCGCTTATAGCGGAATAATGAAGAGCATGAACCAGCAACGTGGTAGCCTCATGTTTATCGAAAGGCGCGGAATACTCCATCCAAGCAACCGCATTGGGTGGAGATGAATAGCGCGGCGTCCGCTAGGGCGCCCTATATCTTGCAGCCTTACATAAATCTACCTAATCTGTAGATCATGAAAACCGAACGTGCCTACAAATACCGCTTCTATCCCACGCCCGAGCAGGCAACCTTGTTGGCGCGGACGTTTGGGTGCGTGCGGTTTGTCTGGAACGCGGTGCTGCGCTATCGCACCGATGCGTTCTATCAGCGCCAGGAAAAGATCGGTTACACCGACGCCAGCGCGTTTCTCACCCAGTTGAAACAGCAGCCGGATACGGTTTTTTTAGCTGAGGTCAGTTCGGTGCCGTTGCAACAATGTCTGCGCCATCAGCAAAGTGCCTTCAAGAACTTCTTTGCCAAGCGGGCGCGGTATCCCAGCTTTAAATCCAAGAAGCACCGGCAGTCAGCCACCTTTGCCAGTTCGGCATTTTCGTACCGTGATGGTCAGATCACGCTCGCCAAGTGCCGCGAGCCGCTGAACATTCGCTGGAGCCGCGAGCTACCGTCAGCGCCTAGCACCGTTACCGTGTCAAAGGACGCAGCAGGCCGCTACTTCATTAGCTGTCTGTGCAAGGTAGATACTGAGGCGCTGCCGATCACGCCGAAGATGGTCGGTATCGACCTGGGACTGAAAGACCTGTTCGTGACCAGCGAGGGTCAACGGGTTAATAACCCGCGCCATACGGCACGTTATGAGAGGAAACTGGCGCGGGCGCAGCGCCAACTCAGCCGTAAGCAAAAAGGCTCCAACAACCGTGCCAAGGCGCGGTTAAAGGTCGCTCGCTGTCACGCCAAGATCGCTGACACGCGACGTGACCACCTGCATAAACTCACCCGCCAGATCGTTAACGAGAACCAAGTGATTGCAGCGGAGAGTTTGCAGGTGAAGAATATGGTCAAAAATCGCCATCTCTCTAACGCCATCAGCGATGTTGGCTGGGGGGAGCTGGTGCGCCAGCTTGAGTACAAAGCGGCGTGGGCAGGACGCCAGTTCGTCCAGATCGACCGCTGGTACCCAAGCTCAAAACGCTGCCATGGCTGTGGATTTGTCATGGAATCGCTACCGCTCACTGTTCGCACCTGGGATTGCCCAGGCTGTGGCACCCAAGGCATTGACCGTGACCTCAACGCCGCCCGCAACATCCTACAAGCAGGCACCGCGCTATTAGCCGGTGCCGAGCGTTGAAGTAACTACCGAGGGGCACTCGGGAATTGACGCCTGTGGAGTTTGTGTAAGACCGGCAGTGCCAAGGCATTGAAGGCAACGAACATCGAAGCAGGAACCAGGAAGACAACAACCTGGGAATCCGCCACTACCATCTCTGATTTAGTGGTCGGAGGATGTCAACTATCCGGTACGCTCAACGCTAATATAAAACGATGCTAATAATTTAGAAAAAGGTCTACGAATGACGAAAGTTGCCATATTTATTGATATTCAAAATGTGTATTACACCGTGCGCGAAGCGTACGGAAAAAACTTTGATTACAATAAATTTTGGGCACAAGCCACCGCTAATAGAGACGTTGTGAATGCTTTTTGCTATGCCATTGACAAAGGGGACAAAAAGCAGCGGGAGTTTCAAAATATACTCAGGACAATTGGTTTTAATGTAAAGCTGAAGCCATTGATACAACGCTCGGATGGTTCAGCCAAAGGGGATTGGGATGTGGGCATTGCGCTAGATGCCATGGAGCACGCCGATCAAGCCGACGTAATTGTACTGGTGTCAGGAGACGGCGACTTTGACCTGCTCGTCAAAAAAATTCGTACGCAATATCATAAAAAAGTTGAGGTGTATGGCGTTCCTCAGTTTACCGCTGCCACACTAATGCATGAGGCCAGTGAGTTTATCGCCATCGATAAAACGCTTTTATTAACTTAAATAAGTAAAACACAAAAATATTAGCCATTAAGCATGTATTATTTTCTGCGCAACAACCGTGCCAATTTTACAATAGGCGTTTGCGTTTAATTGCCAATAATATTGCACTCGTCTATGTTAGTAACTATGTGTTAATAATAATCTTGAAACTGAGAAGGATCTTCCAACACCGCCCAGCGCAGGCTTTTCGATCCCCTTCCGCCCCTTCTTCAAAACCTGACTAATTGCGGCTTAGTTCACCTGATGCGCCTAGATGCGGTGCTGTCAGCCTGGGTTAACCAGCAAAGGAGAACATTGAATGTCGATAACATCAGAAAAACACTTACCCGAAGCCATCGCGGCATGGCGCGACCCTGATCTGGACTCGGTGAAAGGCACCGAGACCCCTAAAGACCCCAACAAAGGCTACATTGCCCTGCTTGGCTGGAGCGTGAATGCAATTAAAGCGGCGCAAAAATTTGACCGCCGCTACGTCGTCGTTGCCCCTGAGTGGGCCGCAGACTTCTGTACCGCCAACAATATACCCTATATTTCCTGGGACTTTATCCGCCTGAATGATCGCTCCATGGAGATCGCCGAGCGGCTGAAAGCCGAAGGCGTTGACGTCGCCATCCCGCTATTTGAAGAAACCGTGGAGTGGTCCGGCGCCATCAACTCTGTCCTCATGGATAGCCCCCGCATGTATGGGCAGTCTATTCTGTTCCGCGATAAGGCGTTGATGAAACGCCGCGCCCAGCTTGGCGGCATCCGCGTTGGCATCTTTGAAGAAGCGCACGAGAAAGAAGATATCGTTCGCTTTATGAAACGCGTTAACCAGACGCTGCTTAAGCTCGACGGCGACCCGGACGACCCGATTCACGTCAAAGCCTTCGATAAAGCCGGCTGCCTTGGCCACCGGATGATCCGCACGTTAGAGGAAATCGACCATATTCCGGCCGAAGAGTACCCGCTGTTGATGGAAAGCCATCTAAGCGGCTGGGAGTTTGCCGTTGAAGCCTGGATACACGACGGCAAAATCCAGTTCCTGAATATTTCGGAATACGTCACGCTGGGCTATTCGGTATTCGTCCCCGCGACCGCAGAACTCGAAAGCTGGCGCAACGCCATCACCAAACAGATCGAACTGCTGATTAAAACGTTCGATATCCAGTTTGGCTTGATTCACCCCGAGTACTTCGTGACCGCCGATGGTGAGATGTACTTTGGCGAAGTTGCCTATCGCCCACCGGGCTTCAAAGCGTTTGAGCTGATCGAAAAAGCCTACGGCTTCAACGCCTACCAAGCCTCTATGCTGGTGTTCGACCCGAAAAGCACCAAAGAGGAAGTTGCCGCCTTCTTCCCCAAAGAAGTGGTGGATGCGAAGGGCTATGCAGGTTGCTTCGGCGTCTACCCACGCCGCCGCGTTGTCAGCAAGCTGGAAATGCCCCCAGAGTGTGTCGACCACCCCTATTTCGAGTCGCATGAGCTGGTGGCGCCCACCGAAGAGACGGTGCCCGACCGCTCAGCCTTCGGAACGCATTGGGGGCTAGTCTTCTTCTTTGGTGACGACCCCATCAAAATGCGGGATCTACTGAAAGCCCAAGAGGACTTGGACTTTTACGTCTAGCTGTTTGATTAAGCAGCACATTAGCAAAGGGCGCGGTGACTCACCGCGCCCTTTTTGTGTCTGCCGCGCGACCGCAGCACGGCATATCACAAGCCGCCAGGCCCTAGCCGCTGGATGCCAAGCCTGCCCAATCGCGAATAACGCCTGCCCGTTTGAAGCTCCTCACCGTGCACTACGTTCGCAAGCGCACAGTGTGTGCGTGCTTTAAGGAGCATCCTAGGGTTTTGCATGGCAAAGGAGGCTCCCGATGCAACCATCAAATAGTCAAAATCACCTGACCGACTTAACAGAGTTTGGCGCCGACCCTGGGGCGCTGCATGCGGATACCTACATCCCCAACAACTTCCCCCAACAGGGGCCGCTGGTGGTGGTGCTACACGGCAGCACCCAGTCAGCGGAGGGCTACGACCGCGGTTCAGGCTGGTCGGCAATCGCCGACGAGTGCGGGATAGCGCTGCTGTATCCGGAGCAACAAAAAGTCAACAACCCGCTAAGCAGCTTCAACTGGTTTAAGCCTGGCGACGCCCGCCGTGGCAGCGGCGAGCCGCTCTCTATTCGACACATGATTGAGCAGGTCGTTAAGGATCACGCCATCGACCCGTCGCGCGTCTTCATCACCGGGTTGTCCTCAGGGGGCGCCATGGCCTCCGTTATGCTCGCCACCTACCCAGAAGTGTTCGCCGGCGGTGCGATCATCGCCGGGCTTCCCTACCGCAGCGCAGACAATATGTGGGAAGCGATGGTGCGCATGAAAGGCTTTGGCGGCCCATCGGATAGCAAGCTCGATACCCTTGTGCGCGAAGCCTCCACCTTTGATGGCCCCTGGCCCACAATCTCAGTCTGGCACGGCGGCAGCGACTCAACCGTCGACAACGCCAACGCCGACTCCATCGTTCGGCAGTGGCAATCGATCCATCAGGTTGACGGCCCACCCACCCGGGTTGAGGACATCGACGGCTTCCCTCGGCAGGTGTGGTGCAACGAGGAGGGACAAGAGGTCATCGAGGAGTACATCATCGGAGGAATGGGCCACGGCACGCCCATCAGGGCCGGCGGCGCGGCAGGCCTCGGGGAAGCGGCCAAGTACATGCTGGAAGTCGGCATTTCATCAACCCGGCACATCGCGCATTTTTGGGGGCTCACCAAATAGCTACCCGTTGAATCCGCATTTGGCGTGATGCGCCAATTATGCCTATGTTTGAAAGGTCTACATTTAAAAAATCTATGTTTAAAAGAACCCAGGTTTAACAATAAAAGCGACACCAAGGGAAAGCGACATGTTAAAACCGACTGCTGCTGTGGCCGTTTCTTTCATCGTTATGGTTTTTTCATTGCCGTTATCTTTCTCTGCGTTCGCTAATGTCGCCCACAGCGAGACAGCCACCGGCATGGTGGAAGCCGCTATTCACGCCATCTGCGATGGCGATAAAGCGCGGCATCTTTCTCTGCATCAACGCAAGATCGAACCCGACCCCTATTACGATGAAAAGTTTGCCGCTTTCCACCGCGCATGTAACGAGCACGGCATCGAAAACATTGACATACAGTCCGACCTTGACGATACACAGATGCAAGCGCAAAAGCGGCGATACCACATTCACGCCAACATTGTGATGGGGGACGGCGCGGTGTACGCCACCACGTTCCGGGTAATGTGGGGTGCTATGCAGGCGCCAGAAGACAGCCGTTCCGTTGAAGCGTGGCGACTCGGGGGCATTAGCAGAGTGGAAGTTCCTATTCTCAGAGAGACCGATTAGCCACTCAGCAACGCTACAGCCAGCGCCGTTATACCTTCGCTTTGCCCGCAATGACCGACTTAAAGCCAGCCTCCGTGATGGGCTGCTTTTCAGCATCCACCACTTTGCCGTCAATGCGCGCCAGCTCTTTCGCCAGTTTCACCAAACGCACCAGCTGCAGTTTATTTGGCGACGCGTTGGGTGACGTTTTGATCATTTTTACCGTCACGCCTTTTATCGGAAAATCGCCGTTATCCTGGTTAAATGAGGGCAGCGTACCGGGGGGATACGCGTTAGAGATCAGCAGCGGATTACGCGGGGAGTCGCCCGCCAGGGTGAACGCTCGGCTACTGCTGTCATAAACCGCACCCGATGACGCCAGCACAATGCTCAAACGCTCATTGCTGGCCATGGTGGGGTCATCAAACATAACAAACACTCCCCAGGCACCGGCATTCTCATCCACCAGCACGGGAACATCTACCTTAGCCTGGCCCTTGGCGGAAACGGCTGAACGCCGAGAAGCTGGGGAGCGGGCGCCTGCGCCATCCCCTTTCACCCATAAATACATCACCAACAAGCCACAGTTAAGGCTGAACCATATCGCCGCAATCGCAATGACGAGTGTTAATGCTGTGGTATCCACCGCCGATTCCCTTCGGTTGATGATAAAACTCGCCCTAGCATGCCACGCTTGCCGAGCTTAATAGTGAGATATATCAGCTAAACAGCATATACCAAATACCTGGCTGGCCCTATTCACTAAAAGCATGGCTTGAACTTCTTTGATCAGCACTTACGTGCCATTTAAACGCACCATTAACGTGCGCTCTCAGTACGGCCTATCCTACTCGTCAGCATGCCATCTGCTCATCGTCGTAAGTTGCCCATTGGTATTCAATCGTTTGAGGTAAAGATGTTATTGCGCCAGAGGCAAACACCTAACACGTTGTATCGCCGGTGGGGGATTGATCATCACTGCTCCCCAGGCCCTGTGGCCTTAATATGTCGTTGCGAGGAGTGCAACGACGAAGCAATCTCATGCCAACAACAGCGCCCTCATATGCTCGTGATGACGAAGTAATGTGTCATGGCGAGGAGCGCAGCGACGCGGCCATCTCAGCGGGCGAAGAGTTTGCAGGCGCTGGTCCGGGCGTGCTGTAGTAAAATAATAAAAACATTTAGGAGTATGCATGAGCGAATTACTCGACCCTACCAACGACTATGTCTTTAAGCGGCTATTTGCCGAAGCCCCGGATCTGCTGGTGGATCTGATTAATGATATGCGCCCGGATCTGCCTGATATTACGTCCGTTGAAATTATCAATCCCAACATCGAGCCAACCGAGCTTACCGGCAAGTACATCATACTCGACGTATTAGCCCGTGATGGCGAAAGGAACTGCTACAATATCGAGGTGCAGGTGCGCCGTTACGGGGCCTGGCACAAGCGGGGGTTGTTCTACCTGACCCGCACATTGGGAAGCCAGCTGAGCGCCGGTGAAGACTACCAGGAACTGCGCGCCTCGGTGGGCCTGCACCTGCTGGACTTCGATCTGTTTACGGAAACCGCCGCTGAGCGCGAGCAAGCGATCTGGCGGTTCGAGATGCGCGATGAACACCAGCCCCATATTTCGCTGGGGAACGTTTTGCAGATGAACCTGATCGAACTAAACAAAGCGGATCGCCTGGGTTTGCCGGAAGGCCCACTGCGCGCCTGGATCACCTTCTTCAAGCACTGGCAGGAGGAACTCACCATGGCCAATGTTGCCCATGAACCGGTTAAACGTGCGATGAACCGCATCCGAGAACTCAGCGCCGACGAAGAGACCCGCCGCCTAGCGTTTGTGCGTGAACGGGCGCTGCGAGATGAAGTGTCGTTCTTGAATGATGCTCGGCGAGAAGGTGAGCAGCTGGGTATTGAAAAAACCGCTCGCAACTTACTGAAACTAGGGGCGCTCAGCAATGAGCAGATTGCCGAAGCGACAGGGTTAGCGGTCGACGAAATTGCCAAACTTCGCATCGAAGATAAGTACTGATCCCGCCTTTAACAGTGCTGGATCACCTTCTTCAAGCACTGGCAGGAGGAACTCACAATGGCCAATGTTGCCCACGAACCGGTTAAACGTGCGATGAACCGCATCCGAGAACTCAGCGCCGACGAAGAGACCCGCCGCCTGGCGTTTGTGCGTGAACGGGCGCTGCGAGATGAAGTGTCGTTCTTGAATGATGCTCGGCGAGAAGGTGAGCAGTTAGGTATCGAGAAAGGCGAGAAACTGGGTATTGAAAAAACCGCTCGCAACTTACTGAAATTAGGGGCGCTCAGCAATGAGCAAATTGCCGAAGCGACAGGGTTAGCGGTCGACGAAATTGCCAAGCTTCGCATCGAAGATAAGCACTGATCCCCCCTTTAACGCTAATTGCCGAGATCGCAGAATTACCGGTTGAAGAAGTTGAAAAGCTACGCGCTGAAACGCAGCATTAATTCTCTTGTCGTTGCGAGGAGTGCAACGACGAAGCAATCTCACACCAACAGCAGTGCCTTGGTATGCTCATGCTGCTGTTTAATGGCGTTGTCTAATATTGTCAGCAGCTTTTCGTAATCCTCTGCCAGCTCTCCATCCATGCCCGTGGCTTCAAAACGGGTTAACGTTTGCTGCGTTTCGTCGATAAGCGCTTGAAGCTCATCAATCACGCGCTGGTGGCCATCAGGCATCATGTTACCCCTTGGGTTTGTAGCGCCTGCACCCGACGATACAGCTGTTTTGCATTTTCAATGGCGGTGGCTTCATACGCATCTAACGTAAGCAGCACATCCTGGCGCGGATCATTCACCACAGCCGCTAGCTCTTGGCTATAACGTTTTAGCAAATGCTCCAAATTCATACGGATCATGGTGAGTTCCAGCTGAAACTCGGATTGTAGCTTCGTATAGCGCTCTATTTGCCTCGGCAGCTGGCTTGTTTCAAGCACGGCGCTGATCGTCTGCTCGACCTGGTTTTCAACAGCATCGAGTTTGGGAATCAGCTCGTTCACTACAGAAACAGCGGAAATATTGGTGGCGTAAGACTTCACGGTACTCCTAACGGCGCAAGCAGGTGTAAATATTCTCAGCTTATCAGCCTTAACATGCATTTAAAGGCTAATTAACCCAGCATCGCAACGGCATTTGGCTTCCTGGTAATTCACCATAAGCTAAGTAATCTCCGGCTCTCGCCTTCCGCATCCGCATTGGGCTACGTTACCCTGAGTTGGTTATCGCTTCAGAATTACGGCTAATCCTCAGGTCAACCCAGGAGAAAAAATACCTCTGCAAAACTAGCGAGCTTATATCTTATGGATTCTTAGCTTCCGCTTAGGCTGTTTCATTATGATTTTAATAAAACAGCACTTCGCTTCATGGTGAGAGGCCCGCCTTGCCGGACAAAACACATAAGTATTAGGTTTTAAAAGCCACTATATTAACTATTTCTTGGCTTTCAAAACGGTAACGTTAGCAAAACATGATTTTTTTGACACCAACCCTCTCAGTTCTCAGGCTCATCGGTTTTCCGAATTTAAACCCCTTTGGGGGCTTCGTCTTGCCATTGTGTAATGTTTAATTATGGAACACCGGCAACTTTTGGGCCGTTGGGAATGGCATCATTAAAACCCCCATACCACAAAATGCGGGTTGAGCTTCTCATTCGGTGTGGCATAGGAAAGCGGCTCACCTTCCAGCGTTTCTACTCGGCCACCGGCATAGCACACCACCGCTTGTGCAGCACCGGTATCCCACAGGCAGGTGGGGCCTAAGCGCGGGTAGGCATCCGCTTTGCCTTCGGCAATCAAACAAAGCTTCAAAGAGCTACCCATGGGCAGCATCTCATATATGCCTAGCTCATCCAGCCAGGCGGCTAAATCTGGGCTTGGGTGTGAACGGCTACCGACCACCCGCCACGTTGCGCCTGCTTCTGGCTCGCCTGCTACTTGAATGGCATGACGTTGGCCCTCGGGGGCGATCTTAAACGCACCAATGCCTTTAGCCGCGACATAAGCAGTGCCAAGTGCTGGGGCCGTTACCACACCCAGCACAGGAATACCGTTTTCAATCAGCGCGATATTAACGGTGAATTCGTCATTGCGCTTGATAAATTCTTTGGTGCCATCCAGCGGGTCTACCAGCCAATAACGGCCTTGTGAATCAACTCCTGCAAAGCCCTCTGTGTCCTCTTCAGAAAGAATCGGAAGCTGAATCGGAAGCGCCTTTAAACCGCGCATAATCACGCTATGCGCGGCCTGATCCGCCTCCGTTAAAGGACTTTTATCGTCTTTTTCTTGCACACTGAAATCACGGGCATAGACCTGCATAATGGCATCGCCCGCCTCGTAGGCAATATGTTCTACTGCATCCAGTAGCGCTTGATTAATCATTAATCTCGGCCCTTGTGTTTAGCTGATTAGCCCACGCTCACGCAGCGCATTAATAACCACTTCCGCGGCTTCTTCAGGGCTCATTTCATCGGTTTTTAAGTGAACATCCGGCGCTTGTGGCGCTTCATAGGTGGAATCAATACCGGTAAAGTTTTTCAGCTCACCGCGGCGGGCTTTTTTGTATAAACCTTTCGGGTCACGGGCTTCCACCACATTCAGCGGGGCATCCACATAAATTTCGATGAACTCGCCCTCTTCCAGCAAGTCACGGGCTAGCTGGCGCTCGCTTCTGAAAGGCGAGATAAACGCCGACATCACGATAAGCCCGGCATCCACCATCAACTTGGCGGTTTCCGCTACGCGCCGCACGTTTTCAACACGATCTGCATCGGTAAAGCCCAGGTCACGGTTCAAACCATGACGAACGTTATCGCCATCCAGCAGGTAGGTATGCTGGCCATTACTAAACAGCTTTTTCTCGACAAGGTTCGCAATGGTAGATTTGCCAGCCCCCGAAAGACCCGTAAACCACAGCACCGCAGGTTTTTGGCCTTTCGCTAAGGCACGCGCCTGTTTGTCGATATCCACATGCTGCATATGAATGTTTTGGCTGCGCCGCAGCGCAAAGTGCAGCATTCCTGCACCCACCGTATTATTGGTCATACGGTCGATCAGGATAAAACCACCGGTGTCCTGGTTATCTTTATACGCATCAAATGCCACTGCACGGCTCAAACTAAGATTGCACACAGCAATCCCGTTCAAATCCAGCTGCTTGGCAGCCATGTGTTCCAGCGTATTAACGTTTACCTGATACTTAATATCGGTCACTGTTGCAGTTACCGTTTGAGTACCCAGCTTCAGTAAATAAGGGCGGCCTGGCAGCAACGGTACTTCATGCATCCACACAAGCGTCGTCTCAAACTGGTCGGCGGTATGTGCAGGTTGATCAATACCCGAAATGATATCGCCACGGGAGATATCAATTTCATCTTCTAGCAATAACGTAATCGATTGACCTGCCACGGCTTCGTCTAAATCGCCATCGAAGGTGTAAATACTCGAAACGGTGCTGGTTTTGCCGGAAGGCTGAACACGGATTTGATCGCCAGGGCGCACCACACCGCTGGCCACCATACCGGTGAATCCTCGGAAATCGAGGTTTGGACGGTTCACCCACTGCACAGGCATCCTGAACGGCGAACGCTGCAGGCGCTCACCGTCTACTTCAACGGTTTCCAGGTAACCCATCAATGTGGTGCCGTGATACCAAGGCATTTTCGCGCTGTGCTCGACAACGTTATCGCCCTTCAGCGCTGACATCGGGATGAAGGTGATACTTTCCAGCCCTAGCTGTTTGGCGAATACTCGGTACTCTTCAACGATCTGATCAAAACGTGCTTTTGAGTAATCCACCAGGTCCATTTTGTTGATAGCCACGATGACATGGCGCATGCCTATCAACGACATCAAAAAACTATGGCGGCGCGTTTGAGTCAAAATGCCGTGGCGGGCATCCACCATTAAAATAGCGGCATCGGCGGTGGAAGCACCGGTCACCATATTGCGCGTGTACTGCTCGTGCCCTGGCGTATCCGCCACAATAAACTTGCGCTTATCGGTCGAGAAAAAACGATACGCCACATCAATGGTAATACCCTGTTCGCGTTCGGCTGCCAAACCATCCACCAGCAATGCAAAATCTATCTCGCCGCCCTGGGTGCCATACTTTTTAGAATCCGCTTCAATCGCTGCCAACTGGTCTTCAAACAGTAGCTTGGATTCAAACAGCAAACGGCCGATCAAGGTACTTTTACCATCATCAACGCTGCCGCAAGTGATAAAGCGCAGCAAACCCTTATGCTCATGAGATTTCAGGTACTGCTCGATATCCGCGCCGATTAACTCCGATGAGTGCGCCATTAAAAGTACCCCTCTTGCTTTTTCTTCTCCATAGACGCTGCGCTGTCATGATCAATCACACGGCCCTGGCGCTCGGAGGTTTTGGTCAGCAACATCTCCTGAATAATGGCGGGCAATGTATCCGCCTCAGATTCGATAGCGCCGGTTAACGGGTAACAACCCAAGGTGCGAAAGCGCACTTTACGCATCATGGGTACCTCACCCGGCTTTAGCGGCATGCGCTCATCATCCACCATGATCAGCGCCCCATTATGCTCAACCACGGGGCGCTCGGCTGCGTAATATAGCGGCACGATGGGAATATTCTGCAAATAGATGTACTGCCAAATATCCAGCTCGGTCCAATTAGAAAGCGGGAACACACGAATAGACTCTTTAGGGTGCTTGCGCGTGTTATAGAGTTTCCAAAGCTCTGGGCGCTGGTTTTTTGGGTCCCAGCCATACTGCGCGGTACGAAAAGAGAATACTCGCTCCTTGGCACGCGATTTCTCTTCATCGCGCCGAGCCCCACCAAAGGCTGCATCAAAACCGTATTTATCTAACGCTTGCTTCAAGCCCTCGGTTTTCATCACATCAGTATGAATCGCCGAGCCGTGCGTAAACGGATTGATATCTTTTTCAACGCCTTCTGGGTTGATGTGCACCAGCAGCTCCATGCCCATTTCTTCCGCCATTTTGTCGCGGAACTCGTACATGGCGCGGAATTTCCAGCGTGTATCCACATGCAACAAAGGGAAAGGCGGTGGAGAAGGTGCAAACGCCTTGCGCGCCAGATGCAGCATCACCGCTGAATCTTTGCCCACGGAGTAGAGCATTACCGGGTTTTCCGTCTCGGCAACCACTTCACGCATGATCTGGACACTGTCTGCTTCTAGCCGCTGCAAGTGGGTGAGTGATGTCATCATCTTTCCCAAAATTGTGTAAAAACAGTTTTATGTGGTCACTCAATGCCTGCTTGAAACGAGCAATGCGTAGCGAACAACCAACAATAACGTCATGTTTTAGATAAACAAATAAAGTAAAATATAACCACATTGAAGGTTATTATTAGATATCATCATAAAAATCTGCTTAAAATCCAGTAAAAACATCATTACCCCCTATTTACATAAGGACCCAACATGACGCCCTGGGCCGTCCTGTTATCTATCACCGTATTATTAGCGCTGTTAGTCAGTGGCAAGGTAAAGCCCGCCATCGCCTTTGTCACATTGGCAGGGGGATACCTTATTACGGGGGTTATCGACACAAGCGCTTTACTGGTGCAATACACTAACCCAGCACTCGCAACGCTATTACTGCTACTTTTGGTATCGCTCGCGTTGGAACGCTCGCCCTTGCTGGGCTGGCTTTCTCACCATCTTTTAAAGGGCCACCCCAAGCTCGCCACCGCACAGCTCATGGGCTGTACTGCTGTTTTATCCGCTTTTTTAAACAATACCGCCGTGGTGGCTGCTTTTCTGGGCGCTATTACGCGCCAGCAAAATATTGCCCCCTCCCGGCTGCTTATCCCGCTTTCGTATGCCTCAATTCTTGGGGGCATCACCACGCTGGTAGGCACTTCTACCAACCTAGTGGTGAACTCTTTTCACCTCAATGCCAGCGGTAGCGAATTGGGGATGTTTCAATTTAGCTTGGTTGGCATACCGGTTGCCTTATTAACCCTAGCCGTGCTGCTTTGGCGCGCCAACGCGCTACCTCATCACCGCCTTGAAGACACCCAAGAACAACTTGCCTATTTTCTAGCAGCAGATGTGGAAGCCCACTCCCCGATGATTGGCAAAAGCATCGAAGAGAACGGCCTGCGTAACCTGGATGGCCTTTACTTGCTAGAAATAGAGCGCCAAGGGCGACTCATTAGCCCCGTAGCACCGGATGAACGGCTTCAAGCAAGCGATACGCTGGTATTCACTGGCGAAGTAATCAAGGTACAGGCGCTACAGCGGTTTCCTGGGCTAAACCTGTTTGGGCATCAAGCTGATCACCTGCTGGCCACTAACCTAGTAGAAGTTGTGATTTCCCACGAGTCGATCCTTCCAGGAAAAACACTGAAAGAGGTCGATTTCCGCAGTCTATTCAGTGCAGGAGTGGTAGGTATCCGCCGCGGAGACAAACGCCTAGAAGGCCAGCTAGGGAAAATACCCCTGCGCGTAGGTGATTGCCTGCTGCTAGCCGTCAGCGCAGACTTCCTCCAGCACCGCAACCTAGACCGCAACTTTCACCTTTTAAGTGGAAGCTTTACCCGCCCCCAACTTAGCCGCAAAGAGAGCCTTATCACCCTTAGCGGCTTTGCAGGCGTGATTACCCTGGCTGCCGCTAACTGGCTGCCGCTTTTTCACGGGTTACTCATTTTTCTTGGCATGCTGCTATTGCTGAAGGTCATCAGCATGGCTGAATTACGCCGACGCTTCCCCTTCGAGCTTTGGCTGATTATTGGTTCCGCTCTGGCGATTGCCCAAGCGCTGGAAAACTCTGGTGCTGCAGCCCTGCTGGCACACGGCATGCAGAGCCTGTTTAGCGGCTACGGTGTTTATGCCGCTTTTATTGGCTGCTACTTACTCACGCTGCTACTAACCGAAACCGTTACCAATAACGCCGCCGCCGCGTTGGCCTTTCCTATTGCCTGGAGCACCGCCCAGGCATTCGGTGCCGACCCACTCCCCTTAGTGATGGCCGTGGCGTATGGTGCCAGCGCCTGCTTTCTCATTCCGTTTGGCTACCAAACGCATTTAATGGTGTATTCGCCAGGGCGATACAAAATAACGGATTTCCTCAACATCGGCTTACCTGTCAGCCTCACCTACTCCGCTGCCGTGTTGCTCATCACACCGCTGGTATTTCCGTTTTGATGTACTGCCCTTCAAGCTCGCTTTTCTTGCGATTAACTAAAAATATTTATGGCAAACTCATCAACCTTGAATGGCTTTTATGCTTTTATAACAACGCTTAAGTACCAGGGCACCCAAACCACATGGCCACATTGTTTGTAACGGGCGGCGCAGGCTTCATTGGCAGTGCCGTTGTGCGCTACTTGATAGAAAACACCGATTGGCGCGTGATCAACATTGACAAACTGACCTACGCTGCCAACCTCAGTGCGCTGGGCGATGCGCTGACTAACGCGCGCCACCACTTGGCACAGGTAGACATCTGTGACCAAACTGCGCTCAACGAACTGTTTGCTCAATACCAACCTGAAGCGGTTATGCACCTAGCCGCTGAAAGCCATGTAGACCGCTCTATTAGCGGCCCAGCTGATTTTATTGAAACGAATATTGTCGGCACCTACACACTGTTAGAAGCAAGCCGCCACTACTGGCAAACATTAGCGAGCAGCAAGCGGGGGCGGTTTCGCTTTCACCATATCTCGACTGATGAGGTGTATGGTGATTTGGCATCTAACGACCCAGCGTTTACTGAAACAACACCTTATGCACCAAGTTCACCTTACTCCGCGAGCAAAGCGAGTTCAGACCATCTAGTCAGCGCTTGGCACCGCACCTATGGCCTACCCGTACTGATCACGAACTGCTCAAATAACTACGGGCCATGGCAGCATCAAGAGAAACTGATCCCGTTAATGATTAACCGAGCGCTGGCGGGAGAAACCTTGCCAGTTTATGGCGATGGGCAACAACGACGAGACTGGTTGTATGTTGACGACCATGCACGCGCTTTGTATCGAGTACTGACCCAAGGGCGCATAGGAAACACGTACAACATTGGCGGTAACAATGAATACCGCAACATTGATGTTGTGCATGAGATATGTAGATTACTTGATGAGATAGCACCCAGCGCTGGTGGTTCCTATTCAGAGCAAATCAGCTACGTAACAGACCGCCCTGGGCACGACCAACGCTACGCTATCGATAACAGCAAAATCACGCATGAACTTGGATGGAAGCCCCTGGAAAGCTTCAGCAGCGGTTTGCGCAAAACTGTTGTATGGGCCCTTGGCATGAATAAGCACTCACCATTTCAAGAAGCAATCGTTGATGCCGATAACGATATTACAACGCATCGCGAAGGTCAGTTATGAAAGGCATTATCCTTGCAGGCGGAAGTGGCTCCAGGCTATACCCCATTACTCTGGGTGTCTCCAAGCAGCTGCTGCCCATCTACGACAAACCCATGATCTATTACCCGCTTTCAGTGCTGATGCTGGCGGGTATTCGAGATATCTTGATCATTACCACGCCTGATGATCAAGCAAGCTTTCAGCGATTATTGGGTGATGGCAGTCGCTTTGGTATCCATTTGCAGTATGCAGTACAGCCTAAGCCTGAAGGTTTAGCACAGGCATTTTTAATCGGGGAGTCTTTCATCGGCACCGATAACGTGTGCCTAGTGCTGGGCGATAACATTTTCTATGGCCAAGGTTTTACGCCCAAACTCAAAGAAGCCGTTACCAGAGCAGAAGAAGGCAAGGGTGCCACCGTATTTGGCTACCAAGTCAAAGATCCTGAGCGTTTTGGCGTAGTAGCGTTTGGCGCAGATAAACGCGCCCTATCAATCGAAGAAAAGCCTCCAAAACCGCGTTCAAACTATGCCGTTACCGGCCTGTATTTTTACGATAATGACGTAATTAATATTGCCAAAATGGTACAACCCTCTTTACGAGGAGAGCTAGAAATCACCAGCATCAACCAAGCCTATTTGGATCGCGGCGATTTACATGTGGAACTTTTGGGTCGCGGCTTTGCGTGGCTAGATACCGGCACCCACGAAAGCTTGCTAGAAGCCGCCCAGTTTGTAGAAACGATAGAGAAACGCCAGGGCTACAAAATTGCCTGCCTTGAAGAAATTGCCTTCAACCAAGGCTGGTTAAGCCAAGAAACATTGGTCAGGCTAAGCAAGCCGTTAGAAAAAAGCGGTTACGGTGCTTATTTGCAGCAACTTGCCAACGGTTTATAGGCAGCCGATACCGCACTATTTCGCTCAATAAAAAGGCACCCAATGATTCCTGTTACCAAGCCTTACCTGCCTAACCGTGAAAAACTCAACCGCTACATAGATGGCATTTATGAGCGCGCCTGGCTCACCAATAATGGTGAATTAGTACAAGAGCTGACCAAGCGCTTAGAGGCATATCTTGGGGTAGAAAACTTACTGCTTGTCGCTAACGGCACCCTGGCCTTGCAAATTGCCTACCGAGCATTGGGCATTAGTGGCCGTGATGAACCTACTGAGGCCATCACCACGCCATTTACGTTTGTGGCAACCGCCAGCTCGTTAAAGTGGGAAGGTGTAGCGCCAGTATTTGCAGATATTGACCCAAACACTTGGTGTCTTAACCCAGCCAACATCGAACCAGCGATAACCCCGAACACCCGCGCCATCGTGCCCGTACACGTATTCGGCAACGCATGTGATGTAGAAGCCATCGATGCCATCGCCCAAAAGCATAATCTGAAAGTTATCTACGATGCCTCTCATGCCTTTGGTGTGAACTACAACGGTGAAAGCCTGCTTAAACACGGCGATGCCGCCACGCTTAGCTTTCACGCCACCAAACTTTTCCATACCGGCGAAGGTGGCGCGATTGTATTCAAACGTAAGGAAGACCTAGAGCGCGCCAAGAAAATGATAAACTTCGGCATTACCGGGCCGGAGACTATCGAAGAACTAGGCATCAACGCCAAGATGAATGAGTTGCAGGCGGCGATGGGCTTGTGTGTGCTGGATGAAATGGCAGAAAACCTGAAAGCCCGTGCCGCCGTATGGCACCGCTACGAACGAGCACTAAACCAGATCCTGCAACTGCAGGCCAAGCCAGCAGAGCTGGACTACAACTACGCCTACTTCCCGGCAGTGTTTGAAAGCGAAGAACAAACTATACGTGTGGCTGCAACGCTGAAGGAAAACGGCGTGCTGGCGAGGCGGTATTTCTACCCATCGCTGGAATCTGTGGAGTGTTTGAGCGCTGAGGCAGACCAACCCGTATCCAAAGATATCGCCTGCCGGATACTTTGCCTGACAATCTTCGATCAGCTCTCAGAGAATGACCAGAAAAACATCATCAACTTGATTGCGGCGGAGCTGAAGGCATGAAACTGGCAATTATGCAGCCATACCTGTTCCCTTATATCGGCTACTTTCAGCTGATTTACGCCGCCGACCTTTTTCTTATTTACGACGACGTTGCGTATATAAAACAGGGCTACATAAACAGAAACAGTATCATGTCAGCGAATGGTGCGGCACGATTTACTATTTCAGTGCCGGGTGCTTCTTCAAACAAATTGATATCAGAGTTGACGTTCTCTGGGGATGTGGCAAAAGTTCTTAAAACGATAGATCAAAGCTACTCCAAGGCTCCTCATTTCGAGGACGTATTTCCGGTGATAAGGGGAATTTTGGAACTGGAGGACCGATCAATTGCTTCCGTTTGCCAAAAAAGTTTTAAGGATATCTTTTCCTATCTTGGTATAGAAAAGCAGTTCAAGAAGACGAGCGAACTTCAATACAACCGCTCTGATACCGCCCGCGACCGCCTGATTGCCTTGTGTCACCAGTTTGGTGCTGATTGTTATATCAATGCACCTGGTGGTCGAAAGCTTTATGCAAAGCCGGAGTTTGCCGAGCAAGGTATCAATTTGAAGTTTGTTGATTCTTTGCCGATCGAATATTTTCAGGGAGCTGAAGAGTTTGTTCCCAATTTGTCAATTATCGATATGCTGATGAATTGCCCGCCAAGCCAAGTAATAGCGCACATAGAGCATTATGAGCTTGGTTAGATTTCTGAATTTGCACATGACCTTCAGGTTGGTTATTTGATGATGGGGTTTAGTAACGATTCGGCTATTGGTGGCTACCAGGGGTTAGAGTTGCCCCTTGTTGACGAAAACGCTGCGCGAGGGATGATTAAAACTAACTCTGCTCGGTCTGCTATTAAACTTGTTCTGAGCTCCTCAGGGGCAAAGAAAATTTGGTTACCTGCCTACACCTGCGATGCCGTATTAGAGGCTGCAAACGATGTAGGCTTGACCATTGAATTTTATAAGGTCAACAGCAGTTTTGATGTCGATCCCGCACTGCAGCTCAAGGCAGAAGAATTTATATTGATCGTTGACTACTTTGGGCTCTGTGGTAAAGCCGTTAAGCGTAGTGGATGCCGATTCAACCATAAACAAACGATTATCGATTGCTCGCAAGCCTATTTTACACAGCCTGCCGGTTCTCTGGCGACCATCTATTCCCCAAGAAAATTCTTCGGCCTACCAGATGGCGGCTTACTCTATTCAAACGACCCTCGTATCAAGCAGCCAGAACAACGGGATGACTCTTCGGAAACCAGAATGGCTCATCTGTTCAATCGGCTTACTAACAGCCCGGAAGCGGCCTATCAGCAATATATAGAGGCCGAGCAGGAAATCTCGAACTTGCCGGTTCAGGGGATGTCCTGTTTAACGGAGCGCCTGCTTCAATCAGTCGATTACCAAAAGGCGAAAAAAAAACGAACCAAGAACGCTCAATATCTTCACGAGCGTCTGGGGCAATACAATCAGCTGAACCTCAATATTGATGAAACTGTAGCGCCCTTGTGTTATCCGTTTCTGCCGAGTGTGAAAGCAGCTAGTAAGGCTGATTTAATAAAAGAGCGGGTGTTTGTGCCAACCTATTGGCCCGAGGTGCTGGGCCGAGTGGAGGAAGGTTCTTTTGAATGGAACCTTGTTACGAACGGCTTGTTCCTACCTTGTGATCAGCGCTACAACGAAGACGACATGGACAGGCTAATAAGCCTGCTCGCAATCAAGTAAAAGGTTACAAAATGGCCGCTCCAGAAAATCGGACAGAAAAATACGCACGGGTTTCAGCTCTTGAGGAGTTGCTCAAAGACCTGAATAGCAACTTAGCGGGCGCTAATAAAACTTATCTGAAAGACTCAGACGAGCGTTTCTCTAAGGTCTTCCTTATGGGGCCGCATCGTTCTGGCAGCACGTTATTCATGCAATGGCTCGCCAACACCGGCCTCGCAGCCTACCCAACCAACATGCTATCCCGTTTCTTCGGGGCACCTCTGGTAGGCGCAAAAATCCAGCAACTGTTGACGAATCCACGCTACAACTTCCGTAACGAGATTCTGGACTTCAATTCCGACATTAACTTCAGTTCCGACAACGGAAAAACCACGGGCGCGCTGGCTCCAAACGAATTCTGGTACTTCTGGCGCCGCTTCCTGCCGTTCGAGGAACTGGATTATATGCCAGCGGACGAGTTAAGGCAAAAAGCCAACCTGACAGGCTTCCGGGACGAACTGAACGCACTGGCGAACATCTTCGAAAAACCGTTCGCCATGAAAGCCATGATTATGAACCAGAACATCCCGGAGCTGGCCGAACAGTTCGACAAGCCACTGTTCATCTGGATTCACCGCGACCCGATCTTTAACATCCAGTCTGCACTGGAAGCCCGAAAGCGCCAGTACGGTGATATCAACACGTGGTACTCGTTCAAGATCAAAGAATATCCGCACCTCAAAGACCTGAACCCGCTCGAATCCGTAGTCGGCCAGATTGCGGCCATCAACCGCTCGGTAGAACAAGGTATTGCGGCGTTGCCCGAGCATAAGAAGCTGGTTGTTCAATACGAAGACTTCTGCCAGCGCCCGGAGCACTACTACAACGAAATCACCCGCAGACTGGTTGAACAGGGTGGCGTGAGTAAAGAGCTAGTGCCGGAATACTCTGGGGAAGAGAGTTTCTTGAATACCAATCGCTGGCGCTTGCAGGAATACTCTATTGAGGAGGCGGCGTCAGCCTTATAAAAATAAGCCAAATAGTAAAATAAAACTAATATTAACATAAGAATTATATGATATTGACAAAGAAAAAATCAGCCATATACTGAAAATGTTCATTTTTATGAACATTGACATACTAATAAGGAGCAAGAATGAATATCAAAAATGCAACACAAGAATATCTTGAAAAGACATACTGCCATCTTAAAAATGTTGTACTACCTAACAACCAAGATAACTGGAATAACTTCCCTATATCAAATAATCCTGATGAAATCGTTCCCTGGGAAATAATTCAAAATGAGATAGTCACCACTATGAAAGCTATTGAAGATGAACTCAAAGCGCGAGGTTTAGGTCTTCCAAACTGTTAATAAACATAACCCGCTCTAAAACGAGCGGGTATTGAACAACTTCAAATAGCTGCTTTACTTGCATAATACTTAGCCATATCTTTTCGCCCACGTTTCTCATGGTATATGGATATCCACTTCATACTATTAGACAACATCTTTTGTTTTTCTTTAGGCGTTTTACTAGACCATGTGGAATCAGCATGCAAACGGTATGCAGCTGGTTTGACATCCTCTAAATAAGCACTATCTCCATAAAGTCCTAGCATCGAAATTAAAAAATTATCTCCATTACCAACATTACCTTTCTCTTTTGGAAATTTATCAAATTTTTTCCTAAACATCATAGAAAGAGTCAGTACAAAACAATCATTTTTCAGCAGCTCATCACTCGTGAAGCTTCTAATGCAATGCTCAGGGAGTTTTGATTCTTTTACCAACGTCTCATTGTCAAAAACAAACGCATTATGGTGCGTCACTACACAATCTGGGTGCTGCTCCATATAGTCAAATTGTATTTGAAGCTTATTGCTGCCTGTCCAGTAGTCATCACCTTCACAAATTGCCACATACCTTCCTTTTGTTAAAGGTAAGCATATATCTAACGGCTTTTTATTTTGAGAATACTGGTTTTCTGTCTGGTAAATAGGCCGAATTAGCTCAGGGTATTGCTCAGCATAGCGTTTGATGACTTCTTGGGTGCCATCTGTTGAGGCGTCATCGTGGATAATGACCTCAAAGGGAAAGTCAGTTTTCTGCGCGATAAAGCCCTTAATCGCATCTTCGATAAAGTTCCCATGGTTGTAAGCTGGGCATATCACACTCACCACCGGCTCACCTTTTACATGCTCGCTTTGCGGGATAGCTGGGCCTGCCGGTGGCGGTACCTCTGATTTAGGCGCGACTAACCCTTGAGCAACCAGGTATTTTTCACCTAGCGCTAGATCAACCTCATTCAATAGCTCATAAGCCATATCCTTCGCTTCAAACACTGTACTCAACACAAAAGCCAGCTTCAGCTTTTGCTCTTCGCTCAGCGCGGCCATGCGTTCTTGGCTGGGCAGGAACAACACATCGGCACTTTCTTGCTCGGTGGCGGGGCGTTCTTGGGTCTTGATGGTACTTGGGATATGGCTGTGGTGTTGAATATCGTTAAACCGATAAAAACGAAACCCGTTGCGGCTGGCCCAGTGCTGTAGCTCTGCCAGGTTGGGTTGTTTTTCGTGGGTGTGCTGGAAGGCCACGCGGGCTTGAATTAACAGCGTGTCTTTTAATGCTTTTTCACCGTGAGCCAAAATGGTGAGAGCATCGCTAAGATCATCCAGAATCAGCCAGTCTAAGCTTGGCAGGCCTTCAATGCTATCCAGTGCGATGGTGTTGATGGGCAGTTGGGTGAGCGCCTTAGCGCCTTGGCGGCGGTGTTCTGGCAGCGCACTTTCAGGCAGAAGGTTAAGCGTGCTGGTGAGCGTTGCCTCTAGGCAGGCGTTCAACGCCGCTGGTTGGCCATCCCCCAGCAGAGCGTGTTGGAAGAGTTGAATATGCTCGTGCCCTTCATACGCTTTTGGGTTTGCGATTTCACTGGCGGGGTCAAAGGCTAACACCGTAAACGCGTTAGTCGTGGCCAGCTTATCTGCCGCACCTGTTTTAATCAGCTTGGCACGATTATCCAACACTACGACCTTGCTGCTTAGCTGCCAATCAAAATCGAGCGTTGGTTTAGGTGCAGCCGGTACTATTACTTTTTGCGGCGCTGCTGGGGGCGGTGATACGTAAACCTCTGATGAAAGCGTGGGCTTTGCAGCAGTGCCTGCTAAGTGGTGCTTGTGCTGCTTGCGCTGCGGTACGCGAAAATCTTTGTTGCCTGCCTTTTGAGCGACCAGCGGCGCTAGCGCTTCTGTTAAACGCTTGGTGCTAACGCTAATATGATGCTTTTCACGCCCTACGCGCTCTGCCCGTGCTACATAGGTTTGGTAGTGTGCTTCATTATCGTAAAAGGCGGTAACGGCTTCCACCAGCGGGGCAAGCTCTTGCTCGCTGAGCAGATGCTGATAGGGCTGTTCATAGCAGGCTTCGGGTAAATCAAGCTTAATGCCTGCATCATCAATCATTTCAGGCATGCCGCCACGGTTGGTGATAATGACAGGAATGCCATTGAGCATGGCTTCTGCCAATACACGGCCAGAACTTTCCCACCACAGGCTTGGAGCTAGCAGCACCCGCGCGCGGCTGTATGGGTCACGCATATCGCTGGTATTAGGCGTAACAACCACATTGGGCAAGCTGCTTCGCTCTTTTCCCACTTTGCGAGTAACCGTGCGCAGCACCTGTTGCCAATCGGCGCGGGCTTCTACTACTTCAATTTCAATATCCGGGCGGGCTTTTTCTAGCTGCAACGCCAGCTGAATAACAATGCTTGCACCCTTTTCAAAAGAAGGGTTTACAAATAGCAGCCGCTTAGGCTCATGGTGGTTGGTCACAAACTGCTGTGAATCGATAAACTTACCCAGCGGTGTGGCTACAAAACCCACCGTTTCTCGGTACATGCTTGCGGTTGCTTGGCTATCGCACAGTATTAGATCGATATCCCGGCACCAGCGGGGCGATTTGTAGTTGCCGTTGGCCAGATAAAAGGCGGTAGGAATATCGCGCGCCCTGGCTTCGTCGGCAATTAACAGCTCTAGGGGCTGCCCACCGTAAAACCAAACAACGTCGGGTTTAAAGCTATCTAGCAAATAGATATATTGGCGGTGCCAGTTATCTTCTACCGTTGCGCTAATGTTCGCCCGATAGGTACTTTTACTCACAATCAGCTGGTGAGTAAGCGGCCCATCTTCAACTTCAACCATATGGCCGTCGGCTAGCAATCTAGGTGCCATTGATTGAAATAGCTGAGCGCCTTGAGGGTGGTCAAACACCGTCGCGCCAAGTATTTCAACCTCATAACCCGCTTTCACTAGCTGATTGAGCATCTGCCGAACCGTCATGCTGGCACCGCTAGAGGTGTCTAATAAGCAGAAGGGGGTCGCCCAAAGCAGGCGGGGCTTACGTTTTTGCGCCGCTAAAACAGGTGTTTTTTTAACCATTCCAAACCTATCCTATGTGTTTTCAGGCTAATGCCCTTCAGCTTGATGCTACGCGAAAGGTATTAGGCTGAAAATGAAAAAAACCGGCCCTGTAAGGAGCCGGTTCATTGTATTACTCAACAATAAAGCGTTCGCTTTATCAAGGCCAAGCCTTAGATTAACCCAGCAGAGAAAGGACGTTCTGCGGCAGCTGGTTAGCCTGTGCCAGTACAGAGGTACCGGCCTGCTGCAGAATCTGCGCGCGGGTCATGTTGGCCACTTCCATTGCGTAGTCTGCATCTTCGATGCGCGAGCGTGCAGCAGAGAGGTTCGTTTCATTAGTCTGCAAGTTGGTAATAGCAGACTCAAAACGGTTCTGCACCGCACCTAATTCAGAGCGCAAGCTGTCAACCTGGGCTAGTGCTTCGTCTAAGGTAGACAGCGGATTTTCGGTTGCATCACCAGCAGTTGTCTCATCTGTTGTCAGCTGCCCACCGCTTACGTATACAGTCGCACCCACTTCCTGCTCGTACTTAGTACCCGCCATGGTGTTAGTACCATCGGTATCCGCCAGCGTAAAGGTACCTGCCACTGTCACTTCGCCAGTTTCATCGTTGACGTTGTATTCAGTACGGAAGCCTTCAACAGTCGTCAATTCATCGTTGCCATCAACGTAAGTATCAGTTGAGGTAGTGCCGCCAGATCCTACAGTCACAGCCCGCTCAGCAAAACCATCACCTAGAGTTACTGTTGAATCAGTGGTAGCTTGTGTTAGAGCTGCTTCGACTTCAGCCGCACTAGCGGTATCACTGAAAGTGATGGAGTCACTACCATTACCAGTGTAAGTGGTACCATCAATAGTGAAGGAGTTACTTCCAGCGGCTGCTGTTTCTACAAGTGCATCAATCGTGGCAACTTGAGCACCACCACCACTATTGTTGGTTAGCTCTCCAGCGGCAGAAATGTAAGCGGCTTCGCCATTAAGTGTAATACCGCCCGTGGAAGTAATTTCAAAGGTTGCAGTATCGCCACCAGCAACTTCATAAGTACCCGTTTTGGTGCCGTTGGCAGGCGTAAAGCCTTGTGCGTCAGCAAAGTCAGCTGCAGCTGTACCACCAGAAGCAACAACAGTATTATCGAACGAAAAGTTACCAGCATTAGCATCGAAGGTATAAGTAGCAGACGTTGTAGCACCACTCACTGCAACTGTATTGCCATCTTGCATACTACCAAGAAGATCTTCAAATGTTGCCGCATCGTGATTGGTTACAACACCCCATTCACCACCGCCACTCGCCAGCGCTTCTGTACCTTGGTTTCCCTGAATGTTTGTTACAGTCGCGGTTGCGTTTTGCGTTTCACCACTACCATTAACGTTAAAGCCATTTAGGCCGAGGGTGCTGGAAGTGATTTGTTGCAGATTGACTGAAATGGTTTGACCATCATCAGCGCCAACTTGAATGCTCAGGCCGTTATCGCTAGAAAGGACTTTGGTGCCGTTGAAGTCAGTTTCTGCGGCAATACGGTCAATTTCTGCCATACGCTGGTTTATTTCGTCTTGGATAGAATCCAAGTCAGAAGCGCTGTTGGTGCCGTTTTGCGCCTGAACGGTCAGTTCACGCACACGCTGTAGGTTATCGTTTACCTGGTTCAAACCACCTTCAGCGGTTTGAGCGATGGAGATACCATCGTTGGCATTACGCTGCGCTTGGCCCAAGCCAGTAATTTGTGAAGAGAAACGGTTGGCAATGGCTTGACCAGCGGCGTCGTCTTTCGCACTGTTGATACGCAGGCCAGAACTCAAACGCTCCATGGAGGTTTGCAGGGCGTTTTGTGATTTGGACAGATTATTCTGGCCAATCATGGAAGTAATGTTGGTATTGATCACTGACATGGTGTGATTCTCCTTGCGTTAACACTGGCCTTGAAGGCCCGCTTTTCGGCCACTGTGTGCGCCGTTGTATTAGTTAACGGCGCGGCGCGGGGAATCTTTAGGCTTATCATCAAGAAAATAATGTAAAAAATAGTAACCAAGAAAGCAGGTTTCTCATTTTGAGTGCGCTGCATTGTCGCAACCTTGCGATCCGCCGATATGATTAGGGGTGCGAGCGGGTTAAGATAGACACGCCTTATTCCATATAAAGATATCCTTATGCTGAAGCGCTTACTCCCGCTGGTGATTCTGCTGCTGGGCATTGCCAGCTTTATGGCGTTGCGTTACACGCGCCCGGAACCCGCCCCTGTGGCGGCGCAGGAGCGGCGCTGGCCTGTGGAGGCGCTGAGCGTCTCCCCCGGCGAGCATGTGCCGCTGCTGCCGCTGTTTGGGGAAGTGGTGGCACCCACCCTGGTCACCTTTACGGCACCGGTTCAAGCGCGGGTGGCCCAGCGGGCGGTGAGCGACGGCCAGCGGGTCGCTGAAGGTGAGCTGCTGATCGCCCTGGATGAAGACGACCTGGCATCGCCGCTGCGCCAAGCCGAAGCGGAACTTGCTGACCTGCAGGCCCAGCGGGAAAACGAGCGCATCCGCCATGAGAATAATCGCCAGGTATTAGCCCAAGAGCGCAACCTGCTCGCCAGCGCCAACCGCCAGTTGGAGCGCAACCGCTCCTTGGAGGGGCGTAACCTTGCCTCGCAAACGGAGGTAGATGCAGCCCGGGATGCCGTGGCCCGCGCCCAGCTAAGTGTCTCCGCCCGTGAAAGCGCGATTGCCGAATACCCCTCTCGGTTAGCCAGTTTAGACGCCCGCCTTGCCAGGGCGCAGGTGCACGTGGCCGATGCGCAGCGCAACCTAGCGCGTGGCCGCGTGCATGCGCCCTTCGCGGGCAGCGTCACGCGGGTGAACGTCGCGGAAGGCGACGATGTGACCCCCGGAGCTGCGCTGCTCTCACTTTACCCACACGATGGCCTGGAGCTACGCGCCCGCATCCCCCAGCCCTACCACGCGGAGCTGGAAGCGCACCTGCAACAGGGCGCGCCGCTTGAGGCCACCGCCACGGGTGGCGACCAGCGCTTTGTATTGGAACGTTTGGCGGGGGAAAGCGACCCCACCGGCACTGAGGCGATTTTCGCGGTGCAAGGGCAGGCACACGGCTTGCGCCCAGGGGCGCTGGTGGCCGTGCAGCTGCGCCGCCCTGGGGTGAAAAATGCCATTGCCGTGCCCTACTCTGCCTTGCACGGGGCTGATTTACTCTATCGCATCAATCACGATAACCGCCTGGAGCGCCAGCGCGTCGAGCGGCTGGGGGAAGTCGCCCAGCGCAACGGGGAGCGCTGGCTATTAGTGCGTGCAGAAACGCTGGAAGCGGGCGACCGCATTATGTCGACCCACCTGCCCAACGCAGTGCACGGGCTGCCGGTGGAAGTCACCCAACCCTCGGCTGGCGCTGAGGCCAGCCCATGACCCCGCGCGGCGATTTTATCGGCTTTTTTGTTCGCCATAAGGTGGCGGCTAACCTTGTGATGCTGGTGATGCTGCTGGGCGGCGCGCTGGGTATTGCGCGCATGAATATCCAGTTTTTCCCCACCTTCGCGCTTGATGTAGTTAACGTACGGGTGATGTGGAGTGGCGCCTCTGCCGAGGATATCGAACAGGGCATTACCAACCCGCTGGAGCAGCGGCTGCGCAGCCTGGATGGCTTAAAGCGCATGACCTCCACTTCGGCCCAGGGCATTGCCAATATCACTCTGGAGCTGGAGGAAGGCAGCGACCCGGTGCTGGCGCTGGATGACATTCGCCAGCAGGTGGATAGCTTTACCAACCTGCCTGCCAGCGCTGAACCGCCGGAGATCTCCCGCCAAGCGCGTTACGAACCCGTTGCGCGCCTGTTGGTGCATGGCGATCTTGCCCCCCATGAGCTGCGCAAGCTCACCCATCGGTTTGAAGACTCGCTGCTGATGGCGGGGATTGATCGTATTCAGCTTAACGGGCTGCCTGCCCAACAAATCAGCATCGATGTGCCTGCCGAACGCCTTCAAGCGCTTGGGTTATCCCTTGGCGACGTAGCCGCCCAGGTGCAGGGCATGTCGCGGGATTTACCGGCGGGCTTGTTAGGCCAGCAGGACAGCACCCGTGAACTGCGCTCGCTTGAACAGCACCGCGATGCCCTGGCGTTCGAGGATATGCCGGTGCTGAGCAACGACCGCCTGCAGCTGCGCCTGGGCGACATCGCCCACATTCACCAGGAAGCGCGGGATGGGGAAGTTGAGCTGACCTACCGGGGCCAGCCCGCCGTTGAGATGATTTTGCAGCGCGCAGAAAGCGGCGACTCGCTTCAAGCCGCACAGCGCCTGGAGCACTGGCTGGCCGAAACGCGCCCTACGCTGCCGCCCAGCGTTGCGTTAGCGGTTTACGATGAGTCGTGGCAGCTGATCGACGAGCGTATTTCGTTGCTGCTGGGCAATGGCCTCACCGGCCTGCTGCTGGTGGTGATTCTGCTCTACTTCTTTCTGCCTGCCCGGGTGGCGCTGTGGGTCGCCATTGGGATTCCTACCGCGTTTCTCGCTTCGTTAGGGGTTTTCTGGGGTATTGGCGGCTCGATTAACATGATGTCGCTATTTGCGCTGATTATGGCCCTGGGGGTGATTGTTGATGATGCGATTGTGGTGGGCGAAGACGCAGACGCCCACCACCGCATGGGCGAAGACCCCAAACTGGCCTCTGCCGGTGCCGCCCGGCGCATGCTCTGGCCCGTGGTGGCGTCGTCGCTCACCACGGTGGCGGCGTTTATGCCGCTGCTGATGGTCGGCGGGGTGATTGGCAATATCCTCGGCGATATTCCGATTATTATGATCTGCGTGCTCATCGCCTCGCTGCTGGAGTGCTTTGTGGTGCTGCCTGCTCACCTGCGCAATGCGTTTATACCCGCTAACAAGGCCAAGCGTCCTCCCCGTGGTATTGAGCGGCTGCGCCAGGGGTTTGAAGCGCGTTTTGATCATTTCCGCGAGGGGCGCTTTCGGCGCTTTTCCCAGCGCTCGCTGCGCTACCGTGGCGTTACGCTAACCACCGCGCTGGCCATCACGCTGGTCACGGCTGGGCTTCTGGCCGGTGGCCGCATCGGCTTCACCTTCTTTCCCTCGCCGGAATCCAGCATTGTGTATGCCAACGCCAGCTTTGTGGCAGGCACCCACCGTGGCCAAGTGGCGGAGTTTGTCGACCACCTGCAGGCCACCTTGCAAGAAACCGAGGACGCCATGGGCGGCGGCCTAGTGCGCACGGCGGTTGCCCATTACGGCAGCACCCAGGCAGGCGGCGCACCGGCACGCACCGGCGATGGCGTGGGTTCCGTGATGGTTGAGCTAACCTCACCGGATGCCCGCGACGTGCGCAATGTGGAATTTATTCGCGCCTGGCGCGAACGGATACAAACCCCGGCGGGGCTGGATAGCCTAAACATCACCGAGCGCGCCGCTGGCCCGCCGGGTAAGGATGTCAATATTCGGCTAACCGGAGAAGACGCCGAAGGCCTGCGCCATGCCGCCGATATTCTTGGAGAGGCGATGGCCGGGCTGCCCGGCGTGCTCAGCACGGAAAACGATATGCCCTGGGGGCGCGAGCAGCTGATCTACCGCGTGAATGCCTACGGCCAAGCGCTCGGCCTGACCACAGACGACCTGGGTAGCCAGCTGCGTACTGCTTTTGATGGCCAAATTGTGCAGATACACCAATCCGGTGCCGATGAAATTGAGGTGCGCGTGCAGCTGCCCAGGCACCAGCGCGAGCGCTTATCGACCCTTTCCAGCCTAGCGGTGACGCTCGCGGATGGCCGTCAGGTGCTGCTCTCGCAGGTGATGGAGTTATCCCACCGCCAAGGGTTCGAGACCTTACGCCATGCCGAAGGCCAGCTGGCCGTTGAAGTAACCGCTGAGATTGACAGCCAAACCACCTCCGCTGAGCAGGTGCTGGAAAGCCTCTCCGCCGAGCTGCTGCCCCGTTTAGAGCGTGAATACTTCCTCACCGCCAGCTTTGAGGGCCGGGCGGCCGACCAGCGCGAAACCCTAGCGGATATGCGCACCGGCCTGATAATTGGCTTGGGCTTGATGTACGGCGTTTTAACCTGGGTGTTTGCCTCTTGGACTCTGCCGCTGATTGTGATGGCGATTATCCCCTTTTCCCTGGTAGGCGCCCTGCTGGGGCACTGGGCGCTGGGGATCAACCTGACGATTTTATCGCTCTTCGGCCTGTTTGGGCTGTCCGGCATCGTGGTGAATAACGCCATTATTCTGGTGAGCTTTTACCGCCAGCAGCGCGAAAAGGGCTTAGGCATTGACGAGGCGCTCAATGAGGCCGTTGTGCAGCGGATTCGAGCGGTGCTGCTCACGTCACTGACCACCATTGGCGGGCTGCTACCGCTGCTGTTTGAAACCTCGCTGCAGGCTCAGTTCCTGATTCCCATGGCCACGTCCATTGCGTTTGGTTTAGGAGGCTCCACGCTGCTGGTGCTGTTTATTATCCCTGCGCTGCTTTCGTGGGCTGAGCATGGCCGGCAACGCTTGAAACAGCGCTATCGCCCAAGCGCTTAATGCGCTCGCTAGCGTTTGACTATCCGTTTTTAGCGCCCTTTTTACTGACGTTTCCCGTCTGCCAGGTAGGACAAAATGCCTATGGCGTTTTTGCGCAAAAAATACATAATGGAATAACATTATATCTAAAAGGTATATGTTAGCTTTCACTTAAGGAGCACCCATGCAAACGCCACCCGTAATGACACAGCACATGACGCGCAGAGCGTTATTAAAAACCGGCGCAGGATTGGGAGCAGCTAGCCTGCTTCCGCTCAGCGGGCTGTCGGCGAATACGCTGCAAACGCAGGCACGCATCGTGATTTTGGGCGGCGGTGCAGCGGGGTTGGCGATGGCAAACCGGCTCGCCCAGCGGCTTCAGGGCGGCACCATTACGCTGGTAGAGCCACGCGAGACGCACCACTATCAGCCGGGCTGGACGCTGGTGGCGTCCGGCGTGTGGAACGCAGCGAAAACCATGCGCCCTAACGCGCAGTTTATGCCCCGTGGCGTTGAGTGGCTGCGTGAGCACGCGGCCAGCATTGATGCCGACAACAAGCGTATTACGCTGGCTAGCGGCTCTGCCCTTGAGTATGACTTCTTGGTAGTGGCAACTGGCATTCAGCTCAATTACCACTTAATTGATGGCATGACGCCAGAGCTGGTGGGCCAGCACGGCATTGGCAGCGTGTACGCCAGCATTGAGGGCGCCTCACGAACCAACCAGGCCATTCAAACCTGGTTAAACAGCGGCCAAGGCAAAGGCATTTTTACCGCCGCCCCCACCCCGGTGAAGTGCGCCGGAGCACCGCTGAAGATGACCTTCACGACGCTAAGCCGACTGGAAGCCTCTGGGCAGCGTGATGCCTTTGAAGTGGACTACATGGCACCGGGGGCGGGCCTGTTCTCGCAGCCGTGGGTCGATGCATTTGTGAAGCAGCGCTTTGACGACCAAGGCGTTAATAGGCGCCACCACTACCGGCTCGCCGCCATTGACCCGCGGGCTAAACAGGCTGAATTTACCTTTGTAGGGCCTGAAAGCGAATTTACCTCCCACCATCAGCTGCGCGAAGCAGAATTTAGGCGCTATAACCAGCCCACCGTGATTGCCGACTACGACTTTATCCACGTCGTCCCGACGATGAGCGCCCACGAGTTTGTGAAACAGAGCGCGCTGATCGCCCAAGACGGGCCGTTTAGGGGCGAGTGGCTGGATGTCGATATCCACACGCTACAGCACACCCGTTACCCCGAGGTGTTTGGCATTGGCGATGTGATTGGCGCGCCCATCAATAAAACCGCCGCCAGCGTGAAAGCCCAGGCGCCGGTGGTGGAAGAGAATCTGCTGGCCGTGATGCAAGGCAAAACGCCCCCCGCCCGGCATACGGGCTACACCTCGTGCCCCATGATTACCGGTATTGGCAAGGCCATGCTGGTGGAGTTTGGTTACGCCGACGACTTCGCGTTTATGCCGTCGTTTCCCTTCATAGATCCCACTGAAGAATCTTGGTCGGTATGGGTCATGAAAGACCGCATGCTGCAACCCGCTTACTACGCGGTGCTTGAAGGCCAAGCTTAAGGAGAACTGCAATGTCCATTGGCGGAATGCTAACCATAGTGATGTACGCCTTAGCGCCCTTTATGTGGCAGCTGATAGGCGGGGTTTTTATTATGATCAGCGCGCATCTGCTCGCTTATCTGCGTGGCTATCAGGTCACTCGCCACCATAGCCGCCTCGCCACGCTGCTGGCGTTATTGATAGGGCTCACGGCGCTACTCTGGGTGCCCTGGCTCACACACTCAACGCTTGGCTATGTGGCCACCGTTTTTGATTGGATAGCGCTTGTTGGCGCGGCCATCGCCACGTTTTTCATCGCCCTTATCATCCTTCAACCCTTGGTCTTTTTGATCAGCCCTCAGCGGGAGGCATAAACGGACGCGCGCATGGCGGGGCGTCTATTGATGCGACAATACGCCATCGCCAAACCGCTACTTTCGGATGTCGCTACGGCCTCGCCTCTTGTATTATTAGATATGTAATAAGCATATTTCAAAATGCAATATAAGAGAAATACGGTCTATCTAGCAAGCGTGAATCGACCGTCTATCTCTTATTATGCGTCATGCTCTTGGAGGTTATGATGGAGCTCGATCCGCTGGTTTTATCCCGCCTGCAGTTTGCGTTTGTGGTGTCTTTCCACGCTATCTTTCCCGTGTTCACGATCGGCCTTGCGTCGTATATCGCGGTGTTGCACGGCTTGTTCTATAAAACGGCTAACCACGCATGGGACCGGCTAGCCCAGTTCTGGACCAAGGTATTCGCCGTGGTGTTCGGCATGGGCGTGGTGTCCGGCATTGTCATGTCGTTCCAGTTTGGAACGAACTGGAGTAACTTTTCGTACGCCACCTCGAATTTCCTTGGCCCGGTGCTCAGCTACGAGGTTGTCACGGCGTTCTTCCTGGAAGCGGCTTTCTTGGGCGTGCTGTTATTTGGCCGCAATAAGGTGCCCCAGGGAGTTCACCTGTTCGCCGCGATCATGGTGGCCATCGGTACGTTTATCTCGTCGTTTTGGATTCTTTCCGCTAACAGCTGGATGCAGACACCGGCGGGCTATGAGCTGATTGATGGGCGCTTCCATATTACCTCCTGGTTTGAAGCCATTTTTAACTCCTCGTTCTGGTACCGCTTCGCGCATATGGGTATGGCGTCGTTCCTTACCGGTGGCTTTGTCGTGGCGGGGGTTAGCGCGTGGTTTTTGTTACGCAACCGCGACGTGGAGGCCAACAAAAAAGCGCTTTCCATGTGTTTATGGCTGCTTCTCTTTCTGGCACCCGCACAGGCGGTGATTGGTGATTTTCATGGTTTAAATACCCTGGAACACCAGCCGACGAAAGTTGCCGCTATGGAAGGTAACTGGGAAACCCGCTCTAACGTTCCGCTGCTGCTGTTTGCGCTGCCGGATCAGGAAAACCAGACCAACCGTTTCGAGCTGGGTATTCCCAACATGGCGAGCATCATCCTCAAACATAGTGCGGATGGCGTGATCCCCGGTATTTCCGAGGTGGCACCCGAGGAGCAGCCGCCTGTCATGCTGGTGTTCTGGTCGTTCCGCGTGATGGTGGGCCTTGGCTTCTTAATGATCGGCGTCGCGCTGGTGGGGCTATTGATGCGTCGCAAAGCGCGGGTGTTTACCAGCCCGCTGTTCCTTAAAACGCTGGTGGCGATGATTATCACGCCCTTCCTTGCGGTGCTCTCGGGCTGGATTGTGACAGAAGCGGGCCGCGCCCCTTGGCTGGTGTATGGCGTGATGACCCACGCGCAGGGCCTTACGCCCTCGTTAACAGGCGGTATGGCGCTGTTCACGCTGATTGGCTATATCGCGGTGTATAGCGTGGTGTTTGTGGTGGGGGTGTATTACCTCACCCGCGTGGTGCGTAACGGCATGCTGGATAACCCTGTCGAAATTGACGGTGAGGTTGAGCGTCCTAAGCGCCCGCTTTCGGCGGCGCATACGCCGCTGGATGACGACTTTAGCGACAACACCGCAGGAGCGAACGCATCATGAGTATCGACTTAGCCTTGATTTGGGCCGTCATTATCGGCTTTGGCGTCATCATGTACGTGATTATGGATGGCTTCGATTTGGGCCTGGGGATCTTGTATCCCTTGGCGCCTGACGAGGAATCACGCGATGTGATGATGAATTCGGTAGCGCCCGTATGGGATGGCAATGAAACCTGGCTGGTACTGGGTGGCGCCGGGCTTTTGGGCGCTTTTCCACTGGTCTATTCGGTGTTCTTGCCCGCGCTGTATATCGGCGTCTTTCTGATGCTGGCCGGGCTGATTTTTCGCGGTATCTCGTTTGAATTTCGCTTTAAATCGCATAAAAACCGCCGCTGGTGGAACCGTGCGTTCTTCTTAGGCTCAGCCGTTGCTGCCTTTGCCCAGGGCGCCGTGGTGGGTGCCTATATCCAAGGCTTTGCCGTTGAGGACTTTCGCTATGTGGGCGGCGCGCTCGACTGGTTAACGCCGTTTACCGTGCTGACCGGGTTAGGATTAATGGCCGGTTATGCGCTACTCGGCGCCACGTGGCTGATTATGAAATCAGAGGGGCACGTGCAGCAGTGGGCCTACGCGATCACGCCTAAACTGCTGCTCGCGGTCTTGGCCGTGTTCGCGATTGTGAGCATCTGGACACCGCTGGTTAGCCCTGAAGTGTATAGCCGCTGGATGGATCAGCTCCGGCTTATTTGGGTCTTCCCGCTGCTCGCCTTACTCTGCTCAGGCATGGTGTACCGTTCGGTGAAGCGCCAAGATGAGGGCCTGCCTTTTGTCATGGCGCTGGGGATCTTCCTATTTACCTACCTGGGGCTGATTGCCAGCAAGTGGCCGGTGATTGTGCCGCCTAACTACACCATTTGGGATGCCTCGTCCGCACCGGAGTCCCAGCTGTTTCTGTTAATCGGCTTCCTATTCGTAATTCCTATCGTGCTGGCCTACACCGCTTGGACCTACTGGGTATTCCGCGGCAAGGTGAAAGTAGGCGAAGGCTATCACTAAAGCAGTCTTTAAAAACAGCCCTTAAAAACAGCCCTTAAAAACGTCAATTTAAACGACCATTAGCGGCTTAGGATTTACCCGTAACCCTCACGCTTTGTTAGGAGGCAAGCATGCATAAAGATTGGCAAAAAACGACCCAAGACCTCTCCGCGCTGATGCAGGATATTGGCAAAAACATCCCCGATGTTGCCAAGGGGTTCACCCAAATGGCGAAAGGCGCCAACAAAGAAGGCGCGCTTTCACACAAGTATAAAGAGCTGATGGCGCTGGCGATTGGAATTAGCGTGCGCTGCGACGGGTGCATTGCGTTTCACGCCAAAGCGGCGGCGGAGCTGGGCGCCACTCGCGAGGAAGTGATGGAGATGCTGGGCGTGTGTATGTACATGGGGGGCGGGCCAGCGTTTACCTACGCCGCCCAAGCGCTTGAGGCGTTCGATAGTTTCGCCAATCACGACAAGGTATAGGTGGCTCGTCGCTTTTTACTCTCCACTCTATGCGCTACGTCATCGCCCTCTTTTATGCATAAAAGAGGGCGATATGTATGTAAGCGCGGGAATCTCGTTTTATCAGTCGCCCGGGCCGCACTCCATGCAGCGCTCGGTAATGCTGGGCCCTTGCTTGAGGTTGGCCTGCAAGTCACGCAGCCCCGACCTTACGCCTTCTTCCACCACGGGATGATAAAAGGGCATTGTCAGCATGTGGCTAACGGTTAGCTTTTGCTCTAAGGCCCAGGCCAGCAGGTGGGCAATGTGTTCTGCGCGTGGCCCCAGCATTTCAGCCCCTAAAAAGAGCCCGCTGCCGTGCTCTGCGTAAAGCGCTAAATAGCCATGGTTTTCACCCATTACGCGCGCCCGGCCTTGGTCGTCAAACGACACGCCGCCTTCGGCAATACAGTCACACCCGCCGTAGCGCGCCTCTAGCGCGGCACGGCTCTCCCCCACAATGGCCATTTGCGGCTCGGTAAACACCACCGCGAGCGGCACATTACGCTGCCCCACTTGCACATCGTCTAGGCGGGCGGCATTGCGTCCGGCAATTTTACCTTCGGTGATCGCCTCATGGAGTAGCGGAACGGACTGGTTGGCATCGCCCGCGATGAAGATATGGCTAGGCGTGTTGTCCTGGGCTAAACACTGCGTGGTGAAACGATTAAACCGAGGAACGCCACGCTTATCGAGCGCCACACCGGCGTTCTCGATAGCCAGCTGATCGACGTTAGGCTGACGCCCGGTTGCGGCTAGCACGTAATCAAATATTTCCGTGATTTTTTGCCCGCTTTCCCGCTCGTAGAAGGTAATGGCGACGCCATCGCCTTGGTGCTCAACCTGCTCAATGGTGGCATCTGGATCAAGATATAGCTCGCGGTTAAACGTCTCATCGGCAAGCTGGCGCAGTTTGTCAGACTGAAAGGGGCCAACCGCGCCGCCAACCCCAAAGGTGCGTGTGCGCACGCCTAATCGACTCAGCGCTTGCCCTAGCTCCATCCCAATCACGCCCGGCCCCACTACCGCCACGGAGGCTGGAAGCGTTTCCCAGTCAAACACATCATCATTGATGATTAAGCGGTCTCCCGCCCCCTCCAGCAGGCTCGGCCACGTGGGCCGCGAGCCGGTGGCAATGATAACGGCGTTGGCTGTCAGCTGGGTATGGTCGCCAATGGCCAGCGTGTGGGGATCGATAAACCGCGCGTGCCCCTGCAGGCGTTGGGACTCGGGAATCGACTTCATCGAGGAGAGCACGTTATCAACAAAGCGGTCGCGCTCGCTCTTAACCCGCGCCATCACCGCATGTCCGTCAACCGCCACCTCGTTAATGGCGACACCAAACATGGCGGCGTTGCGGGCGCTGTGGGCGGCATTCGCGGCGGCGATAAGTAGCTTAGAGGGCATGCAGCCCACCCGAGCACACGTAGTGCCATACGGCCCTTCTTCAATTAACACCACGTCATCCGTGTGCTTGCGTGCGGCGTGCCATGCGCTAAGCCCCGCGCTGCCCGCGCCAATAATGGCGATGTTGGTTTGCTGCTGTTGCATAACGTGTTTCCTCTTCCATGTGTTCAATCACTTTGCTCAGCGTGCGTGCTGGCACTCTGCTGCCGTCAGCGCTTGATCAGGATGCACCAGCGCTTGCCACGCTTCAAAGGTGGTGAAAAACATCTTGCCAGTGAGCTCATGGTAAAAGTCGGTGTCTTTTAGGCGATCCATCACCGGCCCTTTGACTTCAGCCAAGTGCAGCATGACGCCTGCATCCTTTAGCCGCGCGTTAATGGCCTCTAAGCTCTCCAAGGCTGATGCATCGATAACATTGACCGCTTGGCAGGTCAGCACCATGTGCTTTAGCGACGGGGAGCGGGCGGCCAGGGCCATGACGGTATCTTCCAGATAGCGGGCGTTGGCGAAGTAGAGACTCTCATCAATGCGCAGCATGGCGACCTGCTCATCGGTCTCGACCTGATGACGCTTCACATTACGAAAGTGCTCGGTGCCCGGCACTCGGCCTACCACCGCGCTGTGGGGCTGGCTGGTGCGGTAGAGATGCAGCCCTAGCGAGAGCACAACGCCGCTGACAATGCCCATTTCCACGCTATGCAGCAGTGTCAGCAGCAGCGTCGCGATCATCGCCAACCCATCGCTACGGGAGTACTGCCAGGTGCGCTTGACCGCAGGCAGATCAATCAGCGTGCTCACCGCGACGATAATCGTTGCGGCCAGCGTGGCGGTGGGAAGAAATGCCAGTAAATCAGTGAGTAACAGCGTGGCGAGCACAATCCCCAACGCCGTGAAGGCGCCTGCCAACGGTGTGGCGGCGCCAGCTTCAAAGTTCACCACTGAACGCGAAAAGCCGCCGGACACCGGCGAGCCGCTGCTGATGCCCGCCCCGAGGTTCGCCATGCCCAGGGCAATCAGCTCTTGATTGGGGTCAATACGCTGGCGACGCTTGGCGGCCAGCGTTTGCGCAACGGACACCGACTCCACAAAGCCCACCAAACTGATCAGCAGCGCTGCGGGCAGCAGCCCCAGCCACAGCGATTGGTCAAGGCTGGGCAGAGCAATCACCGGTAGCCCGCTGGGCACGAAACCCACCACGTCAACGCCGTACTGCGCAAGGTTAAACCCCCAGGCCAGCAGCGTGGTGATCACGACGGCAGAGATAGGCGCAGCTTTCACCACGATACTTGAGGCGCTGGCCGACACGCCCAGCGCCATCAGCCAGCCCGCCAGCCGCTGGCGGCAGAGCCATAAATACCCCCAAACGCCAGCGCCAATCGCCAACGTGGTGAAGTTCACCTGCTGCCACTGGGACAGCAGCGCGCCCAGCAGCTCAATCACGTTATGGCCAGACGCCTCAACGCCAACAATGTGTTTGAGCTGGCTAATGGCAATTAAAATGCCCGAGGCGGTAATAAAGCCGGAGATGACCGGGTGGCTTAAAAAGTTGACTAAAAAGCCGAGGCGAAGCACGCCCATGGCAATCAAAATAAGCCCTGAGAGGGCTGCCAGCACCAGCGCAGCCCCGATGTACTCAGGGCTGCCAGGCGCGGCAAACGTGCTTAGCGCAGAGGCCGTCATCAGTGCCGCAACCGCGACCGGCCCCACCGCTAAGCTGGCACTGGTGCCAAAAACGGCATACAGCACAAGCGGCAGCATGCTGGCGTATAGACCCATTTCTGGGGGTAGCCCGGCCAACAGCGCATAAGCCAGCGCTTGCGGCACCAGCATGAGCGTCACGATGACGGCGGCCAACGCATCCCGAGAGAACTGCGCTCGTTGGTAGCGACGCACCCAGCCGACGATAGGGATCCAGCGTTCAAGGCTCATCATGCGCACTCACTTTATTTTTGGCTAATAACGTTTTCTAACCCCTGCCGATGCTCTTCTAAATCAAACCCCGCAGCTTTAGCGGCAGAAAACAGCTCGGCCAGATCGCACTGCTCCGTATGGCGCTTGGCGTAAGCCCAAAGGTGCGTGGCGCGCTTGCCTGAACGACAAAACGCCAGGATGGGACGCGGCAGCCCTTGCATCGCCTCGGCAAACGCCGCGACGTCTGCAGGGCCATACTCACCGGGCGCTACCGGAATATGCACCCACTGAAGCCCTAGCGCGTCGGCTTTATGGCGGTAAACAGCTTCGTTGGGAAAGGCGTCACTCTCCCCCGTTTTACAGTTACAGATAACCGCTTTAAAGCCTTTGGCTTTAACGTCCTCTAAATCCTCGACACTGAGTGATGAAGTAATTTCAATGCCCATTTCTAACGGTTGCGATTGCATGGTCTTTTCCTCATTTAGGGGGCGAATCTCAAAGCGCTATTATCAACAAAGAGTTACTCTCAGAGCGCTAGTCCCAGGCAGCGCCCTCAAGCGCATCCAGCGGGATTTTTAGATAACGCTTGCCGTTCGCCTCGGGTTCCGGCAAGCGGCCACCCCGAGCATTCACCTGTAGCGAGTGCAGGATCAGCTTCGGCATGGGTAGCTCGCTATCGCGCTTACGGCGTAAGGCGATGTACGCCGTTTCACTAACGCCTGCTAAGTGGGGGTTGCCGTCGCGCTGTTCCGCGACCGTGCTTTCCCACTGCGGCTCTCGTCCGTCGGGCATATAGTCGTGCCCGGTAAACACGCGGGTGGCATCTGGTAGCGCCAGAATTTGCTGGATAGAGTTCCACAGCACGTGGGCATCGCCACCGGGAAAGTCGGCCCGCGCGGTGCCGAAATCGGGCTGAAAGAGCGTGTCGTGGACAAACGCCGCGTCGCCAATCACATAGGTAATAGACGCAAGCGTATGGCCTGGGGAGTGCATCACGCTGGCCTTTAGCTCGCCAATGGTGAAGGTATCGCCTTCAGCAAACAGCCTGTCCCACTGGCGTCCATCGGTGGGCATCTCGGGCCAGTGGTAAATCTCTTTCCACAGCGCCTGTACTTTGGTGACGTGCTCGCCAATCGCGGTGGGCGCGCCGGTTTTTTCTTTCAAATACTGCGCCGCTGAAAAGTGGTCGGCATGGGGATGAGTGTCGAGAATCCACTCGACCGACAGGCCTTCTTTAGCGATATAGGCAAGCAGCTCATCGGCATGATGCGTGGCTGTGGCCCCGGATTTCTCATCAAAATCTAAGACCGGATCAATAATCGCGCACTGCTTCGTCGCAGGGTCGCTGACCACGTACTGGACACTAAAGGTACGTGGATCAAAAAAGCCGGCCACATCAGGCGTGCCCGCTGCCGTATGCTCAGAGTGTGCGAAGGTGTTCATATAAAACGCTCCTGACCGTTAGCTGAAAAACAGACTGAAAAAATAGCGCGATGACTGACCGCAGCCAGCCATCACGTCGCTATTCGCAGGTGTTAAATCACCTTTTTGCAGAAGTACCAGTCGGTGTACTCATACCCTTCTGATTGACGTGCCTCTGCATCTTGCGAGGTGTGGGGAGGCGGCACGATCACCGGCTGACCCGGCAGCCAGGCCTCGGGGGTTGCCACCCCATGCTCATCGCTGGTTTGCAACGACTTCACCAAGCGAAGGACTTCCTCAACAGAGCGGCCATTGCTCATGGGGTAGTACAGCATCGCCCGCAGCACGCCTTCAGGGTCAATCACAAAGGTCGCGCGGACGGCGGCCGTATCACTCGCACCTGGCTGAATCATGCCGTAGGCGTTGGCCACCTTCATGCTCAAATCCGCAATGATGGGGAAGGTAATCTCAACCCCAAAGTTTTCCTTGATGCTGCGAGTCCAGGCAATGTGTGAGTGGATGCTGTCGATCGACAAGCCCAGCAGCTCGGTATTCACCGCCTTGAACTGATCAGCGTAGTTCGCAAAGGCCGAAAATTCTGTGGTGCATACCGGGGTAAAGTCGGAGGGGTGGGCAAAAAGCACCAACCACTGGCCACGATAGTCGCTCAGCGATTTTTCGCCGTGGGTGGTTTTCGCCGTGAAATCGGGCGCCGGACGGTTAATCTGGGGCATAACGGGCTGCATCGTATCGTTAGACATGCTGAACTCCTGTGGTTGATCTAATCACAGGAATAACGATAGCTCATTTTGTTATATATGGCGAATAGACATGCGCTATTGCAACCATAGCGGCGCTGCCGCTTGGGTATGCACCGTTCAATCCCCGAAAACAAATGGAGTGATAAGTTAAATTCGGTAAACTGCAGACTCTAGAAAAGCGTATGCTGGGTTTTAAACTGTGAAAAAGAGGCGTTTCGTGATTCTCTAGTGTCAGGCTAAGCGTCATAACCATTTGGCAACATTGCATGTAACGCGAACAAAAACTGATGAGAAGACAGCATGGACGACACATGTTCAGGAGTTGAAAACGCTTATAACGCTGAGCTGCTAGCCACGGCGGTGCACGGCATCATTGTGTCTGATCAGCAGGGTCTCATTTTGCAGGCCAATCAAGCGGCGGAGGCGATGTTCCGTTACGCGCCGGGCACCCTGGTGGGCAACCCCATCACCGTGTTGATACCCAACCCTGAACGCTGCCGACATCTAGAGCATGTGGCGTCCTACTTCGAAAACGATTCCCGTTACATGGTGGGTGCCACCAGGGAAGTAGAGGGCATAGACCGCGCCGGTCAAAAAGTGCCCATGCTGATCTCGGTGAACACGTTCAATGAGAATAACGAGCTTCGTTTTGCCGCTTTCTTTCAAGATTTCAGCCAACACAAACACAAAGAGCAAACGCTTAAAAGCACCAACGAAGTGCTTGAACAGCGGGTGCGTGAGCGTACCGCGCAGTTAGAGAAGGAGGCCGAGAGTCACCGGCAAACGATCGATCATCTCAAGCTGGTCAATAGGGTCATTGAGCGCGTCACCCACGCCGTTGCCATCACGGATGCCGATAATCGTATTCTTTATGTTAATCCCGCCTATGAGCAAATGACGGGCTTTAAGCTTAAGAACGTCATTGGCAAAAAGCCGTCAATTTCCAAGTCGGGGCGGCATAGCCCCGAGTTCTACCGCAACATGTGGGAAGCCTTGAACAATGAGCTGCATTGGGAAGGCGAAATTTGGGATCGCCACGAAGACGGCACCGCCTTTCCGAAGTTAATGAGTATCGACCGCCTGGTGGATGCCAACGGCAAGACCAGCAACTATGTGGCCGTGTTTCATGATCTCTCTGAGCAAAAAGCGTCAGAAAAAGAGATTGAGCGGTTGCAGTATTACGACGCGCTCACTGCCCTGCCGAACCGTTCGCTGTTTCGTCATCGCTTACAGCACGAGTTTGAAGTGTCGCGACGTCAAAAATCCTGTGTCGGCGTCATGCTTATCAACATCAACCGCTTTAAGCAGGTGAATGACACGTTTGGCTTTCCCGCCGGCGACCAACTGCTGGTAGAAATAGCGGAACGCTTAGCCATCGCGGTGCGCCGAACCGACTTAGTCGCGCGCCAGAAGAGCCTCCGAGAACGCCATCCTGATATTGTTTCTCGCGTGGGGGGTGACGACTTTGCCGTTATCCTAAACAATCTCAAAAGGCCGGAGCATGCCACGCTCGTGGCAACGCGGATTATGGAGGCGATGAGCGAGCCTTTCATCGTGCAACGTAATACTGAGGCAGCGGAAGAGGTGGTGCTACAGGCCAGTATCGGTATCAGCATTTATCCCGATAACGCACATAACATTGATGAACTGATACGTGTGGCAGAGACCGCTTTGCTCGCGGCTAAAGCGTATGGAGGGGGCGAATTCCGCTTCTTCTCCGACACCATGAACCAGAACAGTGCCGAACGAACGCGCCTAGAAAGCGACTTACGTCGCGCGGTGGCGGAGGGCGCTTTTACTCTGCACTATCAGCCCAAGCTGGACCTCACCACCAACCGCTTCACCAGCATGGAAGCGCTGATTCGCTGGCCCCGCGACGGAGGCATGGTGTCCCCTGGCGACTTCATTCCGCTTGTCGAAGAAACGAACCTAATTGTGCCGTTAGGTGCCTGGGTACTACGCCGCGCGTGCCGGGACACCATGGCACTGAGCGAACATATTGGCTGGGTACCAGGTATCGCGATTAACCTTTCCGCCCGTCAATTCAGCCAGCCAGGGCTGATTGATGCCGTGCGTATCGCGATTGAAGAGAGCGGCATCCCTCCCGAGAAAGTGGAGCTGGAAATTACCGAAGGCATGGTAATGGATGATGTTGAGGCAGCCATTAATACCATGCGCGCGCTGCGTGACCTCGGCGTACAGCTAGCCATCGACGATTTTGGCACCGGCTACTCGTCGCTCAGCTATCTCAAACGCTTTCCGGTTAATACGCTCAAGCTTGATCGCGCCTTCATCCGCGACCTGCCCATGGGGACAGAGGATGCCGCCATCACTGAGGCGGTGATAGCGCTTGCCAAGGCACTAAAACTGCATGTGGTGGCCGAGGGCGTGGAAACCAGGGATCAGCTGGCGTTTCTCGCCACGCGGCACTGCGCCTATGTTCAAGGCTTCCTTTTGGCCCGACCGGAGCCGCTTGAGAACATGCCAGCGGTTTTTTGCAGCGAATTTATCTGACGCAGCATATCGCTTGGCTTATGCAAGGCGTGGTAAGCGTTGCGTTTGAAGACTCTTGGGCCCTCTTTGCCTAAAGAACCATAAAGAGTGCCCGCATTAAATCAGGAAATATTTGTATGCAAAAATAGAAAACATGCCGCTACTTGAAACGGCAATGGCGCAAACTTTAATGATATTGTTATTACCACACTAGGTCGCGCTTGCTGCAGGAGTCGACGACTGATCGTTAGATACTGATTTTCTGCGTGTAACCCTGCAGCTCGTTGACTATGCTCAAAGAGCTGCACTTTGTTTAATCTAAATAACGCACTGCTTTTAACTGAGCTTTCCCTTGTCCCCAGGTAAACAGTGTCATTCCTTCTTCTTCTGTAGACTCTACAACAATACCGTCAGCGCCACAGGCACAGGCATCTCCACGGGCGTTGTTGATCGCTGCAGAAGCACTTTTATCGTGCCCAAGCGTCGTGCCAGTCTTAGAAGAGATCATGCAGGCAACTTCATAAGGTTGCTCAATATCGTCTTCACTTACGTACTCGTCAAGTGCGCAGTTAGCTGCTTTAGCCTGCCCCATTGAGACGGGTTGAACTCCGACTGACCCGCATCCTGCTAATGCAAAAACAAGGAAGCCTACTACCAACGCACGAAATGCAAATAAATGGTGCAGCATAACGTTAACTCTCCTAACGGCATAAAAGCATCGCCCACAGGCGATGCTTGCTTCAATTATATTTTACCGAGGTACTGCATTTCATCCAGCATGTACGTGGGCACGTCTTCAATCAGAACCAGCGTAATTTCTGAGTCGCCATCTGACGTGGTGGCAACACTTTCTCCCAATGACGCGTTAAGGGTATCAGGCGTAAGGTTGTACATTGCACCAGTCAGGGGATCGACAATTAGCCAACCAATTAAACCACCGAAAATTAAGTTCCCGCCGATGTACCAGCCATTGGGGCTGGAGTTAATCATCATCGTACGGCTTTCATAACCCTCTTTGGCAATCTCAACGGTGTAAGTTTTACCGCCGAAATAGCTGCCGTCAGATTTACGCAGCTGTACTGTCGTTGGTGTATTGCCCGCATGCACTTGTACACTGCGCTCATCCGTAATCAACACATCTGCGTTACTCGGACTGCTGTTGATCGTGATACTTTGCTCCTTATCGCCCACAATCGTGGCACACCCAGTCATCAACGATACAGTAGCAATAGCAGCCGTCATCTTAAGCATTTTCATTACACAGTTCCCTTTTAATCCATGTTCTTCGTAGCGGCTTCTACCGCTTTTTTATTGCGTGGGCACTATTACCACGCATTTGGCTTCATACCAAATTCTTTTATTTTTCATAAGCTTTTCAAGACTACCTTAATCAGTCTTTTACTAGTGAATCACACCGTGCCCGTAAAGCAGATGAATAGTTATCGCCTTTATCAAAGCTATTTTAATGCTGCAAATATCACTCACACTATTAATAAACCGCTGCTCTGTTTAGTGAGCGAGGTGATTATCCATCGCCAACACTCATACGACATTACAGGGCGCAGCTGATGGGCTGAAAGCAGTCAGCTTGGCTCTTCAGGGTAGGATACTGAAATCGTTACATGATGGACGGCTCTTGCATCGCAAGTATATAGCCACCGTGTGGCTAACATCCCAAGATAATCGGCAGCTTTCAGGAGTGACAATGAATGCACCGACATTTTTGCATTTCCTTAAACTCGCTTTGTCAATCAGATATATTGTTAATGATAATGAGGATAACACTAAAAAATAAGAATAAAAAGTCAGCCCTTAAAATAATTTTCTACTCCATTAGTTATAGACCAGCGCAATGGATTGAAATTTAAGGCTGCATTCCACCATAATCGTTACGCGCCCTTTCTATCGTGTTTGTAAACACCTCCTGGACTACTGCTTCTCCTAGCGCCTATTCAAATGAACGTTTTAAAAAAGCGATAACAGAGTAAACATATGGTGGGTTTTACTTTCCTAAGTGGAAGTGAAGCCTCAGAACTGCTCCGCCCATCTCGCCAGTTGATCCACATCCTTAATAGTGACGTGACGTTGATGGAGGTCGATTATATTTGCTTGGCGTAGCGCTTTGAGCTGTCTGCTGACAGTTTCAGGGGCAAGGTTCAGATAGCTTGCAAGTTCTGCTTGCATTAACGGTAGAGTAAAATGGGTGGGGTCGTAATGCTGTTGGTGTTTTTGCTTAGCAACCGTTAATAAAAAGGTGCTTATTTTTGAGCACGCCGTGGCGTTTTGCATCAATGAGGGGCGCAGTTTGCGCTGCCGTAAATGGTGCGACGTTTTTTGCAGCAGTTTTTTCTGGACGCTTTGCTGCTTAAGGCTGAAGACGGTAAGAAGCCCATAGGGGATTTTGCACACAAACGAACGACTCCCTGCGATAAGGGCATCGTCTTGATAGGTAGCACCGATCCATTCCAGGCCGACAACATCACCGGGCCAATAAATATCTACAACGGTCGACTTATTACTTAGCCCACTTGTTTGAATCTGTTTTACCGCGCCACCCCTAACCATATACAAGGCATCAAACGGTGCCCCTTGAGGCGTGATAACGTGATTATCTGGGTAAGGCATCGGGCGCTCTACAAGCTGATCAAACGTTTCTAACGCTTGCCGAGAGAGCGCTCCTGGTAAGCAGGTACGGCGCAACCTGCAAACATGGCAGCTAACGTAAGTACTTCCTTCACGATACATATCGCCACCACATCGAAGCGCATAACGTAACGTTCACCCTTGCTGTGTACTTATATTGCATGCCGCCTGCATGTGAAAAATTATTGTTAACATCCATGCGCCACCGTTTACGTAATGACGCTGTTTAACTCCCCAGCCCAGGACGTATCCTCTAGAAGTTTTACGCTGTCCGCAACTCATTTAGGCCTGCTCGTCTTAGGCGGATTCTCGCCCTAAGAGCCACCTTGAAGCAGTTTAACTCCTATCTCATTACCCATTCAGCTCGACGTATCGCAGCTTTGAACCTGAACGATTTGTATTGGGTGAGTTTCTTGACACTTGTTCACGTTTTGACGGAGCGCCACGTGGAATACTGAAGTTAGCCCCCATCAGCGAGGACCCATTTATGCTGACAAAGACCATCGAAAAGCAGGCGCTTGAACAAACCATCTTGGCATCTATTACGATTGATGAGCGAAACCAGGTTGTTTTTTTCAATGCCGCGGCGGAAACGCTATGGGGCTATGCGGCCAGGGAGGTGCGAGGGCAAAACGTGGCGATGCTGATTCCGCAAGAGATGCGGAGCCAGCACGATGGTTGGGTCAACCAGCACCGTCAAACCGGGCAAGATCGCATTGTGGGCAGCTCCCGCGAGGTGCAGCTAGAGCGAAAAGATGGGTCACGGATTTGGGTGCGGCTTTCACTCTCTAAGTTAAAACATCGCGGTAAAACGTTTTATAACGCCTTCGTTCAAGATGTCACCGCAGAAAAAGAGGCACTTGAGAGCATTAGCCAAACCCTTGAGCAAGCCGTCGATGCTGTGGTTTCGATTGATGAAAACAACAACATTCAGTTTTTTAACGCTGCCGCTGAGCGCATGTGGGGTTATCAGCGCACAGAGGTGCTGGGTGAAAACGTCAAGATACTGGTTCCCGATATTCACCGCGCACACCACGATCACTACATCGACCGTAACCGCACCACCGGCGAAGACCGGATTGTGGGCACGTTTAGAGAAGTGGAGTTTACCCGCCGTGATGGTGAGGCGCGCTGGGCTCAGCTATCGGTCTCTAAAATTCACCTGGACGGCCGCATTTGCTACACCGCGTTTTTAAAAGATGTCACTGACGAGGTGAAACAGCGTAAAACCTTTGAAATTTTATCGCTGGTGGCCAATAAAACAAACAACTCGGTCATTATTACTGACCCAGAAGGCCGCATTGAGTATGTGAATCAAGGGTTTTCACGCTTAACCGGCTGGGAGTTAGACGAAGTGCGCGGCAGAAAGCCGGGCGACTTTTTGCAAGGCGAAGAAACAGACCCCGAAACACGCCAACGTATTAGCCAGAAGATCCATCAGCACGAGCCCTTTTACGAAGAGATCCTTAACTACGCAAAAGATGGCAGCAAGTACTGGATCAGCCTTTCGATTAACCCCGTTCATAACAAGGCGGGTGTCTTAGAGCGCTATATCTCAATCCAGGCTAACGTCACCGAAACTAAACAGCTAGCCCTCGCGTTTACACGTAAAATCAATGCGATTGGCGAGGCCATGGTGATTATTGAGTGGAATAGCGAGTGGCAGCTCACCGAATCTAATCGAGCCTATGAGCGTCTTTTTGCGCATGACAGCGCTTACACAGAGGCATTTAAAGCGTCCTTAACACCGGACGTATTAGAGGCGATGGAGAAACAGGATGTCGTTAAGCACTCCGCTTCTTTTGCGGGGCCGGAGGGGCCGCTGGCGTTCACGTGCTACTGGTCAGCGTTAAAAACCATTAGCGGCGCCGTTCAGGGCTACGTGGTGTTTGCCGCAGATATCTCCGATCAAAAATCAGCATACACCCAAACGCTTCAGGCAATGGATGACGTGCTCTCGTCGAGCCAGCAGATCTCTAGCGTGATTAACGCTATCAATAAAATTGCGACACAAACTCAGCTACTCTCACTCAATGCCACTATTGAGGCCGCCCACGCAGGCGATGCCGGCCGTAGCTTCGCGGTGGTCGCCAAAGAGGTGCGTCAGCTAGCGCTGAATGCACATGCGTCCGCCGCTGAAATTTCTTCACTTGTGCAAGCCTCGCAAGGCCAAGTGAAGCAGCTAGCCAGTGCGATCAGCCGCATTCAAGACTAAGCCCCTGCGTAGCGCGCAAGGCTGCTTTAGGGTTCATGGCGTTATCTTCTGCGATGAGTCGATGAGGGCGACCCACTCGGTGAGCCCTCTTCTTGAACAGTGCCTATCTGATGGGGTCATACGCTGCTTCCCATTACGCTAAAGGAGTCTCCGACCCGCAAGAGTCGCTTAGCAGCGCTTCCGCCCACGCCACCGCTGCTAGGTAGTCTTCATTTAGAACATCGATCATGGTGCTGTTGAGCCGGTGGACATCTCCCGCCTCAAAGCGCTCAACCAGCGAGAGCAGGCGGCCCAAATTTCCCTCACGGCTTAGCAGCGCCTGTTTCACTTCCTCTTCCAGCAGAATAGAGCCTACCAACTCCTCAATAGGCGCTCCCTCTACATGCCCTATCAGCGATAGCAGCCCCAGCGTAAACGCCGTATGACCATCAACATCGTTAAGGCGGCGGGCTATATAGCGGCAAATCGCGGCACGAATAATCACTTGGCGCAGCTGCAAGCACTGAACCGGGTCGTTGCGTGACAGCGACATCGTCATCACCATGGATTTAAGGCGCCGCGTTCCGAGTAGCTGCAGCGCTTCACGCAGGCTTCGAACGGGGCGTACCAGGCTTGCGTGCGCGGCGGTGTTAAGCTGGCGCAGCACCAGCTTGCAGAGGTGCGGATGCTGCGCCAGCAGGCTCTCTAGCCTAGCTTGGTCAGGGTCTGAGCACGCCAGCTCCGCCAGCAGCTGCATCTCGGCAGCCGGATTACTTGAGCGTCGCGCATTCAACGCCTGCACGTGGTTAGGCGGTGAGAACACATACCCTTGGAAAAGATCAAACCCCGCCTGTTTGGCTTGCTCAAGCTGGTCGCGCTGCTCAACAAATGTGGCAATCAGCGCCAGCCCTTCACGCTGGTAGCGTAAAGGGGCCGTATAAGCCTCGTCCTGCCGGATATCGACCTTCACAAAATCAGCCATTGCCATCAGCACTTCACCCTGCTGGTCTAGCAGGGTATCTTCCAAGCAGATACGAAACCCCTGCTCTCGCAGGCTGGCAAGCCGCGCTATCATGGCCTGCTTTTGCGCTGGCTGATGGAAAAGCTGAGCAGGGATATCCGCCACGAGCTGCTGGGGCGGTAGCGGCATAATCTCGGGGTTGATCACCCACTCACTGGTGGCATTAAAAAACAGCAGGCGACTGCCCACCAACGCGTCTAGGCCCACCTCGTAAAACGCTGTTGAGCAAGCGCGCGCGGTTGCCAGCAGCGGGTCGTCAATCTCCGCATGATTCGCCCCTGGCCGGGCGCGGTACAGTAGCTTGTCTGCCACGTGGAGAAAGCGCCTATCACAGATGGGTTGAAGCGCTACGCTATAGGCGTCAGAACTCACCAATTACCTGTCTCCCCATACCTATTTGCCCGTGGTGTTTGCGTTAAGTGGTGCTCAAGCACGTGTTGCAAGCGCTCTATATCGACAGGTTTGGTCATATAGTCGTTAAAGCCTTGCTGTAAACCACGCTGAATATCGTCGTCACTGGCATGTGCTGACACAGCGACAACGGGCAGGTGCGCCGTGCGTTGATTGGCCCTGATATGTTTTAGGGCGGCATAGCCATCCATACCGGGCAAACTGATATCCATCAGTACAAGGTCATACGCATGAGCGTCAAGCTTTTCGAGCCCCTCTTCTGCAGAGCCTGCCAGGTCCATACGCCAGTGCTCACGCGATGCGATGATTTTTTGCATAAGCCGCTGATTGATGCGGTTATCTTCAACATATAGCAAACAGCGAACGGCTCTATCACCAGCCTCCAACGCAGTGCCTTGTGTGTCACTGATATCCGCTGCTGGGGATAGCGCGCTAGGGGGTAAGGCGCGGCATAGCCAGAGCGTAAAACACGCGCCTTTATCCAGCTCACTCACTAAGGTGATCCGCCCGCTTAAGCTCTTTGCTAAGTGGTTGGCCAAGCTTAGCCCTACGCCTGTACCTTCTACCACGCCCATGCCGGCATCCAAACGATTAAAGGGTACAAAGACAGCTTCGTGGTGAGCCGAGTCGATGCCTTTACCTTGGTCAGTGACCGCTATACCGATCTCTTGCCCCCCCTCAACCATCGTGAGTGCTACCTGCCCACCGTCAGGCTGAAACTTAATGGCATTGCTCACCAGCTGATGAAGAATACGCTGAATACGCAGCCGCTCCCCGTTTGCCCATACAGGGGTGGCAAGGTCACAGACGATGTGAATTGCCTGCTGTGCTGCCAGCGGTTGAAAATGGTGTATGACATCGTCAATGACGTCGTTCAGCTGCACTGGCACTTGGGGCACTGGGGAGGGCGCCTGACCTAAATTCGCAAAGTCGAGCAGGTCGCTGATTTGTGCCAGTAACTGCTGGCCACTTTGCACAATATGCTGGGAAAACGTGGCGACCTTGGGCGGCATGTCGCCCTTTAGCCGCGAGAGTAACTGCGCATAGCCCAAAATACTGTTAAGCGGCGTGCGCAGCTCATGGCTCATCGAGGCCAAGAAATCATCTTTGGCGCGGTTGGCACGTTCAGCATCATCACGAGCGGCCTCCAAGTGGCGCATCATCTCTTCACGCTGGCGGCTATCGCGGTACAGGTTAATCAGCAGGCCACAGGTTACCAGAAAGGGGCGCAACTCCTCCGCCAGCGTCGTGCTATACCCTTGGCTGGCATTGGCGACGCCAATCATGCCAATGAGCTGGTCTGCATCATAAATGGGTAGCCCCAGAAAGTTATAAATGGTGGGGTGGCCCGGTGGAAAGCCACCTCGATGGGGATGCTGGTTCAGTTCATTGGTTAAGACGGTTTCACCGTGGGCAAAAACGCGCCCTAAGAGACTCTTCGGGTTGGAAAGCGTCATCTCCCCTGAGCGCAGCTTTTCCATCAGCTGACGCGACTCTTCACTCCAAGAGAGGTCTGAAATGGCATGAATACGTAGGCTGGGCACTGCATCGGCACCGCTTGCCACCTCGCCAATCAGTGCATATTCACTATTGGTAATGCGCTTTAACGCATCCAGAATAAAAGTCCATCGCGCATCTTCTTGTTTCATTTCACGATAGTTCGCCACACCTTGACGAAAGACTTCCAGCTGCGTTTCTTGCCGCACTTCCTGCGTTCTTTCCTCCAAGGTAAACATAACCCCATGGTGAGCGTCGCAAGGCTCGCCCAGCGCGGTACCGTGAAGGCTAAAATGCCGCCCTCTAAACGTTGCCTGCACCGTTTCCAGACGGCCACCTTGTTGATAGCACTGCCACAATACTGTTAGCAGATGCGCAAGCGGTACCGGCATTGCACGTACAGCCTCCTCAAATGAGCCTGGCGCTTGCTTAAGCGCCATCAGTTCACAGGCGGGCGTATTGGCTGCCCAGCACTGCCCGGCTGCGGAAAACGCCATGGTGGCGCTGGGCAACCCTTGAATACTGTCGCAAAGTAGCGTGGTGGCAGCGTACTGGCTCATATCAATCGCCTTGTGCCCGTAGGTGCTGTTGAATGGCACGACATAGCGCGTCGCTTTTAACGGGTTTGGTAATGACATCCTGCATACCGGCATCTAAACAGCGCCGACGATCTTCGAGCATGGCGTTGGCCGTCATGGCTAAAATTGGCAAGGTCACCCCCTTAGCCCGTAGCTGCCGCGTTGCTTCTACGCCATCCATAACGGGCATTTGCATATCCATCAATACCAGGTCGAATGCTTCGCTCTCGATTCGCGTTAGCGCCTCTTGGCCGTTTTCGGCCACCTTCACCGTATGCCCCATTCGGGTTAGCTGCTTACGCGCCAGCATTTGGTTAACGGGGTTGTCTTCTACCAGCAGCAGGTGGCCCTGCAACCTTTCCACCTCCTCTATATTAGGCGCCACGGGGGGTGCCAGCTCTACGGCCCTCAATGTCAGTTTAAAGGAGAATCGGCTACCCACCCCTGGCGAACTCTCCAGCGAAATACGCCCGCCCATGGACGCCACCAGCCGCTGGCTAATCACCAGCCCAAGGCCAGCCCCTTCACGACGGCGAGCCAGCGAGCTATCGACTTGAGAAAACGGTTTAAACAGCTTCTTTTGCTGCTCTTGGTTCATGCCGCAGCCGCTATCAGTGATACTGAACAGCACCGTGATATGCCCGTTAGCCGCTTGCCCAGACACCTTAAGGGCAACGCTGCCCTCCTCAGTAAATTTAAATGCGTTATTCAGCAAGTTCATTAAAACCTGGCGCAGCCGGTCGGGGTCTGCCTCCACACAGCCAAGCGGTGCAGGTACCTCGCAGTGAAAAGCCACTTGGCTATTTTCAGCGCGCAGTCGGTAGCCGGTGCTCAGCGTCTGTAAAAATTCATCGAGTGAAAAGCACCGTGGTGACAGCGTTAGCGTTCCGGCGGCAATTTTCGAATAATCCAGAATATCGTTAATCACAGTACAGAGCGCATCCGTAGTCGCGCGCAGCGTATTGAGATACTCGCGGCCCTTGGGCGTTCGCACAACTTCTTGCTCTAGCAAATCCGTTAGGCCAACGATGCCGTTCAGCGGGGTGCGGATTTCGTGGCTCATCACGGCCATGAAGTCAGACTTTGCCTGACTGGCCTTTTCAGCCTGCTGCTTAGCGGTATATAGCTGGACATTGGTTTCTGCCAGCGTGCGCTGGCGCGACTCCAACGATAGCCGCTGTCGGCGCAGCTGAAAGATCAAAATCAGTCCCGCCAGCATGGTGAGCGACACCAGCAGCAGTGAAGCGCGTATCAGTGTCTGTAGCGCTTCTCTTTCGCGCTGTCGCTGGCCCGTAAAGTAATGGTTGGCCTGTAGGGCAAGCGCCCCGGTGGCTCTTTGAACATTGGCCAGGGTATGGTCAAGCAAATCACGCTGCTCGACTATTGAGGCGGGCGTGAGCGCGGCGATTTGGCTATCCAGCGCTTTAATCGCCTGTAGGATGTCATCGACCGAATATTCACGCATTGACACCTTGCGGATCAGTTCCGCCACTTGTCCGCGATCAACCACTTTCAAACGGCTATACAAAATGTCGTAGGCCAACAGTAGCTCTGCCAGGTTGTCTGGCGTAGCGCGCAGCAGCGCAACGCGCACCGCCTGGGTTTCACGGTCGAGCTGATAAGACGCCCACACAGCGTCTTCCAAAAGCCGCTTATCCGATGCCTGGTGTTTGTGCAGGGCAATGCCGCCCAACGTCATGGAGGCTAAAAACAGCAGACCAATGCCCATCACGGACAAAAGACGCTGACGAATCGCCGACTGCACAAACGCTAGCAGCCGACCCATCACGTTGCCGGCGACCTGCGGCTGAAAGCGTCGCTCAGTCAACAAGCAGGTGCGTCACTTGCCAGGCTGAGCGGGCGTAAATTGTTTCTTGGTGCAGACTTGTGTCGCTATCAAACGGATAGATCACAAAGACGGGACCGTGCTCACGAACGCTCATCGGCGTATCGTTAGCATGGGTGGCAAAGATGACGTCATAGGTATAGAAATCTTCCACTGGGATTTCAACTTCATAGCCATTGATTGCGACCGCAATCACCGTTTGGGCCTCTTCAGCCCCCACCGCTTGCAAAACAGAGCGCGCCAGCGGCCCCGTAAAATGCAGGGTTTCATCATGCCAAGGGGTCGACGTCACGGTGGTCTGACGCCCTAACGCTTCCAGCATGGCATGGTCAAAGACCGCCTCATCCGCTTGATTGGTCACGCTAATCTGGCCGCTAACAGTCAGCACGGCTGGGCCATCAGGAGCTTCTAGGGCAACACTGGGCATGCTGGCCGCCAGCAACAAAAAAGCCGTGCCTGCTAGCCATGGTGCATGATGCATCATACGTTGTGAGACCATTATTCTTACTCCCCCAAGGTTTAGCCGCTCTGCTGACGGTACGTTTGGCGATGGCGTGAGCAGTGCGTTTGGCGTGCCATGTTCGTTTGTTCAGCGGTGGGCATAGCACGTTATTAAATGAGCCAATTGACCGGTCAGTAACATACTGTATTCGGCCACCAGTGGCTGCGGGGGAATTGCAAAGCTTTGCAAACATTGCCGTATTGCGTGCCAACGGCAACGCGCCGATGAGGGAATGAAAGCGCCGAGCCGCCTAAAGCGTTTAAAGCGCTTCTTGCAGCGCAGACTCCAAGGCAATCAAGGCCTGTGAGAGCGCAGCCACGTGCGGTTCCAGGGGGCTATCAGCGCGGTTATCAGACGTTAGCGCCGTTAATAGCGCTTCGACACAGCCCTGGGCGGGCACAGCAACCAGGTTCTGTAACAACGCAGAGAGTGACGCCACCGGCATCTCTAGGCGATCTATTTGGGACGGCTCAACAAGCGCCTGCTCACAGCCTAAGCGTACCTGACGAAGCTCCTTGAGCACCAAGCGCATCAATGCCTTAATGCGCTGCGCATTGCCACCCAGCAGGGATACCGTGGCCGGCCAGTCTAACGCTTGAGCATCCGCTTGCGGCGGCTCGTTTGCGCCAGGCTCAGGGAGCGCACTGTCATCCGCCAGCGCCAAAAAGCTTTCCAGCGTCATGGCCTTAGCAGCGGGTTGCACGGGCGTGGTGGGCGGCGTAGATGGCGGACGATATACCCGCCCAATTTCGCTTCTCAAGCGCTCTAAATTAATCGGCTTGGTGAGGTACCCCTGCATGCCTTGGGCAAGATAGTGCTCTTGGTCGCCCTTCATGGCGTTGGCTGTCAGGGCAATAATCGGCGTTGGCGGCTGACCATGCTGTTGTTCAAACAAGCGGATAGCGTGTGTAGCGTCTACGCCATCCATCACCGGCATCATAATGTCCATCAAAATAACGTCAAAGCGCGTTTCCTGGCACTTGTCTAACGCTTCCTGCCCGTTATTGGCCAGCTCGCAGCGGGCATGCAGCTTGTCTAATAGCTTCAATGCCAGCTTTTGATTAATGGGGTTATCTTCCACCAGCAGCACCGAGAACGGCAGCTGGGGCGAAGGCTGCTCTTCTGCCGTATTGGGTGACGACAGCGGGGCAACGTGTGTGGCGGTTTCAGAAAGCACGCTTTGTAGGTCGTTCAACGTCAGCGGCTTGGTGAGATAGCCAGGAATCCCCAGCACCTGGCAGCGCCGCGCATCCCCCGTCACAGCGGATGACGTCACCAACCGCAGCTGCTCAGGCGCCACCTGTTTCTCTTCGATCAGCCGCGTGGCTAACTCATAGCCATTCATCCCCGGCATGTGGACATCAATCAGCACAAGCGTGAACGGTGGCTCGTGGGAGGCTAACTGGCGCAGGCGAAACAGCGCTTCAGGGCCGCTGCTAAATATCTCAACGTCTACCTTGAGGGCTTGCAGCATTGCGCTGACCACCCAGCGATCAACGGGTTCATCTTCGACGTACAGCACGCGGTGGTGACGCGGATCAAATCGCAGGGCCGGGATAGATTCCGGTGCCGCTGCCAAAGCGAGCGGCACCGTAAACGCCATACAGGTACCCTGGCCGAGCTGGCTAGATGCCTCGATATGCCCTCCCATCAGCTCCACCAGTTGGCGTGTGATGGTTAGCCCCAGGCCGGTGCCTTCAAATCGGCGGTTGGCGTTGCTATCAACCTGCTCAAATGCCTCAAAGACACTGGCCAGTTTATCCTCCGGTATACCAATGCCGGTATCCGTGACGCTAAAGGTGAGCCATACCGCCTCGTCTTGCTGAGACTCCGTCAAAAATGACGCTTGGCTAATATCCAGCTGAACGCTGCCCTGATCGGTGAATTTAAGCGCATTTCCCAGCAAGTTGGTGAGCACCTGCTGGAAACGCACTGGGTCTAGCATCACGTAACGCGGCACTCCCGACCCCAAATGGTACCGAAGCTTAACGCCTTTAATCAGCGCTCTGGGCGCTTGCGCTTTAATCACTTGTCCCAGGTAGGCGTACAGGTCAACGCTTTCAAGGCGTAAATCGAGCTTATTGGCTTCGATCTTGGAAATATCCAGCAGCAGGTTAATCATTTCCAACAGATGCTCGGCACTCAGCCGTGCAAGGCTCAGGTACTCCTGCTGCTCTTTTTCAAGCGGTGTCTCCAGAACCAAGTCGAGCATGCCCATCACCCCGTTCATGGGCGTGCGAATCTCATGGCTCATGTTGGCCAGAAACTGGCTTTTCGCTACGTTGGCACTTTTTGCCTGTTGGACTTGGTGCCGCAGCTCCTTTTCGTAAAGACATGCTCGGGCAGCATTGGCCAGCTTCTCCATGAGCTTGGTCAACGACATAAGCAAACTGTGCGAAAACCCTTCGCCCTTACGATAAAGAATCAATAACCCAAAGTGAGGCAGCGACAGCACATAACGCTCTCCTGCACCATCAAGGTCACAAACCCGCATGGGCAAGCTCGACATAAAGGCAGCTTGTTGGTCGTCAGTGTCAGGCAGGTGCAGGCCATCAATAAACGCCAGATGTGCAGGCTGGCGATTCAGCGTGCGCGGAATACACAGCGTGCTGTGCCACTGCAGCTTACCGGTGGTGTGCGGCAGTGCTGATGCGTTTTGCGGCGCGGCGCCTTGATCAGTGTCATAACTAAGTACGCAGGCACTGATGCAGTTAAGCGCACGCGCCATGGTGCTCACGCTCTGTGTGAGCATCGGTACCAGCTCTAGGCTTTGCCCGATCGACAGCGAAATTTCGTAAAGAAGATCGGCTTCTGCCAGCTTATTCACGCGACATCCAAGATATTATTGATGGTGCAACGGGGTATATCATGGATTAACCCAGCGCGCCTAGCACCACGGTCTTGTTATAGAAGGCGAGATAATCACTGCCGCTATTGGCGATTTCCCCCAGGGTAAATGCACCAAAGACGCTTTGCCCTTTGCTGACCTCTTTCAGCTCATGGGTAATCATGTTGTCTAGAAACAGCACGCGAGAAATACAGTCGATCAGCAGCAAATCAGCCTGCGCCCCCGGTGCCAAATGCGCCGTTGCCTGGCGATGGGCACAGGCGGCGGCCCCCATCAACGTTCCCGGATTGCCATGCAGCAGCGTCACGCGGCACCCTTCCGGCACCTCTCCTACACAGGTGATCTCACCCTGGGCATTCATCATCAGCGGATCGCGCACAATTAACTCGGCATCTAACCGGGCGATGCCAAGCGGGTAGGACTTGGCGATCGAGAAAAAGTTGTCCGCGCTGATCTGCTGACCGCTATGTGCTTTTATCATGCGGGCATAAATATCCGCAGCAGGCTCCCAGTCAATGCTCTTCACCACATTACGCTCGCTACTAGTGACGGTGAAGGCGTCGCTGATTGGCTTCCAACCATGGGCAACACCAATCACGCTAGGCATCGGTAGCCGTGCGACAAGCGCGGCATCCTCTTTTAAGCCTGTAGGCGTAATCAGGCAGGGCCGTTGTACAAAACTTAGCGACCCAGCGCCGCCGCCAATAAAGTTGTGCTCCAGTCCGAACGTAAAAAACAGGCTTTCAACAAACGCACTAATACGCGACGCTAAGCCATCTACCACGACAAAATAGGTTTGCGGCCCTGCGTCTTCCGGCCATGTAGCTGCCAGGTCGGCCAGCGCCTCTTCAAACTGCGTTTGCTCAGCGCTTAACCCCTCTACCACGCCGATGCTTGGCGCACTGTTCAAGCCGACAAGCAGCGTTCCCTGACGATAATTCGCGCCTTTGTAGGCAATCTGTGGGAAAACGCCGCCTAACACCGGCACGTGCGACGCCTTTAAGCAGGGGTCTACCGCCCTGGGCGTCCAGCCATTATCGTCACAGGCGAGAACCAAAATCGCTTGAACATCCTCTTGAGATGCCAGCGTCTGCAACGCATTGGCAAATCCCTTTACCGTACCGCTGGCATCAAAGTGTTGTTGCATATCGCTACCTTTGTTCGTCGATGTTGCGATTTCATCAGTGGATGGCGGAATAGATGACCCAGGCTCAGCTTGCCGTTACGCTGACCAGCTGCTGCTGCAAAAATGCCTGACATGCCGCTGGCTCCATCGGCCTTGCAAGTAAAAAGCCTTGTACTTCATCCACATCCAGCGCATCCAAGTAGTCAAGCTGACGCTGATCCTCGATCCCTTCGGCAATGGTTTTTAACCCCAGTCCGTGGCTGAGCGCGGTAAGTGAGCGCACAATCGCGCGGTTCTGACGGGACTGGGCAATCTCAACAATGAAGCTGCGGTCAATTTTTAAGGTATCCAGCGGGAAGCGCAGTAAATACTCATAGGACGAGTGCCCCGTGCCAAAGTCGTCAATGGCCAGCCTAAACCCCATGCCCTTGAGCTTATGCAAAATCGCCAGCGTCACCTGCGGATTGCGCATGGCAGTACTCTCAGTAATTTCCAGCTCGAACTCCTGCGGCTTGTGGCCATAGCTCGCCGCATGCCGCACGATATGCTCTGCAAGCCCTGCCACCTCAAACTGACGGGCAGAAATATTGATGCCCATCACCACCTGGATTCCCTGCTGCTTCCACTGGGCCAGCTGGCGGCTCGCCTCTTTGGCGACCCAGTCCCCCACGTCAATGATTAGCCCGCTCTCTTCTAACAGCGGGATAAAATCAGCCGGCGAGATGACCCCACGGGTCGGATGGCGCCATCGCAGCAGCGCCTCAACTCCCACATAGCGGCGACTTACAAGGCTCTGCTGGGGCTGGTAAACCAGGAAAAACTCATTGCTCTCCAAGGCTTTTCGCAGGTCATTCTCCAAGCTCAGCGCATCGACGTTCTCAAAAGCATGCGCGCTTTCGTATAGCACCAGCGTTTGGTTGCCCCCCTGCTGACGACAGAACCGCTGGGCTAACAGTGCCGCACGCAACAGCTCATCGCCGTTATGACCGTTGCTTGGAAAGAGGCTAACGCCAGCGGTGAAGTCGACAAATATCTCTTCGCCTTTAAGGCAGTAGGTGCCTGCTAGTGGCAAAAATTTGTCGCGACAGAACACCGGCGCATCGCGCTCGTCAAGGTGAGGCATGGCTACGGCAAAGGTGTCGGCCTCTAAACGGCATACCAGTGCATCCGGCACGCTCTGCTTTAGACACTGAGCAAACATCACCAACAGCTGGTCGCCAGCCTGAATCCCCATCGCATCGTTAATGCGGTGCAGGCGGCTAACGTCGATCACGCTCACCGACCAAACCTGCTGTTTTGCACTGCTCAAGCGCTCATTGAGCAGGTTAAGAAACAGCCGACGTTTAGGCAGGTCTGTCAGCTCGTCGTGCTCTGCCAGATAGAGCGCTTTATCCTCAAAGGCACGTAGCGCGGTGACATCTTGAAAGGCGCCGATCAGCTTGTGTTCCTCGGTTTTGGCCGCGCTCTGTAAACGTAGGATGCGCTCCTCGTTGCCCAACGTCAGCGTCACTTCAAGGTTAATACCCTCGCCACTGCGCTGGGCTGACACTAAGGCGGACTCCAAACGTAAGCGGTCTGTCTGCCCAACCAGTGACAGCAGCGCTTGGCCGCTCTCCGGCAGAGCCTCGCAGCGCAACACCTCTGCGGCTCCCTCTGACCAGCTCAAGGTATCGCTTTGCTCGTCCCACTGCCAAAACCCCAGGTGCGCTAAGCGGCATGCGCTTGCCTGCTCAATTTGTGTTTCGCGCAGGGCTTGCTCGCGCGCCGCACCGCGCATGGCGTATTTCACCCTTTCAGCTAACAGCGCAAGATTAATTGGCTTGGTGATAAAGTCCGTGGCTCCAGAGCTGAACGCCTGGTCAATAGACGCCACATCGTCCGAGCCGGTCAGCATGAGCAGCGGCTTATCGCGGTTACGGCTGCCCGTCTCGCCATTACGCACGGCTTGCACAAACTCAAACCCATTGCGCTCCGGCATATTGACATCGACCAACACCAACGCAGGGCTGTGCTGCACCATCAGCGCTAGCGCGTGTTCCACACCGGCTGCTTGCACCACGTGGTAGCCGCGCTTTTTTAGCCCTGACGATACCAACAGGCGCAGCGTAGGATCGTCATCAATGACAAGCAGCGTTTCAGCAGGCGCCATACTTACCTCTAGCGTTAGGCCAAATATGATTAATCTTTATGTGTAACCTTACTCTTCTGCGCTAGTTAAATTTGTGAATCTTTGTCAATATCGCTATCGCGGTTAATACTTTTTGACCGGCTCCTCCTAACACCGTCGAGAAGAGAGCTGCCCTTGTGACGCTACCCCTAGAATCCTTGCAAGAATTTGATATCGACGCTGGCCTTATGTACGCCGATGGCGATCAAGAGCTTTATCTTGAGGTGCTGGCGATGTTTCATGAGCAGCTAGTGACTGAGTTTGCGAATCTCCCCCAGCAATTGTCTGCTCCTATCACCGACGAGACGGCACGTCAGGTTCACACGCTAAAGGGGTCTGCTAGCTCTGTAGGCGCCAAGCAGATCGAGGCGGCGGCAAACACGATAGACCAGCGCATCAAAGAGGAAGCCTCCGCTATTGATGCCACCCTGCTGGAAAAGCTCAACAGCGCCATGATCGCAGCGGTTCAAGCGCTTAATCGCGCCTTATCACCCTAGCCCTAGGCTCACGCTCACCAGCCCGGCGGTGCTTTTCACGCTGCCTACGGTTAAAGGTATTGCAATGCATATCGGCATATTAGAAGACGATCCCATTCAGCGACGCTTCTTAGTCGCTGCACTTGACGACTGGGACGGGCCACAAGCCCAGTGCGTTAGCTTTGAACGGGCTAGCGAGTTTTTGAAAGCAATGAGCAAGCAGACCTTTGACCTGCTGATCATTGACTGGTACCTACCCGATGCCGACGGAATGCAACTAGTGAAGCGCTTGCGGCAGGATTTTGGCTGGCCTGGCCCGGTGCTTTTTATCACCGCAAGCCAAGGTGAAAATGACGTGGTGGTTGCCCTTGAAAGCGGCGCCGACGACTTTCTCACCAAGCCAATTCGCCCGGCTGAATTGCGCGCCCGTATCTTTGCGCTGGCCCGCCGTACAGGGCTTAACAAAGATGCCAGCAGCAACACCCAGGCGTTTGGCGTTTACACACTTACGCCTGCCCATTACAGCATTGCCGTTAACGGCACGCCGGTCGAACTTACCGCACGAGAGTATGAACTTGCCGCGCTCTTTCTATCCCACGCTGGTCAGCTCTTTTCCCGGCAAAACATACTTGAAATGGTGTGGGGGGTGCGCGCAGACCTCTCCACGCGCACAATCGACACGCATATTAGCCGCCTGCGGAAGAAGTTATCGTTTGACGGCACTTATGGGCTGCAGCTCAAAAGCGTCTATAAGTACGGCTATCGCTTAGAGCATAAAGAGGCAGACAGACCAGAGGTCTAGTGGCTTTGCTCTGGTTAATCATCAAGTTGCTATCTCTCACCACAGCGCTGAGCTCTCGACCAGCCAAGTTTGGCAGCGCTACGATAGCCAACACGTACTCGTTAGCACGCTTAACGTGCATTTTGCTTGTGGCCATCGATCAATGACTTTATTAGACAAACGTGCTTTCTACCTATTCGAAGTCAGCAGTTGCGGCGGTATTCGCGCAGCGGCGGAGCATTTGCATACTAATCCGTCGGTGGTGAGCCGTCAGATCCGCTCGTTGGAACAGGCGCTGGGTATGGCGCTTCTGGAGCGTCAGGGACGGCATGTCATGCTCACAGAGGCGGGGCAGTTGGTGGTGGATGGCTTTCTAGCCCAGCGGCGGCTGAGCTCTGAGCTAGGCGATACGCTGTCGCGGCTGCGTAACTTGCAGGCTGGAAAGGTGGTGGTATCGGTGGGTGATGGATTTGTGGATAGCTTTATTAACCATGTGATGAAGCGAGTTTCTGAACACTACCCAGATGTACTCATCGAAATCAAAACTGGCATTTACTACCCCCGTGAACCCCATGAGATGGTGGCTAACGACGAGGTAGATATTGCCATTACCTATGGGCCGATCTCCGATCCGCGCTTGGTGGTGCACTCGTTTGAACGAGGGCCGTTGTGTGCGCTAGTCGCTCCTTTCCATGCGCTGGCAGGGCATGAGTGCGTGAGCGTGGCTGAACTACTGAAGCATAAGTTGATCTTTCTGCCCGATGTGTCGGGCTCTCAGCAGTTTGTGAATGCGTTATTTGGCGCAGCGGGGCAGCCTGCCACACCGGCGTACCGCTGTAATTTGCACTCCGTCTCGCGGCGTATGGCGAGTGCGGGCATTGGCGTGTCTTTTATGACAGCAGCCGCTGCACGCAGTGAAATAGAGGCGGGCCTGTTAAGGGCTATTCCGATCAGCCATCCCATGGCGGCCACCAGCCAGGGCAACTTGGTACGGCGCGTCGGCAGAAGGCTGTCGCCCGCTGCCGACTATTTATGGAAGTTAATGATGGCGATGCAGTAGCGCTAGTTCGCCATCATGTAAACGCCGGGGCCAATGGGCCAACCCATCATCAGCCAGAACATCAGAAACGCCGACCAAGCCAGCAAGAAGCCCATAGCCAGAGGCAGCATGGTGGCAATCAGTGTGCCCAGCCCCATATCCGGTTTGTAGCGCTGCATGTAGACCAGAGCCACCGAGAAGTAGGGGCTCATGGGAGAGATGATGTTAGTGCTGGAATCTCCAATGCGGAACATCGCCAGCACGAAGGCGGGATCGAAGTCGATCATCATCAGCATGGGGACAAACACCGGAGCCATCAGCGCCCACTGCGCCGAGCCGCTGGTCATAAAGACGTTCAGCACCGCACTCATAGCGATAAACGCCCCGACGAGGGGAAGTCCAGTAAAGCCAGTGCTTTGCAGAACGTTCGAGCCTTCGATAGCGATAAACTGGCCAAGCTCCGACCAGCGGAAGTAAGCAATAAACTGTGAGATCGCGAAGAACAGCACCAGGGTAGGCGCAAGGTCGCTGGCAGATTCCGCCATACGCTGGGGCACATCGCGGCTGCTAGTAATCTTGCCGGTGGTGATGCCGTACACCAACCCAATGGTGACGAAGTAGATAAACATCAGCGGCACGAACGAGCGCAGAAACGGCGAAGGAATCAAACCGCCATCTTCGTTGCGCAGTGGCGAGGCTTCGGGGATCACCACCAGCAGGATCAAGGCAATATAGGCCAGCGTTGCCAACCCTACACGCTTAAGGCCACGTTTTTCGGCTTCCGTCAGCGTTGGCGTGACGACCTCGGTTTTGAAATCTTTACCCATGGGGAGTGTGCGCTGCAGCCTTGGCTCTACTAACTTATCGACAACTAATGTACCAACTGTGGCAAGCACAAATACCGAGCAGGCCACAAAGTAGTAATTATCTACCGGCGAGATATAAGCATCCGGATCCACTAGGCGAGCGGCATCGGTCGTAATACCGGCAAACAGTGCATCGCCGACGGTGATAAACAAGCTGGCATCAAACCCTGCGCCAGCTGCTGCGTACGCAGCAGCGGCCCCGGCCACGGGGTGCCTGCCCACCGAGTAGTACACCATCGCCGCCAGCGGGATCAGGATGAGGTAGTTGGCATCGGAGGCGATGCTGCCGCAAATACCGGCCATGAAAACGCAAAATGTCAGCATGGAGGGGGGTGCTTTTGCGACACTAACCTGCATCAGCGTGGACATTAGCCCCACCTTATCAGCAAGCCCAATACCAAACATCACCACTAAAATCAGCCCAAGAGGCGGGAAGTTGACGAAGTTACTGACCACACTGGTCAGCATAAACTCGACGCCATCCGCCGAGAGCAGGCTGCGAACGGTCACTTCGGCCTCGGTTTGTGGGTTGATCGCCGAGACGCCTAGCGTGGCTAAAATAGCGGAAATAACCACCACCAGGGCGGCCAAAATAGCGAATAGGATAAACGGGTGAGGCAGCTTGTTGCCTACCCGCTCGATGGATGCGAGTACACCTTGCATGACAGTTTCCTTAGTAAGAAGCGTTATTGTTAAAGGTTGTGTTTTTATGCCACTTAGCGTGGCGGCTAGCGCTGTTGACCGCGCTTCAGCAGTGACGTGGCGAGCGCCACAAACATGCCACCTGCGACGGGCAGAACGGCATCGTTAAAGTCGTAACGTTCGTTATGCAGATAGGCGCTGTCGCCGTTACCCACAAAGAAGAAACACCCCGGTACTTCTTGCAGGTAGAACGAAAAATCCTCCGCGCCCATGGTGGGCATGTAGTCTAGCTGCTGAATATCAGCGCTGACGCCTTGCTCTGTCGCAATCGCCAACACACGTTCTGACCAAGCGGCGTCGTTGACGAGCGGAGGAATTTGGTGCTGATGCTCTAAATGGAAACAAGCACCGTGGGCTGTGCAAACCCCGTTAACGACTTGCTCCAGCTTGCCAACCAACGCGGCGCGGGAGCTTTCCCGGTCGCTGCGAATATTCACTAGCAGTTCCGCTTGACCAGGGATCACATTGGCGGCGTCGCCCGCATGAAAGGCCGCCACAGTAATCACGCCTGCTTCCAGCGGTGATTTATGGCGGCCTACCAGCCCTTGCAGCTGTTGAACGAGCGAAGCTCCCACATAGATAGGATCGACTGCTAAATGTGGCATAGCCGCATGGCCGGAGACTCCTTCAATAGTGATTTTGAACGTGTCGTTACCGCCCATGGCAGGGCCAGGTTTGACGAAAAGCTGCCCTTCGGGAAAGCCGGGGCGATTGTGGTAGCCAAAAATGGCGTCTACCTGCGGGTTTTGGAGCACACCCGCTTTCACCATCTTATCGGCACCGTTACCGCCTTCTTCACCAGGCTGAAACAGCAGTTTGATATAACCGCAGAGCTGGTCGCGCTTAGCAATAATGGCTTCAGCGGCAAGCAGTAGCGTCGCGGTATGGCCATCGTGGCCGCAGGCATGCATCAAACCTTCCCGTTGGGAGCGGTGCTCAAAATCGTTGGTTTCTTTGATGGGGAGAGCATCCATATCGGCCCGAAACGCTACCACTGGGCCTTCGCGACCGGTGTCTAACTCGGCAAGTACACCGGTCGTAGCAATGCCTTCTGTGACCTGATAGCCCAGCGCCTTTAGCCGCTTGGCCACCAGCATAGCCGTATTGGTTTCCTCAAATTTCAGCTCCGGGTTCTGGTGTAACTGGTGGCGTATGGCGACCGCATCGCTGATTTGCTTTGGGATGAAAAAGGGAGATGAAAACATATCCTGTCCTTGCCATTGTCAGTGTCGTTATGGGCGTAGGTAACGCTAAGCGACTTAGTAGGCAGGAACGAGTGCTTAAAATGGTGAGTTTGTTGCTTTAAAAGCAACGGTGAGACATTAGAAGGTTAGAAAGGCCGTTGGCAGCTCGCTCTATTCGGCCATTCATAACCCAAGTTGCCACCAGCCGCCACGCAGTGTTCGGCGGTCTCAATCGCGTTTACAAAGTATTCTGATCAAGAACCCACTGCTCGCTACTTATACACAGGCAGCGGCTCCTCAACAGCACGCGATGACGGGCTGCCAGCCTTCCGGCGAGTAGCGCTCTAGGCCTCCTTCTCTCATGCGGGTGAGCCACAGCCAGCGGTGATTGATTAAATCTGCGATCACCGGCTGGCGTTCAATAATCGCCTCGATGCGCGCTTTGGGGGCGTCGATCACCACCGTTAAGCGCAGCGGTTCGTGGTGGAGTTTCTCGCCATCACGCAGCGACTGCTCCGGTAGGCCAATTCGCAGTTGGGGCGAATTACCCTCAATAACGCCTACATGGCCACCCACCACTGAATGCAGCAGCTTGTTGCCCGCTCCATATAGCTCTGGCACCACGGTAGACGCGTAATACTGCAGGTTGATCCAGCTGGCGACCAGCATCGGTGCCATCATTAGCCCTTCCAATACGCTGCCATCCGGGTCTTGATCGGGGTGGTAGTCGTGCAAGAATGCGCGCCCTTCCAGCGCTTTCCCTTGGGTGCACGCCCGTGGCGCTATAATCAGCGCGGCGTTATTCACCAGCCCCCACTCAGGCCGGGGCTGAGCCCAGTCGGCTCCGCGCATCGCTAGAGTTTGCAGGCGCTTGATGTGGTCGGTGTCGTTCACCCCTAGGGCAGGAGCACGCTCTTGCCGGGTGGCTTCACCCGCTCGCTGGGTGCCGTTTTCAAATTCAGCCAACGCGCCTTCCAGCGTTTTGGGCATCTGCTCATCCCGGTACACATGCACCCGGTCGGTGAGCGTACAGTGGGTCGCTGCCAGCACATAAAAGGGGCTGGGTAAGGCGATACCCGCCTGTCGAACGGCCTGCTGAACCTCCAGATCGTTCAGCAGCGCAGCGGCCACCCGCGCATTCATGCCACCGCCCTGCCCGCCACAAGCGCCGCAGGTTAGCCCTGCGTGGTGTGGATTATTTTCGCTTTGCGAATCGTGGCCCACCAGCACCAGCAGCGACGCGGTTGGCTTGCCCAGCAGGGTTAGCAAGTTTTTCGCTAGCGTAATTTTTTCATGGCGCGTAATTGGCTCGCCGTCGTAAGTGTGAAAAAGCCCAGCAGGCGCATCACACTGGGGCACCGCCGCCTGCTTGCGCAGGCTGTCCTTGATCAGCTTCCAGCCCCAGGCAATCCCGGTGGTCTCCACCAAGGTGAAAGTCGACAGCGGTGCGTACTTTGCGTGCCGAACGCTTTGGCGCTGGCTCTCTTTTTGGTAACGCTGTACGCCCCGTTTTTGAGGCTCTGCGCTGCCCACCCGGTACGTGGGTTTCAACAATCCCGGCACGCGGGGCTGGGCACGTTCAGGCCCCGTAGCCGCATCGGTCACCGGCATGGCGAAGAATCCCGCTACGCCCAGCGTGGCTACCGTGGGCGCGGCGCCCTCTAAGTGACGACGAAACCGCTCGGAGCGCACATCAATACAAAATGCGGCCTGCACCTTGGGAGCGGAAAAATGCTCGGTATTAGGCGTGGCTAACGTCGTGGCTAGCGCCCGCTGATAGCCCAGCTCATAGGCGTGCTGCCAGCACCATAGCGCCTCATCCTGAGTAGAATCGGCGGCGGCATCGGCGGTTTCCCACTGGGCAAACCACTCGCTCTGTTGGAGGCGAGTTAGCTGGTTCATTCCTAACCACTCCCAGGCCAGCACCATCGCTGCAAGCTGGGTAATACCCGCTTCTGCCTGCTGGTGGGCGGTATGCCAGCCAATGCCTTGGCACCAAGAGGCCCACCCATTAACGCGCAGTAACAACGCATGGGCCAGCACCTCAAACACTTCTGGGGTGAGCGCCCAATCTGCAGCTATTTGCTCAACCGCTGCGGCGGGGTCATCTGGCAGAGTTTGTAGCGCCTGGCGCTGCGCTTTAGACCAGCGCAGATCGTGCTGTGCCGTCGTTTTCCAGAAGTGATAAAGCGAAGGCACAGAACGGCTTGCCCAGCGCTGCTGGTGGTGGTCGAAGTAGCTCGCACAGCTCTCCGCGAGCGGATCAAACCCCACATGCTCTTCGAGCATGTCCCAGGCGCTACGCAGCGGCGCTACAGGCTTTGGGGGTGATGCCAAGTAGCCCAGAAGGCTCTGCTCGCTATAAGCGTAGCTACCTTGGCGCAGCGCCTGCTGCAGGTCTTGCGAAGTAATCCGTCCCGCTTCCCATGCGTTACGATAAAACTCAGCGGGCATCGTCATCGGTTGCCCAGCACGACGGCTTAGCGCATAGCTCACTTGCTCAATAGGCTGGTGCTTCAGGCCCCACCAGGGGTTCACCGCAATCCACTGATCCAGCGGCCACACCGGTGCGATGGCGTCGGTCGCGCGTTTCAGCGCATCGCGGTACTGCTTTGGCGACGGCTCTGATGAAAGAGGTGAAGATGTCGATGTTTCCAGTGCAGCGGGCTGACTCATGACCACTCTCCTTTTAAACCGGGGGCCAGCGATGAGCGACGCGACCAGGCACGGATGGGAGCCATGGCATCCACCGCGCGCTGAAACGGCAGTGCCAAGTAAAGCCCTTGGCTAAAGTGCACGCGCCAGCGCGCTACCCAAGCGGCCTGGGGAAATAGCGTAACGGCGCCAGCGGCCAGCACTAGGCTTGCTAGCATCAGCGCACCCAGTAAGCCTACCGTAAGGGTTAAGGGCGTGTAGGCGCTGGGCAGTGCCGGTGCCAGCACGCTGTGCAGCAAGGCATAGAGCGGCACCAGTGCCAGCGCCATTCCTACCAGCGCTAAACGCTTGGGTTTGGCCATGCCCACCGGCATACCTAACAGCGTGCTGCCCACTGCTAAGCTCAGCAGTGCGCCCAGCAGCGGGTTGTGGCTGACCAGTGCAGGCCATAGCGCCAGCACGGCGGCAGCAAGGGCCGCTGCAGGGAGCGCAAGGGAGAGACGTTGACGCAGTGGCGCAAGCGGCAAGCGTTCACAGCGCGAGGCCCGCACGGTTCGGCCAGACGCTAAGAAGGAGTGGGCTTTGTAGAGCGAGTGCGCCAGCAGGTGGGCCAGCGCCAGGGTGTACGCCCCTACGCCAATCTCGAACAGCATAAATCCCATTTGTGCGCAGGTAGACCATGCCAGGGCATGCTTGACGGAGGTTTGCGTCAGCATCGTCATCACCGCTACCAGCGCAGTGAAGCCACCCACCACTATTAGTAGGTAGTGCCCCAGCGTTAGGCCATCAAACACCGGAAACAGACGCAGCCACACAAAGCCACCTAGGTTAATCACCCCCGCGTGCAGCAGTGCGGAGACCGGCGTGGGGGCTTCCATGACTTTGATCAGCCAGCCATGCATCGGCACTTGGGCACACTTACACAGCGCAGCGATGGCCAGCGCCACTGAGGCGGCCTCCACCTGCCAGTTGCCGGAGGTAGCGGCGGCTGCGGCAAACAGCTCGGGTAATTGAAAGGTGCCGAAACGAGCATAAAGCAGCGCCACTGCCGCGATTAGCGCGGCATCTCCAATACGGCTTACCACAAATTTTTGCCACGCTGCTCGCTGGGCTTCTACACGCTCAGGATAAAGCGTGAGCAGATGGTGAAGCGCCACGCTCACGCCGACCCAGGCAATCAGCATCACAACCAAATGGTGGGTAAAGACCAGCAGCATCACGCTAGCCAGCACGACCAAGCACCAGGGTAAAAATCGGCGCTCGCCACGGTCACCTTTTAGGTAACCTTCCGCAAAGCGCAGCAGCACCGTTCCTAACAAGCTGATGAGTAGCGCCATCCACACGGCCAAACCATCTGGATATAAGCCCAGCGGCTGAGCGGCTTCCGGTAGGCCGGTGGGTACACCCAACGCATCCAGCACCAGCAGCCCGCCCACCGCTAAGCTTGCGACCAACGCGCTTGCCGTTAACCAACGGCCTATTTTCCAAGCGCGCTGCAGCGATGCGGGCGCGCTGGCCCGCGCGCTAACGCCCGCCATCACCAGCAGCGATACCGGAACCAATAACCAAAGCGCCAGTAGAGACAACACCGTTATATCAACAAAATTTGGCATAGCCCTTCCCCTTTGTCGTGTGCAAACGACTATGCCGCGCTCATTACGATATAAAAAATAGTTTATTTTTTATAAACCGTTCTTTAAAACAGAACGTATAGCCAACACGCTGCCTGAGGTTCCGCCGCTATGAAGCTCAACTACCACCACCTTTACTATTTTTGGCAAGTGGCAAAAGCGGGCCACCTAACTCGCACAGCCGAAGCGCTGCACGTCTCTCAATCGTCGCTTTCGCAGCAAATTCGTCAGTTAGAGGAGCGCTTGGGCCAAGCGCTTTTTATCCGTGAGGGGCGTCAACTCCACCTTTCTGAAGCGGGCAGGCTGGCGTTTGACTATGCGGAAACCATCTTCACCCAAGGCGAGGAGCTGAGCGCGCTGTTTGCTGAAGGCGGCCACGCTCACCGGGAGGTGGTGCGCGTAGGGGCAGTGGCCACGCTATCGCGTAATTTTCAGGAAGGCTTTGTAAGGCCGCTGCTGGGCAGAGACGACCTGGATTTGATACTGCAAAGCGGCGGGCTAGATGACCTCTTGCGACGACTTTCTGCCCACAAGCTGGACGTGGTGCTCTCGAACCAGCCCGTGCGCGGCGATAGTGAGCACCCCTGGCGCTCGCAGCGATTAGCGCGCCAGCCGGTGAGCTTGATTGCATCGCCCCGCCTCTCACCACCCCCGGCATTTCCGCACGGGCTAAGCGGCCACGCCTTTATTCTACCGGGCGCTGAAAACGCTACCCGCCACGCCTTCGATCAGCTTTGTAGCCACTACCGTTTGACCCCTAAACTGGCCGCCGAGGTAGACGACATGGCCATGATGCGCCTACTGGCCAGGGATACTCAGCACATTGCCGTGATGCCGCCGGTGGTTGTGCGTGACGAGCTGAACAATGGCACGCTAAAAGATTACGGTGCACTGCCCGGCGTATGGGAGGAGTTTTATGCCATTACCCTGCAACGGCGGTTTGAATCCCCCAGCCTAAAAGCGCTGCTAACGCGAACAGGCGAATCGCTATTGGATTAGCGCCAAGACAAGCAAACGCCTTACCGTGCTAACACCGCTGCCACGCCGCGCTCGGCCGCTTCAATGGCCCCTGCTAAATAACCGGCATACTGCTTACCCCACTCGCTACCAATCCCGGTTAAGCAGGGCTGCCAAGGGCCATCGGCAGCGCGAACGGGCGGTGCCATGCCATGATGCTCGCTGGGCAGTTGATCCGCGTGGGTGGCCGTGAACGGTTCCAGCGCCCAGTCTTTAATCACATCCCGCTTTGGGTTCGCCGCTTCTGGGCCAAACAGCCTAACCAACTGCGCACGGCAGTGCTGGCGCAGCGTCTCATCGTCGATCTGCGCCCGTGCGCTGGCAGGCAAACTAAAAAAGCCAAACAACGCCCCGACGCCATCCGGATGGGACGCATCATGAATTTCACCCAGCGGGCCGATCAAGCTGCGCGCCTCGCCCGAAAGCTGCGCCTTTCGCCAAAACGGGGTGGGATACAGGGCGACATATTTACCGTGAGGCGCCATCCAGGTAGCGGTATTTGCCCAGTGATGGCTCAGCTGCTCCGGTAGCGGTGGCGAAAACGTCACCGCCTGCGCGGTTAACCTGGGCGGCACCGCCAGCAGCACATGCTGCGCACTGTAACGCTGCCCACTAGCGCACTTAAGTACTACGCTGGCGTTGGCGGTGAGCGACATCGACTGAACCGCCTGCCCGGTGTGAAGTCGTGCAGCATCGATGCGCTGGCGCAACGCATCAATCAATGCCTGCATACCGCCCCTCAGCCGCATGGACGGCGGTTGATTCACAAAACCCTGCATGCGCACAGGCGGCAGCTGCTGGGAGCGCTCTACCACCATATCGCCCGTTTCATACTGGGCAAACGACGTAAGCCCCAGCGACGCCACCAGCACTCCTAGCGCGTGCTGAACCCCCGGCCAATACCACGAAGGCCCCAAATCAAACGCCTCCATCGTGCGCGCCTCATCAGGCACTAACGACGCAATACGCCCTCCCGCCCGCTCCCGCGCTTCCAGCACCACATAATCCGTGATGCCCCGCTGTTCTAACAACGTCGCGGCATACAGCCCCGCCAACCCAGCGCCTACAATAACGATACGTGATGCGTGCATGGCAACTCTCACCAGTTAATAATCCACGAAGGCGCATTGACCAAATGAGCTCGCACTTAAGCAAGGGGATGAGGTCACTCGGCAGGACGCCGCTGTTGAACCCTCCGACGATTCATTCAACGAATAGAATCGCGGATTCTTACCCCTCTCACGCACTCTGTTGCCAGAGCGAGGAGAGCGATACCGGGGTTCTCGGTGCGCCGGTCGACTTCTGCGAGCCGGCACGGGGCGCTGCCTTGCGGCGACGCCCCTGGTAGTAAACATGGCCGCGGGCGGCGATGTTATAGGCCGCGTTCAGATCGGCGTGATAGCGCTTGCCGGAGCTAAACGTGCACTGGCTGTAGTTGTCCTTGTCGCGCTTTACCCGTCCTGAGCCATCAAACGCTTGGCGGGACGTACCACGGGCATAGACCGCGACACAACGCAGCCCCACCTCGACGGCTTTGCTATTGATTCGTGTCACCAGCTGGCGATGGAACCAGCGGTGAAACCGCGCCTTCATCGGGGTACGCTTCTTTCCCGCCTTGGGTCGCCAGCCCTTCAGATTTTCGACCGCAATGGCCTGGCAATGATGATCGAGCGCTAGGTTGATCAACTGCCGACTGATCTGGTGGGCTTGGTTATCGGCTAGATAGGTCAGCCGTTGGTGGTCGCGGCGGCAGAAGCCAGGGGGTAAGCGGCTGCCGTGGCGCGTGTGCTTTTTAGCCGCCTGACGAATACGGTTCATGAGCCGACACTCCCGGTCTTTATCCGTGCGTGAGAAAAAGCCTCGCGCATGGACAGTGCCTTGAGCATCAACCACCGCCCAGGTGGCCGCCGTATTAATGCCTACATCCACCGCTAACACCCGCTCAGGCGCACCCTTTACCGGTTTCGGTGGCTCGAATTGTTCAGGCAACGATAGCTGCCACTGCCGCCCATTCGTGGTTAGCAGCGGCGACTTAGCCTTGCCTTTGCCGCGAAACCGGCAGGTGCCTTTCAGCCCAAACCCCATCCATATCCAATCGTTCTGCCAACGTACCTTGATAAAGGCATGGCTGGCATCCGCGTTGAGTTTGGCGCACTGGCTGCCGTAGAGGCTGGGAAAGGTCTTGGTGCTGGCCGTTAGGCGCGGTGGTTTGGCGTGAAGGTGCTTACGCTGGCCACCTCGCCACTGATCGAACCGCGTGACGAAGGAACGCACCTGACCGACCGCATCCATAATGGCCACACGGCGAAGATACGAAGGGAATTTGTAGTAGCGGTTGGAAAAGTAGGTATAGCGAACATGCGGGCGCTTGGCGGTTGGGTGAATCAGCGCCTCAATGACCTTTACCGCTTCATTGCCCTGCGTGGGCCCCAACGCTGGCCAGTGGGTATAGGCGACGGTCATCAGATCGCGCACCAGCCGTCGATACAGCGCGAGCGTATTCGCCAACGCTTGCTGTTGATCGGCGCTGGCGATCTGAAGGGTAAGGGTATCGGAGCGAATAATAGCCATGAATTAACTATATATCTATACAGCTATAAGGACAAGCAAGGCTGGAGCCTTGCGCTGCCTTGACTGACGATTCATTTGGAGAATCGAATCGCAGAATGCGGCAGATTTTTGTTCAAATGAGCGGCATTTTCACCTCAGGTGTTCGCCCTTAGCAGGGGCCTAAAGAGAGCAAGAAGAGATTTGATGACATTCGTCATTACACCATGCGGATAATGAGTAGACAATTTGGCTCAGCTGAACTCATAGCCAGCCGGTTATGCTTCTAGTCAACTAACTGTTTCTTAAAAATGGTAATACTTTACTCAACTTGATAGCCAAAATATCGATATGTTTATTTATACCTACCGCCGTGCCTGGATCAATGGCTTTATTGATGGCGAACGCGGCAACCCTCATAGAACGCAGAAAGGTATTCCGGGATTCCGCTATACCAACGGATGGATTGAAGGTCATGCTAAACGTCATGGTTATGCCTATGGCATGGGAGACATCAGCGAGCCTGAACTAGAAAGGGCACGCCAGGACATACCGTTACACATACATCATCCTTGGGATGAGGTCAGCGGGTTGCGATAACACCTTATCGCGACACCCCCTTATCTTCATAAATTTAAACGTCCCGTGCGTTCCGCACACCCTTTGAGCTATTTCCTTGGGGCTATTTTCTTGGGGCTATTAAAGTAATGTTACGATTCAGCCAGTGATAAACAAACTGAGCGTTTGAATAACCTAGACTGTCAGCCCCTGATCGGAGAACTCCATGTCATCCCCCCTCGTGACGACCCAATGGCTGCAAGACAACCTAGACAACGAACGGTTAGTGCTGATCGATGCGAGCATGGCGACGGTCATTGGTAAAGACCCGATCGTTTATGACCGTCCGATGTGGATACCGGGTAGCCACCAGATCGATCTCGAAGGCGTGCTCTGTGACACCCACTCTGCTCAGACCCACGCCTTTCCAACAGCGAAACAAGTCACGGAAGAAGCTCAACGGCTGGGCATTACGAGCAAAAGCCTCGTCGTACTGTACGATAATCAAGGCATCTATTCGGCGCCTCGGGCCTGGTGGATTTTCCGGTCAATGGGCCTTGAACACGTTTTTGTTCTGGATGGAGGGCTGCCACAGTGGCTAGCCGAAAAGCGGGACGTTGTTTCTGCCATCACTGAAACCGCAGCCAAGCCTGGTAACTTCGTCGCCCACCTTGATCACAGCCAGGTGAGAAACTCAGCGTACGTTTTGCAGCATCTGGACGATAGCCGGGTAACCGTTGTTGATGCCCGGTCACGTTCACGCTTTCTGGCACAGGTGCCTGAACCTCGCCCTGGGGTGCGCAGTGGACATATCCCCAATTCTCACAACCTGCCGTTTACAGAGGTGCTGGAGGGACATTGCTTTAAACCGGTTAGCGAGCTGAAGACAATCTTTAGAACGCTTGCTCCGCCCCTTCAATCCAGCAATGAACCCCAGCTGGTGTTTTCCTGTGGCTCAGGCATCACCGCCTGCATCATTCTACTGGCCGCCGAACTGGCGGGCTACCATCAACTATCGCTATACGACGGTTCTTGGGCAGACTGGGGAAGCGATGAATCACTCCCAGTAGCTTAGCATGAGTAGCTCTGGCCAACAGCGCCTGAAAGAGACCCAGCGACGTCACCCCTAGCTTGAGTAGCGCTACACTTTAGAGTCTGATTCTATGCTATGGAGATTGGACAGGAAGTAGCTCCCCCGCAGCCTCGATGGCAGCGCATGGTAGTGCTGATCGACGAGTACGAAAAACCCATACTAAACAATATCCTCGATGCCGATAGGACGTGCGAACGGTGCGAGGGGCTAAATAACCTCAACGACATTACGCTAGGTAAATCACACTGACACAGTCAACCTTAGTTAAAATTAATAAAAAAAGATCATCCACGAAGGCACATTAACCACCCGAAAGAGCAGTTAACGCAGTAAATGGCACTGATATTGCAGCGTTTAAAACACAATGTGTGCGAGACGCTACATTGCTCGCCCTGCTTTCACAGGAGTTGCCATGCCTTTCCCACTGACTGCTCGTCCTTCTATGCGCTTTCAACATTGGCTCTGGTTAGGCTTTGCTACGATTATTAGCCTCATGATCGCCAGTAGTGTTATCGGCATTCAGCGTGTTAATCAGATCGATACCTCTCTTACGCAGATAAACGATATCAACAGTGTGAAGCAGCGCCATGCGATTGACTTTCGCGGTAGCGTTCACGACCGCGCGATCGCATTGCGTGACGCCGTCATGCTCACAACAAACAGTGATGTGGCAGCCCAACTAACGCTGATGGAGGAGCTTGCAAGCGATTACGATGCGGCTGAAGTTGCGATGGAACGCATATTTTCTGAAGCAACAGACTCTATTACATCCGAGGAGCGTGATGCTTATGCTCAAATACAGCAAACAGCTGAGACAACACTTGCCGCAGTTGAGCAAGTCATCGCGTTTCGTACTAACAATCAACTGGCTGCTGCACGCCTTGTACTCTTCGAAGATGCGGCCCCTGGGTTTAGCCAGTGGCTGGCCGACATCAATGTTTTCATTGATCTCCAGGAATCAATGAATGTGGCAGAGACCACTAGAGCGCGTGAAATGACCGGCAGTTTTCAGGCGAGCATGCTGGGCTTGGTAGGTGTGGCCATTCTTATTAGCTTGGTTATTGCCGCCTTGCCCGGACGCTGGTTAAAACGCACGCTGGGCGCTGACCCTAGTGACGTACGTCGGCGCGTCGATGTGATTGGTGCTGGCAACTTCCGCTCTGAAAGCCAACAGTATCCAGATAACAGCATTATGCAGGCACTCGACGAAATGAACGCTAAGCTTTCAAAAACCGTCAACCAAGTGCGGCAAGCCTCCTATGAAGTAGAAGGTGATAGCGAGAAAATATCGCGTAATTGCGATGAGTTGTTAAGCAGGGTTGATCAGCAGGCGGCCATGCTGACCGAAACTGCATCGGCCATGGAGCAGCTCGGCTCCACGGTGGCTCACAATGCTGATAGAACCAGCGAAGTGGACCACCAAGCGCGCGATGCAGCAACGCTTGCAGGCGAAGGTGGCAGTGTAGTGCGCGAAGTAGCGACATCCATGCAAACCTTGAACAGCCGCTCAGAAGAAGTCGTTAATATTGTGTCACTCATTGATAGCATCGCGTTTCAAACAAATATCTTAGCGCTCAATGCCTCTGTAGAGGCTGCCCGTGCAGGCGAGCAAGGCAAAGGCTTTGCTGTCGTCGCTCAAGAAGTACGCAGCTTGGCTACGCGTAGTGCTGATGCCTCCAAACAGATCAGCCACTTAATTACAGAGAATTTGCGGCAAGTAGAAAAAAGCGTCGCCCTGACTAGCAAAGCAAGCGATAAAACACGCGCCGCCATTGAAGCCATCAATCGCGTTACCCAATTAGTGAGCGAAATAACCCAGGCAGGCCTGGAGCAGTCGCGCGCCGTACAAGAAGTGGGTACTGCCGTCTCGGAAATGGACAATGTGACACAGCAAAATACCCAGCTTGTGAAACAAACCGCTGAAACGGGGAGCAGGCTGTTAGGCCGCTCAAGCCAGCTAGGCGATGCCATCTCTATGTTTGACTTAGATGATGAAATACTCCTCCCCAGGGCACGCACATCACAGGAAAGGAACCAAACAGCTTCTGCTCCTTTTCATTAGCAGCTCCAGAAACGCGACCCTCATGAAGCATTAATGCACCTCCCTGGTGCGCAAACAGCACCAGGGAGGTGCAAAAACACATCAAGTTTGTTGTTATGAATCATGCATGCCGACTTGGCGATTTCAAAGGGGCATGAAATTTCAGCCACAGATCTCGTCACGCCTTTAGCAAAGCCTCGATCTTTGCCGCCGGTGGTGATGGCCGACGTTGACATGGCCTAATAGTCCATTATGGCGGAAATACCATCATGGCTCGTCAATTCTCTCCTACCGTTCATTGACGCCACTGTTTACAATCTTATGCGTTGTCGATGCCTTCTCCGCACTAAACCATCTTTTTTTGAAACATGGAGTTAACATGCAAACATTGTTGCAGGTTCATTTTCCTTTTAATGGGCCGTTCGGGGATGAAATGGAAAAAATGATGGCAACCCTTGCGCACTCTATCAACGAAGAGCCGGGGCTAGTTTGGAAAATTTGGACTGAAGATGAAGAAAGTAACCAAGCAGGAGGCGTTTATCTGTTCCAAACTCGCGAAAATGCCGTTGCATATTGTGAAAAACATGTTGCTCGCTTAAAAGACATGGGAGTCACTGGGATCGAAGCACAAATATTCACTGTTAACCAAGCACTATCGAGCATCAACAACGCCCCACTTCACTAAGCAGATCAAGGCCATCACTATATTACTGAAGAATCGTGTGTGTGATGGCTGACGTTGCGCAGCTTTTTAAAACTACAAGATGGTCGTTAAGAACGGAATTACACAGATATCGACAGTCGTATTCAACGAATAATAACAAAGGCTAATTCAATGTCACATTAATAACCATGATTAAGAAAAGAGCGCCCAGTGTCGGCCAAGGAGAACGAAGCAAAAGACTAAAACCTGTTAATGGAATTAACACGGTTAAGGCAGCCATAGCATGAGGAAATTCCGCTCGGCCATTACTGACCATACTTGTGATAGTCAAGAAACCTAACGTACTCAAAAGTAAAATAAGCCAGATACGCCGGTCACGTATGAGTTTTTTCATAACCGTTAAGCCTTTTAGAATTTAAATTAGCGAAATTGAACCTATCTGCACCTTCCGAGATGTTCTAGGCGCCTTAAAATAACGCTTTTCATACTCGGCCGATAGCTAGTCTCAGAAACACCACCCTGGGCTTGCTGCTCAGTTGGCAAGGCAAGAATGAAGTCGCAAGCAACCATTGCCGCCAACCCTAGACCGCCCATAAGCTACTGATATTATTTGTTTATTACCTCATCCTACCTTAAAGCAAGCTAATATTTATTATATATTTATAACTTATCCTCATGAAAATCGCATCAAAGCCGATACAATCAGTAACAACTTAGTTTTTAGCCAATCGATACATTCCTAGCTCATCAGATACCCAAGGGGCTGCCATGCGTACTGACTTGCCTATTTCCCATGTCGAGTATGCTGACGCTGAAGACGACCTTATGATCTCTCAAACTAATTTGAAAGGAGAGAGTACCTGCGCCAAACCCAGCGTTTGTGCAGTGAATCGCCCCAGGTTTCATAGACACCTCCAGGCCTTATACTAAAGGTATCTAGGAGGATCCATGAGCCGTCCCCGTTATACTGAAGAATTCAAAATCGAAGCCGTTAAGCAGGTGGTAGAGCGTGGCCATCGAGTTGCCGAGGTCGCTGAGCGTTTAGGCGTGTCAGGCCACAGCTTGTACCACTGGATCAAGCGCTACGATAAGCCGGTAGAACAACGGCAAGAAGATGATGATCTCCAAGCTGAAAATCGTCGTTTGAAGGCTGAACTAAAACGCGTGTCAGAAGAGCGAGATATATTAAAAAAGGCCACCGCGTACTTCGCCAGGGAGTCCGACTGAGGTACGCGTTTATTCAAAAGCATGCGGGGCAATATCCGGTACGTCGCTTGTGCCGCATGATGGCCGTGCACCCTAGCGGCTACTACGCATGGTGCAAAAAAGCACTGTCTAATCGAGACCGGGGTGATCAGCGTCTCTTGGGATTGATCAAGCATGCGTGGCTTGAAAGCGGCGGTGTATATGGCTATCGCAAGGTCTATCAGGATTTGCGTGAGGCTGGCGAAGCCTGCGGTAAGCACCGAGTGGCCCGCCTGATGCGGAGGGAAGGTTTACGCTCTCAGACCGGCTATCGACGACGCCCTGGCTGCTATGGCGGTGGAAAACCGGCCATCGTATCACCTAACCATTTAGACCGTCAGTTTGAAGTAACAGCGCCAAATATTGCTTGGGTGACGGATATTACGTACATCCGAACGTACGAAGGCTGGCTTTATTTAGCGGTGGTTATCGACCTGTTTTCTCGTCAAGTGGTTGGCTGGTCGATGAAGTCACGTATGACCACGGAGTTAGTGCTGGATGCTTTATTGTCGGCAGTTTGGCGACGCAAGCCGCAAGGAACTGTGATGGTACATTCGGATCAAGGAAGCCAGTTTAGCAGTGGAGACTGGCAAGGCTTTCTGAAAGCTAATCACCTAGTGGGCAGCATGAGCCGACGAGGTAACTGTCATGACAACGCCGTTGCTGAAAGCTTCTTTCAACTCCTCAAGCGAGAGCGAATCAAGCGACAAATTTATTCGACACGCGAAGCGGCTAGACGCGACGTGTTCAATTACATTGAAATGTTCTACAACCCAAAGCGCCGACACGGCACAAGTGATAACTTGTCACCGGTTGAGTATGAAGGGCGTTACTTTAAGAGCCTAACGGGTGTCTAGAATATCCGGGGCGATTCAACCAGGCTTGAACCTACTGCGCTTAGAGGAGACGCTATCAGCGGCGCACTTGCGCTTATCAAGCACCTTTATAGAGCACCTAAGCTGGCAGGATTGCATTGAGCGCTATGACCGCTCACACACCCTCTTTTATATGGACCCACCCTACTGGCAGATAGAAGGATATGGGGTACCCTTTGGCATAGAACAGTACGAGGAAATGGCGAGCATGCTAGTCAAGCTCAAGGGCAAGGCCATCATCAGCCTCAACGACCACCCAGACATCCGCCGGATCTTCGCGGAATACCACATTGAAACCACCGACATCCGCTACACCGTCGGCGGCGGCAAAGGCTCAGACGCCAAAGAGGTGCTGATCTTCAGCTGGGATGTAGAGGCCGAGCCAGCGGGTTTGTTTTAACCAATAAGGGGAAAGTATGGAGATCGGAGCAGCAGTAACAGCAGTTAAGGGAGCGCTTGATTTAGCACGTAATGCTAAAGACGTGAATGACCGTGCTCAGCTCAATGCAGCGATGAGTGACATCATGGGCAAGCTAACAACAGCGCAATCTGATCTCCTTGATCTCCTATCAGAGCACTATCGACTTCTTGATGAAAATAGGGATTTGAAGCAGAAGCTCACCAAGGAGGAGCGCTTTGAAAAATATCAAATGGAGAAAACCGCCCAGGGCCACTTTGTTATGAAGCTAAAGGACGAGTTCATAAGCGATGGTAACCCGCCACACGCCATTTGCCACCTATGCAAGGATTCGGGGAAATTCACTATTATGGACGAAGGAAAAGGCTATTATGTCTGCCCAGCGTGTAATTACATTGCTCGACTAAATCCAGCTCCGCGTATCACTTTCTAAAAGCAATATCTCTGGTAGCCACTACCTAGCACTACAATAACTTGGCGGTGCCATACATTCTGCAAAAGCGTGGATGCGCTGCCTTTTATTTACGTGCCAAATACGACGCTAGGGAGTGCCAAATACAACGCGCGTTTACAATAACACCGATAAGTGAAGCAGAAAAAGGCAGTATGGTGACATTGTCAGGCACCATAGAGCGTATTTCTGACACAGGTGAGTTCCACCTGTCAGACGACACCGGCAGTATTAATATTTATGTAGGACCTAACTGGGTGCCTGCTCAGGTAGGCGAAACCATTCAGGTGACGGGGTTTGTAGATGATGGCTTTGGCCCACGCGAGGTCTATGCACGTCAATTGATACGCGCCGATGGAAGTGTGGTCGAGTTTGAACATCGGTATGACTAATTTGTTGTCAAAGTAAATGGGTATCGCCCAAAAATAGCGTGACCAAGTGTGTGCCCCGTAGCGACCAATGGTTATCGAGAAGCAAGCCAGATAAGAAGGTAGTTTTAAAACTGTGGCCACGATTTGGTCACAGGATGGTCACACACAAAACAAAAGGGCTTACGCGTTAACGTAAGCCCTTGATATGTTTGGCGCGCCCGGTAGGAATTGAACCTACGACCTTCGGCTTCGGAGGCCGACACTCTATCCAACTGAGCTACGGGCGCTTTGGGTGCGCATCTTACCCGTGTGGGCACGCTGTGTCCAGCGACGAAGCGGCGTTCAGCTGCGTCGATTGACCGTTTTCGCCTGCCTGGTGCATGCTTTAAGTGCACGTCCCTCTTAGTGAAACCAGGAAACTCTTATAATGAAAACATTTGCACGTAATACGCTGGCACTGGGCATTTCACTGGCGCTGGTGAGCGCCGCGAACGCGAACGAGTTTGCCGATATGGATCCCGTCACCCTGCGCTTGGCCCACGTGGTTAATGAACAGGATGGCTTCCATATTGCGGCCACTAAATTTGAAGAACTGGTGGAAGCGCGCACCGATGGCAAAGTCGATATCGAGATCTATCCCAACGCCTCATTGGGAGACGAGCGCACCCTGCTGGAAGGCATGCAGATCGGCACCGTGGATATGGGCGTGATTACCAACGGGCCGGTGGCTAACTTTGTCGAAGAGATGGCGGTGTTTGAGCTGCCGTTCCTGTTCCCCTCCCCGGAAGCCGCCTATGGAGTGCTGGATGGCCCCATTGGCCAGGAACTTTTGGATAAGCTGGCGGACGTGAATCTGAAAGGCCTGGCCTACGCCGAACGCGGGTTCCGCAACCTGACCAACAGCGAGCGGGCGATTAATACGCCGGAAGACCTCGACGGCTTGCGCATTCGCGTGATGGAAAACCCGGTGTACACCGATACCTTCCGCGAGCTGGGCGCTAACGCGATTCCCATGGCGTGGACCGAAGCGCTCACCGCCATGCAGCAGGGAACTATCGATGGACAGGAAAACCCAGTGAACGTTATCCACTCGTTCAAACTGGATGAGACTCAGAACTACATGACCCTTTCCCGCCATACTTACGCCCCGGCAATTTTTGTGATGGGCATGCCCGCCTGGAGCCAACTGCCAGAGCACGCGCAGGAGGTGCTGCTAGCAGCCGCCCAGGAAGCCGCCGAGCATGAGCGCCAGGTGAACGCAGAAATGGAAGCCGAGCAGTTACAAGCCCTGCGCGACGCGGGCATGGAAATTAACGATTCTCCGGATATGGAAGCCTTCCAAGCCGCCGTCGCGCCGGTATATGAGCAGTACGGCGAGCAGTTTGGTGACTACCTGTCGCGTATTCAGGAGGCGCTAAAGTAAGCGGTCTTTTTACTAACACAACCCACCACATGATGGGATGTTAATAAAATAACCGCCGGCTGTTTGCGTAACGTGAGCACGAGGCGCAAACAGCCCTTTGCCAACAAGAGATAAACGCAATGAACGAAACTTCCCCTATAAAGTTGGCAACGAGACTGAATAAGATAAATCTCAATTTATTATTGGTGTTTCACACGCTTTATTGGAAACGAAGCTTAACGCTGACCGCAGAAACACTCTGCCTGAGCCAGCCTGCCGTTAGCCATTCGCTGAAAAAGCTCCGCTTTATGATGGACGACCCACTCTTCATCAAGACGGTGGACGGCATGCAGCCAACGCCTTTAGCGAGGCAAATGAATGCCGCCGTGGCAAAAGGGCTGTTCTATTTTGATCAAGCGGTTTATAACAACAGCGATTTTTCACCCGCCACCTCGCATCGCGAGTTTCGCGTGAGCTTGGTGGACTATGTCAGCCAGCAGCTGCAGCCTAAGCTGATCCAGCACTGCTTAACCCACGCCCCTGACGTATGCTTCAACATGCTCTCGACACGCATTGCCAGTGCAGAAGAGGCGCAACACGCGATACAAACCCATGACATCGACCTTGCCATGGTGCAGCTGGAAACCCTGCCGCTTACCTCATCTCACGAATATCTGTTTGATGATGTGATTGGCTGCGTGGGCGATGCCAGCGTCTACGGGGAGAGTCACACCATTACGCTGGATGCCTTTTTAAACGCCCCGCAAATCGCGTTATCTCATCGGGAAGACAGCCCCCTGCTAATTAATGAGAAATTGCGAACGCTGGGGCTAGAGCGAAGAATCGTTGCCAAAACCCCCTATATCACGCCGCTGCAGGAGATATTGACGGCCACTAAGTTGCTCTGCGTGGTAACAGAAAGTGCAGCCAGGGTAATTTGTCGTCATAACACGCTGAAGTTTTATGCCCTGCCACTCGATGTAGCGCCCTTTAAAGTGTGCCTCTGCTGGGATGAGCGAAAAGAGCACGATGCGGGCATACGCTGGTTAAGGTCGCTGATTAGGGAGCTGATGGCATCGACTCCCTAACGTTGGCATCGCAGATATCGTGACGGCTTATTCCAGCGTGACCACCTTACCGGGGTTTAGCAGTCCTTTAGGATCTAATGCGATTTTCAGGCGCTTCATTAAGGCGATTTCTGCAGGAGTGCGGGACACCGATAGGTAGTCTTTCTTCTCAAGCCCAATACCATGCTCTGCAGAAATGGAGCCGCCAAACGCTTTGAGCGGTGAGTAGACCAACTGCTCAACCTGGTGGCGGCTCTCAGGGCTATCGTCGCGTACCGTGATCATGATGTGTAAGTTGCCATCCCCTAAGTGGCCAAACACCACCAGCTTGCTAGCGTCCGGCCACTGCGCTTTAAGGCTGCTTTCCAAACCATCCACATAGGCTGCCATGTTGGGAATCGGCAGGCTGACATCATAGGAAAACATCGGCTTAAGCGCGTGCACCAGCACTTCAATATCTTCTCTGATGGCCCAAATCGCGTTGCGCTGGGCATGGGAACTTGCCAACACAGCGTCGGTGATCAAGCCGGCCTCCAGCCCCTTTTGCAGTACTTGGGAGAAGTGCTCAGCATCTTGGGCCTCATCAAGCCCCAGGGTTTCAATAATCGCGTAGAACGGCGAGTCGTCCGCTAACACGGGCGCATGCTTGCCGCTTTCGGTGGTCATCAACGTATAGTGATTATTCCACAGAGCCTCAAAGGCGCTGAGGCTGTTAGCAAGCTCACGCGAGGCCAGCGTCAAGAGCTGGGTTAAGGCATCAAACGAGGGCACCGCCACCAGCGCCGTTTGCTCGCTAGGCATGTTCGGCTGTAAACGCAGCACCGCGCGGGTCACGATTCCCAGCGTACCTTCGCTACCAATAAACAGCTGTTTTAAATCGTAGCCCGCATTGTTTTTCAGCATTTTATTTAACGAGCTCACCACGGTTCCATCGCTTAGCACCGCCTCTAACCCGAGCACCTGCTGGCGCATCATCCCATAGCGTATTACCCGAATGCCTCCGGCATTGGTGGCGATGTTGCCGCCAATGGTGCAGGAACCTCTTGCCCCCAGGTCGAGGGGAAACTGCATGCCGATCTCTTCCGCTGCTTCCTGCACACGCTGCAAGGTTACCCCCGCCTGAACGTCGATCGTGGAGCCAACTGCGTCGATCTCTTCGATATGGTTCATTAACTCCAGTGAAACAACAAGCTCCTCCGGGCTAGCCACACCGCCATGCACAATGCCGGTCATGCCACCGTGGGTCACCACGGGCTGATCAGCTTGATAACACGCGGCCATCACGCGGCTCAGCTGCTCTGTGCTGCGCGGCCTTACAATCGCTTTGGCGCGACACGGCGCTCCCGTAAACCAATCTACGCTTCGCTGCGAGACATCGTCACCCACCAACACCCCCGCCGGGCCGACGATTGCCAGAAGGTCGTTCAGCAACTTATCCATTTCTTATTCCTGTTTTAGCTGACTACACCATTGGTCGAAGCATTTGTTCTTTTTAAAAACCATCAAATACTTTCTCCAAGAGTGCGTAATCAATAGACACCGCTTGCAGGCTAGCGCTAACCGACAAATCACTCAAGCCCAAGATCTATAAAGATTTTTTGGATTAGAAAAGCGAATAATGGAATAAAAATAAGTAATTTGTCGCTTAGTGCGAGTGTGATATAGATGAACGTCAAGAAGATAAAAACCACGCCTCTCTATTTATAATAAGAACTGCCAACGTTTAGGAGATCATGTGAACAACCTCGCCCGCTTCAACGTTAACGCTGTGACTAAAACAACTCGCCAACTGAAACAATTCACGCTGCCCATTATTTGTGCAGGCTTGCTTAGCTTCCCCTTTACTGGCCACGCTGATGAGATAGCCCCCACCACGCTGCGCTTAGCCCATGTAGTGAATACGGAAGACACGTACCATATTGCCGCCGAGCGGTTTCAGCAGATTGTGAGTGAACAAACCGATGGCGCAGTCACCATTGAGATTTACCCGAACGCCTCCCTGGGCGATGAGCGCACCCTGTTAGAAGGCATGCAGATCGGCACTGTGGATATGGGCGTGATTACCAACGGGCCAGTGGCTAACTTCGTTGATACGTTCTCTGTTTTTGAGCTGCCGTTTCTCTTTCCCAGCGCCGAAGCCGCCTACTCTGTGCTAGATGGAGAGATCGGCCAGGAAATATTGGGACAGTTACAGGACGTTAACCTGAAAGGGTTGGCCTACGCTGAACGCGGCTTTCGCAATATCACCAATAGCCAACGCGCGATTAACGCACCTGAGGACCTGCAAGGCCTGAGGCTGCGCGTTATCGAGAACGAGGTTTACGTGGATACGTTCCGCGAGCTGGGTGCCAACGCCGTTCCCATGGCCTGGACAGAAGCACTGACCGCCCTACAGCAAGGCACCATTGATGGTCAGGAGAACCCGGTGAACGCCATTCATGCGTTTAACCTAGCGGAAACCCAGGACTACCTCACGATGACACGGCATATTTATGCGCCAGCAACGTTTATCATGAGCCTACCCGCCTGGAACGGCCTGCAGGAAGCGCTCCAACCCATTGTGCTAGACGCCGCCCAGCAAGCATCCGCCTATGCCAGGGAGCAGAATGCTATTATGGAAGCCGAACAGCTGGCCGACCTTGGTGAAGCGGGTATGGAAATCAACGCGTCGCCAGATATTGAAGCCTTCCAAGCCGCTGTGGCGCCAGTGTACGAGAAATACGGCCAGCAGTTTGGCGACTACCTACCGCGCATTCAGGAGGCGCTGAATCAGTGATGGTGTTTGCACAGCCTCTTTTGACGCTGCTGCGACGCATTGAACGCGGGCTGGATGTGATCATCCAGCCCGTGGTGTTTGCGGGCATGGCAGCTTTAATTGGCGTAATCACGCTACAGATTGTTTCGCGCGTTTTTTTTAACGCCGTAGGCTGGACCGAAGAGGTCGCACGCTTTCTGCTGGTATGGATTACGTTTTTAGCCGGTACGCTGGCCTTTCAGCGTGGGCGACATATCGCAGTAACGTTTGCCGTGGATGCACTTCCTCTGCCACTACGCAAGTTAGCGCGCTTGGCCGCGCTCGCGGTGGTGCTGGCGTTTATGGTGATGTTGGTCATTATTGGCTACCGCTATATGCAGGTGCAGAGCTTTCAGAAATCCGCTTCATTGCGGCTCTCGATGACCTACGTGTATGCGGTGATTCCGATTTCAGCCGCCATCATGGCGTGGTACGCCTTGGTGGACATGCTTGAAGTGCTGATCAACGGTGAACCGACAGCCGCCGCCGAGGAGAAACCGCTATGACGCTGGTGCTGTTTGGGCTGTTCTTCCTGTTTATGCTGCTGGGCGTGCCCATTGCTTTTGCGATTGGGGCTAGCTCGCTGTACGCCCTGCATCAATCGAGCGTGCCGCTGATGGTGGTTACCCAGCAGATGTTTCAAGGCATTAACTCCTTTGCCCTGGTCGCGATTCCGATGTTTATTCTGGCGGGAGATTTAATGGCCCAGGGCAGGGTCAGCGAGCGGCTGGTGAGCTTTGCCGATTCGCTGGTAGGCTTTATGCGCGGCGGGCTTTCGGTGGTGTCGGTGATGGCGGGCATGTTCTTCGCGGCCATCTCTGGCTCCGGCGCGGCGACAACTGCCGCAGTAGGCTCAAGCTTGGTGCCGGAGCTAAAGCGCAAAGGCTACGACCCGGCGTCAGCGGCCAGCTTAATCGCCGCCAGCGGCACCATCGGCGTGGTGATTCCTCCTTCGGTGCCGATGATTATCTACGCGGTGATTGCTCAGCAGTCGGTGTCCAAGCTGTTTTTAAACGGCTTTTTACCCGGGCTGGCCATGGGTTTGGGTCTCATGGCCATTGCAATCACGCAAGCGTATAAGCGCCAATACCCCAAAGGTACGCCGCTCTCGCTACTGACTATCTGGCGTACGTTTAAAGCCGCCAGCTGGGGTCTGATGACGCCGGTTATTATTCTGGGCGGTATCTTTTCGGGCATTTTCACGCCTTCTGAAGCGGCGGTGGTGGCGGTGAACTATGCGCTGTTGGTATCGCTGTTTGTATATCGGGATTTAACCCTGCCCCAGGTATATAAACTCTTGATTCGTTCGGCGATGACCACGGCGGTGATTATGCTGGTGATTGCCATGTCGGCAGTGCTGAGCTGGACGCTCTCTAGCTGGCAGGTGCCCGGCGCCATCGCCCAATCGGTGCTGTCGCTCTCCACTAATCCCTACGTGATTATGCTCTTGGTGGTGGCGGTGATTCTGCTGACCGGGGTGTTTATCGAAACTGCCAGCGCCTTGATCATTCTCACCCCAGTACTGCTGCCGCTGGTGCTGCAGCTGGGCATCGACCCGATCCACTTTGGGCTGATTATCGTAGTGGGGCTCTCCATTGGCATGATTACCCCGCCGGTGGCGATTAACCTCTACGTGGCCTCGTCGGTCACCCAGCTGCCGCTAGAGCGCATCACGCGAGCAATTATTCCCTACCTGCTGGGGCTAATTGGCGTGCTGCTGCTAGTGGTGTACGTGCCGATTTTGTTGGGTTGGTCGGGTAATTAGCGAAAAAGTAAGAGTAAAAAAACACCTAAGAAAAAGGGGCTTGCCAATCGGCAAGCCCCTTTTGTATTACGAACCACGAACTGTATTACGAACCACGAATTAAGCATGTGCTTAAAGTGGCAACAGTGCGCTTAGAACTCTTCCCACTTATCATCGGCATGCTGAGCGGGCGCTGGCTTGGAAGCGAGCGCTGGGCGCTTTAAGCCAGCATTGGCACTAGCCGTGCCTTTAGCAGGCAGTGCTTGGCGCTGCTGGGGTTCATCGTCGCCTAGCACGAAGGAGTTAATCAACTCGTTCAGGTGTTCGGCGTGGCGGCGCATATCGGCAGCGGCGGTGGTGGACTCCTGCACCATGGCAGCGTTCTGCTGGGTCATGGTATCCATTTCCGCCACGGCGGTGTTGATCTGACCAATACCGCTGCTTTGCTCTTTGGCACCGGCGCTAATCTCACCAATAACGTCGGTGACTTTAGAAACGCTTTCAACAATCTCGCGCATCGTCGCGCCCGCATTACGTACTAGCTCAGCACCGGCTTGGGTATGCTGCACCGAGTTGTCGATCAGCCCGCGAATTTCTTTAGAGGCATCGCTGGAACGGCTGGCAAGCACCCGCACTTCTTGAGCCACCACAGCAAAACCACGGCCATGCTCACCGGCCCGCGCCGCTTCTACCGAAGCGTTAAGCGCCAGAATGTTCGTCTGGAAGGCAATGGCATCAATCATGGTGATGATTTCGCTGATGCGCGTGGCTGAGTTGTTAATATCGCTCATTGTGCGCTCAACTTGGCCCATCGCCTCTTCACCCTGGTGGGCTACTTCTGAGGTGGATTGCACCAGCTTATTGGCCTGCTGGGCGTTATCCGCACTGTGGTTGACCGTTGAGGTGATCTCTTCCATAGACGCCGAGGTTTCTTGCAAGTTGGCCGCCGCCTGTTCGGTGCGGGTAGCAAGCTCCTCAGAGCTGTGGGAGATCTCTCCCGCGGAGTGGTACACGCTCATGGTGCTACGACGCACATCCAGCAGAGTTTCCTGCATGCGTGCCACAAACGCGTTGAATTGAATCGCCAGACTTCCCACCTCATCGTTGCTCTCTACCGCTAAGCGTTGGGTGAGGTCACCCCGACCTTGGGCAATGTCCTGCATAGCGCTGGTTGTGCGCTTGATCGGCCCAACCGTGCGGCGCACAAAACCGTAAGAGAGGAGCGCGACAATCGCGAACAGAGCGGCTCCTAATAGCGCGGCATAGATAATGGATTGACGTAAATCTGTGCGGGCAGCCGCTTCAAGCCCCGCGACGGTGTCATCCACATCGGTGACGTACACCCCCGCGCCAATTAGCCAACCCCACTTTTCAAGGTTATCGACAAACGAGTGCTTTGGTTCAATCTCGCGAGTGCCGGGGTATTCCCATAAGTAGCTGTAAAAGCCACCCCCCTCCTGAGCAAACTGAATAATGTCGCGAATAAGGTACTTACCGTCAGGGGTTTGCACATCAATCATATTGGTGCCTTCCCGCTCTGGGGCGGGCGCCGTGACGATATTATTACCCTCATAGTCGTAAATAAAAATGTAGTTGTTGTCGTCAAAGCGCATCGCGCGCACTAAGTCTGCTACCTGCTGCTTTGCTGCCTCGTCGTTAACACCGGCTTGCTCGTAAATAGGCGCAACGGTGGAAGTGGCCATTTGCACTACATCGCGTACCGCCTCGCGGCGCTCGTCAATGAGCAGTTCACGCTGCTCAGCAAGGGTGTTACGGGTGTCTTGCGTGCGGCTATACGCATCGAAGACCACTAGGGCGACGGTCACTAAAAACAAGGGTAGCAAAACCAGCGCAAGCACTTTTGCTTGCAGCCCGGAGGCGCGTCTAACGGTTGTGGGGGGAGCAGTAGCCATTTCGTTATTGATCCAGTGAGAATTTTAATAGAATTATGCTTATAAATATCGGCCTAATGTGTGTCAACTTTAACCACTAACGGTACTTTTTTGCTTATTGAACAATTAATTATCTCGTCAATAAGGCAGTTCATAACATAGGTTAAGGTTATCAATAACCTATCGGTTCATTGTGTTTTAGTGGTGGCCAAGGATGGCCCGTTTTAGCAATTCGCTAGCCACACTCTCTCACTGCTCTGACCGCCACCGCCCGCTCAGGGCAGTTTTTATTTCCCCCTGTTCTTCCCTCGCCATGCCTTCTAGTGCTGTAATTCCTCACCCTCCTTGTTATTTGCTACTGCCATCGGCGTATCATGGCAGTAGGGCCACATGTACAAGGAGAACAGCACGCCATGGTTCGAACCCGCGTCATCACCAGTACTCTCTTGTTACTGCTCCCTCGGCTGGCCCGTTTTGCCTGGCGCGTAATACGCAACTTCTTTAAAAACCATGGCATTCTGCTAGCGGGCGGGGTGGGCTATAACATTCTGCTCTCTATTGTGCCGCTGTTTGCTCTCCTCGTGGTGCTCCTCACTCAAGTGGTTGATGAACAACACCTTCTCAGTGTGCTGACGGTACAGGCGCGTCATATGGCGCCTGCTCACGCCGAGGTGCTGTTGGAGGCCGTACGTAGCCTGCTGGATTCGCGTGATGTCATTGGCATTTTGAGCTTCCCTATTCTGCTGCTGTTTAGCTCCTTTGCGTTTCGCATGCTCGAAGACGCCCTGGCGATCATTTTTCATGCGCCGGAGACACCCCATGTTAAACGCAGCGCCTGGGTTTCCGTGATGCTGCCCTACGCTTTCATGGTGGTGCTGGGCGCCGGGCTGATGGCGTTGACGCTAGTGGTCACCCTGGCCAGCTCGCTCAATGCATTGGTGCTGATGTTTTTTGATAGAGAACTGCCGCTCGCGGGGTTTTCAGGCCCCGTGCTGAATCTGGCCAGTTTTGTTGGGGTGTTCCTATTGTTCAGCGCTATCTATAAAGTGCTGCCCGTCGTGCGCATTGCTTTACGCCGAGCGGTGGTTGGGGGATTCGTTGCGGCACTGCTGTGGGAAGGCGTACGGCTACTGCTGGTCTACTACTTCGCTAACCTGTCGTTTGTTAACGCGGTTTACGGCTCGCTGGCAACGCTGGTGATCCTGCTGATTAGCCTGGAAGTGGGCGCCGTCATTTTACTGCTGGGCGCCCAAGTCATTGCTGAGCTGGAAAGAAATACCCGCCTTGACCTGCCCTGGTATGCCGACCCCAGTCGCCAACCGATTACGCAGGTAAGGTAAGCACGACGTTTGACGCGCTTCAGCCAGTGGCCTTTTCAGCCTGTGGGCGCCGCTCGTCTAACATGCCTTTATCGAGAATAAAGCGGATGATCTCCTCAAGCCCCACGCCATCGTAAAGGTTGGTAAACACAAAGGGGCGCTCACCGCGCATTTTCTTCGAGTCACGCTCCATCACTTCAAGAGAGGCGTGTACCTGCTCGGCAATGTCAATTTTGTTGATAATCAGCAGATCTGACTTGGTAATGCCCGGCCCGCCCTTGCGCGGAATCTTATCGCCTGCTGATACGTCAATCACGTAAAGCGTAAGATCGGAAAGCTCAGGGCTAAACGTTGCTGAGAGGTTATCGCCACCGGACTCCACCAGAACCAGCTCTAGTTTTGGGTGGCGGGCGTGTAGCTCATCAATGGCCGCCAGATTCATCGAGGCGTCTTCGCGGATGGCGGTATGCGGGCAGCCACCGGTTTCCACGCCCAGGATGCGGTCCGCGGGCAGCGCATCGTGTTTGAGCAGAAAGTCAGCGTCTTCGCGGGTGTAGATGTCGTTGGTCACGACGGCGATATCGTAGTAATCCCGGAGCGCCGAACAGAGCTGCTTGAGCAGTGCGGTTTTACCGGAACCCACCGGGCCACCCACGCCTACACGTAAACAGTGCGTCATTGTTCTCTCCTACTAATAAGCATTTAAGATAGATAAGCGTTTAACTTCTAAACAAGCGTGAATATTGCGTTTCGTGTAGAGCGCTTGCCAGCGCCACGCCGGGCAGTACGGGGCCAAGGTCGTCATCGTCGAGTAATAGTGCTTGATCGACGGCCGCCACCAGCTCCCCGCGCAGCTGTTCAATCACCCGTTGGGCAGCGGTATGGCCTAGGGGAAGTGCTTTGCAGGCCACTGCCAGCTGATTTTCCAGCCACGCCCAGCCAAACCCTAACAGCGCCTGACGCAGGGGCACGCCCCGCATGTGAGCGGCATAGCTAAAGAGCGTCACGTAGCCGGCCTGGGCAGGCAGTAAGTCCTCACTTAACCCGTCTTCGTTAGGTAGTAAGTTCAGGCTGCCCAGCAGGCGCTTAAGTGAAGCACCTAAACGGCTGTCTTCGGCAGCTAATTCAGCGGTTTCTCGGGTAGCGGCTAGCCACTCGTCCCACTGGGCGATGGTAACGCTGTCCTGCTGCTCAAAGGCGGTGTAAAAGCGCGCGATCAGAGGCAGTTCACAGCGGGTTAGGCCATCTTCCAGTACGCCAGAAAGCCACTCAGAAAGGCTTTGCTCATCCCTTACCCAGCCTAACTCAAAGGCACTTTCCAACCCTTGGGAAAACGCAAAGGCACCGATGGGCAGTGCCGGACTGACCAGCTGCATCAGCCCTAGCAGGGCGAGGTCTGATGGCTGCTCAGTGGGCATGGTGGTGCTCATGCGCGTGGTCGTGGTCGTGGTCGTGGTCGTGGTCGTGGTCGTGGGAATGAGCGTGGCCGTGCGAGTGCCCGCCACCTATTTGGTTGTAAGCGCCCGGTTCGGGGTCGAAGGTGGCGTTGTGATGCTCAAGCTCAGCCCCCAGCAGTTCCGCCAGTTCTTCTAGCACATGGTCGGGGGGGAAACGCACCCAGCCGCCCTTCTCGTCTTCGCCCAGCGCCAGCTGCACATGGCGATTGCCGAGGTGGTAAGCAAGCCTCGCCAGGGGTAAGCCTGTGCTCACTCGTGCAGTCACCACCGGCTCAATGGCGGCACGTATGCGCACTACCTCGCCACTTTCAGCTTTTAAACCTTCGCCATCGCGCAGCACTGGGCCGCGATCCAGAAACAGCCCCAGCGGCTGGCCGCTGTCACTTTCGGCTTTCAAACGGCCTCGAATGCGTAGCTCAAAGGGCAGTGTCAGCGTATCGCTGGCGGTGTCCTCGTCTACGGGGCCGAGGCGTTCAATCAGTTTCAACATCGATATCGTCCTGTTATAGCCTTGGGGGGCTCGCCGGGAGCAGCCCTACGAGAGGGCGCTGTGAATACGTCCCTGTACGCTACTTTTGCCATCCCTGGCAAAAGACCCTCTCTACGGGCTGCTCCCGGCTCTCGTGTCACGTGGGGTATGTCTTACATTCAAAACAAGTGATACCGCTGTGCCAGCGGCAGCTCGGTGGCGGGCTCGCAGGTGAGTAGTTCGCCATCGCAGCGCACTTCATAGGTTTGTGGGTCAACGGTGAGCTCTGGGCAGGCGTCGTTGAGCTTCATATCTTTTTTACGTACGCCACGCACGTTTTTACAGGCTGCCAAGGTGCTATGCAGGCCCAGCCGCTCTTTCACCCCCGCATCAATGGCGGCCTGGCTAACAAAGTGTAGCCGGGTTTGGCTGGCGGCCTTTCCAAACGCCCCAAACATAAAGCGGTAGTGCACCGGCTGGGGCGTGGGAATCGACGCATTGGGGTCGCCCATGGGCGCTGCCGCAATCATGCCGCCTTTAATGATTAGCGAGGGCTTTACGCCGAAAAACGCCGGTTTCCAGAGCACTAAATCCGCCAGTTTGCCAACTTCGATAGAACCTACCTCATGGGCAATGCCGTGGGTAATGGCAGGGTTAATAGTGTATTTGGCGATATAACGCTTGGCGCGCAGGTTATCCGCGCCCAGGGCTTCATCTTCGGGCAGTAAGCCGCGCTGCACCTTCATTTTGTGGGCGGTTTGCCAGGTGCGGCAGACCACTTCACCCACGCGGCCCATGGCCTGGGAGTCGGAGGCAATCATCGAGATCACGCCCAAGTCGTGAAGAATATCTTCGGCAGCGATGGTTTCACGGCGAATGCGTGAGTCGGCAAAGGCCACGTCTTCGGGAATATTAGGGTCCAGGTGATGGCAGACCATCAACATGTCCAGGTGTTCGTCGATGGTGTTAACCGTATAAGGCCGCGTCGGATTAGTAGAAGAGGGCAGCACGTACTCTTTTGAGCAGGCGGTCAGGATATCCGGCGCGTGTCCGCCGCCTGCACCTTCGGTGTGGTAGGTGTGAATGCCGCGCTCTTTAAACGCCGCCAGGGTGTCTTCCACAAAGCCGGATTCGTTGAGCGTATCGGTGTGGATCGCGATCTGCACATCGTACTTTTCTGCCACACTGAGGCAGTTATCAATGGAAGCAGGCGTGGTGCCCCAGTCTTCGTGGAGTTTAAGCCCCATGGCCCCGGCTTCCAGCTGCGCTTCCAACGCTTCCGGCAAGCTGGCGTTGCCTTTGCCCAGCCAGCCGATGTTCATCGGCATATCATCCACCGATTGCAGCATTTTACCGATGTGCCACGCCCCAGGCGTGCAGGTCGTCGCATTAGAGCCCGTTGCGGGGCCAGTGCCGCCGCCCAGCATGGTGGTCACGCCGCTCATCAGCGCTTCTTCAATCTGCTGGGGGCAAATAAAGTGGATATGGGCGTCGATGCCGCCTGCGGTAAGGATTTTACCTTCACCGGCAATGATTTCAGTGCCGGGGCCAATCACTATATCCACATCGGGCTGGGTATCGGGGTTGCCTGCCTTGCCAATGGCGGCGATACGACCGTTTTGCAGCCCAACATCGGCTTTCACGATGCCCCACCAGTCTAAAATCAGCGCATTGGTAATCACCGTGTCCATCACTGTGTCATCAACACGCTGGCTTTGCCCCATGCCGTCGCGAATGACCTTACCGCCGCCGAACTTCACCTCGTCGCCGTAGTGGGTAGCGTCTTTTTCAACTTCGATCCACAGCTCGGTATCGCCCAGGCGCACGCGGTCGCCCACAGTGGGGCCGTACATATCGGCGTAGGCTTGCCGACTGATTTTGTTAACCGGTTTCATTGTTTATCTCCATCGAGCGCACCCATCACATCGCCACGGAAGCCGTAAATTTCGCGTTTACCGACGAAGGGAATTAGCGTGACCTCACGGGTCTGGCCAGGCTCAAAGCGAATCGCGGTGCCCGCAGCTACGTCTAAGCGAAAGCCGCGGGCTTTGCTGCGATCAAATACCAGCGCGGGGTTGGCTTCCGCGAAGTGGTAGTGGGAGCCGATCTGAATGGGGCGGTCGCCGGTATTGGCCACTTCCACCGTGACTCGCTCGCGTCCCACGCATAGCTCAATATCACTGTCTTTTAACTGGTACTGTCCTGGAATCATTGGGCTGGACATCATGGCAGCCTCCTGGTTGCTGACGACTAGTTGATGGGCGTGTGAACGGTCACAAGCTTGGTGCCGTCCGGAAAAGTGGCTTCTACCTGCACTTCATCGACCATTTCCGCCACGCCTTCCATTACGTCGTCACGGCTGAGTATTTCACGACCGTAGCTCATTAAATCGGCAACGCTTCTGCCGTCACGGGCGCCTTCGATGATTTCAAAGCTGATCAGCGCCACGGCTTCGGGATAGTTAAGCTTTAGGCCGCGAGCTTTGCGGCGCTCGGCAAGCTGGGCAGCAGAAAACAGCAGCAGCTTATCTTTGTCTCGTGGGGTCAGTTCCATGGGGCATGTCTCCAGCGGTGCGTCACATTAAGTTAACCAAATGCGCGGGGTGTGGGCTGTACGCTCAATCCAGCGCGGTCGCAGCAGCTGCCAGGCCTGTTCACACAGCGCCCAAGCTTCATTACGGGAGTTTCCAAGGTAGCGCAGCAGCAGAACGCCATGACGCACAGTAACCGCCCAGCGCGGATTATCCGGCAGCGCCTGGCGTAGCTCATCAATCGCCGCACCGGCTTCTTCCAGGCCTACCGCCCATAGCGTGGCTTGTACCGTGGCGCCGCCCTGGCCCCAGCGCCCTGCAAAGCGCGGGTGACGCGGGTCTAACGGCTGGCGCTCTAGCCACAGCGGCTTACCATCCAGGGTTAGGCGAAAGTGCTGCTCAATGCGGCCAGAAAGGTAGGGGAGCTCGCTCGCGGGACGGCCAAGGGCCATGATTTCCCAGCCCAGGCAGCGCGCGCTGCCGTGAAGCGCGATATGGGTGCGCTGCCTGCCCTTAGAACCATCAAAGGCGATGGTTTCCTGGGGCAGCCATTCAAGGATGCCGCCATCGTCCACGTTCAGTTCGGTATCTTGTTTCCAGGCGACGCCCTGGCTATCAGCTTTATACAGCTTGTTCGCCGCCGGCGTGGTGAGCAGTGCGTGGGCACCACGCTCGATGTGGGCGCGAATCGTCAGGGCATCGCCACTAACTAAACCACCCGGCGGGTGCAGCACGTAGACATGGCAGGCTTCTGTACTGCCTTCGGGGTAAAACGGGCGTTGAACCCGCAGCGGCCCTTGGTGACGCGCTTGGGTAAGCCGCGTGATGCCGTCGCGGTTAGCAAAACGCAGCGCCAGCGATGCCGCCCAGTGGCGGTCTTGGTCAAACCGGTGGCCGGAGCCAGCGCGCGGTGTTGCGGATTCGCACAGAAGCATGGGGAGCGGTCGCATCCTTTAGAATAGGCTTTCCCCATTTAATGCAAAGAGTGCGCCAAAATGGTGAAAGGCCTAGATATACGACCGTAAAAGCAGTGACTGAGTTAACCGACATGATGCTGGCGACATTTTTGCACCATAAAAATGCACCAAAAACGCCGCCTGCACCACGATATTACGATTAGTGGTGCATATGCCCAGGCTGTTCATCATGAAAGTGAGAATGATGCGAGGAGTGATGAGAATGCTCTGCCCCCTCTGGCGATGTACCCGGTGCCAATACCTCAAGCTCTACGTGGATACTCTCAGCATTTTGAAACTCAAACGTGACAGGCACAGGCTCTCCCTCAACGATGGGAGCGCCCAGCTCCATAAACATCAGGTGCAAGCCGCCCGGCGCCAGGGTGACGGTACTGCCAGCAGGAAGCTCGATACCATCCGGCAGGTGCAACATGCGCATCACATCGCCATCCATCTCCATGGTATGGAGTTCAACGCGCTCGGTAAGTGGTGAGGTGGCACCCACTAGGCGGTCATCGGTCGAGCCGCGGTTGGTCAGAGTGACAAAGCCACCGCCCGCCCCAGCCCCTGGCGGCGTTGCACGTGTCCAGGGTGTAGCGGCCTCAATGGATAGCATATGGCTTGATGCCCCATCATCTTGAGTGCCGTGCTGGTCGGCAAGCAGCGCCGTGCTGGTCAATAAAAGCGTTGTTAACAGTGCAGTACGCAACATAGTGCTTTTCCTTAAGTGCTTTCCTTAAAAGTGCTGATTAGCCTGTCACTACCTGATTTCGCCCGCCGCGCTTGGCTTGGTAGAGGGCTTGGTCGGCGCGCTGCAGCGAGCGCAAATAGTCCGGGTGACCATCGTGGAGTGTTACCCCAACGCTGACGGTCACATTGAGCAGCGTATCGGCCGTTGCCAGCATCGGCTCTTTGGCCACTGCTTGCCGCAAGCGCTCGGCAAATAGCCGGCTACCTTCGAGGTCGGTATCCACTAACACAATGAGAAACTCTTCACCGCCCATGCGAAAAACGTAATCGCCTCCACGGGTGGAGCGGTCAAGAATGCTAGCAACCTGCTGCAGCACGCTGTCGCCCGCATCGTGACCATGGGTATCGTTGATCGACTTGAAGTGGTCAATATCCACCATTAATAGTGCAAAGCGCTTTTCTGAATGGCGAGCTATTTCAACTTCCCGATTCAGCACCACGGAAAGAAACTTCCGATTAAGCAGCCGGGTTAAGCTATCGCGCCCAGCCTCTAAGCCCGAGGCACGCTCTAACACGTCATCCAACAGCATAAGGATTGTGCGCGCCGCATTGCGAATATCGCTCAATGCCTGCAGCCGTGACTGGATATCTTCGCTGCCCAGCGCGCTTAACCACTCATCCACGTGATGAATATGCCGCGAAATCGTCTTGATTTCCGGCGCGCCCTCAAACGCATGGCACGCTTTATGAAAGTACCATAGGCCAAATTCGGAGCTGGCCAGCCGAGGAAAGGTGGCGACTCCTTGCTGGGCGGCCACGGCAAACATCAGCGTATTTTCCCAATCCAGCAGCGCTGAGCGCTGTCGCTCGCGCTCATCACCAATACTCTGGGTCAGTGAGAAGAGCTTGTACGCCTCTTCCGTGCGCGCGTTGCGGTCGCTGGCGACGGAGTAGGCATGGCTCATAATCTCCATGGCCATATCAATATGGTTAGAGACATATATCGACGCGGCACCTGACGACAGTGGGCTTTCAAAAGAGGCGTTAATTTGCTGATAAATTGCCTGCTTTAGCTGTCGTGCACCGTTAAGCACCAAGTTAACGGGAATATCAATACGCGCGTGCACCTGGCCCACTTTCTCCTGATGCACGACCAGCGCTTCAACGTCGACATGCTCCACGGCAAACATGGCGCTTAGCCAGCGCTGCATGGAGGGATTTAAGCGCTGATGCACTTGGTCGTTGGAGAGAAATAGCGAGGCGTGAGGGTCTTCCAGCATAACGCTGTAAAAGTGATCAGCAAAGCAGGCGCAGTGTTGTTCAATCAGCCTTTCCACCGCATGGCGCAACGCCACCGGCGTGCTTTCCAGCAGCGTTCGCCACTCGTTAGCGAGCTGATTTTTATCTTTGTAACGCATACTCCACCCGGCTCTGATTGTTAAGGCAAGCCATGTTACCGTAAAGCCCTGTTGCCAACACGTACCCAGCGCAGAGTTTTAAGAATAAGCACGCCATTGCCTTGAGTGAGGCAACATTGTGAATCACACCACGCTGCGGATAAGCGCATGGCGGACGTAAGCGAAACCAGCTGTGGATAACTCAAACCGTCAAATGCTGCTTAATCAGCTCGTTAGAGAGTTCACTGATCTCGCCTTTAGCCACTGGGCGGCCGCGATCCATAATCACGAAGCGGTCGGCGTATTTGCGGGCAAAGGGCAGCTTTTGCTCCACCAGCAGCACCGTTAAACCATCCTCTTTGATCAGTTGGCGAATCACCTGGCCGATTTGGGCGACGATATTGGGCTGAATGCCCTCCCCCGGCTCATCTAAAATCAGAAGTTTAGGCTCGATCACCAGCGCGCGGCCAATGGCGAGCTGCTGCTGTTGCCCGCCGGATAAATCGCCGCCCCGGCGGTGCTTCATCTCTTTGAGCACCGGAAACAGCTCGTAGATGCGCTCGGGGATTTTTTTCAGCCCGTCGCCCCGGGCAGCCAGGCCAGTGCGCAGGTTCTCCTCCACCGTGAGCAGCGGGAAGATTTGCCGCCCTTGGGGCACAAAACCGATGCCCATGCGCGAGCGTGCTTCCACGGCTTTTTTGGTGAGTTCGATCTCGCTGCCATCGCCCTGGTAGCGCAGCTGGCCGCTTTTCACCGCGACTTCGCCCATGATGGCTTTCATCAGCGTGGTTTTACCCACCCCGTTGCGGCCCATCACGCAGGTGCACTGGCCTTCAGGCACGTCTAGGTCTAAGTCCCACAGTGTATGGCTCTCGCCGTAGAACTGGTTGAGCTTTTCAATCGCTAGCATCAGGCGCTCTCCTCTTCATCCGACCCTAGATACACTTCGACCACTTTGGGGTCGTTGGAGACCTGATCCATGCTGCCTTCGGCCAGCACGCTGCCCTGGTGCAGCACGGTTACCTTGCGGGCAATCGAGCGTACAAAGCCCATGTCATGCTCAACCACCACCACAGACTGTTTACCCGCAAGGCCGGTGAGCAGCTCAGCGGTGCGCTCCATCTCCTGCTCGGTCATCCCCGCCACCGGCTCATCTACTAACAGCAGGCGCGGGCGCTGCATTAACAGCATGCCGATCTCCAGCCACTGTTTTTGGCCGTGGGAAAGAATCCCTGCTGGCTGGTAACGCATCTCGGCCAGGCCAATCGTTTCCAGCACTTCATTAATACGATCTTTAATTTCACCGGTCATGCGGGCAGTAAGCGTGGGGAAAATCCGCTTGTCGGCGGCCATGGCAAGCTCCAGGTTCTCGAATACGCTCAGCGCTTCAAACACAGTGGGCTTTTGGAACTTGCGACCAATCCCCAAACTGGCAATATCCGGCTCATTCATTTGCAGCAGGTTATGGCGGCTGCCGAACCACACGCTGCCTTCGGTGGGCCGGGTTTTGCCGGTGATGATGTCCATCATGGTGGTTTTACCGGCCCCGTTAGGGCCGATAATGCAGCGCAGTTCGCCGTCATCAATGGTCAGGTTTAAGTTGTTGATTGCCTTGAAGCCATCAAAGCTCACCGAGACATCTTCCATATACAGAATCGGGCCATGACGCACATCCACCGGTGACGCCTGAGGCGCCATAAAATCAAACACCCGATCCCGCGTGGTTAGCGATTGCAATAAGCTCATGCGGCAGCCTCCTTCGGCACGGTATCGGATTGTTTGCGGCGTTTTAGGTGGGGCAACAGCCCCGCCACGCCTTTGGGTAGCAACACGGTGACCAAGACAAACAGCGCGCCCAGGGCAAACAGCCACGCATCGGGCATCACGCCGGTAAAAATTGTTTTGGCGTAGTTGACTAAAATCGCCCCGATAACCGCCCCATATAGCGTGGCACGGCCTCCCAGCGCCACCCACAGCACAATTTCAATCGAGAAAATCGGTGAGAACTCACTGGGGTTGATAATCCCTACCTGAGGGACATAAAGCGCGCCCGCCAAGCCTGCCAGCATGGCGGAAACCACGAATACAAACAGCTGAAAACGCTCCACCCGGTAGCCAATAAAGCGCGTGCGCGCCTCGGCATCCCGCGTGGCCACACACACTCGGCCAAGCTTGCTAGTGACAATCGCGCGGCAAAGAATGTAGCCCAGCGCCAGCGCAACCCCAGTGGCAATAAACAGCCCTAAACGAGTGTCGTCACTACGCAGGTTGTAGCCCAGCAGCTCGCGAAAATCGGTCAGTCCGTTGTTGCCACCAAAGCCCATCTCATTGCGGAAGAATGCCAACATCAGGGCAAAGGTCAGCGCCTGGGTAATAATCGACAAATACACCCCAGTGACCCGCGAGCGAAACGCTAAAAAGCCGAATACCAATGCCAATAACCCAGGGGCTAACAGCACCATGGCAAAGGCAAACCAGGCCATATCAAAGCCGAGCCAGTACCAGGGCAGGCTGTCCCAACTGAGAAACACCATAAAATCCGGCAGCACCGGGTCGCCGTAGGTACCGCGATCACCAATTTGGCGCATCAGGTACATGCCCATGGCGTAGCCGCCAATGGCAAAAAACGCCCCGTGGCCAAGGCTCAAAATGCCCAAATAGCCCCACACTAAGTCCACTGATACGGCGAGCAGCGCGTAGCTTAAATACTTGCCGAACAGGTTCACGGTGTAAGCATTCACGTGTAGCGGGTGGCCTTGGGGTACCGCCAAGTGCAGCACGGTGACCAGCAGCAGCGCAGCAAACAGCACGCCAAGAAAGACCTGCGTGGCCCGTTCGCTAAACGGGCGGGTTAGCCAAAACTGGCTTGAGGATGAGTGCGTCATCATAGGTTAGCCCTCCGCAGCCCGGCCCTTCTGCGGGAAGAGTCCACGCGGGCGTTTTTGAATAAACAGAATGATGAACACCAGCACAATGATCTTGGCCAACACGGCACCTGCCCAGGGTTCCAACACTTGGTTGATAATGCCCAGGGAAAGCCCGGCCACCAGAGTGCCCCATAGATTTCCCACGCCGCCGAAAACGACGACCATAAAGGAATCAATAATGTAGTTCTGGCCCAGATTGGGGCCTACGTTAGTGAGCTGTGACAGCGCCACGCCAGCCAAGCCCGCCACGCCAGAACCTAGCGCGAAGGTCATAATATCGACGCGAGTGGCGCGAATCCCCATGGAACGTGCCATGGCGCGGTTCTGGGTCACGGCGCGCACTTCAAGCCCCAGGCGCGTGCGACGCATAATCAGCATCAGCCCGGCAAACACCACCAGCGCAAAGCCAAGCACGTACATACGGTTGAGGGTCAGCGAGAGCGCATCGTTAACTACCAGCGAGCCGCTCATCCACTCCGGTGTCACAACCGAGCGGTTCTGCGGTGAAATCACCGTGCGCACTAGCTGTTGTAAAATCAGGCTGATACCGAACGTCGCCAGCAGGGTTTCCAGCGGGCGTCCCTTCAGAAACTGAATGACGCCCCGCTCAATGGCAATGCCCACAAGGGCGGCCACCATAAAGCCTGCGGGGATCGACAGAATTAGCGCCAGCCCCGGCTGGCCGGGCAACAGTTGTTGCATCATCCAGGTGGTATAAGCGCCCAGCATGATGAGCTCGCCGTGGGCCATATTGATCACACCCATCACGCCAAAGGTGATGGCTAAGCCAATGGCCGCGAGTACTAATACCGAGCCAAGCGAAAGCCCAAAGTAGAGCGTTTCTAAGCCACGATTAATTTTGAGATTCTGCTCAATGCTGATCAGCGCTTCATTAGCGGCATCGGCAATAATGGGATCATCGCTATTCGCTGCCCGGCTAAGCGCGACGCGAACCCGCGGATGCAAACTGCCTCGCAGCGTTTCAACGCCTTCCAGCTCGCCGCTTTCAACGTGATAAATCGCCAGCGCTTGAGTCAGCCTGCGCGATACCTCGGCGTCTTCTTCCTCAGCGATCAGTTCACTAAGCGATTCGGCCAGCGCTTCGTCAACCTCACCCAGCAGTCGGCTGGCTGACGTACGACGGCGCTCTACGTTGGGGGAATACAAATCCACCACGGCAATAGCGCTACGTAACTGATTACGCAGCGCATTGTTGATACCGATACGATCTAAGTCACGCCGAGACATTTCTCCCAGCGGTTCACCGGTCAATGCATCTGCTACTGGCCAATCGCGGCCTTGATTGTCGAGCACCACCACAAAGCGGCCGTCGTCCGTGCGCTGCAAACGTCCATCCAGCAAGGACTGCAGCCAATCACGCGCGCGCTCATCATCGCTTTGCAAAATAGCGATAATCGCTTCGCCTTTGGCCGGGTAGGATCGCACGTCCAGCGCTTCGAGTAGCTCAAGCGCCGCTGCGTCATCAGCCTCAACGGCGGCGCTTGTTTGTGCCTGAGCGGTGACTGTGACGCTTAACAACAGCAGGCACAGCAGCCCCAAGGAAAGGAAACGCCTCATAGGGTTCTTCCTTTGGTTATATTAAAAACAGTGATCTAAAAACGGGAAGATAGTGTGCTCCCCCACCACTCAGCGTTTAGCCAAGCGGCGGGGGATCATCATTTACTCAGCGAGGGCGGCTTCGGCTTCTTCTGCTGCGGTGCTACCGCCACAGGAGCCGTTCACCACGTTGAAGTTGCCGCAGCGCATGGGGGCACGCCAGTCGGCGATCAAATCACGCGAGCCAGGCAGGTAGTCAGACCACGCATCGCCTGCCACGGTAGACGGCGTTTGCCAGACGATATCGAACTGGCCATTGTCTTGAACTTCCCCAATCAGCACCGGCTTGGTGATGTGATGGTTGGGCATCATCGCCGCATAGCCACCGGAAAGGTTGGGAACCGTCACGCCAATAATCGCGTCTTTCACCGCATCCACGTCGGTAGTGCCCGCTTTACGCACCGCTTCGGCCCACATGTTGAAGCCAATGTAGTGCGCTTCCATGGGGTCGTTGGTAACCGCCATATCATCACCGGTGTAGTCAATCCAGGCGTCGATAAAGTCGTAGTTGGCGTCAGTATCGACGCTCATAAAGTAGTTCCAAGCCGCTAGGTGACCCACCAGCGGGCCAGTATCAATACCGGTGAGCTCCTGCTCGCCCACTGAGAAGGCAATAACGGGGATATCGGCAGCGTCGATGCCCTGGTTAGAAAGCTCGGTGTAAAACGGCACGTTGGCATCGCCGTTAATCGTTGAGATCACGGCCGTGGGCTTACCCTCTTCACCAAAGCGGCGGATTTCTGACACGATGTTCTGCCAATCTGAATGGCCGAACGGCGTGTAGTTGACCATGATGTCCTCATCGGCGATGCCATGCTCATCTTTGAGGAACGCTTCTAGAATGCGGTTGGTGGTGCGAGGATAGACATAATCGGTGCCGACCAGCGCAAAGCGTTCGATACCCACTTGATTAATCAAATACTCAACCGCCGGGATCGCCTGCTGATTAGGCGCGGCCCCGGTGTAAAAGACGTTTTCCGAAGACTCCTCACCTTCATACTGCACCGGGTAGAACAAGAGGCCGTTAAGCTCTTCCACCACCGGCAGTACGGCCTTGCGGGAAACAGAAGTCCAGTTGCCGAAGATCACGTCGACCTCTTCTTGCGCCAGTAGCTCTCTAGCACGCTCGGCAAATAGCGGCCAGTTAGAGGCGGGGTCAACAACCACCGCTTCAAGCTGACGGCCCAACAAGCCACCCGCGTCGTTTTGCTGCTCAATCAGCATCTCAACGGTGTCTTTGAGAACGGTCTCACTGATTGCCATGGTGCCGGAAAGTGAGTGAAGAATACCGATCTTGATCGGATCGTCTTCTTGGGCGATGGCCTGGGCGCTGCCACCCATAACGGCGGCGGCAATTAAGGCAGTGGTAAAACGGCCAAGAGTGCGAGGGTGTGTCTTGCGCTGCAGTGTGGTCACGTGAACCTCCTTGCGCCCCTTATGCGTGGGGCTCGGTATGTTGGCTGCGTGCTAAACCATCTGCTGTGCCTTGCTGCTGCCGGCATTAGTGCGCTTTAGCACGCCCACGAGAGTGGTGACCAACACCTGCAAGGGGTGCGCCACACTGGAACAAAAGGCTTTTATCAATTAAATATCAGATGTTTAGAAGTATGTTAAAAATTAACTAACCTCCGTTTACGCACTAAGGTAGCGCGCTAACACATCGTTCATGCACGGCTTGAAGGCGCCCAGAGAGCACCCTGCACCAAAAAAGTACTCGCAATGACTGCTCGCCCAAAAACCATAAAAAAAGCGCCCTAGCGTGAGCTAGGGCGCTGAGCCTCTACTAAGCGAGCAGCGATTAAACTGTTAAACGCTTGCGGCGCTTCTTCAGCAGCGGTAAACCAAGCGACAGTACCGCAATCACCAGTAGCGACAGAGAAATCGGCTTGTCGATAAAGGTCGTCCAATCACCGCCGGAGATCTGCAGCGCGCGGCGCATGGACTCTTCCATGATGTTGCCTAAAATCAGCGCCAGAATCAGCGGCGCGGCGGGGAAACCAAACAGGCGCATGCCCAGACCTACCAGGCCAAAGCCCAATAGCAGCAGCAGGTCGAACACGCTGAAACTCATGCCGTAAACACCGATCATGCAGAAGATCAAAATCAGCGACAGCAGCAGCGGTTTGGGCAGATCGAGAATCTTGGCGATCAGCGGAATCAGCGGCAGGTTAAGCACCAGCAGGAAGATATTGCCGATATACATACTGGCGACCACGCCCCAGAACACATCCGGGCGCTGCTCAAGCATCATCGGGCCAGGATTCACCCCCATTACCAGCAGTGCGCCCAGCAGTACGGCGGTGGTGCCAGACCCCGGCACACCCAAGGTTAACAGCGGTACAAACGAACCGGTACACGCCGCATTATTTGCCGCTTCCGGCGCTGCAACGCCCTTGATATTGCCTTTACCAAAGGTATCACCGTCTTTGGCAATGCGTTTTTCCATGCTGTAGCCCAGAAACGAGCCAATGGTCGCCCCGGCGCCCGGCAGGACGCCAGTAAAAAAGCCCAATACTGAACTGCGGCTAACCGGCCCGGCAATCTGCTTCACTTCACTGCGAGTCAACTTCAATGAGCCAATGGCATTACGCGGCGCTTCTTTGCCTCCGCCCCCGCGCAGCAGCATGTAAAACACTTCGGCTAACGCGAAGATACCCAGCGCGACGACCAGAAAGTCGACACCGTCGAGCAGATGAATAGAGCCAAAGGTAAAGCGCTCGGTGCCGGTTTGCATATCAATCCCGATGATCGAGATCATGACGCCGACCACAGCGGCGATTAAGCCTTTCACCAGCGACTTATCAGAGAGCGACACCACTGCGGTTAAGCCTAACACCATCAACGCGAAGTACTCAGCGGGGCCAAAGCTCACTGCCACTTTGGAGAGCAGTGGCGCAATCAACATCAGGAAGACAACGGAGATAGTACCGCCCACAAAGGAGGAGTAAGCGGCAATTGCCAGCGCCTTACCTGCCAGCCCCTGCTTGGCCATCGGATAGCCGTCAAACGAGGTCGCGACCGTTCCCGCCACGCCGGGGGCGTTCAGCAAAATAGATGAGGTGGAGCCGCCGAAAATAGCGCCGTAATACACCCCGGCCATCAAGATCAGTCCTGAAGAGGGCTCCATCGCGAAGGTAATTGGAATCATCAGCGCCAGCGCGCTGATTGGCCCAAGGCCGGGCAACATGCCGATAATAGTGCCAGCAAAGACACCGGCAAAGACGTAAGCGATATTGATAGGCTCAAGCGCGATGCCAAAGCCATACATTAGATTGTTAAAGGCATCCATGGGAGTGTCTCTCTTTTAAACCCGCTAACAGTGGGCAAGCGCGGCTTAGTTAAAACGGCAGCACGCCAGTGGGTAGGTAAACATCCATTACCCGTGTCATGGTCAAATACAGCGCCAGCACCACTCCAAGTGATGTTGCTAGATTGACCCCATGGCGGCGGTAGCCGTAGTAAGCCGTTAGGCCAACACACAGTAGCGTCGAGGCCAGCACAAAGCCCAGCGGAACGAGTAGGAACGCATAAGCAGCAATGGCGATGGCGGTGACGATCACCCGCGCCCAAGGCGTTAGCAGCAGCGGCCCTTGGGTTTCGGCGTGATCAATCTGATCGGCACCCGCAATAGGGCCAGGACGCTCAAAAAATAAGCACGCTGATAGCAACAGCAAAGAGACGCCTAACACTTTTGGAAACAGATCAGAGTCCACCGGGCGGGGCAGCGGAAAGTTGGGAATTTGCCAGGCCATTGCCAGATAGGCAGCCGCCACTAACGCCACCACAAGCGCTAGCCATTGGTTGGTATTGAATCGAGTCATGAGAAAGCTCTCCGAAGAGGTCGTTGCTATTCAGCAAGACCCTTGCGGTATCAGACGGATGATCCCGGTGGCACGGCTGCCACCGGGGTTGGGACAAGCGCGTCTTACTGGCGCATCAGGCCCAGGTCGGTCAGCACGCTGCTGAACTGCTCTTGTTGCTCATCCAGAAAGGTCGCAAAGGCGTCGCTATCCTGGTAGGCATCAATCCAGCCCAGCTGGTCGCTTGCTTCGCGCCATGCATCCGTTTCAAGCATTTCGGCGAAGAGCGTCTCGTAGTATTCCACCGCCTCGTCCGGCATTTCTGGCGCGCCCATGACGCCACGCCAAATATCGAAGGTGTAGTCGTAACCCTGCTCTTGGTAAGTCGGCACCTCCGCCAAGCCGCCACCCAGACGCTCTTCAGACGAAACGCCCAGTGCGCGCAGCTGGCTACCTTCGCCCAGCTGGCCTACCGCTTCACCGGCACCGCCAATGACAGCCTCGATATGCCCCCCCATAAGGTTGGTCATGGCGTCGCCACCGCCCGAGAAGGGAATGTAGTTAACCGAGGAGGCGTCCATCCCCGCCGCGGAAGCAAGGCCAGCAACTGAGATGTGATCCATGGAACCCGGCGCACTGCCACCGCCCACGCTTAAACTGGGGTTCTCTTTCAGCGCCGTGAAAAGATCATCCAGGGTTTGGTACTCGGAGTCTGCCGCCACCAAAATAATCGAATAGTCGGTATTGATGCGCGCAATCGGCGTGAAATCGGTATGGTCGTAGCGGGAAGCCCCGGCCAGCGGTACCAAAATCATCGGCGGGCTGGTGGCGAAAAGCTTATGCGGATTGCCGCTATCACGGGCTACCTGGGCCCAAGCCACCGCACCGCCGCCGCCCGGCACGTTAATGGCGGCAAAGCTTTCGTCGGCCAGCGCTTCTTGCTGAATAACGCGGGACATGGTGCGTACCAGCGTATCCCAGCCACCGCCTGGGTTGGCCGGCGCTACAAACTCGATTGAACGGCTGGGTGTCCACTCTTGCGCTTGGGCAGACGTTGTCATGGCAAGGGCAGCCATCGGTAAGGCAAGCACGGCAAAGCGCTTAAGAGGAAGCGTGTTCATGGCGTTCTCCACAGTCAGTTATGTTGTTATGCGCGGTAATCTACACGCGTCAATTGTGGTTACGCCATGAACGTTAGAAGACCGCCCCCACCTCCAACAAGCTTATGCCCATTAATAACAAACTGTGCTTTTTGTGCGTTTTGTTCATTTTGTTCACGACCACTTGATAACAGCGCGTTTACAGTGACTCCAGCCAGGTTGAGGAAGATGCCAACAGCCGGTAGCGGCGTTCAGGGCGGCCAACATCGCCATAGCCAATTTCCGCGTTAACCGCCTGTTCAGCCACTAAAAACTCCAAATAACGCCGCGCCGTTGAACGGCTGGCACCCATCGCTTGCGCTACCTGCATCGCCGTTTGGGAGTCATGTTCGGCGGCCAGCGCTTCGACCACACGGCGCAGGGTCAAGCGGTCAATGCCTTTAGGCAGCGTTCGCGCCGCTAGCCGCTGAGGTTCACCGGGCTGTAAGCGGGCGAGCACCTGATCCAGCTCGTCTTGACTCATCTCGGCGCGATTCGCCAATGCCTCACGCTCGCGGCGAAAGCGCGTCAGCATTTGCGTCATACGCGCTGCTTCAATCGGTTTAATCAGATAATCAAAGACGCCACCACGCAACGCTTCGCTGATGGTCTCTACTTCGCGGGCGGCGGTCACCATCACGATATCTACATGCACGTAGTCGCGGCGAATGGCCCATAGCAGCTCCAGGCCCTCCACATCGGGCAAATACGCATCCAATAAAATCAGTTGGACGGCATCCGCGTGCTGGGCCATCAGGGCTTGGGCTTCGTTACCATTACGCGCCAACCCCACCACGTAAAAGCCGTCGCTCTGCTCAATAAAAGCCTTATGGATATCGGCAATGCGAAAATCGTCTTCGACGACCAAAATGCCGTATTGCGTCGCAGACATCGTGTTTCCTCTTCCTGGCGTCGTTATTATGTTTTAAGGCGTTGTGGCTACTGGATGGCACAGCGAGCGATCCAACACAGCAATAAAGCATGCACCGCCTAACTCGCTCTCTTCTAAGGTTATCTCGCCACCGTGCTGATGGCACAGCCGCGCAACCAGCGCTAAACCAATGCCACGATGTTTACCGGTTTTGGTCGAAAACCCATCTTGAAAGACCGATGCCGCATGCTCGCTAGGGACACCTGAACCGTTATCCTCTACTTCAATCAACAGCTGTTCGCCTAAATCCGTGAAGAACAGACGGACTTTTGGCGACTCCCTGTTGGGTCCATTCAGTGCGGCATGGCAGGCGTTATCTAATAAGTTGCCCACCACGCTCATCATGACTTCTTGCCCGGTGACCGTCAGCGGGCAAGAGAGTGAGCTCTGCTCATCAATTTCCAGCGCGACGCCTAGCTCTCGTGCTCGCGTCAACTTACCCAGCAAGATGCCGCTGAGCACTGCGTCGGCCACGTGCCGCATTAAAAAGCTCATTTGCGCTTGAGCACGCTCGGTTTCCTGGTGGATCAGCGCTAGCGCTTCATCAACGCGGTTAAGCTGTAGAAGCCCGGAAATGGTGTACAGCTTGTTGGAAAACTCGTGGGCCTGGGCACGCAGCATATCCACATCCCGGCTTGCCTGGGTCAATGCCTGGGAAAGATCAATAATTTCACGGCGGCTGCGAAACGTCGCAACGGCGCCTTCAATTTCACCTTCGTGCACAATCGGCACGCGGTTGGCCACCACGGGATGGTCGCCTAGCCACATCTCCTGGTCAAACTCCTGCTCGCCGTGCTTTAACACCTCGATTAAGCGCGAATTGGGCACTACCTCTCGAATTGGCTGCCCCAGTATGGCCTGTTCATCCGGTAGCCCTAAAAAGCGTCGCGCCTGCTGATTCACCAACGTGACCTGGCCATCGCGGTTAACCGCCAGAATGCCTTCGTGGATGGATTGTAGAATGGCCTCTTTTTCCATGGCCAAGCGGGCTATTTCATACGGTTCCAAACCAAGGATGACTTTTTTCAGGTGCTGCGATAGCCAATATGCCCCTGCAAACCCCAACAAAATCATCAGCGCCACCAGCGCCCACCCTAAGCTGGTATAGCGAGCTACATCCATATCTACCCGCTCTAGCATGAAGCCTACCGACACCACCCCGATGATGTTGCCTTCTTCATCCCAGATGGGCGTTTTACCCCGCATGGCGGTTCCCAACGTGCCGGTGGCTTCCGATACGTAGGACTGCCCATATACCAGCGCCTGCTCGTTATCACCGCCCACCATGGGCTGACCAATGCGCTCAGGCACCGGGTGTGAGTAGCGAATCGACTGGGCGTTGCCCACCACCACGTAGCGCGCGCCGGTCTCCTGACGCACGCGCTCCGCAAGCGGCTGAATAATGAAAGCCGGGTCAGGCGTGGCAAAGGCGTTTATAATCTGCGGCATTCCGGCCACGGTTTTAGCCACGGCCAGTGCCCGCTCGCCCATTTGGTGGGTGATGATCTCGGCTTTGCGGTGGTTCAAATAGGTGCCCTGGGCCAGCAACATGCCCGCTAACAGTAGCCCCACCAGCATCATGACCTGTAGGCGAAAACTGCGCTTATACCAGCGGCGCTTAGCGCGGGTGCGGCGCCAGCGCTGTAATTCCGCCAGCGTACGGGGGCGTGGGGTGCTCATAAGGGAACTCACGATGCGCGACAGCGTCATTATGGCACGCAGCGCCAAGCGGCGTTAGTTGCGCTTTCGCCTCACTTTGCTTATATAGCAGCCACTTACTGTTCTCACGCTCAAGGAGGAGTCACGTGCGACACCTTTTACGCCCCATGGTTTTTACCGTCAGCGCCCTTTGGGCAACGGGTGCCGCCGCCTATCCGTTTTATGCGCCGCCACCGCCTAAAGAGGGCGCCCCGGTGTTTAGTGGCGACGCAGAGCTTGGGTTTAATCAGCTTTCAGGCAATACCGATAGCCGCACGCTTATTGGTAAAACACGCTTAACATGGATTACCGGCGAGCTGACCCACTCGCTGCGCGGTGAAGTGCGCAACGTCAGTAAAGAGGGCAACACAAGCGCTGAGCAGTATTTAGTGGCGGGCCGAGAACGCTACGACTTTAATGGCCCTCACTATTTGTTTGGCTTTGCCCGGTGGGAAAAAGATCGCTTTGCGGGTTACGACCAGCAGCTCTCTGCCATTGGCGGTTACGGCCGGCAAATTATTGAGGGGGAGCGCCACTACCTCTCCCTTGAAGCGGGGCCTGGTTACCGCCATGACAGGCTACGCGACGCCAATAACGAGCGGCTCGCCGTGGCCTATTCCGCGCTTGATTACCGCTGGGAGTTGTCGCCAAACTCTGATGTTAAACAAGAAGTATCCGTTGAGTACACGAACCAAAACACCACATCACGGACACTCACTGCCCTGACAACCCGCTTGAACGCCCGTTTGTCGCTACGGCTCTCCCATGAGATTAAGCACAACTCACTACCGCCGGAAGATGCTAGCGAACGCACGGATCACACCACCAGTGCCTCGCTGCTGTTTCGCTGGTAGTCAAACGCCCCCTGAAAAAACGCTCAGCGCGATTAGCTCATCGTACCCCAAACTAAAACATGTTAGACCTTGGTCTATATTTACGATAAACTATGTCCAGTTTCCTGTCCTCGCGCCATTCATTGAATGGCGCTTTTTTTTGCTCTTAAAAGCGGTGCTTTAACCATAGATGCAACCGCTATCTCCTGACCTAACTTAACAGGTGTTCACATGAACCAACCTCCTAATGCCGAAGGTCGCCAAGCGTTTAGCCTTGGCGACCCCCTTGTGCTGACACTCAGCATCGGCTTCATCGTGGCGTTTCTGGCGCTCTCCTTTTACGATATCGACCTTGTCGCCAACTCCATCAGTACTGGCTTTGCCTGGACGGCACGAGTCTTGGGCAGCTACTTTCAACTGCTGCTGCTACTGACCTTTTTTATTGCCATTGGCGTGGCCATTTCTCCTGCATCAACGGCTAAAATCGGCAACCTTGATGCACCAGAAATGAGCACATTTAAGTGGCTATCCATCATTCTGTGCACGCTACTGGCAGGCGGCGGCGTGTTTTTCGCCGCTGGCGAGCCGGTCTACCATTTTGTGGTCACACCACCGGCGTTTGACACCGAACCCGGTACCGCAGAAGCGGTGTCTGGCGCGCTGGCGCAGTCGTTTATGCACTGGGGCTTTATGGCATGGGCGGTGCTTGGCTCGCTAACGGCAGTCGTACTGGCGCATGCCCACTATGTGAAAGGCCAACCGCTTCAGCCGCGTACGCTGCTCTACCCCGTTTTAGGTGAACGCCTTATGCGCGGCCCACTCGGTTCGATCGTCGATGCGTGCTGCGTGATTGCGGTGGTCGCCGGTACGGTCGGCCCAATCGGCTTTCTGGCGACGCAGGTTAGTTTTGGCCTTCATGAGCTATTTGGCCTGCCCGAAGGCTACACCGGCCAGCTAATGATTTTGGCCGTACTGGGCACTGTTTATGTGCTCTCGTCGATGAGCGGCGTCCACAAAGGCATCCAGCTGCTCAGCCGTTTTAATGTGCTGCTGGCGCTGGCCATTGGTGCGGCCATTTTCATCTTTGGCCCCACGCTGTTTTTGGTCAACACCTACGTCGCGAGCATGGGTGCTTATGCGAGTGAATTCTTCACCATGGCGACCATGACCGCTGAAACCGCCCCGGCGTGGTGGATGCAGTGGTGGACGGTGTTCTTCTTTGCCTGGTTTATAGGCTATGCACCGTTAATGGCCATTTTTGTTGCGCGGATCTCACGGGGTCGCAGTATTCGCCAGATGATTCTAGCGGTTGCGGTGCTGGCGCCAATTGCAACAACCGTGTGGTTTACGCTGCTGGGCGGCTCGGGTATCTATTACCAGCTTAACGGCGTCATCGACCTCACCGAGGCGTTGAATAACTTCCAGTTTGATGTGGCAACGCTGACCGTGGCCCAGGCGCTTCCCGGCGGCACCTGGATGGCACTAGCAATTCTGTTATTGACGACCATTTTTGTCGCCACTACCGGCGACTCGATGAGCTATGCCATTGCTGTTGTCGGTGCGGGTCATGACGCCCCCAGCCCTTACATCCGCGCCTTTTGGGGCATTGCGATGGCGCTGATGGCGGCGGTGCTGCTGTATATGGGCGCGGGACAGATTGGCGCGCTGCAGCAGTTTATTGTGATCACGGCGATTCCCGTGTCGTTGATTTTACTGCCATCGCTGTGGAATGGCCCTCAAGCTGCCTATGCGATGGCGCGGGAGCAGGGCATTATCCAGTAACGCCCTTCCCCTCTGCCTATCGTACTTCTTAAAGCCCTTCCAGCAGTCGCAAAATCATTTGCGGCTGCTGGTTGGCCTGAGCCAAGATGGCGATACCTGCCTGCTGTAAAATTTGTGCGCGGATCAAATTCGAGACTTCCTGTGCGTAATCCGCATCCTGGATGCGCGATCGCGCGGCAGACGTGTTGATAATGTTACTATTCAGGCCATCAATCACACTCTCAAAACGGTTCTGCACCGCTCCCATGTAGCTGCGCTGACGGTCAACACGTTTAAGTGCATCATCCATGGCAGTGAGCGGATTTTCAGTGGCACTGCCATCGTTCAGTACGCTAAAGCCTTCCAAACCTAATGCTTGTAGGCTCATCGCCTCAAAGCGCACGCCAATCACATTGCCTGCATTGGCGCCCACCTGGATATTGAGCGTCTTATCGCTTCCCAACAGGCCGATGCCGTTGAAATTGCTCTGTCCTGCCAAGCGCTCAATCTCTTCCAAGCGCTGGTCAATTTCCCCCTGGATCGACGCCAGATCGGAGGGTGCATTGGTGCCGTTGGCCGCCTGAACGCTTAACTCTCGGATGCGCTGCAGGTTGTCGTTAATCTGGTTAAGCGTGCCTTCGGCGGTTTGCACCATGGAGATACCGTCATTGGTGTTACGGATCGCCTGGTTCATGCCTTTAATTTGTGCCGTCATGCGATTGGCAATCGCCTGACCGGCGGGATCATCCTTGGCGCTATTAATGCGCAGCCCCGACGATAACCGCTGCATGGCGGTTTGCATCGACTGCTGACTACTGCGCAGATTATTTTGCACCAGTAGCGACGTTAGGTTGGTCGCAAGGCTGATCACGCTCGTTCCTCTAAGGGCTACCCCATCAGCGGTAGATTAACGCTGTGGCAGTTACTCTCTTATCGGCCGAGGCGCAAAAAAGGTGAGAGTGAGCCGATTGAAAAAACGCTTTATAGCGCGCTCGCCGAAGGAACAAGAGTGCGCCCAGTAGCGGCCAGCACCTCATCAACGGGGCCGCGCACATAGTCGTGATGATAATAGCCGTTATCAACGACCTCACCGTCCCACGCCACAATATCCAAATCCATGGTTCTAGGGCCGGATTTAATCGGGCCACGTACCCGGCCCAAGCGTGCTTCAACGTCTTTCAAATAAGCACGAAACGCGGCGTAATCAAAAACAGTGCGTACCAATAACGCTGCATTGAGGAAGTCCGGCTGCTGCTGATAGCCCACAGGCGCGGTACGAATCGCCTGGGAGCTAGCTACCAGCTCACACTCCTGTTCTAAAATAGCCAGCGCTTGAGTGTAATGATGCTCGGGCTGAATGTTGCTGCCTAACGAAATTAAGCATTCATGAACAGCCGTATCAGGCGTCGTAGTGAACGGTGTCGTATGTAACGATGAAGACGAAGGCATAGCGGTATCCCAATGTTAGTGCTTATAAGCTGCTTATAAACTGCTTACAAAACCGGAGACTCAGAGACATAACCCGTGCGTAGCGATCAAATCGATTAACGACCCCTAAGAGTAGTCTGCCTGCTATTTTGTTCAAGCTCTGTACAAGATATTGACAAACGCTACGCTCACGCAGAGAGTCATGAGGAACGCGTAAAACGCTGAAACGTTAATCCAATGAGGGAGTCTTATATGAGTTCATCAGCAGCGCTGGTTACTGGCGGCGCGACACGCTTAGGACGCCACTTCGCCGAAGCTCTGGCCGAAAAAGGCTATGATATTGCCCTGCACGTCAACAGCTCCCGCGAGGAAGCCGAAGAGGTGGCGCAAGCCATACGCCAGAAAGGTCAAGCGTGTGAGATAGTGCCGTGCAACTTCTTAAGCGATTCGCTGGAAGACCTTGTCGCTGCTGCTAAACAGCACTTTCCAGGCTTAAACCTGCTGTTAAATAGCGCCTCTGCGTATGAACCAGCGCCTATTGCAGGCACCGACCTAGCGATGCTGGAGACGCAATTCAGGGTCAATATGTTTACACCGCTGCTGCTCACACGGCACTTTGCAGAAGCCGTGGAGAGCGGGCAAGTTGTCAACATCATTGACAATAAAGTGGCCTACCACCAATACCCTTATGCCGCCTATTTACTGTCGAAAAAGAGCCTAGCGGATATGACGCGTATGGCAGCCCTAGAGTTTGCACCACGCCTGCGCATAAACGGTATTGCTCCGGGCGTCGTGTTGCCCGCCTCTCAGCGCACCAGCGACTATATACAGTGGCGCATAGATGGCATCCCGGTGGATCATCAAGGCAGTCCCGCGCACCTTGTACAAGCGCTGCACTACTTATTGGACAACGACTTTGTGGCCGGACAAATACTGTTTGTGGATGGCGGCGAGTCGATCAATTTAGAAGGGCGTCATTCCGAGAATTACGCAGGTTAATCATTAAACCCTCAAACGCACTGGGGCCGCCCTAAGGCGGCCCCAGTATTAACGCGCTAACCGATCAGCGCTTCGCGTTACACCTCGTCCACATCATCATGATCTGGCTTTAGGTGATCAGGCTCATTTGTTGAGCTTGAGGATTGCTCGTCTTGCTGACGGACGGGCGAGGTTTCCACCTTTTTACGCTCCGCCGTGGAGTCCAATACACGCACATTGGCAGGGGGCGTTTTACCGCCCTTGGTTTCCCCAAAGTAGAGCGTGGTATGTGGGAATGGAATCTCAATACCGGCTGCATCAAAACGCAACTTCACCAACCGGTTATAAGCACGCCCCACACTCCACTGGTCGCCCGGCGTTGTTTTGATCACCACGCGGATATTGACGGAGCTATCTGCCAGAGCGGTAACGCCCGCAACGGTCAGCTCAGCCAGCAGCTTGTTACCATGCTCCTCGCTGGCTTGAAGGTCTTCAAACGCCAGCTTCAGCTGCTCAATCGCCTCGTCAATGCTCTCGTTATAGCCAATCCCGTACTCACCCACGTGGTTGCCGTATTCACGCATGTAGTTAGACACGGTATCAACGCTTGAGAACGGCACAATATGGTAAGTGCCTGATAAATCACGAATGCCTACCGAGCGAATACTTAAACGCTCAGCCGTACCGGTGATGCCACCGACGGTAACAACGTCGCCCGTATTCATGGCGTTCTCTACCTGAATAAAGATGCCGGTAATCACGTCCTGCACCAGTTTCTGGGCGCCAAAACCAATGGCCAGACCCAGCACACCGGCACCGGCAATGAGTGGCCCGATATTGATGCCAATTTCGGACAGCACGATCATGCCGGTAATCGTGACCATACCAATGGCCAAGGCGTTCCGGAACAGGCTGAGCAGCGTTTTAGCACGCGCCGAGGGTTCACCATGGCCCGTTTCCGGGTTGAGCTTATGCTCGATCAGGCTCGCCAGCCCCAGCCAAACACCAAAGGCGACAACCAAAATAATCGCGACACCGACCAATTTACCTACAAGGCTCGCACCGCGCTCAGACGCGTACCAGGCGGCTAAATCAAACGCTCCCCACGCATCCAGCACCACCATGATGACAGCGACCACGATCACCGTACGCAGAATGCGCAGGGCATTGGGGACGTAGCTATTTAAACGTACTTCCAATAGCGGCAGTTTGCGCCGCAGATCGTCGGAGAGTCGAATACGACGACCGATCGTCTGGGTAAGGAAAGCCGAGGCGAGCAGGCCAATGACCACAGCCACTAACGTTTTCAGCGTCGCGAACAACACAAACGGCAGCGCATCCCCTGGACGCGTCAGGGTTAAGACAAACACCATCAGGAAATAGATCAGCGCAAAGAGATGCCAAGTGCGCGCAAACAGCTGTAGCGATACACGGCTTGCCATCAGGGTTGAGCGACTGCTCATGTCGTTTAGGTTGTCGCGCAGGCGCACACGGTTCTTCAGTACCACCGCCACGGCATAGATAAAGGCCAGCAGCATGATCAGCGTGCCCACCGCCTGACCCAAAGCGGGCGCGAGGTAGTAGTTAACCAAGGGAACAACCACCATGAGGCCATACCCGACCATACCAATTAATCGCGCTAGCCAGCGGTTCCAGTAGGACGCTTCTTGTGCAGAAATCGGCAGCAGGCGCAGCCCTTCATAGCGTGAAGAGAACAGCATCCGCACACCCGCTTTCAGCAGTTCAATGACCAAAAAGGCGTTAAGAAATAACGAAGCCCGCGTTGAAAGCTCGCCGGTTTCACCCACTGCAAACGTCGCCACCAAGTTGCCGCCCACGTAGGCAAACGCAACTAACAACACATCGACAACCGCCGCAATGGCTACACACAGCACCAGTCGCAGTACCGGTGTTAACCCGCTCCCTAACTGAGACCAGCCACTTATTTTAGTAAATAACGGTTTCGCCAAACGGCGGAACAGCATAAATATCGCGAAGGTCGCGACAATGACGATGCCCAGGTTAATCGCCGCACTGACAAACACGGCCATGTTGAACGTGCCAGCGCCTTGGCCAGCAAACAGCCCCCCCACAACCGCTATCGCCTGCTCTATCTGCCCGCCTACATCGCCGACCACGCGGCTGGTTAGCTCGGCCAGCTGACGCGGCAGCGACACCTCTTCAGGGGCTACCTCGCCGCCTTGAGCCGCCGCTTCCGGCGACAGCTCGTTAGCCACCCCGTCGGGCAGCGCTGAGGCTTGGTTGCGCAGCAGCTCAATCAGCGCTTGGCGCCCCTGCTCATCCTCAAGCAGGTCAGCAAGCGCGGCGTAGCTAGGCGCACCTTCTTCGGTTTGTGCGGCCTCTTGCTCTTCTGTCGTGAGCATCGTCTGCGCCAACACCGGCGTGGCGAATAGGGCAAACAGCGCTAGCATCCAGACGCTTAGCCAGGGTAATAAACGTAGTGGCGTCACCTTAACCTCCCTTCGGGTGAGTGTTTCTTAACATGCTGCGGTTGATTCGCTATGCACAAACTTCGTTACATACCAACGTTGCCATATAAAAACGTTGTTACATACAAACGTTGCTACATATAAACATAATGCACCGTGGTGGGATGCAAACCTTGTATAACGATAGCCTAGGGTAACATGGGATTCTCAAGCCCGCGTGCAGGCGCAGTAGCGCTACGTCAACGGCCAGGTCTTTAATGACATCACGTTAACTGCACAGCGGCGCTAGCCACTGATGCGCCAGGGCAAGCACTAACGCGTAGCGTGCGCCTTTGGCGAGCACGATCCACAGCAAGGCACGCCACCAGGGCAGTTTAAAAACGCCCGCCAGCACCGTTAACGGATCGCCAATAATCGGCGCCCAGGAAATCAATAGGCTGTACTCACCAAAGCGGTGATACCAGCGCTCGGCTCGCGCGAGGCTAGCGGGGGAGGCAGGGAACCAGCGACGATGTTGAAACTGTCGCGCATAGCGGCCCATCGCTACGTTAATTAGGCTGCCAAGGGTATTGCCGGTGGTGGCGACTATCCACAGGCCAAGCGCTGGCTCACCCAAACACCATAACCGGGCAAGCCAAACCTCAGAGCCACCGGGCAGCAGCGTGGCACTGGCAAGTGCCACCCAAAACAGGCTAAACATGGAGCGCTATGCCTTAACCACGGGGCACGTGGCCACCGAGCTGAAGGGTGATTTCATCGGCAATTTTGCGCACCAGCGCGCCCAGCGCTAACAGGCGCTCCTCAGGAATCCGCGCCACGGGGCCCGACACCGAAATGGCGGCCAGCGGCGTAGCGTGCTCGTCATAAATGCAGGCCGCCACACAGTGCAGGCCAATGGCATGTTCTTCACGGTCGCAGGCAAACCCTTGGGCACGAATGGCGGCCATTTCGGTGAGTAGGCTATCCGCTTGGTAGAGCGTATTTTCGGTGACCCGATGAAGCTCGTAGCCTTTAAGCAGCTCGCTGCGCTCTTCCTCGCTCATCCAGGCAAGCAGCGCTTTCCCCACGCCGGATGCGTGCAGGGGCGCGCGGGAGCCCAAGCGCGTAATCATGCGCATCATCTGCGGTGATTCATGCTGGGCAAGAAACACCGCCGTTGCGCCATCGCGAATGCCCAGATTGGCAGTTTCGCCGGTTTCTGCGGTTAATCGGCGTAAAAAGGGGCGACTTTTAGCGACGACATCCCGCGCTTCCAAGAAGCTGTTGCCAATGCGAAAGGTTTTCACATCAATGCGCCATAGCCCTTGGTCGCTCTCCTGGGTGACAAAGCCTTGGCTCTGCAGCGCCTGGAGCAAACGGTGGGTGGTAGACGGCGCAAGATCGGCCATGTCCGCCAGCTCTGAAAGAGCTAGCCCGAGCGGGCTAGCGGATAGATACTCAAGCAGCGTAAGGCCTCGTACCAACGATTGGCTGTGCCCGCCGCTTGCTTTGGTGGCTCCCGCCGGGCGTCCGACTGACCTGCGCTTGACTTCACTCACCTTGTTCTCCCTTAGAAGGCGTCTTTGCATGAAAGGAGGTGAGGATAACGTGCCTACTAGGCGTTGTCGCGTTTACGGAAACAAATTCCACCAATGCTGTTGATGGTGTATTACCGGTGCCGCCACTGGGGTGGCCGCTTGGCAATAAAGGCATCAATGCCTTCACTAACATCGTCTGCCAACATATTGCAGGCCATGGTTTCGCCCGCAAAGGCGTAGGCTTCAGCCAGAGGCAGCGCTAGCTGACGGGCAAACATGGCTTTCCCGGTGCGCACCGCCACCGCGCTTTTAGCACAAATACTTGCGGTCAGTGCATCCACCGCGCTGTCCAGCGCATCATCTTCTGCAACGCGATTGATTAACCCCCAATCAGCCGCTTGGGAGGCCGTAATAAACTCTCCGGTCAGCAGCATTTCCATGGCCCGCTTTTGGGCAACATTGCGTGAGAGCGCAACGGCAGGCGTGGAGCAAAACAACCCCACGTTGATGCCCGACACCGCAAACCGTGCGCTGCTGGTCGCCACCGCTAAATCGCAGCTGGCCACCAGCTGACAGCCCGCCGCCGTTGCAATACCCTGCACTTTGGCAACCACCGGTACGGGCAAATTAACAATGGCCTGCATAACCGCCCCGCAGCGGGCAAACAGCCCTTGGTAGTAGGCTTTATCCGGGTTGGCGCGCATCTGCTTCAAGTCGTGGCCTGCACAAAAGGCTTTGCCATTGGCAGCTAACACCACGCAGCGTGCGTGCTCATCCTGAGAAATTTCATCTAACGCCGCTTGCAGTGCGTCAAGCATCGCTTCGGAGAGCGCGTTGAAGCGCTCAGGCTGGTTCAGCGTTAAGGTGATTACACCCTGGTGATCTGTGCGAAGTAGCAGGTCATCAGCCGCCTGCGCTAACGTGTGAGAGGTCGACATGGGAAGCTCCTAGACGTTGGGTTGCTGCTAGTCTAGCGCGTACTTAGGCTGGGCGTGGCGGGGTACGACCAAAGTGGCCTCCTGCTGAGCAGGAGGCCACGCTGTTTAGGCGTTTTCAGCGGCGTTTTGATGCTCGTTCTTGCGACCGTCCTTGCGATGGTTGTACCCCAGCGGATGCGGTTCACCGCGGGCCTTGGCCAGCTCGATCTGGCGCTGACGCTCCCGAGCCGCAGCGCGGGTTTTCTCGGGCAGCGAATCGATGCAGTGAGGGCAGCTAATGCCCGGCTCATAAGCCGACGACTGCATATCTTCCTGGGAGATCGGCATCCGGCAAGCGTGGCACTGCTCGTGTTCGCCTTCGCTGAGGTCATGACGCACCGTCACGCGGTTATCAAACACAAAGCACTCACCGCGCCATAACGACTGCTCTTCTGGCACTTTTTCCAGGTAGTTCAGCACGCCACCTTTCAGGTGGTACACCTCTTCAAAGCCCTCTTTCAACATAAAGCTGGAGGCTTTTTCGCAGCGGATGCCGCCGGTGCAGAACATGGCAACTTTCTTGTGCTGCTCCGGGTTGTAGTGCTCGCGTACGTACTCAGGAAATTCGCGGAAGGTGGTGGTTTTGGGGTCAACCGCGCCCTCAAAGCTGCCAATCGCCACTTCGTAATCGTTGCGGGTATCGATCACCAGCACTTCTGGGTCGGAGATCACGTCGTTCCAGTTTTCCGGCTCAACGTAAGTGCCCACGGTGTCGTTGGGGTCGATGTCCGGCACGCCTAAGGTGACGATCTCTTTTTTCAGCTTCACTTTGGTGCGGTAGAACGGCGGCTCGTCGCAGAACGACTCTTTATGGTCGATATCGCTTAAACGCGGGTCGGCCGTCAGCCAAGCCAGCAGCGCGTCGATACCCTCGCGAGTACCGGCGACCGTGCCGTTAATGCCCTCTTTAGCCAGCAGCAGCGTGCCTTTTACGCCGTTATCAACCATGGTTTGGCGCAGCGGCTCGCGCAGCGCTTCAAAGTCGTTCAGGGTGACAAATTTATACAGCGCTGCCACCACAATGGGCGGCACCGTGGTAGAAACAGAGGATGAGACCGTCATTATAAAACTCCTGGTAGTCGCCCTCGCAAAGAGCGGACCGGGTGAAAAGAGACGCATATTTTAACGAAAAGTGAGCAAAAAGTTCAGTAAAACCGCAATGCGACGCCTATCCTCAACCTCTAATCGTCGATTTATTCGATGTTACCGTATAGAAACCTTCACCCCACGCCCTCCAGCGCCGAACGTATAGTAAGCATCACTGTTAGTCACTTTTGGAGCACTCCTATGCAGATTCGTCGTTCTCACGAGCGTGGCTACGCCGACCACGGCTGGCTACGCTCTTTCCACACCTTCTCGTTCGCCAATTATATGGACCCCAACCACATGGGGTTTCGTGCGCTGAGGGTCATCAACGAAGACCGCGTAACCTCGGGCAACGGTTTTGGCGCTCACCCCCACCGAGATATGGAAATTCTCTCTTATGTGTTGGAAGGAGAGATGGAGCATCGCGACAATATGGGCAATGGCGAGGTGACGCGCCCAGGCGATGTGCAGCGCATGTCTGCCGGTACCGGAGTGGTGCACAGCGAATTCAACCACTCCCAACAGCATGGGCTGCACTTTCTGCAGATTTGGATTCAGCCTGCCAAGCGCGGCATTGCGCCCAGCTATGAACAGAAACACTTTCCCAGTGATGAACGTCAGGGCCAGTGGCGCTTAGTGGTTTCCCAGGAGGGGCGCGAGGGGTCGGTGAGCATTAATCAGGACGTTAACCTCTATGCACATTTATTTAACGCCGGGGAGCAGCTGGCGGCACCCCCGACCCGTTACGCATGGCTACACGTAGTAAAGGGTGAGGTAGAAGTTAACGGCGAAACGCTTAGCACCGGCGACGCTGCGGCGTTCCAACCAGGCGAGGCGATGTCCCTGACCGGTAAGGAGGCTGGTGAAGTGCTGCTGTTTGATCTTGCCTGACAGCAAAACGACCCCGAAAGGGGCCGTTGTGACACATCACACGTGGTTGCCGACGAAAGTGTTGCTGGCGAACTAGCTATTGTGTGCCGAGTAGAGCGCACGGATTTTCAGCGTGTGCTCAACTTCTCTCAAGGCTTCCAGCGCCTGAGGGCCGTAGGCCTTATCCACGTCGATCACCACGTAGCCAACTTTGTCGTTGGTTTGCAGGTACTGGCCCGAGATATTGATGCCGTTTTCAGACAGCACGCGGTTAATCTGGGAAAGTACGCCAGGCACGTTATCGTGAATATGCAGCAAGCGGTGCTTGTCCGGGTGCGCTGGCAGCGCCACTTCAGGGAAGTTGACCGACGTCACCGTGGTGCCGTTATCAGAATAAGTGATCAGCTTCTCCGCCACTTCGATACCGATGTTCTCCTGGGCTTCCAGGGTAGAGCCACCAATGTGCGGTGTCAGGATGACGTTTTCCAGACCACGCAGCGGGCTTTGGAACTCTTCATCATTGCCTTTTGGCTCCACCGGGAAAACATCGATGGCGGCGCCGTTGAGCTTGCCGGCTTTAATTGCTGCCGCCAGCGGCTCAATTTCCACCACGCTGCCACGGGCCGCATTAATTAAGATCGCGCCATCTTTCATGGCCGCAATCTCTTTTTCGCCCATCATCCAGCGGGTTGAGGGCAGGTCGGGTACGTGCAGGCTGACCACGTCTGAACGCTCAAGCAGCTGCTCAAGGCTGGGTACTTGGCTGGCGTTACCCATGCCCAGCTTGGTGATGACATCGTAAAAAATCACGTTGAAGCCCAGCGACTCAGCCAATACGGAAAGCTGTGCGCCAATGCTGCCGTAGCCCACGATACCCAGGGTTTTGCCCCGCGCTTCGTGGGAGTTTTTGGCGGATTTCAGCCAGCCACCCTGATGGGCGCGGGCGTTTTTCTCAGGTATACCGCGCAGCAGCATAATCGACTCTGCCAGCACCAGCTCGGCCACCGAACGGGTGTTGGAGTAAGGCGCATTAAAGACGGCGATACCGCGCTTAAGCGCTGCGTCCAGATCCACTTGGTTGGTACCGATACAGAAACAGCCAACGCTCACCAGCTTCTCGGCCGCCTCAAACACGCGCTCTGTTAACTGGGTACGAGAGCGAATGCCGATGAAGTGAACGTCGCGGATCTTCTCGATCAGCGCCTCTTCATCTAGCGAGGTAGGCAGATGCTCGATGTTCTCGTAGCCTGCGTTGTGAAAATTGTCCACCGCGCTTTGGTGGACGCCCTCGAGCAGCAGGATCTTGATCTTGCTCTTGTCCAGGGACGTTTTGGCCATGGCTGAATCAACCTCTATGGTCGGCGGCAAGCGCCGTGTATCGGTTCACGGAAGGCCCGTATAGTAGCACAGCCGCACCGCATGCCGGAGCGCTGAGATGATGAAAAGTGATCGCTTTCAAGATGAACCGGGCACACGTTGTAAAATGCCCGTCCGGTTGAGGGCAGACGCCACCCCCTTGCCTCGGTGTATACTGTGCGCTTGTTTTTAGTCGTACGACCGCAGCCACACTTGCCGCCCTTCACCCGTTCAGGGCGCCGTTAAAAACAGTAGGCATTAACCAATGAGCGAACACACACCCCCCACGCAAGATTTTGCCGCAACGGTCACGCAATTAGAGCGCCTTGTGGAACGCCTGGAGTCTGGCGAACTCTCATTGGAAGATGCGCTGACGGCTTTTGAGCAAGGCGTTCGGCTAACCCGTGATGCCCAGCAGCGTCTTGATAGCGCGGAGCTTACGGTGCGCGCTTTAGGCGAAGACCGCGATGGCCGTTTAGCGGTCGCCCCCTTTGCTGCCACCCCAGTTGACACGGCCCACACCGATGGGGACGACCGCGAGGAGACGCCGCCATGGTAACCGCTAACGCAGCACGGCTAACTACCCTGCGCCAAACCAGCAACGCCCGAGTAGACGCCACGCTTTCTGGCTTATTTGACACCCAACGGGCGGTTGAACCGCGCCTGGAAGCCGCCATGCGCCACGGCCTGCTGGTAGGCGGAAAACGCCTGCGGCCGCTGCTGGTGTATCTCGCGGGGCAGGCCCTGGGCGCAGATGATGACGCCCTGGATGCCCCGGCGGCCGCTATTGAGCTGATTCACGCTTACTCGCTGATCCATGACGATTTACCCGCCATGGATGACGATGACCTACGCCGCGGCCAGCCTACGGTACATAAAGCGTTCGATGAAGCCACCGCTATTCTGGCGGGCGATGCGCTCCAGGCGCTCGCCTTTGAAGTGCTCGCTCGCCGTCCCCATCCCCGGCTTGGCAGTATGGTGACTACGCTAGCCGTTGCCTCGGGTCGAGAAGGTATGGTGGCAGGCCAAGCGCTGGATTTAGCCGCCGTGGGCGGTCACCCCGATGTCGACGCGCTCGCGCACATGCATCGTCACAAAACCGGCGCGCTGATTGTCGCCGCCGTGCGCCTCGGTGGGCTAGTCGCCGTGGACGAACACGATGCCCGTTTAAGTGCACTCATTCGCTACGCCCGCGCCATTGGTCTAGCCTTCCAGATTCACGATGATGTACTGGACGTAACGGGCGATACCGCCACGCTGGGCAAAATATCGGGCGCTGATGCCGCCCGCGCCAAGCCCACTTACCCAAGCCTGCTGGGGCTTGCGGGTGCGCAGCATAAAGCACAGTCGCTGATTGATGAGGCGATTGCCGCCCTCGCCCCGCTGGGTGAGCGTGCCGCACCGCTGGCCGACCTAGCCCACTACATGATCGAGCGCGACCACTAAACGATGACCTTAACGTTGCTCTTAACCATGTTCTTAACCACATACTCATGAAAGCATGCCGCCTATGAAGCTGTTCGACGAGATACCCCGCGAGCGCCCGACGACGCCGCTGCTCGACTCCTTTGAGCATCCTGCCGCCCTGCGCGCCATGAATAGTCAGCAGCTTGCTCAGCTGGCAGACGAGCTGCGCGCCTACCTGCTGTATAGCGTGGGCGTCTCTGGCGGCCATTTTGGCGCAGGCCTTGGCGTGGTGGAGCTTAGCGTAGCGCTACATCACGCGTTTCATACCCCTAAAGATCGCCTGGTATGGGACGTAGGCCACCAGGCTTACCCCCATAAAATTCTCACGGGACGCCGCGACGCGATGCTCAGCATTCGCCAGCACGGCGGCCTGGCTGCTTTTCCTCGCCGGGCAGAGTCTGAATACGACACCTTCGGCGTTGGCCACTCCAGCACGTCGATTTCAGCAGCGCTCGGCATGGCGCTGGCCGCCCAAGCGAAAGGCGATCCGCGCCGGGTGTGCGCCATTATTGGCGACGGCGCGCTCACAGCAGGCATGGCGTTTGAAGCCCTGGCCCATGCCGGCCACGTCAACGCCAACCTGCTGGTGGTGCTTAACGATAACGAGATGTCGATCTCTGAAAACGTCGGCGGCATTGCGACGTACCTAGCGCGCGTCCTATCCAGCAAGCCCTATCTGAAAATGCGCGAAGAGAGCAAAAAGGTGCTCTCTCACCTACCCGGCGCCCTTGAACTTGCCCGGCGCACCGAAGAGCACATGAAAGGCATGGTCAGCCCAGCCACGCTGTTTGAAGAGATGGGCTTTAACTACGTCGGCCCCATCGACGGCCATGACTTGGAAGCGTTGACCAGCACGCTGCACAACCTGCGCAATGAAGATGGGCCGCAGTTCCTGCATATCAAGACGGTTAAAGGCAAAGGCTTTTTACCCGCTGAAGCAGATCAAATTGGTTACCACGCCATCACCAAGTTGGAAAAACCCAGCGACGCCGCTAAAACAGCCCTGGTGAAGAAGCCGGCCGCGTCACAAAGCAGTCCGAAAAAATACTGCAATGTCTTTGGCGACTGGCTGTGTGACATGGCCGCGAGCGACCCGCGGTTAATGGGCATTACCCCCGCCATGCGTGAAGGCTCCGATTTAATTCGCTTCTCACAGGCCTACCCTGAACGCTATTTTGACGTCGCCATTGCCGAGCAGCACGCCGTCACCTTGGCAGCAGGTATGGCCTGCGAAGGCATGAAGCCCGTCGTCGCGATCTACTCCACCTTTTTACAGCGTGGCTACGACCAGTTGATTCACGACGTGGCCGTACAGGAGCTAGACGTCACCTTTGCGATTGATCGTGCGGGCCTGGTAGGCGAAGACGGCCCCACCCACCACGGCAGTATGGATCTCTCCTTTTTACGCTGTGTGCCGGGCATGGTGATTCTGGCGCCTGCCGATGAAGCCGAGTGTCGCGCCATGCTTAGCGCGGCCTATCATCACCCTGGCCCTGCGGCGGTGCGCTACCCACGCGGCACCGGCCCCGGCACGGTCATCCCTGAGCATCTTGAGCCGCTCGCGATCGGCAAAGCCGAGGTGCGCCGCCACTCGACCAGTGACGGTGTCCGCATTGCGCTGTTGGCGTTTGGTAGCGTGAACAGCGCCGCCGCCGAGGTGGCTGACACGCTGAATGCTACGTACATCAATATGCGCTCGATTAAACCGCTGGACCGAGAGGCTGTGCTGCATGCTGCCGATGAGCACGAACTGCTCGTCACCCTGGAAGAGAACGTGGTGACTGGCGGTGCAGGCAGTGCGATCAATGAACTCCTGCACGCCGAGGGCGTTCAAGTGGAGGTGCTGAATTTAGGCCTGCCGGACGCCTTTGTTGAACACGGCACCCCTGCCGAGCTGTTACGCGACTGCGGGTTAGATGCCGCAGGCATCGAGAGCGCGATCCGTGCCCGGCTGCCGTAACTTTTTGACGCTTAAATATTTGAGAATGCAATGCTATTTCTAATTATTCTATTTGGCCTGATTGGCCTCGCCATTGGCGGTTCTTGGGGCTTGCTGGTGGGGGGCGTGTTGGGCTGGTGGCTGGCGCGGCGCATCAAACGCCGCTTAACCATCGCGCGAATGCAAATCCAAGAGGGCTTTCTGGAGTCGATCTTTTCGGTGATGGGCTGCCTATGCCAAGCCGACGGCAAGGTCACCGATGGCGAGCTGGACGTTGCCGAAAAGCTATTTGACCAGATGCACCTACAAGGCGATCAGCGCGCAAAAGCGCGCGCTGCGTTTGAGCGCGGTCGCGCCGACAATTTCAACCTAGATGCCGAGCTTGCCAAGGTGAACCGCCTTACCCAGCGACAGCCTATTTTGCGTCAGGTTTTTTTACAGGTGCAGCTCACCGCCATTGCAGCTGATGGTGTGCTCCACTCCGCCGAGCACGAAATGATTTTGCGGGTGGCCCGCGGCGTTGGCTGCAGCGAGGCGGAAGTTCAGCAGATTGAAGCCCTGCTGCACGGCGCTGCCGCCAACTCACAGGGTTCCAGTGAAGAGGCGCTAAAAGATGCGTATCAAGTATTGGGGGTCAGTGAAGATGCCAGCGACGCGGAGATCAAAAAGGCTTACCGCCGCTTAATGAGCCAAAATCACCCCGATAAGCTAGCCGGTAAAGGATTGCCTGAAAGCATGCGAGAAGTGGCGCAAGCGCGCACCAGTGAGATTGGCAATGCCTACGAGCGTATTCGTAGCGCCCGAGGCCAGTAGGTAATGACAAGGGTGCACGGCAGTACCTAAAGTGAGTCTTCCACTGCACATCACAGGAGCCGTTTCATGATAACCAACTACAGCTTTCCGAACTCTCGCTCGGTGCGGGTTACCTGGACACTTGAAGAGCTTGGCCTGGAATACCGCTGCCAGCATGTCGCATTGGATAAAGGCGAGGGACAAACCGCTGAGCACTTAGCCCGCCACCCCGACGGCAAGGTGCCCGTGATTGAAGATGGTGAGCTAATGCTGTTCGAGTCGGCGCCTATCTGCCGATACCTCGCAGCACAGTATGGAGACGGCAACCTGCTGCCAAACAGCGCTGCCGAGCGGGCGCAGGTAGATCAATGGCTGAGCTTTATCATTACCGAAATTGAGCAGCCGCTGTGGCTCCAGGCCAAGCACAAGTTTGCACTGCCCCAGGAGCGTCGCGTACCCGCTGTTTTACCCACCGCCGCGTGGGAGTTCCAGCGTGCGCTGCATGCACTTGAGCGCCGCTATGATGGCCAAGAAACCCTTGTCGGCGATACGTTTACCCTGGCGGATCTATTTCTTACCCATACGCTAAGCTGGGCAGCTAGCATGAAGCACCGGTTACCCGAGCCATTAGTGGCTTACCACGCTCGCCATTCGGCACGCCCGGCGATGGCTCGTGCCATGGAAAAAGAGCAGGCAGCAAAAGAAGAGAGTGAAGATTAATACAGCGGCTAACCGCGCCTAGCCACCGGGCTAGGTGTCGGTTAAAAGCCTAGCTCATCCAGCAGGTCATCGACCTGATCTTGACCCGCCACTACATCAGTCTTGTTTTGACTGACCTGCGGTCCGTTTCGCAGCTTGGCATGCTCGTCACGGTTATCTTCTGCCTTAACCCCATCGGTGACATTCGGGACATTATCCACCAGCACCTGCACCAGCTGCTCTTCGATAAGCTTGATGACTTCCATCATCTTTTTGATCACTTGGCCAGTGAGATCTTGGAAGTCTTGCGCCATCATGATTTCCAGCAGCTCTTTTTGCGTTGCACCGGTGGCATCCGGCAGCGTCTGGCTTAGATAGTGCTGGGTATCTTCAATCAGCGTCGCATCACCTTCCACCTTGGCCAGGGCGGCGGCGGCTTTCTGCCAGCGCTGGTTTAGCGCATCGCCTGCACTCTCCAGGTCATCTTGCAATGGCTGGGCGCGCTCCACCGCGTTTAAAGCGCGCTCGGCAGCCTGTTCCGTCATTGCCGCCACGTAACTAAGGCGATCATTAGCATCGGGAATTGCCTGCGCTGCTTGGGTGATCTGCTGATCCAAGCCCAGCTCTTTCATGCTGTCGCGCAGCAGGCGGGTTACATAACCGATGCGGTGAATCATGTCATCAGCACTGTCGTGCTTACCCAACACCGACGGCATGGTCGAGTCATGGGCATTTTTAGTCGTGCTCATCGTAGCCTCTACGCTTATTTTTTATCAGTAGAATTAACACTTTAGCCCGCTTTTACAAGTAGCACTCACGCTCAGCGAATAGCATCAATGATTTTAATGGAAGTATTAATCTAATACTCCTAGAAATCACGACTCATTACAAATAATTAGAATACCCCATCATGGGGCGCTCACCGTAAGCACAACAGGCGAAAAATTTAGTAACCTGCTCATTTTTTGATAATCGCACGAAGATCGTAATGTCAATCGCGCTAATTAAGTAAGAGGTATGCGGCAATCGTTCTGCCGCCTATTCTGCAAAAAATAGTCTTAACGAGGATACAGGTGCGCATAATAAGGCGCGTGGTCTATTTTTGATGCTGCGCCCATCTTTCAACGATTAGCTCGGCCTTCGTACCAATGTCAGCCAGTACTCTTCTAGTGCCTGAATCGCGTTAATAAACTGGTCTATATCAACAGGTTTGACAATAAAGCCCGAAGCGCCAAGATCGTAAGAGTCAATCACATCGGACTCTGCTTCTGATGTGGTTAATACAACCACCGGTATCTGACGCAGCTTTTCCAAGGTTTTGAATTTTTTCAGGAACGTTTTGCCATCCATACGCGGCATATTAAGATCGAGTAGAATGAGATCCGGCTTTGGGGCGTCCTGATAGGGGGCTTCCTGCTTTAAAAACGCTAACGCCTCCACACCATCTCCTACATCATGCACATCCACCAGCACTTTACCTTCATTAAAGGCCATTTTAGTGAGGTGCACATCGGCGGGTTCATCTTCCACTAGCAATACTTTAAAGTGCGCGCGCGTCATTTTTCACTCCCTGCCGCTGGCAAATCAAATATAAAACAGGCACCGCCTTGGGGGCCATCTTCGATAGTGATACGACTGCCTGTTTTTCGCAGCGCTTTAGCCACCAGGGCTAACCCCATCCCTGTGCCTGGGTACTCTTCACTATTAGGCACTAGGCGTGAAAACATATCGAAGATTTGCTCACGATATTCAGGCGCAACACCCTGGCCATTATCCTCTACCCGCAAACGTACTCGGTCACCCACCGTTAGCCCACTCACCACCACTCGCAGCGGCCTCTCTTTACAGCGATATTGCCAAGCATTGTGCAGCAATATTTTAAAAATAAGACTTAGCTGTTTCTTATCAAAATAAACATTCGGCAGCGGTGTGGAAATATCTAGCTCGCTCTCTAACCGCATAGGGGCCAATAGAGCTTCCGTCTGATATACATCTTGCAAAATGGACTCGGTATCCAGCCGCTCGAATACGGGCGGAACGGTACCCAGACTTAAATAGCGTTGCACATCTGACACGAGTTCACTTAAACGCTGAGACTGAGTACTTATGTAGTGAACAGCCACTGCCGTACTTGGGGATGCGGTATCACCAACCTCCCGTTTTAACTGCTGAGAAAAACTAATTAAGCGTCGGCTTGGCTCTTGAAAGTGGTGGGCCATTGCATGCCCTAGCCGTTCCAAATCACTATTCTGATGAGAAAGCGCATCAATTAACTGTTCATTATCTTTCTTTGCTTTGCGTAGCCGAACAATCATAAAAAGCAGCAATACGATCAACAGCGCCTGCGCAGAAATAGCGATTAAACTTATCCATCTCGTTCTACGTTCAGCGGCGATTAATGCGGCTGTCTGCAGGTCGACCTGCTGCTCCACACTTTTAATGTAGTGCCGCTCAGCAGAGCTTTCGAACTCACTGGTATCATAGATGGAGGATATTAATACCTCACGGCCATCGACATTGTGCCGCTGGGTATTAATACCAACTACTTTGACGTTGCCATCGGCAAGTCGATGGCGCATGAACAAATGGTTGGCAGAGCGTTCGCGCGCACGCGCAATTTCCTCTTCTATCTGTGCCGGCGTTAACAGATTAATTTGACGTATATTGCGCTGTTCAAGGTCATCGTAGCCGTAAAACGCATAAGCAGCGGCGTTAGCGCGCACAATGTCTCCGCTCGCGGTGTCGATCATCCACATGGGCGCTGAGTGGCGTTCAAAATACTCATCAAAGCTTGGCGTCGCCCAGGCAAACGCAGGCGCTAACAGCTGTAACACTAGCAGGTAGCCGAGAAACCGCTGTCTGCGCCACATTAATCGGCTCCTTGCGCAGCATTTATTATTATGGGTAGCGTAAAAATGCAGCAGCTGCCTTTCCCCTCGCCCTCAGACTCTATCCAAATGCGGCCGTCATAACGATCGATAATCTTGCGACAGACAGCCAGCCCTACGCCCGTGCCTTCATATTTTTCACGGGTATGCAGGCGTTGAAACACTTTGAATAAGCGCTCGATCTGCTCTGGCGCGATGCCAATACCGTTATCACAGACACTAATTTTCCAGCACGCCGGATCAGCGAGTTCGGTGACGGCAATGTCAATCGTCACTGGCTTGTCGGTGGCACAATATTTTAGTGCATTGCCTATCAGGTTCTGAAAAAGCCGGGTCATCTCATCTGGGCTAGCGACGACGTCGGGCCAATCGCCAGTAACCGTTACCTGCGCCTGGGACTCGTCAATACTCGGCTTAAGAAAGTGTAGCGCTTCCTCAAGGGATGCCTTGAGCGACATCGCCTGCATCGGCTGCCCCTTGCGGCCAACGCGAGAGTACTCCAAGAGCGACAGCAACATGTTGTCGATTCGCGAAGCACCATCTTTCATATAGTGCAGCATGGTGCGGCCATCATCATCTAGGGTGTCGCCCAAATGACGCTGCAGCAGCTGCCCATAGCTGGTCACCATGCGCAGCGGCTGCCGCAAATCATGCGACGCTGCATACGCAAAATGCTCAAGCTCTTGGTTGGATTTTTCTAAAGACTCGCGATACGCATCGCGCTCTTTCTGTAGTAAGTAAGCCGCAGTGATGTCGCGTAGATAGCCGTGCCACATAGTACCGCCGTCTCTAAGGCGCTCTGGCGTGGCAATGCCGTCTATCCACAGCAGCTTGCCGTTAGGATGGTTAACGCGGTAGCTGGCATGCCAGATAGTCAATGTCTCTGCTGACTGTTGAATACTCTCTGCGACAGCTTCCCGGTCATCCGGGTGAATCACATTAAAGATGCGCGTTACATCACGTGCCGCCTCTTCAGCGGTGACGCCATAAATAGCCTCAATGCCTGAGCTAGCATAGGGGAAGCAAGCATGCCCGCTGGGAGCAAGGTGATACTGGTAGATGGTGCCCGGCAGCAGAGTTGCCAACTTTTTGAGCTGTTCTGTTACCTCAAAGGCTTCTACCTCTGCCTCTTTTCGAGATGTGATATCGGTATGCGTGCCCGCCATCCATAACGGTTCGCCTGCATCATCTCGCTGCACAATGCGGCCACGATCATGCACCCAAATCCAGTGACCGTCGCGATGACGCATACGCGCTTCTATGCTGTAGCTATCTAAACGCCCCTCAAAATGGTCTTGAAGGGCGGCATTAGAACGGGCGAGGTCATCAGGGTGGCAAAATGTCATCCACGTATCGATGGTCGTGGGCTGAAGCTCAGCTAGGCGGTAGCCCACCATCTCTGCCCAGCGCTCGTTAAAGCGTGTTTCGCCTGTTTGAACATTCCACTCCCAGGTGCCTGCCGCCGTACCCCACAAAATATGATTAAGCGCCTGGCGCTGCTCCTTAATTTTGACAAGGTGCTTCCGCCCCCGCCAATGCAGAACGCCCAGCAGCAATAAAGAGATAATTAAGCCACTTAATAATAGGGTGAATACCCACAGCCAATTGCCAAGCTCCCGCTGCAAACGTAGCAATAATGAAGCACTGCCAGGGTTATAAGGCGGCACTTGTAACGCCCTAGCCGTCTCTTCAAGGCGTAAGTAATCCATAGGGGCAACAAACCCTAAGGGTGCATCGGGCGGCATATTAAGTAATGCTCTGCTCACCGTGCGTTTATCTTCTTCAGAGACGCGGGGCAGCGCGGCAAATGACCATTCGGGATACAGGCGGGTTGAGTGCTCAAGAGGAAAGTGAGTATGCTGCTGGGCATTCAATACCTTGAGTTGATCAATACCCTCCCTGCCCTCTTGCTGCCATAATTCGAGCGTCCCGGTTCTCACAAACCCCGCGTCGATGTTTTTATCTAACAGCGCTTGAATAACGGCGTCGTGGTTACCTAGCTCGCGATAAACCGCAAAATTCTCTGGACGAAAACCACGCTGATAAATCTCATAGGCTTGGGTTAGGTAACCTCCTAAAAAACGCTTACCGGGTATGCCGATGACCAAGCCTTCCAGGTCTTCAAGCTGCTGCGTAGCAGCACGATCGCTGCGGGTAACGATCACACCTCCTAATGCATTAAGCCGATGCCCTGCATAAGGACGGGAGAGCGTTGCCAGCGCGCCACTGACATCATATCGATGGCGTATCGTTAAAAAGTGCAGCGGGTTGGTGAGTACAAAATCCAGGCTGCCCGCCTCAATCGCCGCTTCTAACTGCTCTAGGCTTAGCGTGTTTAGCTCGACCCTACGCTCTGGGAATGCGCTTCTCACGGCGTCTGCCACAGGCGCAAACTCTTGCTCTACCGCGCTTGCATCACGGTAGGCAAATACACCGATCGTGATAGCCGCTTGGGTAATACTTGGCAGCAGTAGCAGCGCTAACGTGAGGGCAGCTAGCCAGCCATGCTTCGTCGTTATTTTCGTTATCCACGCAGCCAACTGCATACCATTAATCCTTGTCGCTTTAGACGCTAAGCCTTGTGTATATTCACACAAAAGCGATTACGACCGCTGTGCTTGGCGTCATAAAGTGCCCTATCTGCCCTGGCCAGCCCCCCATCGGGCCGCTCATCGCCTGGGTGCATCATGGTAACGCCGATACTCGTCGTCACCTGAATCAACCGTTCTTTATCAATGTCTATGCTTAGCGCCTCAACCGCAGCTCTCAACTTTTCAGCCGCTTTTTCTACGCCTTCTTGTTCAGTGTGAGGAAGCAAAACGGCAAACTCTTCGCCCCCCAAGCGGGCGAACACATCGTTCTCCCTTAGCTGTTCGGTCACCGCGTGAGAAAAGCGTTTTAGCACCTCGTCTCCCGCAGCGTGCCCATAGGTATCGTTAACCTGCTTAAATTTGTCTAAATCCAGCATTAATATGCCAACGCTATAGTCTTGTTGGCGCTTAATTCGGCCATATTCTCTATTGGCAATATTCATGAAGCTACGGCGGTTGAGCAACCCCGTTAATTCATCGCGCATGGCTAGATGCGTAAGCCGCTCCTCCATGGCTTTGCGCTCGCTGATGTCCTGCTGCACGCCGACCATACGAATGGGCTTACCATTAGCATCTCGCTCAATAATATGGCCGGACTCAAACAGCCACACCCAGTGGCCATCACGGTGGCGGAGACGGAATTCACACTGGTAATTAGGCAGCTCGCCCGATAAGTGGCGTTCAACGGCTAGCTCAAAGGAGGGGCGCTCCTCAGGGTGTATGCGCTCAAGCCACTCATCAGCGTTTCTAGGAAGATCCGGACTATCAGACTTAAAACCTACCGTGGCCAACCAGCGGTCACTAAACACAAACTCGTTGCGGTCAAATAACCAGTCCCACACGCCTAGCTTGCCACCTTCAATGGCTGCCGCCATGCGCTCTTCAGAAATAATTAGGCGCTCTTCGAGCTTGGCACGACTAATCGCATAGCGCATCGTGCGGCTGAGCGAATCAGCGTCAAGGCTGCCTTTTGCCAGATAGTCTTGAGCACCAGCCTCTAACGCTTGCAGCGCAAACTCCGTATCGTCATGGCCGGTTAGCACAACAATCGGCGTACTGCGGCTCAAGCGTTTACAGGCGTGAACAGTGGCAATACCCGTAGAGTCAGGTAGGTTAAGGTCTAGCAAGATGACATCAGGCTTAGCTTGCTGCTCTTCAAAGAACTGTTTGAGCGCGCTAAACGACTCGACCCACGCTAGATGATTACCCGTTTGATCATACTTTAGGGTGTATTTTATCAAACCGGCATCACCTGGATCGTCTTCGACGAGCAGCACCGACAAATGTTGCATAAGCCTACCTAGGTAACATTTTTTAACTTACCTTAAACATATCGTTTATTTGAGGTGTACAGCAATATGTTTATAGGACGTTTGTACTAGCCACGTCACTCTTTACGCTCAATATCCACATCACTCGCCTGGGTAAAGTCGTCCAAAACCATCATGTGTCCGAGCTTCCCTGCTTTTGTAGAGAGGTACTGTTCGTTATGAGGGTTCAGGCCGGTGGTAATAGGCAGGCGCTCAACCACCTTGACGCCGTCGCGAGTCAGCGCATCCACTTTACGTGGGTTGTTGGTCATGAGTTTTAACGCGGTGACCCCCAGGTGGTTGAGCATCGGCACGCAGAGGTCGTAGCGGCGCATATCGGCACCAAAGCCCAGCTGTTCGTTGGCTTCTACCGTATCGGCGCCCTGGTCTTGCAGATGGTAAGCGCGAATCTTGTTGAGCAGCCCGATACCACGCCCTTCCTGGCGCAGGTAGAACAGCACGCCGCGGCCTTCTTCGGCAATCCGCTTAAGCGCCTCTTGCAGCTGGTAGCCGCAGTCACAGCGCATGGAAAACAGTGCATCACCGGTTAAACATTCGGAGTGCACGCGCCCAAGCACCGGTTCGCCGCCGCTCACGTCGCCCAGCGTTAGCGCAATATGGTCTTTACCCGTGGCCTCGTCTTCGAAACCATGCATGGTGAATGTCGCCCACGGAGTGGGCAGCCGAGAAGCAGCAATGAAGCGAATGGTCACAGGTTACCTCGCTGATTAACCAAACCAGTTAACCACACCAGTGTTGGCAAAGTGGGCGCATAGTTTACCAGGAAGCGGCGGCGGCCTCACCGTGCCGCCAAGATGACACGATTAATGCCATCACAGACGCCGCCATGCCTCCTATCTTCAAGTACAATTCCTATCTTCAGGTACAAAGACTCCCTTACAATGCGGGCAAATTTCTTAAGAGCAAGTGTTTATGACCACCACACCTTTACAAAACGATCGTTTTCTTCGCGCGCTGGCTCGCCAGCCCGTTGACCGCACTCCGGTGTGGATGATGCGCCAAGCAGGCCGTTACCTGCCTGAGTATCGCGCCAGCCGCGCTGATGCAGGCAGCTTTATGGACCTGTGCCGCAACCATGACCTCGCCTGTGAAGTAACGCTGCAACCCCTTGAGCGTTATCCGCTTGATGCCGCCATTCTGTTCTCCGACATTCTCACCATTCCAGACGCGATGGGCTTGGGGCTCTATTTCGAAACCGGTGAAGGCCCTAAATTCAGAAAAACCGTACGCACGCCCGACGAGGTGGCGGCATTAACGGTGCCCAACGCCGAGCGCGATCTCGATTATGTAATGCGTGCAGTCTCGACCATCCGCCGTGAGCTGAATGGCCGCATGCCGCTAATCGGTTTTTCAGGTAGCCCCTGGACGCTGGCGACGTACATGGTCGAAGGCGGTTCCAGCAAAGACTTCCGCCACCTGAAAACCATGCTGTACGACACGCCCGACACCATGCACCAGCTGCTGGACACCCTGGCGCAAGCGGTCACCGACTACCTGAACGCACAAATTCGCGCGGGCGCCCAAGCGGTGCAGATTTTTGATACCTGGGGCGGCGCGCTCTCAACCCCTGCCTACCTCGAATTTTCGCTGCGCTACATGGAGCAGATCGTCTCTGGCTTGATTCGTGAGCACGATGGCCGTCGCGTGCCGGTGATTCTGTTCACTAAGAACGGCGGCCAGTGGCTCGAACACATCGCCTGCGCCGGCGCCGATGCGCTAGGGATTGACTGGTCCACCGAGCTTTCCGACGCCCGTGCACGCGTGGGCCACAAGGTGGCCCTGCAGGGCAATCTGGACCCCAACGTGCTGTTTGCACGGCCATCAGCCATTCGCGCTGAAGTAGCCCGCGTGCTGGAGAGCTACGGCCACGGCCCTGGCCACGTATTCAACCTGGGCCACGGCATCAGCCAGTTCACTAATCCTGATCACGTCACCGCGTTTATGGAGGCGCTGCACGATTTAAGCCCGCAGTACCATAAAGGCATTCCGGCCCAAACAAACGACTCGCGCCCAGGAGTAAAGTAATGAGCGATTTACGCGACGACCAGTGGTTTACCGAAGTATTTGATAGCCACGGCAGCGCTTTCTCGCTGAAAGTCACCGAAAAGTTGCTGGATGTGCAAAGCCCTTACCAGCACCTGGAAGTCTATGCGACGGAGACCTACGGCAACCTAATGGTGCTCGATGGCTGCGTGATGCTGACCGATCGCGACAATTTTCTCTATCACGAGATGATTGCCCACCCGGCGCTCTTCACCCATCAAGACCCCAAACGCGTGGTAATCATTGGCGGCGGCGACTGCGGTACGTTGAAAGAGGTGCTGCGCCACCCAGGCGTTGAAAAAGTCACCCAAATCGATATCGATGAAGAAGTGACCAAAGCCTCCGAGCGCTTCTTTCCAGCGCTGGTGGAAGCCAACGGCGACCCGCGTGCCGAGCTGCTGTTTGCCGATGGCGTGAAGTGGGTCGACGACGCTGCCGATGAGAGCATCGACGTGCTGATCATCGACTCCACCGACCCGGTCGGCCCCGCTGAAGGGCTGTTCAAAACCGACTTTCTGAAGCGTTGCCACCGCATTCTGAAAAGCGGCGGCGTGATGGTTCAGCAGAGTGAATCGCCGCTTTACCACAGCGGCTCTATTATTCGCGAGCTGCGTAACGATATGCGTGAAGCGGGTTTTGACAGCGTGGCCACACTGCCCTTCCCTCAGCCGGTTTATCCTTCTGGCTGGTGGAGCGTCACGCTAGCCGGTAAAGCGACCAGCGTTGAACGCTTCCGTGAACAAGCTGCCGCTGAGCATGAAATGCCGCTACAGTACTACACAGATGATGCTCACCGTGGTGCGCTATCGCTGCCGCCTTTTATGCGTAAAGCCTTCGCATAACGCCGCGTCTGCGAGTAGCCAAGGCCGGGCATTGCTCGGCCTTTTTTTGTGCTACGCGTTCAGAGCTGAGGCTGTTTTACCCTTTCACGTTAAGGAATAACAAATGAAAACCGTTCGTTGGTTGGGAGTAGGAGCCGGTGTTTTAGTGCCTGCGATGGCCATGGCCAGCACGCTGGACACCGTTCAACAACGCGATAGCGTGCGCTGTGGGGTTAATGCCGCCCAGCCTGGCTTTTCTTCGCTGGATGACGACGATCAGTACCGAGGCTTAGACACCGACGTGTGCCGAGCTATCGCCGCCGCAGCGCTGGGTGACGCCACAAAAGTAGATTTCGTACCGCTCGACTCGGTAGAGCGCTTTACCGCGCTGCAGTCGGGCGAAGTCGACGTTCTATCCCGCACCACCACCTGGACATCGAGCCGAGACACCACCCAGGGGATGCACTTTACCGGGGTGAGCTACTACGATGGCCAAGCCTTTATGGTCGCCAGTGACCTAGGCGTACAGAGCGCGAAAGAGCTCGACGGCGCAGCGGTATGCACCCAATCCGGCACGACCAGCGAACTCAACCTTTCTGACTACTTCCGCATTAACGGCATGTCCTATGATGCCGTGGTATTTGATGCGCCTGAGCAGTCTATTGCCGGCTTTGAGGCAGGCCGCTGCGACGTTTTAAGCTCCGATGCCTCCCAGCTCTATGCTCAGCGAATGCAGCTTGCCGACCCCAGCATGGCGGTTGTGCTGCCTGAAATCATCTCCAAAGAGCCGCTTGGCCCCGCCGTCCGCCAAGGCGATGACCAGTGGTTCAACATCGTCAAATGGTCGCTATTTGCCATGCTCAACGCTGAAGAGCTGGGCGTTAGCCAGGCGAACGTAGACGAACAGCTCGGCTCAGAAAACCCCGACATAATGCGCTTGCTAGGACGCGACGGTGATTTTGGCGACGCCATGGGCATTGAGGCCGACTGGGCGTACCAAATCGTCAAACAGGTGGGCAACTATGCCGATATTTATGACCGTAACGTAGGAACCGAGTCAGATTTCAACATAGCCCGCGGCTTAAACGCTCTATGGAATGATGGCGGTATTCAGTACGCGCCGCCGATTCGTTAACTCGCCCCGTTTACGCATTACAAGAGATATCGCCGATGCATTAGCGGCTGCGCACCAAAAAAGTGCGTGCGGTAGCTGCTAATGCACGTTTATGCATCACAACTTTGGTAGGAAATAGTCCCGTTTTGCGTTGAAAAGCGCTGAATTTTGCCTCATATCCTTTTTGGCATCTTCCTTGCTAGCTTTTAGTGTCATGCATCTGCATGCATAACGACATTAAATCGAGGAAGGGGAACAATCATGATGAACAAGAAACACTTGGTACTGCTGGCCTCCGCAGGTGCTATCACGTTGGCCGGTGTCGCCACTGCCCAAGCGGATACATTAGAAGATACCCTTGAGCGGGGTGCCGTACAGTGCGGCGTTAGTGACGGCCTGCCAGGTTTTTCCGCCCCGGACGATGAAGGTAACTGGCAAGGGCTTGATGTTGACGTATGCCGTGCCGTAGCAGCAGCCGTTCTCGGCGATGCGGATGCGGTAAATTACATCTCCTTGAACGCTGTAGAGCGCTTCACGGCCCTGCAGTCTGGCGAAGTTGACGTTCTGTCACGTAACACCACCTGGACCACCACCCGTGACACAACGCTGGGCCTGAACTTCACTGGCGTTAACTTCTACGACGGCCAAGGCTTTATGGTCTCCCGTGATTTAGGCATTTCCAGTGCATCTGAGCTGGATGGCGCCGCTATTTGTATTCAGTCTGGCACCACGACTGAGCTGAACCTGGCGGATTACTTCCGTGCCAACGGCATGGAGTTTGACCCCATCGTTTTCGATACCTCTGAACAAACCGTGGGCGGTTTCCAAGCTGGCCGCTGTGACGTTCTCACTTCCGATACCTCCCAGTTAGCGGCACTGCGCATTCAGCTGGACGACCCCGCGGGCGCCATGATTCTGCCCGACGTTATCTCTAAAGAGCCGCTAGGCCCGGTAGTACGCCAAGGCGACGACCTATGGTTCAACATCGTTAAGTGGTCATTATTCGCCATGATTAACGGTGAAGAGTACGGCGTAACCAGCGAAAACGCCGAAGAGATGCTCAGCTCTGATAACCCGGATGTTGCTCGCCTGCTGGGCCAAGACGGCAACTACGGTGAAGGCATGAACTTAGAAGCCGATTGGGCTTACAACATCCTGAGCCAGGTAGGTAACTACGGCGAAAGCTTTGAGCGCAACGTCGGCATGGGTTCTCCGCTCGAAATTGAACGGGGTGTGAATGCCCTGTGGAACCAAGGTGGGTTCCAGTACGCTCCGCCGATTCGCTAAGCGTCTCGTTTGACCCCGGCCCGCCACCCTGCTCAAGTAGCGATTTCTAGGGGATTGGCGGGCCATTTGATTGACCGTCCGTATCGCGGAGACGCCTTCCATGTCTGTAAGCCCTAACACTCGCCCCGCTGGCCACAAGCCGCCGTTTTGGCGAGACCGCGCCAAACGTGCGCTTATCTTCCAGCTGCTTCTGGTTGCCGCTGTGGCAGCTTTTTTGCTCTACATTGTCGGTAATGTCCAAGACAACTTATCCGCACGTGGTATCACCACCGGATTTGGTTTCTTAGGCAACACCGCCGGCTTTGGGATCGTGCAGAGTCTGATCGACTACTCCTCTCAAAGCACCTATGGCCGCACCTTTTTTGTTGGCTTGCTCAATACGCTGCTGGTGGGTGGCTTAGGGGTATTAGCTGCGACCATCATCGGTTTTATTGTCGGTATCGCCCGCCTATCACCCAACTGGCTGCTTGCTAAGCTGGCCGCAGCGTATATCGAAACCTTCCGCAATATTCCATTGCTGCTGCAAATTTTCTTCTGGTACTTCGCGGTGCTGCGCACGCTGCCAAGCGCCCGAGATAGCATGGCCTTTGGTGAAGCGATTTTTCTTAATGTACGCGGCCTGTATTTACCACAGCCACTGTTTGAGTCTGGTTTTGGCTTAATCCCAATCACGTTCCTCATCGCTATTATTGCCAGCATTGCGCTGGTTATCTGGAATAAGCGTCGCCATGAAGCCACCGGGAAGCGCCTGCCGGCTTACTGGATTTCGTTTGCACTCATATTTGGTTTACCGCTGTTAGTGCTCGTTGCTACCGGAGTGCCGGTGACCTGGGAAATGCCCGAACTGCGCGGCTTTAATTTCCGTGGTGGCATTACGGTCATCCCTGAGTTCCTTGCCCTTTGGCTGGCACTGTCGATTTATACCGCTTCATTTATTGCTGAAATTGTCCGCTCGGGTATTCAAGCAATTTCCCACGGGCAAACGGAAGCTGCCCAGGCGCTTAGCCTGCCGCGCAACCTGGTACTCCGCTTAGTGGTTATCCCTCAAGCGCTGCGCGTGATTATTCCGCCGCTGACCAGCCAATATCTGAACTTGATCAAGAACTCATCGCTGGCCACCGCCATCGGCTATCCCGATCTTGTCTCAGTGTTTGCCGGTACCACGCTGAACCAGACCGGCCAAGCCATTGAGGTCATTGCGATGACCATGGCGGTTTACCTAACCATCAGCCTGCTGGTGTCCATGTTTATGAACTGGTTCAACGCCCGAGTGGCGCTAGTTGAACGCTAGGCCGACGGTGAGGATGTTTACATGATTCATAATCAAACCATGATTGAGCAACGGCCAGCCCCCAACCGTTCGGTTGGAGCAGTTGCCTGGCTACGTGCCAATCTGTTCAATGGCCCCATCAACTCCCTCTTTACGCTGATCGGGCTGTACATACTGTATTTGTTGGTGGTCCCCACCGTGCAGTGGGCATTTCTAAATGCCGATTGGATTGGTACCACTCGTGATGACTGCTCACGGGAAGGCGCTTGCTGGGTCTTTATCAACGCTCGCTTTAGCCAATTTATTTATGGCCTGTATCCCAGCGAGGAGACCTGGCGCGCCAATATCGTGTTTGCCATGTTCTTTTCACTGATTGCTTGGCTGGCGATACCGCGGCTGCCTCTCAAACGCTGGGTGGCTGTTTTTGCGCTGTTAGTCTTCCCGGTCATTTCGTTTGTACTGCTGCACGGCGGTTATTTTGGTCTGACCCAGGTGCCTACGCACCGCTGGGGCGGCCTTATGCTAACCCTGCTGCTAGCCACTGTTGGGATGGTGGGCGCACTGCCCATTGGGATCTTGCTGGCGTTGGGGCGGCGCTCCAATATGCCCATCGTGAAAAGCTTCTGCGTGGTGTTTATCGAGTTTTGGCGCGGCGTGCCGCTGATTACCGTGCTGTTTATGGCCTCGGTGATGCTGCCGCTGTTCCTGCCCTCCGACATGAGCGTCGATCGCTTGGTACGCGCGCTGATCGGTTTGACGCTGTTCCAAAGTGCCTACATGGCCGAGGTGATCCGTGGTGGTTTACAGGCCATCCCGAAAGGCCAGGAAGAGGCAGCGGCGGCGCTGGGCATGACCTACTGGAAACGCATGGGGCTAATCGTGCTTCCCCAGGCACTGAAAATGATGATCCCCGGCATCGTGAATACCTTCATTTCACTGTTTAAAGACACCACCCTGGTCATGATCATTGGGCTATTTGACCTATTGGGGATCGTGCAAGCGGCGCTGGCCGACTCACGCTGGCTGGGCTTCTCGCTGGAAGGCTATGTGTTTGCCGCCTTCATGTTCTGGATCTTCTGTTTCAGCATGTCGCGCTATAGCCAGTATTTAGAACGCAAGCTGCACACCGGCCATAAGCGCTAACGCCGCTTTTATTAACGATTTTTAGCAGGATAAAGACATGACTCAAGCAGCTTCCAACATCTCTGACACCCGCACGTCTGACCTGATGGTTGAAATGCGCGGCGTTAACAAATGGTACGGCGATTTCCACGTGCTGCGGGATATCGACCTAGAAGTAAAACGCGGCGAACGTATCGTGATTTGCGGGCCGTCTGGCTCGGGTAAATCAACCTTGATTCGCTGCATCAACCACTTAGAAGAACATCAGCAGGGCGATATCGTGGTGGGCGGCGTACCGCTGACCCAAGACGTGAAGCGTATCGAGCAGATCCGCCGTAGCGTAGGTATGGTGTTCCAGCACTTCAACCTCTTCCCTCACTTAACCGTGCTGGAAAACTGCTGCATCGCACCCATGTGGGTGCAAAAAAAGCCGCGCCGCGAAGCAGAAGAAATGGCCATGCAGTACCTAGAGCGAGTGCGCATTGCCGAGCAGGCGCTTAAGTACCCCGGTCAGCTTTCCGGCGGCCAGCAGCAGCGGGTCGCCATTGCCCGTTCGCTATGCATGCACCCTGACGTCATGCTGTTCGACGAACCCACCTCTGCCCTTGACCCAGAAATGATCAAGGAAGTGCTGGACGTTATGGTCGAGCTGGCCGAAGAAGGCATGACGATGCTGTGTGTGACCCACGAAATGGGCTTTGCAAAAACCGTCGCCGACCGGGTAATTTTTATGGATCAGGGGCAAATCATTGAAGAGAACGCGCCCGAGCCGTTCTTCAATAACCCACAATCAGAACGTACCCAGCTCTTCTTAAGCCAGATTTTGGGGCACTAAGTAAAGCAATGGGTAAGATAATGGGCCTCCTGCAGGCCCATTTTTGTATTTCATACATAGCTAACCGCGCCAGCGCATCAACATAAGAGAGACAATGTAAGATGGAAAAGCTATTTATCGACCGTGCCCCACAGCCGATTGCGCCCTTTTCGCACGCTTGCCGCGTAGGCGACTTGGTCTTTATTACCGGGCAAATGCCTACCGTACCGGAAACCAACGAAATGCTGCTGGGAACGTTTACCGAACAAACCCACCGCGTCATGCAAAACTTAGCGATTGTGCTGGAAGAAGTGGGCAGCAGCTTTGAGTACGTGGTTCAGTCACGGGTGTTTATTACTAACATGGGCCACTTTGACGAGGTGAACGGTGTTTACGCCAGCTACTTCGAGAAACCGCTGCCTACCCGTACCTGTATTGGCGTCACCGGCCTTGCCGGAGGCGCCGATGTAGAAGTGGACATGATTGCCTGGATTCCCCCCGCTCAAAAAACCGACTAGCTTCCCAGCCCAGTCATACTCAGCATCGTAATACTGGCTGGCTGCAGGGCAGGCTGCTCTCGGTGTTGCGTCAGCGGTTTATTGGCCAGCGCCGTGAGCAGTATTTGCAGTGGGTCACCATGACTCACGACCAGTACCGTCTCGCCTTCACACTGCTGCTCTAGCGCCTCAATCACGGCGTACATTCTCGCGGCGACGCTGCTGACCGCTTCTACCTGCCACTGCTGGTGATCCGCACTCTGCGCATCGTGCGCCCATACGCTTGGATAGTGGCTGTCAGCCTGACCATCCAGCTCGCCAAAGTAGCGCTCACGTAGCCGTTTTTCTTTCTCAAGCGTTAGGCCAAACGCTGTAGCGACTCGTTCAGCGGTTTGTGTAGTGCGCAGAAAGTCCGAGTGCACTACCTTCGTCGGCGCCTGCCAGCGCCACTGCATAACGACACGCGATAGCTGTTCTTCCCCTGTCGCTGACAAACCAAAGCCGCCAAGCCCCCGTTCAGGCGAGCTAATAATGAGCCCTTGCTCATTCGCTTGGCTATGGCCATGGCGCATTAAGAGATAGCGGTTACGCCAATGGTAGGGGGAGGAGGTGATGAAAGTGTTTGACATATCTTTGTAACAAATCCTAGATTGAAGAAGATCGTTTTCGAAAAATAAACATCTAGCGCTGCAAATGTCCACTTGCGAAACACACGCCGGGCAAAAGAAAGCACCGAATTCAATAGTGGATAGCACCACACAAAAATAACGCACATAAGAGGCTAACCATGGAAACATCACGTTTCTGCAAGCGCCCGTCGCTCTGGCGCTGCCAGTCGCTTATATCGCCGCCCAGAACACCACCCCCAACCGTGCTTGCCTGTGGCTAAGGCGCTTTATTCTGGTCTCCAGCCGCCCGGTGGAAACGATGGAAGCTACCGGTACCTCCAAAGCGAAAGTCGTCGCCTACGCCATTGTGCCCCAGGTAATGCCGGCCTTTTTTGCCATCGTGATTCTGCGCTGGTACTGATTGGCGAAGCGATTACCAGCCTGCTGCGCAGCAAGGTGTTATAACCACCGCAGGTGTTTGACCAAACGGCAAACGCTTGCCATGGTTAGAGGGTAACTAACGACAAGGAGGACGTATGACGATGACCACCTATATTGTGGTAGCCGATGCCGCTCGAGCACGTATTTTCACCCGTGATGCGCTCAATCTCGTTGAACAGGAAAGCCTGGTACACGCCGAAGGACGGCTGCATGAGGGTGATCTGATTACTGACCGTCGCGGTGCCGATATGCATGAGTCAATGTCCACCACGTCACGCTCCTCCGGTGAAGAGGGCGCTGCCTCTCAGCATGAAAACGAGCTGTTCGCGAAAGAGGTAGCACAGCGTTTGTATAGCGCACGCGTCGATAACAGCATGGAAAAGCTCATTATGGTCGCTCCTCCGAAATTTTTGGGGCTACTGCGTGAGAAGCTCGATAACCCTACCCAAAAGCTGGTCATACACTCGCTCTCAAAAGATTTAAGTAAAGCGTCGCTGGCCGACATTCAAAATGCGGTCAGCGATTTACGTTAATTGTCCGGCGTTATTTAAGTAGTGGTCGCTCCCGCCGATAGAGCGATGGTATCCAGCCATCCTCAAGAGAGCGACCATGTTTTCCTCCCTTCGCGTACGAATCTTACTTGCTGCTCTGACAGCAATAATCCTTGCGCTAATAATTAACGGCATTGCCAGTTACACCACGGTTAAACACCACAATGCTCAACAGATTTCGCGCAACCTAGACGCCGTTGTTCGCGGCAATAGCAGTGCTCTTTATGAGTGGATTGCATCACGAGGCACTATGCTAACCGGCATGGAAGAGGCGGCGTTGAGCGACGACCCTCGGGCGGCGCTACGTCAGCTCACCACCTCCGGCGACTTTATGGCGACCTATATAGGCTATGCCCAGAGCGGTGAGACAATTTTCTTCAACGGCTGGGAGCCGCCCGCAGACTTCGACCCCCGTGAGCGCCCCTGGTTTGAAGAGGCCGTAAATCGCAGAGACACCATCGTCACCGCTCCCTACGTCGATGCCCAAACCGGCGACCTTGTGGTGACGTTTGCCCGACCCTTTTATCAAAACAATCGGCTTCATGCGGTGATAGGCGCAGACGTTAATATCAGCGACATGGTGGCCATTGTGGAAGGCATCGCCCCCACGCCTGCAAGCTTTGGCTTTTTGGTAACGGGTGACGGTACGCTCGTCGCCCATCCCAACAGTGAACTTACCCTTGAGCCAGCCAGCGTCTTAAGCCATGAGTTAACCCCTGATTATCTGCAACAACTTGCCGCGGCCACCACACCACAACCGCTAGCGTTAGAAGGCCGTGACAGTAAGCTGCTCCTTGGCCACCCAATTGGCGGCAATACCGATTGGCAGCTCGTGGTGGCACTTGATCAACACGAAGCCACTGCAGGCCTACGCGCGATTGCATCGACATCGATAATCACCCTCTTGATTGTCGCTGCTATTACCGCGGTGGTCTTTAGTATGCTGCTTTCTCTGCTGCTTCGCCGCTTGCTCGGTGTGCGTAACGCGATGGATAACATTGCCTCCGGTGAAGGCGATTTAACTCAACGCCTGCCGGAAGAAGGCAACGATGAAGTGTCCCAAATTGCCAGCGCTTTCAACCGCTTTGTGGGCAAAATGGAAGCCGTGTTATTGGATGTGCGCACGAGTAGTGAAGCGGTTCATCATGCGGCCAACGAAATTGCTATGGGCGGCCAGGACTTATCTCGGCGTACCGATAACGCAGCCTCTAGCCTGCAGCAAACATCTGCGTCGGTTGAGCAGATTACCAGCACCGTGCAGCACACCGCTGCATCTGCCCAAGAAGCCAATCAGCTCTCCCATGCAGCGTCAAACGTTGCGAAGGAAGGCGGCCAAGTGGTGGCCAATGTGGTCACAACCATGGAAGACATTTCTCAAGCCTCGAATAAGATTGGTGAAATTGTCACGCTCATGAACAGCATTGCCTTCCAAACCAATCTGCTGGCCCTTAACGCTTCGGTGGAAGCCGCCCGTGCGGGCGAACATGGCCGTGGCTTTGCCGTGGTGGCCGACGAAGTTCGCAAGCTGGCAGGGCGAAGTAGCGAAGCCGCCAATGACATACAAACGCTGATCGAAGACTCGCAAACCAAAGTCAATAATGGCACGTCGTTGGTACAGAATGCAGGAACGACGATGCAGGATATTGTCGCGCACATTACCCGCGTGACCGACGTACTAGAAGAGATCAACGCTGCTACTAGCGAGCAAAGCGACGGCATTAACCAAGTGAATATCGCGGTGGCTGAACTTGATCGAATGACACAAGAAAACGCCGCCATGGTGGAGGAGTCCACCACTGCTGCCGAACAGCTAAAAGAGCAAGCTGATCACCTGACCGGCACGATCAGTAGCTTCAAACTCTCGACATCCGCCTCGCCCGCGTTACAGGTGGCGCACGTCGAGCACCGTACGCCTGAAACGTTCTAACCGCTTGCACCTCACCCATGGCCGCCCCGGCGTCCCCGCCCACGGTGGCGGCCATGTCATGCGCTTGTCATGCCTCTTTGTTCTACTAACCAGAAGAAAAGATGGCACTTGATGCGCTCATTAGCCTCTTGCTAAAACTGGATCGCCTCCCTATGCATTTCCGCTCGTTACGCTCGTTCGTTGTAGCGCTAGCAGGCCCCTGCCTGTTAGCTATTGTGGCCGCCATGGTGGTCTATAACTTGATCGCGGCGGCTCACACCCAGCAAACCGTGGATGATCACACCAGTGAACTCATGGAGAGCGCTCTGGATGCCCGCTTAAACGCCATTGCGGAAGCAGAAGGTGAGCGTATCCGTCGAGAACTCGACAAAGCGATGACCCTTGCGTCACAGCTCGCCTCCACCAATGCGTTGATGGGCATCGAAGACGAAGAAGGGTTTCGCGCGCTCCATCTGAGCCGCCGCCAGCTATCAAACCTTGTGCGCCAAACCGTTGCTGACAACCCGGCACTGTTGGATGCGTTTATCGGCTGGGAGCCCAACGCCTTTGGGGATGACGCTCGCTACGCAGGCGACGAACGCTACGGCCACGACGGCAGTGGCCGCTTTATGCCCTGGTGGTATCGCACCGGGGACGGCTCGCTCGAAGTCTTACCGCTAGGTGACACCGTAGAGAGCGAAACGCGTCTAGCCAGCGGCGTGCGGGAAGGCGAGTACTACCTCTGCCCCCGCGAGACCCTAGCCCCCTGTGTGATCGACCCTGCCGCTTACGATTACGGCGGCGAGACCCAGCTGGTGACCTCGTTTAACGCACCGATCTTAGTGGATGGCGAATTTCGTGGCGTGGCCGGGGTCGACCTGGCGCTGAACTTTATTCAAACCCTGTTAAACGAGGCTAACCAGACGCTCTATAACGGCGCCGGTCGTATGGCGCTGGTGGCAGGTCGCGGCGGCCTAGTGGCGGACACCAACGGTGAAGAGGCGCTCGGCCTTCCCGCCAGCAATTCGCTGAGCGACACCGCCTTGGCGGGCATTGCCGAAGCCACAGCACAAGGCCGTCTCTTCAGCAGCATGACTAACGGTATGTTTCAGCGCTATCAGCCGATCACCATTGGCAATACGGAGCAGCCGTGGGTGCTGGTTCTGCAGCTGCCAGAATCCGTCGTGCTCGCCGAACTCAACGCCTTGCAAGACGTGCTCAGTGACCAGCGCCAGCAAAACACGCTGGGTATGACCCTCGTGGGGCTTCTACTCGCCGCTGTTGGCATCCTCGCGCTATGGTGGATTGGAGGACGTATCGCACGCCCGCTTAAGCGCTTGGCCAACCGCATGGAAGAGATCGCGACAGGGCACGGTGATCTCACCCAACGCTTGCCTGTTCATGGTCGCGACGAAAGCGCCGCCGTGGCAGAGCAGTTCAACGCCTTCGCGGAGAAAATCCAAACCATCTTGCTGGATGTCCGGCGCAGCAGCGAAGCGGTTAACCATGCGGCCAATGAAATTACCCAAGGAGGGCACGATCTTTCTCGGCGTACCGAACAGGCCGCCGCCAGCCTGCAACAGACCTCTTCCGCAATGGAAGAGATCAGCAGCACCGTTGGCCACACCACCCACGCTTCGCAGGAAGCCAGCGGGCTTTCCCAAACGGCCTCGGCGTTAGCCTCCCGCACTGACAGTGCGTTTGAGCAGGTGGTCGCGACGATGACGGAGATTCGCACCAACTCAGATGAAATTCAGAGCATTGTCAGCGTTATTGATGGCATCGCGTTCCAGACCAACCTGCTGGCGCTGAACGCCTCCGTAGAAGCGGCCCGTGCTGGAGAGCATGGTCGAGGTTTTGCCGTGGTGGCTGATGAAGTGCGCAAGCTGGCCTCGCGCAGTAGCGATGCCGCCAAAGATATTCGCCAACGCATCGATGCCTCGGCAGGCAAGGTAGAAAGCGGCACCCAGATGGTACGTGATGCCGAGGCGGCGATGCATGAACTGGCGCAAAGCGTGGCGCGCGTTACCCAAATGCTGGGCGATATCAGCACGGCCGCACGCGAGCAAAACGATGGCATCAGCCAGGTAAGCATTGCCGTCACCGATCTAGACCAGATGACCCAGCAAAACGCCGCGCTCGTTGAAGAGTCCACCACCGCTGCCGAACAGCTAAAAGATCAGGCGAACCGGCTCGATGCTCTGGTGGGTGGTTTCACGCTTGAAGCACAAGAAAGCCGCCATGCACAGGGCCAGCCCACCCTGCCTGCGCCAGCGCTCAGCGCTCGTTAAGGAATCGGCGGCAGTGGAATATCATCGCTGCGTTTGGCACCCGCGGTCATCTCACGGCAGAGCCGCAGGAACTCGCGCACGCCAGTGGTTAAGTACTTGTGGCGGTGCCAAATAAACGTGAACTGACGCTTTAAGTCTAACTCCGGCGTGGGCAGCGGCACTAAGCTGCCGCGCCGGAACGCATCGCGCAGGGCTAGCCTGGAAACGCAGCCAATCCCCAGGCCCGACTCTACCGCTCGCTTAATACCCTCGGTATGCTCCAGCTCCAGTAGAGTGTTAAACCGACTACGCCGATGCCGTGCCGCGTGTTCAAGGGTCATGCGGGTGCCAGAGCCTTCCTCGCGCATAATCCAGTCTTCACGCAACAGTTGATCAAGCTCCAGATGCTCGCGACCCGCCAACGGGTGACGCGGCGAGCAGAACACGCACAGCTCATCTTCCACCCAGGGCTGGCTGATAATCATCTCATCATCGCACTGCCCTTCAATCAGCCCCAAATCCAGCGAGTGCTGGCGCACGCCTTCGATGATATGGCGCGTATTGCGCACCGCCAGTCGCACGCGGCTGCCGGGGTAGCGCTGCATGAAGTCGCTGATCAACAGCGTGGCGAGATAGTTGCCAATGGTCAGTGTGGCGCCCACCTCTAACGACCCCACGCCCTGCTGGCCGCGCAACAGCTCCTCTACCTCCTCCGCCCTATCCAGCAAGGCCACTGCTTTCGGCAGCAGTTGAAAGCCTAGTGCATTAAGCTTCAACCGCTTTCCCATACGGTCAAGAAGCTGGCAGTCGAACTGGCGTTCCAGCTCCGCGAGCGACGTACTGGTCGCGGACTGGGACATCGCAAGGGCACGCGCCGCATGGGAAACACTTTCGTGCTGAGCGACGGCCACGAAGACTTCTAGCTGACGCAAGGTGTAGTGCATGACCAGAACCTATCTGTAGAGTGATCGGCGAAAAACGCTATATCTATTTTAAAGATAAGCGTTATCAAGATAATTTGCTTAACAGATATACCACCCTTTATTTAGAATTAGCAGCATCATATTTAGCTATTTTTTATTCTTTTTTAGAATATGCCAGATAAGGCCTAGGCCCTTTGTCCACTGAAGGAGTTAGCATGAGCAAGTTTGCCCTGGAAGAAGTTCTCAGCGTTCACCACTGGAACGATACGCTGTTTAGCTTTCGCACCACTCGCGAACGCAGCCTGCGCTTTAAGAACGGCCAGTTTGTGATGATCGGTTTGGAAGTGAACGGCAAACCGCTGATGCGCGCTTACTCTATTGCCAGCCCCAACTACGAAGACCACCTGGAATTCTTCAGCATTAAAGTGCCCGATGGCCCGCTCACCTCACGCCTTCAGCACTTAAAAGTGGGCGATCAAATCATGGTCAGCCGCAAGCCCACCGGCACGCTGGTATGCGACGACCTGCTGCCGGGTCGTAACCTTTACATGCTCTCCACCGGCACCGGTCTTGCACCATTTATGAGCCTGATCCAAGACCCTGAAGTGTATGAGCGCTTTGAGAAAGTAGTGCTGGTGCATGGCGTGCGCGAAGTGTCTGAACTGGCTTACGCTGACTTCATCACCAAAGAGCTGCCTGCTCACGAATATCTGGGCGAAGAGATCGCCGAGAAGCTGGTGTACTACCCCACGGTCACCCGTGAAGAGTTCCACACCATGGGCCGCTTAACCGACCATATCCGCAGTGGCAAGCTGTTTGAAGATACTGGCCTGCCGCCGATTGATCCGCGCCAAGACCGCGCCATGATCTGCGGAAGCCCCGCCATGCTCGACGACACCAGCGCACTGCTTGACGAGCTGGGCCTGAACATCTCCCCGCGGATGGGCGAGCCGGGCGATTACGTCATTGAGCGTGCATTCGTCGAGAAGTAACCCCCCGTCATCACCGCGCTAGGCGCCGTTACGTGAAATGAAACGCCCCGCTAAACAGCTTGTTTAGCGGGGCGTTTTGGTAATATTAGGCGGCTGAGCGCCCGTCGCGGTTAAACCGCGTCTTTACCGGTTTCACCGGTACGGATACGAATCACCTGCTCCAGCGGCATGACAAAAATCTTACCATCGCCGATTTTGCCGGTATTAGCGACCTGGGTGATCGCGTCAATGACCTGTTCGGCCATATCATCATCAACCGCCACTTCTAATTTCACCTTGGGCAGAAAATCCACTACGTACTCTGCACCGCGATATAGCTCTGTGTGCCCTTTCTGACGGCCAAAGCCCTTTACTTCCGTTACCGTAATGCCCTGCACGCCGATATCAGAGAGCGATTCGCGTACGTCATCAAGCTTAAACGGCTTGATAATGGCTGAGATCAATTTCATTGCGACATCCTCTAGCTTCGTGGCCTATTGTCGAAGGTTGGCGGGCCACTGTGTTAAAGCCCATCACCCGTTGCTATTAAGCATACACCGCTACCGGCAGAGAATAAAAAATCAACGCCAATGGATGGCAAGAATGCCCTCAGGCAAAAAGGCCTCCCACATGGGGAGGCCTGGCTAGCGTGAGTATGCTGATACTTTATTTCTTAACGCTAAACTCGGGGTAGGCTTCAAGACCGCACTCCGCGATATCGACACCTTCGTACTCTTCTTCTTCGCTAACGCGAATCCCCATGATGGCTTTCAGCACCAGCCATACCACCATGCTTGCGATGAATACCCAGCCAAAGATACCCACAATACCAATTAGCTGTGCGCCGAAAGAAGCATCGCCATTGGTCAGCGGTACTGCCAGTACGCCCCAGATACCCACCACACCGTGTACCGAGATCGCACCGACCGGATCATCAAGCTTCAGCTTGTCCAGCGAGACGATAGCCACGACAACAATCAAGCCGCCCACTGCACCAATCACAGCAGCGCCAAGCGCAGAGGGTGACAGCGGATCAGCGGTAATCGCGACCAGACCGGCCAGGGCACCGTTAAGCGCCATGGTGAGATCCGCTTTACGGAACCACAGCTTGGCGAGAATCAGCGCAGCAAGCACACCGCCCGCCGCCGCCGCATTCGTGTTAACAAATACCTGAGCAACGTTGTTAGCTGAGCTGATGTCGGACATTTTCAGCTCCGAACCACCGTTGAAGCCAAACCAGCCCATCCACAGAATGAAGGTACCCAGCGTTGCCAGCGGCATATTGGCGCCTGGAATCGCGTGAATAGAGCCATCTTTACCGTATTTACCCTTACGTGGGCCAAGCACCAGTACACCGGCTAAGGCAGCCGCAGCACCCGCTAAGTGAACAATGCCAGAACCCGCGTAATCAGAGTAGCCGACCTCAGACAACCAGCCGCCGCCCCAGGTCCAGTAGCCAGACACCGGATAGATAAAGGCGGTCATCACCACCGCAAAGGCCAGGAACGCCCACAGCTTCATACGCTCTGCAACCGCACCCGATACAATCGACATCGCGGTGGCGACAAACACTACCTGGAAGAAAAAGTCAGAACGCATGGAGTAGTACGGCGCATCGTCGCCACCGGCGGTGACCGCATCCACGCTGTTTTCAGCGCCAATTAAGAAGCCTAGATTGGGCAGGAAGCCACCCGCGCTGCTGGAATACATAATGTAGTAGCCCACCAGCAGGTACATGGTGCAGGCAATGGCAAACAGCGCGACATTTTTAGTTAGAATTTCGGCGGTGTTTTTCGAGCGCACCAAACCAGCTTCAAGCATTGAGAAGCCGGCGGCCATCCACATGACCAGCACGCCGCAAATCAAGAAGTAAAACGTATCGAGCGCATAGCTCAAATCAGCTAACTCATTCATGAGGTGTTCCCCGTTGCTTTAAGAGAAGTTATACGTAAAAAACAGACCACAGAGCGTTGCTTACACAGCGTCAGCGCCGCGCTCTCCGGTACGAATACGGATCACATCGTCTAATGGCGTTACAAACACCTTGCCGTCGCCGATTTTGCCGCTGTTCGCCGCGCTGCAAATCGCATCGAGAACGCTTTCCAGGCGCGCATCATCGACAGCAACTTCTACTTTCACTTTGGGTAAGAAATCGACCACATACTCCGCGCCACGATACAGCTCGGTATGCCCCTTTTGACGACCGAAGCCTTTTACTTCCGTCACCGTGATGCCCTGAACGCCGTTATCGGCGAGCGCTTCACGAACGTCGTCAAGTTTGAATGGTTTGATGATAGCGGTGATGAGTTTCATCCCGGTTCTCCCCTGCTGGATGAGATAGCGGCCACGCCGCCCGAATTAACGCCTTGTCCCGTTAATGCGCATACCGTGCCACCCACATTTTTTTTCTTATAAGTCAGCAGTTTGTTTCATAAAAAATCAGCGCACCCTGCGGCAAGGAAGACTTAGCAGCCGCCGCCACTTGGTCACTTGCACCATAAATGAACATTAATAAACGCAAGGCGCTTCATTTCGATGCACGGCGTTGATCAAGAGTGGTCAGACGCTAATTTGCAAACGATACATGCGCATCGACGGTGGGTTGCGTATCCTTATTGGTAAGCAGTAACCATTTATGCGTGGTCATTTAAGGAGAGAGCAATGGCGCCTCAAGATCGCATCAGCCGTTTAGCCCAGCAAATTGGGGATCGTTTGCAGAACGCGTCTCAAGCCCCGGAAGATATTCAAAAAGGCGTGCAGCAAGTCGTGCGTGGTGCCTTTGACAGGCTGGAGCTAGTCTCACGGGAAGACTTTGATATTTTGATGGATGTATTGCAGCGCACGCGCTCTCGCGTTGAAGCCCTGGAGCGTCAAGTGGCCAGCCTTGAAGCAGCAGTGGAAGCCTCTGTGGCAAACAACACCACGCCGCTTGAAGCCGAGGCCCCGCCAACACCTGAGCACACTGACACGACCAAGCCTATACAACCAAGTGCTGCTGAGAAGCCAAACGCTTCCGAAGAGTAACCGCTAGCGCTTCACCACGGCGGTAGTGAGCTGAGACGCTTACCACCGCCTTGTGATGAAAATGATAATCACAATCATTGACAACTGTGCCTCTCCTGCTACTGTAGCGCACGGCAAATCGTTGCCTGTGTTGCTCAAGGAGTGCCGATGTCGTCACTGCAGTGGCTCTATCAAGATGCCCTTAGCGCATTCACTGCGCCCTCTTTCGGGCCACGGCCCCCAACGCCGCTACTACCGGGCGAAGCGCTATCGGACGCCTCGCAATTACGCCAGCATGTGCTGCATTTTGGTGCGTCTGACTTAAATAGCGACGACCTAAAGGCCAGCGCCTCGCTTTGGTCGCGGTGGCATTTCAGCGCCGTGGTGGCACCGGCATTAGCCGCGCATCTTCTGCTAAATCGCCAGCTTCCCTTAGCCCTTAACCAAGTGGCACTGCATCTCTCTGATAGCCGCCGTACCGAACGGCTCCATTTTGCCCACGAGGGCAGTGCGCCACAAACCAGCGAGCCTTTTGCCGTTTTCTCCTTATTGATAGACGCGCACCTAACCCCTGTTATTGAGACACTGGCCTCGGTCTCCGGTGTATCCCCTCGGGTGTTTTGGAACAACGCCGGCACTTACTTTGATTACTTCACCGATTTGTTCGCCGCGCATCCCAGCGCTAAGCCGCAGCGTCTGGCTGAAGCCCATGCCATTTTAACCAAACGCCAGCGCCCCAATGGCCAGCTAAACCCGCTTTATCAACCGATTAACGAGGGCGCCGATGGTAAACGCAAGCGGCGCCTCTGCTGCTTGCGCTATCGTATTCCTGCGCTTGGCTATTGCGATAACTGCCCGATTGCTTGCAAGCGTCGCCACTAAAAAGCCGACATAGAAAAGCCCGCGCGGTGCACGGGCGTGGACGTAAAGATGGAAGCAAACAGCGCGTTTAATAACGCCAAGTAATATTGGCCATTACATGTCGCGGTGCGCCATAAAAGCTTTGATCCCACTTGAGGCTGGTGTGGTATTTCTCATCCGTGACGTTATTAATGTTCAGCGAACCGGTTAACCGCTCGCTAAAATCATAGCTAGCCATTAAGTCGACCAGCGCATAGGCGTCTTGGCGCGTTTTACCTTCGGCTAAGTCCTGCTCACGCTCAATCGCATCCTGCCAGCGCAGCCGGGCACCCACTTTAAGCTGATCCATATTAGCTGGGCGATAACTGGTAGAGGCCCTCACCATGTTGCGGGGAATATAGGTGTTGGCAGCATTACCGTCCGCATCCTCAACCTCAAGGTAGGTATAGCCGATGCTCGCTTGCCAGCCCGGGGCTAGCTCACCGGCAAGTGTCGCCTCAACGCCTTCGCTGGTGATGCCGTTACCGCCCACATACACGGAGGTACCATCAGGCAGCGTGCCGTCTGGCTGTGCCACGTTATCCTGTTCGATACGAAACACGGCGAGCGAGGCATCGGCACCGCCATTAAACATATCCGCCTTGATACCGACCTCTTGAGCCTCGCCATCGATAGGGTCGAGATACTGGCCGCTGCGGTCTGTTTCGGTCTGCGGGGAGAAAATCTCGGTATAACTGGCGTAGAGCGATGCGTTATCGGTCACATCATAAATCACCCCCAGGTAAGGCGTGACCACCCCATTCGCTTCGGTTGCTTGAGAGGCCCCGTACTGCTCCCCAGTGGTATCAAACCAACTGACCCGAGTACCGGCAACGCCCGTCCAGCGATCGGCGAGATCCAGCTGGGCAGCTCCATAAATACTGCGCTCTTTAATGGTCGCATCGCCAACCGATGTAGAAGAAGCCACCCAACTGGTGGGTTCAGGATAACGACCATCCCACTCATCAAGCCAAGGCAGTGATGTCGCGGCTAACGAAGTAGGATAACGCGACTCCTGCTGATTGCGACTCTGACTCCAATCGATACCCGTCATGAGCTGATGCGTACGTCCAAACGCTTCCACATTGCCTTTAGCATGCAGATCCGCTATCCACTGCTCTAGATGGCGCTCGTACTGGCTCAAGGTCAGCTGGCTACTGTCGATTTGTCCACTTGCCGCATCCGGAGCGCCATAAATATAGAACAGCTGGGTGTCAGAGAGCATATCCAGATGCGTCACCGTCCCTTTCAACGACCACGTATCGGTGAGCTGCTGCGTCAGTTCGACAAAGCTACGATGGGTTTCGCCGTCCCAGTACGACCATTCCGGCGCGGAGGACGTACTGCGCGCGTAGTCGGTTGGGTTGCCCGCCGAATCGTATGTCGGCAGTGAGCCCCACATATTCCCGTCGGTGTTATTTTGTTGCCAGGTATGACCCACCGTTAGCTGCGTCGTATCCGTTACATCGGCTTCTACCACGCCATAGAGCAGCCCTCGTTCCCGGCTGAGACGATCCAGGTATGAATCACTCTGCATGCCCGAAGCGACAAGCCGCCCACGAATACGCCCCGCCTCATCCAGCGGCCCAGCAACATCCACATCTAACCGACGGTGGCCCCATGCCCCCAGCCCGCCGGAGATAGAAGCTTGTGGCAATTCAGTGGGGCGCTTGCGTACAAAGTTAACCGTTGCCGCCGGATTGCCTGAACCAGACATCAACCCAGTGGCACCGCGCACCACTTCAATGCGGTCGTAAATCGCGGTGTCCATATCCCCATGCACATTGTTATAGGGCATCGGTACCCGCAGACCATCGACCTGAAAGTTAGAAACCTCAAAGCCACGCGCAGAGTAGTAGGTACGATCAGTTTCCAACCGCTCAACTGTTACGCCGGGCACGCTTTCGAGCGCGTCATTGATGGTATCTAGCTGAAAGTCATCTATTTCGGCACGCGTTACCGTCGATACCGACTGAGGTGTTTCTCGCGGCGTGAGATCCAGGCCGGTTGCCGTGCTGGTGAGAGGCGTTCTGTAGCTTTCCGTGCCCTCAGTAACCACCGAAAGGGCTTCAGCCTGAACGGTTACCGTGTCTAGCGCGGCGGTGTCTTCCTGGGCTAACAGTGGCGAAGCCCCGAAGGCAAAACAGCCAGCCGCAGACATATACAGCGTTTGCCGAATAGCACTTACCAGCGGTTTACGGGGTGTTACCTGAGCGGATAGGAGGGAAGCTTTAAGCAAAGGATCAAGCATGAGACGCAGGCCTCTGTGGGTATCGTTATGTGATATTTTAAAGAGGCAAATGGTAATCACTATCATGTAAAGCTTCAACGACAATTATTCCTAAATGATAATGCGTTTGATAAATATTTTTATTTGTTTAGAATTCGCCTCTGCTGATTTATCTACCTATCGCTAAGTCCATGGGCGGGAGAGGCACTATGTTTGAAGTGAACGCCGCGGGCTTTCAGGTTGCCAATAAAGTGCTGCTACACGCCACTACCACTACTTTCTTACCCGGCCAGGTATGCGGCTTGATTGGCCACAACGGCTCAGGCAAGTCCACATTACTAAAACTGCTGGCGCGCCAGCAGCTCGCTTCTCACGGCGACATTCGTTTTGCGAAGCGCCGCCTTAGCGATTGGGGTCAGCGTGAATTCGCCCGCCAAGTGGCGTATCTACCTCAGCACCTCCCCCCTACCGAGCACTTAACCGGCCGTGAACTGGTCGCGATGGGGCGCTATCCATGGCACGGGCTACTAGGCCGTCACACCGCTAAAGACCACGAAGCCGTCGAACAGGCGCTTATACTCACGCACACAGAGGCACTGGCTGGCCGGCTGGTGGATACGCTCTCCGGTGGCGAACGCCAGCGCATTTGGCTCGCCATGCTACTTGCACAGGGAAGCCAATTTTTGCTATTGGATGAGCCCCTCGCCGCGCTCGATATTGCCCATCAGGTCGAGGTATTAGCCCTTATTCAACGGCTATCGTACGAGCTTGAATTAGGCGTCATCATCGTGCTGCACGATATTAATATGGCCGCCCGCTACTGCGACCGCCTGGTCGCACTGCATAGCGGTCGACTCTTAGCCGATGGCCCCCCAGCACGCTTAATGCAGCGCGACACATTACACGCCATCTACGGCATCGATATGCGTATCGTGCCTCACCCCACCTCTGAACGTCCGATTGCCGTGGTGGCTTGATGCGCACGCGATTGCTTCATCACCTTCCGGTTTTTTTCATATTTTGGGGTCTGATGCTCGTCAGCACCTTAAGCAGTGCCGCATCGCCACGGTGGGCCACGCTGGATTGGACGCTCGCCGAAACGTTGATCGCGCTGGACGCACCGTTAAGTGGCGTAGCGCAAATTGATGCCTACCACGCCTGGGTCGATGAACCGCGTGTCCCAGAAACAGTGGTCGACTTGGGATTGCGCACCCAGCCTAACCTAGAGTTACTCGCCAACTTGTCGCCTGATGCCATTTTTATCTCGCCCATGTTCAGCAATTTGACCGCGCGACTATCGCGCATCGCACCCGTTGAGCCGCTGCCGCTTTACCAGCCAGACAGCGATACATGGCATGAAATGCAGGTGCTAACACGAAAGCTGGGTGAGCAGGTCGACCGCGAGCGGCAAGCAGAGGCCCTGATTGCGGCAACACAAGCGCTAATCGGCCGTCTGAAAGCCCGCGCTCCGACCACCGCCCCTTTATTGATGGTGCAGTTTATGGATGAGCGTCACGTCCGGGTATTTGGCAAAAACGGCCTCTATCACGCTGTTTTAGAGCAGCTGGGCATTGCCAATGCCTGGCAAGCGCCCACCAACGCCTGGGGCTTTTCCCTGGTGGGTATCGAGGCGTTAGCCGCCTACCCAGATGCCCAGCTGGTGGTGGTCGAGCCTCTTCCCATTGGCGTCGAGGCAGCGCTGGCCAACAGCGGCCTATGGCAGCACTTACCCAGCGTGCGCGAAGGACGCGTCATCACCTTACCGCCGGTGTGGAGTTTTGGGGCGCTGCCTTCTGCACAGCGCTTTGCACGCACGCTGGTGTCCGCCCTGGAGGCAGCGCATGACGATTAATGCGTTAACGTCTAGCGGGCCAACGCGCTATCAACCCAGCGTTTTGACGCTGATGTTAGCCGCGCTGACCGCACTGCTTATCGTTTCTGCGCTCTCGCCTGTTGCACTTAGCGAGGCGGTTCGCCAGCTTTGGTCATTAGACGCGCCGTTATCGCCAGCGCTTGCGGTCATCCACTTTAGCTTCTGGCCACGGCTTGCGATGGCCCTGCTAGCAGGCGCTGGCTTGGGATTAGCCGGGGTATTGATGCAGCAGGTGCTGCGTAACCCGCTGGCCTCCCCCACCACGCTGGGGGTTGCCAGCGGTGCCAACCTTGGCTTGATGATGGCCACACTATTCGCTCCTGGGCTGTTGGAGTGGGGGCGCGAATGGGTAGCCCTTGCGGGCGGTGCCGCGGCCATGGGCGGCGTTTTTCTCCTCGCTTGGCGTAGTGAACTCTCTCCCCCCGTTGTCGTATTGGCGGGGCTGGTGATGAACCTCTACGCGGGCGCCTTGGGCATGGTGCTGCTACTGTTTCACCAAGAAGCGCTTAAGGGACTTTTGATATGGGGAGCTGGGTCGCTGGCACAAAATGGTTGGCATGACCTTAGCTTCCTGTGGCCTCGCCTGCTGCTCGGTGCCTTTGCAGCGTTATTATTGCTGCGCCCGCTGCAGCTACTCACACTGGATGATGCGTCAGCGCGCAGTCTCGGTGCTTCACTCAAAGTGCTCCGCCTGGCTGGACTCGGCGTGGCGGTTTTTATGACTGCCTGCGTTGTGAGCGTGGTGGGCATTATCGGGTTTATCGGTTTAGCCGCTCCTAACTTGGCCCGGCTCGCAGGTGCCCGGCACCTGGGCGAACGCGTTATATACGCCATGCTGTTAGGCGCCTTACTCTTAGCCAGCACAGACTTAGCCTTACAGCAGATTCCTAACATGCTGCCAACGTTAATCCCCACGGGAGCGGCCACGGCGGCGCTAGGCGCGCCGCTATTGCTGTGGTTAATAGCGCGTTTACCGCTGAACACTCCAAGCGCAGCGCGTGGGTTACCAGTACACGTCGCTTCTCCTATAGGACGCCGTAGCGGCATTCTCATAGGGCTAACGCTACTCAGCGTGCTGGTTGCCCTGCTGTTAGGCCAAGGCGCGAAGGGCTGGTTTTGGGTCGATGCAGACAGCTTACACGTGCTTCAGTGGCGCTGGCCTCGCCTGCTGGCCGCTGCAAGTAGCGGGGTGTTGCTCGCTCTCGCGGGTACACTGCTGCAGCGCGTGACCTCCAATCCCATGGCAAGCCCTGAGGTTCTAGGTGTCAGCGGTGGCAGTGCCATCGCACTGATCGTCGCCATCTACACCGTCTCCTCACCCAGCCCCGCTATGCTCTTAGCCGTCGGCACACTCGGCGCACTCGTGACGCTGGGGATCTTGGTTCTCTTTAACTACCGAAGTGGGTTTACACCGTCTCGCCTGCTGCTCACTGGCGTGGCCATCACCGCGCTGTTTGATGCGGTGCGCGCGTATATTCTTGCCGGTGGTGACCCTCGCGGCCAGCAGGTGCTCGCCTGGCTTTCCGGCTCAACGTATTATGCGACGCCGGCAGGCGCCCTCGGTATCACCGTTATCGCCGCCTTGGGTATCGCCTCTACCCTACTCTTTTGCCGCTGGCTGGCGATTTTACCGCTTGGCGGCGAGGCGGCAACCGCCATCGGCTTACCCCTGCGCCGCGCCCGTCTCTCGCTACTCGCCGTTGTCGCATTGCTCACCGCTAGCGCCACGCTGATTGTCGGCCCACTCACGTTTGTGGGGCTGCTCGCACCGCACCTTGCCAAAATGCTGGGGTTTCAACAGGCTCGCGCGCACCTACTAAGTGCCGCGTTAATAGGAGCACTTATTATGACAAGTGCTGACTGGCTTGGGCGTCAGTGGCTATTTCCACAGGAGATCCCCGCAGGATTGATCGCTTCATTGATTGGCGGCGCTTACTTCATGTGGCGGCTTGCGCGCATGTAAGACTCTACCCAGCGCTACCTAAATACGCTAAGTTAACTGGATAATTAGAGTTAGCAAATTTAGCGAGGGAGCGCGATGACATTAGCCATTGTTGCCACACGCGCAGGCGTTGGCTTGGAAGCACCGGCGGTACATGTGGAGGTTCACTTAGCCAATGGGTTGCCGGGGCTAACGCTGGTGGGGCTGCCGGAAACCGCCGTGAAAGAGAGCCGCGAGCGGGTGCGCAGCGCACTGATCAACGCGGGCTTTGATTTCCCCAACACCAAGCGCATCACCCTGAACCTTGCTCCGGCGGATCTCCCTAAAGAGGGCGGCCGTTTTGATTTACCGATTGCCCTAGGCATTCTTGCCGCCTCGGGCCAAATTCCGGTCGATGCGCTGGAAGGCATGGAGTGCGCGGGCGAGCTAGCGCTGGATGGCAAGCTGCGCGCCGTGCCCGGCGTGCTGCCGTTTGCCCTCGCCACTCGCCGCGCCAACAAAGCGCTGATTATTCCTCGCGCCTGCGCCAATGAAGCGGCGCTGGCAGGCGACTTACCCGTTCTGCCCGCCGACTCGCTTTGGCAAGTGGTGGCTCATCTACTGGGGCAGGAGAAAATCGCTCCCCACCGGCTCGCTTCGTCGGTTACATCCACAGCCCCCATGGCAGATTTAGCCGATGTGCGTGGCCAGCACCAAGCGCGGCGCGCGCTGGAAGTGGCAGCTGCTGGCGGCCACAACCTGATTTTGGCAGGGCCGCCAGGCACCGGCAAAACCATGCTCGCCAGCCGCTTACCGGGCATTCTGCCGCCGCTTTCAGAAGAAGACGCATTAGAAGTTGCCGCGATCCGCTCCGTATGCGGGTTACCGCTGGAAGCCGACTGGGGCCAGCGCCCCTTTCGCCAACCCCACCACAGCGCCAGCGCCGCCGCACTGGTGGGCGGTGGCTCTAAACCCAAACCCGGCGAAATTTCATTGGCGCACCACGGCGTGCTGTTTTTAGATGAGCTGCCGGAGTTTTCCCGCAACGTATTAGAGGTGCTTCGCCAACCCTTAGAAACGGGCGTTATCCACTTAGCCCGCGCCAGCCACGAGCGCCGCTACCCGGCACAATTTCAGCTCGTCGCCGCAATGAACCCTTGCCCCTGCGGGCACTTGGGCGATCCGCGGAGCCGCTGCCAGTGCAGCGCCAGCCAAATTCAGCGCTACCAAGCGCGGCTTTCAGGCCCACTTCTTGACCGCATCGACCTACAAGTGGAAGTGCCCGCGCTACCGCCAGAACAGCTCACCGCCCAAACCCAGGGCGAGCCTTCAAGTGCGGTGCGGGAGCGCGTGATGGCCGCGCGCGAACGGCAGATGGCCCGAGGCGCGCTTAACAGCCAGCTGAGTGGCAAAGCCTTAGAAGCGGCCTGCGCGCTTAACGACGAAGAGCGCGCCTGGCTGGCAGGCGTGCTGGAAAAGCTCAAGCTCTCTGCCCGCGCTTACCACCGCGTGCTGCGCGTCGCGCTCACTCTGGCGGATCTACAGGGCGAACCCAAGCCCAGTCAACCACACTTTATCGAAGCCATCGGCTATCGGCAGCTGGATCGCATGCTCAAAGGGGCTTAGCGGACACGCTCGACAAAGTGATCCAGCGCCTCAAACAGCACATCGCGGATAGGCTCCGCCTCATTGACGAGGTGGTGACGTGCATCGGGATGACGATGAACTTCAGCGTTGGGAAACTTCTCCTCCAGTACCGTTAGGTTCCACTCCCAGTCAACGGTGAGGTCCTGCTCGCCCTGCAAAATAAGCGTTGGCAACGGGTTGGGTTCCAGCGCCAGCAATCGCGGCATCCAGCGGCGCATGGCGGTAATCCAGGCAACGCTTAACCGCTCAGGCTGCAGTGGGTCTTGGTCGCGTAGAAACGCTGTAAACTGCTCATCAGTCGAATTAGGGCGGTACTTACGTGGCAGCTCTTTTAAAAAAGGGCTGGCAATGAGATGCAGCCAGCTGGACTGACTCCAGCGCCAGGGGCGCACTAACGGCGCCAGTAGCACAATCCCCGACCAGCCTGATGCTTCCCGCCGGGTAAGCGCATCGGTTGCCAGTATTGCCGCCCCGGTGCTTTGCCCAACCCCCAGCCACGGCTTCGGCGCCATGCCCTGAACTTGCAGGGCGCCCTGCAAATGCATTAAGCAGTGCTGATAATCGTCAAAGTCTTCAATTTCTGCCCGCGGGCCGCTGGAAAGCCCGTGACCCGGCAAATCCCACAGCACCACCCGCCACCCCTTCGCCAACAGGCAGCTAAGCAAATGCCGGTAAAGGCCCAAGTGGTCAAAATAACCATGAATAACAAACGCAGTGCCTGTAGGTACAGGCGGGCTCCATACCTGGCACCACAGCGCAAACCGGCCCGTATCAATGAATCCGGCGTGGACTTCGCTTGTGTCATTAAGCAGCGCTTCTAAACCGTAATGGCAAAAATAGTCATTGACCGCTTCTGTAAGCGCGTCGCCTGGCTGTAAGCGTGAGAGCGATGACTTGCCTGCTGCTTGGCGAAATAAGCCTTCCAGATGTTGGAAATTGTGCATCAACGTCGCTCCATGAATGCCATCTTCCATTGGCCGAGAGTCAGGCAACTAGGCTACCTTTCTCATCATTTGGTCGAGCATTTTGCCGCTTTAAAGAGTAGGCTGTTTACATGTCCGTTCAGATATGGAAGTATTTTCCATAAATATACCTTTACCCTGACCGTGGAACTTTCCTTAACCCACGGGCACCTTCACAGGAGAGACCCCATGAGTGAGCGTATCACGCGTCACCGTTTACAGGTGGCAGCCGACTTAGACCGCTTCATCAACGAGCAGGCGCTGCCGGGGACTGGCGTCGACGAAAGCGCTTTTTGGGCCGGTGTCGATGCCTTGTTTCATGATTTGACCCCCAAAAACCGTCAACTACTCGAAAAGCGTGATGCGCTGCAAGAGAAGCTCGATACCTGGCACCGTGAAAACCCCGGCCCGGTTAGCGACATGCCTGCTTACCGCCGCTTTTTGAAAGAAATCGGTTATCTCGTCGAGGCACCGAACAGCGTAAAAGCCACCACTGCCAATGTTGACCGTGAAGTCGCTTCTCAAGCCGGCCCGCAGCTGGTCGTACCGGTAAGCAACGCCCGTTATGCGCTCAATGCGGCGAACGCCCGCTGGGGCAGCCTGTACGATGCGCTGTACGGCACCGATGCGATTTCAGAAGAAGACGGCGCTGAGAAAGGCACCAGCTTTAACCCCAAGCGTGGCGCAAAAGTGATCGCCTACGCGCGCGGTATCTTAGATCGCGCAGCGCCACTAGCAACCGGCTCGCACCGGGATGCGATTAAGTACGTTATTCGCGACGAACACTTAGTGGTCACGCTGGAAGGCGGTCGCGAAACCGGTTTGAAAGATTCTGGCAAACTGATCGGCTTTAACGGCGACGCTGCTGCCCCAGAAGCGATCCTGCTGGCCAACAACGGCTTGCACCTGGAAATTCAGATCGACGCCAGCCATCCGATCGGTAAAACCGACCCAGCCCATGTAAAAGACGTGGTGGCAGAAGCGGCGTTGACAGCCATTATGGACTGCGAAGACTCCATTGCTGCCGTCGACTCTGAAGATAAAGTCGGTGTATATCGCAACTGGCTCGGCCTGATGAAGGGCGATCTAGAACAGAGCATCGATAAAGGCGGCAAAACGTTTGTCCGTAAGCTCAACGATGACCGCACGTGGAAAACCACCGATGGCGGCAGCGTCACGCTGCCCGGTCGTTCGCTGCTGTTTGTGCGTAACGTTGGCCATCTGATGACCACCCCAGCGGTGCTGGACGAGAATGGCAACGAGCTACCGGAAGGCATCCTGGACGCCGTGGTCACCTCGCTGATTGCCCTGCACGACCTGAAAAAAGACGCCGACCAGGCACGCAACTCCCGCACTGGCTCGGTGTATATCGTTAAGCCGAAAATGCACGGCCCGAAAGAAGTGGCCTTTGCCAATGAGCTGTTCTCCCGTGTGGAAGACATTCTGGGCATGAGCCGTGACACCCTCAAAATGGGCATCATGGACGAAGAGCGCCGCACCACGGTCAACCTGAAAGCGTGTATTGCTGAAGCCACCTCTCGCGTTGTGTTCATCAACACCGGCTTCCTCGATCGCACCGGCGACGAGATGCACACCGCCATGGAAGCCGGCCCGATGGTTCGCAAGGGCGATATGAAGAGCGCTGCATGGATCTCTGCGTACGAGAAAAACAACGTACAGATCGGCTTGGCCTGTGGCCTGCGCGGCCGTGCCCAAATCGGCAAAGGCATGTGGGCCATGCCCGACCTGATGCACAACATGCTGGAGCAGAAAATTGGTCACCCGAAAGCCGGTGCCAACACCGCATGGGTGCCGTCGCCTACCGCTGCAGCACTACACGCCCTGCACTACCATCAGGTCAACGTCACTGATGTTCAGCGCGAATTAGAAGCCCAAGGTGAGCCCGACTACCTCGACGACCTGCTCACCGTACCGGTAGCGGAAAACCCCAGCTGGTCGGATGAAGAGATCCAGCAGGAGTTGGACAACAACTGCCAGGGCATTCTGGGTTATGTCGTTCGCTGGGTAGAGCACGGCGTAGGCTGCTCGAAAGTACCGGATATCCATAACGTCGGCTTGATGGAAGACCGTGCTACGCTGCGTATCTCCAGCCAGCATATTGCCAACTGGCTGCACCACGGCATTGTGGACGCAGCACGGGTGGAAGAGACACTCAAGCGTATGGCGAAAGTGGTTGATGAGCAGAACGCGGGCGACCCCACCTACACCGCCATGAGCGCCGATTTTGAAGGCTCTACCGCCTTTAAAGCGGCTTCAGACCTCGTCTTCAAGGGCCGCGAACAGCCTTCTGGCTACACCGAACCGCTACTCCACGCGTGGCGTCAGGTGCATAAAGCGAAGTAAACGCTGCGCGCTGACTAGACAATAGTCGCTAAAAGCCCCTCATGGTCTCGCACCTTGAGGGGCTTTTGTTTAGCTTAATAACATGCTTACGTTGACGTTAACGAAACCCATGACAGGAAAATAACAATGACCGTAATGACCGCCGAACAAATCGAACGCTTCCTTGATGATGTATTTCCTCAGCGCATGGGCAAGATAGAAAGCGTCGGTGATATGTGCGCCACCATGCGCTTAACGATTGGCAATGAGCACCTTCGCCCTGGCCCGCGCGTTTCTGGCCCCACCATGATGGGCTTCGCCGACGTGGCGCTTTACGTGGCGATTTTGGCGCAAATTGGCCCGGAAGCCATGGCGGTCACCAGCGACTTAAACTGCCATTTCCTGCGGGCCGCTTCTGGTGATCACGACATCATCGCCCACGCCAAGCTAATCAAGCTGGGCCGCCGCCTTGCGGTAGGTGAAGTGCAGATTTTTTCCGCCAGCGACGAAACCAAGCCGGTCGTTCATGTCACTGCCAGCTATGCATTACCTGCCTCCACGTAACGTTGGTGCTCCTGGCATCGTAATAAACGTTATTTCTTTATATTCTCTCCAGCTATATGCATTTTCATTAAAGGCATTGACATCCAAGCCGATAATCGTGGTACCGATTGATTACGCCTTACCAGGCTGCAAGGAACACTCTTAATGACCAACGCTTCTTTTTCTCACCATATTGCGCGTACCGATAGACTCATGTGGTGGCCGTTAGGTTTTATAGCGCTCTTATGCTTGGTCGTGGGCGTTTTCACTCATACGCTGATGCTCGTTACCGTGGTCGGAGTGGTGACGCTTCCACTCACCTATCTTCTCCAGCAAAAGCTCACTGGGCACATTGCCAATGGGTTCGTTAAAGCCGCGGTCATGATGGTTTGGGCTGCGACGCTCATCGAACAAAGCGGCGGTATGATTGAAGCTCATTTCAGTATTTTTATCCTACTGTCGGTATTAATTCTCTACAGCGATTGGCGGGTGATCGCCGTTGGCGGGTTGGTCATTGCGCTGCACCATGTGCTGTTCACATGGCTGCAGTATCAAGGCGTTGTGCAGCTTTACACCAGCATGGGCGACATGGACAGTATGGCCCACGGCGAAACGACTCACGGCCCGATAGACTTACTATACTGCTTGCTGATGCATGGTGGCGCCGTGGTCGCCCAGGTCATTATTTTGGGCTACCTGGCCAAAGTGCTGGAGAGAATGGTGAAGGAAAGCCTGCATGTCAGCCGCTTTGCCGTTGCCGCAGGTGGTGGCAAGCTCGATATGGTGTTTAGCGATACAGAGCAGCAGTTGCCCGCGGTGGCCGCCGTCATCAATATGCGAGATCAGGTTGCTGAAAGCTTGCGCAAGACACAAACCGCAGCAAGCCAAGTCACCGATTACGGCCAACACCTTTTTACGGCCCAAGAGCAGCTGCGCACGCAAACAGCGCGTAATAGCAGCCAAACGGAACGCATCTCTACCGGCACCGCTGAATTAGCAGCCACTACCCGCGAAACAGCTGAGGAGTCTCGGCACATTCGCGAGCTGGCCAACCAAGCTGAGAACGTCGCTCGTCAGAGTGGCGAGCAAGTCGAAGAGATGCGTGAAATGATGCGCCTCATCCATCAGCATGCGGGGCATGTCCATGAAATGCTCAGCGAAATTGACAACATTACGTTTCAGACCAACCTGCTTGCCTTAAATGCCTCGGTCGAGGCGGCACGCGCAGGGGAACACGGTCGTGGCTTTGCTGTTGTTGCCAATGAAGTCCGCACGCTGTCGAAAAACACTCAAACCACGGCCGCCAAGATTCGGCAAACGATTGGGGTAACCACCGCGCAGGTCTCTCAGGGTGTCACCCAAACCCAGACGATTGCCGACACCACACGGTCGCTCACCCAGAGCTTTGAGCAAGTTTCCATGCGCTTAACTAATATGGACAACGCGTTACAACAGCAACACCAGGGCGTTGAGGAGCTTGAGCAGAGCGTTAATGAAATTTACAACGCGTTAGAGCTATCCCGTGAGGCGGCCGACAGCTCGCACCAAATGGCCGAGCAGCTATCGGGCACCGCTGACGCCCTCATGCGCGCAGTGAGCGGCTTTACACTGCCCGCATCCTCAAGCACGCCTGCAAAACAGATGCTCATCGCATCCAATACGCGCTAAACGATCAGTTGAAACTGGCAAAATAAGCAGCGCAGCCCCCTTCGATGACCATCGCTGGGGGCTGCGCTTTTTTATACCGACTTGACCTTAAGGCGGCACCGGGTTCTACGCTAATGGATAGTCCATTGTGTTCGTAACTGACCAAGAGGTTATTCATGGCATCAACGACTCAGCCTACTGCACGCGTTTATCGGATGAAAACGCCGGAACACATGTGTCCTTTCGGCCTTAAAACCGTCGATCTGCTCCATCGCAAAGGCTTCAAGGTGGATGACAACCTCCTAACCTCGCGGGAGGAGATCGACGCGTTCAAAGCGCAGGAAAACGTGGACACCACCCCCCAGGTGTACCTGGACGATGAACGTATCGGCGGGTATGAAGAGCTACGCGAGCACCTAGGGATGAGCGTACCCGACGCGGATACCACCACCTACCGTCCCGTATTGGCGATTTTCGCGACTGCGCTACTGATTGGCTTTGCGATTAGCTGGACTGCTCAAGGCACGCTATTCACTGCTCGTATGCCGGAGTATTTCGTTGCCACGGCAATGGTGCTGCTGGGGCTACAGAAGCTACAAGACGTTGAAAGCTTCAGCACCATGTTTCTCAACTACGATCTACTTGCCCAGCGACACGTACCCTATAGCTACGTTTACCCCTACGCTGAAACACTAGCGGGCCTCTTGATGCTGGCGGGCGCACTGATTTGGTTCGCCGCGCCCCTGGCCCTGTTCGTCGGTACCGTCGGGGCCGTATCGGTATTTAAAGCGGTATACATCGATAAACGCGAGCTTAAATGCGCCTGCGTAGGCGGTAACAGTAACGTGCCATTGGGGTTTGTATCCCTCACCGAAAACCTCGTGATGATGGGCATGGGACTGTGGATGCCACTGCGCATGCTGCTGACGTGAAGTGTCGGTTGCAAACGCTCTAGGAACGGCTGAAAATCGCCACTCCTCCCAGCGTCAGCCAGCCTGCCATCAGTAGCAGCCCACCTACGGGGGTCACGACCCCCAAGCTCAGCCCTGCCAAAGCCATCAGGTAGAGCGAGCCTGAAAAAGCAAAGACTCCTAACGCCCAAAGCGTTAGCACCACACGCTGCCCAGCCAGCGGGCAGCTGCTGCGCCACGCCAATACCATTAACATCGCTAGCGTATGCCAGGCTTGATAACGTACGCCGGTTTCTACAATATCCACCATCGCCATGCTGGTTCGCGCTGCTAACCCGTGGGCCGCGTAGGCACCTAGCATCACCGTCACGGCGCCAGAGAGCGCCGCTAAACACAACCAAAACCTATCGACTCGCTGCACGCCTCGCTCCTTAGCGTCATATTGATAAACAACAATGGCCTATAAAAGCGTTCAGATATTCGCGCCACTGCATACCTTGCACGGTGCTAAACCGCTACAATAGCAAACGTTTTGCCTCACAATCATGGGACGTTCACCGTTTATGTCTACCCTCAATGAGTCAATACAGCTTACGCTCAACGGCGAACCCTACGCCATTGCTCCCCGCCTAACCGCCGCCGACCTGGTGGAACAGTTAGGCCTCAGCGGACGCCGTATCGCCGTCGAAGTTAATGAACAGATTGTGCCCAAAAGCCAGCTGGCCGCCACTCCGTTAGCGGATGGCGACCACGTCGAAGTTGTTCACGCCATTGGCGGCGGCTAGCGCTGCCTTACGCTTGTGTTTTTCAAGGATTTGCCATGACGCAACTGACCGATACACCGTTCACCATCGCCGGACGCGACTTTAGCTCTCGCCTGCTTGTTGGCACCGGCAAGTACAAAGACTTTACTGAAACCGGTGCAGCCATTGCCCAAAGTGGTGCTGAAATCGTCACCTTCGCCGTGCGCCGTACGAATCTTGGTCAGGACGCCGACGCGCCGAACCTGCTGGATGTCATTTCGCCCAAGCAGTACACCCTGCTGCCCAATACGGCTGGCTGCTACAACGCCAAAGATGCGGTACGCACCTGCCGCTTGGCCCGCGAACTGCTGGACGGCCACAACCTGGTCAAGCTGGAAGTGCTCGGCGATGACCACACGCTCTACCCCAACGTGGTCGAGACGCTAAACGCTGCGAAAACCCTGCTGGCCGACGGCTTCGACGTGATGGTGTACACCAGCGACGACCCGATTGTGGCACGGGAACTGGAAGCCATGGGCTGCTGCGCTATCATGCCGCTAGGCTCGCTGATTGGCTCGGGCCACGGCATCCAAAATCCGCATAACGTTCGCTTAATTGTTGAACAGAGCAGCGTGCCGGTGCTGGTCGATGCGGGGATCGGTACCGCTTCTGACGCCGCCATGGCTATGGAACTGGGCTGCGACGGCGTACTGCTCAACACCGCCATTGCCCACGCCCGCGACCCGCTGCGTATGGCCAACGCCATGAAGCTAGCCGTAGAAGCTGGCCGCGATGCGTTCTTAGCAGGCCGGATGCCGCGCCGCCAGAGCGCCGACCCATCTTCGCCTTTTGCAGGCCGAATTAACGGCTGATACAGAGACACCATGACCGATACGAACGACACCGCGCCCGAGGGCAACTCCACCGGCCCCGAAAGTGCCGATGCGCCGCTGCACCGTCGTGGCATTAAAAGCTATGTGATTCGCGCCGGGCGCATGACCCAAGCCCAAAGCCGCGGCCTGGAAGAGGTGTGGCCGCGCCTGGGGCTAACCATTGCCGATGGCCGCCAGGATTTAGACGCCCTGTTTGGTCGCCAAGCCCCCCGCGTGGTGGAAATTGGCTTTGGCATGGGCAATTCACTGATTGAGCAGGCCGAAAGCCACCCAGATACCGACTTTATCGGCATCGAAGTGCACGCCCCCGGCGTTGGCAAACTGCTGGACGAAGTGGATAAACGCGGCCTGACCAATCTGCGCGTTTACCGCGAAGACGCCCTGGCAGTGTTAGAGCAGTGCCTGCCCGAAGGCTCACTGACCACTCTCCAACTGTTCTTCCCCGACCCGTGGCCGAAGAAGAAGCACCACAAGCGGCGCATTGTGCAGCCTGCGTTTGTGGAGCTGATTCGCACGCGTCTCAAGCCCGGCGGCACGCTCCACATGGCCACCGACTGGGAAGCCTACGCCGAGTGGATGGCGGAAGTGATGGAAGCCGCCCCCGGCTATGCCAATACTGCCAGCGCCGAAACCGCGCCTTACGTACCGCGCCCAGCGTTTCGCCCGCTCACTAAGTTTGAAGCGCGCGGCGAAAAACTGGGCCACGGCGTATGGGATTTAATCTACCGCCGCGGTGTTTAACCACCGCGATTAAAAGCCACTAAGCGTCGTTTACATTCGCTTATCGTAAACGACGCGATGCAGCGTGCCGCTGCCACTGGCAAAAGCATCTATATTCGCCACTGTCGTTTCGGCGATATTCGTTAATGCCTCGTCGGTAAAAAATGCTTGATGCCCGGTGATCAGCACGTTGTGAAAGGTCGTTAAGCGCATGAACTGATCATCATCTATCACTTTGTGGGATAGATCTTCGAAGAACAGCTGCTCCTCCTCTTCGTACACATCCAGTCCTAAGCGGCCAATTTTGCCGCTCTTCAGGCCAGCGATCACCGCCTGGGTATCCACCACCCGGCCACGGCCGGTATTAATTAACATCACACCCTGTTTCATTTGGGCGATAGCATCTGCGTTAATCAGGTGCTCGGTATCGGGTGTTAACGGACAGTGCAGCGAAATGATATCCGCCTGCGCATAGAGCGATTCCAGCGGCACATACTCTATAAACGACTCGGCATTCGGGTTCGGAAACGGATCGCTGGCCAACACCCGGCAGCCAAAGCCATGCATGATATTGGCAAAAATCAGTCCGATGTGCCCCGTACCAATCACGCCCACGGTTTTACCAAACAGATCAAACCCCAACAGGCCATCCAGCGCGAAGTTGCCCTCGCGCACCCGATTGTAAGCGCGAAACGTCATCCTGTTCAGGCTCATCACCAGCGCTACCGCGTGCTCAGCCACCGCATGGGGGGAATAAGCAGGCACGCGTGCCACGGTGATGCCAAGCCGCTCGGCGGCGGCTAAATCCACGTGGTTAAAGCCCGCTGAGCGAAGCGCCACTAGCCGCGTGCCGCCAGCGTGAAGCTGCTCAAGCACAGCGCTATCCAAGTGATCATTAACAAAGGCGCACACTCCATCAAACCCCTTCGCTAACGGCGCCGTGTCGTCGGTCAGCCGCGCATCGAAAAAGCTTAGTTCGTGTCGGTTCTCAGCATTAGCGCGAGTTAGAAACGTTTGATCGTAGGGTTTAGCGCTAAAGACGGCAATGCGCATGACGGTTTCTCCAGACTCTTAATTAGCGCTCAGCATCTGATTAACGCTAAGCGTGACATAAGACATTATCTGCCCAACAGTGACAAATAAGCGTAACGGTGATCAACAAAGAGAAGGGTAGCTAGAAAAAACGAGTCGCTAAAAAAAGAAAGCCGCTCCAAGGGGAGCGGCAAAAGACCGTGACTAGCAATGAGAGGGAGAAACCATGACAGAAAACTGGTGATAATGTTTACCAAGCAGCTGTCGTGGCTGCCAACGTCTCATCAAACGCTGACCATCACAATATAATCATTCTCATTTAACTCGTCAACCTAAATGCGAATACTTTTTATTTATTTTTAGCTACACCACTAATCTCAGCCACAGCGGCAACGTCAACATGGCCAACAGCGTTTGCCCCGTAATAATCGCGGCCATCATTTCGGCGTCGCCGCCCAGCTGCCGGGCAAGGATATAGGCCGATGTTGCCGTCGGCAGCGCGGCAAATAGCAGCGCGACATCGCGGCTGACAGCATCCAATCCCAACAGCCAGGCCAGGCACAACACAAATGCCGGCATTAAGAGCAGTTTAATGCTGTTAGTCGCCACCACCCCTCGGTCAACCCTTAGCAATGCCGATGGGCGCAGTGCGACGCCAACCGCCACGAGCCCTAACGGCAATGCCGCACCGCCTAGAAGCTCCATAGTGTCTTGGCTCCAACCAGGCAGACCTACCCCCGTCAGATTCAGTGCGATACCTGCCAAACAGGCCAGTATTAACGGGTTTTTCGCTAGCGCTATGGCGCTTTTACCCAAACCTGCGCTTCCCAGGGTGCCTGCAGCGACAAAACTGGCAACGCACATCACGTTAACTACCGGCACCATGATGGCGACGGCCACTGCTGCCGTTGTGGCGCCGAGGCTGCCATGAAGCGCAGCGGCACCGGCCACCCCCACGTAGGTATTAAAACGCACCGCCCCTTGAAACACCGATGTAAACGCTGCGGGCGATAACCTCAACCAATCGCGAAAATACCATAGCCCCAGCCCAAATAGCCCCATCGCGCCCAATAGCACCAGCGCCAACCGCACTACGGGCACTTGGCTGACATCTGCGGTAGCCAGTGTGCTGACCAACATGGCCGGAAACAGCATAAAGTAGATTAAGCGCTCCATTTGCGGCCAAAAAACGCTGTTCGGCCAGCGCCCATAGCCAATGGCCGCCCCTAAAAGAATCAATAAAAACAGCGGCCCTAGCGCACCGGTAATACTCCCCATGGTGGTTCCTTAGTAAGTGCGACATCCCAGCACAGCCGATAAACGTACGATTGCTGTTACCATGAGCCAAACTCCCGCCTCACGGCCTGCGTAGCGATTATTCTGCCATGAAGAAATTGTCTAAACCTGTTTACTTTACGGGTTTTCCCGCGCTTAAAGTGCTTATTCTTGTGACCGGCTTAGCTCTCGCCGCCTGCACATGGTACGTATTTGCCAATTGGCTGCGAGACGATGGCGATGTCACCTGGTTCTCACCCAGCACGAACTGTGATCTTCACGCTCACCCTTGCTCTGCCATGCTAGGCGACAAAGGCCGTATTACGCTAACCGTGGAGACCGACGGGCGTATTGAGGCACTGGAAATTTTGCCGCTAGAGGTCCATATAGAGGGGATTGATGCCCACCATGTTAGCGTTGATTTCATTGGTCGCGACATGGATATGGGCGTGCACCGCTTTGGATTAACCGCCGCGGCGCCGGGGCATTTTCATGGTCAGGGGCAAGTCGGTATTTGTACGCAAGCCGTTATGCCCTGGCGTGCGCGTGTCATACTGGATACCCCAGAAGGCAAACTGGGCAGTTGGTTCGACTTTGACGTGATTCGGAGTTAATAGCATGGCAGCTAGAACAAAACGTAAACCTTTATGGCTTGGCCTAGGCCTGTTAGCCGCGCTGGTGGTGGTTAGCCTGATCGGCCTCTACCAAACAACCTTAGAGAGCGATAGCGCTGAACCGGTCGGCGGAGCCATTGAGATGCCCTCCACTCAAGAAGGTGACTTCTCGCTCTCACAACTGAATAAAGACGACATTGCCATTGTTTCGTTTGGCTATACCTACTGCCCGGACGTTTGCCCAATGAACCAAGCCGTTAAGCGCCAAGCGCTAGCCCAACTAAGTGACGCCCAGCGTGAGCGCGTGGTGCCGCTAATGGTAACGGTTGATCCCGAACGCGACACACTGCCACGCATGAAAGAGTATATGCAGTTCTTTGGTGATGCATTCATCGGATTGGTGGGCAGCCAAGACCAGCTGGAAGATGTAGCGGCACGCTACGGGGTTATTTGGCGTCGAGTTGAAGCGCCTGATTCAGCGATGAGTTACACCATCGACCATAGCGCTTCGCTCTTCCTGGTAAACCGTGAGGGTGAAATTTTGCAGCGAGTGCTCTACTCGCCCACGCCCCACGGCTTATTATCAGCATTGGAAAACGAACTGGACGGATGAGTGTTGATACCGCGTCACTCCTCTTGTACTGGCGCGCTCTCCTCCGTCACCTCACCTTCTAGCCTGTCCAGCATGGCCATTAATGCCTTAACTTGCGTGCCATCGCGGGTATCATGCAGTGGATTGATCTGCCAGGTGCTTTCAGCAAACCCCCACCAGTCCCAGCAGCCTTGGGGGTTCGCCATACTGCTTTCAGCCTGAGGGTATAACACCACCTGCTCGTTCTCTTCCGCCCAACGATTCAGGCCACTGTGACGAACAAAAGTATCGCCGATGGCATCAACACTCATTTGGCAGCCATGCAGCGCGACTGTCACGGGGCAGCCGCCCGCTTCACACGCTTGCGGTATAAAGACGTAGCCTGTGTCCGCCAGCCCTTTTTCCTCGAACTCTGACTGATCGAACGCGACTAACGCACCGCTGCTCGGCGAAGAGGAGCGCTCAGGGTAGAGCCATGACAGCATCTCGTCTGCGACGTCTTCATCACAGGCAAGCACGTGGCTGCCTCCACCCTGGCGACAGCCGCCAAGCGACTGAGGGCTAGCATTTGACTGTTTGGGCAATGTGATCGGCCAGCCATGCCCCGTGTTCTCGCTGCGTACAAACCGCACCTGCTCTGAAGACGCCAGCCAGCGCTGCCACTGTTCGGCTAACAAGCTCCCCAGTTCTGGAGAAACTGTGTCATCTTCATCACCGTGCCATATATAGGCACGCAATTGAGCAAGTGCACCGCGCTCCCCCACCTGCTCAAGCGACTCGTAACGCTCGCGCCGCTGATCCAGTGTATCCAGAGACGGCACTCCACGGCGGGTGTTCATACACTGATTAAGCGCCAAACTGAGCGCCCCCTGGGCACAGCCCCAAGGCCCCGCCGCTAATACGCCGACGCCACTAAAGCGCTCTGGCCAAGCCACTGCCAATTGCGTGGCCATGTAGCCGCCAGACGAGACGCCAACTACGCTCGCGTGGCCGCTAGCGGCACTGAGTGCAGGTAAGTTCTCTGGCTCATCATCATCTTCGGCGAAAGCAGCGGCGCTGCTTACCAGTAGCAGCGCGCCCAAAAAACACGACGTAGCAGCAGCGGAACGTATCATTTACTCAACGCCTAATAGCTCAACGCGGAACGTCAGCATCTCATTCGGCCCAATAGGCCCTTGGCCACCTTCACCGTAAGCAAGCTCGGCAGGGATATACAGCATCCAGCTATCGCCAACGCTCATCAGTTGGAGCGCTTCCTGCCAGCCTTCGATAACTTGGTTGACCTGGAAGCTCACCGATTGGCCACGCTCAAAAGAGCTATCGAATACGGTGCCATCGAGCAGCATGCCTTCGTAATTCACTTCAACGGTGTCTTCAGCGCTCGGCGTTGTGCCGTCACCCGACTCAAGCACTTCGTACTGCAAGCCTGAATCCGTTACTTCCACCTCATCACGCTCGGCGTTTTCAGCCAGGAAAGCTTCACCCTCTTCCAGATTCAGCTGGGCGATTTCAGCGGCTTCCTGTTCACGAGCCTGCATCGACTGTGCCTGGAACGCCACCAGCGCTTCCATCATCTCTTCTTCATTAAGCGCTAAGTCATTGCCCTCAAAAACATCGCGCATACCATCCGTGAAAGCGTCGAGATCAAGGTCTTCGATATCGGCCTGCATGCTTTCACCTAAGGTAACCCCTAAGCTGTAAGCAAGACGCTGTTCGTCCGTTTCAGGTGACGCCGCGGCAAAAGGTGCCACCAGTAGTAACCCTGTTAAAGCCGTTGAAGAGAGCAATACTTTCATGAACAAACCTTATTCAGAGGCGCAGTACGCCAAAAATTGAGTGCCTTAAAGACTAACACCCGCCGCCCCAGGCTGCATTACCTGAAACGGCGGGTGATGGTCAGACCACATAAGTAAGCAGAGGTTTAACGTATTACACCACCAATGTAGGGCAGTGTGCCGCGCCTGCCACGCGCTGAGAGACGCTGCCCAGCAAGAGGTTCTTCTCGCCATTGGTACCCTGAGCGCCAATCACAATAAGATCGCACTCTCGCTTACGGGCAAAACGCACAATCGTGCGCGACGGGCGCCCGCCCTTAACAAAGGCCCTGACCCTAGCGCTGTCGGCACCTAGCTCAATCGCGTAAGATTTAGCGTGTACGGCGATTTCAGTCGCGTACTCCTTAAGCGCATCATCGGGCAAATCCAGTTTGTTAGGCCGCACCATGGAAAGCGACGCTTCCAGCAGACTGTGGTGTTTAAATACGCACAGTAGATAAAGCTCAGCGCCGGTCAACATATGCAGTCCGATAGCTTTTTCAAGTGCCTTGATTGCCCCTTTTGAGCCATCCACCGGCACTAAAATGCGGTTAAACATGCGCGTTATCCTTGTGGTGGTTTAGCGGAAGGCAACATCACGCAAGAACAGTGCAATTTGCGGAAACATAATCAGCAGCGCTGCCGCGAAAATCAGTATGAAAATAAACGGCGGAGTGCCTTTGATAACTTCCCAGTAGGGACGCTTAAAGATCGCAATGGCGGTAAAGATATCGCAGCCAAAGGGCGGTGTTGCTGAACCTATCGCCACCTGTAGCGTAATCAAAATACCGACCAGAACAGGGTCTAGGCCGGTTGCCGCGATCGCAGGCGCGAAAATGGGCGTCAGCACTAGAATCACCACGATCGGGTCAACGAACATACAAGCGACAAAGAAAGAGATGCAGATGGCAATGAGTACACCGGTAGGCCCAGCTTCGTTTACGCCTACCGCTTCCAAGATCATTTGTGGAATCTGCGCAAACGAGATAATCCAGGAGAACCCATTACCCACGGCGACTAAGATGAAAACTACTGCGGTAATTAAGCCGGTGGATTTAGCAATCGCGTAAATATCGTTCATCTTGAGCGAGCGGAACACGACAAACTCAAGCAGGACGGCATATAGCACGCAGGCTGCTGCTGCTTCCGTGGGACTAAAAATGCCCCCGTAGATACCACCTACGATAATGACGGGAAAACCTAATGGCCATAGCGCTTTTTGTACGGCAACAGCACGCTCTTTCCAGCTGGCACGGGGTTCAGTCGGTACATCTTTTACCACCGCATAAATAATGCAGTAGACGGAAAACATAAACAGAATGAGAAGCCCTGGCCCAATACCCGCGATAAACAGCTCGCCAATTGAGGTGCCCGAAATAACCCCGTAGATGATCATGCCAATACTTGGGGGAATCAAAAAGGCGATATCGCTCGCGTTGATGATCAGCGCCAGCGTAAAAGGATCAGAATAGCCCGCTTTCAACATCTTAGGCCGCAGAGGTGAGCCTACCGCGACAACGGTTGCCTGGGTAGAGCCAGAAACTGCACCAAACAGCGTACAAGACGTTGCTGTACTGACCGCCAGCCCCCCTTTTATGTGGCCTATAAACGACATCACCATGTCGATAAGACGATTAGCAGACTGGCCACGCGTCATAATATCGGCCGCTAGAATAAACATCGGTACCGCAATCAGTGACGCAGGACGGATACCCGCCATCATCTGCTGGATTAGCGTATCCATTTGGCCGAAGCCGTTGAACATCATATAAAAGCCGATCGCCGCTGCTGTGATTAGCGGGATCATCATAGGAAAGCCCAGCAGCAGCAGGGCAATCATGGTGACTACCATTATCGTCGTCATAGCGTTCCCCTAGGGTGCAAGCCCTGCTTTACACTTCTGTTTCGGTATCTTTGTAACCATCAACCACCCCTGTAGAGAGATATACATCCCGAGAGGTGAGATTTTTAATGGCCGTTAACAGGTATTGAGTGCCCGTAATCAAGAACCCCATCGGTACCCAGATATAAATGATCCAAATAGGTAACCCGAGAGACGGCAACACACGGCCTTTACTTTGCAGGTCAAGGATGTACACCACGGAGTAGTAGAGCAGGAAAAACATGACAAGAGAGGTAAATAACGAAATAACCACCATCAGCACCTTCCTCCCTCCCACGGGTAGGGCATCGTAGATGGCTGACATGCGAATATGACGACCATGGCGGGCGGCGTAACCGATCCCCGCAAAGGTAATCATAATGATCAAAATACGGTTTAATTCACCTGAGAACATAATACTGTTGCCAAACACAAAGCGGGCAACAACGTTGGTGACCGTATTCAGCGCCATTAGCAAAACCCCCATCGCCAGTATCACTGACTCGATTTTGCTAATTGCAGTGTCGATCACGCCCAGTATGCCGGGCAAACCAGAGCTGTAATTCTTTTCGGATTCTTCTTCGGTCATGGCCGATCTCCTCTTAAGCAGCGTGGCAACTAGCTATTTAAGACAAACTAGCGTTCTTCCTTAACTGACCACCGAACGGAGCGTGTCCGGCCTTGCTCATTTTGTAGCGTAACGGTTAACAACTCTTTTCGCTTCAACGCTGGATGTACGTAAGTTTTTCTGTCTTATACGAAAAGTAATGCGCTTTTTTTGTTAAGTGGCTGTCAGTGTCAATTGAATGGAAGAAAATAAAAAAGGGGCAGCGTTGGCTGCCCCCGTGGTGACCCTTCGTTAAAGCACGCGTGCTAAACGGTTAATCACTCGTTGGTTACGGCTTCGAGATCCGCTTTAAACTGCTCAAGCAGCTCAGCACCACGCTCACCGGTCATGCCTAAGAAGGCTTCTTCTACCTGCGGAGCACGCTCACGGAAGGCCTGGATTTGCTCTTCGCTCAGGCGCGTAACCGTTACTTCGTCAGAAGCTTCTTGAATTTTGGCTAATGCTTCATCTGCCAAGCCTTTGATGTGATCAATCGTGTGGTCGTAAGCAGCATCAGAGGCATCCCGCACCAGCTCTTTGTCTTCATCAGACAAGCCTTCATAGAAGTCTTGGTTAGCCATCATCGCGGTGGTAAACCAACCATGACCTGTGAAGGTAAGGTGTGGAGACACTTCATATAGGCCGCCAGACTCGATCCAGAAAATCGGGTTTTCTTGCCCATCAATAATGCCGGTCTGCAGACCACCGTATACCTCACCCCAAGGTAGCGGTGTGGGTGTTGCACCAAACGCATCGTACGTTTCTGAAAGCAGTGGATTCGTCATAGTACGAATCTTTTTATTATTCATATCTTCCGGCGAGCTAATCGGCTCGTCGGTAGTAACGACCATCTCACCTTCAGGGTACATCTTCAGCAGCTCAAGGCCTTGCTCGGCGTAAAGCTCCGGGAACATCTCGTTAATAGCCTTACTCTCATCGAAGAAAGTAAGAACTGTTTCTTCATCAGTCGGCAGCAGGTAAGGAATGAAGAAGATCTGCGCTTCTGGAATCAGGGAACCCGTAAAACCAGGCGACTGATTGACGAATTGAAGAATACCGTTTTGAGTCTGCTCCATAATATCGTCAGACTCACCTAGCTCACCAAAGCGGTAGACTTGAACGGTGTGATCAGAATTCTCTTCAATATAGTCTTTAAACGCGTGAGCAAACACGTCTTGCACGTCACCTTCATACTCTTCGTGCGCATAACGCCAGTTGTCTGCCTGAGCAGCAGCGCTAAGACCGAATAGCAATGCGCCGACGCTCGCCGTGGTCAATAACTTCGTTGTTACTGAACGAGTCGAAAAAGATTTGCTTGCCTTCATGCACAATTCCCCTTGCGGTGGTTAGCGCGCTATGCAAATGCGCCAGGATCTAATCTTTGAATAACGCAGTTACCTTATTCATAACCGACAGAGTTCTTAACCAACAGAGTTCATAACCGACAAACAATTTAGAAAAAGGCCATATTACCGCTGTGGTTTCGGTGCTTTAAAAGCGTTTATTACGGCCACTTGAGCCGCTGTTTTACTTTGGCTGTACCGCATTATTCAAAAATAGCTTAATTTCAGGCTAGCGTGATGAACTCAAGCGGTCAAGCTGACGGGCCACTACCTGCAGAGACGCGAATACGCTTTTTTGCGCTGATGATGGCATTACTCCACTTTTGTCTAATGTCGAGAAAAACAGTATATCGCGTAGCCATCTTGCGACTTCTCGCGGGCTAATGTCGTTATTCATTAGCCGCTGATTATCCGGCGTGGCCTGCCAGGCCCATACTTGCCAGCGTTGAAGGTTTTCACGCTCGGCCTGAAGTTCCGCTTGCTGGATGGTTTTACGCAGGCTAGCGATAGACTCACTCTCGACGGCCTGTGGTTTAAGATCACGACGCAGCTGGCGCAGCGTCTCGGTGATGCTCTGCTGCCAGCCTAAGCGTGCTTGGCGTATCGCTACTAACGCAGCAGGGTTGGCCTGCAAGCCATACTGATAAAGCCAGCTATGGAACAGCAGCTCACAGACATCAGCGCCTGCTGTGTCCTGCAGTAAGAGGCTCGCCTCCTCAATACCGGGCTGTGCATATAGCGCTAACGCAAAATCCCATAGTGGAGCCTGCTGTAAGCGCTGTAATCGGTTAGAATCGAGCATTGGTTTACCCACTTTTTTCGGGAGAATGCATGATCGCACTGCGCCAAGTCGCCCTGCAACGCGGCACACAAGCACTTCTCGATAACGCTGATCTTACGCTGCATAACGGCGTTAAGGCGGGTATTATCGGGGCAAACGGCGCCGGTAAGTCGAGCTTATTCAAACTCCTACTAGGCGAGCTTGGCCCTGACCAGGGCGATGTGGAGATGAGCGGTGGGCAGCGGATAGCTCACATGGCCCAGGAAGTTGAAGCGCTAGATCGCCCCATTGTGGAGTACGTGCTAGACGGTGATTACGCCTTGCGACAAGCGGAAACCGATCTTTTGGCTGCTCGTAACGCAGACGATGCGCACCGAGAAGCCGAGCTACATGGGCTGATCGAAACGCTGGATGGCTATACGGCTGAATCTCGGGCGGCGCAGCTGCTGGTGGGGCTTGGTTTTGTACAAGCGGATCTTAAGCGGCCCCTGTCGGACTTTTCCGGTGGCTGGCGTATGCGGGTGAACCTAGCGCGCACGCTGTTTATGCCTTCCGATCTGTTACTGCTTGATGAACCCACCAACCACTTAGACCTTGATGCCCTGCTTTGGTTAGAACAGTGGTTAACCCGCTACCCAGGCACGCTGCTGCTGATTTCTCACGACCGCGACTTTCTGGATGCCGTGTGCGATCACATCGTCCACATGCATCACCAAACCCTTGAGCTTTACCGCGGCAACTACTCCCGCTTTGAGCGCACGCGGGCTGAAAAGCTGGCGCTACAGCAGGCAGAAGCTGCCAAACAGCAGGCTCGCCGCGAAGAAATCGAGCGCTTTATAGCGCGCTTCCGCGCCCAGGCCACCAAAGCCAAGCAGGCGCAAAGCCGTGTAAAAATGCTGGAGCGTATGGGGGATATCGCCGTCGCCCACACGGATTCGCCTTTTCACTTCACGCTGCCCGCTGCCGATAAAACCTCGCACCCGCTGCTTGTGCTGGACCAAGCCACCCTGGGCTATCGCAGTGAAGCAGGCGATGTTGCGCAGTTGGAAAAGGTCAACATTACGCTGCTGCCCGGCAGCCGTATCGGCTTGTTAGGCCCTAACGGGGCGGGTAAGTCGACATTGATTAAGTCGCTGACCGGCGAGCTGGCGCTGCTAGAGGGTAAACGCGTTCCCGGTGAGCATCTGGCGATTGGCTATTTTGCTCAGCATCAGTTGGAAAGCCTGGACGTGACCACAACCCCGTTTGTGCATGTGCAGCGACTCTCTCCTACGGCGAGCGACCAGGAAATTCGCAATTTCCTCGGCGGCTTTGGCTTTAAGGGCGATGATGCCTTTGGCGAAGTGGCAACTTACTCTGGCGGTGAAAAGGCGCGCTTGGCACTGGCGCTAGTCGCCTGGCAGAAACCCAACCTGCTGCTACTTGATGAGCCAACCAACCACCTGGATTTGGAAATGCGCGAAGCGCTCACCGAGGCGCTAGCGAGCTTTGAGGGTACGGTGATTCTAGTCTCCCACGACCGGCACCTGCTACGCGCCACGGTGGATGAGTTCTGGCGGGTGGCCGATCATCGTGTGGAACCCTTCGACGGCGATCTGGATGACTACCGGGTATGGCTAAAGGCGCGTCTGGAAGAGGGCCGCCGCGATGCGCGTAGCGAAAAGAGCGAGCGTCAGAGCCAGCAGCCCAGCGGCGATCGAAAAGCTGCCCGTAAAGCCGCAGCGGAGCTGCGCGAAAAGCTGCGGCCGCTGAAAAAACAGCGCGACCACGCTGAAAAGACCATGGAGAAAGCCCAACAGGCGCTGGAAGCGGTCGAAGCAGTGCTTGCCGACCCAGCGCTCTACACCGACAGCGCCCGCAAAGCTGAATTAACCCAAGCGCTTGCCCAGCAGGCCGAGATTAAAGCGCGCTTAGACGAGGCCGAACAAACCTGGCTCGCCGCCGAAGAAGCGCTTGAAACCATGGAAGCCGAACTGCTGGCTAGCGAAACTGCATAAGCTGACGCTCAGCGCCTAACTTTCCAGTAGAAAGGTAACCGGCCCATCATTAACCAGCGCTACCTGCATGTCAGCGCCGAACTGGCCGGTGGCCACCTTGGGCCAAGCCGAACAGGCTTGGCTGACTAAGTAGTTAAAAAGCCGTTCGCCATCGTCAGGCGGTGCAGCGCTTGAGAAACTAGGACGTAGCCCTTTGCGAGTATCGGCCACCAGGGTGAATTGGGAGACCAGCAACAGCCCCCCTTCCGCCTGCTGCAGGTTGTGGTTCATCTTATCCTCAGCATCACTGAATATGCGGTAGTGCAGCAGTTTGTGAAGCAGTTTATTAGCCTCTGCTTCGCTATCGTGCTTCTCCACCCCCACCAGGGCTAATAGCCCGTGGTCGATGCTACCGACCACCTCGCCATCAACTGTAACGCTCGCCTTTTTAACCCGTTGAATCAGTGCTTTCACGCGTACCCCTTGCCCTATTTTCTATCGTTAGCAACGTCCAAGCGTTAGCCGCAGGCTCGACCATCTCTTGCGGCTGTACACGGTTGGCCTAACGAGTACTGGTTTACTTAGTTTTGGCCCAGCAGCGCATCACGAAAATCCTCGCCTAGCGGACGTTCACCCAGCCAGATACTAAACATAGCGCTGGCAAACTCCGCGCTATCGTCTTCAAACAGCGTTTCTCCATTGAGCCCAAGGCGCAGCTGCTCGCCGTCCCAACTCAGCAAATAGCGGTCGCCGGGAACAACGTCGCGATAGCGCTGATTCAACCGCGCAAGAGGTTCTTGGATTTGGTTGAACTCATAGAGCGTCAGCGAATCTCTCAGGGTCTCTTCAGTCGCTTCGGCGAAGTCGCCAGCCTCAATGGCGTGAAAATAAGCAAGTTCTAGACGACGGGGGACATCGCTTAACGGCTGCGGCTCGGTTTCACCTTCAAGCTGGTAATAGGCACCTGCGTAAGCGGTCCAAATCATATAGCGGAATACACCGCTGCCCAGCAGCGTATAGCGCTGGCCGTCCTCTTCAACAGTACGGTCAAAGCGCTCGCCACGTTCGGTGACGCTATCCGCAACGGCCGCTGATGCAAATAAAGCCATACCTGCGACCAGTATGACGCTAACTAGGCTGCGTTTATGCATGGTAAGGGGCACAGTCAAAACCTCCGAGTTGAGTCGCTCTATGATGTGTCACGCTGACCTAACATCATAGCTATACATACAAACTCGATACATAAAGGTTCCGTATCACCCTTACCACGCTCGGCACAGCATTAAATCGCAGTGCGGCTCGCTAAGAAGCATCTCGGTTAGCTGGCTGGTATGGTGAGGCTGTCCCCGACTGCCGATAATCACCAGATCAGGGGTGTGGCGTTTCATATAATCATGCAATACGTTGCAGGGTTGGCCCTGCTCCAGCACAAGCTCAATATCCGGTACGCCCTCAAGCTCGCGCATCAGGCTCTCAATCTCGTTATCCAACGCTTCACGTAACCGCGTTACTTCATGATCGCGCCACTGAGCATAGTACGCTTGGGAGCCTAACTCTCGCTCGCCGGGCAAACTCCACGCATGGAGCAGCGTCAGCTTCGCTTCAGGAAAGCGAATTAACGCCTCTTTTAGCGTTTGACGAGCCGCCAGCGAAAAATCGATGGGCACCAAAATATGCTGCCAGGGTTGTGTGGGTAGGTAAGAGGCAACCACCACCGGGCACGGCGCACTGCGCAGCACTCGCATCACGGTAGTACCTGAAAGTAGGTCTTTCTGGCCGCGCTTACGGTGCATTCCCATAACGATTAATGAGGCATGCCGCTCATGAGCTTCGCGGACAATCTCCACGTGTGGAGACCCTACCAACGTTTGAATCATTAGCGCGGGGGCTTCCAGCGCATAATCTTCGCGCAGATCCGTCAGCGTCGCGCTAATGTCTTCACTCACCGCGCGCTCCACCTCATGCAGCACCCGACGCGGCAGGTAGGGGTCGAGTACGTGCAAAATATCGAGCTGGGCGCCTTGCGCGTAGGCGAGGCGCAGTGCACGGGCAAACGCGGCGCGGTTATCTTGGGAGAGATCCGTGGCAAACAGCAGAGTCTGAGACATAGCACAGCTCCTTGGCCGAGCAGTCGGCGCAGTCGTGAGACAAGCAGGCACCTTTCAGCATGGTGCTGGAATGCGCATACCGCAAGCTAGCTTATCGCTATCCTTGACGGTTCCGTTCGCTTAGCTGCGCCACGTCAATCGGCTCTTTGTCACTCGGTCACCACCAGGCATGGAAATGGTGCACCGGGCCACGGCCTTGACCGACGCTTAACCGCTCGCTCGCTTCTAACGCGGCGTGTAGCCACCGCTTAGCTTCACTGATGGCCTCTATCGGCGTATCCGCATCGGCATCTTGGGGTAGCTTTGCCAAGCACGCGGCAATCGCTGACGAGAGCGCGCAGCCGGTACCGTGCAGGTTTTTTGTCGCAATACGCGAGGCCGGAAGCCATGAATGACCCTGAGGCGAGGCTAATAAATCCGGGCAGGTTTCCCCACGTAAATGACCGCCTTTTAATACCACATAGGGCGTCCCTAACTGGGCAAGCCCCGGCAGCATGGCTTCCATTTCATCGAGCGAGGTAGGCGACGCGCTCCCCAGCAGCACCGCAGCCTCAGGAATATTGGGGGTTATCACGTCGGCGAGCGGCACGAGAATATCGCGTACCGCGCGAATGCCCGCATCATCCACCAGGATATCGCCACTTTTCGCCACCATCACCGGGTCCAGCACGATCCAGCGGGGGCGGCGTGTGCTCAGCACGTCAGCAATGACTTCGGCCACCTCACGACTAGCGACCATGCCAATTTTGACCGCATCCACATGGACATCGTCCAGCAGGTGTTCCAACTGCTCGCGAATAGCCTGGGGCGCAATAGGGTAAACAGCGGCCACCCCACAGGTATTTTGTACGGTGATCGCCGTAATAACACTGGTGCCGTAAGTTCCTAACGCGGAAAACGTTTTGAGGTCTGTCTGAATACCGGCACCACCAGAAGGGTCGGAGCCTGCGATGGTCAATACATTGGCTATTTTTGTCATAGACGCCTCTACATAATGGAGGGCAGCCAGGTGGCAAGCCCTGGGAAAAAGGCCAGCGCCAACAGCATACTTAACTGCAGCAAAATAAACGGTATGACCCCTTTATAAATGGCCGAAGTAGGCACGCTTGGCGGCGTAACACCGCGCAAATAGAACAGCGCAAAGCCAAACGGAGGGGTTAAAAACGAGGTTTGTAAGTTAACTGCAATCATAATGCCTAGCCAAATGGGGTCGATGCCCATGGCTAGCAGTACCGGCCCGACAATCGGCACCACGACAAAGGTGATTTCAATAAAGTCGAGAATAAAGCCCAACAAGAAAATGACGAGCATCACCACTAACGTGGCGCCCACGACCCCACCTGGCATGGATTCAAACAGCTCGGTGACAAGCTCCTCACCACCATAGGCGCGAAATACCAGCGAAAACAGCGCCGCACCAATTAAGATGAGAAACACCATGCTGGTGACCTGAGCGGTTGAGTGCAGCACCTCTTTGAGCATCGCAATATTCAAACGGCGGTTGGCAGCAGCTAAGCACAGTGCACCAAACGCGCCTACGGCGGATGCTTCGGTGGGTGTCGCAAACCCGCCTAAAATCGAACCTAACACGGCAATAATGAGTAGTACTGGGGGCAATAACCCTTTTAATAGCAGCGGCAAAATACTGCCGGTATGGCCTAACTCTGCTTTTAGTGCTGCACGATCTGCCGCGGGAGCCGTAGAAGGCTTCAGCCAAGCCGTTATCAACAGATAAACAATGTACGCAATGACCAGTAGCAGCCCAGGCACCAGCGCCCCGATGAATAGATCACCAATCGAGAGTGTTTTAGGACTCCACACGCCCATGGAGAGCTGCGCTTGTTGATAAGCCGTTGAAAGCACATCACCCAGCAGCACGAGAGCAATCGAGGGCGGGATTATCTGCCCAAGCGTTCCCGTTGCACAGATTGTGCCCGTCGCCAATGCGGGGGAATAACCACGCTTCAACATCGTGGGCAGCGATAGCAGCCCCATCGTCACCACGGTAGCACCCACAATACCGGTGGAAGCTGCCAACAGCATGCCGACAATCACAACCGCAATACCTAGGCCACCGCGCAACGCACCAAACGCCATCGCCATCGCATCAAGCAGCGTTTCCGCCACCCGGGACTTCTCTAGCAGTACCCCCATCAATACAAACAGCGGCACCGCCAGCAGCGTTTGGTTAGTCATAATACCGTAGAGCCGGTTAGGCATGGCGTTCATCATCCGGGGTTCAAAAGGCACCGCAACCCCCATGGACTGAAGCAACAAGCCAAAACCTGCAAACGCCAGCGCGGTTCCCGCCAACGCCAAAGCAACCGGATAACCAAGCATGAGCACCGCGCACACCGTGGCGAACAGCACCAGCGGCATCAGTTCTAGTAAAGCAGCCAGCACTAGAGAATCTCCTCATGCTCGTGAGTGGCGTTAGGTAGTTTGCCGCGAATAATCAGCGTCTGGCGCATTAGCTGCGCAACCGCCTGCAGCAGCAGTAGCCCCACCATGACTAAAATCAGCGTTTTCAACAAAAAGACGCCGGGAATACCACCATCGGGGGAGCGCTCCAGCACTGCCCAGCTGCTCTGCACGTAGCTAAAGCTGCTGATTGCGATAAAGAGCGTCACAGGGATCAGTAGGAAGAGTGTTCCCAGCAAGTCGATCCAAGCACGCCCCCGCGCCGTTAGACGACGATAAAAAATATCGACCCGTACATGACCATCGCGTTTAAGTGTCCAGGCCGCACCCAGCATGAAAACAGCGGCATGCATGTACATCACCGACTCTTGCATCACGATACTGTTGATACCGATGAAGTAACGCATTACCACAATGGCGAATTGAATCACCATCATGATAATCACCAGCCAGGCAATGGCCCGGCCCACCCCTTCGGTCAAGCAGTCGAGCCAGCGCAATAAACGTGGCTCCTGGGCATTTGCACGCATTGAGGTTGTCCTGCATTAATAAAACGGCCCAGAATCATCGCTGATTCTAGGCCGGACGTCATCCCCATAAGCACGCTATTCGAGGCTAAGCGCCAATTAATACGCTTATTCGGCGTTTGAGCGCCTGTTGGCTAGCGCCGCTGCTTTTTCTCTGCATCGGCTAGCGCGTTTAGGCACGCGACGGGCAGCGGAAGATCCACCGCTATCGGTAGATGGTCTGAAAATAGATGATCCAGCACGCGCACTTCGGCAGCTTCGAGGGTTTGCGAAAGCAGGATATGATCCAACGCACGTCGCGGCTGCCACGAGGGGTAGCTTAAAAGCGGCTTGACCGGGTGTAGCGGCAGCGACGTACTGAAGCGTTCATGGGCATGCAGCTGGTCAGGCGTGCAGTTCAAATCTCCCATCACCACCACATGGCGAAGAGGCTCAATAATGTCACTTAAGTAGTTAAGCTGCCGAACGCGGCCGCGATGGCTCAGTGCCAAGTGGGCCACAAAGATATGCAGCGCGTCAGGCCCATTACCATAGCGCACATGAATGGCTCCGCGTCCAGGCATTGCGCCTGGCAAACGGTGCTCTTCAATACGACTAGGCACTAAGCGAGAGAGAAGTCCGTTACTATGTTGGGCAATACGCCCCAAATTACGGTTTAGCTGTTGAAAATAGTGGGGAAACCCCGCCTGGCTGGCGAGGAATTCCACTTGGTTAACACTGTTAGAGCGAAAACTTCCGCCGTCAGCTTCCTGCAGCCCAACCACATCGAATTGACTAAGCACCTCACCCATTATGGCTAAACGCTTTAAACGCTGAGGGTGAGGCAGGAAGTGCTGCCAACTACGGGTAACATAGTGGTGGTAAGCGGACGTCTGAATGCCCACCTGTAGATTAAACGTCAGCAGCCTCAGATGGCCATGATCCAATAACGATTTTCCGTGACTGGAAGTGAGCCTATTTGATAAGCCGCCGACATGGCCTTGCTCAAGCACTGTTATTCTGCACGCTCGCTACGTACGCGTTCAATTAACGCATCAGCAATTTGCGGCATATTATCCAGGCTACCGGCCGTGCTGGGGGTCACTACATAACGACCATCCACCACCAGTGCAGGCACACCCATTAAGCGCATTTCACGCATGCGGCTGTTAGCTTTATTCACGTCACTACGCACGCTAAAGGCCGTTAAGGCTTGCTTCGCCTCTTCTTCGCTGACGCCGTAATCGGCGAAAAACGCAGCAATCTCATCAGCGTCGGTCAGCGTGCGGCCGTCTTCATGGATGGCATCAAAGAAATCCGCATGCAGCTCTTCCTCAATCCCCAGCGACTTTGCAGCATAAAACGCATTCGCGTGGGTATTCCAATCGCCCCCCATGGTCGCAGGCATATGCACGATGCTGACATCGTCCTCAAGCGAGTCGTACCACTCGCTTACCGGCGTTTGCAGGCGATAGCAGTGCGGACACCCGTACCAGAACGCCTCGGTCACTTCGATTTGCCCGTCGTCTACGTTTGTAGCAACAGGGTTAGCAAGTAACGTGTAGTGCTGGCCTTCGACTAGCTCTTGGGCACTGACAGCAGCAGAAAGACCCAAACCGGCCAATGCGACCATTAACGTTCTAAACATAGCGAGAATTCTCCAAGGATAAGCGAAAGCTGTGACCGTTGAGCAGGACAAGAGGTTCCCTATCTCTTTTATTACCAGAGAGATAGGAACCCTTGTTGGCAACGGCTAGTTCAGGCCTAGTAGATAATTCGCTACGGCTTCCATATCGCGATCGCTCATTTTGGAAGCGATATCGCCCATGATGTTGTTCGGGCTGTTGGCACGCTCGCCGGAAGCAAAGTCTTGCAGCGTAGACACCGTATACTCTGTGTGCTGGCCTGAAAGCGCGGGATACACCGCGCTACCGATGCCAGCACCTGTGGGAGTATGACAAGCGCTGCACGCAGGTAACCCTTTCGACATATCACCGGCCCGATACAGCTCTTCACCGCGCGCTAGAAGCTCTGCATCTTCGTCGCTCGCCTGGCCGAGATTCGCATCTAGGCCGGCGAAATGAGCCGCGACATCCCAAGCGTCTTGATCAGAGTAGTTATCTACTTGACCGGCCATTTGCGCGACAACGCGGTTGCCATCGCGAATGTCCATAATTTGCTTAGCTAGGTAGGACATCTGCTGCCCTGCCAGATTGGGGAAACTACCCGCTGCGCTAATGCCCTGCTGGCCGTGACAGGCCGCACAGGTTTGGGCCAATTCACGACCCGCCGCCGCGTCAGCGTCGGCTTGGTAGTCAGTTTGCGCGTGGGCGGTGCCAACGGCACCCATGGTAATTGCCAGGCTTGCCAGTAACTTTCTCATTGCTAGTCCACTATGCCGTTTGATTATTGACTGGTACGCATCCTGGGCGCCGCCCAGGTTCAGCACTTTACCAGGGTCAGCTCCGCCAAAACGAACAACATATTGTGTTGGTCGCTGCTGGCTAGAGCGCGATGGTACACTAGCGCCCCAGGTCGCAGTTATAAACCTCTTGCATTATAACGAATCACCCTAGCGGCGGGAATGCAAGTCCAAGACTGCTTTTGGGGTAATTCGTCGCGGTACCGCTTTTTTTCACCACAATGTGATGAAGCGGGCCGTTTATACGTTCGTTTTCCAGGATTGATTCCATGACTACCCCCCATGACAGCCTAGCCCCTCGACTGAACTACCCCACGGCGCGCTTTGTGATCAGCGCACCGACCCTTGCGCTCTGCCCAGACGATACCGGTGCGGAAGTGGCCTTTGCCGGGCGCTCAAATGCCGGTAAATCCAGCGCGATTAACGCACTGACCCAGCAAAATGCCCTGGCGCGTACGTCACGCACGCCTGGTCGCACCCAACTGATCAACTTTTTTAGCGTGATGAACGATGAATCACGCCGCTTGGTAGACCTCCCCGGCTACGGTTACGCCAAAGTGCCGGAGTCCGTTAAGTTAGAGTGGCAGAAGCACTTGGCGGAGTATCTTCGCAACCGTTTTAGCCTGCGTGGCTTGGTGCTGCTGATGGATGTTCGTCATCCGCTTACCGAGTTCGATCAGATGATGCTCAACTATGCCGACCAGCGCGAAATGCCGGTACATATTCTGCTTACCAAAGCAGATAAGCTAAAAAAAGGCCCGGCCAGTGCCGCGCTGCAAAAAGTCCGTTCACGCTTAAAAGAGTGGGAAGACCTTGTGTCGGTTCAGCTCTTTTCATCGCTTAAGCGCGACGGCGTGGATACGCTTTCCAAGAAGCTCGACCAATGGCTGCATACGCCGGCTCAAGCAGAGTCAGACTAACCGCCCATTTAAGCGGCTCACACCCTTCGCTTGAAGAACACGTCGTTCTGAAAACACAAGGGTTCGCAATAAGCACGAACAAGCACCGTCTGTTTAGCGCCGCTTCTCCAGCCACTCAATTAGGTTGGGCAACTCTTTGACATGAGCAATGCGGTGGACGCGCGCGGGCAGCGCCTGATCCCCTTGCTCGGCTATCCAGGCAGCATGCATCCCCAGCTGCTGGGCCGGCAGCACATCCTCTTTCCAAGAGTCACCCACGTGCATCGCTCGGTTTGGGGACACGTTCAGCCGCTTCAGCGCGGTCAGAAACGGCTTAGGGTCTGGCTTCGGTGCCAGCAGCTCCCCTGCGGCAATCGCCACGGGAAAGTAGCTGGCCAACGGCTGACGCTTCAAGTGGATGTTGCCATTGGTAATCGCGGCCAACCGATAGCGTTCAGCTAAGGCGGCTAACAGCCCAGCCGCTTCAGGATGGGGCGTTACCTGCACCCGCAGGCGGTGAAATTCATTCATCGCAGCAGCGGCCCACATAAACGCGGCACTGCGCGGCAAACCACTGGCTTCCAACTGAGCCTCTAATGCCCGTAGTCTCAGCCAGGTAAAGTCGCCACGCCGCTCGGGCACTTGGCTGGCCCACTGCTGGCGGCGCTGCAGATAGTCCGTCACCCCCTGTTCATAGCTCAGCGCTAACGGCGGCTCATTGCGGGCGTCACGCCATATCGCCAGGGCTTCTAACAGCCAACGATAGTGCCCCTCTTCGGTTTTTAGCATCACGCCTTGGTTATCCCAGAGCGTATCATCAAGATCAAAAGTAATCGCGTCTAGCGACGACATGGTTAGCTCCCAGCAGGGCGGCGTTTAGCACGTGGATGGGCGGCGTCATAGCTTTCGGCCAGCTGCTGCCAATCCAGCCGCGTATACACCTGAGTAGTCGATAGGTTGGCATGGCCCAGCAGTTCCTGCACCGCACGCAGATCCTGGCTCGACTCTAATAGATGGCTAGCGAACGAATGACGCAGCCGGTGCGGGTGCAGGTGTTCAGGCAGCCCGCGTACCACCGAAAGCTGCGCCAAGCGCTTCTGGATAGCCCGGTGCCCAAGACGCGCGCCGCGCTGACCCACGAATAGCGCCACTTCACTCTCAACAGCCAGCCCTTCACGACAGGCAAGCCATATGTCCAACGCCTGTTGGGCACGCCTACCCACGGGCACTTGGCGGGGCTTACTGCCTTTGCCGATAACCCGCACGTGATGAGCGGTTAAGTGGTTAAGGTTCAACGCCGTCAGCTCTGCCAAACGTAGGCCGCTAGAGTAAAACAGCTCCAGCATGGCTTGGTCGCGTATCGCCAGCGGCGAGCCATCGTGAGGCGTATCCAAAAAGCGCGCCAGCGCATCCACATCCACGGGCCTGGGCAGATGGCTTGGCTGCTTGGGGGTTCGCAGCAGGCTGACGGGGTTATCCGCAAGCTCCCCTTGCTTAACGAGATAATCCGCAAAGCGCGAGAGCGCAGCGCGTCTGCGCGCCAAGCTTCTGGGGGCGAGTCCACGGCTACGTTCCGCACCTAAAAACGCCCTGAGCAGCGTCGCATCCAGCGCGCTTAGCTCGGTAATACCGCGCTGCTGCGTAAAGCGGCAAAGCGCGGCTAAGTCCTGACGATAAGCTGCTACTGTGGCCGGGCTGGCGTGTGCCGCTAACGCGGTCAAATAGCCGTCGACCTGCTCAGCAATCGGCGTGTTAGGCATGGGGGTCCAGGCGAATCAAAAGCCGCGCAACGATATCACCCAGATACTCGGTAAACAGCGTATCCATGCTGGCGCGGTAGCTCTCAGGGTCAGGGCTGGCAAGCAGCAGATACCCCAGAGGCTCCCCGGCTGAAAGCCTAGAAATGGCGCAGGAACCTGCTCGGCGCGGCGCTTTGGTATGGGGCAGCAGGCACTTCCAGTCGCTAACGCTCAGCTTGGCACAGCGGCTGGTGCGACCATCCAGCAGGGCCGCTAATCGCGCACTGGCGTGCTGATCCAACACGTGCCGAGGCGGCTGTGGCAACGCTGCTTCACTATCGCTTAATGTTGATGGGCACCAGAGCGCCATGGCAGGGGTATCGAAACGCTCGCTTAGCTGGGTGGCCAGGGCTTGGGCCAACGCATCGCGGTCTTGCGCTTCAACCAAAGCCAGCAGCGTTTCTCGTAAGCGGCGGTATTGAGACTCGTTATGCCGTGCGGTTTCCAGCAGGTGTTCTAAGCGGTCTTCCGACGCTTCAGCGCGCTTGCGTAGGTCCATAACCAGCCGCTCAAGCAGCGATACGGCACCCTCTATATGGGGGTGAGGCACCTTAAGCTGCTGCAGTAGCCCTTCCCGACCGACAAAAAAATCAGGGTGTCGGGCCAGCCAAAACGCTACTTGATCGGGGTCGAGCGTTCTGCGCGGCTCGGGGGCTTGTGACATCGCCGTTCTCCTCGAATTAGATGAGTGCTACACGTCCATCAAAGACCCGCGTGGCAGGGCCAACCATCACTAGCGATGCTTCCGGATCAGACCACTCAATGCTGAGCTGGCCACCCGGCAGGTGTACCTTAACCGGACTTTTTAACAGCCCTTGGCGAATGCCGCTGGCCACGGCGGCGCAGGCGCCGGTACCACACGCAAGGGTTTCACCACTGCCGCGCTCAAACACCCGCAGGCGAATTTCACTGGGCGATAGCACCTGCATAAACCCAACGTTCACACGCTTGGGAAAGCGGGGGTGCGACTCTAACAGCGGCCCTAAACGCGCCACTGGCGCACGATCCACATCCTCAACCTGCAGCACCGCATGCGGGTTACCCATGGAAACCACGCCCAGCTGCAGCGTTTCGCCCTCTACGTCTACCTCGTGCAGCGGCTGGTCGCCCGGCGCTTCAAAGGGCAGCGTTGCCGGGTTAAACCGCGGCCTGCCCATGTCTACCCGCACCATGCCGTCGTGCTGAACGTTGAGCACTAACGGGCCACCGGCGGTTTCCACATGGATTTCATGCTTATGGGTCAAGCGCTGGTCGCGCACAAAGCGGGCAAAACAGCGCGCGCCATTGCCGCAGTTTTCCACTTCGCTACCATCAGCGTTATAGATCCGGTAGCGAAAGTCCATTTCTGGGTCGCGGGGCGGCTCAACAACGAGTAACTGGTCAAAGCCAATCCCAAAGCGGCGATCCGCCAGCTGGCGGATCTGCTCATCAAGCAGCCTTGCACGCTGTGTAACTAGGTCAACGACCATAAAATCATTGCCCAGGCCGTGCATTTTGGTGAAGTGCAGCAGCATTTTAGCGCGCCCCTTCCGGCAGCAGCGCCTCGCCGGCCCACAGGCTTTCCAGCGTTTCCCGAGCGCGCACCACGTGGTACGTATCGCCATCCACCATCACCTCAGGAGGGCGCGGGCGGCTGTTGTAGTTCGACGCCATCACAAAACCGTAAGCCCCGGCGGAACGCACCGCCAGCAGATCGCCTTCGGCGATCGCAAGCTCACGCTCTTTGCCCAGGAAGTCGCCGGTTTCACACACAGGGCCGACCACGTCGTAGGTGGATGTCTCGCGAGGCTGGCGGGTATCCACCGGCACGATCGCCTGCCACGCCTGATACAGCGCCGGACGAATCAGGTCGTTCATGGCGGCATCGACAATGGCAAAATTCTTAGTCTCGCCGGGCTTCAAGAACTCTACCCGAGTGAGCATCAGCCCGGCGTTGGCCGCAATAGAGCGACCCGGCTCGAACAGCAGCGTGAGCTTTTCGCCACCTTCCCAGCGGGAGAGGCGCGCCAAAAGCTGGCTCGCGTAATCAAACGGCTGGGGCGGCTTCTCATCGCGGTAAGGCACGCCTAAACCACCACCCAAATCCAGGTGATCAATCTCAATGCCGTGTTCGCGAAGGCGCTCCATCAGCACCAGCAGGCGCTCCAGGGCGTCTAGGAACGGCGCGGTTTCGGTGAGCTGAGAGCCGATGTGGCAATCCAGGCCCGTCACGCGCAGGTTGGGCAGGCTGGCCGCCAACTGGTACACCTCCAGCGCGTCATCCACTGGAATACCAAACTTGTTGTCTTTCAAGCCGGTCGAGATATAGGGGTGAGTGCCTGCGTCCACATCGGGGTTAACCCGCAGCGACACGGAGGCCACTTTGCCAAGCTCGCCCGCTACCGTGTTAAGGCGCTCAAGCTCAGGCCGAGACTCTACGTTAAAGCACTTGATGCCGACTTCCAGCGCCCGCGCCATTTCATGGGGCTGCTTAGCCACGCCAGAAAACACCACTTTGGCGGGGTTGCCGCCCGCTTTTAGCACACGCTCAAGCTCACCCACGGAGACAATATCAAACCCGGCACCCAAGCGGGCCAGCAGGCCCAGCACGGCAAGGTTCGAGTTGGCTTTCACCGCGTAGCAGATCAAGTGTGGGTGGCCGCCAAGCGCTTCGGTGTAGGCACGAAAATGGCGCTCAAGGGTCGCTTTTGAGTAAACGTAGCAGGGCGTGCCCAGCTCGGCAGCCAGCTGCGTTAACGGTACATCTTCGGCGTAGAGCACGCCGTCGCGGTAGTTAAAGTGATCCATTACCCCTCCTGCTCAGCGGCCGAATCATTGGTATCGTCAGGCAAATAAAGCGGCCCTTTCTGGCCACAGCCCGCCAGCAGCAGGGCAGCCATGAGCAGCGCGCTCAGTGTGATGGCACAGCGTTTCATGACACCCCTTTCAGCGCTGCCAGCGCTTCTCGTGCACGGTTTGCAGCGGCGCGCACTTGGTCGGGGGCCGTACCACCAATGTGGTTACGGGCAGCAACCGAGCCTTCCAGCGTCAGCACTTCAAACACGTCCTGCTCAATGATATCGGAGAACTGTTTAAGCTCTTCCAAGGTCATTTCCGAGAGGTCTTTTTTAGTCTTTAAGCCATAAGCCACTGACAAACCAACGATTTCATGGGCATCGCGGAAGGCCACGCCTTTACGCACCAGATAATCAGCGAGGTCTGTCGCCGTGGAGAAGCCGCGCCGCGCCGCTTCGTACATGCTCTCTTTTTTCGGCTCGATGGCGGGCACCATGTCCGCAAACGCTTTTAAGCAGTCGCGCACGGTGTCGACAGCATCAAACAGCGGCTCTTTGTCTTCCTGGTTGTCCTTGTTGTAGGCCAGCGGCTGAGACTTCATCAGCGTCAGCAGCGACATCAGGTGGCCATAAACACGACCGGTTTTACCGCGCACCAGCTCGGGCACGTCCGGGTTTTTCTTCTGCGGCATGATGGAAGAGCCGGTGCAGAAGCGGTCAGGCAGGTCGATAAAATCAAACTGGGCGCTGGTCCACAGCACCAGCTCTTCGCTCATGCGCGATAGGTGCATCATGAGAATGCTGGCGAAGCTGCTGAATTCGATCGCAAAGTCGCGATCCGAGACGGCGTCCAGCGAGTTTTCTGCCGGGCGGTCGAAGCCGAGCAGCTCAGCGGTCACGTGGCGGTCGATGGGGTACGTGGTGCCCGCCAGCGCTGCAGCGCCCAGCGGCATTACGTTCACGCGCTTGCGGCAGTCCAACAGACGCTCGTGGTCGCGGGCCAGCATCTCTTGCCAGGCCAGCAGGTGGTGACCAAAGGTGACCGGCTGAGCGGTTTGCAGGTGCGTGAAACCGGGCATGATGGTGTCGGCCTCGCGGTCGGCGAGTTCAATCATGCCCTCACGCAGGCGGGTCAGCTCAACCTCAATTACGTCAATCTCATCGCGCATAAACAGGCGAATATCGGTGGCCACTTGATCGTTGCGTGAACGCCCAGTGTGCAGCTTCTTGCCGGTAATACCGATTTTATCGGTTAGGCGGGCTTCGATGTTCATGTGCACATCTTCCAGCGGTACCGACCACTGGAATTCACCGCGTTCAATCTCGCCCTGAATCTCGGTCAGGCCGTTAATAATAGCGTCGCGCTCTTCGTCGGTAAGCACGCCTACCCCCGCCAGCATGGTGGCGTGGGCAATCGAGCCTTGGATATCCTGACGCGCCAGGCGCTGGTCGAAATTCACAGACGCGGTAAAGCGTGCAACAAAAGCATCGGTGGGCTCGCTAAAGCGACCGCCCCAAGACTGGTTCGTAGCTTGGCTCATCGGAGAGTTTTCCTGCTGACAAAACTAATGGAATCGTTACGAGAAAGTGTACCAGAGTCGCCGCCCTCAGCGGCATGCCGTTTTCGGTAATGGGCACTCAAGAAGTAGGCGACTCAAAGGTAACGGCGGCGGCAAGCGGTGGCTGTAAAAACGCATAGAGTGCTTCAAGGGGCATGGGCCGAGCGAAGTAGTAACCTTGGAAGTGATCACACTGAAGCGCATTAAAATAGTGAAGCTGCTCGGCGGTTTCGATACCTTCAATCAGTACCTCCAGGCCTAGCTTATTCGCCATCGTCACCACGCCCTCCACAATGGCCGCGTCGCGGGTGTCGCTCACCACTTCACGCACAAAAGAGCGGTCAACCTTGAGCTTATTAATCGGCAGGCGTTTTAAGTAACTCAAGCTAGAGAAGCCCGTGCCAAAATCATCCAACGCTATGTGCACCCCCATTTTACGCAGGGCATGCAGCGCCTGAATGGTGTGCTCGGTGCTATCCATTAACACGCCCTCGGTGAGCTCTAACTCTAATCGCTCAGGTGCAAGCCCGCTCTCTTGCAGCGCTTTGTCTATCGATGCCAAAAAACCTGGCCGCTGAAACTGCATCGGCGACACGTTAACGGCCATGGTCATCGGGCCATGGCCCATCGCGTTAAGCGCGACGGCGTCTCGGCATGCGGTGGCCAGCACCCATTCACTGATGGGCATAATTTGCCCGGTGTCTTCTGCAAGGCCAATAAACTGCACGGGGGGAATATTGCCTCGCTCAGGATGATTCCAGCGAATTAACGCCTCTACCCCGGTTACGCGCCCCAGGCGATCGAGCTGCGGCTGATAGTGAAGTTCAAATTGGTGTTGCTCAATGGCCTGTTGCAGCGCGTGGCGCAAATTCACCCGCTCGGTGACCTTACGATTGAGCTCATCGGTATACCACTGGAAGGTGTTGCGCCCTCGGCGCTTCGCTTTGTACATGGCGAGGTCTGCCTGCTGAATGAGCTGGTGTGGCTCACTCATGGTGCCATCATCCGTGGCAATACCGATGCTGGCAGAAATTCGTAGCTGATTTGTACGGTACCAGTAGGGGGCCGAAATACGCGCAAGCAGGCGCTCAACGACCTGCATGACATCATGCTCGTGGGCTAGATCCGGCAGCAGCACGATAAACTCATCGCCTCCGAAGCGCGCTACGGTATCCCAAGGGCGCAGCTCCTCCTCCAGCCGCTTAGCTACCTCAATCAGCAGGAAATCTCCCACTTCATGGCCCAGGGTGTCATTAATCGGTTTAAAGTCATCCAAGTCGACAAACAGCACCGCCAAGTAGCGATGATAGCGCTTTGCTAATACGCACCCCTGGGCCAACCGCTGGTTGAGCAACAGTCGATTGGGCAGCCCGGTGAGCGTGTCGTGGCTAGCGTTATGGCGTAGCTGTGCTTGATACTCACGCTGCGTGGTGATGTCATTTTGCACGCCAATGAAATGGGTGACGGTGCCGGTTTCATCCCGCACCGGTGAAATATAAAGATCGTTCCAGAACGGCGTCCCGTCGCACCGGTAGTTGCGAATCACCACATGCACTTCACGCTTCGCATTAATACCTTTGCGCAGCTCTAGCCGAGATTCCGGCGCGGTATCTTCTCCCTGAAGAAACCGACAGTTACGTCCCAGCACGGCGTGCCGGGTGTAGCCCGTGATGCGCTCAAAAGCTGCGTTGATATAGACAATGGGCAGATCGTCGCTGAGCGCATCAACGATAATCACGCCGTTAGTGCTCGACTCAACGCTACGCTCTAGCAGCTGTAGCTTTTGCTCGGTGGCTTTACGGTGGCTAATGTCCTGGGTGGAACCTTGTATTTGAAAAATCTCTCCATGCTCATCTCTCACCGCTCTGCCAATGGCTCTCACCCACAGGTGTCGCCCCTGACGCGTCACCAACTCATACTCACCGTCAAAACTGATGCCCGTCTCGCTACACGCTTCAAAATCGCGCCGAAGCTGCTCTCTGGAACCCGGTGCGTAAAACGCAAAAGCCTCTTCCACCGTGGGCTGAAACCCCGGGGGCATGCCATGGATTTGACACAACTCATCTGACCAAACGGGCACGCTGTTAACCACATCGACGTACCAGCCGCCAATCAGCGCAGACTCACCCGCCATTTCTAGCAGCCGTTGATGGCGCACCATCTGCTTCTCAATCGACCTGCGCCAAGTAATATCCCGAGCGATGACATAAATCACCTGACCCCTAGCGGAGGCAGAGACTTCTAACCACAGCCGTTGCCTTGCTTCTGTTAACGCGCGAACATCCAAGGCTTTAAGGGGTTTTCCTTGCAGCACGCCTGCCAGCGCCGTTTCAATGACGGGGTGGTCGTGAGGATCAATGACCGTGTTAAAAGGTCGGCCCAGTAGCGCTTGGCTGGAATAGCCCAGCAACGTTTCCAGCCTAGGGTTAACATTAAGCAACGTGCCCGCCGTGTCGATGCAGCAGAACAGATCCTGTGAAAGCAGGAAAAATTGATCGAGCTGGCCTTGCGGTGTTTCAAGGGGCATCGCGTTACCTAAAAATGTCAGACGCGTTTCAGCGCTATGCTTAAATTTAACCGGTTATTTTTACTGTGTGGCCGGGTGCTTTATCATGAGACTTATCATAGTTCGACGTGCCGTGTAAGCGGCCAAGGGAGAATAACGTGTCATCCATCACTAAATTGCGCATTGCCACGCGTAAAAGCCAGTTGGCCATGTGGCAGGCCGAGTATGTCCGCGACCGTTTGATGGCAGCACACAGCGGTTTGGAAGTCGAGCTGGTTCCGCTCTCTACCAAAGGGGATAAAATTCTCGATACCCCGCTCTCTAAAATTGGCGGTAAAGGGCTGTTTGTCAAAGAGTTGGAAGACGCTATGCTGGATGGCCGCGCCGATATCGCCGTGCACTCCATGAAAGATGTGCCCATGCATTTCCCAGAGGGCCTTGGCCTTTCGGTCATTTTAGATGGCGCCGACCCCACCGATGCCTTTGTTTCCAATCATTATAAAAGCATCGACGAGCTGCCGGAGGGCGCCCGCATTGGTACCGCCAGCCTGCGCCGCGGCCTGCAAATGCGCGAGGCCCGACCGGATCTTCAGATCCTTAATCTACGCGGTAATGTGCAAACCCGCTTGGCAAAATTAGACGATGGCGAATTTGATGCAATTATTCTGGCCACCTCTGGCCTGCAGCGTTTAGGCCTTGACGCACGTATCGCCCAAGCCTTACCGCCTGAAATTTGTCTACCTGCCTGTGGCCAAGGAGCGCTGGGTATTGAGTGCCGCTTGCACGACCCGGAACTGATCGGTTTGCTGGCTCCTCTGGATGACCCTGACACCGCCACCCGCGTGCGCGCTGAACGGGCCATGAACACCCGCTTAGAAGGCGGCTGCCAAGTGCCTATCGGTGGTCATGCAGTTCTCGATAAAGACAATGAAACCATTTGGCTGCGCGGCTTAGTGGGTAATCCTGAAGGCACCGAAGTGCTGCGGGCTGAAGGCAGTGGCTCCATTCATGAGCCGGAAGCACTCGGTATTCGTATAGCGGAAGATCTGCTTGACCAAGGCGCTGGCGATATTCTAGCCGAGGTTTACGGCCGCAACGTATGACCCAGCCGGTACTGATTTGTCGCCCTGGAGAACGCGGCGCAGCGCTTGCCGCCGCGCTGCGTGCCCAAGGCGCGCGGGTCGAATCCCTTGATGTTATGCAGCTTGAAGCGCTGCCGGAGACACCGGCTCAGCGCAGAATCTGGCTGGATATTGATCAGTACCATAAGATAGTAGTGGTCAGCCCCTTCGCCGCCGACTGTTTAAGCGACGCGTTGGATCGCTATTGGCCACAGCTTCCCGTAGGGATTGACTATTACTGTGTAGGCAGCGCCACCGCCGAGACCCTTTATAACCTGCTGGGTGTGCGCGTCCACATTCCCTCACCGGCACGCGGTGAAGATACCAGTGAAGCGCTTCTGGCGCTGGCCTCGCTGAAAACGCTGCCCCATCAGCGGGTGCTATTAGTAGCAGGTGAAGGCGGCCGCACGCTCCTCACTGAGACCTTGACTGCACGCGGCGCACACGTCACCCGCGTAGAAGTGTATCGGCGAGTCTATCAACCGCCCTCGGCGGCTATGCAGCAACATCTTAAAAGCGGCGATTACCGGGCGTTAATTGCTACCAGCGGCGAACTGCTTGAACATCTGGCAAAATGGTGTAATCAAGCAGCGTTGAACCAACCGCTAATCGTTTCCAGTCACCGTTTAGCTACACTGGCCGGTAAACTGGGTTTTTGTGACCTCAAGGTGGCGTCGGGAGCAACGCCGGCTGCACTAGCAGCCGCGTTGGATCGGTCCTGCAACCCATAGGGTGCCGATGTCGATCAAGGAACTTAATAAGGGCTAGCGACAGATGAGCAAACAACTAAACGATCAGGAAGGCGTACACAAGTCGCCTGCCGATGCATCCCAAGAGGGCGCTACGCAGAGCGATACCGCCGTGTCCGCCTCTTCCAATAGCGAGCCTACGGGGTCAAGCACTACCTCGGCATCCTCCTCTTACGCCGCTAAGAACAGCCGTTCCCGGCGACGCAACAAAGGCGGACACACACCCGCCGACACCAAAAAAGACACCGCCAGTGCCGCACCGGAAGCACCCACCAGCAGCACTAAAAAAGACGAACCCGCCCCCAAACAGGCGGCCGGTAGCAGCACATCGAGCGCCAACAACAGCGCCAAAGGCACCGCCACACCGCCACCATCGAACGCTGGAGGGCATAACAGCCGCCCCTCAGGTAGTGGCAGCAATGGCGGTGGGAACGGTGGCGGTAATACCAGCGGCAAAGGTGGCGTTCTCGCCATCGCGCTAGTGATTATTCTAGCGGTGGCCTTAGCCCTCGTTGCTTGGCAAGGCTGGCAGCGTCTGGATAGTCAGCAGCAGCGCATTGATGCGTTGACTCAGCAGACTGAAGACAGCGCCTCGCAGCAGGCCGTTAGCGACCTTGAGTCACGGATCGAAAGCGGCGAAGCCGAGCGCAGCCAAGCGCTAGAAGGCACTCTGAGCGAGCTGCGCAGCGAGCTAGACAGCTATCGCAGCGAAATGAACAGCACCCTGGATGACGTGCTGGCCCAGCTCTCCCAAGAGCAGGAAACCGACGAACGCGACTGGCTACATGCCGAAGCCGCCTACCTGCTGCGCTTAGCGAATCAACGCCTGCAGCTGGAAGGCGATGTTGATGGCGCAGCCGCCCTGCTGCGTAGCGCTGATGCTCGCCTGGTAGACGCCGACAACCCCGCGCTAACCGCGGTACGTCGTGAGATTGCCAACGAGCTGGCCGCGCTGGATGCCGTTCCCCGTGTTGACCGTACCGGTATTTATTTAGCGCTGAACGCCCAGCAGGAACGCATCGCGGGCCTACGTCTTTCTCAGGAAGTAGAAGAGCGTGCCGTCACCTCTGGCATCGAACAGCCGCCTAGCGGCAACTTCCAGCGCCAGCTCGCACGCTTTGGCGAAGAGCTAAAAGACCTGGTTGTTATTCGTCATCACGATGAAGCGCTGGAAACGCTAATTACTCCAGAGCAAGAGACCTACCTGCGCCAAAGCCTGCGCCTCGTGCTTGAGCAGTCGCAGCTCGCCCTTCTCAAAGAAGAGCAGGAACTTTATGAAGCCAGCCTTGATAAAGCTCTGGAACTGCTTAATGGCTACTACGACACCGAGCGTGAAGAGACACAGAGCGTCATGGCTCGCCTGGAAGAGCTAAAGCAAACCGAGGTAACGCCAGAGCTACCCGATATCAGCGCGTCACAGCAGGCACTCGCGAACTTCATTGAAAACCGCTTCGAGACGCGTCGCCAAGGCGGAGGTGAAGCATGAGAAAACTCATCCTTCTTATTGTCGCAGGCCTTGCTGTAGGTGCCCTATTTGGGCACCTAATGATGGCGGTGCCCGGCTACTGGCTGATTCGTGTCGGTGAAACCTCGGTACAGACCTCGTTCTGGTTCGGCTTAGTCCTGCTGCTGGGTGTATTTATCGTGCTGCACTTTACGCTGCGCCTGCTGACGGGGATTATTCGGCCGATGGGCCGCTTCCGTACCTGGAACAGCCGCGCCCGTAATCGTCGTGCCATGAAACGCACCGTACGTGGTTTGGTGGCGCTCACCGAAGGCCGCTGGAAGAAAGCGGAGAAAACCCTGGTACACGCCGCTAACGACTCCAGCACGCCGCTGGTGAACTACCTCTCGGCGGCGTTGGCAGCCCACTACCAAGGCCATCACGAGAAGTCTCAGGAGCATTTGAACCAGGCCCAGCTCACCACCGAAGGTGCAGATACCGCGATCGGCCTAATGCAAGCGCAGTTGATGATCGACCGTCAGCAGCCCGAAGATGCGCTAGCAATTCTTAACCGTTTGGATAAGAAACTGGCCAACCATCCCCAAGTGCTCAAGATGCTTAAACAGGTGCATCTCAGCGTTAACGATTGGGAAGGGCTACGCCGCCTGATTCCTCGCCTCGCCGCGCAAAAGCTGATTACCCAGCAAGAGCGTGAGCAGCTTGAGTTCAAAGCCTACCGTGAACTGATCGTATTTGAGGCCAAAAACCCCACGAATATCGAGCGCGTGCGCGGGCTATGGGCCGATATGCCGGACTACCTGCGCGGGAATACCGAGCTGATTGTGCTCTACACCGAAGCCTTGCTCCAATCGAACGAAGAGCCTATCGCTGAGCGGCTGCTCAATCACTCGCTGGATAATCACTGGGATGCGCGCCTGGTAAAACGTTACGGCCTGCTTAACGTTGATGCCGCACGTCAGCTGGTGAAAGCAGAGAAATGGCTGCAAGAGCGCCCCAACGACCCAGAACTGCTGTTGGCCTGTGGGCGCCTGTCGCTGCGTATTGGCCAGTGGGAAAAAGCGCTGGAATACTTCGAAGCCAGCCAGCGCCAGCGCCCCAATGGCGAAGTATGTGCCGAGCTTGCCCGCCTCTACGCCAGCATGGGCGAGCACAACAAGAGCCAGCTCTACTACCGTCATAGCGTGGATATGCTGGCTAAGTCACTGCCTTCGCTTCCGCAACCAAGCGATGCCAATGACAGCAAGCAAAGTGAGCCAAACAAAGCGGTTAAGAAAAGCGCTTAACGCTGTTAAAAAGCTACCACCGAAAAGGGTGCCTAACCGGCACCCTTTTTATCGTTAACGTATTTTGCTATTCGCTAGGCAAGCACAGCGTCTAACGCCGCGCGATAGCCTTGCACGCCCAGCCCTGCAATCACGCCATCGGCGCGTAGCGATACATAGGAGTGGTGCCGAAAGGCTTCGCGTTTATGAACATTCGACAGGTGCACTTCAATCACTTTGCCATCAAAGGCATTGAGCGCATCGAGAATGGCAACCGAGGTATGGGTATAGGCCGCCGGGTTAATAATAATCGCCTGGGTGCCATCAAGCCGGGCGGCGTGGATCGCATCAATCAAGACGCCTTCATGGTTACTTTGAAAGCAGGTGATGTCCCAGTCGGCCGTTACCGCTTTCTCACGCAAAAGGTTATTCACATCTTCTAACGTCTCATAGCCGTAGATCTCTGGCTGTCGGCTGCCCAACAAATTCAAGTTTGGGCCATGTAGTACCAATACTTTTCCCTTAGGCATACCGCTCTCCTAAATACCCTGTGGTAACGTCTATTGATCAATGAATGCATAGCATTGGTTCTATCACTTTAAGTGGAGCGCCACCAGCGCACCGCTCAAATAGCCATGTAAGGCCCTTTAATATGACGCTTCCGCTGTATTTAGGCTTACCCATGTGGGCCAACCAGGACTGGCTGGGCAGCTTATATCCCCGCCATGCTAAAACGGGGCTTTTAAGTGACTATGCATCGGTCTTTTCAAGTGTCGAAGGCAACACCACCTTTTACAGCGGTGCACCAAAGCCAGAAACGGTGGCGACCTGGGCGCGCCTAGCGCCGGCTCACTTTCGTTTTTGTTTTAAACTGCCTTCAAGTGTTACCCACGACCAGCGTTTAACCCGCTTAGCAGACGCTTGGGCATTTTTAGACGCGCTGACGCCACTGCACGACCGTCTTGGCCCTACGATGGTGCAACTGCCAAGGGATTTTGGTCCTCAAGAGCTATGTAAACTTGAAGCGCTACTCGCACAGTGGCCCGCTCACTTACCGTGTGCGGTTGAAGTGCGCCATCCAGCGTTTTTTCAAAAAGGCGTCGCTGAGAAAGCCCTTAATCAATTGTTGATAACTTATGCGGCGAACCGTGTCATGCTTGATGTGCGCCCAATCTTTTCCACCCCCGCCAATGGCCATCCAGGGCTTGCCCATGCCCAACAGGAAAAGCCGAAAGTCCCATTACACGTGCTTTCCACGGCACAGCAGCCGGTGATTCGCTTCATTGGCCATATTGACAAAGCCATTAATAGCAGCTACTTCGGCCCGTGGAAATCCCGCCTTGCCCTGTGGATAAGTCAGGGGAAAACCCCTTTCTTATTTGTGCATACCGCTGATAATCGAGAATCGCCTGAGATGGCACGCAGGCTCTATAGAGAATTACAGGCGCTGACGCCGCTGCCCACCCTGCCAGCATTTGCTGGCGATAAGCAGAGCCAACTGTTTTAAACAGCCTTTTTAGCTGTGTTTACTGGCAAGCGCTCTTTCTATCGGATAAATTGCGTCTACTTTCGGAAAATAACGCTGGAAAATAACTTTTCCTTGTCGTTCAGTTTTCTGAAAATTAGCATTTTACGATAGCAGCACCTTATTAATTACAATTGAACCTATATAGAAGGTGAAACATGGCAAAACTTGCACATGCGCAGTGGTCATCGAAGATGGCCTTTGTGCTCGCAGCCGCAGGGTCGGCAGTGGGTTTAGGGAATATTTGGCGTTTCTCTTACATGGTCGGCGACAGCGGCGGCGCCGCGTTCGTACTGGTCTATCTCGCCTGTGTGGCACTGGTGGGCCTGCCTATTCTAGTGGCAGAGTGGATGATTGGTCGTCGTGGCCAAAAAAATCCGATTAACACCATGGCTGAGCTGGCGGCTAACCACGGCAAATCAAAAGCCTGGGCGCTGATTGGCGTTAGCGGCGTATTAGCCGCGTTTTTGATCTTGTCGTTTTACAGTGTGATTGGTGGCTGGTCGCTGAACTACACGCTCAGCTCGGTCATTGGCACCTTTAACGGCCAAGATGCCGACGGTATTAGCGGCTTGTTTGGCGGCATGCTGGGAAGCCCTGTCACACTGCTGCTCTGGCATACCGCCTTTATGGTGCTGGTGGTTGGTATCGTGGCACGCGGTGTCACTAAAGGGCTTGAGAGTGCTGCGCGTTTGTTAATGCCTGCGCTCATCATATTAATGCTGATACTCGTAGGTTACGGCGTGGCCAGCGGTTATTTTGGCGAAGCACTGGCCTTTATGTTCCGCCCTGATTGGAGTGCCCTGAACGGTGGCGTAGTACTCGCCGCTATGGGCCAAGCGTTTTTCACGCTGTCGCTGGGTATGGGCATCATGATGGCTTACGGCTCGTACTTAGGAGAAGATGTTAACCTGATTAGCACTGCGCGCACGGTGATTATTCTGGATACCGTCATCGCGCTGCTAGCCGGTTTAGCTATCTTCCCGATTGTCTTCGCCAATGGCTTAAGCGCCGGTGAAGGCCCAGGCTTGATCTTCGTCACGCTGCCGCTCGCGTTTGGTAACATGGCAGGCGGCACCATTTTAGGCCTTATGTTCTTCCTATTGCTCACCTTTGCCGCTTTAACCTCCGCCATTTCCCTACTTGAACCCACAGTGGAAATGCTGGAAGAGCGCACATCAATGACGCGCGTCACTGCGACGTTAGCAAGCGGTGCAGGCGTATGGTTACTGGGTATCGCGGCGCTGCTGTCGTTTAACGTGTGGTCAGAGGTGCTCTTCTTTGGCCTGAATATTTTTGACCTACTAGATACCTTTACCAGCAAAATTCTGCTGCCGTTAACGGGCCTAGGCGCGATTGTATTTGTGGCATGGTGCTTGAAGCGTGAAAGCGTAGAAGCTGAGCTGGGCCTCTCTGCAACGGGGGTCAGCCTATGGAACATCATCGCACGCTATGTAGCGCCCGTTGGCGTTATCATTGTGTTTGTGACAGGCCTTATTTGAGCCTTTACTAAGGCCCTAAAAAAGCCAAGCAAACAGCCGCCCTGCTTCATAGCGGGGCGGTTTCGTTTAAATGCTAGTGCAGTTCGCTTTCTTGCTCGTACTCGGGCAAGGGAGCAATATCCCGCGACAACTTCTGAAACTCCCGATGTAACTCTATTCCCCTACGCGCCCTTAAGCTGCGCTGGGCAGAGCTGCGCCGTTGCTCGGCGTGCTCATCGACCTGCATGCTCATAAAGATGTCGAGCAATTCGTTTTTTACCGAGGTGATTCGTTCGACGTTTCTCATAATCGACGTTCCTCCAGGTGAATATGCCTACGTCCACCTGCATCCGTGACGACTGATTTTTTAAATGATGCAGTGCGGCACTTCACTTCTTACTATAACCTACTTGACAAAATGATGACGAATTCTGCTCAAATGTCTTAACGGCATTTAAACGCCTTTAGGTTAGGCTTGGCTCACGCATTGGCATGCCATCTTAAATCGCCTGCCGCAGCGCTGAGCCAGATGATGAAGCGCCATTTAAAAACGAACGTTTTAAACAGATTTATTTTGTCGTACTGTAATCCTTTGTTTTTGAGCACCCAAGGAGCTGACTGTGAGCCGCGCCCTGTTCGATGAAATGAGACGCCGCATGGAGCACTTTCGTCGCTCCGAACAAAAGGTCGCGCGGTTTGTGCTGCGCAATCCTGACGAAGTGATCCATATGCGAATTGTGGATCTCGCCACGGAAGCCAAAGTGAGCGAACCCACCGTGGTGCGTTTCTGCCGCGCATTGGGCTGCAATGGCTTCCAGGACTTCAAACTGCAGCTAGCGCAAATGCTGGCGAGCGGCAGCCAGTTCGCCCAGTTCTCCATGAACGATAGCGACTCGGTCGCAGAGTTTTCCCACAGCATCTTCGACTCGACCGTGGGCACGCTACTATCGGTGCGCGACCGGCTTGATAACGACGCGTTAGGGAAAGCCGTTAATGCCCTGGCCATGGCCAACCGGGTTGAATTCTATGGCTTTGGGGCGTCTGGCGCGGTGGCCTTCGATGCCCAGCACAAGTTCTTCCGCCTGCAGATTTCCACCTCGGCCTATGCCGACCCGCACATGCAGAACATGTCTGCAGTAACGCTCAAAGAGGGCGACGTGGTGGTGGCGATCTCCCAAACGGGCCGCACCAAAGCGCTGGTGGCTAGCGTGCGTTTAGCCCGCGATGCGGGCGCCACGGTAATTGGCCTCTGCCCCAGCGACTCCCCGCTGGCCAGTGAAGTCAGCTTGCCGCTGTACATTGACGTTCATGAAGACACCGAGATCTACACGCCGCTCAGCTCGCGTATTGCCCACCTCGTGCTTATCGACGTATTAGCAGTTGGCGTTGCCAAAACCCGTGGGCCGAAACTTGCCGAACAGTTGAAGGCGGTTAAAAAGAGCCTGAACACCCTGCGCTACCCCGAAGATAGCTAAGCGCTCATCCTGTATACACAGCCAGTTCCTTGGCTGTGCTAAACTGGCTGCCCATTTTCGAACCGGCAGCGGCTTATATGGACGACGTCACGGCGATTCTTGATCAGCTCAACCCCGCCCAACGCGAGGCGGTTAGCGCCCCCCAGGGCAATCTACTCGTGCTGGCGGGCGCGGGGTCGGGTAAAACCCGCGTGCTGGTTCACCGCATCGCTTGGCTAATGCAGGCCGAAGGGCTCTCTCCCTACGCCCTGCTGGCGGTGACGTTTACCAATAAAGCGGCGCGGGAAATGCGCACTCGTCTAGAGGCGCTGCTCGGCATCTCCATGCGCCACGTATGGGTCGGCACTTTCCACTCCATCGCCCACCGTCTCTTGCGCACCCACTGGCAGGATGCCCGGCTACCCCAGCACTTCCAAATCATCGACTCCGATGACCAGCTGCGGCTGATCAAGCGGCTGCTGAAAGATTACGCGATTGATGACGAGCGCTACCCGCCCCGCCAAGTGCAGGGGTTTATCTCTGGCTGCAAAGAGGAGGGCCTACGCCCTTTCCAGGTCAATGTCGACGGCGATGCGTACCTGGGCCAGATGGTTGAACTTTACGAGCGCTACCAGCTCACCTGCGAACGCGGCGGGCTGGTCGATTTCGGTGAACTGCTGCTGAGAAGCCTGGAGTTACTGCGCGACAACCCAGCGCTGTTACGGCACTACCAGGAACGTTTCGGTCATGTCCTGGTGGATGAGTTTCAGGACACCAACACCCTGCAGTATGCCTGGCTAAAGCTGCTCACCGGCATGAAGACGCCGATGACCGCCGTCGGTGATGATGATCAGTCCATCTACGGCTGGCGCGGTGCCAAAGTGGAAAATATCCGCCGCTTTGAAGAAGAGTTTCCCAACACGCTCACCGTGCGTCTAGAGCAGAACTATCGCTCTACCAGCGCGATTCTAGAAGCGGCTAATACGCTGATTAGCCATAACAGCGAGCGGCTGGGTAAAAACCTATGGACCGATGGCGTTGAGGGCGAACCGATTTCCGTCTATGCCGGGTTTAACGACCTGGAAGAAGCTCGCTATATCGTCGATACCATCAAAGAGAAGGTCGATGACGGTTTTAACCGCCGGGACGTGGCGATTCTCTACCGCTCCAACGCCCAGTCGCGGCTGCTAGAAGAGACACTGATTCGCCAGGGCATGCCCTACCGAATTTACGGCGGCCACCGTTTCTACGAGCGCTTAGAGATCAAAAATGCCCTGGCGTATTTGCGCCTACTGCTTAACCGTGATGACGATGCCTCTTTAGAGCGGGTGATCAACGTGCCTACCCGAGGCATCGGCACCCGCACGGTGGAAATTGTTCGCCACCGCGCCCGGGAGCAAAGCGTGCCGCTATGGCAAGCGCTCCATGACGCCATCAACGACGGTACCTTAAAGGGCCGAGCCGCGAATGCGGTACAAGCCTTCGCCAACCTGATAGAACAGTTGGATAACGACGCCGCCGGGCTGCCTCTGCACGAAATCATCGACCACGTCACCGCGCATACCGGACTGATTGAGCACCATAAAAGCGAGCGCGGCGAGAAGGGCCAAGCGCGGGTGGAAAACTTAGAAGAGCTGGTTACCGCCGCCCGTGCCTTTACCCATGGCGATGCCTTTGAAACGCCCGAGGCAGGCGAAGGCATGGCAGCGCTGGAAGCGTTTCTTTCTGAGGCGGCGCTTAACGCCGGTGACCACGAAGCGGAAGAGTTTGAGGACAGCGTTCAACTGATGACGCTGCACTCAGCCAAAGGGTTGGAATTCCCCGTGGTGTTTATTGCCGGCGTTGAAGAAGGATTGTTTCCCCACAAAATGTCACTGGAAGAGCCGGGCAGGCTCGAAGAGGAGCGGCGCCTCTGCTACGTCGGCGTCACCCGGGCCATGCAAAAGCTTTATCTCACCCATGCCGAAACACGCCGCCTGCACGGCAAAGAGGTATTTCCACGGCCTTCGCGCTTTTTACGCGAACTCCCCCCCCACCTGCTGGAAGAAGTGCGCCTGCGCGGGCATATTTCTCGCCCTGTCACCGCGTCACGTACCTCCTTTGCCCAACAAAGCATTGAGAGTGACGGTGACCTGCCCAGCCTGCACGTCGGCCAGCGAGTGGCACACCCGGTGTTTGGTGAAGGGATTATCTTAAACGCCGAGGGCGAAGGCGCCCGCGCCCGGGTGCAAGTCAGCTTTGAAGGTAATGGCATTAAGTGGCTAGTGCTGGGGTTTGCGAAACTAACGCCACTTTAAGCGTCCCTTCTGGCGTTGAGGGCAATGGCTTGCCGATTAAATCGGGGTTAGCGCATACTGGCAAACGGACACGGTGCTTTCCAGCACGTTGACAAAAATATCCTATAATTTCCGGAGTCTTGCTCATTATGCAACGCCGCAACTTCCTTAAAGCCGCCGGCCTTGGCGCCGCCGGTGTCGCCGCCGCCCCCTTCGTTTCCACCGCCAGCGCTAACGAAACCTACACCTGGGATATGGTGACCTCCTGGCCGAAAAACTTTCCCGCACTCGGTACCGGCGCGAATGACTTCGCCCGTCGGGTAGAGCAGCTCTCTAATGGCCGTATGCGTATTCGCGTACACGGTGCGGGTGAGCTTGTGCCAGCACTGGAAGTGTTTGACGCCGTCGCCGCCGGCACCGCTGAAATGGGCCACTCCGCCGCTTATTACTGGCGCGGAAAAGTCGCCGCCTCGCAGTTTTTTACTGCCGTGCCGTTCGGCATGAATACCACTGAGATGAACGCCTGGTTATACCACGGCGGTGGTCAAGAGCTGTGGGATGAGATTTACGCTAACCACAACCTCAAGCCCTTTGCAGTCGGTAATACAGGCACCCAGATGGCGGGCTGGTTTAAAAAAGAGATTAACTCTCTGGCCGATATGCAGGGCCTTCGCCTACGGCTACCGGGGCTGGCGGGCGAAGCGATGAACGGCATCGGAGTAACTACCGTTAATATGCCCGGCTCAGAAATCTTTACCTCGCTGCAAACCGGCGTGTTGGACGCTGCCGACTGGGTAGGCCCTTATAATGATATGGCGTTTGGCCTGCACCAAGTGGCGGATTACTACTACACATCGGTGTGGAATGAGCCGACCGCCGTGCTAGAAGGCACCGTTAACCTAGACGCCTGGAACGCCCTACCCGAAGATCTTCAGGACGTTATCCGCGAAGCAGCGCGAGCCTCTAACCTGGCCATGATCAGCGAATTCGCCTATCGCAACGCGCAAGCGCTGGAAACACTGGTCGACGAGCACGGCGTGCAGCTGCGTACATTCCCCGAAGACGTCATGGCTGCCCTTTATGAATCCTCCAAAGAAGCGATTCAGCGCCAGGTAGACGGCGACGAGGAGTCGCGCCGTGTTTGGGAGTCGTATTCAGCGTTCCAGGAAGTGCTGCGTCCGTTTAGCGATGTGGGTGAGTACGCTTACCTAAGAAACCGCGCAGAGCTAAATGCGTAGTCGCTTTCAACACGCGAGGACGTCTTAAGCGGGCATTGTCTTCTTAAGCACAAAGGGCGCCACGGCGCCCTTTTCGATATGCAGCGGCGAACGCTTAGCTGTGCACTGCGCGAATCCGGCCGTTGTCATCAAGCGCCACCATCACAAAGCGCGCTTCGGTGACTTTCTGACGCTCTTCAATATGGCGGCCATGGGGCGCACGCACCCATACCTCCACATCAATTTTGATCGAGCTGTGGCCAATATCCTGCACCTGGGTATAGACGCTTACCATCGACCCAACGCGTACCGGGCTTAGAAAATCCATCGCTTCAATGGCAACGGTTGCGTTTCGCCCGCCGGCTTCACGGCCTGCGGCAAGCTCAGCGGCTTGATCCATCAGATTAACGAGCCATCCACCAGGAATATCGCCGTAGAGATTGGTATCTTGTCGAGAAGCCAGTAGCTTTAACGTGAGCTGCCCTTGGGGCGCAGGCACGTCATCCAAATCAGAATCCAACGGTGTCATAAGGTCGTCGCTTTGTAAGTTTATTGTTGTGATGTTGCTGCATCGCAACAGAATGGCATTAGTTAATCACAAGAGGAAAGACGTTTGAAGGGTAACGGTTTATCTCCTGGGAAGAAATATCGCCTGCGCTTAGCGTTGCTAGGCACACTCCTCCTGGTCGTCCAGATAGCCTGGGGGCAGCCGACAGCGCCCACCCTTACCAGCGGCACGCTAGGGGCAGTGGGGTCTGACACCATGGCGGGGCTGGTGTTACGCTGGGGAGAAGCGCTCACCGCTCGCCACCCCGACATTAATCTGCAGTTTCAAGCGGGCGGTTCGGCCAGTGCACCGACGGCGCTTATCGCTGGCACTACACGCCTTGGCCCCATGTCCCGGCCAATGTCTGCGACTGAGCGCCAGCAGTTTATCGACCGCTATGGCTACCCGCCCCTAGAGCTTCGCGTAGCGCGGGATGCCCTGATTGTGGTTGTGCATCGTCACAACCCGCTTGACGCGTTAACCCGCCAACAGATCGATGCTATTTTCTCGACCAGTCTCGCGTGTGGAGCCACGCGCCCAATTAGACGCTGGGAAACGTTACTTGAGACCGCGCAATGGCCTTATGGACACATTGCGTTGCATGGGCGCAACTTGGCGTCCGGCACCCATGGGCTGTTTAAACAGCAGGCGCTGTGTAATGGGCAGTTCCGGGTCGATATCAGCGAGCACCCTGGCTCATCCGCCGTGGTTGCCGCCGTGGGAGAGTCGCCTAATGCGATGGGCTATGCGGGCTACAACCACCTTACCCCGATGGTAAAGGCACTCCCACTTGCCGACCAGCATGGCAACACCCTGGCACCGACGGATTCATCGATCCAGCGGGACGACTACCCTTTCTCTCGCGATCTTTATCTCTACGTTAATTTACCGCCGGGGGAGTCGTTACCCGCTGCAGAGCAGGCGTTTATCGCGCTGATTATGTCGCCAGAGGGTCAGGCAATTGTCCGTGCCTCAGGTTTTGTACCGCTGCCGCCGGAGGAATTAAATGCTCAACAGCCCTGGTAGCCACTGTCATTTAATTGTCATAAAAATGTTTTAGGGTAGGGAAACTCCACCATGCATGTTTATTTTAGCGATGGCACCCGCTGCTCTATGATGTCGACATGACTCCTCCTCGGCTACCCCGTGTTTATCTGCCGCTGCGCCAACTTCAAGACCGTATTGCCACTGGACTCATCACCGCCGGGGGCATTGGGGTGCTATTGGCGATTCTTGCCATTGGCGTTTTCCTTATTTGGGAAACGCTGCCGCTGCTAGCGCTAGGCGACACCTTCGCGCTTAGTAAGCTATCGCCGCTGGCGTGGGGCACCCTAAAAGCCGCGCTCGCCGCAATGCTGTTTGCCACACCGATTGCGCTGGGCGCCGCGATCTACTCAGCGCTGTTTATGTCGACGCGATTGCGTAGTCGGCTAAAACCCGCGTTAGAGCTTATGGAAGCCGTGCCTGGCGTCGTAGTGGGCTTTATTGCGGGTTTAGTGCTCGCTCCCTGGGTAGAGCGCCACTTAGCGAGCGCCCTGCTGCTCATCGTATGGCTGCCCTTCAGCGCTCTATTAGCGGGCGCTTTGTGGCACGTTGCCGCCGCTCGGCTGCGTCAGCGCTTGCCGCACTCCTGGGCAGGGTTATGGTTAATTCCGTGGCTTGTAAGCATGGTCGCCGTGGCGCTATGGCTCGCGCCACTGCTGGAGCAGCACCTGTTAGGGGGTGACCTACGCCGCTTGCTCGACCAGCGCTACGGCATGGATTACGCCACACGCAACGCCCTCATCGTCGGCATCGCCATGGGGTTTGCCGTCATCCCAAGTATTTATGCGCTAGCCGAAGATGCGCTCGCTGATATCCCGCCGACTCTGATGGAAGGCGCGCAAGCACTGGGCGCAAGCCGATGGCAGGCGCTCTGGAAAGTAGCGCTGCCCACCGCGAGTCCCGGCATCTTTTCAGCGGTGATGATTGGCGCAGGCCGCGCCGTGGGTGAAACCATGATCGTACTCATGGCGAGCGGTAACACAGCTCTGTTTAGCGCCAGTCCCTTTGAAGGGTTGCGCTCGCTCTCCGCCGCCATTGCCATTGAACTGCCCGAAGCAACCCCCGGGGGGCTTACCTACCATCTGCTGATTTTGGCAGCGCTTGCGCTATTCATCTTCACATTTTTAGTGAATACCCTGGCAGAAACAGTGCGCCAGCGCCTACGCCGCCGCTACCACCGGCTGGGGGGCAGGCAATGACGCCTCTTTCCGAACAGAGTAAGCGGCGGGTGAGCTGGTTAAACGATGGGCTGTGGCCGTGGTTATGTGCCGCCTGCGTGGCGCTTTCACTGCTCATGTTAGCGGCGCTGCTTGCTCTGCTTGCAACACGCGGCTTGGGCCACTTCTGGCCCGCCGCCCTGGAGGAGGTCACGCTTGCGTCGGGTGAGCGTGTGATTGGTCAGCCCGTACGCGAAACGCCGCTGCCGCTAAACGCAGGCATGGAGCGGCTCTATTTCACCGGCAACAGCGACATTACCGGGGCTAACTGGCGCTGGATAAACCTTGAGGAGGTCGTCGAACAAGCGACTCCAAACGACCTGATCCGTCTAGAGCGCACTCCGTGGGGCGATTTTATTGGCCGTTTAGTGGCCATAGAGAGTGATGACCAGCGATTAACCGGACAGGCAGCGGAAGACTACATTCTTACGACGCTTGCACAACCTACGAGCCAGCGAAGCAGCAGCGAGTTACTGCTGATAACGGCCGACGGCCAAACGCTGCGCCAGCCGCTTGCCAGTGTTCGTCATATCCAGGCCCCTAACGCCATGTCGTGGGGGCAGAAAGCTGCGGCCTGGGGGCAAAACGTGTGGCGCTTTTTAAGCGAAGGGCCGCGGGCTGCCAACACCGGCGGCGGTGTGTGGCCGGCTATATTTGGCACCGTGCTGATGGTGATTTTAATGTCAGTGATTGTGACCCCGTTTGGCGTGCTGGCGGCGATTTATCTCAATGAAATCGCGCACCAAAACCGGCTCACTCACCTCGTGCGCATTGGCGTGCGCAACCTGGCCGGCGTACCGTCGATTGTATATGGGGTCTTTGGCCTTGGGGTCTTCGTTTACGGCATCGGCGGCTCGATTGATCAGTGGTTCTTCAGCGACGAGTTACCCTCGCCTACCTTCGGCACCGGCGGGCTGTTATGGGCCTCTCTCACCCTCGCGCTATTAACCTTGCCGGTGGTAATTGTGGCAACGGAAGAGGGGTTAGCGCGTATCCCCGACGCCCAGCGCGAAGGGGCCGTAGCGCTCGGTGCGACACGCCTGGAGATGCTGACCAGAGTGGTGCTGCCCATGGCTACCCCTGCGATGCTCACCGGGGTGATATTAGCCATCGCCCGGGCCGCCGGGGAAGTAGCTCCCTTAATGCTGGTAGGCGTTGCCAAACTGGCGCCGCAAATGCCGCTGGATGGTGACTTTCCTTATTTGCACCTTGAGCGCAAGTTTATGCATCTTGGCTATCATCTATTTGATACAGCGTTTCACGGGGAAGATGTTCAGGCCGCCATTCCTCTCGTTTATGCCACCGCATTGCTGTTAGTGCTAATTGTGCTGGTGCTTAACTTAACTGCCATATTTTTGCGTCATTATTTAAGGCGTCAACGAGGAAACGAATGCTAGCGTCCTTAACGTCTACCCAAGCAACACACGCTCCAGTGACTACGTTTGCACCTGAGCAGTGCTGCCTAAGCATTAACCAGTTTAACCTCGCCTATGCGGGGAAATCTGCTTTGCGACAGTTGACGCTCGACGTGCCTCGCCACCGTGTGACCGCGTTTATCGGTCCCTCTGGCTGTGGCAAATCCACCCTGCTCAGGGCAATTAATCGGCTGCATGACCTTAATGAATCCGTTTCTCATAGCGGGCATATCGCGCTTGAAGGACAGGATATTCATGCTCCTCAAATGAACGTCACTGAGCTGAGGCGGCGCGTGGGCATGGTGTTTCAAACCCCTAACCCGTTTCCTATGTCGATTTATGAAAATGTCGCCTTTGGGCTGCGCTTACAGCGCCGTTTACCCAAGCGTAAGCGGGACGACATTATTGAGTGGGCACTAACGTCTGCCGCGCTATGGGACGAGGTTAAAGACCAGCTGCACCGTTCAGCATGGCAGCTCTCCGGCGGGCAGCAGCAGCGCTTAGTCATTGCCCGCACGCTGGCCGTACAGCCCGACGTATTACTCTTAGATGAACCTGCCTCGGCGCTGGACCCCATCTCAACGCTTAAAGTAGAAGAGCTGATCCGCAATCTTAAATCGCAGCTTACCTTAGTGCTGGTCACTCACAATATGCAGCAGGCCGCGCGGGTTTCCGACTACACGGCGTTTATGCATCACGGTGAACTGGTTGAGTTTGGCTTAACCGACCAAGTGTTCACCAACCCGCGTTTACAACGCACTGAAAATTACATCACCGGCCGCATCACCTAGGCCCCAACGACATCCCGTCAGGAGTGCGCAATGGATATTAATAGCGAAACCCACAGCCAGCATATTTCTCGTCAGTTCAACCAAGAACTTGAAGAGCTAAAAACCCACCTGATGGCCATGGGCGGCTTGGTGGAGAAGCAGGTGCAAGATGCGGTCTATGCGCTGCTTGAAGGCGACAGTCATCTCGCCGAAAAAGTGCGTGATAACGACCGCCAGGTCAACGACCTGCAGCTACAAATAGATGACGAGTGCACTCGCGTACTGGCACGCCGTCAGCCAGCAGCGTCTGATCTTCGCTTGGTACTGGCGGTTATTCGCGCCACCTCAGATCTTGAGCGGATCGGCGATGAAGCCAGCAAAATTGCCCGTAACGCAATGCTATTAAGTGAAAGCAATGGCAGCGTTCGCGGCCTGGTAGAAGTGCGGCACATCAGTGAACACGTGCGCAAGATGCTGCGCGATGCGTTAACAGCCTTTGCTCGCTTTGATACCGAGCTTGCCATGCAGGTAGTGCGTGAAGACGAGCTTGTTGATGACGAGTACGGTAGCGCCATGCGCTCGCTAATGACTTTTATGATGGAAGATACTCGCTCAATCAGCTCCGTGCTAAGCATCATGTGGGTTCTGCGCGCTCTGGAGCGTGTGGGCGACCACGCCAACAACCTCGCCGAGTATGTTGTCTACCTTGTTAAAGGATTGGATATTCGCCATACCAACCTCGATAGTATCGACCAGGAAGTGCTTAACAAGTCTTGACCTACCCCTCAATACCTCCTGCAATACGCCCAAATGCTCTGTTTGGGCGTATTGTTAAGGAGTCAACAGGTTGAATGCATTAACCGCACTACGCCGAGGCACCTATTTGGTGTATCAAAAGGGCCTACGGCGCTATATTTTTCTGCCTCTTCTGGTCAATTTGGCAGTGTATGTCAGCATGCTTAGCTGGGTGTTTCACCGCTTCTCTGGCTGGCTAAATAGCGCAATGACCATGGTGCCTAGCTGGCTTGAGTGGTTATCTTGGTTCATTTGGCCATTGTTTTTCGTCAGTCTTCTATTAGTTGTGTTTTTCACCTTCACACTGGTCACTCACCTGATCGCTGCGCCGTTTTACGGCTTTTTGGCTGCCAAGGTAGAGCAGCAAGTTACTGGCCGCGCACCGTTAGATGACCGCGGGCTGGCAAAAACGGCGATTGATGCCGTAGGACGCGAGCTGGTTAAGCTAGGCTACATCCTGCCCCGCGCAGCAGCGCTGTTCGTCGTAAGCTGGATACCTGGGCTTAACCTACTTTCGCCTGTCTTATGGGCGCTTTTTTCTGCCTGGATAATGGCCATTACCTATTTGGATTATCCAATGGACAACAATAAGATAACGTTTCGGGATATGCGCCACCGGCTTTCGCAGCGCTGGTGGCCAAGCCTGACCTATGGCGGATGGGTAACCGTCGTCACCTGGATTCCCCTAGCAAACGTATTCTTAATTCCCGGTGCAGTCGCAGGCGCCGTTTTGATGTGGGACCACCACTACCGTGGCGCGCTCACTGCGAAATGAACATCTGGAATGAACAAACTTTTCGGCCGCCCACAAAAACAAGACCCCGCCGTGGCGGGGTCTAGATAACTCTTAATATGGGCGATGCTTGGCGTTAGCTTCCTATCCTTTTGCGGGACTCCAACCTTGGAATTAACCCTGACTAACGTATTGATCGTCGCTAGATTCACTCCTTGAATCGGTGAGCATCCTTGCGTAGGACATCCTTGCCCTTGATATGCTCATTCCTTAGCGTAAGAGTTATTTCCAACTTTGTAAAACAATGTTATCGATTAAAATTATCAATCACGATGCGCTATTTTCTTCAACAAGCTCTTCTGGCGTGTACTCTTCATCATCGCTCATATCAGATGAATTAGGCTCACCGACGACGTCTGAACCTTGTGTGTCGTGATCAGTAGTTAAATCTTCAGTATCGTAGCTGCCCTCATCCGCACTATCTTGCGAATGACTATCTAGGGGCTGCTCATCAGCTGTAATACCTTGGTTTTGATCAATTGATGAATTTTCAGTGGTGTCGGCGAATGCTAGAGGGCTAGCCATCAAGCCAAAAGATACACCTAAAATGCCAGCTTTCTTGAGTAATTCCATGGACATCATATTCCGTCTCCTCGATCGCTGTTTGATACCGCTAAATTTAAGGAAGAGTGCCATATAGGCTTACCAGTTCCAGCGGTTATCTTCCTTACCAAGATGATTGCATTACCTATGCCACTTTGCCAAAAAAATTTATAAAGTTATAAAATACAGATACTTATTATTTTTTATAACGCCTTTTTGACCGCTAGGAAAGCACACTTAAAACCACAAAAGTGGCTAAAAATGACACATGCGCAGAGTTTGACCATTCTTAACAGTCAAACTGACACACTTATACAAAAATTGTTCATCAAGGCGGGGGCGGCTTTGAAAGCCAATAGACGGTGAAAGTAAATAGTGTGGCAAGCGCCACCGAATTAGCGGGCCAAGACCCGAGTGGCAGGAAATATGCAGCGAAACCTCGCGCCCTCACCAGGCCGGGAGACGATGTGCAGCTGGGCATCATGGCGTAGCAGCACATGCTTAACAATGGCTAGGCCCAAGCCAGTGCCGCCAGTTGCTGTGCTGCGCCCTTTATCAACCCGGTAGAAACGCTCGGTCAGTCGGGGGATATGTACAGGGTCAATCCCCTCACCATTATCCTCTACCGCGATGCAGGCGCTTCCATTCTCTTGTGTGGTCCAGCTCAGGGTTATTTGACTCCCGGCCGGTGTGTAGCGAACCGCGTTAAACGCAAGGTTAGAAATAGCGCTGCGAATTTCCTGCTCACTGCCTACTAGCTGCGCCTCTCCCTCAACGTGCACGTCGATATTATGCAACAGGCTATTTGCCGCATGCCCCCCTTGCTGCTGACTGGAAAGCGCCACGGCATCCTGACGAATGCTCTCAAGCAACGGCCCAACGGCAAACGGCTGGTGATCTTTTCCACCTTGGTCAATTTCTAGCCGTGAGAGCAGTAGCAGGTCATTGACCAAGCTTTGCATGCGTTTGGTTTGCGCCTCCATCTGCCCAATTCCGCGGCCTAAGCGCGGTGGCAGCTGGTCGCTTAAGTCACTGTACGTTTCCAAATAGCCGGAAAGCACGGTTAGCGGAGTGCGTAGCTCATGGGAGACGTTGGCGACAAAGTCGCGACGCATCTGCTCCAGGCGATGCAGGCGGGTAATGTCTCGCGCCATAACGAGCCGCTCATCGTCGCCATAAAGGGTAATTTGATACTGTAGAATTCGGCGCTCATCAATAGGCGAGGTCAGCGTTAAAGGCTCGCCATACTCGCTGGCATTGAAATAGCTGATAAAGCGCGGGTCACGCAGCAGATTCGTAATATGCTGCCCCCGGTCGTGGGCGGTTTGCAGGCCCAGCATTTCTGCGGCGGCGCTATTCCACCACTCCAAGTCACCGTGGCGGTCTAGCATCACAACGCTGTCGCGCATCGCTTCTGAGGATTCTTGAATACGCGCAAGGGTCGCCCGCAAACGTGTCTGCGTAATACGCTGACTCTTTTGGTAACGGTAGAGGCGATCAAATAGCTCGCCCCACATACCGTGGGCCGAAGGTGGCTCATGCTGGGGATGCAGCGTCAGCCACTGAAAAAGCGCCCGCAGCTGGCGAAGGTGATAAAACAAACACACCGCCAGCCCTGCGGCAAGCCCCAGCCCTGGCGCGCCTAACGCCCAGCCTAGCAAAACTCCGACGGTCGCCAGCCAAGCAATTCGCCACACTTCTCGACCCCAAAGACGCACGCGTTACACCCGTGCGGAGAAGCGGTACCCAGTACCTCGCACTGTTTGGATAAGGTTTTGGTGGGCTTCGCCCAGAGCTTTACGCAAACGGCGGATATGTACATCAACGGTGCGCTCTTCAACGTACACATTGCCGCCCCAAACCTGATCAAGCAGCTGGCTGCGGGTATAGGCGCGTTCTTGGTGGGTCATAAAAAACTGCAACAGGCGATATTCGGTGGGGCCCATTTCTAACGCTTCACCATGCGCGCTTACCCGGTGGCTCACCGGGTCGAGCAGCAGGCCATTAATTTCAATAGGGTCTTCAACGCCCCTGGGGGTCGTGCGTCGCAGCACGGCTTTTAAGCGGGCCACCAGCTCACGCGGTGAGAACGGCTTAGTGATGTAGTCGTCAGCACCCGCCTCCAGACCTTGAATTTTATTATCCTCTTCACCCTTGGCAGTGAGCATAATAATCGGGATTTCAGCGGTCGCCTCTTCGCGTTTTAGCCGCCTTGCAAGCTCGATACCGCTGGTGCCGGGCATCATCCAATCCAGTAGCAGTAAATCAGGCTGATGGTCGACCACCATTGCATGGGCATCTTGGGCGTTATCCGCTTCAAGCACGTGATAGTCAGCCATTTCCAGCGCCACTGCGATCATTTCGCGAATCGGCGCCTCATCATCGACAATCAAAACGGTCTTGGCGGTCATTCCTAGGCCTCACGGTGTGCAATGAAACTAGCTCATAGAAAACAGTTCAATGAAGTATCTGTGACGATAACACCATGACTTGGTGACAATTTTATGACAAGCACCATATTTAGCCAGTGATTGGCCACCAGCTCAGCGCAATACCGGCAAAAATAAGCAGCCCCGACCAGTAATTATTCAGAAATGCCTGGAAGCAGCCATCACGCTCACGGTGCGCAATTAGCCGCTGCTGATGGGCAAACGTTGCTGCCATCGCGACTAGCCCCAGCCAGAAAAAACCGCCTAACCCTACGCGTAGCCCGACCCAGGCTAACAGCGCCAGCGTGGCAAACTGCAGCAGGCCAATGATCAACCGGTCAGCGTCTCCGAACAGCACCGCCGTTGATTTAATGCCGATTTTTAAGTCATCGTCGCGGTCAACCATGGCGTACTGGGTATCGTAGGCCACGGTCCACAATACGTTGGCGAAAAACAGCAGCCATGCCTCAAGGGGCACGCTCCCAAGCACGGCGCCAAACGCCATGGGTATCGCCCAGGAGAAAGCCGCCCCTAGCACCACTTGGGGAAAGTGGGTGTAACGCTTCATAAAGGGGTAGATAAACGCCAGTGCCAAGCCGCCAATAGAGAGCAAGACGGTAAACCAGTTGGTAAGCAGCACTAGAATAAACGCAGCCGCGACTAGCCCAACGAACAGCAGCTGCGCTTCGGTTTCGCTGATGCGACCGGTGGCAAGCGGCCGATGCTTGGTGCGCTTCACATGGCCGTCAAAATGGCGATCCGCATAATCGTTTACCACGCAGCCCGCCGCGCGCATCACGTAAACACCGGCAATAAAAATCAGCAATACATTGCGCCCAGGTACACCCTCTGCCGCAATCCACAGCGCCCATAGGGTTGGCCACATCAAGAGCCAAGTACCAATGGGCCGATCCAGGCGCATCAGCTGTAAAAAATCCGCCACCCGAGCCCACCCCGTTGGCCGCAACAGAGAACGATCCATGCTTACCTCACGAAAAAAGATGCCGTATTAGCCTAGCGCGAAGGCAGGCCAAGATCATCCGCCATAGTGGATAAAAAATACTCTTGAACCAGCAGCGAAAGCCCGCTGTGCTGAAAAACCGAGCGCCGCCCCCAAACGCCGGCCACTGTAGGCGCACATAGGTGGTGGGCAAAGCGCGGCCAGTGCTTGGTGGCATATAGCGGGCCGCGCACTAAATCAGGCTGGCGAAACAGCCAGCTGCCTAGCGAACGCTCGCCAAGCCCCTCTAAGCCTTTCCCCTGCAGCTGGGTGAGCGGCGCCACCGAGCGGGCAACCACCCAAGGCGTATCGTCCACACAGAGCGCGACTTCTCGCAGCCATGCATAGCGTCGTGGTTCAATCCCCAGGGCCAGCGCCTCGTCCCGCTGGGGAAAGCCAATGGTTTGGCGTAATAAACGCACTCGAAACGGCTTATCGCCTGCCGCCGCGGTTAGCCGCGCAGTCAACGAGTCGGTAGAAGCCACCCAGTGCTGCCAGGGCGTACTCATCGCAGGGCGCAGCGCATCAACGGGTAGCCAGTGCGCAAAAGGCTGGGCTTGCCGGAAAACTGGAGCCTTCACCGGATTCTCCAAGGCAGTCAAAAAAGTGGGCGGTAGTGTAACATGGTGCTCTCACAGGCTTTTGTTCCACCGACTTTTGGTGACTGCATGCCCACATCGTCTCAACAAGGTACCGCTCCCCCCCACGCAGCGCTGGTGATTATTGGCACCGGCATGGCGGGCGTTGGCTTAGCCCGCGCGCTGCGCCGCCAGGGAGATACGCGCACTATCACGCTGGTTAGCGCTGACAGCGGCGATGACTATAGCAAGCCGATGCTCTCCACCGGCTTTGCCAAGCGCTTAAGCCCCGATAAGCTCGCCCAGCGCAACGCGCAGGCGCTTGCCGACGAGCTAGACGCCCAGGTAATTACCCACACCCAAGTCACGCAACTGGATGTGGATAACCAAACGATACGCCTGAGTGACGGCCAAGCGCTTGGCTATGACGACGTGGTATTGGCCACCGGCGCGGCTCCACGCACGCCGTTTCGTATACCTAGTGCACTGGCTGAGCGTTGCTTTACCGTCAATGACTTAGATGACTATCGCCGCCTGCACAGGGCGCTCACAAAGCCTACCCGCGTCGCGATTATTGGCGCTGGCCTCGTGGGCTGTGAATTCGCCAATGACCTCCACGCAGGCGGGCATCACGTCACTATGATCGCGCCTGAAAGCGCCCCGCTGCCGCGCCTGCTTCCCGAGCCGTTAGGTGTTGCGCTGGCCGATGCGTTTCAAGCAGCGGGCATTCGCTTAGCGCTAGGGCGCACCTTGGAAACCCTGTCTCAAGATGCAGACAACGCGCTGGCGCTGCAACTGGACAACGGCGAGCGCCACACGGTGGATATTGCGCTGTTAGCCACCGGCTTGGCGCCCCGCACTCAGCTTGCCGAAGCGGCCGGGCTGAACGTTAGCCCCAGCGGCATCCATGTGGATCGGCAGCTACGCACGAACCGCCCGCATATATTTGCGCTGGGCGATGTGGCCTGTATCGATGGCGTTAACGCCATGTATGTACAGCCGCTGCAGGCTAGCGTGAAAGCCCTGGCTGCAACGCTGAGCGGCTCGCCAACATCAGTGAGCTTGGGCGCTTGGCCGGTGGTCGTCAAAACACCGCTACTGCCCGTGGTGGCCTACCCTCCCGCTCAGCCGCCGGAGCACTGGCGAATCGAGGGCGATGGCGACGATTTTACGGCGCTTGCCGAAGATAAAGACGGACGTTTGATTGGTTTTGCGTTGACAGGCGGCTGTGTGAGAAGGAAAGTGGAGCTTTCCAGAGCGGCCCCTGCGCTGCTAGGCTGATTTTCGCCGCATTCACGACTAGTCTAAAGAAGCTGGACCAGCCGGGTAATGCTTTAAACAATACTGTTTTTACACATCACAAGCGTACGCTTGATTTTGTTACAAGGGAGTTTCCTCTATGCGTAAACCTGAACTCGCCGCTGCTATTGCTGAAGGTGCCGACCTTTCCAAAGACAAAGCGGGCCAAGTCCTCAACGTCATTCTGGATGAGATCACCAACAGCGTCGCGAAAGGTGAAGATGTCGCCCTGATCGGTTTTGGTACTTTTACCGTTCGTGAACGCGCTGCTCGTACCGGCAAGAACCCGCAAACCGGCGCGCCGCTACAGATTCCCGCCAGTAAAAACGTTGCCTTTAAGCCAGGCAAAGCGCTCAAGGACGCTGTTTCCTAATGAAGCTCAAGCTGACGTTGTGGCTGCTGAGTTTTATGCTCAAGCGCGCCCTGCGCCGCAAGCCACGCTTCAAAGAGCAGCTGGAACGCATGCGCGGCCTGGACTGGGGAATTGCCACGGAAGACTTAAGCATTGCCCGCTACTACCGGATGACGCCCCAAGGGGTGTCGTCCGACAAAGGCCTGCCCGTGGATCTTGACCTTGAGCTACGCTTTCGCGATCAAGATGCCGCGTTGCGTATACTCAAAAAGCCTACTCAGCAGGCGTTTTTAGACGGTATGGTAAACGGCGAGGTGCGCCTCGTCGGCGACTCCGCCGATATGAACAAGCTGCAAAAGCTACTGAAATATTTGTAACCCTGTTCGGCCAGTCGCTGATGGCTAATACCCCGTAGCCCATCGCGCTGCGGGGTTTTTTGTTGGCTGCGCATCGCTGTCGATTTTATAGCGAACGCCTAGCCACTCGCCACAACAGAATATAAACTAAAGTCTAATAAGAGACGCAGCAAAGAGACTCTATGCCACTTTCATCGCCTCTACGGCGTCTTTGGACACTGGATAAGTTTGCCTACAGCCTGCGGGTGTTTATCGCCTTCAGCGGGGCACTGCTGTTCAGCGGGCTAGCGGGGGATGTGGCGCTCGTTATTCCGCTCTTTTTAGGCATTATCGCAAGCGCGCTTTCCGAAACCGATGATAGCTGGCAGGGCCGTTTGCAGGCGTTAGCGGTCACCCTGTTATGTTTTGCCTCGGCGTCGTTTGTGGTGCAGTGGCTGTTTCCGTGGCCGTGGCTGTTTGCAGTGGGCTTGGCGGTCTCAACCTTCACACTGATTATGCTGGGGGCGATTGGTCAGCGTTACGCCACTATTGCCTCCGGCACGCTGATTCTCTCGATCTACTCGATGATCAATATTGAACAGCACGGCGGCGTGGATGAAGACGTCGCCGCGCGCCAACTGCTGCTGTTAGCCGGCGCGGCGTGGTACGGGGTCATTTCCGTTGTATGGTGTGCGCTGTTCTCCCGCCAGCCGGTCAAACAGAGCATGGCGAGGGTATATAAAGCCCTAAGCGCGTTTTTAATTCTCAAATCTGCGCTGTTTGAACCCGTGCGTGGCGTGGATATAGAGGCCCGCCGAGTGGCGCTGGCGCGGCAAAACGGCCAGGTCGTGGATGCCCTTAACCAAGCAAAAGAGATCATTTTTCGTCGCCTGGAAGGGCAACGGGGCAGTCGCAAGCTGAACCGCTATCTGCAAATTTACTTTATCGCACAGGATATCCACGAGCGGGCAAGCTCCACTCACTACCCCTACAGCGCGCTCACCGAAGCGTTTTTCCACCACGACGTGCTGTTCCGTTGCCAGCGTCTATTAGACCAGCAGGGCCGTGCCTGCCGCCAGCTGGCTAAGTCGCTGCTGCTTAACCGCCCCTTCAGCCACGAGCAGAGCGAGCAAGCGCTGGCGGATCTGCGTGCCTCTATCGACAACCTAAGCGAGCGCGGCAAGCCCGAGTGGCGGCCTTTAATACACCCCCTCAACGCCTTAGCCGATAACCTCTCAACGCTGGAGGCGCAGATTGCCAGTGCTCACAATCCCGATAACGTGGACCCGCGCCGGGACAGCACGCTCTTCGACCGCTCGCCCTCCAGCCTGTTGGAAGCCTGGCGACGGGTACGGCTAAACATTACCCTGGGGTCACCCACCTTTCGCCACGCGGTACGCTTAACCACCGCGCTGGTCGCGGGCTACGGGCTGCTGCAGTGGCTTGACCCGGAGCAGGGCTTCTGGATTTTGCTAACCACGCTGTTTGTCTGCCGCCCCAATTTCGCCACCACGCGACGCTTCCTTTCCCAGCGCATCATCGGCACGATGCTTGGGTTAATCGCGGGCTGGGCGTCGATTAGCCTATTTCCACAACCCTTGGTGCAAAGCATGATTGCAGTGGCCGCGGGCGTCTCGTTTTTTGCCAATCGGGAAAAACACTACGTCATTGCAACGGCCTCCATCACCCTGCTGATACTGTGCAGCTTTAATCAGGTAGGCGATGGCTTTGATCTGATCTGGCCGCGCCTGTTTGATACATTGATTGGCTCGTTAATCGCGGGGCTCGCGGTGTTTTTTATTCTGCCCGACTGGCAGGGCCGGAGGCTCTACCGGGAAGCCGCCAACGTACTAAACAACCACCGGCGCTATTTAGACGAAATTATCCATCAGTATGAAGAGGGCAAACAGGACGATTTGGCCTACCGGCTCGCGCGCCGTAATGCCCACAATGCCGATGCGGCACTCTCAACGCTGCTGACCAATATGCTCCACGAGCCGGGCCACTACCGAAAGCAGGATGCCGACAACGGGCTGCGTTTTTTGGTGCTGTCCAATACGCTGTTAAGCCATCTTTCAGCACTGGGTGCCCACCGCCACCGGCTTGCAGAAGATGAAGACGATGCTGCACTGGTTCCTCTTGCCAAGCGCATCAGCGCCCTTTTAGAACAGCTGGCAGAGCAGTTGCATAACCGTTTACCCATCGAGCCACTCGATGAGCACGCCAAAGAGCTACTCGCGCAAATGGAAGGGCCGCCAGTTACCCAAGAAGAGAACGCTGTGGCGCTTTACCGGCCGATTCAGAGCCAGCTACGTTTAATCACGCAACAGCTAGCCCCTTTAGGCGATGCCGCTAGCCGTTTAGCCAGCGCACCCGCTGTGGAGCCAACGCACAGCGCTGCTTAGCAGCACGGTGCTACACCTGCCCGTAGCGCCCTACGGCCTCGCCCAGCCAGCGGCGCACCAGCACAGCAGTGACATCAGCATTGCCCTGAAGCGCCTGGGCCAGGGCGGTGACCCGCTCTAGCTGGTCGGCATCGCGCTCTAAATCTGCGATCTTCATTTGGGCAAGGCCGGTTTGGCGGGTGCCCAGCACCTCGCCGGGGCCACGAATCTCCAGGTCTTTTTCAGCAATGCGGAAGCCGTCGGTGGTTTCCCGCATCACGCCCAAGCGCTCCCGTGAGCTTTTGGAGAGCGGCGGATGGTATAGCAGCACACAGAAGCTTTCTGTGCTGCCACGCCCGACCCGGCCGCGCAGTTGGTGAAGCTGTGAAAGCCCCAAGCGCTCCGGGTTTTCGATAATCATCAGGCTGGCGTTGGGCACATCCACCCCCACCTCGATTACCGTGGTCGCCACCAGCAAATCTAACTCGCCGGTTTTGAAGGCGTCCATCACGTCGGCTTTTTCCGCTGCTTTCATGCGACCGTGAATCAGCCCAATGGCCAGTTCCGGCAGCGCCTGGGTGAGTTCATCCCGCGTCACCTCAGCCGCTTGGCACTGCAACACCTCGGACTCTTCGATCAACGTACACACCCAGTAGGCTTGGCGGCCGTCGCTACAGGCATTACGGATGCGTTCCACCACTTCGGGGCGGCGCTCGTCAGAGACCACGACGGTTTTCACCGGCGTGCGCCCCGGCGGCAGTTCGTCAATCACCGAGACATCGAGATCCGCATAGGCGCTCATGGCCAGCGTGCGGGGAATCGGCGTGGCCGTCATGATGAGCTGGTGGGGCGTTAACCCACCGGCTTCGCCCTTTTCTCGCAAGGCGAGACGCTGGTGGACGCCAAAACGGTGCTGCTCGTCAATAATCGCCAGGCCCAGGCACTGAAAATGAACGTCATCCTGAAATAGCGCGTGCGTCCCCACCACCATGCGCGCTCGGCCATCGGCAATGGCGGCTTTAGCATCCAACCGCGCCTTGCCTTTTAACTTGCCCGCCAGCCATGCCACTTCAATGCCCAGCGGCTCCAACCAGGCTTTAAAGGAGCGGTAGTGCTGCTCCGCCAGAATCTCCGTGGGCGCCATCATCGCCGCTTGGCAGTTGCCCGCCAGCGCTGAGAGCGCCGCCATCGCGGCGACCACGGTTTTGCCAGAGCCGACATCCCCCTGCACCAGCCGCAGCATTGGGGCGGGGCGGGCAAGGTCGAGAGCAATCTCTTCCAACACGCGCTGTTGGGCGCCGGTCAGTGCAAACGGCAGCTGCGCTAAAAAACGCGTTTGCAGGCTACGCCCAGAGGGCAGCACCGGCGCGCCGTCGGCCTGAATACGCAGGCGCACTTCCCGCAGGCTAAGCTGGTGGGCCAGCAGCTCTTCCAAGGCGAGCCGACGCGTAGCGGGGTGAAGGCCGTGGGCTAACTGCTCTAAATCCACATCCGGTGGAGGCTGGTGTAAAAGCTGCAGGCTGGCGTGTAGCCCCGGCAGCTGGAAGCGCTGACGCAGGGCATCGGGAATCACATCGGGCAACGCGTCGGGGGCTTGTGCTAACAGATGCAGCGCCTGCTGGGTCAGTGCGCGCAAGCGGGTTTGGTGCAGCCCTTCGGTGGTGGGGTAAATCGGCGTGTAGTACTCCTCTACCGGCGTCTCACTGCCGCCGCTGAGGCGGTACTCAGGGTGATAAATCTCAAGCCCCGTCGCTCCCGCACGCGCTTCGCCAAACGCCCGCACGGTCACGCCAGGGCGAAGCTGCTGCTGTTGCGCCGGCGAAAAGTGAAAAAAGCGCAGGCTCAAGATGCCGCTGCCGTCGCGCAAGCGAATCAATAAACTGCGCCGGCGCCCTTTCACCACATCATTGGCGGTCACCTCTCCCTCTACCACCGCTTCATACCCTGCCCGCAGCTGGCCAATCGGGGTGAGTCGTGTGCGATCCTGGTAGCGCAACGGCAGGTGAAACAGCAGATCGCTGACACGCTCGATGCCGAGTCGGGCAAGCTTAATCGCCAGCGCTTCGCCTACGCCTTTCAGCGCCGTTACCGGGGCGGAAAGCTCACTCATGAGGCGCTATTCACCTTATGCACCGGCTGCCTGCACTGGCTAATCGCTTGGGAAAGCGCATCAATGGCCTTCGGCCTTGGAAAGCTTGCCCGCCAAGCGATGGCAACTGTGCGTGAGGGTGCTGGGTCGGCAAACGGGCGGCTGACCAGCATGGCATTTTCATATTGGTCGGTTCCGAGTGCTGACTGTGGCAATACCGTAATTCCTAACTTTGACGCCACCATATGCCGAATGGTTTCCAGTGAACCGCCCTCTGCAATCAGCGTATTATTCGGGCTGTTAAGCTTCTGGGTAATCGCCGGGCAGGCCTCTAAAATCTGATCGCGGAAACAGTGGCCTTCGCCCAGCAGCAGCAGCCGCTCTTCTAATAAGTCCTCTTTGTAAATGACGTCACGCTCCACCCAACGGTGGTTAGCGGGCATCAGGACTTCAAAGTGCTCATCATAGATCGGCTTGGTGACCACGTCGGTTTCGGTAAACGGCAGCGCGACGATGATCACATCCAGCTCGCCACTGCGCAGCTTGGCCCTCAGCGTGCCGGTCATCCCCTCTTCAATATAGAGCGGCATTTGCGGCGCGGCGTTGGCAAGTGCAGGCACCAAGTGGGGAAATAGATAGGGCCCAATGGTGTAAATAGCGCCAATCCGCAGAGGATTAGCTAGCTGGTCTTTCCCCGCACTGGCCATTTCATAAATCAGGCTGCTCTGCTCTAGCACCCGCTGTGCCTGGGCAATAATTTTTTCGCCTAGAGGCGTCACTTGCACAGTAGATTTCGAGCGCTCGAAGAGGGGACTATCAAGCTCCTCTTCCAACTTCTTAACGGCCACGGAGAGCGTTGGCTGGGAAACATGGCAGCGTTCTGCCGCCCGCCCAAAGTGGCGCTCTTGAGCAAGGGTTACGATATAGCGAAGTTCTGTTAAAGTCATAACGGTGCCAGTGGGCATCCTCTCGTTGCTGCTTGTGACTAATAATCGTGACAGTTAGCGGGATGGCAAGGACAAGCAAGTCCTATTGACGATGTCACATCTCATAGAGACTTTGTATCTGATAGGGAATATTTATCAAGAGGAGTGAGCCAGGTGAAGCTAACTGTATTGATTATCGGCTGTGGCGATATCGGCATTACCTTAGGTCGTGAGCTGCTCAGCGAGGGGCATCGCGTCATTGGTTTGCGCCGCCACGCTGATGCCTTACAGGGTAGTGGCATTGAGCCGCTAGCGCTGGATCTCAACAATCTTGAAGGCGCCGATGCGACAGCACTGCCTCAAGCCGACTACGTGATTTACACCGTCAGCGCCGACCGCTTTGAAGAGAGCGCCTATCAAAGCGCATACCCCGATGGCCTTAAACGTGTATTAAGCGTGTTGGAACAGCACAAAAAGCCGCCAAAGCGTATTTTCTTCGTCTCATCGACCAGCGTGTATGGCCAGCAAGAGGGCGAGGTCGTCAACGAGGCAAGCCCGACTGAATCCACCAGCTTCTCCGGCAACCTGATGTGTGAAGCGGAGCAGGCGCTGCTCAACCATTCGCTACCCGGTACCGTCGTGCGCTTTTCGGGCATCTACGGCCCAGGCCGAGACCGGCTGATTCATCAGGTAGCAGAAGGCCGTATCTCCCCGGTAACGCCGGTGATTTACTCCAACCGTATTCACCGGGACGACTGCACCGGTATTTTGGCGCATTTAATTCGCTGCCAAGAGAAGGGCCAGCCCCTTTCCGACCTCTACCTGGGGAGCGACTGCGAACCGGTTACCATGCACAACGTGATGGCGTGGCTAGCCAAACAGTTGAAAGTAGAGTCGTCTGAGACCATGCAGTCACCGCTGCGCCGCCGTACCAGCAAGCGCTGCGATAACAGCCGACTTCTTGAGACTGGCTATGAGTTTCGCTACCCAAGCTACAAAGAGGGCTATGCCCAAGTGCTTAAAGAGGGCGGCTTTTTAGAAGCGCAAAAGGCGTAACATCTAAACGCACCTGTGCGGCTATTTAGCGTGTTAGTGGCACCACAATGCAAAGAGCGGGCTGTTTGAAACAGCCCGCTCTTTTTTATACCTACCCATTAAACGTCACATTAAACCGTGGCGTTTAGTCACCAATGACCATCACGGCCTCGGCTTCTACTTGGCTACCTTTAGGCAGCGCTTTCACGCCTACCGCTGCGCGGGCCGGGAACGGCTGGGAGAAGAACTCCTCCATCACCTTGTTTACAATGGCAAAATTGTCTAGATCAACAAGGTATAGGTTGAGCTTAACGATATCGCCCAGCGAACCAGCCGCTTCTTCACATACCGCTTGCAGGTTGGTGAATACCTGACGTGCCTGGGCTTCGAAATCCTCAGAGATGATCTCCATTGTCTCTGGATTGAGGGGGATCTGACCCGACATATACACCGTATTGCCTGCTTTAATCGCCTGTGAATAGGGACCAATGGCAGCGGGTGCTTTTTCGGTATTGATAACGGCTTTATTGCTCATGGGTGATCGTGCTCCTTCCTTAACGGTTTAAACTGATTATTTTTACCCATCACCCGTGCTGCCACCTTTTGCCGGAGGCCCGCAGGTATGGGCTGTTAATTCGCCATTCGGGTAATTTTGCTAACGTTAGGCAAGTTACGGATACGCTTGATAATACGGGCAAGATGAACGCGCCCTTTCACCGATAGGGTTAAATTAATCGTAGAGAGGCGTGCGTCACGCTCCTCAATGCCAATGCGCTCAATATTCGCATCCGCATCGGTCACCAGCCCGGCCAGTTCGGCCACCAGCCCGCGACGGCTTTCAATTTCAATGCGCAGCGCAACGGGGAAGTCATCTTCAATCGTTTCCGACCACTCAAGCGCGAATAGCTTTTCAGGATCATTCTTCAAATCGGCGAGGTTGCGGCACTCGCTGCGATGCACCACCAGCCCCTTGCCTACCGAGAGATGGCCGACCACCGGGTCACCGGGCAGCGGGTGGCAGCAGCGGGCGAAGTTGATCACCATGCCTTCACTGCCGCTAATCACGACGGCTTTATCGTTGCCTTCCGTCAGGGGTTGGTCGCGACGGTCGCCGTGGGCGACATCGACTAACCGCCGCGCCACCACGTGGGCCATTCGGTTACCTAGCCCCAGCGACTCCAACAGCGAATCCAGCGAGGTGACATCCAGTTCTTTAAACGCTTGGCTGAAAACACCCTCATCCAGCTCTTCTAAACTGGTTTCAAACGGCGTCAGCGCCTTATTCAGCAACCGGCGGCCCAGCATAATGGCCTCAGCCTGCTGCTGGTGTTTAAGCGCGTGGCGAATGGCCGAGCGCGCTTTAGCTGTCGTTACAAAATTCAGCCACGCTAGATTAGGCTTAGCCCCCGGGGCAGTGATAATTTCCAGCGTTTGGCCGCTTTCTAACCGGGTGGAAAGCGGAGCGAGGTGACGATCAATACGGCAGGCAATGCAGTTATTGCCAATATCGGTATGCACGCTGTAGGCGAAATCAATCACTGTGGCACCCTGAGGCAACTCCATGATGTCGCCTTTAGGGGTAAACACGTAGATATCATCGGGGAACAGGTCATTTTTGACGTGTTCAATAAACTCTAGGGAGTCACCTGCGTGGCGCTGCATCTCCAGCAGCCCTTTTACCCAGGCGCGGGCGCGCGCATGGCTACCTTCGGCAATCGGATGATCGGTTTGCCCCGCTTTGTAAAGCCAGTGGGCGGCAATCCCGTTATTGGCCATGGCTTCCATTTCACGGGTGCGAATCTGCACCTCGATCGGCATACCTCGCTGGCCAAACAGCGTGGTGTGGAGACTTTGGTAGCCGTTCGCCTTGGGTATAGCAATATAGTCTTTGAAGCGCCCCGGTACCGGCTTGTAGAGATTATGCACCACGCCAAGAATACGGTAACAGCTGGCCACATCTTCGGTAATGATGCGAAACCCGAACACGTCCATAATTTCCGCGAACGGCTTGCGCTGGTCGCGCATTTTTTTATAAATCGACAGTAAATGCTTCTGACGACCAACAACCGTTCCCGGCAGCGCCTCGTCATCCAGGCTCTGCTGTAGTGACGACTGGATTTCCCGCATGGCACTACGGCGATTACCCCGCGCGCTAGCCACCGCACGTTTGATACGCTCGGCGCGCATGGGATGAATAGCTTGAAAAGAGAGATCTTCTAACTCAATCCGGATGGTATTAATGCCCAGACGCCCGGCGATACGCGCGTAAATTTCCAGCGTTTCGCGGGCAATACGGCGCTTTTTATCCGGACGCAGCGCGCCCAGCGTGCGCATATTATGCAGCCGGTCAGCCAGTTTAACGATAATGACGCGAATATCCCGCGACATCGCCAACACCATTTTTTGAAAATTCTCCGCCTGGGCAACGGCTTTATCTTCAAAGGTGATCTGCGTTAGCTTGGAGACGCCATCGACGAGTTCAGCCACCGGTTTACCAAACTGTGCCACCAGGGCTTTTTTTGAGACGCCGGTATCCTCGATCACATCGTGCAGCATGGCCGCCATCAGGCTCTGATGGTCCATGTGCATATTGGCGAGAATATTGGCGACGGCGAGCGGATGGGTAACGTAGGGCTCGCCAGAGCGACGACGCTGACCATCGTGAGCCTGCTCGGCGTAGTAGAAGGCGCGCTTGACCTGCTGGATCTCGTCCGGGGGTAAATAGCCGCCAAGTCGGTCGGCCAGGTCATCGATGGTGAACATTTACCGCGCCTCTAATCGGTTCGTAGCCCTAGTGGTTCTGTTTTCAAGCTTAGTCGTCGATATGAGGCGTCATTGCAGGACGCGTGCGTACTGGGGCTTCAACTGGCTCGTCAAGAATCGTGTGATCGACCAGGCCCGCTGCAATCTCACGCAGCGCCACCACGGTGGGCTTATCATTTTCCCACGCCAGCTGTGTATCGCGCGAGCCGCGCGCCAGTTGACGCGCACGATGAGTAGAGATCATCACCAGTTTGAAGCGGTTTTCAACATTTTCCAGACAATCTTCAACGGTTACGCGAGCCATGGGGGCCTTCCTGTAATGACGACGCCAAGCCGGCGTTGTTAGATAACGTTGCCGGCCAGCGAAAAAAGAGTGGTGATAGAACCTGATAGATTACTCGACGCTAGGCGCCTGTGACAAGAGCGCGTCGAGCAACGGTGCGTGACGCTTTTGCATCGCGGCCCGTGTTAAGCGGCGGCTGATCACCAGCGACTGCAATTCTTGCAGGGCAGTGGTGAAGTCGTCGTTAATGACTAAGTAGTCGTACTCATCATAATGCGACATCTCGCTAACCGCATCGCGCATGCGCCGGGCGATCACCGCATGCTCATCAGTGCCACGGCTGGCAAGACGCCGCTCCAGCTCGCTGCGCGATGGTGGCAGAATGAAAATCGACACCGCAGAAGCGAGCTGTTGACGTACCTGCTGAGCACCCTGCCAGTCAATCTCCAAGATAACGTCTTGCCCAGCATCCAGCAGCGTTTGTACGGCTTGGCGCGACGTGCCGTAGTAATTATCAAAGACCTTGGCATACTCAAAAAAGTCGCTATCTGCGATCTTTGCTTCAAACTCGGGCACAGAAATAAAGTGGTAGTTAACGCCGTCTACCTCCCCTTCGCGCCTGCTGCGCGTGGTGTGCGATACCGACACCTGAATACCGTCCAGGCTCTCAATCAGCTCGCGAACCAAGCTGGTTTTGCCAGCACCCGATGGGGCAGACACGATAAAAAGCGTACCCTGGGACATGAAGCGCTTCCCTAATTAGCAAAAAAGTTAGCAAAAAAGCGTGTAAAGCGTGGCTAAAACGATTGGCCAAACAGACGATGCAGATAACCGCGCCAACCTTATGTCGTTATTAGCAGCGCTACTATTGCACGCAGTTGCCATATACAAACATGCATAAAGTAACGTGCAGTATCGCACACCCATAGCGTGGGCTGTAGGGTTTCGCGCGCAGTGATAAGGAGATCAGCATGCGCAGTACGGTAATTATTTTATGCTTAATTGCGCTTGGAACGGCGCTACATAAAGGGGTTATCGAGATACCCCGCCACTGGGCACCCTGGGCGGCACTGCATGTCGACGACCCGATCACTCCCGTTACCCAGCTCAAACTCAAACGCTTAAATGATAATCGTGAGGCCTGCCTGGCGGTGTTGGATACGGTACCTGAGCGCGAGCTTCGCTACACGCCGCTCGCTGATTACACACCGACGGCTAATTGTCCGCTCAGCAACGTGGTACGTATGCACTCCAGCAGCGTGCGCTTTAACCAAAGCTTTGTCGCTAGTTGCCCGCTGGCCTTGGCCTGGGTGATGTATGAACACCACGCCTTACAACCTGCCGCCCTGGAAATCATGGGCAGCCCCATAGCACAGGTCAACCATGTGGGCAGCTTTGCCTGTCGCAATGTGTATGGCCGTGAAACAGGTAGGCGCAGTGAACACGCCACCGCAGAAGCGTTAGACGTGGTGGGCTTTCAGTTTGAGAATGGCCAGCAGATTGCGCTGATTAACGACTGGAAGGACGAAGGCGACGCGGGAACATTTTTACGCGCAGCGAGAGATGGCGCGTGTGATACCTTCGGCAACGTGCTCGGGCCAGACTATAACGCCGCACACGCCGACCACTTTCATCTAGGCATGCGCGGCTTCAGGCTATGCCGCTAGTGGGGCGAGTTATTCGAGGTTGATATCGTCCTCATCCGTGGCGGCTCCAGTGGCGGCACCCACGCCACCCCCAATCACAGCTCCTTGTGTCACGCTGCCACCTGTGGCCGCGGCGGCCCCGGCGCCAACGGCTGCGCCTACCCCGGCACCGCTAGTGGCGCGCTCGCCAGTGGTTGAACCACATCCCGCCAGAAACAGCATTAATGCGGCAATAGCGCTTAAAGTTACGAAGCGCAGGGTTGCAACGCGCGATGTCTTCAATAGGTTATGCATAGATCACCTCCTTATGGGTTGCACCTTTACACCCTAGGAACGTTGCGCGCTTTTTGCCACTTTAAATCCCCACCACATTGTTTAGCCACGGCTTATTTATAGCCCTTAACAGCGGCAGGCTCTGCGGGAAAAGTGCGGTTTTCTAACCAGCGTCCCCAGGCAAAAATCACTAAACCACACAGCGCCAGCCCAGTACCCACTAGTCCCGTACTCGACCAGCTAAAGCCCGCACTGATGACCAAGCCCGCCAGCCACGCTCCCAGCGCGTTCGCCCCGTTAAAGGCTGCGTGGTTCATGGACGCTGCCATGGTTTGGGCATCTTCGGCCACGTCCATCAAGCGGGTTTGCAGCGAAGGCGCCAGCGCCATGCTAGTCCCTACCAACCCCACAAACAGCAGTCCTGACCATACATTGTTAGCAGCGAAGTAGAAGAGCCCCTGCACCACGGCGCACCACACTAAAATGGTAGGAATGGCCCGCATCAGGTTTTTATCCGCCATGCGCCCGCCCACCAGATTACCGGCGATAGAGCCCAGGCCAAAAATCACCAGCACCAGCGGCCCCAGCGCTTCGCTCATGCCCGCCTGCTGAGTCAGTGTCGGCATCACATAGCTAAAGATTGAGAACATACCGCCGCAGCCAATACAGGCAATCGCGATGGTGACCAGCACCCGCTGCTTCACCAGTGCAGAGAGCTCTCTCAACGGGCTGGCATGGGCATCAAACGGCTGAACCGGCACCCAGAGACGAATCAACAGCGCGGTGAGCAGCGCAACCACCCCTACACCGGCAAAGGCAATTTGCCATCCAAACAGATTGCCCGCCCAAGTACCCAGCGGCGCGCCAATCAAAATGGCCACGGTAAGCCCCATCATCACACGAGCAATGGCCCGTGCCCGCTGGTCAATTGGCACCGCCCCTGCTGCTACCAGCGCCGCTATGCCAAAGTAAGCACCATGAGGCAGCCCCGCCAAAAAGCGCAGACCCACAAACGACCAAAACCCCGGCGCCATGGCGCTGGCAATATTGCCCACGGCAAACACCAGCATCAGCGCAATCAGCAATGCCCGCCTGGGCACCCTTGCCGCCAGTGTCGAGATCAGCGGTGCGCCCACCACCACACCCAGTGCGTAGCTGCTAATCGCATAGCCTACTTGGGGCACCGTCACGGCTAAATCCTCCGCCACGCGGTTCATCAACCCCATAATGACGAACTCACTGGTGCCAATGCCGAACCCGCCCAGCGCCAGAACAAACTCTGCCAATCGCGGGTTACGCGCCAGCCCCGATGACGACTCTTGCATACCTCTCTCCCCAAGCGCTGGAAAAAGCGCCTGCTTATAAAACGGTCTTGGATAGCGACAAATGATGTCAGGATTAGACAAAAGTAGAAATATACGCCACTAAAAAAGTTAGCACGCAAAGGGCTAGCCCGTTGGACACTTACGCAGCAGCATCCAAGAGGCAACTGCTAGGATGTTACGATTATCTTTTCATTAAGTGAGCCGGTTATGACCTCCAGCACCATCGAGCACGCCATGCAGGCACTGGCCAATGCCGACCCCGACATTGCTCGCGCCTACCCCTTAGTCGGCGCGCCCAACCCGCGCCAACGCGACCCAGGCTTTGCGACCTTCTTCTCGACAATCGTCAGCCAGCAGATATCCACCGAGGCCGCTCGGGCGATTATGGGCCGGGTGAATACGCTGCTGCCGGAACTGCACGCCAAGGCGGTGATGGAGGTGGAAGGCCAAGCGCTGCGCGATGCGGGACTATCGTGGCGAAAAATCGAGTATGCTAAAGGGCTGGCCGACGCAGAGCTTTCGGGCACCTTTAGCGCCGATGGCATAGCGCATCTCAGCGATGACGAGGCCATTGCTACGATTACCCAGCTGCGTGGGTTTGGCCGCTGGAGCGCGGAGATTTACCTAATGTTCTCGCTCCAGCGCCCCGATATTTTCCCTGCCGACGACCTTGCGTTAAGGGTAGCGCTAGGCCGCTTGAAGGGTATGGAGAACAAACCCACGCCGAAGCAGGCTCGCCAGATGGTGGAGCACTGGTCGCCCTGGCGCAGCGTGGGGTCGCTGTTTTTATGGCACTACTATCGCGGCGAGCCGGTTTAGCGGTCTTTAAAGCGTAAGCCCGCCAAATTTACCGTTCTGGTAATCCTCCACCGCCTGGACGATCTCATCGCGCGTCGTCATCACGAAGGGGCCGTGGGAGTAGACCGGCTCATCCATCAGCTCGCCATGGCCAAACAGCAGGCGCGCATCGCTCGCTGCTTCAATGCTCAGGCTTTCACCGTCACGGTCGACTTCGATCAAATGGTGCGCCTTGGCAGGCTCGCCGCCCACCGTCACGTTGCCACTCACCACGTACAGAAACACCTGCCGCCCAGGGGTTACAGGTAGCCGCTCATGCGTGCCAGCAGGCAGCGCCAGCGTCGACATGAATACGCCCGTCAGCGATTCAACCGGGCCTGTTTGCCCCTGCCACTCCCCCGCAATCAGGTTGAGCGTTCCGCCGCCCGCCAGTGGAACCGCAGGAATGCCCTCCTGCTGCAAGCCCACGTAGCGCGGCTCGCTCATCTTCAGCCGAGACGGCAGGTTGATCCACAGCTGCAAGATTTCCAGCGGGCCGCCCTCGCGCAAAAACGCCTCCGGCGATATCTCCGCATGCACAATGCCGCTGCCTGCGGTCATCCACTGCACGCCGCCTGCGTGAATCACGCTCTGGTGCTTGGCGCTGTCGGCATGGGCCAGCGAGCCTTCCAAAATAAACGTCACCGTTTCAAACCCACGGTGCGGGTGCGGCCCAAAGGGCAGCCCCTGATTGTTTGCCGGATAAATCTGCGGGCCGTGGTGATTCAAAAACAGAAATGGATCGAGCTGATCCAACCCCGGCCCTGGCAGCGGTCGGCGGGTGACCAGATCACCAATATCATCCCGGTGAGCAGGATGCTGAGCGACCACGCGGCGAACGGATGGAGTATTGGCTGATGACATAACGCTCTCCTTATCAATACGCCCAGCGTAAAACCTAAGCTTACGGATGAGGAGCGAATAATTTTCCCCGGTTCGTTGAAGGAAATGAATAGAAAGCCTTAACGGCTGGGAACGTTCAGCCGTCCCACCACTGTGAAACCCTCCTCTTGAGGGCGCACGATCACCATTTCCCCGGAGCTAACGCCCCCACCGGTCAGCGCCGTGATATTCACCTGATGCGTCACCAGCAGCAGATTACCCGGCCCCTGCCACCCCGCAATACGCTCACGAGCCGCTTGGGTAATGGCCACCTGATCCCCACGCCCACGAAAGAACGAATTCAGCCACGGCGCAGGCACCACCGCCCCCAGCGCCATCAGCTCAGCGGTTTCCAACGCCCGGCACCACTGGGAGCTGTACACCGCATCAATCGCCACGCCCCGCTCCCGCAACGCCTGCCCTGCTGCCACCGCATGGGCACGCCCTTCGCTGGAAAGGTTGCGCTGGGTCTCGCAGTCTTCCAACACAAACCCCGGCGGGTCACCGATACCGGGAGCAAGAGAGTGGCGCATGAGGATGACCAGGCCGCCCTCTTGTAGCGCTTGCCAAGTGGTGGGGTTGGCGTGGGTGGTGAGGGGCAAAATGCTCAGCATACCGAGCAGTAGGACGAAAGAGAGGTAGCGCAACATCCGCATGACAGGGCATCCTCGATCAATGTGGGAGAACCATTTGACCAGCGTGTTGCTAGTACCAGCGGTGCTAAGTTAACAGTAGCACTCGCTGCTAGCCATGCACTGCCTATCTACGAACCGAGACCACCTCTTCATCGGGCTTTAGCCGTTTGAAAACTCAGCGCGACCTACCACCAAGGGGTCAGTTGCCCCAATGTTATTAATATCTTTGCCCTCATAATCGAATGCATTTAACACGTAGCGCATGGCATTGAGGCGCGCACGTTTTTTGCAGTTCGACTTGATGACCACCCAAGGGCACTCAGAGTGATCCGTGTGGAAAAACATGGTCTCTTTAGCCGCCGTGTACTCATCCCACTTTTCCAGCGATGCCAAATCAATTGGACTCAGTTTCCAACGTTTGAGTGGGTGCAGTTCACGCTCTTTAAAACGGCGCTGCTGCTCTTCACGACTGACCGAAAACCAGAACTTGATGATATGCACTCCGCTGCCCACCAAGTTGCGTTCAAGTTCAGGCGCTTGACGTAAAAAGTCCTGATGCTGCTGGTCGGTGCAAAACCCCATGACCCGCTCGACGCCCGCCCGGTTGTACCAGGAGCGGTCAAACAGAACGAGCTCACCGTGCGTTGGCAGGTGTTTAATGTAGCGCTGAAAATACCACTGCCCCTGCTCGGTTTCTGTTGGCTTTTCAAGCGCTACAACCCGGGAGCCACGTGGGTTTAGATGCTCCATAAAGCGCTTAATAGTGCCGCCCTTTCCTGCAGCATCGCGACCTTCAAAGATAATAACGACACGCTGACGCGTTTTTTTAATCCACGCTTGGAGCTTTAGCAATTCCACTTGAAGGTAGTATTTCTGCTTTTCGTACGTTTTACGAGACAGCCGATTCTTATAGGGGTACGGCGCAGAGCGCCAATCGTCGACTAACGCTTCATCCTTTGAAACCGTGCGGCCTTTTTCGAACTGTTTCCAATGCAGCAGTGCTTTTTTCAGCTCAGCCACGTCATCCAATGACGCACCTTCAATAATATCAGCAACCGCTTTTAGCGTTTCTTCATGAGGCTCAGGCAGCGGGCCTTTTAACCCCAATATATCGGCAATGGCGACGGCCTGCGCCTCTTGGGCACCGTGGGTCTTCTTCACAACGCTAAATTCATCTACCCATGAGGGCTGCCCTTTGGATAGCGTGTCTGCCGTTTTGTTATCGCAGCTTGTTTTGTCCATTGTACTTCTCTCTTATCAACGTTCACGACAGCGGGGCTAACCATCATATAAAATGCTGATGCGCCCTACCGTGATGCGCATCAAAAACACCAAGCAGAACAGCTGTGTGAACCGACTTTTTTGCACCTGAGCGAGGCCACCTGCCGGCGACGGCACAAACCAGATAGAGAAAGTACGCGGGCAGGTACGCCAAGCCGTGAATACAGCCATTGCACTTAACGAGGTTTTAACACCCATCAAGCACTACGCACTTGCATAAAGTTGTAATCTTATAAATTGCTTTTAACAAAAATAGCAACTAATGTGTTGTCATAGACTAAAAAGCAACTCATTTGACAACATCACTATGCCGCTACTAGATCAGATCAAAACGCGCCGTGTTGAGCTGGGTTTCAAGCAGAGTGACATGCAGATGCGGGTGGGAATGTCGCGCCAGCAGTATCAGCGGCTTGAAGCCAGTGGCAACCCGCGCCTTAACACGTTAGAACTGGTGGCTAAAGGGCTGAATAGCGAGATTATGCTGATCCCCCATGAGAAGCGCGACGCCGTGTTGGCTCTACTCGCGAGCCATACGGCAGACGCAGCGGCTCCCAATGAGGAAGATACCAGCGATAGCGTCATCGATAATCCTTGGAAAGGCTTATTAGGGGATGAATAACCGTTTAAAGGCGGGCTAAATGGATCGATTGAGTATTCTGCAGCTCTCTTTGCATGGGAGCGTGGTAGGCCATCTTGCTGGTTACTCCCATGGTAAGAATATCCTGCTGTTCGCTGATGAATTTCGCCACAATTCTGAGCGCCCAACGCTAAGCCTGATTACGCACCCTAATTTCCCTAAATCGGAAGAGATCTTAGCGAGAGACTGGTCGAAGCACCAACGGCTGCATCCCTTATTATCTAACCTGCTGCCTGAAGGTGCGCTGCGTGAGCTGCTCGCGCATAGTTTGAAAACCCATATTGACCATGGAAAACGAGCGTACTACTGCGCTCAATTTAGCGGGCCAAAAAGCGTGGTATCAAACTTCCATGGAAAGCTTTCAGCAGTGGGCTAAAAAAGCCGACATTCCTTGGCGCTTAATCAAGCCTCACCTGGATGACACGCTTGATAAAGCGCGCACCCTGTGGCCTAACGCACTGGTAGAGCTACCCATGTATGAGCTTCATAAGCAGGCGCTTCGAGAACATTGGAAGCGCCTACATACTGACTTCCGCCTGCCTAACGGCTAACAATGACCGTTAGCCGCGAGAAATATCACTCAATATTCTGAATCTGCTCCCGCATCTGCTCAATCAGCACCTTCAACTCCACCGCGCAGCGGGTCGTCTCTGCTACCACGGATTTAGACGAGAGCGTATTGGCTTCCCGGTTAAGTTCCTGCATCAGGAAGTCCAGGCGGCGGCCTTTGGGGCCTTTTTGGGCGAGCTGGTGGCGCACTTCTTCAATGTGCGCGGTGAGGCGGTCTAGCTCTTCATCTACGTCGGCTTTTTGCGCTACCAGCACCAGTTCGGCTTCCAGGCGCTGGGGGTCGAGTTCGGTTTTGGCGACTTCTAAACGCTCTAGCAACTGGGCGCGCTGGCGTTCCAAAATTTGCGGGAGCAGGCTGCGTACGGTGGCCACTTGCTCGCTGACGGCGTCTAGGCGAGTGGTAATCATCTCGGCGAGCTTTTCGCCTTCGCGGGCGCGGGCGTCGATCAGCTCATCCAGCGCTTGGTTAAATAGCGTTTTGGCGGCGGCTTTAATGGCCTCTTGGTCGAGGTGCTGGGTTTCCATCACGCCGGGCTGGTTGAGCAGCGCAAGCGTCGTGGGCGGCACGGCGCTGGGCACCTGCTGCTGAATGGCGGCCAGGGCATCGGCAATCTCTTTTAGGCGCTGGGCGTTCACTGCCGGTGCTTGGGCGGTGTCGGCGCTCTCGAACCGCAGGCTGCACTCTACCTTGCCTCGGGCCAGGCGGGTACGCAGCGCTTCGCGCAGCACCGGTTCTAAATCCCGCAGGCTTTCATGAAGGCGAAAGTGCGGCTCTAGGTAGCGCTGGTTCACCGAGCGAATCTCGACCTGCAGGGTGCCAAACGGGGCGGCCTGCTCGGTGCGGGCGAAGGCGGTCATGCTGTGTACGCGGCGGGAAGCGGCCATGGGTCGATGCATCCTATCCATATTAGTGGGTTCCGGACAGTCTAACCGATAGGCCCATCAGCGCACGCTCAGACGTGTACAATGGACGGCTTTTCCCTGAAACGCGTTTATTGTGAGAGGTGCTATCTGTGAGCAGTGCTAAGCGTCCTGATGTTGTTCGCCCCAGCGGTCGCGAAGCCGACCAGCTCCGTGAAATTCGCTTAACCCGCGACTACACTCGCCATGCAGAAGGCTCTGTGCTGGTGGAGTTTGGCGATACCAAGGTGCTGTGCAACGCGAGTGTGGAAGCGGGCGTGCCTCGCTGGCTACGCGGTAAAAACCAGGGCTGGATTACCGCTGAGTACGGCATGCTGCCCCGCGCCACCCACTCCCGCAGCGGCCGTGAAGCGACCCGTGGCAAGCAGGGTGGCCGCACCCTGGAAATTCAGCGTTTGATTGGCCGCAGCCTGCGCGCGGCGGTGAATTTGAAGAAGCTGGGCGAGTTCACCATTACCGTGGATTGCGACGTGATCCAGGCCGATGGCGGCACACGTACGGCGGCGATTACCGGTGGCTGCGTGGCGCTGGTAGATGCGATTCGCTACTTACAGCGCGAGAAAAAGATCAAAGGCGACCCCTTTAAGCAGCTGGTCAGCGCGATTTCGGTGGGTATCTACAAAGGCGTGCCGGTGCTGGATCTGGACTACCCGGAAGACAGCAAAGCCGACACCGACTTGAACGTGGTAATGACTGAAAGCGGCGAGCTAATTGAAGTGCAGGGCACGGCGGAAGCCGGTGCGTTTAACCGTCAAGAGCTGAATGCCATGCTGGATTTGGCTGAAAAAGCCGGTGATGAGCTGCGCGAAAAGCAGCGTGAAGCGCTGGGCATTCGCGGCTAAGGGTGTGCGGTTAAACACCGTAAAGCAACAGGCCAGCTTTTACGCTGGCCTGTTGCTGAGACGGGTAACGCGACGCGGGAAAGTGAGCGCTTACAGCGCTAAGTCATACTCAACGATCAACGGTGCGAACTCAGAGAAGGTCGCATCGTAATCAATCCACGCGTCGACCACATGGCGACGGAAGTTGGGGCCGACCAGCTGGTAGTCGATCCGCCAGCCTTCTTGGCGCTCACGGGGCACGTCTTGGTCGAGCTTTGGCCACCAGGTATATTCACCAGCGTCGCGATTAATTTCGCGGAAGGTGTCGATAAAGCCGGTGGGGCCAAGCACCTGATCCATCCAGGCACGCTCTTCCGGGCGGAAACCAGAAGTGAGCTGGTTGTCCGACCAGTTGGCCAAATCGATGGTTTTATGGGCAACGTGCCAAGTACCGCAGATGATGTATTCGCGACGTTTGCGGGACATCTTCGTCAGGTACTCTTGGTACTGCTCCATAAACGCCTGTTTGGCTTTTTGGTCACTTCCATCAGGCATCAAGAACGTGGCGATGCTGAAGCGGTCATAATCCGCTTGCAGAAAGCGCCCTTCGTGATCGCACTGAGGGAACCCCAAGCCGTACATAATGGCTTTAGGGATTTTGCGGCAATAAAGCGCCACACCGGAGAAACCATCCTCCTCGGCATCCAGGAAGTAGCCTTCGTAGCCTTCCGGATAGAGGATGTGGTCATCCAGTTCAAAACTTTTCGCCTTGATGTTCTGCACGCAGACCACGTCGGCATCCTGCTGAGCCAGCCAGTCCAGGAAGCCACGGTCGACGGCATCACGTATACCATTGACATTGATGCTGGCAATTTTCATAAATCGTCCCTTTTGCGTCGCTGCTGTATGATACCCGACGTTTAGACGTTTGGGTAAATAGACAAACCTAATCTTGCTATTTAGCCCCGTTTTATTGTTGCGTTTGACTTACATTCTTATCGACCACTCCTACCGAGAAGAGAAGACCACCGTGGCCACCACTCTACAACCCTATCAACGCGATTTCATTGCCTTCGCCATTGAGCAGGGCGTGCTCAAGTTTGGCGAGTTCACGCTTAAATCGGGGCGAGTAAGCCCTTACTTTTTCAATGCAGGGCTGTTTCAAACCGGCCGTGCGCTCGCTAAGCTGGGCCGCTTCTACGCTCAAGCGATTGTCGATAGCGGCCTGCAGGCAGATGTACTGTTTGGCCCCGCCTATAAAGGCATTCCCTTGGCGGCGGTCACCGCAGCGGCCCTAGCCGACCACCACGACCGGGATATGCCTTATGCGTTCAATCGTAAAGAGGCCAAAACCCACGGCGAGGGCGGCAACATCGTGGGTGCGCCGCTTTCTGGCGATATTTTGATCATTGATGACGTGATCACCGCGGGCACTGCGATCCGCGAAGTAATGAGCCTGATTGAGCAAAGCGGCGCTCGCGCAGGCGGCGTTATTATTGCGCTTGACCGTCAAGAGCGCGGCCAAGGCGAACAGAGCGCTATTCAGGAAGTACAGGCCCAGTACGGCATGCCAGTGGTCAGTATCGTTACCTTAGAGCAAGTGCTGACGTATCTAGAAGAGCATGCGGGCGGCGAAATGCTGGCTTACGCCGAGGCCGTTCGCGCTTATCGCGACCGCTACGGCATCGCTGGCTAGTCTTGCCTGTTACTCGCTGTCTAATGCGCCAGCATAGCCTTGCTGGCGCCACGCTTCATAGCTCACCACCGCGACCGCGTTGGAAAGATTCAAACTACGGTTATTGGGCTGCATGGGGATGCGCAGTTTCTGCACAGCCGGCAGCATAGCGTGCACCTCCGGGGAGAGTCCGGCGGTTTCTGAGCCAAACAGCAGCACGTCTCCCGGCGCAAAAGCCGCGTCGCTGTGGGCACGGGTGCCTTTGGTGGTAATCGCCCAGATAGTACGCCCCTGCATGGCGGTGTAAAACGCCGTAAAATCCGCATGGCGCGTCACGTTGGCAAGGTCGCGGTAGTCTAGGCCAGCGCGACGTAGCTTTTTCTCTTCGAGATCAAAGCCCAGTGGCTCAATTAAATGTAATCGGCAGCCATTGTTCGCCACTAGGCGCATAATGTTGCCCGTGTTGGGTGCCATACGCGGTTCAAATAGCGCTACTTCAAACATTACCACCTGCCTATTATTAACTCATTGTGCGTTCGCCCAGCGCCGCTGATTGTAATAGAAATTGCCCCGAAACACTTGTAGAGGTCACCCTTCACCATGATGCCCCAGCCGCCAAAGAGCATTCTTAGCCGTATCAAAGGGCTCAACCCACGCCAGCAAGAAGCGGTGCGCTACATCGATGGCCCCTGCCTGGTACTGGCGGGCGCGGGGTCGGGCAAAACCAGCGTGATCACCACCAAGATTGCCTACCTCGTGCAAGAGTGTGGCATGAGCGCGCGCAAAATTGCCGCGGTGACCTTTACCAACAAAGCCGCCAGGGAGATGAAAGAGCGGGTGGGCCAAATGCTCAAGGGCAAAGAGGGTCACGGGCTAACGGTCTCGACCTTCCACAACCTGGGCCTCAACATCATTCGCGGCGAGCTGAAAACCCTGGGCTACAAGCCGGGGTTTTCGCTGTTCGACCCGGAGGATGCCAAGGCGCTGCTGCGCGACTTGATGAACAAGGATGCCCAGGTGGATGCCGAGCAGATCAACGCCGTGCAGGCCAAAATCTCGACCTGGAAAAACGACCTAGTGCTGCCGGGGGATGCGCTCTCGTTCGCGGCCGACGATGACGAGCACTTCGCCGCACGCGTCTATGAAGCCTACGTTCGCCACTTGAAAGCCTACAACGCGGTGGATTTTGACGACCTAATTCTGCTGCCGGTGGTGCTCTTACAGCGCGACCCTGAGGCGCTGGCCCGCTGGCGGCGTAAAATCCACTACATGCTGGTGGATGAGTATCAGGACACCAACGTCTCCCAGTACCTGCTGGTAAAGCTGCTGATGGCGGAACGGGCCACCTTTACCGTGGTAGGCGACGACGACCAGTCGATTTACGCGTGGCGGGGCGCGCGGCCGGAAAATCTCGTCACCTTAGGGGAGGATTTCCCTCGCTTGAAAGTCATCAAGCTGGAGCAGAACTATCGCTCCACCGGCACCATCCTGCGCGCTGCCAACACGCTGATTGCCAATAACCCCCACGTTTACGACAAAACCCTGTGGTCGGATATGGGCGACGGGGCGCCGATTCGTGTGATCGTTAACCGCCATGAAGAGGCGGAGTCAGAGCGGGTCGCCAGTGAAATGCTCACCCGGCGCATCAAAGAGAAAGCCGAGTGGCGGGATTTTGCGGTGCTCTACCGGGGCAACTTCCAGGCGCGTTTATTAGAACTCAAGCTTCAGCACTACCAAATTCCCTACAAACTCTCTGGCGGCACGTCGTTTTTCTCCCGTAACGAGATTAAAGACGCCATGGCCTACCTGCGCCTGCTGATTAATCCCGCCGATGACAACGCCTTTTTACGCATCGTCAACGTGCCCCGCCGCGAGATTGGCCCCGGTACGCTGGAAAAGCTCGCTAACTATGCCACCGAGCGCTCGATTTCGCTGTTTGCCGCCTGCCATGAGCTAGGGCTTGAGCAAACCCTACCTACCCGCGCCGTGGAGCGGCTATCGCGCTTTACCCACTTTATTGATGGTGTGCGCAAGCGGATGGATCAGGGCGATGCCATTGCCGCGATCCGCGATATGCTGCGGGATATGGATTACGAGGCGTGGCTCTACCAAAACGCCAGCGCCCCTACTATTGCCGAGCGGCGCATGGCCAACGTATGGATTTTGATTGATCAGTTAGAGAAGTCGCTCAACCGCGATCCGGAAGACGCAGATGACTCTACCGCAACGGAAACCGACGGCGTAGAAGCGGCCATTTCACGCTTAGTGCTGCGGGATATTTTGGAGCAACAGGCCGAAGAGGATGACTCGGACCGGGTGCAGCTGCTCACCATGCACGCCTCGAAAGGGCTAGAGTTCCCCCACGTTTACTTGATGGGCCTGGAGGAGGATCTGCTGCCCCACCGTAACGCCATCGAAATGGGCACCGTGGAAGAGGAGCGCCGCTTGGCATATGTCGGCATCACCCGCGCCCGACGCACGCTGACGCTAACGCTCGCACGCCAGCGCAAGGCCTATGGCGAACTGATGGACTGCCAACCCAGCCGCTTTTTGGATGAGCTGCCCGCTGATGACTTGGAGTGGGAGGGCCGCGCCGATAAAGAAGACCCGGAGAAAAAGCAGGCACGCGGTAAGGATGCCATTGCTGGGCTGCGCTCGCTGCTGGGGTAAGCGTGCTGGGCAAGCGCGATGTATCGCGCAAAAAAATATCCACAGGGGGGTTGGAGCACCCACCTGTGGATATTTTATAACGCTTGGCCTACCCGCCCCATAAGGGCGGGCCGCTAGCCTTTACTGTACTTGCGAGACCATGTAATCCACCACGGCCATAATCTCTTCATCGGAAGCGCTGCTACCACCACGCGGCGGCATCACGCCTTTACCGTTGAAGACGCTTTGGTAGAGTGCGTCGGTACCCTGCTCAATACGCGGGCCCCAAGCTTCAGCGTCGCCAATCTTCGGTGCACCCGCCACGCCAGCGGCGTGACACGCCACACAGCCCGCACTGGCGTAAAGCGCTTCACCGTCTAAACCGCTGCCACCGCTGGAAGCGTCTTCTTCACTGGCGACCGCTTCATCTTCGCTGGCCGCAGCATCTGCCGCCGCCATCTCGTCGCTACTACTCTCGTCAGTTGCTTCAGCAGCCGCGCCTTCGTCACCGCCACCTAGCTCAGGAACTTCCATGACAGGCTCGACCATATACGCTGTCGCCGCTTCCATCTCTTCGTCTGACAGGTTGGGGTTGCCGCCGCGGGCAGGCATGGCACCAATACCGTTGATGGAGTGTTCCAGCAGGGTGGCAAAACCCTGTTCGGTTCGCTCAGCCCATGCCGCTTCATCACCGCGAATAGGGGCACCCGCTGCACCAGTTTCGTGGCACGCCATGCAGACATTGTTATAGATACCTGCGCCATCAATCTCGTCACCACCGCCATCACTGCTCGCAGCGGCCGGGGCAGCGGCGGTACCGCAGTCTTGGCCTTGCAAGCAGAGTTGGCCTACCGGCGCTAAGCGCTCAGCAATTGCGTCTCGTGCTGCGTCTTGGGCATAAGCACCGGATGTGCCTGCCATGACGCCTAGGGCCGCCAGCCCGCTCATGATCAGCTTAGATTTCACTCTCACCACCTCTTGAGTTTTGTCATAAAACGTTTTGTGCTTAACCCTGCGCGCGGCAGCGACATCATCAACCTGCGGCAACCGAAACGCCAAGACGTGCATATCGTATTAGTATACCGAGAACGCCAAGCGTAAGAAAATGCTACTAAGCGCGGCAATTCAACCTATGCCGTACTCTGTGCTTTATTTAGCGGTTTAAAAACGGTGTCACGATGGACAAATTAACACCATGCCAGTAAACGCTGCTGAGCATAGCGCGTAAACCCTGCCTGAGCATATACACGCTTTGCTGGCGTATTTTGCGTATCAACGGTGAGCGTTATGTCGCGGGCGCCTGCCTTATTAGCCAGCATTTGCGCTTTTTCAATGATTGACTTACCAAGCCCCTTACCTCGCCACTCAGGTAGCAGCCCCATCAGTTGCAGTGACCAGCGCTGGCTCACAGGGTCGGGTGCAAGTAGCAGTACGCCCACTGTTTTCCCCTGATGCCATACCTGGTACCAATGGTCTGGTGCATTCGGCGCTTGACCATAAAACCCGGCAAGCAGCGCATCGATGGTGAGCGCTTCGCGAAGCCCTGGGCAGTCTAACGAGCCTTCGCTCACCTTCGCTACCAGCGCCCGCTGTTGAGCAGGGGCCAATTCAACAAAGGGGCTTAGCAGTAGCCGATTATCGTGCGATGGAACCGCTTGGCACGGCCACACAAGGTGCTCCAGGGTGGCAAGTGTCCGCATAGAGTGGGTGACTAATGCCGTTTCCCAGGTGGTTGTGCCATCGTTTAGCGCCACATGGCATAGCGCAATCGGCTGCTCGCTTACCCAGCCCTGTAGGGCGTTCAACAGCGCATCAGCCGCTGAATTATGCTGCCTGGGAAGCCAAAGCTGCGCCATTTGGTTAGCCAATGGCTGCACCCAGGCAGCAGCGTCGATATGGCCCGCTTGGGTGGCTATCCAAAGGCCCTGCCAAACAGTGTCAGGCCCACCTTTGACGCTGGATAAAGCCTGCTGTAAAGCAGGCTGTTGGGCAGGGTCATGTACCGCCGCTAAATGCAGCAGCGCTTCACGCCGCTGCTCCGGTGGGCACGGCATTACTGTGATGGCTGAGGAGCGGTGGCCGAAAGGAGAATCGCTTGTCATGTTACGTTCCTAATTAGCCAGCCGTGAAAAAAAGCGTCATCTGTTGATATGCGCATGTTACTGGTTGAAGACGCCCTAAGTGTCGATGCTGCTGCGCTTTTACCAAAACGCCCCCGATCAATGATAGGGGGCGCTTTGTTTTACCTAACGGCGTTAGCCGCGAACTTAAAACAGCGCTGCGTTAATCCATAGATGGGCCATGATGCTTGCAGCATAACCCAGCAAAATAGCCGGTACCCAGCGCAAGTGAACCGCAAAGGTATAAATACCGCGTGCCTGCCCCATTAACGCAACTCCCGCTGCAGAACCCATCGAAAGCAGGCTACCACCCACACCAGCCGTCAAGGTAATCAGAAGCCAGTTACCCTGCGACATATCTGGCGCCATGGAAAGCACGGCAAACATAACCGGAATGTTATCGACCACCGCTGAAATCAGCCCCAAGACGACGTTGGCCCACACTGGGTTCCAGTTACCGTAGAGAGTTTCTGATAAGAGGCTCAAATAGCCCATGAATCCCAGGCCGCCTACACACATCACGACCCCATAGAAAAATAACAGCGTATCCCACTCTGAGCGGGCAATACGGCTGAAGATATCAAAAGGCACGACGCTGCCCAGTTGCTCAAGCTTCTTCCAGTCGCCGCGACGAGAGTAACGCTCACGCTTGCGCTCTAGTGAGCGCGGCAGGCTGCGCCGCAGGTAGTAGCCAAAGAATTGCAACAGGCCAAGGCCAAACATCATACCCATCGCAGGCGGTAGATAAAGAACCGAGTGGCACAGCACGGAAATAGCCACGGTCAGCAGGAACAGCGCGATGATGCGGCGCGAGCCACGCTTTAACCAGACGTTTTCAGTAAGCGCGGCAGGCTGTCGATTGACGATGAAGAAATTCATAATCACCGACGGCACGATGAAATTGACAATGGCAGGTATCAGTAGCGCAAAGAAGCCGCCAAACGGTACCTGGCCTGCCTGCCACACCATCAATGTGGTGATATCGCCAAACGGGCTGAACGCGCCGCCTGCATTGGATGCCACCACCACGTTGACACAGCACAGGCTAATAAATTTTTTATCGCCTTCTGCGACTTTCAACACCACCGCACACATTAGCATCGCCGTGGTCATGTTGTTGGCAATGGCAGAAATGCCGAAGGCAAGACAGCCCGTAATCCAGAATAAGCTACGATAACTGAAACCTTTACGTATCAGCCATGCCCGCAGGGCATCAAAGATACGGCGCTCTTCCATGGCGTTGATGTAGGTCATCGCCACCAGCAAGAACAGTAACAACTCGGTGTACTCAAGCAGCGTTTCTTTAAACGCCGCTTCCGCTTCGTGCGGCATGCCGGCTTGTACATAAACCCACGCCACTAGTGCCCAAATAAGACCGGCGGCCACGAGTACAGGTTTGGATTTGCGCATGTGGATCAGCTCTTCGCTCATTACCAAGGCGTAGGCAAGAACGAAGATAGCAACAGAGGCAATACCCGCAAACGAAGCGGTAAGATCTAAAGGGCCGGAAGCTGCATAGGAGAGGCTAGGAAAAGCAAACAAACAAAGTGCCGACAACAACCAAGCAAACCGGCAAGTAGCCTGCCGCATTGCAAGGACGTTAGGTGGTTTCATGGTGGCGAGGTCCTGACGAGGTGAGGGAATATCGCCACGATAATAAGCACACTAACAGAGTGCTGCAACGCAGCGATTGCGCATAAGATGCGGCCATTCGTCGCATCCTGTAAAGCGCTTTTATCGCTGCTTTTGCAATTAATTGTGTCTCGCTATTTACTCCACGGTGACGCTCTTCGCTAAGTTACGAGGCTGGTCCACATCGGTTCCTTTTAGCACGGCAACGTGGTAGCTAAGTAGCTGTAATGGCAGCGTGTAAAGTAGCGGAGCGAGTGCTTCGTGTACGTGAGGCAGCGCCAATACGCGAATATCGGCTTGCTCGTTAATGCCGACACTTTCATCGGCAAACACAAATAGCTGGCCGCCCCGGGCGCGCACTTCTTGCAGGTTAGATTTAAGCTTCTCCAGCAGGTCGTCGTTAGGTGCCACGGAAATCACCGGCATTTCACTATCTACCAGCGCCAACGGCCCATGTTTAAGTTCGCCTGCGGGGTAGGCTTCAGCGTGAATATAAGAAATCTCTTTCAGCTTAAGCGCGCCTTCCAGCGCAATGGGGTAGTGGGCGCCGCGGCCTAAAAACAGCGCGTGGTGCTTTTCTGCAAATGCCTGCGATAGCGCTTCAATTTGGCTATCCAACCCCAGAACCTGTTGGCAAAGAGCAGGCAGCTGGCGTAACGCTGTGACTATTTCGGCAATCGCCTCCGCTTTTTCAGGCTGATGTTTGGCCTTACTCACCGAGAGTGTCAAAAGCATCAGCGCGACTAGCTGGGTGGTGAAGGCTTTGGTAGACGCTACGCCTATTTCCGGCCCCGCCCGCGTCATTAGCGCTGTGTCCGATTCACGCACTAATGAGCTGCCCGGTACGTTACAAATCGCCAAGGTGCCTAGGTAGTTAAGCGTTTTGGCAAAGCGCAGCGCGGCCAACGTATCGGCGGTTTCGCCCGACTGAGATAGAGTGACAAAAAGCGTGCCTTCGGGCACCACTGGGTGGCGGTAACGGTACTCGGAGGCGACTTCTACCTGCACCGGCACACCGGCGTAGCGCTCAAGCCAGTAGCGTGCCACTAAGCCTGCATGGTAACTGGTGCCGCAAGCAATAATATGAATATGACGGGTGTTTTCAAACAGCGCCTGGGCCTCGGGGCCAAAGCTTTCTACCAGTACGCTACTTGCACTTAAACGCCCTTCAAGGGCTGCGCTAATGACTTCCGGTTGCTCGAAAATCTCTTTAAGCATGTAGTGGCGGTAATCACCTTTACTGGCGGCGCCGTCACCGTGCTCAAATGTCTGGATAGGCCGCTCTACTGTGTTGCCTTCACGGTCGACGATACGAATTTCGCCCAGAGCGCGAAGCTCAACCAAGTCGCCCTCTTCTAAGTAGATAAAACGATCGGTGACTTGTAAAAGCGCCAGCGGGTCAGAGGCTAAAAACGCCTCATCAATACCCACGCCTACCACTAACGGACTCCCCTGACGGGCGCCCACCACCAGGCCAGGCTCGGATGCACTCATAACACCTAGCGCATAAGCGCCGCCTAAACCATTTACAATCTGCTGGGTGGCCTCAAACAGGCCAAGTCCGCTTTGCAGTTTGTCGGCCAGCAGGTGGGCAATCACTTCAGTATCGGTTTCCGAAGTAAAAGCGTAACCGCTTGCTTGCAGCGTTGCCTTAATGTGTTCGTAGTTTTCGATAATACCGTTGTGCACCACGGCGACTTGATCACTGCTGTGGTGAGGGTGAGCATTGGCTTCAGAAGGCTTGCCGTGGGTAGCCCAGCGGGTGTGGGCGATACCGGCAACACCGGGCAGCGCCGCGGTGGCTAGCTGCGCTTCAAGAGCCACCACTTTACCTAGGGCGCGGTGACGAGTTAGCGCCCCCTCGTGGAGCACCGTCATGCCAGACGAATCGTAACCGCGATACTCAAGGCGTTTAAGCCCTTCCAGCAGAATGCCTTGCACATTGCGTTGTGCAACCGCAGCGACGATGCCACACATAAACGTTTCTCCTTGGCGTTTTAGCGCGCTTTTAGAACACTAATAAATTATATGAAAGCCGAATTAATTAAGCTTTTTTTCCGGACGCGGCCAGTCGGCCTTTTCCAACTGCCGGCTGCGGGTAACCGCCAGCGCGTGCTCACTAACGTCTTTAGCAATCGTGGAGCCAGCGCCCACGGTGGCCCCTTTACCTACCGTTACCGGCGCAACAAGCGCGCTATTGGAACCGATAAAGACATCATCACCAATCACCGTGCGGTGCTTATTGGCACCGTCATAATTACAGGTAATCGTCCCTGCCCCTATATTCACGTTCCGGCCTAAATGGGCATCGCCAACGTAGCTTAGGTGATTAATTTTGCTGCCCTCGCCCACCTCAGCGTTTTTGGTTTCGACAAAGTTACCTACCTTAGCTTTAACAGCTAAGCGTGTACCGGGACGCAGCCGCGCATAGGGGCCTATTTGGTTCAACCCAGCGGCAACCGTCGAATCCATAACGCTGTGGCTCTCGATCACGCTTTCAGCGCCAATGGTGCTGTTTTTGATAACGCAATAAGGGCCAACCTGAACGCCTTCGCCAAGCGTTACGTCGCCTTCAAACACACAGCCCACATCGATAAAGACGTCGTGACCGCAGGTTAGCTTACCGCGTATGTCAATTCTTGCCGGGTCAGCTAGCGCGACGCCTTGTTGCATAAGTTGATCGGCCAACTGCTTCTGGTAGGCCCGCTCCAAGCGGGCCATTTGAGCCCGGTTATTAACCCCTTCCACCTCTACCGCAGAGGCTGGTTGGGCGGTACATACGTTAATGCCCTCTTTCGCGGCCATGGCGATCACGTCGGTCAGGTAGTACTCACCCTGGGCATTTTCCGCCGATAGCTGGGGCAACCAGCGTTTTAGCTGGGCGCTGGTCATCGCCATAATGCCGGTATTGCACTCAGTAATCGCCAGCTGTGCGGGGTCGGCATCTTTTTGCTCAACAATGGCTACCGCGTCACCTGCCTCGTTGCGCACAATACGCCCGTAGCCGTTGGGGTCATCTAGCGTGACGGTTAACAGCCCCATGTGTTGCTCATCCACCTGGGCTAACAGGGCATGTAACGATTCACACCGGATAAGCGGCACATCCCCGTAAAGTACCAGTACCTTACCACTCCCCAGCTGCGGCTGGGCTTGGGCCACCGCGTGGCCGGTGCCTTTTTGCTCAGTTTGCAGAGCAAAGGAAACAGCGCTTTCCGCCAGGGATGCGCGTAACTGTTCAGCGCCATGGCCAATAACGACGTGTATGCGTGTTGGGTTAAGCTCTGCCGCGGTATCCAGAACGTGTTGCACCATGGGCTTGCCTGCCAAAGAGTGCAGTACCTTGGGCATCTGCGAGCGCATGCGGGTACCTTTACCCGCCGCAAGGATAACGATATCAAGCTCTTGCATGTTATTCACCTGTGGCCGTTTGGCGGGTGGCAGACGGGTCTTCCCAGGCGTCTATACCTAGTTCCTCCACCAGCGCGTCACCGAAATAGTTGATAAATGCGGGGGTGCCAAGGCTTTGCCACTGGCCCTCCTCGCTTTTAATTAACAGCAGGGCATTAAGATCGTGCTCAAGCGCTAGCTGCATACCAGCGTCACTGCCAGTAACAGTGAGCGCCGTCGCCCAGGCGTCGGCCCAGGCATTGGACGGGTGAAACACAGAGACAGACGCTAAGCGGTTGTTGACCGGACGACCGGTGCGCGGATCAATGGTGTGCGAGTAACGTTTGCCATCTTCCTCAAAAAAGTTTCGGTAATCGCCTGAGGTCGCCACCGACATATTTTCCAAGGGCAGGATATGCTGGGCCTGCTGGGGGCCTGTGTGGGGCACTTCGATGCCAACACGCCACGATTCTTGGGTCTCGGGGTCACGGTAACCGCGTGAAATCAGGTCGCCGCCTAAATTCACTAAATAGTGCTCTACTCCTTGCTGATCAAGATACGCCGCGACCCGGTCAGTAGCGTGCCCTTTAGCAACCGCTGAAAGGTCGGCGAATACATCCCGAGTACGCCGCGCCTGCATGGCCTGGGTGTCCACATCAATCGCATCGTAACCTACCGTGGCTAAGCGCTCGTTTAGCTCGGTTTCAGAAGGGACGACTTCAGGGCGAGCTTCCGGGCCAAAACTCCATAAATTGACCAAACCACCCACGGTAATATCAAAAGCGCCGCTGCTCTCTTCTGATACCGAACGGCTAATGGCAAGCACTTCGATTAGCTCATTGGATAGCGGCTGCCATTCATTGAGCGGGGTTTCGTTAAACACCATCAGCTCTGCGTCGTCACGGTACGTCGACATCGCTTGATCGACACTCTCAAGCTCCTCCAGGAACCCCTCTTCCAGCGCGTTGGCCTCACCTTGGGTCAGTGGATCCATCACGGTTACTTGGTAAAACGTGCCAAAAATAGCGCCTTCGAAACGAACGGGCGATTCCAAGGGGCGGTCATTTTCTGAACAGCCAACAAGTAAGAGGGTAATGAGCAGCACTAAGCCGATGACACGCGACGATCGGTGGTAGCGGTTCATGATCAGTTTCCTTGAACAGTATGCTTGGGTATTAAAAGTGGAAGAACCACAGCAGCCACGCACCAAACAGCACCCGGTAGACCACAAACGGCTGCATCCCTAGCTTTTTAATAATGACTAAGAAGTAGTGTATACAGAGGTAGGCGCTAATGCCTGATAGCAACGTTCCGACTATCATCGCAGGCCAATCGATCGGCGCAGGAGAGCTTGCTAACCCAATAACCTCTAGTCCACCGGCCAATACAATCACCGGTATTGAGAGTAGAAAAGAGAAACGCGCGGCCCCTTCCCGGCTCATCCCCACCAGCAACGCGGCGGTAATCGTAATGCCAGAGCGCGAGGTGCCTGGAATCAGCGCCAGCGCTTGGGCAACACCAATAATCAGCACATCCTTAAGGCGCAGATGGTACTCGCTTCGACTGCCTCGATTTTTCCAATCGGCATAGCCTAATACCACACCAAAGCCAATCAGGCTCATACCAATAATCAGTGTCGAGCGCATGTGCTCTGCAACAAGGTCACGCCCTAAAAAGCCAATGATACAAACCGGAAGCGTTGCCAACACTACCCATAAGGCCAGCTTTGCGTCTTCGTTAACGCCTCTACCGGTAACGGCATCGATACTGCTGGCGAGCATCCGTAAGATTTCATGGCGAAAATACAGCACGACGGCGGCTAAACTCCCTAAGTGTAGCGCGACGTCGAAAGCGAGCCCTTGGTCTTCCCAGGCAGTAAGCACCGGCACCAAAATCAGGTGAGCAGAGCTTGAGATAGGTAAAAATTCCGTAATGCCTTGTACGACCGCGAGTACCACTACCTGGAGCCAATCCATAGGTCATCCTGTATGCTTTTTAACTATTTAGCGCCGTTTCTGCATTTATCGTGGCGCTAAGGATACACATCCATTAATTCGTTGTCCGCACTGGAAAAAGTGCGCGACTGATAAACAGGCTATAGAGCTAGTACTGCTGTGCGCTACAATGGGCAACTATTGGAAGTGTGCGTCCCTGCAAGGTACCTCATGACTCAGACCGTAGAAACGCCAGTGGTTCCCAACCGCGAGCTAGATAGCCAAGAGGCCAAACGCGTCACTTATATCGGCGCGTGGCTGGATGGTTTGCTTAGTATCGTTAAAGTCGCGGTGGGCTTTTTCGTTGGCTCAGCAGCGCTGATTGCCGATGGCATCCACTCACTTTCTGACCTTGTGACTGACGGTTTTGTACTGGCAGCCATTCACTATGGCCGTCAAGAGCCGGATATTGACCATCATTATGGCCATGGCCGTATCGAAACCCTGACCACGCTGCTGCTGGGCAGCGTACTCATCTTCGTCGCAGGCGGCATCGCCTGGTCAAGCTTAGACCGCCTATTCAGCGGCACCGCAGTGCGAGCGCCCGGCCTAATCGCGATTTTGATTACCGTTTTGGCCCTGATAAGCAAAGAGTGGATCTTCCGCTACACCATGCGGGTGGCCAAGCGTGTCAATTCAAAGCTTCTTGAGGCCAATGCTTGGCACTCACGCAGCGATGCGCTCTCTACCGCAGTCGTACTGGTTGCGCTCATTGGTGCGCAGTTTGGTGTTGGCTGGTTAGACGCCGTGGCCGCGATCATTGTTGGTTTACTGGTCGGTAAAGTGGGGTGGGATTTACTCTGGGAGTCGGCGCGGGAGTTGGTGGATACCGCACTGCCCGAGCGTATTCAGCAGCAAATGCATGATGTTGCCTGCAGCGTTCCGGGCGTCGACAGCGTGCACGACCTACGCACCCGGCAATCGGCAGGCTGGGTCATGGTTGATCTGCATGTGGTCGTGGGCCCTAAAATTACCGTCTCAGAAGCCCATGAAATCGGTAACGAAGTTAGCCGACGGCTACGCCATGACTTTCCACTGCTCACCGACGTTATTTTCCACATCGACCCTGAAGATGATGCTGGTGAGGGTGACCCCAGCCGCTTACCAGGCCTTCCCCTTCGCCCGGAGGTAGAGGCCGCACTTAATGAGCGCTGGTATAGGCATCCTGTATGGCGGACATTAAGCGAATTACAGCTGCACTACCTAGACGATAAGGTGTCCGTATCGCTGATTATTGGCGACTCAGTGCACCAGCCCCCGCAGTGCTTAGCAAGCCAGTTGAAAGCGCTGGCAAGCGATATTGAGTGGCTGGGCCACGTGGAGGTCATGTTTATTACCCGCGCTGCCAGCAGTTCGATGCGTTAAATCTTCCTAAACGCCTGCCAGTATGGCAGTGGCAATACTGAAGTAAATCAACACGCCCGTGGCGTCAATCAACGTGGTTACCAGCGGTGCTGAGGCTGTCGCCGGGTCGACTTTAAAGCGCTCTAACAGAAACGGCAGACACATGCCGATCATGCTGCCAAAGAGCACAATCGTGACCATACTAAGCGCGACAATAATGCCCACCGCTTCACCGCCGCGCATGACGCCTATCGGCGTGACCGCTACCGCCATTGTCAGGCCTAGCGACCCTGCGACCAACAGCTCACGGCCCAGCATTTTGCTCCAGTCTTTAACTCCCACATCGCCGGTTGCCATACCGCGCACCATCAGCGTGGCCGCTTGGGCACCTGCGTTACCGCCGCTACCAATCAGTAAGGGTAAAAAGAACACCAGCGCCACTTGGGCTGCAATGGTGTCTTCAAAGTAGGCAATACCTGCGCCTGAAAACAGGTTGGCAAACACCAGCAGTACCAGCCAGAAGACCCGTTTACGGTAGAGGCTCCACAGCGGTACACGGCTAACGCCATCTTCCAGCTGGCCAATCGACATCCCTTTGTGGATATCTTCGGTGGCTTCCGACTCGGCAACGTCCATGGCGTCATCGTGGGTCACGATACCCACCATGCGTCCGTCAGCGTCAACCACCGGCAGGGCAAGTAAATCATAGCGGGCCACAATGCGGGCCACGTCTTCCTGCTCTTTATCAACGGGGGTGTGGATAACATCTTTAATCATGATGTCATCCACCAGTGCCCCAGGGCGCGCCACCATAAGCTGGCGTAGTGACATGGTACCGATCAGTTGGCCGTCGCTATCAAGCACGTAGAGCTGATACACCGTTTCCGCATCGGGGGCGGTTTGACGCACGCGCATCATGGCTTGCGACACCGTCATGCCACTGGCTATGGCCACATAGTCAGAGGTCATGATGGCGCCTGCGGTGCCCTCTTCATAACTCGCTAAACGCTTTAAATCTTCCCGCTCTTGGTGGGCCATACGGCGAAGCAGCGCTTCTCGGCGGTCTTCACCCAGCAGATTAAATAAGTCAGCCCGCTCATCAGACCCCATATCTTCGAGCAGTTTAAGCACCTGAGTGTCCGACAGCTTACCCACCACTTCCAGCTGACTTTCTCTTGGTAGATAACCCAGTACGTTGGCAGCACGCTCGGTGGAGAGAATATCGAGTACCAGCAACGCAGCGGGCAGCTCTTCGTCCTCTTCAATGAGTTCTTCAATGACCTCACCAATGTCTGCCGAACGAATTTCGGCTAAGCGCTCCGCAAGAACCGCTTTGTCTGGTTGTTCTTTATTTAGCTCGTCAAGCAGCTCAGATTTTAGTTCCTGTAGGGTTTCATCGTTCAATGACATCGCTCTCTCCCTTGTACAGACTCATAGTGTGCCGATGCGCTATTACAAACGAGCGTCCCTACGCTGAATGCGTTTTCTCATATTAACAGACAAAAAAAACGCCCCTTAAACCCTATCGGGTTCAAGGAGCGCTTTCTTCACGCAAATGCGTGTTCTAGCCTTTACCCGCCTTTTTACGCAGCTGCTGGATCGTTCGCAGCTGAGCAACGGCTTCGGCAAGTTCAGCAGCAGCACGGGTATAATCCAGCTCCGCTGATTTCTCGTTAAAGGCTTTCAGCGCTTGCTGACGCGCGTCTTCAGCGGCAGCCTCATCGAGGTCGCCTGCACGCGCCGCAGCGTCTGCCAGGATCGTTACCACGTCCGGCTGGACTTCCATGAAGCCACCTGAGACAAAGAAGTTTTCTTCCTTGCCATCATCGTGGATCACGCGGACAGGGCCCGGCTGAAGCTCGGTCAGCAGCGGGGCGTGCCCCGGCAAAATGCCGAGGTCACCCATAATCCCGGAAGCTACTACCTGCTCAACACTGCCTGAGAAGATAGATGCTTCTGCGCTGACGATATTGCAAGTGAAGCTATTCGCCATAGCGAATCCCCCTAATGGACGGGATTACTTCTTCATCTGGTTGGCTTTTTCGACAGCTTCGTCGATGGAGCCGACCATGTAGAAGGCCTGTTCCGGCAGATCGTCATACTCGCCCGCGAGGATGCCCTGGAAGCCAGTGATAGTATCTTTCAGAGAAACATACTTACCGGGCGAGCCAGTGAAGACCTCGGCCACGAAGAACGGCTGCGACAGGAAGCGCTGGATTTTACGCGCGCGAGATACAGCCAGCTTATCTTCATCAGACAGCTCGTCCATACCCAAAATCGCGATAATATCCTTCAGCTCTTTATAACGCTGCAGAACGTTCTGTACGCCGCGAGCGGTGTTGTAGTGCTCTTCACCGACGACCAGCGGATCCAACTGACGTGAGGTAGAATCCAGCGGATCAATAGCCGGGTAGATACCTAGCTCAGCGATAGAACGCGCCAATACGACAGTGGCGTCCAAGTGCGAGAAGGTGGTGGCCGGCGACGGGTCGGTCAAGTCATCCGCAGGGACGTAAACGGCCTGTACGGATGTGATCGAGCCTGTCTTGGTCGAGGTGATACGTTCCTGAAGAACGCCCATCTCTTCGGCCAGTGTCGGCTGGTAACCTACCGCAGACGGCATACGACCCAGCAGGGCAGATACCTCTGTACCCGCCAGGGTGTAACGGTAGATGTTATCGACGAATAGCAGAACGTCACGGCCTTCATCACGGAATTTCTCAGCGATGGTTAGACCGGTCAGCGCCACGCGCAAACGGTTGCCGGGCGGCTCGTTCATCTGACCATAGACCAGCGCTACCTTGTCGATAACGTTGGATTCAGTCATTTCATGATAGAAGTCGTTACCCTCACGCGTACGCTCACCGACACCAGCGAATACAGAGTAGCCGCTGTGCTCGGTGGCGATGTTGCGGATAAGCTCCATCATGTTAACGGTTTTACCAACACCGGCACCGCCGAACAAACCGACCTTACCACCCTTAGCGAACGGGCAGACCAAGTCGATAACTTTGATACCGGTTTCCAACAGCTCATTAGACGCTGCTTGGTCGGCATAGCTCGGTGCTTTACGGTGAATCGGCATGCGCTCTTGCTCGCCGATGTCGCCCGCTTCGTCAATCGGCTCGCCGAGTACGTTCATGATACGACCCAGCGTTTCCTTACCAACCGGTACGGAAATCGCAGCACCTGTGCTGGTCACGTCCAAGCCACGTTTCAAGCCCTCAGTGGAGCCCATGGCGATGGTGCGCACCACGCCGTCGCCCAGCTGCTGCTGGACTTCGAGGATAGTCTCTTTTTCGGAGACCTTCAGCGCGTCGTAGACCTTGGGCACAGAGTCCCGCGGAAACTCTACGTCAATCACCGCGCCGATGATTTGTACGATACGTCCGCTCATCTTGGTTCCTCTCAAAAACCTGCAAATGAAACCTGTCTGCCGGGAGCCATCTAAGCGATAGCAAGCTCCCTAGGCGTTATACGGCAGAAGCGCCGCCGACGATCTCGGAAATTTCCTGGGTGATGGCGGCCTGACGGGCCTTGTTGTATACCATCTCCAGATCGTCGATCAGGTTGCCCGCGTTATCAGTGGCACTCTTCATAGCGATCATTCGGGCGGCCTGCTCGCACGCACCGTTTTCGACTACCGCCTGATACACCTGCGATTCGATGAATCGAACCAACAGGCTGTCTAGCAACGCCTTGGCATCCGGTTCATACAGGTAGTCCCAGCTTCCGGGACGGGCGTTTTCTTCGTCATGCTTCGCGTCAGCGCCCATATCGGACGACAGCGGAAGAAGCTGACGTACAACGGGACGCTGTGTCATGGTATTAACGAATTCGTTATATACCACGTACAGACGGTCTAGACGCCCGTCGTCGTAAGCTTCGAGCATGACCTTAACACTACCGATCAGACCCTCAACGGTCGGTGCTTCTCCTAAACCACTTTTGGCGGCAACCAGGTTGCCCCCGTAGTTACGGAAAAAAGCACCGGCTTTAGAGCCGAGGGCACAGAAGTCCAGCTCAGCGCCTTGCTTCTTCCAGGACATGGCGTCTTTCACCACAGCCTTGAACAAGTTGACGTTTAAACCACCACACAGACCGCGGTCGGTGGAGACCACAATATAACCAACGCGGTTTACCTCGTTACGCTCGACCATGTAGTCGTGCTTGTATTCGGGGTTTGCGTCGGCAATATGGCCTACCACATTGCGGATCTGCTTGGCGTACGGCTGGCCAGCCTTCATCAGATCTTGCGCTTTACGCATTTTCGATGCAGCGACCATTTCCATGGCACTGGTAATCTTCTGCGTATTTTTAATGCTCCCGATCTGGGTGCGTATCTCTTTTGCAGCTGCCATAGCGATCTACCCTTCGTTCGTGGCTCTCAGAAAGCATGCAAGCCCGCCCGCAGGCGGGCCGGACATTACCAGCTCTGAGTCGCCTTGAACTTCTCGAGACCTGACTTCAAGCCGTCCTGAATCTCGCCGTTGTAGTCGCCGGTCTGGTTGATCTTGTCGAGCAGGTCGCCGTGCTCAGACTTCATGTAATCGTGCAGAGCACGTTCGAAGTCCAGCACTTTTTCGACGCTCACATCATCCAGATGACCTTCGTTAGCGGCGTACAGAGACAGCGCCATTTGCGCCACAGACATCGGCGAGTACTGGTTCTGCTTCATCAGCTCGGTCACACGCTGACCGTGCTCAAGCTGCTTACGCGTCGCTTCATCAAGATCAGATGCAAACTGCGAGAACGCCGCCAGTTCACGGTACTGAGCCAGCGCTAGACGCACGCTACCGCCCAGTTTCTTGATGATTTTGGTCTGTGCAGCACCACCAACACGAGAAACCGAGAGACCTGCGTTAATCGCCGGACGAATACCGGAGTTAAACAGGTTGGTTTCCAGGAAGATCTGACCATCGGTAATCGAGATAACGTTGGTCGGAACGAACGCTGATACGTCGCCACCTTGGGTTTCGATAATAGGCAGCGCGGTTAACGAACCGGTTTTGCCTTTCACTTCACCGTTGGTGAACTTCTCTACGTAGTCGACGTTCACGCGTGCAGCACGCTCAAGCAGACGAGAGTGGAGATAGAACACGTCACCCGGATACGCTTCACGGCCCGGCGGACGACGCAGCAGCAGCGATACCTGACGGTACGCAACGGCCTGCTTAGAAAGATCATCATAAACGATCAGTGCGTCTTCACCGCGGTCGCGGAAGTACTCACCCATGGTGCAGCCAGAGTAAGCGGCCAGGAACTGCATGGGTGCCGGATCGGCAGCGCCTGCAGCTACAACGATGGTGTGTTCCATCGCACCGTGCTCTTCAAGCTTGCGGACGACGTTAGCAATGGTCGACTGCTTTTGACCGATGGCCACGTAGACACAGGTAACGCCTTTGCCTTTCTGGTTGATGATCGCATCGATAGCAATGGCAGACTTACCAATCTGACGGTCGCCGATGATCAGCTCACGCTGACCACGACCGATCGGCACCATAGCGTCGATAGATTTCAAACCGGTTTGGATCGGCTCATCAACGGACTGACGGGTGATAACGCCGGGCGCTACTTTTTCTACCGCGTCGGTCAGTTTGGCGTTGATATCGCCCTTGCCATCGATGGGATTACCCAGCGCATCGACAACACGACCAATCAGCTCAGGTCCTACCGGTACTTCAAGAATACGACCGGTACACTGAGCGGTCATGCCTTCTTCAAGCTGCAAGTAGTCACCCAGGACAACAGCACCAACGGAGTCACGCTCCAGGTTCAGTACCATGCCAAAAATGCTGTTGGGGAATTCAATCATTTCACCAAACATCGCGTCTTCGAGGCCGTGAATTTTCACGATACCGTCGGAAACGCTGACGATGGTGCCCTGATTACGGGCTTCAGATGCGACGTCAAGCTTCTCAATTCGCTGCTTGATGATGTCGCTGATCTCGGAAGGATTCAGTTGCTGCATGCCATGTCCCTCAGACTCAAACGGTCAGCGCTTCGGAAAGGCGGTTCAATCGACCACGCACCGACCCGTCAATGACGGTGTCGCCGGCACGCAGGATGACACCGCCAATAAGCGACTTGTCCACCTGAGTAGTAATGGAGATTTCGCGATTCAGACGTTTCTTAAGTGCGTTCGCTAGCTTGGTTTGCTCGGCGGTAGTCAGCTTGTACGCTGATGTTACTGTCACTTCAACACGCTGTTCATGTTCGGCACGCAAGTACTCGAACTGTTCAGCAATGAAGGGCAGTGCCAACAAACGACCTTGGTCGGCCAAGGTATCCAAAAACCGCGACAGGCCGTCATGCTTTTCGGGCAACATATCCGAAAGCAGCGTTACCTTTTTGTCGTTCTCAAGTTTTGGACTACCCAACAGACGACGTACGTCGCTGTTAGCCACCGCAGCGCTCAAAAAACCAAGCGCCTGAGACCAGCTATCAAACGCCTCATGATCACGCGCGTATTCAAACGCCGCCTTAGCGTAAGGACGAGCGACGGTAAGTAATTCCGCCATGGGTCACCTCCTTACAGTTCAGCAGCAAGCTCATCAAGTAACTTGCGATGTGCTTTCTCGTCAACCGAAGCTTCAAGAACACGCTCAGCACCGATGATGGCGAGGTGAGAAACCTGGGCACGAAGTTCGTCTTTTGCTCGATTCACTTCTTGCTCAATTTCTGAACGTGCACTTACGATTAGGCGTTCGCCTTCAGCGCGGGCCTGTTCACGTGCCTCTTCGATCATTTGGGCAGAGCGCTTGTTAGCTTGCTCGAGAATTTTAGATGCCTGTTCCTTGCTCTCGCGTAGCGTCTGTTCAGCACGCTCTTGAGCTAGCTCAAGATCACGGGTAGCACGGCTAGCTGCGTCCAAGCCATCAGCAATTTTCTTTTGACGCTCGTGAAGCGCGTTGCTGATCGGAGGCCACACATACTTTATGCAAAACCAGACAAAGATCGCGAAGGCGATCGTCTGCCCGATAAGCGTCATGTTGATATTCACAGGGATGTACCTCTGACAAGTTCGTGGCGACCGGAGTGAAACAAAACCGAGCGGAGAGCCGCTCGGTTAAGCTGCATTAACCGGCAACAACGAAGATCAGGTACATCGCGATACCAACACCGATCATCGGAACGGCGTCAAGCAGACCGGCCATGATGAAGGTTTTGGTTTGCAGCTGGTCGCCAAGTTCCGGCTGACGCGCAGTAGATTCAAGCAGTTTGCCGCCTAACAAGGCGAAGCCAATACCAGTAGCCAGTGCACCCAGACCGATGATGATAGCAGCTGAAAGATAAACCATTTCCATGATGTTGCTCCAGAGTTTAAGTTTTGGTTAAGGGTTGAGGGTTAATGAAAGCGTTGTTGCTTGGTTTAGTGGTGTTCGTGCGCCGCGCTCAGATACACGATCGTGAGCGTGGTAAAAATAAAGGCCTGCAACGTTACCACAAGAATGTGGAAAATGGCCCACGGAACGTCCAACAGCCAGATAGCCCAGAAAGGCAGCAGGGCGATCAGAATAAAGATAACTTCACCGGCAAACATGTTGCCGAACAGACGCAGCCCAAGGCCTAGCGGCTTCACGAGCAAGCCAATCACTTCCAGCACCAGGTTGAAAGGAATAAGGGCCCAGTGATTGAATGGTGTCAATGAAAGCTCTTTAGCAAAGCCCCCTGCCCCTTTCACTTTGATGCTGTAATAAATAATCAGGCAGAACACGCCTAACGCCATACCAAGTGTGGCATTGGGGTCCGTTGTCGGTACAATTTTCATGTACTCAACACCTAGCTTATTGAACAGCACAGGGAAGTAATCAACGGGGATAATTTTTAGCGTGTTCATGAGTAGAATCCACACGAACAACGTCAGCGCCAGAGGCGCAATTATGGAATTACGCCCATGGAAAGTGGCACGGGTCAGGTTCTCAATAAACTCAACCACCATTTCCACGGCGTTTTGTAAGCCGCCGGGTACACCGGTAGTGGCAAGTGTACCCGCCTTACGGAAGAGCCAAATGAACAACAAGCCCATGGCAATTGACCAACCCATGGTATCCAGATGGATAGCCCAAAAACCCATTTCACGTGCTTCTTCAGCGGAATGGGCCAGCGACCAACCATTTTCTGGATGATTACCAAAGGTTAGGTTCTGCAAGTGGTGCTGGATATAGTAAGTCGATGAGACTTCGTTTCCTGCGGCCATAGACATGTCACCTCAATAAGTTGTGCGATTTCCTGGGCATTAACCAGGGTGCTAGCCAATGCGTCAAAACAACCGCGACATAAGCACTAAAAAAGAAAGCTGGGTTTGAGGGTGGAACTACAACGAATACCAATGAAAAAAGTGCCACCGTCAAACCAAACTTACCTGCTTCGGCGCGAAATAAGTCCATTGCGCTTGATGAACGACGCCTTACGCGAAAAACCCCTATTCGCTGTATAAAAAAAGCATGTGGTAGCAGCGCTACCAGCGCTCCTTTTAGTACTGATAGCGCGTCTACCAGTTGTGCTATCGAAAGAGCAAGCAGCATTCCTAAAAGCGTAACAAAAAGTTGCGCCAGCAGTAGCCGAACAAAATATGTTCTTTGTCGCTGGGTTTCTAAACGTCGCATAATATCCCAGCACGTTAGGTTGAATAATTTTACAACCGATTGCCCATCGTCATGATGAACGTCCTGCACAAATCTTGCGCGATTATAGGGAAGCGCTATCACACCTTCAACCGAAGTTGCACGGATTTGACGCGTTTTAGCAACTACATGCGACCAATGGGTTAAAAAAGTTGCGCTTTGACCCACTCATTTAATAAGCCTGCTATTTAATATGCGCCAAGATACCGTCTAACTCTTCAAGGCTGGTATAGCGAATTGTCACTTTACCTTTACCTTTCTGCCCGTGATCAATTGAGACAGGCGCACCTAACAACTCGCCTAAATGAGTCTCGAGCCGTGCTACATCTGGCGTTTTAGCAACACGCGAAGAGGATTTAATAGGCGCTTGGCTCGATTGCACTTTTTTGACTAGCGCTTCGGTAGCCCGAACGGTCAAGTCGTTATTGACGACCTCATGGGCAACCTGGCGCTGCTGAGTGCTATTAAGCGATAGCAGCGCTCTTGCATGCCCCATATCGAGATCACCGCGCTCAAGCAGTGTTTGCACTTCAGGATCTAGTGCTAGTAAGCGTAATAAGTTGGCTACCTGAGTGCGTGATTTACCGACCGCGTCGGCTATTTGCTGCTGGGTAAGCTCGAATTCATCACCTAAGCGTTTTAACGCCAAGGCTTCTTCAACGGCATTCAGATTCTCACGCTGAATGTTTTCGATTAGCGCCAGAGCAAGCGCAACCTCATCGCTGACGTCACGAATAACAGCCGGGATGACATCTAATTCTGCTAACTGCGCAGCTCGCCAGCGACGCTCACCGGCAATAATTTCGTAGCGCTCCTCTCCTACCGGGCGCACCACGATGGGCTGCATAACGCCCTGAGCGCGAATGGAGTCGGCCAGCTCTTCCAAGGCTTCGGGCTGAATATCTCGGCGGGGCTGATATTTACCGCGGGAAAGCTGGCCTAAAGGCAGACGCTCTAGGCGCTCCGCTGACGCATCATGGGAGGCAGCGGGCAGTAACGGCGCGTCTGTACGCTCTAGCGTAGCGTCACCGGTTAAATCTAAACTGTCACGACGACGGGCGCCCGCACCAATCAGGGCATCCAGGCCACGTCCTAGCGCGCGTTTACGCGTCATTCGCTTCCCCTCGAACTTTTAGCAATACGTTACTGCGAGATCATTAAAGTGATAGACGACGAATCATCTCTTTCGCTAACACTCGATACGCTTGGCTACCGCGTGAAAAGCGCGCGTACTGCGTGACTGGCAACCCATGACTGGGTGCCTCGGCAACTTTTACATTGCGCGGAATGGTTGTTTTCAGCAGCGCATCACCGAAGAAGTCGCGCAGTTGCTTATCGACTTCTCGCGTTAAGCTGGTGCGCTTATCGTACATGGTGCGCAAAATGCCTGAAATAGCGAGTTCAGGGTTAACACTCTGCTTGATTTGTTCGACCGTATCCAGCAGTGCTGATAGGCCCTCCAATGCGTAAAACTCGCATTGCAAAGGGATCAGCACCCCATCCGCTGCCGTTAGGGCATTAACCGTCAGCATATTAAGCGACGGCGGGCAGTCGATGAGCACCACGTCGTAGTCATCCGCCACCGCGTTAAGCGCCAGCGATAAACGGCTTTGGCGCTGATCGATGTCCAGTAGCTCGACTTCAGCCGCCGTTAAGTCACCGTTACCGGGCAGCACATCAAATTTTACCGGCAGGTCGCGGACGATAACCTCGTTGGCGGTTGCCTCCCCCAGCAGTACGTCGAGTACGCTTTTATCCAGCTCATATTTGTCGATGCCGCTGCCCATACTGGCATGCCCTTGCGGGTCTAAATCAACCAGCAGTACACGGCGATCCAGCGCTGCTAGGCTGGCCGCTAAATTAACGGCTGAGGTGGATTTGCCCACGCCGCCTTTTTGGTTGGTCAGGGCAATGATCTGGCTCACTACTCAACTCCTTTTGGGGTCAGAATCAACAGCTGCCGCTCGGCCGTTTCAAAAGGTACGCTCAACAAATGACGCTCTTGGAGCACGATACCTGGGGGTAATTGTTTCAATTCTTCATCGGCGCCGGGGCCTTTCATGGCTAGCCACTGCCCGTCTGCTGCCGGTAATGCGTGGGTGAGGGTGACAAAATCCACCAAGCTAGCAAACGCCCGTGAAATAACTTGATCAAACGCCTGGCCGTTAAACTGCTCAACGCGCACTTGGGTGGGGGTAACGTTGTTAAGCCCTAGTTCCATCACCGCTTGGCGTTGAAAGCGCACTTTTTTACCGTTGCTATCCAGCAGCGTTACCTGCAGCTCAGGCTTGAGAATTGCTAACACTAACCCCGGCAACCCCGGCCCAGCGCCAACATCAAGTAGCCTCGGCCCATGCACATAAGGAGCCACCGCAGCGCTATCAAGCACGTGTCGGGAGACCATCTCTTCCACATCACGCACTGCAGTGAGGTTATAAGCCCTGTTCCACTTATGCAACAGAGCCAATAACGCTAGCAGCTGTTCGCGCTGCAAGGGGGTAGCGCCCACATTAAGCGCGGCCAGGCCTTCATCTACACGGGGCGCAACGCCAGTGGGTAGGCTCGTTATTAGAGGCTGCAAAGGGTTCATCCGTTAACCACCTCAGAACTACTCACCAAACGACGCTTTTTTAAATGAACCAATAAAATCGATATCGCCGAGGGCGTTACTCCCGAGATGCGTGCTGCATGCGCCAGCGTTTCCGGTCGTGCTTCACTCAGTTTCTGACGAATCTCGTTAGAGAGGCCCTCTACGCGGTCATAGTCCAGTTCAGCAGGTAGCGGCGTTGCTTCGTGGCGCTTTAGCTTATCGATCTCGTCCTGTTGACGTTCGATGTAACCCTGGTATTTCGCCTGGATTTGCACCTGTTCAGTAACAGCATCGTCTTCAACGCCAGCCTCTTCCAAACCAGGCAGCGTTGCAATATCAGCGTAAGTGAGTTCAGGGCGCTTGAGTAGATCGCTTAAACAGTACTCACGTGACAGTGGCTTGCCGGTTTTCTCGGCAATTTTATCTGCTGCAGGGGTATTTGGCTGCACCCAGACCGTTGCTAAGCGTTCGGTTTCACGCTCGATAGCGTCGCGTTTCTCGCTAAACGCTGCCCAGCGGGTATCGTCTACCAGGCCAAGTTCACGGCCTTTCTCAGTCAAGCGCAAATCAGCGTTATCTTCGCGTAATAGAAGACGGTATTCCGCACGGGAGGTAAACATGCGGTAGGGCTCTTTGGTGCCCATGGTAATCAGATCATCCACCAGCACGCCAAGATAGGCTTCGTCACGACGCGGGTACCAAGCCTCCAACTGCTTGGCACGACGAGCAGCGTTTAAGCCTGCCAGTAGCCCCTGGGCACCTGCTTCTTCATAGCCTGTAGTGCCGTTGATTTGTCCGGCAAAAAATAGGTTGTGGATAAATTTGGTTTCCAGCGAGTGTTTTAAGTCTCGCGGATCGAAAAAATCGTACTCAATTGCGTAGCCCGGACGCGTGATATGCGCGTTTTCTAACCCTTTGATTGAGCGCACGACCTGCAGCTGAACATCAAACGGCAGCGAGGTAGAAATACCGTTGGGGTACAGCTCATGGGTATCTAATCCTTCAGGTTCGATAAACACCTGATGGCTCGATTTATCAGCGAAGCGATGCACTTTATCTTCGATCGATGGGCAGTAACGTGGGCCAATTCCTTCGATGACGCCGGAGTACATCGGCGAGCGATCTAAATTACCCAGAATAATCTCATGGGTACGCTCATTGGTGTGCGCGATGTGGCAGCTCACTTGCTGGGGGTGCATCTCCCGTGAGCCTAAATAGGACATCACGGGTGTGGGTGTATCACCCGGTTGCTCTTCCAACTGCGAAAAATCGACGGTTTTGGCATCAATACGCGGCGGCGTCCCGGTTTTGAGCCGATCCACGTGAAACGGCAGCGCGCGCAACCGTTCAGCGAGGGCATTGGAGGGGGGATCTCCGGCACGACCACCGCGGCTTTGATCCAACCCAATATGGATAACGCCACCCAGGAACGTACCCGTTGAGAGCACGACAGATTCCGCATGAAAGCGAATGCCGGTTTCGGTCACGACGCCACGCACGGTGTTGTTATCCACAATCAGATCGCCAGCGGCCTGCTGAAAGATCGTCAAGTTGGGTTGGTTTTCCAACATGCCACGAATAGCGGCTTTGTAACGAATACGGTCGGCCTGAGCGCGGGTTGCTCGCACTGCTGGCCCTTTGCGTGCGTTAAGCACGCGAAATTGGATGCCGCCGAGGTCCGTGGCTAGCCCCATTGCACCGCCAAGGGCATCGATTTCTTTCACCAAGTGACTTTTGCCGATCCCACCAATCGCAGGATTACATGACATTTGGCCAAGCGTTTCGATGTTATGGGTCAGCAGTAGGGTTTGACAGCCCATACGAGCAGAGGCCAGTGCGGCTTCAGTTCCCGCATGGCCACCGCCGATGACAATCACGTCAAAGCGGTCGGGGTAGTTCAAGAGACACCTCGTCTTGCGCCTGTTGGCACGGATGATGTGGTCAGTAAATCGATACTGACGAAATAAGCTCGCCAGTATAAACCTCCTGTGGGTAACCGTCAGGTTTTTCCACACCCTTGAACGCTATCTAACCTTTTATTAATAACAAAATAAAAATATATAAGAGAAGTTCTATTGATGTTGTAACTAATGGTGTGGACAAATTCTGTTGATAACTAAAATAATTGGCTATATTTCAATTGATTAGGATGTTAGCTATCGTATGATTAAACGGCGGAGTACCTGCGTAGAAACGGTGCTACTCCTGTGGATGAAAGTGTGACTTACGCACAGGCAGAATCAACTACGGGTTATCCACCGGGCCATACCGAGTTTGTTACCGCACCTGTGTACAAGAGAGACAGGTGTTCTATAAAGTGACTATTCGCGCTCATAGTCAGGGCTGCAGAGCGATATGGCATCGCGTGTAAAAAATAGTATCCACAGGCAAAAAAAATGGCCTGTCACGAAGACAGGCCATTTAACGCGGTAAAATTTGATCAAAAAATCAGAGAAACGCGGATACTAATGCTTCAAAACACGAGCAAGGAAGGATTGTGTTCGTTCGTGTTGTGGCGTGTCGAATAGCTGTTCGGGAGGCCCTTGTTCAGCAATTTCACCTTTATGGATAAAAATAACGCGATCCGCCACTTCACGCGCAAAGCCCATTTCATGAGTCACAATCACCATGGTCATGCCCTCTTTGGCAAGCTCACGCATGGCATCCAGCACTTCGCCAATCATTTCAGGGTCCAGCGCTGATGTGGGCTCGTCAAACAGCATAAGACGGGGTTCCATGGCTAACGCTCGGGCTAGCGCCACACGCTGCTGCTGACCGCCGGAGAGCTGGCTTGGGTACTTCTCGGCCTGGTCAGCGATGCCAACGCGCTCTAACAGTCGTTCAGCGGTCTCTTCGGCATCTTGGCGGCTCCACCCGCGTACTTTCATGGGGGCAAGGGTAACGTTGTCGCGTACGCTTAAGTGAGGGAAGAGGTTGAATTGCTGAAATACCATGCCGACTTCGGTGCGGATGGTTTGTAGCGCTTTACTGCTTTTACCGTTAGGCAGCAGTGGGTTGCCATCAACGTCAAGAGAACCCGATTGGAACTCTTCTAAGCCGTTGATACAGCGGATGAGCGTTGATTTACCTGAACCGCTGGCACCGATAATAACGACGACTTCGCCAGGGATAATTTCAAGGTCAATATTATTGAGTACGTGCAGGCTGCCAAAATGCTTATTGAGCTGCTGCATACGCACAATGGGCGATTGGGTAGAGGTCATTGCACGTTCCTTATTGTCCTGCGAGGCCTCTGCGCTCAACTTGGCGCAGAATCAAAGAGAGAGTCCAGGTGATGGCAAGGTACATCAGCGCCACCATGAAATAGACCTCAAGTGCGGTAAAGGTAGTCGCAATATAAATCTGCCCTTGGCGGACTAATTCACCGACCCCGATCACTGAAAATAGCGAGGTATCTTTGATACTAATGATGCCCTGGTTACCCAGTGGAGGAATCATGCGTCTTAGGGCTTGTGGCCAAATCACGTAACGAAACGCTTGGGTTCGAGAGAGGCCTAATGAGAGCGATGCTTCTCGCTGGCCTCGTTCAATAGACTGTACGCCGCCCCGCACTATTTCAGAAATATACGCTCCTGAGTTAATGGCGATAGCGGCAATACCGGCAACGAGTGCGTTGATCGGCCCTCCCAGCAGTTGGGGCAAGCCATAAAAAATAAACAGAACCTGCACTAAAATCGGCGTACCGCGGAAAACCTCAACATATAAAACGGCTGGCCAGCGTAGCCAGCGCACGGGACTGATACGTAATAAACCAAAGAAAATGCCGATAAAGAAGCCGATCGCCAAGCCGCCGAACGAGATGAGCAGTGTCCAAGGAATACCGGGCAACAAGTAAGGAATCGACCCAAATGCGGCCGACCAATCAAACTGAAAGTTAACGTCCACGCGTTATCTCCAGAAAAATAAACAACGACGCAGGGCCGGGGGAGTAGCCGCCCGGCCCTGCGATGAAAAGCACTAATGGGTATCAGTGGTCGCTAACAGCGCTGTTACTCAGCGCTGGGGGCTTCACCAAACCACTTTGTGTAGATTTCATCATAGGTGCCGTCTTCACGCATGGAGGCTAGCGCTTCGTTGGTAGGCTCTACCCACTCGCTGCCTTTATGGAACACGATGCCGTACTGCTGGCCTTCATACAGTGGGCCGACAACCTTGGTACGTCCTTCGCCGCGGGTTTGTGAGAAGTAGGCCACGTTAGGGGCGTCGTACAGTACGGCATCGACGTTACGCCCTAACAGCGCCATATACATGTCGGCGGTGCCTGGGTAGGGAGTAATGTCAGCATCATCGCCGAGTTCTTGTTGAAGAAAGTCGTAGCTAGTGGAGCCGATCTTGGTGGCAACGGTGAGACCCGCTAGATCTTCAATCGAAGAGACCTCTTCGTTGTCGGCGCGCACAATAATTTGCAGACCTGAGTCATAGTAGGGGTCGGAGAAGTCGACAACCTGGGCACGCTCTTCGGTAATGGTGGTGCCCGCAATGGCGATTTCCTGGCTGCCGGTCTGTACCGCAGGAATAATGCCAGAAAACTCCATGGTAGTGAGGTTAACCTCAAAGCCAGCGCGTTCGGCAACGGCGTTGATGATATCCATATCGAAACCGATCATTTCGCCGGTTTCTGGGTCCATCATTTCAAACGGCACAAAGCTTGGGTCAGTGGCCACATTTACAGTAGGCGTTTGTGCAAACGCGATAGTGGTACTGCCCAAGCCCAATGCGAGAGCGGTGGCAATGACAGATTTTTTCAGTAAGTAGCTCATTCGTTTCCCCGTGTATTGTTTGGTTAGCGACGTTATTCAAAGAGAGTTTTTCTTATAAATCACGTCTGCAACCGTTATTGACCTTTTAACCTTGGCGAGAAACCGCCAAGGCGTCAAGTCACGGGGTGGGCTTGCTACTAACGCTGGTTAGACCATAAATGAGGCGCCACAGCCACAGGTAGTCGTAGCATTGGGGTTTTGTACGCGAAAACGCGCCCCGGCAAGACCCTCTTCATAATCGATAGTGGAACCTACTAAATACTGATAGGAGAGTGGATCGACCACTAGCGTGGCAGTGCCAAACTCAATCAGCGTATCGTCTTCGGCGACGTTTTCAGCGAAATCAAAACCATATTGAAATCCTGAACAGCCACCGCCGGTCACATAAACGCGTAGTTTGAGCGCTGGATTGCTCTCTTCTTCTATCAGCGCGTTGATACGACTGCGTGCGCTATCAGATAAAAGTAGAGGGGTTGGAACAAAAGCTTCTGCACCGCTCATGGGTACCTCCCGCGAGCTTTAAAGAACGAATAATCGGTATTAGAAAACGATTATGGGTAATTCCCAGCAAAAGGGTCAACTATTGCTGGGAATTAGTAGCGACTTAAGGCATCAAGGCAGGAGCTGTGAGGCCGGTATTCTCTTCAAAGCCAAACATTAAGTTAAGATTTTGAATCGCTTGGCCTGATGCGCCTTTCACGAGGTTATCAATCACCGAGAGTACGACCACGATATTGCCATTGCCTGGGCGGTGAATCGCTAAGCGGCAGGTATTGTTACCTTTGACGCTGCGGGTTTCCGGGTGGCTACCGGCAGGCATTACATCCACAAACGGTTCGTGGGCGTATCGCTGCTCAAACAGCGCCTGCAAATCGCCGGGTTCGCTGGTGAGTGTGCTGTAGAGCGTCGCGTGAATACCGCGAATCATCGGTGTTAGGTGGGGGACAAAGGTGAGTCCTACCGGATGTTGCTGCATATCACCCAAGCCTTGGCGAATTTCCGGTAAATGACGATGACCCGCCGCACCGTAGGCTTTCATGGATTCGCTGGCTTCGGCGAGCAGTGACCCTACTTTTGCACCACGGCCAGCCCCGGTAACGCCGGATTTACAGTCAGCGATTAACTGACCTGGGTCGATTAGCCCAGCTTCTAAAAGCGGCAGGTAGCCCAGCTGAACGGCGGTAGGATAGCAGCCGGGTACGGCAATTAAGCGAGCGCTTTTTATCTGCTCACGATGCATTTCTGGCAGGCCGTAAACAGCTTCTTTTAATAGCTCTGGTGCGCCGTGGGGCTGGTCGTACCACTGGCTCCACTCCGCTGCATCGCGCAGGCGAAAATCGGCCGAGAGATCGATAACCCGTGTGCCCTTTTCGAGCAGCTCCCCGGCAAGGGCGTGGGCCACACCATGGGGAGTGGCAAAAAACACGGCATCCATCGCCCCTAACGCGTTGGCATCGGGCTCGCTAAACGCCAACGTGTCGTAGTGGCCGCGCAGGTTGGGGTACATATCGCACACCTTAACGCCCGCTTCCGATCGTGAGGTAATCGCTTCTACGCTAACGTGGGGGTGCTGGGCGAGGAGCCTTAAAAGCTCGACACCGGTGTAACCCGTTCCGCCGACAATACCAACCTTAATCACAAACCACTCCTTGCGCGTTGAGCACGTTACGTCTTAACAATAAAGCGCCAGTCATCAACAGCCCTGTTCACTGGGGGCAGGATGTCGAAGCGTATCAAGCTATGATACACAAGAGGCGTCCCCCATAAGAGCGCTCAATGGTACGAACGATGCGATGAACGCCACGGTGTTAGTTAATTCGGGTATGCTGATAGAACCTTTCGTAACCCAAGCGCAAGGATGGTCGCTGTGGCACGTTTTTCCCGATCAGATTTCACCTTAGAGAGTTTTCGTCGCCAATTGGCGAACGTGGATGCCCTACCGCAGCTATGCGTGCTGGGGCTGATGTCGGGGGTGATAACAGGCGCATTAATGGTAGCCTTTCGCCTACTGCTTGAGGCGGGCGCGGCGCTATATATGCCTGAAGGTGACCCGGAAGCTTTTGAAGGCTTAGCGCCATGGCTTCGGGCGCTACTGCCCATTATTGCGGTCAGCCTAATCGGTGCACTGCTCTATCGCCAAAAGGCGACCGCCCGTAAATTGGGTGTTGGCCACGTGATTGAGCGCCTTACCTATCATCAAGGGCGTTTCCCCATGCGCAACTGGTTAAACCAGTGGTGGGTGGGTGTGGTATCTGTGCTCGGTGGGCTTTCTGCGGGGCGTGAAGGGCCGGCCATTCATTTGGGCGCTGCGGCATCAAGCGGCTTGGGGCTTAAGCTTCGCCTACCCAATAATAGCCTGCGCGTGTTAGTGGCTTGCGGTACCGCTGCGGGTATTTCAGCCTCGTTTAATACACCTATAGCGGGTGTCATTTTCGCCATGGAAGTGGTGATGATGGAATACACCCTGATGAGCTTTATGCCCGTGATACTCGCCTCAACCATGGGGGCACTCGTTGCTCAGCTGGTGTACGGCAACGAACCGGCGTTTCGTATTCCTGAGGTTGCTCTAGGTTCATTATTGAATGTGCCTTGGGTGGTAGTGATGGGGTTAGTGATTGGCCTGTTAGCAGGTTTGTTTATTCATGTGTCACGTAGCCAGTATCTGCAGCAGTGGCCGCTGTGGCTAAGGTTAGGCGTGGTAGGCGTAGCAACAGGTGCTGTCGCTTGGTGGTTTCCTGGCGTACAGGGCATTGGTTACGACAGCGTGGCTGCCATCTTAAACAACCAGCTGACCGTTACCGTACTGCTGGCGCTGATGATGGCTAAACTGCTGATTACCGCGATTACCGTTGCAGGTGGGGTGCCGATTGGCATTATTGGTCCCGTATTAGTGGTGGGTGCTGCTACTGGTGCTCTAGGCGGGATGTTAGGCGGTTGGCTATGGCCAGATAAAGCGGCAGACCCCGGCATTTATGCCATGTTAGGCATGGCGGCGATGATGGGGGCTGTACTACAAGCACCGCTGGCAGCATTGATGGCGCTGCTTGAGCTAACCCATTCACCGAACATAATGCTACCGGGTATGTTAGTGGTGGTAGTGGCTTGCCTAACGTCGCGCCAGCTAACGGGCTGTGAAGGCTTTTTTATTAGCTCGGTACGCTACGGTTTGCATCCACTCCAACAGCCTTTGATGCAGGCACTTTCGCGGGTTTCAGTGCCTGCGGTGATGGAGCGGCAGTTAGTGCGTACAGAGCGCATGATCACGCCAAGCCATGCCCGCCGTTTGCTGGAAAGCAGCCCCATCTGGCTGGTGATTGAGCGCTCCAGCAGTGAAAAGCCGGTGTTGGCGCTCAAAGCCGCGGAGCTTGCCCGTTGGTTGTTGGAGCACGATAAGGCGCTTGAGGGTGAAACACCACCGGAAGATGAATTGATTGATTTACTTGAAGTTCCCGGTCAGCGCCTGGAAATGGCGCCTATTGCGTTGCAGGCCACACTCTCTGAGGCATTTTTAAAATTACAGGCGGATACGCTGGATGCGCTCTACGTGGTTCACGGTTATCGACCAAAGCATCAGCGTATTTCAGGTATCATTACCCGTGATGCTATCGAACGTTACTATCACTACGTTGACCCTCTCAGTGTTGAAAGCCAAAGTGCTGAAAAAAAGCCCTGACGCCTAGACGGCTATTTTCCAGCAATGACCCTACTGCCTAAGGAGAGAGTATGTATTTATGGGTAAAAGCCATTCATTTAATGGCGGTTGTTACCTGGTTTGCTGCGCTATTTTATTTGCCACGGCTGTATGTTTATCACGCCATGGCGCGGGATGAAGGCGATGAGCAAGCGATCACTTACTTTAAAACCATGGAGCGCAAGCTGTATCGGGGCATTATGACGCCCTCAATGATTGTGGTATTGATCTTTGGCGGCTGGATGCTCTACTTGGCGCCCGCGTGGTTGAGCCAAGGCTGGATGCACGCCAAATTAGCATTGGTGGCTCTGCTAATCGCCTATCACCATGTATGTCTCATTTATTTAAAACAATTTGAACAAGCCCGCTGCAGCAAAAGCCACGTGTTTTTCCGCTGGTTTAACGAAGCGCCCGTGATTGCGTTAATCGCAATTATTATTCTTGCGGTGGTGAAGCCCTTTTGATGCGCCAACCTCTTCCTCCCGTGGTATTAGTGCTTGCAGGCCATGACCCAACCGGCGGTGCTGGGCTAGTGGCTGATAGTGAAACCATTGCCGCCTGTGGCGGTTGGGCCGCCACGATTCCAACCGCGCTGACAGTTCAAAACTGCCACAACGTCTTACGGATTTTGCCGGCTGACCCCCAGGCTATGCGCCAAATGGCGGAGGCGCTGGGCGATATGCAGATCGCCGCGATAAAAATTGGCTTATTAGCCGATGAGCCAACGCTTCGCGCGGCGGAGCAAATTATTCGTCGGTTTCCCGGTGTGCCGGTGGTGGCTGACCCTGTGCTGAAAGCGGGGGGCGGAACAGAGTTATCCACACCGGCCCTGCAAAAATTGTATGTGGATCGTTTATTGCCCCTTGTGGATATTTTAACCCCCAACCGCTTTGAATTGGCTGCGCTAACCCCTGAGATTACCGCGCCTTTTGACGATACGGCGCGGGCGGTGGCGTTACTTTCGCGGGGGTGCCAAGCTATTTTAGTAACCGCAACCGACGACCCTCTGCCGGGCAACACGCAGCAAGTGATACATACCCTCCACTCGCCAGACACTACCCGCCAGTGGCAGTGGCCCCGCTTGCCAGAAACGTTTCATGGCTCTGGCTGCACATTAGCCTCTGCCATTGCCGCCCGATTAGCCGTAGGGGAGCGCTTGCCCATGGCGTGCGAGCAGGCGCAGCACTTTACCTGGGAAAGTTTGTCTCAGGGCTATCAGCCACCCAGCGGTCAGTGCCTGCCCAATCGCTTGCCACACCCCGTACGTTTTTGATCTCATTGCCGGTAAACCATTTATATTGAGGATGCCATGACCACATCTGCTGAACTGTTTGACCTTGCCAGTCGCCATATTCCAGGCGGGGTTAACTCGCCCGTCCGAGCATTTAAAGGTCTTCATCGTCCGCCGGTTTTTATGGAGCGCGCCCAGGGTGCTTATCTGTTCGATGTGGAAGGTAATCGCTACGTAGATTACGTTGGCTCTTGGGGGCCAATGATTACCGGCCATGCCGACCAAGACGTACTGGCGGCAGTGCGTGCTCGATTGGATAACGGCCTCTCTTTTGGGACGCCGACGGCGGTTGAAACCACCATGGCAGATCTTATCTGCAATATCATTCCCACCATGGAAATGGTGCGCATGACCAGCTCGGGCACCGAAGCGACGATGTCGGCCATTCGCCTCGCGCGCGGCACGACAGGGCGCGACAAAATTGTGAAATTCGAAGGCAATTACCACGGCCATTCGGATTCACTGCTCGTTAAAGCCGGCTCCGGCGCGTTAACTCATGGTGAACCCAGCTCGCCCGGCGTACCGGCGTCGCTCGCTGAGCACACTATTACCCTGTCGTATAACGACCCTGAAGGCGTGGAAGCGTGTTTTGCGGAGATTGGCGAGCAGATTGCCTGCATTATTGTCGAGCCGGTGGCTGGCAACATGAACTGCATTCCACCCCAGCCAGGGTTTCTAGAAACGCTGCGCCGGGTATGTAATGAGCACGGCAGCATTTTGATTTTTGATGAAGTGATGACCGGCTTCCGCGTTGCGTTAGGCGGTGCTCAAGCGCACTACGGCGTCACACCGGACTTAACCTGCCTAGGCAAGATTGTTGGCGGCGGCATGCCCGTTGGCGCATTCGGCGGCAAGCAGGAGATCATGCAAAATATCTCGCCACTGGGGCCGGTATACCAAGCCGGTACGCTTTCCGGTAACCCGCTGGCCATGGCTGCAGGGGTCGCTCTGTTAACCAAGCTCCAGGTACCGGGGTTTCACGATGCACTGACACAGCGAGTGCAAACCCTGTGTAACGGCCTGCAGGAGCGCGCCAATGCGGCACGTGTTCCGATGATGACACAATCAGCCGGCGGCATGTTCGGCGTCTTTTTCACCTCACAGTCACGGGTGGATAACTTTGCCCAGGCGACCGCGTGTAACCCTGAGGCTTTCCGGCGCTTCTTCGGTGCCATGTTGGATCACGGCGTTTACCTTGCCCCTTCTGCTTTTGAAGCAGGCTTTATGTCGAGCGCCCACTCACCTGAAGATATTCAGTTCACCTTAGATGCCGCAGAAAAAGCCTTCTCTGTTATGTAACGTAAAGTAACGGAGATCTGTTTCTACTGCTACACTGCAAGAGCCGCTCATATCGAGCGGCTCTTGTGGTTAATGAGGTAGGCAAGCATGAAAGGGCAAACGGCTTGGCACTATAGATTGTTCAATTACGCACTTTTAACCGCTGTGACCACCCTGGGTGTACCGTTAGGCGCAGCCGCTGCACAGGAGCATGCTATGACACAGATTCACATCACAATGAGTGGCTCGCCAGGCGCTGAATTTTCCGCCGAATGGCGTATTACGCGCGAAGGTGAAACAACCGAGCACATCGAAAAGCAGGGCACCGTGCCCGCGGAGTACACGTTTGAAGGAACCACCCTGGAGGGAACAGTAAAGCTGCTGACCGACGATGAGCGTCTTGACGTTGATATTGTAAAAGGCACCAACCGCTCGCGTTCTTCTACCCAAGGCAAAGGCGGCACATTAACCATTATGGTGCGCTGAAACGAAAAAACCGCCCCGTAAGGGGCGGATTATATCTAGATAGTAGCGTCCTAGGGTTTAGTGTCCTTGGCTCACAGAGTTGTAGTTATTATTACCTACTGTTTTAATTTGTGAGAAGTGCTGGCCACTTGCACCGAAGTCACCACTTTGAGTTACGTTGTAGTTGTTACCCGAACCGCTGGTACGAACAAAGGAGTCGTGACCATAGCCGCTTTGAGTAATAACATAGTTGTTATCATTACCATGAGCGATAATGTCACTGTCTAGTTCATCCCCCATTTGGTTGGTAGACGAGTAGTTACTATTGCCATTAAAGAGGACATAGCTGTCATTTAACTTACCGTGCTGATTGACTTCGCTGCTATTGTCATTGCCATCGTGCTTGACCCATGAGTCGTTTAACTCACCGCTTTGATCGATATTTGCGTAGTTACGGTTACCTTCTTGATAGACTTTAGAGTCATTATACTTACCAAGCTGCGCAACCGACGCATAGTTATTGTTTCCATCCTGGTCAACTAAAGAGTAGTGTTGACCTGGGGATGTTAGTGCTTGCCCCACAACATCATCTTGATTAATGCTGGTGCCGTTGTTGTTGCCATTCTGTTGAATGCGCGAAATTTGGGTACCCCATTGTACTACTGCGTTATTGTTATTATTCCCCGTTTGATTGATGAAAGAATCACTGCCGACAGGGTTACCATCGTAGCCAGGACCAGCCATGCCGTTGATGGTATTCCTAGAGCTATTGAAGCTAGAGTCAGGCATTGTTTGTGCCAGTGCAGCGGCGCTCATGGTGAAAGCAATAGCGGCAGCAATAGTAGTTAGTTGAGTTTTCATGATATTTCCCCTTTTCGATTTACTTGCTTAGTTATAACTGAGGCAACTTGTGTTGCTCAGTAGGTATCGATAGTGACTGGTGAAGCATTACCCGAGTAAGACTGTTGCTCGACGTTAATACTGCGATAGCCACTCCCCGATTGTGAAATGTTGACGTTTGCATCAAGCCCATACTGAGTGACTTGAGCTTCGAATTGATTACCTGTCTGGGTAATAGTGGCCTCTAATCGATTACCGTCCTGGTATATAAGGCCAATATTTTGTGAGCCTTCTTGATTAATTGAGGCGTTATTTAAATTTCCGCTTTGGTAGATAGACGAAAAATTAGCGTTACCTTGAATGACTCGATTTTGATTAACGGTGCTTGTGTTTCTATCACCTATTTGTTTGATGAGTGACATATTACCGCTTGATGCTGGAATTTTGATGTCACTATTTAGCAGTGAATTTTCACTCTTATTAATATGGGTATATGCCGTTTTCTCATTCACACCGGGATTAATAATCTGATCATCCTGCGCCAATGATGAAATTGAAAACACGGCGGCGACGACTCCCAGCGATAAAAGCGACACTTTCCGAGTAATCTTTGGTATGTTGATGCTTGTCAAAGCGCTGGAGCGTTGTTGATAAATCTTCATGTTAACTGCCTTTGCGTTTTGTATTTTTATGTAACGTTTCGTTGAGTTGAGTATGGAATATCCTCATGGCATTACCATGATGCTTTTAATTGAAATTGAAGCTTAAAAACCCCATTTTCTTAAATTTCAAAAAAATGAGGTTTCTCATATGGAGTGTTTAGTTTTTTAATGGTGGGGCTGGCGATAGGCGTTGATAAGTTGATGAAAGGTCAAGTCAGCAGGAAAAAGCATAAAAAAACCGCCCCGTAGGGCGGTTTTGACACAAGATATGTTGCAAAAATATTACTATGCTTCACCACTGATTGGTAACGGCAGTATTGTTTCCAGCGTTACCTGTTTGGGAATGCACAGCGCCTCCTTGCGTATGACCCATCTGACGGATCATTGAGAAGTTACTAGGACCAGTTTGACTAACTTCAGCATAATGTCCCTGGCTACCCCTACTATCTTGATAAATAAAGGAGGAGCTAAGATCTGCGTAGTTTTGAGTAACGTCAGCGACGTTGTCATTGCCATATTGCCCAACGAAGCTCCATGTTTGAGAAGTATTATTTGTCTGCATGATCGTTGCAGTGTTGTCATCCCCACGTTGATGGATAATAGAGTCGCTGCTTGCTGTGTTATCGATTTGATCGACTTCTGCTCTATTATTATTACCACGCTGATCCACGAAAGAATCGTTTAGATATCCAATTTGGGTTACAATTGCTGTATTCCCAGTGTGAGTTGATCCTTCTTGTTTAATGATAGACTCATTGGTACCACCGGCGTTATTGGTTGCATTTTTTTGTAAAACAGTAGCTTCATCAGCATAACCGGACTGTTGAATTAGCGAGTACTGAGGGCCATCATGTTGGTTAACAAGAGCACTAGCATAGCTGCCACTCTGTTGGACTTTAGAGTACTGAGTATTTGCATCGGCGTTTGCATGGTTGACGTGCTTTTCAAAACCATCCATACCTTCTCTGATTGTCTCTTGGGCACTAAAAGTACTCGCAGAGGGAGAGTGGCTGGTAGTGTCATTATCTGGATTGTCCCAGTCACGTGGATCCGCTTGCACCATAGTAGAAAAACTGGCTGTTAAAGCGACGGCTGCAGCGAGTGCGGTGAGTTGCATTTTCATGGTGTTTCCCCTTTGTTTTCGACCATCTTGCTTTGGTGATCACTGAGGTAGCGGAATGCTGCTCAGTGTTTCTCGACGAAGACCGGCTGTGCATTGCCCGAATACGCGTGGTGTTCGACGCTAATGCTGCGCGGGTCGCTCCCCGATTGTGAAATCTGTACTTCGCTTGAACTGCCAAACTGGCGGATATCGGCTGCAAAGGCGCGGTTATCGTTTAGTTGGTTGATGGTAGCCTTGTGCCCGTTTCCTTCTTGCCAAATAACAGCGCTGTGTCCGCTTCCTTGCTGAAAGATATCTGCGTTATTCCGGTTGCCGTATTGATAAATAAAAGCAAAGTTTCTTGCTTGAAAGTTAGCCGATTGAGACTGTGCAGTAGTCGCGCTGTTATTGCTGCCTATTTGTTGAATAATACTGGCATTGCTTATGTCGCCGTACTGATTTAGCTGCTCTTGCTGCTGTTCAATATGTTGAGTGATTCTTGCTTTTTCTAGCAGCGCTTGTTCAATCTCGTTAGCGTTTACTGGCGCTATTGTAAATAGGCAAGCAGCTAAAAATATAAAAAAACAGAGCTGCTTTTTAGCGCGAGTAAAAAAATGACAGCCATAAGTAGTCACTTAAAACCTCCAAAAGAAACATGTTGTTTCTGTTTGTTACATGCACTCATTCTGGACGCTAAGCGTTTTTTTGCTATAAGAAGTTTTTCGGGTTTAATGTTTTTAAAAATAATGTTCTTTAATGGGTAAGCGATTATTTATATCGCTATGAGGCAATCATCAATATGATTGAGAAAATGATATAGATGAAAAAATAATAATTAGAAGAATATGAAAATAGCTTTTAAATTCAGTAAATTATTGTTAATTAAAAGGTCGTTAACGAAAAAAAAGGTCATGCAAAAGCATGACCTTCAAGGTTCCCTTGAGGAATTAAATAGCGTTACAGCAGCGGTACCGGTGCATTTAAATAATCCGCCAATATGGTTTCGTTGAAATTGACATCGCTGGGCAGGTTCCAAAGCCGATTTTCTACCCCTTGTGCAATCAAATGAATGACCGACGACTCGATGGCTGACATCACCGCCATCTGTACGGGCTCGTTGGTTGTAATACCGGCTTCTGCTTCTAGTAGACGACTGAAGTCGATAAAGCGGTAGACACCGGCACGCAGCTCCTTGGAGTAGATAGTCTTCGTAGTTGTTACGTTCGCTAGCACCTCGCCGGAAGAAATTTCTACCGCCCGGAGGTTTACAGTCACTTGGTCTACTTGATACTGACCTGAGGCGCCGATACCGAAATATTCAACCCCCGCCCCTCCGGTACGTATGTTGGACTCATAAGCGATGATCCCCCCTTCCAACATAACAGACGCTGCGCGCAGGGATGGCAGCGTATCGGGCTGGCCAAAGCGTTCAAACTCTGCGCGAATGATGCGGCGCTCGGTCAGCAAGTTTTGTAAGCCGACACGCTCAAGAGGAATAAACCACCCCGAGTCGGCAAGGGCTCCGGTGAGCATTGCTGCGGCCCCTTGTGTAACGGCGGTGGAGAACGTACTAGCCGGGGCTGGACGGTATTGACCTGTTTGATCCCGGAAGTCATACACGGATACAAAGATACGCCCTGCTGGTGGTGGTAGCGATATAAGATCTTGGTAGGCAGCCCCCCTGGGCGTAAGGGTAGCGGGTGCCCCCTCCAAATTTTCTGAGGTGGCGATAGTACCGGCGCAGCCACTTAGCCAGAATGCTAATATCCCAACGATGATAATTCTCATGGGTGTCCCCTTGTTTTATTGCGTTTAATTTTTTGGATGGTCGAATCACTTGCTTCAAGGGTTAAATAAGCCGCCAACATTGATGGTGGTAACGTCGCCAGTGAGCTTGTCTACTACTTGGACGGTAAGCTGACCACCGTCATCTCTGACCACGACGCCGAATTCATCGCTATCAAAACTGCCCTCTCCGGCTTCGCCCCTTCCCACATCGCTGATGAGCTGTGAAATGAGTCGGCTTTCCAGGCTTTGTACCAAGCGTTGGGTAGACGAAATAGGTTGGGAGCGTCGTGCATCTGGGTCGGTGTTGGTGTCCTGTGCCTGGGCTTTACCTAGTAAGTAGCTGCCGACAAACGGGTCACCGCCAAAAGAGGGGTTGAGCGGTTGATAGATCAGTTCGCCAGCCTGAGCAGCGGGGGATAGCGCTAATGCGAGTAGCGCTGTTGCTGCGCTTATGTTTCTTAGCTTTTTCATTAGAATAACTCCTCTCTTCCCAAGTCTTTGTCGGAGGTAATAGCGGAAGCCAGCTGTTGCTGGAGAAGTGCTTCCTCGACGATTTGTACAGCCTCCCCAGCCACCTGATCCGCTTCGCTAATCCTGGGAGAGAGCTGTGTTCTGAAGTACATCCGGTTGCCTTGCATAATCCATACTTGGCTGCCCCAACGTGCGTCAGGACGCTCTTGAATGGTGAGCGTGGCATTGCCTATCAATACGTTTCCCATTGCCTGCTGGCTAAAGGCGCGATAAAACGTTTTGCCTGCCATCGTGATGGTTCGATCAACCATTATTCCGGTCAGCTCGCTACTGCCGTTAGCGCGGCTCTGAATTTCTGGGCCATCAGAGCTTGATAGCTGATTAATAGCATCGACAGCATCTTGTTCATTCTCTGCCAGCGATTCGGCAGGAGGGGCGGGCTCGTTAGCGAGCACCCAGGACGTTGGTGAGAACGCTAGAAACCATGTGAGTAAAAAGACATACAATAGCGGCATGGTAAGTAACTCTTTTTTAGTAATTTTTTAACGATTGGCTTAACGGCTAACGGTGCCGTTTTAAGCTTCTTGCGGTATCGATATTAGGCAAAATGGGGCCTAGGTTTTGATGTATCCAATTAAGTGCTTGAATTCGGTTATGCACGTTTATTTTTCGGAAAATGTTGTAAAGGTGCGATTTAACGGTGTGTTCACTTACAAACAGCTTGTCAGCTATTTGCTGATTAGATGAGCCGGCACTTAATAAAGAGATAATTTCCATTTCACGATTCGTAAGGCCGCACGCTGGTCGGAAGGCGTTACTTTGGTACTTGCGATAAAAAAGGATGAGCTTAGCCATCAGGTCTCGTGACATCCAAAGGTCTCCCTCCATCAGCGCATGGATACCCTTACAAATCACTTCGAGGCTTTCGTTACGATAAAACACGCCTTTCAACTGAGCGCAGGAGAGCGCTTCTAATGCGTGATCCATATCGTGGATGTTGAACGCAGCAAGGGGGACTTTTGCGAGCGTTTCGGTCAACGCATCTTGCCAATCCGGCAGTGCCTCGATACTGATGTGGTCACTGTCGATGAGAATCAGCATGCGTTCGGCGGTGACGGCGGGAAGCGCGATTCCTGGAGAGTAAATACTGACGTCACAGCCCGTATGCTCATGTAGATAATCAGCAAACAGCTGAGACTGTGGGCTTTTTTCGGTGATGATGTACACCAAATCATCGGTCTTTTCCTGCGACATTGTGAAATCCTCATAGATAGAAAGAGTGAGCTGTGGCTCACTCAAGTGTTGCCTATAAGATACATTTCGTAAAGTTTTGTTATTAGAGTTGTGGTAAAAATAAACGTCATATACTTATTTCTTTTGTTTATATTTATTTTAGTCAATTGTTTTTAATGGAAATATGATGAGTAAATTTATTTATAAGGCTCGCCTTCATCGATACATTGAGTAACATTTTGTTGGCTTCTGATGAGAATTCGATAGGCGTAGACTGAGCATCTCTTGTTTGGAGATTTACCTATGTCAACGCTTACTCCCCTGGTGTTAGCCAGCGGTAATGATGGAAAGCTTAAAGAGTTCAACCAGTTACTGATGCCACTCGGGTTTGATGTCCGCCCTCAGGCAGAATTTGGTGTATGCGATGTGGAAGAGACAGGGCTTACGTTTGTCGAAAATGCACTGCTAAAAGCGCGAGAGGCGAGCCGCGTCAGTGGGTTACCCGCATTGGCCGATGATTCTGGCTTAGAAGTTGATGCACTCCACGGGGCACCGGGGATCTACTCAGCGCGTTACGCTGGGGAACCTAAAAGCGATCAACGAAATAATGCAAAGCTGCTTAAAGCACTGAGTGAGTGTGCGGAGGGGCAGAGAACCGGTCGCTACTGGTGCGTGCTGGTCTATTTGCGCCATGCTGAAGACCCTGTTCCTGTTATTGTTCAACGCAGTTGGGAGGGTGAGATTCTTGCCCATCCACGAGGGGAAGGCGGCTTTGGTTACGATCCGCTTTTTTGGTTACCTGACCAGGGGATGAGTGTGGCTGAGCTACCGAGTGAAACCAAAAATCGTTTGAGTCATCGAGGTCGCGCGCTACAGAGTTTAGTGGACCTTTTGAAGGTGGCGCATGGCTGAGCCATTACCTCCGCTCTCGCTATACATCCATACGCCATGGTGCGTGCGCAAGTGTCCCTATTGCGACTTTAACTCGCATGAGCCTGAGCGCAGTGAGCTGCCAGAGACCGCCTATTTAGGCGCACTTCTGAAAGATCTTGATGGAGATCTTACCCTGGCGGCAGGGCGAACGATTGAGACGATCTTTATTGGAGGGGGGACGCCTAGCTTGCTATCGCCAGCGTTTTACAGCGAACTATTTAGTGCAATACGCCAACGCTTACCCTTTGCTGCCGATATTGAAATTACCCTTGAAGCCAATCCTGGGACAACCGAGCAAGGGCGTTTTATTGGCTATCGAGAAGCGGGTATTAACCGTTTATCGTTAGGCGTGCAAAGTTTCCATGCTACGCAGCTCGAAGCGTTGGGGCGTATTCATAGTGGCCAAGAAGCGCTACAAGCGGTCGAGCAGGCCCGTAAAGCGGGGTTTGATAATCTTAATATTGATTTGATGCATGGGTTGCCTCAGCAAACGCCTGCACAAGCACTGGAAGATATAGAGCAAGCCCTGGCGCTCTCACCCGAGCATCTCTCTTGGTATCAGCTGACCCTTGAACCTAATACTGCCTTCTTTTCTCACCCTCCGACACTCCCTGAAGAGGAAGCGCTTTGGGATATCCAGGAAGCGGGTCACCAGCAGCTTGAGCAAGCAGGCTTACATCGCTATGAGATATCAGCCTACGCAAAGCCTCACCAGCAAAGCCGGCACAATCTTAATTACTGGCAGTTTGGCGACTATCTTGGCATCGGGGCGGGGGCTCACGGTAAGCTGACGACCATTGATCAAGAGGGGAAGTGGCATATAGAACGGCGTTGGAAAACACGTCAACCAGACGCCTACTTGCGCCGTGCCAATGACCTCCGTGGCTTTATTGCAGGCAAGCAGCTCATCCATATGGATGAACTGCCGCTTGAATTTGCAATGAACGCGCTGCGCTTAACCGATGGAGTCGCCATGGATAAATGGACACGCCATACCGGGCAGCCTGAGGCAGTGTTACTTAAGCGCTTACAAAGTGCCCATGAAAAAGGACTTTTAATGGAAATGCCTGAAAATCTGCGTGCTTCACCTCAAGGTCTATTATTCTTGAATGAGTTGCTGGCATTAATAAGTAATGAGTGATCAGCGATACAGAAAGCAACTACCCTGAAGACAACAAGGAGTGAGCGATGCGTATTTCTCGACTACTGACCCCATTAGCGGCTGCTATTTTGGTGGCTGGTTGTGCTACTACTGACCCTTACAGCGGGCAAACGCAGCGCTCCAGTACCGCGATGGGGTCGGGTATCGGTGCTGCTGTGGGCGCTGCAGCCGGTGCACTCTCCGGCGATGGAAGTACCAGTCGCCGTGATCGTGCCCTCATCGGTGCGGCCGTGGGTGCCGCTGCAGGTGCAGGCATTGGCGTTTACATGGATCGCCAAGAGCGGCAGCTACGAGAAAACCTACAAGGGTCACGGATCGAAATTGACCGTCGCGGCGATGATATCGTGCTGAATATGCCAAGTGGTGTAACGTTTGGCTTTGACTCAGCGGATCTTACTAGCGAAGCGCGTAGTGCACTCAACGAAGTAGCTAGCGTATTAACCCAGTATCAAGACACGCGCGTTAATATTGCAGGCCACACGGATAGCGTAGGGGACCCTAACTACAACCAGCGCCTTTCTGAGCGTCGTGCTCAGGCGGTGGGTAGCTATCTAGGTCAAAACGGCGTTTCTTCTATGCGTCTTAACATCCGGGGTTACGGTGCGACCCAGCCTGTGGCGAGCAACGATACCGATCAAGGCCGTGCTCAGAACCGTCGGGTTGAAATTACCCTCACCCCCACGGGTGATGGCCAAGGCTAACCAACCATTATCGAGTTAAGCGCTTCTAGACCAGGTTTTTCCATATCGCCGGTTGATGAGAACGCTCTAACTTCGGTATTGCTGATAAAAGCCCGCTATGCTGATATAGCGGGCTTTTTTTCGATTCACTGCTAGCGAGCTGCCATGCTGTCTTATCAACACGCCTACCATGCGGGCAATTTTGCCGATATACATAAGCATCTTACGCTTTACGCGGTTACCGATTATTTATTACGTAAAAAAACAGCCATTACATATGTGGATACTCATGCCGGTAGAGGACTCTATCCGCTTGCTACAAAAGAGACACAGCGGCTACAAGAGTATCGCGAAGGCGTTTGGCCGCTGTGGCAAGCGCGCCGTGATCTAAACAGTGTGCTGTTGAACGCTTGGATGGAAGCGCTGGTTAATGCTCAGCCGGAAGCGGACGAACTAACCCACTACCCTGGATCGCCGTGGTGGCTATCCCAGCCGCTGCGGGAACAGGATCGACTCAAGCTTTATGAGCTGCACCCTGGGGAACATGGGCATCTGGAGGGCCAAGCGTTTCCCAAGCGGGCCCAGCGAATTTATGGTGACGGTTTGGCAGGGCTGAGAGGGTTGGTGCCGGTGTCTACTCCACGGCTATGCGCACTGATCGACCCCAGCTATGAGCGTAAAACGGAGTATCAAGAAGTGGTCGAGACGGTCGCGCATACGATGGCAAAAGTGCGCCACGCCGTGGTGATGATTTGGTATCCGCTGTTGCCCGCAGGCCACCATCACACCCTTTTAACCGGCTTAGAAGAGAGCGGAATTCGTAAAATTTGGCGCAGTGAGCTGCTGCTACGCCAACCTAACCAGCAAGGCCACGGAATGTATGGCAGCGGCATGCTTGTCATTAACCCACCCTGGGGTTTGAATGAGCACTTAGCCGCTGCCATGGCACACATAACGCCGCTGTTAGGCAATGAGAGCCGCTACCATGCGGGTTGGCTGGTAGAGGAGTAGCGGCTGGGTGGGCGTTACTTACCGATGCAGAAGCTGCCGAAAATTTCGCCAAGCAGATCATCAGCGCTGAACTCGCCGGTAATTTCTCCCAGCGCCTGCTGGGCATCGCGTAGGTCTTCAGCAAGCAGCTCACCGGCGCCGTAGCCATCTAGCTGAGCGCGCCCGGTCTCTAGCGCGCCCATGGCGCGGTCTAAAGCATCCAAATGACGGCGACGTGCCGAAAAACGCCCTTCGGTAGTGGTCGAGAAGCCCATCACCTCTTTAAGGTGAGTTTTTAAACTATCCACACCTGCTCCGGTTTTTGCTGACAAGCGCAGCGTTGGAGTGGCTGTGGATAAATCAATTCCTGCCGGTTCAGCGCTGGTATCAATCTTATTACGCACCAGCGTTAATCGCGTTTGATCGGGAAGCCGTGCCACAAACTCCGGCCAAATGGTCATCGGGTCGGTGGCCGCGGTGGTGGTTGCATCCACAAGCAGTAGGACTCGATCAGCTTTTTCGATCTCTTCCCAGGCCCTGGCCACGCCAATCTTCTCCACCGCATCCGGGGTGTCGCGTAATCCGGCAGTATCAATGATATGCAGCGGCATACCGTCAATGTGTATGTGTTCACGCAGCACATCGCGAGTGGTGCCGGCGATATCTGTCACAATGGCGGTATTCTGCTCGGTCAGTGCGTTTAGCAGGCTGGACTTACCCGCATTGGGGCGCCCGGCGATAACCACGCTCATGCCCTCGCGTAGCAAAGCCCCTTGGCCGGCTGCTTTACGTACATCGGCTAACGCTTGCTGTACGCCCGCCAAGTGCTGGGCAACATGGCCGTCGGCAAGGAAGTCGATCTCTTCTTCCGGAAAATCAATGGCGGCTTCTACGTATACGCGTAGTTCAATAAGCCGCTGTACCAGGGCCGAGACGCGGCTTGAAAACTCCCCTTGTAGCGACCTTACGGCGTTTTCAGCAGCCGAACGTGACGAGGCATCAATCAGGTCGGCAATGGCTTCGGCTTGGGCGAGGTCCAGCTTATCGTTCAAAAAAGCGCGCTCGGAAAATTCGCCAGGACGAGCCAGGCGAGCTCCTAGCTGAAGGCAGCGCTCCAGCAGCATATCCATAATGATCGGCCCGCCATGCCCTTGAAGCTCCAGCACATCTTCACCGGTGAAGGAGTGTGGGCCATTGAAGAGTAGGGCAATCCCCTCATCAATGGTGCCCTGAGCGCTTTTAAATGGCCCGTAATGGGCGTGGCGCGGGGCTGGGCAGTGGCCGAGTATGGCAGAGGCGATATCACGGCAGGCAGGGCCAGATACGCGGATAATGCCCACACCACCTCGGCCAGGGGGGGTTGCCAAGGCAGTAATAGTGTCTTGAGTATAGAGTCGGTCGGCCATGGCGGTTTCCGTTGCTGATAGAAGATGGCGAATTGGAAAGTAGTCAGGCGTTTATGCCTAAGTGTCGCCTAAAACGCCAGACCCCCGCTAGGGCGGGGGTCTGGTGGCATTGGAAGGTGCGTTACTTGGTTCGCATCCCTTTCCCTACGCTGGGGTCGTTCTCGATATTGCGCGTAATCACATACTGCTGTGCGACCGAGATAATGTTGTTGACTACCCAGTAGATGACCAAACCAGCCGGGAACCACAGGAAGAAGAAGGTGAAGATAATCGGTAGCATCTTCATAATCTTCGCCTGCATGGGGTCTGGCGGTGTGGGGTTCAGCATTTGCTGAACGAACATCGAAATACCCATCAAAATGGGCAAAATGAAGAATGGGTCTTTAACCGAGAGATCCTGGATCCAGAACATGAACGGTGCGTGGCGAAGCTCAACGGATTCCAGCAGCATCCAGTAAAGCGCGATAAATACCGGCATCTGTACCAGAATCGGCAAACAGCCACCCAGCGGGTTGATCTTCTCTTTCTGGTAGAACTTCATCATCTCTTGAGACATTTTCTGGCGGTCGTCGCCATACATCTCTTTGAGACGCTGCATCTCTGGGCCCAGTTTGCGCATACGCGCCATGGACTTGTAGGCCTTGGCAGAGAGCGGGAAGAGCACCAGCTTCACCAGCACGGTCAGCAGAACAATCGACCAGCCCCAGTTACCGACGATGTCGTGGATCTTATCCAGCAGCCAGAACAGCGGGTTGGCAATGAACCAAAGCCAGCCATAATCCACGGTGAGCTTAAGGTTCGGTGCGACTTGCTCAAGGTAGTCTTGAACTTTCGGACCCATGTAGAGCGTAGCGCTCAGCGTAGCTTCCCCTTCCGCGGCAACGTTAGTTGTCGGGCCTGCAAAGGCAGCCACATTACGACCGCGAGAATCCGTGGTGGCGTAATAGAGGTTCTGTTGATTTTGCGGGGGTGCCCAGGCTGACACGAAGTAGTGCTGGATAATGGCTACCCAGCCGCCTTGTGCTTCGCGGTTTTCAAACTGGCTACTCTGAATATCGTCAAAATCGATTTTGTCGTAGCGAGTTTCCGGTGTTGAGTAAGCTGCCCCTAGATAGGAGTTCATACCCATGGCGACACCGCTAGACGGGTCAGGGCTGTTATCGCGTGCTAGTTGACCAATAAAGCGTGCACTGACGGGCGCATCGGTATTGTTGGCTAAGTAGTAACTAACATCGACCGCATAATTTCCGCGCTCAAAAGAGAGTCGTTTAATGACGTCAACGTCGTTCACATTGGCGGTGAGGTCAATAGTGAGCTGCTCTTCATCATCACCCAGGCGGTATTCATTACGCTCGGGAGTGAAGGCAATGCGACTGGCTTGGCCGTCCAACTGTAGGCCTGAGCGAGCCACATAGCTGCGCGTGGCATTATCTGACAGCAACACATAGTTGCGATCGGAATCCAGCGTCAGCTTATGCTGCGGCAAGGCGGCATAGACAATGTCGCCGCCGTGCGGATCAATACGCACGTCGAGAACGTCGGTGGTCACGGCGATAAAGTCGCGGCTTGCCGTCTCGCTTTCAGACGCATCCTGCATGCCATCGCCGATTGCGTTTTGGGGTGCCGACGTGCTGGGCACCGCCAAATCATCGCCATTGGCAGGATCGCTTGGCGAATCGCCGTTGCTACTTTGCGTAATTTCAGGCGCTGAATCGTAGGAGATCTGCCCGTAATCCTGATTCCACTGGACTACCAGTAGGTAGGCAAGTACAGCCAGTGGAATCAGTAATAGAAGTCGTTTTACGTCCATGAGGGTTCTGCCCGATGGGTGGTGAACATGCTAATGGCGCAGTGTCATTTACTCGACCCATGACACACGAAAGCCTGCCAGGCGGCAGGCCGAGGTCGAGCGGCGAGGTGTGTCGTCAAGCGTCACGTGTTACGCCATCAAGCGGGGGAGTTGAAGACACCGCCTGTGCGTCACGCTGAAGTCGTTTCCACATGCCGTGTAGCTGGCGGTGTAGCGTCTCATTATCGATATCCTGCACACCACGCTTAGCCAGAATCACGATATCCACAGAGGGTAAGTGGTCTTGGCGAAGCCGGGCAGATTCTCTAACAAGGCGCTTAAAGCGGTTGCGATCGACAGCGCGTTTCACATTTTTTTTGCTGACCACTAGGCCAATGCGGGGGTGTCCCCGGGTACTTAAGCGTGCTAACGCCATCATACCTTTGCCATGAACCTTTAGGTCTGCCTGTTCAAACACGTGACTAAAATCCCCAGCGGTTAGCAAACGTAAGCACCGGGGAAAGCCTTGATGCAGCACACGCAATCCGAGATCAGGCGCTCAGACGCTTGCGGCCTTTGGCGCGGCGGCGTGCGATAACGGCACGGCCGTTTTTGGTTGCCATACGAGCACGGAAGCCATGCGCGCGCTTGCGCTTGAGAACGCTAGGTTGAAAAGTGCGTTTCATAACTCGTTATTCCCACGTGGTTTTAGGACGGAAAGTGAATTCCAAAGAACCCGGTCCAGTGAGGAACTAGCCGGGTAGATTCAATTCAAGACCGGAAATTGTAGAGACTTCCCGCCGCCGGTGCAATTTTTCCTTGCATAAAAAGCGTGAAAAAGGCAATGGCCCTGCCATCTTGGTGTCGTTTCTGTTTGGCAGTCACTGCACTATTATTACTAATTAAGTTATTTAAAACTTGCTGTTATTAATAGTGGGGATACTAATTGTGGATAAGTTGCTTTAAGTTATTTTTATCAACACATTAAAATGATAAAAAATCTGTGCATAACCCTCAAATAACGGCCTTATAAACTGTTAATTAGATGTGATTAGAAACCTTGGAAGTGGCCTTTCTTCCTTTTATCCCGTGACCGTCACAAGGTTTTCCTCGTAGCTTACGAAAAGTTGTCCACAGGCTAAAAAGAGGCGCCACCTCGTGTGGATAACCGTCTCGTTGGGCGCTACAATGGTCGGCCGTTTTCAACCGATGGTGAGATGA